>NZ_CP151953.1:4800000-8346813 GCF_038593005.1 Paenibacillus sp. FSL E2-0178
AAGCAGGAGCAAGGTAAGCACAAACTGACTCTGGATATGTCCCATTTCAGCATGGAGCAGGAAATTAAAGAATTCATTGGGATCATAAGCAAGGCCATCACGGATAACAGGCTGTTAGTGTTCGACTATATCAACAGGGATATGGAATACCTGGAGCGAACGGTAGAGCCAAGCTGGATTGACTTTCGCCACGGCCATTGGTATGTGATAGGCTTTTGCCGGGTCAGAATGGACTACCGCAGATTCAAGCTCGTGCGGATCAAGCAACTGAAGCAGGGACCGCCTTTTGCCCGAAGAGAGCTGCCCGATGACCGGATCGCCGAGGTCATTGAGCACAGCTATTCGCAGCGGGAAATACAGGTTGTGCTCAGATTCACTTCGCGAATTGGCGCGCAGCTTACCGAGTATTTTCAGAAAGAGAAGATTAGCCGGGGTGAAGATGGCTTCTATCTGGTTTCAGATACTCTTCCTTATGAGGACGGCCTACTGAAATTCATTCTAAGCTTCGGCAAGGAGTGCGAGCTGCTGGAGCCTCGTGAATTACGGGCGGAGCTGCAGCAATATATGCAAAATATGCTTCTATCCTACAATGACTGACGCCCTGGTGTCAGTCATTGTGTTTTATAGTGGGGATATCGGCGGGAGAAATACATAACGCCCGCTATAACTTCTCTAGGAGGCAAGCGACTAAATGCACGAGGACACACGAATAGAACTGATACGGAAGCTGCAAAGATTGGAGGAGGAACGCTATATCCTGCGTGAGGGAGAAAGGTTACAAGATTTTACCAATCTAATGCTGCGGCATATTGGCGATCCGGAGTCTGAGCTGCGTGAGCAGATTTATTCCACTTTTCACATATGGCTGAAGCGCGATAATAAGTTCTCATGTGCGGAAATGCAGCATCTTTTGACTGTCCTGATGGATGACCGGCATTTGTTCTATCGGATTGGAAGCGAAGATGACCATAGTGTACTCACCAGGGCGTTTGCGGTTCTGCCTATCGTTCTTATTGCACAGCGGCACAGGAATAATTCATTCTTGACTCCGGATGAGTTCCAGCATCTACAGCATTCGCTGCTTCGCTACTACCAGGAGGAGAAGGACCTGCGCGGTTATCTGGCAGTCGAAGGCTGGGCTCATGCCGCGGCTCACGGGGCGGATGCCCTGGAGGAGCTGATCCGCTGTCCGGAAAGCGATAATGAGTTGCAGCGCGAGGTACTGGGGGCGGTTACAGGAATGCTGCATAACGGTGTCCGGATTTTTGACGAGGAGGAAGACGAGCGCATGGCCAGCATTGTGAACACGATGATTAGCGAAGCACTGCTTCCGCAGCAGGAGATTGCCGACTGGATTCATAGCTTGTCGCTGTGTACGGAATGGCCGGATACGCGCGCACAGAGAGTCGCCAGAGTAAACGGGAAAAATTTTGTGCGCAGCCTATATTTTAGAACGAGGGCCCACAATGACGGGAATAATCTTATTCTTAACGGCGCCATGCTGACGGCTGAAGCTAAATTGAACCACTTTACAGAGGCTAATTAAGAATTGCGCTAGAAATAATACATATGGAGGTAATTAAGTTTGAGTACTCACTACTATTTCAGTTGGTTTAATCATTTTTTTCCAGATAAGCTGGTCCATTGTTTGCAGGAGGATATACAAGACAGACAATCGCTTGTTATGATTAGCGCTGACCCGTCTGGTTACACAGATGAGCCAATTAACTTCGATGAACTCTCTGAATGGACATGGCTGAAACAGGCTAACATTATTTTTGATGAATATCATTTCATTGATTACCGCATGCAGAAGGAGGATGCCCAGAGGTTCATTCAGAACGCTTCTGTCATTTTTTTATGCGGCGGGTATCCTGTTTTGCAGAAGGATTTTTTGGCGGATTATGAATTATCGGATGTTATTAAGAACAGCGATGCCGTTATACTGGGTGCCAGCGCCGGTGCGCTAAACATGTCTGCAAAGTGGTTAAGCTTGAATGACACGGGTCATGAAGTTGAAACGAGTACGATTTATGAGGGGATTGGCTTTGATCATTTTGCCTATGAATCCCATTCTAAGCGTGGCTACGCCACTTTTGTTCAAGGCTACCTGTTCCCCTTGTCTGAAGAGATCGATGTTTATGCGGCAGAACAGGAGAGCGCTATACGTGTAAAGGACGGCAAAATCGAAACAATGGGTCCTTTATATTTAATTTCCCGCTCCAAGATTCAGAAATTGGTTGAGACGCTCTAATTAGGGAGAGAGGCTACCGAAATGAAACGCTCAAATAATAATTAGCCACCTCTCAATATGGACCTGTATATCCAGAGTATCCCGGTAAGCGGCGAAGAGATAAACTCTCTTTCGCCGCTATTTTTTTTAGATGAACATCATTTCCGCTCTATTTCTACTTCCATTATTTAAGCTAAAGTTAAAGTTTTCTTTAAGTTTCAGATGAGGGTTAAGTTGCTATGCTAACATAAATGAAGATAACAATTGGATGCACAAGAGGCTGGACACTGTAATAGGGTGTCAGTCGTTTTTTTTCATGTAATTCATTTATTAGGGGGAATAGTCTTTGTACAAACGGATTATTAGTTTAATGTTTGCAGTGTTATTGTTGGTCTCCCTAGTATCGCCAGGTTTGACATCGGCGCAAACGAGCAATCCTAGTGAGTCTAGAACAGAATCGTTGGAATTACCTCCATCCAATGAGCTATCAAGTGGCTGGAGTAATATCGCGCAAAATATCAATCCGGTTGCCGACGCACCGAATTTGACGAATGGGAATACAGCAAGTTCTTTCAATGATGTGAAGCAAGGCAATTGGTTCTTCGAAGCAGCAAATTATGTGTATCAGAATGGCCTGTTCCAAGGTACAGGGGAGCACACTTTCTCACCACAAGGCACAATGACACGTGCAATGTTCGTTACTGTTCTTGGACGTGTTGCAGGAATTGATTCTTCCCAATACACCTCAGCCTCTTCATTCACGGATGTGTCCGCCGGTTCTTATTATGCACCGTACGTAGAATGGGCCAATAAGAACGGTATTGTAACAGGGGTAGGCAATCGTAAGTTTGCACCAAACAGTACGGTGACCAAAGAGCAAATGGCTACTATTATGGTTAGATATTTCGAGGAATTTAACATCGACTATCAAACAGGAAATACTATTAATACAGAGCCAAACGATATTGGTAATGTTTCAAGCTGGGCAAAGGATGCTGTATTAGCATTATGGAGAGCTGGTCTAATCAATGGCGACCCAAGCGGTAATTTCAATCCAGCCTCCAATGCAACTCGTGCTGAAGCGGCTTCGTTTGTCATGCGCAGTAATGAGGTGATTAAGAAAAACACTTCACCGGCATCCACAGCGATCCCAACATCCACATCGACACCAACACCGACATCAACACCGACATTAACATCAACATCTGCATCTACATCAACATCAACATCCACACCGGTATCTACACCAACTCCATCTCCAACATCAACTAGCGGAACCTTCACCATTACATTTAATACAAATGGCGGAACCGCTATAGCGAATAGGTACGTTGTTGCAGGTCAATCACTAGGCGAATTACCAACTACGCAAAAAGAAAATTACACGTTCCTAGGCTGGTATACGGATAGTGAGTTTACTACGGAGGTTTCTTTAGATGCAATTGTAACCAGCGACATGACACTATATGCCAAATTCGAAAGATTATCGGATCAAGCACTCGAAGTTCAAAGTATACCTGTGATTAGTAAGCTGGATCAACCAAGCACATTTTCAATTAAAGTCGTTGATAGCTCTGGAGAATTAACAGAATCTATGATTAAGAATGCGATTAAGTTTAGCGCATCTACGCATCTTGATTTTGTGAAGTATTCAGGTATTTCCATAACTAAGGTAGATAATGAATACATTATTACTGCCAATAACAAGAATAAGCAATTTCCTGAGGGAGGTACATTCAAGCTCGTATTAACTGAAGATGCTTTAGTATTCAAAGAAGGCGATACGGAATATGATTCATCCACAAGGGAAGTTGATTTTACGACAGCTAAGGCTGAAGTCAACAATCTTAAATTCAATCCGGACCTGAAATTTATAAGTGCATCTGAAGTGTCTTTGATGAGTCAAGACGGTCAGCAGGCTAAGTTTATTGCGAACCCGTTATATACGTATGATATCAATAAGGGAACTACGGAAACAACCGTAAACGACTATCAGGATGGCTACTTCATTCATGATGGCGGTGGGATCGAAGTAGGAGATACCGTTGCCATTTATGACGGTGCTAATCCAAGTGAGCATAATGGAAGCGCGCCGTTAGAGGATGAAGGAAACATTTCTTACGTCCAAATTTTTTCAATCAAAAATGGCAATGAGTATCATTACGGTGCCCCAGATGTAGCGGATATTATTTTTGTGCCAGATGTTTTACCCGTAAATGCTGCTGAGGATACGGATGGTGATCCGAACAATAATTCAATCACGGTATCTGAATCAACGATGGATTTCTCGGATGCAAAGTATGCGGGCTTTAATTTCAAAGAAGATCTTACCGTCGAGCCAGGAGATTTCATAGCATTCTATACAGGGGAGTTGAGTGAGGCCTCTCAGCTTCTCAACTATGCACAGATCAGAGCAGTTAATCTTGCTAATAATACGTATACGATTACTTATGAGGCTATTAGCGAAGAAGCAATGCGCAGCTCATTCGATTATTATAAAAAAGATCAAAAAGTGGAGAATGAAAAGCTGCTTAGTGATGATAGCATTGCCCAACTGGAAGCAGAGATGACTAGTGAAGCAATGGATAGCGGATTTGCACAGCGCGCTTCAGGCTATCTTGCATCGATGGCACTGCAAACAGACAGCTTTAAGGAGCTTAATGTAGATAACCAGTTCAGTGACAGCGATATTCAGTATCTCAGTGAAAATGCAACTGCAGGTACGAGCTTGATGAAGATAGCCGGCTCAAAGGTGGAAGTATCTGTTGAACAAGTAAAGGTAGATATTTCACCGAACCTAAACCACTTCGAAGGAAAAACAGGTATCCGCGCCGCTTTACAAATTGAAGCAGAGGTAACCATCGAGGTTAGTGCAAATCACGAAATTAAAATTAAATTAACAGGGACATTTGAGCAAGAATTTTCAGTTAACCTTAGCGCTGGTGGGAATATTTACTGGGAAGAATTCTGGTTTTTCTCAATACCCGTCGATTATTCAGTATATGCCAATCTTGATGTATATACGTATACGGCCGTAAGATTCGATGCCAATCTCGGTCTATTCGAGAAAGAGGAAGATATTGATTGGAAGAGTGATGATGTTATTAACGTCGCAAGACAAATTAAGAAGGTTATGGAAGAGTCTGAAAAGTACACAGATACGGAAATTGATGAGATCTCAGACAGCTTACCGGATCTATATGCAGATTTCCTGGACAATGAAGATATTGATTGGGTTGATATCGTTACACAAGAAATATTTAGGACCCAAGTGCGAGTCGTTAATGGTATTTTTGAGATTGTATTTAAGGCAGAGTTCGTAGTTAGTGCAAAGGTTAATATCTCGGTTGGAATTATATATACGTATGAAAACGGTCAACGCTATGGTTTCAATATGCGCATCATTGCAGCTGAGGTTAGTAACTCTCAAACTACGCTTGTACCTGAAAAGTATAACTTTACCTTCTATGCGATGGGTGAATTAGGGTTAAGAGCCGGGATTCGTCTTACGGTAGAGGTCGGTGCCTTATCCACGGAGCTTAATAGTATAGGGGTGCAAGCAGAGCTAGGAGGGTATATAAAATTATGGGGCTTCTTCTATTATCATTATGAGAGGACTGAAGGGAAACCTGCGATTTCTAGTATGAAAGGGGCTTATCATGCAGAGATCGGGCTGTATTTAGAAATAAAAATTATTGCGCAGGCGTTTAAGGGAACCTTCTCAGTCGTACCTTACTCGACGACCTATGAGAAGCCTCTATTTGAAATGGGTACACGTAGCGCGATCCTGGATTTCTCTTACGAACAGGATGATGTTGAGCCGATAGAGATGCATGGTGAGTTTGGGAAGACGTCTTATCAATTACCACTTGAATACTTTATGATGGATAAGATGGATTTACACGATGGTGAACTGACTTCTTCTCCACAAGATGTTTCTTACTTTAGAATCAGTTTCTCGAATAGGGACAACTTCAGGTATGATCCCCGCAACCGTACCATCACACCTGATCGTGATGATGAAACCGGATATGATACAGAATTATATATCACTTATGACGGGCCAAGCGCATCATTAGGTTCTGATCCTCTGACTCGTACCTATACAGTCTCATATGATAATCTTAAAGACAGCTATACGATGACATTAAAGGAACTTGATGAAAAATTACCAATTTCTGATATGAGAATTATGCGGCAAATTAGTGGTAAATATTTGTCGGCGATTCCTCAGATCCCGGATCCTACCAAGCTAGGGTATACATTCATAGGCTGGTATAATGAGAGCCTGGGAACGATAGGCTGGAAGGTTCCGCTTCCAACTGTAATGGATGCCAAAGATCTTAATTTCTATGCTGCATTTCAACCTGCTACGGATACGCCGTATCTGGTAGAAACCTATACTGAGAATTCATATGATGATGGCTACACATTAGTTGATACAGAAAAATTAAGAGGAAAAACGAATGCTGTACCTTCAGTAGGTCCGAAAGACATCCCAGGATTCATTACGCCTCAAAAGACTCAAGTGGTTATTAAGGCAGACGGATCAACTGTAATCAAGTACTCTTATAAACGCGAAATGATTGAGCTAACCTTCCAGCTTGACTATTCGAAGGCAACAGATGATGTACCCATTGCCGCAACGCAATATATTGAATATATGAAGTATGGGGCCAGTTTGGATGTTCCGAGCTATGTGACGAATATTAAAGGTCTTACTTTCCTTGAATGGGAATCAATGGATAATCTTGTTCCGGCTACACCGAAAACCTACACGGCCTATTTCGATTTGAAGAAGGATATGAGGGTACTTGTAGAATATTATTCAAGAGACAGCTACGAAGGAGAATTCTCGAAAGTGGGCAGTGAAATTTATCTGGCAACTGCATACAAAGTGTTCAATGCACGTACCCAAGCGGCAGGCTATTATAACAGTCCCAATGAGTACGAGTTAGCAGATGATTGGGGTCTTCCAACAGATTATACAATTGTAGTAGATCCGGAACGTCCTAAAAATGAGCTTGTAGTGAGGCAATATCTACAGCGTAAATATGAGCTAACGTTTGATTCGAATGAAGGAACTTTTGCTGATGGTGTTTCTGGAAAAAGCTATTTAAGTGCAGGAATGCCTTATCAAATACCATCTGACCCAACGCGTGAAGGTTATACATTTACAGGCTGGTCACCAGCAATTCCGTCAGAGAATCGTGAAATGCCAGCGGAAAATCTGACCTACACTGCACAGTGGACGGAGGCTGCAGAACGTCAAAAGTATACGGTGGAGCATTATCAAAGAGGTACGGGTATTGATGCTCCATTTGAATTAGTGGATACAGAAGAGCTAGAAGGAATAGTAGGGGACACGGTAACTGCAACCCATAAAACCTACTCTGGGTTCTATGCTCTAGAAGGAACAGGTACCGATTATGCAACCATAAGCAGTGGAGTGGTTGATGAAGATGGCAGTACGACGCTCCAGCTATATTATGATAGAAATGTATATAAAGTGAAATTTATCTACATTGATCCATTTACACAAGAAGAAAAGCTAATCAATGAGGAAACCTATCGTTTCGGCGTACAATTCACGATTCCAAGTAAATCTGTCTGGGGATTAGGAGTGACTGGAATTGGATGGAAGGCGTTAAACGGGGCACCGGAAATTGATGAGTATGCTATGAACTTAGTACCGGCACAAAATGTGACTTATGAGCTTATCTTGCCTGACGAAGGAAGCGGAGAAGGTGGAGAGGGTGAAAATCCGGGATTTCCAGGTTTTCCGGGATTTCCGGGAAGTCAATTCCCAGGCCTTACGGGTTTTATAAAGTTCTAATGTAGTTGTTATCATTTAGTTGGTTCTTATGAAAAGGTTCATCGCGGCGGACTGCTGCGATGAACCTTTTTTTGCTGACTGTTCTATCACATAGATCACTTAATTTGCCGTCTTATTGATGAAGTCAATCTCATTTCTGATCCCTTTATGGGCGTCATTCCACAGGCCCTTTGTCAGGCGAATGCGCAGCAGACATGTGTTAGGGTCTTCGTCGTTATTGGCTTCGTTATACCAATCGGCGAATATAGTGCGCAGCTTAGTCATCATCTCGGCGTTATTCTCGTCACATACCCAGCCCAGGTTCTCACCGATACCATCGGCCGTAAAGTTTTCGACGATGATACAAACGGCGACTTCGGGGTTCTGGGCGATCTGCCGCATTTTGCCTGAGGTCGCATAAGTGACGGTGTAGAACGCGCCGTCCTCATAATAGGCGTCCACTATGCGGGCGGCGGGACGGCTTATACCATTGGCCCCGGGTTCCAGCGCGATGGTAGACAGAGTGATCAGGCCGTCCTTGTTACCCACTTGTTCTTCCAGCAGCTTCATGGCTTCGTCGTACTTGCTCATTATACTACCTCCTAAAATGTCATAAGGTATACATTGTTAAGCTTATCATTGTAAAATATTGGTGCATGTGAAGAATGATACGATAAAATAATAAATCGCCCGTATCTATGTCATCATGAATAATGATAAGGAGATGAGACTATGGCAGAAAACAAATTACTAAGAATGGACAACGTCGGTATCGTTGTCGAGTCTTTGGACGAGGCAATCTCTTTTTTCGAGGAGATTGGCCTAAAGCTCGAAGGAAGAGCCACTGTCGAAGGTGAATGGGCAGGCCGCGTAACCGGGCTGGGCTCTCAATACGTAGAGATTGCTATGATGGTTACCCCTGATGGTCACAGCCGAATTGAACTTTCGCGATTTATCAACCCGCCTGCTATATCAGATCACCGGACTGCTCCTGTAAATGCTCTCGGTTATCTACGTGTCATGTTCACCGTTGAAGACATTGACGAAATGGTATCCAGACTCACTAGGTATGGTGCTCAGCTCGTTGGCGAGGTGGTTCAGTACGAGGACTCGTATAAGCTCTGCTACATTCGTGGAACCGAAGGAATTCTGGTCGGTTTGGCGCAACAACTCAGTAATAAATAAAGATAAGAGCGGAACATAAGCTAACAGCCTATGCCCCGCTCTTATTTACGTTCACTCGTTTTCATGCGCTTTATCATATTCTATCTCAATCAGCTTAAAAAAGTCGGATGGCTTAATTTTCAGTCCCTGGCAGAGATCAAATATTTTCGTGACGGAAGGCTCGTTTCTGCCAACCTCAATCATGGAAATATAGGATCGGTCGACATTGCATTCATGCGCCAGATCCTCTTGGCTAAGACCTTGTTTGATACGTATAGCTTTAACGGTTTTTCCGATAACCCGTTTAATGATGTTGGACGGTTCACTCAAGGAAAATAACCCCTTTTAAGTCCATTATCAATCTGATATAATAGCCTTGACAGATAAAGTATTCAACAAAAAGTAAAATATATACATATTTACGGCATTCTGTACTCCTCAGTAGTCTCTCCATGATTCACGTTACACAGCCCAAAAACATACCGCACAGATAATGTACCTTCATAAAATGAAAATTATTCTTATAGTCCAAAGGAGGCTCTACCCGTGCGCCCATCCTTTCTAAAATCACTCAACCTTGATGTTATTGTGGAGATGATAGAGATGGCTTGCCGCTTGGAGAAGTGGGACAAGGTCGTTGAGACATCGGAGATATTATACGAATGTGTGCAGTATCTATATCAGGAGCAGCAGTATCGGAAGGCTAAGTCTTCGCCACTGTTGAGAATCGCGCTGGGACATCCCTTGGTCTATTATTACGGATTCAGTTATCTGACCCGAGGGATGGCTTATCTAAAGATGGAGAATTATGAGGAGGCACGGGTGTATATTGATAAGTATGCCGAGATGGGCTGGTTGGAGGATCTTGGTGAGGACGGCTTGGAAGTTGTAGAGGAATTCCGGTTTCTGGCGCAAGCAAACGGATATGCACTTGAACTTATATCTGGGCAGGTAGAAGTTCTGAATTCTTATACTGCCTTTCTGCGGGAGAATCCAGAAGAAGTACTTCCCGGACTGGATGTGATTCTGCAGGCAACGCTGCGGTATGGGTTGGATGTGGACGAGTTGCTGATGATGTTCGCGGAGCAAACGGCTGAATTCAGTACATATGAGGATGATGAAAATCTAGAACACTGTTATAGCTTCAGTCATCATTTGGCGCTTTACCATAAGCGGGCCGGAAGAATGATGGACGCAATGGAGCAGATAGTGCAGGCTGTGAAACTGGCCTATCGGTCGGGGAACGACAGTCATGCTACAAGAAGTCTGGCGCTCTTCGAATCGTTGCGCGATTGGGCAACGGTGGAGCAGGTCAGCGAGATTCAGGCGCTAATTAAGGGGTGAATGGTGAATACCGTGATGGATAAGGCTATCGCAGGAGGCGCTTGAATTTAATTTGGTACAGTTGTTCGCGTATCAGAATGAGAAGTTTATGGTTACCTCAGCAGAGAGCGATATTCAGGATATCGTAGGTATGCTCCGTGAGGCCAATGACGAGAAGATACGGGAGGCGAAAAATGTATTAAAAGAATTATTATGAAGCAAAGCAAAACGCACAAGCCATTGGCTTGTGCGTTTTGCTAGTGCTTAGACTTCGGCGTTTCCAATCTGCTACGCTCACGCATGGCGTTCATCTGCCTGGCGTGTCTTTCGGCACGGCGGCGTCCTCTTGTTTTGAGTTGGCTAAGCATAATGAGTAGCCCCAAAGTGCCCAACCCATAAGAAACCATATGATTCACTTCATTCCATAGGTTTGCCGCAGTCAGAAGGGATACCGCCCCGATGATGGTTGCAATAATCCGCTGTGTATTTTTATTTTGCGTATCGATCAATTTTTGCTCGAAGGAGCTCGATAGCTTTACCCGTAAATTTCCGCTATCCATTTTATCTACTGCAGATATGAACTTCTTGGTCGTAGGAAGGATCCCTTTGAGAATGCTCTTGCCTTCATCTACAACGTTAGAGAAGACATTTCCCCGCAGATCCCTGCGCACAACCTCTTCGACATAAGGCTTAACGGTCCCAATCAAATCAAGTCCGGGGTCCAGTCCGGTACAAAGTCCATACACCGTGCCTATGGCTTTTCCCAAAAATGTTGTGTTTGCCGGTAACTGAAAAGGCTGAGAATAGAGGAAATCACGTAACTCTTCCGCATTGTCACCTGACGTCACGAAGCTAAGGTCAAACGTATCCCCATTGATTTGTTCAAATAATAACGTGAGATTCCTCGAGAACACCTCTAAATCTGTATTCCGTCTTAAAAATCTCAAACGGGTAAGGGCATTGATGGCGCCGTGAGCATCTTTTAAATATACGGCCATTAGAAGTGCGACCATCTGCTCCTTCATATCCCCGGCAATCCGTCCGACCATTCCAAAATCGATTAAGGCTATGGTGCCGTCAGGCTGGACGAGAACATTGCCCGGGTGCGGGTCCGCGTGAAAGAAACCTTCTAATAGAATCTGCTCTACGAAAATTTCTATCAGCGATGTCGCTAATTGGGTCCGGTCCACACCCCAGGCATCCAGCTGGGCAAAATCGTTGATTTTTACACCCTCCAGAAACTCCATGGTTAGAACTTTCGAAGTGGTATAGGACCAATGAATGCCTGGAACCACGATATCATCCCGATGGATGAACTGCAGCTGGAATTCTTCTGCATTTCGTCCCTCTTGCTCATAATCGAGCTCGTCCATAACAGTATCGTGAAACTCAGCATACACCGCATCCAGGTCCATGAAGTCTGCAATCTTCGTCTGGCGTTTCAATAACGAAATAGCAACCTGTATGGATCTCCAATCAATGGCGATAATGTCCTCGACCCCGGGACGCATCACTTTCACTGCGACTTCTTCACCTGTTCGTAAGGTCGCCCGATGCACCTGTCCTAAGGAAGCTGCTGCGATAGGAGTTGTACTAAACTCAGCAAAAATTTCGCTAATGGATACTCCGAGTTCGCTCTCTACCTTGTGCTTAATCTCAGAATAATCTACGAATTCTACGGAATCCTGCAGCTTGGACAATTCATCAATAACTTCTTTCGGCAAAATATCCACCTGCGCACTAACATGCTGCCCAAGCTTGATAATTAAGCCACCCATGTCCATGGCGGTCTTCGTAAAATACGCTGCCTGCTTTCGATATAAGGCTTTTGTTTTCGCCTCTAAGCGCCGTCCCGGAATAAAATACTTTTGCTTGCCCAGCCACCAGAAATCCCAGGCGAACTTAAAAATCATCCGCATGGTTCTTCTGAACCGGAGATCCTTCATTAATTTAAAGAATTCGCTCATTCTTTTTCATCTACCTCAGGTCCTTTTTCAGCGGTCACAGGCTCCTGAGCATCATCTTCATCTTCTGAAGTAGTAGTGCTTTTATCAAAGATCGCTTGGGCCATACTTTCGAACTTTTTCGAAGCGCTCATGAAGAAATCGGCAAATTTGTTGAACATTTCGGCTTTGACCAGAATGACAGCGCCCTTACGCTTATTTCCGAAAACGATGAATTTCTCACCTGGCTTGATATCAAGCTCTTCCCTTGCTTCTCTAGGAATAACAACTTGTCCCCGCTCGCCCATTGAGGTTGTTCCCAGCACTTTGCCATGCCCGAATCCGTGACTATTTTCTTTTTTTTGCTGCATTCTAATCTCTCCTTAGATGATAAATCTGCACCAGTATGATGTTTCATACTAATCATATCATCAATGAATGTTGTTTGCTAAAGTCTACAATCCGTTATTTGTCTGAAATTTGTCTAAAAATACTGTTCTAGCTCGGCGATAAACAAGCATTCTTCCGCGTTACTGTGAATACCCTTATGAATGGTGCAAAAATCCGTAATCATTAAGGTAGGAGAAAGGGGCTCGAATGATGGAAGGCTCAGGAATTAGTGAGGGAAAGAAAAGGATTACGGCGAAAATAAGAGGTTACTTGATGGTGGTAGCTATCATCGTTTCGTTAATGACGTTAGGGACTCCTGTAATTGCCGGAGGCGATCAAGGGGGGACTCCCACGCAACTAGTCGTGACTTATGAGACGAACGGAGGCTCCACGATTGCCCCGCAACTTGTATCGGCGTCCGGAGGTAAATTGGTGTTTCAGTATACTCCGGTGAAGGAGTGCTTCAGCTTCGCAGGCTGGTACTACGACAGTGCGCTGACGCAAGCCTATAGTGGATCAGATCTAATCACCAGAAATCTAACGCTGTATGCAAAATGGGCGGCTACGGGAGAAAATATGCTGTGCGGCGCTACTACATTGACTCCGAATTTGGCATTGAACAGACCCGCGACGGTTGACAGTACGTGCAACGCCTCGCAGACTGCGGCCAAAGCCGTGGAAGGCAGCGTCATCAATGATAGCAAATGGTGCTCCAAGTCCGGCAACCGCTGGCTGCAGATCGATCTTGGCTCCGTGAAGCAAGTGAACCAATTCGTCATCAAGCATGCAGCAGAAGGCGGGGAGACCCCTTCCTATAACACGAAAGCTTACAATATTCAGGTCAGCACCGATGGTACGAACTGGAGTACAGTAGTCAAAGTGACCAATAATATGAAAAGCGTAACGGTAGATAATATCGCTTCAGTATCAGCAAGATATATCAAGTTGAACGTTACAACGCCTACGCAAACCACTAACCCTGCGGCAAGAATCTATGAGTTTGAGGTATACGGACCTCCAAATTTAGCATTAAATAAACCAGCGACGGTTGACAGTACATGCAACGCCTCGCAGACTGCGGACAAAGCAGTGGAAGGCAGCGTCATCAATGACAGCAAATGGTGCTCCAAGTCCGGCAACCGCTGGCTGCAGATCGATCTCGGCTCCGTGAAGCAAGTCAATCAATTTGTCATCAAGCATGCATCGGAAGGGGGAGAGACCGCCTCTTATAATACGAAGGCCTACAATATTCAGGTCAGCACCGATGGTACGAACTGGAGCACGGTGGTCAACGTAACCAATAATACGCTTGGTATTACGGTAAACAATATAACAGTAGTATCGGCCCGGTATATTAAGCTGAACGTAACGGCGCCTACACAAACCACGAACCCTGCGGCCAGAATCTTTGAGTTTGAGGTATACGGACCAGGTTCTATTTGACTGTAAGGGATTTTTTCGAGAAGTCGTGCGAAGGATAGTAATATAGTTCGCTTGTTGATCTGTAGAATATAATCAAAAAACGGCTGGCTCAGGGAAACCTGACCAGCCGTTTTTTTGGGGATCTCCTAGGTTAGGATGATGACTATTCCTGTAAATCCAGGGCTCTCACAGTAGCTTGTTTTAAGGCATCCATCAAAATCAAATAGGGACGCGGACCGTAGCTGATGCGGGCAACGCCTAACGATGCCAGTTTCTGGAGGGGGGGTGAATCCGGGGAGATCATAACGTTAACAGGTAGTGAAGACTCCTGGCATAATTTCTCGATCAGCATTTCATTACACAAGCCCGGCACGAAGATTCCGTGAGCGCCGGCTTCGGCATAGGCGTGTGCCCTTTGAAGGGCAGCTTCCAGGTGAGTCTCATCATGCTCGCGGGCGGCGGTCTGTAAGAAGATATCGGTACGAGCATTAATAAAAAGAGGAATCGATGCCTCCTCAGCGGCTTCCCGCACAGCTGCGATACGCAAGACTTGCTCCTCTATGGAGTGTAGTCCCGGTTCATGGATCTTCTGATCTTCAAGATTGACGCCTACGGCTCCGCACCCGATGATTCTCAGCACATTGTTCTTGATAATCTCCGGAGAAGGTCCATAACCGCCTTCTATATCAATGGTAATGGGCAGATCTACACTATTGCTAATCCGCTGAAGATTGGATAGAACGAGCTCGAAAGGAAGCTTCTCCCCATCATCGTATCCATGCGCTGCAGCTACAGACCAACTGCCGGTAGCAATAACCTGGCCCCCCGCTCCTTGAATAATTTGTGCGCTTCCGGCATCCCAGGCATTGACGAGGACTAGCGGGCTGCCGCTTCTGTGCAATTCGTGAAGCTTCCGTGCCTGTTCAAGTTGACTTTTCATTGTATTGACCTCCGATTTTCTCATGATTTAGCAGCCATTCTTTGCGTGCGACTCCGCCGCCATACCCGCCGAGTTTGCCGCTGGTGTTAATTACGCGATGACAGGGAATGACGATGGCTATTTGATTGGCTCCATTCGCTTGTGCTACCGCACGATAGGCGGCGGGCTTGCCAAGCGCCAGTGCGATATCTGCGTAAGAACGGGTTTCGCCCGGTGGAATTTTCTTTAGCTGTTCCCACACGCTCTTCTGAAAAGGCGATCCCACCAGATGGAGAGGCGTCTTAAATTCGGTTAACGTTCCCTCAAAAAATTGACTCAGCTCTCTCTCCATCGACTGAATGGGGGGTGTCTGTCCGGGTATAATCGCCGCCTTTAATCTTGTCCTTAACCGTTCAACCTCGCGTTCCAGACCCCGGCGGTCTACGAACTCCAGGAGATACAGCCCACTGTCGTCCGCTACTGCCATCATGGGGCCGAGCGGCGTGTCCAGCCACGATGCTCTAAGAATAAGGCTATCCTCTAACCGAGTAGGCGCTGCGCCCATAATGCGGGAGAAGGCATCCCGGAATCCGCTGCTGGAATCATAGCCGGAGGCTAATTGTGTATCGATAATCTTCCCTCCCGACCGGATGCTCTTCAAAGCGAGTCCCATTCGACGAGACCTGGCGTACTCAACGAAGGTCATACCAAAGCGCTTTTTAAATTGACGGCGGGCAGTGGATTCATCAATGGATAGCTCTTTGAAGTCTTGTCCCTTCCAGCGCTTCTCCGGGTTCTGCTCAACGGCCTCGACAAGCAGCCGGACGATATCAGAGACATGATTGGGATGCGACAAGGGACGGCAGCGCTGACAGGGGCGGAAGGAAGCCAGCAGTGCCTGCTGCGCGGTCTCGTAGAACTCACAGTTATCGTACTTTGGTTTCCTGGCGGGACAAGTCGGACGGCAAAATACGCCGGTGGAGGTGACGCCGACATAGAAGACACCTTCGTAGTCAGATTTTTTCTCGAGCAGAGCTTGATAATATTCGGCTTTACGTTCCTCATTATGGATCATGATCACACCTACATATTTAAGGATGAGTTTAGTATACCCCTTGCTAACGATGACCGTAGCCGAAAATCAGGCACTTATTTTGTATTCGAATGGGGAAACACTGGCTTGTGCGTTTTGCTGCAGCACTAGTGTCTCTCTTATTTTATGATTAATGGTAATGATTTGAAATTGGAATTTAAGAAATTCTTAACCATGAAAGGTTGATCACTGTTTATGAATGACAACAAGTTTACCTGCTTAACCAAAGTGAAAAAAATGCTTGCACGCCCTTTGCTGCTTGGCCTAATCATTGCCATGGCGGCCAGCAGCCTTGCAGCCTGCAGCAACTCCTCTGTAAGTGAGACAGCGAGCATGTCTGTGCAGCCAACCCAGGAAACGCCAGTGGTAACGCAAGCCTCCGGCAGCATCTATCTGTACGGTGAAGCGCATGGCAATGCCAAGATTATGGACAAGGAGTATGAATTATGGTCTGAATACTATCATAACGAGGGCCTGAGACACTTGTTCGTCGAGCTGTCCTATTTTACCGCTGAATATTTGAACCTATGGATGCATTCGGACAATGACGAACTTCTGGAGCAGATTTATGAGGATTGGGAGGGAACCGCAGTTCATAGTCCATATACCAAGGCCTTTTACCAAAAAATAAAAAGCGAATGTCCTGAGACGGTTTTCCACGGCACAGATATCGGGCATCAGTATGATTCGACCGGGAGCCGGTTCTTGTCTTATCTTGAGGCAAACGATCTGACAGGATCGGAGAGCTATACTTTAACAAAAGAAGCGATTCAGCAAGGGCAGTTATTTTACAGCAAGGATGACGGCGTATACCGGGAAAACATGATGACTGCAAATTTTATCCGCGAATTTGAAAAGCTGGGCAGTGAGAGCGTCATGGGCATTTACGGCTCAGCACATGTAAGGCTTGATGGAATGGACTATAGTACCCAATCCATCCCTTGTATGGCCAATCAGCTACAGAAGCACTATGGCAGCAACCTTCATTCCGAGGACCTAAGCTGGATTACTAAAGATATTGAACCTTCGAGAGTAGATGATATTACCTTACGGGGCAAGAAGTATGCGGCATCGTATTTTGGAAAGGAGGACTTAAGCGGGTTCAAGGATTATGCCTATCGGGAGTTTTGGCGGTTGGAGGATGCGTATGAAGATGTCAAAGACCTGCCACTGGATGAAAATGTACTTCCTTACGATCAATACCCGATGCTGATTGAGAAAGGCCAGGTCTTTGTGATCAATTACACCAGAACAGACGGTTCAGTGGAGAGAGAATATCATCTGTCTAACGGAAATATTTGGGAGGGCATGCATTCCACACAGCAATTCATTGCAGACTGAACGGTTAGGAAGCATTTCCATAAACATTGTTTTCATAAAATATTAGATAAATCTTAAAATTTATATTCAATAGTGATACACTAAGATCAGAATTGATCCCAAGCAGGTGTGTGGCCAAATTATGCGTGCCAGAGCAGGAGTGCCTGCATCCTTCCTGCAAATCGTAGGGTAGAAGGACGGTAGAATATGAGCAACCAACAGACCAAAACAGACGTGATTTTAATTGGTGCCGGAATCATGAGTGCAACACTGGGTTCACTGCTTAAGGAATTAGTGCCTGATTGGAGAATCACTGTGTTTGAGCGGCGTGCAGGTGCCGGGGAGGAGAGCTCCAATGAATGGAACAATGCGGGAACGGGGCATTCTTCATTGTGCGAGCTTAACTACACCACGGAGCAGCCGGATGGATCTATCGACATTAGCAAGGCTATCAAGGTGAATGAGGAGTTTCAGTTCTCGAAGCAATTCTGGTCTTATCTGGTGAACAGCAGACGCATACAAGATCCGCAGGAATTTATCGTACCCGTACCACATATGAGCTTTGTCGAAGGACAGACAGACGTAACCTTTTTACAAAAAAGATTTGAAGCGCTTTCAGGACACCCGCTGTTTCAAGGCATGGAATTCTCCGCTGATCCGGCGCAGCTGATGAAATGGATTCCGCTGATGATGAAGAACCGGACACTAGGCCAACCCGCGGCGGCTACCCGGATGGAGTCGGGAACGGATGTTAACTTCGGCGCGCTGACACGCATCCTGTTCGGCCACTTGCAGAGCAACAACGTCGATATCCGGTTCAACCATCAGGTTGAGGACCTTAAGCGTACGAAGGACGGCTCTTGGGAGCTTAAGGTGCGGAATGCCGGCAACGGCGCTGCTGAGCGGCATACGGCAAAATTCGTCTTCATCGGGGGCGGGGGAGGAAGCCTGCATCTGCTGCAGAAATCCGGTATTCCGGAGGGCAGAGGGATTGGCGGATTCCCGGTAAGCGGACTGTTTATGGTGTGCCGGAAGCAGGAGATTGTGGCGCAGCATCATGCCAAGGTATACGGTAAAGCAGCGGTCGGTGCGCCCCCAATGTCTGTTCCGCATCTGGATACAAGGGTGATCGACAAGCAAGAATCGTTGTTCTTCGGACCGTTTGCCGGCTTCTCGCCCAAGTTTCTGAAGTACGGCTCGATGTTTGATCTGGTCACCTCCGTTAAGCCGGGCAATCTCGTCACGATGCTGGCGGCAGGCGCCAAGAATATGCAATTGACCAAATATTTGATCGGGCAAGTCATGCTGTCAAAAGAGCAGCGGATGGAAGCCTTACGGGAATTTGTCCCGAACGCCAAAAGCGGGGATTGGGATCTGGTGGTGGCGGGCCAGCGTGTACAGATTATTAAAGATACGGCTGCCGGCAAAGGTACACTTCAATTCGGTACGGAAGTAATCAGCAGTGCCGATGGCTCAATAGCCGCATTGCTGGGCGCTTCTCCTGGGGCCTCTACCGCCGTTTCTGTCATGCTGGAGGTCATCAGCAAATGCTTCCCGCAGCATATTGAGGCCTGGGAGCCGAAGATCAAACGAATGATCCCTTCCTACGGCCTGTCTCTGCAGGGCAACACAGAGCTCTTGAACAAAATCAATACTCTAGCAGCAGAGTCGCTAGGGCTGACGAATGGACCAGGGGAGCCTGTGCAGCAGATTAAGGTAAAGCATTCATAGGAGCAGGTGAGAACTTTCCCGGTGCGGAAGGTTCTTTTTTTGTGCGCGGAATGATTCCCTCGAAGCGTTGAAGGGTTTTTCTATTATTTATGGAAATATGTGAGTGCCTGGAATCAAGTTATTGAGGGAAAGAGGGAATGTAGCTGATGTCCAAGATTCAGTTAGGCCGTACCCGGTTAGCAGGAGCGGATGGCATTCGTGCGATCGCTTGCCTGTCTGTCATCCTGCATCATCTGTCACAAAAGCTGGCGATGCCCGCACAAAAGCCCTGGCTTCAAGAAGTGCAGTCGGTGCTCTTGCTTGGGAACAGCGGGGTCAGCTTGTTTTTCCTGTTAAGCGGATTTTTGCTGTCGTTCCCCTTTTGGAGCGCTTATCTGGAAAATAAGCCGTATCCGTCCATCCGGACGTATGCCGTACGCCGCGCTGCAAGAATTATGCCCGGCTTCTATGTATCATTCCTGGTTTGTCTGTTGCTCGTATGGAGGCTGGACATTCCTACGGAGTTCCTGTGGCGGCGAATCCTAACGGGATTCACGTTTACGTCAGGCTTTCACTATACAACCTTTTTCCCGTCTGACTTGAATGGGCCGTTCTGGTCGATCAGCTTCGAGGTGTTTAGCTACTTGCTTATGCCTGTGTTTATGGCTGTATTGTTTGTGCTCGGCAAGCGGCGTTCGTTCGGAAAAGCGATCTTGTTCTGGGTAGCCGCGTTTGGATTGGTGCTTGCCATAAACTCCCTCGTCCATCAGTGGTTTACGCCAAGCGGGCAGGGCCGGGGCTGGGATTATGGCCAGATTGGCGGTGCGAAATACTGGATGCCGAATTACAATCCGGTCGGATTCTTCGGCCACTTCGCTATCGGCATCCTGGCTGCCGGTATAACGACCGCGTTCATGCAGCTTGGTGCTAAGGTGGAGCGGTTACGCAAGCTTGGGGTGTTCGATGCAGCCGGAGCCGCCGCTTTGGGTCTTGCCGGTCTACTAATCTGGCGTATGCGCCACCAGGGCGAATTTGACTTCAGCCTCCAGCACCAGCCCTATTACTTCCCGGCTTATGCCATTTTGTTCGGAATCGTACTGCTGTCAGCACCGTTCAGCGTGATCGTAGGGCGTTTGCTGGATAACCGCTTTTTCCGGTTTACCGCGAAGATTTCGTTCGGCCTGTATATTTGGCATTACTTGTTCATCACGCTAATCGAGAAGTATGGCATAGCGGATTATCACTATTCCGGGATTAGGGATGTGTGGCGCTGGCTCGGCATCAGTGTAACCGTCCTCGTCATCTCGTATGCGGCGGCGGCAGTCTCTTATTATGTCATAGAGCGGCCGTTCATCCATTGGTCCAAAGGCATGCCGTTCTTCCGGCGCAAGCACAAGGAGGCATCATCGGTTAGTGCCGCATAAGTCAGCGCTCATGCTGTGCTGCTTGTGGTACCCGTTGACTTTTGCCAAGGACTCGTGATACATTGTGTATATACGGAATACACAATTTGTTGAGGAGGTAGGGTATGCTGGCATTAGATATTCGAAATTTAAATAAAAAATATCCGCACTTTCAGATCAAGAATGTATCTTTTCAATTGGAGAAGGGCTATATTATGGGGTTCATCGGGGCCAATGGCGCCGGTAAAACGACCACGATCAAATCGATCTTGAACATGGTTCATGTCGATAGCGGCGAGATATACATTCTTGGCAAGAACATCGCTAATCACGAGATTGAATTGAAGCAGGAGATCGGATGCGCATTCGGTGATATCGATTTCTATACACGCAGCAAGATCAAGACGCTGACCGATATTACCAAGAAGTTCTATAAGAATTGGAATGATGAAACGTACTACAATTATCTCAAGCGGTTCAAGCTGGATGAGAACAAAAAAATAGCGGAGCTGTCCCGGGGAATGAAGGTAAAGTACAGCTTGGCCCTTGCTTTATCGCATGGCGCAAAGCTGCTCATCCTGGATGAACCGACCAGCGGACTCGATCCGGTCTCCAGAGACGATCTGCTCGATATCTTTCAGGAGCTCATCATTGGCGGCGAGATCAGCATTCTTTTCTCTACTCATATTACCTCCGACTTAGAACGATGTGCGGATTATATAACCTTCATTGAACAAGGGCAAATTATTGCCAGCTCCGAGAAAAACGAATTAAAGGAGTCTTACCGTTTGCTCAGCGGCAGCGAAGCCCAATTAAGCGAAGTGAAGGAGCAGTTGATTTCCTACAAAATCAACTCGTTCGGCTTTACCGGATTGATTCATACCAAAGACATTGATCCATCCTCCAGCCTGAGGGCAACCACGCCGAGTCTTGATGAAATCATGATCTACTTTGCGAAAAAGGAGAATGTATATGTATAATTTGGTGATGAAGGATTTGAAATTAGGCGTAAACCCGTGGTTCTTCGTATTACCCTTAATTATGGGGGGATTGATGCTTATTCCCGGTTGGGTCTACTTTATCGTCCCGCTGTATTTCTGCTTCATAACGATACCGAACATGTTTGGCGGATTCAAAAGCCAGAATGATCTGATGTTCAGCACGATGATGCCCGTGACCAAAACAGACATCGTGAGTTCCCGGATAATCGTTGTCGTCATTCTTGAACTCATGCATCTTCTCGCTGCCATGGTCTTCAGTATATTTACGTTTCGCTTGTACCCTCATCTGACTTACATTTTCTATCCACCGCATATGGGTTTTTGGGGCTTATGTTTCATCATGCTGGCCATCTTCAACATCCTATTTATATCCATGTATTACAAGACGGCGTATAAGTATGGCGCGGCAACGACCGCATCCACCACGGCTGCTATACTATTTGCCGGATTGGCCCAATGGGCCGGAATCCAAAGTCCCTGGGTAAATGACATTTTCTATGGCTCAGGGACGGATAATACGGCGCTGCAGCTTTCCATTCTGATCGCAGGTATTATCATTTTCATTGCATTCACGCTGATTGCCTATAAGATAGCGGTAAAGAGATTTCTGAAAGTGGAGATATTATGAATGTAACAATTTCGAACACATCGGAGAAACCGATTTATCAGCAGCTGTACGAACAGATCAGTGCACAAATTCTGAAGGGAGAGCTGGAAAGCGGATATTGTCTGCCGCCCATCCGGCAGGCAGCCCTGGAGCTGCATGTTAGTGTGATCACCGTTAAGAAAGCCTGGGAAGAGCTTGAGCGAAGCAGTCTGATCAACACGGTAACAGGTAAAGGATGTTTTGTAGCCGAATTCTCGCAGGAGGAGATGCTGCGGATACGCAACGAAATGATCCTGAAGCAAATGGAGAGCGACACCTCCTACTACAAGTCCTTTGGCCTCACCCTGGATGAAGTGATGGGGCTGCTGAAGAAGATTTATTAATAGTTAAAGGCGGTATAAGCAAACGCACAAGCCATTCGCTTGTGCGTTTTGCTGTAGCCTGGCTTGACTGTAGCGCTTAATCTATGATTAAGGGTAGTAGGCTGCTCATTGCTTCAAGCAGACATCATTCATGGATTTTTACATTGTCCAGTATCGTATTGCCCCAAACAGGGAGCAGGCCTGCCTCTCCCGTAAAGCGGCTTCCGGCTACCGAGCCGTCCTGAAAGAAAGCTCCATCAAAGCTGCATTCCTCGAACCGGCAATACAACAATAAGGCGCCGCGAAAGTTAGCGTTGGCAAAACGGCAGCGTGTGAACGATACATCGCTCGCTATCACTTTACTTAAGTTGCAGCCTGTAAAATCGCAATTGGTGAACTCCTTGCTGATCCTGGCATTATTCAGCTTGGCTCCCCGGAAAGAACAGTGGCTGAAGGTATGAGTCACATATCTGCTATCCAGTTTAACCCCGTCAAAGCAACAATTTGTAAAGGTTGAGGTGTTCAAGCTTGCAGAGTCATCGAAACGTGCATAAGACAGATCGGCATCCTGCACTGTCAGGTATTGTATGGTCTCAGTCAGGGTAACTCCCCGGTAATCCTCAAGCCCAGCCTCATTTTGTCCATAGGGGGAGGATGGAAAAGAGCGGTCTTTTTGATGCAGATTAGGTTTGCCTGTAACAGCGGAGAGCAACCGGTTCACTTCATTAAGCTGGTCATCGTTCCATCTTGCAATGAGTGATTTCTTGTTCAATATAGATCCTCCTCTGATGCATAGCTCTTATGACGATTATATGTAATAATGCCGCCTTTGCCAAAAAAAGGTGAAAAGAGCTCCATACAGTTTATATAATTAATATGACTGTAGCCAGAGGCGCAGGATTACCTGTGGCTGGAAGGAGATTATCTATGAAGGATGCGTTAATGAAGCGATTGGAAGTTTTTCTCCACCGGGAGGATAACAGATCATTACTAGGTATTCCGGCGAGCCCAGAGGAAATCGTTAAAGCACAGCAGCAGCTGAATGTAAGCTTTCATGAGGACTACATAGACTTTATCAAAATGTTTGGGGGAGCATATGCAGGTCTTGCAATACATGCATTTTCGAATGGCTCTAGCCTCGGGAACGAAACCGTTGTTGATTTGACGCTGGGGTTCCGGGAGCAATTTAAGAACCATCCTTTTGCAGAGCTTCTAGCAACCTGTTATGTTATTTCCATGGATGGCTCCGGCGATCCGATACTCATTGATCCGGCAGGAAAGGTTACCATCTGTTATCACGATAGCGGGGAGAGCAAGCTATTAGCAGACTCTTTCGAGGAATTGATCGAGGATAATTTCTATGAATGGTGATAACCAAGCTCGTCCTCCTGCCGGTTCGGTTAGAGAAGCTGGCCGTTATCCCATCGACCTGACAGGCCCGCGAAGTCACACTCTCGCCATTCAGCCTGGGGTGGGCAGTCTTTCCATCGGACCTGCGGAATTGGGGAAGAAGGCCGAGCTTCATGTTGAGCCTGACGCGCAGATTGATTGGACCGTATTCGATGCCTTCGCCACGCCGGCCGGCTCGCCCTGGCCGCGATTTCTGCACTATACAGGAGATAATACGGGCTTCTTTGACTGGGCGCAGGAACGCCCCGTTGAAGAGCTGACTTGGACACCCAGCCTGTCTGCAGACATGGCAGCAGACGCCAGCAAATCCTCTATTCACGGCTTGCATATCGTGCTGAAACCGTCCGGGGGGCACCTGACCCTGCGGCTTCCGGAGCGTGATTTCCGCCTGAGTGTGTCCGGTAATCTATCACACTTGTCGGCTACGGGCGGTGTGCCATCTTCTCTGACACTGGCGCCACGCACTAGCAGGCGCAAGAATGATGCTCCGTTCTTGTTGCCCGGCCTGGGTGAATTGCACCAAGTGACAAGCCTGACGCTACAGAATGCGCCGCTGGGACAGCCCATCTCGCTGGAGTGTCTGGACCGGTTCCCGGGCCTTGACTCACTGAGTTTGTGGGGGAACTTCTGCGGCCTGGACCTGTTGGCCCGTCATGTCCGGTTAAGAAATCTGGAGCTGCGTTTCATGCCGGATTTGGAGGGGTTGCCGCCCTTGAGTGCCTGGCCGCAGCTTAGCAGGTTTATCGCCTACAATGTGGAAGAGCTTGCGGGCAAGCGCCTCAGGCAGCAAATGAAAGCACGCGCTAACATCCGCCCGTGGACCGAGCATGCTTCGGTGAGCCAATTGCGAAAGCCGGAGTGGTGGACGGCCGAGTATGGCCGCCCGTTCTCATCCTGGCCTAAACGTCTGGCCAAGCTGGCTAACGAAGCTTACAGCACTGCCCAGGCAGCGTTGGCGAAGGTCCGCAGCTTCCACGATGCAGAGGCTGCCATTACTGCTTTTACCGTACGCTTCAATACCCTCAAGGGCATCGAAACCACAGAACGCGAAGACCTTAGCGAAGCGGTGTGGCAACTCAGCCAGTCTGAACATCAAATTGGCCAGCCTATAACAGAGGAGATGGCCCAGCGCTGGTTCGATGCAGCGCGCGATTACTGAAGAATGAGTACATGAAGGAGGGGTTCACCCCGTGGGGAGATCATTTGCAAATTTGCATATCAAGTCGAACAATCTTGAGAAGACTGTCGAGGCTTTAAGGGAGCTAAGCGAAGGGCATGCTTCAGTGTTAGGCAAGTCAAAGGACGGGGCTCCAGAGAGCAAAGTTGAAATGTATGTAAGCAAAAGCAATGAGAACTGGATCAGCGTGCTCCATGACTATTTTGTATGGGGTACGGTCAAGGAGATCGGCAGAACGCTGTCCCGGCTTACCCGAGAGCCAGTGATGACTGCCGGATATATAAATGAGGAGATATTCGAGCTGTCGTTGTTCGAGAATGGAGACATTCAGGCTGAAAGAATCTTTTGTGAGCAGTGGACGAGGGATGAATATGAACAACTTCAGGAAGAGCGCATCGATGATGACTACTTGCAGCGGGCGCTGGATATCCGCCATGAGGATTTTGACGGCTTTATTGGGATTACAAGCCCGGAACAAGCCGTAGATAAGCTGTCAGAGCTCACAGGCATGTCTTTATGGTGCGATTGGGAGTGGGTCCCGTACGAAGAAACGCTCGGAGAACGATTCAAGAAGTATGAATTCTGAAGTAGTGACGGTGAATCAGAAATGGACAAATGAAGGCATAGCGGATTATATAAATAGGAGGATCACGTGTGCGGAAAATATGGAAAAAACGGATTCTGATCAATAATCCGGCTACGCTGGACCGGATACAGATGGAGCAGGATTTGCGCGAAGGCAACCAGGTCATTGTACAGTTCTCACACCCCGAGTTCTATGGCTCTATATTGGAAGAAGTGGATGAGCTTTGTGCGCGCTGGGATGAGAATTTCGGAGTTCGCTTCTATGCCCACTATTCGCTGTCTTTTGATTGTCATACGCTCTTGCGGGTCCCTAATGTCAAAATGCTGCACCTCGATAGCCTTACTCAGGCCCATCATACCGATGCCTTGGACCACTTGGAGCACCTGCGCAGTCTAAGTATAGGCATATACGAGCTGGAGAACCCGGAAATTCTGGGGCTTGATACGTTGCGCACTCTGAATAAATTAACCATTATGTCGGATAAAAAGATGCTCAACCTCCAACATTTCAAAGAGTACTCTGATCTGGAAGAGCTTCATGTAGGGGGCAAGGTAAAAAACCTTGAGGCTATAGGTGATCTGGAGGACTTGAATTATCTCGCGCTGCATTCGGTCAGCAAGCAGCCCTTGCATTTCGTTAACCGGCTGAGGAAGCTGGAGCATCTGCGCATTCTGCTTGGAGGCCGGGAGCATATTCAGGAAATCGAAGAGAATACCATCGGGAACCTGGAGATCACCCGGGTCCGGGGTTTTCATGATCTGACTAATATTACAGCCTTTCAAGGACTGGAGAGACTTGTGATTGAGGATCAAATCCAGCTGCAGACAATCAGCTTTGACCAGCAAATGAATGAACTGGAGGAGCTGTCGATCAGGAATTGTAAAGGCTTAACCCGTCTGACGGGAATGGACCAGCTGCCTTCACTGCACACCCTTCGCATTCTCGGAACAGCGATCGATTATGATTCCTTTATCCATCAGAAGCTTCCGGGTTCATTATCCTCTGTAGAGTTTGCAACGTTCAAAAGTAAAGCAGACCGGGAAATACAGCAATCCTTAGCGGCACTGGGTTATCAATAAAGGGGGAAGTATTTATGTACATCGTATCCCGGCCAAAGCCGCTGTCTGAGGGCCAGAACCAGGTGCTTGCGAAGGAAGCTGCTACTGTGTATCCACCAGCCTACCTTCGGTTCTTGCAGCGATTCGGTGAAGGGACTTATAGAGGGTGGATGAATGTCCAGTTTCCGGATGCGGAGGTACTTAAGCCTTTTGCGGAGTACGGGTTATGGGAGCATGACGATGACAGTCCTATTACTGAAGAGCAGATCGGCGAGTGTATTGTTATAGGCACAACGGTGGATGGTGATTTTCTGGCCGTGCATCCCCGGATGGATGGTCTGCTCTGGCTGCCCCGGCATGCGGAGCGCGTAGAGGCGACTTCCCTGCAGGCACGGGAGCCGGAAGATGAAGCGAGGTACGCCTTGGTGCTGGACGAAATATATCGCCAGGTGTATGGGAGAAGCCAGGAGGAGCCCGTCTATTATGAACCGTGGACGGGTACCCGGAGCCATCACTTTCTGCGTTTGCCCCAAGGGCAGCGACTCCTTACGCTGCCCGGACTGGCCGAATTATGCCAAAAGGAATTTCCGCCGGATTTGTCCATTGAGAATGCCTATGCCTGCTTCCTGTTCTATAGGCAGCTGGGCGGCTATGTACGATTAAATTATGCCTACCAGCAAGAGGTGGCCGTCTTCTATGAACAGGATGCAGAGCAGGCGTTTGCCGTTATGGAGCAGTGGCTCTTGTCGAATGGGTGCGAAGCGGTTGCAGACAATAACTGATCATCTGGGTGCTGCCCGGCTAACGGAAAGGAGAGTCATGCCATGAAGCCGATGCAAGCAATGGAGTCGCTGGCGTTAGCGATTGCCGATGCTGCCAGAACGTCTTTTCGGACTCTTTTTGAAAATGGTGAACGTTACTATTACTGTACGCTATATACTACCGGCGAGGGACATGCGCCAAGCCTCTCCGCCTGGTCATGGGAGGCTTTGGAGCGGGAAGCAGCCAGACAAGGAGAAGAAAGCGGCGCGCCGGAAGCAACGATTGCGGAGCTCATCAAATGGTCCTACGCCGATTCACCCTATTGTTGCTACGGGGATGAGAACTTTGGCGGCATCAAACAATTGTTTATGGAGCGCCCTTCCATCTGGGAGCTTGAAGAGGACGAGGGTAACCGCGAGTTTGATATGA
Organism: Paenibacillus sp. FSL E2-0178; assembly: GCF_038593005.1. Classification (NCBI taxonomy): domain Bacteria; kingdom Bacillati; phylum Bacillota; class Bacilli; order Caryophanales; family Paenibacillaceae; genus Paenibacillus; species Paenibacillus sp. FSL E2-0178. Next base: position 4,828,128 of record NZ_CP151953.1, read on the forward strand.
GGCTGAAGGCAATGGAGCTGGCTATGAAAATGCTCGATGATCAAGGTGTGTTTACCTTGAATCAACCGCGGGAGTCCATATGCGTCCTTGTCGAGGTCATGCCGCCGGATAAGATCAATACTGAAATCGCCCTGCGCTTGAACCATGCGGATTCTCCGGCTATGCAAGCCTGGCTGGCGGAAGCCGCCGAGTAGCAGCATCTGCTTCCGGCAACTCTAACCGACCCCAAAGGAGGAAACGTAATATGAGCCAAAAGCATGGAATAGACATGCTTGAGGAGCTGCGCTCTGAACTAACCGGATATTGTTACCGGATGATGGGGTCCATCTTTGAAGCAGAGGATGCTGTGCAGGATACCTTGCTCCGCGCCTGGCAGAGCTGGGACCAGATCCGGCAGGATTCTTCGCGTAAGTCCTGGGTGTACCGGATTGCCACTAATGTTTGCTTGGACAGGCTGAGGAATGCCAAGCGGCGGGCACTTCCGATGGATCTCTCTGAACCCGCGGCTATTATTAAGGAGCCCAGTGACAGCTTGCCCCGGAATTCCTGGATATGGCCGGCCCCCGATAATGCTACCGACCCGGCCAACATCGTGGTCAGCAGGGAGACCGTCCGGTTATCCTTTATTGCGATCCTGCAAATACTGCCGCCCCGGCAACGCGCTGTACTGATCCTGCTTGATGTCTTCCGGTGGTCGGCTAACGAGGCAGCACATGCGATGGGAATGACCACGGCAGCCGTCAACAGTGCTGTGCAGCGGGCCCGGTCGGGTATCGCCCGGTCCAATCTCCGGTCCGAGGAGTTACAAGGGGGAGATGCCCAGGCAGATCAACAAGTGCTTGCAAGTTATATGGAAGCCTTCGAACAGTATGATATTGATGCATTGTTGGCCTTATTCCACGAGAACGGCAGCTTGTCGATGCCGCCATTTACGATGTGGGTTCGCGGCAGCTCTAATCTGTCGTCATTCTACACTATTACACGCAGCCATTGTTTGGGCTCCAGATTGCTGCCGGTCCGGGCTAACGGGGATTGCCCCGCTTTTGCCCAGTATGTACCCGCCGGACCGGATGGGCGGCTGGTTCCGTGGAGCATTCATATTCCGGAGCTGAAACAGGGAAAGATCGCTCATATCCATCATTTCATTGATCCTGAGTTATTTCTGCGATTTGGATTACCGGCAGATTTGGACGCGAGGCAGAATTTTTCAATCGACCGATGAGTTTGCGGCGGCCTTATCGTCTATACTAATGAATCACAAATGCGGGTTCAATCCAAACTCAAGGAGGAACAATCTTATGACGGTAAAACTTACCCCTTACATTACTTTGGAGGGCCGGGTAAAGGAAGCCATTCAGTTCTATGAACAAGCCATCGGCGCACAAGTCCTCTCTATGATGACTTACGGTGACATGCCGGACATGCCGGGCACATTCACGGACGATCTGAGGAGTCTTGTAGCACACGCCAAGCTAAAGGTGGGAGGTACGGAGCTTATGTTATCCGATGCTCCAGGCGGTTCACCTGTCGAAACCGGGAAACGGGTTACTATCTGCGTTACAACGAATGATGTAGAAGAATCCAAGCGGATCTATGAAGCCTTGCGGCAGGAGGGTCAGGTCAATATGCCGTTCAAAGAAGAACCCTTCAGCCCCGGGTTTGGTGATGTAACGGACAAATTCGGCGTGACCTTTCAAATATATACGGAGCTTGAAGACTGAATGACGGATAAGGAGCTGCACCCGCTGAGGGTGCGGCTCTTTTTTGATAGTTGTGGAGTTATTCTGTGTGAAGTCTGAATTTACGTCAGGCGCATGTTACTATGGGCATCCGCCCAAGCACCCTCTCCGCGAATGCATATGATGATTATGCCTACTCACTTGAAAGGAGCGATCACATATGGGATTTTTTCCAACACCGGGAACCGGCGGAGGATTTCCGGGGATTCCGGGAGGACCTGGCGTGCCGGGAGGACCTGGAGGACCTGGGTTTCCAGGTGGAGGTCCCGGCGGATTTCCGGGGACTCCGGGACCTCCGGGGGGCGGACCGGGAGGCGTTCAGGCGCCGACGGCCCCCCCGCCGCAATTCGTGCCGCAAATGCCGGCTACCACATTCGCCATCGACGCCGGGGGAATCAGACGATGCCTGTTCCGCAACACATACATTTGGCTGAACAATGGCGAGCAATTCTGGTTCTTCCCGATATTCGTCGGGCGCAGTTCAATTGCAGGGTTCCGATGGACCGGTTTCTTCTGGACGTACTTCGGCATTGATCTGAACCGGGTCAGCTCGTTCACCTGCTTCTAATAAGGCAGACAGCGGAAGAGAACAGCATAAGGGCTGTTCTCTTTGTTGCGGTACTTATATAATTGGCATATATATCTATAGCAGCATTGACCAGGAGGACGGTATGCAATTTCAACCCATGTATGAAGGCGGGGAATTATTCCTGCCGGAGATCGAATTCAATATGACACCGGGCCAGCCGGTTGGCATTATAACGGACTTGAAGCGGAAGCAGCTTGTAATGAATCAATTAGCGGAGCATGCCGGGTTTTATTTATTTCGGGTGCAGCAAGGCGAGTACATGCGTTTAACGGTAGAGGAGCTAATCACATTTTTAATTCATGTGTCGGAGAGGCAGGAGCATGCCGCTTCGCTCATGGAGTATTTTGCATTAAAAGAAGAACGGAAGGTAAAAATCAAGGATCTCAGCCCGTCCAAAAGGGTGTATGTAACCTTGCTGCGTGTCTTTTTTGCGTATCAGCCTGCACTTGTCCTGGAGGAGCCCTACTTTTACCTGGAAGAACAGGACCGCCGTCAATTCAAACGGATTCTGGATGACTTGTCGAGAGAAAAGCAGCTTTTAATTCTAACTTCAAATTTAGAGGATGCCCTGATTTCCTGTGATGTCATTTACCGGTTGAACGAGTCCGGATTCCATCCGCTCGATATCCGGGACTCCGAAGAGGACAAGCAGGATGTACATAAGCAGGACGAGCCTAATATCACCTTGCAGAAGATCTCTACCAAACGCAATGACAAGGTGATTTTATTTAATCCGCCTGAGATCGATTTTATAGAAAGTGTAGAGGGTTCGATTCTTGTTCATGTGGGCGGGGAGAATTATGACTGTGCGCTGACGCTGACCGAGCTGGAGCAGAGGTTATTGAATTTCGGGTTCTTCAGGTGTCACCGCTCCTACATTGTTAATCTGCAAAAGGTAAGAGAGATTATTACCTGGACGAAGAACAGCTACAGCCTGCGGTTAAACACAAGCCAGGATGCCGTGGTTCCGTTATCCCGCTCGAAATTGCAGGAATTAAAGACACTGCTGAACATTTAAAGGGTACCATTCAGCCGGTTACAGCTACATTTCGGCGGGTTTTGATGGCAGGAAGCATGCATTCTTTATATATTTATGCCATCAACGCTAAGGATGTGGAGTTCATGGAGGTTATCCAGGTAGAACGTGTCCGCAAGAGCTTTGGACCAAAGGATGCGTTAGCAGATGTATCTTTTTCTATTCCTAAGGGAGAAATTTTTGGGTTTCTCGGTCCGAGTGGCGCAGGCAAAACAACATTAATCAAGATTCTCACGGCACAGCTAAATCCGACAAGCGGACAGGCAAGTGTATTTAACCAGCCGGCGGAGAGGATGCGGCAGTCTGCCCAGAAGATGCGCTTCGGCATTCTGACGGATAACAGCGGACTCTATGAGCGGTTATCGGTTGAGGAGAATCTGGAGCTGTACCGTAAGTTATACGATCTTCCCAAAGCTGCGGTCGATAAGGTACTGCAGTTTGTGAACTTAAGCGGGGAGCGCAAAAAGAAAGTCAATCTCCTATCGAAGGGGATGCGTCAGCGTGTTATGCTGGCCTGCGCGATTATCCATGAGCCGGAATTATTATTCTTAGATGAGCCTACCTCGGCGTTGGACCCGGTGAACTCCGCGCATATTTATAAAGGCTTGCGCTACCTGAATGAGAAAGGGACAACGATTTTTCTGACTACACATGATATGGCGGAAGCAGAATTGATGTGCAACCGTGTAGCCATTCTGTATCAGGGACAAATTCAGGTTATCGGCTCACCGAAGGAGCTTAAACGGCAGCACCGGAAGCATGCAGTTAGTGTTGACTTAACCAACGGGGAAGCTTATGAGCTTCCAATCGGTGGGGAGACGGCGGATCGAATCGCGGATTGGATGAAGCGGGGGCTCATTGACCGGATCGAGACGAAAGAGCCCAGTCTGGGTGATATTTTCATTAAAATGACAGGAAGTGAGCTGCTATGAGTATCTCATTGAAACGGGCCCGGGCAATATTTGTGAAGGATTACAAAGAGTTCTCGCGCAATTACGCGATCTCGATTATTCTGGTGTTTCCTATACTCTTCGCATTTCTTTTTCGAAGTGCAGGCTCAGCCTTACCTGGAGCGATCGGTTTCCTTCTGAATACATCGTTAGTGATCCTGACGAGTCTGGCACAAGCCTGCTTGATCGCAGAGGAGAAGGAGCGTAACACTTTAAGGTCATTAATGCTGACTCCGGCCACGACCCTGGATGTTCTGATCGGTAAAAGCAGCCTAGTCTTTGTCATGTCCGCTATTGTTCTGGCTATTTCTACGTATATATTGGGCTATGAGCCGGCCAATATAGGAACGTTTACGGCCGCAATCATTCTGTCGATTATTCTATACACAGCAGCCGGGACAATCTGCGGTTTATTCTCCAAGACGGTGCTTGAAGCCTCATTATCTATACTCCCGGTGGCGTTCATATTCACCGGTGCACCCTGGGGGGCAGTACTGGCCAAGGATTACCCGGTCTTCAAGGTGCTGGATTACATGCCCAGCAGTCAGCTGGTGCATTTGCTGGGTCTGAGCAATGCAGGGTATACGACAGGCGATGTATTGAAGCCTCTCCTCATTATTTTGGCATGGACGGTTGTATTAACGGTTGTGTCTGTTGTTCTGTATGTGCGGCGGTTGAAGGACGAGTAAGGGGCTCTGAAGGGACTTTAGCCAGTCTCCGGTGGGTCTTTGGTAGGTCCGAAACAAGCGGCCGGCTGAGACTATACGACGATTATTGTCCAGTTGCAGTTCTGATGTTGTCATAACGGGGCACGCGGGGTAATAAAGATGATTAGAACTTACGAATTTGGCTGAATTTGGAGCAGGAGCCAAGGAAACGGAGGGAAAGATCATGGCGGCACAGACAGTATCAGGCATTAGCTCCGTACAGCCCATAGCGGCCTATGGCGGTACACAGAGTGATGTCAGTTCCCTGGAGAAACAGCGCAACCAGCTGATGATGGAACTGGATAAAGTGAATGCGGCACAGGGAAGTCAGATGCAGACTCCGTACCGGCGGGAGCAGCTGCAGCGGCAAATCCGGCTGCTGGAGTCCCAGCTCGTACTGAAGAGCGGAAGCAGCACCCCTGCCAATTTCGTACCGGCATCTCCGCTTCAGGATCACCTCCCCCTCTGGCGCAATGAAGGAACGGGAGGCTTCAAGGGTATCGGTCTCACCGATCCCCGGACAGCAACGGTGGATGCGGATGGCCATTTCAACGCCTTAATTTAAGCTAGAGAGTGAAGGTGCGGCGAGCGTCTGGTGATGAACCGGGCTTGTCGCACCTTTTTTGTGTGAAGAGGCGGCAGAGTAGCGTTCGATAGTGCTATAGGAATGGAAAAAAAGAGCGCAATAGACCGCGCTTCCTTGGCGGAGACGTCAGCCTGCCAGCGGCAACCGGATGAAGCTCTTCATATGTGGAGAGGGATTTACTGCCGGGCTTCTGCATCGTTTCCAGCGTTGCGGATAATTGCTTAATCATTACACGCATATCCTCAAGTTCAGCACGCTGCTGGAGCAGCTGTACCGAAACTACCTCGTTTGCTTTCTGATCCAGTGCGTGTTCAATATACCCGATCCGGGACCATATTTTATTCATAGGGTCACCGTCTGTATCCGGGCTTAGATTCTCTTGCAGCGGGCCCGCCGGCAGGTTGTCATTCGTGAGATCCAGATGGATGCATTCCAGCGCTTCCCCCTGATTAATACGGTCTTTAATATGATTGAGCTGGCTGATTTGCCGCTCCGAGAAGGTATAATGCCCAAGACGGTCCTTTGGAAAGAAATCGGGGAACATGGCCGCCCAGCGTTTGATCGTAGTCTGGCTAACGGACAGCAGCTCCGCAGCTTCCTTTGTTTTCAGAATTTCCATTTCAATCCCTCCAGTTTAGTAGTCCTTCTATGAGTAATTCGTTGTTCTTTGGCGGCCCCCTGCACAGGTGACAAAGGAAGTGCTGATTCGCTAAGCAAAGTGTTATTACGACTTTTCCTGCTCTCCAGAGAGCAGTGTATTTCATACAGCACAGTATAATTGTATCCCTGGAGAGTGGGCCTGCCACGCTCCTTTCTTCATGGACCAGGATTATAGTAAGGAATAACTCCGTATGTGAGGTTGTGAAGGAGCCAATATGGATCTAGAGGAGGTATTTATGCTTACGAGAAAAGTAATGAGTCTTCTACTAGCGCTTGCAGTCACATTCACAGGTTTCATCCCGCAGACAGCCGGTGCGGCCGAAAGCCCTGCCAACTACGGGGTGTCTTCAGCGGATACCGCAGAGGCGGCTGATCCTGCATCTGTGCCGCAGGCAGCAGCCGGGCCCGCGGTCATCCAGAACTACCCGATGCCCTCGATCTATACTGCATCCAGTGCTTTTTCACTGAAAGTGAATAATGAAGCAGTTCCCGTCATTAACTATCAGTCTGAATACGACTACGCCGGGTTCTCCTTCGACGGAACGGTCAGTATTGAAGTTACGACGCTGGGCAACAAGCCGATTGAATCGTATTCGATCAGCCCGCTGGCCAAGAACATCCAGGGGACCGTCAACGGGAGCAAGAACAAGCTGACCTTTACCCTGTCTGCCTCGACCTATGTCATTGTAGATATCAATGAAGACCCTAATGAAAATTACGATGAAACCGACCGGACGAAGCACCGGAAAAGGCTCGTCATCGCTGCCGATCCGCTGGAGACGAATATTCCCGCGTCCTCCGGTCCGGGAATCTACAATGTAACTGCTGCACCGTACCATGCAGACACAACGGGGGCAACGATAACCTCGAATGCGATCCAGCGGGCGATTGACGACGCCAATCAGGCCGGGGGCGGTACGGTGTACATTCCGGCGGGCGTGTATAAGAGCAGCAATCTGACCCTGAAAAGCAATGTTACCTTCTACCTGGCTGGCGGAGCTGTCATTGTCGGCACGGGCAGGGGCGAGGATTACCGGAATGACTTCCGCAAGGATACGATCTCCGATGGAACGTATTTCATCACCACGGCGGTGAATTCCAGCAATATTACGATGCGCGGACGCGGCACCATTGACGGGAAAGGGATCGAGATGCGCAGCCGCAAGATGGTGAATCCGCCGCGGAAGGAAGGCTTGCCGGAGGAGCGGCAGCACAAGAACGGTGAGGGGTTCATCAATAATCTGCTGGTACCGATGCAGACCAGCAACTTCACCTTCGACGGATTAATCCTGCGCGATGGCGGCTTCTGGGCGTTCATGGTGGTCCGCTCGGACCATGTGAAGATCACCAACTACAAGGGATTCCAGAGCGTGTATGGCCCTATTGAGGAAGACGCTATGGATATCAATGAAAGTCAGGATGTGCTGGTGAAGCATGCCATTGCCATCTCCAACGATGATACGTATTCCACCAAAACCTGGCCGCAGAAAGGAATGTCCAAGGATTGGCCGGGAGCAATTGAGCAGCTGGAAAGAGTGACCTTTGACGACAGTCTGGCCTGGACCCGCGCTGCGGCCTTCAAGATTGGCATGGGCGTATGTACACCGCAGATCGGTGTAACCTTCCGCAATTCGTACGTGTATAATAGCGCCCGGGCTTTCTTCGTAGATCATGGCTATTCCCTAAATACACTTCCGGTGGAGGGCTATGCCAAGGATATTACGTACGAGAATATTGATATCGAGCGGGTCCGCAGCATGCAATTCGGCAATTTCTGGCTCTATGTCTCCACTGTCACTGCCGGCGATGTAAGCAATGTCCTGTTCAAGAACATTAATGTCCGGGAAACAGGAACGCAGACGTCGTTCTTGCGGGGGCAACCGCTCAAGGGCGGAATGGTGAACGGGGTGACGTTTACGGATGTCGTGGTCAAAGGCAAGCTCGCGCAGAATATGAGTGACCTGAAGGCGACCATCCGCAATGATTATGTGAGCGGCGTAGTCTTCGCCAACTCTGAACAGCCGCTGTTCAGCGATAACTTTACAGATGGGGATATTGCGGATTGGACGATCCATTCAGGCACAACCAGCTGGGCGGTGACAGCGGACGGAGGGAATCAGGTTCTCTCCACCAGCAAGACGCAGACGGCGCTCATTACTGCGAATGCCGGTGCTCCCTGGACGGATTACACCTATGAAGCCAGAACGCGGTTACCCTTTAATAACACAAGTGAGAACGCAGGCATTGTCTTCCGGGTGAAGGATCAGGAGAATTTCTATATGTACCGGATCGATGCAAGCAAGAGCCAGCTGCAGCTGTACAAAGTTATAGCTGGAGCACTGACACTTGTATCCGAGACTTCTTTTACCCCTGTGAAGAATCAATGGTATACGCTAAAGGTAACGGTGCAGGGGAATACGGTCAAAGGGTATGTGGACGGACAATTAAAGACTACATGGAGTAATCCGAACACTGAACTCACCTCCGGGGGGGCCGGCTTCCGTACCACCTCGGCGGGTATCTGGTTTGACGATGCCAAGGTAACCGAGATTCATAATCCGCCAACCGATATTACGCTGAGCGCTACCCGTGTTGCGGAGCTTACCACTCCGGGAGGCGTAGTCGGAGCCTTCGCTACAACCGATCCGGATGCGGGAGATACCTTTACTTATGCACTGACTCCGGGAGAAGGGGATGCCGATAACAGCAGCTTCTCCATCCCTCCGCTGGGGGACACGCTGATTCTCCGGACCACGCCGGATTATGAGGCCCAGAGCAGCTATAAGATCCGGGTGAAGAGCGTTGATGCGAGCGGACTGTCTGTGGCGAGGAGCTTCACGCTCCAGGTTACGGATGTGGATGAAACGCCTATCGATTCGAATCCGAATTCCGTCCGGTTCACCGACAACTTTGAAGATGGGGATACCGCAGGGTGGACGGCTGCCGTGGGTAACTGGAATGTGGCAACAGATGGTAACACGAAGGCGCTGATCCAGACGAAGGGGAATACTACGGCACTCATTACAGCCGGGGATTCGTGGAAGGATGTTGCGGTGGAAGCCAAAGTAAAGGTTCCCATCGCGAATGCCAATGCCGGTATCCTCTTCCGGGTGCAGGATGCCAATAACTATTATATGTACCGGATGAATGTGAACGACAAGAAGCTGGAGCTGTTCAAGGCGGTAAACGGAACGCTGACTTCTGTGTCCAGCACGATGTTCGCCGATGCGGCCGCGAATCAGTGGTATACCCTAAAAGCGGTCATCAAAGGAAACCGGATCATAGGGTATGTGGACGGCCAGTTAAAGCTCGAATGGACGAACCCGCTAACGGAATTAACCGCTGGGAGAATCGGCTTCAGAACAACCTCCCAGAATGCTGTGTTCGATAATGCCCGCGTTACAGGGATACAGAAGGTGCAATCCGCTGCGAACAAGACGGTGACCCAGGACGTATATACGGCGGTCAGCGCTGAAGGAAATAGTCTTAGTGTCAGTCCAGGCAGTGCAGTGGCGGGTCAGATGGTCATCCTGACAGCTGAAGGCTACAATCAGAGCAACACATCGCCAATCACCGGCGACGAGCGGTACCACCCGGTAGCGTGGAGCTCCACGGAGGCGGGCAAGCCCGGGGTATTTACGGTAACTGAAGAGGTATATGAGGCCGAGTACACTCCCTCTTTGGCAGGTGATTTCAAGATAACGGTGACCTATCTGAAGCAGATATGGGACGGAGCGTCCTGGACGGATACCGCTATAACGGATACCCTGACTGTAGATATTACTGTAAGTCTGGCACCTGAACCCGGTGAGGAGGATGACACGCTTATACTGAACGCCATATGATACCCTTTTAATTTGCTCTAAAGAGGCTACAACCTATAGATTATATCTTAATCCTGGCTGATAAGAGGGATACTTCTTATGCGCTGGGATTTTTTCTGTGAGAATTATAATATAAGTGCAACCCGTTCCAACAATTCCCTACTGTATAGATAAGAGATTAAAAGGAGAATGACAGATGGAAGATCAGGGAATAGTCCACCTATACTTACAGCGTTCACAGCAGGCCATTGTAGAGACCAAGAAGAAATACGGGGCTTACTGCAGAGTGATTGCCAGAAACATCCTATCCAATCTCTCAGATATTGATGAATGTGAGAATGATACATACCTGGCAGCGTGGAATGCAATTCCGCCTACGATGCCCGGGAAGCTATCTATTTTTTTAGGAAGAATCACCCGTAATATAGCGCTCGATAGACATAGTTATAATACAGCCAAGAAACGCAACCGTCAGTTTGATGCTATTCTAACCGAACTGGAAGGATGCATAGCTTCCCCGGATACGGTAGAAGGAGAATATGAAGCGGGTGAAACCGCAAGCTTGATCAATGAATTTCTATATGGCATAGAGGAGCAAGCCAGAAATATATTTATTAGGCGGTACTGGTATTCAGATTCCATAGAGGAACTCGCTATGAGATTTCAGATGAGCAGCAGTAAAGTGAAGTCCATTCTTTTCAGAACAAGAAATAAGCTTAGAGCTCATTTAGCCAAGGGGGGAGTTCACCTGTGAAAAGAGAAGAGTTATACCGCGAGATCGGACTCATGGATGAGGATTTAATTGAAGCAGCCGGATCGAGCGGAGCGGAGAAAAGGAAAAAAGGCTTTTCTAAAAAGTGGGTGGCTCTGGTTGCCTGTCTTGTACTCTATAGTTCAACCGCTTCCGCTTTATTAGCAACCGAATATTATAAGAATCAGAACGCAGAGCCGTATATCCGTTATCTGAGAGCTGAAGACATGGAGTTACTGCCCGCTCCCAAGTATGACGGGATGAAATTTCTGCAGGCCCTCAAAAGTGATAATGAAGAACATGTATATGTTGCTATCAACCGGCTGGTGGAAGGCTTCAATGATCCAAGCTTAAGAGCAAAGGCACTGAATAAACTTCAGCCGTTTGCAGGAAATGAGAATCCCAAAATCGCCGATGCGGCTGCTTTTGCTATAGATATTCTCTCACAAAGTTACCGGAGTCCGTATATTGTTAAACTGGCAGACGGCAGTATGTTATTTACGTTATTTAATCATTATTCGGATTATGGAAGCCAGAATGTCCTATGGAGGATCAAAGACAATAAGCTGGAGGAATATTCAAGCTTCTCTGCACCCTCTATGTATATCACAGAGATGATTCCTTCCCCCGATAAGAGGTTAGTTGCGGTCGTCACCTGTTCTAATAAAAGTGAATTTGTGCAGATTATTAATGTGGAAGCAGGAAGAACCAGTCCGGAATTAATAGAATCCGCAAGAGTCAAATATGGGGCGGAGCAGGAAATAGACACATGGATCCGCCCGGATTATGAAAATTATAGTGATGCCAGTAACATCGTCTGGAAGGACAATGATACCTTGGAGTTCGAGGGTTCCCTGGCCTATCAGGATACGGAGATTATAGAGAATGTCAGTGTAACGTACCAGTTTAGCAGCAAGGTGATCGAGGTGAAGAAGCTTAATTAGTCTGCGCAAAGCACTGAATATAAGAGAGCCGTGAGCCGCCTGTAAGGGCGGCCTTATATTTATCTATTTGAGGCGGCGGGTTAATGCCCAGAATAGCAGCGCCAGGGCACTGATGATTGCGCCTAACAAGCATACTCCGTTCCAGCCTGAGTAAGCATAGATGCTGGTGGATGCGATGGACCCGGTGGCGCTGCCTATGGAATAGAAAATCATATAACCGGCAGTAAGCCTGCTGCGTGCCTCCGGGTGCAAATTAAGAATCATGCTCTGGTTGGTGACATGCACAGCTTGTACTGCCAGATCAAGAAGGATAATACCTGCGACTAACGCGGGAAGTGAATGCACCGTATAACTTATGGGCAGCCATGACAGAAGCAGCAGAATCAATGCCGCGCCAGTAGTCCTCTGCCCTAAACCCCGGTCGGCAAGACGGCCTGCCCGCGCTGCTGCCAATGCTCCAGCCACTCCGGCGAGTCCAAACGCGCCAATTGCAGTGTGGGATAGAGACAGCGGCGGAGCGCTGAGCGGCAGTACCAGGGAAGTCCATAATATGCTGAACGCGGTAAAAATCAGCAGAGCCAGTACAGCGCGGATGCGCAGAATTCGCTCCATTGCGAATAACGTGAACAGCGAACGCAGCAGCTGCAGATAGGACAAGGCTTCTCTTGAGGGCTCATCCTTGGGCAGCACCCGAAACAATACGCCAGCCATGATTAGCGTTAATCCCGCAGAGACCAGGTAGACAGAGCGCCAACCGGCTATATCCGTTAATACTCCGGCAAAAGTCCGTGCGAGCAGAATACCTATAACGATTCCGCTTGTCACAACACCTACAGTACGTCCGCGCTCAGCCGGGTCTGCCAAAGTTGCCGCGAAGGCAACCAGTGTCTGTGTGACTACGGCAAGCAATCCAACCGCAGCTATAGCTATGAATAATATCCTGCTGGTAGGGGCGGTGCCAACCACAATCAGAGCCAGGACGGATATTAGCATCTGTCCGGCGATCAGCCAGCGGCGGTTCAACAAATCACCGAGGGGCACCAGCAATAGCAGTCCAAGCGCGTAACAGACTTGAGTAATGGTAATAACAAGGCCAACGGAGGAATGAGTAATCCCGAATTCTTGTGAGATAGCGTCCAGCAGGGGCTGCGCGTAATAAATATTGGCGACTGCCAATCCGCAGGCGATGGCAAATAAGAGCGCAACACTCCGGGACATTGGAGATACTGGAGCGGATTCGGATGCTGCAAGCGGTTGTTCGACTGCCTTTTCCAAAGTGACACCTCCTTAAATTCTATGTGGGCAAGAGATTTCATTTCATACTGAACGGTATAAAATAATCCCTGATAAATGTAACCCTGATAAATGATAACTGTCAATATCTATTGCATAATCGCAATCTGATTGACAATGAAATCTGTGAACAATAGAATTATAATATACTGAACGATATGAAAAGAGGGGTTATATTGGCCCGGCAACGTGAATTTGATGAAGACAAGGTATTGGATGCAGCGATGCAGCTATTCTGGGAAAAAGGATTCGAAGCTACCTCTTTGAGCGATTTGACTTCAAGAATGGGCATTCAGCGCCCCAGCCTATACTCCGCTTTTGGAGATAAAAAAGGACTATTTGAAGCTGCGCTGCGCAAATATACGAGTGCTCATGCTGCCTCTATACGGAGCAAACTCCAGACTAATTCTTCTGTTAAAGAAGCATTCCGCAGTTTTTTTGAGAATCTAGTGGCAAAGGAATATGGGGAAGATCCGAACTGGGGATGCTTTTGCCTCAACTCGATGGTGGAGCTTGCGCCTCATGATGAGAAATTTGCAATCCTGACCAGAGAACATCAGATGTATCTCTCGGTAATTTTCCAGGAAACGGTTGAGCGGGGGTTGCGTTCAGGTGAGCTTAATCCCGTCATTAACGCAAAGAGTCTGGCGCAGACACTGGTCATATCATTAATCGGACTGACTGTGTTCATGAAATCCCGGCCTGAGCGGACCTTCGTTGATAATTCTGTCAGAGAAATATTGACATTGTTGAGATAGAATCATGAATAGGGGAATCTGATTAGAGGGGTTGGCTTAGAATGCTGCTGACGACTGAGGACCAATTAATTGGCGAGATCGCAGGCTGGCTGAAGAAGCATTTTGAGGCTGAGCTGCTGTCTGCCGGGCGTGTAAATCGCGGGCTGATGAACGAGAAGTGGATTATCGGGACGAGCAAGGGGCGGCTGTTCGCCAAAAGCTATCACCCCGGGCGGTTCAAGATGGAGGATCCGGAGTTTCGCGGCAAGATTGAGCATGCGCTGCAGCTGCAGCTCCTGTGGTATCAGTCGGGAGGACCGTGTCCTGAGCCGTTAACGCTGGAAGGGCGCTGCATGCACATCCTGCCCTGCGGAAGATACATGACCGTCATGACATGCTGTCCGGGTGCTATGGTGCCTGCCGGCAGGATCGGTGAGCAGGGAATGCATTCACTCGGGCGGGCTGCTGCGGATATGCATACCGTCTGGGGTGCCGCGGCGGCATCAGGGGTCGGAGCAGCAGTGCCGGCGGGTGAACCGGCCTGGCAGTTGTCACGCGAGGAGATGGAGCTCGCCTGGGAGGTAAGCTGGGAGGCAGCCCGCAGCTCGTCCGGGCGTGTCCGGAACGCGCTGCAATTACAGAAGGCGGTTGCTGATTCACTTGGAGATCAGGACTTTACGCCTTTGACAGCGGGCTGGGCCCACCTTGATCTGTGGGCGGACAACCTGCTGTTCGAAGGGGACGCGCTGACAGCCATCGTTGACTTCGACCGGGCACGCTACTCGTTTCCGGCGCTGGACCTCGGGCGGGCGGTCCTCTCCGGCACACTCGGCGGGAGCGGATTCCGCAGGGATGCGGTTGCTGCTTTCGCTGAAGGCTACCGTAGTGTACACCCGCTGCCGCCGGGCGCTCTTTTGCGGGCAGTCAAGTATGTATGGTGCATCGAATCGCTTTGGTGGATCAAGCCGTCGCTCGAATCGTCGAGCAGTGTTCCTGTTCGTTTTGCCGAAGAAATGATTTATACTGCCGAGCATTGGGATCAGCTTGATGCGCTTCTTGGGGACATTTAGGCGGATGCGCAGGTTAACCCGGCGGAATTAACCTACACCGTCACTTTCCAACAAGGAATAGAAATTATCGCGGTCCTCGTCATCAAATTTGCCAAGCGTCCGTACCCGCACAAGCTCATGCCCCCCATACATATCTATTTCCTCACCAGTATTATTGTAGATCGCAATCATATGGCCCTCCTGATTCAGCTCCATGTATCCGTAACATTCAAACTCAGGCTTTTGACCGTAAAGGACCACAAACCGGATTATATCCACGCTGTTCATGCACAGCACTTCCTTTCTAGGATTCGTAATTAGGCTTGTAGCAAATTTTACGCGAGGCCGGACGAAATGGAAAAAGCAGTCCCAGTCCTCATACCCGCAAATTCATTCATACTTGGCAGGTTTAGGGGGCATACCCCGCAATGCCGCACCCGCACAAATTATTTCTTGACAGGATGGAATTAGGGGGTTAATATATCCTGCCAATTCACTCTGTTGCTCTGCTATGGCTAAACACATAAAAAAGCTTTCCACAATCCCCTTCCGGGCGATTATGAAAAGCCGCTGTGCAAACAGTGTGTATTACGCTTCCTAAAACTTCTCCGGGAACTGCTGGATAATGCCCGTTGTCAGAACATCCGCTAAATGAATCATATGGATCTCGTTCTTGTCGGTTGCGGCAATATCTGCTGCCCAGTCCCCCTTGAGGCAGCTCAGCACAATGTCTGTAACTAACTGAAGGTGCTCATACAGCATCTCTTGCACCGCTTTAAACGGCCAGTTTGGATTCAGTGCGCTCAAAAAAGTTGCAATCTCATCGGCATTCTTATGCCAATCGGCCTGCAGCTTCTTCAGATCAGCCTGATTGCCCGCTTTGGCGGCTGCTACAATCTTGCCTGCAATCCCAATATGCTCTTTCAACAGCTCTGCCAGCTTATTGCCGGCAGCCTCCCCGTAATACGGTTTGAATACATCGCCTATGTCCTGCTGGTTTCTCAGCAGCCGGTTCAGTACGTCCTTCTGGTCCGGGTTATTAGAGATGGCACTGACAATATAGCTTCGCGTCCATATGGTATGGTCAATCCATACCTTCTGCATATCGCTTTTCAGCTGAACCATCTTGGGGCTGAAGCAAACCGCTTCTTGCTTGCCGCCAGCCTGTGCCTGTAGGGGTCCTGCTGCTTGCGTCAAGGTGAGCATGAGCACCAATGTTAACGCCAGCAGCCATTTGTTTTTCAAATTCATCTGCTCCTTTATGTGTGCGTATGAAATGGCTTGTATTATTATGGCTGAAGCGGGAGGTTATATGCAGAATAGGACATTGTGTTTTTGTCGTTCTTCTACTTTTCTTCCATTTGTTGTTGCCTAATCCTCTATTTGCAAATATCATAGATTCATAATACTCCATGACATTACATCAGTATTCGAACTATTATTTGTAATCATATGAGGAGGAACGGTAGCGATGTTCAGGAAAAGCATTATGAAACGAAGCTTTGCTCTATTAGTAGCTCTAGTATTGGTATTATCATTCATTCCGCTCAAGCCTGCCCTGGCTCAAGAGAACTCAACGGGCGGTCAGCAAGAAACGGTCTACACGGGAGAGGGTTACGAGGTAATCTACACCATTTCTTCTAAGTGGGAGGGGGCATTCAATGCGGATGTCACCATCAGGAATACGGGCGACCGGACGATTGAGAATTGGACACTGGGCTTTAACCAGCCCTATGAGATCACTAATATCTGGAACGCGATTGTGCAGGCCTATATGAATGGTGCTTATGTAATCAAGAATGCAGGGAGCAACCAGGACATTCCTGCGGGCAGCAGTGTGAACTTTGGCTTCACGGCGAAGTATGACGGGGAACTGGTCCTTCCGTCAGCGTTTGATATGCAAGGCAGCGAACAGATTGTGCCGGCAGGAGACTATGAAACAAGCTTCACAGTGACGAGTGATTGGGGAAGCGCTTTTAACGGTGAAATTGCCATTAAGAATCTATCGCAGACCACCATTGAGGACTGGAAGCTGAGTTTTGATTATGAGGGGAATCTGGAACGGTTCTGGACGGCCGAAATCACCGGGCATACCGGTAATCATTACGTCATACATAATGCAGGCTACAACGCCAATATTCAGCCGGGGGAGACGCTGACACTCGGGTTCTCCGGGAATCCGGGAAATGTAGTCAATGAACCTGCGGGCTATGAGCTGACGCAGATTGCGGCCCGGCAAGAAGTACCTGAACCGGAGGAAGTCTCCGTGCAGCTGGATACGTACGGTTTAGAACTTCAGAATAGCGCAGACGGTGACTATTACTTCCTGAGAACGAAGCTGGACAAGCTGTCGGGAACACTGGGAGGGACATCGCGCATCAAGACCTTTACCTATCAGACTTCTGATAAAAATAAAACGGTCCTGCAGCAAGGAGCTATTCCAGTAAGTGGGGTCTGGTCCGTGGAAGGCATAGGGCTGGGTGTCGGCTATAATCTGCTGAAGCTAAGTGCGCAATTAAGCGATGGTTCTGAGGTTGCCAAAGAGTATATCATCGTGAATTTCGACGAGAATAATCTGGATAACTTAGGGATTGACCGGGAGCAGGACAGCGACGGCGACGGAATTAGCGATTATTACGAAGAACATTATGGCCTTTCCGTTACCAGTAAAGATACTGATGGAGACGGATTAAGCGACCGGGATGAGATCATCGTATTGAAGCTGAATCCGCTTGAACAGGATAGTAATCAGGACGGGATTCTGGATGGTGACGAAGACGGCGATAACGATGGATTAACCAACCTGGAAGAGTTGTCCTATCAGACGAGCCTGATCAGCGCGGATACGGACGGCGATGGTCTTTCGGACGGCGAAGAGGTTCAGACGTATCAGACGGACCCCCTGAAGGCGGACACCGATGGCGACGGGCTGTCGGACGCCTGGGAGGTGAAGATCGGAAGCAACCCGCTCGTGATCGAAGCGAAGTTCTCGAGAACGGTTGCGGTTGAAGCTGCGGATGCCAAAGCAGTTCCCAGCGTTACCGTTGAAGGGGTCAGTGCGGAACAGGTGGGCAGTTTATCTGTAGATCCTGTTCAGGACGGCATTCTTAATGATACAACGATCCCCGGCTATATCGATCAAGGCTACAATTTCTCAATAAACGGAGCCTTTGAGAAGGCGACGATTTCCTTCGAACTTGATGATAGCTTGTTGAATACAGCGAACTTCGTTCCGCGGATCTACTATTTCAATGAGGCTGCGCAGTTATTTGAAGAGCTGCCCAATCAGAAGGTTACGGGGAATGTGGTTTCGGCCGAGACGGGACACTTTTCAAAGTACATTTTATTAAACAAAACCGTATACGATACTGTATGGCAGTATAAGTTCCTGTATGATGAGGGAGAAGAGCAATATTCGGGGATGGACATTGTCTTCGTCATCGACTCCTCGGGCAGCATGTCGAGCAATGATGGAAGCAATGTGAGAACCAGCGTAACCAGACAGTTCATCAACCTGCTGACAGGAAGTGACCGGGGCGCTATTGTTGATTTTGACGACACCGCCAAGGTATTATCCGCGTTCACCTCTGATAAGGCAGCTTTGAATACAGCCGCAGGGAAGATTGACAGTAACGGCGGAACGAGCCTGACTAGCGGAATTGCAAGTGCAATTAATTTGTTCACCGCCAGCGGCAGAACAGATGTCCTGAAGTATATTATTATGCTTACAGATGGGGACGGCACTTACAATACATCGCTGACCAAGCAGGCCGCTGATAATCAAATCGTTATTTATACGGTAGGGCTCGGCAGCAGTGTATCGACGAGTGTACTGACAAATATGGCGCAGGGCACCGGCGGCAGCTACTATCATGCGAGCAACGCCGACCATTTATACGGGATCTTCGATACGATCGCCGAGACCTCGGACTTATACAAAGATACAGACATGGACGGCATTAGTGACTATCATGAGAAAGAAATGCAGGCCGGCCGGTTGCGTCTAGGTACAGGCGGTGCGGTGGTCAGAGTGAACTACCTGGATGCGGACAGCGATGACGACGGGCTCAAGGATGGTGAAGAGGTCCGCATTCTGAAAGCCGGCGATAAGGTCTATGCCTATATGTATTCTAATCCTAATCTGACAGACACGGACGGCGATGGTCTGAACGACGCAGTGGATCCCAGAAGGCTGACTCCAGATGTTAATGAGGCATTGATCCTTCAGTCAGATTACAGGGAGGGAGTACTCAAGGATGCTCCGCGAGGAGATTATACCGTATCGGATGACCTGACGTTCAATGACTACACCTACAGTGAATTATTCAAGCTGGGCCCGGTGTTCTCTGTGGCCAGGATTACGCCGGAAGCCATGATCTGGGGCGAAATGGCATTCCTGTTCTCCGTCGGCAAAACCGGTGCGAGTGACGATATGAGCTCCGTTCTGAGCGATTTGATCTCGACGTTCAGATACGATAACCGCAGTAATGAAGGTACATCGGTTTCCGACGGTGACACCTTCAGCACGGACAAATATATCAAGTATCATAACAGCAAGCTGGATAATGCAGTCATAAGTGACTCCAGCACCGAGAATTATGTGCAATTAATCCGTGATTTCGTGGTCCAGGAGCTGCACAATAGTAATGGCGACCTGTCTAAGCTGGAGTATAACCCAAGTGCGAACAAGAAGGTTGTTTATGATTACGTGGGCGGATTCTCACACAGCCCGTATCCGGTGTTTACGGAGAAGACCAATCTGGCGTTATCCCTGGCGATTCATGCCTTCCATGGCAATAATATTACTATTAAGGACTTCAAGATTGCCGGAGACCAGTTCAGCGGGAAGCTGGTGTTCCATTTCTATGATCATTTCGGCCTGGACGCAGATGATGAGATTAATTGGCCGGGATTTGTGGATTGGTTCACGCTGCAGCACTACGACCGTTTCAACGGCAAATATGTGCCGTTCATTACAACGATTGATTACGAGCTGTATTTCAGCGGTTCTGTTAACTAATTCAAAGCGTCTCATTCCGAAAAGGTCAGGCAGGTGGAGCTATGGGCCGCACTAGAATCATCTTTATAGGCATTGCAGCTGCAGTGATAATTGTGGCGTTAGGGGTGATCATTAACTATAACCATTCCAGCGCGAAATATAATATTTACAGGGATCATCGCGAGCTGTTTGAGGCTGTGAAGGATGAGACCGAGCTTCTTATGACCAGCCGCGATAACCGGAGTGATATAGGAAATACCTTTATCTACTCCAATAACGGAAATGCTGTGGGCCATCAGTTCCTGGATGGTGTAGATGCGGACCTGCAGGGCAAGGTAGGGCAGATTATTGCGGTATCAGAAGACAAGCTGAACTTTCTTAGGTACAGCAGACAGAACGGGAAGAGTCTCCTAAGGTTCGTGTTTGACTGGGAAGGCGAGAACGGCGGCACCTATCATATTGTATATTGTGACAGTCAGGATCTGGTCGAGAAGGCGTATAGTGAGGAGCCTGTTAACTACAAGCTGCATACACTGGCGGATGGCTGGTACGGGGTAGAGATCAAATGAGGTAACAAGAAGAAGCGCCTGAAATAGGGGCTTCTTCTTGTTTGCATTTCATGCGCTGAGCAGCACCGTGATGGCCCGGATAATAGATTCTCTTAAGGCCTTAAGGTTCTTGAGCGAATCCGGATCAAGCGTAGGACCGAAGGGATTGGACTCCGACCAGGCGGTAGCGAGCGACATAATTAAGGTTAAGATGAAGTTAGGGGGAAAGGCGGAGCCGATGCTGCCTGAGCCTTGGGCATTGCGGATCTCCTGGACCTTCTGCATATGGGCGTCTTCCCGTTTGGGTGGGCGGGCCGTGCTTTTCTCCAGATTAGACCACATCAACAGCCGCATTACATCGGGATTCGCCATGGCAAAATCAAACACTTTGGCCGTATATTCCGGGAGGTCGCCCGGTGTAAACGGAATATCTTCGAACGCGCGGTCAAGATTTCTCTGGAGAACCGTAGTGAAGAGGGTTTCTTTATTCTCAAAATACACATAGATCAGGTTTTTATTACAGCCGGCCGTTTTGGCAATGCGTTCGACCCGTGCTCCGGCAATGCCGAATGCGGAGAACTCATCCATCGCGGTCTTTAAAATTAACTCACGTGTCGCTTCGGCATTTCTCATGTTCGATCATCCTTATTCTAGAGTTGCGGTAATCCGATTATTACTGAATAGTATATCACTTGACTAACCGGTTAGACAGGTCTATATTTGACTAACCGGTTAGTCAATTAAGCGGACCGGAACTCTCATGAAAGAAGGATTGGACGATGGCACAACGGACTTGGTTTATCACAGGCATCAATAGCGGCTTCGGCCGGCATATGACGGAGCAGCTTCTGGAGCGTGGCGACCGCGTAGCCGGTACTGTCCGCAATATGAACTCAGTGGATGATCTTAAGGCGAAGCATGGGGAGCTTCTGTGGGTAGCCCAGCTTGACGTTACCGACACTCCGGCTATCTATGCGGTCGTTGATCAGGCTTTTGACCAGTTGGGTAAGATTGACGTTGTTGTCAGTAACGCAGGCTACGGCCTTATTGGTGCCGCTGAAGAATTAACCAATGAGCAAATCACCCATCAGATTAATACTAACCTTGTCGGATCGATTCAGCTGGTGCGCGCTTCCTTACCGCACTTACGCGCTCAGGGTGGCGGCCGGATCATTCAGCTCTCTTCGGTAGGCGGGCAAGCTGCGTACCCGGGAGGATCACTGTACCACGCTACAAAGTGGGGCATCGAAGGCTTCATCGAAGCGCTGATGCAGGAAGTGGCTCCCTTTAATATAGGTCTTACCCTTGTGGAGCCGGGCGGAGCACGGACGAACTTCAAAGATCACAGCGCGCAGCTGGCTCCCGGGATGGAAGCCTATGAAGGCACTCCTGCTGCTAAAGCAAGAAGCAATTTCGGAGACAGCACAATCGTTCCCATGGGCGATCCGGCCAAAATGGTTAAGATCATGATCGACAGCGCCGACCAGCATCCCGCACCGAAAAGAATTGCGCTTGGCAGTGATTCTTATACTGTGATCCATCAGGCGCTCACTAGTCGTCTTGCGGAGCTGGAGGCACAGAAGGAACTCGCCTTCTCCACGAATTATCCGAAGGAGGATGCATTATGATCAAGCGGATCTTGGGAAGTAACGGTCTGGAGGTTTCTTCTATAGGACTGGGTTGTATGGGGATGAGCATGGGGTATGGCCCTTCGGCGGATAAGAAGGATATGATCTCGCTGATTCATGCGGCATTCGACCGGGGAGTAACATTCTTTGATACGGCTGAATTATATGGTCCTTATACGAACGAAGAATTAGTGGGCGAAGCGCTTGCCCCGCTTAAGGGAAAGATCACGATTGCCACGAAGTTTGGCCTGATGTCGGATCAGGGGCTGCCCATACTTAACAGCACTCCGGAGAAAATCAGAGAGTCGGTTGAAGGTTCCCTCCGGCGGCTTAAGGTTGAGACGATTGATTTATATTATCAGCACCGGGTCGATCCGGATGTCCCTATTGAAGAGGTCGCTGGTGCCATACAAGATCTTATTCAGCAGGGCAAGATCAGACATTGGGGACTTTCCGAAGCAGATGTTATCACGATCCGCCGTGCTCATGCCGTGCATCCGCTGACTGCGGTTCAAAGTGAATATTCAATGATGTGGCGCAGCCCCGAGGAAGAATTGCTGCCTGCGTTAGAGGAGCTTGGGATTGGGTTTGTCCCCTTCAGCCCATTGGGCAAAGGCTTTCTGACAGGGACCATTGACAAGAATACCACATTCGCCAGTACAGACAACCGGACGGCTTCCCCCCGCTTCGAGGCAGAGAATATGGAAGCCAACCAAGTTCTGGTGGAGCTTATACGCAGAATTGCTGCCGGGAAGGAGGCCACACCCGCTCAAATTGCACTGGCCTGGGTGCTTGCCCAGAAGCCGTGGATTGTTCCGATCCCCGGTACAAGAAAGCTCGAACGGCTGGAAGAGAATCTTGGAGCCACCGAGATTAAGCTTATCCCTGAGGAACTGAGCAGTCTGGACAGTGCGTTGTCAGGCATCAGGATTTCCGGCGACCGCTATCCGGCTGCGCTGGCGAACCGGCTGGGGAAATAACGTCAAAATCAACGTCTTCGATAAATTCGATCACTTCCCCGTTAGGGCTGTGAATGAGTGCGTTCTTCACCAGCAGCGGCGGTTCGCCAAGTGACAGGGTATCCGGTTCTACGAAAGTCCTTGCTCCGTGAGCAAGGGCTTTTTGATATATTTCCTCCACATTATCTACATAAAAGGCAAAATGCAATAATGCTCCGTGAGCTATTTCTTCTTCGGATGAAGCTTTCTTTCCCTGAGCAGGAATCACGGCATCGTTATCAAAAATTTCAAGGCAGGTTCTGCCGTCCGGTGAAATCAGCATCGAAGCTTCCTGGATGTGAAATGAGGGCAGACTCCAGTGATGGCCCCGCTTAAACCCCAGAACTCCGGTATAAAATGCAATAGTCGCTGTATAATCTCTAGCTTGGATCGCTACATGTGCCAGACCGTTTACGCCCATCTAATTACCGCCCCCTTATCTAATATAGGTTAATTATAGGTATAACCAAGCTTGAAATACATGTGAATAACAAGGGATTTATAGTAATATAGGCTTATATTATGAGGTATTTCGAATAATTTGGTTTATTACCTAAGGGGGTGTTCAGGATAGATAATCTTATGGATGACATTGATAAGAAAATCATGGCCTTACTTCAGTACAACGCGCGAATGTCAGTAGCTCAAATCAGTAAAGAGGTGGCCATGTCGCAACCTTCGGTGAAAGAAAGAATGATGAAGCTGGAGGAAAAGAATATCATTTCCGGCTATGTTACGACGTTTAGTCTGCGGGAGCTGAACCGGGGGACGACAACTTTTATCCTATTAAAGACGGAGCATTGCCACGAGCTCACTGACTTTTGCCGGGAGGCTATTGAAGTAACGGACTTATTCCGTATCAGCGGAGAATATAATTATCTCATGAAGGTGCAGACTGCATCGATTGAAGCGCTCGCTGAATTTCAGGATTCGCTGATTAAGTTCGGCCCTTCCAAGTCGCATATCAGTCTGAAAAATATACTGGAGAACAGGGTGTTGCTGTAAGGAATACCTGAGAGACTCGGCTTGGAGAATCATAGCACAGCAGACCGCTATCCAAACAGGAGGGCGGTCTATTTCTTTTTATGGCGAGAGGAGAATCGGGCTTGCATCCTGCCGCAGCTTCTGTTATCTTGATATTAACAAAATGTAATTATCAAAATGTTAATAAGTTAATCCGATCAAGAATAGGTGCAGAAAGCGGAGGGATGCAGCGTGAAGAGGATTGCAGGGAACTGGAATGGGTTCGAAATCGTCTGGCTGGTTATATTTACTTTGATTGCAATTGGTTTTACAATTGTTTCCAAGGATTCGTTTCTTGGGTTCACGGTCTTTATTACCGGGGTGCTGTGCGTGGTGCTTACGGCGAAGGGAAAGCTGATGAGTTATGCTTTTGGGATGTATAACACCTTCGGCTATGCCTACCTGGCTTATATTAACGGATTATTCGGAGAGGTTATGCTGAATCTGCTATTCTTCGTGCCGATGAATGTCGTAGGCTTCTATATGTGGAAGAAGAATATGCAGAGCGGCAAGCTGTCGATGCGTCAGATGGAGGCCAAAGGCATGCTCCTCACAATGGCAGTCTGTATTTCCGGGGCGCTGCTGCTGGGGTATAGCCTGTCGTTGATCCCGGCGCAGAACTCACCTTATATTGATGCCATCACGACCGTGTTATCCGTAGTGGCCACGATTCTGATGGTGCGGAGATTCAAGGAGCAGTGGCTGGTCTATATTGTGCTGAATCTGTTCACGGTGCTGCTCTGGGTGATCCGGACGGTGGAGGGCAGTGGTGAAGGTCTGCTGATGATTGTCATGTGGAGCGCCTATCTGGTTAACGCGGTATACGGCTACTATAACTGGAACAAAGGGGTTAAGGAGGCGCTGGCATGAAGACACTCGGATTAACCCTCGGAAAATTTGCTCCGCTGCATAAAGGGCACCAGCTCATGATCGAAACGGCGCTGCAGGAGGTCGATGAATTGATCGTGGTGATCTATGAAACGTCCGTCTCTCCGGTCCCGCTGCATATCCGGGCGAACTGGATACGCAGGCTGTATCCCTCATCGGTGCGGGTAATTGAAGCGTGGGATGGTCCGGACGGGTACTCCGATGACCGTGAGCATGAGATCCGGGAAGAGCAGTATATTCTGGGGCTGCTGAAGGGCGAGCAGGTAACCCATTTTTATTCCAGTGAGTTCTACGGCAGGCATATGAGCATTGCCCTGGGGGCAATAGACCGGCGGGTGGATGAAGCACGTCAGCAGGTGCCGGTATCGGCCACCATGATCCGCTCTGATCCTTTTAAATACCGGCAATATGTAAGCGGCATTGTATACCGGGATCTAATTACGAAGGTTGTGTTTGTAGGAGCGATGTCTACCGGCAAATCGACGATTACTGAAGCGCTGGCGGAACAGTATAGGACGGCTTTTGCCAGCGAGTACGGGCGGGATTATTGGACGGAGCATCAGGTGGACCGCCGGATCGGCATAGAGGCTTTTGACGACATTGCCGTGGGCCATATCAAGCGGGAGGAACAGGCGCTTCTTACAGCAGACCGGTATCTGTTTGTTGATACGAATGCGATTACCACTTACATGTACGCCCTGGATTACCACGGCCGGGCTCCGGAGCTGCTAACCCGGCTGGCGCTGGAGAATGCGCAGCGGTACGATCTGTTTTTCCTGTGCGACGACGATATTCCTTATGACGATACTTGGGACCGCAGCGGGGACCAGAAACGGCATGTTTTTCACAAGCAGATCATAGCAGATTTGAAGGAGCGGCGGATTCCCTACATTACGCTTAGGGGGACGCTGGAAGAACGCATGCGTAAGGTAGACGATGTACTTGCGAAGTTCAAGCCTTATGAGAACTATTTCGGAGAGCTGCAGCACTAGAATAAAGAATCCGGGAGGCGGAGACGCTTGGAATTATTAGATCGTAACGGATTTACAGAACGTGAATTTCTGGAGCAATACCGGGCAGGGAATTATGAGCGGCCTTCGGTGGCGGCGGATATGGTGATTTTCACTGTAACGGACAGGGAGTCAGATGACTATGGCAAGCTTGCGGAAAAAGAGCTACGCATCCTGCTCATCCGCCGGGGAGGGCACCCCTGCCTGGGACAATGGGCGCTGCCGGGCGGTTTCATCCAGCCGGATGAGACCGGGGAGCAGGCGGCTGCGCGTGAACTGTATGAGGAGACCGGCGTTGCTGATGTATACCTGGAGCAGCTCTATACCGTTACCGATCCCGGCCGCGACCCCCGTACCTGGGTGATGAGCAGCAGCTATATGGCCTTGATTCACAGCAGCCGGTTCCAGATCAAGGCTGGGGACGATGCCGAAGACGCGGCCTGGTTCACGGTAAGCTACCGGCTTCTAGGGGAGCACAAAGAGCTGCTGGAAGAAGGATACGTCAGAACCTTTACTTACGAGCTTAAGCTGGGTGCCGGAGAGGGAGAACTGACGGCGGTTATAGACCGGACGGTGACAGCCAAGCCGGCCTCCAGGTCAGTCACTTACTCTATCCAGTCCAATGACGGACTTGCGTTTGATCACGGGAAAATCATTGCCCGCGCCATCGAGCGGCTGCGCCAAGAAACGGATGAAGCCGGCATCGCCCTGCACTTAATGCCTAAGCTGTTTACCTTAACGGAGCTGCAGTCGGTGTATGAGGTAATTCTGGACAAAGAACTGCCGGAGGCTGCCTTCCGGGACAAGGTGGCGGGTCTGGTGGCTGAAACGGGTCACTCCACGGACATTGCCGGACAATCGCCTTCCCGGTTGTATCAGAGAGACTGGATCAATATACAGGACAATGAAGATAGAAGGGTGGAGTTACAGGGGTGAGAGTGAAATTAGAAGGAATTACGGTTTTGGCCCTGGATGTTGCTGGAATGACTGGCTTCTATCGTGATGTTCTGGGATTTAAGGCTATTGTTGAAGAGGATCA
This sequence comes from Paenibacillus sp. FSL E2-0178, assembly GCF_038593005.1. Taxonomy (NCBI): domain Bacteria; kingdom Bacillati; phylum Bacillota; class Bacilli; order Caryophanales; family Paenibacillaceae; genus Paenibacillus; species Paenibacillus sp. FSL E2-0178. Next base: position 4,855,126 of record NZ_CP151953.1, read on the forward strand.
TTATGCTGAATTTGAGAATGACGGCGTTCGTCTAGCGATTTTCTCAGCACCCTTAATGGCGGATAACACGAACGGTCATCACTCCTACGCAGAGGAGCGTAAAGGACAGGCCTTTGAGCTTAATTTCGAATGTGACTCTCCTGAGGATGTCTACATTAGATACGATGAATTTGTTGCAAAAGGGGCTACAGGAATCACAGCGCCGAAGGTGGTGCCCTGGGGACACACCACGGGTTTTTTTGCAGATCCGGAAGGCAATATTCATTCCCTCTTTGCGGTCAACCGCTCTGTATAAACAATAAAGAGCATTTGACGGGCAAGAAGGTATGTATAACGGGGCGGCTAAAAAGGGGATCAAATCAGGCAACCCCAATTCTCTCAAGGAGAATCAGGGTCGCTTGGTTTGTGAAATGCTCATGGTCACCTTCCCTCCGCCGGAGGGGGATACATTATCCAGACTAAGGCTGCCCCCGTGCTGCTCGGCCACAGACCGGGCAATGTAGAGCCCCATCCCGTGATGGTTGCCGGAGCTTCGGCTCTGGTCGCCCCTGTAGAACTGATGGGTTGCTTCTTTCAGATCGGCCTGCGAGAAGCCGCGGCCGGTATCAGTGATCATGAAATGAACAGCATCAGCACCGCCCTGCACGAGCAGACCGATGCTTCCCTGCGGAGGTGTATGCTCTGCCGCATTCGCGAGCACGTTAACAATCCCCCGCAGCAGCAGCTCTTTATTAATGAAGAGGAACTCGGGCAGGTTCTTCTTCTGGACAGAGGTATGCAGGTTCTTCCCGGAGGACAGGGCCTTCAGCTGCAGCTCCAATTCTTCAATAATTTCCCCTGTTGGCACAAGAGATTCCCGGCGCTCCGCCCCAGCCTGCAGGCTGGACAGATCGATAACCTCCTGAACGAAGGCTTCGATGTCCCCGGCACTGCGGAGAATATAGCTGTTATACTCCCGCTGAGCATCATCCTGTGAGGTCTCCTGCAGCAGCTCTGCGTTTCCCCGGATGATGGTGAGCGGTGTCTTAATGTCGTGGGCCAGCGCGGAAATCTGTTCTCTGCGGGATCGTTCCAGCTCCCACTGCCGCTTAAGCGAGGTATTCAGGGCTTCCTTCATCCGGTCCAGGGAGGCCAGCACCTCATCGATCTCGCGGATTCCGGAGGGTTTAATGGTGAACTCCAGATTCTCACGCTGGATGTGCCCGGTCGCTTCCTGCAGCCCGGCCATTTTCTTCGACAGTCTGCTGCCGAACAGAGCGGCAAGCAGGGCGGCCTGGAGCAAAACACCGAAGATGAAGAGCAGGATGGCCAGCAGCTGGGGATTCGGCAGATAGCTGCGCAGCAGGGAAGAGGCGTACTGCGGCGTTAAGCTATACCGGAATATCCAGATTTCCTGCCCGTGCCGGGCGGTTGTATAGAAATGAGAGCCCTGGCTATCCCCATGCTGCACGATCTCCCAGGCATGTATTGCTTCCTGGCGTTTCAGATTACCGGCGAGCAGCGCTCCATCTCCGGTGAACACGGTATAATCGACCCGGTCCGGAACCATCTGCGGCGTTACTGCTTCGCTTGAGGCCAGCCGTTCCTTGAACGCTGCAATCTCCTTCTCGGCATAGTTTGCAGGCAGCACGGCATCCCAGGCAAAAGCCAGCGTGAACAGGCCAAGCAGCACGCCTAGCAGCAAGATCGTTCCCAGGCTTAAGAACAGAAGGTACTGCAGGAAAAAGGTGCGAAGGCGTACGGTTTTGGTTAATTTCACAGCTTCCACTTATATCCGATCCCCCAGATGGTCTCAATGACATCCATTCCATATTTGCTCAGCTTGGCCCGGATATTCTTAATATGCTCCGTAATAGCGCTGCTGTCGCTTTCCCCGTCATACCCGAAGACCGCTTCATAGATATGTTCCTTGGAGAAGACCTGTCCGCGGCTGCGGGCCAGGAATTCGCAGATTTCATATTCGCTTTTGGTCAGAGGCACCTTGTCCGCCTGGACAAACAGCTCTTTGCCGGAGAGATTGAAATGTACGTTCTCCAGATACAGCACCTTCCGCTTCTCCCTGCCCTCCCGCCTGAGGTGGGCATCAATCCGTGCCCGCAGCGCCCCAATACCAAAGGGCTTCACAATATAATCATCTGCCCCCAGGCCCAGGCCGTACATCAGATCGCTTTCCTGTGTTTTGGCCGTTAAAAAAAGAATGGGGCAATCCACTGCCGCGCGGATCTCCCGGCAAAGGGTAAAGCCGTCCACCCCCGGCATCATGACATCCAGCATAATAAGATCATATGCGCCAAGGTCGGACTGGCGCACCTGGGTGGAATCAGAGATCACCGTCACCAGGTGCTGATCCGTACGGAGTGCATTGCGAATCAGCGACAGGATGGCGGGCTCATCGTCTACTACGAGTATTTTGGCCATATTCATTCCCTCAATTATTAGTTGTAGGTCTAATTCTCCGTTGATCGTCCTTCCCAGCGCTTGAACCATAAGAGGCATAGCAGGGAAGCGGTGATTGTGCCCGGTATGCAGACTGCAATTCCGGTATTCAGGCCGGATACGGCAGGGGATAACGTGATACCGGAAGCGTGGATTGTCCATAAAGAGATGAAGCGGACACCCCAGGCGAAGGGGATATAGGGCCAGATCGAATCGCCCAGTCCGGTGAGCATTAAGGCGGATACCAGACTTCCCGCCAGTCCCGTTCCAATAGAAGTCCCCCGGCCAAATTGCAGGCTGGCTGTCAGGTGAAGCAGGTATAGAAATATATTGCTCCCGAACAGAATAACTGACCCGGTGAGGTAAAAGGGTAATCCCAGTCTGTCCTGCTGCAGAATCCTGCTAAAGCCCAGGCCAAAGAGGCTGTAAGCGAACAGGACGGCTCCGAAGCCAAAACACAACAGGAGCAGCAGCTTACTTATATAGGTTGTGATTCTGGCCGCAGGCATAGCAAGCATTCCTTGATACTGTCCTGCATTCGCTTCCTGTTCCGCCGCCATGGAGCAGACGAGCCCGATCAGGGCAGGAAGGGCACAGCCCAGAGACTGCATGAATGCCAATGCCTTGTCTGAGGCGCTCCATGGGGAGTAAGAATAGTAGGCCAGGAACACGGCAGCTCCGGTTAAGGGGGCCAGCAGATGAATCAGCAGAAACGGTGTGTGCCGGGTTTTGAGCAGATCCGCCCGCAGCAATCCCAGTAGTGTGGCCATCTTTACTTCGCCTCCTGCTTATGGAACCATAGTGCAGTAAGCAGGAACAGTAATCCGAACCAGACCAGGGAGACCAGCACATCAGCCAGAATCATGTCTGTGCTTCTCAGCGGACTGTCCGCCGGTACCGGGAGGCCATTCGGCAGAATGGACAGCACCGGGCACATGAGTCTGAAAGTAATCGTATAGGGGATGTAATCCCACAGTCCTCCGGCATCGAAGGTAACCACGCCCACGACAGTACCGAACATATTAAGCAGAACAGCGGCGAATAATCCGAGCCGTGCGGCCAGGAACAGACACAGTGGAATCTGCCACAGAAACGTAATGAAGATCAGCGCGCTGCCGGCCAGGCTGTTCAGCAATGGAATGGTCTGGCCAAACAGCATTCCCCCTGCTGTAATGCCAATCAGGAACAGGAGGAGAGCCGCGGACAGCCACTGCGCACAGGCGATGATTTTCCCGGCCCAGAGGATCTTCGGATCGACGGGAAGTGCCAGCAGTCCGCGGTATTTCATCTTGGCATCCTTATGCAGAGCCAGTGAACAAGTGAGTGTCAACGCCCCCGGCAAGAGCATGGTGTACCACCAGTTATAAGCCCCGGTCTGAAAATAGCTTCCGCCCATTAGAATGGCACACAGCAGCATCGTGAATACAGGGGCGATCCAGACCAGACTGGGGATGAAGGTGCGCCGCCATTTTAAACGTTCAGCCCTAATATGATTAAGCATGAGGCGCAACCTCCCTCCGGCCTGCTGCTGCCACCTGCATGAACAAGGCTTCCAGCTCTTGGCCGTGGGGAATGGCACCCTGATATCCCAGCACTCCGCCGGCGATAATCCCGATCTGATCCGCTACCTGTTCGACCTCGGAGAGCATATGACTTGAGAGAATGACAGTGATTCCCTGCCCGGGGAAGGAACGGATCAGCTCCCGCAGCTCCTGAATCCCGATAGGGTCAAGCCCGTTGGTCGGTTCGTCCAGGATGAGCAGCTCCGGCTGGTTCAGGAGTGCAATCGCGATGCCGAGCCGCTGCTTCATCCCCATGGAGAACTGTCCGGCACGTTTCTTCCCCGTCCGGGCTAAATCCACGGTCGTGAGCACCTCTTCGATCCGGGACTGCGGCAATCCGAGGGCAAGTGTACGTACCTTGAGATTCTCACGGGCGGTCAGGTTCTCATATAGCGGCGGCGCCTCAATCAGTACACCAATTCTGCGTAAGTCCTTCCGGGTCCAATCATGCCCTTGAATGCGGATGCTGCCGGAATCGGGGCGCAGCATGCCTGCGAACATTTTGAGTGTTGTTGATTTGCCGGCGCCATTCGGACCAAGCAGTCCATAGATCGAGTTGCGCGGTACAGCAAGTGATACATTGCTCACGACGGTTTGATGCTTGAAGCTTTTGCACAGATTCTCGGTTTCCAGAATAATGCCTTGCATAGTATATCATCCTTTCTATCTCCACAGTCTAAGAGGAGATTCTAAGGATTCTATAAGGATAACGGAGGATTCCCCCGCAAGAATGAAGGGTTATGCATGACAGAAACACCCTCCCCGGTACTGCAGGAGGGTCTCTGTTATGAAGCTGAAGCTAGAGTCGGCGGGATTCTAACGTTTCCGGAATGCGCCCCCGCGGGCCAGTGCAAAGAATATCAGTAAGGCGATAATTGAACCAACAATGGCTGGAATGATATGGAATCCTCCAACAACGGGACCCCTCGGCCCCAGCAGCTCGGTACCCAGCCAGGAGCCGACAAAGCCGGCAATGATATTTCCCAGCACGCCTCCTGGAACGTCGCGTCCAATCAGATTGCCGCTTAGCCAGCCGATAATTCCGCCGATAATCAACACCCAGAGCAGATACATTGATTTGTCCCCTTTCCAGTGGTTTATTCAAGGTATGTTAGGAAAGGGAATAGGTGAACTGCTTATTGAATAATTTTTTTAAATCCTGCTAATCCAGCGCCCTTACCGTCTCCCCCTCAATCAGCACAGGCTGATAATAGGTGCTGTTCCGCAAATCCTTCTTCCCCTGCAGCTTTTTAATAACCCATTCAGCGGCATCACGGCCCATCTGCTCCTGCGGATGGGTTAAGGTCGTGAGCTTGATGCCCGCATTCTTGGCGATATAAGAATTATCCTGGCCAATAATTGATAAATCCTCCGGAATCGAAATCTCCAGCTGTCTGCACACATTTACGACTTCCAGGCCAACCTCATCGTTATAGCAGACAATAGCCGTTAATACCTCTCTGTTATCGGTCAGGAATTGCTTCAGATTCTCGGACAGAGCCTGCTTGGACTCGGTATCGAAGGACAGCACCTGCTCGGGGTGAAAGCGTAATTTGGCTTCTCCAAGCGCTTTGATATAACCCTTCATGCGGTATTTGCCCTGCAGGTCATCCATTTTGGCGATAATACCGATCTGGGTGTGGCCCTTCGAGATTAGCTCTTTGGTCGCCAGATAACTGGACTGCACATCATCAAGACAGAAGAAAGGCACCTCCAGTTCTTCATAATAAGCATTAATCATGATAAACGGGACATCCTGTTCTTTGAACGACAGATAGTATGCAATATTAGGGTTGTACAGATTGCTCTTCGTAGGCTCAATAATCAGACCATCGACTCCAAAGGACAGCATCATTTCCAGCGCCTTCTTCTCCTGGGCGACATCATTATTGGTGCTGGCGAGCAGCAGCGAATAATTATCCTCGTTAAGTCTGCTCTCGATCCCGCGGATGATGGAAGGAAAGATGTAATCTGAGAGGTAGGTCGTGATGACACCGATGGTTTTCGTATTGGGGTTGCCCCCCGATTTGGACCGGAACTGGTTGCTTACATAGGTGCCTGATCCCTTCTCGCTTCTTAGAAAGCCCTCATTGGATAGCTCCAGGATAGCCTTCCGGACGGTTTGCCGGCTCACACCATAGGTGTCCTGCAAGGCTAATTCTGTAGGAATCTGCTCGCCCACACTATAGGTTCCTGACAGTATATTGCTTTTTATATCATCAAAAATAATCTGGTATTTGGTTTTCACCCGGCTCACTTCTTTCATGGTTGTTCATATACGAATCGGTATATCCGCAATAGTTGTACGTACACATTATAGTATGAATATATCGTTATTATAATCCAATGTCTACTATGTATAAGCGTTTCAAGGGAAATGTGGATTTCTCTCTGTAAAATTTGTATGTATATCTTGTGTGTTATGTTGACAAATGTACGAACAAAAAATATACTAAGTCTGTTAATAAAGGAAGCGCCTTCTTTCCATTTCTATTATAACAGTTTGGTTCAGAGAGGAGTAACGTGGGCATGGATCAGAACATCGGGCAAGCGATACTTAAGGGAGAAACTTCACTGGGTATCGAATTTGGATCCACACGTATCAAGGCAGTACTGATTGATCAGCGGTTTGAGACCATCGCATCCGGAAGCTTCGAGTGGGAGAATCTGCTTGAGGGCGGGTACTGGACGTATCATTTAACAGACATTATCAAGGGCCTGCAGGAGGCTTACCGTGAACTGAAGCAGGAAGTCCAGCAGAAATACGGTATTACGCTTACGACCGTTGGTTCTATCGGGTTCTCGGCAATGATGCACGGATATATGGCTTTTGACAGCGCAGGCGGGCTGCTGGTTCCGTTCCGGACCTGGCGTAATGCAACAACCGGTGCTGCGGCCAAAGAATTAACGGAGGTCTTCCAGTTCAACATCCCTGAACGCTGGACCATAGCGCACCTGTATCAGGCGATACTGAACGGGGAAGAGCATGTGCCTCAGGCGGAGTTCGTAACAACGCTGGGCGGGTATATTCACTGGCTGCTGACCGGCAGCAAGGCGATCGGGATCGGCGATGCTTCGGGGGTTTTCCCGATAGATGAGGCCACGCAGGATTACAATGCAGCGATGGTTGCACAGTTCGATGAACTCATTGCAGACAAGGGCTACCCTTGGAAGCTGAAAGATATTCTCCCTAAAGTGTATACTGCGGGCGAGCAGGCAGGGCTATTAACAGAAGCGGGTGCGTTAATTCTGGATGCGTCCGGGGAGCTGCAGCCGGGTATTCCGCTGTGTCCTCCGGAAGGCGACGCCGGAACAGGTATGGTTGCTACGAACAGTGTCCGCAAACGGACCGGTAACATCTCCGTAGGCACTTCCGTGTTTGCAATGATCGTGCTGGAGAAGGATCTTACAGCCGTATATCCGGAGATTGATATGGTTACTACTCCAGACGGCAGTCCGGTCGGCATGGTTCATGCCAACAACTGTTCCAGTGATCTCAACGCCTGGATCGGCCTGTTCCGTGAATTCTCGGAGGCGATGGGCTTTAAGGCAGACCCAGGGCAATTGTTCAGTGTCCTGTTCAATAAAGCACTGGAGGCGGATGCTGACGGCGGCGGTCTGCTGAGCTACGGGTATTTCTCCGGGGAGAATATTACCGGGATTGAGAAAGGCCGGCCGCTGTTTGTACGCTCACCGGAGAGCCGGTTCAATCTGGCCAACTTCATGCGGACGCATTTATTCTCCGCTTTTGGCGCGCTGAAGATCGGAATGGATATTCTGACCAAGCAGGAGCAAGTGTCCATCGACAGTATTCTGGCTCACGGCGGGTTATTCAAAACTCCTGTGGTCGGGCAGAAAATCGTTGCCGCTGCAATGAACGTCCCTGTCTCTGTCATGGCAACAGCCGGAGAAGGCGGCGCATGGGGGATGGCGATTCTGGCCTCCTACATGCAGAACAAAGCACAGCAGGAGCGTCTGGATGACTTCCTTGACCACAAGGTATTTAAGGATGTGGAAGGACAAGTCATCCATCCGGATGCGGCTGATGTGAAGGGCTTCGAGCTATTCATGGAACGTTACACTGCAGGGATCGCGATCGAGCAGGCTGCTGTAGATCATCTGGTAGAAAACGGGAGGGGTTAACCTATGTTGGAGCAACTGAAAGAAGAGGTATTCGAGGCCAATCTGGACCTGCCTAAGCATGGACTTGTCAAATACACCTGGGGCAATGTGAGCGCAGTTGACCGTGAGAAAGGCGTATTCGTCATCAAACCAAGCGGCGTCAGCTATGACAAAATGAAGCCTAGCGATATGGTCGTAGTGGATTTCGACGGTAACGTGGTTGAAGGGGAGATGAGACCTTCCTCGGATACACCGACACATGCGGTACTCTACAAGCATTATGCAGAAATCGGCGGCATCGTGCATACGCATTCGACCTGGGCGACCATCTGGGCGCAGGCCGGGCTGGATGTTGCTGTAATGGGCACGACACATGCCGACACCTTCTATGGGGCGGTACCCTGCGCACGCTTCCTGACGCAGGAGGAGGTTGACCGCGGCTATGAAGCGGAGACCGGACGCGTGATCATTGAGACTTTTGAACAGCGGGGCCTTGATATTATGGCAGTTCCCGGCGTCTTGCTGAAAGGCCATGGCCCGTTCACCTGGGGGAAGAATGCCCATGATGCAGTGATGAACAGCGTGGTGCTGGAGGAAGTGTCCAAGCTGAACCATTTTGCCCGCGAGCTGAACCATTTCGCTGAAGAATTGCCGCAGCGGATTCTGGATAAACACTATCTGCGCAAACATGGTAAAGGCGCTTATTACGGTCAGAAATAATCTGATTTATATATTATCCAAGAGAAGAGGATGAAATAATATGTCAACAGTAAGCGCTAAGCAATTCTGGTTTGTTGTAGGATCACAGCATCTGTACGGAGAAGAAGCCCTCGGTGAAGTCAAAGCTCATGCACAGGAGATGACGGATGCCCTCAATAACAGCGGTGTGCTGCCTTATCCGCTGGTGCTGCAGGATCTGGCGGTCAGCGCAGACAAAATCACTTCGATCATGAAAGAAGTCAACTACCGTGACGAGGTTGCCGGTGTCATCACCTGGATGCATACCTTCTCCCCGGCCAAAATGTGGATCCGCGGCACGAAGCTGCTGCAGAAGCCGCTTCTGCACCTGGCTACCCAATACAATGAGAGCATTCCTTGGGCTACTCTGGATATGGACTTCATGAACCTGAACCAGGCTGCCCATGGCGACCGTGAATACGGGTTCATCAATGCCCGCCTGAAGAAACAGAACAAAGTGGTAGTAGGGTACTGGGAACGCGCCGAAGTCCAGAAGCAAATTGCCGAATGGATGGACGTTGCCGTTGCATATAACGAAAGCTTCAATATCAAAGTGGCCCGCTTCGGCGACAACATGCGCAACGTGGGCGTTACCGAAGGCGACAAGGTAGAAGCCCAGATTCAGTTCGGCTGGACTGTGGATTACTTCGGAATCGGCGATCTGGTTGCATATGTAAACGAAGTGAAGGAAGAAGAAATTGATGCGCTGTTCGCTGAATATGCAGAGCAGTATGATTTCGATTACGGTTCATACAGCAAAGAAGCATGGGAAGCCAGCGTGAAGGTACAGGCCAGCTATGAAATTGCCCTCAAACGCTTCCTGGATGCCGGAAACTACAATGCGTTCACTTCGAACTTCGAAGACCTGCACGGCATGAAGCAGCTTCCGGGTCTTGCCGTTCAGCGTCTGATGGCACAAGGCTACGGCTTCGCCGGCGAAGGGGACTGGAAGACAGCGGCCCTGGACCGCCTGATGAAGGTGATGAGCCACAACCTGAATACCGGATTCATGGAAGATTACACCTACGAAATGGCTGCCGGCCAGGAAGCGATTCTGCAGTCCCACATGCTTGAGGTTGACCCGAGCCTGGCCAGCAACAAGCCGAAGGTGCTTGTGTCTCCGCTGGGTATCGGCGACCGCGAAGATCCGGCCCGTCTCGTATTCGACGGCAAGGCCGGCGAAGGCGTTGTGGTATCGATGGCTGACTTCGGCACTCATTACAAGCTGCTGATTAACGAAGTTACTGCCTTCGAGCCGACGGTTCCGGCACCGAATCTTCCAGTGGCCCGTGTGCTCTGGCAGGTGAAGCCTAACTTCCAGGATGGAATTAAGGCATGGATCGAGAACGGCGGCGGTCACCATACGGTGGTGTCACTCAACTTGACTACAGATCAGATCGTTACCTACGCCAAGCTGGTTGGCCTGGATTATGTAATCATTAAATAAATAGCGGAATAATGTTGGATCAAATGAGCGGATGGGCTATTGCCTGTCTGCTTTTTTTTAATGCAGAGCCAAGATATTACCGGTAAACTCATTCTCCGTGCCCGTGATTTTCTAAAATCCTGTACAAACTACAACATTCGCTTCATTAAATTGGACTAAATCGAAAATTGTTGTACAAAAAGCAGCATTTCTCCTCCTTCATACGGTTTAGCGTGGAAATTCTTGTATTTCATACAACAATCTATCTAAACAACCGGGTATCTGCGCATCCAAGTTGCAAAACGTACAACATTTATGCCGCTGCAGTGCAGGAGCGCACCCTAGAGATCTAGCCATAGGTAGGAGACTTTTATCACTGTTCAATACTCACATGCCGAGTAATATGTTAGAATATCAGAATGCATTAACGCTTCACCAATTTAATACATCACACGGGCTATGATTGCTATGGATCACACTATAGCAGGAGCAGCTTCTGGAGAGACTGCGGGAGACCGCAGCGCCGAAGGGTTCACAATCTCAGGCAAAAGGACAGAAGAGTACGGAATTTGTATTTGTCATGCTGATTAATTACGGTCAGCGGCGCAGGTAGCTTATTTTGATATTCTTATGAACCGGGAGATTGGATGACATCCAATCTCTTTTTTATGTTATTTGGCAGCAAAGCGTTGTACACATTAAGGGGGAAAATGGCAATGGCACAGACAGAATTAAAGAGAGATTTGGCGAACCGGCATGTACAGCTGATCGCTATCGGCGGCACGATTGGTACAGGGTTATTCCTGGGATCAGGCAGAGCGATTCAGCAGGCCGGGCCGTCCATTATGATCACGTATTTACTCGTGGGAATTGCCGTGTTTTTTGTGATGAGGGCGCTGGGTGAGCTGCTGCTCTCCAAAGCGGGATATCAATCTTTTACGGACATTGCTGAAGACTATCTGGGGCCGCGGGCTGCATTCATTACGGGCTGGACCTACTGGTTCTGCTGGATTATGACGGCGATGGCGGACGTGATTGCAGTGGGCGTATATGTGCAGTACTGGTTCGATATCCCGCAGTGGGTGCCGGCCGTCATCTGCCTGATTATTCTGTTAGGACTCAATCTGCTGACGGTCAAAAGCTTCGGCGAACTCGAATTCTGGTTTGCTCTCATCAAAGTCGTCACGATTCTTGCCTTAATTGGCCTGGGAATCATTCTGCTGGTCATCGGGTTCAAGACGGATGCGGGATCGGTGACGGTCCGCAATCTCTGGGAGCACGGGGGTGTGTTCCCGAACGGTGTCAAGGGCTTCTTATTTTCCTTCCAGATGGTTGTGTTCGCTTATGTCGGTGTGGAGCTTGTGGGTGTATCAGCCGCAGAAACAGCAGATCCGGAGAAAAATATTCCGTCGGCGATTAACAAAATTCCTCTGCGGATTCTCTTCTTCTATGTAGGCGCGCTCTTCGTCCTGCTGTGCATTAACCCGTGGACCCAGCTCAGTGCAGCTGAAAGTCCTTTTGTGCGAACCTTCAGCCTGGTCGGGATTCCGGTTGCTGCGGGCATTATCAATTTCGTCGTCTTAACCTCAGCAGCTTCCGCCTGCAACAGCGGGATGTTCTCGACCAGCCGGATTCTGTATAATCTGAGCAGAAGGAATCAGGCATCCCCGCAGCTCGGCAAGCTGAACCGAAATCATGTGCCTGCTAACTCTTTATTTATTTCTACAATAGTTATATCGGCCGGGGCGCTGCTCAGCAAGCTTATTCCGGGCCAGGCCTTCGGCATTGTCACCACGATCAGCGCCATTTGCTTCATCTGGGTGTGGGGGGTTGTGCTCGTATGTCATATCAAGTATAAGAAGAACCGCCCGGACTTACATGCCTCGTCCAAATTCAAAGCACCGTTCACACCGGTTATCAATTATGCGGTATTAACGTTGTTTGCCGCTATTCTGATCATTATGCTGTTCGCAGATGATACCCGTCCGGCGCTGCTGTTTACGCCCCTATGGTTCATCCTGTTGTTCGTCCTGTACTCCATGCGAAGCAAGAAGGAGAAAAGTGATGCCGATGTTAGTATAATCAATACATGAGTGCAAGAATGTTCAAACGCTACTGACATGTTGTCAGCAGCGTTATAAGGAGGAATCCGAAACATGAAGCATAGATTACTCCAATATATGACCCGGCTGACCTCCCTCAGTGAAGAGCAGCAGCAGGCTATTCTGGATGAGATTCTTGTTGTGGAATACAGCAAGGGAGCGACTCTGCTTAGGCAGGGGGAGGTTCCCGGTCATTGCTATTTCGTGTTAAAAGGATGTGTACGGCAGCATAGTGTTGACGTCACAGGCCGCGACATCACCTCGAACTTCTACACAGAGGAGCAGGCGATTGCTATCTTCAATGCGCATAAAGAGGAGGCTTCGTTGGAATACAGCCTGACTTGTCTGGAGGACTGCGTGCTGGTTGTCGGTGCGCTGAATACCGAGAGGGAAATGTACGCCAGACACACGCAGCTGGAGCTGATGACACGCCGGATGATCGAGGAGAACTTCGGACAGGTACAGGCGGAATTCGCCGCCTTCATTGCGGCATCCCCCGAAGACCGCCTCAAGGCACTGCTGCATCGGAGGCCCGGCCTGATCAGCCGCGTCCCCCAGCATCAGCTGGCCAGCTATCTCGGGATGACACCGGAGTCGCTCAGCCGGATTAAGAAGCGGCTTGAGCGCGAACACGCGCAGCCGGGACTTTGAACAGCAGCCAGATGCCAAGCCCCAGCTCCCCTGCGGTCATGGGCAGCATGAACACCCATTTGATGATTTGGAGGAATTCTCCACACCCTGGCACAAGTGTGCCGCACAGATGTACCACAATATAGCCGAAGCCTGCCAGCAGCAGCAGCACACTGACGGGCTTCGGAATATTCTCCGACCATAACGCCAGCACACCTATAATCAGCAGATGCCCCCCGAACAGAATCAAACCAGCCGACCATACCGCTTCAAAAGCATGAAGATTAAGCATGACCTCGGCCTGCAGCTCCCCTCGTGTGAAGCCGGAAAGTGCAACCTCCCTGTTACCGGTAAGAAGGGATACCACGATCAGACTGGAGACAGCAACCCCCAACACTGCCGTATAAGCCAGGCGCAGCCATGCTCCCAGCAGGGACAGGCCCGGATGCACAGGCTTCAGCACCAGATATAGGGCCCAAGCAGCTGCCACATCACAGGCCATAATCAGTACCCAGCCCAGAATCCCGGCCCTGAACAGCGACGGAGAGGCCTGAAGATTGGCGAAGGTCCCAGCGGCATCTCCATCCACTACCAGACTCCCTTGGACATATCCGTACGAGAGCGCCGCGGCAACCGCCATTACAATGAGCGATATTCCCCCGGTTCGAGCCACTGCAGCAGACATTAGCATAACCCCCTGATTGATTATTGATTGTGGTTATATTGTACTAAGGCGCCTGCAGGGCTTCATTGACTTAAGTTAAGAGGGCATGATTAAATTTTAAATATTAAATTTTTGAATAAAGGATAGTCATCGGAAAATGTCGAACCTTAATCTAGATATTTCTGTACTGTGTTCTGTACTGTGTAATGAGCAATTCAATAAAGGAGAACCCACATCCATGAAGAACATTATCCGCTCCCTTGAAGATATAGTGAACCTGGCACCGGTCCTGAAAGCTGCTTTTCCCTATGATGTATCTATTGCTGTCTGTGATGTGGAGAAGTTCATCGCGTATTTCCCTGGTACGTCCATTGATCTGGGAATTCGGGCAGGGCAGATAATTCTTGCGGACGAACCTCTGTATCATGCGCTGAGAAATGATGAATTCTCGAAAGCTAATGTCCCTAAGGACTACTATGGGTATGAATTCGTCGGTACGGTTCTTCCGGTACACGGAGAGGATGGAAGCGTCTGCGGGGCGGTCTGCATCCAGGTCCGCAGACAGACCGAGCTGCGCGAAATCGCTGATCAGATCTCGGTCTCCCTAAATCAGGCTAATGCCCGGATTGGGCATGTGGCAGAGGGCTCGGGACTGCTTGCCGATTTCTCGCAGAAGCTGCTGCTCCAGTCGGAAACGACCGCCGAAAGTGTCAAAAAAAGCGATGAAGTGCTGGCTGTCCTCAGAAAGGTCGCCGACCAGACGAATCTGCTCGGGATTAATGCAGCCATTGAGGCTGCCCACGCCGGGGAGAAGGGGCGGGGATTCGATGTTGTAGCGAAAGAAATCCGCAAATTCTCGAAGGAAACCGAGCAGTCTGCGCAGCGGATCCGGGATACCCTGGGGGAGATCCAAGCTGCGATGAAGCAGATCAGCCAATCCATCCATCAGATTGCGTCAGTCGGGCAGGAGCAGGCTGCTTCAACGAATGAAATCTCCAGCTTCATCGAGGAGATCCGGACGATGTCCGAGCAGCTGAACCAGTTCGCACAGAAGCTGTGAGGGAAGAGCGGCCATTCTCATAATTACAGATTCGCCAAAACAACGGCAAGCAGAGCAATGAAGGCCGGGAGGCCCTGAACCAAAAGAATGGATTTCTTGGCCGTAATGCCGCCATAGATGGCTGCAACCGCAACACAGATCAGGAAGAACAATTGAAGCTGAACACTGAAGGTATCGTTCGGATGCAGCAGGCTCCAGACTAGACCGGCAGCCAGAAAGCCGTTATATAATCCCTGGTTGGCAGCCAGCGATTTCGTTTCCCGGGCGAACTGCGGAGTGGTGCCGAATGATTTTTGCGCCCGCGGGGTAGTCCACAGGAACATTTCCAGCACTAGAATATACACATGCTCCAGTGCAACTAAGGCCACGAGTATTAAACTCACCATCATCATAGTAAATCCCTCTTTTCATAATTATGTAAGATTGATTAACGGAGAAATTAAATTGTTCAAAATATAATTTTACACTGTCTAAATATAGCCAAATTCTGCAATTTTGTCAATTTGGAATCCCTAAATTCCTTGAGGAGGCAAAACCGTTGTACCTAAGAATGCTGACATCTGTGGATGCGGAGGTTTACCGCGGGCTTCGGCTACAGTCGCTGCGGCTGCATCCGGAAGCCTATCTCAGCTCCTATGAATCGGAAAAGAAGCTGTCTATAGTCACCACCCGCATCAGGCTGGAGCCCTCGGAGAATAATTTCACGCTGGGAGCTTTTGATGCTGAGGAGAAGCTGGTGGGCATCGTCACTTTTTTCCGGGAGAGCCGGCCCAAAATTGATCATAAAGCTAATATATATTCAGTATATGTGGATTCGGATGTCCGTAAACAAGGAGTGGGCCGCCGCTTGATGATGGAGCTGATTGCCCGTGCGAGGCTGTTGCCGGGGCTCGAAATTCTGAATTTAACGGTAACCTCGAATAATGTAGCTGCCAAAAGACTATACGAATCTCTTGGATTCATCTGCTATGGCACAGAGCCGAAGGCGATGAAGCTTGGAGATGAGTATCTGGATGAGGATCTGATGATTCTGCTGCTGTAGCTGTATCGTGTTGACAAGCTCCCCGGCGGTGATCATAAAACATGCCAAAAAGCACAAGCTACTGACTTGTGCTTTTTGAGCTGATAATTGCTTGCGGAAAATTGGAATGTTCCGGGTATTATTGATTCGCAGCAGCCCGCTTCAGGATCTCCTGAACCTGGCTAACCATAGCGGCCGCGTCTGTACGGGTGATTCCAGCCTGCGGATTGAACTTGCCGTCAGCATCCAGCTTCACGATCTTCAAGGCGATGGCCGTCTGAATGGCTCCCGAGTTCAGGATATTGATCTTGTCGTTATCCTTGATCTCTACCGGAATCAGATTAAGCAGCGGCAGCTGGCCGCTGGTCTGGAGGGTATGCACCAGCAGGTAGGTGAACGACTCGCGGGTCATGCTGGCTGCCGGATCAATCTTGATCTGCAGATCAGCCTTCGGTCCTGCGGCTTCCTTGATCAACTGAACAGCTTGCTCAGCCGTAAGAACTTCGCTCTCTGCTGCGGGTGCTTGATGAGCCTTCAAGTATTCCACCGCTTTATTCACGATATCCGTACCGGCGGTACGTGTAATATCACCCTTCGGATTGAAATTGCCGGACTCATCCAGTGTAACGAAGCCAAGCGCCAGTGCGGTTTGAATAGCGCCCGAATTGGAGATATCCATCTGACTCTCATCTGCGACTTCAACTGGAATAAGCTTGAACATCGGCAGCTGGCCGCTGGTCTGGAGGGTATGCACCAGCAGGTAGGTGAACGACTCGCGGGTCATGCTGGCTGCCGGGTCGATCTTGATCTGCAGGTCTGCTTCCGGACCTACAGCCTCCTTAATCAATTGAACGGCCTCTTCGGCAGTAAGCGTCTCACTCAGCGCAGCCGGTGCCGGGTGTGCCTTCAGATACGCCAGCGCATTGCTGATCGCTACAGCTGCTTCAGCCCGGGTGATTTCCTGCTTAGGATTAAGCTTGCCACTTTCATCCAGCTTCAGGACACCGTAGTTCAGGGCGCGCTGGATCGAACCGGAATACTCTGCCTTAACTTGATTCTGGTCCTTATAATCAATAACAACCGGCTTGATCATCGGCAGCTGGCCGCTGGCTTCGATCGCATCAATGAGCTGATGTGTGAATTCTTCACGCGTTAATTTCTGGTTTGGCTTCAGGTCGGCGGGCAGATCCAGCCCGTGGACACCGGCAATAATGAGCGCTTCAGCGTACCAAGCGGAATCATTGGCATTCTTGAAATAGTCGGTAGCATGCGGCTCCTTCACAAACCGGATCAGATCAAGGTTCAGGTCTAGTGCATTTACGATCATCTGCACTCCTTCAGCCTCCGAGATACTGATATTCGGACCGAACAGGTCTTGGCTGATCCCTTTGATCAGGCCGCTATTCTGCAGTGCGATGATCTTGTCTTTGTCCTGCACATTGTTAATATCCTTGAAGGTTGCCGCGGAAGCGAACTGTTGTCCCGCGAAGCTGAGCGCCAGTGCAGCAGCTGCTGATATAGTAATGATCTTGAATGTATTCTTCATTGTCAGTCACCTCATAGAGTAGTTTGTGGTTTATTTGTGATCTTAGACGTGCCGTCCTGCAAAAAGGTTACAGCAGGTTTGAATTATCCGGAATTCCGGTTTATTAGGGTAGTGAGTGTTATCAGACATATAGGCAACATCCATGGCCGGATAATCACCTGAAGCGTCATCGAAGTCCATAAGCACGTATTGCCCGCGGCTGTCCCTGAGCATGTTGCCTGTATGCAGATTTCCGTGACAAAAGTATCTAGGCAGCTCTGACATACGGCTCCATAGTTCATTGCCATAGTGTTCGAGCGCAGCAACGGCAGGATAAGAATGAGCCTCTAAATAATCAAGAATGCGGACGGACTGCAGGGCATCGGCTGTTTTGAAGCTGCGGTATATTTTGAGTACATAACGCTTACCCCCGCCCTCTGCGAAATACACCCCGCCGATCAGCTCCCGGCGAAACCGGATGTATAGAGAAAGCTTAGCTATAATTAAAGTTACAGTAGGGAACAGCCCCGCAGACAAAAGTTAAGCCACCCGGCTTCCTGAGCCGGGTGGCTTATGTGCATCACTATCTTTTCACGGAAACAATCTGATTGCGGCCCTGATGCTTGGCTGCGTACAAGGCTTTGTCTGCCGATCTGAACAAATCGTTCAAGTAAGTTGTTGTGCTCATGGGCGGTGTGACCTTGAATTCCCCGATACTGAGCATTCCTATGCTGATGGTGATGGATATAGGCTCGTCTATATGATCAATTCTGATCTGGTTGGACTCAATGCTTGATTTAAGCTGCTCTGCCAACACATACGCCTCATCCTCTTCCGTATCGGGCAGGTAGATAAGGAACTCCTCGCCGCCATAACGGGACAGAATATCGGAGTGGCGCAGATTACGCTGCAGGACCTCTACCGTACTGCAAATGACCTCATCTCCGGCCAGGTGGCCGTAGCGGTCATTGACCATTTTGAAATAATCGATGTCGATCAGTATAATGGTCGAAGGGACCTTGGGATCCCGGTCCTTCATTAATTCATTCTCCAGCTGCTGCATGAGATAATGGCGGTTGTAGCAGCCGGTCAGGCTGTCGGTGATGGCCATCTTCCGGAGCTTGGCGTTCGTCTGGAACAGCTCTTCCTGGACTTTGATTAAGGCGGAATTGCGCTCCTGCAGAATGGTGTTCTGCTGGTTCGTCTCATCAATGAGGCGCCGAAGCTCGGTTATATTCTGGAAGGTGACAATCCGGCCCACCCTCACACCGCTCACCATAATCGGTGCGGCATGAATGCTGATGTACATTTGGAGTGCGGGATACATTAGTTCTGTCTCGGCTACCTCAAGCGGATGGTCACGGTAGGTTTGCAGGAACTGTTCAGTCTTCACGATATTGCCGCCGGGCAGGTGGCGGGCCATATCGAACCTCTGCCCGGGATTCAGCCGGATCTGGGGAAGCAGAGCCTGGTTGATCTCGACCACCTGTTCTTGATCGTCGAGGACAAGAATTCCGTATTCCATCGTATTGATAATATCCTGGTGGGCGATAGTTACAATATCAAACACTTTGTCCTGGTGAATGGTAATCACGAAGAAGGTAGCTGACACGACAATGCCTAGCGAAGTAAAGCCCGGAATGACCGGCAGATAATCGTCCAGTACTACGTTCAGGAACACATCGATCATCAGGAAGACACAGACGGCAAGAATCCCTTTTAGCATATACATGATCTGATTCTTGATTCGCGGCGCCTGATCGGAGACCAGAGCTACATAAATGATATACAGCGATACGATGGCGTGTAGAATAACAATAGACATGTTGATCCAGAAAATAGGTCCGTAGATCCGCTCAACATATCCGCCGTTTACCGGAAGAACAAACCAGCCGTTCGGATTCAGCACCACACCCAGCGACGACAGGAATGCCGGAACGAGCAGGGCGATTAATATTTTGCGGTTAAGAAATTGTGATTGGCCAGAGAGCAGAATGGTGAAGAAGATCCAGCCCGTAGTCAGCAGGGAGGCATCGATAAAGGCAAGCTTCACATAGAATAGCTGATAGATTGGATCATCAACGGTCCGGATGGCAAACTGGCAGTAAGGCCAGATCATCATGGAGAAATGAAAACCCAGGTAGACTTTGTGCAAATTGGTTATCGTACCTACAGAAGCAAATATGTATATAAACAAAAGGAACAAGACAAAGCACATCATCAGATCAATCCAAGACTCCAAGGCCAATATACTACACCTTCTTGATATATTTAGTGTTTTATTGATTTTTCTGGGTCAAAGGTCTTATATATTGATTTTAATATATAATTAGCGTGTGCAGATTACAAGATTTTTAAGTGATTCTATCGGAAGAATATGGTTGGGAGGAGAACAATATGAAATCTATCACCGTTCAGAATCTTACGGACAAGTTTCATTTGGAAGTGCTGGCAGGGGCGGAGCGCATGGACCGCGTCATTACCCGTCCACGGACGCACAG
The DNA here is from genome assembly GCF_038593005.1 of Paenibacillus sp. FSL E2-0178. Classification (NCBI taxonomy): domain Bacteria; kingdom Bacillati; phylum Bacillota; class Bacilli; order Caryophanales; family Paenibacillaceae; genus Paenibacillus; species Paenibacillus sp. FSL E2-0178. Next base: position 4,874,913 of record NZ_CP151953.1, read on the forward strand.
ACCCGGGCTTGAGTTCGTCGGTTATTTCGATTTCTTTCCGATGGCGCGGGTGCAGGTACTCGGCCGCAAGGAGATCAACTATTTATTGACGCTGAGTGTAGAGGAACGCATGCTGCACATCGGCAATATCGTCAAATATCATCCGCCTTGTTTCATTGTAACGAGCGGCCAGCAAGAGATCCCTTATCTCACCTTATACTGTAATCAGGAGGGCATTCCGCTGCTGCGGACACCAGAGGTGACCACGGAGTTTATTGCCAAGCTGGACAGCTATCTGGTAAAAACACTGGCGCCGGAGCTGTCGATTCACGGGGTATGTGTCAATGTGTCGGGCATCGGGATTCTGCTTCGGGGCAAGTCCGGGATTGGCAAAAGCGAAACGGCGCATACGCTCATCCGGCGGGGCCACCGGTTCGTGGCCGATGATATTGTAGTGCTCAAGAAGCTGGGGCCGGCGACGCTGCTCGGGACGCATAATGAGACGACCCGCGAATTCCTGGCCCTGCGCAGCATCGGCCTGATCAATGTCGTACGCCAGTACGGGCGCAGGGCCTTCCAGGATGAGACTCGGATTGTATTAGACATCGAGCTGGCACCGTGGCAGGAGAATTCACTCAACAATGACCTGGAGCTGGTTCCCCAGTTCACGGAATATCTCGGCGTTCAAATCCCGCATATTGAGGTTCAGCTTCAGCCGGGGCGCGATGTGGCCGGCCTGATCGAAGCTGCTGCGAATAATTGGTATCTCAAGCAGCTTGGATACAGCGCGGTAGAAGACTTCATGAAGCGGATTGAAGACGGGATGCAGTCTTAAGGCGGGATAATCCCCTACACTCCAGGGCAACTTAGAATAAAGACAGCAGAGGGAGTGTACCCGAAATGGCGAGAAGAAACAGGAAATATGCGGTACCCGGGTCAGCCCAGGTCATGCAGACCTTCAAAGCAGAGGTCATGAAGCAGGAAGGATACCATGTGGATCCGAATCATCCGGACGATGTGAAATACGAGGTGGCGAAGGAGCTCGGTATCCCGCTGCAGGCGGGCAATAACGGCAATTTGACCACGGAATCAGCAGGGCAGATTGGCGGCAGAATCGGAGGCTCTATGGTCCGGGAGATGGTCCGCCTGGCACAGGAGCAGTTAGCGGGTAAGGGCAAATCCTAGAAATACGCGGTCCCTCCAATGGCCCAAGGCAGCGGCATGCTTTTGGGCTATTTGCAGTTTCTGCGCAGGTAATATTCAGAAAATGTAGACATATACCTTCGTCCGGAGCCGGTCCGGGCAGGTGATGATGCGGACCGGCTGCTTGTCAGGAAGAGCGAAGCAGACACTGATCACGGCTGCGCCCGGCGGCAGCTCCTGCCTGAACTTGGGAGCAAGCCGTTCCATGGCTCCGGGGAACAGGTAACAGAGCACAATATCGGCATCGCTATAAGAGCTTCTATATATATCGCCCCGCCTAAAAATGACCTTGCCCCGCAGCCGCTCCCGTTCACTCTTCACTGGCAGGAATCGTGTGCATACTACCGCAAACAGCTGTGAGAACCATAGGGGAAGCCTTGAGTTCTCTATGCCGGTCAGCCGTTTGCCGGGGCAGCGGCGGATGATTTCCAGGCCCAGCGTTCCCCAGCCCGACCCTGCTTCCAGAACATTGGCATACCCCGGGATACGGTTCACCTCCCCGGCTACTGCCGCCCTTACAGCCCTGGAGGCGGGCATCGGCGATATTCCGTTCTTCCAGCTTACGAGCACAATCCAGACTACGGACAGCAGAACGAGAAATGCAGCAATCCAGGGAATACTCTCGGTAACGGGCATATATCGCTCCTTCTTAATCTGTGCTCACGCCGGGCTGCCGCTGTAATATTTATACTCGAAATTGATCTTGAAGCCGGCATTGAGGTAGAGGGCCAAAGCCCGCTCATTCTCGGTGACAACGCCTAGACGGATCGAAGAATAGTTCTTCTGCAGCAGGAGATCAACAGTCTGCCGGAGCACCTTCCCGCCATATCCTTGGCCCTGGCAAGCGGGCAGTATGCAGAAATTATGGATAAAGGCTGTTGCCTCATTCACGTAATTCACCCGGATCAGGCCAATCCGCTGGCCGCCCGCCCAGGCAATATAGGTAATACGCTCCGGTTCATTCGTCTGCAGGAAATACTCCCGGGTGGAGTCTTCGGAGTCTCCGAAGGCCTGGGATGAGCAGGAGACCATGAATTCGAAGTCCTCCGGCAAGGAAGGCAGCAGACGCAATTCTGCCGGAACCGGTTCTCTGCCGGACTCCGTAAGGGCATATGACATCGAATATTCAGAGCGGTCATAATCAGCATCGATAGCCTGGGCCGCGCGGAGTCCTGCCTGTGAGCGGCTCGGAACCCTATAACTGAGCCTGTGTACGGCGAGAGGCGCAATATCTTCCTTGGCCCGCTGCAAAAGACTGCGGAATACGCCCTCACGGCGGTATTCCGGATGGACCATGGCATTAATCTGCGCATAATCGCCTTCGGTAGCAAACCAGCTCAGTAAACCTATGAGCTGGTCTCCGCGATAGCAGAGCAGGGCATGGTCGCCATCCTCTTTGACGAGATGCTCAAGATCTGAGCTTAATTGGACCGAGTCCGCGTGGCTGCACTGCTGCTCCAGTACAGTAATGTCCGCCGCCTGCTGCCTGGAATGATACGTCATTGCAATGATGTTATTTAACTTGAGAAGCTTCCGGAACTCATCCACACTGTCAAACACACCATCCGGTGGAACATCGTAAGCCTGGCTCTGGAAGGTGGACAGCCAGCGGACACCGTAGGTCTGCAGTCCGGCAGCCTTGCCCGCGAGAATATCCGCATTACTGTCCCCAACGAATACAGCATTGGAGGGAGCAATGCCAAGTGTACGCAGGGCCGAATGTATGCCTTCGGGATCAGGCTTGGGCTTAACCACATCATCTCCGGTAATGGAGATATCGAAGAAGCGCTCCAGGTCCAGCGCTCCGGCCGATATCTGATAGGCCCGTCTGCTTTTACCGGTAATGACGCCAAGCTTCATCCCTTGCGCCTTCAGGGCCTGAAGTAATTCTGTTATGCTCTGGTCATTCTGGAATTCTCCGAAATGGCCCTGCTCATATAACGAATAATAATCTTCTATAGCTTGCGGAACGGAAGACGGGTCTGCGAAATTGCCGCCAATGATGTCCTCCTCGGTGGGGCCAAACATGGCGACAAGCTCGTCGCGGGTGACCTCCCTATGATCGTATTGCTGAAATACGGCCTGGAACGCATGGAAGGATAACGGCAGCGTATCTGCAAGTGTTCCGTCGAAATCAAATAATACAGCTTGAATAGACATACGAATGGCCCGTCCTTTTTGGATGAATTAGGTTGGATGGAGCAATGCCTCAAGTGGCCTCAGAATCAGGAAGTAGGTGCAGCCTGAAACAGGCTGTTCTTGTAATTCATGAGCGGTGCCAGCCAGACCATACCGGTTCCCCGGTAGACATTGACCAAGCCTTCGCCGGAAACGGCAGAGCCCATGCGGGTCTTTCCTGACTTCTCTACGGTAAAATCAAGCGAGTTCGACCACATCAACGCGAAATTGCCATCTACCTTCAGCACGTCATTCTGCAGCTCGACCACCACGGCTTCCTCGGATGGAATAGGAGCCTCAAGAGCGATAATCCCTTTACCCCGTGCGCTCAGGTTGAACAGCCCTTCTCCGCCGAGGACGGCTGAGGATACATTCTTGCGTGCAGCAACAGCAATATCCAGCGTAGTCTCGCAGGCCAGGAACATGCCGTCATCAATCACGATATGGTCGTTGTCGACATCAATCAGCCAGAGATATTTGTAGGTGGTTTCGAGCATAATCGTCCCTGTTCCTTTATAGAGCGGTTTGATGGCACTCGTGCCGGTTGCTGCACTGGATATAATATTGCGCATCAGGCCGCCGACACCTTTGACACCCGACGTCATCTCGATATTGCCGATCATATACTGCATAGCGCCTGCGCTCAGCATAACCTCGCTATTCGTAAGCTCAATCATCAGCTGCTTGTTGCGCATATTGCTCTTGCTCATGAAGAAGTTGGCCTGGGCTTCCAGCATGGAGGTGCTGCTCAGATCCTCCTTGTATTCAATGACCGAGAATCCGCCAAGCTGTTCTTTAATCACAACATTAGGGTTATCCTTCAGATTATTAATGGTAAAAGCCATAATGCTTCCTCCCCTGAGATGCAGTTATTTGGGCATGTCCATTGATTATAGCAGAGTCCATAACATGTGGTAAAATAATGGAAAATCATAGAAGATTTTAATAGTAATCCGGTTTAGCTTTACTTATAATAATAGATTAGCGTAATGTTCTAAGTATAGTGCACAGAACACAAATGCAGATACCATACCAGTATTGGAGTCGAAAGGAAGTTAACCTTGTTCGAGACGTTGCTTCTTAATTTCTTGTTTATGCTGTTTCCGGTACTTATCTTTCTGATCTTCTTTGAGAATAGGCCGCACGCCTATAACCGGAAGATTCTTGTGCTGCTCACAGCTATAACCATGATCCTGTGTATCGCCAAGCCGATCCGGCTGGAGACGGGGTTTATCTTTGACCTGCGGTATGTTCCGTTTCTTATCGCAGCTTTGTATGGAGGGTACAAAAATGTTCTTCCGCTCTATCTGATACTAAACGTATACCGTTTCTATATAGGCGGAGAGGGAACGATTCACTCGTTTCTTTTTTCAACAGCAGTTCTGATCGTTGTGCCGTTATTAAGTTCAAGATTTATCCGTTCGAAGCCAAGAACACGGATCAGCTGGGCAACCGTCATTGCCGTGCTGACAATGGGCTGTTATCTGATTGTGCTGAGCATGGTTATGGAGTCGCTGGATATGCAGTTCTGGATGCTCACCTTCTATGCTTTGACCACTCATGCAGCCGTGATGGCGGTCTTAATGATTCTGCTGGAGCAGATCATTACCAATCTTAAGAATCGTGACCGGATTATGCAGTCGGAGCGGCTTAATGTGGTTAGTGAGCTGGCGGCCAGCGTCTCCCATGAGATGCGGAATCCGTTAACCGTGACAAGCGGGTTCCTTCAGCTGCTGAACAAATCGAAGACGCTTACGCCCGAAGAGAAGGGATATATTGAACTGTCGCTGCTGGAGCTGAACCGGGCGGAGAAGATCATCAGCGATTATCTCTCTTTTGCCAAGCCGCAGTCGGAGAATATGGTCTATTCCAACCTCCAGGCCGAGTGTGAGTACACCAAGAATGTCATCATGCCGTATGCCACAATCCACAAAGTAGCGGTCGAGTTTAGCTTCAACAACTCACTCTGCGCCCATTATGACCGGAATCTGATGCAGCAATGTCTGATTAATCTGTACAAAAACGGGATCGAAGCGATGAAGGGAATGGATGACGGCGTTCTATCCATTGATATCTCCGAAAGGAAGCAGAATATTATCATTACCATCCGCGACACCGGCATCGGGATGACGAAGGATGAAATCTCACGTCTGGGCAAACCCTACTATTCCACCAAAGAAGAAGGTACGGGTCTGGGCATGCTGATGGCTTACAGTGCGATCAACAAAGTTAAGGGAGTTATCGAGGTTCGAAGCGAAAAAGGAAAGGGAACCACCTTCGAGATCGCCATCCCGGCTTAGGGCGGACAGGGCAACAGTGGGAAACTCTCCGTGAAAATGATAAAGTAACTCTTAGAGGAATGGATATATTAACCGGGAGGCTGTTTGTAATGAGACAAGAGTTAATTGCGCAATTGAATGCTTGGCATGAGGAAGATGAATTCGAACAAATTGTATCCCGCATCAAAGAGGTTCCTACCCCGCTGATTGATGATGAGCTGGCGGTTCATCTGGGCCGGGCGCTCAATAATCTGGGACGTTATAAGGAAGCGCTTAAATGGTTCAACAAGACTGCCGACAAAGGCAAAAAAGATCCGCTGTGGCATTTCCGCGTCGGTTACGCGCATTATTATCTGGACCAGTACGATGAGGCGATCAAGGCTTTTGAGAAGGCCCATAAGCTGGACCCTGAGGATCAGGACATTATTGAGTTCCTGGAATGGAGCCGGAATGAAGCGGGCGTGCAGGACGGTTCTGATGATCCTGAGGATTCTGGGGATGCTGAGGATTCGGCCGAAGAAGCGGACGGTAACTCGGATTCTAAGGATGCTGAGGATACTAAGCGCTAGGCTGAGAGGGGCTGGAGAGCTTGAAGCTATCGGTATTTTACAATCATATTGTGAAGGCAAGCGAGCAGAGCGGCCTGCCGCTTACGGATGTACTGGACAAAGTGCATGCCTATGGCATAGAGGCGGTAGAGCTTGATCTGGAAGAGGCGCTGACCGGTACTGAGGCGATGAAACAAAGGCTGGATGCAGCGGGGATCTCCGTGGCGTCGATGTATGCTTTTTTTGACTTCGGGAATCAGCCTGCACCGGAGCCGGGGTATGCATTCATTGATACAGCAGCCTATTTGGGAGCCGGCAAGGTACTGGTTATTCCGGGCTTCACCGAAGAGACGGCCACCCCGGAGGCGCGGGGCCAGGCTCTTCAGAGCATGGCTGCTGCGCTGAATGCCATTTGTGATTACGCGGAGCGTAAGGGCATCCGTGTAACGATGGAGGACTTCGACGATATCCGGGCGCCGTTCTCGTCGGCGGACGAGCTGCTCTGGTTCCTGGAGCAGGTGCCTAAGCTGGCAATCACGTTCGACACGGGGAACTTCATCTACCGTGGTGAGGATGAACTGGAAGCGTTCGCGAAGCTGAAGGACCGGATAATCCATGTCCACTGCAAGGACCGGTCGCTGGAAGACAACGGCGGGGAGCCCAGAATCAGCGCAAGCGGGATTCCGCTGTATCCGTCCCCTGTAGGCTCAGGCTGCATCCGGATCGCCGAGGTGCTCCGGCTGCTGAAGGCAGAGGGATACGCAGATACGCTGGCCATCGAGCATTTTGATGCTGTAGACCAGCTGGGTTATATGGAGCAGTCGGCGGCGTGGCTGCGCTCCATGCTGGATTAGGAACAAGACAATCTTACAATCGGGGTGAAATGGATGCCATACCGTACTGTCGCAAGGAAGTAGTTATCGGGCTGGGTTGAACGCGTACCAGCCATCAAGGGGGCAGTCTGCCTTTTTGATCACATGATAACTATAACCTTGGACGGTGCCAGGCATTCATTTTTAGAGCCGGGACACTGAGTTATTCAACGTAAGGACCACACTGCATATGCAGGGGGTTCATTAGCGTTGGGTGGCGAAGCGTGGTCCCGGCTTTTTTTATACACTTATTAAGATTGGGGATTGTAATTATGCTGCGAAAATGTCTTGTCCACCTCAAGGGGTGGATTGCTCTGTATATCCTTCTTGGTTTCGCCATTCAGTTCTTAAGCAGTCTGGGCATAGTGGTCTTTCAGAAGATTCTCGATCAGGCGGTGGATGGAACGGTCTTCAGCGAAATCACACATTGGATTGTTATCTACGGGGTGCTGCTGGGCGCGAATGTACTTCTGAATTATGCGGATGAATATCCGGGCGCCCATCTGTCAAACAGCATCACGGAAAGGCTGAAGATCCTGGCCTTGTCCAAAATCTCCAGAATGGATTATACCGCCTATCAGAATATGGGCACAGGCCAGATGATCAAGGTAATTGAGAACGGCGCGGCGGCCGGGAACAGCATTCTGTTTACTTTTATTCTGGGGACACTGCATGAGCTGCTGCCTACCATCCTCTTCAGCTTGTTCTTCATCAGCTATTATGACCTCAGAATCATGCTGGTGATTGCGGGCGGGTATGTGGTGATCTTCGTGATCACGAATGTGCTGCTGAAATACCTCTACCGGATTAAAGCGGCTGTGCTTAAGGAGCAGGAGTCCATGTCCCGCTATTCAATCCGCGGATTCATGGAGCTGGTTGTGTTCCGGACCAATAAGAAGTATGCGCAGGAGATCAGCAGATTGAACGAGACCGCACGGCAGATTATTCACAAAAGCGCTCAGCTGCAGATGATCCATGAGTCTTTTTTTGCCTTATTCGAATCGTTCATTACGGTCATTAAAGTGATTGTCCTGCTCTATGGAGTGAAGAATGTGGTGTCCGGGCAGGCCTCGGTCGGGGTGATGGTGGCCTTGTTCATGTTCATTGAGAAAATATATACGCCGATTGCCGTCTTCAACGTGTTATTCGTCGGCTACAAGCTGAACAGGGTGACCTATCAGCGGTTCGGTGAATTCCTGAATGCCCGGGAGGATGCTAATCTGGAGAAGGGGAAGACAGTAGCCCGGCTGCAGGGCGATCTTGAATTCAGGGACGTGTCCTTCGGCTACGGGGAGGTTCAGGTGCTGGACCGGTTGTCCTTCTCCATCACGCACGGAACCTCGGTCGCACTGGTTGGCTTAAGCGGAAGCGGAAAGTCGACGGTTATTAAGCTGATTACGGGCCTGCTGAAGAAAAGCGGCGGCAAGCTGCTGGTGGACGGCACGGATATCGATGAGCTGAGCCTGAACAGCTACTATGATCATATCTCTTATCTGTCGCAGGACAGTCCGATATTCGATACCACGATCAGGGGGAATATGGTGTTTGACCAGGAGGTGCCCGATGAGGAGCTGTATGCGGTTCTGGACAAGGTTCATCTGAGGGAGAAGGTGCTGGAGCTGCCGGAGAAGCTGGAGACGATGGTGGGTGAGCGGGGCCTGAAGTTGTCGGGGGGTGAGCGGCAGCGGCTGGCTTTTGCCCGGGCGCTCCTGCAGAAGCGGAATCTGATCATCCTCGATGAACCGGTCTCGGCGCTGGATAATATTACGGAGAAAAGCCTGATGGAAACGGTGTTTGCGGAGTTCAGGAACAAGACGGTCATTATTATCGCGCACCGGCTGAATTTCATCAGCGGAGTAGATCAGATTCTGGTGATGGAGCAGGGAAAGCTGGTAGGGGAGGGGGATTTCGATTCCCTGATCCGCAGCTGTGATGCCTTCAGAACGCTGTGGAATAACGGCAGGGGGCAAACGGATTAAATCATCTTTTACCTTGTCGACATTCTTTCGCTTGTACTATGCTGGGGTACAGACAGGACTTGAAAGCGGGGCCACCTAAATGAATATAACGTTAGCTGCGATGAGGCTTGAAACAGAGCGTTTGATCATCCGTCCTTATATTGAAAGTGATCTTGGCGCCTCCTTCGCGCTGATGCAGAATCCGGAGGTGCTAACCTTCATGCATATGGAGGTCATGCAGCGGCATGAATACGAAGGCTTGTTCCGCTGGCTGATGTTCAGCTATCATACGCCGTTTGAACTGCCGTTCAAATATTCGTTTGCGGTTTGCAGCAAGGCAACCGGACAGCTGATCGGCTGGTGCGGCCTTGGTGTACTGGATTTCAGCGCACCGGATACCGAGCTGTATTATCTGATCGGGCGTGAGCATTGGGGCCGGGGGTATGCTACTGAGGCCGCCCGGGCGCTCACCGCTTATGCCTTCAATGTAATCGGGCTGGACCGGTTATATGCCAAGGCAGATCCGCGGAACACAGCGTCGCTCGGAGTATTCCAGAAGCTGGGCTTCCGGTTTGAACGGGAGCTGGCCGGACTAACCGGCGATTATGAGGACTGCAACGGTGAGCTGCTGCATGTGCTGGAAAGGTTGCGGTTTGCTGGGCGTGGGCGGCTTGGCAGTTGAAGATAACCCTAGGATGAGCGGAGATGTACGGAAGACGAGTAGAAGATGAGCGGCCCGGCGGGGCAAGATGAGTGGAAGAAGATGGGGTTCAAGAATAACGGCTTTGCCGTCCTTTTACAGGACAGCAAAGCCGTTTCCACTTACATAGATAAGAATGTATATGCTTCGGACTAGAGAGAACGAACGGGACAAGCTCGGATGCTATGAGGACCGGAGATAGTTGGATATTGTCCACTTGCTGATGAACGATAGAACCCTGCTCCAATAACAGTTGGACAAACAGCACTTAAATCCTCCCGTTTCACCCACAGTAGCTAAACCTAACAATATTAGATGTTGTTTTTCCACTTGCTTCGGTCGATCCCTCAGAAACAGGTAAATTAAGATACCTTTTTCCACTTGTTGCTCTCACAGCAATATTACGTACGCGGATTTACCCGTACCTGTGCGCCTTTGCCGCTGGTCTGAATTCCGGTGGTTTTGCTTCCGGCCTCCTTCAGATCTGCCAGCAGACGCTCCAGGACTGCCTTCGCGGCGGCCGCTTCCTTCGCACCGGAAGACTTCACGACCAGCTGCACCGGCTTGCCGGAGCGCAGATGCTTGTCCGCCTGGCGCAGCTTCGTGTCGTAGTCATGCTCTTCAATATGGGCGGTGAAGCGCAGCTCCTTCACCTTCTCATTGCCGCCTCCGCCGCCTTGCGGACGGCTGGTATCGCCCTTGCGGGCCGCTTGCGCAGCGGCTTTGCCTTTGCCCTTGGCGACCAGGCTGCAGGGTGGCGGACTGCTCATCAGCGAGGTGCAGACCAGATCGGCTCCTGCGGATCTGGCCATAGCCAGCGCCTCGTCTCTGGATACGGTGCCGAGCTTCTGGCCCTTCAGCCCGGTAAGCTCGACCTCGGCTGCTCTAATCTGTTCATTAATAAGTACGGCCACGGAAATGAATCCTCCCTTTTCGGATATGATATAGCTATCATATATGGAAGCCGGCCGGGCTTCAATTCCGGAGTGCATGATCTTTCATTCAAAGTTGAGCCGCTTGTGCAAAGCGGTTATACTCAGTGAAACGCAGGAAGTTCAGCGCGGGAGCGCCGGGGTCCTAAATTTTTGTTGAATGGGGGATGGCAATTGAATGACACAGCTGACGATAAGCAGTTAATTCTGCTTATTGCACAGAAAGACTCGAATGCCCTCGAACTGCTCTATGACCGGTATGAACGGGTAATCTATAGCTTTGCTTACCAGATCGTGAAGGATTCGATGGCCGCCGAAGAAGTAATGCAGGAACTGTTCCTGCGGGTATGGAAGAATGCGGAGCAGATTGATTTCGGCAGGGGCAAGCTGCTCACCTGGATGTTCGCGGTTACGCGCAATCTGGCGATTGATCATCTCCGCAAACGCAGCTCCCGGCTGCCGCAGCAATCTGCAGACTCCGGGAATCTGGATATGATTCAGGACCATACAGCGCTCACCGAGGATCTCGTTGAGCTGCAGATGGCCGGGGAACAGATCAGGGACGCGCTGCTGGGGCTCAGCCGGGATCAGCAGCAGGTGATGGATATGATTTATTATCAGGGCTATACCCAGCAGGAAGTAGCGAACCTTGCGGCAATTCCGCTGGGGACGGTCAAAGGAAGGGTCCGATTGGCAATGAAGCAGCTGCACAAATCATTACGGCACTGGGGAAGGAGGGATCATGCGCATGAGTGAACATAAGGATGATCTCTGTGAACTGGCCGAATTATATGTTCTGGGCGCACTGACGGCAGAAGAGACAGCGCAGTTCGCTGCCCATGCAGAAGCCTGCAGTGAATGCAAGGAGCTGGTAAGTGAATACCGGCAGGTACTGGACCATCTTCCCCTTGCTTCCGAGCCCGCAGAGCCGCCTTCCGGAATGAAGGATCGGATATTATCACGGGTATTAGAGTCAGGGCATGTAAGTACGTCAGCCCCTCAGCCGAAGACCAGCCTCAATATTCAGCCTGCGGCAGAACGCACCATTGAGCGTGAGTCCGTTAAGGTGGCGCCTATAGAACAGGGCCTGCCCAAGGCGAGAATCCCGGAGCCTAGAAAAATCCGCTTCTGGGGTTACTTAAGCCTCGGGCTGGCTGTCGCCGTGCTGCTGCTGATTGTCTATACCGGCCAGCTGCGCGGGGATGTAGACCAGCTGCAGCGGCAGATTGCCTCCGGCACCGGGCCCTTGCAGGGGCTTAAGGTGAATGAGACGGTGGCGCTTAGCCCGTCGGGAGAGGCTGTTTCGGCCAAGGGTGTAGCGACCATTGTCACTGATACATCCGGGACCCACCTCGTAATCCAGGCGGAGGATCTGCCGGAGCTTACAGGCACAGAGGTCTATCAGGTATGGCTGATCAAAGGGGATACGCCGCAGAATGCGGGCACCTTCATCTCACAGGACGGAAACGGGGCACTCTATTATTCGTTTGATCCGAAGGCCTACGATACCGTGGCAATTACGCTGGAGCCGGATGACGGGGGAGACGCCCCGCGGGGACAGATCATTCTGGCTGCGCCGATTAAGCAGGGGTAGCAGCTGGATTCAGCAATGCCGATATTGGCGGGAACCTAATGTATATTGAAGAACAGCCGGGAGGGTTCTCCCGGCTGTTTTTTTCTCATCAAATTCTAATCTCCCTGCAAAGTCTTTCTCATCAAGGATGGTTTACCCTAAGGGTAATCACATGAACTGGAGGAGAGAGAATATGAGAATGACTTGGAAACGGCTAATCACAAGCGCCTCGCTGGCGGCGGTATTAATGTACATGGGCATAGCGGATGAAGGGGCCGCCGGTGCGCGGCCGCTGGCTGAGGCGGACTTTGAATCCGCGCCAGCACAGGCCTCGGTGTCAGCTCCGGCGGCGGCAGTCTCTCTGCAGACAGCGGGGAAGAAGACGGGGACGGGCTACTCTTTTGACAAAGGCATTACCCGCATCAGCCTGCCGGCCGGCACGCAAAGTGTCTCTATTGCCAACACGAACGGAACCATCGAAATTAAGCAGGGCAATGTCAAGGAGATGGAGGTCCATATGACCGTGACCGTCCATCAGGCAACCGCGGATGAGGCGAAGGCCGTAGCGGACAAGGCGGGGATGAAGGTAAGCAAAGGGGCTGATCTGGAGATTAGAACCTACAGCGAGTCTTATGGCAATTGGCGATATCCAAGCCTTGATCTGACGGTTACACTGCCGCAGGGCATGAAGGCCGAGCTTCAGGCAGAGACGGAGAACGGCAATCTTTCTTTGTCAAAAGTTTCTAGTACAGGTAGAATTGAGTTAGCGGCTGTGAACGGAAATATATCTGCTTCCGGCATAGGCAATGCGCTCAAATTACATACGGTGAATGGCAATGTGCAGGTCTCTGAAGCGAAGGGCCGCGTAGAAGTCACACTTACCAACGGCAACGTGAAGGCGGAGCAAATTGCCGGAGCCTTGACCCTGAAGGCCACAAACGGCAATGTGTCGGTGAAGGACGCATTGGCTGCTGTAGAAGCGGTCACCGTAGCCGGGAACATTCATGTGAAGAGCCGGAAGGTCGGCGGAGACTGGAAGGTAACTACAGCGGTAGGGGACGTAGAGCTGGCCTGGCCGGGGGATGCGGGAGTCGTGGTCGATGCCGAATCCGCTTTTGAAGAGATTGAAACGGACTTCCCGCTGACAGTGAAGAATCACCGGGCCAGCGGGAAGCTGGGCGCAGGTACGTATCAGATCCGCGCCAAGTCTATGGCCGGGTTATCGCTAATGCAGAACTGATCTTGCGAAGAGGTGGACGAGAGGTTGAAGGAACGCGTATTGGTTATTGAGGATGAGCCTGCCATGATCCGCCTGCTGGAGCTGGAGCTGTCCTATGAAGGTTATGACATTACGGTTGCGTGCGATGGTATTACGGGTGCCGGACAAGCGCTGGGGGAGCATTTTGACATCATTCTGCTCGATTTGAATCTGCCGGGCATCAGCGGAATAGAAGTATGCAAGCGGGTACGCGCGGTGAAGCAGACTCCAATTATTATGCTGACTGCCAGGGACACGGTCAGTGACCGGGTACGGGGACTGGACACCGGGGCGGATGATTATGTGCCGAAGCCCTTCGCCATCGAAGAGCTGCTGGCCCGCATGCGTTCCCTGCAGCGCAGGCTGCACGCCGCAGAAGCCGGGGATGAAGTCCTGCATGCCAAGGATCTGATACTGGACAGGGCTGCGCACCGGGTCAGCCGCGCCGGGCGCGAGATTGAATGCTCACAGCGCGAATTCGAGCTGCTGCACTGCCTGCTGGTCCATAAGAACCGGCTGATGAACCGTGAGGCACTGCTGAACCTGGTCTGGGGCTACTCGTATGAAGGCGAGACGAATGTGGTGGATGTCTATATCCGGTATGTGCGCATGAAGGTGGATGAAGGCTACAGCGAGAAGCTGATCCATACAGTCCGTGGCAGCGGATATATTCTGAGAGACTGAGGTGAGTGAATGAAGCCATGGACGTTCTCCCGTAAAGTCAGCGCTTCGATTGCACTCACTGCACTGGCCGTTACGGCGGTGGTCAGCGGATTTGTCTATATTACCTTCAAGCATTGGACAGACAGCCAGGAGACCCGGCTGCTGGATGCCAAGCTTAGACAGTTTGAGCTGCGGGTCGGTGAGGTGGAGTTCCTGCCGTCCCTGCTTCAGCCCGGTTTGGGCAAAGGAAGCGGTGCAGCGGCTTTTTTGAAGCCGGATTTCTCGGTGTTTGCCCCTGAGCTGGATAAAGGCCAGGTTCTGCAAATGCTGGATGCACGCGGGCGTGTGCTCGCAGAAGCGGGCGAAGGTGAACCGGCGCCCGGCTCAGATGTCTACAGCGCAGAGAAGGAGCTGTCCTTGCCCGTATATGGCCTTGTCAGGCTGCAGCTTACGGACAGCGGGCAATCACGCAGCGCCACCGCCGAGAAGGAGGTGGGCAGACTGCTGCTGCTGGGACTGCTGCTGGCTGCCGGAATGGCTGTGCTTGCAGGGGGAATCGTCTCCCGGTCAGCGCTGAAGCCGATTCGCAGCATGATTGGCGAAGTGCGCAGCATCGGGACGAACAGCCTGTCCCGGCGGCTGCATGTCCCTGCTGCCCAGGATGAGCTGCAGCAATTGGGCGAGACCTTCAACGGGTTCCTGCATAAGCTGGAGGTCTCCTTCGATCAGCAGCGCCGCTTCATTGCCGATGCTTCCCATGAGCTTAAGACACCGCTGGCCATTATTGAAGGCCATACGCATATGATCCAGCGGTGGGGCAGGCAGTCACCGGAGGTGCTGGATGAGTCGCTGGCGTTCATGATGGATGAGACGCGGAGGATGAAGCAGCTGATCTCCCAGCTGCTGCTGCTTGCGGAAGCAGAGGCGGAGGCGCTGGCCCCGGAGGGCGGAGATGAAGAAGCCTGCAATCTGAAGTCTGTGCTGAACGAACTGCTGCCTCAGACTGTTCATGTTAATCCGGGGGTGCAGCTTGACTATGACGGCGGCCCCGGTGAACAGGCGCTGCCCATGCGGATGCCTGGCAGCGCCTGCTATCAGGTGCTCCGCAACATCGTGGAGAATGCGCTGAAATATACGCCTGAAGGCGGGGCGGTAACGATCGGGCATTCCCGTTCAGACGACGGGAAGGTGATCCTGACCGTAGCCGATACAGGAATCGGAATATCTGCTGAGCAGCTGCCGCATATCTTCGAGCGCTTCTACCGTACGGAAGCTTCACGCAACCGCTCGCAGGGCGGCTCGGGCCTGGGACTGGCCATTGCCAAGGCAATCATGGAGCGGTATGGCGGCTCCATCGCCATCGACAGCACGCCGGGACAAGGTACAACTGTAACGCTGACGTTCATAGGGTCATAAGTAGATTTAATCCGGCGTAACTTACGGTATCCGGATGGATTGAAGAGCTGAGGGGGAAGTTATGTATGCAGAGGAAGGTGCTGATTTTCACCATATTGCTACTAATCGGTGGCGTTCTTTTTTGCACTATGTATAGCTTCCCCAAAGCGATTGACACCAGCTATCCGGCGGTTGAATTCAGAACCGGCGACGCATCATCCGCGCAAAAAACTACGGTACATATTAAAGGCAGCCTTCACCGACCTTTATTCCGCAATCAGGTGTTCCATGGGCGTATCACAGTTGAGAAATATGATTACAGCAAATACGAGATGGCCGATATTGTATTTTACCCGGAGATAAGAAATGGTTGGGGGAACATCACCTATTATGATTGGAAGCCAAGCGGGTTTGCTTTCGGCTCTATTTGGAAAAAAGGCAGCTTTGACAGTGTTAAGATTCTCCTTTACGAGCCCATTGGTCCGGAAACGGGCGGCGGTATGATTAAGAATCTGCAAATTATAGCGCCGGCGGAGGATTATGAATCTGCAGCAGAGCTGAGTGCTAAGGTCTATTCAACGAATCAATAACCTGATTTAGCAGAATGAATTATAATATTCCTTGACGGGAATATTCCTATTCGGGTATATTGTAAGTGTACACCACCAATAAATAATACAAGCTTTACTAAAGGAACATCAGAATAATGGACACAACGACATTTAGCGCACTTGCCGAACCCACCCGCCTGCGGATGGTAGAGATTCTAAAGGACGGGCCGCTGAGCGTAGGCGATATTGCTGAGCGGCTGGAGCTGCGGCAGCCTCAGGCTTCGAAGCATTTGCGCGTACTGCTGGAAGCCGGACTGGTTGAGGTAGAGGCGGCGGCGAACCGCCGGAATTACAGGCTGCGTACAGAGCCGCTGGAGGCATTGGATGCTTGGCTGGAGGCCTACCGTAAGCTGTGGAGTGAACGCTTCGACAATCTGGATGATTATCTCCGGAAGCTGCAATCCAAAGACAATTCATGATTATCAGGAGGGATTAGGAATGTCCAGCAAAATGATTTCGAGAGTAGAAGGTCTTGAACTGGTTCTTGAACGTGTATTCGATGCACCGCGTGAGCTTGTATTCAAAGTATTCTCCGAGGCTGAGCATCTGAAGCAGTGGTGGGGCCCGCGCGGCTGGATTGTTCCCTTCTGCAGCGTTGATTTTCGTCCGGGCGGCGTCTGGCACTACTGTATGAAATGTGTGGATGAGAAGCAGGGCGACTTCTTCGGCATGGAATCCTGGGGCAAAGGGGTCTACCATGAGATCACCGACGGCGAGAGTTTTGTCTATACCGATTACTTCTCGGATGCCGAAGGCAACGAAACCGAAGGTATGCCGTCCACGCTGGTCAGCATGTTCTTTGAAGAATACGATGGGAAGACGAAGCTGGTGAGCCGGTCGAAATACGATTCCGCGGAAGCGCTCAAGACGGTGATGGATATGGGGATGGAGCAGGGGATTACCGAAACCTGGGACCGCCTCGAGGAGCATCTGCAAGCGATTCAGTAACCGGACGGGCAGCGGAGCAGATAAGTGTAGTAAGAGTGATAATACGAAGAGGCTGTTTCCTTGCCGGATGTTGGCGGGGGATGGTCTCTTTTTTGTGAAAATACGCATTTATATATTTGGGGTATATCCCAAACCTATGTTTAGACCCGTCCATTCAGGGTGAATGGGTAATAGCGATTTAACTGACTGTAAGCAGTCCGGCAGCGATCGGGTACGGGCTTATTTGCAGTGTCACATGGGGAGGCCGAAGGCATGGATGAGGAGTTGCTGGCACAGCTGAAACGCTGGCATGATGAAAATGAGTATCAGCAGATTGTGGACCGCATTCAGGAGATTCCGCCGGATGCAAGAGATTATGAGACTATCAGCCAGTTGGCCAGAGCCTATAACAACCTGGAACATTACGGGGAGGCACTGGAGCAGCTGCTCAGTATTGCAGGGGAGGGCAGGAATGATCCGCTGTGGCATTTTCGCATAGGATATTCCTATTATTATCTGAAGCAATATGAACAGGCAATCCATGCGTTTGAGCGTGCTGATCAATTAGATCCCGGAGACGGGGATACCGTAATGCTGCTGAAGTGGAGCCGGAGCGGCGAACAGCGGGAGAAGCGGGAGCAGGCAAGGCGTGCCGCAGCGCTGCGTGTCTCCAATGCACAGGGGGATGCGGACGGAAGAGACCTGAACGCTTTCATCGAATACTGCGCGGATTTCTGGGAGGACAGCGACTATGCCCGGAAGGAGTATGTGTCGGCGCCGCCCAGTGACGAACTGATTACTTCTGTGGAGCAGGAGCTGGGCTATAAGCTGCCGTCCTCTTACATCGCGATGATGAAGCAGCAGAACGGCGGGATTCCCCGTAACACCTGCTTCCCGGTGGAGGAATCCACCTCCTGGGCTGAAGATCATATCGCAATCTCGGGAATTGCCGGTATCGGCCGGGACCAAAGCTATGCCCTCTGCGGCGATCTCGGCAGCCAGTTCATGATCGAGGAGTGGGGATACCCCGATATTGGAGTGGTTATTGGGGACTGTCCGTCTGCAGGCCACGATGTGGTGATGCTGGATTACCGTTACTGCGGGCCGGAGGGAGAACCCGAGGTCATTCATGTGGACCAGGAGAACAACTATGAAATTACGTTCCTGGCCAAGGATTATGAGACCTTCATCCGCGGGCTGGTGAGCGAGGAGGTCTATGATACATCGGAGGAAGATAAGCAGGACGATCTGCGGAAGGTAGCCACCGGGCAATTCTCTCCTCTGCTTCAGGAGCTATGCGATAAAGCCACCGGAGTGGATAACATAGATGGGATCATCCGCGGCATCTGTACCGCCATCGTTGAAGAGAAGGGCCATTTCTCTCTTCATGCGGACGAACGCTCGGCCTTGATGTATGATCTGCAGTTCTGGCTGTACACCAGCGCCTATCCGCAGACGAACCGTGACCAATATCTTGAGGTCTATTCGAAAATAATCGCGTTCGGCGGCGAATTCAGCACAGGCGGATACGCCCCGGGCTTCATCTCCGACTGGCTGGATGAACGGGTGCGGCAGGGAATGATCGTGGAGAGTGAGGGAGCGCTGCGGTTCACGGATATAGCAGAGGAACAATTGCTTGCGAAGCTGAAGGAGGCAGAAGCCACGGAAGCTGTGGATGTTAAGCCTTTTATTATAGTAGAGCAGGAGAATGGCGGAAAATCTGTGATTCTGAACGTAGGCAGCTACAAGGCCGAAGTGTTTGCTGCGCGGGAAGAGGAGGGATTCGAAGGCAATGGATATGACTGGGGCTCTCTGGCTGCGGTATTCCTGGAGGAACAGATGCCTGAACTGGCCGGAATCATCCGGTTTGACCCGGAGGCCGGTATGTTCTGCGCGTACTCCTCCGATGGAGCTGCGGTCATAGCCTTCGCCTCCGCATTCAAGCGGGCTTGTGAGGACGACGTATTGATCCGGGATCTATTCTCGCGTGCGGAGCTGGATTAGAGCGGATAAAGGAAAGGGGACTGCCTTATTAGGGCGGTCCCTGTTTTATGTTGGCGGGTGGATTGAAGGGGTTAAGCGAGTCCCGCCAGCCAAGGGGATAGAAGGATGACATCGCTTGTATTGATAGACTGGCCTGTTGTGAATCCGGAGAGGTTCTGCGATCTGAAATTAATCGGCGGGGAGACCAGCCCGGATGTTCCGGTGCTTCGTCCTCCGAGGTTAGAGCCGTTGATCAGGTTGAAGACGGCAAGCTGATACGTGATATCCCCTGAAAGTGTCAGAGATGCCGTCAGCGGGAGAATAAATATTCCTGCCCGTAATGAGGTCGCTACAGTGGTTACTCCAATAACTGTAGACTGGGAGGAGCTGGTCGGCTGCAGGACAGCCATCTGGAACACACCTGTAGAGCCTAATTGCGTAACATAAGCTGCAAGTCTGTTAATCGTGATCTGCTGCCCGCTGAAGGCGAGTGCCCCGATGGCCTGATTGTTGCCGCCGCTCGCATTAAAGGGGATTTGGGCATTGAGATCCCCGATCTTCAAAGTCTCAATGAATGCCGAGCCTGCTCCTGCTATCCCTGGTGAGCCCGCCAGACCGGGCGCTCCCGGTGCACCTGCCGGTCCTGTCGCTCCTGCTGCGCCAGTTGCGCCAGTGGCACCTGTAGGACCAGGCAAGCCGGCAGTTCCCGGCAAGCCCATAAGGCCCATGGCTCCCGGAGCCCCGGTAGCCCCAGTTGCTCCCGTGGCCCCGGTTATGCCTTCGAGGCCCATTAAGCCCATGGCTCCCATTGCACCCATCAGCCCAATATCGCCCATGGCTCCAATATTGCCCATAAGCCCGATGCTGCCCATCGCGCCGGTCGCGCCGGTCACACCCATGAGCCCAATCGAGCCCATGAGCCCGATGCTGCCCATCGCACCCGTCGCTCCGGTCACGCCCATGGCTCCAATGTTGCCCATGAGCCCGATGCTGCCCATCGCACCAGTCGCCCCGGTCACGCCCATCGCGCCAATGTTGCCCATAAGCCCGATGCTGCCCATCGCGCCCATCGCGCCCATCGCGCCCGTCGCCCCGGTTGCGCCCATAGCGCCAATGGTGCCCATGAGCCCGATGCTGCCCATCGCGCCCGTCGCTCCGGTCACGCCCATGGCTCCAATGTTGCCCATGAGCCCGATGCTGCCCATCGCGCCCGTCGCTCCGGTCACGCCCATGGCTCCAATGTTGCCCATAAGCCCAATGCTGCCCATCGCGCCCGTCGCTCCGGTCACGCCCATGGCTCCAATGTTGCCCATGAGCCCGATGCTGCCCATCGCGCCGGTCGCCCCGGTCACGCCCATGGCTCCAATGTTGCCCATGAGCCCGATGCTGCCCATCGCGCCTGTTGCTCCGGTCACGCCCATGGCTCCAATGTTGCCCATAAGCCCGATGCTGCCCATCGCGCCCGTCGCGCCGGTTCCGCCCATAGCACCAATCGAGCCCATGAGTCCGATGTTGCCCATCGCGCCCGTCGCCCCGGTCACGCCCATGGCTCCAATGGTGCCGCTAAGTCCGATGTTGCCCATCGCACCTGTTGCCCCGGTAGCTCCCATCACCCCAATGCTGCCCATGAGTCCGATCGTGCCCATTGCACCTGTCGTCCCCGTTGCGCCAGTCGCTCCAACATTGCCCATCAGTCCAATGCTGCCCATCACTCCGGTCGCGCCAGTCGCGCCCATAACGCCTATACTGCCCATGAGTCCTACAGCGCCAGTGGCTCCCTGCATCCCCATTGCAGCCATGTTTTGCATGAGTTCCATCATGCTCATTGGCCCTGGTGAAGCTGCTGTCTCACTAGGCGGACACTTAGCACTCCGTGAGGCAGGATTCCCTTTGGCGCTGCGCTTCCCATTTAGAATCCTGCTTTTTTTCAGGTGCTTATTATATTTATACATTGTGTTGCTATAGAGCCGAAGCTTTATCCGTTTTCTTTTGATTCGCTGCAGCTTGAGCTTCCTATTCTTATCTACATCCGACTTATTCATGCTATCCCACCTTCTGCCGGTCAGGTTTATACATAACCACTCGGGCTTCTGTATAACGTATGAGGGCTAGTGTGGAATGGAGTAGACGTATGCCTCGTGGATTCCGGTTTCTTTTTACAATGGTGCAATCGCTTTGAATTCCTCCTGCCTGCAACCGGCAACACCATCCAGGACAGCACCTACTCCGGAATCTTCATCGAAGAACCGGCACCGAATATCTCGGTGACCTATGCTTTGAACAACATCATTAACGCCAGGACTTATGGCGTGTGTATCCAAGGCTCCGCTACCGGTACTTCGGTGTTCAACAGCAATACCGTGAACGGCGCGCCTTCCGGGAAGTTCCTGAATACTTCAACGGGCTTCACAGTGTCGGGGGCGGGGAATAACTGGTAGGTGGGAAAAGGAAAAGAGCCTCCAAGATAGAAGAGGATAAGATTACAGCAAATGATAATTGAGATAGAGATTGAGAGTGCTGCCCCCAGATAATCGGGAGATTATTTGGGGGTGTTTGATGTGTTTGATTTACACGCAGCGCGGGATGTATAGGCATAATCAGGGCTGAAGGGTCAATGATTAAACTTGCTTAACAAGAGCAGAGTAACTCCAATTATGAACAGAATGGCGGCAAGGACTCTTACCATTATAAAATACGAGCCCGAAGGTTCCCGGTCCGACTTCCACCCCTGTAAGAACTTCCACGATCTCTTGGGAAATATGGTTATAAATAGAGTGCCAATAACCCATAATGCCAGAAATATAGTGGATATTGCTGAGAAAATAATCATTCCGTCAGGTGAACCCATAGTTTTCCTCTTTTCTAGAAAGCAATTATAAACAAGCAAACCGGAGTGTGTCTGTGTTTCAGGGGACCGATGTAGCGGAATAATTCCTCTAACGATAGTTGCTGTCCCCTCGTTCAACCCCGCCTATATAACTGTAATGAAGTGATGCTACTTCCGCCAGTTGTTCCTGGGTCCATCCTTTGGCTTTTCGAAGCTCACGTAGCCGACTTCCTACACTTTCTGGTAAATTCATGGGCTCACCTCAGGGTATGCTCAATCCTCAAAAGCTCTCCGTACCTCTCTAACAATCCTATTCAAAGTACTTATTTGCTTAACACTTAACTCACCAACAGTAACAGCATACTCATCAATGGCTCTCCGCTGCGCAGCTTCTGCCTCGCTCAAGTCATCCTTATTCTGAAATAAATCTGCGGGTTGGATTTTTAGTGCTGTCACGATTTTCTCCAGTGTATCAATCGAAAAATTCCGTTCGCCACGTTCTACGGCCCCTATGTATGCATCATCCAAGTCGGAGAGTTCAGCTAACTGTTGTTGTGTTAGTCCTTTTGCTTTTCTTATAGCACGAATTCGATCTCCGGCAGTATTCCGTAAGTCTGTCATAGTAATCACCTTTTCCAAAGGTTAAGAGGGCAAAATACTACTAGCGGAGAAGAAACCCATTATCGATATTAAGCGGGGAGTTATAATCTTTGTAGCATTTTTAAAGGTCGTGCTTCTTTTCTTCCCAATCCAAAACCGACTTTAGTACACTAAGCGCCATCTCCTGGTCTACTGATGGACGTTCAATAAGTAAATCTACAATCTGACTAATTGCATCCTTTTGCTTCATGGGTCCAATGTAACGGAACAATTCCTCCAACGATATATCCAGACCTCCAACTACTTTTTCCAAAGTCTCAAGCGTAAGGTTCTTCTCTCCACGTTCTACTTGTCCCACATAATTCGTATGTAAACCTGACCGTTCTGCAAGCTGCTCTTGCGAAAGGTTTATTTCTTTGCGTACTCTTCGAATACGTTCTCCAATTCTTTGTACAAGCTCGGACTTGGATTCATCTGGCATTTTGGCTCACCTCATGGAGTAGATATTTCTTATTTAGTATTCTTTTCTCCAGAGATATCCAGTGTAACAATCACTTCCCGATTAATCTTTGTCAGTGCTGCTATTTCCTCTGTACTCCTGCCACTAATCAGAGTCATATGTTCATCTAAGGCCTTACGGCGGTCGGTATCATCCTCGAAACGGAAAATTTCTTCAGCGGGAATTTGAAAGGCAGCTATTATTTTCTCCAGTGTCTCCAAAGAAATATTGCGGTCCCCTCGTTCAACTCCGCCGATATAACTGTAATGAAGTGATGCTGCTTCCGCCAGTTGTTCTTGAGTCCATCCTTTTGCTTTTCGAAGCTCACGTATCCGACTTCCTACACTTTCTGGTAAATTCATGGGATCACCTCCACTTAAGGTTAGAAGAGGTCAGCTAACCATTACAGATAATCAAAACCAAATCAATTTATAGATAAATAGTACTCAAAAGTACTATTTATATTGACCAAATATATATTCAACTATACAATTAACTAAAAATGGATAAAAAGGAGGCCCCACCCGTGCGCCCTTCCATTCTGAAATCACTGAATCCGGAGATTATCATGGAAATGATAGAAATGGCTTACCGCTTCGAGGAATGGGACAAGATGCTGGATGCTGCCGGAATTCTGTACAGCTATGCGCAGTGCGTCTATGAGGAGCGTCAGTATTATAAGGCCAAGAAGCTTCCGGTACCCATTCTGGATACAGTGCGTCCGCTGGTCTATTACTTCGGGTTCAGTCATCTAATGCGGGGCATTGCCTATCAGAAGCAGGAGAAGTATGGTGAGGCCAGGGAGACTATATACCGCTATGCCGAGCTTGGCTGGATGGAGGACTTGGGGCTGGAGGGGCAGGCGATTGCCGAGGAGTTCAGAGGTCTGGCGCGTGCCAATCTGTATATGGTGGAGATTCTGTCCGGAAGAATAGAATTTCTAGAGGGGTATACCCGGTTCTTGCAGGATAATCCAGAGGAGCTGCTTCCAGGTCTCGGTGTAATTTTACAGGCTGCGGTTCAGTATGGGCTTGATGTCGATGATCTGCTGTATAGATTCGCGGAACAGAGCGCCGGGTTTGGAGAGTATGAGGATGCAGATAATATCGTACAGTATTACTGCTATTGTTATCACTTGGCCTTATATTGTAAGCGAAGGGGCAGAGCGCCGGAAGCGCTGGACTGGACGCTGCAATCTTTAAGGCTGGCCCACCAGTCCAGGCATGACGGCAACTTCAAACGCTGCCCTGGCGTTGTTCGAATCACTGCGTGAGGAAGTGACGATAGAAGAGGAGCGGCGGTATCATGAGGTACTGGCAGCGTGTCTGGGACAGGTTGTTATGGAGCTTCCAGAACTCCCGCATGCGGGAGTCTAGGATCAGACCGTCTTCTTCTTCTGCACAAGAAAGATCAGCCCGCCAACCAAAAACCCGCTGATTACCCCGGCTAAGATGGACTTAAGGATACTGATTATAATATCTGTAGCCGTGCTGTCAGGAGTTGCCGTCAGATTCACAATGAACAGCAGGCTGAACAGAACAGATGTAATCAGAAAAGATTTTGAGGTGACAAATCGCTTCATGGTTCTCCTCCATTTCAGGTGCAAGCCTTTTTGATTCAGTTCTAATATTACCATAATTATCCTACAAAACCACGACATACAGCTGTCCGGGTTCCACCGTTATACTGGGCTTATCTCAGAGGACAAGGGGCGAACAAGCGAACATGGGCGAAATCATCAGGCATGATGTGAACAAGGATTATGCGTATTCAGGTTTTGTGGAAGCGGGGGATTTCATCTTCCTCAGCTTCTGTGTAGGCAATGTAGGCGGAACGGTGGAAGAGCAGGTAGAGGGTGCGCTGAATGATATGAGGGACCGCCTGGGGCAGGTGGGCCTTACGCTAACAGATGTGGTGAAGATGGATATTCTGCTGCGGGATATTTGGGATATTCCGGTCATGGAAGAGGTGTTCAAGCGCAGATTCCAAGGCAAGTATCCGGCACGCAAAACCATCTCCACCGAGTTCGCGCATATCGGCGGCCCGGATGGACTTAAGGTTCAGATCGACGGTATCGCGTATAGACCGCGTAAGGCGGAGTAAAGTGCCCGCTGCCAGGAAGAACATGTACTCTGGGATGCCTGCCGCGTAAGTGAGTGCAGCAGCCGGAGGCTTGGCTGGCCGTCTACACTGGGTTATAGTAGAGGGACATATTCACCGGGCAGAGGAGCGAACAGGAATGATAGCATTGATCTTGGCTGCGGGGTACGCGACCCGCCTGTATCCGTTAACCAAAGACACACCGAAGCCGCTGCTGCCGGTTCAAGGGAGCCGGACGATTCTGGATCTGCTAATCGGCCGCCTGGAGGTGCTGGAGGACATCACGGAGATTCTCATTGTGACGAATGACCGTTTCTTTCATGCTTTTGGGCAGTGGCATCAGCAGTATCGGGGATCGAAGCCGATCCGTATTCTGAATGACGGCACTTCCTCCCCGGAAGGACGTTTAGGTGCAATTGGCGATATCCAATATGTGCTGGAGCGGGAGCAGATGCAGGATGATCTGCTGGTACTGGCAGGAGACAATGTGCTCGGATTCGGCCTGGAAGGGTATTTGAACTATTTTCATAAAATAGATAGGGACTGTATTCTGGTCCGTAACGTGGACAATATAGAAGAGCTTCGCAGTGTCGGTGTAGCCGAGCTGGACGCAGAGATGCGGGTCCTGTCGCTGGAGGAGAAGCCGCAGGAGCCGCGTTCGAGCATCGGCGTATTTGCCCTCTATATCTACAAGCGGACTACGCTGCCGCTGATTTCCCGCTATCTTGCTGAGGGAGGCAACCCGGATGCGCCGAGTTATTTCCCGGAGTGGCTGCATTCCCGCCAGGAGATGCGGGCCTATTATACGGAGGGGACGATCGATGATGTCGGTACCCCGGAGGCGTATGCGGAGATGCGGGCCAGACTGGGCGCAGGCGAGGATAAGGCATCTTACTGAACTTAATAGCAGAAGAAATGGCTGTCCAGGACGCAAGCAATCGGTCCCAGACAGCCATTTCTGCATTCAGCGGCTCCCCCCGTCCATCATCACTTTCGCGATGATTCCGGGATCGCCTTTTCGGCGTAAAAACGCTCCTCCTAGCTAGTTATACAAATTCACTTCCCGTATAGACCACCAGCTTGTTGCATTACCCGTCTGAACCACTTTGATATATCTCGCGCTCTGAACCGCAAACGTTGCCGTTACGACCGGACCACTGCCGCTGCCGGTCACTACTGCGCTTCCCCAATTGCTTCCGTCATTCGAGACGTACACCTCGTATCCGCGTGGATAGTCTCCGTCACTGCCTGTAGAATCCATTACAATCTTCTTAAAGCTCTTCACCGCTTTCATATCCACGGTGAATGACTGCCCCGGCACCATCGCCGTTCCGGTGCTCCAGCGCGTAGACATGCTTCCATCCAGCAGGTTGGCCGGCACATCTCCGCTGGTAGGCGAAGAAGTTGCTGTCCAGCCTGACCGGTCCAGCGATGCTGCTGATCCTGCCTGCGTTGTGGCAGTAGCTGTATTACTCGCGGCAGACAGATTGCCGGCCGCATCCTTTGCTTTTACCGTATAGCTGTAGGCCGTTGCAGCCGTTAAACTGCTGTCACTGTAGGAAGTCGTTGCTGTGGTTCCCGCAAGCGTGCCCCCGCGGTAAATCTCATAGCCAGTGACACTGACATTGTCGGTTGCTGCGGTCCAGTTCAGGTTAATGCTGCTGCTGGAGGCCGCTGCCGCCGTCAAATTGGCCGGAGTGCTTGGCGCCTGGGTATCGGCAGTTCCGGTCCCTGCAAATTCCGAGAGGGTCTGCCTCATCGCTGCGGCCGGAGAATTGGCGTAGACTCTACCGCCCGTGTTATTGATGATATGAGTGATTTCGCTGCCCGCCGTACCCGACAGCCATATGGTTGTAGCATGATGGAGCTTCACACCGGGAGCGTTAGGAACTTCAATTGCACTTTCGAGCTTAACGGCTGCATCCCTGAAATAGGAATATACACCGAGCCCCCATGCCTCATGGCTGGTTACATTGTCCGCCACTTTATAAGAGGCATAGCCATTTACGCTGCCATTCTTGCTCATCCAGGCTGCTTGATTCGGAACATCATAAGGAATTTCCGATTGATAGAAGTACACACGGCCGCCGTTGCCGTTCCATAAAGTCTGGTATTCATTATGGTGTTCGTTAAATAAACCATATATGGTCACATTGTTGCCGTTTACAATAAGGCCGTTCTTGGAGGCGTTGGATGTCCAGCCCGCACCTGCCCCGTGATCTGCGCGCCAGATCCAGAGCTGATCTGCGATGACGTCATTACTGTTGATCTTAAGACCGGTATCATTTCTGCCTGCCGATGCTCCACCGGTTCTAAGGGTGATATCATGAAGCGATGTCGGATTACCTGCATGACTCAAGGTACTTGCGCCTGCTCCAACTTCGAGCAGTGAAGGAGAATTAACCGGTCCGGCATCAATTGTAAGACCTGCTATTTTCACTCCATCCACGTCATTGACTGAGATTGCCGTTTTTCCGTTGTCCGGTATTAATGTGGGGATACCGATACCAAGTACGACGGTATTGGCATTCGTTATCCTGATCGTATCGCTTAAATGGTAGATTCCTGGCGTGAACAGCAGGTGCTTGCCTTGACTAAGAGCGGTATTCATATCCGCTGCGCTCGAAGTTCCCGGCCGGGCAATATAGAATTGATCGATGGAGACCGATTGTCCGGGGGTTTGACCGTTTGCCCAGCTGACACCCTGGGTATTGCTTTGCAGTGAAGGCACAAATACCTGGTATTGGCCTGCACCGTTAATATACAGATACGGCTTCTCGCGTATGACGGGCGTTCTGTCTACTACAGTATAAGGCGGATCCGGAAATTGGCCGGCCGGAGGGTTGGTCACTCCCACAAATACCATGTTCCACACGCCGTTCGCCCAGCTTCCCCACTGGCTGTTCCGTGAGAACCACTGCTGCTGTGAAGCGGGAACAACGGCGTTATCCACGATGGAATCGGCAAGAAATCCTCCGCTGGCCCAGCCGGCATTCCAGTTAGCATCGAAATCGAACAGATCCAGATTGCCTTTGATATGCAGTCTGCGGAGCGGGGCTGCCTGAGAAACGGCGATTTGGGTGGTCCCGCCGGAAGGCGTGATGGACAGGTTCTCGATACTCCGCCAGAAATTTCTGGTCGCATTCCCGTTATCCCAATCCGCATTAATATTGAGTCCGCCGTTAATGTTAACATCGTTTGGATTTTGGCCGAGACCGGACACTTGAGTATAGAAGCCTACGTTGAAATTTAAGTTATACGACCCCGGCTTGAACAGAAACGCCTTTCTGTCGCTGCTGAATTCACTCGATTCCAGAGAGCTGAATACGGATGAGGTGATATTCTGGATATCCGCGGCGGCCATCGTGGGGTCAAATACGTACACATTTGGGCCAAAAATGGTTGAATTCGCCTCACTGATCGGGGCTGCTTCGGTGACGGCAGGTTTAACCGCAGAAATACTTAATGCAATCGCAAGGATGGAGACGGCAGAGACAACTTTTTTCAGCATAAAAAGTGAATTCCTCCTCGGGTTGAGCTCCTGATTTATTGATAATTTGCCATGCGCATTACAGTTCATCACCTTCACACAATCATATTTATCTGTTCCTCCTAACTTCTATTGAAGCGCTTACCAAGCGCTCACACTTACTGTATTCCCCGTTCCAGCTCCAGAGAATGCCAGGATATTTATCAAGATGCCAAATTTTCAACATTTTGAGGGTTTCTAGGTCCTGCTAAACAATAAGGGGTGTCTCAAACAGCCGTTATCCGGCTTCTGAGACACCCCTTGGTGGCTTACGATTCTAATGTATGAGTTGCCAATACCAGGAATCCGGGAGCTTCACGCCCTTCATACCTCCCCGGCAAGACCTCTGATCCGCTCCGGATCACTGCTGCACAGCACCTCAAGATTCGCTGTGATCTTCTCCGGGCTCCAGTCCCACCACTTCAGCTCCAGCAGCAGCCGGATCAGTTCATCGCTGAAGCGCGGCCGCAGAATCCGGGCCGGATTGCCTCCGGCAATATGATAGGCTGGAACATCCTTGGTAACGGTAGCGTTAGCGGCGATGATCGCCCCGTCACCAATCGTCACGCCCGGCATGATCGTAGCATTCTGGCCGATCCAGACATCGCTTCCGATGACGGTATCGCCTTTGTAGGGCAGATCCGCCAGCTCAGGCGTCGCCTGCTCCCAGCCGCCGCCCATAATGTTGAAGGGGTAGGTGGTCACCGAGCCCATCCGGTGATTGGCCCCATTCATAATGAATTCGGTGCCGCGGGCGATGGCGCAGAATTTTCCGATGATCAGCTTGTCCCCGATGAACTCATAATGATGAGTTACACGGCTCTCGAAGGATACCGATTCGTCAGGATCATCATAGTAGGAGAAATCTCCCGCAATAATGTTGGGACGTGTGATTGTATTTTTGATGAAACGGACCTGCTTGATATGGGGATTGGGATGGATGGCCTCCGGGTTAGGGCCAATTGAATGCATAGGATCACACCTTTCTTGGATAAATGGGCAGTCGAGCCATAATTTAATTCTAGCTATAGTATAGTCCAATCCGGACTCCAGTTCTTACATACCTTATGAGAGACTGGTAGTTTTTAAATCTCTGATTACAAGGGAGGATGCACTAGAATGGCTATTCTGTCAACAGGACCTATTGAAAATAATGAAGTGAGCGGTGTCAGGCCTACTGTGCAGGTGACGGTCAAGATCGATAACCGGAACGCGGTGAATCAGTCTGCTATTCTGATCCAAGGATACAATTTAACGCTCACAAGGACATTGTATGTAAGCGAGCTTATTACAGTTTCCCCGGACGAGGTGATCACAAGAAATTACTTTGCCAATCTGGATGCCTATGAATTTGTCTTTACAACGGAAGGTCTTGCCGAATTGCAGACGGAAACCTCAGTGTGGGGTAAAAATTCAGCCGGGCAGCTGGTTACCGCCCACCGTCTTGTCTCAGCCGAGCTGCTGGGTGCTGAAGAGGGGGGAGTCACAGGCTCCGTCAACCGTATCTATGTTGCCAATTTCAACAGCAATGATGTTTCTGTGATCAACGGCGCAACAAATGCGGTGATCGCAGTCATCCCTGTAGGTGTGAATCCTGCAGGAGTAGCGGTGAACCCGTTAACCAACCGCATCTATGTTGCTAATTTGAACAGCGATAACGTATCCGTTATCGACGGAGTAACCAATATGGTGCTGGCCACCGTTCCTGCGGGGGACGGAGCAGGCGGAGTTGCGGTCAATACGGCTACCAATGCCATCTATGTTGCGAATTTTAATGATAATACGGTCACTGTCATTGACGGATTAACCAACACTGTGGTGACTACCATTATTCCCGCTGGCGGTTCTCCTTTTCCAACGGGAATCGGCGTGAATTCATTAACCAATACTATTTATGTAGCTGAATTCAACTCGGATATTGTTACCGTCATTGACGGGGCTACGAATACGGTTATTACACAGATTCCCGTGCAGGTGAACCCGTTCCGGTTGGGTGTTGATCCCTTGACGAACCGGATTTATGTCTCGAACATAACCAGCAACACCGTTTCCGTGATTGATGGAGCAACCAATACGGTGATAACTAACGTACCCGTCGGTACGACTCCGGGTGAATTGGGAGTGAACATCTCTACCAATGCCATCTATGTACCGAACCGGGATGACGACAATGTATCTGTGATTGGCGGATTGACCAATACGGTGATTACTACCATTCCGGTGGGGAATAACCCTAATGGTGCAGGCGCTAATCCATTGACGAGCCGTATCTATATTACTAATCAGGATGATAACACGGTATCGGTTATTGATGGGGTCACCCAGGCTGTAATAAGCGTTATTCCGGTTGGTGCGCGTCCGTTCTCCGTCGGTGTCAATCCGTAGGCGTTCATCATCTTACCGCAGGGGGTGAAGGATATGATAGAAATAAACTCGGCAGAAGACATTATGATCCAGCTGTCTGGCATGGACCAAGTGAATTCTGAAGCCCGGATCTACGTTCCCGGATTAGGTGAATTCACGATTGTATTGCAGAAGAAAGAGGAACGCATGGCTGAAGATCCGGGCCGCAGCAGCGGGGCTGAAGCAGATGAACGTATAATGCCGGCAGCGGGATTAACAAGGAACCCTTATCTTTAGAGATAATCAGTAAATGAGCCTCTTCCGGTAAGGGAGAGGCTCATTTACTGGGAATATAAGATGGGTATGCTTGTCGCAACCCTCAAGGCAGCTGCACATAGAACGTCGTTGATTCTCCTATCACACTCTTCGCGTAAATCTTCCCTTTGTGCTGATCGACGATCGACCTCGCGATAGCCAGACCCAGGCCGTAGCCGCCCTGCTTGCGCGCTCTGGAAGTGTCCGTCCGGTAAAAGCGGTCAAAGATCCGCGTCAGATGCTCGGCAGCGATGCCTTCCCCGGTAT
Source organism: Paenibacillus sp. FSL E2-0178 (assembly GCF_038593005.1). NCBI lineage: Bacteria > Bacillati > Bacillota > Bacilli > Caryophanales > Paenibacillaceae > Paenibacillus > Paenibacillus sp. FSL E2-0178. The sequence goes on from NZ_CP151953.1 coordinate 4,906,452, forward strand.
TCGAGACGGAGAGGAGGACATCGTTATTTTGCTTTTTGAGCGAGATGGTTACAGCGCCCTTAGGATTCGTATACTTCACTGCGTTGTCCAGCAGAATCATCACCACTTGCTTAATCTGTTCGCTGTTCCCCAGCACGGTAAGCTCCGGTTCGATGTTGTAGTCGAAGGAGATATTCTTCTCGAAGATAACAGCCTCCATGGTCAGAATAATATTCTCTACCGCATCGCTCATATTGAACTTGCTGTGGATCATTCCTGTCCGGGAATCGTCCATCTCTGTCAGGTACAGCAGGTCGTTGGTCAGCCGGGTCATGCGCTCCGTCTCTGACTTAATATACTGCAGCCACTTCGCCTGATTGCGGATCGTATCGTCACTGTTGGAGAGCAGCACATCCGCGTTGGTGTTGATGATCGTCAGCGGCGTCTTCAGCTCATGCGAGGCATCGGCGATGAACTGCTTCTGCTTGTCGAAGGCCTCCCGGACCGGCGCGATCGAGCGGTTCGCGAAGAAGCGGCTGGTGAAATAGAGAATGATCAGCATCAGCAGGCCGACAGCTGTGAAGGTATAGATGAGGTTGGTCAGGATTTTCTGCTGGGAAGTGATATCCATGAAGACGATCTGCTTCCCGTCCGCTGTATGCTTGACCATAAAGATCCACCGGCTGCCATCCAGCGTGAACCGGCCGATGTCCTTGCCGTTACTAAGGGCTTCCTTAAGCGCAGCGTCATAGAACTCATCATCCATCGTGAATTTGGAATCCTTGCTGACCAGCGTACCGCTTGTATCGGTCTGTATGGTGAACGAGACGGAACGGTCCGGCTGGTAGGCGTCTATGGGCCCTTTATCCATGGGCATGCCGCCTCCATCTGCTGCGCCGCGGGGGCCTCCTTGTGCACCGCCGGGTCCCTTCTGCTCATTGTCCGCAATCCGGTGCAGCGCCATATTAATATCATTTTGCACATTGACGTACATGATGATATAGATCGAGGCGAAGGCAATCAGCATCATGATGGAGATGGTAGCCAGATTGACAATCAGGAACCGGTTTCTGAGTTTCTTGAACATTAAGCACTCACCTCTAATACATAACCCACGCCTCTAATCGTGCTGATGCGCACCTCTGAATTCAGGAAGGTAAGCTTTTTGCGCAAAAAAGAGATATAGACCTCCACGTTATTATGCTCCGCTTCGGAATCGAACCCCCACAGCTTCTCAATAATCTGCTCCTTGGAGGTTACGGCCTGCTTCCTTAAGATCAGCAGCTCCAGCAGCTCGGTTTCCTTAAGGTTCAGCTTGATCTCCTTGCCCTTCACCGTCAGCTTCGGATTCGCCGTGTTCAGCTCAATATCTCCGAACTTCAGGCCGTCCTCAGGAATCACTTCCCCTTTGCGCCGCAGGGCGGCCCGGATTCTGGCCAGCAGCTCCTCCGAAGAGAACGGCTTGGCGATATAGTCGTCTGCTCCGTGATCGAGTCCGGTGACCATATCGGTGATCTCCCCTTTGGCTGTCAGCATGATCACCGGCGTGGAGATTCCGTCCTTCCGCAGCTCCTTCAGCACGCTGATTCCATCCATCTCCGGCATCATAATATCGAGCAGCAGCAGGTCATAGATCCCGCTCTGCGCATAATCGAGACCTGATCTGCCGTCATGGACGGCGTCCACCGAGTAATTGTGCTTCTTCAATATTTGGGTCAAGGCTTCCGCCAGATGAATCTCGTCTTCTACAATTAATATTCTCATGGGATGAATCATCCTCTTCATAAGTAATGTACTTGCTGCTTAAGCCATTATAGCAAGATTACCTTTAATCAACCTTAACTGTACTGCTGTTCAGGTGCTGCCGGAGGTATTCAGGGCGAAATCATCGGATGAAATTCCAATCGTTCCAGGGCACTTATATAGAAGATACATCCGGAAGTGTTATCCCTGTGTTAAAAAGTCAGCGCAGTGTAAAACCATTTAAGATTCATTAAAGGTTCGGGGGCTAAGATACATTCATAAGCAAGCGAGGCACACACGAAAGTGCAGATAAAGGCAGTCTCCATTACACAACCCGAAAGGATCTGAACCCATATGGCGATCGAAGTGTTCAACCGTTACGAGAACAAATACCTGTTCGACACTGAATCCTACATGAAGCTCTATAACGAACTGCTCGAATACATGGAACCCGATGAGTACAACAAACAGCATGAGTACTACTCCATCACCAATCTATATTATGACACACCCCATGATTCCCTGATCCGCAGCAGCCTGGCCAAGCCGAAATATAAGGAGAAGCTTCGCATCAGAGCATATGGCATTCCTACCGGCGAGACCAAGGTCTATCTGGAAATTAAGAAAAAGGTGTTCGGCCTGGTGAACAAGAGAAGAACCTCGCTCAAGCTGAATGAAGCCTATGATTTCGTCGCCAGCGGGATCGAGCCTGAATTCAAGAGCAACATGAACAAGCAGGTGATTGAAGAAATCAAGTACATGCTGACCAGATATGATCTGCAGCCGAAGCTGTACCTGTCCTATGACCGCAAAGCGATGTTCTGCAAAAATAACCGCGACCTGCGCATCACCTTCGATACGAATATCCGCTGCCGGCGGTACGATCTGAAGATGGAGCACGGCGTATACGGTGAAGAGCTGCTGGAGCCGGGCCAATGGCTGATGGAAGTGAAGGCCGAGAAGACGATTCCGGTCTGGCTGGCCAAAATGCTCTCGGAGCACCAGATGTACCGCACCAGCTTCTCCAAATACGGCAACGAATATAAAAAAATGCTGAAGAACAGCAAAGCAGAAAGAGAGAGTGTCCTATATGCTTGATTCGATTTTTTCCGCAGCCCTGACCACTACGGAGCTAACCTTCACGAATGCCATTCTAACCATATTGATCTCGATTGTACTTGGCGGACTCATCAGCTTCACCTACATGAAGACGAACCCTGCCGGATATTCGCAGAGCTTCACGCTTACGATGGTCCTGCTGCCGGTCATTGTGGCCATCATTATCCTGCTCATCGGCAGCAACGTTGCCCGGGCCTTCAGCCTTGCCGGCGCCTTCTCCATCATCCGGTTCAGAAGCGCGCCCGGCGATCCGAAGGATATCACCTTCGTCCTGTTCACTATGGCCTCCGGCCTGGCCTGCGGGGTTGGATCATTCGGATATGCGGTACTCTTCACCCTTATTCTCTGCATCCTGATGGTTGTGCTTAACCGTACAGGCTTTGGTCTTAGAAAGTCGATGCAAAAGACACTGAAAGTGACCATTCCCGAGAATCTGGGGTATGAGGAAGCTTTCGCGGAAGTTTTCAATACATTCAATGTAGCTTACGAGCTTAAGAAAATCAGAACGACCGAACTAGGCAGCCTGTATGAACTGGTCTATGCCGTAACGATTGATGAGCACACCAGCCAGAAGGAATTGCTTGACGCTATCCGCACACGCAACGGGAACCTTGACCTCTCACTAACCATGGCTCCGGTCATGAATGACTATTAATGCTGGACTAGAAGGGAACGATGACAGATGAAGAACTTAATCTTAGGCAGTAAAATAGGACTGGTGTTGTTATGCGCCGCAGTCATGTCTGCTTGCAGCTCAAACGCCGCTACGCAAAATACTGCAAGTAACAACGCAGATACAGCAGTGACGGCTGAGCAGAGCAGTACGTCTGCCGCAGTACAGCTGGCAAGTGTGAAGCTGACGGATCTGGTAACTTTTGATGAAGATGATGCTGAAACGGCCTGGACGGAGGCGGATTCGACCGCGGTAACACTAGCCGGAACGAGCGCTACTGTTGACGGTGCCGGTGCTACAGCTGCGGACGGAACCGTAACGATTACGGAAGCAGGGACTTATGTACTCAGCGGCACGCTCAGTGACGGACAGATTATTGTAGACGAGCAGGCGAAGGGAACCGTACGGCTGGTGCTGAACGGTGCACAGCTGACGGACAGCGACAGTGCTCCGGTCTACATCAAGGAAGCCGGCAAAGTTGTGATCACCCTGCAGGAAGGCACTGAGAACAGTGTGACTGACGGAGCTGCTTATGTGTTCGCAGATGCGGCTACCGATGAACCAGGCGCGGCCATCTTCAGTAAAGCCGATCTGACCATTAACGGCACCGGCAAGCTGACGGTAACCGGTAATTACAACGATGGTATTTCAAGCAAAGACGATCTGAAGATCATGTCAGGTACAATTGAAGTGAAGGCAGCAGATGATGGTATCGTCGGTAAAGACCTGATCGCCGTACAGGACGGTACGATTACGATTAACGCAGAGGGCGATGGCATTAAATCGGCCAACGACGAAGATGAGGACAAAGGCTTCATCGCCATTGCAGCAGGAACCTTTGATATTACCGCAGGCAATGACGGCATTCAGGCCGAGACGGCGGCTGTGATCGACGGCGGAACCTACACCCTGGTAACAGGCGGCGGTAGTGTGAATGCGGAAGTGAAGACAGGCGAAGGCGGAATGGGTATGGGCGGCGGTGGCTTCGGCGGCCAACGTCCGGGAACAGAGACTTCCGGGGATCAGGCAGCAGCCGGAGGAACTCCGCCTGCGATGGATGCAGTGGGGACGGCTGACCAGACGGCAACTGCCAGCACCGATGCTACTACCAGCACAGATGCCACCACCACCACGGAGACTGAATCCACCAGCGCAAAGGGGCTGAAAGCAGGCGGGGACCTCACCGTGAACGGAGGAAGCTTCACGATTGATTCCGCAGATGATGCGGTGCACAGTAACAGCAATGTCTCCATCACGGACGGACAATTCGAAATTGCCGCAGGCGATGATGGTATCCATGCCGATTCCCTGACCTCCCTGTCCGGCGGAACGATCAACATTACGAAGAGCTATGAAGGAATTGAAGGAGGAAACATTACCATATCTGGCGGTGAGATTCATGTAGTCGCGACGGATGACGGCGTGAACGTGGCCGGCGGCAACGATAATAATGCGGCTGCTGGGGGAACGCAGGCACAAGATCAATTCACTGCCGGCACCGGAAGCAACCTGCTGACCATCAGCGGCGGAACCCTGACCGTGGATGCAGCAGGCGACGGCCTGGATTCCAACGGGTCAATCACCATGACCGGCGGAACCGCAATTGTGAATGGCCCTGAGAACTCGGGCAACGGCGCACTGGATTATGACGGAACCTTCAACATGACGGGCGGATATCTGGTAGCAGCAGGCGCCTCCGGCATGGCACAGGCCCCTGGTGAAGACTCCAGCCAGTATTCGGTAGGCGTGAGCTTCACGGAGACTCAGCAGGCTGGAACTATGGTTCATCTGGAAGACGCTGACGGCAATACCATCCTGACCTTCACGCCATCGAAGAGCTTCCAGACGGTAGTTGTGAGCTCCCCTGAGCTGAAAGAAGGCTCATACACTGTCTATACCGGAGGCAGCTCTACCGGAGCAGCCGTAGACGGATTGTATACGGATGGCGAGTACAGCGGAGGCACCGAATTCGTGACCTTTGATATTACCGGCAGTGTAACCTGGGTCAATGAATCGGGTATAACCACTGCCCCAAGCGGCATGGGCGGCGGAGGCGGATTCGGAGGTGGAGGCGGCAGAGGCAACGGTCAAGGCGGCCAAGGCGGCACACCGCCAGCTGACGCAGGTACCACGAAGCCTGCCGACGCAGGCACCACGAGACCTGCTGATCCGGGCACCACGAAGCCAGCGGATGCAGGAACTACCAAGCCAGCTGACGCAGGCACAACAGCTCCTGCGGATGCGGGCACCACGAAGCCAGCAGACGCAGGAACTACCAAGCCAGCGGATGCAGGCACAACAGCTCCTGCGGATGCAGCAGCAAGCACTAAGTAAGCAGGCTGAGCATTTGTAGCCTGACAGCACAACAGAGACTATCCATTAGCGGATAGTCTCTGTTTTTTGCGTTCCGGAGCGGTAGCGGGCCTGCCGGACGGCTACATGAAGTCGAAGAAGTAACGGATGACATGAAAGAATACCGGAGCGGTATAGGTAAGGCTGTCGATGCGGCTGAGGTAGCTTTTCTTCAGCGCAGCGAATTTATCATCATCGCCGATCAGCAGATCGCGCTTGAGCACAGATACGGTCAGGCTGCCGAAGAAGCCGCTGAGGCTGATCAGCATGCCGGAGAGATACCCGAAGGCCGGATTCAGCGGTGTGAGGTGCGGATAGATCAGATAGGAGACCGCTGTAGTCACAACGAACGCGCAGGCGAATCCTTCCCAGGTCAGGTAGGGGTTGGAGGTAGGGACGATTTTGTGTTTGCCGAAATAGATCGAGGCCAGATAGTGAACGGCATCATTAAGCTGGGTCAGCACGACCAGAAACAGGACAAGACCAGCCCCATATTCCGGCGACGCAAACTGGAAGTAGGCCAGGTGGCTTAGCCCGAAGACCATCAGCATCAGCCCCCACTGGGTGGCGCTGACACTGCGCAGGAAGCCCAGCGTTCCTTTGTTAATCAGCCTGGGCAGCGGCAGCAGCAGGAACACATAGACCGGAATGAAGACAATGAACATCCCGTACCACTCGATATAGACCCAGTAGAATTGCAGCGGAATGGACAGGTACGCCCAGAGGAACAGCCTGCGGTCCGCTTTTCTTGTCCGGATCATGGAGAAATATTCTTTGAGCGCGAAGAAGGCCAGTACCATCAGGGACAGCAGGGAAACGACGGAATTGGACAGGGTAGCCAGGCAGAAGATGAACAGCATGCCCCACCAGGTTTTGATCCGGAAGCCGATTCCGGTATAATCCTTGTCCTTCTGCAGTCTGCTGACAGCAAGATACAATAAGTGTATAACCGATAAAGCTGCGAAAATAAGTACGAGCGTAAATAACGAGCGGTTCATCAGCAATCACCAACTTATCTATGGGTGGAATTTCAATAAAGGAATTTTATGTTAGAATAAACAGAGTGTCCAGCTTATTTTGAAGCTTACACTTGATCTGATTCGTTTCCGGCAGTCTGTAGCCTTCCCGCTAAGCCGCTTGGAAGAGGCGAAATGCTGCCTTTTGTACAACAATTTTGAGTTTGAGCCGATTTAATGAGGGAAATGTTGTATTATGTGCAGGATTCTGGCGAGTTACCGGATCACTGCCACATAAGGCCTATATACCAGATTATAAGGGGAAAATTGCAATGTCAGCTGATTCTTCGGTCTATATTCTGCTCACCAATACAGGGACGCTTTTTACGAAGCTGATCCAGGGCTACACCAAGGCTCCGTATAATCATGCCTCCATCTCGTTTAACCGGGAGCTGTCAGAGCTGTACAGCTTCGGGCGGAAGCATCCGGCCAATCCGCTGAACGGCGGGTTCGTGAAGGAGGATATCCGTACAGGTACATACAGCAAGTATCCGGGTACAACATGCGTCATCTACAGGCTTCAGGTTACAGACCGTGAGGTGGAGAAAATGAAGCGGGTTCTGCATGTCTTCATCCGCAGCCGCCAGAAGTATCTCTATAATATTCTCGGCGTCATCGGCATAGCGCTGAAGGAGCCGGTTGAATTCAGCAACTCCTACTTCTGCTCGCAGTTTGTTGCCGAGATTCTGGAGCGCTCAGGGATTAAGCTGTGGAATAAGCTGCCTGCACTCGTGACCCCGGATGATTTCCGGCAGAGCGACCGGCTGGAGCTGGTTTATTACGGTAAGTTAAGCGATTATCATCCTTCTGGGGTGTAGAGAAAGTCCTCGTTCCCGTTAAGGGAAGAGGACTTTAATTATAGTTGAACCCTACCTGGCTTAGGATGTCCGGATTGTGGTATTTTCAGTAAGAAAAGGAGAGTGGAAGTATGGTTCATGCCAAGGATGTGCTTGCCAATCAATTATTGGCGAATGCCAATGACCCCAGCTGGCATCTTCCGTTCATTCAGGCGGTAGAGGCGGTTACAGAGGAAGAAGCTTTCTGGAAGCCCGGAGCGGGCTTGAACAGTATTGCAGAGCTTACCCGGCATTTGCTGTACTGGAATGAGACCTGGCAGAGCAGGTACCGGGCGGGGCGGGTGGATGCTGTCCCTCCGGTTGGTGATAACAACCGCAGCTTTGTGGTTCCGGAGGGTACTGCATTCAGCGAGCTGCGGGGAAGCCTGCTGCAGGTCTTGCTGCAATGGCAGACCCTGTTGTCCGAAGAGGGACTGGAGGAGCAGGTGGAAGGATTCCCTGAACCGGCTGCCTGGTGGGAAATCATCAGCAATGCGGCTACGCATAATGCCTACCATATCGGCCAAATGGTCGTGTTACACAAGCTATACGTCACGCTTCGGCAGTAACCAATCTGCGCAAATACTGCCGGAACGATAAGAAGCATCCCGAACAGACCCGTAAAGTTACTTGCGGGTCTGTTTATGCTGCAAATAAAAGAATGTATATGCTGCACACAAGTTCCCGCTGAAGCTTGATACCTGAAGTTGCCTGCCGGGCTGCTTGTGCAGAAAGCCTTAATCTGTAATAAACTGGAGCATGTGATATTCTTGGATTATTGTCTACTGAAGGAAAAAGAGAGGGATTTCATATCATGAATGCTAATATCATCAGAGCGCTGGAAATAAGATATGCCTGCCGGTTGGAGCGGCTTACAGGAGGGTATACAAATTTCGCCTATCTGATGGCGGGGGCGGAGCCTCCGCTTGTAGCCAAAGTAACGAATCTGTCCAACGAAGACACGCTCAATGAGATCCAGGCAATGAAGCTGGTGCAGGGAAGCTGTGATACACCGGCCATACATGAGGTGTCAGAGATGGACGGGATGAGGATACTCGTGATGGACTGCATGCCGGGCGTAAGTGCACAATCCGTCCTTGATGCAGGAGACTGGGCAAGAGCGGAACAAATATACAGCAGAATGGGCCAGCTGCTGGCTTCCCAGATTCATTCGCAGCCGTATCAACTGCTGGAGCAAGGTCTGCGCCTCAGCAACAGATCCGCACTTAGTCAGATGATTAAGAGGTTAGAATTCGTACCGGGTCCCCTGAGCAGGGATTCGCTCCAGCTCCTGTCGGCTGCCGGTGCCCAGGACCAGCCTTGGGTTCTGACGCATGGGGATTACGGGGTACATAATATACTTTGTGAACCGGAAGGTACACTTCATGTGCTGGACTGGGAATGGGCAGAATGGGGCGGTCCGCTTAATGACGTGGCCTGGGTCTGCTGGTTCACGAAGCTGCATTACCCCGGGCAAGCCCAGAAGCTGAATGCAGCCTTCATCCGGGGCTACCTGTCCGGGAATCCGCTGTCGTTCACACCGCAGCAGTTGAAGGCATCCAGCCTATATAAAGTGTGGAATGTGCTGCACCGGCTGCGGATTGCTCCCAAAGAGGTGCAGCGTGAGTGGGTTCGGCGTCTGGAGTGGACGCTGAATGAGGATTTCAGTGATCTGCACGGGAGTGACCATTCATAACCTGCTGTCTAGTCACTGCTCCGGCACAATAACCCGGATGTGACGCGGAATCGTGCTTAGGCGGATTGGGAGCGGCGGGCCTTCTTCACCATCGACATTGGTCTTCACCGGCTCGGGAGAGTGCACCGCGACTTCTCTGGCCGTGAAGTAGATAACATCTTTATGATTTCTCAGGTTGCCGAGCAGCAAAGAGATGCTGACTGTAACGGTGTTCAGCAGATTAAGATCCTTGACGATGAAGCAGTGAAGCAGCCCGTCATCTACCGCAGCACCGGGCGCAAGCTTCTCGAAGCCGCCTACTGAATTCGTAAGCGCCGCGATAAACAGCGGTGAAGAGCCTTCCCAGATCTCCCCGTCATGCGTAATGGTCAGAGTGTGTGCGCTGTTGCTGGCCAGCTCCTTAATGCCTTCTTTCAGATAAGCCAGGAAACCCAGCCGGGTCTTGTCTTCGGTGGTAACAGAAGAGAGTGAGCCGGCCAGTGAGCCCGCAGCAACCACATTTACGAACAGCCGGTCGTTCAGCCGGCCCATGTCGACTCTTTGCGTACGGGAGGAAGAGAGCGTCCGGATGGCATCCGCAGGACTTAGCGGAATCTGCAGGGCACGGGCGAAGTCATTCACCGTTCCCATGGGCACGATCCCTAGCGTAGGGCGGTGCTCTTGATCGGCAAGCCCGTTCATGGTCTCGTGAAGGGTGCCGTCTCCGCCGATGGCCACCACCAGATCATAGCCACCGCTGCATGCCTGCACGCAGAACGCAGTTGCATCCCCCTCCCCTGCGGTTTCATGGATGGTAACCTGATACCCTGCGCTTTGCAGAATCTCTTCCGCACTGCGGATATAGTCCCGCGCGTCTGCTTTGCCGGACGCAGGGTTAATGATAATCATAGCCTGCTGCATACTGCACTCCTCTCTGTGTGTCTGGATTATTATCCATTACCCAACCAGGCCTAGCGATTGAATCAAAAGCGCCAAAGGGCAGCAAAAAGTCCCTTTGGCGCTTAATTTGTATCCGGACAGCCTTCACCGCAGCTCCGGCCGGGATTATCTTCCTTCACTTCGTCTATGATGAGAATCGGCATAGGCTGCACTGCGGAAGTTAAGAATCGGATCGTCCGACAGCTGTATCCCGGACGTGATGGCGGTGGGGTCCATTACCAGCCCCTCCGGTTCCGGAATGATCTCCGAGATATGCAGCCGGCCGAGATCGATTCTCCGGCGGTCCTCAGGCCAGGCACGGGTAGGGTCATCCGTCGGGTCCTCTTCTTCACCGAGAACAGCCACAAGCTGGAAGATGGCCGTCTCATCTTTGAAGCGAAGCTCAAGTTCATCCTCCAGATAATGCTCCGGCTGCTGCGCTGCATCTTCAGCCGATAAGGTACGCACTCCCGTCTCGGGAATCCACTCGAACCGCACGGGCTGCTGCCTTCCCGCTGAATTCACCATATAATAAGCATGAATGCAGTAATAATGACTCTCTGCGTAGCTGGCAGGCGGCTTCAGCCGTTTCACGGCCAGCAGACTCGTCTTGCTCTCGCTGAAGTGGACCGTGATTTCCTTGATCAGCTCCAGGGTCCCGAGTGTGCCAGCCTGTGCGCGGTGGGCCGTACGGACAATATCTATGAATGACTCAGGGGTGCGGGAAAAAAAGACAGGTATCGTCACTCCGACCAGATTGGTAATCCCTCCATCCGGCAGGCTGAACTGGACCGCCATACCCTTGGCGGGCGAGAGAAGGTCCGCCAGCGCCGGATCGGTGGAGCTGCCCGAGAAACGGACCACTGCGTCTACCTGCTGCTCCTGAAGATGTGCTGCGGTAGTGAATTCCATGCCCAGGCCGCTTGGCCGGAAGAAAGCGCGGCAGCAGATTCCCTTGGCATGCGCGCGGCGGTATCCGGGATGCACCCCGGACAGCTCCTCGATCGCGTCTACGGCCTCAGCGGCCAGGCCGGAATATTCCTCCCCGCTTGCGGGAAGATGGCTGATCCGATCAGATGTATTCATGCCATACTCACTCCTCGTAAGATTATTTGTACCCGGACAAGCTGCATCAGCTGGATCATAGTTATTACCACACCGGCATTTTACTTAAACTGCTTCTCGTAGACATCCACTTCATTATTGTGGTTATCCATGGCACTTCTGATCCGGACAAAACCGTTCGCAGTCCAGAATGCTTCACCGGCCTTATTCTCGAGCTGAACCGCCAGCCTGGCCGCATGTAAGCCCTGCTGCTTAAATATCTGCTCCAGCTTATGGACCGCAGTCTTCCCGATACCCTGCCGGTTATACTGCTGGTGAATAACCAGAAGCCCGATCCATGGATGATGATCCTGTCCGTAATCGGGAAGGTAGGTAATTAGCCCGGCGTAACCGCTATGGGCCTTGATGTACAGCATCTTTTCTCCCATTTCGAGGTTCTTCCTGTTGTCTTCGCGGATCTCCAGCGGATCGAGGTACGCTTTATGCTCCACCATGAGATTGAAGGCAGGCTGGGAATTAAGGATTGAGGCTTGAATCTGAAGGCTTTCCGGGGATAGTGGATCAGGAACTGCTTCTAATTGGGTGATGATAACCACCAGCTTTCTATTAGATAAATATCTAATTAGATAATAATATAATTGTCGCTGGCTATCAAGCTATATGCTAAAATTAAGCAGGATTATCCCAAAAAAGTGCTTAAGCAGAAATGGAGAAAAGAAATAATGAATGAATTACCAAACTGCCCGCAGTGCAGTTCCGTGTACACCTATGAGGACGGAGCGCTTCTGGTATGTCCGGAATGCGGACATGAGTGGTCTTTGGACACAGAGAATGCAAGCAACGTGGACCAGAAGGTGGTTAAGGATTCGAACGGTAATGTTCTGGCTGACGGGGACACCGTAACGGTGATTAAGGACCTCAAGGTAAAAGGCAGCTCATCCGTTCTGAAGATAGGCACTAAGGTGAAGAACATCCGGCTGGTGGAAGGCGACCATGATATCGACTGCAAAATCGACGGATTTGGTGCGATGAAGCTGAAGTCGGAGTTTGTCCGCAAAGCATAAAACAGAAGGACCGGTATCTGAACCCCAGCGGCCAGCAGATTCCGGTTCTTCTATTTCTTGCTGCTATAGGATTATCGCCCCGTATTTCTTCCGTTTCCATTGCTGTTTCCGCTCCGGGCAGCGGATACTGGATTCATTCCTCTATTGAAAGGGGAAGGATGTAGTACAGACGTCCGGAGCAGGCGGGCCCCCATTGTCCAAAAGCTGATGCGCACAAATTTTGTAGGAGGGAACTTGCCCAATGAAAAGGTACATCGGATGCGCTGCCTTTATGGCAGCTATGTTATGGCTTACCGCCTGCAGCGGGACACCGGAGGGAGCAACCGTGCCTTCGCAGGAACCGCAGCACACACAGGAAGCACTGCAGTCAACTCCCGGGACAGCCCCCGTAGACCCACCGCAGCAGACACCGCTACAGACATCCAATCCAACACCGGTCCAATCGCCAGCATCATCAACCCCATCAGCCCCATCAGCTCCATCAACCGAAGAAGGACAGCCGCCCGATATTCTGGAGGCAGCAGCAGCCGTGATCACCGCACTTAAAGAGAAGGATATGGATCAGCTTGCCGCCTGGGTGCATCCTGAGCGGGGAATCCGTTTTTCACCCTTCGCCTATGTCGATACAGTTAATGATCTTGTATTCACCAAAGATGAGGTGGACACCTTGTTGGAGGATCCTGCAAAACGCGTGTGGCGGTTGTTCGAAGGTACGGGTGAGGTTATTGAGCTTAATTTTGCGGATTATTATAAGTGGTATATCTATGATGCTGACTTTGAGCAGGATGCCGGGATTGCAGTGAATAAGGAACTGCGTAAGGAGCAGACCTCCGGAAATCTCAATGAAGTCTATCCGGAAGCGAACCATGATTTCGTCGAATATTACATCGGCGGGCTGGATTTGGCTGAGGAAGGGATGGACTGGCGCAGCCTCTATCTTGTTTTTGAGACAAACGGTGATGATCATGCGCTGGTTGGTATTATTCACGATCAATGGACACCATGAGACGCGCAGACACATGCAGACACATAATGATTGCTTGATCTTTGCATAGGTGCGCCCCAGAATGGAGGGAACGTGATGAATAAAGGGAGCAAGTGAGCATGAGCAGTGTTATGGCACGCAACAAGGTAAGAGTTATTGGAGAAGGGGAGCAGACCCTCGTTTTTGCCCATGGATTCGGCTGTGACCAGGGTATGTGGCAATTTATTACGCCTGCTTTTGAGAAGAAGTACCGGATGGTGCTTTTTGATTATGTCGGCTCAGGCAATTCGGATCATTCAGCCTACAGCGGAGAGAAGTACAGCAGCTTCGGCGGCTATGTGCAGGACGTGCTTGATGTTATAGATTCGCTGCAGCTGACCGGTGTTATATTTGTCGGCCACTCTGTCAGCTCGATGATCGGAATGCTTGCTGCCATTGAGCGGCCGGAATATTTCCGCAAAATGATTATGATCGGCCCGTCCCCGTGTTATCTGAACGATGGTGAAGGCTACATCGGCGGATTTGAGCGGAGTGATATCGCTGAGCTGCTGGAAATGATGGAGATGAATTTCTCCGGCTGGGCCGGATTTATGGCGCCGCTGGCGATGAAGAATCCGGATCTGCCTGAGCTCACGAAGGAGCTGGAGCGGACCTTCATTTCCGGGGACCCGGTCATTGCCAGAGAATTCGCCGAGGTTACCTTCCTGTCTGATCACCGGGCGGAGCTGGCCAAGTCAACCGTTCCCACACTGATTCTGCAGTGCTCCGATGACAGTATCGTGCCGATAGAGGCCGGGGAGTATCTGCATAGACACTTAAGCAACAGTACCTTCCGGCTGCTGGAAGCCAAAGGGCATTATCCGCATATCAGCCACCCGGAAGAGACGATTATGCTGATTAACGAATATCTGCAATGCGATTGAAGCCATTAAGAGGTATGGAGAGGGTACAGGAACATGGATAAACGGCTGGAATATGCCCCTTGCGGGTATATTTCCATTACACACGAAGGTATGATCACGGAGATGAACCAGACCTTCCTCGATATGACGGGCTATAAGCGGGAAGGGCTGGAGCACAAGCATTTGGAATCGATTATGTCAAAAGCGAACCAGCTTGTTTTCCATTCGTACTTTTACCCTAATATCAATTTGCACGGGCAGGTGGATGAGCTGTTCATCAGCTTGAAGGACAGCGGCGGCCAGTCCATTCCGTACATCCTGAACGGCAGGCGGTACGAGCATGAGGGCGTAGAGGTTATTGATTGTGCCTTGGTTCAGATGAGCAAGCGCATGGATTATGAGCGGGAGCTGCGGTCTGCCAAGAAGCAGATAGAGGAAGCTTACTGGGAGAAGGAGCAGACGCTCGCCGAGCTGAAGCAGCTCCATGCCGAGATTGAGCAGAAGCAGGCAGAGCTGCTGGAGCTGAATGCTATTCTGGTTGAACGCTCCACTACGGACAAGCTTACAGGACTGAAGAATAGACGGTATTTTCAGGAAGCACTGGAGGAGCATATCGCAAGGTATAGGGAGCAGGGACGTTTATTTTCGCTGCTGATCCTTGATATAGACCACTTCAAACAAGTAAATGATACGCTGGGGCATCAGGCAGGTGACTATGTGCTGGAGCAGATGGGGAGCATCCTCCGCTATCATTGCCGGGAGCAGGATATGGCGGCCAGATATGGCGGCGAAGAGTTCGTGCTTATTCTTCCGGACATCAATGCCCAGGAGTCGATACTAATTGCCGATAACCTGCGTCATGAAATTGCCCGGGCGGCATGGGGATCCAATATCCCCGGCGGCATTACAGCGAGCGTGGGTATTGCTACATTTGCAGGCACGGGTAATGAGACAACCCTGCTGCGGCAAGCGGATCAGGCGCTCTACACCTCCAAAGAGCAGGGCCGGAACCGCGTTACGCATTGCATGGATTCCAGCGCCCTGCCTTGGTAGAGAAGTAAGAACATACTTGATGTTATAAAATTCTGCGGGCGGTAACGAAACGTTTCTTCCACTGGCTGCCGAAAGCCTCGATATGTACACCGAGCTCTTTGGAATAGGTATGCAGCATTTGATTATTTCCGGCATAGATAGCGACATGTCCAATATCCAGCCCCCGGGCGCTGAAGAAGAGCAGATCTCCCGTGCGCAGCTCGTCCACTCCAACCTCAGTGCCTTCCAGCGCCTGATCATAAGACACACGGGGAAGCTCAACCGAGAGCGTGTCCGCAAATACCCGTTTCACAAAAGACGAGCAGTCGAACGTATCGGTCTGATCGGGCGAAGCCCCGAATACATAAGGCGCATTCAGATATTTCTTCCCGTAGGCAATCAGCGCCTCCCCCTGCTTCTGCAGCAGAGAGCCGCTTTTGTAATCTGTATATTTCGGCTTGGAGGACAAATATCCGGTCACATGATCTTCCGTCCGCACCTCCAGCCAAAGAGCATTCACTTCGCGGATGACCTGGACTTTGCTGCCTGCGGGCAGCAGGGCAAGCGTGTTGGCTTCGCTGTCCGAATCCGGGGAGCTGCGCAGATTCACGCCCCAAGTGACCGAGGTATGATAGGTAGCGGCCGAAGAGATGGAGACGGAACCGGTTGCTGCATCCCAGGTAACGGTGCTGCCCAGGGCTTCACTGACGAAGCGCAGGGGGATCATGCTGTAGCCCTGCGACAGCTGCCCCGGTACGCTCAGGGCGAGCGGTTGCCCGTTCAGCCGGGCAGTGGCTGAGCCAATGGTGTAGGTCAGCGTTGTGCCGCCTTTGGTAGCCGTCACAGTCTTGCTCGAATTATTCCAGGAGAGCCCGGCACCCTGGGCTTCAAACAGGTTACGCATGGGTACGAGCACAGTACCGCTGATGTTAAGCGGCCGGGCTTCAGGCTGAAGCTGCTGCCCGTCCAGGTAGATGGAGATAGGTTTAGGGGTGGCGGCTGCTTCTGCATGGACAGAGGCTGGAGCTAACAGGGTCAGCCCGAGCAGGGATAGCAGCGCAGTTCTTCTTGCTGTCATGGATTCATCACCTTATGGATAGATTTAACTCTATACATTGGACGTTGCCGGGAAGAAATGGTTCTGTGCCAATTGTTGGAAGGGAAGGCCGGGCCAAGGGGATTGGGCCAGGCTCAAATGAATTGCACTTGACTTCTGCAGGAATTCATCATAAAATCTAACCAGTTAGTTATAAATGGAGGTGGCAAGTATAGCATCAGCAGAAAGTAAACGGAGGCCCAAAATTTACGATGCTGCCCGAACCAGAGGGATTATTCTTGATGCAGCCGAGAAGATCTTTGCCGAGCTTGGCTATTCAGCGGCACGGATTGATGTCATTGCGAAGGCGTCCGGGTACAATAAAAGCCTGATTTATCAGTATTTTGGCGACAAGCTGGGTCTATATACAGAAGTAGTCAAACGCGCAGACCAGATTGGCGAACAGATTACAGGCGCGTTCATTAGCGGATTATTGCAGAATGACAAGCTTGCATCGGACCCTGCGGCGTTCAGGAGCTTCCTGGAATCTTCGACCCGGGAAACGGTGTCCTTCCTTCTGGAGCACCGGAGTTACCTGAGAATTCTATTCTGGGAGGCCGCTGAAGACTGGAGGACCTGGAATCAGATCACCTATCGTCCGGACGATGCTACACAAATGCATGAATTGGCCTTAGCTGCACAGAAGAACGGAATCCTCCGCCAGGATCTGGACCCGGCATTGTTTCCGATTCTGATTATGAATGTGACTACAGCTACCCTGCAGTCATCTTCACGGTTTGAACATTTGCTGGGGACACTGGACTCCCCGCAGATGAGAGAAGAGACCACCCGGCAGATCGTGCAGTTTATTATTCATGGCGTTATGGAGCCGTCTTTGCTGTAAGAGACGGCTGTTCTTTTGGCAAAATATAAACAACTAGTTAGTTTTAAACGAAGGGCAGGAGTGATGTTATGACCGCAATGATTCAGACGGAACGATTAACGAAGCATTTTGGCAGCAATCATGCTGTGAACGGATTGTCGCTGGAGGTGAACCAGGGCGAAATCTACGGCTTCCTGGGACTGAACGGTGCCGGCAAAACAACAACCATCCGCATGCTGCTGGGCATGATCCGCCCCGACTCCGGGTCCTCCTATGTATTCGGACAGCGGGTGGATGCGGGCAGCCATAAGCTGTGGGCGAATGTAGGGTACATGGTCGAGACGCCCTACTCCTATCCTGAGCTGACCGTCCGCGAGAATCTGGAGATTATCCGCAGGCTGCGGGGTATCGCAGACCGCAGGGCCATTGACAGCATCATCGATAAGCTTCAGCTTACCGCTTACCGGGACCGCAAGGCGGGGACGCTCTCCCTCGGCAACGGGCAGCGGCTGGGTCTCGCCAAGGCCATGCTGCATCATCCGCAGGTGCTGATTCTGGATGAGCCGACGAACGGGCTTGATCCGGCCGGGATTGTGGAGGTGCGGGAGCTGCTCCGGGAGCTTGCACTTCAGCACGGCGTAACGATTTTTATCTCCAGCCATATTCTCGGTGAGGTCTCCAGGCTGACGACGCGGATTGGCATTGTGCATCAGGGCCGGCTGCTGCAGGAGGCGGATATGAAGGAGCTGCAGCAGCTGCTCCGCAAGCGCCTGCTTGTGCAGACCCGCGATCCGGCAAGCGTCCGGAAGAGGCTGATTCAGGCCGGGTATGCTGTGCAGGAAGCCGGAGAGGGAACGCTGCTGCTTGCGGATGAACGTGCTATCGCGAACCCGGACCACATCTCCAAGCTGCTTGTGTATGCGGATATGCCGCCCACGCTGATCCAGGTGGAGGAAGAGGATTTGGAGGCTTATTTTCTGAGAATGATTGAGGCTGAAGGAGGAATGAAAGGATGAGTCAATGGATATCGGCCTTGGGGGTAGAGGTGCTGAAGCTTCGCCGTTCCAGACTGTTCTGGATCTCGCTTGCAGCCAGTATGATGGTGCCGGTCATGATCGGGCTGGTCTTCTCGGGAACGATCGGCTCCCAGAGCAGCTTCGAGGGTGAGATCAATATGGAGGGGCTCCTGAAGGAGCTTGGTATTGTGATCTCTATGGGGGGCCTCATCGGATTCGGGTTTGTGTTCAGCTGGATCTTCGGCCGGGAATATTCCGACCGTACGCTCAAGGATCTGCTGGCCCTGCCGCTGTCCAGATACGGGGTGGCCGCCGCCAAGCTGCTCGTTGCCGCTGTCCTCAGCATGGGGCTGGCGCTGCTGGTGTTCATCGTCGGCTGCTTAACAGCAGGGCTTGTCGGCTTGGACGGATGGAGCCTGGAGGTCATTCTTCATGGCTTCAGCCGTTACGCGGAGGTCAGTCTAATGGTGATCTGTCTGAGCATGCCTGTAGCGTGGATGGCTTGTATCGGCCGTGGTTATATGACTCCGCTCGGCGTGGTCCTGCTGACCATTGTAGTTGCCCAGTTCGGCGGGGCGCTCGGCATTGTGGAATATATTCCATGGGCCGTTCCCGGATTGTTCAGCGGCGCTTCGGGGGAGGAGAGCTCCCATCTGGAGGCGATTAGCCGCATGCTTCCGTATCTCACCGGCGGCATTGGCGTAATAGGTACTCTTGCCTGGTGGCGTTATGCCGACCAGACATAAATCAGGCGGACTTTTAGAAGGTTATCAAATACGTATCAATGGAGGGGAATGGAATGGAGAAGATACCAAAGGGAACCGTGCTAATCATGGCTATTCTGATTATCGGGGCCATGGTGGGGCTGCTGAATCAATCTTCACTGAATACAGCACTGCCGAATATTATGGGCGATTTCCAGGTGTCCACGAGTACTGCCCAATGGCTGACGACGGCTTTTGCACTGGTTACAGGCATTGTGGTTCCGATCACGGCTTTTCTGATTCAGAGGTTTACAACCAAGCAGGTCTTCGTCTTTGCCATGGGCATGCTGACTGCAGGAACGCTCCTGTGTGCGGTCTCGCCGAATTTCGGACTGCTGCTCACCGGAAGAATAGTGCAGGCCGTCGGAGTGGGCATCATGCTTCCCCTGGTGCAGACGTTAACGTTCATCCTGATCCCGGTTGCTAAGCGGGGGTTCACGATGGGGATGATCGGGCTTGCAGTTAATTTCGCCCCGGCCATCGGACCTGTATTGAACGGCTGGCTGGTAGAGGATCATTCCTGGCGTTTGCTGTTCTATATTCTGGCTCCATACTCGCTGCTAATCACCGTCATTGGAGTCTTTCTCGTTAAGAATGTTACCCCGCAGGTGAAAAGCAAGGTGGATGCGTTATCCATGACGTTATCCTCGCTTGGCTTCGGCGGCGTATTATACGGATTCAGCGTCTCCGGCAGCAAAGGGTGGGGAAGCACGGAGGTGCTGATCTCCCTGGCGGTCGGGTTCCTTGCGCTGGGCCTGTTCGTCTGGCGGCAATTGACCATGGAGAATCCTCTGCTGGAGCTGCGGGTATTCACCAGTCCTGCTTTTACTATGGCTACAGTGATCAGTATGATACTGATGATTATCATGCTGAGTGCCCAGCTGCTGCTGCCTATCTACATGCAGACCATGCTTGGCTATACCGCGCTCAAATCAGGTCTCATGCTGCTCCCCGGTGCAATTCTCATCTGTATTATGTCGCCCATAGCGGGCAGGCTATTCGATAAAATAGGTGCCCGGACGTTGGTCATCACCGGACTCGGCCTGACGGTCATCTCTGCCTTGCTGTTCTCGAATCTGACAGAGCATACGACCTATACGTTCCTGATGGTCGGCTATTCTCTGCGGATGGTCGGCGTCAGCCTGACCTTGCTGCCGGTCATCACCAGCGGGATGAATTCCCTGCCGCCTGCCCTGATCCGGCATGGGATTCCCGTGAACACCACGCTGCGGACCGTCGCCGGTTCCATCGGAACAGCGCTGCTGGTCACCATAATGACTCATAGCGGCGGCGGCCAGAAACCAACGGGAGATGTCCACAGCTTAATTCACGGGATGAATGTGGCTTCTATGGTAACGACAGGAGCCGCAGTAGCTGCGCTGATCCTGGCCTTCTTCATCAAACGCAAGGAAGCCCCCGCCGAGATTCCGGCGAAGGGCGTTGCTGTGAAATAACCAGTGTTGTAATAGGGATAGGATAGTCTAGGCTTAATAAAATACTTTCTGCTGCAAGAGATCGAGCGCCCGCTCGATCTCTTTGCGTTCTGCAGCCGTTATACCCGCAATACGCTGCTCGAACCGGACGGCGATCTGCTGGAAGGCTTCGTTCATCAGCGCTTCGCCTGCGGCAGAGAGCGTGATACCCTGCTTGCGGCGGTCATCCGGGTCGGTGATCCGGGTACAGACGCCCTTTTCGCTGAGCTTTTTCACTTCACGGCTCGTATTGGGCATCGACATCTGCATACAGTCACTGACCTCGCTGAGTGTTACCGGCTGGCTGACGGCGATGTATTCGAGAATTTTATATTGCAGCGGCGTTAAGGCCTCTGATTTCACATCTTTGGTTATATCGTTTGTTATTTGATGGACGGCAGCACTGAAGGCTACGAATTTCTGGAACAGCTGGTTGTTGTCCATAAGATCACCTCAGAGGAAAACATACCAAATTAATTATCAAAAAACAATTATCATTTGACAACTAAATTAAAGCTATGCTATGTTTTTGTTATCAAATGATAACTAAAGGGGAATACACTGATGAACACACTCGTTATTTATACACATCCGAACCACCGCAGTCTCAGCTATGCTTTTCTGCAGGAAGTGCTGCGCGGCAGCAAGGAGAATACGAAGATTAACGAAGTCAAAGTGCTTGATTTGTATGAGGCCGGATTTGATCCGGTGCTGGTGTTTAATGAGAATAAGCGCAGACGCGATATGTACCGTGATCCGGAGCTTGAGGAATACAGGGAACAGCTGCTGTGGGCCGATCAGATTGTGCTGGTCTATCCGATCTGGTGGGGAAGACCGCCGGCCATGCTAATGGGGTACATTGACCGCATGTTCGCTTCAGGGTTCGCGTACCGCGATAAGGGCGGACTTCTGCCGGAAGGGCTGCTCAAGGGAAAGAGCGTGGTCTGCATTTCCGTCATGAAGGGGCCGACCCATTATCCGCTGTTGTGGCTCCATAACTCACATAAGGTGCTGATGCGCAAAGCGCTGTTTAATTTCGTAGGCATCCGTAAGGTGAAATTCTTTGAATTCGGGAATATGGAGAGTCCGAAGGGCAAGCAGAGCCATAAGCTGGAGCAGATCTACCGCTATTTCAAGACGGTAGGCTGAATCGGGTCCTGTCTATAATTCCTTGTCTGCAGCTGCACCTGACTCAGAGTGTTGTTCTACGACCCAGTCGATGATTTTGCGGGCGATGCTGACCGGCGGCGGAATAACGGGTAATTGATCTGTAGGGAACCATGCGGCATGATCAAGCTCTTCGCCGTCGACCGTTATTTCCCCGCTCTCATACTCTGCAAGGAAGCCGACCATCAGGGAATTGGGAAAAGGCCACTGCTGGCTGCCGAAATAGGTTATATTCTTAACCTTCAGGCCGACCTCTTCCATAGTCTCACGCCGCACACAATCCTCCAGGGTCTCACCCGGCTCGACAAAGCCGGCAATCAGCCCGTACATCCCGTTCTGGAAATGCGGAGCATGGGCGAGCAGAAGCTGATTATCTTTCAGAATTGCTGTAATGACGGCAGGCGCAAGCTGCGGGTAACTAACCAGCCCGCACTGCGGGCAGATCCGGGACCGTTCCGTCAGAGAGTGGGCGGTTTCAGTTCCGCAACGTCCGCAGAACCGGTGATTGCCGTCCCAGACCAGCAGCTGCAGCGCTTTGCCGGCAAGATGGAACAGGTCCTCCTCCAGCACCTCATATAAGGAGCGCAGCGGCCGGAAAGCGAGGCCCGGCGGCTCGGGAGCTTCCGCGCTTACTTCTGAGGCATAGCAGGGGAGACCCGCGAAGGTGCCTAGGTAGAGTATGCGCAGCGGCGTAACCGCAAGCTCTTCAAGGGAGCGGGCCATAGGGATGCCGGAAGGGGAGGAAGGCTCCGTAACAAGCAGCTTGCCGGATTGGAAGATGAGCTGGCAGGCCTCACCATTGAATTCAGATTCCGGAGTCAATCCCGGAACATAGCGTGTATAGATGCTTTCTCTCTGTTTCTCCATTATGCAGAACCTTTCTGAAAGGGAATTTGTCTATTAAGAATAGCATGATAAGGGAATGCTAACCATTCAGCGTTATGCGCATTCCATACCTGTCATCAGCTGATGAAACAAACCATTTGACATTCCGCCAACATGTAACTACAATGGTTACAGGAGATCAAATCACCTATGTTTACGGGAAATAACAACTGCTATTCAAATAAAAGATACTCATAATGGAGGAATTGAAATGAAAATCGCATTAACAGGAGCAACGGGTCAATTTGGTTCCATCGCAGCAGAGACATTACTCAAGACCGTACCGGCTGAGAATATTGTAGCCAGTGTCAGAAACCCGGAGAAGGCAGCTGAGCTGCAAGCACGCGGAGTCGATGTCCGTCATGGCGATTTTGATCAGCCGGAGACGCTGGATGCAGCCTTTGCCGGAGTAGAGCGTCTGCTGATTGTCTCGGCAGACGGTGACAATGATACACGTATCCGCCAGCATAAGGCCGCTGTGGATGCCGCTGTCCGTGCGGGTGTAGGCTTCATTGTCTATACCAGCGTAGGCGATGCCGATAACAGCTCCCTGTTCCTGGCACCGGTACACCGTGCTACCGAAGAGTTCATCCGTGAATCCGGCATTCCTTATGCCTTCCTGCGCAATAACTGGTATCTGGAGAATGAAGCCGGCTCCATTCAGGCCGTGAAAGCCGGCGCACCTTGGCTGACCTCCGCGGAAGACGGCAAGGTGGGCTGGGCCACACGCAGCGATTATGCCCAGGCGGCTGCTGCAGTTCTGGCCGGTGAAGGCCGTGAGAATGTCATTTATGAATTGTCCGGCAAGCCGCTCACCCAGGCTGAACTGGCAGCCGTGGTTGGTGAGGTGCTCGGGCAAGAGGTTAACGTACAGCAAGTAGATGACGCTACTTATGCGAAGATCATGGCCGGTGCAGGCGTACCGGAAGCTGCGCTGCCGATTGTAGTTGCCATCCAAGGCGCGATCCGCGACGGTGCACTGAATATCGAGAGCGGTGACCTGGAGAAGCTGCTGAACCGTCCGCTTACACCGCTTAGTGAAGGTGTACGCCAGCTTTTGGCCTAATTTACTATCCCGGCATAGCAGCCTATGATGCCTATTTTCAAAGTATCCCCACTTGCTAAATTTAGCGTGTGGGGATTTTTTTTGATCTATGGGTGATCCATACCTGAACTGTCCGCGTAACACTCATAACACTAACCTAAGGAGTGAAGCGAGATGACAATGAAGAAATGGATCGTTCCCATGTTAAGCATGACCTTATTGATGCCGACAATGGCGGGTGCAGCGTCGCCGGCTGCTACAGCAGTGAAGGCATCGGTGAACACACCGGCAGCTGAACTGAGAGCCGGACTGGATTATTTGCTCTCCGAGCATTTCACCCTGGCGGTAACGGCCATGACCAAAGCCTATGACGGCACACCGGATGCGGCGGCCGCCTACAAGGCGCTTGATCAGAACGCACTCGATATGCAGCCGGCTATTGCTTCGTTGTATGGCGATGCAGGCGCAGCTGAATTCGAAAGAATCTTCCGCGCCCATAATCAGTACACAGATGAGCTTGTGAAGGCAACGAAGAACAAGGATACAGCCGCAATTCAAACGGCAGAAGATAAAGTAAGCGGCTTTGTAGACGAATTCGGCAATTTCCTCGGCACGGCGACAGAGGGCAAGCTTCCGGCAGCCGCAGCGAAGCAGGTCATCCGCAGTCACGAGGATCATGTCCAGGAGGTATTCGAGGATTATGCAGCGGGCGATTACCAGGGCGCCTATGAGGCCTACCGTAAAGGCTACGCTGAAATGTTCGGCATCAGTAAGGCATTGTCGAGCGCAATCGTTACCCAGATGCCTGCCAAATTCGAAAGCACCAAAGCCGATACCAAAGCAGCTGATCTGAGATCCGCGCTCAATCAATTGGCCGGCGAGCATTTCGCCCTGTCGGCTCTGCAAATGCAGGAGCAGTATGAGGGAAGAGCCGCTTCGGACGCGCTGATCCGGGCTGAAGCCATGAACACGGCTGACTTCAAAGCAGCCATTGCCTCCATCTATGGGGCAGAGGGTGCAGCGGCATTCGAGCAAATCTGGGTAACGAACCATGTCAACGCCCAAGCTGATTTTGTATCGGCAGTCAAAAATAAGGATGCAGCAGCCCAAGCCGCGGTAGAGGCGCGTATCGCCGGATTCACAACTGAATTCGCCGCGTTCCTTGATTCGGCAACCGCAGGCAACCTGCCTAAGGCTGCAGGCCAAGACGCGCTGACAACCCATGAGAATCAGGTACAGCAGGTGCTTACGAAGTATGCATCGGGCGACTACACCGCTTCTTACCAGACGAACCGCGAGGGCTACAAGACCATGTTCAGTGTCGGACAAGCGCTGGGCAATGCGATTGTAACGCAGTTTAACGACAAGTTTCAGGAAGCAGCTACACCTGCTACAACAGATCCTGCAGCAATGACCAAGGTCTGGATGAAGGTAGGCAGCGGCGTGCTGAACATTAACGGCACTGTAACGCAAATGGATACAGAGCCCTTCATCTGGAGCGGCATGACCTACATTCCGCTTCGTTACCTGAGCGAGGGTATCGGGGCTGAAGTGAAATGGGATAAAGCGGCGCAGCAGGTCACGATTAAGGCAGGCAGCGACACACTGGTATTCTGGATGAACAAGGATTTCATGGAGGTCAACGGGATGAGACAATCTGTTGGCGCCAAAGTATTTGTGAACGACGACAACAGAACAGTCGTACCTCTCCGCTTTATTACGGAGCTGCTTGGCTGGGATGTACAATGGGGTGGAGATAAATCCATCACGCTAACTAAAAGCATGTAGGGTGAGGCCATAAACCCTTCAGCCTAAGCGTAGAATTCCCGCAAACGGAGCACTTGAACAGTGCCCGCTTGCGGTTTTTTTCGTGCAAAATCCATTTTTTACATTGACAACCTGTCCAGGCAACTATATATTTATCGATAATGATTCTCATTATCGTATAAAGTTGCACAATATTTTTGGGGATGAGGGGTCACTCCGCCGTTTAGTCAGCAGAAGAACAAAAAAATACATTATAAGATAAGGAAGGGTCCACGCATGAACACAACAAGAAGGTTTTCTTTGAAAACATTATTAATTCCATTTGCACTTACTATAGCGCTGGTTGGATGCTCAAATCAGGAGTCTAATTCAGCCGCTTCACCATCTCCGGCTGCAACTGCTGCGGCATCTGCTGAAGCGGCTGCTACAGAAGCACCAGCCTCCCAGGATGCTACGCAGTATCCGATTACCATCAAGCACGCTCTTGGCGAAGCTGTACTTGAGAGGAAGCCTGAACGTGTAGTGACCATTCAATGGGCGAATCATGACGTGGCTCTAGCGCTTGGCGTTGTACCTGTAGGCTTCTCGGCAGCGAACTTCGGCGTTCAGGATGACAGCGGACTGTTGCCATGGACAGCAGATAAGCTGAAGGAGCTTAATGTAACCGATCCTAATGTGTTCCAGGATACCGACGGTCTTGATTTCGAGGCCATCTCGGATGCCGACCCGGATGTCATTCTGGCCGCATACTCCGGAATTACACAGGAAGACTATGATACGCTTAGCCAGATTGCTCCGGTAGTCGCTTATCCGACAGCTCCTTGGGCAACCACTTGGCGTGAGCAGGTGCTGTTGAACTCAGAAGGTATGGGCATGAAGGCAGAAGGGGAGCAGCTGATCAAGGACACCGAAGCCCTGGTTAACGAAAAGGCAGGCAAATATCCGCAGATTAACGGTAAAAAAGTGGTTTGGGTTAACTTCTCCGCTGAGGACCTGTCCAAATTACATATTTATACGCCTGTGGATTCCCGTGTCTCGTTCCTGTATGAGCTTGGAATGGTTTATCCGGAAAGCATTACCTCCCAGATTACGGACCCTACCAGCTACTCTTTGAGCTTAAGCGCAGAGAATGTGGAAGCCCTGTACGATGCTGATCTTATCGTCGGTTATGGGAATGACGAATTGCTCAAGACACTTCAGGCGGATTCGCTGCTGGGCAAAATCCCTGCCATTGAAAGAGGTTCGGTTGCCTTTATCGACAGTGATACACCGCTGGTAGCAGCTGGTACGCCTAACCCGCTGTCCATTGCATACACGATTGATGAATACCTTGCCTTAATTGGAGGAGCTATTGATAAAATAAATGAATAGTTCACCGCTTTCGGACGATAAACAGCTAAAATTGCATATCCCGAAGAACTTTACCCTGGTGCTGATGAGTTGCCTGGTATTGCTTGTCTTATGCGTGATAGCCTCCCTTGTACTGGGAGCGCGTCACGTGGGGTGGAATGAACTGATCGATGGTTTATTTCATCCGGAGGTGGACAGCTACGGGGCAAACGTAGTCCGCAAGCGGATTTCCCGGACGGTATTCAGTTTAATGTGCGGCGGGGCACTCGGAGTATCGGGGGCACTGATGCAGGCGGTTACCCGCAATCCGATTGCCGACCCGAGCATACTGGGAGTGAACACGGGAGCATCCTTGTTTGTGGTTTGCGGAATTGCGTTCTTGAACATAAGCTCCGCGAACCAATATATATGGTTAGCTCTGGCCGGAGCTGCGATTACTGCTGTATTCGTATTCGGAATCGGCTCAATGGGACGTGGCGGAGCCACGCCCATTAAGCTCGTTCTGGCGGGTGCTGCCATAAGCGCTGCCTTATCTTCTCTGGTCACAGCCATCATGATTCCGCGCTCTTATGTTATGGACCAGTTCCGGTTCTGGCAGGTGGGGAGCGTCGGCTCGGGAACCTGGAGCAGCATTACGACATTTATCCCGTTCCTGCTCGCCGGTATGCTGATCGCGTTCATTACGGCTCCGGCCCTGAATGCGCTGGCACTGGGCGATGATGTGGCGACGGGTCTGGGTGTGCGGACAGGTACACTGCGGCTCATTGCGGCGCTTGCAGGTGTACTGTTATGTGGTGCCGTTACAGCTTTGGCCGGGCCGATCGGCTTCATCGGCTTGTTATCAACTCACGTCATACGTCTTATCCTTGGATCAGACCTGCGTTTCGTTATCCCTATGTCAGCGGTTACCGGAGCCATTATTCTGACGATATCGGATGTAGGCGGCAGGCTTATTGGAAGTCCCGGGGAGCTTGAAGTCGGTGTAGTTACAGCGTTTGTAGGGGCGCCGATCCTAATTCTATTAGCGATGAAATCGAAAGTGCGGTCATTATGACAAATCAGGCGATTGAATATATTATTGCTGGCAGACGCCGCAGGCACCGCCGGGGCATACTGGTGACCAGCCTCCTCGCAGTACTTGCACTTATTCTGTGCTGCGCGATGCTTCTGCTCGGGAATACGATCTATCCGGTGACAGATGTCATCCGGGCGCTCTCCGGAGAGGAGCTCAAGGGAGTCTCTTTTGCGGTGAATATCATCCGGCTGCCGCGGATGCTGGCGGGACTGTTCGCCGGATTTGCCTTTGGCATTGCGGGATACACCTTTCAGACGATGCTGCGTAACCCGCTTGCGAACCCGAACGTGATTGGCATTACGTCCGGCTCAAGCGCGGCGGCGGTGTACTGCATCGTCATACTTCACGCAAGCGGAGCAGTGATATCCCTTGCTTCGGTAATTGCCGGTCTGGCCACGGTGCTGCTGATTTATGTACTATCCAGAGGGAAGACCTTCTCCATCGGGCGGCTGATCCTGATCGGGATCGGCTTGCAGGCTATGCTGGATGCTGTAATCTCCTATCTGCTGCTGATTAGCTCCGAGAAAGACGTTCCCTCAGCCATCAGATGGCTGACCGGCAGTCTCAACGGCTCACAAATGCGCGAGCTTCCGCCGCTGGTGATCATCGTAATCATCTGTACGCCAATCATCATCCTGCTGGGCAAGCATCTGAGTATACTGGAGCTTGGAGAACAATCGGCCACCTCGCTCGGCATAAGCACAGATAAGACAAGAATTGCGCTGATTGTCAGTTCTGTCTGTATGGTTGCGATTGCTACGGCTACTACAGGACCGATTGCCTTTGTCTCCTTCCTGTCGGGGCCGATCGCGAAGAGACTCGTTGGAACAGGTGCCTCGAATATCCTTCCGGCGGGTCTTGTCGGAGTTAATTTGGTTCTGGCGTCCGATCTGATCGGACAATTTGCTTTTGAGTACAGATTCCCTGTAGGCATCATTACCGGATTACTCGGAGCGCCATATCTGATCTTCCTGTTAATCCGGATGAATCGAAAGGGAGAGTTATAATGAACAAGACACATCTTTTCGGGGCCGAGCAGCTCGTAGCGGGCTATGAGAATAAGACGGTTATCCACGGCGTAGACCTGGTAATTCCTGATCATAAAATCAGTGTAATTATCGGCTCGAACGGCTGCGGCAAGTCCACGCTGCTCAAAACAATGGCCAGACTTATCAAGCCAACCTCGGGTAAGGTTACCCTCGACGGCAAGCCGATCTCCAAAATGCCGGCCAAACCATTGGCCCGCGTAATTGGGCTCCTGCCGCAGTCTCCGATTGTTCCGGAAGGAATCTCTGTCGCCGACTTGGTGGGACGGGGCAGATTTCCGCATCAGTCGCTGCTTGGCGGATGGTCCAGGAAGGATTATGAGGCCGTTGCCGAAGCGATGGAGATTATGAATATCACCGAGTTCGCCAATCATAATATCGATGAGCTCTCGGGCGGCCAGCAGCAGCGTGTCTGGATCGCCATGGCGCTGGCCCAGCAGACGGACATCCTGTTTCTCGATGAACCGACGACCTTCCTGGATATTACCTATCAGGTCGAGATTCTCGATCTGCTCACCGATCTGAACCGCAAGCACGGAACGACGATTGTAATGGTGCTGCATGATATCAACCTGTCTGCGCGGTATGCCGACCATATTTTTGCGCTTCATACGGGTAAGCTTGTCGCTGCCGGTACGCCTGCAGAGGTGATTACAGGCACGCGGGTCAAAGAGATCTTCGGGCTGGATTGCACGGTAATCGCTGATCCGGTCTCGGGCTCTCCGCTGGTCGTACCCAGAGGACGGTATCATACCAACTAAGCAGAGGAAGTCGCCGCTTGCCAAAGTCTACATCTCATAAGGCTGTCCTAACCGGAGCATACCGGCGGGCAGCCTTTTTATCTAAAAAGCTGAGAATACTCCACCCTCGGCAGGGTGGGGATGAATCAGCGGTTTTCGACTTTAAGTCGAACGTATGTGCTACAATAGGGAAAAATAACTAAAAGGGGGGTGTCGCATATGATCGGTTCTGTTCAGGATGTTTCTTCGAAACACCTTATCCATCAAGCCTATAAATATCGGGTCTACCCCAATACGGAGCAACAGCAACTCATAAGGCGAATGTTTGGCTGCTGCCGTTTCGTGTACAATTATTTCCTGGGGGCTTGGAACCTAACCTATGAGAAAACGGGCAAAGGTTTGTCCTATCACACTTGTGCGACACAACTTCCAGGATTAAAAGCACAATACGACTGGCTGAAAGAAGTCGATAGTATCGCTTTGCAATCGGCTGCTCGTCAGGTGGCGGATAGTTTTGATCGCTTTTTCAAAAAGCAAAATCAAGCGCCGCACTTCAAGAGCCGGAAGCATCCGGTTCAAAGTTACACGACCAAATTCACCAACGGGAATATCGCCATTGAAGGCAGTCGCTTGAAACTCCCGAAGCTGGGCTGGATGCGTTTTGCGAATTCTCGGAAGCTGGAGGGCCGGATATTGTCCGCTACGGTACGTCAAAACGCCAGCGGGAAGTTTTTCGTCTCGCTCGTTTGTGAGGTCGAAAAAGCCCCCCTTCCGCAAGTAGAAGCACATATCGGCATCGACCTGGGCTTAAAGGAATATGCCGTATGCTCGAATGGAGAACGTTACGCCAATCCTCGCTATTACCGCCAAGAGGAGAAAAAACTGGCTCGTTGGCAGCGGCGATTGGCACGGCGCACTCCAGGAGGCTCCAACTGGAAAAAAGCGAAGCAACACATTGCTCGGATTCACGAACGTATTTCAAATAAACGAAATGATTTCCTGCACCAATTGACGACGAAACTGATCCGTGAAAACCAAACGATCAGCATCGAACATCTGCGAGTGGCGAATATGATTCAGAATCCCAAACTTTCAAAATCCATCGCCGATG
This sequence comes from Paenibacillus sp. FSL E2-0178, assembly GCF_038593005.1. Classification (NCBI taxonomy): domain Bacteria; kingdom Bacillati; phylum Bacillota; class Bacilli; order Caryophanales; family Paenibacillaceae; genus Paenibacillus; species Paenibacillus sp. FSL E2-0178. The sequence goes on from NZ_CP151953.1 coordinate 4,937,189, forward strand.
CCTCTTGGGGCGAGTGGGTGCGACAACTGACGTATAAGGCCGTTTGGTATGGACGAACCCTCCGGGTAGCCGACACGTTCGAGCCGACCAGTCAGCGGTGCCATGTGTGTGGCACGATCCACCCCGAGGTGAAGAACCTTTCGGTTCGGGAATGGACGTGTGTATCGTGCGGGACGCACCATAACCGTGACGAGAATGCTTCCTACAATATCAAAAAGGCAGCGGTTTAACCGCTACCCCATAAAACGACAGAACTGCGGGAATGCAGGGATCGCTTGCTCCATAAGAAGAGGGTACTCTTCTGTTCGCAAGAATCCGCCACTTCAAGCGTCAGCTGAGTGGGGGAGAATTCAAGATGAGGTCATAACTGAACTGGAAGAGGAGAATCCTCCTATGCACAGCCTTGACAAGCTCAAAAGCTGGATTAGAATTACCCTGTTTATCGTATTCGTTATATTGACGCTGTCTCCCGTTATTGATTGGAGCTTCAGCTGGGTACTGCTGGCAGCACTGCTGTTCATTTTTGCGCTGAAGGGTTCGATTGATCTTATCCGAAGGAAGGCGAATCCCCGTACGCCCAAACGTTCATTCAGGGTATTGAAAATCATTATAACCGCTGTGGCACTGCTAATCGCACTTATACCGCCCATTCTATTCCCGCAGTACCGGGCACCTGAAGTGACCGGGGAATATGAAGTCAGAACGGCTGTTTACACGTATACGGACCCTAACCGGATTGAAGAATTTACGGATACCGGGGAGAACCGGTGTATGAATGTGGAATTCTGGTATCCGGGCAATGCTGGGGGAACCTATCCGCTGGTGGTCTTTTCCCATGGGGCCTTCGGAATCAGGGAGAGCAACAATTCAACCTTTACGGAGCTGGCCAGTCACGGCTATGTAGTGGTTTCCATTGATCATCCTTACCATTCCTTTTATACACAGAGCGTGGACGGGAAGATAACTGTGGTTAATGGAGATTATCTGCGGGAGGTTAACGATTCCAACAAAGATGGGATTTACACCATGGAAGAGCTGTACGGCCTTACGCAAAAATGGATGAAGCTGCGGACCGGGGATATGAATTTGGTGATCGATACGATCCTGGAGAAGGCAGTAAGTGACCAGGACCCCGTATATCAGCTGATCGACACTGAGCAGATTGGCGTATTCGGCCACTCCATGGGCGGTGCGGCAAGCGTGGCGCTCGGCCGGGGGCGCGGCGATGTGGATGCTGTCGTGAATCTCGATGCCCCATTCTTCAGCGAGCTTGTGTATGACCCTGAGATTAATGATTTGGCGGCAAAAGATGAACCGTATCACGTACCGCTGCTGAACATTTATACGGACGATGTGTGGAAACAGCTCGGGAAGAACTCGGCTTACGCGGCGAACAAGACCTATAATCCAAACTTTAAGGATGCGTACACCGTTCATTTTCAAGGCGCCAAGCACTTAAGCCTGACCGATCTTCCGCTGTTCTCGCCGATCCTTGCGAATAAGCTGCAACGCGGGCAAGCAGATATCGATAAGTATTACTGCATTGAGACGATGAATGAGCTGATTCTGCAGTTTTTTGATTATACGTTAAAAGGTACCGGCCGCTTTGAGCCGCAGGCGGTGTATTGATGGTAATGCAGCGTATTCCCGGGAATATGGTTCTGTCTCCACTTTGGACCTTGCTTGAATGGCAGTTGGTCTGCTACGAGACTCCCGCATGATATTTCGGTGCATGGATTGCAAGGTTTCCTGTCTCATCCTCCCCTATAATCAGACTTGAAAGGAGGGACCGGTATGGATTGGCTGGACCGCATGAATAACGCAATGGAATATGTAGAAAAACATCTGGCGGATGTGATTGATTTCAATCAGGCGGCCAGGATTGCCTGCTGCTCAACGTACCATTTTCAGCGGATGTTCTCGTTCATAACTGATGTGCCGCTCTCAGAGTATATCAGGCGCAGAAGGATGACCCTTGCAGCCTTTGAACTGCAGCAAGGCGGAACCCGGGTTATCGACATCGCTATGAAGTATGGTTACGAATCGCCCGAAGCCTTCTCCAGAGCGTTCAAAAAAATGCATGGTGTAATGCCAATGTCAGCGCGCGACAAGGGCGTCTCACTTAAGGCTTATCCCCGGTTATCCTTTCAACTTTCAATTCGGGGAGATGTAGAAGTGAACTATAAAATCGAAGAAAAACAAGCTGTTGAAATGTTTGGCGTATCTACTGTAATCCAGGCGGATGGCGAGAATCCGTTTATTGAAATCCCTGCCTTTTGGACCCGGTGTATTGCTGGCGGAGATGTGGACCGGATTCGGGCTGCCGCAGGACTGGGGGAGAACGGCCAAATTCATGCGGTAATGTATAACAAGCAGGGTGAGAAATCTTCATACATGATCGGATATTTTGTACCCGAAAGCGGCTTGCCGGAAGGCTTTGAACAGCTGCAGATCCCTCCGCAAACCTACGCAATTTTCACGACCGGCGTTTATCCGGATGGAGAAAGCAATATTCATGATTTATGGAAGCGTATTTGGGGGGAATGGTTCCCGGGCTCGAATTATGAAGCCACAGAGGGTCCTGAGTTTGAAATGACGTATGACCGGGGCAATAACATGTATGAAATGGAAGTCTGGATTCCTGTCGTTAAAAAGTCCGCTTAATGATAGTTGTATTTTGTACAATTAAAAACAGCGAAAAGGGTTGCTTGCCTCTTATAACTGCAGTCTGTACAACTAAATTTGCCCTAAAGGGGAGAATCAAGGTTAAAATGGCAGTTTAATTGTACGAAATACAACTAAACAGATAATCGGTTAAAAATCAGACGATTTAGTTGTACAAAGTGCAATTAAGCCTACCGCATAGACCGTAATAGGGTTACTCAAGCCCTCATATTTCTTAAACAATCTGCTGAAATAATCTGTATCTGATTAACCGACGCCAGATAGCTCGTCTTCTCGTAACGGCTGTCCTGCAGAATCTCTGATTCTTGCTTCCAAAACTCATCATGAATTCAGCGGCTTCTGTCCTGCGGCAGTTCATCTATTCATCCACGTGAACACTTAAGGTATTGCGCAGATGCTTAACATCGTTCATGGGCGGACGCCCGAACATGCGGACATACTCCCGGCTGAACTGGGAAGGACTCTCGTAGCCCACGCGAAAGCCCGCGTCAGCGGCTTCTAATCCCTCTGACAGCAGCAAACGGCGTGCGTTCTGCAGCCGGATGGCCTTCTGATACTGCAGGGGGCTGATTGCTGTGACCTTTTTGAAATGCTTATGCAAGGAGGAAGGGCTCATATTGGCTTCCTTCGCCAATTCTTCGATCACAAGGGGCTTGGAGTAATCGCGGTTAATCAGATGTATAGCTTTGGAAATGTTATACGAATAGCTGCCGGCAATGGAGAATTGGCTGAGGATAGCCCCCTGATCACCATTCATCACACGGTACAGAATCTCGCGGATCATCATCGGTGCGAGGAACTCAATATCCTCAGGGGTATCCAGAAGACGGACCAGGCGGACCAGCCCCTCCAGCAGCGGTGTATCGGATTGGCCCAGCAGGATCCCGCGTTCCGTCTTTGCTTCCCGCTGCGGACCGCTGCTGTGGATGATGTCCAGTATGACCTCCGGACGAATAGATAACTGCAGGCTCAGATAGGGAAGCTCCGGCGTGGCTTCCGTAATCATCCCGACTACAGGCAGATGCACCGGGCTGACCATGTAGCTTCCCGGACTGCATCTGTAAGTATCTCCCGCCAGCGAAGCTGTCTTGGAGCCTTGTACAATCACGTATAACGAAGGCGTATTGACCGAATGTCTCGGCTCGGACACCTGGCTTGCACGTCTGAAGCAGAGCTCCGGCACGGATGAAGCATGTGTTCCTTCTGAAGGCGCATGACGCTGAATAAGCAGAATCAGTTCTTGTAAATGGGCAGGGAGGGTAGAGAGGGAGGAGATGTCGTTCATGCTTCACTGCTCCTTTCCGCGAAGGTCTAATGGCTAATTATATCCGCACCGGAGAGGATTAGGCAAGAATCGGAGGCGATCTGTCTACCTGATTAGGCTGCTGATTACTTACAATGAACAGGCAAGGCCATTAGACCTTAGAGAGAAGGATGCAATATGAGCATTGAGAATAAAGTTGTTGTCATTACGGGTGCGAGCAGCGGGATTGGGGAAGCGGCAGCGCTGCTCCTTGCGGAGCGCTGGGCAAAGGTAGTGCTTGGAGCGCGCGGAGCGGAGCGTCTGGCGGCGCTGGCGGCACGCATTGTGAACAATGGCGGCGAAGCCGTTTATGCAAGCACGGACGTGAGACAGCGGGAGGATCTAAGCAGACTCGTTGCACTTGCCTGTGAGCGGTACGGGAAGATAGATGTGCTCGTCAGCAATGCCGGAGTGATGCCTATTTCCCCGCTCGACGACCTGCGCGTCGAGGATTGGGAGGACATGATTGACGTTAATATCAAAGGTGTTCTGTATGGTATTGCCGCAGCGCTGCCGGTCTTCCGCGAGCAGGGCTTCGGACATTTCGTGAACACTGCGTCTACAGCCGGACACAAGACGGTTCCTAACCAGTCGGTCTACTCCGGAACGAAATTCGCCGTGCGTGCCATCTCGGAGGGGCTGCGCCAGGAGGCGGGCGACAAGCTGCGCGTCACCATCATTTCGCCCGGCATCGTCAAGACCGGCTTCACAGACAGTGTGACAGACCCGGCTTTGAGAGATCAGCTTGCCGCCGTCCGCGATAAGCTGGCGATGACACCGGATGCAGTAGCGCGTGCCATTGCCTACGCGATTGAACAGCCGGATAATATCGATGTGAACGAGATCGTGATCCGTCCTACTGCGCAAGTGTAACCTATTAGTCAGGACTGCCTGCGGCCCTCGAGCAAAGGAAGGCTGCAGCCGAATGCTCCTCTATATTAGAAACCAGGATCGCTGCTTGCATGCAGAGGTCCTGGTTTATTGTTGCAGCGATTTATTGTTACCGCGAGTAGGTTAACGGTCCATTCCTGAATCACCTGGAGAGCCGGTATCAGCGCTGATTATAATGCGCTCCCGATCAGCCCGTTAATCCCTTCCTCCAGCCCGGCGGTATCCTTATCCTCCAGCCATTCCGGCGGAACCAGCAGATAATTGCCGGAGCTGCTCTTAAGATAGCTGTAGATGATCTGGGCCTCATCGATCTTATGACGGCTCATTTCTTCTGTAGCCGCAATCAGACTACTGCTGCGGAAATGCTCCAATGCGGCAGTGGTAATCATCTTGGTAAGCTGTCTGCTGTCCAGCGCTTCAGTCGCCAGCCGGGTGCGGTAGAGAATCACGCTGCCCTTGATGAGAATCAGCTTGTGAAACTGCTCGTCCACCGGCTCCAGCACGATAATATTCTTGTTCTCTCCGGTGAAGCCGATCACCTGCTCCTTGTGCAGCAGCGAGTGGACCGCCCCGAGGTAATCCCGGTACTTGGCAGCTGCTTCGAAATCAAACCGCAGCGCAGCCTCCTCCATCCGGGCTTCCAGTCCGCTTACGATTGAATTGCCGCTCCCGTTCAACAGTGCAATGATCTGCCCGATAATCTCCTCATACCGCTTCAGAGCCTCACCGCCCCCGCACATGCCGATGCATAAGCCCAGCGAATGGTTGAGACAGCGGGTAGCCCGGGAATGGGGGCTGCTGCAGAGGATTCTCTGCGATTCCCTAATGCCCTGTACAGCCCGCTCCACAGTGCTGCGGCTGGTGTAAGGACCATAGGAGAGACTGTTTGCCTGTGTGCTGGGCTCATAGCCGATTTCGATCTGCCGGTACGGCGCAGTGTCTACGATGGAAATATAGCTGTAGGCGAGCGGATTTTTCATTTTGCGGTTGTACATCGGCTTGATCTCTTTAATCAGCTGGCATTCCAGCATGAAGGCTTCGAATTCCGTATCGGTCAGCCTGTATTCGAGATCGCGGATATGCTTGACGAGCTGCTTCACCTTGGGTGAATGTCCTTTGTTATTGTAGAAATAGGACTGGACCCGCTTCTTCAGCTGCTTCGCTTTGCCGACATAGATGATATGTCCCAGACTGTCCTTCATCAGATACACGCCAGGCGATAAAGGGAGGTCTGCTACCTTTTCTGTTAGATTCGCGGGCATGGCGGCCGCCTCCGTTCGTCACATTCTTCAGTACCTTTAAGTATAAACCATGCCGCCCTCACCGGCGACTGGAAAAGCTCCATTCCCTGCACTACAATGGGAATAAAAATGGCTAAGCGCCTATCCAGGAGGAAATAAATATGAAATTCCGGACAACGGTTATACTGGGCGGCAAGACGGCAACGGGAATCCCTGTTCCTGCGGAGGCGGTAGCAGAGCTCGGGACAAGCAAGAAACCGGCGGTGAAGGTAACGATCGGTGAATATAGCTATTCCAGCACGGTGGCCACGATGGGCGGACAGTTCATGATTCCGCTCAGCGCGGAGCACCGCCAGGGCGCCGGTGTCAGTGCCGGTGATGAGATTGAAGTAGAGCTTGCGCTGGATACCCGGCAACGTGAAGTGGAGGTACCGGCTGATCTGGCTGCGGAGCTGGAGCAGCATGCCGGAGCGAAGCAGTTCTGGGACGGATTATCCTACACGAATAAACGGCGGTTTGTCCTCTCGATTGAGGATGCCAAGACGGCAGAAACGCGGCAGCGGCGGCTCAATAAGACGATGGCAAGCCTGAGCGAAGGCAAGGCGCAGTAGCACCCGTGTGACATAATCCACAAAGTCTCCCGGCTAAACCCTCTATCATTGAACTGATGAAAGAATGGGATCAAGTAAGCTGGGGGGCTGCTGATGAAATATTCTATCGGTGAATTCGCGTCAATTCTAGGGGTGACGGCAGATACACTGCGCTTATATGAGAAACATGATATTGTCCGGCCGGTGAAGGATCAGCATAACAATTACCGGTATTTCAATGATCTGGACGCGCGCAATTTACTGTCGAGCAGATGGTACCGGAGTATGCAGATTCCGCTTCAGGATGTGGCCGGACTGATTAAAGACGCACCTTCCGAGCAAGTGGTGGAGTCGATAGCAGCTGCCGGAATGCAGCTGGAGGAAGAGATACGCCGCAGCACGCTGCTGCTGAATAAGATTCAGGAGATTCATGCCGAGCTTGGGGGGATCAGCGAATCCTTTTATACCTGCAGAATCAAGCAAGTGCCGGGTATGTACCGGATTCAGCAGACGAACAAGAACCATTTGCTGCAGAAGGATGGCCTCAAAAGAACCGTCCAGGCCTGGATGGAGCTGCTGCCGTTCACCTTCTATTCCTTCCGTATTGAGAATACAGAATGCATCTATGGAGCCGAAGAGCTGGATTACAGCTGGGGGCTTGCCCTGCTGGAAGAGGATCAACAGAAGCTTGAGGTCTGCCTGAATGACAGTGTGGAGTATCTGGAGCCGGCAACCTGCATCTCTGCAGTGATTGTCAGCACCTATGAGGAATACCTCGAACGGGAGTCCTTCGGATTCATGCTGGATTATGCGAAGGCGCAGAAGTATACGGTCAGCGGGGATATCAGCGGTAAAATCCTGTTTACAGAGCGCACGAACAGCTGCAACAAAACCTATCTGGAGATCAATATTCCGGCGAAACAAGCAGAAACGGAACCGCCCGCCTTTATACTTTGAGAAATATTTCACATATATTTCATTGACCTTGGTGTTGTACCAAGGTTTACACTCTGTGCGTAGTCAGCAGTTCTTATAGAGAGAGAAGCTTGGCTGCACTAACCACACAGGGGGAGAAATAATGCATAAGCAAGCAGTACGGCCGTTGTTAAAAGTAAGCGTATGTCTGATCCTGGTTCTGTCGCTCATCAGCGGCTGCAGCGGCAATAATTCAGCCGGACCGGCAGCATCGGAGCAGCCTTCATCATCACCGGAGGCTACGCAGCCGGCGGATACAAGTGCGGTACCGGAAGCTTTTAAAGCGGGAACCTATAAAGCGGAAGCTGACGGCAAAGACGGCAAGATTCAGGTTGAGGTTACACTCGACGCCGAATCCGTAATCACGGATATCCAGGTGGTCAGCCAGAACGAAACGGCCGGCATCGGTGTGGAGGCCATTAATAAGATTAAGGAAGAGATTATTGCCGGCCAGACCCTGGCCATAGATGCAGTCAGCGGTGCTTCGGAGTCGAGCACGGCGATTCTGACAGCCGTTGAAGATGCGGTGAAGCAGGCGGGCGGCAACGTGGAGGCTTTTAAATCGAGAGCTGTAGTGAAATCGGGAGAAGGCAAGACGGAGCAGCTGTCTGCGGATGTCGTTGTCGTGGGTGCAGGCGCATCCGGAGTCTCTGCAGCAGTCTCTGCAGCCGATAAAGGCGCAAAGGTCATTCTTATTGAGAAAACAGCTACGATTGGCGGAGCAAGCAATCTGTCCTGGGCAGGTAAGTTCTACAACTCTTCAGCCGCTGTCAGCAGCGGACTTAAAGTGGAAGTAGAGAAGGAGATCGGCGACTGGATCGTTAATAATCACTGGAGAGTAGACGCAGCGGCAATCCGCCAGTACGTGACCAAGTCGGGTGAAACCTATGACTGGCTGACAGGCAAGGGCTACACCACTACCTTCCTTAACTTTGGCGGAGAACAGCTGCATATGTTACCAGCCTATGACACCCGCCAGGATCTGCTGAAGGCGATGCTTGCAGAATCCGTGGAAAAGGGCGGCGGACAGGTAATCACCGAAACAACAGCCCAGAAGCTGATTACAGGCAGCAATGGAGAGGTTACCGGAGTGGTTGCCGGGAAGGCGGATGGAACTGTGCTTGAGATCACCGGCAAAAGCATTGTCATGGCTACCGGCGGTTATGCCGGCAACAAAGAGATGGTCAAGGAAGCCTTCGGCTTCGAAGGCGTCAATGGCGGACTAGGACAGAATATCGGCGAAGGGCTGCAAATGTCCTGGGATATTGGGGCGAAGGTTCCCGATAACTTCGGGGGACAAATGCTTCACCAGACCCTGGCCAGAGCAACGGACAAGCTGAAGGCGGAGTATGAGCCGTTCGAAGCCAGCTATCCGCTGATGCTCTCCTACCTGCCAACGCTGATGAATGTCGGCCCTTCCGGGGCGAGATTCCGAGATGAAGCGGCAACACTAACCGCAGTAGCAGCGGCGAACACGAGTGCTTTTAACGGAGCTTATCATCTGGTCATTCTCTCGCAGGCGCAGATTGATGCCCTCAAGACCAAGGGGATGAATGGCTTGAAGGCACCCGGACTGCCGGGAATGCCGCCGGAATTCTATGCTTCTTTTGCTGATAAATTCACGCTGGACCAGCCTTGGAAGGATGCGGATAAAGTCTTCGAGTCCATGGTTGCCAACGGTGACGGCTTCAAGGGTAATACCATTGAGGAATTGGCAAAAAATGCGGGTATGGATGCTGCGGTATTCGCTGCTGACTTTAAGCTGTATCAGCAAGCGGCGAAGACCGGCATCGATACCGAGTTCGGCAAAGCAAAGGAATATCTGCTTCCGATGGGTGAGAGCGGCCCGTATTATGCGATTATTTCCGAGATCAACAATCTCTGCTCGGTGGGCGGCCTGCTTGTAAATACCAAGTTCCAGGTGCTGAATGACAAGCGTGTGCCCATCAAAGGATTATATGCCGTGGGCGTGGAGTCCGAAGGCGTACTCTTTAACGATACTTACGTAGGAAATGGCGTCGGACTGGGGTATTCCTTCACCTCCGGGCGGCTTGGCGGCGAGGATGCAGCAGCGGGCGCACTGGGCACAGAATAGAACGGTTTAAACAATCTTCTTCTTTTCACCGATAAAGAGTTGTCCTGAACTTTTATCGAGAAGAGGAATGTTCGATGTATATTCCCATTTCCCGGATTCAAGCAGCTTCACTGACCCGTTCACCGCATCAGGAGGCCCATGCTCCGGCAGAGTCGTCTGTGCTTAGTTTTTCGGAGACTTTGGCAGCTGTTGCTGCGGCCATTGAAGATCAGGCACGCAGAATCAGGAAGAAATACGGCCTGCCTGTCCGGATCACAGCGGTGTCCAAGGACGGGAGCAAGGGTGCGGACAGTGCCGGCAAGGGATTCCGGGATGATGTGCGGGAGATTGTGATTGCCCCGAATATCCTGCAGCAGATGAGCAAAGATCCTGTGACCTTAAGAAAAATATACGGCTACATCGATGAGTATGTCGCCAAAGATCACCTCTCTGCTGATCATAGCCTGATCATCTACAGGGATGGTACTTGTACCCAGTCCCTTTCTGCCCCTTCACCGGAAGAAGCAGGGAAGAGCAGCGGGGGCCCTGCCGGGCAACCTGCTGGGCAACCTGGCCTGTGGAGCGGAAGCTCCACCCAGGACCGGCTGCAGCAGCTGGCCTTCATCCGGGCGCGGAGGGCTAACCGGCAGCATTAATAGGGAAACACCTATATATTGATCTCGGAATCCGTGGTTTGCGTGGATTCCGGGGTCTTTTTTTTATAAGGATGGTGCAGCCGTGCCCGGTTGTACGAACACCAGCCTATGCCCCTGCATAGCATATAGCACCTACTTGCTATAAGTAAGTGGAAAGGGGGCGCAGGATAATGGGTATCCAGCTTACGGCGATTCATTGGGTCTATTTAGTGTTCATTGTGTTCATTCTGGCGCTGCTGATCCGGCGGCGTGATACGACAATGATCTGCGTGACCGGGATTTTGGCGCTGGGGCTGCTGGCAACGGCCACACTCAGCGGATCGGTGTCGGGAATCTTCAACTCCTTCGTATATGCTACCAAAGAGCTGCTCGGCACCATCATGATTATCTCCATTATTGTGGCGATGAGCCGGATTCTGATTATTACAGGCATCAACGAGACGATGGTATCCCCGCTCACCCGGTTTCTGCGCACACCTGCAATGGCCTATTGGGGGATCGGGCTGATCATGATGGTGACCTCTTTCTTCTTCTGGCCTTCCCCTGCGGTGGCACTGGTCGGGGCAGTTCTGCTGCCTGTGGCTGTCCGGGTGGGACTGCCCGCACTTGGTGCGGCGATGGCAATGAATCTGTTCGGGCACGGGATCGCCCTCTCCGGCGATTATATTATCCAGGGAGCGCCGAAGCTGACTGCGGATGCTGCGGGTCTTCCGGTATCCAGCGTCATGCAGGCAAGTATTCCGCTGGTTATTGTTATGGGGGTTGTAACTACTGTCACTGCCTTCTGGATGATGCGCAGAGACCAGAAGAACGGAACGTGGAGAGACGGCCTGGTCACTGCCCAAGGCACAGCAGGGCCTTTGTCTGCAGCCGGGACGGGCGATGACGGGCAGGTAATTATGAGCGCCGGGCTTCGAAAAGCGCTGGCTATCGCCATCCCGCTGCTCTTCCTCCTGGATGTGATAGCCATGTTCATGCTGCACCTGCAGGGCGGTGATGCTACAGCTCTGGTCGGCGGAACCGCCGTGCTGATCCTGATTGTCATCACCCTGCTGGCCCACCGCGGCCAGGGACGGGGGCTGGAGAAAATCACGGCTTATCTCATTGAAGGATTCATATTCGGCTTCAAGGTCTTCGGACCGGTTATCCCGATCGCCGCCTTCTTCTATCTTGGCGACTCGGCCTTTACCGAGCTGTTCGGCCAGGTGCTGCCGGACGGCTCGCACGGCATCGTGAACGACCTGGGCGTTGCCCTGGCGGATCACGTGCCGCTTAATGGTGCCGTGGGAGCCGTAACGCTGACGGTGATCGGCGCGATCACCGGTCTCGACGGCTCCGGCTTCTCCGGCATCTCGCTGGCCGGCTCGATTGCCGGGCTGTTCGCCGCCGCGATCCATTCCGGCGCGGCAACCCTGACCGCCCTTGGGCAGGTAGCCGCCATCTGGGTCGGCGGCGGCACCCTGATCCCGTGGGCGCTCATTCCCGCCGCGGCGATCTGCGGCGTCAGCCCCTTCGAGCTGGCCCGGCGCAATCTGAAGCCGGTCCTGCTGGGTCTGGCGGCGATGACTCTCACCGCCATGTTGCTGGTGTAGGAGATGTCTGCATAAGAATACGGCCTCCAATCCATCCTAGAGAAGAACAGAAACCGTGATTGAGGGGGAAGTATATTTATGAAGCATTACGAATCCAGTCTGCGGACGAACAGCACGGTGGATCAGGCGCAGGATTCTGTGACCAAGCTGCATAATGCTGTAACTCAGGCGTTAAGCCATCCGGCGGAACAGATGATTGACCAGGCGGAGAATAGCCTGGAGCAAGCGGAGGAAGCTGTTCGCCATGCTCCTGAAGGATCGGTCGGCGGACACGGTGTAGACTTGACTGAAGACAGGCTGGCCGAAGAGAAACGCAGACTCGCTTCACTGGACGAACCTGGCGGCAAGGCCCGTAGCTAGAGCTAGAGCTAAAGCTAAAGCTAAAGCTAAAGCTAAAGCTAAAGCTAAAGCTAAAGCTAAAGCTAAAGCTAAAGCTAAAGCTAAAGCTAAAGCTAAAGCTAAAGCTAAAGCTAAAGCTAAAGCCTGAGCAATCAGCCAGTGTGATCTGCTCCGAGTCTGAAGCTGGCCTGAATTCGGCAGGCTATTAAGCACCTGCGTTACTGCTGCAACAGGCATTTCCGGATTTACTCCGGGAATGCCTGTTTGCTATATAAGAAGCACTAAAAAAATAACAAAAAGCGAAAGAAGCGGAGGGGGAATTTGGAACTGTAGGAGCGATAGCGCCCGCCTGAAAGCTTTCCGAAGGAAAGCTCGCTACGGAAGCATACCCAGTCACCGGATTTCCACTGCGAACAGCGGTAATAATCAAGAAATCTGGGGGCGGGCAGCGGCCGGAAGTCCAAATGTTCACCGCAGTGACGACTAAGCTTCACGTTCAAATCTTAAGTGCGTCTTATATATTTATCTAATTAGGGGCCAGCTTATGCAAACTTGTGCAATCATTCGGAGTGAATAAGGTTATAAGGTATCAGGCACATCTATAATATACGTGAACCGGATCAGGGGAAGGCTACGTAGTAATACCACTAAGACGCAGACGCAACAAACATGACAAGACCATTCATTCAAGGGAGGCATAAATATGCCGGAAGCTACTGATTCACGGGTACCGCTGGAGACACCGGAGACACTGCATGCTGAGCTTGCCCGGATTGCCAAGTGGGAGAAAGAGCAGAATAAGCTGATGATCTGGGACCGGATTACCCGCCTGCCGTTCAAGCTGCTTGATAAAATCACACCGAAGATTATTCATGAGAAGGTAGGCACGCTGCTGGATGAGCTGGGCAGCTACATTCAGAATGGCGGCAACTATCTGGTTGCCGGGCGCAAGGTAGGCACGCTGATCGGGGAGGCAAGCGTGGCAGCCGGGGGTACCGGCACCGGGCCGTATCCGCTGGCTGTGATGGATGCGGCAGCGCTCCGGCTCTCAGAGAGGAGCCGGAATACGGCAACTGCCCAAGGGGCAACTACCGGCTTCGGCGGAATCTTCACTCTTGCTGCCGATATTCCGGCTGTGCTCGGCCTTTCATTGAAGGCCATCCAGGAGATTGGCCTATGCTATGGCTACGATCCGACGGATAAGGCGGAACGGATATTCACTGTGAAGGTGATGCAATTCGCATCCTCCGATATTGTCGGCAAGCGGACGATTCTGCGGGAGCTGAATTTGCAGGCCGGCGGGGACGGCAACATCATTGCCGGAACGAACGCGGCAGTCTCGAAGATTCAGGGCTGGAAAGAGGTTGTTATGGTATACCGTGACAATTGGGGCTGGAAAAAGCTGCTCCAGACTGTTCCGGTTGCAGGCATGTTCTTTGGCGCGTATCTCAACCGGAAGACGCTGGAGGATGTGACGGAGGCTGCCCGTATGCTATACCGCAAAAGACGGATTATCGCCAGGCTGGCTGAGCTGGAGCTGAAATAAGTGCTCTAATTGAAGCGGAACTGCGCCTGGATGGCAGCGGGGCTGCCGGCAAGGCGGGCATCATGAGATAGAGGCAAGGATTACTGCCCTGGGGCTGCATTCCTTGCCTCTATTTCAGGAAAGGTATAAGGGTTCAGCCGCCTATGGGGCAGTTGAACCGAACGCCAGCCCTTTTCCGCCCACAGGTATTAGCTTGACCGGCTCGACTCCGGCAATCAGCGGCATGGCCCGCTGGATCGTGGCACGGGTGGCCTCCAGGGCAAGGGAAGCAGCATGGGCTTCCGCACTGCTCCATACTTCTGTGACCCAGAGGATATCCGCCTCGGATTCCGAGAGGTTCACGATATACAGCTCGCATTCTTGGACAGGCTCAGCCGCCGCTGCGGCTTCCAGCAGAATGGCAGCCAATGCCTCCCGTTCACCCGGTTTAGCGGTGAATTTCGCGTACATTCCGAATTTGCTCAACCTCATCACCCCAGCATGTAGTTATCCGCTCCAATAGCGGAGTTGATCAACATTATTTTACCAGAAACAAGGAGGGAAAGAATGAATCGAATAGATCAGCAACCTAACATTGATGAATTAATCGGGCAGGCGGAAGCCTTCATCACTGCATGTTACCAGGAGCTGGACAAGTCAGAGAGTGAGCGGGAGCGGCGTCTTGCACATATACGCGAAGAGGTGATTCTTACGGGCACCTATATACATACGGAGGAAGAACTAACCCATGGGGCGAGGATGGCCTGGCGTCATAACAGCCGCTGTATCGGAAGGCTGTTCTGGCATTCGCTTACAGTGCTTGATACGCGCGGGGCAGAGACTGCGGAGGAGGTGGCCGAGGCGTTATTCCGGCATGTGGAGCATGCGAATAACGGCGGCAGGATCCGGCCGGTCATTACCGTATTCCGCAGCGGAGAGCAGCCGGATAGAGCTATCCGGATCTGGAATCATCAGCTGATCCGTTATGCCGGCTATCCCGGGGACGGGGAGCAGCCGCGTGCCGGTGATCCTGCGTCGGATGAGTTCACTGCGGTCTGCCGGAAGCTGGGCTGGCAGGGGACAGGCGGGGATTTCGATATTCTGCCGCTTGTCATCAGCATCGGCGGGGAGGAACCCCGGTGGTTCCCCGTCCCGCCGGGACTTGTGCAGGAGATTCCGCTCACTCATCCGGAGATCGGACGGTTCCCAGAGCTGGGCCTGCGCTGGTACCCCGTTCCGGTTGTCTCGGATATGTGCCTGGAGATCGGCGGCATCCGTTACCCGGCGGCGCCCTTCAACGGCTGGTATATGGAAACGGAGATCGGTTCCCGGAATCTGGGAGATACAGAACGGTATAACCGCCTGCCGGCAGTGGCCGATCTGCTGGGCCTGGACCGTTCGACTAATACCTCGCTGTGGAAAGACCGCGCGCTGCTGGAGCTGAACCGCGCTGTACTGCATTCCTTCAAGCAGGCCGGGGTCAGTATTGTCGATCACCATACAGCGGCAGATCAGTTCGTCCGCTTCCAGGAACAGGAGAAGCGGCAGGGGCGCGAAGTATCAGGCAAATGGGGCTGGCTGATCCCCCCGATGTCGCCTTCGTCCACACCGATCTGGAACGATAACACCTTGAGGGATTTGCATCTAAGTCCGCGTTTCATGTACCAGAAGAAGGCGTACGCGGACAGGTTAGATGCAGCAGCCGGTCCATCCAGTGAAGCTGGCGGCTCTGCCTCGTTGCATGCGGGGACGGATGATCCGGCAGCAGAGTCTGAGCAACAGGGCGCTGCCGAAGCGATGACATGTCCTTTCCATCACCCTCACTAACTCCGGTCCAGCGTCCGGTCCGGCAAAATAAATAATTATATGAAAAAATAATTGGCTTAGCGCCGCGTGCAATCTCTCTGCACGCGGTTGAGAGGGGGGGCTGTGGTTGTTTATTTAAAGATTGAAGTATATACTGCTAAACAAGAGAGTGATTGATCAATAACCTAAAGACAGCCAAACGATCACCTATTATTCCGGCAGAAAGGGAGACCTATATGAACAAGCAATCGGGCACTATCCGTTCCAAAGGAGAGGAGACCGTTCCGGTAAACCGCAGGGAGCAGATTCTGGAGTCGGCTGTAGTTGTGTTTGCAGAACATGGCTATTACCGGGCTACAACCGCGCAGGTGGCCGAGAAGGTGGGGATATCCCAGCCGTATATCTTCAAGCTGTTTAAGAATAAGGAAGAGCTGTTCATTGCTGCGCTGGAGCGGGCTTTTGAACGGATTCTCCGCACCTTCTCAGGGCTTCAGGCTCCCGCAGACCATCTCCTTGCAGAGGCCATTCAGCTATACGAGCAACTGATGGAGACCCATCCGAATGAGATTATTCTGCAGGTGCAGGCCATCGGCATCCGGGATGAAGCTATCCGCCAGTCGATGCAGGCTGGAATTCTGGAGGTAACCCGTCTGATGGAGAGCAAGTTCTCGGCAGCAGGGTTTGCGCACCCGGAGGTGGAGGTGAGCACCTTCATGGCTAACGGTATGCTCTGCAATATCGCCCTCACGCTGGGAATGCCGGAGCTGAAGCCGAAGCATCTATAAGCATCGCGGGGCGGGCTAGGGGATGATCGGAGTAACGGTGCAACAAGCGCTGGAGGAGGATTAAACAAAATGCAGAGCCACAGGCAAGAGTCAGCTGCATAATTCCCGATCCAGCCGGATCATCATTTTTTCAGGCTCAAGTAGTGACTGATCAATAACTTAATAATGTAATGGATAACTAGCAAAGAATTAGCAAAGAATTAAGCAAAGAACAAGCAAAGCTTGAACGAAACGAAATAGTGGTACGTGTCCATCATTTTCATTATGAACGCAGGTAAGTAGCCAGGAAATAGATAATGTTGTACGTATTACAACTTGAGCTCATGAATATGGTGGGATTCGTAATTAATGTTGTACGAAATACATGAATTGTTCCGCTTAGCCGCCTGAATCAGATGGAATGCTGCCTTTTGTGCAACAATTTTCAATTTAGCCCGATTTCATGGGTAGAATGTTGTATTTCGTACAGGATTTCAGTTAACAGCTTAAATTTAGTTCAGCTATATACCATTTATTTTTATTTTTATTTTTATTATTTAGTTAGTGATCAATCACTAATAATAATTAATAATAAATAACAATTCATTATACCAGGAGGAATTTCAAATGATAAACAAAGCGATGGTACTCGGAGCAACCGGAGGGACAGGAACGGTGATTATTGCCGAGCTGCTTCGAAGAGGGATCGGGACTGTAGCCTTTGGGCGCTCCATGCCGAAGCTGGAACAGCTCGCGGCCAAGCTCGGGAATCCGGCAGGGCTGAGCCTGCAGACCGGGGATGTGTTCCGGGCGGATGATGTATTTAAGGCCGCGCGCGGGGCTGATGTTATTTTTCACAGTGCATCGGTGCCTTATCACGAAATGGCCGCGAAGCTGCTGCCGATGGGTGAAGCTGTGATGGAGGCCGCGAACCGCCTGGGGGCGAAGGTAGTGGCTGTAGACGGGATTTATCCGTATGGCAGAAGAGTGAATGAGCAGCCGATTGACGAGAACTATCCGAAGAATCCGCATACCCGCAAGGGAAAAATAAAGCTGGAATTCGAGCGGATGTTCTTCAGCCCGCGCTGGAGCGGCACGAAGGGAATGATTGTCCGTCTGCCGGATTATTACGGCCCCACCGCCAATGAAGCCTCTTACCTCGGATCGACGCTTGAAGCCATAGCTGCCGGTAGACCTGCGATGTTCATCGGCAATATGAATGTTGCGCGTGAATACGTCTATCTGCCGGATGCGGCAGTGATGATGGTGGAGCTCGCCCTCCGCGAGGAGGCCTATGGGCAGAACTGGAACATTCCTGGAGCGGGCGTGATCTCCGGTAAAGAGATCGTCCGGATTGCCCGCGAAGCCGCCGGAAGCTCGAAACTGGTTATCCCCTTAGGCGCAGCAGGTTTGTCACTGCTCGGCCTGTTAGTACCGGTAATGAAAGAGATTGTCGAGATGCTGTATCTGACGAAGGAGCCGCTGCGGCTCAGCGGTGCGAAGTACGAGCGGGTAGCCGGGCCGGTTCCGGCCACGCCTTTTGAACAGGGGATAACAGCGACGATCCATTCCCTCCAGAACCGTGCAGCTGAAAATGTACAAATCCCCTTATAAAACAGGAGTAATCTGCAGAAGATAGAAATAGTCAGGTTTCCCAATCTGTGATACTATTTATTTCTATATACAATGAGGAAGTGAAGCTTAATGATCAGCATTACCATTCCAGCACCGGAAGTTACTATTTTTAAGCAGGAGAACCCTGTGCTCAGCAATATTTACGGATTTACGGACTTTCACCTGATCACCCGCGAAGCCGGCGGCATCTTCATGTTCTACAATGACAAGGATGAGCTGCTGTTTGTAGGCAAGGCACGCAAGCTGAGACCGCGGATCAAGAAGCACTTCGAAGATAACGTATCGGTCATGAAGCCACACCGTGATGAAGTTACCAAGATTGAAGTCTGCATTGTGGAAGACCCGGTCGACAGAGAAATTTATGAGACTTACATTGTGAATAAGCTTAAGGCGAAATACAATGTGGAGAAGGTACTGTATAAATAATGGTTTGGATGAAAAGCGTGGTCTGCTTCCTGCGGACTGCGCTTTTTTGCTGTTCAGTACATTACTCTGGCCCTAAGGTGCTATGACAACACGCCGGAATAATCCGGGATTTTCAGGCGCGGTGTGGTCCTTGTTTTTCGGGAACGTCCAGTACAAATGGCATAGGTGGTTTATCCTGAAATAAGCCTGTCAGCGGCTTGTATGGCGCAACTTAGGCCTTTGGATACATTTAGTAAAGTTAGATACTAAGGCTCACTAACGCATCCGCTAAATCAACTATAATAAACTCGTATATGCTCGACATATTTTGACATTTATAATGAGGTGATTATATAGATGGCGGCTCCGTTTTTTAAGAAGAAAGAAGCTGTGGACAAACCGGCCAAACCGGGTATGGTTCAAAAGGTTCAACTGGCCGAACTTCCGCCCGAAGATAGCGATAATTATGAGAAGGCTGAAAGTGCTCCCGGCCTCGTGTCCGTCGGCAAAGCGCAGCTGGATAAAAAGTCGCTGGATCTTGTCTTCGCAGTAGAGCAGATGATTCAGGCCCGAGCGCATGCTGAAACGAATAACCATGAGCTGCAGGACCGGCTGAATCATTCCAGCAGTCATGTGGAGAGGCTGGGACGGGATCTCAAGAACCTGAACAAGGTAATTGAAGAGCGGGAGAAGAGCATCCTGGAGCTAGAGCATAAGCTGGTGGAGAAGAATCTGAAGGTGGACCAGGTACTGGAGGACTACCGTGAGCTGCACACGACCCTGTCAGGAGAAATGGATGAGCTCAAGAGCACCATTGATCTGGAGCAGCAGAAATATGCCAATCTTGTACAAAAGCATAATGATGCCATCTCCGAGAAGCTGAAGCGGATGAATGAGCTCGAAGAGAAGATCGGGCGCCTGGAGACAGAGAACAGTCACCTGAAGCAGAAATACGATACGGTCCGGCAGGAGAAAACCTACCTCTCCAGCATGATCAGCGATTTCACCAACCGCATGACCGTACCCTTTGGCGGAAGCACTCCGCCGGCAGAGCGTAACGACAGCAACGGAGATACATAGGACTTATGCCAGTACACCCGGCGAACGCTGCTCGGATGGTAGAGCTGCTGTCCCTTGAGCAGAGGCAGGGCGTCTATCAGATGGAGGTAGGTTTAACCCACAGCAGCGGTTCCGCCCGCCAAATACTAATCATCGATGAATATACATATGTGCAATTGAGTATGCTTGGCCCCTTCGCGGGTCAGCGTGTGCGTTTGTCTCTCTATCCCAAATGGGACCCCTTCCGCCGCAGTTTTTTCAGCTCCCTGATCAAAATGAACCAGACGTTTAGCGAAACGCTGTATTATGCCTGCTCTGAGGAGTATGCCTCGCAGCTTGTAAAGGCGCGGCAGGAGGAAGAACGTCCAGCCGGGCCCGGGCCTGCTGCTCAGGTACCGTCACTTGAATTGCCGCAGCACAGACCTGGACATCTGAAGCGCAGCCGCAGCCTGCGGCCTGCTCGGGCCATATTGCTGCGCGGTATTCTGTTCAGCTGCCTCATCGCATTGTTCCTGCTGCGCATGGACGGCAAGCTGTTCAGCAACAGCGCAGAAGCCCATGAGGACCCGTTGCAGGCGGCCGTAGCTGCGGACGTCAGCAGCAGTCCCCTTTTTAATGTTATACCGGTGATCCAGACGGCGGCCTACCAGAGCAGCGAAGTCCCGGCAGTCCGGGAAGAGGTTCCGGAAGATACCCTGGAAGATACCCCGGAAGATACCTCTGCAGCGGCTCCTGAGACTGCGGTTGAAGAGATTGAACTGGACGGGAACAGCTATGAATACAGCCTGCCTCAGGGTTATGTGGCCTTATCCTTCGACGATGGGCCCTCGCAGTATACAAGGCAGATCGTAGATATTCTGGACGAGTATGGTGTGGCGGCGAACTTCCTGTTTATTGGACAGAACGCCAGCAGCCGCCCGGCAGAGGTCAGCTATGCTAATGAGCATGGCATGCCAGTAGGCAGCCACTCCTGGGATCACAGTGATATGACACGGAACAGCCCTGAGGAGAACCGCCAGAATCTGGAGCGGGCCAGCCGGGAATTGGAGTCGAACATGAACTCGGCGGTAACTATCTTCCGTCCGCCTTATGGTGCAGTTAATGATGAACTGGCCGCTGAGGCGAAGCGGCAGCATATGAAGCTGCTGCTCTGGAACCGGGACCCCGAAGATTGGAAAGCCGATAATGCCCCGCAGGTTCTCCGTTATTTCCATACAACGGACCCGTCCGGCGGCATCTACCTGCTGCACGAAAAAGCAGTTACGGTCCAGGCGCTTCCTGAGATCATTGAGTATCTTCAGGCACAGGGACTGAAGTTCGCCGTCTTCAAATAAAAAGCAGGAAGCGTATCCCGGATCGCGGGGTGCGCTTTTCTGCGTATGTGCACGGAAAAGACCCGGAATCGGCAGCGTTTCCCCTTGTTTTAATAAACAAAATTTGAGACAATAAGTTATTGTTGTTGCTAATGTCCCCCGCAAGGTAGAATAGATTGATTGAACTTTAAAGTTTTGAAAAGAGGATATGAAATGAATAAAGAATCCATTTATGGATTGACTTTGGAACAACTGACCGCCTGGCTGCTGGAGCATGGGCACAAGAAATCCCGTGCATCTGCTGTCTGGGAATGGCTATACCGCAAGCGGGTTACCAGCTTTGCAGAGATGACGGGGATGAACCCGGACTGTGTACAGCTGCTGGAAGAGCATTATGTCTTTCAGACGATGGAAGAGCATGTGAAGCAGGAATCGGCTGACGGCACTGTCAAATTCCTGTTCCGCTTACAAGACGGCAACCTGATTGAAACGGTGCTTATGCGGCAGAAATACGGATTATCCGTCTGCGTCACCACTCAGGTCGGCTGCAATATCGGCTGCAGCTTCTGCGCAAGCGGGCTGCTGGCGAAGAGCCGCGATCTCACCAGCGGCGAGATTGTCGAGCAGATTATGAAGGTTCAGCTTGATCTGGATCAGGCCGGTCTTGGGCAAAAGGTCAGCCATGTAGTCGTAATGGGCATCGGTGAGCCGTTCGATAATTTCCGGCATCTGCTGAACTTCCTGATTACGATCAAGGATCACAAGGGTCTGGCCATTGCCGGCAAAGGCATTACCGTATCCACCAGCGGTCTGGCTGACAAAATCAGAGAATTCGCCGACGCCAATATGCAGGTCAATCTGGCGATCTCCCTGCATGCGCCGAATAATGAGCTGCGGACACAGATCATGAAGATCAACCGTGCCATTCCTATAGAGAAGTTAATGCCGGCGATTGATTACTACCTGGAGAAGACCAACCGGAGAATTACCCTGGAGTATATCCTGCTGAAGGATATCAATGACCGTGAGGAGCATGCCCTGGAGCTGGCCGAGTTAATCGGAGACCGGCGCCAGCTGGCGAATGTGAATCTGATCCCGTATAATCCGGTAGATGAGCATAGCCAGTACCAGCGGAGCGAGCGGGAATCCGTGCGGGCGTTCTTCGATACGCTGAAGAAACAGGGCGTCAGCGTCAGCACCCGGCTGGAGCACGGAGTCGATATTGATGCGGCCTGCGGACAGCTGCGCAGCAAGCAGATCAAGAAGACCAAAGGCAAGGCAGAGGTGCAGGCAGCGCAGTTTCCCGGATAAATTAGGCAGCAGTTTGTCATCATAAGTACGATGCTGTCTTGTAAAAGGACAGCAAAGGCGTTTCTACTTGTGTTACAATAATCTGGCAGTGATTTGAGAAATGAGGAATGCGACGTGTTGACATTTACAAGCTACACCGTGGAGAACGTAAGAGATCCTTTTGGAATACTAAGCGGCAAGCGATATGAGTTCGTCATTAACCTGGATGTGCCGGAAGATGATGAGCTATACGTAGAGAACGGTGTTTCGGCCCGCGTAATTGTGAAAGTGGAAGAAGAGCAGACAAGCATTGTCAGCTACGATCTGCAGGAAACATCGTCAGGCAAGGTTCTCGATTTCGATATGGAAGAAGACGAGGAAGCAGCACTGGTTCTGTTCTGTTCAGAGCATTTGCCTGAATAAGACTTGGCTGTAAGTGCTGGAAGGAAACTGCTGAACCTGGCGGTTTCCTTTTTTATGCCGTGAACCGGGTGAGCGCATGCCAAAAACGGGACTGCCGCAGTCATCTGCAATGATGACTGGACAGTCCCGTTCTTTTTTCCCATAAACGTGCTACAAGCAGCCTTCCACATAATAATGAATCTGCTTGTTCCACCACGGCCAATCGTGACCGGCATCATGTCCCCAGTAGTCGATCCGTGCGGGAATTCCCTTGCGTCCAAGCACATCCTGAAGCAGGCGGGTCTCGTGAAGCATCTCATCCTCATACGCGCCTTGTCCGACGCAGACGATGATATTGCTGCTGCGGTACTGGTTAAGATAGTATTCATCCGTCAGTCCCGGCAGGTAATGCAGCGGTGAATTCAGATAGATATTCTCGCTCATATAGTCGCCGAAGAAATAATAGGTAGAATAGACGCCGCTCAGGGCGATTAAGGTATCGAAATATTGCGGATAACGGAAAAAGAAGCTGGCACTGTAATAAGCGCCCATAGAGCAGCCTGAGATCAGAATGCGCTGATCGGTCCCGCCGTTGTTCTGCTTGCTCTGGTGGAGGATGCCGGGAATCAGCTCATGTGCGACATATTTATCATACTGCTCATGACGGTGAACCCGGTCCTCATTATTCCAGTGAGTGGAGAAGAAGGTCTCTTCATCAATACTGTCGCAGGCCCATATCTGCAGCTTGCCCGCTTCAATGAAGGAGGAGAGCGTGTCAATCATGCCCGAATCCTCATATTGATAAAAGCGTCCAAGCGACGTGGGGAAGACGAGCATCGGTTTGCCGGCGTGGCCGTATATTTTATATTCCATGTCTCTGCCCAGGTTGTGGCTGTACTCCTTATGGTAGCTTATCCTCATCCGTTAACACATCCTATCCCTCTTCTTGGTGAATATAACCTCTGATGTCCCTAACCTCCGAAAGCTCGGGAGAACGGAACTGATAAGCACTGTTACCCATCGCTCGGCTGAATACCTCTTCAATCTCGGCATAGTTCACAATCTGCCCGCCGAATGTGCGGTAGATGTCCTCGTGGCTGTGAGCGTAATGCTTATGATTTTTGCGGCTGGCATAGCCAGTGTAATATTTGCCTTCGTAAGGACCGCCGACCTCATTGTGTACGATCATGCTGGCCCATTCTTTATAGACATCCACATCGTATGCGAAGTTAATGGCATCGGTCATCCAGGCGCCCGGGGGACGCATATTCACTTCCAGGGCAATGATCCGGCCATCCTTGTGAGATTTGAACAGCTCGATATGGAAGAACCGTTCCCGGATGTCAAAAGCCTTCAGAATATTCTTCCCGGCCTCTTCAACCTCGGGGCTGATATCTCTCAGACAGAAATAGTAGAGGTGGTTATCCGTGTTGACGACCTCCATGACACTATTCTCGAACAGGTGGCTGACCGCGAACCGCACATTGCCGTCAATATCCACCAGCCCGTCATAGGTGAGGATAACGCCATCGATGAATTCCTCAATAATAAAGGCTACATCCTCTGGCTTAGTGTCAAAAAAGTGCTGCAGCTCCTCTTCGTTATTAATCTTGTACGTATTGCTGGCACCGGAGCCGAGATCGGGCTTAACCACCAGCGGGAAGCCGGCGCTTTGGATGAAGCTCTCCACGCTTTCACGCGTAGTCCCGGTGGAGAACTGAACGGTGCTTACACCGCTTTTATGGAAGAATTCTTTCATCTTGGATTTCTGCTTCAGGTTGGAGACGAAATCGGACTTGGTGCCGTAAATGTTGAAATCCGTGCGGATAGCGGCATCCTGCTCCAGCCAGTATTCGTTCAGTGACTCGAAGCGGTCAATCTTCCCGTATTTATAGGTGAAAAAAGCAACGGCCCGCAGGATCTCCTCGTAGCTCTCCAGATTGCTTACTTTATAATACTCCGTCAGTGCCGACTTCAGCTTGTCCTCCAGCTGGTCATATTCGGCATCGCCAATCCCGAGCACCGTCGCCCCCTGCTGCTGCAGCTGGGTACAGAAATCAGCGCTGTTCTTAGGGAAATGCGGGGAAAAGAAGATAAAATTCATGCAGAACCAGCCCCTTTGGCTAAAATATAATTCCGAGTTAAATTGTATGATTAATTCAATCTACCAGTTTCGTCATTATTCGTCAATCCTTAGTCTGGCTTTTGCAGCAGTTTCCGGTTGAGCCTGGCCAGCAGTCCGCTGAAGGTCTGGCAGTCCCCGGGAGACCAGTCTTCAAAAATCTGCTCATAGCGCTGCAGCCGGATGTCCCGGGCCTCGGCAAACGTCTGCGCACCCAGCGCGGTAATCTGAAAATAGCTCGATCTTCCATCCTGCGGATCAGGCACCTTTACCACATAATCCTTCGCCTCAAGGACGCTCGTCTGCCTGCTGATGGTAGAGGTATCGAGGCCGAATTCTTCGGCGAGCGCTTTAACGCCTACCTTATCGTGGTTCGACAGATGGTGGAGCAGGGTGTAGGAGGAGCGGTCCAGTCCGCCATGTTTTTTATCCAGTGAGCCGAGGCGGATTAGCGTAATGAGCTCATGGTTCAGGGTTTCGAGGTTTTTATCAGTCTGTTCATCAGCCATAGTTAGTATCCGTCCTTTATGATTGAGTAATTCTTAAGGTCCAGCCTTATATGTCTCCATATTATAAGTGATAATACAGCCCTAAGCGAAAGCTGCCGGTTATTTAGGAAAGCATAATGAAACTCTAATGAAATAAGTCATATTGACTTCCAGAATGATAGTTGTATAATACACGTATATTGAAATGATTGTATCATACACCTATATTAGTGTGAAGCTAATGTTTATAGTGGTGGCAGTGCAGAGGAGAGAGCATACTTGGGTAATCAGACGGCAAAAAATTCATCATTCTGGCTTATTATTCTGGCCATCTTTTTCGGTAATTTCATGGCCATTCTCAGTACAACAACGATTAACGTTGCGTTCCCGGTGTTTCTGAAAGACTTCCATGCCGAGATCAGCACGGTGCAATGGATGATTACGGGTTATTTGCTGGCTACCGGCGTAATTGCTCCGGTCGTAGGGTATTTCGGCGACAAGTGGAGCTATAAATATCTCTATGTGTTTGCCCTGTCGGGTTTCACCTTGTTCTCCGGGCTGTGTACCGTGGCCTGGAGTATTCATTCCCTGATTATCTTCCGGACCCTGCAGGGAATATTCGGCGGGCTGATTATCCCGACGACGATGACAATGATTTATCAGTTTATCGAGAAAGAGAAGCAGGCATTCGCCATGAGCCTCTGGAGCCTGTCCTCCATGCTGGCGCCAGCCTTCGGGCCAACGCTCGGTGGCTGGCTCACCGGGTACTTCGGCTGGAAATCGCTGTTCATGATCAATCTGCCGATCGGCATCATCGCGATCGTGGTAGCGCTGAAATGCCTGCCGTTCCAGCGTCAGACCGCCAGCAGCAGAAGCTTCGATCTGCCGGGATTCGTAACCGTGATTCTGAGCAGCGCCTTTATTATTCTCGCCTTCAATAAGGGGAATGCCTGGGGCTGGACCTCATGGAAGACCTTATCCCTGCTGCTGATTGGCACAGCGGCCTTAACCTACTTCATCCGCCGGGAGCTGTCGCTGCAGGAGCCGCTGCTGAACCTTAAGGTATTCAAGCAGAGCCGGTTCACCTACAGTCTGATCATCAACTGTATTATTACTGTTGCGTTATACTCGGGGACCTTCCTAATTCCGGTCTTCCTGCAGGATATCCAGCAGTCCACTCCGCTGAAGACGGCGCTGGTGCTGCTGCCGGGCTCAATTGTGATGGCGGTCATGTCGCCGGTCGTCGGCAAGCTGTATTCCCGGATCGGCCCGTTCTGGCTCATTCTCAGCGGTATTCTGCTGCTGAGCGCTTCAACCTGGGAGCTTAGCCATATTACGCTGGCCGTTACACATACCCGTGTGGCGATGCTGATGGCCCTGCGCAATGTTGGCATTGCCCTGGCCTTCATGCCGGTGACGAATGCCGGGATGTCAGCCGTACCCAAGCAGATCACAGGGCATGCTTCTTCTGTGACGAACTGGGTCCGCCAGGCTACAGGCGCGTTGTCCATTGCGGTGTTCAGCTCCTTGCTCGCCTCCAGGTCGCTGGCCCATCAGCAGGAACTCAGCGGCGGAGCTTCTGCGGCAGGTGCGCTGATCAAGGCGCAGGCAATGACCCTGGGCGTACAGGATATTTTCCTGATCGCTACGGTGGTTGGCCTGCTGGCGATTCCGCTGACCTTTCTGCTGAGAAGCGGAATCGGCAAGGCTGCAGCAGCTCCTGTGCTGCAGGCCGGGGCCGGGAAGCAGAGGGCGAACAGGTAAAAGGGCTGCCGCTGAATATACAAACAACCGCCACTCCAGATTCTCGCGGATCAGAGTGGCGGTTTGCTGTGTATACATAATATAGATAGAAAGTTTCTACTGTAGGACAATCTGATAATCTTGTTTCAGATAGGCTCGAATCCGCTTGAAATCCGCTTCCGTAAGGTTAGCCAGCGGCTTATTGCGTTCCCGCCCAAGAATGATGCCGATGGTCTGTGCTGCCAGTGCGGTGGTCGGCATGATTCGCGCACTGCCGTAGGCCTTGATGCTGGCACCGACATTTTTTCCGGTCACCAGCACATTGTCATAAGACTTCAACTCGAAGGAGCGCAGCGGCAGTCCATAACGGTCCGGCTTGCCGTAGCCAATACCGGTAGGAATTGCCCGGGTACCCTGCAAATCTATGGAGTAGCCGCCGATACTCACATTATCCCAGAACATCCGACTATTCATCAGATCCGGGTAATCCAGGACATACTTAGTCTCATACCGGTTATAGTCACGGATATAGAGGTACTCCGGAAAGCCATTCAACTCTGCTTTGGCGAAGCCGGGAATATTCTTGCGCAAGAAGCTTAGAATGAAAGGAGCTTCAGCTTGCCCCCTCTGAACTGCGGACGCTACGGATTTGGGGTCTGAGGGGTTTACATCGTAAATCAGCAGCCCGTTGATGATTACCTGGCCGTTTTTTTGGTAGGTGGCATTCAATCCTCGTAGCCTCAGCTGCTTGTCCTTAGTGGTGTAGGTATTGGTAATATTGCTGAACCCGGTAGCGAAATGCCAGTCTACATAGGTATTGGGGCCATATTTCTTGCGCACATTCGTAAGCGGATAATCCTCCAGAATACGCTGGTGCAGCAGATTCCAATCTACATTTTTGAAATTGAGCATATAGGTAGCGGCCATATAATCCGGGTTCTTACCGTTATATATAGTCTCCATTCCCGGAATCCGGGCTTCCTTCAACTGACTGCTTAGGGCGTTGTAATCCGTATTCTCCACCCAGTAACGGGATTGAATTGTAACTTTGTTGCCTTCCTTGCCGTGGTACGTAAGCGAGCTAAGAGTTTTGCCGCTGCCTGCTGTCTTAATGTCTACATGATCCAGAACAACCCCGCTTTTCAGCGGAATTCCTTGAATGACCTTGTCAAAATACGTCTGGAAATCCGCTGCCTTGCGGATGGTTCCGGCTTTGTATCCGTTGAACAGGTTCTTGATTTCGCCTTGCACGAGACTTCGCTGCTTATTGTCATTCACGTCATCGAGGAAGAACATTTGTCCTTGGATCAATTCACCGCCCAGTTTGCTGCGGGGATCAAGCATCAGCACCTTCAGGCCCGCCTTAACGGCTTCCTTGGCGAGCAGTACGCCTTGAATTTCACTTCCGATAACAACGACATCATAGCTTGAAACGGCTGGTGAAGATGACGATGGCTTTGCTGCAGCTGCAATGGACAGGCTCGAACCCGAGAGCAGAATCAGTGCGGCGGCCAGGCAGATTGTAAAGCGGTATACTTTAGAGGATTGCATAAACATCAATTCTAAGTGCTCCTGACTGTGGTTGGATTTGGAATCTGTCCCTATTGTAAATGATAATGGGTTATTTTTGCTGTGCTGGAATTGTGGCGATTTGCCGCTGTAGCGCTTTCTCTTCGCATGTTGGGCGAATATGAGTTAGAATACAATAAAGCGAGCAAATAATAGGAGTTGTATACATGTCCAACAATGACGAAGTGTTTTTGACGAAAGAAGGTTTGGCCAAGCTCGAGGATGAGCTGAGAGAACTTAAGGGAGCAGGGCGCAAAGAGCTTGCAGCCCGGCTTAAGCTGGCGATCAGCTACGGCGATTTGAAGGAGAACAGCGAATACCACTCCGCGAAGGAGGATCAATCCTTCATGGAGACACGGATCATGATTCTGGAGAAGATGCTGATCAAGGCGCAGATTGTGGATTCCAGCAATATGGATCTGAGCACAGTCAGCGTGGGCTGCATCGTCATTCTGAATGATGTGGAATACTCCGAAAAGATTGAATATAGAGTGGTAGGGCCCGCAGAGGCAGATGTGCTGGACAACAAAATTTCTTACGAAAGTCCGCTCGGCAAAGAGCTGATCGGCAAAAAAGTGGGCGACATTATCAGCGTCAATGCCCCGATGGGCGTCATCAAATATGAGCTGCTTGAAATTAAAATGCTGTAATTCTAAAATCCTGTAATTCTTAAATCCTGTACCCTGCTTTAATAAGGGTACAGGATTTTTTGTCTAAAGATAAGAATTTATACGCTGCGCCTGATAACCGGTGGTGGAGATAGAGCCATTGGATCGAAATAGATGGAATTTCTCCACTTGCTTATGAGCGGAAGATTACCTGCCGGACAATAGTTGGAAAATCAGCACTTAATAGGCTGCATATAAATCAGAATAGAGAAAAGGCAGGAATTAAATGACGTTAATCCACTTAATTGCGGCAAAGGATCATAAAAAGCCGAATTAAGATACGTTTTTCCAACTATTACCTCAGAGTGGGATGCCTATGCCGTCAATTCCAGGTGAATGTCATGCACCTTGGCAGAGCAGGGTAGTGAGGTCTAATCTATCCCTTGGTAAGGTGCCGATTCTGCCCTTCGGGCGGAATATGTTGCAAAGACTGCAAGCGGTGAGCTGCCATAGGCAGTTTCTATTAAGGATATTGATTCCCGGTCTTAGACGCTCTTTGCCCCAAAGGTTATAGTAGGGAGTAACAAAAGAACAGAGGGGTCCTGGCTTGTGATTCAGACTGTACTATCGACACTTGTAGAGGTTATTGTGCCGCTGTCCATTCCGGTGGCCGCCGGGGCGCTGCTCGGACGTTATAAGAATCTTGACACGAAGCCCCTGCTGACGCTGTACCTGTATTTTCTCAGTCCGGCAATTATCCTGGATACGCTTGCTACGGCGGAAATCTCCTTCGATGATGTCTATAAGACGCTCGCATTCTCGCTGCTGAATCTGTTTCTCTTATGGGGGCTGGCTACCCTGATCGGCAAAATCCTGAAGCTGGCTCCGCCGGAAGCCGCCGGCCTGACGCTCATCTCCACCTTCACGAACAGCGTCAATTACGGTCTGCCGCTGGTGCTGCTGGCCTTCGGCCAGCTGGGCCTGGACAAGGCATCGGTCTATGTCATCGCCCAGATGGTGATTGTGAATACGATCGGCGTGTATTTTGCCGCCAGATCACAGTTCTCGGTGCGCAGCGCCGTGAAGTCAGTCTTCTCGCTGCCGGCCATCTATGCGGCCATTCTGGCCCTGCTGCTACGGGCGCTCGGCCTGCATATGCCGCATGAGCTGGCTTCGGGCGTATCGATGGCTGCAGGAGCCTACTCGCCGGTAGTGCTGGCGATCCTCGGCGCGCAGATGGTGAAGGTCCGGGCTGCGCATACGGAGCGCAATGTGCAGCTTGCATTCTGGACGGGGCTGACCGTCCGGCTGTTGCTGGCTCCGCTGCTGGCCGCGCTGGTGCTGCTCGCGCTGAACATTACGGGCACCTTATTCTCGGTGCTGCTGATTCTGGCGTCGATGCCGGTGGCCGTCAATTCCGTGGTGCTGGCCGAACGCTTCGGCAGCTCGCCATCACTGGTCTCGCGCTGTATTGTCTGGACTACGCTGGCGTCCTTCCTGGCTCTACCGGTGCTTATTGCTATGGTGGGCGGTTAGAGCTACAGAGACGGCAACGAAAGGGAAAACGGGGCAAAGAGTAAGAGTAAAGAGTAAGAGTAAAGATTGAGAGTAAAGAGTGAGAGTAAGGAGTAGGAGTAAGAGTAGGAGTAAGAGTGGGAGTAAGAGTAAAGAGTAAAGAGTAAGAGTAAAGAGTAAAAAGTGAAAGTAAGAAGTAAGAGTGAGGAGTACAGATTGAGAGTAAAGAGTGGGAGTAAGGAGTAAGAGTATGGAGTAAGAGTAGGGAGTAAGAGTACAGAGTTAGAGTAAAGAGCGAGAGTAAGAGTAAAGAGTGCAAGTAAGGAGTAAAGAGTAAAGAGTAAAGAGTGAGAGTAATGAGTAAGAGTAAAGTGTAGAGATTAATGAGTGAGATTAATGAGTGAGAGTAAAGAGTAGGAGTAAAGATTGAGAGTGAAGAGCGAGAGTGAGAGTAAGAGTACAGAGTTAGAGTAAAGAGCAAAGAGCAAAAGAAGCTCCCGTCTTCAGGGTGTGAAGGCGGGAGCTTCTTCTATTATCAGATATACAGCATGCTGCACATCAGGCTGGATACCTGGCGGAACGCCAACCGCTTAGAAATCGAAATTGTCTGGATCGGGACCGGTCCGCTGATCACGATTGAGGCTGTCAATGCGGTCCATTTCGGCGTCGCTCAACTCTAAATCGAACAGGGAGGCATTCTCGATGATCCGCTGTTCTCTGGTTGATTTCGGAATGGTGACGATCCCATGCTGCAGATCCCAGCGCAGGATGATCTGGGCAACGGACTTGCCGTGGCTGGCGGCGATTTCCGTTAGCACCGGCTGATCCAGCAGCTGGCCCTGCATCAGCGGAGCCCATGCTTCGATCTGGATGCCATGCGTCTTAGCGAAGCTCCGCAGCGGCTGCTGGGACAGATAAGGATGCAGCTCAACCTGATTGACCATCGGCTTGATCTCCGCATCCTGCAGGATATCCTCCAGATGATGAATCTGGAAATTGCTGACGCCGATGGCTTTGACACGGCCTGCTTTATAGAGGGCTTCGAGCGCTCTCCAGGATTCCTTGTATTTGCCCTTCACCGGCCAGTGAATGAGATACAGATCCAAATATTCTAGACCCAGCTTCTCAAGACTGGCCTCGTAAGCGGCAAGGGTCTCTTCATAACCAAGGTCTGCATTCCAGACCTTGGAGGTTATGAACAGCTCTTCGCGGGCCAGCTTGTTCCCGGCCATAGCTTCCCTGACTGCTTGCCCTACCCCGCGCTCATTGGCATAGACTGCGGCCGTATCAATGCTGCGGTAGCCGTGGGCAATTGCAGACTTCACTGCCTGCACCAGCCCGTCGCCGTCCTCTACCTGAAAAACTCCGAGTCCAACCCACGGCATACTCACGCCGCCCTGAAGTATAGTTGTATCTTGCAAATGCTGTGCCATATCGAATGACCTCCTGAAGGAATAGTGTAGGTACGGGCAAAATGTTGTACGTAGTGCAGCTTTGATTCCTTGATATCCGGATTTTCTAAAGGAATGTTGTATTAAATACAATAATTTCTTCGATAAGCCGCTTAGAAGACGAGAAATGCTGCATTTCATACAACAATCTTAAAATTTGCCCGGAATAAAGAGGGAAATGTTGTATTTTGGGCAGGATTTTAAGAGCAAGGTGCTCTCCCCGTCACAGCCAGCGAGTTAATACGAGAAAAGGATTGCGGCAGCTATAGCCTATAATCAGACCATGCATACCGCTTGACTGCACACATTGCCTCTTGCGGCGCACACAGCACTTAGCTTAAGCAGCTTCCGTCCGCTGCATAATCTCGTCTCTGTTCTCCAGTGCCCGGCTCCAGGCCGTGAGCAAAACGGCCCCGAACACCATGACTGCGCCTACCCAGGCGGTGTGGATCAGTCCCATATGATCGGTGACCAGGCCGCCGAGGTAGGCTCCGATGGCAATGCCTGCATTGAAGGCGGCAATGTTGACAGCAGAGGCGACATCTCTGGCGCCGGGCGCGAATCGGTCAGCCAGCATTACTACATAGACCTGCAGCCCGGGGACGTTCATGAAGGCGAGCAGCCCCATGAAGAAGATGGTGATCAGGGCAGCGGTTTTGAATGGAGCCGTGAAGGTGAGGATCAGCAGCACGGCGGCCTGCAGGGCGAACATATAGAATAAGGCGTTCATCGGCTTGCGGTTCGCTGCTCTGCCGCCGATCACATTGCCGATGGCAATGGCGATACCATAGACGAGCAGGATCACAGCGACCGTCTTCTCCTGGAAGCCGCTGATCTCATGCAGCAGCGGGGAGAGATAAGTGAAGACGACGAACGTTCCGCCGTAGCCCAGGGCTGTAATGGCAAAAGCCAGCAGCAGCCGGCCGTTCGTCACCAGCTTGACCTGCTCGCGCAGCGGTGTGCGGGTCCCCTTGCGGAGTCCGGCGGGCACCAGAATCAGATTGGCGATCAGCGCGAGGATGCCGATCACGACAATGGCGGTGAAGGCGGCCCGCCAGCCCAGCTGCTGTCCGAGGAAGGTGCCAAGCGGCACGCCGGTGACCGTGGCTACGGTAAGGCCGGTGAACATAATGGAGATGGCGCTGGCCCTGCGGTTCTCGGGCACCAGGTCGGCGGCGATGGTGGAGGCGATCGACATGAACAGGCCATGCGAGAGGGCGGATATTACCCGGGCGGCCAGCAGAGTGCCGATTCCGCCAGCAGCGGCCGCAAGACTGTTACCGGCGATGAATACGAGCATCAGCAGGAGCAGCAGTGTTTTGCGGGAGACTCTTGTGGTCAGCGAGGTTAACACAGGTGCACCGAAGGTTACACCGAGCGCATACAGAGTAACGGTTAATCCGGCGGTGGTCACGGATATATTCAGGTCATCAGCAATGAGCGGCAGCAGCCCGACACTGATAAACTCGGTTGTTCCTATCGCAAAGGCGCTGATCGCCAGAGCCAGCAGCGCGAGGGTACTTCTTTTTGTGTCCAGAGACATGTTCTTCACTCCTACTATGGTAATCACCGGCCGGTAAGTGCTATTATGGAGTACAGATACGCAAATGGATAGTACGTACTTTAAAGTACTATAGGTACCAAAAAGTACCCATAAACTACCCTGAACTACCCGCTGAGCGACACATAAAGGGATGTACAGTGAGCATACAGGAGGTAATATAATGGCTAAAAAATATAATATTTCGGTCGAGGCTACGCTTGAGGTCATCGGGGGGAAGTGGAAATGCGTTATACTCTGCCACCTGACGCATGGCAAGCTGCGGACGAGCGATCTGAAGCGGCATATGCCGAATATTACGCAGAAAATGCTGACCCAGCAGCTCCGCGAGCTGGAGCAGGACGGCATCGTCAACCGGATCAGCTATAACCAGGTTCCGCCCAAAGTGGAATATGAGCTGAGCGAATACGGACAGACGCTCGGGTCCATTCTGGACTCCCTGTGCGCGTGGGGAGAGCAGCATATTATTAAGGAGTATGGCGATAAATTCGCTGTGCTGGAGGACAATGTGCTGAATAACAAGAAGGTGGAGCTGCTGCCCGGCGGTGTGGAATAAGGCGCAGCAGACCTAT
The DNA here is from genome assembly GCF_038593005.1 of Paenibacillus sp. FSL E2-0178. Lineage (NCBI taxonomy): Bacteria > Bacillati > Bacillota > Bacilli > Caryophanales > Paenibacillaceae > Paenibacillus > Paenibacillus sp. FSL E2-0178. The sequence continues at coordinate 4,971,363 of NZ_CP151953.1, forward strand.
GAGCGTACACAAAGAACCGCAAGCCCCGAAGGCTTGCGGTTCTTTGATATGCCTGGTATCCGGCCAGCTGCAGAAATAAACGCTAATCCGGTTGTCCTTCACCGACCTGAATCGTGAAGATAAAGACGGCCCCTTGTTCAACATCCGGTCTAGCGTAGATTGTTCCGCCCATCAGGTCGACCAGCATTTTGCAGATGGACAGCCCGAGTCCGGTGCCCCCGAATTTACGGTTGATCGTAGCGCCGATCTGGGTGAACGGCTGGAACAGGTATTTCATTTTGTCCGCAGGAATGCCGATGCCGGTATCTTCAATAATGAACTCAAGCTCCATTACCCTATCCATCGCTTGCCGGAGATGAACCCCTACCTTAACGCCGCCCGAGTAGGTGAACTTAATTGCATTGCCGATCAGGTTGTTCAGTACCTGGCGCAGACGGTTGGGATCTCCAACGAGCAGCGCGGGAATGGCCGGGTCGATGAAGGTCTCCAGGGCCAGATTGCGTTCCTTGGCGAGTGCCCGGAAAAGATCAACGGTTTCCTTGATGCAGGAGTGGAGGTTGAACAGCTCATAGTCCAGCTCCATTTTGCCGGATTCAATCTTGGTGAAGTCCAGGATATGATTAATGACAGACACCAGTGCGTGGCCGCTTGTATGAATGATTTCGGCCATTTCCAGATCATCCGCCGCCAGCTCAGAGGTCCGCAGCACATCCGACATGGCAATAATTCCGTTCAGCGGTGTGCGGATTTCATGGCTCATCATGGCGAGGAAGCCGCTTTTGATCCTTAAAGCGACTTCGGCAGTGTCCTTCAGCTCGGTCAGAACGCTATTCGCCGCCTCCAGCTCCTGGGATTTAAGCTGCAGCTCTTTGCGGGTCCGATAGAGGCGGACGAAGCCGTCAATTTTGCTCTTAAGCACGATCGGATGGAAAGGCTTGGTCAGGAAATCTATAGCTCCGGCTGAATAGGCCATCATATAGTTCTCCAGCTCTGAAGTCAGCGCGGTGAGGAATATAATCGGGATGTCACGTGACTTTTGACGCGCTTTGATCCGCTTCGCCGTTTCGAATCCATCCATGTCCGGCATGAGCACATCCATAATAATCAGGGCGAACTCCTGCTCCAGCAGACATTTCAGGGCCTCCATGCCGGAGGTTGCACCAATCAGCTGATAAGGTGTGTCGGCCAGCAAAGCCTGCATAGACAGGAGCTCATCCGGCCGGTCATCGACAAGTAAAATATTAATAGGGTAATCCATAATTCCTCCTACTGAATCAACCATAATTTCAGCACACTCACCAGCTGTGTCGTATTGATCGGCTTGGATATATAATCGTTCGCTCCGGCCTGCAGGCATTTGACCCGGTCTTCCTCCAGGGCGCGGGCGGTCAGCGCGATAATCACCAGCTGGTCATACTCCGGTCTGAGCCGGATATGCTTCATGGTCTCGTAACCATCCATCTCAGGCATCATAATATCCATGAATACGAGCTCAACGCCCGGGTGTGTCTCCAGATGCTCCAGGGCTTCTTTACCGTTCTGGGCAAAGCTGATCTCCATATTATAACCTTCGAGCACACTGGATAACGCAAAAATATTACGCATATCATCATCCACAAGCAGAATGCTTTTTCCGGCAAAGGCCGACTCCGGATTGTGCAGATTCTCGATCAGCTGCTGCTTATCCAGCGGCAGGTCAGCATGCTTGCGGTGGAGGTATAAGGCTGTGTCATCGTAGAGCCGTTCCATAGACCGTACATTCTTGATGACAATGCTCTCGGCGTAGTGCTTGAGGCGCTGCTCATCGGTCTTGCTGAGATCCTTGCCTGTATAGATAATGACCGGCAGGGTTTGCAGCTTACGGTTGGTTTTGACCTGCTCCAGCAGATCGAAGCCGGAAATATCCGACAGGCCTAAGTCCAGCACCATGCAGTCAAAATGATGACTGGCCAGATGCTCCATCGCTTCCCTGCCTGTGCCGACCGCAATAATGTTCACATCGGGATGCGCGATGAATTCGACAAGGCTGCTGCGCAGAATCTTGTTGTCTTCGACAATCAGCAGGCTCTTCACCGGACGGCGGATATACGTCTCAATCTGCAGGAAGGCTGCTTCCAGCTCGGCATAATCACTTGGCTTCTTCCAGAAGGACAAGGCGCCCATCGCCAGGCTCTGCTGATTCTCCTCGGCTGTCGAGATGACATGCACCGGAATATGGCGCAGCTCCGGCCGGCTCTTCAGCCGGTTGATAATCGACCAGCCGTCCAGGACGGGAAGATGCAGATCCAGCAGGATGGCGTCCGGCTTGTAGGCATGTGCCAGCGCCAGACCCTGATCGCCCTGGAAGGCGACGATCGCCTTGAAGCCCCGGCTGCGCGCCAGTTCAAGCAGCATAGTGGCGAATTCCGCATCCTCCTCTATGATCAGCAGGAGGGTGTCGCCGGGGAGCAGATTGCCGCGGTCATCCTCCATCTCGGCATATTGCAGCAGCTTAGGATTCGAGATGGAAATATCGGGAACGAACGATTCCCGGAAAGCCGGATTCTCCCGGCTGCCGGTCTCGGAACCCGGCATATCCGCAGTGGCTGCGGCTGCAAAGGTAGCGGCAGCCAGCGCCTGTGCGTCCTCTCCCGGCTCAACTGCAGGAATAATCAGCGAGAAGGTACTGCCTTTGCCTTCAACGGAATCCACTTCAATTCTTCCGCCCAGCAGGGTAGCCAGCTCGCGGCAGATCGTGAGTCCAAGACCGGTGCCGCCGTATTTGCGGCTGGTGGTGCCGTCCGCCTGCTGGAACGCTTCGAAGATGCTCCCCAGCTTGGAGGCGGCAATCCCGATGCCGGTATCGCTGACAGCGAAGATTACTTCATCGCCGCTGGTACGGATGGACAGGGAAACGGAGCCTTGCTCCGGAGTGAACTTAATAGCATTGGACAACAGATTATTCATGATCTGCTGCAGTCTGTGGCCGTCGGTCATCAGATGGTCAGGCAGCCTGCTGTCTGAATGGACATCGAAGCGGAGATTCTTTTTCTTGGCCTGCTGTTCAAAATGCCGGAAGACATGGTTGCTGAGGTCCTGTAAAGAGACCGGTTCAAGAACAGGAGTCATTTTGCCGACCTCCAGCTTGGCCAGATCGAGAATCTCGTCGATCAGCTGCAGCAGATCCTTGCCTGCGGAGAAGATGGTATGCACATATTCCAGCTGTTTCTTCTCAAGATTGCCTTCCTTGTTCTCGGCGAGAATCTGCGAGAGAATCAGCAGGCTGTTCAGCGGTGTGCGCAGTTCATGCGATACGTTGGCGAGGAATTCCGATTTATACTGGGCAGCCATGAAGATTTCCTGGGCTTGCGCCTGAATTTCTTCCTTCTGCTGCTCAGTAAGCCGGACTTGGAGCAGCAGCTGATCATTGGAGGCGGCTAGCTCTTCTTTCTGGGTCAGAAGCTCATCGGCCTGAGCCTGGAGCTCGTCCGTCTGGGACTGAAGTTCTTCCGTTTGAGCTTGAAGCTCCTCAGTCTGGGCCTGGAGTTCTTCTTTCTGCTCCAGCAGTTCGTTCGTTTGGGCTTGAAGCTCTTCAGCCTGATCGGCAATCTCGGCCTTTTGGCGTTCTGTAAGCTGGAGCTGCTTCTGCATATCGCGGTTCGCGGCCGATAATTCATCGGCTTGTGCCTTGATCTCTGTTGATTGCCGGCTGGTAATCTCCATTTGCTGCTGGAGCTCCAGATTGGAGGCGTACAGTTCTTCCGTCTGCTGCCTCAGCTCATCGGCCTGGGCTTCAATCTCGGCTTTTTGTTCCTCTGTCAGCTCCATTTGCGCCTGAAGCTCTTCATTGGAGGACAGCAGGCTCTCGGCCTGCATCTTCAGCTCTTCCCCCTGGTCCTGCAGCTGCTCAGTCTGCATACGCAGTTCCTCGGTTTGGGCCATAAGCTCTTCGGTCTGTGCCTCCAGCTCCTGGGTTTGCGCCGTCAGTTCCTCGGTCTGCGCTTCGAGCTCATCCTTCTGCAGCCGGGTTTCGCTCAGCAGCTCTTCAATTCTGGCCACGTCGGCCAAAGTATTGATCAGCACCCCCATGTTCTGGCCGGTCCGCTCGATCAGCTCGTGCTCCTTGGAGCCGAACGGGTGCAAAGCGGCCAGCTCCATTACGGCGACCACTTCCCGCTCATGCATGATCGGAACTACGATAAGCGAAGATGGGGAAGCTTCACCCAGCGCGGAATGGACTTTGATATAATGCTCCGGAAGATTCTCCAGCACGAGGGTCTGCTGATCCACCGCGCATTGTCCGACCAGTCCGCTGCCCAGCTGAATGGGTTCGCGGCGGCCTGCCGACTCGTCAAAGGCATAGCCGGCTGCGAAGTTTAGCTGACCGCCCTGCTTCAAATATACGGCTCCATAGCTTCCGCCGACAGCGGCAGCCAGCCTTCCGATAAATACACGCGCTGCCGTCTGCAGATGCACCGATCCTTGAAGCTGCATAGCCATCTCTGACACTTGTGTATTAATCCAGGCCTGCTCCTCCGCTTTCATGCGCAGTTCGCGTTCTTCAGCGGACCTGTGGTGAAGATCGGCTGCCAGCTTGTAGTAAGAAGCTGCGAGCAGTCCGAATTCATCCTTGCGTACGGTTGCCGCGGCTGCAGGATTAAGCGTCCCGTCGGCGATATCCCGGGAGATGTTCGTAATCCGGTCCAGCCCGTGGTCAATATTCCGCTGAATGCTGAAGATGAGGCCTATTCCAATCAGAATCCCGCCCCCGCTTAATCCATTAATGAAGATACGCGGAATGCCTTCCAAATAGAGTGAAGATATAATAATCATACTGCCCAGCAGCAGTATAGTAACCGATGTTGCTAACCAAACCTGTTGTTTAATCCTCATAGTTCGCCGCCTTTGTTCAGTTAGTACTACTAAATATATATAAGTATACTTTTAATAGACGCCCGGCGATATAGAGGACACAGAGAAAACACCGAAAAACCTGATTTTTACAAGGTTTCCGGTGTTATTTTCCAGTATAAAAGGATTGAATTTCCCGGCAGGCGGCGTCAGCGCCGCCGGCTGCCGCCCTGACGCCGACGGGCAGCAGCACGGTTCGAAGCATGGCCGCCTGCACCGCCACCGACCGCCTGCTGCTGCTTGGATCCGGGACTCTCGATGGCGGCATTGGTCCCGCCCGAGCTGTAGGTTCCGCTGCCGCTGCCGACCTGTGTGGCGGAGGAGCTACTGCTGCCCCCCGGGAGCTTCACGGTCTGGTTGTTTACGACGATGACAATCTCCTTCTCTCCGGCACGCGGATGAATCAGGGGGGCGTGATGTCGTCTGCCACGCTGTCCCTTACAGCCTTTATTGCCCTTACTGCCCCTGCTGCCTATATTCGCCGCCGTCCCCCCGGCTCCGACACTCTCCTGCTGGCGGGTATAGGGCGAAGCAATGGCTGCATTGCTGCCCGCTGCGCTGCTCCGGCCGGCGCCGCTGGCAATCTGTGTGGTATTGGCTGCGTTGGTATATTGGTTATTGATAACAAACACCAGCCGGCTGATGCCGGCCAGCGGGGTGCGGGTAACAATCCGCTGCTTCCCTTTTTGAATAATGACAGTTATCCGGTCTTTTTGCTTAGCCATCCGTATCATGCCTCCCTGCATAGGTTTTCCTTATCATTAATGCGCGGAGGAAGGAAGGGTGAGGAATACAGGCGCTGCGACCCCATAAACAAACGGTTGCCTAGTGAGCAGGGAGAATCGATGATGAAATACGCGTGTATTTCATGAAACACTTTGAAATCCACAGCAAATATACTTAAAATTTTGCTTGTAAGGATCATACAGAGCGTGTAAGATATACGAAGGTTTTTAAAAACAGACTTATCATAATACCTCATATAATCTTGGGAATATGGCCCATAAGTTTCTACCGGATGACCACTGTAATTATCCGACTATGAGTGAAATAGCGCATCTAGGGTTCCGTTTCTTGTGCTGCGGCAGGGGAAGGACTGGTCCAAGCGATGCGGACACGCTTATGTGTTACACCACTAAGGGACAAAAACCCAGAAGGACAGATTCACTTGAGAGAAACACTCAAGGGGATCTGTCTTTTTTATTTTAAAGGAGGAAGAATCGCTGTAATGAAAGTACTGGAGGAACGCATAAGACAAGAAGGCTTAATTCTATCGGAGACTGTGCTGAAGGTAGACTCGTTTCTGAACCATCAGGTGGACACGGAGCTTGCGCTGCAAATCGGGCAGGAATTCAAAGCTATCTTCGGAGACCAGCCCATCACCAAGGTGCTGACTGTAGAGGCCAGCGGCATCCAGTTCGCCATGGCTGCAGGCATTGCGCTGGGTGTACCGTTTATTTATGCCAAGAAAAAGAAGGCTGTTACCCTCTCCGAGGCGGTCTATTCCGCACCGGTGCATTCCTTCACCCGTCAGGAAGACTACCTGATCAGCATCTCGCAGAAGTACCTCGGACCTGGCGACAACGTGCTGATTGTCGATGACTTTCTGGCTACCGGTGCAGCGCTTGTAGGCCTATGCGATATCGTGGAGGAGTCCGGGGCGCAGCTGATGGGAGTCGGCTGTGTCATTGAGAAGAGCTTCCAGGAAGGACGCAGCCTGCTGGAGCAGCGCGGAATTCCGGTACATGCCCTGGCGCGGATTGCTTCGATGTCTCCGGGGGAAGTTCACTTTATAGATAATCCCGGCACCGGCAGTGCCCGTGCGGAAGAATTAATTAAGGAGAGTGCAGGATGCTAAGCAAACAGAAGATATTCGCCCTCGGGCTTCAGCATGTGCTGGCTATGTATGCCGGAGCTGTGATTGTGCCGCTGGTGGTCGGCGGGGCACTGAATTTGAACGGAACGCAGATGGCGTATCTGATCGCAGCGGATCTGTTCACCTGCGGACTGGCAACGCTGCTGCAGATTATGGGCAGCAAGTATTTCGGAAGCGGACTTCCCGTTGTACTCGGCTGTACCTTTACCGCAGTCAGCCCGATTATCGCTATCGCTTCAGGCTCCAATCTCCCGACAGCGTACGGGGCTATTATTATCTCCGGTCTGTTCGTTGTACTGGCAGCCCCGATATACGGGAAGCTGCTGAAATTCTTCCCTACAGTAGTAACAGGCTCCGTAGTAACTATCATCGGGCTCTCGCTGATCCCGGTAGCGATGAATAATGTGGCCGGCGGACAGGGCAGCGCTGATTTCGGCCAGCCCCGCAATCTGCTGCTGGCCCTGATTACACTGCTCGTAATTCTGGCGGTTAACCGCCTGACTACAGGCTTCCTGCGTTCCGTATCTGTACTGGTAGGCCTGGTTGTCGGAACCGTAATCGGCTATGCCATGGGCATCGTACATTTCTCTACAGTGACTACGGCCTCTTGGGTGAGTGTGGCCCAGCCATTCTACTTCGGCTGGCCGCAGTTCAGCATTACGGCGATCTTCACGATGATTATCGTTAATATTGTGTCCATGGTGGAATCGACGGGTGTGTACTTTGCCGTGGGCAAGGCAACGGACCAGCAGGTAGAACAGAAGCAGATCGTGAACGGCCTGCGTTCAGAAGGGCTTGCCATTATGCTCGGCGGATTGTTTAATGCGTTCCCTTATACGGCGTTCTCCCAGAATGTCGGCTTGCTGTCGCTGACCCGGGTGAAGACGCGCAATGTTATTTTTGCCGCCGGCGGAATTATGATCGTGCTCGGGCTGCTGCCGAAGCTGGCAGCGCTGACTACAGTCGTGCCGAACGCGGTGCTTGGCGGGGCGATGATTGTCATGTTCGGATCGGTTGCCGCATCCGGCATGTCGATTCTGTCGGATGTTGACCTGCGTAAGGACGGTAATCTGCTGATTGCCGCCTGCAGTATTGCTGTCGGTCTCGGCTCTGCAGTGCTGCCGTCCATGTTCGACCAGCTGCCGGAGTTCGCCAGAATGCTGCTGCAGAACGGGATCGTCTCCGGATCTCTGACAGCAATTATTCTTAATATCTTTCTGTCCAAAACCCAGGAGAGCACAGCTTCCGCAGTCGCCGCTCCGGAGGTAAAGTAAAATATTCCTAAAATTTTAATCTAATAAGATAAGCAGCCGATTCCGAAATAAATGGGAATCGGCTTTTTTTATTGCACTTAAATAAACAGAATTTAATGTATAATTTATACAATGACAGCTAGAAGGGAATGGCATGGGGCATGAAAAAATATTGGCTGAGTATTCTAGGCAGTCTGGTGCTGGTGTTGATCCTTCCATTGCTCTCTATCCTCCAGACTCTCCATATAAACCGCGAAATGCCGCAAGCCCGGCAAGGGATGATCGATCTGCGCAGCTGGGACTTCCGCAAAGACGGTGTTGTGAAGCTGAACGGGGAATGGGAGCTGTACCGCGGTGCGCTGCTGATGCCTGAGGCGTTCTCCCCGGAGCGGAAGGACCCGGGCATGCCTGCCGTGTCCGGAATGGTTCAGGTTCCGGGGAAATGGAATCCTTATATATCCGTCACCGGTGAACCCGCAGCCAAAGGGTACGGCACTTACCGTCTGCAGGCCAGGATTGCCTATGGGGAAGCCGTAATATACGGTCTGCGCACCAGCAACATCCGTACGGCAAGCCGGGTCTTCGTGAACGGGCAGGAGATTGGCAGCAGTGGCAGCCCCGCCCCTATGGCTTCTGAGGGGAGGCAGAATAATATACCCTATACGGGGTTTGCTTCGGTGACCGGAGATACCATGGAGATTATTGTACAGGTGGCGAATTACAGCTACTCCTCCGGCGGTATCGTTCTGCCGATTGTCATCGGTGATCAGGCCTCTATTCTTAAGCACCGCGAATTTGCGCTGTTTGTAGACGGCGGAGCGCTGTTCGGATTTATTATTCTTTCTTTATTCCTGCTGATGTTCTCCAAGGTAAGAGAGAGCCGGGGGGTCACCCTCTATCTGGGTCTATTCTGCATGGCGGCCTTTGTCTACATTCTGACCCACGGCGAGAAGCTGATCGCGGCTGGGCTTCCAGGGCTTCCGTATGAAGTTGTGCTCAAGCTGCAGCTGGCTTCTTCCACGCTGGTCTACTATTATCTGCTGCGCTATGTCGCCAATTCCGTGAATTACCCGATGTCTATTGCAGTCATTAAGGCCTCTAAAATGATTACGAGCGTGCTGCTGCTGATCTCTATATTCATGCCGGCCTATCTGTTCAGCTATCTGGAGGGCCTGCTGCTGACCTGGGGCTCGGTAAGTATCGGCTTTGTGCTCTACTCTATGGTTCAGGGGACAAGACGGAATCCGAAAAATATGTTCCTGATGATGGTCAGCATTGAGAGTCTCAGCGTCGTTATTATCTGCTATCTGGTCAGCTTTATGAACCTGTCATTCAGCTATTTTATAATCTCTTACGAGATTGTCCTGTTCGGATTCGTTCAGGCGATTATTATGACCCGGCAATATGCGTCGTCTTTCCTTGAGGTGGGGCAGCTGTCACGCAGGCTGCAGACACTCGATGGCTTGAAGGACGATTTCATCTCTGACACTTCCCATGAGCTCCGTAAGCCGCTGCAGGGAATGGTCAACATGGCCCAGACACTGGCGCAGGGTGCGGCAGGTTCCGTGAGCAGTGCCCAGAGTGAGCAGTTGCTCATGATTGTCTCGACGGGCAAGCGGCTGTCTGCCTTAATCAATGATATGTCTGACTTCGCGAAGCTGAATCACGGCTCGCTCTTTCTGCGCCGGCAGGCGGTGGATCTCCGCACCGCGGCTGTCTCTATTATGGAGGTGACGCGCCAGGTATACGGAAAGGACAATCTTGAATTCCGCCTGGACCTGCCCGGCAATCTTCCCCTGCTGGAGACGGATGAACAGCGCCTTGCTCAAATTCTGCATAATTTATTGTCAAATGCCGTCAATTATACGCCTCAGGGCGTGATAACGCTGTCTGCAGAGGTTAAAGAAGAGTATGTTGCCATTCTTATCACGGATACGGGGCAGGGGATTGCTCCTGAGCGTTTGCATTCCATCTTTGATGCCTATGATCCAAGCGGACCCGCAGCCCAGAAGGCCTACCGGGAAAACGGCCTCGGTCTCAGCATTACCCAGAGGCTGGTTGAGCTGGCCGGGGGAGAGATAGAGGTGCATTCGGAGCTGGGGCAAGGCTCTGTCTTCCGCTTCACGCAACCTATCCTGCGGAGAAGCAAAGCTCTGCTGGAGCAGGAGTATCTGGAAATTACCGGATGGGAGACGGCAGCGGCAGTCCAGCTGCCGGGAGAAGAGCCGGTCCTTCCGCCGCCTGCGGAATGCTGCTTCATTCTGGTTGTGGATGATGATCCTGTCAATCTTCAGGTGCTGGTTAATGTGCTGCAGCTGGAGAACCATTCGGTGATTACGGCCAGCAGCGGGGCCGAAGCTATAAATAAAATACAGCAGTATCCTGAACTCGATCTTGTCATTGCAGACTGGGTGATGCCGGAAATACCCGGATTGTTATTATGCAAAACGATCCGTGAACGGTTTGTTCTGTCGGAGCTGCCGATTCTGGTGCTGATGGCGAGCAGCCGCCCCGAGGATATCCAGGCTGCGTTCGAGGCCGGAGCCAATGATTATCTGAGCAAGCCGGTGGAGCTGCGCGAGTTCAGGGCGCGTGTGCAGACACTGCTCGATATGCGCAAGTCTGTCCGGATATCCGTTCAGGCGGAGATTGCCTTCCTGCAGGCCCAGATCAAACCGCATTTCTTGTATAATGCGCTCAATGCGATCATCTCCGTATGTCCGGTAGACCCGGATAAGGCCACTGATCTGCTGCTGGATCTCAGCCAGTACCTGCGGAGCAGCTTTGACTTCCAGAACCGGGGACAGACCGTTCCTGTTGAGAAGGAGCTGGGGCTGGTTCAGTCCTATCTTGCCCTCGAGCAGGCGCGGTTTGACGAGCGGCTGAATATCGAGTTCGATGTCCCGGACGATATTATGGGACTGGTTCCGCCGCTCAGCATTCAGCCGATTGTAGAGAATGCCGTCAACCACGGGCTGATGCAGAAGGAGGCTGGAGGGACAGTGCGGCTGTCGATTCAGCTGCTGCCCGGCCAGCTTGTGGTTGCCGTCAAAGATGATGGTGTCGGGATGTCTCCTCAGCGGATAGCGGAGGTTCTGTCAGAAGAGCGGACAGAGGGCGGTATCGGACTGCGGAATATTCAGCGCCGGCTGCTCAAAATGTACGGAACAGGCCTGAGTATCCACAGTGTTCCCGGCCAGGGGACGGCGATATCTTATACAATTCCCAGGTAAGCGACAACTCGAGAACGATGACATGAGGTGAGTCCTTTCAATGAAAGCGATACTAATCGATGATGAAAAGCCTGCATTGCAGCATCTGGAGCGCCTGCTCCTGAAAGACGGACGTCTGGAGATTACCGGCAAGTATACGTCGGCTAGACGGGGACTGGAGCATCTGGAGCGGGAGAAGGCGGATATCGTCTTCCTGGATATAGGCATGCCGGAGATGAACGGGCTGGAAGCCGGCGAATATATTGCCGGTCTGGACCGGAGCACGCGGATTGTCTATATCACAGCATACAGTGAGTATGCTATTGAGGCTTTTGAACTGAACGCTGCCGACTATCTGCTGAAGCCGGTAACCTCCCAGCGCCTGAGCAAGACGCTCGAACGCCTGGAGATTCGCATAGAGCAGAATGAAGCGCGTGTGGAGACGCCCCCGGAGCCTGCAGCTGCCGTCAAGCAGCTCTCGATTCTCTGCTTCAAACGTCTCGAGTTCATGGACAGCACGGAGCCCGGGCGCAAGATGCAGTGGAGAACCAGCAAAGCGCAGGAAGTGTTCGCCCTGCTGCTCCATAACCGCGGCCAATGGATTCTTAAGGATACCATTGTGGATTGGGTCTGGCCGGACTTCCAACCGGAGAAGGCAGTAACCAACCTGCATACAACGGTGTACCATATCCGTAAACTGCTTAAGGCCTGGGATATGGACGTGCAGGTTGAGTTCTCGCAGGAGCGGTACAGGCTGACCAAGGAGAATGTGCTGCTTGATCTGGAAGAGTTCGAGCAGGGATACTGCAGTACCTCTGTGGAATCGGAAGAGGAATGGGCGCGCAGAGAAGCGGTGCTGAGTCTGTACCGCGGAGATTATCTGGAAGAGCATCATTATGACTGGGCAGAAACGCGGCGCAAGGAATTGCAGATCCGCTTCATCCGCATGTCGCTGCATTCGGCCGAATATGAATTATCCTCCGTACGTCCCCGGCAGGCACTGGACAGGCTGCTGGTTCTGCAGGCACTGGACCCGTATTCCGATCAAATCTGCCGGCTGGTGCTGAGAAGTTACGCCGACCTGGGGGATTTCATCGGGTTTAGGAAACACTATGATAAATATAAGGAATTGCTGCAGCGGGATTTAGGCATCCGGCCGGATCATGTCATAGACAGCTGGGTCCAGAAGGTGCTATAAATCAGCCGGGGGCATTCATCCTAAGGACATTGCCATTATTATTTGTTAGGCATAGAATTTAGTTGAGCCTGAACAGATAATATAGATAGGGATGGAGTAATGAACGACAAAGTTGTAATGCCCCTATGGACCTTTTGCCTGTTTATCGTTGTTATGAACACCACTATGTTTAATGTATCGCTGCCCACAATTATTCAGGATCTGCACATATCAGCGGACCTGGGCTCGTGGATCATATCGAGCTATTCCATCGGTTATGCCCTGTCAACTGTGATCTACAGCAGGCTGCCCTGACCTGGTGCCGATCCGCAGACTGCTGACCATCGGCCTGACTACGCTGGGTCTGGCCTCCGTCTGCGGATTATTCGCGCACAGCTTCAGCATCCTGCTGTTGACCCGTATCCTGCAGTCTGCAGGAGCAGGAGTCATGGCAGGCCTCGGACTTGTGCTGGCCAGCCGCTATGTTCCTGTCGGGAGACGCGGCGCAGCTATCGCCATGATCTCCGCAGGCAGCGCGATGGCATTCGGGCTCGGGCCGATTATCGGCGGTCTGATCAGCCAGTATTTCGGCTGGAACGGCCTGTTCGGCATCACCTGCCTCGTGCTGATTGTTCTGCCTGTGCTGCTTCATCTGCTGCCGAGGGAACAGCCCCAGCCTGCCGCTTTTGACGTGACGGGGGCGGCACTGACGGTTCTTAACGCAGGCAGCCTGCTGCTGGCGGTCACCAGCCAGTCCTACCTGTGGCTTGCGGCCAGTGTAGTGTCGCTGCTTATTCATGCCCGCCATCTGGCCCAAGCGGAGAACTCCTTCATTAACCCTCAGCTGCTGCGCATGCCCGGGTATCTGAAGCTGACTGCGATCGGGTTCTGCATTCTGGTGCTGAACCTCGGCAATCTGTTCCTCATGCCGCTTGCCCTGGCGGGCCTGTTCCATGAATCGGCGCTGAGCATCGGCTTGTTCATCGCGCCGGGAGCGATTCTGTCCGCGATTCTGACCCGCTACGTCGGCCACTGGATAGACCGCTACGGCAACCTCCGGTTCCTGATTATCGGCCATGTGGTGCTCGCCGCTGTCCTGGCCGTCTTTGCCATGAAGCTGTCCGTATCCCCGTTCATTCTGCTCGCGGGTTATCTGTGCTTCTCGCCGTCATTCTCGGCGACCATGGCTTCCCTGAACAATGAGGCGTCGGGCATTCTTCCCCGCAGCTGGATCGGCTCCGGCATGGGGCTGCTGCAGCTGATCCAGTTCTTCGGCGGCTCCGTTTCTGTCGCCGCCCTAGGCTTGCTGCTGCATGCTAAGCGGAACCTGGCGCCTGCCGCCGCCTACAAGCATGTTTACATTCTGCTGTTTGTGGTGAGTTTATGTTCATTAAGCCTGGTGCTGTGGTACAGATATTCCAGGCTGCGCGAGTTGAAACGAAATAATAGCGGCAGCGTATCAGAAGCATAAGATCGTTCAGAAGGGATTGGTATGGAGTGGATAATGGAATGAATGTCATCCTGTTTGAGAAGATGCCCGAAGGCGAGCTGCAGATTATTGAGGAGCGAGTCTGGAGCATGAACATGATTACGGCCCTGGAGCATGTGAATTATATAGTCGTAGGCGGCCGTGAGTTCGAGGCGGTAGAGGGCCGGTTGAATGTGGATGAAGGGAAGCTTGAGCTTCTGCTGGTTCCGATGCGTACCGAAGGTTAAAGAACATTATCAGGAAAGGAGGGCCCAAGTTGGCAAAAGACGAAAATGTTAAAGAACCTGCTGTAAGCAGGCTGTTCACCCCTGACGGCAAGCCGATCCGCGTATTGTCGACCTCGCTCGGCATTGCCCTGCTGGCCAATGCGTTATTTATTCCCGGAGGCGCTGGTGCCAGCGGGAGTACCGGCGGTACAGGGGATGAACCGAAGCTGGTGTCCTGGTCTACCGAGGAAGTTAAGAATTATTTCGACAAAAATGTTGACTGGAATATTCCCTATCCGGATGAGAATCAGGAAGAGGCTGTCCAGGAAGGACAGGGAGCGGTAACATCAGGCGGGACAACAGTAATCAACAACTATGGCGGTTATAACTCGGGATTCGGCTGGGATGATGTGCTTCTGTACCACATGCTGTTCAACAGCGGCTCGTTCTACTCTTCAAGAGGGTGGTACAATGACCGGCCGACTTATTACGGAGGCACACGCACTGCCTATAAGCCGCCAACCTACAGCAGCGGCAGCTTCCAGAACAAGCCTGTAGCCGGATCAGTGGTGAAACCGAAGACCTCGACTTCATCGACCGGCTCCATCACCAGAAGGAAAACCTCTTCGAAATCAGGCGGAATCGGCGGCACCTCCAGCGGGCTGGGCTCGGGCAAATCAAGCTCATCCACGTCCAAATCCAGCTCCAGTAAAAGCTCCGGCAAAAGCTCAAGCAAGAGCGGCTTCGGCGGATGATCCCGGCAGAGAGCGTCTTCGAATATCTGGACCAGTCCGCTCTGGAGCGGGCACCCCGGGTACAGCAGCTGCATGAGCTGGGCTTCACCTGGGCTGACCTGGAGGAAGAGGAATATTGGCTGGATGCAATAGCTGTGATGCGCGGTGAGACCTACCGGGAACTGAAGGATGCCTCATCAGGACTGTGGATGATTCTGGATAAGGCGGTCCGCTACGTCCATCTTAAGCATGACCTGTATGATCTGCTGGGAATTCCCCCGGTGCTATGGCAGATGCTTGACGATTGTCCTGTGCCGGAGCCGGGGCTGATCAGCCGGTATGCCAGATTTGACTTTGCTGTAGCCGGCGACGGAACCATTAAGCTGCTGGAGCTGAATGCGGATACACCGACCGGCTATGTGGAGGCCTCTATCGCCACGCCGTGGATCTGCGCAGAGGCGGGCATCGGGAATCCGAATGCCGCAATGAAGCAGCAGCTTGCCGCAGCCTGGGGCGCTGAACGTCCGGATACGGCAGCCTGTGTTGCCTATGGCAGCCATCAGGAGGATACCGGAACGATAGATGCCCTGGCAGCGCATAGCGGACTGGATATCCGCTGCGTCGATTGTCTGGACCTGTGGATTGATGAAGGTGTAGTGAAGGACGCAGAGGACCGGATCATTGAGCGGATGTTCGCGCTCTATCCGAAGGAGTGGATGGCTGTAGATGAAGGCGGCGACGCCCTGGCATACGCCATCGAGACGGGGAAGCTACAGCTGTTCAACGGGCCGCATAGTATTATCCTGCAATCCAAGGGGCTGATTGCTGCGGTATGGGGGATGTATGAGCTGGGTCTGCTGTTCAGCGAAGAGGAACGCCAGGTCATCTCCCGTTACATACTGCCTACGTACAATAAGGCGGTATTCTCCGAAAGCTTTGTGTCCAAGTCTGTCTTCGGCCGGGAAGGCGGGTCCGTGCGGATTTTTGATGATAGCGGAACGCTTGAAATAGAGGATGAGGAAGGGTATGACAGCAGCCAGCTGTTCCCGGTGGTCTATCAAAAAAGAGCCGAAATGGCCCGGATTCAGACCAGCGAAGGGGAGCTTCACCTGCTGACCGGCATGTTCGTGATTAACGGGAAGCCCTGCGGGCTGCTCGGCCGGGCTGGCGGACCGATTACAGGCAATGCCAGTCATTTTATCGCGCTAGGAGTGAGGGGGCTTGAAGATGAACAAGGGTAGAGAGGGACGTGCCGCCGGACGCAGATTCCGGGCCGGGGCGCTGACCGCAATGCTGCTTCTGGCAGTCATGCTGCTAAGCGCATGCTCGGGAAACAGCAGCAGTGTATTCCACACCGATACCGAAACAACGGACAGCGTGTCGCGCGTGCCGTGGGATTACCGGGTGGTCGAAGGCAAGGTGGGCGATCTGATCGGCAGCGACATGACCGTACTGCCGGATAACGAGCTGCTGCCGAACGATGGCAATTATGCTACAGGCGACACCGTATGGACACTGCAGTTCATGGATGCGGAGCTGGTAACAGATGCTGATCAGAAGAATGAGATCCGGCTGTCCTCCTGGACCACGCTGAAATCATACGGTGACCAGAAGACGGCAACGGAGGATCTGGCGAATCTGAAGGTGTCCATCACGACGGATGTGGATCTTGTCGGGGTGTACAAAACCCAGTATCAGGACAAAACCAGAAACTTTGCCGTACTCGAGCTGCCTTCCGGCAACCGGATTAAGCAGCCGATTGATGACAAGCGCTATTCTGCGCTGGAGAAACAAAAAACAGCCTCCGTGGTGCTGGAGGAAGTACATGATTTCGCCGACTATGATTCGGCCTATGCGAAATTCCGGGGGTGGGCTAATTGACGATTGTTATTAATCTGGTGGTTAGTATTCTGACCATTGTTCTGCTTCAGGTGCTGGGTATGGTTATATTCACCCTGATGACTCCTTTTAAGGATATGGAGGAGCTGAAGAAGGGGAATGTCGCTGTATCGCTGGCCTTTGGCGGCAAGTTCCTGGCCACGGCGATCATTCTCGGCGTAGCGGCATATACCAATACCTCCATCTGGTTCATGATGCTCTGGTTTGCGGTAGGCTATGTCTGTCTGGTTGCCTCTTACTGGATCTTTGAGCTGTTCACTCCGGGCTTCCGGATTTCGGAACAGCTGCAGAAGGGGAATGTTGCAGTAGGCGTAACACTCTGCATGGTATTCATTGGAACAGCGTTTGCGGTCAGCAGCCTGATTATTTAAAAGGACCGGCCAGACAGCAGGGCAGCTGCCGTGCCTCGGATGATCTGGCAGCAGCTGCCCGGCCGGTTTAAGCTAACTACCCGAAAGCAGGGATGAGCGTTGCACTTTCTAATCCGAATTTCCGGTAAGCTGCTTCATCTAAAAAAGAAGTCTATAGGTCTGATCATCCTGGCCTTTGTCATTCTGAGTGCATCCACTGCCTTCCTGCTGGAGCCGGACACTTTTCATAGCTGGTTCAACGCCTTTTATTGGGTGATGACCACCATGGCAACCGTAGGCTACGGTGATTATTTCGCTACTACAGTCACCGGCAAGGTATTTACGATATTCTTATATATCTTTGGCATCGGTCTGCTCAGTTTGGTTATCGGTAAGATTATCGATGCCATGGGAGAGATGCAGCGCAGGAGAGGAGCCGGAACCTTGAGCTTTCACGGGCATAATCATGTCGTACTGATTAACTGGAACCGCAAAACACAGGCGGCTGTGGATGAAATTCTGTGTTATGACGCGAACTGCAAGATCGTAATTATCGATGAGAACGGCCGTCATCCGCTGGAACAGCTGGAGCAGGTCCACTTCATTAACGGGGATGCCTCCAGTGATGATATCCTGCTGAAGGCGAACATCGGGAGCGCCAGAGCGGCGATCGTGTTCGGCGATACCCGTATAGACGAGGCCTCGCTGAGCGACGGCAAGACGCTGCTGATCGCCTCCAGCATTGAGCGGATCGCCCCGCAAGTACATACCACCGTAGAAATCATGCAGGAGAAGAACATCCAGAACTTCAAGCATGTTCAGGTGAACGAGTTCGTGCTCTCCCATGATGCCATCTCCAGACTTGCGGTAAGATCCGCCCTGCAGGAAGGCAATTCTGAAGTGATTACCCAGCTGCTCAGCCGCCAGCATGGTGATGATATCTATGAGATTCCGCGCAGCCGTGCGTGGAATACCTATGGAGACGCCTTTCAGGATCTGCTGCGGCAGGGGGCTACCCTGCTGTCCGACCGCGGTGACCTTGGCATTAACCGTAAGCTGGGGCAGCCGATCCCGGATGATGCCAGACTTTATATTGTTGCTGATGAGGAGACTTACCGCAGGATCACAAGAGGCTGAACTAAATACCATAAGCAGAGCTGCCCGGGTCATTCCGATCCGGACAGCTCTGCTTTTTTTTGCAGAAATGGCATAATCTATAAATTAGACACATAATGTTCGCCAAAACAGTAAACAATGTGACATAAATTACCGTTATATTATTATGACCAATATCAAGACTTGTCTTTTAAGGATGTGATGAATTGGGGAGTACACTCAGCAAGGCTGCTGCACTGGGTATATCGCTGCTTCTAATCACCTCATGCAGCAGTAATCAGGCCCGGCCCGTACCTTCCGCGGCTACTTCTTCTCCGGCAGTTACTCCTGCGGGAACGAACGTGCCGGAAGCGCCGTTGCTCGACACAGCGGACGAAGAACAGCAATTACTGAAATTCATAGATACGCAGCTCACGGGACCCTATGGGGTATATACGAATTTGCAGGAAACCGGTGAAGCGGCGGAGATGGCTACAGGCCATGAGGTTCTGAGCGAATCGGCCTCGCTTCTGATGAGGGCGGCCGTGCTTAACGGCGATCAGAAGAGGTTTGATCAGCAGTGGACGCTGGCCCGCGATACCTTCGATATGGAGAGCGGCTTCAGCTACCGGTTCAGTCCCAAGCAGCAGAAGCAATACACTGTGAACGCAGCGGTAGACGACCTGCGGCTGATTGGTGCGCTCTATGAAGCAGGGGAGGCGTTTAGCCGTCCGGAGTACACAGCGGAAGCAGATAAATACAGCAAAAGATTCTATGATAATAATGTAAAAGATGGATATATGTATGATTTTTATGACAATATTTTCAAAACCGCCAACGGGTTCGTAACTTTGTGTTATATTGATCTGAGTGTGTTGCGAAAATTGTCGATATCTAGCGAATTAAGCGGAATATTGCTGAATAATATGGGCGGGATTCTGGAAGACGGATATTTGTCTGACTCCTTCCCGTTCTATGAGACAAGGTTCGATTACAAGACTGGCCAGTACAGCTCTGAACATATCAATACGGTAGAGTCGCTGCTGACCATTCTTCATTTGGCCGAGAGCAACCGGCAGAAGCCGGCGAGCATCCGCTATATCAAAGAGCAGGTTGCGGCGGGCACACTGTACGGGCAGTATACGCGTGAGGGCCAGCGGACGAATGATATCCGTTCTACGGCGATTTATGCGCTCACGGCCATGATTGGCGCTGTGCTGGGCGATCCGTCTCTCTATGCGTCCAGTATTGAACGGATGAATGAATTCAGAGCCGTGAATGCTGCAAGTCCGCTGTATGGCGGGTTCGGTGATGAGGCTGCCGGGCAGGCGTATTCTTTTGACAACCTGATGGCGCTCCTCGCTTATTCCTATTCCAACCAACAACAATAGTAACGAAGGTGAATCCGTATGATAGACAACCCAGTGAAAACATCAATCCGGCCCGGCATAACCCTTGCCAGCCTTCGGATTACCCCGGCGTTTGCCGCAGCTTTTGGCGTATTGCTCGTAACAGTCATCGCGCTCTTTACTGCTCCCTATGTGGGAATGGCAGACAACGGTGACTTTTTCCGGATTATATATAGCAATGGACTGTATTTCAACCTCCCGGATTATGACAGCCAGTATTTCGGGTATTTCATCAAGCAGTTTGGAATCTACCAATATTATAACGAGAACAGCTCGATGCTGGTCTCCTCCCAGTCCCTGTTTATCAAGCTGGCACTGTTCGTCAATAAGCTGTTATTCAGCAAGGAAGTGTTCGATATCCGGTTTCAGGCCGCGATCTATACGCTCCTGTATGTGGCTGCTGTCTACCTGCTCATTGAAGCCGTTACGTTCAAGATGTCCCGGAAGCGGGGGATGATTGTTGCGGTTCTGGCAGTTTTTATCTTCGGGGACACGGGGTATACCGCCTACTTCAATTCGTTCTTCGGCGAAAGCCTGGTAATGGTCACGATGATTCTGGTGTTCGCTTCATGGCTGCTGCTGTACCGCAAACGATACAACGATTACGCCATGCTGGCGGTACTTCTGGTCAGCACGCTGATCCTAACGACCTCCAAGCAGCAAAATGCTCCTGTGGGCATGGTGATTTCCCTGCTCTCTATCTCCCTTGTCTGGATCCGCCGGGATAAATTGTTCCGCTGGGTCACGCTCCTGTCCGCCGCCCTGATGATGTTCGCCGGTATTGCCACCTATCTTAATATATCCAAAGAATTCGTGAATATTAACCAGTATCATGCCATGACCCGCGGAGTGCTAATGGAATCAGAGAATCCGGAGACCGCGCTTCAATCCTTCGGGATTAATGAACAGTACGCTATCCTCAAAGAGAATACCTATTATGACCAATACGGGACCGTGGATGTGAAATCGGATCTGCTGGAAAAGGATTTCTACAGCCAATACGGTTTTGTCTCGATTCTGAAATATTATGTTACGCATCCGGACCAGCTGGGCTCGATTCTCGACACGGCTGCCGAAAGCGCCTATACGATCAAGCCGGCGGCGATGGGGAATTATGAGAAATCTGCTGGCAAGGAGTTCCGGGCACAGAGTCATTTCTTCAACGTGTACAGTACGCTGAAGGAGAAGCTGGCTCCGCGCACCTTTGCCTTCATCCTCCTCTGGATGGCAGTGATTACTGGTGTCTATATGCCTTCCTTCGTGGCAGCGGTCCGGGCGCGGGACTACCGGGGAATGCAGCGGCTGTTCGTGATTCTGGCTACAATGCTAGTCGGATTGTCCGGCATTGTAGTCTCCATTATTGGAGCAGGCGATGCCGATATTGCGAAGCATGAATTCCTGTTTACCTTAGCCTTTGACCTGATCACTTTCCAGGTCATATCGAGCGTCATTGGCCGCGGAATCTCATCCAGGAAATCCATGCCGGCTGCACCGCCTTCCGTGCCGGCCCCAGAATACGCTGCCCTGAATAATGGGGTGAGCATTTGAAACGCGGAGGAATTATTGTTCTGCTGCTGCTCCTGGCAGGGAATCTCCTGCTGCCCGCCCCGGCTGCTTCTGCCGCCGCGTCACCTGCCGCTGCGCAGCATATTCTGCTGCTCTATGACAGCCTGGCGAAAGGCACGGGGAAGGAAGGGAATGTGGCAGAGCTGCAGCGGCTGCTTGCCGCCTACAGTACACAGGTTACGCTTAAGAATATATCCGATTATGAGCAAGGCAGCCTGACCGCCTACTCCGGAATGATCACCGTCATTAACAGTGCGGAGCTGAAGATTACGAATAGCGCTTATCTGCAGGACGCAGCGGGCTATAAAGGGTCTGTGATGTATGTCGGATACCGGCCGCCGGACCGCGTGCAGCAGGCCCTGCAGCTGAAGACAGACATCTGGCATGGAGCCAGCGCAAGCCTCTCCATCGGCGGGTTCACCGGCATTCCGCTGGAAGTGGAAGAAATGCCTTATATCACTGCTTCACAGGGCGGCCGTACGTACGGCGGGTGGTCTTTTGAAGATGGCGGGGTGCAAATGCCCTACGCGGTAAGCCGCGGCGAATTTACTTATATGCCTTATCTGAAGCAGGGGGATTTAAGCAGCATGGCCGCGGCTTATGTATTGAAGGATTGGCTGAAATCCTCCGCCCGGCCCCGTACGTATCTGGTGTTCAAGGAGATTTATCCCTTCTCCGATCTGGAGCTGCTTGAGCAAACGGCAGACAGGCTGTATCAGAGCGGAATTCCATTCATCGCCAGTGTCCGGCCGGTATTCGGAAATACCGATTTTCCGGCGATGAAGCGGTATCTGGAAGCCCTGAGAACGGTGCAGTCCCGCAACGGGAGCATTGTTGTCAATGCTCCGGCGGTCAGACCGCCGATCAGCCTTAGTGACCGGTCGCTGCATGTCAAGATGAACAGCTTCATCAATGTGCTGGCAGAGGGCGGTGTAGCTCCGCTGGGTATGGCTGCAGAAGGCTACTGGACGTATGACAAGGAGTATTCTACGGCGGGTATGGGCTTCTTCGACTCGGCGGTACTCTACGCGGATGAAGAAGCCAGATATATGGAACAGACGGACACCTCGGTGACCTTCCCGTCCACCCTGTACAGTCTGCCGCTGGAATTCCTGCAAGGGATCAGCAGGACCGGCAAGGCGATGCCGGAGCTTCCGCTGAATGCGGCAGTTACTGTCGACTTGCCTGAGGATGAGGCTGCACTGGACAGTCTGATGCAGAATCTGGGGGAAGAGTGGTATACGTTCGCCGACTATAAACGGGAGGCCCATAAGGTAGTTACAGACATCAACACCATCGAATCAGCGGATGGGGTAATTTACATTAACGGCAACAATCTGAATGTTGACTATACCCCGCAGACCGTCGCAGCCGATTACCAGTACCAGGAGAAGCAGGCTACAAGCTTCAACAGGTTGTTCAGCGTGCAGAACCAGTTTTTTATTATTGTGATCCTGATTGCCCTGCTTCTGTTCGGGGGTCTGCTTACCATCGGTTACCGGCTGTACCGGAGGAAATATTTGAAATAAGGAATCCGGAAAAATCAAACAACATTAGGAGAATAATATGACGGTCTCAGACGTGCTGATGGTCATTGCGGTGATCTGCATCTGGTCACTGCTGCTGGTGAATGTAGCGCTGATTATAGCGGGCTACCTGTACTATATTGAAACTGAAAATAAGGCAGTGCCGGAGATCAGGGGTGAGTATCCGATGGTAACGATTATGGTCCCTGCGCATAACGAGGGCGTGGTCATCAGCAAAACCGTGGAATCCCTGCTGGCGCTGGATTACCCGCATGACCGGTATGAGATCATCGTCATTAACGATAATTCCTCGGATAACAGCGCGGAGCTGCTGGGCGATATCCAGCGGAGGAACCCGCAGCGTAATCTGATCATCATTAATACGGATGCAGTTACCGGCGGCAAAGGCAAATCCAATGCGCTGAATATCGGCTTCACCCGCAGCAGGGGGGAGCTCATTGCTATCTACGATGCCGACAATACACCGGAACGCACCGCTTTGCGCTATCTTGTGGCTGAGATCATGAATGACTCCACCCTGGGAGCAGTGATCGGCAAGTTCAGAACCCGCAACCGCGATGCAAGCCTGCTGACCCGGTTTATTAATATTGAGACCCTGTCGTTTCAATGGATGGCGCAGGCCGGCCGCTGGAAGCTGTTTAAGCTCTGTACGATTCCGGGAACGAATTTCATTATGCGCAGGTCTATTGTAGAGAGTATCGGCGGCTGGGATGTCAAGGCAATTGCTGAGGATACAGAGATTAGCTTCCGTATTTATATGATGGGATACCGGATCAAGTTCCAGCCGAAATCGGTCACCTGGGAGCAGGAGCCGCAGACGGTGAAGGTCTGGTTCAAGCAGCGGACACGCTGGGCGAAGGGGAATATCTATGTCATTGTGAAGAACCTTCCGCTCCTCTTCGACCGGAAGGCGGCGAAGATCCGCTTCGATATCCTGTATTATGTCTCGATCTATTTCCTGCTCCTGATCTCACTGGTCACCTCTGATGTTCTGCTTGTCCTCCATGCGATGGGGTATGTCCATACGACCATTGCCGGACTCAGCAGCTTCCTGTGGCTGCTCGCCATTGTTCTGTTCGTGGTCGGAATCTTCGTTACGCTGACTACGGAGAAAGGCGAGATGAGCCTGTCGAATCTGTGGATCATTCTGCTGATGTATGTTTCGTACTGCCAGCTGTGGATGGTGGTTGCCGCTTACGGACTGTATAACTATCTCAAAGACGTCATTTTCAAACGGGAAGCCAAATGGTACAAAACCGAGCGCTACTGATGCGCCGGAGGAGAAGAAATAAGCGATACAGGAGATAAGGAACATGATGAAAAAACAGATAATGATAGGGCTGATTTGCCTCTCCCTTTTCCTGGTTCAAATTCCTGCGGCACTGGCAGCGGCAGTGCTTCCCGGTGACGCCACGATGACTTACGAGACTTCATTTACGGGCAGCGAGATCTCTCTAACGGGTACAAGCTCCCAGCAGCAGTATTTCACAGTCATGGATTACTGGAACGTCGATGCGGTGAACATCAGGCTGCATTTTCAGGTGTCACAGATTAATGCGGAACAGCAGTCAAGTGTGACACTGTCGCTTAACGGCATTCCGTTCTACTCCTTCAGACCGTCCGCTGAGAATAACGGGGAGCAGAGCCTGAGCGTTCCGGCGCCCAAGGGCTTCCTTAAGGAAGGCAGCAACACGCTGAGTATCCAGGGGAATCTGAAGACCGATACGGAGGATTATCAGCTCTGCAGTGTAAACAATACACAGGACAGCTGGCTCCATCTGTTCAATACCTCCAATATATCCGTGAAGTACGCGCCGAAGGCGATTACGGGCGGGATTGCGGATTTCAGTGCCAGATTCTCGGGAATGGATACGGTGAAAAGAGGACAAAGCCTGCTCGCCGTGCCGGAGAATGCCACCGGCTCGGAACTGGAAAGCGCAACTTACGCCCTGTCGGGCTTCGCCAAAGGCAATACGCTGAACGATAAGACGATTCCGCTGCTGCCCTACCGTGAGGATACCCTGAAGGACAAGCGTGCAGTGGTGCTTGTAGCGATGTATGACCATCTTCCGGCCACCTTGAAGAATCTGGTAAGCACTACAGCTGATCTCAGCACCCATGCCGTGATCCAGCTGGTGAACAAGGATTCCTCACCGGTGCTGGTGGTTACCTCCAGGGATGAGAGCCTGCTGATCAAGGCCGGACGCTTCATGGCCAGCGGGGAGCTGCTGAGCCAGATCCGCGAAGACCTGAAGCTTGTGGATGATGCTACCGATGTAGCAGACCCGGCGCCGCCCATCAGCTCGAATGTTACATTCACGGAGACCGGGGATAAGCTGACCGGACCGAATCATCAGGAGCAGACTTATTTCGTTTCGCTGCCGTCCAACCGCTCGATTGCGGATGACGGCAAAATCAGCCTCGATTTCCGCTATGCGGGGAATCTGGATTTTGAGCGTTCACTGGTGACGGTGAGCATCAATAATACGCCGGTCGGCAGCAAGAAGCTGACGAAGGAGCTGGCTAACGGTGATGTGCTGACTCTGGATGTGCCGCAGAGCCTGAACATCTCCGGCAATTTCTCGGTCACGGTGGCGTTTGATCTGGAGATGGCGAATGCCATCTGTACCCCTAATACGGAGCAGATGCCCTGGGCCTATGTGAGCAAGGAATCGATGATGCGCCTGAACACGAAGGACCGCACAGAGCTGCTGCTGAGCAACTATCCGTACCCGTTCCTGCGCGACGGCATCTTCAACCGTGTGGCAGTCGTTCTGCCGCAGGAGATGGATGACTATGCCTATCAGAGTCTGGGCAACATCTTCAACATGCTTGGCCAATACGCCGGAGGCAACACCGGGGATATCCATTATTACAGCGATGATGTATCTGCGGATAATCTGAAGGACAACAATATCATTGCCATCGGTACTTATAAGAACAACAAGGTGATCCGCGACAACAACGACAAGCTTTTCTTCAAATACAACAAAGACGGCTCGACCCTGCTGTCCAATGAGAAAATAGCGATTGAGGAGCAGTACGGAGCCGGCATCGGTACGCTGCAGCTGCTGGACTCACCCTACGAGAGCGGACGGGGCCTGCTTGCGGTTACAGCGGTCAGCTCCGAGAGCTACTACCTGGTCTCGAAGCTGATTGCCAGCGAGAAAGACCGCTGGAAGGTCTACGGGGACGGTGTGGTTGCAGACAAAGACGGCCAGGTTAACGCGTACCGCTTCAAAACCCTCTCAGGCGCGGCCAAAGAATCAACAGTGGCGCAGATTATTGAGCGTTCAGATGTGCTGGGCTTTGTGGTTGCGGCTGTCCTTATGATCACGCTGGTCATTGTATCGCTGCTGCTCCTGCTCCGCAAACATATGAAGAAACGTGGTGATAAGCGTGAGACGTAACCGCAGCAGCCTAATCTCCGATCTCGGGTTTCTGGCCTTCCTGGTCCTGATGTTTGCCTGCACCGTATTCATTGCCGGCTCTCCGGATCACTATATACAGAACATCATTATTCTGAATGTGGCCTTCCTGCTGGCGCTGGTCACGTATTTCACCACGGTAACTGCGGGACTGACGCTGAATCTGGCGTTTATCTTCGGCTACGGCTTCTTCGTGGTCTATCAGACGGTGTCCGAAGGGGCATCGATTGGAGTTAATACGTACTTCTGGCTGATTATGACTCCGCTGATTACAGTCGTCCTCTGGGTGTTCACGTCCAGCAGCCGTGAGCTGCAGGCCGAGAATGAGCGCCTGCAGAAGCGGACGGCCAATCTCGCCACGGTGGATGAGAATACGGATCTGCGCAACAGTATCTCTTTTCAGAAGGATGCCAGCCTGTTCACCGGGATATCGACTAGGTATCACATTCCGCTGACGCTGCTTGTCGTCAAGGTGAAATACTGGAATGAGATCCGCCGTCTGATTCCGGAAGAGCAGCTATCCGAAGCGATCTATGATGTCTCCCAGCTCAGCCAGTCCAGTATCCGCACCAATGACGCGCTGTATCTGCTGGACAAGGAGGACGCCACCTGGGGGCTCCTGCTCTTCACAGACCGTGAAGGGGCCAAGATTGTCATTGAGCGGATCAAGCTCCGGCTGCAGGAATTGAATGATACCGAATTCTCCGGCAAGTATAAAGTGAACCTGGGGCTGAAGATTGGGGCAGTGGAGTATGAGGCGGACAAAATTGAGAATCCGCTCGATTTCATTGTTCAAGCCAAAAATCAGCTTGAATACGATGTATAATGCAGATTAGGGTTCTTGCTTCAATCCAATCTGACAGGAGGATATCATTATGGATTTGGGTCTTGGAGGAAAGTCAGTGCTCGTAGCCGCCGCCAGCAAAGGGCTGGGGCTGGCAACCGCACTGGAATATGCGCGTGAAGGTGCGCGCGTGACGATCGCGAGCCGGAGCCTGCCGCAGCTGGAAGCGGCGCGGCAGGCGATTCTGGAGGCCACGGGGCAAGAGGTTGCCGTGGCGGAGATGGATGTGACCCGCCCGGAGGATATTGAACGGGCGGTCCGGACGGCCGCCGAATATGGAGGCGGCCTCGATGTGCTTGTCACGAACGCCGGCGGGCCTCCGGGCGGCAGCTTCGGGGATATGGCCGACGCGGACTGGAGCGGCGGCTTCGAGCTTACGCTGATGAGCACGGTCCGCCTGATCCGCGAAGCGCTGCCGCATATGCGCAGCGCTGGCGGAGGGCGGATTGTCAGCATCAGCTCGGTCTCGATCAAGCAGCCGATCCAGGGGCTGATTCTCTCGAATGTGTTCCGCGCAGGGGTGAACGCGCTGAACAAGAGCCTGGCCACGGAGCTTGCGCCCGAAGGCATTCTGATCAACAGTCTGGCGCCCGGACGCATCGGTACAGACCGGATTCTCCAGCTTGACGGCAAACGGGCGGAAGCGGTGGGGACTTCGCTTGAGCAGGTCCAGGCGGAGGCGCTGAAGGGGATTCCGCTCGGCAGAACGGGAACGCCCGAGGAGTTCGGTAAAGCGGCAGTATTTCTCGGTTCTTTTGCCAATACTTATATTACCGGCCAATCCCTGCTTATCGACGGCGGAATGGTGAAATCGCTCTAACGTTCATCCCTAAGCCGGTTGCAGGACAACCCGGTTCGCGATGCCTGATTGCTGGGTGACAAGCCCCCTTTTTTCCGGCTCAAAAGGTTGACTCCAGGCCCGCTTTCACGTATGATAGTATGGCGTGTAAAAATCGGAAGATTTACGCATCTCCCTTCGTCTAACCGGAATTATTAAATAGACCAAGAGATGGCTTCATAATACCATAGAAGTTGTATTAGTACGGAAAGGAGGTTATTACAATGAAAGAAGGCATACACCCTAAGTTCAACCAGGTTATCTTCTTCGATGCAAGCGTAGGCTACAAATTCCTGAGCTCGTCCACCAAGTCTTCCGGTGAAACGATGGAATGGGAAGACGGCAACACTTATCCAGTGATCCGTGTAGACTCCAGCTCCGCATCCCACCCGTTCTACACAGGTAAACAAAGAGATACCGAAACTGGCGGCCGTGTTGACAAGTTCAAACAACGGTTGGCACAGAAGAAATAATGGTATTCCTACTATAGAGGATATTCCCGCATCCATGCAGATGGTGAAGGAGTATCCTCTTTGTTTTGTTTATGTACGCCTGTTTAAGCGGCCTGCGTAGCGGGTATTAATGCTTAGGTGGGAAGTGGAAGGTATCAATTAGACGTTTGGAAGGGCATGCCTGCGTGTTTTCCGAAAGGTAGTTGATTAACCCATGTACTACTTGAAAAGACGGAGAAGATCGAGATTACGCCGATTCTACTCCGGTTTAGCACCCTAGCAACTGGAATCCTGCATAACTATAAATTCGCTTCTCACCTTTTGAAGACTCTACGGGCTGCCCGTAGAGTCTTCGTGTATGTTCAGGCATCTCCATGGAACGGCGGACGGACGTCTATACCTTGGGTACAGATAGTATTTTTTGGAAGAAAGATTCATTTGTACGAAAGAGTAGGATATAATAAGGCAAAGTTATCTCAAAAATAGGAGAAATATGACATGCCGTGGATGCAGGGTTATCCTTATTATTTAGTAATGGGCAGCGTTCTAAGTCTCTACATGGGCATCGGTTCTTTCAAGCACCGCCACACACCGGGAAGATGCTATTTATGGATATTGATGCTGCTGGTCAGCCTGATATTCGCGGCTACGGCCGGAGAGATTCTGTCGGATTCCTATCAAGCCAAGCTATGGTGGAAGAACTTGCAGCAGGGCCCGCTTTTTTTGAGTGCTATCTTTACCTATGCCGTTATTAAAGAGTATGTTTCCCGTTCCTCTGAGGGTTTGGCCAAGAGGCTTATTTTCTTTTGTATTCCGGTCGTGCTCGATGTTGTGCTGATCTTTACCGATTCCTATCATCATCTGATGCGCAGTGAGGTTGGGCTCGCAACAGTGGCAGGTGTTACCGGAATTGCAGTGAAGCCTACAGTGTTAAGCATGATCCTTATTGCATATGACCAGCTGTTCGGGTTGTATGCAGTCTATTTACTGGCGATTTCCCTCCTGAATGCTCCTGCATATTATTTCCGCCGTAATCTGATGCTGCTGCTCGGGCTGGTAATTCCGGTACTGACGGTCTTTCTGCTTCCGCTGCTCAAAATTACGATTACCGGGTTCACAGCATTTACCTATCTTCCGCCCATCATCGTGGCGTACCTCTCCTTGTTCCGTGATCCACGGCTCTCCTTGTATCCGCTTGCCAAGAATAAAATCTTCGAGAATATGAAAGACGGCATTGTACTGACGGACCGCTATGACCATATCATTGATGTCAATGAAGCTGCGGATGCGATGCTCTCCGGGCTGCTGGAAGAGAAGGCGGACACCTGGAGGGGCCGAAGCATACATCTGCTGCTGAAGCAGTACGGGCAGATTTCGGACCATTATGCCAAGCGGTTGGAAGGCCAGTTCGAGATCGAGCCTTCCGGCAAGGATGGTGCCTGTTTCGGCGTCGCACTTATTGCCACGGAGCGGACCCGCACAGAGAACACAGGCATGCTGATGGTCTTCAGTGATCTCAGTGAGAAGAAGAGGTATGAACGCGAGCTGCTGCATCAGGCTACTGTTGATGATCTGACCGGCCTGTACAACCGCAGGCATTTCATGCGGCTGGTGCAGAATTACTCTGCGCAGCACGGGGCGGGAATGGCGCTGCTGCTGTTCGATATCGATGATTTCAAGTTAATTAATGATACATACGGACATCTGGCCGGTGATCAGGCGCTGGTAGATTTGTCCCGGAAGATTATGAAGGTGTACCAGCATAACGGGATTTCCGGCCGGGTGGGGGGCGAGGAGTTCGCGGTCTGCTTCTTTGCCGGCAGCGAGGCTGAGGCCTTGAGAGAAGCGGAGAGTTTCCGAGCAGACCTGGGCGAGCACATCGTCCTGCTGGACGGGGGGCACAGCATCCAGCTGACCGTCAGCATAGGCATTGCCTTCACTGAGCGCAGCGATGTGACCTTCGAGGACTTATACCGCGAGGCGGACGAAGCCCTGTATCAGTCCAAGGCCAGGGGCAAGAACAGAGTCACCCTTGGCCGCCAGCCCGCTGTGCGGCAGGCGGCCAAGGGTTAGTCCGGGATAAATACAAACAGAGCATCTCTCCGTAGGCTGGAGGGATGCTCTGTTGTTGTGATTAGTCACTGCGATGGATCGCACTCCCGAGAGGCCTGTTCCTCTGCCATACAGTTAAGCAGCAGATGGATAAATGACATCTATTTCATGTGAAATGTCTGATTTGGGTGGTTTAGTTGGAAAAAGAACATTTTATTCTGCCCTAATCAGCTTAAGGTGGACATTTGGGGTGAATTAGGTGCCATAAATCCACTTGTTATCCAAAAAGATGCTGCGGCGAGAGCAATAGATGTCATAAATCCACTTAGTTTTACAGGTGCGGTGGCTGAGTTAGGGTTGAACGGTCTCCACGACGACTTTGAGCGCGGTTCCGATTGGCGGCAGACTCCGGGTCATTACAGGGGAGTAGAAGCCCATAACCGTAGCGCCCTGCACCAGAGCAGACTGTTCTATAGCTTCTCCGCTCGCGTTCACCAGCAGAGTATCCTCCGTCAGGCGAAGCACGATCTCGCTTTGCGACAGATCGCTGAGGGCGCTGCCCTTGATACGGAGGCTGAGTGAGCCGTCTTCGGCCTTGATGATCTCTTCAAGAGTACCTTCCGTACCCAGCGTATCAGCCTGAGCCTTGGTATCCTGGACAGTTATCCGGTAAGCGGGCGTCTGCGGCGGCAGGCTGCGGGTGGAGAACATTGCGTGCTCGGCCTCTACCGTCATACCGATCTGAAGATCGGCTAAGGCCAGCTTGGTGCCGTCGGTCTTCTCATATACTGTATCTCCGCTGACATTCAGTACGAGCCCTGCGGTTCCGGTACCCTTGATCTGAATGGAGGAAGTATCGCCGGAATTCCGGATGGCGGTGATGACGCCGGTCTCAAGGACATGCTCTGCGGCTGAAGTGATCACGATATTCTTCCCCTCCACACTAACGGTCTGATGCAGTACCTCACTTACGAAGGATGCGGGGACATACATTTTGTCTGCCTTAGTCATCGGAGCCGTTCCGAGTGAGGTGTACATTTTGTTGATCACATAGCGGTCTTCGCCGCTCTTCACAGTTGTGTATATATTTCCTTTATTCAAGTCGACAGCTTTGGTTGCCGTGTTCCAGGTTATCTTGAAGCCCAGTGACTCAGCGACGGTACGCAGCGGAATCAGCGGCTCCTTGGTGCCGGAAGGCTGAAAGCCGGTCTCGGTGATGGTTGTACCGTTAATGGCAATGGCATACGTGCTTAGTGAGGCGCCGGCTTTGTTCTGGGCAGCCTTGGTCTGGTTTGAACTGGTTGCTGCAGGGGCAGCGGAGACCACTCCGGTAGTGAGGGCCAGCGACAGCGTCAGGAGCGCTGCGCTTGTTCTGAGAGAAGTTTTCATGGGACAGCTCCTTTGGTTATGTTAGTAGGTAAGTATGTGTTATTTCTCTAACGCCGGCTGGACTCATTATGTTGCACTGGATTACCTGGGCAGATATAGTAAAATGAAAATATTAACAATTGCTGATAGCAGGCACTGGGGGGCGCTATGGAGGATTTCAGAGATCGGCTGAGGGCTGTACAGCAGCAGCAGGACGGGCTTTTGAAAGAATACCAGGCTTTGATTGAGGAATATGAGAGCAGCGATCTGGTTCATGAGAATGAAGCGCTGAAGAAGGAGAATGAAGAGAACAAGCTGATTCTCAGGGAACTGAAAATTCAGGCTTCAATATTGCGGCAGGATAACTCCGAGCTGCGGACGGCACTGACGGAGCAGATTCTGGATGAGAAGCTGGGCATTCTGCGGGTATCGCGGCAGAAGCTGCAGACCTACTTTGGCTCGCAGAATAATGCCTACCTCGACAGGCTGACTTCCTTCGAGCTGGAGACCAGGCAGCGTATTGATGTCACGTTCAGACGTGCCAAAGCTGAGCTGGGGCAAGACCAGGCGCAGATAGCCGCCATGCTGGGAGAGGTGCAAGGGAGGCTGAATGAGAGTATTCTCCTGCGCAGAAAGCGGCAGCGTGAGGTGGAGCAGTCACTGACAGGGGCGCTTGACAGCCGTATGGATGTCTTTGCCGCTGAGGGGGTCAGTGAGGAAACGCTGCTGCGCCGCCGCAAGCAGAACCGGATTGAAATGAAGATCGGTCTGAACTGGATCAACCGCCTGGGGATTCTGCTGCTGATTCTGGCAGTGGGGGCCGGGTTCAGATACAGTTATTCCACCTGGTTCAATGACTATATGAAGGGCAGCGCCTTCTTTCTGCTTGGCGCTATCATGCTGGGCGGCGGCGAGTGGCTGTTCCGCAAAGGCAGGGGAGCCTTTGCCCTGGGTCTGATCGGAGGCGGGGTATCCGTACTCTACGGCTCGATCTTTTACAGCTATTTTTTATTGGAGATTATCGGTTTATGGGCCGGGATCGGTCTATCCGTACTTGTCACTCTATCCGCTGTGCTGTTATCGCTGCGCTATGAGTCGCGGACGATCTGTTCCATGGGGCTTGTCGGCGGTTATCTGCCGCTGTTCTCTTATATAGGGGCGTTCGGACTGGAAGGCAGCGCAGTGTACGCGGCTATGGGCTATCTGTTCGTGCTGAACCTGCTCATTCTGCTGGTCTCCCTGCGCAAGCGCTGGGTTATTGTCAATTACATCAGCTTCCTGTTTAATATACCCTCCATGCTGCTGCTGATTAATCTGTCGGACAGCAGTGCAGCGGGCATGCTCTGCGCTATATTGACCTTTGTCATGTATCTGGGCATCACACTCTGGTACCCGTTCAAATACAAGTCGAAGCTCGCCTGGCTGGATTTCTGCCTGCTGGGCTGCAATACGGTCATCAGCTGCGCAACCTTGTATATTCTTTTCCTGGATGCAGGTCTGGGCGAGTTCAAAGGCGCGCTTGCCTTGTTCTTCTGTCTGATGTACCTGGGGCTTGGCGTTCTGCTGGAGAAGCGGATGCCGCAGGAACGGGAGAGCAGACTGCTCTTCTACGCCACCTCTTTGACCTTTGCCGTACTGATGATCCCGTTCCAGTTAGGAACGGCCTGGTGGTCCATCGGCTGGCTGATTGAGGGAGTGCTTCTGACGGTCTACGGCCAGCTGTACCGCTTCAAGTCAGTGGAACGCTCGGGCTGGGGGATTCTCCTGCTCTGCCTGGGGACGTTCTTCGGCATCGACGGGCTGCTGCGCGTGTCCGAGCTTAATCCTGTGGTCAACTACAGCAATCCGTATTTCGAGCTGAAATACACCTTTATTACTGCGGGGATGGTTACGGTAGCCTTGTTCTATGCGGTCCGTCATTCCCGGGAGGATATTCTGCTCCGCAGCTCACCTGCCGAGGTGCAGGGGGTAGTCTGGTTCAAATATGCTGCGATCCTGAATTTCTATGTATATCTGGTGTATGAAGCCTTGCGGCTGTTCGACCGTGCAGTTCCGGAAGATATGGCACACAGTACATTCTACAAGCTGCTGCTGGCTGCCTTGCTAACGGCTGGCCTTGCCTATGTGCTGCCGAAGGTTAAGATGCTGTATGATACGGTGGTCGGTTACATGGTCACGCTGATGTACGGGATCACTTATGCTATCTGCATCGGCATCACGCTCGGCATGCCTAGCCTGCCAGCCGGATTATCCGGAAGCTCCGGGGCAGATCTTCTGGTGCTGGGTCTGCTTATCCTCTTCAATCTGTTCGTGTGGTTCAGCGGCGGAAGACTGCTGCGGACAACGCTCCTGCGCGATTACAAGAATATGGAGCTGGTTCCGGTGGCTATGGGTATCTATCTGCTGGTGATGCTTACTGCATTCCTTGGGGTGCAGATCCGGCTGCATGATGGCGGACTGGCTTTCAGTCTGGTCTACCTGCTGCTCTCGGTGCTGTTCATTATGTACGGCTTCCGCAAGCGGTATCTGTATATCCGCCGTTTCGGGCTGGGCCTGTCACTGCTGGCAACCGGCAAGCTGCTGCTCTATGATCTGACCCTGCTGAACACCGGCAGCAAGATCATCGCTTATTTCAGCTTCGGACTCTGCCTGCTGGGGATTTCGTATCTCTATCAGCGGATATCGGCCAGAATGGAGGAAGCCTATGCGCTCGCAGAGAAAGACCAGCTGGAGAGCTAGGGCGGCAGTGCTGCTCGTGGTGCT
This sequence comes from Paenibacillus sp. FSL E2-0178, assembly GCF_038593005.1. Lineage (NCBI taxonomy): Bacteria > Bacillati > Bacillota > Bacilli > Caryophanales > Paenibacillaceae > Paenibacillus > Paenibacillus sp. FSL E2-0178. Next base: position 5,005,811 of record NZ_CP151953.1, read on the forward strand.
GGGAGGCTTGCTGCTGTTCACCTCCGCTTATCCGGCGCAGGGTACGGCAGCGGCAGCGGCTGGCTTGGCGGAGAAGGCTGACAGCGGGCAGTGGAAGTTCTCGCGGGCCATCGGAATTCCTGAGCCGGCCCCTTATTATGAGGTATATCTGGACGAAGGCGTGTATGGCTCGGCAGCGGAGGATTTGCGCGATCTGCGTATTACCGGCAGCACCGGCGAGCCGGTTCCTTATTACCTGGAGAGCGGAGAGGGAACGGTGGAGGAGCGCAGCACCGCCTATTCATCGATTCTGATCCGCCGCGCGGACCAAGGGACGGACACCCTGCTGGATTACCGGATTACACCGCTTGCCGAGCATGTGGATATTCAGGGGAACAAGCTGGTGTTTGAGCTTCCAGATGAGTCCTTCCTGAAGCATGTGGAGGTGTGGGGAGGTTATGACGGGAATGCCTGGGAGCCGCTGGCCACAGGGGATTTGTACGCTACGAACGGGTTAAGTGCGGACAGCATTGAGCTGGAGGGCAGCTACAAGTTCAGCTTTTACCGGCTCGTGGTAAAGAGTAATCCGGAGGGGCTGAATTTCCCCGGCCTGACCCTGGTGGACAGCAGCCGGGAGGTGAAGATGGCCGGATTCATGCGGCAGAAGACGCCGCAGTATGAGATCAGCCAGGTGGAGAACCGCACCGAGATCGTCATCAGCAACAAGGACCGGCTGAAGATTGCCAGGCTGACACTCGGCAGCACCGGGAATTTCTCGCGGCGGTATGAGCTGTATGACAGTGACGGTATAAGGCTGCCGGTGGCGGGCAGCGGGGAGCTGTACCGGCTCGATTTCAAGGATTCCCGGATTTCGCGGACGGACATCCAGCCGCTTCAGGCCTCCTCTTCCGGTGCCCTGCGGATTATAATCTATAATCTGGATGATACCCCGATATCAATTACCGGCCTGAAAATAGAATATCTGGTGGACCGCCTTGTCTTTGCAGGAGGAGAGCAGGAGCAGGGACCGTATTCGCTGATCTACGGCAATGCCCTGGCACTTGCTCCGCAGTATGATATTATTAATTTCAAAGACCAGATTGCCGGGGACAAGCGGGTTACAGCTACGCTTGGTGCAGAGAATATGATACCCGAGGCAACTTCAGAATCTCCGGCACAAAGCGGATGGTTCCAGAGTGAATGGGGATTCAACCTTATTATTATCGCGGTCTCCCTGCTGCTTATTCTCATCGTGGCCCGTAAGCTGGGCCGGACTAAATAGGAAGGGATGCCGGATCTATGTACCAGACTTATATTTTTGACCTATACGGAACCTTAATTGATATTGAGACAGATGAAGAGCATCCGGAGGTATGGGAGCGGCTGGCGCTTCATTTCAGCTATCACGGGCTGCGCACGGCAGGGGCGGAGCTGCAGTCCCGTTTCCTTGCCGAGCGTGACCGGCAGCTTCAAGCCGCTGCACAGAAATGCCAGTTTCCCGATTTCGTCATGGAAGAGGTCTTCCGTGCCGTGGCCCGCGACTTAGGGGGGAATCCCGGGCAGGCCTGGCTGCATGAGACTGTCCGCTGGCTGCGGACCTTATCCATGAACCATATCGCGCTCTATGACGGAGTCCCGGAGATTCTCCGGACCTTGCGGTCACGCGGCAAGAAGGTCTATCTGCTCTCTAATGGCCAGAAGACCTTCATTGAGGCAGAATTAACCATGCTGAACATTCTGCATTTATTCCATGGGATAGCCATTTCCTCCGAAGCCGGAGTAAGCAAGCCGGACCCGCTTTTTTACCGCTACTTGGCGGATACCTATGGTGCCGATCTAAGTTCGGCGATTATGATCGGCAATGATCCGCGTACGGATATTGCCGGAGCGGACACAATCGGCATTGATTCGTGTTATATTCATACAGCCTCCTCTCCGGATAACGTTCCGGTGAAGAGCACGGTGCAGATCTGGGATGGGGATATACGCAAAATTCCGGGCTGGAGCCTGCAGAAATGAACTCGCAGAAAGAAGGCTTACCGCATGACTCTGATTGTTATTGATATTGCAGCTTCTCTGGTGATACTTGTTGCAGCGGCGTATCTGCTTATGACCCTCTATCCGGCGTTTGGACGGAGGGCAGGGAAGCAGGAAAAGGCGCTGAACAGCCGCTCGCTTAATTATAGCAAGGGCAAATTTGCTTATCCGCAGACGGCTGAACTCATCGGCGAGAGAGCTGGCGGTGGCGGCCTGTCCATTCTGAAGGATTTCATTAGAGGCAATCCCCGGTCCAGGCCGGCCGAGCCCCTGCAGCCGCTGCAGCTGCAACCTGCATCCATCGGGCAAGGCCCGGGCACCCGCGTTACCTGGTTCGGCCACTCTGCGGTATTGCTGGAGATGGACGGGGTCACACTGTTCCTGGACCCTATGCTGGGGAATGCCCCGTCCCCGTTCCCGTTCATCGGCGGCCGCCGTTACAGCAAGCAGCTGCCGCTGGAGATTTCCCAGCTTCCGCAGATTGATGCGGTTGTGTTATCCCATGATCATTATGATCATCTGGACTACGGCACCATCCGCAAGCTTAAGGATAAGGTAGGCCTGTTCATTGTGCCGCTTGGTGTCGGCGCCCATCTGCGCCGCTGGGGGGTAAGCGCAGAGAAGATCCGCGAGCATGACTGGGGAGATGAGCTTGCGTATGCAGGCCTGACCTTTACCAGCGCGCCGGCCCGGCATTTCTCCGGCCGGAGTCTGCTGGACCGCAACACCACACTGTGGTGTTCATGGATAATCCAAGGAGCGGATACGAAGCTCTTCTTCAGCGGGGACAGCGGCTACGGGCCGCATTTTGCCGAGATTGGACGCAAGTATGGCCCATTCGATCTCACGCTGATGGAATGCGGCCAATACGATCCGCGCTGGGCCGATATCCATATGCTGCCGGAACAGACGGTTGAAGCACATATAGATGTGCGGGGAGGTCTGCTTATTCCGGTTCATTGGGGGGCCTTCACCCTGTCGATGCATGACTGGACCGATCCGGTGGAGCGCATTGCAGCTGCGGCTGCAGCTAAAGGGGTGCGGCTGGCTACACCAAGAATAGGGGAGACTGTTGTGGCCGGAGCTGCGGAGTATCCTGCTCTTCCCTGGTGGAGATGAGGCTGCGCGGCCTGAGGGGACTTGTGGTACAATCATTGTGCATAAATGCCAAGGAGCTGACTAACGAAGATGAGTAATGAAGTGAATGAGCAGGAACTGGTGGAAGTATTGTCTGCACAGACGAAGGTGGATGCGGCCGTGATCCGGCTGGTGCTGAAGCACGAGCAGGCCTTCATCAACAAAGCCAAGGTCAATGCCAAGGGCGAGATTGATATCGATAATGATGATCTGGTCGATTATGTTACTGCGCAGCGCGATGTTAAGCTGGACGAGCTGACCGTAGAGACTATTCTCGATGCGGAGATGGACTATCTGATGGACAAGGGACTGGCCGGATATATCGACTAAACCCTGCAGCTGCCGGGCGCGCGGTGCGGTTGTTCATGGAGCGCCGTGCGCCGGGTACGATATAATTTCACTTATTTTTAAGTAATTTTAAGTAATCCTTTGCTTTTAGAGAATTAGTGTGCTACAATGAAGTCAATCATAAATTTAACCCTTAATTCACATATTGTAAAAGGTTATCATTTGTGCGTATGAATCCTTTTCCAATGTGTGAATTTTTATTTGTTCGTACAATACGTAGGAATAAAAGGACATGTGTTAAATAAAACTTGGAGGTAATATCATGCAAACAGGTACAGTAAAATGGTTCAACGCAGACAAAGGTTTCGGTTTTATCGAGGTTGAAGGCGGAAGCGACGTATTCGTACACTTCTCCGCAATCACTGGCGACGGCTTCAAATCTTTGGACGAAGGCCAACGCGTTGAGTTCAATGTAACTCAAGGCGCTCGTGGACCACAAGCCGAAAACGTTGTAAAACTGTAGTATTAAAAAATAGACTGCCCTTAACACAAGTTGAGGGCAGCTTTTTTTTTGAACAGGCCAGAACAAGCTACCATCCTGCCATAACAGTCCGGTTGGGCTGGAAATATGTCTTTATTCGAAGGGTATGCTTCCGAAGCGGGCTTTGTAAGAACCGGTTCAGGAAGTATATGCTAACAAAGCTATTAGGAGGGGTACTTATGTATTTTCGTAAAAAAGCGCTGGAGGATCTTCCCCAAGAAGACACAGCCATTTGGTCCTGCACTAAGGAAGATTGCTCCGGGTGGATGCGCGACAACTTCGCCTTCCAATATGTCCCTACCTGCTGGCAATGCAACTCGCCGATGACCAGAAGCATGAAGATACTGCCTATGCTTGTGAATACGAATTTTGACATGAAGGCGATCAAGAAGGGCATTACCATCCGGTAATCTGCCAATTCCTGAACGCTCTGTACAGAATCAGATTATAGCAGTGACACCATAGCAGTCAGTTCCCTGTGGGGAACGGGCTATTTTTTTTGTCCTGGCAGCGGATGGGTGTCCGGGGTTGACAATAGCGGGGAATCAAGGGATATCAGAGATGAGGATAAGGAATACATAATTGGAAAATGGTCTCAACGGCAAGGAGGTTGTGGTATGGCTATGAACAAATATCTTAGGCTTCTTCTTCTGATCATGGTTATCTTGAATACAGTAAATATTAAATATCGCAATCCGGTTTTGCTTGTTGCCGTACCTGCTATAGCAATTATAATCTTTATTCTGGATGTTTACCTGGAGCCCACCCGCCGGAAGGTGCTGATGTACAGCATCTGCGCCGTCCTGCTGGCCTTACTGTGGATAGCCCTGGACCGGGAGTGGATCAATCCGCTAATGTTCATCTAGTCCCTTCTGCTGCAGCCCTTAAACAGCTCCTGGAACAAGGAGCACTGCTTAAGGGCTCTTTGCTGCCCTGTGCCGGGCAACTAATTTCTCTTGACAAACCCCGGGACTTTTGGAGAATAGAGTTGGAAACGCTGCCAAGGAAAGAAGGAATTCCGATGTTCCAGAGATTCAAAGAACTCAACACGCTGCGCAATCAAATATTCATCGGCTTTGTGCTGGTTATGCTAATCATTCTTCTGGTTTCAGGGGCGTTTGTATATGACCGGGTATCTATTCTGCTCAAAAATAATGCTGAGCGGCATATCCAGCAGACGGCGGTTCAGGCGAACGGACGGCTGAATGCGCTGATTGGCCAGATTGACAGCCTGATGGAGCAGGTGGCTAACCACCCTACGGTGCAGCAGCTGCTTCTGGAGGAGCTGAACGGCAATGAAGTGTCATTCAATCAGCGGCAGTCGCTGCTGCAGATTATCTCCAGCTATCAGGCGTATATGCCGAGCGTAGGATCTCTTGAGCTGTATACCGCCGATTACCGGCTGCTCTTCCCGATTAAGGACGGCAGTCTGGGGACGAGAATCAACGAGCCGTATATCAGCGAGGCTAATATCCAGAAAGGGCGGCTGGTCTGGATCGGCGTCGATCCGCATGACAGCCAGAGCCTGCTGGCCATCCGCCAGGTTAGCCTCATGGACCGCTGGTTCTCGCGGGGAGGGTATCTGATGGCGCGCATCCAGCGAAGCTACTTCCAGCTGGATGATCCGATCTCCGGCAGTGAAGGAGGCGAGTCTGTGCTGCTGGTGAATGATGAAGGCCGGCTCCTGGGCAGCAGCGGAACACCGGAGGCGGACCTGCTGCCGCTGCTGGAAAGTGTGGACCAGACGGTCAGCTTTCACGGCAAGGAGTATGTACAGGTTAAGCTGCGCTCGGACAAGACCGGCTGGACACTGCTTGTGCTGACCCCTGTCAGCTATGTCACCAAGGGGTTATCTGTGCTGCGGACGGTTCTGCTGCTGTCAGGGGGGCTGGGAGCCCTGCTTTTCCTGATCATGTCGTTTCTATTGTCAACGATGATCACGAGGCCGATTATTCATCTGATCCGGGCTATGCGCAAATCGCGCTTAGGCGTGCTGACGCCCAACTCGCAGAAGGTCTCTACGATGGAGCTGCGGGAGCTGAATTATACCTATAACGGCATGGTGGCCAATATGAATGATTTGATCCGGGTCGTCTACGAGAAGGAAGTATTACAGAGCCGGACCGAGCTCAAAGCGTTGCAGGCGCAGATCAACCCTCATTTTCTGTTCAACACCCTGGAAGCCTTTAACTGGTCGCTTGAGGAAAAGGGGGAGGAGGAATTGGCCGGATTGGTCGTAGTAATGTCCAGGCTGTTCCGCTATATTATTGGCAGTCCCAATAATAAAGACGAGTGGGTTGCGCTTAGTGAAGAGGTTGAACAGATCAGGCGTTATCTGAAGATCATGGAGATGCGGATGGGCGAGCGCCTGTCCTGGGATATTGTGCTGGACCCGCGCGAGGCGGCTGTTCCGGTACCCAAGCTGCTGATTCAGCCGATTGTGGAGAATGCCATTCTTCATGGAGTGGAGAGCCGTGTCGGCAGCGGCAGTGTGGAGGTTACGATCACCCCATCGCCACGCGACGGCTGGACCTCGGTGAAGGTATCCGACAATGGGCCCGGCATGGATGAGGATACTCTGCGGGCGCTGCGCAATACACTGGAGGGCGGCCCGTCGATCTCCGCCAAAGGCAACGGGGTCGGCCTGGTGAATGTACAGCGGCGGCTCAAGCTGTATTACGGGGAAGAGGGCAACAAGTCGGAGGGTCTGATGATAGAGAGCAGGTTATCCGAAGGGACCGTTATTACTTTTGAAATTCCAAGCAATGGAGGATATACCTATGAGCCTGAGCAATAGGACGATTCTAATCGTGGATGATGAACCGAGGACACGGCAGGGCATCAAGCAGACGCTGGAAGTATGGGCGGCCGGCCGGTATGCCGTGGAGACCTGCGACAACGGGGTTGAGGCGCGCGAGCGGTTGCGGCAGGAGCGGGTCCATCTGCTGATTACAGATGTGCGTATGCCCGAAGTCAGCGGACTGGATCTGATCCGTTCCCTGCAGGAGTCAGCCTGGAAGCCCGTTATTATTGTCATATCCGGCTATGCCGAATTCGATTATGTGCAGCAGGCTATGCGGCTGGGGGCGGTCAACTACCTGCTTAAGCCGCTGGACAAGTCCGAGCTGCTGTCCGTGGTTGAGGATGCGCTGAAGCGGGAGGAAGAGCAGCAGCGGCACGTGAAGCTGGAGAAGCTGGTGGATCATAAGCTGATGGAGATTGACCCGGATCAGGCGCGCATGAGGCAGCCGGTCAAAGAAGCGATCGCCTATGTGGAGCAGCACCTGCATGAACAGCTGACAATGGCAGAGGTAGCGGGCCTCATCCATCTGAATGCCAGCTACTTCAGCGTATTGTTCAAGGAGCAGGCCGGAGTATCCTTCAGCGAATATCTGGCGCGTCTGCGAATTCAGCGGGCTAAGGAATTACTGCTGCAGACCTCACTGTCTATAGGGGAGATCGGGGAGCGGGTAGGCTATCGGACGGATAAGTACTTCATTAAGGTGTTTAAGTCGCTGGAACAGTTAAGCCCAAGCCGGTATAGGCATAAAATGAAGGGCGGATCGCAGGAAATCCATTAAATGTGGAATTTTAGCCAATAAGTGTAGTCTTATATCCCTCCGGGTACGATGCTAGAATTTGATTGATAGCGATTACATCAGGCCGCGTAATGTGAAATGGGAGGCTATAGCAATGTTGAGGAATAACATAACCAGGGGACTGTTCCTGACACTTACATTGGCCCTTGTTCTGACCGGCTGCAGCTTTACACAGGATAATAATAGTGCGGCGGCAGCCACCAATGCTTCGGCCCCAAAAATAACGATTCATATGATGCACCTATGGCCGGCCGGCCTCTCCGCCCAGCAGAATAAGCTGGTTAGCCAGATCATCGGGGAATACGAGAAAGAGAATCCTAATATTATAATCCAGCAGGGCGTGCTGGAGAATGAACAGTACAAGAATAAGCTGAAGGTGCTTTCTGCCTCGAATGACCTTCCGGATGTAGGAATCACCTGGGCAGCAGGCTTCATGGAGCCTTATGTGAAGGGCGGATTATTCGCTCCGCTGGATGACATCCTGAATGGTACGCGGTTAAAGGGTAAATTCGTAACAGGCACTACCGAAGCCTATGTGGTCGATAATAAGACGTACGCACTGCCGATTGAGCTGAACATTTCCCCGATATACTATAATAAGGATATTTTTGCAAAATATAATCTCCAGGTGCCTGCTACATACGAGGAGTTCAAGCAAGTGGTAAGAACGTTATCCCAGCATGGCGTGGCTCCGGTTGCCCTCGGTAACAAGGACCGCTGGACCGGCTCGCTATGGTATATGTACCTTGCTGACCGTATCGCGGGCAGCGAAACACTGAAGCGCGCAACGAAGGGGACAAGCTACTTCGATGATCCCGGCCTGGTCCGGGCTGCGGCTGAAGTGCAGACGCTGGTGGATATGAACACCTTCAACAGCGGTTTCAACGGGCTATCTAATGATGAGGGCAAATCGGAATTCTTGAATGAGAAGGCGGCAATGTATCTGACGGGTACCTGGGAGCTTCCTAACTTCACGACGAATCCGGAGATTCCGCAAGACTTCAAAGATAAGGTAGGGTTCTTCAAATTCCCGACGGTGGAAGGCGGAAAGGGCAATATCAACAGCTGGGTTGGCGGTCCGGGTGTCGGACTGTTCGTAGCCGAGGCTTCCAAGGTTAAGGAAGAAGCGAAAGCATTTGTCGAATATTTCGTATACAAATGGGGAGAGGCCTCTGTAACCAGTGCAGGTGTAATTCCGGCGACCAAAGTGGATACCACGAATGAAGAGCTGCCACAGCTGTATGTCGAACTGCTGAATGAATTAAACCATGCGAGCAGCATCACCCTGTTTGCTGATATCCAGATGAAGCCGAACGCCGCCCAGGTCCATCTGGATATGATTCAGGCGCTGTTCGGCAAAGCGATTACACCAGAGCAGTTCGCCGCCAAGCATAAAGAAGCAGTAGCCAAAGGAACCTGATAAGCGTACAGCCTTATGACAAAGGGATGCCAATTAGCCGGATTACACGGCCGGGGCATCCCTTATTTGCGGAGGCGGATGATTAAGGAAGTCAGACGTTCCTGCGGCAGGAGAAGCAGAAGAATACCTCATCGCTGTATTCAGCCTGTCCGAAATTATATTTAGCCGCAAGCGCGGCCAGCGCTGCATCCGCAGGGATCGGCTCACGCTCACTTGTATGGCCGATCCGCGCATGATGCTCCCGCAGACCCTGGCGGGTTCTGGAGTGGGCAATCATGAAGATTCCTCCGGCTTGCAGATTCTTCCCTGCATTGGCGAACAGCATATCCAGATTGGAGAAATGGGGGATGCTGTTGTAGATCAGCACATAATCGAAGGGTGTTCCGCCGGAGAATGGCTCCTCGAAATCCGCGCATGCGGTCCCGGCATCCGGGAAGCTCTTGCGCAGTTCTTGCAGCATGGCCGCTGAGATATCGAGCGCAAGGTAGCGGCTGGGGTCTATCTCCAGCTTATGGAGTGCTACGGGGATAACGCCTGTGCCGGAGGCCACATCCAGCAGGCTCTGGCCACTGCGGATGCCAAGCATCTGCAGGACCTTCCCGGCCATGGCCACATCCTCTTCGCTGTTGCTCCATATTGGGGCCATTGCGCTGAAATGTGCCAGGTCTTCCTGTTTGTGCGGATTCGTTGTCATAGTCTTCCTCATCCTTCCTGCCAAATGAATAGAATTATGTATTCAAAAGGCGGCCCGCCTGAGTCGCAGAGATCAGGGTGAACCGCCTGTTTGTTGCCGCAGATTAATGCGCCGGCGCAGCGCTCAACGGTTCTGCAGGTTCATGCTGGATTAGGCCGTGCTTCTCCCAGGCTCTGCTCTTCCAGCGGAAGTACATAATGACCGCCCGTACCCATTCATCGAATGCAGTGGCCAGCCAGACTCCGGCCAGACCGAGATCAAGCGTGAATACCAGGAAATAGCCCAACGGCAGACTCATGCAGACCATGGAGATCAGGCCCATGTAGACCGGGAACTTGGCATCGCCTGAAGCGCGCAGCGAGTTGATAATGACCAGGTTGCAGGTACGTCCGGTCTCGAGGAAGAAGCTGAGCAGGATCACTTGTGCGCCCATAGTTATAATCGTTTGATTATCCGTGAACAGGCCCATCAGCGGCACGCGGAACAGAATAACAACCGCGTCCATAATTACGGTGACCAGCAGCGCCCACTTTACACTGGAGAACACCCGCGAATAAGCTTCCTTGGGCCTCCTAGCACCCACGAGATGGCCGACAATGATCGAGGTGCCCATGGATACGGCTACGCTGAAGAGGAAGATGTAGCTGGAGATGTTCAGCGCGTACTGGCGGGTAGCCATGGCTTCAGCACCCAGATAAGTGATATATAAAGTGAAGACCAGCTGGCAGCACTGATAGATCACCGATTCAAAAGCGGACGGGATGACGGGATGCCGATTTTGAGAATCTGCAGCACATATTTTTTGGAGAGATGAGTGTAATAGGTCCATTTAACCCGCACATCCATGATCCGGTAGAGCAGCAGGAAGAACAGGACCAGACAGATCAGGCGGCTGGCAACCGTTGAGATGGCTGCGCCTTCGACACCGAGTGCCGGCAGTCCGAAATGTCCGAAGATCAGCAGGTAATTGCCCCCGACGTGGATCACGTTCATTAGCAGAGAGACTACCATGGTCTGTTTCGTGAACCCGTGCGTCCGGATGGTGGTGGCCAGGGCGTTCAGCAGTGCCTGAAGGAAGATTCCGCCCCCGACAATATGCATATACGATTTGGCATAGACGAGAATTTCGCCTGTCACATTCAGTGCCGTCAGCAGCGTTCCTCCGAACAGCAGCAGAATTGTACTCAGAATAATCCCGACCGCAAGATTGAGCGTTATGGCATTGCCGGTTACCTTGGCTGCTTCTTTGGGCTGCTTGGAACCGAGATACTGCGACACGACAATGGCCGCGCCGTTCCCGATGACACTGAGCACGAGAATGGCTATGGCAATAATCTGATTGGCTGCCCCGACACCGGAGACTGCATCATCGGACACGGAGCTGATCATGAATGTATCTACACTCCCCATGAGCATAAACAGGAACAGCTCGAGGAAAATCGGCCAGGTCAGCTTAATTAAATTGAACTCTTTGGGTTTGTTTGCTTCCATAATAAACTGTACACCTTCTTGTTGTTGAAATAGGATTGCCGCCGGAGAATTTGTAAATCTAATGTATGGTAGCACAGCTTTTGTGAAAATGCAGTAAATTTAAGAAAATTCTGAATAAATTCAACCTTCGTTTTCAAAAAGACGCACCGGACAGCCCGGCCCCCGCCCAATAGTATCCTTCAGGTAACTACATCACAATAAAGTGCCTACTTCCCTTATCGGCAGTATATCCCTAAACTTAGTACATCACTTACTAAAATATATTAACGACGAGGAGATTCTAAACCTATGAAATTACAGCTAGCACTCGATCTGGTGGATATTGCGGGAGCCAAGGCCATTGTTGCGGAAGTGGCCGGATTTATAGATATTGTGGAGATTGGAACACCGGTTGTTATTAATGAAGGTTTGCATGCGGTAAAAGCGATCAAGGACGCTTTTCCGGCACTCACGGTCCTGGCCGATCTCAAAATCATGGATGCCGGCGGCTATGAAGTAATGAAAGCTGTAGAAGCGGGAGCAGGAATCGTTACCGTGCTTGGCGTGTCCGATGATTCAACGATCCGCGGCGCGGTGGAAGAGGCCAAGAAGACAGGTGCAGAAATCCTGGTTGATCTGATCAATGTGAAGGATCTGAAGGCCAGAGCCGCTGAAGTGGACGCACTTGGCGTTGATTATGTCTGTGTACATTCGGGATATGATCATCAGGCAGAAGGCAAGAATTCCTTCGAGGATCTGAGAGCGATTAAGAGTGTGGTTACAAAAGCGAAAACAGCGATTGCCGGCGGGATTAAGCTGAGCACGCTGCCTGAAGTGATTGCTGCGAATCCTGATCTGGTAATCGTGGGCGGCGGGATTACCGGTGAAGCGGATCAGAGAGCGGCTGCGGCGGAAATGAAGCGCCTTGTAAGCCAGGCCTAAGCAGCTATGGATACGCTGGATTACGCACGTGAAATTGTGAAGGAGCTGCAGGGCTCAGTCACCGGGCTGAACGCCGCAGAAGGCGAAGCCATGGCGGAGCTGCTGCTGCGCTCCGGGCAGATCTTTGTAGCCGGTGCCGGCCGCTCGGGACTGATGGGCCGGGCGTTCGCGATGCGGCTCATGCAAGCTGGTCAGGCTGCGTTTGTCGTCGGGGAGACGGTCACCCCGGGGATCGGCCCCGGCGATGTGCTTGTGCTGGGCTCCGGCTCCGGCGAGACCAAGGGGCTGGTATCCATGGCGGAGAAAGCCAGGGCGATCGGCGCAGCTGTAGTGCTCGTGACCATCAGCCCTGATTCGTCACTGGGGCGTCTCGCTGATTATATCGTCAAGCTGCCGGGTTCGCCCAAGGATCAGACAGGCGGGAGCTATGCTACGATCCAGCCGATGGCTTCCTTGTTCGAGCAGACGCTGCTGGTATTCTACGATGCCGTTATCCTGCGGATGATGGAGCAGACGGGGCAGACCACCGGCAGGATGTTCGGCAAACATGCGAATCTGGAATAACGTAACGTAAAGACAGCCTGTCCGGAACTTCCGGGCAGGCTGTCTGCATTCTAAGGGTGCCGGGCGATGGCACTGCTGATGTTGATGCTGCTGCCGGAATGGGCAGCGGCACTGTCTATTATGGCAGGTGCCAGGCGGGATGTGCCTGCCCGGCTACCTATATCAGCTTAACGCTTAAGCAGATCCTCGCGGATCGGTGTGAACACATCGAGCAGCGCCGAATTGGCTTCAAGCGCAGTCACTCCATGCTTGGCGTTAGGCGGAATCGCTATGCTCTGGCCTGCGGACAAGGCGTATTCCTTGCCGTCGATGCGGAAGACGAAGCTGCCGCGCAGACAGTAGCTCATCTGCTCATGCACATGGCTGTGCTCGTAGCCCTCGGCGCCTTCCTCGAAATGAACCTCCATCATCATCAGACTGGCTGCCGCATTCAGAATGCAGCGTTTGACGCCCGGCTCGGCCGGTTCCCATAATCCTAGATTACTCATACTTTATTTCCTCCTTGTAAGTGTTATAGGCATAAATGTTGTACGTTGTGCAATAATGCTTCCTTGATAGCCGGGTGTTCTGGAGAATTGTTGTAGAAACTGCAAGAATAAATCTGCCAAGCCGCGTGAACGGGACGAAATACTGCCTTTTATACAACAATTTTGGATTTGGGCAGATATTATCAGGAAAATGTTGTATTCCGTGCAGGATTTTATAAAAGGTACTGGAGCTCTGCCGTGAATAGCAGATGAATCGGGAAATTCCTTATTGCGGAACGGCAATCTGAATCATTCCCGGCTTAAGAATCAGGGTATCGTCCGCCGCGTGGCCGCCGCCCTCTGCTTCCGCACCCTCCGTGCCGAGTACCCGGAGCGGGACGCCGCCGGGAATACGGACGCGGCGGCTTTGCCCTGAGCCGTTGATGGCGGCAACGCACCATGCACCGTCTGCGCGGGAAATCTTATATACCCGCATACCTCCGCCGGCGTCTTCGCACAGCAGCGGCTCCAGCCGCAGCGGGGGAACTGCTGCTGTGCGCGGATGCAGCAGCACCACATAGTCTTCGCCCGCCTTGCCGTGCACCCGGAAATGCTGCTGCGCCGCCAGCGGATAGGCTCCGCCTACAGCACCTTCCCCGGCAGTGATGACCGGACTGGACGGCTCTGCAATATGCGTACTCAGCCGCATGCCGCCTAACGCTGCAACCTCAATATCCTGCCCCGTGATCTCAGCCTCTGTACTCAGTGTATGCAGATTCCACACGCTGTCTGCTCCGTCCTCAATCCGGTCCCAGACCAGATAAGCGTCAAAGCCTGCCTTGATATACAGGAAATTCCGCTCATACTCACCGGCGCGTGTATCCGGGATCAGGCTTCTAACATAATCCTGCTCTTCTGTGAAGATGACCTCCCGGCAGACGCTTTGCAGCGGACCGTCAGTATAGCCGCCTGCACCATCAGCGAATTGAACGATATTATGCGCCGCGCTTGATACATACCAGTGCCGCTCTCCGTTGTAGTACCCGCCGGTTCCGGCATCAAGCGTCAGCGGAACCCCGTCTGCCCAGATGGAGAAATGGCCTTCGTCATGATGGGCGTGATAGGTCAGCGGTGAAGCCTCGTAGATGGCATAGTTCCGCAGGTTCTGCTCCCCGCTGCGGAAGATGACGTATCCGATGCCGGGATAATGCACAGAGCGGAGGGCAGGCTGCTGCTCCGGCAGATCGGGCTGCGGATACAGCAGTGCGACCAGCGGCAGCGGGAAAGCCCCGGTATCCTGGACCGGTGCGCCTCCGTGCTTCCAGGTCCAGACCATTTCCGCCGACAGCTGCGGATCTTCCTCTGCATAGAATGGAGCTGCGTAGCCGAGCAGACGGAACCATTTCTCCTGTACATTGGCATCGCCGACGGCAGGAGTCAGCAGAACAGGTCCAGCATCGTGACCGCCCTGGATGATATCCTCTGCGGTGACGATGCCAATCAGGAAGCGGTACATTGCTTTTACCTTAGGGTGCCTGAAGTAATCCGCTCCCTGCAGCCGCTTCAGCAGAACGAAGAACAGGAAATACCGGTGCAGCACGGCGCCGTGATAACGTACATTCTCCGGCCAAGCCCCCTCCTGATCCACTACCTCTGTCAGCTGCCAGTCTACTACGGAGCAGGCATGCTTCAGATAGCCAGCACTCTCAGGCTCCTGCGGGAAGAGCAGCGCATAGACACCAAGCCCGGTCGCCCGGTCTGCATTCCAGTTGCTGCGTTTGCCGCCCTTCTCATTAGGGAAGGTCTCCAGATCGAACCGGTAGTAGGCAGTGTCCATCATCATCGCCGCAATATAGCGGAGATCGGAGAGCAGCGCCTCTATATCCCCGGCAGTTAACACTCCGCTTCCGGCAATCTGGTCATAGATGACCGAGACGGCGGCCAGGCCGCGTCCGATATGCACAGCGCCATAAGTATCATCATCATGCCAGCCGTCCCGGCGGAAGATATCCATGCCCAGCCGCATATCGGCCAGCATGTACTGCAGCTTGCGCCCCGCCCGGGCGGCATAATGATCTTCACCGCTCACCCTATACAGGTTGGCGTCAGCACCGGCAGCCTCCAGCAGATAAGCCCAGTTGGTCAGCGTGGGCCGGTTGAAAAGCGCTCCGGACTGCTCCGGTCCGAGCGGCTGTCCGTCTTCGTCCAGGAACGTAACTCCAGTGCATACGCCGCCGCTGCCAAGTGGAGCTTCCAGGCTGAGCTCCGTCTGGATGCCGTAATAATCGCCTGCGGTTACCGGCAGGCGTTCTTCGTAACGCAGCACGGTAATGCCTTCCTCCGCTTCATTGCTGATGCGTACACAGAGCACATCCTCCTCCTGCTCACCTCCAGCCGGAGTGACGCCGGAAGGCTGCAGTCCGCTTCCGCCCCCGGCCAGCCGTTCAAGCGCCACTCTGCTGCCGCTTCCCGGCTCCTGCGTCCAGCCTTTCAGCGACTGGCGGAAGCTTCCATTAATCAACGTCACCGGCAGGCCGAGCTGGGAATGCGTCAGCTGTACACCG
Source organism: Paenibacillus sp. FSL E2-0178 (assembly GCF_038593005.1). NCBI lineage: Bacteria > Bacillati > Bacillota > Bacilli > Caryophanales > Paenibacillaceae > Paenibacillus > Paenibacillus sp. FSL E2-0178. The sequence goes on from NZ_CP151953.1 coordinate 5,021,513, forward strand.
CCGATCCGGGCAACGCCCTGCCCCCGGACCTGTACGGACAGCTGCAGACAAGCGGCCTGGGCGGGCACCTTGAAGACGAACGGCTCCACCCGGAATACACCGAGGCGGCTAAGCGGAACCGCTTCTTCGCGTGCGGCGAATTGTGCGGACAGCTGCTGCTGTCTTGCATATTCCTGCGAGATCGCCGGATACTGCTCTATTCTGGCGCGGAGCCCCTTCTGCTGCTCCTGGTCCTTGCCGCCGAAGGGGCCGGTACCGGCGGTGCCATAATTAGATGAATGCATAGGCAAATTTGCAGCCTCCCTGTGAATGCGAGTTCATTGATTAAACTTACTTGATTTCTACCATAAGTATAGCTGCCCGGGGACGGGACCCGGGATGGGTAAACGGAGGGAGGAGAGGGGACAAAGCAACTGAAATCGCCCTTCAAGGCAGGGCCCCCGGCTATGAAGCCGGATTTCATGAAAAAGTGAATTTCTCCCCCTTAGCGCAGTTGCTTTCTCCCTAACTGTGTCTGCACAGCGGGATTTATGATTAAGGAAAGAAATGCGAGCCGAATAGACAGGAGGAACAATCAATGAATGGAACGAAACGGCAAATAAACGCCTGGACCTTTGTAGCACCCAGTTTGATTCTGACGCTGATTTTTGGAGTGTATCCCGTCTTTTGGGCATTGAAGTACATGTTCTATGATTATCAGGGTTTTGGTACACCGCTCTTCATCGGCCTGGATAACTTCGAACGGTTGTTCCGGGATAAGGATTTCTGGCAGTCAGTGGTGAACACCTTCGTTTACGCAGGCGGCAAGCTGATCATTACGATCCCGCTGTCCTTTGTGCTGGCTGTAGTGCTCAACCGCGCCCTGAAGGGGCGCCAGCTGCTGCGGGCCATTTATTTCCTGCCTACCGTAATCAGTGCTTCGGTAATGGCGATTGTGTTCTACGTTATTTTCAACTCCTACAACGGAATGGTGAATCAGCTGCTGATGGGGGCCGGAATTGTATCCGCTCCCATAGACTGGCTGGGCGCCAAGCATGCCCTGGTCACGGCAATTATTATCGCGATCTGGGGCGCAGTCGGCAACTATATGCTGCTCTTTATCGCGGGGCTGCAGAATATTCCGGAGGATCTGTATGAAGCCGCTTCCCTGGACGGCGCCGGGCCGCTGCGCAAAATGTGGAGTATTACCGTCCCGATGCTCGGACCTGTGCTGCAGATGATCATCATGCTGGCGATTACTGTATCGCTTAAGGGCTACGAGAGCATTATGGTGCTTACCGAGGGCGGTCCATACGGCAAGACGGAAGTCATGTATCTCTATCTCTATAAATTGTTCTTCCCGGTATCCAGCGGAGGATCAAGCATCCAGCAGTTCGGTTACGGCAGCGCGGTCGGATTTGCTACGGCGGTTATCGTCGGCATCATTACCCTGATTTACTTCTATGTCTCCAAGAAACTGAATGATATCTACTAAAAGAGAGGAGAATGAACAGTGAGCACAATGCATGCGGAAACGAAAATGGCTTCGGCGCAGACCAGCCGTTCCTTAAAGAACAAGGCGCTGCTGTCCCGGGTACTGTTGTGGATTTTCCTGCTGATCGTAGCAGCGTTTGCGTTATTCCCCATCATATTGGCGTTCTTCGGATCGCTTAAATCTAACCTGGAGCTGACTACAGGAACTACTCTGCTGCCGAAGGAATGGATCTTCGATAACTATGCGCAGGCCTGGACATCCGCTAATTTCGCAAGGTTTACCTGGAACAGCGTATTTATAAGCACCTTTACGACGTTAGGGACTTTATTGATAGGAACGATGGCTGCCTATGCGGTAGCAAGGGTGGATTTCCACGGGAAACGCCTGTATGTGGTCATTCAGTCCTGCACCCTGTTCATCTCGATCGGTGCTGTCGTGCTGCGTCCCCAGTTTGATCTCATGGTCTCACTGAATCTGCAAAAATCGCTCTGGGGCGTCATCATCATCCTGATCAGCGGCCATGCCACTGCATTCTTCATGCTGATCGGTTTTGTGCGGGCAATTCCGAAGGAACTGGATGAGGCGGCGTTTATTGACGGCTGCAACTTCTATAGCGTATACTTTCGTGTTATCTTGCCGCTCCTGACACCGGCGCTTGGCGTTACGGCGCTCTGGACCTTCCGCGGCGCCTGGAATGAATACATTCTGCCGCTGGTATTTACGATGACGCAGCCTTCCCTGCAGACACTTACCGTGGGTCTCGCCAATCTGAAATACGGTGTTGGCGATGCGGCACAGCCCCAATTAATGCTTGCCGGCGCATGCCTGTCGATGCTGCCGATGATTATTGTCTACATTTTTGCCAACAAATCATTCATGCAGATGACAGCGGGCTCCGTGAAGGGCTAAGCGGGCTAAGGCTAACGCGGCGGTCCACCGGCAGCCAGTCTTAACGAAGGATGTGTAATCATGCTGAAGGCCTGGCTGTACCGGACCTCGCTGAAGAAAAGAATATGGCTGACATTCACCGGGCTGACCGTCTTTTGTATCTCGGTCACCGGCCTGTGGGCCTATTCGATTGCTTCGCGGGCCATGGAACGCAACTCCATCGACCTGAACCGCAATGTGCTGAACCAGTCCGTTAACGTGCTGGACCAGAAGCTGAAGCAGATCATTGTGGCGTCCTCCACCATGATGCTGAGTGAAGCGTATAAGCAGACGATGCGGGATATACAAGCGGATAATACCGACCGGTTCTTTGCGAACTTCTCCTTATTGCAGGGCCCCTTCACACAGGCGGAGCTGACAGAGAACTCCATTGAATCGATCCTGGTCAGTACACCGGACGGGGATTTCTACTCCGCCGGCAATCTGCGCAGAACAGCGACTCCATTTATGGAGTCTTTGCTGTATCAGCGGATCAAGGATAATCCCGAATCGAATTGGGTGGAGAGCCATGAGGACGAGCTGTTCGCGGGCAATCATCATGTAATCTCCCTGCTGCTGCAGCCGCTGACGGAGAGCTATGTGCCGGATGTCTTCCTGACCGTTAATGTGAAGGAGGACATTCTGGAGGATGCCGTCAGCGGAGGCGCGAGCCTGGGCAGTGCCAAATTCCTGTTGATCAACAAGGACGGAGCCAGTGTCTTCGGAGACAAGGAGCGGCCGGACTGGTCCCGCTCAGCGGTATTTACGAACAAGCTGCTTCAAGCGGACAGCGGTAACTTCGAATATGCTGCGGGGGGCGGGACGATGCTGGTCAGCTATGCGGACTCGCGGTATGCAGGGGACTGGCGGCTGGTCAGCTACCAGTCGAAGGAGGAGCTGCTTCAGCCTGTTCGCAGCATTCAGTGGCTGGTGCTGATGATCATGGCCGTGTGTATTGTTATCGCGCTGCTGCTGGCGAGATACCTCTCGGCACTGCTGCTCGGGCCGCTGCTGAAGCTGCAGAAGACGATGTCGCGGGTGGAGCATGAGGATCTGGATGCCCGCTTCGAGAGTCCGTTCCAGGATGAGATCGGGGAAGCGGGCCGCAAATTCAACCAGATGCTGGACCGGATCAGCGGTCTGATTCTTGAGGTCAAAGATACGGAAAAAGAAAAACGGAAGGCGGAGATCAAAGCGCTGCAGGCGCAGATTGAACCCCATTTTTTATATAACACGCTCAATACAATCTTATGGAAATGTGAAATGGATGAATATGAAGATGTGAAGCAGATGGTCATTTCCCTGTCCGCGCTGTTCCAGCTGGGGCTGAACAACGGGCAGGAGATTACAACGCTGGGCAAGGAGCTGGAGCATGTCCGCCAGTATCTGAACCTCCAGCAGCAGTGTTATGAGGGAATGTTCGAATATACGATAACTGCGGGGGCGGAGCTGCTGGAGCTGCCTGTCCTGAAAATTATTATTCAACCCCTTGTGGAGAATTCCATTCTGCACGGGCTGAAAGAGCATCGGGGCGAAGGCATGATTACGATCTCTGTATCCATAGAGGCGCAGCATCTCGTGATCCGGACGGCTGACAACGGGTCGGGCATGGATGCGGAGCAGCTGAATGCCTGCCTGAAGGAGCCATCCGGCAGCGGAGGGTATGCACTGTCCAATATCTGCAGCCGTCTGCAGTTATATTACGGCAAGGAAGCCTCTTTAACCTTCCGCAGCCGTCCACACATAGAGACTGAAGCGGTTCTCTCAATTCCAATGGAAGGTGGAGTTTATCCTGAGCCACGCTGAACCTGTAAAAATATGCATTGTAGATGATATTCCGGCTGTGGTCCGGGGTTTGTCCCAGCGGATTCCCTGGGAGGAGCACGGGATCGTCGTCGCTGCAACGGCGGCCAACGGGGAAGAAGGGCTGATGCAGATCCGCAAACACCGTCCGGATATTGTATTGACCGATATCCGGATGCCGTTCGTAGGCGGGCTGGAGATGATGAGGCTTATTCTGGCGGAGCAGCCGGGGATCAAGCTGATCTTCCTGACGGGTTATTCGGATTTCTCTTATGCCCAGGAGGCGGTGAAGCTCGGGGCCTTTGACCTGATCGTCAAGCCCTTTACCAAGCCGCAGGTGCTTGAATCTATCCTGAAGGCCAAAGAGGTGCTGGAGCGTGAACGCTCGCAGGCTGAACAAATGCGGGGAATGGAGCAGAAGCTGCGGGAGAGCATGCCCTATCTGCGTCAGGAGTATATGCGTCTCCTGATCCGTTACGGCAGCAGGCAGCAGCACCGCAGCCAGCAGTGGGATTTCTATGCGATTACAATGAACAGCCGCGACTTTTGTGTAATGGTGGCGGAGATCGACTTTTTTGCCGAGCGTACGGCTGCCCTGGCGGTCTCTGAGGTTGAGCTGATCCGATTCGCGGTGCAGAACATTCTGGAGGAGACGATTGGCGGGTACACGCAGGGTCTCGTGTTCCGCGAGCATGTTAATCAGTTCATTATCGTGATGAATCCCCCGGCGGAGCTTGATGCGGAGCAGCTGGCCGAGCAATGCCGGGAGAATGTCTGCCGGCATACGTACCAGACCGTGTCAATCGGACTCGGCGGGGAAGTGGAGGAGGCCGGTCAGCTGTCGGTATCCTATGCCCAGGCGCTGTCTGCGCTGACCAATACGTTCCTGACCGGCGGGAACAGTGTATACCGCTATGTGGAATCGCCGGAGAGGGATGCCGCGCTGCCCAGATACTCTTTTGACAAGGAGAAAGAACTGCTCTATTGCCTGCGTTCGGCTAATCTGGCTAAGGCGGAAGAGCAGCTGGACAATATTTGGAATGAGTGGCTAAGTGCTCCCGTGCTCCCCGATCCGGCGATCGTCAAGACGATGTGCCTGGAGCTGGCCCATTCGGTCCACCGTGTGTTCTCTGACAAAGCATCAGACGCTGAGGTCAAGCTGCTGGAGAAGAAGCTGGCCGATATGAATACCTCCGCCTCATTCGAGGAGCTGCGGGGTCAGATCCGGGAATTCTGCCGCCAGGGCTGCTCTTATGTGCAAATCCGCCAGTTCAGTGAAGCGCGTGTGCTGGTGGAGCGTGCCATCGCCTACATCAATGAGAATCTGCACCGCAACCTTGCAGTTGCCGATTGTGCGAGGGAGGTTCATCTGAGCCCCAGCTATTTCTCCAATCTGTTCAAGAAGGAAATGGGGATGACACTCGCCCAGTACATTATCAGCCGCAGAATGGAGAAGGCCAAGGAGAGGGTGCTCGAGGGCATGCAGGTTCAGGATATCGCCATCTCGCTGGGCTACGAGGACCGTCCTTATTTCACTGAACTGTTCAAGAAATATACCGGCATGACGCCGACCGACTTCCGCTCCAAATACACTTCAGAGGTGCAGCGCGGAAACAGTGATTTCGTCTCCCCTGAATAGTTGTTTTCTCCTTCACTTACAAACGCGCAGTCATTCTATACTTTTCATATGAAATGAATGCGATTACACAAAGAAAAGGGAGGGTTTCAAGATGAAAAGAAATCAATGGATGCTGGCTGGAGCTTCGCTGCTGCTGGCAGGATCGCTGGCTGCATGCTCCTCGTCAACCGCTTCAAATAATACAAAGGCAGAGGGCGGGGATACCTCCGCTGAGCAAACCAAGCTGGTCTATTGGTCCATCGACCGTCATGATTCGGATTTCATTGAGCAGAAGATCAGTGAGTATGAGGGGCTTAATCCTAATGTGGATATTGAATTCAAAGTGATGGCTGACAACTACGCCCAGTCGGTGGATATCGCCTTCTCCAGTAAACAGGCGCCGGATATTCTGCGCGTGGATACAGGCAATGTACCGGCCTGGGTCAAAAAAGGCTATCTGGAATCGTTCGACAGCTATATCACGCCGGAAATGAAGAGCCGGTTCGAGAGCGTGCTCATTAATGAGAAGAATATGGTTGACGGCAAAATCTACACACTGCCGAATATTGGCCAGTTCTGGCGCCTGATCTATAACGTGGATCTGTTCGAGAAGGCCGGGATTACCGAGCCGCCAGCTACACTTGCCGAAATGGTGGAGGATGCCAAGAAGATTACGGAGGCGGGTAAAGACAGCGGTGCTTACGGCTTCGCCGGTAATTTCAAGAGCGGAAGCGGGTTTGAACGCATTGCCCATCCGATCACAACCCTCAGTAAGACAGAAGGAACGGAAGGCTTCAATTTCCAGACCGCTAAGTTCGACTTCGGCATGTACAAGGAGACGCTTGAAGCCCTGCGGCAGATCGTAGTGGACGGCAGCATGATGCCGGGTTCGGAATCGCTCGATATTGATCCGCTGCGGGCACAGTTCGCTCAAGGTAAAATCGGGATGTATTTCAACCATTCTGTTGAGCCTAGTGTGTACAAAACTCAATTCCCGACGGAAATCCGCTGGGCGGCAGCACTGCCGCCGACCGTGGACGGCCAGCAGAACGGCGCCAGCCAGGTCATCTCCGGCAGCTATCTGGCGATGAGCAAAGACTCCGGGCAGAAAGAGGCCGCCTGGAAGTTTATCGAGTGGATGTACAGCGATGAGGTGCAGATTGCTTACCAGGAAGGCGGATACGGGGTTTCTGTTATTCCTTCCGTTGCTGCCGCAGCGAAAGCTCCGGATATCCCGGGAATCGAGGACTTCCTGCCGACCAAGTATGACGGAATCTATCCGGCAACTCCGTTCACAGCTACCGAAGGACGTCTGGAAGGAACGAAGAAGATGGATGTGTTCAACAGATATATCTTTACCGGCGGAGATTTGGACAAGGATCTTCAGGATCTGAACACACGTTATAACGCCGCCCTGGACAAAGCCAAAGCTGCAGGCGACACTACGATTGAAGCTCAGCCGGACTTCAGTGCAGCCAGCCTGCAGGGAAGCCTGGTCAAGGAATAACAAGGGAAGAATAATACCACATGCAGCATACAGACCGCAGGCCATAGGCCTGCGGTCTGTTACGTTATATGGGTCTGCCCCAGGGCGTCTGCTGGCGATGTGCAGCCCCCGGGTGTATTGTAGTATGATATTAAAGAACGAAAGGAGGGACTTATATTGGCGACTGAGATTAAAGACCGTATCAATCTGAAGGAAATCAACTGCGAGAAGGAGCTTACGCTTGCTGTCATCGGCGGCAAATGGAAGCTTATCATATTGTGGCACCTGGGTCTGGAAGGAACCAAGCGTTTCAGTGAATTGAAGAAGCTGATTCCGCATATTACCCAGAAAATGCTGACCAATCAGCTGCGTGAGCTGGAGGAAGATCAGCTGGTATTCAGGCGGGTGTATGCTGAGGTCCCGCCGAGAGTAGAATACTCTATGACGGAGTATGGGCATACGCTGATGCCTATACTGCGCATGATGTATGACTGGGGCAAGAATTACGGGGAGAACGTCATTTGGAAAGATGACCCTGACCGCGACAGATCGATGAAATGAAATTCATATAGATTAGACTAATGGAGGAGATTGATAATTATGCTGCTGAAGACAGAATATAGCCCGCTGCTGGAGACGTTTAAGTTCGCGAACGGCATTGAACTGAAGAACCGTGTGGTGATGGCGCCTATGACTAATTTCTCCTCGAATGAGGATGGAACCGTGTCCCGGCCGGAAGTGGAGTACTACACCCGCCGTTCCAAAGGTGTGGGAATGGTTATTACCGCATGTGTATATGTATCTCGCGGCGGGAAGGGCTTCCCTGGAGAATTCGGTGCTGACCACGACGGGCTGATTCCGAGCCTGCGCGGGCTGGCTGAGGCTATTAAGGGTGAAGGGGCGAAGGCGGTTCTGCAGATCTTCCACGGCGGGCGCCAATGCCCTCCGGCACAGCTGCCTGACGGACAGACGGTCAGCGCAAGTGATGTGCCTTCGGAGCTTCCGGGCGGCGGGCAAGGACCGGTTCCGCGCGCACTGACGGATGAAGAAATTACCGGAATTATTGCTGATTTCGGAGAAGCTACACGCCGGGCGATCGAGGCCGGATTCGATGGTGTGGAAATTCACGGTGCCAACGGCTATCTGCTGCAGCAGTTCTTCTCCCCGCATTCGAACCGGCGCGAAGACCGCTGGGGCGGCGATCTGCAGAAGCGCCTGGCCTTCCCGCTGGCTGTTCTGCGCAGTGTCAAGGATGCGGTGAAGCAGCATGCACAAGGGGAATTCCTTGTGGGGTACCGCTTCTCGCCTGAAGAGCCGGAAACACCGGGAATTACGATGGCCGATACCTTTGCGCTAATCGATGCACTGACAGGGGAAGGGCTTGATTATCTGCATGCTTCCCTGATGGAGCTGTGGTCGCTGCCGCGCCGGGGTACCGAGGACAGCCGTCCGCGGATCGAGCAGATTGTAGACCGCGTCGGAGGCAAGGCTCCGGTAATTGGAGTAGGCTCGCTCTATACCGCTGCTGATGCCCTGAAGGGTCTGGACAGCGGGATCAGCCTGGTCGCTCTGGGCCGTCCGCTCCTAATTGATCCGGACTGGGTTCAGAAGGTTGCCGAAGGGCGTGCAGCTGAGATTAAGACTGAGCTGGACCCTGCCGCCCAAGCTGAGCTTGTAATCCCGGACCCGCTCTGGAATGCACTGATTCATACGCCGGGCTGGCTGCCGGTGAAGCGATAATAGCAGGCAGCAGGAGGGCGTCTGTCCTGTGTCTGTAACTATTGATGACCTCTGGGTGCCTATATTTAAGGCTTCCAGAGGTTTTTTGCCATATTGGCATAAACGTGGAAATCTATATATGATACAATCGTATTAATTAACGGAACATCCTACAATGAGGAGTTTGCAGATATGAATGTACAGGGGAGAAACGATAGTTCCGGCGATGCGGAAGAGATGAGGCATGATGAAGAAATGGATTCTTTTCAGCGGACGCTTGAGGTCATCGGCGGTAAATGGAAAGGAGTCCTGCTCTACCATCTAATCAGCGGTACAAAGCGGTTCAATGAACTGCGCAGATTATGTCCGGGAATTACCCAGCGGATGCTGGCCATGCAGCTGCGGGAGCTGGAGCGTGACGGTCTGGTTCATCGTGAGGTGTACCCGCAGGTGCCCCAGAAGGTAGAGTATTCTCTGACCGAATGGGCCCGGGGCCTGGAATCCGGCCTGCTTAGTATCAAACATTGGGGCGAAGGATACAGGGAAGTGCTGGCCCAGAATGAACCTGAGCTGCAGCCTGCCGGGGGCCGGGCGGGAGAAGCGCCGCGCAGCACAAATAGCCCCGAATAAGCGAGGTGCGCTTTATCCGGGGCTATTTGTGCTATGCAGGAGGCTTTAAGCTTGTTGCTCAGCCAGACGGGCGATCTCTACGATAACCTGAACAGCCTTCAGCATTACGTCTGCAGAGGCATATTCAAATTTGCCGTGGAAATTCTCGCCGCCGGTGAAGATATTCGGTGTCGGCAGTCCCATATAGGACAGCTGTGAGCCGTCAGTCCCCCCGCGGATCGGGCGGATCACCGGCGTAATTCCCAGACCCTCCATCGCTTCCCGGGCGATATCAACAATTTGGCGCACCGGCTCGATTTTTTCACGCATATTATAATACTGGTCATTCATCTCCAGCACTACATTGTCTGCTCCGTAAGTAGACTTGAATTCATCCACAATGGCGGCGATATGGGCTTTGCGGTTCTCGAAATTCTCGCGGTCAAAGTCACGGATGATATACTGCAGCTTGCTGTGCTCGGCGTTGCCCTGCATGGAGATCAGGTGGTAAAAGCCCTCATATCCATCCGTGAATTCAGGCGCTTCACCCGCAGGAAGCCGGAGGTGGAAGGCCATGGCGATTTTGGCCGAGTGGATCATCTTGCCCTTGGCGGTACCGGGATGCACGTTAACCCCATGGAAGCTGATTTTGGCGGCAGCGGCATTGAAGCTCTCGTATTCCAGCTCTCCGAGCGGACCGCCATCTACGGTATACGCATAGGAAGCGCCGAATGCCGCAACGTCGAACTTATGCGGGCCGCGTCCGATTTCTTCATCCGGGGTAAAAGCGACTCTGATCTTGCCGTGTTTGATCTCCGGATGTGCGAGCAGATACACCATCGCCGTAACGATCTCCGCGATACCTGCCTTGTTATCTGCCCCCAGCAGGGTAGTGCCGTCGGTGGTAATCAGCGTATGCCCCTTGTAGCCGCTCAGCTCCGGGAAGCTCTTCGTAGTCAGAACGATGTTCAGCGCCTTATTCAACACAATATCGTTCCCGTCATAGTTCTCGACAATCTGCGGCTTCACATTCGTGCCGGTGAAATCGGTCGCCGTATCCAAATGGGCCAGGAAGCCGATCACCGGAACATCCTTGTCCGTGTTGGCCGGAAGTGAAGCCATGACATAACCATGCTCGTCCACTGTAACTTCCGTCAGTCCGATCTCCTGCAGCTCCTCTACCAGCTTATGGGCAAGCACCATTTGGCCGGGGGTGGAAGGGCAGGACTCACTATCCTCATTCGATTGGGTATCCATTTCAGCATAAGAAATAAAACGCTTGATCAGCTCTTGTTTCAATTCAGGTCATCTCCTCTTCATCTTCGTATGTCTATATTATCACGATCCGCCAGAGGTCTCATCCCCGTGCGGACTTCCGAAGAGAGAAATGTCTGCTTACGGCTTTCGTACCAGCGGCTTGCTTGCAATCAGCCTGGCCGAGAGCAGATAGCGGTCAGGAGCTGAACCGACGTAGGAGAAGGGATAACAGGTTATTAGGGTAAGGACAGCTTCTTCGCTTGGCTTAATTGCTCCCCGTGCTTCTGCGTCTACAATCCTGCTCCCTGTGATCTCATAGGTGAACTTCCCGTCCGCCGTTTCGAGTTCAATGATATCGGACACCTCCAGATCCCCAAGGCTCCGGAACACTGTGTCGCGATGTCCTGCCAGTACGCTGTTGCCGGTGGAGCCTATGGCTGCACTCCCTTCGTCATGCCCTGCCCCTTTTTTTAGGGCGGTCCGTCCCGTCCCCTCCAGAATAGCCACCCGTTTGTCCAGCTTTGGAAAATAGATCTCTCCAATAACCTCCCCCTCCGTATATGCGGGGTTGACGCCGCCTTGTTCTGCTCGGGTGCTGATCATACCGTCAGGCAGCGGAGTCTCTTCCTCTGTTGCCACGGGGAGCTGGGCTTCCTCCCTCTTTTTCTCCCAGGTTTGCAGGGCTTCCCTGGCTTCTGCAGGCGCTTTGAAGATCTGGACGGCCGAATACAGCATAACGCATAAAGAGAGTATGAAGATCAGCTTCACGGCTAAGGATATACCGGAATGCTTCTTCATACTCTCTCCTCCAGCCTTCTGTGTAATATTATTTCTTCGATCCCAGCTTGCGGATGGCGATCAAGCTAATGATGGCTACGGCCATGCTGGCCAGAATCAGATTGTACCAAGGTTCAGCAGTATCCGGCAGCTTGCCGTCCTCATCCGGTCCGGCGAGCGGAAGCTCGTCATCGGTAAGGGTTACCCCGTTATCCGGTGAAGGCGTTGGTGTACTGCCGGCGGTGACGGCTCCGGCGTCTGGTGTAGCAGACGGGCCGCTGCCTCCATTGTTATCCCCGCCGCCCAGCGGTACCGGTGCTTCACTTACAGCTACCTCATCTACTGCCGGTGTTGCCGCAGCGGTTGGTGAAGGAGATGGCGTTAGGGCAGGTGCCGTGCTGCTGGATGGCAGATCCGTCGGAGCCGGTGTTGCTGTTGGTGTGCTGCCTGGTCCCTCTGGTGTTGCCGTTGCAGTCGGTGCTGCCGTAGGCTCAGCTGTAGGGTCTGGTGTAGCAGTCGGTATCGGCGTTGCTGTTGGCTCAGCTGTAGGGTCTGGTGTAGCGGTTGGTACTGGCGTTGCCGTAGGCTCAGCTGTCGGCGCAGGATCTGCCGTAGCGGTGAATTCAAAGGCTACGCTCACCGTCTTCCCCTGAAATTCATTGCCGGCTTCAGGCGGGAATAACACCTCCATCTGGATGGCCTCTTGCGCAGCGCCCTCAAGCGAGCCGATAGTCACCCGGCCTTCTGCCTCGCTCATTACCCCTGTATAGATGATTACTCCCTCTTTTTGCAGGGTCATTTGCAGGATTTTGTACAATTCTGCGTCCCCGGAGAGGAATTTGAAGTCTACAGAATAATCAAACGGGTCATTTCCATCGTTGATGACCGTATAGTCTGAAGCCATAGTATCTCCCGGCTGCATGTTGTTCATGGTCGCAGTGCTGGTCGTATGCGAATTCACGGTCAGCTTAATCGTGTCCTCGGCGCTGGCCCCACCGGCATGCCATACGACACCAGCCAGAACAACTAGAATATAAGCGCCTAGCAAGGACGCGCGATAGCTCTTTTTCACTTTCCCGCCCCTCTCTTCTGGGAAGTCATCTTTACTCTATTTCTAGTTCACTCGCCCGCCTACAACCCGTATTTCCTAGCCTATAACCGCCTAATTCTGCAGTTTCCAGCCACGATTCGCCGCAATTCATGCTTATTACGCATGTCATGTCGAATAAAGTGGTTTTATATAGAACCACTACGAAACAGGTCGATAGTACTCGATAGAACGAACCCGAAGAATGCAATTATGCATTTGTTCGTTATAACGAATAACTACAGTATAATCAAATTTAAAGATAAATAAAAACATTGAAATCGGTCTAAATGAGGTATAAATGGAGGTTTGATTCACATTATAATTTGTTTTCTACAGTTTACTGCTGTTCACTCATTATTTCTCCGTATATTAATAAATACGTAGTATTTTATAGAGAACGGTTCATTGTTAATATGTAAATGAAGAGACTAGCGGTATTTCTTGCATACAAATAGCCCATTTAAGCTACAGGCACGGATCTCTCCGTGTGTAGTTAAATGGGCCGGGTATTTGATGGGCGGTATCGGTTTATTGCTCCTGCAGCAGCTCGGATACCAGCTTATAAGAGTGCAGGCGTGCGGAGTGATCATAAATCTGTGATGCAATAATCCACTCGTCGGCAGCCGTCTCCTCGAGAATCTCCAGCAGCCGTTCTTTGATTAGCGAAGGATCGCCGGCAATGGAATATTGTTGTTTGCTTAGCAGCATGGCTTTCTCCTGCGGTGTCCAGATTCCATCCAGGCTGTCCACCGGAGGCTGGAGCTTGCCGGTACGGCCGCGGATGATATTCAGGAATTGCTGCTGCTGTGAGGTAGCCAGTCTGCGCGCTTCCTCCACCGTATCTGCGGCGGTTATTCCCAGTCCGATCATGACATGGGGCTTATCGAGCACAGCGGAAGGCTTGAAGCTGCTGCGGTACAAATGCAGTGCCGGCAGCAGGTAATCCGGTGCAAAGTGGCTGGCAAAAGCAAACGGCAGACCGAGCTGGCCCGCAAGCTGGGCACTGAAGCCGCTGGAGCCAAGCAGCCAGATCGGAATATTCAGTCCTTCGCCGGGAACGGCGCGTACACCTAGCGGGCGGCCGCCCGCCCCGTTAGCGTCGAAATAAGCCCGGAGCTCGCTGAGCTGCTCGGGGAATTCGCTGCCGTCGCTGCCAAGACCACGGCGCAGCGCTCTGGCAGCCGCCTGGTCGGAGCCGGGGGCCCGGCCGAGGCCAAGATCGATGCGTCCGGGATATAAGGACTCCAGCGTGCCGAACTGCTCGGCGATAACAAGCGGTGCATGGTTGGAGAGCATGATGCCTCCCGAGCCGACGCGGATACGCTTGGTTCCTCCAGCTACATGTCCAATCACAAGGGACGTGGCAGAGCTGGCAATGCCGGGCATATTATGATGCTCCGCCAGCCAGTAACGGTGGTATCCCCATTCTTCGGCATGACGTGCTAAATCAAGTGTGTTATGAAATGAATCCGCCGCTGTTCCGCCCTCACGAATAGGGGCTAAATCCAGCACGGAGAACGGAATGTCGTGCAATTGCTTCACCATAATCCCTCCTATAATGGATGCTTCAGCATCAGTAAGCAGTATTTGCAGCTATAGATTGATCTACCCGCCAATTATAACATGAAATAATATTATTTACACACTTTAAGTAAGCGGTATGTACAAAGAGGGGGTATTACGGATGGAGGGATATTGCAGATGAAGGGATATTACGGATGAAAGGATATTGCAGATGAAGAATCTATATCGTTTGATCCGGTATTCTTCCGGATCAGTAACGGATTAGTACCGGATCAGCACCGGGCTCATTGCTTGATCTGCAGGCTGGCTGCGACGGTCCCTTATCCTAAGCATTGTCTAGACTGAACTCAAGATTTCACCATAAAACTCCAACATAAACTCCAACATAAGTTCCAACATAAATACCAACATAAAACTCCAACATAAAACCAATCCTGACTAAGCATTCTGTGATTATTTGAACTTCTAGGCGGCTACCGTTGACGCAGGAATTTTCCGATTTAATCCGCCTCCGTGGCAGAGATCCAGTAACTTATTGAAAAATCCTGCACCAAATACAACATTTCTCCTCTCCTATCGGTCCTAATCCAAAATTGTTGTACAAAAGGCAACATTTCACCTTGTTCAAGCGGCTCAGCAGGATTATTGTTGTATTTCATACAACAATACGCCCGATCACCCGGCTATCCATCAATCAAAGTTGTAAAACGTACAACATTTATGTCTGCAGTGTCTAAAGTGTCTGCAGTTCTGCAGTGTCTAAAGTAGCTAAAGTAGCTTAAGTGCTTCCTAAGAAGTCTCCACTCTGCCGCTAAAGAATCAAGTATAAGGCATTGACGTACCCCGCCAGTCCCGCAGTGACTGACCTGTAATTTGAATGGTTGTTGTCTTAAGTGCGGTTTATCTTACTGTATTTTGTGCGACTAAAGCGAACACTCATTGCGGTGCGGCATTCCACACTCGCTACTCTCAACAGATATTCAGGCGTTGTTCAGCAAGTTAGATCCATATACATAAGTTCACTCCATATAGGTACAGCGATTAATGTGTTATAGCTACATATGTTCTTCAGAGTTAGGAGTAAGGGACAGCGGTGTATTGAGAAGCTTTTCAGATGGACGGAGGTGATTGGAAAATAGGCGTTGTCCAATAGCCAAACAGGCATAATCCGCAACCGGTGAACAGCGTAACGGGAATTAATCATCAGAAAAGTCTCCCATGTGAAGTATAATGTAAGCGCATAA
Organism: Paenibacillus sp. FSL E2-0178; assembly: GCF_038593005.1. Lineage (NCBI taxonomy): Bacteria > Bacillati > Bacillota > Bacilli > Caryophanales > Paenibacillaceae > Paenibacillus > Paenibacillus sp. FSL E2-0178. The sequence continues at coordinate 5,037,041 of NZ_CP151953.1, forward strand.
CAAAGATCTTGCCAATTTACGGGAGCCTTGCTATAATCGCTTTGAAAAGCTTTTCTAAATAGAAACGGCTACGCTGTGCTTCAGGAAAGCCGATGCTTCCGGAGCAGCGATAGTACATATCGGCTCAGGTATCCGTTTCAGCGAGAAAGATAAGGAACATTTATTGCGTAAGCATATAAACTCTTATCTTTTATAAAAAGGAAGTCAGAGCTATGAAGCCAACAATCAGAGATGTAGCCAAGATGGCCGGTGTATCCATCAGCACGGTTTCCCGTGTAATGAATGCGCCGGACACGGTAGTTGAGAGTAAACGCAGCCGGGTGATGGAAGCCATAGAAGCGCTGAAGTATCAGCCTAATGCGTTTGCGCGCGGTTTGATTTACAAGAAGTCGTTTACACTGGGCCTGCTTATTCCCGATATTGAGAACCTGTATTTCGCAGGAGTGATCCGGGGGATGCAGGATGCCTGCATTAAGCTCGGCTACAGTCTGATGATCTGCAATACAGACCGTGACAAGGAGCGGACGCTGTCTTATATCGATACCTTCCATGAGAAGCAGGTGGACGGAGTCGTGTTCGCCAGTGATGTGCTGTACCCGGAGTATTATGAGAAGCTGGTAGGCTGCAGAATTCCCTTCGTGCTGGTCTCCTCCCATTCCGATGAGTATGAGGTGGCTTCGGTGGAGGTCGATGATGAGAAGGCAGCGTATGATGCGGTAAAATTCCTGATTGAGCTGGGTCACCAGGAGATCGGAATGATCGGCTTCAATCATGATAACTCGGTGTCCGGGCCGCCGCGTGTTGCCGGATTCGTCAGAGCGCTCAAGGAATTCGGTCTGGAGCGCAATGTGGAGAAGGTCAAATACGCCAATCACCGCTTTGAACAGGCGTATCAGGCATCGCATGAGCTGTTCAGTGAGTATCCGGAGCTGACTGCTGTATTCTGCGTAGCCGATGAGTTCGCCATGGGAACGATCTCTTATCTGAAGGACCGCAATATTCTGGTGCCGGGTCAGGTGTCGGTAATCGGTTTCGACAATCTGCGGATGTCCGGCATGTTCATTCCGAAGCTGACGACGATCGCACAGCCGATTTATCAGCTGGGTTACCGGGCTGCAGAGAAGCTGCATGAGTTATTAACGACCGGCTCTGTGGCTGTCATGAAAGAAAAGATGGAGCATAAGCTGGTTGTAAGAGAATCCTCGCGTGAGAAATGAAACCTGCTTGCGGGCAGGGTTGAAGCGCTGCTGCCTGGGGTGTGGAGGGGCAGAGCGGTCTCTTTTTCTAAATTTGAAAAGCTTTTCACAAGGGATCAGCAGATTAATGTAAGTTAATATGGTTAGTTTACACGGAAACCCGCTGGAAATACGGTTGCCAGAGGTAGACATGTGCAGGAATATCACAAATTAAGAATAAAACGCAGGAAAAGATGAATTTACAGTATTGGAAACGCATTCAGTATGTGATATTATGGAAATGTAAGCGCTATATTGATGTTGCTGACTCAGGAATTTCTGACATTAAACTGTACAAATTATCATATTCTGAAAAGCTTTGCAAGGAGGTGGTCCAGTGCTCAGCCGGTAGCCATTCCGGGAATTAAGCTGACCTAATGCAGTCTCTAAAAACAATTAAAGGGGATGTATGAAACAATGAAGAAGGCTCCAGGACGTAAACTGTCACTCGCTATGGTGCTGTGTTTATCCTTCACCATGATGCTCAGCGGATGCGGCGGGAATAACAATAATGCGGCACCGACGGATGCACCGGCAGCAACAGAAGCTCCGGCAGCAACAGCGGCTGATAACAACCAGAAATCGACAAATAATGCAGAGGCTACAGCTGACGGCAGCCCGCTGGACTTAGCGATGAAAGGTGAATATAAAGGGACTAAGGTAACGATGTTCGGCCCGTTTGTGGACGCCGACCAGGTGAAATTTGAGAGCAGCATCAAAGAATTTGAAGAAAAAACCGGCATTGATATTCAATATGAAGGCTCCAAGGAATTCGAAGCTACGATTAATATCCGTGTTGACGGCGGCAATGCTCCGGATATCGCTGACTTCCCGCAGCCGGGTCTCCTGGCTTCCATTGCGAAGACCGGCAAGGTAGTCGATCTGACCGGTGTGCTGGATCAGGAGAAGCTGACAGCCAATTACAATAAGAGCTGGCTGGATATGTCCACCATGGACGGTAAAGACGGCAAGATTATGGCCGGGATCTGGAACCGCAGCAATGTGAAGAGTCTGGTCTGGTATCCGAAGAAGCAATTCGATGATGCCGGATACACGGTTCCGCAGACTTGGGATGAGATGATGGCGCTGACAGAGCAAATTGCCAAAGACGGTGATCCTGCCTGGGCTATCGGTATTGAGAGCGGCGCGGCTACCGGCTGGGCAGCCACCGACTGGGTAGAGAACATTATGCTGCGTACCACAACTCCTGAGAACTATGACAAGTGGGTAGCCGGAGAACTGCCGTTCACTTCTCCTGAAGTGAAGAATGCAGTAGATGTGATGTCCAAAATCTGGCTGAACAAGGATTATGTATACGGCGGCGCTAAATCCATCGTAACCACGGCTTTCGGGGATGCTCCGAAACCAATGTTCGAGAATCCTCCCAAAGCCTGGTTCAACCTGATGGGGAACTTCATCACCAGCTTCTTCCCGGAAACCGCCAAGGTTGATGTAGATTATGACTGGTTCTACCTCCCGCCGATTGATGAGCAATACGGCAAGCCGGTTCTTGTAGCAGGCGACATCTACGCGATGTTCAATGACCGTCCTGAAGTACGTGCAGTAATGGAATTCTTCACTACCGGCGAATCGATCAAGAGCTGGGTGCAATCCGGCGGCGTAGTGGCGCCAATGAATGATGCCCCGCTGGACTGGTACCAGTCCGAATCCGACCGCCGGATGGCGCAGCTGGTGCAGGATGCTTCAACCCTGCGGTTTGACGGCTCTGACCTGATGCCGGGCAAGGTGGGTGCAGGCACGTTCTGGAAAGGCATGACCGACTATGTGAGCGGAACGGCTACTCTGGATCAGGCGCTGGAGCAGATCCAGTCCGGCTGGAATAACTAAGGAGCGTGTAAGCGGGACTTAGGGGACGCAATTGATGAAGAGGGGCAGGGCAGCAGTGATGAATCCTGCCCCTCTTTTTCTTGAAATATAAGAATTTATATGTTTCACACCATAATATATCCTTCTATTTCTCGCTGAAACGATACCGTCCTTATAAGGACGGCAAAGCCGTTTCCACTTGTTAAAGGATGCTTATGTAGAGAGTTTTGCTGCGCAAAACTTATTAGGAGGAACTGATATGGATGCACAAATAAAGCCGGAGGCCAGTGCCCCAGGTACGCAGGCGAAGCAGAGAATCAGCGGCCGGGCGGTGCTTTTATCGCTGGGGGTGCTGCTCGCTAACATTGTGATCAACGGGCTGATCTTCTTGTTTTTCCGCGATTCTACGCTTAATCCGCTGCTAACTGCGGTGCTTGCCGTGCTGTGGGGTGTACTGGGTGTATATCTGATCTATTACACTCTGACCTGGGCGGTTGAGCAATATCCCGATCGTATCCGCAGGAAAGTGCTGCCCTACGTATTCGTCGGACCCGCGGTTATTATCCTCGGCTGGCTGCTAATCCTGCCTGCGCTGCGGACCCTGTACTTAAGCTTCTTCAATGCTTCTTCGGAGAAGTTCGTCGGACTCAGCAACTATGCTGCAATCTTCAGCGACCATCTGATGGCAACCGCACTGCGCAACAATCTGCTCTGGGTGTTCGTGGGGACGCTGGCCTGTGTATGCTTCGGGCTGCTTATTGCCATTCTTGCCGACCGCAGCAGTTATGAACGTATCGCCAAATCGATTATTTTCATGCCGATGGCCATATCCTTTGTTGCCGCAGGCGTGATCTGGAAGTTTGTCTATTATTATCAGCCGGGCGATGAGCAGATCGGACTGCTGAATGCGATCGTAACCTATTTCGGCGGCGAACCGCAGGCCTGGACGAGTATGCTGCAGCCCTGGAATAATTTCTTCCTCATTATTATCCTGATCTGGATGCAGACGGGGTTTGCCATGGTCATCTTCTCTGCAGCGATCAAAGGTGTTCCTGACGATATTCTGGAAGCCGCACGGGTGGATGGCGCCGGTGAAGTGAAGATTTTTTTCGGTATCATGATTCCGTTTATCTCCTCGACCATTCTGACGGTAACCACAACCATTATTGTCTTTACATTGAAAATATTTGACGTCGTCATGGTGATGACGGGAGGTCAATACGATACAGAAGTAGTAGCGACACAGTTCTACCGGCAATTCTTCATGTACCGCAACTTCGGTTACGGCTCAACACTGGCTATCGTACTCCTGATCGCGGTATTGCCTGTTATTCTTATTAATCTGCGTCAGTTCCGCAAGCAGGGGGGATTCTAATGGTCGGCAAAAAGAAAAGAAAAAGCAGCAAAACCGTTGTTAACCTGATACTGGGCGTCATCTGCTTCATCTGGATTCTGCCGACGTTCGGGCTCTTTGCTTCCTCCTTCCGTCCGGCTGCGGATATTCTGCATACCGGCTGGTGGAAGGTCTTCCCCCATCAGGAATGGAAGGCCGGCGAAACACTGCAGCTGTCCAAGGATGTCGATCTGCGTCAGCCGATTGAGGTGAACGGCAAAACCTATAGTGATGATCAGCTCAAAGCAGGTGTGAAGGCGGATGACAGCCGCCTGATCTGGGAGAACCGCAGAGCGCGCACGGTCAATATGCAGGAGCAGGGCTGGAAGACTACGCCTGACCTAACACTCGATAATTATAAGAATGTACTGTCCGGCAAGGAATACAAGCTTAAGGAAGCCGACGGCAGTGAGACGGTGCAGAAGGGCAGCGGTTTATCGCAGGCGTTCTGGAATACGCTGACGATTGCTGTACCGGCTACGGTGATTCCGGTGCTGATCGCCTCTTTTGCCGCATACGCCTTCGCCTGGCTACGGTTCCCTGGACGCAAGACGCTATTCGTTATCATTATCGCGATGCTAGTCATTCCGATACAGGTTGCGCTGATTCCGGTACTGAAGGATTACACGTCGCTGGGGCTCAACGGCAGTTATCTCGGAATCTGGCTGGCGCACACGGCCTTCGGCCTGCCGCTGGTTACGTACTTTATGTATAACTTCATCAGCCAGCTGCCGAAGGATCTGTTTGAATCGGCCTTCATTGACGGGGCCAGCCACTTTACCATTTTCAGCAGACTGATTCTGCCGCTCTCCGTGCCTGCGCTCGCCTCCATCGGAATCTTCCAGTTCCTCTGGGTATGGAATGATTATCTGGTATCGCTGATCTTCATCGGCAACCAGCCGTCGGTGCAGGTGATGTCCATGAAGATCGCCGATCTGGTCGGCTCACGCGGCAATGACTGGCACTTGCTGACTTCGGCTGCATTTATCTCAATGCTGATGCCGCTGGCAATCTTCTTCCTGCTGCAAAAGTATTTCGTCAGAGGTCTGATGGGCGGATCGGTGAAAGGCTGAGCCTGTGGCTCAGAGCAGGTACCGGGTGTGCATGAGTACCGCCATTTCCGGCGGCAATGTAAAGAGCGGAGGTCTGTCCCCCGGAGATCCGATGCGGCGGTCAGGAGAAATTCGCAATCAGGAGGAGAATATAGAGATGAAGATGAAGCCCTATGAACATCCGCCGGCATTATATCCTTACCGCGAGTGGAGTCTCGGTGAGGAACACTACGAGGATGAGTATAATCAGCGGAGCGAGAGCGTATTCGCGCTCGGCAACGGATATATCGGTATGCGCGGTAATTTCGAGGAAGGCTACCACGGCAAGGCGGGCACTTCCGTAGCCGGGAACTATCTGAACGGATTCTATGATTCTGAGCCGATTGTCTATCCCGAAGGGGCCTTCGGGTTCCCTTCCCGGAATCAGGCGATGCTGAATGTGACTGATGCGCGTATGATCGAACTCAGTATTGAAGGACATGATTTCCGGATGGACCAAGGGAAGGTTCACCGGTATGAACGCCGGCTGGATATGCAGAGCGGGATTCTGCACCGGGAGGTGGAGTGGGAATCTCCTGCCGGCCACCGGGTGCTGCTGGAGATCCGCCGGATGGTGTCGCTTGCGCACAAGCATCTGGCCGCAATCGACTATACAGTGACCGCGCTGAACTTCTCCGGCACGCTGAAGTTTGAGTCTGCCGTGGACGGCGAGATCCGGCGGCCGGAGGCCACGGATGATCCGCGGCTGGGCGCAGGCAGTGCCGAGCCCAGCCTGCTGCTGGAGGATACCGGTTACGATGCTGCCACCCGAAAGCTGTGGATGAAGCAGCGGACACGGCATACGCGGTTTGCGCTGCTGACCGCAGTCAGCCATGCGCTGCAGGCGAAGTCCGGCCGCGAGATGAGCCACCAGCTGATCGGGCAGCGGATATCGGTGTGTTATGCCGCTGCGGTGCGCAGCGGTGAGACCGTAAGACTCACCAAATATATAACCTATCACACCTCCAAGGATTACGTGGAGGAGGAGCTGCAGGGCCGGAGTGACAGGGTGCTGGCGATGGCCGGAGAGCTTGGATTCACCGGTCTGGCCGGGGAGCAGCAGGAATATCTGGATACCTTCTGGTCGCATACGGATGTGGAAATCAAGGGCGACCCGGCGCTGCAGCAGGGTATCCGCTTTAATGCTTTTCAGCTGCTGCAATCGGCAGGCCGGGACGGCGCGACCAATATCGGAGCCAAAGGCTTAACCGGAGAAGGCTATGAAGGCCATTATTTCTGGGATACGGAAATGTACATGCTGCCGTTCTTCACCTTCACCCAGCCTGAAGTCAGCCGGGCACTGCTGGAATTCCGCTATGCTACGCTCGGCAAGGCGCGGGAGCGTGCGGCGGTCATGTCCCAGAAGGGGGCGCTGTATCCATGGCGGACAATTGACGGCGAGGAGAACTCCGCCTACTTCCCTGCCGGGACCGCCCAGGCACATATCAATGCCGATATTGCCTACGGGCTGAAGCAATACGTGCTGGCAACGGGCGACACGGAATTTCTGGTTGCCCAAGGGGCAGAGATTCTGTTTGAGACCTCGCGCTTCTGGGCCGATCTCGGTCACTACAACCCCGCGCGCGGAGGCGCCTTCTGCATTGATGCTGTGACTGGACCGGACGAATATACGGCGATTGTGAATAACAATGCCTATACCAATCTCATGGTTCAGGACCAATTCATGTATGCCTATGAGACCGCCCTGCTTCTGCAGGAGGAATATCCTGCTGACTATGAACGCCTGCAGCTGGCTATAGGACTGTCCATGGAAGAGGCAGAGGGCTGGAGGGAAGCCGCCGAGAGGATGTTTATTCCTTTTGACAATGATCTCGGCATCTATGCCCAGGATGATACGTTCCTGACGAAGCAGAAGTGGGATTTCGAGCATACGCCGCCGGATAAATATCCGCTGCTGCTGAATTATCATCCGCTGGTGATCTACCGCCACCAGGTGCTGAAACAGGCGGATCTCGTGATGGCCATGTTCCTGCTCGGGAACAAGTTCAGCCTGGCGGATAAAATCCGCAACTATCATTATTATGAGCCGCTAACCACCCACGACTCCTCCTTGTCGCCTTGTATTCACAGCATCATGTCTGCTGAGATCGGCGATTTAACCGGGGCATATGCCTACTTCGACCGCACTGTGCGGATGGATCTCGATGACATTAACCGCAACGCCAAGGACGGGCTGCATATGGCAGCGATGGCCGGCTCGTGGATGTCGATCGTGAACGGTTTTGGAGGGCTGAGGCTGTATGAAGGACAGCTGAGCTTTGATCCGGCCCTGCCGGAGCAGTGGGAGAGCTACCGCTTCAAGATCACCGTGCGTGGGCAGCTCCTGGATATATTCGTTGATCGTGAGACTGCAGTGTATACGCTGCTGTCCGGTACGGGCCTTGAGATCAGGCATAAGGACCAGCTGCTGCGGCTGCTTCCGCAGGAGCCTGTGAAGATTTCGCTTGCCAGCCGTCTTCAGGCGGTGATCTTCGACCTGGACGGTGTCATTACCGACTCCGCCGAATATCATTATCTGGCCTGGCAAGCTCTCGCGGATGAGCTGGGAATCCCCTTCAGCCGGGAGAAGAATGAACGGCTGAAGGGGGTCAGCCGGATGGAGTCGCTGGAGCTTGTGCTGGAGGGCAGCGGGCTTGCGCTGCTGCCTGAAGCCGAGAAGTTCCGGCTGGCGGAGAAGAAGAACGATCATTACAAGGAAATGATCGGGCGCATCACCCCGGCTGACCTGCTGCCGGGGATTCCTGAGCTGCTGGATTCCCTGCGCGAGCGGGGAATCTCTGCGGGGCTGGCCTCGGCCAGCCTGAATGCGCCGCTGATTCTGGAGCGCCTCGGCGCAGCCCATTGGTTCCAGGCGGTCGCCGACCCGGCTGAGCTCCGGAAGGGCAAGCCCGACCCGGAGATCTTCCTCAAGGCGGCGGAGCTGCTTGGGGCCGCGCCGGGCAACTGCATCGGCGTGGAGGATGCGGCCGCAGGGGTCGCCGCGATCAAGGCGGCGGGCATGAAGGCCGTAGGCATTGGCAACGCGGCGCAGCTGGGTGCGGCTGACCTGCTGCTGCCGTCTACCTCGGCGCTGGATGCCGGGAAGCTGCTGGAGCTGTGTGCGAGATAAGTGGCAGATAGGCTTGGCTGCGGTGGTGGAAAGGATGGAAGTACGGAAGTACGGCAAGAAAAGGGAGGCGTAGTATGCTGTAGTGCTCCGCTTTTCATTTAAGTGAGATATTAGACGCCCGTGTTCTCCTCAGTAGGTGGGGGAACACGGGCGTCTTTGTTGAAATTCAGGAATGTATAAGGTACACACGGTTGCTTCTCCTTCTATTTCCCGCTGGAATGGACCGTCTTTATTAAAGGACGGCAAAGCTATTTCTTACTGGTCAGGGTTATTTTTCGCTGGGCTATCCCAGTCCTGGTCCGGGAGCATTTGCCGCAAGTGATGCTTCATGTGATCCACGTAGTCCTCAACCAGCCATTGCAGGGTGACCGTAGTGCCATCATTCCGCAGGAAGAGGAGTGCCAGCTGCTCAGCAGACATGCGTGAAACTGCGCGTAGGACCGACTGATTCAGGCTGATCCACAGGGTCAGTATTTCATCATGCGGAGCCGAGGCATACTGCTGGGCAGACATCCATTCATTCTGGTCGTAATAAGCCAGCTGAAGAGGCTGCGGTTCGTACTGGACCTTGATAAACCGGGTGAGATTGTTGATCGCCGAATCGCATAAATGTCCAAGTAGTTGCAAACAGGACCATTTGCCTCCCGGACGCGGTGCGGCTGCTTCCTCTGGAGTGAAACGGTTATACGCAGCGGGTACTGCTGCCAGCAGCTGCTGCAGCTCAGCAATCGTAGGCGTTAGCATCGAACCATCCCTGCCTTTCAACTATAAAGTGTGAATAGGATTGGATAAGGAGTTTATCCCTGAATTCAAATATAGAAACTATATAAAAACTATATAGAAACTATTGAGAAACTATTGCTGTATTTCTGATTCCGCCGGAAGTGGGCGGAATGGGGAAAAGAAAGGGAAAAATCCCACTAATTCCGCCGGAAGTGGGCGGAATGGAGAAATGAAAGGGATAAATCCCTCTGATTCCGCCGGAAGTGGGCGGAAGGAGTAAATGAAAGGGAAAAATCCCACTAATCCCGCCGGAAGTGGGCGGAATGGGGAAAAGAAAGGGATAAATCCCTCTAATCCCCGCCGAAAGTGGGGGGAATGGGGAAATGAAAGGGATTAATCCCACTAATCTCGCCGGATGTCGGCGGAAGGAGTAAAAGAAAGGGATAAATCCCTCTAATCCCGCCGGAAGTGGCCGAAATGGGGAAAAGAAAGGGATTAATCCCACTAATCTCGCCGGAAGTGGGCGGAAAGGGGGAATGAAAGGGATAAATCCCACTAATCCCGCCGGAAGCGGGTGGAATGGGAAAATGAAAGGGATAAATCCCTCTAATCCCCGCTAGAAGTGGGCCCAAGGAGGAAATGAGGGGCAAAAGTGCCCTTGATTCCACCAGATGTGGCCCAAAGGAGGAAATGAGGGGCAAAAGTGCCCTTGGTTTCACCAGTTACGCACCCAAGGAGGAAATGCCTATATCTATGCCTCTGCCTATATCTATATCTATATCTATCCCTAAGTCGTAGCGCCCTCCTCCAGCTCCACGGGCAGGATGTATGCTGATTCGACATGCTCACCCTGCACCTGCCGCAGGATTAGATCGACGGCCAGCTTGCCCATCGCCTCCATCGGCTGGCGGATAGAGCTGATGGCCGGATACAGCAGGCTGCGGAGGGAGATGCCGTCATAGCCGATAATCCGCACATCTTCGGGAACGCGCCGCCCTCTGATCTGGCAGGCCTTCAGGGCATAGGCGGCAATGATGTCACTGCCGGCGAAGATGCCGTCCACCTCAGGATGCTCGCGGAACAGCTGGGCCAGCAGCAGCTCATAGGCTTCGAAGTCGAAGCTGTTGTTGTCCGTATGCAGCGAAACGTACTGGGCGCCGTGCTGCTTCGCAGTTTCTTCAAAGGCGACGCAGCGCAGATGCGATAAGATATTCAGCTTGGGATGCCCGCCGATATGGGCCAGGCGGCGGCAGCCTTTTTGAATCAGCAGGGTCGTGGCCAGCCGTCCTCCCGCGTAATTATCCGAGCATACATACGGAATATCCGGCGAAATCTGCCGGTCAAAGGTAACCAGAGGCAGGTTCATCTGCCGGTAATCCTCTACTTCAAGCGTGTGGCTGCCCATAATAATGCCATCCACCCGGCTTGCGCGCAGCATGTTGATATACTCCTGCTCCTTCTGCTTGTCCTGCCACGAGTTGCACAGCAGCAGCTTGTAGCCTTCCCGGTAGGCATGTTCTTCAATATGACTGGTCAATTCCCCAAAAAAGGGCAGGGAAACATGCGGAATAATCAGTCCGATAATGTTTGATTTTGAGCGGCTGAGCGAGCGGGCCAGTTCATTCGGGCGGTAATTGAGCTCGTCCATCGCCTGGTGCACCTTCTGCTTCAATTCTTCACTTAAGTAACCCCTGTTGTTCAATACCCGGGATACGGTAGTTGCCGATACGCCAGCCTTCAGCGCAACGTCCTTGATGGTCGGCATGGCCTGGCCTCCTGTCTAAGCAGTCAACTGCAAATTCATTCTAACGTGAGCGCTGTTCTCTGTCCATAAAGGCCGCAGCTCCGCTCTATTTGTTGTTTATTAAAATATCGTTTCCCCCTATAATTATAAGAAAGCGGCAAATTTAAAAGATAAGAATTCATTTGCTTTATGCAATAAATTATCCTTATCTTTTACGCTGATACCGGCCGGTGCAGAATGGGGTGCTTTTTTCACTCAAAAGAGGGATGGGAAATGGGTATAACGAATTAGTATTTAGTATAATGTCGAAATTCCTCGTTTTATAATCGAAATCTGACTTTGAGATAGATGAACGGGAGTGTGCGAATGGGTGTAGATAAAATTCATCTCAGGTTGTTAAAAAGCTTGCTCTTGCCGCTGTTTATCTTACTGTGTACGACAGAAGGCACACACGCCTACGCCGAAGAACTTCCCGCTCAGAATGTGCTGGTGCTGCATTCCTATCAGAAAGGCTTTGCCTGGAGCGATGAACAGAGTGCCGGAATTGAAGAACGCCTCAAAAGCGCAGCCGCTCTGCCCGTAATCTATACCGAGTATATGGATTGGAAACGGTATCCCAATCAGGAGAACCTCGAACACTTCTACGAAACGATCAAATTCAAGTATCAGAATATCCGTATTGATGCGGTTCTCACCACAGATGATGCAGCCCTGAGCTTTGCCATGAAATACCGAGGGGAGATTCTGGATAATGCTCCGATCATCTTCAGCGGTGTCAATGAGCTGGGTGTGGCCGGCATCCCGGACACTCACAACATCACAGGTGTTATCGAGAAGATTGATCCTACGCGTACGATCCAAATGGCGCTGGAGATCAACCCTTCCGTGAAGAAGGTTTATGTTGTTTTTGATAATTCGGAGAGCGGATTGTCGACCGGCAAAATGGTCATGGATCAGATTGACGCGCTGAACCTGGGGCTGGAGATCCTCCCTATGAACCGCTTTTCTATAGAACAAATTAAAGCAACGGCATCCGCCCTGTCTCCGGAAAGTATCGTACTGATGACTACATACTATAGTGACTCGACCGGAAGAATTGTTGAGTTTGACAGGTTCTCCAGTGAACTGGGCAAGAGCAGCAGTGTTCCGGTGTACCATATTTATGATTTTGGACTGAACCACGGTGCCTTTGGCGGCAGTCTGATCAGCGGCAGAATTCAGGGACAGACCTCAGCGGAGCTGGCGCTGCGCATCCTGCAGGGGGAGAGTGCGGATCATATCCCTGTTGTAACCGACAGCAATGTACGTAATGTATTTGACTACAACGAGCTTCAGCATTTTGGCGTACCGCTGGACAAGCTGCCGAAGGGCAGTGAAATCATCAACAAGCCGTTCTCCTTCTATCAGACCTACAAAGTGCTGGTGCTTAGCATTATTGCCGCTTTTGCCGTGCTGCTGACCTTCATCTTTGTATTATTATTCTATGTGCAGCTGGTCAAACGGATCAGAAGCAATCTGGAAAAAAGCAATGAACGCTTCAGCCTGGCCACCTATGGCGCAGACGCAGTAATCTGGGATGTGGACATGTCCACGATGATCTATTACTTCTCGGACAGCTGGTACGAGCTGCTGGGGTATGAACGGGATGAGGTCAATGAGACCCGCGGCGGCTGGAGAGACCTCCTGCATCCTGAGGATGCCGAGCAGGAGGACCGGCTGCGGACCCAGCATCTGGAGGGTCGTTCTTCGTATTACTACGCTGAATACCGGATGCGCAGCAAGTCGGGGGAATACAAGTGGTTCCAGGCCCGTGGCAAGGTGCTGCGTAATGCAGACGGCGGATATATCCGGTTTGCCGGGTCGATGGTCGATGTCACCGACCGCAAAGGGTATGAGAGCAAGCTGCAGATGAGCTATCAGGAGCTGGAGTCTACTTATGAGGAACTGACAGCACTGCAGGATGAGCTGCTGGAGCAGTATAACAAGGTGGTGGAGAATCAGGCGCTGCTGCAGACCAGTGAAGAGAAGTACCGCCTGCTGGCCTATAATGATGTACTGAGCGGCCTGCCGAACCGGCTGTCGCTGTCCGAAGAGCTGAAGAAATTTATTCAGGAGCACTCCGGCGGCCATGCAGCGCTGTTCTTCCTGGACATTGATAATTTCAAGTATATCAATGATTCGATGGGCCACACCTTCGGCGATGAGCTGCTGGTGAAGGTCGGCGAGCGGCTGCTGGAGCTGTCCGATGGGCGCAGTAAGCATTTCCGCTTCGGCGGCGATGAGTTTGTGATTCTTTTCAAGGATGTAGACGGGTATAATGAAGTGATCCGCTATGCGGACTCGTTGGTTCAGGGCTTCAAGGAGCCGTTCCAGCTGAGTGCCAGTGTCGTACATATCTCGGCCAGTATCGGGATTGCCCAATATCCGGAGAATGGCGTGAACGCGGAGGAACTGCTGAAGAATGCCGACATTGCCATGTATAAAGCGAAGGAAGCGGGCAAAGGCATTTATGTGATCTACGGGCGTGAGATGCAGCAGCATTTTGATGAGCGGATGATTATTGAGATGCATCTAAGAAACGCCATCTCCAATAATGAGCTCTCGCTGCATTATCAGCCGCTGGTGGATATCGGTTCGAACGAGATTTGGGGCTTCGAGGCCTTGATCCGCTGGAACAATCCCGTACTGGGCTTCGTATCGCCGTTGTCCTTCATTAAGATTGCTGAGGATTGCCGGCTGATTGTGCCTATCGGGGAATGGGTGCTGCGCACCGCCTGCCAGTTCATCAAGGATCTGCAGAGCCAGGGGTATGCGGGCTATCATATCTCGGTTAACATCTCGGTCATTCAGCTGATGCTGGATGATTTCACGGACATGGTGCTTACGGTGCTGCGGGATACCGGACTTGCCCCGGAATATCTGGAGCTGGAGATTACGGAGTCGATCTTCATGGAATCCTTCGAGGCCATCAGCTCCAAGCTGGAAGCACTCAAGGAAAAGGGGATCGGCATCGCGCTGGACGACTTCGGTACGGGCTATTCTTCACTGAGCTATCTGAAGCAGCTGCCGATTACCACACTGAAGATTGATAAGTCCTTCATCGACAGTATCGATACCCCGAACAACATGTCGCTGGCCAGCTCCATTGTGACCATCGGCCACGATATGGGCCTGAATGTTACCGCAGAAGGGGTGGAGACCCCGGAGCAGCTGGCTTTTCTGGAGCGGACGAGCTGTGACAAGATTCAGGGCTATTATATCAGCAGGCCTATCCCGGAGAAAGAGGTTGCGGGCTGGGTTGCCGGACGGCGTGCGGGCTGAAGCAATAAGTATACGGAATGTACTCCGTTGATAGTCTGGGTATGTAATATAACAACAAAAAGGAAACCTCCTTTTAGCAAGGGGGGCTTCCTTTTTGTTTTTTCTTTTTTCGGAAAAGTGGGGTAGGGGGCTATCCGGTCTCCTTAATCCTCTACTTCAGCAGCTTCCGCGCCAGCTTGACCTTGTTGCCGTATGGCGGATAGACAATCCCGAAATCCAGTCTCGTGCTTCGCTTAACAATGCTCTTGCGGTGGGAGAAAAGCTCAAAGCTATGCTTGCCGTGATAGCCGCCTATCCCGGAATTCCCCACACCGCCGAACGGCAGATGAGTGCTGGCTACATGGGAGATTGTATCATTCACACAACCTCCCCCGAAGGAAACGCTGCCCATCACCTGTTCCTCGACCTGCTTATCCTCAGTGAACAGATAGAGGGCGAGCGGCTTGGGGTGATCGTTGATACTCCGGATAGCTTCGCTAATCTGGTTGTATTCCATAATCGGCAGCACAGGTCCGAAGATTTCATCCTCCATCGAGGCATCGCTCCAGGAAGCCGGGTAGATCAGGGACGGCTCGATGTAGAGATCCTCCGGCACAACGCTGCCGCCCAGGATCAGCTTATCGCGGTCCTGCTCAAGCATCTTTTCAATCCGCCGCAGCTGGCGTTCATTCACAATCCGCCCGTAGTCTGTGTTATGCCGGATATCCGTTCCGTAGAATGCGGTGATGTTGTGTTTGATCCGCCCGATCAGCTCAGCTGCAACATCGCTATGGACCAGCAGGTAATCCGGGGCGATACAGGTCTGCCCCACATTGATCAGCTTGCCCCACACGATCCGTTTGGCCGCGGCCTCCAGATTGGCGGTCTTGTCGACAATGACCGGACTTTTACCGCCCAGCTCAAGGGTTACAGGCACCAGATTCTTCGCTGCCGCCTCCATGACAATTCTGCCTACAGGCACGCTGCCGGTGAAGAATATATAATCGAATTTCGCGTGAATAAGCAGATTTGTTGTTTCTTTCTCACCCTGCACCACCCGGATATATGCGGGGTCAAAGGTCTCCCGGATCATGTCTTCAATGACTGCCGAAGTAGCCGGGGTACTCTCGGAAGGCTTCAATACCGCGCAATTGCCGGCGGCAATGGCCCCGATCAGCGGCTCAATCAGGAGCTGGAACGGATAATTGAAAGGTCCGATGATGAGCGCAGTCCCATAAGGCTCTGCTAGAATGCTGCTCTTCGCCGGGAACATGTGCAGCGGTGACCTTACTTTAACCGGCTTCGTCCAGCGCCGGAGATGCTTCATCATATAGCCGATGCTGTCCAGCGTAAAACCAATCTCGGTGGCGTACGCCTCGAATTCACTCTTACGCAGATCCTTATTCAAGGCGGAGATAATCCGGGGCTCGCTGCGCTTGATAGCATCCTTCAGCTTCTGCAGCTGCTCCAGCCGGAAGCCGGGGGTTCTCGTGATTCCGCTGCTGAACCATTGTCTATGCTCTGCCAGCAGCTGGTCGATATGGGGGGCGGTTAACTGCAACATGCTTGCATCCTCCTCGGGTGAATCTATAGGGTTCGTCTAGTCTAGCCCGGTTTGCTCTGCACCGGGGGCGGTCTTCACAGGTTGCCTGCTGAAGAGGGCAGGCTCAGGAGGTAATCATTCATCCGGCTGCGGTCCAGCAGCGTGATTTCACTGCCCTTGAAGTC
Organism: Paenibacillus sp. FSL E2-0178; assembly: GCF_038593005.1. NCBI lineage: Bacteria > Bacillati > Bacillota > Bacilli > Caryophanales > Paenibacillaceae > Paenibacillus > Paenibacillus sp. FSL E2-0178. The sequence goes on from NZ_CP151953.1 coordinate 5,053,212, forward strand.
AATCCATCCCTGATCGCGCAGGAATCCAAGCTCCCGGGACAGTGAAGGACGGGCGGTATTCAAATGCCCGGCCCATTCTTTGCGGCTGAAGGGGAGCTTCAGCGTATCGGAGGCCTGCTGCGTGCCCTGCTCCAGCAGGAAGTCTATGATCCGGCGCCGCAGCGGCCCGGCGGAGAGGTTCTCGATTTTCCGGTTAACAAGCACCAGCCGTTCGGACAGATTCTCAATGAAGCGGGTGAGGATATCTGTGTCCGCAGCGAATATTCGCAGCAGCTCCTGCTTGCCGATGAACATCACCTTGCAGGGTCCCGTTGCAGTTACCGTGGCGGGGGCTACATTATCCCTGCGGAATAACACGGCCTCCCCGATGGTCTGTCCTTCTTTGAGATGGGCGATGGTAACGCTGCTGCCGGTGGAATGCGTCTTCTGCACCTCGACCCGGCCGGAGAGCAGAATTCCCAGCCGGTCAGCCGGATCGCCTTCGGCGAGGATGATGGCATTCCTGCGGTAAGTGCTGACGGTATAGGCCAGCGTATGCAGCAGCAGTTCGATCTCTTCTGCGGATTTCCCGCGGAATAACAGGCAGGCTTGCAGCGCGGCAGGCTCCGGTTTCATACATTTCCTCCGAATTCATAATAATCGGTAACATCCGTTACCGATTGATAGACGAAAGTCTACTACAATTACTGGTAACTGTAAAGGCGGGACGCAGCTGTCCTGTCCAGCTATCCAATTCATAATAAGGAGTGAATGTGTAATGAGCGACATGTTTTGTTTTCAGTGTCAGGAGGCGGCCAAGGGGACGGGTTGTACGATTCAGGGAGTATGCGGCAAGACCAGTGATGTAGCCAATCTGCAGGATCTTCTGGTGTATACGCTCAAAGGTATTGCGGTGTTCGCACGCAGCGGCCGTGAGCTGGGAATTACCGATCCGGTGACAGAGAAATTTATTATAGAGAGCCTGTTCGCTACGATTACCAATGCTAACTTTGTTCCGGAATACTTCACTGCGAAGATCCGGGAGGGGCTTGCCCTGCGGGATAACTGGCGCAGCAGAATTGCGGATGCCGGAGTGATCGCGTATTTGTCAGAACATGACGCAGCGCTATGGAGCGCCAGTACGGACGGGGAACTGACGGACAAGGCGGCAACCGTGGGTGTGCTTGCTACAGAGCATGAGGATATCCGCTCTCTGCGTGAGCTGCTCACCTATGGTCTGAAGGGAATGGCAGCTTATATGGAGCATGCAGCGGTACTGGGATTCTATGAAGCAGGCGCACATGCTTTTATGGAAAAAGGCCTGACGGCCGTGCTGGATGATACCCTGAGCGGGGGCGAGCTGACTGCCCTGGTCCTGGAATGCGGCAAATTCGGTGTGGATGTGATGGCACTGCTTGACCGTGCGAACACGGCGGCTTACGGCAGTCCGGAGATTACCAAAGTGAATATTGGTGTGGACACGAACCCCGGCATTCTGATCAGCGGACATGACCTCAAGGATATGGAGGAGCTGCTGAAGCAGACGGAGGGTACCGGAGTCGATGTGTACACGCATAGTGAGATGCTGCCCGCCCACTATTACCCGGCCTTCAAGAAATACAGCCACTTCGTGGGCAACTACGGTAACGCCTGGTGGAAGCAGACTGAAGAATTTGATAGCTTTGGCGGCCCAATTTTGATGACTACGAACTGTATCGTACCTCCAAAAGAAAGCTATAAGAACCGGCTGTACACCACAGGCAACACAGGTTATCCGGGAGTTCAGCATATTGCAGCAGGAGCAGACGGGGTGAAGGACTTCTCCGCTCTGATTGAGCAGGCCAAAGGCTGCGGCGCTCCGGTAGAAATCGAGACGGGTGAGATTATCGGCGGCTTTGCCCATGCGGCGGTCATGAATCTGGCAGATCAGGTAGTCGGGACCGTCCAGAGCGGCGCAATCAAACAATTCTTCGTAATGGCGGGCTGCGACGGACGGATGAAGAGCCGCAGCTATTATACAGACTTCGCGGCCGAGCTGCCTGAGGATACAGTGATTCTCACCGCAGGCTGTGCCAAATACAAATATAATAAGCTGGCGCTTGGCGATATCGGCGGGATTCCCCGCGTGCTGGATGCCGGCCAGTGCAATGATTCCTACTCCCTGGTGGTCATAGCGCTGAAGCTGAAGGAAGTCTTCGGCCTGGACGACATCAACGATCTTCCGATCTCCTACAATATTGCCTGGTATGAACAAAAGGCGGTAATTGTGCTGCTGGCGCTGCTGCATCTGGGCGTGAAGAACATTCACCTTGGCCCTACACTTCCGGCATTCCTGTCACCTAATGTAGCTAAGGTGCTGGTAGACAGCTTTGGCATCGGCGGTATCACCACCGTACAGGAAGACATGGAGCGGTTTATTGCAGCGGTGTAATGCAGAATGCTGACCATCTAACCTGCGGCACTATGTCTCACAAGACTATCGGATGGCCGCTTTTGCCGGGAATTTCCTGATTCATCCATTATCCGTGACAGAGATCCGGTAATATTCTAAGATATTGCACGGAATGCAACATTTTGCCCGTTAAACCGGCCCAAAACTAAAATTGTTGTATAAAAGGCATGAATTCTCCTGCTTCAGGCGCTTAGCAGGATCAATTCTTGTATTTCCTACAACAATCCTCCGCCACAACCGGCTATCTATGAATCAAAGTTGTAGAACGTACAACACTTATGTCTGCAATGCTTACTTCATAGTCTTCATTCTGCCGGCAACAAGACAAGTGTGAGGATCTGATGTATGCCGTATTCTGCAAGTCCCACCGCGGGCCGGTAACTTGTCTGGTGGTGACTTAAGCGGGGTTTGTCTATGTAACGCACAAAAAAGCGGGCCCACGGTACACCGTGGGCCCGCTTTGGTATGTCCAGCCGGCAGCTGTTACGGCAGCCGGTAGACGGCGAACGGCTCCCCGCTGCGGAAGGCGGCGCTGGCCTGATCCAGCTGCTCAAGCGTTGCCGCATCCGGCCGGACGGAGAGACTCTGCAGGTTATGCTCCACCTGCTCCACCCGGGTGGCACCGACAATCACCGTGGAGACGGCCGGCCTGCTCATCAGCCAGGCCAGAGACAGCGCCGCCGGTGAAGTATCCAGCTCTTCCGCTATACTGCTGACCTGCTCCCCGAGCGAGATGCGTTCCGGGGTAAGGAAGCGGCGGAAATTCGGGTCGGTTTCCGCTCTGGAACCGGCAGGGGCACTGCCGGTATATTTGCCGGTGAGAATGCCGCCGGCCAGCGGGAAGTACGGGATGATGCCCAGTCCCTGATCCAGACACAGCGGAAGCAGCTCTGCTTCAGGTGTGCGGTCGGCAAGAGAATAGCTGCACTGGATCGAGACGTATTTGGCCCAGCTGCGCGCTTCGCTGATGCCCAGCGCCTTCATCAGCTCCCAGGCAGCATAATTGGAGGCCCCGATATAACGCACTTTGCCCGCAGAGATCATATCATCAAGGGTACGCAGCGTCTCCTCCAGCGGGGTGTAGGGGTCGAAGGTGTGAATCTGATACAGATCTACATGATCCGTCTTCAGCCGCCGCAGGCTGCCTTCCAGCTCCTGCATCAGATGGCGGCGGGAAGAGCCGCTTCCGTCAGGCCCGTCATGCTTCGGAAGGCCGGCTTTGGTAGCCAGGACGGCCTCATGGCGTCTGCCCTCAAGCGCGAGGCCGATAATCCTCTCCGACTCGGAGCCGGCATAGATGTTGGCGGTATCGATGAAGTTGATTCCCTGATCCATTGCGGCATGAATGATACGGATCGAGGTGTCCTGATCCGCCCTTTTGCCAAATGAGTTAGTTCCAAGGCCCAGCGCAGATACCTGCAGGCCGCTATTTCCGAGACGATTATATTCCATGTTAATCACTCCTTATCGGTATCGTTAATCAGGCCGGCTGCGGCCGGAGACGGCGGAGCGGCTTCATTGCCGGAGAAAAGCTGCAGTGCAGTATCAATAAATAATTGAACGGCAATAGAGGTCTCCTCCAGGGAATGGACGGCGATATGAATGTCGCGGTAAGCATCAGGCGCCAGCTCCCGGACCACGACATTCGGCGGCAGCGACAAGAGGGAGAGCTGTGACATCACACCGACGGCGAGCCCCTCCCTGATCATATTCAGTGCGGTAGTGTAGCTGTTGACCTCGTATTTCACATTCAGCCTGCTTCCGGCCCGGTTGAATAAGTCCACTACCGGAGGCTCATAGCCCGACCGGCAGAGCAGCATAGGCTGAGCTTCCAGATCCTTCACACAGATGATCTGCTTGTACCGAAGCTCGTGATCCCCGGGCAATACGGCGTAGAGCTTCTCCCGGAACAGCGGCAGGGAGGCGAAATCCTCGACCGGCGGAATCATCAGGCCTGCGTCAATGAACCGTGATGCCAGCCAGTCCTTCACCTCGGCGACCGAACCTTCATATAATCTGATCTCAATTCCGGGGTATTTGGCAGTGATGGCACTGATAATCTTCGGGACAAAATAGGCAGCGGCAACCGGAAAGGCGCCGATGCGGATGAGGCCCTTCTCCAGGCCTTTCTCGGCGGCAAGCTCCTGATCTATCTTATCGAGGCCGCTGAGGATTCCGCGGCAGATAACCAGAATCCGCTTGCCGATATCCGTCAGCATCAATCCGCTGCGCCGGTCGCGCAGCAGCAGCTTCACGTCCAGCTCGGCTTCCAGTGCGGAGATGGCGCGGCTGACTGCGGGCTGGGTCATATTCAGCTCAAGACCCGCCTTGGTGAAGCTGCGGCTCTCAGCGATTAAGACAAATAGGCGAATTTGAGTGTTATTCATATCTAATCTGGTATGCCCCTCATGATAATAATTCATTTCAATTATGACTGAATCTATTGTATCATTTGGGAAGAAATCAGAACAAGAGGTGAACTCATGCAGAAGCGGAAGCAAACTATTGGCTTATTAGTGTTCCTGGTTATTGTCTGGGGCATCAACTGGCCGCTCTCCAAAATTGCCTTAACGTATGCCCCGCCCTTGCTGTTCGCCGGAATCCGAACGGTCATTGCCGGTATTATACTAATCATCGCGGCGCTGCCGAAGCGGAAGCAGCTGCATTTGCGCCAGCTCTGGCCCGTCTATCTGGTGTCAGCCTTCCTCAGTATCGTCTTCTACTATGGCTTCCAGACGATTGGCCTGCAGTATGTGCCGTCCGGATTATTCTCGGCCATTGTATTCCTGCAGCCGGTGCTGCTCGGAATTTTTGCCTGGATCTGGCTGGGCGAGCGGATGTACGGGCTTAAGATCGCCGGCCTCGTAATCGGCTTCCTCGGGGTAGCCTCGTTAAGCCTTGGGGGATTAACCGGAAGTATCTCGCCTATAGGCGTACTGCTGGCCTTGGCCAGTGCACTCAGCTGGGCGCTGGCTACGGTCTACACCAAACGCAATGCAGCCAGAGTAGATATGCTGTGGATGACCGCAATGCAGATCATGATCGGCGGGGTAATCCTGCTGGCGGCAGGCTCAGCTTCGGAGAGCTGGGCGGATATTACCTGGAGTAGTACTTTTATAATAAATACACTGTTCATCGCGGTCTTCGTGATTGCGCTGGGCTGGTTGGTATACTTCAAGCTGATCAATGAAGGAGAGGCCGGCAAGGTAGGCTCGTTCACCTTTCTGATTCCGCTGATTTCCATCGGCTCCAGTGTAGTCTTATTGCATGAACAGATTACGTTGAATCTGGTCATCGGTATGCTGCTGATTGTGAGCAGCATTATTCTGGTGAATGTCAGGCTGGGCCGGAATGCCGGGAGTGTCCTGCAGACCCCGGTACCCGGTCTGGGTAAGGAATAAACAAACGGCTGCTCCCTCAGAAGAGGGGCAGCCGTTTGTACTTGTCAGGGGTTACATTACAGCAGGCTTAGACCGTTTCTGCGTCCGCGTCCCGCAGGATCAGTTCTCCGCCGGACTCCAGGATACTGTTATGGGAACGGGCAATATTAATGAAGACATGCTCCTCCTGGAGCAGTTCAATGTCTTCACACAGATTACGCAGCAGCCGGGAGAAGCTGTTCAGAACACTGTCAGTGATAAACTCGGTGAACTGCCCCGGATGGGTAAAAACCTCCAGCATCTGCTTGAGCTGATCCGTACCGGGCTGGGGGGCCCCTTCCATGCACAGCAGTGCGGATTTAAGATCGCTGATCAGGCACTCTATATGGCTGTACTTATCCTCCAGCAGCAGCATAACCACCAGACCGTATTTCACGGATTGCTGGCGGGATTCTACATTCTTGGCCAGCAGCCGGGCGGCTTCCCGCAGTCCGCCAACTTCAGTCAGCAGAAGACTGGAGAAGCGGTGCAGGCGGTGCTGGTGTACCCCGGCAAGTCCGGTGTGCAGGCTGCAGCCGGTTACTTGACCGCTTATATAGATACTGCCTGTAGCCGTAATTGTAGATTGGCAGACGTTGCCGTAGATATACACATTCCCTAACGCCTCAATACACATAGGGCCTTCAATATCTGAGGGTACGACGATGTCACCTGCAAACATAATCTCACGGGCTGTTGCCGCCATTTCCTTGGTGATGAGGCATAGGTCCGGGAAATCGCAGGTTGTGACGCTGCCGGAGTCTCCGCAGATGCGGGGTCTGCCCGTACGCAGAGCCGCGATCTCCCCGTTTGGAAGCAGCCGTGCATTGTCTCCGGCTGCGAAATAAATATCCTGCGGTGGAGGTGGAGGCAAGATGCCTCCTTCTACGTCGAATCCGGGAATTCCCTCTTCGGGCGGCAGCTTGCGGGCGAATACCTCTCCCTCTCTGGCGAAGGGTGCTCCCGGAAACCGCAGATAATCTAAGGAATCTGCAGCTTCCGCAGTTCGTCCCTCCCGGAGCATTCCATTGCCTGTGAGCGTATGCTCCGGGAGGGATAGCTGCAGCCTTGATTTCTTGCCGGGCAGCGGGGCTCTCCCTTCTGCGATACAGACAGGGAGATATGTAGGGTTGTTCAGTTCGGCGTATAGGGCCGGGATATTCAGATTCCGCAGAATGGAGCGGTTATCCAGCGAAGAAAGAATCTGTTCTATGGTGAGCGTGGACAGCAGCATCGCCCGGTTAGGCTCAGCCCGGACTGCGGCTTCGAAGGAAGCCGGGCAATTGACCAGATTCCAGGCGTACTTCTCTGCACGGTACAAGGTGAAATGCACTTTGAGCTTGTCAGGTGAAACCGTAATCTGATACTGTGGCTTCTCGCAAATTTCCCAGGTAATATGATCCGCTGAGGTCACCTCAGTAGGCTCTGTAACGGTCTTCCAGTTGATCTTCAGCACTACAGGATGAACAGCGGAGATCCGGGCGGGCTTGCCGCCAGAGAGCGGGGGAGTAATGAAGATCTGATTATTCTGCACAAGGATAATTCCATCCTTATCTCCATTCATCCCGCCGGAAGTCCGGCCCTCCACAGAGAAAGAATCCAGGAATCCGGTCCGTTCAAGCATCAAGGATTCCACGAAATCATATCGGGTTGGTTCGATGAATTGCTGCGGCATTATCTTAACCTCGCTTTTTCGTATAATCAATGGCATTCGTACAGAAAAGAGCATCATAAAGCCTGGGGGATCTCCCGGTGACTGATGGCTTACGTGGTCTCTATTGGCAGCCTGGCGACCATAAACGCGGATTCTCAGCATTCTTAGGCCCATTGCTTTGCGTCCTACCCTTTCAGGAAGTTTGCCTTTAGAAATAGATCAATGATATACACTCAGCATGAGGCGATTTCAATCGACTGTAATCGACAAAAAAGGTCATAACTGGTTCCTGCGCTGCAGGAACTTCTGCAAACAAGCTTAATTCTAGTACTTAAGGAGCTATTTTTCAACTGTATTCTGCCAATTTATTAATAATCTTGAAATGTGCAGCTCTATATTGCTTGAAAAACTGGTTTCCCAGCGCTTACAGCTTATGGGAGGAGTCTGCTCTGCAAGAAAAGCCGGATCTTTGAGCTGGAGAACGGACTGCTGCTGAGGCTGCCTGCGTTGGGCGGCTTTTTTTAATATATGAATGGAGTTAATCCGGGGTTTATATGTAATGTTCATGTTATATATGTAGAATAACACAAACAATTAGCACATTATTTCGTAATAAAAACGAAGACATTGCAAATTTGTTGTAATATAATCTAACAAACAGCAGGAAAAATTAAATTAATGTTAATAAACATAACATTAAATATATGCATTGAATTCTGGAAGGGGAGCATGAACCATGCAGATTACAGCAGCACCTTACACCTGGCCCTATGACGGCGTCCTTGATCCGGCGAAGACGGCACTGATGATTATCGACATGCAGACGGATTTTTGCGGCAAAGGCGGTTACGTGGAGCGAATGGGCTACGACCTCTCATTAACAGCCAGAGCGATTCAGCCGATTGGGCGGCTGCTGGCACGCATCCGGGAAATTAACGGATTCACCGTTATCCATACCCGGGAGGGCCATAAGCCGGATCTGTCCGATCTGCCGGCGAATAAACGGTGGCGGAGCAGACAGATCGGCGCTGAGATCGGCTCGGAAGGACCGGCGGGACGGATTCTCGTACGGGGCGAGCGCGGCTGGCAGATCATTGATGAACTGGCACCTATACCGGGAGAGCACATTATCGACAAGCCGGGTAAAGGCAGCTTTTATGCTACGGACCTGGATTTAATATTGAAGAATAAAGGGATTACCCATCTGATTCTGACCGGAATCACGACGGATGTCTGTGTACACACGACGATGCGCGAAGCCAATGACCGCGGTTATGAATGTCTGATCCTGGAGGATTGCACGGGTGCTACGGATTATGCCAATCATCTGGCAGCGCTCAATATGGTCAAAATGCAGGGTGGTGTCTTCGGCAGTGTGAGTGATTCGCAAGCGGTGCTGAAGGCGCTGGAGCAATTCTAGATACAAATTACGAATGACCAGTATTCCAAATAACATCATAACGGGGGAATCACCATGTGGAACAAGTCCAGAACCAAAGCGCTTATCCTGCTCACTTCACTAATGCTGCTCATTACAGCCTGCGGCAACAATTCGGATACCGGCAAGGCAGAGGGACAGGGGGCGGAAGGCTCCGGTGAGCTTAAGAAGGTTGTTCTGAGGTTGAAGTGGATTCATCAGGCGCAGTTTGCCGGGTTCTATACCGCCGTTGAAAAGGGCTTCTATAAGGAAGCGGGGCTGGATGTGGAGATTCGGCCGGGAGGCTCGGATTTTCCGGCGGTACAGATGGTCGCTTCGGGCAGTGAGGAGTTCGGGGTAACCGGTGCTGACCAGATCATTATTGCCAGAGAAAAAGGCGTACCGGTTAAGGCGTTATCTGCGATATACCGCAAAACCCCGTTCGTAATGTTCACGCTTAAAGAATCCGGTATCACTACAATGGAAGATCTTGTCGGCCAAAAGGTGGGCATCAAGCTCGGCGGCAATGAAGAGCTGACCTTCCGTGCTATGGAGAAAAGCGCGGGCATTGAAACCTCGCAAATCGAAGAGATGCCGATCAAATATGATCTCAGCCCCTTGTTGACCGGCCAGGTCAAGGCATGGCCCGGATATGTAATTAATGAGGTGCTGGCTGTGCAGGAGCAGGGCAAGGAAGTCAATATTATCGACCCGAACGACTATGGCATCAATTTCTATGCCGACACTCTGTTTACCACGGAGTCTGTGATTGAGAAGGATCCGGAAATGGTCCGGAGTTTCGTACAGGCCTCCATGAAGGGCTGGGATTATGCGATGGAGCATCCTGAGGAAGCGGCGGAATTCGGCCTGAAATATGGAGAAAAGCTTGATCTTGCGCATGAAGTCAGCATGATGAAGGCCAGCATTCCGCTGCTTGAGCCGGAGAAGCTCCCGCTCGGCTCGATGGACGAGGCGGCGTGGGAGACGCTGCAGCAGAATCTTATCGATCTGGACTTTGTGAAAAAGCAGCAGGACATCGGCTCATTGTTCACCAATGAGTACTTGAATTAAGGAGGGAACCGGTATGACAGCAGCGATGAAAGAACAGATGAATTCCGCCCCTGTGAAGAATCCCGGTACCCGGGACACGATGCTCTCCTTGCGCAATTGCTCTCTTTCCTTCGGCAATGTGCCTGTGCTTGATAATGTCAGTCTTGACGTATACCGAAATGAATTCATCTCCATTCTCGGACCGAGCGGCTGCGGGAAATCAACGACACTGCGGCTGATGCTGCGGCTGCTAAGCCCGGAAGGAGGCGGGGAGGTTGCGTATTCCTCCCCGGACCTGTCGCTGGGCATGGTCTTTCAAAAGCCTGTACTGATGCCATGGCTCAGTGCCCTGCAGAATGTCATGCTGCCCCTTGAGCTGGGCCCGAAGAAGAAATTCAGCAAAAAGGAAGCGCGTGAAAAGGCGGAAAGCGCCCTGCGGCTGGTCGGCCTGCAGGATTTCCAGAACCACTTCCCGCATCAGCTCAGCGGCGGAATGCAGCAGAGGGCGGCGATTGCCAGAGCCTTGGCTGCCGATCCGACCGTGCTGCTGATGGATGAGCCGTTCGGTGCGCTGGATGAACTGACCCGCGAGAAGCTGAACTTTGAGCTGCTGCGTCTGTGGGAGAGTCCGGAGACAAGTCTAAGCAGCATTGTAATGGTTACCCATTCTATTCAGGAATCCGTGCTTCTGTCGGACCGGGTGGTGATGATGTCACCCCGGCCGGCCGGGGTGACAGATATTATTCCGGTACCGCTGCCTTCACCGCGTCAAGCGGGCATGGAAGAGCTGCCGGAATTCCACCGGACCGTCAAGGAATTGAGAAAGCGGGTGAAGCATCTATGACAGCTAAACTCAAGGACAGCCTGTACCCGGTCACCTTTGCGCTCGGCTTCCTGATCTTGTGGGAGCTGGCCGTACGGCTCCTGTCGGTTCCGATGTATCTGCTGCCTTCTCCAACCCAGGTGGTCTCGGCCATCGACGGTTCGCTGTGGTCCCATACGCTGGTTACCCTGGGCGAATCCCTGACCGGGTTCATGCTTGCTAACATACTGGGCCTGGTTACTGCGGTTATTTTTGTTCATTCCAAGCCGATTGAGAAGGGGATGTTCCCGCTCGCCATTGCCCTTAAGACTACACCGCTGGTTGCACTGGCGCCGCTGCTTGTCGTGTGGCTGGGAACCGGATATACCTCGAAGGTCATCGCTTCGATGCTGATCTGCTTTTTCCCGATTCTGGTGAACAGTGTCAAAGGTCTTAAGGCGATTGAATACGAGGCCTGGGAGCTGTTCTCCACCTATAAAGGAACCAAAAGCGAAATCTTCTGGAAGCTGCGGCTGCCGACCAGTCTGCCTTATATCTTCTCCGCACTGAAAATCTCGACCTCGCTTGCCATTGTTGGAGCGATTGTCGGTGAATTTGTCGGGGCCAATAAGGGGCTGGGTTATGTGGTGCTCGTCTCCTCTTACCATATGGATACTCCGGTGATGTTCTCGGCCATTATTGCTTCGGCGCTGTGCGGCCTGCTGCTGTTCTGGTGTATCGGACTGCTGGAGAAGAAGGTTATTTTCTGGACAAGGAGCGATGATCTGTGATGAAATGCTCGGTGATCAAAATCCCTGCAGGTGCGCCGAATGACATGTCCGGCCTGCAGGCGGCGATAGAAGAGGGGCTGTTCCGTCCCGAAGAGGTTGCAGCTGTACTGGGAAAGACCGAGGGGAACGGCTGTGTTAATGATTTCACGCGGGGCTATGCCGTTATGGCGCTGAAGGCGTTCTTCGCCGGGGTGTCCCAGGAACAGCGGCCTGCAGAAATATCCTATGTGATGTCCGGAGGGACGGAAGGTGTGCTCAGCCCGCATTTCACGGTCATTAGCCGCAGCGGCCAGGCAGAGACGGGCGTAAATGCTGATGGTCTAAAGTCACTTGCGGTCGGTACGGCCAGAACACGGATCTTCCGGCCGGAGGAGCTGGGCCGGCTCAGCCAGGTGGACGCTGTGGCGGATGCCGTGGCCCGGGCGGTCCTGGATGCCGGAATCACCTCGAAAGCGGATGTGCATTTTGTGCAGATTAAATGCCCGCTGCTCACTGCAGAGCAGATGTATGACGCGCACAGCCGTCAGGTATCGCTCGTTACAGAGGATACCTATAAATCCATGGGATATTCCAGAGGTGCATCCGCACTGGGGACTGCCGTTGCCCTGGGTGAAGTGGAGCGCTCGACCTTAAGTGAAGAAGATATATGCGTGAGCTGGGATAAATTCAGCGCTGTGGCGTCTACTTCAGCCGGAAGTGAGCTTGCCTACTGCGAAGTGATTGTGTTCGGCAATTCGCTGTCTGCGGAAGGCCCGTATCACATCGACCATGCAGTCATGAAGGATGCTATTGACGGCGCAGCGCTGCAGGGCCTGCTGGACCGGTATCCCGGTGAGGAGCTGGTGCAGGTGCTGGCCAAAGCTGAAGCTGATCCGGACGGAGTCATCCGCGGACGGCGCCATATCATGCTGGATGATTCGGATATCAATCATACGCGGCATGCGCGGGCCGTAGTCGGCGGTGTACTGGCCTATGTCGGCGGCGATCCGATGATCTACGTATCCGGCGGAGGCGAGCACCAGGGCCCGAAGGGCGGAGGGCCGGTAGCGGCTGTATTCCGCCGCAGATAGCGGGTTTTTTCAACCTATACCTATAACTTATACATCATGGAGGAATGGATTATGCATACACAGGAAACGGAAGTGCTGACAGCGGCGGACATGACATGGGAGTTAATGCCGAATCATATTGAGCTGTACCACCGGGAGATCGTCTCGGCAGCGCAGGCGGACCGTCTGGGCATCCGGATGAGCTCGATTCTGTGGGAGAAGCTGGGTGTTGGCGGTCAGGTATTGCCACACCATCATGATGTGGTGGAGATTATTCATATCACTGTGGGGGAGGTCAAGCTGCTATGCGAGGGTGAATGGTACAGCTACCGGGCCGGGGATACCTTCCATGTACCTGCGGGTGTAGTCCACTCCGTTGCGAATGCGGGTGATTCGCCGTCTGAGCAGATCAGTATTTTTGTGCCGTCTGGGCCGAATGTACCTGCGAACCATTTTTTTGGCACCACTCTGATCGAGGATGTGTATTCTTCCAAGCTAAAGTAAAGGCGGCGGAGCTATGGGCAGCAATGTAATCACCGGATTGAACTGCAGCGATATCCTGCTGATTCCCGATCTGAAGGAAGCGGTGGTCCTGGCGGGAGCCGGAGGCCTCGGGCGTTACATTAACCGTGTCAATGTGATGGAGGTTCCCGATGTGATTGACTGGGTCCGTCCGGGAGAATTCCTGATTACCAGCGGTTTCCCCTTCCACGGTCAGCCGGAGCTCATCACCGAGATTATTCCCCAGCTGAACCAGAAGGGCGTATCCGCGCTTGGGATCAAGACCAAGCGTTATATCGATGAAATTCCTGCACGGGCGCTGGAGCTGGCGGATCAGCTTAATTTCCCGATCTTCGAGCTGCCGGCGGCTATCTCCTTCTCCGACGTTGTACGTGACATTATGGAACGGGTGCTTGTGCAGGAGGCCAGGGAGCTCTCCCAGCTGCAGAGCCGTTTCCAGAAGCTGTCCAAGCAGCTTCTGCATGGTGACGGCATCGAGGATTTCCTGCTGACGCTGGATGGTATGCTGCATAATCCGGTTGTGCTGCTGGATGATACCGATCAGGTCCTCTGTTCCCCGCAGGCAGAGGCGCTGGAGCTGGCAGAGCAGCTTCCGTTATGGATGCAGCTGCGCCAGGAGGGCAGTCTCGGGATAACCTTCCTGACGGTCGGAGAGCGGCGGATCCGCGCCTATGTATCGTCCGTCCATGACAAGGGAGTGGATCAATGCCTGCTGGTGCTGCTGGAGTGGAACCGCGAGCTGGCGGTTGTAGATCAGTTAACCATTGACCGGGTGGGGGTACTGGTCGGGCTGGAGATGATCAACGCCGGTGCCCGCCGGGAGGTTGAACTGAAGTATGTCGACCAGTTTCTGCAGGACTGGATCAGCGGCCGGATTGCCGCAGCCGAGGATTTGAAGCTGCGGGCCGAGGCCTGCGGCTGCCCGCTTCCTGAGCGTCCGCTGCGCGCCGTAACCGTCGGCTGGCTGGAGGAGAAGCCGGAGCTTAAGCAGCTGCAGCAAGCGGTGAAGCGGGTGCGGGCCCGGGGAGATCTTCAGCATGTGAAGCTTACGATCCTTGAAGGAGAATTGGTTCTGACGGTTCCTGAGCAGCCGGATATTCCATTGGAGGAAACGCTGGGACGGCTGCTGGCTGAGATGAACCGGGTGTTTGCCAAGGAGAGCTGCGCCTTCTGCATCGGAGATCTTGCGGAAGGTCCCGACCAGGTGCGCTTCAGCTATGAGTCCGCCCGCAAAATCGCCCGTATCTGCGAGGTCAGCGGTTACAGCGGGGCTTATGTGGATTACCGGAAGCTGGGTGTCTTCAGGCTGCTGTACCATTTGCCGGAGCTTGCGGAGATCAGCGCGTACAGGGACCAGTACATCGTTCCGCTGCTGGAGTATGACAGCAAGCATGGCGTGTCTCTCGTGCAGACACTCCAGCTGTATTTCAAGTGCAACCGCAACATCAAACGGACCTCAGCCGAGCTGTTCACCCATTATAATACGGTGACTTACCGGATAGAACGGGCCTGCGAGCTGCTGGGACTCAGCCAGAATGACGGTGACGATATGCTGGAGCTGCAGCTTGCGCTTAAGCTGCACGAGATGAGCAGCGGCCGCAGGGTACGTACGGATTCGCAGAGAAGGAGATGAAGAATCATGACGGCAATAACTGAATTTCCCGCCAAGCTGACCGCAGGCTGGCTGCGCGGGCAATATTTAAGCGGTGTGCTGGACCCGGAGGAGGTGGTCCGGGAGATCATCCGCCGCGCTGCACGCGACAAGGAAATGAACATCTGGATTGAACCGCCTGCCGAGGCGCATATCCGTCCCTTTCTTGAGAGGCTCAGGGAGCTGGACCCGCAGAGCCATCCGCTGTGGGGCATTCCGTTCGCCGTTAAGGATAACATCGATGTTAAGGGACTGCCCACAACGGCGGCTTGTCCTGAATATGCTTATCAGCCGGATCATGACGCTTCGGTTGTCGCAAGATTGGTTGCTGCGGGAGCTATCCCTCTGGGCAAAAGCAATCTGGACCAGTTCGCCACCGGTCTCGTTGGTGTACGCAGCCCTTACGGCGAGACTCATAACGCCCTGCGCCCGGAATATATCAGCGGAGGCTCCAGCGCCGGATCCGCCGTGGCTGTTGCCCGTGGCCAGGCCGTGTTCAGCCTGGGCACCGATACCGCCGGCTCGGGCCGCGTGCCTGCCTCGCTGAACGGGCTGGTCGGCTATAAGCCCAGCCTCGGCGCCTGGCCGGTGCGCGGGGTAGTGCCCGCTTGTGCCAGCCTGGACTGCGTCACCGTGTTTGCGCACAATCTGGAGGATGCCCTCGCGGTGGACCGCGCAGCGCGCGGCTTCGATGAAGCTGACCCCTGGTCGCGTTCCGTGAAGCTGGGGCCCGCCGCTCTTCCGGCGAAGCTGCTGCTTCCGGAGGCTCCGCCGGAGTTCTATGGCCCCCATGCCGAAGAATACCGGGAGGCCTGGGGACGGGCCGAAGCAGCCGTGCAGGCATTGGGGCTGCCGGTTGAACGGGTGGACTGTACGCTGTTCTCCGAAGCGGCAGCTATCTTGTACGAGGGTCCCTGGGTAGCCGAGCGCTGGGCCGGTCTGGGTGAGTTCGTGGAGAATCACCGTGAAGCTGTGCTGCCGGTGACGGAGTCCATCTTGTCTTCCGGGGCGGCCGGGCGCCATACGGCCGCGAGCCTGTTCCGGGCCATGCACCGGCTGCAGCGCTATAAGCGGGAAGCGGAGCTGCTGCTGAAGGATGCCGTGCTGGTGCTCCCCACCTGCGGCGGAACCTGGACCCGGGAGCAGGTTGCCGGTAATCCGGTAGGGGCCAACTCCGATATGGGGCGCTATACCAACCACTGCAACCTGCTTGATCTGTCAGCCGTGGCGGTTCCTGCCGGGGATGCGGCGGAGGGCCTGCCCTTCGGCATCACGATGTTCGCTCTGGCGGACAGCGAGCATCTGCTGGCGGGAGCGGGCGCGTTGCTTCTTGGAGAGAGCCCGCGCGGTTCGGCGGAAGGTGAGCCTGATGAGTCGGTATCGCCGGGCATGATTACACTGGCCGTCTGCGGTCTTCATATGCGCGGCTTCCCGCTGGAGAAGCAGATGCTGGAGCATGGCGCCCGGTTCTGGCAGGAGGCGCGGACGGCCCCGTGCTATGAGCTGGTCAAGCTCCAGACGGTGCCGCCGAAGCCCGGCTTGCTCAGACAATCGGCAGGCGGAGGCTCTGTCGGGCTGGAGCTGTGGCGGATGCCGGCGGCATCGCTGGGCGCATTCGCGTCGCTCATACCCGCTCCGCTGGGCCTGGGGCGGGTGGTGCTCGAAGACGGCCGGGAAGTGACCGGCTTCATCTGCGAAGGCTATGCCGCCGCCGGAGCCGAGAACATTACGGCGCACGGGGGCTGGAGATATCTGCCCGTGAATTGAGTAACGTCCTGTTGGAACGCGCGAACGCCCCGCAAGCAGAAGTATGGCTTGCGGGGCGATTTGATATGCCTGACAAGCGGTGTAGATTCCAGGCTGCTCATGGGTTTTTTTGATATTCCGGAAGAAGGCAAGCTATAATAATAACGCAGTGCCCCGATTGCGGTACATGCGGTATACTTAATTGCACTTTGTACAACTAAATCCTCTGATTTATAACCGATCATCTGTTTAGTTGTATTTCATACAATTAAACTGCTCTATATAGATTGGGTTTCACTCATTCGGGCAAATTTAGTTGTACAGAATACAGTTATCAGAGGAAAGCCATCCTTTTTGCTGTTTTTAATTGTACAGAATACAACTATCATGGAATGCTCACTTCGATCTGAACTTCACATAATTGTTGAATTGTTGAATTGTTGAATTGTTGAATTGTTCACTTGTACTAGCCCCCACCCCAAAAAAAAAGGACGCTCCCCAGCTTATAGCTTATGGGAGAGTCCTTTTTGTATGAAACGTATAGCGCGCGCCGGTACAGCCTTGGCTGGTTGTGCTGCGACTGAGATTGCCGCATAATCGGCACGTTCAATCTCTTCAAGAATCCGGTTCAGATGCGAGAACACCGCGCCAAGATCACGGAATGCGGCGAGCGGGCATTGGCCCTGCAGCTCAGAGAACCAGGCCAGCTGTACATCACGGGCGCGGCGCAGGCTCTCGGGGAGCGAACGTCCGCATTCCGCATCGGACAGCGTCCGGGTGCCATATAAGGCAATGCAGTCTGCCGTTGCCGTTACCACCTCTGTCATCCAGTCGGCTGCGGCATAATGGGCAGGGAGCAGCGAGAGCTCTTCGGAAATTCCTTTGACGTAGGAATGCACCCTGCTGAGATGAGAGGTTGCCTGTGACAGCGTACCGAGCTCTTTGCGGCACTGGTAATGGGAGAGCGTGAAGTGCAGCTCCTTCTGCAGCTGCTTGCTCTTGCCCAGCAGTTCACCGGAAAGCTTAAGTGCGGTCAGCGCCTGCGTAGCATCCCGTCCCCCGGAAGTTAGACCGGTTAAGGCATCGGACAGTGTCAGGCTGCCCCTCAGTGCCAAGTCTTTGACCTTGACGAACCCCTTGGGCGGAACGATAATCATATTTATGATTAAGGCAATCAGTACACCGATTAAGGTCTCGGCGACTCTCCAGACGATATATTGGTCATGATAGAAGGTGAGCGCCAGGACGGAAGTGACGCCAACCTGTGAAACGGCCTGGATATTAATCCGGCAGGCGGTGGCTACGCCTATTCCGAGCAGCAGCATCAGCAGAATCGAGAGCGCACCAACATCGAAGAAGCGGCCCACAACCAGGCTGGCGATTCCGCCTAGCACAATACCGAGCAGCCGGTACACCCCTTTTTCGAGGGAGGCTTTGACACTGCTCTGGGTGATAAGAATCGCCGCCAGCGGCGCAAAGTACAGATAACGGTCGCCATACAGGCTGTGTACCGCGAGCCAGGATAGTGATGCAGCAAGGGTAACACGTATCATATAAAGGGATAATCCGAACTTCTCAAGGCGGTCTTGTAACCCCTCGTTCATGGTAGTCATCTTCTTTCGCAAATGTAAGAAAAATTTTATGTTTTTCAGCCGTTTTCATTATAGCACCTCAAAACAGGCCCCGCCGGGTTCATTTTTTACGAACTTGTTAAGTTTCTGCAATGCATTTAATAATGTAAGCTATCGCATATATAGGATTATTCCTATATGCTATATATATTGAAGTCTGTCGAACAAGGGGAGGAATTGTCGCTTATCCGCGCTGAGCATGCTGTTTCTGGATTGTCTCCCGCAAGAAGCGGGTAAAATAGGTTGTACTACATAAGGTAAGGGAGGTTGTTAGCTATAGCTACCCCGGAAGGCACTATTATTTCATTTGATCAGGTTATTAAGCAATATGACGACGAAGAGGCTGTACTCAAAGGCGTGAGCTTCGAAATTGAACGCGGTAAATTCTATACTCTGCTGGGCCCCTCGGGCTGCGGGAAAACGACCATCTTGCGACTCATCGCCGGCTTCGCCGAGCCCACTGAAGGTTCTATTTATCTGAACGGTAAAATCATCAACCACATTCCCGCCAACGAGCGGCAGGTCAATACGGTATTTCAGGACTATGCACTGTTTCCGCACCTGAACGTATTCGAGAATGTGGCTTTCGGACTGCGGATTAAGAAGCTTAAGAAGGATGTTATTAATCAAAAGGTGCAGGAAGCGCTGCGCTTCGTCAATCTGGTCGGCTATGACCAGCGGGCCATTAATGAAATGTCCGGAGGACAAAGACAACGGGTCGCAATTGCACGCGCGATTGTCAACGAGCCGCAGGTTCTGCTGCTGGACGAGCCGTTATCGGCACTGGACCTTAAGCTGCGCACGGAGATGCAGTATATTCTGCGGGAAATGCAGCAGCGGCTGGGCATCACCTTCATTTTCGTTACCCATGACCAGGAAGAGGCGCTGGCGATGTCAGACTGGATCTTCGTCATGAATGGCGGGAAGATTGAGCAAAGCGGTACGCCTAATGATATCTATGATGAGCCGATCAACCGGTTCGTGGCCGATTTCATCGGCGAGTCGAATATTGTACCGGGCGTGATGATTGAGGACTATGTGGTTGAGTTTAACGGCCACCGGTTCGAGTGCGTCGATGCCGGTCTGAAGCCGAATGAAGCGGTGGAAATTGTGATCCGTCCTGAGGATCTGGAGATTGCTACCGTGGAAGCAGGTAAGCTGAAGGTGCGTGTGGATTCCCAGCTGTTCCGGGGAGTGCATTATGAGATCAGCTGCTATGACGGTTCCGGCCACGAATGGCTGGTCCATTCCACCCGCAAGGCGGAGGTAGGCAGCGAAATCGGGCTGTATTTTGATCCGGAAGCGATCCATGTTATGCGTTTCGGCGAAACGGAGGAAGAGTTCGACAAACGTCTGGAGGCTTACGGCGAGGTGGAGAGCGATGAAGAGTAAGGGCAAGTCGTACTACCTCATCCCGTATTACCTGTGGATTGCGTTGTTTGTTATTGCACCTGTGCTGCTGGTTGTCTATTATTCCCTGTTCGATCTGGACGGGAAGCTGACGCTGGATAACTACGTCAATTTCTTCACACCGGTATATATGAGAATGATGCTGAATTCCTTCTGGTATGCTTTTCTGATCACACTGTTCTCGCTCTTGGTGGCGTACCCGGCAGCCTATCTGCTGACGCGTACGAAGCATAAGCAGCTGTGGCTGCTGCTGATTATTCTGCCGACATGGATCAATCTGCTGCTGAAGACATATGCCTTCATCGGCATCTTCGGCACCTTCGGCCCGGTCAACAATTTCTTTGATCTGGTGGGGCTCGGGGAGCAGCAGATCCTATTCACCGGCTTCAGCTTTGTGTTTGTGTCCGTCTATATTTTCATTCCATTCATGATCCTGCCGATCTTCAGTGCACTGGATGAGATGAATCTGTCGCTGGTGGATGCTGCGCGTGATTTGGGCGCCTCCGGCTGGACGACGTTCCGGCGGGTAGTGTTCCCGCTCACGATCTCCGGGGTCCGCTCCGGCTGCATGGCGGTATTCATTCCCGCGCTGTCGCTGTTTATGATTACGCGTCTGATTGCCGGCAACCGGGTGATTACACTCGGCACCGCTATTGAGCAGCATTTCCTGGTCACACAGGATTGGGGCATGGGCTCCACGGTAGCGGTATTCCTGATCGCCATTATGGCGCTGTTCATGATACTTACGGGCAGCTCGCGGAAAGGAGGGCGCGCGTGAAGAGCAAGAATAGAAACAAAATCAAAAATAAAAACGGGATTGCGAATATCTATCTGGTGCTGGTCTTCCTGGTTCTGTACGCGCCGATTTTCTATCTGATGTACTACTCGTTCAACAGCGGCGGAACCATGCATGAATTCGAGGGTTTCACGCTGGATTATTACCGCGAAGTCGTGGCCGATACCCGGCTGATGATTATTATGATTAACACACTGGTTATTGCGCTACTGTCCTCGGCGATTGCAACGCTGATTGCAATCATCGGGGCACTGGCGATTCAGCATGTCCGCAGCCGCCGGGCCAAGAACACGCTGCTCTCGCTGAATAACGTGCTGATTGTCAGCCCGGATGTCATTATCGGAGCCTCCTTCCTGATCCTGTTCACGATTGTCGGGATCAAGCTGGGCTTCACCTCCGTTCTGCTCTCGCATGTGGCGTTCAGCATTCCGATTGCCGTTATCATGATCCTGCCGCATCTCCAGGAGATGAGTCCGACACTGACCGACGCCGCCCGGGATCTTGGGGCCACGCGCCGTGATGTGCTGACGAAGGTGATTCTGCCGATCATTAAGCCGGGGATCTTCAGCGGATTCTTCATGGCCCTGACCTATTCCCTGGATGATTTCGCGGTAACCTTCTTCGTAACAGGCAACGGATATTCCACCTTGTCGGTTGAGATCTATTCGAGGGCGCGCCAAGGGGTCTCATTGTCCATTAATGCACTGTCGACACTGATCTTCCTCTTCACCATCCTGCTGGTAATAGGCTACTACTACCTTAACCAGCGGAAGAGCCGTCCGGCTATGCATATTGCAGAACCGGTAGCAGAAGCGGGGGTGCCAAGATGAAACAGCTGGTAAATACGTTTCTGGCGATTCTGATCGTAGCATTCGGGCTGATGTTCCTGGCCTCCAGGCTGAACTCGGCCGAAGGCTATTCCGGCGGCAATACGCTGACGATCTACAACTGGGGCGATTACATCGATCCCGAGCTGCTGGAGCAGTTCCAGGAGGAAACGGGCATTACAGTGATCTACCAGACCTTTGACTCCAATGAGGCGATGCTGACCAAGGTTGAGCAGGGCGGTACGGTCTTCGATGTCGTGGTCCCTTCCGACTATGCCATTGCTAAGATGCGGGAAGAGAAGCTGCTGCTGCCGCTGGATCACAGTAAGCTTCCGAATCTGGCCAATATCGGTTCCAAATTCATGGATCTGTCCTTTGATCCCGGCAACCTGTATTCGGTGCCTTATTTCTGGGGGACGGTAGGTATCATCTACAACCCCGAGATGACCGAGGGCATCGATTTCAGCAGTTGGGATTCATTGTGGGATAAGCGGCTGGACAATAATATCTTCCTGGTCGATGGAGCACGCGAGGTGATGGGCATGGCGCTGAACAGTCTGCACTATTCCGTCAATGACAGGAATGAAGAGCATCTGCAGGAAGCGCTGACCAAGCTGAACCGGCTGTCGCCGAATGTGAAGGCGATCGTCGGCGACGAGATCAAGATGCTGCTGGCGAACGAAGAGGCGGCTGTCGGAATCGTCTGGTCCGGCGATGCTTCGGAGATTATGGATGAGAACGACAAGCTGGATTACGTGGTGCCGGAGGAAGGCTCGAACATATGGTTCGACAACATGGTCATTCCGCGCGGAGCAGCCAATATCGAAGGGGCACATAAGTTCATCAACTTCATGCTCCGTCCGGATGTGGCGGCGCAGAATACGGAATATGTCGGCTACTCCACGCCGAACGTTCCTGCCCTGGAGCTGCTGCCGGAGGACATCTCCGGTGACGAACGCTTCTACCCGCCCGCCGAGATCACAGACCGGCTGGAGGTCTACGATAACCTCGGCAAGCGGATGCTTGCCCATTATAACGAGCTGTTCCTGAAGTTTAAGATGAATAAGAAGTAGGTTGCCGGTCATTGAGTGCCCGCATGCGGAGGTTTCGCATGCGGGTGTTTTTTTGCTGGAGGGAGGGGCTAGAAGGATGGGGCTGGAGGGGGAAGTGAGAAGGAGGGGGAGAAGGGGAAGCTGGAGGGATAAGGCTAGAGGGATTGGGCTAGAAGGGGGAAGTTGGAGGGAGAGAAAGGGGGGGGCTAAGGCTAGAGGGATTGAAGAGAAAGAGTTAGCTGGAGGGCTGAGGCTAGAGGAAGGGGAGGAGGATGAAGCTGAAAGGCGAGGGTCAGAGGGGTTGCCTAGAAGGGCGAAGCTGAAGGTTAGGGTCAGAGCACAGGTGAGGGACATGACTTGTTGGAGAATTGCATGGCCCTCACCGGCTACTGAAGCTATAGGAGGCAGTGTTAGTTGGATTTTCTACACTTACTGGTGAACGAATGAACCCTGCGAATGCAGCAGTTGGATAAACAGCACTTAAATTATTACATTTCACCCCAAGTAGCTGAAATCACCCCAATTAGTTGCTGTTTTTCCACTTGCTTGCCCACGATCCTACGAAATCGATAAATTAAGATACCATTTTCCACTTACTGTTACAGCAGTTGATTCGCGGCACTATAGCCTACAGCCAGCAGCGGGTTCAACGATCCACCTGAACGTTGCTGGCGGTTCTGGTTAAAGCTCAGCGTACCTTTCGGATACATGTTACTGGGCAAACGTCGAGCGGACAAGTATAGTGGTGAGCCACTTGATGTTGCAATGTTCATCTACGTCAGTCTACGGCCTCGCAACGGATCGCATTAATGCTGGTCCGCTGCCCGCAGCCGTTACATTAAATTTGGTCTGCTGCGGAATCGCAAGTAGATTGCTCCTTATGAGACTAATTAAAATATTCAAGCACACTGCGTTTCAGCTCATACCGTGCGGTCCGTTCCTGATTGCTGGTGGGGACGGGAAGGAGCCAGCCTTTGTCAGCCAGATTGTGTAACGTCCGGACTGCGGTTCTGTAATTGACGGTGAAATGCTGCTTAACATCCTGAGGACGGATGGGCCGGGCGAGTTGAATGGCTAGCCGGAGTACCTCCTGTTCCATAAGCTGCACACGGGATACAGGTGCTTCAGCAGGCTGATATCTGCCCAGCACCATTCGCAGCAGGGTCATACAAAGCTCAGGGCGCTGCTCAACATCATCGTACGCGAATGAAATCACATGATAGCCCATGGCGTACAGGAACGTTTCCCGGTTAAGTTCGCCGCAGTATTTAGTCCGGTCCATATCGCGTACATGTGAGGCATAGCCTTTGATCTCGATGAGCAGCTTCACGTATCCCGGTAACCAGGCGAAATCTGCAAAATAAGATCTTCCCCGCCAGTCCATGACTTCATACTCCGGATGAAGTCCGCCAAAGTGGCCCCGCAGAGGCCACCAGATGTTCCTCAGGAACAGAACCTCGGCATGCCGGTGCCCCCGATCCAATCGTGCCCGCCGTTCTCCCTCAGGCCTGCTGCCCAGATGTCCGTTGATAAACTGCAGATGTGCTTCTTCAAATATCATTACGCTCCAACCTCCCCGTGAAAATAGAAAACGCCCCGGCTCCCCCAATTGGGGAAAACCGGGACGTTCTTCGTCTCGCTGTTATTAAGTATAGTTTACAAGCTTGATTCTGACTAGAATATTGCAGGAAAAGTTTCTATTTCACGCCGATCCGCATCCGGTAGCTAATCAGCACCTGCAATGTCCGGCCTCGGAAGTAGTTCTTAACCTCTGCCGAGAACTCAGCAATATCTTGCTCAAGAGAGGCCGGGCTAAGCTTCAGAACCGATTGCATTCCGCCTTGGCTGAGGGCAAGGCCGATATAGCGCTCTGCATCGCAGGCTTCTGTGTTGTGAAAAACAATTTCTCGTGCGTAAGTGAAACATCCGCTGGCTTTGATCCGGCCGAGATGTCCTTCCTTATCCCATTTACGGGCCTGTTCGGCATCGGGCTGAAGCCCGGCGAGCAGGTCATCCGAAGTGGCGATCAGCCCATTGTAACGGGCTTCAATAGCGGGGTTCAGTACCAGAGGCCAATCGCAGTCATAGGCAGCGAACACTCCGCCGGGACTCAGGCAGCGGGAGATTTCCTGAAGTGTGCTGGCCGGGTCCATCCAGTGGAATGACTGCGAGCAGGTGATGATGTCGACGCCCTCTGAGGCGAAGGGAAGCTGATTGGAGTAGCCTTGGACAAAGGATACGGATTCAGTCCCGCTGTGCAGGCGGTCCAGCTTCTCCTGCGCTTTGCCCAGCATATCCGGGTTAGGCTCCACTCCGGTTACGGAGTCGGCGGCGTCTTTCCACAGGAAGGTGGACAGACCGGTGCCACAGCCTATATCAGCCACCGCGGACGGACGGCGGCCCAGGTAATTACTCAACAGCTCAATAACCAGCGGCGGCGCTTCAGGCCGGTAACGGTCGTATTCGTCCTGATATCCCAAGAAGCGGTCAATATTAGGCTTGCTGTTGCCTGCAGGAATCATAGGAATCAGCCTCCTTAGGAGTTTTGTTTGTTCTTCATCATAGATGGTCCAAGCTAGAGCAGCAGTTCCGGATCAATGGCAGGCACAAGACCCTCAGCAGCGGCGCGGGTCAGCAGGGCAGAGATTGCCGCGTAGCCGTCCTCGCCCAGGTTCATCGTGAACTCGTTGACGTAAAGATCAATATGAGATTTGGCTACTTCCGGGGAGAGCTCCTGGGCGTGGCTCAGGACATATTCCTGGCAGTCCAGGGGATGATCCCAGGCATACTGCAAAGAGCTGCGGATCCAGCCGGTAATGGACTCGTGGTCCAGATCCCGACGGGCGATGATCGCGCCGAGCGGAATAGGCAGGCCGGTGTCGCTTTCCCACCAGCTGCCGAGGTCAGTCAGCAGGTTAAGATTATAGGACGGGTAGGTGAAGCGGGCTTCATGAATGACCAGCCCGGCATCAATCGTGCCATTCTGTACAGCAGGCATGATTTCATCGAAGGGCATGACGACGATCTCGGCCGGGCCGTCCGGCACCTGCTGCGCAGCCCATAGCCGGAAGAGCAGGTAGGCGGTGGAGCGCTCGCTTGGCACGGCTATTCTGCGGCCGGATAGCTGACGCGGATGTTTGATGGCACCTGCACCTTTGCGAGTCAGTACGAGCGGACCGCAGCCCCGTCCAAGCGCACCGCCGCAAGGCAGCAGCTTGTACTTATCCAGCACCCAGGGAAGCGCGGCGTAGGAGATTTTAAGCACTTCCGGACCGGCGCCGTCTGCCGCGAGTCCGTTGGTGATATCGATATCGGCAAAGGTTACCTCCAGCTTGGGTGCATCCGGTACCAGCCCGTGCGCCCAGGCATGAAATACGAAGGTATCGTTAGGACATGGAGAAAAAGCAATATGAAGTTCGGTTGTCATTACAGCACCTCCAGTAGAATAGCCGCTGCCGCTGTGAGGGCGTCCAGGGCTTCTTTGATCTTCCACGCGGCCCGGTCGCGCGGGCCGACCGGGTTCGAGATCGCGCGCAGCTCCAGCGCTGCGATCCCCAAAGCCTGTGCGGCCACGGCGACCCCGTGGCCTTCCATCGCTTCCGCCGCCGCCTGCGGATGGCGCGCGGCAAGCTCCGCGGCCGTCCCGGCGGTGCCGGTCGCGGTCGACACGGTAAGCACGGTGCCCGTGCTTACCGCAAGCCCGGCCGCTGCCAGCGCGGCCGCAAGGGCCTGGACCGTGCCGCCCGGCGCAGGCACGGACACGCTGCCGAAGCCAAGTTCGGCAGCGCTGCGGAAGCCCTCCGGCGTCTCTGCGCCGAGGGCCGCGTCAAGCATCTCGCTGGCGACGACCAGCGAGCCTACGGGTGCACGGCCGGGGAAGCCGCCGCCGATCCCGGCGCTGATGACGCAGCCGTAGGAGCCGGCTGCCAGAGCGGCGGCGGTGCCCGCCGCAGCCGCAGCGGTGCCGGCGCCCGCTGCGATGACATGGAACCTGCGGCTGCCCTGCAGGCCGCGCAGGACGGCATCCCGCTCGGCTGCGACAGCGGTCACGATCAGCACGTTAGCGCCCGGCGGAATAAGCCGGGCAGCATTGCCGGACGCGTCCCGCACCGCTGAATCCCGCACCGCTGAATCCTGCACGCCTGAATCCCGCACTGCTGCATCCTGCACGCCTGAATCCCGCACCGCTCCATCCCGCACTGCTGTACCCCGTTCCGCAGAATCCCGCTCTGCTAAATCCTGCTCAGCTGTACCCACTTCAGCAGAATTCCCTTCCGCATTATCGCAGCCATGGGCATCCCATTCCGGTAGTTCCGTTGAATCCATCCAGGTGTTGCCTCCTTTATATGTAATGAACTGCTTCCTTACATTCGCACCCAAAAGGATACGCCGTTTTGGGAGTGAGGTCAAACCGAGTCCTTGCTGTAATCTTTCTTTACTAAGTGAACTCAAGCTGTATCTAGATTGATCTGAAGGAATTTCCGAAACAGATGTTTAATCTAACTGTAATTGAATCATCCTAAGCTCAGGCCTGGTTTCTATTCCCTATTGCACTATGTACAGCAGAATACTGTGGAATCGGCGGCTTTGAGCAGGAATCTGGAAATCAATTGTATGAAATACAACAGACTTTACCGATGGAACTTTTAAATGCACGTGGCATGTGGGACAGACCATTGCGCCAGAGGGTTATCTGGGGAAGGCAATGCGGAGCGCATAGCGGATAATTGTATTTCGTGCAGTTAAAAGACGGCGAAAATCCACATCAGCAAGGATAACTGTATTCCGTACAATTATAATTAGGAAAACTGCTCTTATACGGCATAGTAACGTTTTATAAGTGTACAAAGTGCAATTAAAACTGCTCCTGCGCAGAAATAGGTCGTTTTAGTTGTACAAACTACAGTTAAAATTTGAGCGATAGCCTCATTCTAGACAACCAGCAATTCGGAGATCAACCAAGACGTCTGGTGGGAGAACGAAAGCTATTAATCGAAAATTAATCCCCTAAGCCTCCCTCAGTACCTCGCTTTATACTTACATCAGCACTCCAACAGTACTCCCCCAGCACTCCCCCAGCACTCCACCAGCACTCCAACAGCACTCCAATCAATACTCCCTCAGTACTCCCTCAGCACTCCAATCAATACTCCCCCAGCGCACCCCCAGCGCACCCCCAGTTACTCCATCAATCCCTTCCCTCAGTAATCCCCCGGTAATCCCTGAGTATTTTCACACAACTTCCTATATAGTCACCATATACAATCTGGTATTTAAAAAATCTTCCCCTAATCAGTTGACAATGAAATCGTCATGCTGTATATTTATCTTAACTTAAAGATAATTAACTTAAAGATAAACGCAAACACGACAGGAGGTGCACATTATGAGCGGCAATAAGGAGACAATAGGCACAAGCGGCACAACAAACACAGCAGCTGACAGTACCATCGATCAGGAGCAGGCGGCGTCACTGAAATTATTCGTTGTTCTGTCCAAGGCTTACAAGAGCCTGATGGATCAGGCGGTGAAGGATATGAAGAGCCACGGGCTGGCATCGGCGGAGTTCATGGTGCTGGAAGTCCTGTATCATAGAACGCGGATTCCACTGCAGCAGATTGGCGAGAAGATTCTTGTCACCAGCGGCAGCATCACCTACAACATTGATAAGCTGGAGAAGCGCGGACTACTGAAGCGCGTTCCATGCGAGGACGACCGCCGTGTGACTTATGCCGAGATTACGGAAGCGGGACGCGAGCTGTTCGATGATATTTTCCCCCGTCATGTCAGTTCCATACACAGCCTGATGGGCGGGCTGGATAGTGAAGAGAAGGCTCAGGCCACTCAACTGCTGAAGAAGCTGGGCAAGGGTGTATAGAAGACCGGGAATAGCACAGCGGGTTTCTGAACAGCCGGCTGGAACTCGATAGCTGACTGTTAGCTTAGCTTTAGCAGCAAGATGAGCATTGAAGATCAGGCAGTCCATAAATTTAACAGTGTAATAATGAATTGGTATTCAATGAAAATGCCAAGTCCCCGAATGGCGGGCAAATTATATATAGATCAGCAGGACCAAAAATTTTTACCTAATATCTTAACGTTAAGATAATTAAAATTGAGAGAATGGAGAGTGTTTAAAATGGTTAGTGTAGGTTTATTGTTGATGAGATTGGTAATTGGTGTAGCGTTTATCGGGCATGGTGCACAGAAGCTGTTCGGCTGGTTCGGCGGCTACGGCCCCAAAGGTACAGGCGGCTGGATGGAGTCGATCGGCATTAAGCCCGGCGTACGTATGGCGGTGCTGGCAGGACTGATGGAGCTGGTCGGAGGACTGCTTTTCACACTCGGTCTGCTGACTCCGGTAGCTGCTGTGCTGATTGCCGCAACCATGCTTGGCGCAATTGTCAAAGTCCATGCTCCTAACGGGTTCTGGTCTACGGCTAACGGGATCGAGTTTCCATTAACGGTACTGGTGGTTGCGGTCGGGGTGGCTCTGGCGGGTCCGGGTTCGATTTCACTTGATGCACTTTTCTTTAAATAATAGCCGGTACGCCAGGCGGCCTGCTCCACAGACAGCGGGCGGCTGCCCAGGGCGGACGTCAAGATAGCATCCTCATTTTACAAAAGAACAGATTGTACAACACACCCAATTTCAGGAGGTAATAATCATGACTATGCAAACTTCAGGAATTCATCATATCACCGCTTTTGTAGGAGATGCTCAGCGTAACGCTGATTTCTATGCCGGAATTCTCGGACTGCGCCTTGTCAAAAAAACCATCAACTTCGACGCACCCGACGTCTATCATCTCTACTTCGGCAATGAGCAGGGTGCACCGGGCACCATTATTACCTTCTTCCCCTGGTCTACCGGACGCAAGGGCAGAATCGGCGGCGGTCAGGTTGGCGTAACCACTTATGCTGTGCCGGCAGGCTCCATCGGGTTCTGGGAGCAGCGGCTGGCCGCTTATCAGATTCCGGTTACCAAGGTAAGCCGGATCGGCGAGTCTTATCTCTCCTTCGCGGACTTCGACGGTTTGCGGATTGAGCTGGTGGAACGTGAAGAGGGTTCCTTGAGCACCTGGTCCTTCGCCGGAGTACCTGTAGAACATGCGATCAAAGGCTTCGGAGGTGCTGTTCTCTACAGCGCTGCCCCGGACAAAACAGCAGACACTCTCTCCCGTACGCTGGGAATGGAGCGGATTGCTGAAGGTGACGGCTACATCCGGTACAGAGCTGCCGGTGATATCGGGAATATCATCGATCTGAAGGCTACTCCGGTTCCGCAGGGGGCTGGCGGCACAGGTACCGTCCACCACATCGCCTGGCGCGCCAAAGATGATGCCGAGCAGCTGGAATGGGGCCGCCGCGTACAGAGCCACGGCTACCAGCCGACTCCGGTGCAGGACCGCCAGTACTTCAATGCCATCTACTTCCGTGAAGAAGGCGGAATCCTGTTCGAGATTGCGACCGATCCTCCCGGCTTTGCCCGTGATGAAGCACCGGACGCGCTGGGACAGAAGCTGATGCTTCCGGCATGGTTTGAACCGCAGCGTGCGGCGATAGAAGATAACTTGAGCCTATTTGAAATCCGCGAAATCGGGGTGAATCAGAAATGAATATGACGCATGTATTCCATCAAGGTACGGATGTTACTCAGCCGACGCTGGTATTATTCCACGGCACAGGCGGCAACGAGCATGACCTGCTGCCGCTGGCCGGGCTGCTGGCTCCCGGCGCTTCGGTGCTGGGCATCCGCGGGAATGTACTCGAGAATGGCATGCCGCGCTTTTTCCGGCGGCTGGCTGAAGGAATATTCGACGAGGAGGATCTGATCTTCCGCACCCATGAGGTGAAGCAGTTCCTGGACGAGGCTGCAGCGAAGTACGGATTTGATACCGGCAATCTGGTTGCAGTAGGCTACTCCAACGGTGCGAACATCGCCGGCAGCCTGCTCTTCCATTACGGAGGCATCTTCCGCGCGGCAGTGCTGCTGCATCCGATGGTGCCGCTGCGCGGCCTTGCGATTCCGTCGCTGCAGGGGGTTCCGGTCTTTATCGGGGCAGGAACCAATGATCCGATCATCCGCTCCGAAGAGACACGTGAGCTGGAATCCCTGCTGAGCGGCGCGGGAGCCGAAGTCACCTCGCACTGGGGCAATCAGGGACACCGCCTGAGCACCGCCGAAGCTGAAGCGGCCAGGGACTGGCTAGCCGGACTCACAGCTTCCGGAGAATGATATAACTATACAGACAACCGCCTGCGGGGGCAGCTGATCAGTGATATGATCGGCCGGCCGGCTCCTGCAGGCGGTTCTTTGCGATATATAGGTTATAGGTCCAAGATATATTTGCTCCCCCGTTCTATTCCCCGTTAATGCACAAAAGCATTGAACATTCAGGTTGTGATCGGGTAGTATGAAGAATAAAAAACGGACCTGAGCAAAAACGGATTTGCCGTCTTTTAAAGAGGTACCATAAGAAAGGTTGCGTCACTATTTATGATTAAGCAAAACCATATTTCAAGCCTTGCGGAGGGCGGGCCTTCGAAGAAACAGCGGCTGCAGCTGGCGGTCATTCTGGGAGCCATCGCCACGATTGGCCCTCTGTCGATTGATATGTATCTGCCGGCTCTGCCTGCGCTTAGCACCCATTTCGCCACCAGTCCGGCTATGGTGCAGCTCAGCCTGACCTTCTTCCTGATGGGGCTGGCCTCGGGCCAGCTGGTGGCCGGACCGCTCAGCGATGTGCATGGACGCCGTGTTCCGCTCTTTATCGGTATGGTGATTTATGCGGTTTCTTCACTGCTCTGTGCGTTCAGTCCTTCTATCGGCCTGCTGGTGTTTCTGCGTTTCATCCAGGGCCTGGCCGGATCAGTAGGCGTGGTCATCTCCCGGGCGGCGGTCCGTGATATCTACAGCGGCTCGGAATTAACCAAGTTCTTCTCGCTGCTGATGATTGTCAACGGGCTGGGGCCGATCTTCGCTCCTGTCATCGGGGGACAGCTGCTGAGAGTAACGACCTGGCAGGGTGTGTTTGTAGTTTTGTTTGTGTTCGGACTGCTCTTTGCGGCCATCATTCTGCTGCGTCTGCCGGAGACCTTGCCCAAAGAACGCCGGATCAAAAGCGGGCTCAAAGGAACGCTGCTCACCTTCCGTATCCTGCTCGGCAATGCCAAGTTTATGGGCTATGCCCTCTCCCAGGGTTTCGTTACAGCAGCCATGTTCGCTTATATTTCCGGTTCTTCCTTCGTATTGCAGATTATTTACGGGGTATCCCCGCAAATGTACAGCCTGATCTTCGCTGTTAACGGGCTCGGCATTATTATCTCCGGGCAGATTGCCGGCCGGTTGTCCGCAAGAGTAGGGGAGCGCAAGCTGCTGATTAGCGGACTTCTGCTCTGTACTTTCGGCGGTGTCCTGCTGCTGGTTACCCTCCTTGCCGGAGGCGGACTGCTACCGATTCTGGTCTGCCTGTTCGCCGTGGTCTCCAGTGTGGGTCTGGTGAGTACAACCAGCTTCTCGCTTGCCATGCAGGATCAGGGAGAAACCGCAGGCAGCGCCTCTGCACTCCTGGGTCTGCTTCCCTTGCTGCTGGGCAGCTGTGCGGCTCCGTTAGTCGGACTTGGCGGCAGTGACTCTGCTGTGCCGATGGCGCTGGTCATCGCGGGAGCAGGCATCCTGTCCATTTTATCTTACCTGCTGCTCTGCAAAAGGGCGGACAAGCCATGAGCCGCAAGGATCTCACGACCCTGCTGCTGCTTGCCTTTGCCTGGGGAGCCTCCTTCCTGTTCATGCGGATCGCCTCTCCTGAATTGGGGCCGGTCTTCACGACCGAGCTGCGTGTTACGCTTGCCGGAGCAGCCCTGCTGTTCTATGCGTTTGTGACCCGGCGCAAGCTGGGCATCCTGAAGCACTGGCAGCAGTTCCTGCTGCTCGGTGCCATTAATGCCGCACTTCCGTTCACCCTAATCTGCATGGCTGAGCTGCATCTGAGTGCTTCGCTGGCGGCAATCCTGAATGCCACGACCCCGATGTTTGCGGCCCTGGCCGCCTGGGGAACCCGGCAGGAGAAGCCGGGCCTGGCCAAGTCGGCCGGCCTGATCATTGGTCTAATTGGCGTAGCTGTTCTGGTCGGCTGGAGTCCGGTACCGCTCACAAGTACAGTTCTCTTGTCAGTAGGGTACTCGCTCTGCGCCGCATTGTGCTATGCATTTGGAGGATTATATGCTTCACGTGTAGGCTTCGGCCTCACTCCGCTGGCGCTTGCTGCCGGACAACAGCTGGGTGCAAGCGTGGTGCTGCTGCCGCTGGCGGTTATTTTTGCCCCGGATCATCTGCCCTCGGCCGCTGCGGTATACTCCGTACTTGGTTTGTCGCTGATCTGTACCTCGGTGGCTTACCTGCTGTACTTCCGCCTGATCGCCAGCATCGGCCCGGTCAAGACCGTCAGCGTCACATTTCTCGTCCCTGTATTCGGCCTGATGTGGGGAGCCATCTTCCTGCATGAGCCGGTCTATGCCAATACCCTTGCCGGACTGGTTATCATCCTGCTGAGCGTAACACTGGTTAACCGGAAGCCGGGCAAGTCGTAGGGTAACAGACATTCAGCAAACTTTCAGCGCATTTTAACGTTGTACTTGGGTGAAAGAGATATATTGGATAGGTGAAAGGAGGGACAAGTATGAATATTTCATCCGTATCCGCTTCAACATCTACCACGTATACGTCCTCCAGTGCAACGGATACAGCTGCGCTTGAGAAGCAGAAGGCGAAGCTGGAAGCTGATCTTGAGAAGGTAAGCTCCAGCAAGGACGACGAGAAGACTAAGGAAACCAAGACCAAACAGCTTGAGCAGCAGATCAAGCAGATCGAAGCGCAAATTGCCCAAAAGTCACAGAGTGCCAGCAGCGCCTCTTCAGCTGGAAGCGCAGCTGCACCGCCGGAGAAGCCTGCTGACAGCAGCAAGCTGGCAGCGGCATCTGCGCAGGAAATCGCGACCGCAACTACAGATAGCGAAGGCAGATTTGACATTCGGGTATAACCCCGGCTAACCAGCATGCCTGAGAAGAGGACCGCCATTGCCGTGGTGACTGGTTCTCTATTGCGGTATGACAACCCTTGTGCAGCAAGAAATAGGCATCCGGACTGATCGCAGTCCGGGTGCCTATTTTTTGTATCCCAGGATCAATCAACCTTCGGTTTTCCGCCGCTGCAGCTCAAGCTATTCTCCGGTTACTGCGGACTCTGCAGTGATTTACACTTTGCCGGCTGTCTAACTCTGATGAACATACAACCGTTATACGGGTCATCTGCTGCTGATATTGCTATAATAGGTTTTATGGAAAATGCTGAATATTGTTTAGCCAAGGGTGAGTTCAGCAGTAAGGGCAGGTGAAGTCATGCATTCAAAGTCATGCATTCAATGAAACAAAGATTGGAACGCTTCAGATTCGTGAGGCTGCTTCTATCCATCTACCGGATTAAGGCGGTAAGGGCGCTTGTTCCGCTGCTGATCATCGGTCTTGTCTATTGGGAAGGGCAGAATGAGCTGAAGCAGATTCATTTGGGGATGATCATTCATGAATTAAAAGCAGTCCCCGCGCCGGCCATTCTGCAGATGCTGGGCATTTCCCTGCTCTCCGTTGCAGTCATGAGCACTT
Organism: Paenibacillus sp. FSL E2-0178; assembly: GCF_038593005.1. Lineage (NCBI taxonomy): Bacteria > Bacillati > Bacillota > Bacilli > Caryophanales > Paenibacillaceae > Paenibacillus > Paenibacillus sp. FSL E2-0178. The sequence goes on from NZ_CP151953.1 coordinate 5,087,121, forward strand.
ATGATTATTTAATCCGCGGGCATTTCCGCTTGCAGACCAGCTACTTAAGCACCTTCCGCTACGCCTGGATCGCGAATACGTTCAATAACCTGATCGGCTTTGCCGGGCTGGCTGGCGCGGGCCTCCGGACGCTGCTCTACAAAAAGAGCGGTGTGCCCTCGTCCGTGCTGGCACCGGCTATCGTATTTCTGTCACCGCTGATGATAACCGGGCTGTCGCTGCTCTCCTGGTGCACCCTTACCGGAATCCTTCCGGCGGATGCCCTTCTGCATGAACATCGCTGGCTGGTATTCGCGGTGTGGGGAATGGCACTTTATTTGCCGTTTTTTGTGATTCTCCAGCGTTCCTCACTATTCGCCAAGTGGATTAACCGGGGGCAGGGCAGGACCTCCTGGCTGACGGTAGCGGCTTCTGTCGGAGCTTCCTTCCTGGAGTGGGCCTTTGCCGGACTGACCTTCTGGATGATTGCCGGTCAGCTGCTCGGCGGTGCTCCGTTTGTTACGGTCTTCAGTATTTATGTCGTTGCCGCCATTGCCGGCATTCTAAGTATGGCTCCCGGAGGCATCGGTGCCTTCGACCTGATTGCCCTGCTTGGACTTACCCAGCTGGGAATACGGAGCGATCAGGCCATGGCTGTGCTCGTCATCTACAGACTATTCTATTACATTGTGCCCTGGCTGATCGGACTGGTGCTGGCGGCGCTTGAGATCGGGCTGCCGGGTAAGAAGGGAACTGAACACAGCGGAGACAGAGTCGAAACTCCCGTTACCGTATGGCAGAGAATATGGGGCTGGCCCGGCCAATACACCTTCCTCAGCGACCTGGGGGTCTGGGCACTCGGCAAGCTGGTGCTGGCCAGCGGCCTGATTCTGCTGCTGTCCGCAGCTACACCTGAACTGCTCTACCGGCTGCGGATCACGGAGAATCTCTTGTCCCTGCCGGTGATGCAGATTTCCCATCATCTGTCCGTGCTGATCGGCTTCATGCTAATCCTGCTGTCGCGGGGAATTTCCCTGCGTGTCTACAGGGCGTACGTCTGGACGAGTCTGCTGCTCTTCGGCGGTGCGGTATTTGCTTTTACGAAAGGATTCGATTACGAAGAGGCGCTGTTCCTGTTGCTGGTAGGCCTGATCCTCTGGATCTCGCGGACCCGGTTCTACCGGATTAGTGTACCGCTCAGTACCAGGAGCACCGTATGGTGGCTGGCTCTGACTTCAGTTATAGCACTCGGTTATTATGGGCTGGGGAGCTATTCGCATCACGGTTTCCTGAAGCATCTTCCGCCCGGAATCCGGCCGGAATGGCTGCGGCAGCACAGCAATGTGGCGGTTACAGCTATTGGCGGACTGATCTTCTCCTGGCTGCTGCTGACTATGCTTGTTGCTCTCCGGCCGCAGCGCAAGGCCGATGAGCTCTTCGCGGATAAGGATATGGCGCGGCTGGAGCAGTTTCTGGCGGAAGGCTGGGGCAATGCCTTAAGCCATATGCTGTTTCTGGGCGACAAAAGCTTCTACTGGGCCCGGGAGGGCAGAGTGTTATTCGCTTTTGCCAGAGTAAGGGACAAGCTGGTGGTACTGGGTGATCCGCTGGGTCCGGTGGGCCTGGTCAATGACGCAATCAGCGAGTTCCGCCAGGCGGCGGATTTGTATGGACTCGCCGTAGTGTTCTACCAGGCTACATCAGCCTACCTCCCGGTGTATCAGAGCCAAGGCTACCGGTTCTTCAAGCTGGGCGAGGAAGCGTTGGTGCCGCTTGAGAACTTCAAGGCCAGCGGCCCCCGCAATGCCGATCTGCCCGGTGTGGCAAGCCGGTTTGAACGTGAGGGCTATGTCTTTGAGATTGCCGAGCCCGCGCATTCTGCAGACCTGCTGCAGGAGCTCCGGGCGCTGTCGGAGGAATGGCTGGACGGGCGCCTGGAAAAAGGGTTTTCGCTGGGCTGGTTCAGCAAGCCGTATCTGCAGCTCGCTCCGCTGGCGCTGCTGCGCGGAGCTGACGGGCAACTCATGGCTTTTGCCTCCGTTGCCCCGGGCTATGACGGACACAAGACCGTGTCCATTGATCTCACGCGCTACCGCAAGGATACCCCAAACGGGACTATGGATTACTTGTTCCTGTGTCTGCTGGAGTGGGCGAAGTCGCGGGGGTTCCGCAGCTTTAATCTGGGTCATGCCCCGCAGCCTGGTGCCGGCCGGAATACCGGAGCGCTGCGCGAGGAGAAGGTGGCCCGCATGGTCTTTGAACGCGGCGGCCACTGGTACGGATTCTCCGGCCTGCGGCGGTATAAGGAGAAATTCGGGCCGCAGTGGGAGCCGCGGTATCTGGCCTATCCTGCATCGCTTACCCTCTACCTTTTAACCCTCGATCTGGTGAGACTGGTTTCCCGCCATCCGGGTCCGGAGGATAAGGAATAAGAGCTGGACGATTCTCCTGAAATGGGGGATACTAATTTTACCAGCAACCGGACCGCAGAACAGGCAACTATAGAGTATAGATCATTTTGGGAGGGCTCCTGTTCTTAGCGGAGCCTTCTTTTTTGGGCTTGAAGCTGTAACAAGGAGGCTGAGCCAGCCAGTAAGGACTGTGCAGTTCAGGTCAGGGCAAGGCAAGGCAAGGCAGGGCAGGGTTGCGGGATAATTTGAGGAGGCGGCTGTTATGGGGAATGCAGTAATGGAAATTATGGAGAAACGCAAGTCTGTGCGGACTTATGAGACCACACCAATTGATACAGCAGCCCATGCCTCCATTATGGAGTATCTGGATAAGGAAGAGAATTTGCGCGGTCCTTTTGGCGGGATATCAGGGATTGAATGGATCTGGGCCAAAGGCGGGGCGGGGGAAGGCAAGGGCATGAAGCTGGGCGCTTACGGGATCATTGTGAATCCGCAGGCTTATCTGGTAGGCTCCGTGCGTAACGGGAAGCTGGCACTGCTGGAGTTCGGATATACCTTCCAGAAGCTGATTCTTTTTGCGACCGGGCTGGGTCTTGGAACTTGCTGGATTGGCGGAACCTTTAACCGCAAATCCTTTACCCGTGAGCTGGAGCTTGCCGAAGGGGAGATTATTCCCTGCATTACGCCGCTCGGCTACGCGCGGGAGAAGCAGCGGCTGCTGGATACCACGATGCGGTATGTGGTCAGAGCCGACAATAAGAAGCCTTGGCAGGAGCTCTTCTGTGACGGTGATTTCAGCAAACGGCTGACACCGGAAGCCGCCGGGAAGCTGGCCGTCCCCATCGAGATGGTCCGGATCGGCCCGTCAGCCTCCAACAAGCAGCCCTGGAGACTTGTCTTGTCTCCAGACCGGCAGCAGCTGCATTTCTACTTGGAGCATACGCCTAATTATAGCGGCAATAAGCTCGGGTTCCAGATGCAGCGGATTGATATCGGCATTGCCGCCTGCAATTTCGAGCTGGCCTGCCGGGAGCTGGATATTGCAGGCACCTGGACCATTAACGATCCGGGAATAGAAGCCGGCAGTCCGAATACAGAATACATGCTCAGCTATACACTTAGCTGATCCGGGAAAGCCACCACAGCAGGCCTGCTGCCGTCAGGATACCTAGTGCAACCCATGTATCGCGCTTGTTCCAGGCCAGCTGATAGACAGGAGTCCGCTGCTTGGCGGGATCATACCCGCGCGATTCAACGGCTGTAGCCAGCTCGTCGCCCATGCCCAGGACAAGGATGATCAGGGGCACGATGATCAGGGCAATCTGCCGCGGGGACCAGCGTGCCAGTCCGCGGGCCCGTCTGCCGCGCGAGCTCAGTGCCAGCTGCAGCTGTGTCAGCTTGCCGAGAATCCAGGGCACGAACTGCAGCGTCACGGACACAGCCAGCGACCAGTTGCGGGTCCGGATTCCAAGATGTCTCAGCGGAGCAATTCCCCATTCCAGCCCTTCACGCAGCGGAGCGCCGGTAGTGGTCTCCGTGAACAGGAATCCGAGGACGATCAGCAGCAGAAACCGCAGCACGCTGATTCCTCCGCGCTGAAGTCCCGCAGAACTGAAGCTGAGCGGGCCGATGCTGAAGCCGGGCGAGTTCCAGCTGAGCCCGGACAGCAGCCAGAGGAACAGGAACATGAGGAGGAACGGGCGGAAGAAACGGAAGACCCTCCGCCAGGAAATTCCGGCCGAAACCGTGAGTCCGGCCAGCAGGCTTGCAGCCAGCAGCAGTGGGAGGGAGGTGTCCATCCCCAGCACGGTCAGTGATCCGATAATCATCCCCAGCCATTTGACCCGGGGATCCAGTCCCTGCCAGCGTAACCGGCCAGGGGCTTGTTTGATTGATAAGTGGCCAGATGTTGCGGGCTCCCCGTAAAGTGTCTGAGGAATCATTGAAGCCAAGGCCTCGCTTGCCGGGCTTGGTGTGGCGGCAGATAGACCCGGTGCGGCTCCGCTTGCCGGTGGAGATCCCGTCTCGCTTCTTCTCCCTTCGCTGGGCTCCTTGTGGGCGGCCGCAGGAGTGCTGACTTCCTGCGGAACGGGCAGAGGCTGCTTATCCAGTCCGGCGAGCAGCTCCTCCAGATTGTCCGGTAATGCTTCAAGCCAGCCGCGTTCTACAAGCCTGCGGCCTAGCGAGGCATAAGCCGGAGGCGTAAGTCCGGCAGCTCGCAGCAGTCCGGGGTCCGCTGTCAGTGCCGCAGCAGGGCCATCATAATGGGCCGCGCCCTGCTTCATCACGATCACCCCGTCGGCAACCGGCAGAAAGCTGTCCAGATCATGGGTGCCGATGATCAGAGTCAGGCCGCTCTGCCGCAGCTCCTGCACCATTTCCAGTAGCGACTGTGCCGCCAGCGGGTCCAGTCCTGCGGTCGGCTCATCGAGAATGAGAAGCCCGGGCCGGGAGGCTATGGCTCCGGCAATACAGACCCGCCGCTTCTCGCCTCCGCTAAGCAGAAAAGGGGAACGTCCGGCGAACTCATCATAAGGCAGCCCGGTCCGCGCGAGGGCGCTGCGGATGATGCCGTCCCGCTGCACCTTAGGCACACCGCGCTGCGTCAGGCCGTATTCGATATCCTTATGGACGCTGTCTGCGAACAACTGGGTCTCCGGCTGCTGAAATACCATAGCGACAGCCTCCCCGGCCTTGCGGTCCGCAGGCATCGTATCCTCATGAATGATATTGCCGGATGCCGGATGCTCCAGCCCGGCGAGCAGGCGCAGCAGAGTGGACTTGCCGCTTCCGTTAACTCCGCAGAGCAAGGTCAATGTGCCTGAAGGGATATTCAGGGAGATATCCTGCACGGCGTACTTGCCGTCGTAATGGAAGGAGAGATGCTCTGCCCGAATCCTCATAGCATCGCCTCCAGCTGCGGCTCGGTCAGCGGGAGCAGATGAAGCGGCCAGTTCTGTCTCTGCAGCAGTCTCCCGATGCGGACCACGGGCGATGGAACCCATCCGAGCGCATCCGGCAGGCCGGAGGCGTAGAACAGGGTGCGCGGATCACCGTCATAGAGCAGCCGGCCATCGCCCATAACGGCAATGCGCTGGCTCTCGGCCAGTTCCTCCATCCGCTGCGTGACCCAGAGCACGGTTGTGCCGCTCCTCCATAACTGCCGGGCCAGCTCTAGAATATCCTGCCTTCCCGCCGGGTCCAGCATAGAAGTGGCCTCATCGAAGATGATCATGCCTGCTTCCAGGGCAAGGCAGCAGCCGACAGCCAGGCGCTGGCGTTCTCCGCCGGATAGACTGGCGACATCTGCTTCTGCTTTGTGGGCCAGTCCTACCTGCTGCAGAATATCATGGATTCGCGTAACCATCAGATTCCGGTCCAGCCCGCGGTTTTCCAGCCCGAAAGCGATGTCCTCGAAGGGCGTAGAGCCCACCGTCTGTGCCTCGGGATTCTGAAATACAAGCTGGACCTGCTGCTTCACGTCCGCGCGGTTCTGAGGCGAGCGCAGATCCAGCCCGGCGACGGACAGACTGCCTCCTGACGGGGGAATCAGCCCGTTGAAGGTGCGGACCAGCGATGTTTTGCCGCAGCCGTTGGCTCCTGTGAGCGCAACCCATTCTCCCCGTCCAATATGGATACTAATCCCTTGCAGAACCGGGCGCTTGTGCTGGCCATCCCGTAAAGACAAGGTCAAATTATGCGCCCTGATCATCCTCATGCCCGCTTTCCTTACAGCTCTAGTCAACAATCGCTCCCCATTATAACAAAGATTTGAGGATTGATGTATCCGGAGGGGGATGATATAGTGATCCTAAAAAAAGGGGGTACTCCCGGCAATGAAGAAATGGACGACCCGCGGCCTGATATTCAGTGCACTATTCGCCGCAGTTATGATCGCTCTGAGTTATTTAAAGATCTCTCTGCCTTTTTCTACTGTACCTATTACAATGCAGACCCTGGCTGTCATGCTGGCCGGTTCTATTCTGGGGGCACGCTATGGCACGCTCGCCGTACTGATCGTGATCGGACTTGCTGCTGCGGGCTTCCCGGTGATGGGCGGAAGCGGCGGACTCGCGGTGCTGGTTGGCCCGACCGCAGGCTATATATTCTCCTGGCCGTTCGTAGCCTGGCTGATCGGCTTCTTCGCCCAGCGTATTAAGCAGGATAAATATACTTTCGTGAAGCTGCTTGCGGCTAACTTTATATTTGGTGCGCTGCTTGTCTATCCTGGCGGCGTATGGTGGCTGGCCCACTCAACCGGCATGGACTCGCTGGCCAAGGCGTTAACTGCAGGTATGTGGCCGTTCATTCCGGGCGACCTGACCAAGGCAGTGCTGTGCTCTGCCGTAGTGACAGCTGTGTGGAAGGTGTATCCGATCGACCGTATTTTAAACAGTGATTCCGGCGTCTGGGCAGACGGGGAGAAGTCAACCGTCATTCGTTAGCCGGTGGAGGCTGGATGAGGCTGCTAATTGGCTGGCTGAGGTGGCGAATGGCTGGCTGAGGTGGCGAATGGCTGGCTGAGGTGGCGAATGGCTGGTTGCACGGAGCAAAGAGGCGATTTCGCTGCCGTATGGCAGGGAGTCGCCTCTTTTATTGTTATTTAGAAAATTATGATATCCATCTGTAGTGTATAGAACGTGCATGATGTCCTGGTTACGTTTCTTTGGAGCTTGGAGCCAATCCGGTTGAAGGACAAATTTGTTCTTGTATCAGGAACTCCACCGAATCCCCCAGAAGTCGGCAGCACGGTGAAATCAAAGGGAAAAATCCCTCTAATTCCGCTGAAAGTCAGCTGTATGGGGAAATTAAAGGGATAAATCCCTCTAATTCCGCTGAAAGTGGGCTGTATGATGAAATCAAAGGGATAAATCCCTCTAATTCCGCTGAAAGTGGGCTGTATGATGAAATCAAAGGGATAAATCCCTCTAATTCCGCTGAAAGTGGGCTGTATGGTGAAATTAAAGGGATAAATCCCTCTAATCACACCCGGACGTTGACCAAAGGAGGAAATGAGGAGCAAAAGTGCCCCTGATTTCACCGCCAGTCCTCGTCAGCCCCTCGCCCGCCCCGCCAGTCCTCGTCCGTCGCCCGCCGCCTGTCCTGGTCTGCCATCGCCCGCCGCCCGACTATCCTCGGCTGCCCGTTGCCCGCCCCCGACTATCCTCGTCTGCCATCGCCCGCCCGCCGACTATCCTCGCCAGTCCACCGCCGTCCGGAGTCCAATGCTCACTCTTTCACGCAATCGTCCTCCGGCTCCGGATCGGGCAGAGCCCAGACCGAGACGCTTCCGCCATTCACCGGGAATACTGCCCAGCCGTCTTCTCCGATGGTGACAGTCTCCTGGCGGTTGCCGGTCAGATCCTCCCATACTTCCCCGCCGCGCGCTTCGCCGGCGAACATCCGCTTCTCTCCGTTGTCTCCGTTCGAGATCACTACGGCGCAGCCGGAGCCTTCGATCTCCGGAACGCCGCGCCGCACCCAGCCGATGGTGTTGGGATGGTCGAAGTAATCATCCTGGTCGCCGTAGGCCTTGTTGTAACGGGCGCAGAGCAGAGGATCGATGGCGTCCTTCTTGCCCTCCACCGGTGCCGGGCCGCCGATACCGTAATAATCGCCGTAGAAGACAACGGGATATCCGTCTCTCCGCAGCAGAATCAGGGCATAGGCGCTCTGCTTGAACCAGTCGCCGACCCAGGATTCCAGCGCCTCATGCGGCTGGGAGTCATGGTTGTCGACGAAGGTGACGGCATTGGCCGGATGCGTCTGGACCAGCGTATCGTCGAAGATATGCGTCAGATCGAAGTCCCTGCCCGCAAGCGCAGCCGAGTAGAGCTTGTAATGCAGCGATACATCGAACAGGTCGATCTGATAGTCAACGGTGTTCAGGAATTCGCGGCAGGCTTCCAGATTGGAGTTCCAGAATTCGCCGACAATGTAGAAGTCTTCGCCGCGTTTCTTTTTCATCTCCGCCGCAAATTCTTTAATGAATTCATGGTTGATATGCTTAATGGCATCCAGGCGGTAGCCGCTGCACTGCAGGGTGTCGACCAGCCATTTGCCCCAGTTCAGCATTTCGTTCTTCACATCTTCATTGCTGTAATCGATGTTGGCGAACATCAGATAGTCGTAATTGCCGAATTCGTCATCCACATTCTGATTCCAGCCTTTGTTCGTCCCATCGATCCGGAATACGCCGTTCCGGCTTGCCTTGGCATCGAAATCGGTGCCGTTGAAGTGGGTGTGGTTCCATTTGAAGCTGGAGTACTCATCCCCGCGCCCCGGAAAATCAAACTTGGTCCAGCCTTCAATCTCAAACGGCTGGGAGATATCCTTATTGCGGTCGTTAGGATCGACCTCAATGACCTCAAACACCTCGGTCTCATCCGCCCCGGCCTTATGGTTCATGACCAGATCCACGTAGACCGCGATGCCGTTCTTCAGACATTCGGCAATCGCGTCGATCAGTTCCTGCTTGGTTCCGTATTTCGTGCGCACGGCACCCTTTTGATCAAATTCGCCCAGATCATATAGATCATAGACTCCATAACCGGTATCTTCCGGAGAGACCGCCTTGGTTACGGGAGGGACCCATACGGAATCAATTCCCGCCGCCTTCAGGTCAGGGGCCATTTGGGCAAGGCGTTTCCAGTGTTCTCCGTCTGCGGCAACATGCCATTCAAAAAATTGCATCATGGTATGGTTTCTCTTCATTCCTGGTTAGCCTCCTTAAGGGTTGTGAAACGAATGGAATAATTCTTGAGTCTGTTGCTTCAGCAAGGAGTAGAAGAGATTTATGTAGACCTCCGAACCTCAGGTGAATAAGTCCAGCTGGCGCGGGGCCAAACCGCCGTCAATCCCAAGCAGGGACTGCAGCTCCTGCGCATTGGGGGTAGCATCACCGGCGGAATTATTATTAAAGACAACGTAGATATCACGGCTGCTCTGCGTAAGTGTAAGCAGACGGTCTTTCCATTCCACCAGTTCTTCGGTGCTGTAACGGTACAGATAGCGCAGCTTGCGCCAATCGGGATGACTGCTCTGATTCCAGCCTCCGGTATTGCGGCCGTGCAGCCGTACATAGGTGATGTCTGGCGTAGTTGCGACCGGCACAATCGGGATCGAACCTGAACCAGCCTGCGGCTCATCGGCTATAGTATGAATCCAGCCCTCCTGCTCCAGGAACTGCAGGGTTCTGCTGCGCAGCTCAGGACTGTACCAGGAATCGTTGCGGAACTCGATGGCGGAGGGCACATCCAGCATTCTTTCCTTAGCCTCACGCAGGAATTCCACATTATCCTTGGTGCAGTCGAACCAGGGCGGGAACTGGAACAACGTCATGGCCAGCTTGCCTGCCGAACGCACAGGGGCAATGGAGGTATGGAAGGCGCGGTACATCTCCTCCGGCGTATCGTAATAATTTTTTTTATCACGGAGATGTCCGGTCATCCCCTGGTAAGCCTTCACAATGAACTTGAACTGCTCCGGCGTCTGGTTAACCCACTTCACATAATTCTTGACCGGCTGCACGGCATAGAAAGAACTGTCGATCTCCACAATGGAAAAATAAGCGCTATACGCAGGAAGCCGGTCGGCAGGTTTGATTTTGCCATACAGCTCCTCATGGTCTCCGAAGCCGGTAAGCCCGATCTTAATCATAGAACGCCCTCCTTGTATCAGTCTGCTCTATGCCAGTTTCGACACTGGCTATCTCTTATTAAACTGAAAACCCGTCAAGGCAAACAAGGGCATTTGATTAAAAGCTGAAACTCAGGCAACATGAAGAGAGGATTTGGAACAGAATACCGTGAATGAAAAACTGCCAATGGTGCTGTTATCACCAAAAGAGGAAGAGGATATACTCCGGCAGAATGCCTTTTATTCTGCTTACCCTACCCTTTAAGGTATAGCAATGGAAAGGAAGTTGTGTATGGAACATAAGTTTCAGGAGCTAAGTCCGCATATTCTTATCATGCATGCGGAGCATGACACGGACCGCCCGATCCTGGCGGCCGTCTCCGGCTCACGCCGGACACTGCTGATGGATGCGGGGAATTCCCCCGCCCATGCGGAGCTGTTCCGGGAAGAGCTGGCAAGAAGGGGCTGGCGTCAGCCGGATCTGCTGGCCTTGACGCACTGGCATTGGGACCACACCTTCGGGATGACAGCCTGGAGCATCCCTGTGATTGCGCATGAAGAAACGGCGCGGGTACTTAACCGGCTCGCAGGGCTGAGCGGAAGTGATGAAGAGCTGGAAGGCCTTGTGCAGGAGGGGACAATCAGTGAGGAGAGTGTAACGCATATCCGTCTGGAATATGGCTCCCCGCGGGTAATCACCGTGGGTACACCTGATATTATATTTAGCGGAAGCATTACTGTAGATCTGGGCGGGGTCACTTGTGAGCTAAGCCATGTGGGCGGTGATCATTCAGCCGATTCCTGCGTCCTGCATGTTATAGAAGATAAAGTTCTTTTCCTGGGAGATGCCCTGGGACCGTCCGTATATGGCGGGCCGCGCCGTCAGCAGTACCGGTTTCCTCAAGCTGCTGGAGCTTATCTACGGCTATAAGGCGAATGTGCTTGTAGAATCACATGGAGTACCAATGACGGAACAGGAGTTCCGTGCAGACCTGGTACCTTGGGAACGTCTTGCCCGGATTGTGGATGTCTTCGGGGATAACCGCGAGCGGGTGCTGCTGGAGCTGAAGACGTATCTTCAGCTGGAAGAGCTGCCGCCGGGTTTATTGCGGAGCGTGGAATATTTCCTGGAGGGCGCAAGGTGATACTCCGCAGCCGAAGCCGAGACTAGTCCCTAAACGGATAGTACGAATCTGTCGTTCATGATGGAGGATTTCAAACCCACATGCTGGGCCTCTAATATTTCTGTTAACTTATCCACGGCATTACATCCCCTTTGGTACCCGATAAGAATTTTCCCAAAAACAACACTACCCCCGTGCTCAGGATTCTGTCCGGGCATGGGGGTAGTTGTATTGTTATGAAATTATACCGGCTTGAAATGCGTGATCGCAGAGCCGCTGGACAGATGAACGGCATTGCGGCCGTTCCGCTTGGAGGTGTAAAGTGCATGATCGGCTTCGGAGAGCAGCTCCTCCAGCGATATATTACTGCGGAAGGCTTCCACTACGCCGAAGCTTGCCGTTACATTAATGGACCCGGACAGCGTGTAGAATGCGCTGCGCTCGATATCCCCGCGGATCTTCTCCGAGATGACCGCCGCCTGCTTCAAGGGAGTATCCGGCAGACATAAGACGAATTCCTCGCCTCCATAACGTCCGAAGATATCCTCTTCCCGCACATGCCGGCTGCATACACCCACTACATGCTGCAATGCCATATCGCCATATTGGTGTCCGTACCGGTCATTGATGCTTTTGAAGAAATCGATATCCAGCAGGATGATCGAAAAGGGGGCGGAGCGTTCGGCCGCTTCCTCCAGCAAGCCCCGGCTCAGTTCCATGAAATGCGTCCGGTTATATATACCGGTAAGGCTGTCGATGGTGGCCAGCTGCAGGAGCTTCTCCTGGAGCAGTGTCCGTTCAGTGACATCGATCAGCATAATCATCCGTCCGGCCAGATGCCCGTCATGCTTCTGCACAGGGGAGGAGCGGATCTGGTAAAAACGGACATCCTCCCCCATATTCCAGACGAGCTCCTGCTCCTCGCTGTCCCCGGGATTGGAATTCATCACATAATCGACAGCTTCCTTGCCGGCGGGAAGGAACAGCTGGGCCAGCGGCCTGCCGATTGCGGAGGCATCGAGATCCTGCAGCATCTCGGCTGCGGCCCGGTTGTAATCGACAAGCTTGTCCGAGAGGTCCATGACCAGCACGCCGTCCCGCATGCTCTCGAACAGATTCTCGCGGGCAATGGGTGCGGCGGTAAGCATGCCCCGGGAGAGAATAGCCCATATATACAGGGTGGACGTTACACTCATAATTACGGGCACGGGGTCCATTCCATACGGAGTCGCATCCATCAGGTAGAGGAATGCGCCCAGCGCGGGCAGGAACTGCCCGATGAAAATAATCACCATCTGCCGGAGGTACACCCGCTTCATCCGGTTCCAGCGCCAGAGAATAAGGCACATGCCGGCCAGCATGCAGCCGAAGGTCAGACTGCCTTGCACAATATACCAGGGTCCCATGACGATATCGATCAGCGGTGTAGGGGCACCTTCCCGGAAATGCATGGATTGATAGAACAGGTGATGGGACTCGTTGGTCCATACGAGCACGGTAGAGATCACGGGGACCGAATACAGGACGGTCAGCAGTTTTTTGGAAATCAGCCGCTCCAGACCTACGAAGTGCATAATCATTAGCATGCTGGAGGGGGCGATATAGGGCAAACCGAGGTACTCCACCTTAACCCACAACGCAATTTCCTGCATGGTGCTGCCGGAGAGCTCCAGCGCGAACCCGAAGGTATATATCGCCGAAGCAGCTGAGCTAACAATGAAAGCTTTTAGACCGGAAAAATCTGTCTTCCTATAATAGGCAAACAGCGCCAGCAATGCGCTCAGCACACCTGAGATAGAGACGATGACTATATAGTTGGAAATCATGGATTCCATGGGTAGCGCCTCCATGTGTAGGAATAGGCTTTGAACATTGGCTAAAGGTCTCCTATAGAAGAGTAGATATAGTTAAATGATATCACACATCTGCATAGATAACAGTTGGGAGGAATCCGGCAACAGAGGGTGAGAATACATACTAACTTTATCGGCACAATTCTAGATTATTAACAATGTAAACGGGCTCCTGGACAAAATGACGGAATTTCTCAGCGTCCATTTTACGATTTGTCTAATGTGGGTCTGCAGAGCAAAGTGTAAGATGTTAGTTAATCGAACATGTAACAAGAAAAAGGCGTTTTTTCACAACATATGTGTTATGTTATTTAACATATAATAGATTCAGGGATGAAGGGGGAGCTGGAAATGTCATTAGTAGCGACGAAAATTCCTGAAATACAGCTGGAGAGCGTTGAGATGCGTTATAAGACGGAAACGGCTGACGTGCTTGCGCTGCATCAGGTAAGCCTTGATATTGCCAAAGGAGAGTTCGTGTCCCTGCTGGGACCTTCCGGATGCGGTAAAACCACACTGCTGAGACTGATGGCAGATCTTATAACACCAACAGCTGGAAATATCATGGTGGCCGGAAAGACGGCGAAGGAAGCGCGGCTGGCACAAAAGTATGGGATTGTTTTTCAGAGTCCGGTGCTGTATGACTGGCGGAAGGTCAAACATAATATTACGCTGCCGCTGGAGCTGATGGGCGTTAAGAAATCGGTCCGCGAGGATAAAGCGCTGGAACTGCTGGATCTCGTGGGATTGCAGGGGTTTGCTGATAAATATCCCTGGCAGCTGAGCGGAGGGATGCAGCAGCGCGTAGCCATCGCCAGAGCGCTCTCGATGGAGCCGGAAATTCTGCTCATGGATGAACCCTTCTCTGCGCTGGACGAATTTACCCGCGAACGCCTGAATGAAGAGCTTCTCTCCGTCTGGAGCAAGGTCCAGAGCACGATTGTATTCGTCACTCACAGCATCCCTGAATCCATCTTCCTGTCAGACAGAGTATTCGTGCTATCCCCGCATCCGGGAAGATTGTCTGCGATTGTTGATATTCCGCTGCCGCGCCCGCGGACGGCGGAGATGAGAAACAGTCCTGAGTTTTTTGAACTGATCGCCCGCATCCGCGACAGCTTTGAAGGGGTGTAGGCATGAAGCAGAACAGTGCGTTTATGCGGGAGCGCGTGCTGCCGCTGTTCGTCTGGATCTTTGGTTTGCTGGTGGTCTGGGAGGCTGTCTCATGGTGGCTGCTGAACGTAGCGAAGACGCCGCTGGCCCAGTCCAAGCTGCCTTATGTCCATGAAGTGGCGGCAACCCTCTGGAAGTATAGCGGGACGCTCCTGAAAGAGGGCGGAGCCACCTTCGGCAACGCCGGTGTCGGATTTCTGATCGGAGCGCTGGCCGGGGTCATTCTGGCAGTGCTGATGAGCCTGTCGAAGACAATAGAACAGCTTGCCTTCCCCTATGCCATTGCTTCGCAGATGATTCCAATCCTTGGCCTGGCGCCGATTATCTATGGTATTGTACGCGATGAGCAGGTGTCGCGGATTATTATATCCGGATATATCACCTTTTTCCCGGTGGCACTTAATATGCTGCGCGGACTGCGCAGTGTGGATCTATCTGCACTGGAGCTGATGCATTCCTATGCCGCTAAGCCTTGGGCAGTCTATTGGAAGCTGCGTTTCCCCGCAGCGCTGCCGGGTCTGTTCAGCGGCCTGAAGATTGCTGCACCGCTGGCTGTAACGGGCGCTATTCTCGTTGAGCTGATGGGTGCGCAGCATGGCATCGGTGTAATTATGCTCCGCAATCTCTACTATGGCCCTTCCCATACGTATATGTTCTGGTCCACCGTACTGGTCGGCGCCCTGCTCGGCATGGCAAGCTACTGGCTGATGAGCCTGGCCGAACGTCTGGTGGCGCCTTGGCAGCCGGAATTCCGTCCCAAAGGAGGGAACCGCTGATGGCAAGCAATTCTGTAGGCGATATCCCATTCATTACTTCTGCCGGAGCGGAGGCGGGTCCTGCTTCAATCCCGGCATCTAACAACGGAATTTCATCAGAACCAGGGAGGCAAAAGAATCCCCGCCGTCCCTTGCGGCGGCTGAATCCCGGAATCATCCTTCCCCTCCTGGCCGGGGTGATATTCCTGGTGTTGTGGGAATATCAAGTGTTTCACCGAATCTTCGATTTGAAGAAATATCAGCTGCCGCTGCCCTCGGCCATAGCGGAAGCTATGCGGGACAACTTCAGCCTGCTGCTCTCTTACACCGGATATACCCTCACTGAAGCCGTCCTTGGCATGCTGATCGGTTCAGCCTGCGGCTTCCTCATTGCACTGGCCGCAACGGCCTGGCCCCGCTGGGGCGGGGGCAGCCTGACAATGGTTGCTGCGCTGAATGCCGTGCCGATCGTGGCGCTTGCCCCGATCATGAACCTGTGGTTCGGTGACGGCATCGGGTCGCGGGCCGCTATTGTTACCGCGACCACGATGGCGGCCATGGCCATCAATGCCTACAAGGGCATGGCGGCTGTTGATCCGCTGGCCCTTGATCTGATGCATTCCTATGCAGCGGGCAAACCGGCAGTATTCCGCTATCTGCGGATTCAGAACAGCCTGCCCTATGTATTCACCGCGCTGAAGATCAACGCTACGGCGAGTATGATCGGAGCCATTGTCGGGGAGTTCTTCTTCTCCTCGCGGGGACTCGGCTATCTGCTCTCCAACTCCATCAAGGTGGCCAAAATGCCGCTGGGCTGGTCCTGCATTGTGCTGGCAGCCATTGCCGGAGTCATCTTTTACCTGGTTGTTGAACGGCTGGAGAAGGCATTCATCAAGTGGCATCCCTCCCAGCGTGCGTAACAACTGTAATGCTTGTAGCACCCTGTAACACCCTGTAACACCCTGTACCTGTTACATCCGGCTTCTGCGCTGACGGGATATAGAGAAGCTGTCAACGCATGACCGTATGCATAGAGCATCACGATGGCAACCATGCTGTGTTTGGCCGGATTACAAAACTCAATTTGGTAGGGGGAGTTGCTGAGATGAATGGTAAAAAAAGCAAATTTCGTGGCGGGTTAATGATGGCGGCGGTTATTATGATGATTTCACTGCTGGCAGGCTGCGGCGGCAACAACAATAATGCTCCTGCGGCAGAGGCGACAGCGGGCAATACGGCTGCGGCTTCACCGGAAGCGGCGGCAACCACAGAACCGGCGGCTGATCCGGTTACCGTGAAGCTGCAGCTCAAGTGGGTTCCGCAGGCGCAGTTCGCCGGCTACTTCTTAGCCCAGGACAAAGGTTACTATGCCGAAGAAGGGCTGAATGTTGAGATTCTGCCCGGCGGTCCGGATATCGTGCCGGAGCAGCAGGTGGCCGGCGGTTCGGCGGATATCGGCGTAGACTGGGTAGCGAGTCTGCTGACCAGCCAGGAGCAGGAAATGCCGCTGGTGCAGATCGCCCAGATCTTCCAGAAGAGCGGTCTGGTGCTGGTATCCAAGAAGGATGCGGGTATCGCTACACCGGCTGACCTGAAGGGTAAGAAGGTCGGCAACTGGATGGGCGGTAACGAGTTCGAAATTCTGGCCCTCTTTGATAAATACAAACTGGATTCTAACAAGGATCTGAACTTCACCAAGCAGGGCTTCACCATGGACCAGTTCCTCGGCGGTGAGATTGATGCAGCTTCAGCTATGACCTACAACGAATATCAGGTGGTGCTGGAATCGGGGATCAAGGCAGAGGATCTGAGCGTAATCGACATGAATGACGAGGGTGTGGCGATGCTCGAAGACAACCTGTTCGCCAACAAGGAGTGGCTGGATGCCAATAAGGAAACGGCAGCCAAATTCGTCCGTGCTTCCCTCAAAGGCTGGGCAGATGCGATTGCCGATCCTGAAGCGGCTGTTGACAGTGTAATGAAGCTTGCGGAAGAAGGCAGCACGTCCCGCGAGCATCAGCTGACGATGATGACTGAAGTTGCCAAGCTGATTCAGCCGGAGGGCTTCGATGCTTCCAAGATGGGTTATACGGATGCGGCGGCATTCCAGCAGACAGCTGATATTGCGCTCAAGTTCGGTGTCATCAAGACGGCATCTGATGTGAATGCAGCCTATACGAACGAAATTGTCGAGATGGCGGCAAAATAACCAACTTCCTTCCTATATATAGTGAGTTTGAGAATCAGCAGGGCATCATTCTTAAGTTCAGCTTATATAGCTTTAATAGATGGCCGCCCGGGCACGGCGGTCATCTATTATAATAAACAGCCCAGAATATGGAAAGAGGTGCAGACTATGTCTCTGCTCGTGGGGCAGGCCGGTAAAGTGAAGAACTATGTGAATGGGGCTTGGGTGGAATCCTCATCCGGGCAGGAAGAGGAGGTATTCAATCCGGCAACGGGCGAAGTGATTGCTTATGTGCCGATCTCCAGCCGTGCTGAGCTGAACGTTGCCGTACAGGCAGCTTCAGAGGCCTATGCATCGTGGAAAAGAGTAGCTGTACCGCGCCGGGCGCGCTATTTCTTCCAGTACCAGCAGCTGCTGGTGCGGCACTGGAATGAGCTGGCGGAGCTGATCACGCTGGAGAACGGCAAAAGCCTGGAGGAAGCGCTGGGCGAGGTGCAGCGCGGCATCGAATGCGTGGAATTTGCCGCAGGCATTCCCACACTGATGATGGGCAGCCAGCTGCCGGATATCGCCACGGGCGTGGAGTCCGGGATGTACCGCTACCCGCTGGGGGTAATCGGCGGCATCGCCCCCTTCAACTTCCCGATGATGGTGCCCTGCTGGATGTTTCCGCTGGCGATTGCCTGCGGCAATACCTTTGTGCTGAAGCCCTCCGAGCGTACACCGCTGCTGGTGAACCGGCTGGCGGAGCTGTTCGCAGAGTCGGGCTTCCCTCCGGGTGTGCTGAATGTCGTGCATGGAGCGCATGAGGTGGTGAATGGTCTGCTGGAGCATGAAGAGGTGAAGGCAATTTCCTTCGTCGGCTCACAGCCGGTGGCGGAATATGTATATAAGCAGGGTACGGCGCACGGCAAGCGGGTACAGGCGCTGGCCGGAGCCAAGAATCATTCGATTGTGCTGCCCGATGCGGATCTGGACAATGCGGTGAAGAATATCATTTCCGCAGCCTTCGGCTCGGCTGGTGAGCGCTGTATGGCCTGCTCGGTGGTCGCGGTGCATGAGACAATCGCGGACGAACTGGTGAACCGTCTGAAGGAGGCGGCCGACGGACTGAAGATCGGGGACGGCAAGGAAGACGGCGTGTTCCTGGGGCCGGTCATCCGGCAGTCGAACAAGGACCGGACGATTGCCTACATCGAGACAGGGCTTGCCGAGAAGGCTGAACTGGTGCGGGACGGTCGGAAGGATGCGGCTGCTGCTGGCAGCGGCTATTTCATCGGCCCGACGATCTTTGACCATGTGCAGACGGGCATGACGATCTGGCGTGATGAAATCTTCGCGCCCCTGCTGTCTGTAGTGCGTGTTAAGGATTTGGCCGAGGCGATAGCCGTCACGAATGAGTCGCCTTTTGCCAATGGGGCCTGTATCTATACCGACAGCGCCAAGGCGATCCGCGAATTCCGCGAAGAGATCGATGCCGGGATGCTGGGGGTTAATCTGGGCGTACCGGCCCCGATGGCATTCTTCCCGTTCTCGGGCTATAAGAAGTCGTTCTATGGCGATCTGCATGCCAATGGCCGCGACGGTGTTGAATTCTACACCCGCAAGAAAATGGTCACTGCGCGTTATTAGTTGATTAGTTGAAATATCAAATGGGATTTCCGAGAGGAGAGAGTGCCGTGCAGAGCCTGGGCAAAGAAAGCGAGCAGTTGCTCAAGAAGGATCAGCAGTATTTATGGCATAATATTACACCTTACAGTGAGAAGAACCCGCCAATGATAGCCGCATCCGCAAGCGGTTCATGGGTTACCGATATTGATGGCAACAAATTTCTGGACGGGATGTCCGGGCTATGGTGTGTGAATGTTGGATACGGGCGCAAGGAGCTGGCGGAAGCGGCGTACAATCAGCTGCTTACCCTGCCTTATTTCCCGCTGACACAGAGTCATATGCCGGCGATTGCCCTGGCGGAGAAGCTGAACGAATGGCTGGAGGACGATTATGTCATCTTCTTCTCCAACAGCGGCTCGGAAGCCAATGAAGCCGCCTTCAAAATCGCCCGCCAGTACCAGCAGCAGACCGGCCAGCATTACCGCCATAAATTCATTGCCCGCTACCGCGGATATCACGGAAGCTCGATGGGCTCCCTGTCGGCGACCGGCCAGGCGCAGCGCAAATACAAATATGAACCGCTGGGCGGCGGATTCCTGCATGTGGCTCCGCCTGACAGCTACCGCCGTCCTGAAGGCATGACGGAAGAAGCGTTTAACCTCCAGTGTGCGCAGGCTATTGAGGACATGATCATCTGGGAGGGTGTGGAGTCGGTCGCGGCGGTGATTATGGAGCCGGTCATTACCGGCGGCGGCGTCATTGTGCCGCATCAGGTCTACCTGGACCGGGTGCAGGAGATTTGCAACACCCACGGCGTGCTGCTGATCATCGATGAGGTGATCTGCGGCTTCGGACGGTCCGGCCGTAAGTTCGGCCACCACAACTTTGGAATCAAGCCGGATATTGTCACGATGGCTAAGGGGCTGACGAGTGCCTACCTGCCTTTGTCGGCCACAGCGGTACGCAAGGAGATCTATGAGGCCTTCAAGGATAACAGCGACGACTATGGGCACTTCCGCCATGTGAATACCTTCGGCGGCAATCCGGCTGCCTGTGCGCTCGCGCTGCGCAACCTGGAGATTCTGGAGCAGGAGAATCTGGTGGAGCGCGCCGCCATTCTGGGCAAGCGGCTGGCCGATGAATTTGCTAGTCTTCTGGATCACAAACTGGTAGGCGATATCCGCAGCTTCGGGCTGGTGATTGGCATCGAGCTGGTAGCGGATAAAGCCACCAAACAGCCTGCTGACCTCAGCATCGTCAAGGGTATTATCGCGGAATGCAAATCCAAGGGGCTGATCATCGGCAAGAACGGGGATACGGTGGCGGGCTTCAATAATGTCCTCACGTTCGCTCCTCCTTTATCCTCTACCGATGAGGACATTCAGTTCATTGTCGACACCTTCAAAGCTGTGCTGAACGGGAGCTGGGCAGACTGAACTTCTCCGGGTACAGGAACTGGTAAGCCCGCAGGGCCACCTGAATGGAGATCCGGTTCTCCGGAAGCATGAAGTCCTCGCCGAGCAGCTCGGTGATTTTGTCCAGCCGGTAGTAGAGAGATTGCCGTACAATGAACAGATTCCGCGCGGCAATCTGCTTCGAGCCGTCATGGTCGAGGTAGACGCGCAGTGTCAGCATCAGCTCGCTGCCCTTGGCCTCATCGTGGTCGATCAGCGGGCCGAGATAGCTGCGGATGAAATTCTCCAGCGTCTTGCCGTCGTTCAGGCTCAGCAGCAGCTGGAAGACGCCAAGCTCTTCATAGAACAGAATGGACTTCTGGTAACAAGAATAGAGAGACAGCGCTTGTACGGCTTCCTGGTATCCGGCATGGGCATGTTTCAGACCTCTGTGGGACTTGCTGACTCCGGTAACGAGCTGCAGGTCCTTCAGCTTCTCATCCGAGCGGATATGCTGCAGGGAATCGAGCGCCTGCTGCAGACGCAGCTTGCCGGGCAGCTTGGACTGGATATCCAGCGCAATGACAGTCAGCCGGTTATTCTTCAGCGTAATCAGCGGGCGCAGGGAGTACTTCTCGAAGATCGAGCGCAGAATGAGCGAGAGATGGAAGGTGATCGATTCCCAGTCATTCTCCGAGCTGTTCCATTTGACGTCACGCGGGTTCTCAATCTCGATCAGGCATACGCGGTACGGCAGCTCGTTAACCACGTTGAAGTCGGGTCCGACCAGCCCTTTGATCCGGTTATCCTCCTGGCCGCGGCCGCTAACGAGCTCATCCACCCACAGATTCTCGGAGAAAAGCTTGCGTTCCTCCATATACCGCGTGCGCAGCAGCTCCTGGGCGATTGACAGGGAGGCGGAATCCAGCAGCAGGCAGTCGAATTCCTGCGGCTTGTGATTGCAGACCATCAGGATATAGGCCCAGGTCTGGTCCAAGGCTCCGACTGGCTTCAGGGCAATGGTCTTATGGCCATACTCACGGATATGCGGTGCGGCATCCGGTTGAACGCCCTCCATTTCTTCACTGAAGGCCTCGAAGAAACTCAGCAGCGGCTGCTGCTCCTCGGGCGGCAGGGCCGGGAAGAACAGGGGTTTACCCTGAAGCTGCATATAGACAATCTGTGTGCGGGTGCTTTTGCATAGTAACTGTAATACCTTAAGGGTCCCCTGGGAGGTCAGCGTCAGACGGTGAAATTCGCGGGAGATGCTCTCCAACTCCTGCAGCATGCGGTGATGGCGGTTGATGATGAGGGAATGCAGATCGAGTGTGATATCGACAAAACGTACAGTGCGGGTAAACTGTATCAGCGGGAAGTCGTGATGGTTGGCCAGATCAATCATTTCCTGCGGAATCGAGCTGAAATACGCTCCAAGCTCAATGCACAAACAGGCGGCGTTCTTATCGATCAAATTCTGCATAAAAGATAAAGAAGCGGCTAAATCAGTGCTTGCACTCATCCCGGTGGTCAGAATCATCTCTTCTCCGTGAATCAGGCTGTCGAAGCTTGCGCTCTCCAGCACATGCACCCAGCGGACCGCCCGGTTCAGGCCGTTTCTTCCTCCAATCAGCTCGGCTTCCGCAAACAGCGGTCTCTTCAGTGCATCGCGGATCGTAAATACAAGTTCCCAATCCATAAGCTTCCCCCTCGTTGAACGTATGCCTTGCAGCCCGCCTGCGCGGCTTCTCCATTCTCAGCACATTCTCACAGGTAAAAAATAGACTTTTGAAATTAGACAATGTGTCTAATGTAACGAAAAATCGAATTGACTATAGTTTGAATATAGAATGTCAGGAAATATGACTCAATATTGAATATGAATCGGTGTTGATGTTGGCTTAGAGTTCATTTTACTACAATAATCCTGATAAGTAAGTAAAATATTAAGGCAATCATCGTAATAATGTTATATTATATAACACAAACCTGATTCGAAAGCGGAAGCTATCATACAGAAGGAGGGATAACCGATGGAGCAGGCTTCACCGTTAACGTTCACACCTGATATGTTCATGCGCAATTTTGCCGAGGCTGAGCCGGGACTTACCCGCAAAGGTGCAATCGAGGAATCCAACCGCTGTCTGTATTGTTATGATGCCCCTTGTATCAAGGCCTGTCCGACCAGCATTAATATCCCTTCCTTCATCAAAAGAATCGCCACCGATAACCTGAAGGGTTCGGCGCAGACGATTATGGATTCCAACCCGGTAGGCGCCAGCTGCGCCCGCGTATGCCCTACCGAAGAGCTGTGCGAAGGCGCCTGTGTCCTGAATGACGCTTCGGCGCCGATTCAGATTGGCCTGCTGCAGCGTTACGCTACTGACTGGGCGATCAGCAGCGGAGTTCAATTATTCAAGGCAGGTGTCCCCAACGGTAAAAAAGCCGCCGTGATCGGCGGAGGACCGGCAGGGCTGTCTGCAGCCAGAGAGCTGGCGCGGGAAGGCTTCCAGGTGGTGATCTATGAAGCGAAGCAGCTGGCAGGAGGCCTCGATACGCATGGGATCGTATCTTTCCGGCTGCCGCAGTCTATCTCCCTGTGGGAAGTAGAGCAGGTAGAGAAGCTGGGTGTAGAGATCCGCACCGGAATGAAGGTCGGAGTGGATATCTCTGTTGAAGAGCTGAAGGCCGGGTATGACGCTATTGTGCTGGCTGCAGGCATGGGCTATGTCCCTCCGCTGGGCATCGAGGGCGAGAAGCTATCCGGTGTCTATGATGCAATAGAGCTGGTGGAAACCACGAAGACCGGGATTCCTACCCTGGAGCTGATGGGCCGGCGCGTTGCTGTCATTGGCGCAGGCAACACGGCGATCGATGCGGCTACCTGCTCTGTGCGGCTTGGCGCAGCGAACGTGAAGATGGTCTACCGCCGGACCCGTACGGAGATGACGGCCTATGACTTCGAATATGAATTCGCCAAGCAGGAAGGCGTGGAGTTCAGCTGGCTGACCCTGCCGAAGCGGATTGTCGGGGACGAGCTTGGTAATGTAACCGGGCTGGAATGCGTGCAGATGAAGCTGACGGGCGAGACCGGTCCGGACGGCCGCCTTACTCCGATGCCGGTGGAGGGCTCCGAATTCATCCTGCCCGTGGACGCGGTCGTAGTGGCGATCGGGCAGAAGCGGCGGATTGACCTCATTGAAGCGCTGGGCCTGGAGCATCACCGGGGTGTAGTGAAGATTGACGGGGCAACCGGGCGTACCTCTGATCCGCAGATCTATGCTGCCGGTGATATCGTCTTCGGCTCCGGTGCAGGTGAAGCGATGGTTGTCTCCGCCGCCCAGCAGGGCAAGGATGCCGCCTATGCGATTGTGAAGCAAATGTCGGGCCATCAGGACAGTGTGGTTGGCTCTGCGGTATAGATTTCATAAGACAGGGAGGGAATATCAATGGCAGATCTCAGTATTGATTTTGCAGGAATCAAGTCACCGAATCCGTTCTGGCTGGCCTCTGCGCCGCCTACCAATACAGGTTATCAGGTGCAGCGCGCATTCGAAGCAGGCTGGGGCGGCGCGGTGTGGAAAACGCTGGGCGAGCCGGTCATTAACACCTCCTCGCGGTTTGCCGCCGTTCATTTTGGCGGGCAGCGTGTAGCGGGCTTCAACAATATCGAGCTCATTACCGACCGTCCGCTGGAGGTTAACCTCAAGGAAATCTATGAGACGAAGAAGAGATTCCCGAACAATACGATTATCGCTTCGCTGATGGTTGAGCCCAAGCAGGAGAAATGGCATGAAATCGTCAAGCGCGTCGAAGCGGTCGGCGTAGACGGCCTTGAACTCAACTTCGGCTGTCCGCACGGGATGGCCGAGCGCGGAATGGGCGCAGCTTCCGGCCAGCAGCCCGATCTGGTGCAGGCGCAGACCACCTGGGTCAAGGAAGTGGCGACAACACCGGTCATTGTGAAGCTGACGCCGAATATCACCGACATTACGGTCGTAGCCCGGCATGCCGTCAAAGGCGGCGCGGATGCGATCAGCCTGATCAATACGATCAACAGCCTGGCCGGGGTGGATATTCACAGCTGGAACACGATCCCGAATGTCGGCGGCCAGGGTGCGCACGGCGGCTACTGCGGTCCGGCAGTGAAGCCGATTGCCCTCAGCATGGTGGCGGAATGTGCGCGTGACCGCGCAGTCGGTGTTCCGATTTCCGGAATCGGCGGCATCTCCACCTGGCAGGATGTCGTAGAGTTCATGCTGATGGGCTCCACCGGCATTCAGGTCTGTACGGCGGTTATGCATCATGGCTTCCGGATTGTGGAGGAGATGATCGACGGCCTGAATAATTACCTGGATGAGAAGGGCCTGGCTTCAGTGATGGAGCTGGTCGGCAAGTCGGTGCCCAAGTATTCCAACTGGGGCGATCTCGACCTCAACTATAAAGTGGTTGCGCGGATTAACGAGGATAACTGCATCAACTGCAATAAATGCCATATCGCCTGCGAGGACGCTTCGCATCAATGTATCGACATGCTTACGAATGCTGAAGGCAAGGCGATTCTGCAGGTGCGTGAGGAAGACTGCGTAGGCTGTAATTTATGTTCCATCGTCTGCCCGGCAGACGGTGCGATTGATATGGTTGCACTGGATAGCGGAGTTGCCCCGATGACCTGGAATCAGCGTAATCAGGTCATTAGCGGATTAAACGGTTCTTATTCGGAAGTGGAGGTGGGTTAAGATGAAGAAGATCATCAAGAACGGCATTATCGTCACAGCAGCGGATACTTATACAGGGGATGTCCTGATTGAAGATGGGATCATCACCGGAATTGGCCTGAACCTTGAAGCGCCGGGAGCCGAGATTGTCGACGCTTCCGGCTGTTACGTATTTCCGGGGGGGATTGACCCGCATACGCATCTGGATATGCCTTTTGGCGGTACCGTCACTGCTGACGATTTTGAGACCGGCACGATGGCCGCCGCCTATGGCGGAACCACAACGGTTATCGACTTCTGCCTGACCACCAAGGGCCAGCCGCTGCAGCAGGCGGTAGATACCTGGCATGACAAGTCGCAGGATAAGGCAGTTATTGACTACAGCTTCCACCTCATGGTGTCGGAGCTGAATGACAAGGTGCTTGGCGAGCTGCCGCAGATTATTGAGAAGGAAGGTATCACTTCGCTGAAGGTGTTCATGGCCTACAAGAACACCTTCCAGGCTGATGACGGTGTGCTGTACAAGACGCTGCAGGCGGCCAAGCGTGAAGGCGCACTCGTTATGGTGCATGCCGAGAACGGCGATGTGATCGAGTATCTGGTGGATCAGGCGCTGGCTGCCGGCAACACCGATCCGATCTATCACGCGCTGACCCGTCCTCCCGAGCTGGAGGGCGAGGCCACCGGCCGGGCGGCGTATTTAACCGGGCTGACGGATTCGCAGCTCTATGTAGTGCATGTGACCTGCGCCGAAGCCGCCTGGAAGATCGCGGAAGCCCGCAAGAAAGGGCTGCGCGTCTACGGTGAGACCTGCCCGCAGTATCTGGTGCTGGACCAGTCAGCGCTTGAGAAGCCGGACTTCGAGGGTGCGAAGTATGTCTGGTCTCCTCCGCTGCGCGAGCAGTGGAATCAGGACGTATTATGGGATGCGCTGTGGAGCGGCACGCTGCAGACGATAGGTTCTGATCAGTGCTCTTTTAACTTCAAGGGACAGAAGGATCTGGGGCTGGGTGATTTCTCGAAGATTCCGAACGGCGGGCCAACCATCGAAGACCGGTTCAGCGTACTCTACTCTGAAGGTGTGCAGAAGGGCCGCATTTCACTTAACAAGTTCGTGGATATTATCTCCACCTCCAGTGCCAAGCTGTTCGGCCTGTTCCCGCAAAAAGGCACAATCGCTGTAGGCAGTGACGCAGATATCGTCATCTTCGATCCTGTTGTAGAAAGAACGCTTTCCGCTGAGACTCATCATATGAATGTGGATTATAATGCTTTTGAAGGTATGCAGGTTAAGGGGGAGCCGGTGTCTGTGCTCAGCCGCGGAGAATTCGTTATCCGCGACAAGGCGTTCGTCGGTATAGCTGGTGCGGGCAAATATTTGCACCGCAAGCGTTTCGAGGCGGAAGCGCCCCGTCCGGCCCAGGCGGAAATCAGCGGAGGAGTGATCTGAGATGTCGGCATTCGACGAGTTCGACCAAGAGCGGCAGGCGATTGACAGCCTCCTGCTGCAGGGATATACGGTTACCGGCATCTTCGAGGATCTGGACGGGGCGAAGGTCCGATTTATCCGCAGGGAGCCGGCCGGAGAACCGGTAGAGCTGCTGCTGCTTACAGCAGATGCGCGCAAGCATGTGACGACGCTGATCTTTGGCGGCAGCAAGCCGGCGGCTCCGATTGAAACCCATACGTAAATCAGCAATACGGATAGAGGGCTGCGATCTTAGGATCGCGGCTTTTTGCCAATATTATCGTGGCGGTAGTTCCGGCATTCTAAAATCAAGACAGCCGGATCACTCCTGAACATGGGATGACCGGCTGTTCTGCTGTAACTATTCGTATCTGTATTCATGCCGCAGGATAGACATGACCTGCAGCGATTCGAAGCCTTCCTCAGTCCGTACACACTCGCGCAAGGTGCCTTCCAGTTTAAAGCCGGCCCCTTCATACACATGCTGTGCTCTGGAGTTATAATCTTTGACGTCCAGCCATAGCCGGTGAGTATCTGTACGGGTGAAGACCCAGTCGCTCAGCAGCTTCAGCGTCATTGTTCCATAGCCGCAGCCCTTGGTCTGAATGACAATCCGCTTGATACAGACCGTGAGGTTACGGTCGTGAATTCCCGTAAGGATTACGTAGCCGGCCCGTTCCCCGGCGCGGTCCTGAACAATCAGGTGCATAATATCTCCATCATCCAAAGCTGCTGTGTGCTGATCCCTGCTCCACTGGCCGATGAACCGGCGGTTCGGCTCAGCCCTTTCGGCATCCAGGACAAAGTCGAGATCTTCCAGGGTTGTTGCCCGTAAATCTATAAGGTCTGAATGCAGCATAACAATCCACCTGCTTCCTGAGTATGTATACAGCTATAGTACAGGAAGGAGAGACGGCTGCCAATCTGCAGTGTATATGAAGCTGAATCTGGATTTGAGGGGGACTCCGCTACGCCAGACGGTTGGTTGACTCCGGGGATGAGAAGACAGATACGGACGGAGAGCGGGTAATTTCAACAGGGGCGGGAGTGATCTCGGTAACATCGGGCGAGTATAGATAAAAGCTGTTGCCTGCTTCGGAGGTTCGGATTCTGGTGAATTCATTAGCAAGGCTGATGGTCGAGGAGGATGCAAGCGTCTGTTCTCTGACCCGCAGCTTGAAGGTTACCAGCGTCTGGTCTACAGCCGGAATGCAGCTTAGTTTATTGGCCGCTTCGACCTGAATATCGATTCCGCGCATAGTGGTGTTCATTCCGAGATAGATGCTCCCGTCAACCGGGTTCTGGAAATTGAACTGAAAGATATTATTCACTTCATCGCCGGGAGTATAGCTTGCATCCGTATAGACAGACTGCTGTGTGTATTCAGCGTTGTCGAATACCTGACTGTCATATTGCACAATGAAATTGAAATAGCTGTAGCCATGATCATTGGGAGCGAAATCCCGCAAAAGGACTTGCACGGTTACTTCATCACCGGGTAAATAGGCGCTTTTATCCGTGGTAACTTCTACGGACATCGCAGGAGCCGTATTATCTACAGTAACCTCACGAATCATCGACATCATAAGCGGCAGCAATCGAGTAGTTTTGACAACTTTTTTGAATCCGGTCCATGTATTCATTCTTCAACCTCCGTAGCTCTAATCATGCATCCTGTGCCTGAATCAACCTGTGTAAGAACAATGGTAACAATTGTCACTGATAAAACGCTGATAAACGTCGAACTATGACATAAAATATCGAATAGATGAGCACAAAATATACATATTTGCGCTAAAAAGCAGCCCGGGCAGGAGGAAGGAAGCCGGAGCTGCTTTTTAGTGTGCTTTTATCTATGGAACATACTTCAGCATTTATTTACCCAGGCGCTGGTAGACCTCCATGAACCATTCCGGCAGGTCATCACCCGTCTCGGCTTTGTAGGAGTCCCTGAATTGGGTGAATTTTCGCTGCGCCCTCAGAGGCTTGCCGATTTCATAATAAATGGAGATCAATTGCAGGGCATAACTCTCATCCAGCGGCTCCAGCTCGGCCAGGCGTACGGCGTAATCTTCAGCTTCATAATGACGTCCGTACCGTATCAGCTCCAGGGCAAGCTGCTCCAGCAGCTTAAGATAGATCCGGCGGTATTTGTCGCGGGAGGAATACACCCAGAGGCTGTCCAGCGATTGCAGCAGATCCCCTGTGTACTGGGCGGCAGCATCCCGCATCTCCTCCGGCTGATTGTTCTGCAGTGCAAGCGTGGCTGCCTCCATGAATCTTTCGGTATCGCCTTCGATCCCCCTGGATTCCAGCCGGTAGTTTTCCCTGTCGAAGGTCAGCTCAATACTGTCCCCCAGCGCAGCTTTCTTTAAGGTTTTGCGGATCTGATAGACAGTGGTGTGCAGATACTGCTTGCCCTTCTCATAGTTCCATTGCGGAAACACATCATTCAGAATTACACTTACGCTGCCCTGTCTGTGAATCCATAGATAGGCGAATAGTTCCTCTGCCTTATGAGTGCTCCATTTCACGGCGCCCTGCGGACCCGTCAGCTCATAACCGCCAAGAAGCCGGAAGGCCGTTTCCGCACTTCTTGTCCCGGTGGCGCCGGGCAGCATACGCTTGGAGAGTATCTTGTTCCACGTCTTGAGCAGGCGCGGGGGGTCTACGGGCTTCAGCAGATAATCCACCGCCGACAGCTCAAAGGCTTCAACGGCATAATTCCGGTACGCTGTCACGAATACGATATCCGTGTCCGGTGAGAAGGGCAGCAGCTTCTCGGCAAAAGCCAAGCCGGACAGCTCAGGCATCTGGATGTCCAGAAATAGAATGTCGGGCTTATGTTCTACGGCAGCCGTAAAAGCTTCGCGCGGATTATCATACACAAGAACAGAGGAAATGCCGTCACACTGAAGCAGCAGCTCACGCATCTGCTCCAGCGCCGGCCATTCGTCATCAATAACCATTACAGATATACTCAGGAGACCTCATCCTTCCATGGGATTGTTATAAGTACCTCGATGCCCCCGTTGCTCCCGCGTGTAATAACAAGCGGATAGCCGAACTGTGTCAGCAGCCGGCGGTTGATATTCCGCAGGCCGATTCCGGTGCCTTCTCCATGTGGAGAACGGTAGCCCTCGTTCATCCAGGAGGAGAGCTGCTCATCGCTCATTCCCTTACCGTTATCGGTGACGGTGATTAGGATGGCATTACCCTCCTGTCTGGTGGAGAGGATTACGGTCCCTCCATCAATCTTCTCCATCAGTCCGTGGCGGACGGCATTCTCCACGATCGGCTGCACAATCAGCGGCGGCAATGAAAATTCACTGACTTCAATATTATATTGGGCATTCAGCCGCTTCCCGAAACGGGCCTGCTCCAGTGACAGATAAGCCTCAATCAGTTCAAGCTCCTTCTCAAACGGAATCGCCGTTTCCTGATTGCTGAAATCGAAGCTGCCGCGCAGAAAATGGCTCAAATCGTACAGCAAATGCCGGGTTTTCTCATTGTCGCGTGTGCTCATCCAGATAATCGTATTAATGGCATTGTAGAGAAAATGCGGTTTGATCTGCGCGCGCAGCATAGCGATCTCCGAACTTAGCCGGTCGGATACCGATCGTCTCAGCTGAACCAGGGTATTGACGCGTCCCTTGAGATCGCTCCAGGCATAAGGCTTATGGATGAAGTCGTTAGCTCCGGCACGGAAGGCCGCCTCATTGAAGTGAAGCTGCTGCCCGGCTGTGGCCATCAGGATCGGCAGATCCAGCGGCGTGTAAGTCTGGCGGATCCTCCTGCACAGCTCAAGGCCCGACATTCCCGGCATCATGACATCGATGATGCAGAGGTCGAAATCACGGTCCTCTGCAAGCAGGGCCAGTGCGTCCTTGCCGCTGCCCATACTGGAGATCGTATAATTCTCCAGTGACAGCAGGTTGGTCAGCGCCTTCAGATTGGCATAATCGTCATCCACAATCAGAATGCGGGGAGCATAGGGGCCTGCCTGTCCGGTGGAGTGCGTTACCGGAGTGGTTCTGTACTTCCATTCCTCATCCACAGCCTCCGGAGGCGCCTGCACCGGCGTAAGCAGCAGCTGGCGGTCTTCCGGCTCCTCCGTTACGGCAGCGTCAGCCTGCCCGGCGGGGAGTGTGAAGGTGAAGCTGCTTCCGCGGCCAAGCGTGGAGGACACGGTGATCCTTCCCCCATGCAGTTCCACAAGCTTACGGGTAATGGCCAGACCCAGACCCAGTCCGCCAGTCTCCAGCGAATCGGCTTCGTTAACCTGCTCATAATCACGGAAGATGCTCTCCAGCTGTTCCCGGGGAATGCCCCGGCCGGTATCGGTGACCGTTACCGATATGGAATCATTCAGCTGAACGGCCTCAATAATCACGCTGCCGCGATCGGTGAATTTCAGCGCATTGTCCATCAGGTTGTAGAGGATCTGCATCAGCCGCTGCTCATCCGCCTGGACCAGGAACGCCCCTGGCGGAATGCGGTTCTTGATGCGGATCTCGCCGTTCTTATTCAGAAACTGGAAGACTTCAATTACAATTTCTGCAACGCCCTGAATATCAACAGCACCCCAGTGCAGGGTGATGCGCTGCCGCTTGATCTGTTCATAATCAAGGATATCCCTGACCAGGAAGGCCAGCCGTCTTCCGGTTCCGAGGATCAGCCGCATATCCTCACGCTGTGAAGGGGTTAGCGGCCCGCCGGCACCCTCATACATAGACAGTGAGATATTGATGATAGCATTCAGCGGTGTACGCAGCTCAATTGAAGTCTTGAGCAGGAACTCATCCTTGTCCCGGTCCTTGCGTTCGAGCTGAAGGGAGAGCTGCTTGATCGTCTGATAGGCATACGCATGGCGTGCAGACAGGAAGAGGCCCTCGGCAAGGATGAAGATCGGGCCGGATACCGGCGGAATGGCATAAAGTCCCGTGCCCAGGAACAGATTGCCCGCCAGGGAGAAGGTGAACATAATCGCCGCAATCACACCGATCAGCAAATAATAGGAGCCGATCTCACGCCGCCAGGTTGCCTTGGCCATAACATAGAAGGTATAGCAGACCGAAATGAAGCTGAAGACCAGCAGTATACTTGCGATCCGTGAGTAAATAAGGATCGTACTCATCAGTACAATAATGCAGAAGCCGAGCGAATATACGAAGGTGATCCGCCGGAAGAGCCGGGAATAGAGTGCGGGAAACAGGGAATAAGTATAGCTGGATACGAAGTAGAACCCGATTACGCCGGACATGACCTGTAATTTGCTGAAGGCTTCATAGGAAATGGAAGGAAGGTATTGGAACAACAGCTTCTCGCTGTGTGTCAGCATATAAAGAGCGATGGTGAAGCAATACATAGCCAGCTGCAGTGAAGAGTTGTCCTCTTTGCGCTGGAATCCCTGTCCCAGAAAGTAGAAGCTGATAAAAGCAAAACCGGCCACTAGCAAAATATCGTAGGTACTGTTCCGCTGGTCTATGGCCCCTATGGATGAAGGTGTGCCGATCCGGATGGATTCGGCAATGCCGCCGTTCGCATAGGTGAAGTTGGAGGTGTGAATAAGGATTTCAGCCTGATTGTGCTTGGCACTGAAAGTAAAGGAATAAGGGTTGTTGCGCGGTTCCGTGCTCTGAAGGGATACCCCCGGAAGTCCGCTTTCTCCCAGCAGCTCGCCATTCACGAATACCTGGCTGGCATTACGGATATTGTTCACCTTAAGGGCAAAGGCAGGAACCTCCGGCGGAAGCTGGAGCAGCAGGCGGTAGGTGGCATATCCGTAACGGGAGAACCCGGTAGTCTCAGTGCCCGGACCCCAGGCTCCGGGTACAGCCATATAAGCCGGAGCCTTCGCGGTACCGGAGAGTGTGTCTTGCGGGTCCAGCAGCTGTTGCCAATAGAACTCCCATTCACCGTCCAGCGGGAAGACAGAGGAATCATCAAAGGTACATGCGGACAAATCTATATAACCGTTCTGCCGGCTGGAGCATTTGGAAGAAGAGGCGCCCAGGAGCGGCACCAGTGCGGATGCGGCAAGCAGGCAGATGCACAGCAGGGCGAGCGCTCTTTTGGCCAGCAGACTATAATCAAATGGTTTCATGAAGACCTCACTTCGGGCTGGCTGTTGGTTCGACAAGATAAGAGTATATCCAGGTTCACGCCGACTCTGTTACTAGTTGATTTCATCATATCTCCGGCAGCTTATGCTTGTCTAGTCAGTTGACGTTTTGGCGTCAGGCGGACAGAAGTATTGTATAATTGAAACTCAATGCTATTTATAACGGCAACTATTCCAGAATGTAATGAGGAGAGCTGAGGAAATGTTCTTTTTAGATATAATGTCATGGCTGACCGAGGAGCGGCTGCGGACTCTGCTGGAGCAGTACCGCTCGCTCGGGCCGCTGCCCGGAGTTGGACTTACCTTCATGAAATCATTCGTGCCGCCGCTGCCGACCATTGCGATTGTGGGGCTTAACGGGGCGGTATACGGCTTATGGCTCGGATTCCTCTATTCCTGGATCGGTCTTGTAGCCGGCTGTGTAACTACCTTCCTGATTATCCGTAAAATCGGCAGCCACCGCTACCTGCGTAAATGGGCGGAGCGGCCCAAGGTCGCCAAAAGCATGACCTGGGTCCGCCAGAGCGGGTTCAGCTATGTTTTTCTGCTCAGTCTGTTTCCGGTAGGGCCATTCGTAGTCATTAATATGGCTGCCGGGCTTGCCGCCATGCGTCTTCGCTCCTATCTGATTGCCCTGTGCGCCGGCAAAGCCATTATGGTATTCGCCGTCTCTTACATCGGCAATGATGTGGACCGGTTCATTCGTCATCCGGGAGAGATTGTCTACGTGCTGCTGTTTATCGGAGTGTCGCTCTGGGGGGTTAAGGCGATCGAGTCCAGATTCGCCCGGCTGGCCCGGGAACGGGAATCAAGCAGTAAACCGCTACAGAGAGAATAATTCGCGGATCTCGCCCCCGGGCTCTCCTGTATCCCCGGTGTGAAGCCAGCTGTTGGTGGCAGAATTATAGCGGTAATCGCTGCTCCATTCGCCGATGCGGCTGACGATGGAACGGACGGCGAAGGCCATATGCTCCACCTCCCGGTCCGTCATGACCGGGTGCAGGGACAGGCGGACCCAGCCCGGCTTCAGTGACTGGTCGCCGGCGTGGATCGCCTGGATGAACGCCTGCGAATCCGCAGGGTCCAGCCCGAGCAGCTGATGGCCGTACGGGCCGGCGCAGGAGCAGCCTCCGCGTGCTTGAATGCCGAAGCGGTCATTCAGCAGGCGGACGGCGAGGTTGTAGTGGATCTCCTTCAGCGTGAAGGAGATAATCCCGTGGCGCTCAGTCTGCGCGCCTGCCAGTACGGAGCAGCCTGGAATCTGCGCAAGCTCCGCGAGCAGCTTCCGGCATAGCTCCTGCTCCCGGACCACCATATATTGCCCGGGTCCGTTCATCTGATCCTTCAGTCTGATGCACAGCGCTGTGCGGATAGCCTGCAGGGAACCGGGGGTGCCTCCGTCCTCGCGTACCTCTACATCAGCAATATAGCGGCGCCCGCCCCAGCGGTTGACCCATACCACGGTGCCTCCGCCGGGTTCATCCGGCACGCTGCCGGTGCTAAGTGCGGCATCAAACAGCAGCACTCCGCCGGTTCCGGGGCCGCCGAGGAATTTGTGCGGAGAGAAGAAGATGGCATCCAGCTTCTCCTGCGGAGATGCAGGATGCATGTCGATCCGTTCGTAAGGTGCGCTCGCGGCAAAATCGACAAAGCAAATTCCGCCATGCCGGTGCATGACGGCGGCCAGCTGATGGTAGGGTGTCTGGATGCCGGTGACATTGGAGCAGGCTGTGAAGGAGCCGATTTTGAAGCGGCGGTTCCGGTAGCGCAGCAGGAGCTCCTCTAACTGCTTAAGGTCAACCTGCCCGCCCGGCCCGGATGGAACGGTGACCACATCGCCGATGCCCTCCTGCCAGGGCAGCAGATTGGAATGATGCTCCATATGACTCACGAAGATAACCGGGCGTTCCTCCGGCGGGCAGACGTAGTTCTGCTGCAGCCATTCCGGCAGCTTAAGGCCCATGATCCGCTGCAGCTTGTTCACCGCTCCGGTAGTGCCGTTGCCGCAGAAGAGCAGCGCATCTCCGGGACCTGCATTCACATGCTGCCGGATGATCTGCCGGGCTTCATTATAAGCCAGGGTCATCGTTAGCCCTGTGGTATTGGAATCAGTATGCGGATTGCTGACATAGGGGCCGAAGCTCTCCTGTATTCTCCGCTCAATCGGCTCGTACAGCCGGCCGCTGGCCGTCCAGTCGGCATACAGCAGCGGCTGGCGGCCGTACGGGGTAGTAATCATATGACGGTTTCCTATGATATGCTCGCGAAAAGCCGCGAAATGCTCCTGCAGTGAAGACGGCGCCTCTGCTGCAACGGCGTGGCGGATACTCAGCACGGATAATCCCTCCAGACAATGAATCTGTTGTCGCGGATACGGAAGGGGACCGTCCTTGGAGGGATGGCGGTACCGTCCTGATATAAAGACGGGCAAATCCGTTTCCGCTTGCCCTCAGTATATGCCCGCGCCCGGAATTAGGTTAAAGCCCATGCCGGATCACAATACTGCTTAGATGAAAAGCTGAATATCGCTCTCCAGTGCGTCCTTCAGGTATGCCGCAGCGTCGATAATCTCCACCTCAGGCAGCAGCTCCTCCGGCTTGAAGCCCATAATTTCCACCGAGAGCTTGCAGGCATAGAACTTGATGTTCTTTTTGCGCGCCCCCTTCAGGAAATGAATCAGCTTCGGCGCCCCCTGATCCTCAATCATCTCCTCCAGCATCAGCTTGCCTAGGCCGCTGAAATTCATCCGCGAGAGCGGCAGCTGCTCCGGCCCTTTGGGTGTGATAACATCCATCAGCTTCTCGTAGATACTCTTGTCCTCCAGCGTCATTGTCTCCGGGTCCCGGATGAGGAACAGCCCCCAGAATGAGAAGAACATCGTAACCTCCACCTCAATATCCCTTGCGGCATTCGCCAGAATCAGCCCCGCCATGGCTTTGTCATATTCTCCGCTGAACATCAGCAGATTTAATTTTTTACCCATTCGTTGACCCTCCATCAGTATCCATAGAATGTCATTAGTATGGTTGTACGGAGGTAAAGTATGCCTGCCCGGCGAATACAGCATACAGGTGAGGATTTTCAATTTTTTGGATAAAGGCAGGGATAAGGTTGCAGGATGAACATATTTTGCTGGTAGACGACGAAAAAGGGATTCTGACGATGCTTGAGCTGCTGCTCACCGGCTTTCCAATCCTGCTGCTCCTGGTCGGTCTGATCCTTTACGGGGTGCGGAAAAGGTAACACTTTCAAGGGTCAGCTGAAGAACAGGCGGCTGTAGTTCAGGCTGGCGTTCCCTGAACGGAAGGCACCCGGTGTCTGCCCGGTAAGCTTATGGAATACCTTAATGAAGTAACTGCCGGAGGAATAGCCGACCTGACCCGCAATGGCTTCGATGCTGCAGTCTGTTGTTCTCAGCAGCTCCACGGCATGCTCAATGCGGACCCGGTTCAAATAGTCATTGGGGGTAACACCCACTGCCTTGCTGAAGGTCCGCAGCAAATGGAATTTCGAGAGGCCCAGCTTCCCGGCAAGCTGCTCCTGGCCGATCATGGAGCTGTAATTCTCCTCGATGAACCGGACACATTCGCGGATGGCCGGCGGCCATCCGGCCGCGTCGCGCGGGCCGCCGGAGGTATGCCTGCCGAGTTCCATCATGAATTGATGCAGCAGCGAGGAAGCCGAGTAAGGATCGGTAATCCGTCCGGAGTGGGCTTCACGGACGATATCGCGCAGCATGCGGACCGGCGGGCTGCCGGAATCCAAGGCCGGGGTTGCCCCGATTCTGGACTTGATATCATTCCAGAGCGGCAGCAGCGGCTCCGGCCGGAAGAGCAGGAAATAGAACTCCCACGGCTCCGTACCGCCGGGATAATAATACCGGTGGCTGCCGGGAATCTCAGCCATGAAGGCCTGTCCGGGGCCGATGCTGAAGCTCTCCCCGTCAAGCTCATAGATCCCGCTTCCCGAAACGGTGTACTGGAAGAGCAGCAGCGGACCATCACTGCGCTCCAGGCCGTTCCAGTGATAATCCGGGCTCAGCTCAACCGAATGCCCGGCTGCAAAGAGATTCAGCAGCGGCAGCCGGTCCGGCTCACTGAAGCGGAAGCCGTAGATGCCCAATGCTTTTGTACTGCCCACAGCAACTCCTCCTAAAAAAAGCCCCCATGCGGGAGCTTCAAATTCAAATATAAGAATTTATATGTTACACGCTATAAATTATCCTTCTATTTCTCGCTGAAACGGATACCGTCCTTCAAAAGGACGGTATCCGTTTCCACTTGAAAGATTAATGTGTTATTCTCTGGTGCTGTCCTGCGGCTCTGCTGCGGACTCAGCCAGACGGGCGTTATCATAACGGCGGGCGGACAGCCAGATGCTTCCGGTGAAGAGCACAATCAGTCCAAGAATAATTCCGAAACGCCAGTCTCCTGCTTTGAAGTTCAACTGGAGGACCGTAAGTACCAGTGCCACCTGGGTCCAGACGAGTGTGCGTTTGCGGAAAGCTGTAATATCTCCGGCCATCTTCGGCATTCCGCGGATAATGCGGTAGGCAAGGATGGCCAGGATCAGCGCAAATATAACGGTTCCGGCAATTTCGCCGGTAGTTAATCCATTCATGTTCTCATAATCCTTTCGGGTTAACTTCAGTCTTACCTTTTATTATAACGATCCCCCGTTTATGAAGCCAGCTTGCGGATTTCGTCGGCAGGCAGCGGAGGGAAGAACAGGAATCCCTGAATATGCGGACAATCATGCTTCACCAGGAAGGCGAGCTGCTCCGGCGTCTCGACCCCTTCGGCAATCAGGTCATAGCCAAGCTGCGA
The DNA here is from genome assembly GCF_038593005.1 of Paenibacillus sp. FSL E2-0178. Classification (NCBI taxonomy): domain Bacteria; kingdom Bacillati; phylum Bacillota; class Bacilli; order Caryophanales; family Paenibacillaceae; genus Paenibacillus; species Paenibacillus sp. FSL E2-0178. The sequence continues at coordinate 5,124,380 of NZ_CP151953.1, forward strand.
GGCGACGAAGACGATGGATTTGATAATGGTCTCGTCAATGGAACTGACACCGATACCGGTGATGAAGGTCCGGTCAATTTTGATTTTGTTCACGGGAAAATGCTTCAGGTAATTCAGTGAGGAATATTTCGTGCCGAAATCGTCAATGGAAACGATGATTCCGTGATCGCGCATCTGCTGCAGCAGCGGATAGTGTTCTTCCAGCAGTGCGGTGCTCTCTGTAATCTCGAATTCCAGCATATCGGTATCCAGTCCGTACTGGTCAAGCACAGAGAGCAGATTCTCGATCAGATTGCGGTTGTAGAACCAGCTGTTGGAGATATTAATCGATGTCCGCAGCAGCGGCATTCCCAGGTTCCGCCACTCGCAGAGCTGGCGGCATACCTCGCGCAGCACCCAGTCGGTGAGCTGGATCATCAGACCGGCCTCTTCCACGGCGGCGATGAAGGTGCCGGGCCCGATCAGACCCTTCTCGGGATGGTTCCAGCGGATCAGCGCCTCCATACCGATCATTTTACCTGTGACGGCATTGATCTGCGGCTGATAATACAGCACGAATTCTTCCCGCTCCAGTGCAGAATGCAAATACTTAGCGATCATCGTCTTCTGCTCCAGCTTCTCGCGCAGCTCCCAGTCGAAGATGAAGAAGTTGGCGTCTTCCTGTGTCTTGGCCTGGTACATGGACATATCCGCGAATTTGAGCAGATCATCTTTATTCTTCGAATGCTCCGGGTACAGGGAGATGCCGATGCTGGTGGACAAGCTGAGATGTGCTCCGGAGATCAGCAGCGTCTGCGAGATTAATAAGCTGATCTGTTCGGCAATCACGGGGATTTGCTCACGCGGCAGGTCAGGGAAGATCATGACGAATTCATCTCCGCCGGTACGCGCGAACAGCTTGAAGGGCAGCTCACCGGATTTCAGCCGGCCGGCCAGTGTCTTAATCACCTGATCCCCTGTAGAGTGCCCAAGTGTATCATTGATTTCCTTAAACCGGTTCAAGTCGAAAAAGAATAAGGTATAAGTCTGAGTCGGGTCAGAGCATTGCAGCAGCCGCTCGAATTCATCCATGAAATAACGCCGGTTCGGAATGTCCGTCAGACTGTCGTAATGCGCGAGCTTCTCGTATAAACGCTTGGAGATGCTCAGATCACGGGTCCGGAGACTGACTACACGCTCCAGCTCACGGTTAAACCGGCTCTGATGCCAGAAAACGTAGAGAATGAAAGCAATTACAAGCAGGAAGGCAATATCGATCCATAGCACGCTGCGGAACACCTGCCATTTCTTATAGGAGGGCAGGGATATCCCCATCAGCCAATGCTGATTATAGGCCTGAACAGGAACGGTAAGCTGCAGGTCATCGGCATGCGATTCATTGCCAAAGAGGAACGTGTGGTCCTCGGCTGTAACATATATATTGCTGTCCTCGAGTGCAAGCTGGTTCACAATGTTATCAATCTTCACTGTAACCGAGACGATGCCCTCGAAAGAGTTGTCTTTGTAAATTGCTTGCCGGATTACCATTCCATAGCCGCCTTGGGCTAATGTACGGGGCCCGTCTACCGTAATGCCGCGGGAGCGTATCGTTTCTTGGATCATGCCGGGGGAGGCCAGGGAGGCATCCAGCAGCAGGCTTTTGCCCAGAATCGCTGTGTTGCCTTCAAGAGGGTAGAGGTAGCGGATAAGACCGTCAGGAGCGATCATAATGTTCGTGACATGGCTTGAGTTGTTGTTGTGTGCCGTTACCAGATAGTTATTAATGAGTGCGGGATCAGCATCGAAGCCGACCGTTTGAATAAAGGAACTTACGCCTTTGACAATTGCCACTCTCTCCTCAATATTTGAGGTCAGCATGACTGCCTGTGAGGACAGATCAGCCTTCTCAGCCCTGTATTCCCGGTTCACGGACAAGGAATAATAATAGAACAGCGAGAGCTGCAGGACGACTAAGAAGCCGACAATAATCGTTAAAGGCTTTTTATTAATGAAAGCCATGGATTGCCTCCGATACCCGAAAGATTAAAGCAGTAGATTTGCTATTCATAAAAAGCGGTTCCTGCACCGCAGAAAAATGTCGAGATATGTCGTAGGTGTTTCTATAGCATGTCATTTTTATCGTCTTTGCGCAAGGAAAAACCTAACAAACAGCCGTGTAAATTCAAAACGGATAAACACCTTCTGCCCCGAAGGCAGCAAGTATTTATCCGTTGCTCTAAAGATTGGAGCCCAAGTAGCTTGAGCCTGAACCTGTAATTATTTCTTGAAGATGCCCAGCGGTGCGCCGATCGGCAGGAAAGTACGTCCGAAATGAGCATTGAGCACAGATGCGCCGCAGCCGTAGAGCGATACAATTCCGATAGCCATTTCCGCAACGGCAGCCAGCTTGTGGAAGAATTCTGCAGCGACTCCGAAGGCATCCATAGAGAGGCCGAGGAACAGGAAGTCAATGAGAATGAAGATGACCAGCAGGACGCGGTTCGCTTCAACGGCGCCGAGCGTCATGAACAGGGTGAACACGAGATATCCTACAAAAACAAATCCGAGCTGCTTGGGATCAACGCCTTCTGCCAGCACCGTACCGAATACCCCGAGCTTGATCAGCCAGCTTGCGCCCATGCCGAACCAGAAGAATGCATAGGCACCAAAAGCGGTCATGCCAAAGGTGTTGTTGTGCTTGGCATCCTGAATGGATGCGAACAGCTGGGCGAAGGCTCCGAGGAAGATAGCCCATGGAATAGCGTAGCTTAGACCTGTTGTAATTTCGAGCTTTTGTGAAGAAGCGACCAAGGTGACGATAGCCAATCCGAACAAGCCGATGGCGCTGGGGTCGGCGGTGACAATTTTGACGGATTGAGTTGTTTGCGGTTGCGCTGACATAACAATTAAAGCCTCCAATTTTCATAATTGTTCGCATAGGATAACAGCACCCGGAGCGGGTGCTGTTATCAGCTTGCCTATCATATCATATACCCGGTAGCTTGCCTATAAAATTACTGCTTATTTTGACTCCGGAAAGTAATTTTTCTGCGCTAAAAAAGAATAAAGTGCCGTGACCTGGAGAGGTCTGCTGATATAGTATCCCTGCAGCTCGTCACTGCCCAGCGCGCGCAGCATGTCGAACTGCTCCTGATGCTCTATGCCTTCGGAGACGACCCGCAGCCCGAGGTTATGGCTTAGCTCAATAATCGCCTTGACGAGCACATCACCCGGCGGGGCTGGAGACATCTCGGAAACGAAGGAACGGTCAATCTTAATGACATCGACAGGGAAGCGGCGCAGATAGCTTAAGGAAGAGAAGCCTGTGCCGAAATCATCAAGCGAGATCCGGAAGCCGTGGGCTCTAAGCTGCTGCAGTGACCGGAAGATGCTGTCCCCTGAGACCAGAACGCTCTCTGTGATCTCCAGCTCCAGACTCGAAGCAGGCAGTTCATATTCATGAAGCAGATCGAGCAGCAGTTCAAGGAGGCCGGGCTGCATCAGCTGCAGGGCAGAGATATTAACCGCAGCGGTAACCTCCAGCCCCCGGCTGCGGAATTCACGCATATCGGAGCAGACCTGCCGCAGTACCCAGCCGCCAATGCCGACAATCGAGCCGCTGCTCTCCGCCAGCGGGATGAACTCGGCCGGTGAGATGCTTCCGTAGCTCGGACTGGTCCAGCGCAGCAGCGCCTCCACCTTCGATACCTGTAAAGTGCCTGCACCAAGGATAGGCTGATAATGCACCTCGAACTCGTTCGCCACTGCGGCAGAGAGCAGCTGCTGGGCCAGGACCTTCTTGCGCCGGATCCCTGCCTCAAGATCCTCTGAATACAGAAAGATGTTATTGCGGCCTGTCTCCTTGACATGGAACATGGCCAGATCGGCCTGTTTGACCAGATAATCGGCATCTTCACCGTTCTGCGGATAAATGCTGATGCCGATACTGGCCGTATTATATAGAAGATGCCCTTTAATATGGTGGGGCATAGAGAGAGCCTCCTGAATCCGTGACAGCTGCGTATGAATGCTCCCGGCATCGGGGACATCGGAGAGCAGAATGGTGAATTCATCCCCGCCAAGCCGGGAGACCACATCGTGTTTGCCGACAACCTGTGAGATCCGGAAGGCCGTCTCCTTCAGGATAGCATCCCCGAAATCATGGCCCAGAGTGTCGTTCACCGTCTTGAAATGATCCAGATCTATAAATACCAGGGCAATCTGCCGGTTGAGTCCTTTGGCCGCGGCGATGGCTTCATTCAGCTTGGCAAAAAAGAGTGAGCGGTTAGGCAGCTGGGTCAACGGGTCCAGCAGGGATTGCTGCCGCAGCTCGTTCTGAACCTGTTCCAGTGAATCGATCATCCGGTTGAATTCAACCTCCACTTCGCCGAATTCATCCCGTCCAGTGCTGGGAATCCGGATAGACAGATCCTTGCTGCTGCCGATAGCACGGATATTTCTTACCAGCGATGACATCCGGTCCAGAATGAACCGGTTGACGAAGAGCATGCTTGCGGCAAGCAGCAGCAGCATGGAGATGAAATAGAGCATGCGGAAGGTGCCTATGGACTTCAGTCCGCTATTGTAGAGCTGCCGGGGCTCCTTCAGGGAGATGATCAGGCCCGGATCACCGAACAGATCATTCACCGCCGTATGAATCGACATCATGCCGTCTGAGACCGGATGGGTCCAGGTCGGCTGGCCTCCGCTCTCCGCAAGCAGCGCAGAGGTAACGCGGGACACTTGAATAGTGGAGAGGGTGTCCTTCCAGATATGCGAAATCTCTTCCGGGTGCAGCATTCTTCCGGCAACGGCCGTGCCAATCACCGGCTTGTCACTGCTGCTGCCGGCAATGGGCGTGAGTGTGATCAGCATAGGACCCTTATCCAGAATAACAACGCCGCTCCTGCTCTCTTCGGTTCCGGTGAAAGCAGGCAGACGGCTGTGGATCAGCTTGAAAAGAGTGAGCTGTTCCTGTGTCAGGGGGGTAACACTTCCTAATGCCAGATCGTAGGAGCCGCCATATATTGGACTGCCGTTCAAATCCAGCAGGGCGATCATATCGAAGCGGTTGATTTCATAGGTGGTCTGGTCAAAGCTGCTGGGGGTGGGGGCAGTACCGCCGGATAAGGCCGGGCCGGTATTTCTTACAGATTCCATGAATCTGTAGGTTTCATCCCACACGGAGTAATTGAGAAGTCCGGTCTTCATGTCCTGCAGTTCTTCATTATAGGAAGCCACAGCTTTGGTCAAGTTGCGCTGCAGCTGCGCCTCGTCCAGCTTCTCGAAACGGTTAAGCAGAATCATGTGAAGAAGCAGGTAGGTAGCGCCTATCCCGAGCACGGCAACCAAGCCAATGAAGATAAATATTTTTTTGCGGAGTTTCATGATGCTCCCCTTTAATATTTAAGACTTAATAGGAAATAAGTACCATCTATAATAGTGTACCACGATTAGGGAATATTTTGCAGCGTAAATCTCCCCAAAGTGTCGAAATTTGATGTATAATAATTTAATGATAATTATTATCAAATAATAATTGAAGGAGATAATCCTTGGCATGATGGAAAAATGGACGATTTTTAAGAAAGCCTCACGGTTTGGAGTTATTCCCGTTATGCTCATACCGGTTGTCCTGGGAACGGTCGGGGCATATGTATGGCAGGGAGTATTCCATCCGTTTTTGTTTGTTATAACCTTTGTCGGAGCAGCTGCGGCGCACTTATTCTCCAATATGGTGAATGATTTGTGGGACTTCCGCAACGGAACCGACACGGAGGCGCATAATACACCTGAGGCCATCTCTACGAATTCCGGTTTCCTGTCCGGAGGCATCATGCGGGAGTCGCTGTTTGCGCTCCTGACCTGGGGTCTGCTGGCCGTTGCAGTTATCTGCGGCTTGCTGCTTAGCTTGTACAGCGGCTGGGAGATTCTGTGGTTTGTCGCCGGCGGTGCGCTGATCGCTTATTTCTATGTCGCGCCGCCGCTGCGCTTCGGCTACCGCGGCAAGGGCTACAGTGAGCTTGCGATCTTCCTTGCGTTCGGATTGATGCCTGTTCTGGGCGCCTATTTCGTTCAGACTGGTGAATTCAGCCTGAAGCCTGTCCTGTTGTCTCTGCCGATCGGGCTTCTGACAACGCTGCTGCTGTTCAACCATCACTTCCTGCACTGGAGAGCTGACCAGCAGGCCGGCAAGCGTACGCTTGTTGTAGTATGGGGCGAACGCAGAGCATTGATTTTCTCTCATGTACTGCTCTATACCTCATATGCATCCCTTATTGTTTGTGTACTGCTTGATGTACTGCCGGTGTATGCGCTGCTCGCCTTGCTGACGGCCATTGCACCGGTGCATGTCTACCGCAACCTGCAGCCGCAGAATGCATCCGCCGCTTATCTACCGCTCATGGGCGCCTCACAGCGGGCCTCTGTGCGCTGCGGGATGATCATGGCGGTGGCACTGCTCATTCAGGGACTGGTCTGAAACCGGAATTTACTACATTACAGAAAGCGGGAGAACCCATGGACAAGAACAAACCAATTAGTGAGGAAGTGCAACCGGCTGAGGTCAAACAAACCGTAATCGGAGATTTTCATACCATTCTGACTGAGGGTAAGGTCTGGAGAACCGGAGGCTTCACGCTGCCTGACGGCTCGTTCTGGGCTTACCGTGAACCGGAAGCTGTAGTGATTGTACGTAATGGATATCTGTATGTGCGGGCTCAGCTGAGCCGCCAGAACGACCATGTGCAGATTCTTGATAATGCCAAGCATATGTATTATTCGGCCCAGCCGGTAGAAGTGCCTGAAGAGGGGGAGATCAGCTTCGAGCTGCAGATCCGTGCCCGTACGCAGGGGACAGCGCCGGGTGATCTGTATGACGGCTATGTTTCGCTGAATTTACTAGATTTCACAACAGGCGCCGCGCTCGATTTCTTCGCCGGTAACGATAAATATGCCAGTGTGTATGGAATTCTGCCGTTTCCGGGTGTAACAGTACCCGAGACCGGGGGAACCAAATACTTCTGCATTTTCACAGAGGACACCGGCTTCAAGGCGCGTGAATTCAATACTTACAAAATTACCTACCACCGGGGCAAAAACGAGGCTGTATTCTTTGTGAACGGTCAAGAGGTGCGCCGCGAGCAGAATGTGCCGGTTAAATTCAACAGCTTCACTATTGCACTGGGCATTATGACCGAGAAGGATCTGACACCGGAGGGCAGCGTATCCGCACACGGGCAGACGGTAATCGCCGAATGGTCACCGGTGACGGTTACAACCTCTGCAAAGTAACAGTGCGCATCTAACAGATAAGGATGATTGGCCGTGAATCTAAAAATTTTCTTCAAGTTTGTCGAGCTGCCTACGAAGGTAGCCAGTATGCTGCCGCTGCTGCTGGGGACACTCTATGCCTTATACCGGTTCGAGGACTTCTATATCCTGCGCTTCGCGCTGATGTTTGTATCGCTCCTCAGCTTCGATATGGCAACAACGGCGATCAACAACTATTATGATTACAAAAAAGCGGCAAAAACCCACGGCTACGGGTACGAAACCCATAATCCCGTCGTCCATTACAAGCTGAAGGAAAGCACGGTGGTGGCGACGATCGTCATTCTTCTTGTACTTGCGGCGGGCGGCGGGATCGCTCTGGTCTCCCAGACGGGACTGATTGTATTTCTGCTCGGCGGATTGTCCTTCCTGATCGGCATCCTGTATTCCTTCGGGCCGATTCCGATTTCGCGGATGCCGCTGGGGGAACTGTTCTCTGGCCTGTTCATGGGTTTCGTCATTATCTTCATCTCGGCCTACATTCACTCGGATCAGGCGGTGGTGACCCTCCTGCTTCAGGGCAACTGGATCAGTCTGCACATTAATTTCCTTGAGGTGCTGTATCTGTTCTGGTTCTCGGTGCCGGCCATCCTCGGGATTGCCGGTATCATGCTGGCTAACAACATCTGCGACATTGAGGATGATATGGATAACCGCAGGTATACGCTGCCTGTGTATATCGGACGCAAAAATGCGCTGCTGCTGTTCAAGCTGCTCTACTATGTTTCTTTTGTGGATCTGATCGTGCTGGTCCTGCTTGGCATTCATCCGGTACTGGTGCTTCTGCTCCTGCTGACACTGATTCCGCTGCGCCGCAATATCGCGCGCTTCCAGCAGGAGCAGCATAAAGGTACGACCTTCATTCTGTCCGTCAAGAATTTCATGCTCATGAGCGCGGCAAGAATCATAGTGCTGGGTATAGCTGTTATATGGGTCTCCATATGGCCTGCTTAGAGATATACCCGATTCTATGATATTGTGTTTATAGGGTATACGCGGAAGAACTTATATAAGGAAGGTGTATAACTATGACACAGAAGCTTCGTTGGGGAATTATGGGCTGCGCGCAGATCGCCACAGGATCGGTCATGCCGGCCATCCAGGAGTCAGAGACCGGAGTGATTACGGCGATTGCCAGCCGGGGGCTTGAGAAGAGCAGCGCTGCTGCGGCAGAGTTCGGTATTGAGAAGGCTTATGGCAGCTATGAAGAACTGCTGGCCGATCCGGATGTCGATGCGGTCTATATTCCGCTTCCGAATCATCTGCACTATGAATGGGTGATCCGCGCGGCAGAGGCAGGCAAGCATGTCCTGTGCGAGAAGCCGATTGCCCTGGACAGCCGCGAGGCAGCCGGGATGGTGGAGGCTTGCCGGAAGGCGGGAGTTCACTTGGCGGAGGCTTATATGTACCGCCATCATCCGCGGATCACTGAGCTTCAGGAGATCATAGCGGGCGGCGAGATCGGGGAGCTGCGCTCCATCCGCGGCACGTTTACCTATAACGATGCAACGGATACTTCCAATATCCGCTTCAAGTCTGCCTGGGGAGGCGGCTCGCTCTATGATGTCGGCTGCTACCCGCTCACAGCGGCGCGGCTGCTGTTCGGTACAGAGCCGGAGGCCGTAACTGTGCAGGCGCTCTTCTCACCGGAGCATGATAATGTAGACATGATGGCCTCCGGTCTGGTGGAGTTCCCCGGCGGCAGGAGCCTGATCTTCGATTGCGGCATGTGGGCGTATAACCGCCAGCTGCTGGAGGTGCTTGGTACAGAAGGCCGGATCGAAATCCCGATGCCGTTCAACGCCAGGTTCGACGATGCACAGTTCTTCGTGTATGGCAGCAGCGGAGAGCCCCGGCAGGTGGAAGCCTTCGGAGCCAATCCTTACGTGCAGCAGGCGGATCATTTCGCCACTGCAGTCTTCAGCGGCAAGCCCTGGATCGCCGAAGAGGACCCGGTGCATAATATGAAGCTGATTGAGAGCTGCCTGGAATCTGCCCGGAAACGGGAAAGAATCAGCCTGGTGTAGCCGTCACAGGAGATAATAAGCTCCCTTCATGAATAAAATATTCTTTCAAAGAGAAACGGATACCGTCCCATGGGCGGTATCCGTTTCTGTATGTCTTTATGCTCTAGTGCAATATCAGCACTAAGGAAGTGAATTCATTCAACAAGGCAGCGATGTATGTATTCAGTTCCAAGTGGAGACTCAGTGATAGTTGTATAATGTGCAATTAAAAACAGCGAAAAGGCAGGCGTGCATCTAATAACTGTAGTCTGTACAACTAAATCTGCGCGAATGGTGAGAATCAAGCTGCACACGGCAGTTTAATTGTACGAAGTACAACTAAACCGATAACCGTTTGTAAATCAGACGATTTAGTTGTACAAAGTACAATTAAGCATACCGCATATATCGTAATTAAATTACGTTAAGAAGAATTTCATCCTCGTTATCGCCCCGGTTAAAGGCTTCGCGGTCGAATTCACCTTCAGAGTTGGCGACCAGCAGGGCAGTAACGGCAGTCCCGGTAGCATTGACAGCGGTACGTCCCATATCGATAAGCGCTTCTACTCCTGCAACAATGGCTATCCCCTCCAGCGGCAGGCCGAGTGCCGTTAATACGACGGTTGTTGAGATTACAGCCGGTCCGGGTACTCCTGCTACCCCGATGGAGGAGATGATACTGACCAGCACCAGTGTGACATAATCGGTTCCGGTAAGCTGAATTCCATAGACCTGAGCCGTGAACACTGCCACAATAGCAGGCCATACGCCCCCGCATCCGTTGAAGTTGACAGAGGCGCCAAGCGGAGCAACGAAGCTGGCAATCCGCGGGGAGACATGCAGACGTTTCGTGATAACCTCAAGATTCACAGGAAGTGTAGCATAGCTGCTTCTGGTGGTGAATGCAACGGTTAGCGTCGGGTAGACCTTACGGAAGAAGCGGATCGGATTTACTTTGACCACGAGCAGCACGAGTCCGCCAAAGACCAGCACAAAGTGCAGAATCAATGCGACATAAGAGGTTACAATGACACTGCCCAGCTCCTGAAGGGTCTCCCAGCCATATCGTGCCGTAATTCCGGCAATCAGCGCGAACACGCCGTAAGGCGTTAACCGGATTACAAATTTGACCACCTGGTGCAGCACCAGGGTCAGGGATTCGATAAGATCGCGTACAGGCTTAACGGCCTCCGGCTTTTTGGAGCCGATTTTGATAATGGCCACCGCCAGGAAGATGGCAAAAATAAGCAGCGGCACAACCTTACCTGTAGCTGCTTCATTTACAGGATTAGAAGGCACAAGATCAAGGATAACCTGTGAGAATGTAGGGATTTCACGGGCGGTGAAGCCCTCCGGCACAGCTTGTTGGATCCCTTTGCCCGGATTGAAAAGCAGAGCTACCGATAGTCCGATAACAGAGGCAATTCCGGTTGTTCCGAGGAACCAGGCGAAGGTCTTGATTCCGATCTTGCGCAGGTATTCAAGGTTGGTTAACGAGGAGATGCTGTTTAATACCAGAATGAATACGAGCGGCACAACGAGCATGCGGATCAGACTGACATAAATACTGCCGAAGGTCGTAATGGCATTGGTTTCGAATTCGAAATATTGAAAAAATATTCCGGCCAGCAGCCCGATTCCGAGCCCGACCAGGACCCGAGTGCCGAAGCCGACCCGTTTGCGTGCCAGGAAATACAGGATGCCAAACACAAAAATAGAAACCACGAAGCCATACCAGTTTGTCTCAATGGCTGATAATAGATTGTTGTCGATGTTGTTCATTCCCGTTATAGACCTCCTAAGCCTAGTTTTTTGATGCGAATAATGAGATCAAATGTATAGACAAATTTTATGATTGTCAATGTATAAATATGTTAATTTTATTTAATCCGATAAAACAAATAGGATAAATAAAATTTTAATTGACAAGGGATGTCAGTATGAATAATATGGAACTTATCCGCAAGTCATTCAGGAATCGACTGGACTGCCAGAGATTCAACAGAAGCGCATAACCATGCGTTTTGTTGAGTCTCTTTTTTGATTCTATAGGGGGGATGGGATACCGCTGCTGTAAGGAGAGCAATTCGTAAGAAGAATCGACTGGACCGCCAGAGATTCAATGAGCACGCGAGCAGTGTGTCTTGTTGAGTCTTTTTGTGATGAGTAATTGAGTTCCCCAAAAACTGCCTAGGGCGAAGTGAAAGGAAGGGTTACCTCTATGAAAAAGCTTACTATATCCGTAATTACTGCAGCCGTAGTGTTCTCAGTACTGACATATGCGGCAGTATCAGCCAAGCAGGACAACAAGGCTGAAGCAGCTGCAACACCGGTAGTTGTGGAAGCTGCAGCTGCTGCAGGCATTGCCGCGGCCCCTGTGGAGACCCCGGCGCCAGCTGATACTGCTGCAGCCCCTGCAGCAGAGACTGTTAAGCCTGAAGCTGCTGCTGCTTCAACAGACACAGCTGAGACGGCAGCAGCGCCGGTTGTTGCAGACACGGCAGCAGCTTCTGCCGCACCGGCTTCGGTGAATTCCGCACCTGAGGCCGGCAAGACGGTTGCGGCAGCATCCACCGGGACGGCAGAGGTTGTCCAAGCTGAAGCCAAGGCGACTGCTGCTCCTGCGGCTAAAGAGACGCAGCCGCAGGCTACAGCCAAGACGGCAGCAGCTGCTGTAGCTGCCCAAGCCCAAACGGCTGCGGCTCCCAAAGCCACAGCCGCGCCGAAGTCTGAGACTGTGCAACCATCTGCCGCACCAGTTAAAACGGCCGCCCCGGCCCCGGCCGTTCCAGCGCCTGCTCAGGCCACCGAACAGCCCGCTCCGAAGAAGGTGACGTTCTCTACAACCGAGGTGGTCAAAGCGAGTGCAAGCGCCCCGGCCTCAGCCCCGGCTGCCAGCACATCCTCATCGCAAGCCTCCGGCAATTCCGCATCTCAAGCTGCTGATACCTCTGCCCCGGCGCCTGCTGTGAGCAATCCTGCTCCTGCCCCGGCTGCTGTAGAGGAAGTTTGCCCTTAAGATTTTCGCGTCTTACTAACTGACGGGCAGGCTGGTATGCAAAGTACAGAAAAAAGATAAAGTTGAGGTGCAACTAATGAAAACACAGCAAAAACTTAATAAAATTCTCGCTCCGCTGCTGGCGGCCGCACTCCTTGTCTTGCCGGGTATCCCCGGCAAGGCGGCGGCAGAGCCGGTTCTGCCAGCTGGCGGCGCTGGAGCAGTCAGCACATATAATTATTTTTATGAGAATTATCCAAAGCTGAATGACCGGAATCATGTATATAAGACTGCTACATATGAAGATATCGCCAATCTGTTTGAGAGCGAGGGTACCTATGCCGTGCTGGTTGGCGGCACCTGGAGCGGGAACACACAGGCGGATATCGGATTTATCAATGAGGTTGCCAAGGAATCCGGCATTGATGTGCCTGTGATCTATAATTTTGATACCAGGCTGGACGGGGCCACTCTTGATATTGCAGACAGCAATAATCCGTATGCCTATAAATATGTGGATCTGGTCAATAAGTATTTGAAGAATCTTTCGCTGTATGACAAGGCAGACCCGCAGCACAATGTCAGTTATGTGAATACGGCCGGCGAGACGGTTACTGCCAACAAGATTGATTCCCCATTCCTGTTCTTGTACAACAAGGATCATAAGGATGCGCAGGGCAACAGCGCGCCTGTTGTTTCTTACCTGAAGGACGGAAAGTCCTGGGAGCAATTCCTGACAGACGGCCAGCTTGACTCAGCCAAGGTCAATGATTATAAGGCCTCTGTGCGTCAGGTGTTTGAAGCAGCCTCCGCCTATAGTGTGATTAATGAGTCCGAGTATATTAAAACAGCGTTCAACCGCAACTATGCCGGAGAGAACAACGGGAATATTATTTTTACTCCGGAGGATAAGGACCTTGTGCTGGAGCATGTAACCTATCATCAGCTGCAGCAGATTTTGGCCAGTGACGGGAACTATGCACTGCTATTCGGGGGCTCGTGGTGCCCGAATACCCAGGCCATCATCAAATATATTAATGAACAGGCGATAGCTCATAACATAAGCAAGATCTATTTCTTTGATACGAAGCTTGATGCGGGTCTGACGGTAGCGGAGTCCGGCAATAACACCGGAACAAGCGGGCGGGCCAACCCTCATAATAACAATGAGCTGCAAATCAGAACGAGCAATCATCCGTATGCCCATCTGTACGTTGATCTGGTTAATACCTACCTTACCAATATCAAGACAGAGAATAATCAGGCAGCGAAGCCTTCTGTGATCAGCTATGTGAATGATCTGAACGAGACGGTCACGGGTGACCGGCTTCAAGTGCCGTACCTCTTTACTTACAACAAGAACAACAAAGATGCTGCCGGAGAAAGCGCCCCTATTCTTGGGCATGTGGAGCTGATGTACTCCTGGACGAATATTCAACCGGGGTATGTAAGCAGCGGATATTCTGACGGTGCCAGATATACTAATGCAATCCAGGCTTTAAACACGCTGTACTCCAGATTAGAGGCTGTGCCTGCTGGGCTGTATGGCAGTGCAGACGGCACCATCAGAGGGGCCAATGACCAGCTGGAATACAAGTACAAGACTGTACAGGATTCGGTCTATGAATATCAGCCGGCCGCAGGTGAGACCATTTCGGGCCTGGTTCCGGGGACTTACCTGGTACGGTATAAAGCGACTACGGGTTCGCAGGGACCTATCATTAAACCGGCAGGAACCACTGTTATACCTTATGCTGCGGGAGAAGCAGTAGAGGTTGTTGTGCCGCTGCCCGGAGAGCAGGCAGCCCCGGCAGGGTTGAAGGGACTCCCGCCGACATCGGCAGCGAATAGGGACGGGCAGATCAGCGGTGCAAGAGGGGCGCTGAGTACTGAGGAGCTGCAATCGCTGGAGTACAAGCTGGCAACGGTAACAGAATATACGTATGCCAAGGATGCACCTCCAGTGGATCTCACACCCGGAATCTATCAGGTGAGATATATTGCCCAGAAAGAGATTCCGGCAAGCCCTGAGGCGAATATTACAGTTCCTGCCTTCACGGAGAGACAGGCGGCACCTGCCGGACTTACGGGAGTGAAGCCGACAACCTGGGAGAACAAGGACGGGAAGATTACAGGAACTACCGGTAAATTACAGATCAAGCTGTCCACGGTTACAGCCTATGTCTATGCGGGAGAGGGAGAAACCACGGGCTTAATCCCGGGAGTGTACGATCTGAGATATCCGGCAAAAGAAGGCTACACCGCCAGTCCGGTAGCAAAAGTGGTTGTTCCGGGCAATATTCAGGAACAGGCAGCCCCAACCGGCCTTAAAGGCGTTGCCCCAACCTCATCCGAGAATAAGAACGGAGCCATTACAGGCACCACCACAGCGCTGGAGTATAAGCTGTCCACGGCCTCTGCGTACACACCTGCCCCGGACAAGGAAATTACGGGCCTGTCCGCCGGAACCTATAATGTCAGAGCTGCGGCTAAGCTCGGCTATAAGGCAAGTCCGGATACCAGTGTTGTCGTACCGGTATATGCACCGGCAACCGGTTCCAATAGCGGAAGCGGGAACAATGGCGGCGGAACTTCTGTTGTGCCGGTACCAAGTGCCAGTCCGGCCCCATCCCCATCCGCTACGACATCCGGGGATACCGTAACTGTAGTGGCGGCCGCCACTGCTACAACGGATACAGCTACAGGCGTAACAACAGCTTCTATTTCTGCCGAAGCCGTTGCAGGCCTTGTGAACAGTGCCAAGGCTGCCGAAGCCGCAGGCAAGAAGGCTGTCCTGGAAATCAGCGTTGCCGCAGATGCCAATACCAAGACAGCGGAACTCAGCATTCCACGAAGTGCATTTAATGAAGCAGCCTCTGGCACGAATGCCGGTCTTAAGATTAATATTCTGAACGTCGGGCAGATTACGTTCGATTCTACTGCTGTAGCCAGCATCAGTGCTGCTGAGGATAGCGGAGCCATCCTCATTAGAATTGCCAAGGTGTCTTTAACTGAGGAAGGCAAGTCAGTACTCGGAGACAGACCGGTGTATGATCTGACTGTACGGGCAGGAGATAGGGAGGTGTCTGTCTTCGGCGGCGGGAAGGTGCACATTAGTCTTCCTTATACCCCGCTGGCGGGTGAACAGGCACATTCTATTATCGTATATAACATCAACAAGGAAGGCGGCCTGGATGTTGTTCAGGGCAAGTACAAGGCAGCTGCCGGAGCAGTTGAATTTGTAACCACCCATTTCTCGCAATATATTATTGCCTACAATAAAGTCGTATTTGCTGACATTGCTGATACAGCCTGGTACAACAATGCTGTTAGCTTCCTGGCAGCCAGAGGGATTACTTCCGGCACGGATAATAGCAGCTACAGTCCGAACGCCTTAGTAACCAGAGGGCAATTCATTGTCCTGCTGCTCAAAGCCTACGGAATAGCACCGGACAGCAGCGGAGCAGCCAACTTTACAGATGCAGGGACAGCCTATTATTCCGGCTATCTGGCTGCTGCCAAGAGTCTGGGAATTGCTACGGGCTCCGGGGATAACCAGTTCAAGCCGGATAACCGGATTACACGGCAGGAGCTGTTCACCCTGCTGTACCGTGCGCTGAATGTTCTGGGTCAGCTGCCGGAATCCACGACAGATCTGGCGCTCTCCACCTACAGCGATGCGCCGCAGGTTGCCGGCTACGCACAAGAAGCCCTACAGGCTCTGGTGCAGCGCGGTGTAGTAGAAGGTGACAACGGCAGAATTCATCCTTTGGAATTCTCCACACGGGCCGAGGCGGCACAGGTGATCTACAATCTGTTGGCCCGGTAAATGATATTTTCTCTAAGGGCGGCCAGGGGCCGCTCCTAGAGAAATATAAGAATTGATATGTTTGGGATCCCCGCAAAGTATCTGTATCATCGTCGAAGCTTAAGCCCCACTTTGTGGGGTTATTTGGCGTTTACCCCTACACTGCACTTGTTGCGATAACTCATAGGTAACAGGTGTTAAAATTTGCTAAAATAGGGACAACAGCTAAAACATAATTTGAAGATGATGGATGTGCATGCCGAAGGGAGAGAGGGTAGTGGGTAATACAGAAGAACCGGTCATTTCAATTGAAGGACTATGGATGAATTACAGTGACAGAATGGTGCTGCGGGGAATTGACCTGGAGGTATACCGGGGACAGATTATCGGATACATCGGACCCAATGGCGCCGGCAAAAGTACCACGGTCAAAATCATGCTGGGGCTTGTGGAGGGCTATAGCGGGGCGGTGCGTATTTTTGGCAGAGATATCTCAGACGGGGACACGGCCTACAAAAGAAGAATCGGCTATGTGCCGGAGGTGGCAGAGCTGTATGACAGCCTGTCAGCCCGGGAATATCTTACGTTTATCGGAGAGCTGTATGGCATGAAGAAGGCGGATGCTGAGCTCAAGGCGGAGAAGCTGATGGGACTGCTGAACCTGAATAAGGCCTACGATATGCGGATTGCCTCCTACTCCAAAGGGATGAAGCAGAAGGTGCTGCTGATTGCCAGCATGCTGCATGATCCGGATATTCTGTTCCTGGACGAGCCGCTCAGCGGTCTGGATGCCAACAGTGTAATGGTGGTGAAGGAGATTTTTGCAACACTTGCGGCCAGGGGCAAAACAATCTTTTATTCCTCGCATATTATGGACGTGGTGGAGAAGATCAGCAGCCGGATTATTCTGCTGGACGGGGGCGATATCGTTGCGGACGGAACCTTCGCACAGCTGCGGGAGCAGAGCCGGGAGGGCTCGCTTGAGGAGATTTTCAATCAGCTGACCGGATTTGACAAGTACAGGGATATCGCCAGTGAGTTCGTTGCTGTGATTGGAGAGGGTGCGCCGCATGCGTGATTTCTTTGTATTGAAGCTGCTGGACCGGATGCAATGGATATTTAAGGCGCTCGGAGCCGATTATGCCGTACTGCGCCGCATTCTTCAGGTTAAGCTCACGATGGACGGCCGGCGGACACCAACGATATTCTCGGGAACGCAGGAACCCAAGCTGAATATGGAAGGCTCTCCGTTCCGGGTACAGTGGCTGTATCTGCTGCTCGGGCTGATGCTGATCGCGCTGGTTGCACCTGCAGACAATTATATTCTGACCATGAGCCTGATGTTCAGCATAGTGATGTTCATGATCACAACGACGCTGATATCGGATTTCTCGACAGTCATGCTGGATTTGCGGGACAAAAACATTCTCTTCTCCAAGCCGGTGGACCGCCGGACGCTAAACATGGCCAAAAGCATACATATTCTGATCTATCTGCTCACGTTAACACTGACATTCACCGGTCCCTCGCTTCTGTTCTCGTTATTCCGGCACGGAGCGCTGTTCTTCTTCCTGTATGCTGCGGAGATCATCCTGATGGACGGCTTCATTCTGGTGTTTACTGCGCTGGTCTATCTGCTGATTTTAAGGTTTTTTGACGGTGAAAAGCTTAAGGACATCATCAATTATGTACAGATTATTCTGTCCGTTGGCGTAACTGTCGGTGCTCAGCTCGTATCGCGCCTGTTCAATATCACAGAGTTCGGCCTGAATTTCACTCCTGCCTGGTGGCACTTCGCGCTGCCTCCCGTCTGGTTCGGGGCTCCGTTTGAGCTGCTGGTTGGGGGAGCGGAAGGCAGGCATCTAACTATCCTGGCCGTACTCGCTCTCGCAGCTCCAGTCGTGTTGTTTGCAGCATATATCCGGCTGATGCCGCTGTTTGAACGCAGTCTCCAGAAGCTGGCTGAACAAGGAGCTTCAGGGCAGGGCACCGGGCGGATAGCCCGCAGGCTGTCAGAGATAACATGCCGCAACAAGGTAGAGGCGATGTTCTTCCGTTTCACCTGGTCGATGATGAAGCATGAGCGCGAATTCAAGCTTAGGGTATATCCAACTGTAGGCTTGTCCCTCGTGCTGCCCTTTATCTTTATCTTCAATCAGGTGTGGAGCGGGGACCTGGAAGCCATCAGAGGCTCCAGATCGTTTCTGTTTATCTATTACAGTGCTCTCCTGATGATGACGGCGGTACAAATGCTCCGCTACTCCACCAGCTACAAAGGCGCATGGATCTATAAAGTAATCCCCTTGCCGGGAACAGCTATGGTATACCGCGGGATGCTGAAGGCAGTGGTGCTTAAGCTGCTGGTGCCTTTGTTTACTCTGGAGGCAGCCGTGTTCATAGGCTTGTTCGGGTCCAGGATTATTGCTGATATGGCCGCTGTATTGCTTGCGTTGCTACTGTATTCGGTGCTGTGCTTTCTTCTGTTCCCCAGGGCGCTGCCGTTCTCGGAGAAGTATGAGGCAGCGCGGCGGAAGGAATTCACCGGCAGTGCTTTTGTGCAGTTGTTTGTTCTGGCGGGACTGGCCGGGATACATTATGTGTTCACCTTAATTCCCGCGGGAATATACATCTATCTGGTAATTCTGGCAGCTGCAAATGCCTGGATATGGCACCGGGCCTTCCTGCCGGAGGATTCAGGCAGCAGCCCGCTTCCAACCCTCCGCGCGGGGGGCTGACGCCAAATATGGACATTTTTTGCCGACATTAAAAAAAGGGTCTAAGTTCCAGTATTTACTTAGACAGTCTGCCAAATACAAGGTAAAATACAGCTAAAGTTATATTTCAGGGATCGCCTATAATCTCTATGCACTCTTCCATTTATCTACTATTCGTATATTGATTTTTAACTTGAGATTAACACTGCAAATGACGATGATAATAAAACCGGTGAAGAGGTCAACTATGGATCAAATGGGAATCCACTATAATATTTGGATTGTTTTACTATCTTTTGCGCTTGCTGCAACTGCGGCATACTCTGCGCTTAATCTGATTTCGCAGGTTTCCCATTCCACTGGCCGGGTCAGGCGTCTTTGGCTGCTCTCTGGTGCCTGCGTGCTGGGAAGCGGAATCTGGGCCATGCATTTTGTAGGCATTATGGCCAGCCATCTCCCTTTCAAGGTCAGCTACCATCCGGGTACAGCCGTTCTGTCCCTGCTCGTCAGTATGTTGTCCTGTTATGCGGCACTCCAGATAGCGACGGCTTCCCGCCAGAGAATGTGGCGGTTTCTTATTGGGGGTGTAATACTGGGCGGCGGCATCTCAATCATGCATTATATCGGAATGTCCTCCATGGAGATGGAGGCAAAGGTTCATTACGAAATTAAGGACCAGGCCTTGTCCGTTCTGATTGCTCTGCTGGCCTCCTACATCGGAGTATTTATGTTTCGCAAATTCAAGGATTATAGAGGCTTTAGCCGCTGGAAGCTGTATTCAGCGCTGTTCATCGCCCTTGCGGTTACCGGAATGCATTATACCAGTCTGACAACAAGCCATCTGCAGTATGACAACTGGCTGGGCACGAAACCTGTACTCATGGAGGCAGATGTTATTCTGCTGACAGGCATTTCGCTGGTTACCCTGTTTATGCTGGCACTCTCCGGCGGAGCTGTTTTTCTGGACAGGCATGTGCTGGAGCGTATGGCGTACCATGATCCGCTTACTGAACTGCCGAACCGGCATGGACTGGAGCGTTATTTCAAGGATGATTTCTTCGGAGGGATCTCGGGAGCCGTGTTCTTCGTCGACCTGGACCGCTTCAAATCCATTAATGATACGCTCGGACATGATATCGGCGACCTGCTGCTGCGGGAAGTATCCGAACGGCTGACCCGTTGTGTAGGCGGGAAGGGCAAGGTCTTCCGGCTGGGCGGCGATGAATTCCTAATTGCCCTGCCTGATTGTACGATTGGAGCAGCGGAGGAAGAAGCGCAGCATATTCTGCAGGAGCTTAAGAAGTCTTATAGCATTGAAGGCAATGAACTGTATGTAACGGCCAGCGTAGGGATCAGCATGACTCCCGCCCATGGAACGGACCGTTCGGCGCTAATGAAGGCTGCAGATACAGCGCTGTATACCTCCAAGGACTCGGGCAAGAACAAGTTCAGTGTGTTCGATCTGGAAATGAACCGTCATCAGGTACGGCGGATGTCGCTGGAGAAGGATCTGCGCAAGGCGCTGGCCCGCTCGGAGTTCATGGTTGTCTACCAGCCCAAGTGGGATTCATTCATGAATGTTACCGTAGGTCTTGAAGCGCTGCTGCGCTGGAGACATCCGGAGCACGGAATTATCTCTCCGGCTGAATTCATTCCGATTGCCGAGGAGACGGGTCTGATTGTGCCGATTACCTACTGGATGCTGCATGATGTATGCGGACAGAACATGCTCTGGCATAAGGCGAAGGTGGCGAATGTAGCGGTTTCGATCAACATGTCGGCCCGGATGTTTGAGAACGGCAGTCTGTACGATGTGGTGGAAGAAGCGCTGTCGCGTGCTGGCCTGGAGCCGCATTTCCTTGAGCTTGAGATTACAGAGTCCATTGCGATGAACAACATGGAAGAAACGGTTGCCCAGCTCTCCAAGCTGCGGAATCTCGGAGTAAGAGTCTCGCTGGATGATTTCGGGACAGGCTTCTCTTCGCTGGGGAATCTGGATGAGATCCCGGTCAATACACTGAAGATTGATCAGGTATTCATCCGTAAGAGCAAGATGCACTCCAAGAAAGCTATTATCAGTAATATCATTGCCATAGCCAGCAATCTCAATATGGAGGTTGTTGCCGAAGGCGTGGAGACTACAGAGCAGATTGAATTGCTGCAATCCCTGGGCTGCAGAGTGATGCAGGGCTTCTACTACGGCCGGCCGATGCCGGTCAATGAACTGGGCCAATGGTTCATAGAGAATACGGCATAATGCATGCAGATTCATTCGAAATAAAAGGCTGTCCCGGCCGTGGATCATTCCACGTTCGGGACAGCCTTTTTTTGAAAGAGGAGAATTTATATGCCGTGGGTCACCGGATAGTACCTGCGCAATTCGCGAAACCAGGCCCCGCTTTATGAGGCTATTTTAAAGTTCTCGACCAATACCTGCAGCTTCTCGGCGAGGGAGGAGAGGAATGCTGCGGAAGATTCTACTTCCTCCATGGCGGCAAGCTGTTCCTGCGAAGAGGCCGATAAGGTCTCTGCACCTTCAGCTGTCTGATTAGAGACGGCTACAATCTTCTGAATTGCAGTTACAAGTCCATCGGAGATCAGCGCCAGCTCACGGACGGTTGCCGAGATCTGCTGGCTCTGCGAAGACATATCGGAGACGGAGGTCTCGATCTCTGAGAAGGAATGTCCGGCAGCGATGATCATCTCTTTGCCTTGGTGCATCTCTTCCGTGGAACGTTTCATGGTATCTCCGGCTTTGTCCATCTGATTCACAATCAGACTGACCAGTTCACCGATCTGGCCGGCAGACCTCGCCGAACGTTCAGCCAGCTTGCGGACAGAGCCTGCCACAACGGCGAATCCCCGGCCCTCTTCCC
This sequence comes from Paenibacillus sp. FSL E2-0178, assembly GCF_038593005.1. Taxonomy (NCBI): domain Bacteria; kingdom Bacillati; phylum Bacillota; class Bacilli; order Caryophanales; family Paenibacillaceae; genus Paenibacillus; species Paenibacillus sp. FSL E2-0178. The sequence goes on from NZ_CP151953.1 coordinate 5,146,093, forward strand.
CGGCACGCGCCGCTTCAATGGCTGCATTCAGGGATAACAGATTCGTTTCTTCGGCAATACTGGCAATCGTACCGACAATATTCTCGATCTCCTTGGAATGGCTGCCAAGCGTTTGAATAATGCCGGAAAGATCGGAGATGCTTCCGCTCACAATCCCCATCTGGGAAGTGGTCAAATCCATAGATTCCCGGCCTGTCCGGGCTTTCTGGGCGTTAACGGCGGCATTGTTCATTGCGCTATCCGCATTGTCGGCAATTTCGGTAATGAAATGCGACATTTCCTGTACGGCTTTGTAGCTGCCTTCGAGATTCTGCAATTGCGTATGTGCACCGTCTGCCAATTCGAGGGTAACATTGACGCTGTGTTCCCCGGCGCGGTTGGTCTCCTGCGCGCTGGCAGAGAGCTCCTGGGAGGAGGAGGCGACCAGCATCGAGGTATCATTAACCTGTGTAATCAGATTGCGCAGATTCAGGGTCATGTCATTGAAATCGCTCGACAGCTTCCCGATCTCATCTCTGCTCTTGAAGAGTAGAGGTTCCCGGCTAAGATCACCTTTGGCTACAGTGTTTACGGAAGCGGACAGTTTGGTGAGCGGGTTCACCATGCGGCGAATCATCAGATATGCGGCAATTATGGCCACAATCAGAATCGAGCTCCCGATAATGAAGGGCTGAGTAATAATTTCCATTGTCCGTGTCTGAATCAGCGGGCCGTCAAAGTTAATAGCCATCAAAGCAATGATTGGTTTGGTAGGGTCATGGTCCTGATAAATGGGGCCGTAGCCGGTTTTAAGCGAGGTTCCTTGATATGTATATACTTTGGAGTATGCGGAATGCTTCATGGTGGTAATCATTTCTTTATCTTCATCGGAGAAATAGAAGGGGTCTCCTGCTTTATAACCTCGTTCTTTGAACCGGGCGTCAGCGGCTAGCACTTTGCCGTCGAGCGAGAGGATGAACGCTTCTTTAAAAATAGGTTTATGTTCATTAATCCAGCCTATGCGGTCTTCAATGGCGCTTAACTTGCTCGTATCGCCTGCAGCCAGAGCAGCTATATCGGCGGGATCAATAAGGCCGGTAGTTATATTGGCACAGCCTACCAGTTCAATTCCTGCGGCTTCATCGATTTGCTTGTAAGCAGCATTATAGCCGAAGAAGCCAATGGATGATCCGACCAGAAGCAGTACAATCAGCATCATCCAAGTTAATTTTGTTGCCAATTTCATAAAAATGATCACCAGCCCTGACTCTAAGTATATTAAGTGAGTTCTTATCACTGCTACGATTATAGCGCATCGCTGCTGCCAAGGCATTAGCCAGAATAAAGTATTTTTGTGTCGGAGAATGATGATTTATGTAAACGAAAAACATTGAATCTATAGCCAAGATAATGGTACGCTTGGAATAAGACAGACGGACTGGGAGCTGAAGGGATGACGCAAGATATCAATCCGTTAATCGAACGTGTGGGCATATCCATGTGGAAGGTGCAGCGCAAAATTATGTCGCAGATGTCTCTGCATAAGGAAATAGGGTTAACGGTTCCGCAATTCGGACTGTTGCATATGATCGCTCAGGAGAAACAGGCACGGGTTATTCATCTGGCCGATAAAATGGAGGTGAAATCCAGTGCGGTCACGGTAATGCTGGACCGTCTGGAGCTGCTGGAGCTGATTGCGCGCGTTCCCGATGAGAACGACCGCCGGGCGGTAATCGTGACGATTACGGCTAAGGGACAAGGGGTTCTGGAAGAAGCGCAGCGCCGGTCGATGCTGCTGCTGGAGGAGCACTTATCCATACTTGAGCCAGAAGAGCTGGAGAATTTCGCACACTATTATTTGCTGCTTGAGAAGCAGGAACGATAATCCTTGAACAGTGATAGCAGCCATGAAGTATATAAAATAAGCCAGCCCCCAAAGTTTCGGGAGGCTGGCTTATTTCTGTATGTTCTACGATAGGCTCAGAACTATTCTTCAGCCGGTTCTTTGTCCGGCAGCTGTGTAACATAGCTGTCCGATAACTGGCGCAGCCGTAAGGCACGGGTGTATTCATCCTCTGTACCGGCAGGCGTATGGCCGCCACTCGCAAGCAGATATTGTGTATTATCCTCAAAGCTGTTGCCGGGAATGAGCAGCCCGGAGCTGGCGATAAACGAGCCGGTAGGCAGGTAATACCGCTGAGGCAGCAGATTGTAAGACTGGCTGAGCAAATCCTGGCCGAAATGAATATTGTTATCCATCGATACGCCCAGCAGGCTGGCAGCAGTAGGCATAATATCCACTTCTCCGCCCACCTGCTCAAGTGTCTGCGGCGCCAATCCCTCGCCGTGCACGAGCAGCGGAATATTCAGCATATTTGCATAGGCGTAATCATAACCGTAGATTTCCTTCATCAATTCCTTGTCGTCATGATCAAGCGAGTAGATGGGCAGTCCCATGTGGTCTCCGTAGACCATGATCAGGCTGTTATCCCATATTCCGTCCGCCTTCAGCTCATCGACGAATTGTCCGAAGGCATAGTCGGCATAGTTCTGCGACCGGATATAATCTCCGACGAAAGTGCCTTCATAACGTTCAGGCAGCTTCATTTTATACTTTTCTGCAGGGATGGTGAACGGATGGTGGGCAGACATTGAAATTACCTGTGCATAGAACGGCTGTCCTTCATCGCTCATTTCTTTCAGCTTCTCTGAAGTTTTGCGGTAGAGCACTTCATCGGAAGCGCCGAAGAAGAAGGTATCCTCGTCCCCGAAGAATTTGTGATCGTAATAATGATCCCAGCCCAGTGAGCTGTACAGCTCGCCGCGGTTCCAGAATTCCACATCATTGGTATGGAAGGTGGCTGACTGGTACCCGCTGGCCTGCAGCAGACGCGGCAGACTTGGCACTTCCTTATCCACATAAGACATTGTAGCTGCGCCTTGCGGTGGAATGTAGAAGGACGAATTGACTACGAATTCTGCGTCTGAAGTGTTGCCCTGGCCGACCATCTGATAGAAGTTGTTGAAATACAGGCTGTCCTCCATCAGGCGGTTCAGGTTAGGTGTGATTTCCTGGCCGTCCACCTTCAGACCGAGCAGGAAGTTCTGGAAGGATTCCAGCTGAATAATAATCAGATTCTTGCCCTTGGCAGCCCCGGCATACGGGGATACCGCAGAAGGATCGATGCCTTTGAGCTGATTAATGGTATCCTGTGTAATCTCGCTGGCATTCACAAGCTCTGGTTTATCTTGAGCAAAGATAGTATATGCTTCATAATTAAGGATACCCATTTCCTGGGCCTTCTTAATTTCATTCATGCTTGCTTTGTTGGGAAGAATATTGAACAGGCAGAGTCCGAGTGAAACTGCGAACAGGACGACATGCAGCATTCTTCCGTTGTGGCGGTTAATTTTATCCTTCTTGTAGTTGCGTCCGTTCTTGTTAATGAAGAAGTAGAAGCCAAGGACGATAATGTCGGTGAAGATCAGCAGATAATAAGGGTCCATGAGTGAGAATACGCTGTTGCGCACCGCAGTGACCTGGTTCACCTGCTCTGCCGCATGGTAAGTGACAATAACCCCGTAATATTTGAAGTACATAATAGCGGCAAAAAAGATGGCGGTAACCAGCAGATTAACCGTCATGTAATATCCGAGTTTCCGTTTGGAGGCAAAACGCTCAATCAGGAAGAAAAGTGCCCAGACAAAAGGGATCTCCGTCAGTACCGATTTCCAGAACTGCAGGTCTTCAAAAATGACACCCCAGGCTAAAAGGCTTTTAAGGACGAAAATAATCGAGAAGAACACAAATGGCTTGAGCAACCATCGTTTGATCGTTACGGATGACACAGCTTCGCCTTCTTTCTTAAGAATAAACATGTTTCCCGGCTGGGAGGAAACAGCAGCATGAGGACAAAAGAATTCCATTATCAATAAAGCCTATTATGCAGCGCCAGGCAAGGAATGTCAAAAATCAGAAACCGCCGTATACCCTTTGGGGAAAGCGTAAAATCAATCCTGAATGAATCCAAGGTCCGGTAACGCCCTCAGGCAGGTTTATACACGTGATAAAGGACGAAAATGACGTCTGAGCCAAAAGAACAAACCGGGAATTAATGGAGGTGATGCATGATGAGCTATGCAGAAATCGCTTTATCCGTGAGGGCACTGGTCGAGTATGCCTTCAGCAGCGGCAGTCTGGAGCCGGGATTCCGCAGCGGTGCGGCTATGGTGGAGGGTACGCGCAGCCATCAGCTGATTCAGAAGCAATATAAGGAAGCGGACCGCAAAGAGGTGTATTTAAAAACGGAGATTCCGCATGGGGATCTGCTGTTCATCATCGACGGGCGCTGCGACGGCCTGCTTGCAGCCGGGGACGGCAGCCTGACTGTGGAGGAGATCAAATCCATTGCCGGAACGCCGGATTCTGCCTTGGAAGGACGTGAGGTACACTGGGCGCAGGCTTTCATGTATGCCTATATCCTCACGCAGGATCTGGATCTCCCGGCAATACAGGTTAAGTTAACCTATGTGCAGCGGGGAAGTGAGGAGCAGTACAGCCTATACCGGGAAATGACCCGCGAAGAGCTGACAGCCTTTGCTGAAGAGACGGTAGCCAAGTATGCGCCGTATGCTGAAATGATGGTCCGCTACCAGGCGAAGAAGGGAGAGAGCATCCATAGCTTGTCGTTTCCTTTCTCGGGTTACCGGCCAGGCCAGCGTCATTTCGCTGCTGCAGTCTACACTTCGATTGCAGAGGGGGCCAAGCTCTTCGCGCAGGCACCCACAGGCATCGGCAAAACGATGTCTACCCTGTTCCCGGCAATCAAAGCCCTAGGAGAGGGCAAGGTGTCCGGCATCTTCTATCTGACCGCCAAGACGGTTACACGGATTGCGGCACAGGAGGCGGTGATGATGCTGAACAGCCGGGGGCTGCATCTGCATGTGATTACGCTTACGGCCAAGGAGAAGGCGTGTTTCCGTGAGGATGGAAGCTGCGGCGCGGATTCCTGCCCCTTTGCCGAAGGATACTATGACCGGATCAATGCCGCCATGCTCGATATGCTGGAGCACGAAACGCTGATGACGCGCGAGACGATTGCCGCTTATGCCCGGAAGCATGAGGTCTGCCCGTTCGAATTCTCCCTGGATGCCGCCTACGCCAGCGACATTGTCATCTGCGATTATAATTATATCTATGACCCCCGGATCAGCCTGAAGCGGATGTCCGAGGAGCGGAAGAAAAAAACGGTGCTGCTCGTGGATGAAGCACATAATCTGGTGGACCGGGGGCGGGAGATGTACTCCGCCTCGCTTACCAAGGCGCCGTTCCTGGCACTTCAGCGGCAATACAAAACGGTGAATCCGCGGCTAAGCAGTGCCGCGAAGGCCGTAAATGCCTTCTTCATTGCGCTGCGGAAGAGCTGCGGGGACAAGGGGGCGGGAGAATGGACGGCGTATCCCGGGGAGCTGCCGGAGCTGCTTGAGCTGTTCGCTTCCGAAGCCGAGCTGGAGCTGCTGCATTCTTCCTCGCTGATTACTCCGGCGGAGGAGGGGGAAGCCGGCAGCCTGCTGGATACGTTCTATGCGGTGCAGGGAATGCTGCGTACGTTCAAGACCTATGATGAGCGCTACATTACCTACGCGGAAGTGCGCAGCGGTGATGTGTACCTGAAGCTGTTCAATCTCGATCCGTCGCATTTGCTGCAGCAGATGGCCAAGAGCTTCCGCAGCCAGATCCTGTTCTCGGCGACACTCTCGCCGCTCTCCTACTACAGGGATATGATCGGCGCAGATGAGGAGGACTACAGCCTGAGCCTGTCCTCTCCTTTTCATAAAGAGCAGTGGCAGGTATCTGTGCTTCCGGTATCCACCCGCTACCATGACCGGGACGCCTCCTTACAGCCGCTTAGCGATGCACTGAAAGGGATGGTCTCAAGGAAAGGCAATTACCTGGTCTTCTTCCCCTCTTATCTCTATTTGAAGAATGTATATGAAGTGTTCACTGAGAAATACCCGGAAGTCGCTACCCTGCTGCAGGGCAGCGGGATGAGCGAGACGGAGCGGGAGAACTTCCTCGCGGCGTTCCGCCCGGACAATCCGGATACCCTGCTCGGCTTTGCCGTGCTGGGCGGCATTTTCTCCGAAGGGGTGGATTTGCCGGGCGACCGGCTGAATGGTGTAATGGTGGTCGGGGTCGGCCTGCCGCAGGTGGGGCTGGAGCGCAATCTGCTGCGAGGCTACTTTCAGGCACAGGGGAAGAACGGGTTCGATTACGCCTATGTCTACCCTGGCATGTGCAAGGTGCAGCAGGCAGGGGGCCGGCTGATCCGCAGCGAGAACGACAGCGGCATTATTGTGCTGGCGGATGACCGTTTTCTCCAGAATTCTTACCGGCAGCTGCTCCCCGAGGAGTGGCGGGACTACTTTGTCATGGCATAAGCGGGTATAATCGAATGAAAAGGCATTCATCAGACAACAGGAGGTAAGGACATGACGCTAAATATCGGAATAGTCGGAACAGGGTGGTTCTCCAAGGTGCATGCGGATTTGCTGGCAGGGATGGAGGATGTATCACTGAAGGCAGTCTGCGGCAGCAGCAAGCCAAAGGGTGAGGAAATGGCCCGCCCTTACGGAGCCGAGGGATATGGGGATATTATCGAGATGCTGGATGCCCACAAGCTGGATGCCGTCTACATCTGTGTACCTCCACAGTCCCACGGGGCGATTGAACGGGCGCTGATCCGAAGAGATATCCCCTTCTTTGTCGAGAAGCCGCTGGGCTCAAGCACGGCCATTCCGGCCAGCCTGCTGCAGGATATTAAGGAGCATCAGCTGCTGACCTCCGTCGGCTATCATTTCCGGTATCAGGAGAATATCCAGCGGCTGAAGCAATCGCTAAGTTCGGACAAGGTAGGGATGATCGTCGGAGAATGGATGGGCGGGATGCCGGGCGTGGCCTGGTGGCGCAACCAGGAGCAGTCCGGCGGACAATTCACGGAGCAGACGACGCATATCGTTGACCTGCTGCGTTATCTGGCCGGTGAGGTAACCGAAGTCTATGGGATGTTCGGCAACCGGATTATGCACGAGAAGCATCAAGGGGTGACCGTGTCTGATGTGGGTACAGTGTCCCTGAAGCTGGAGAGCGGCATCATTGCCAGCATCTCCAACACCTGCGTGCTGCCTGGAGAAGTGGGTAAAGCGGGCATCAGCTTCTATAATGATAACGGAATGCTCGACTGGAACCCGGAACGTCTGCTGGAAGTCCGCAGCGGGGACAGCAAGGAATTCAAGAATACAGGTAATCCTTACGCGGTGGAGAGCGAAGCGTTCCTGCATGCTGTACGGACCGGAGACCGTTCCCGCATTCTCAGCGATTATGAGGACGGATATAAGACCTTGAAGGTGACCTGCGCAGCTTATGACTCCGCACAGAGCGGAGTGCCGGTGAAGCTGTAGGCTTGTACGGTTACTATGTAGAAAAAAGACCGGCAGCATGGCTTTCGCCGTTTGCTGCCGGTCTATGGCCCAAGCCGGGACGGCCTAGTGGAGGAAAACAGCGATTAGTGCCGGCGCAAGCCCGATAGAGAACAGCGCCGTCAGAATCATCGCGATACTGGAGATGGTGCCGGTCAGCGAACTCAGCTCGAAGGCTTTGGACGTGCCTGTACCATGCGCTGCGGTTCCCAGCGATACCCCGCGCGCAATTTCATTGTCAATGCGGAAAAGGCGGAGCACGGACGGTCCCATCATCGTTCCCATTACACCGGTCAGAATGACGAAGACCGCTGTAATGCTGGGAACGCCGCCGATGCTTTGCGAGATGCTCATGGCGATCGGTGTGGTCACCGAGCGAGGCACCAGACTGGTTGCCAGATCACCGCTAAGATGCAGCCATTTGGCCAGCAGCATGGATGAGATCACGGCAATAACCGTTCCTGACAGCACGCCTGCCGCAATTTCGGCGGCGTGCTTTTTGAGTACCTTGAAATTTTTATGGAGTGGGATCGCAAAGGCGATAGTCGCCGGTTGAAGCAGGTCCGATAGCCATTTGCCTCCCGCATTGTAAGATTCATAGGAGCTGCCCGTCATCAGCAGGAAGGCGATGATCAGCAGCGGTGTAATAATCAGCGGTGAAGTGTACATTTTGCCGCTGGAGGCATAGATGCGTTTGGCCAGAAGGTAGACAGCGATGGTGAGTCCAAGAAATAATAATCCGGTTATCATGAGCTTCTACGCTCCTTTATTCTATAAATAGCACCCGTGAGTACCCCGGAGCCGGCCATTACAGCAAACGTACCTACGAGCACAACCGCCAGCACCTGCAGACCGTCTGCCTCGAGCAGCTTCGAGTATTTCATAACACCTATAGCGGAAGGGATGAAGAACAGCAGCAGCTCGGCAAGCAGCCACGAGGCGCCAACCTCTACCCAGTTCAGCCGGATCACACCGGACTCCAGCAGCAGAAATAAGAGAATCATCCCGATAATGCTTCCGGGAAGCGGAATATGCAGTAGTGAGGTTAATGTATTCACCAGCAGGGAGAAGACGGTAAGTCCGGCTACCTGCAGTAAGCCTAAGGCGATCTTTTTCATAGCGATTACTTCCTTTCGTCTTACTGAAAGTTTACATCCTTTTCTTTCATAGGTACAATGAATAGATTGAATATCTCACATTCCTTTTATCTATACATGGAGGTTACCGGTATGGACATCAGACAGCTGGAGTATTTCGTGCAGGCGGCCAGGCTGAACAGCTTCTCCAGAGCGGCGGAATCGCTGTATATTACCCAGCCCACAATCAGCAAGATGATCCGCAATCTGGAGATTGAACTGGGGGCGGATCTATTTTACCGGGAGGGCAAAAGCATCCGTCTGACCGATGCCGGCGAGCTTCTGCTGGTTAAGGCGCAGAATATTGTAGAGTCCTTCACGAGCCTCTCCTCGGAGCTGGACAGTCTGCGCAATCTGAAGCAGGGGCATATCCGCATTGGGCTGCCTCCTATGGTAGGAGCCAGTTTCTTCCCTGCTGTCATCGGGGAATTTCACCGCCGTTACCCGGAGGTGACGATAAGGCTGCATGAAGACGGCGCCAAAAAGGTAGAGGATGATGTGGAGTCCGGCCTGCTTGATATCGGGGCGATTGTCCTGCCTGTCAACAGAGCCAAGTTTCACTGCTTCACCTTTGTGGAGGAGAAGCTGCAATTGCTGGTTCCCGCAGGACACCGTCTGGACGGGGCGCAGAATGTGCCGCTGAAAGAGCTGGCAGAAGAGGAATTCGTGCTGTTCCGGGAGGACTTCGCCCTGCATGACCGGATTATTTCGGAATGTGTCAAAGCAGGCTTCCAGCCTAAGGTGGTCTATGAGAGCTCGCAGTGGGATCTGATCAGCCGGATGGTAGCTGCCGGAATGGGCATTGCGCTGCTGCCGGAGACCATATGCCGGGATATGGACCGTTCACGGATCGCTGTCATCCCCCTGACCGAGCCTGTGATACCCTGGCAGCTGGGGATGATCTGGCGCCGAGACCGTTATCTGTCCTTCGCAGCGCGGGAGTGGATTGCCTTTGCGATGAAAGTGCTCGGGGAACTGTAAACGACATTTTTTTCTTTTTTTTCAAAATATGTTTTTTGGCATCATGAATTATGATAAGGGAGAAGTTGATAGAGAGAAGGTGAGTAACCGTGAACCTTTACCAGAATTCCCCCGATAACCAGAACAGGGATTATAGAGAAGATGAGCTGTTTCTTACTATAGAAAACTTAAGAAGTGAATTGCTGGAGGTGGCCCAGGAGCGGAGTCTGAGTGATCATGCGGTTCTGGAGCTCAGTCAGCGGCTGGACGGATATATCGTACTGGCCCAGAATCTGATGATGGAGAGTCTGCGCAGCCGCAAGAACGGGGCAGCAGGGTACACCAAGAACACCAAAAACCAGCGGATCAGAAATAAAGCAGCCTTGCAGCAGTAGTCTAAATTATACAATAACTCCAGTAAGCGTCTGGATGTTGAGGTCTCACTATGTGGGGCCGTTTTGTTGTGCTTTCAATAGTCATCACCTATAATGGCAATAAATAGAAGGGTTACAAGTGAATCCTTGAGGAGGTGCCGGGTGGAGGCGAAACTGACAACGCTACGAACGGAAATTGAGAAAAATTTGTCCCGCTCGGGCCATAATCTTGCCTCATTTGCCAAAATATCCGGACTCAACCGCGGCAGTCTCAGTGCGATCCTTCATGGCAATCCGTCCAAGCCGATTTCTCTGGGACAACTGGATGCGATGACGCGGGCATTCGGATTCCCGGAGGGCTGGCTGTATCCGCTATATGTGGAAGAGTGCTTTAGTGAGGACAGAATTTCCCGCCGCCGTGTGGAGCCTTTTTTGGTCCGCTGTGCCGAAATTGGCAAGCGGCAGTGTATTGATGAAGTGTTAGGCAGAATTATGGAATACCCCAGGCCGCTGGATATCATCTATACGGTTGCGGAGAGGCTGTTCTGCAGCGGCAAGACACAGGAATCGGTCGTGTTCTACAGGCTTATTGTAGAGAATGAGCCGGATAGCTACTCAGAACGGCTGGCCATCAGCCAGTACCGTATTTTCAAATCCCTGCAGTCTACGCCTGATGTGGATATGGAACAGAAGCTGCGCGCTGTAATCTGCTTTGAGCCGTTCCGCGGTCTGCTTCCCGAGGACATGCAGCTCGACGGGCTGCTTAAGCTGGCGAAGGTATGCTTTGCCCTGCACCGCTGGAAGGATGTAGAGAAATTTGCCGATGAGCTAAGGGCATTAGCCCATGGAATCTACCGCGAGGAGCTGCGCAGAAGCAAGGGGAAACGGGTGGAGGCTTTCCAGGCGGAACGCCCGCTGGTAGTCTATTATGGCCATGGCTATCTAATGAAGGCTTCGGCGCTTACTAAGCGTGGGGAATATGAGCAGGCCAAGAAATACACCGCCGGTTATGCGGATCTGGGATGGTTTGAGCTGCTTGATGATGAAGGGCGCAGTGCCGTGGATAGCTTCCGGCTGTTTGCTGTAGCCAATAGCTTTACCCTTGAGATATTAATGGGCAATACTTCGGTGCTGCCGGCATATATAGCTTTTTTGGCAGAGCATCCCGGTGAAATTCTATCCGGCATGGTCATTATTCTGGAGTCGGCCAACCGTTTCAGATTCTCAGCAGACGCTGTGCTGTCACGCTTTTCCAGGGAGATGCTGCGTTTTGAACAATTTCAGGACCCGATTAATGTAGACCGTGTGTACCGCCTCTATTACCAGATAGCCATGTATTATATCTCCCGTAAACAGTACTCCAAAGGAATTGACTATATTATTCAATGTCTGCGGCTAACCGTCAGGCTGAATAGCGGCAAGGACTTCATTAATTGTGTGACCCTGTTCGAATTGAACAGAGACGCCTCATCCGACACCCAGCAGACCGCTTACAGGGAGCTGCTACGGGAGGTAAGACAGCGCGACGAAATAACTGATCATGAGAGCCCGCGTTTTGGCGTTATTTAGCTTTATCATTACCTTATCTGAGGATCACTCCCCGGCCAACCGTGTCGAGGGAGCATTTGTGCATGATTATGTGAAAAAAAGTACAATGATCCGTTATACTGCGTTCTTCAATCTGTAATAATTGATAGCGTATTCAGGAATTGACAAAGGTTTGCCCGGAAAATATAATTAGGTAGCCTAATTAATATAGTGTTTAATTATTTGTATACCTAACTAAAAAAGAGGTGGGAACATTGGGATAAATAGAGAAGATGAAAATTCAGTCGGACACAAGCTTTTCTCCGCACTCCGGAAGCTGCGCAAAGGCCACCTGCATCATTCCGTGGAGGGTCATAAGCCAAGTGAGATGACTTTATTGATATGTATTGCACGGGCGTCCCATTCATCTGATGTAGGACTCAAGGTTTCTGAAATCAGCCGCTTTCTGGGGCTGACTCCGCCCACGGTCACACAGCTGATCAACAGTCTGGAGGCTAAGCAGATGGTGGAACGGCAAGCCGACGCCTCCGACCGGAGAGTGGTACGCATCAAGTTGACGGAACAGGGGAAAATTATTACCCGCAAGGCCAAGAAGCACATGGACACCACGCTTAACAAAATGGTGGAGTATCTGGGTGAGGAAGAGTCTGACCAGCTGGCAGAGCTGCTGCTTAAAGTACATGCCTTCATGAAAGACAATCCTCCGCCTAATCTAGACCGGTTACAAATGAACGGAGATGAGAAACTTGATTAAATTACTAAAGCATTTGAGACCCTTCCGACTGGCGATAGCCGCAGTACTGATTCTCGTATTCCTGCAGTCCATGGGGGATTTGTATCTCCCGACCCTGATGAGTGACATTATTGACAAGGGGATTGTAGATGGCGATCAGCCTTATATCTGGAGAATCGGCGGCTTCATGCTGCTGGTAGCGGCCGGCGGTGCAGTCTGCTCCATTATTGCCAGCTATCTGTCGGCTAAGGTTGCAGCCGGCTTCGGTAAGAACACCCGGTCACGGATGTTCAACCATGTCGAGAACTTCACGCTGCATGAATTCGACAAGCTGGGTACGGCTTCATTAATTACACGTACTACCAACGATATTACACAAGTCCAGACCGTATTAACTATGATGCTTCGCATGATGATTGGTGCTCCGATGATGATGATCGGCGGGATCATTATGGCGGTGTCCGAGGATGCCAAGCTCTCGCTGATCTTTGTAGTGGTGATTCCGCTGCTGGTTGGAGCGATCTTCTTCATTGGAATGAAGGGGCTTCCGCTGTTTAAAGCCATCCAGATCAAGCTGGATAAATTAAACCTTGTGCTGCGTGAGCATTTGACCGGTATCCGCGTAATCCGCTCGTTCAACCGGATTGATCATGAGAATAAGCGGTTTAGCCTGGCCAATGCAGATCTGACGGATACTGCAATCAAGGTGAATAAGGTTATGGCCGGACTGATGCCGCTGATGATGATCGTGATGAACTTCTCCATGATCGCTATCCTCTATTATGGTGGAATCCGGATTGGCGACGGCGATCTTCAGGTAGGTTCACTAATGGCCTTCATTCAATATGCAATGCAGATTATGTTCTCCCTCATCATGGTTTCGATGATGTTTGTCCTGATTCCAAGAGCCTCTGCCTCTGCACTGCGTATCAATGAAGTCCTCGATATGCAGCCTGAAATTACGGATCCGACAACCGCAGACCTGAAGACTACGGCTACAGCTACCCATGCGGACGGCCGTGACGGAATGCACGGTTTTGTGGAGTTCGACAACGTATCCTTCTCTTACCCGGGAGCTGAACAGCCTGCGCTGTCCGGAATTACCTTCAGTGCACGCCCCGGCGAGATTACAGCTATTATCGGGGGAACCGGGTCAGGTAAATCAACGCTGCTAAGCATGATTCCAAGATTCTATGATGCTATTGAAGGTGCGATCCGCGTCGATGGAGTGGATGTTCGCCAGATGACGCAGGAGGATCTGCGGAGCAAGATTGGTTATATCCCGCAAAAAGCCGTGCTGTTCACCGGTACCATCAACGAGAATATCCGTTACGGTAAAGAGGATGCTACAGATGAAGAAATCATTCATGCTGCTAAAGTGGCCCAGGCCTATGATTTCGTAACGGCTATGAAGGACGGTTTCAATTCGGAAATCTCCCAGGGCGGGGGCAATGTCTCCGGCGGCCAGAAACAGCGTTTGTCCATTGCCCGTGCACTGGTACGGAAACCGGAAGTGTATCTGTTCGATGACAGCTTCTCGGCGCTTGACTTCAAGACCGATGCCAAGCTGCGTGCTGCCCTGAAGGGGGAGACTACAGAATCTACAGTCCTTATTGTCGCACAGCGTGTCAGTACGGTTATGGATGCAGACCGGATTATCGTACTGGATGACGGCGAGATTGTCGGAATGGGCACACACCGTGAGCTGCTGGATAACAATGAGGTGTACCGCGAGATCGTATCCTCGCAGTTGTCAGAGGAGGAAATAGCATGAGTGAGCAGAATAGAGACATGAAACCGCCCCGGCGTTCAGGTGGCGGCTTCGGACCGGGCGGAGGTCCCGGCGGTCCGGGCATGAGAATGCCGGCCGAGAAAGCCAAGGATTTCAAGGGAACGCTGCGGCGCCTGACCCGGTATTTGCGCCCGCGCCAGGTTCAGCTGATTATTGTGTTTGTGATGGCAATTGCCAGTACCATATTCAGCATTTTCAGCCCTAAAGTAATGGGTAGAGCTACCACCAAATTGTTTGAAGGCGCCTATGGCAAGCTGATGGGTGTAGCTGGAGCGGAGATTGATTTTGGCTATATTAATGATATTCTGATTCTCCTGGCCGGACTGTATCTGTTAAGCTCACTGTTCAGTTATATACAGCAGTATGTAATGGCCGGTGTGGCGCAGAAGGTCGTATATGATATGCGTGAGCAGATCAACAGCAAGCTTGAACGGCTGCCACTGAAGTATTTCGATTCCCGGACACACGGGGAAATATTAAGCCGGGCGACCAATGATGTGGACAATATCAGTACTACCCTGCAGCAGAGCTTGACCCAGCTTATTACGTCCGTTGTGACGATTATTGGTGTCATCGTAATGATGCTGACCATCAGCCCGTGGCTGACGTTGATTACCATAGTAACGCTGCCGCTGAGCTTCGTGGTCATTATGCTGATCACCAAACGCTCACAGACCTATTTCATCGGCCAGCAGAAGTCGCTGGGACAGCTGAACGGCCATGTTGAGGAAATGTATACCGGACACCGTATTATCAAAGCGTTCGGACGCGAGAAGAACTCTTTGAAGGACTTCAACAAAATTAATGATGACCTGTACAATTCCGGCTGGAGATCCCAGTTCATCTCCGGGATTATTATGCCGCTGATGATGTTTATCGGGAACCTTGGTTATGTGCTGGTCTGTGTGGTCGGCGGGATCTTCGTAACCAAAAAAGCGATTGATGTCGGGGACATCCAGGCCTTCATCCAGTATTCGCGCCAGTTCACTATGCCGATTACGCAGACAGCCAATATCGCCAACATCATCCAGTCCACCATCGCTTCGGCGGAACGTGTATTTGAACTGCTGGATGAAGAAGAGGAAGTTCCAGAAGTGGGGACTTCACTTGCGAAACGTCCAGCGGATGCAGAAGAGGGCTCCGTGGAATTCCGCCACGTGAAGTTCGGCTACAAAGAGGATGCTATCCTCATTGAAGACATGAATATCGAGGTCAGCCCGGGACAGACTATTGCAATCGTAGGTCCGACCGGAGCCGGTAAAACGACCCTGATCAACCTGCTGATGCGCTTCTATGAGATCAGCGGCGGGGAAATTGTGATCGATGGTGTCAACATCACCAATATGAAGCGCAGCGAGCTGCGCAGCAAATTCGGTATGGTGCTCCAGGATACCTGGCTGTTCAACGGCACCATCCGTGACAATATCGCTTACGGCCGGGAAGGTGCTACGGAGGCTGATGTGGTCCGGGCAGCGAAGGCTGCTCATGCCGACCACTTCATCCGCACGCTGCCGCTGGGCTATAACACGATACTGAACGAGGAAGCCTCGAACATCTCCCAAGGACAAAAGCAGCTGCTTACTATTGCCCGGGCAATTCTGGCCGATCCTTCAATCCTGATTCTGGATGAAGCCACCAGCAGCGTCGATACCCGCACGGAGGTGCAGATCCAGAAGGCTATGAATACGCTGATGAACGGCAGAACCAGCTTCGTCATCGCTCACCGCCTGTCCACCATCCGTGATGCGGATCTGATTCTGGTTATGAATCAGGGCAGCGTGATTGAGAAGGGCACCCATCTGGAGCTACTCGAAGCAGGCGGCTTCTACGCCGACCTCTACAACAGCCAGTTCTCCGGGGATGATCTGCCGGATGTAGGGTGAATCACCTTCCAAAATAAGTAATAGGCTCATAAAGCCCTAATGTCACAGCAACTCTGCTGAGGATATAGGGGCTTTATTTTTTTGGTTAATCTCGCTAATCGCTTAAGGGCTTTGCAGGACTGTCCTGTTATGTGGGGACACTATGGACGTGGGTCTATTAAGCGTTACCTAGTACCCCTTAATCTTTGGATTGTTTTCTATATGCACCGTTATTGCTCTCTTGTTTCTAGGTGAAGATGGACTACCGTATTAAAAGTCAGCGTTGACATCGTTCTCAAAAATAAGAATCTTTTCTCGCTATCTCTTCGTGGTGAGAGGTGTTATAAATATTAAAATTTATTATTTTTTTAAAAAAATTAAAATAATTGTAATAATTAAGCGAGAGATTAAAGTGAAAAAATGGTAATATATACAGCGGTAGGCCGGCTGCTGAAAATTACCAATGGAGGTTTATTTATGAAAAAAGCTTCTGCCTTCTTTTTATCTTTTGCTTTGATGCTTCTTTTCTCGTTTCCTGTTTTCGCATCTGATAACGTTGTTGCAGAGCCAGAGTATATAGCCCCTTTAGAGAATACAAATACGCTTTCCGAATCTGAGCTTAATGATTATCTTGGGCAAATGGGGTTTACGACTGAAGAAACCAGTTTTATATCCTTAGCTTTAAAAAAGCAGATTGTCAGTGATGGCGGCATAAAAATTAAGGCTGAAAAATTGAATCCTGTAAAAACCATTATAGATGAAGAGGGGAAAGTAGTTTCTTCTAATCAATTTTCCACAAGGTCTGTCCAAGAAGGCAATTTTTCTTTATATGGATTTGCAACAAAAAACAGTTCACCTAATAGCTCCGAAAATAGCTATAATATATATGCACAGTATAATTGGGCAAAAGCACCTACTTTCTGTTTTACAGACACGCTTGGAATGGCTTGGCAGAGCCAGGCCACACCTTACGGAGCACCTTATAGCGTTCATAATTGGAGATCAGATCCACAATTATTCCAATATACAAATAAAACTCAAAAACAAGAAAATGATGGGGATGCAGTAGAGATCAATATTATTTCGACTGGAGATCAATCACAAGATGGATATTTAAAGCAGGAAATAAGGGTAGCAAAATCATACGCCGGACAAACGGGTTCTGTAGCACTCGGTTATGCTCATAAACTAATTCCCGGAGCAGCATTGGCTATTTTAAATTTTTTTAGTGTAGACTTTTCGGGAGCAGCAATAGAAGATTTTACTGATCGTTTTAATTTCACTTATTAAAAAATAATATGTACTGGAGCAGCAATGAATTGTGATTTGCCCCCGTACATAAGACATGGGGAGAGTAAATGGTCTACATTTACATGATAATTACAATTTCTGTTTTTTATTTATTGGTTGGTGTGTCTTCCCTATTTGGAGTACGCTTAGTTAGCGGTGATGATTCTTTATATCTTTTTTTGCTGGCTATCATAGGAATACTTTTATATATCGCTGATAAGCAGAAAAAAAAGTAGCAGATCAGTACTGGAGTTTTCTGGATTAATGGAACCGGAGAGCTCAAGAAATCTTAAACATTCATCAGCTTTAGCGTTTAACAGGGAAACTGTAGAAGCGTAGAGGTAGGGAATCCAATATACGAGGGTCCGCATATCGCTTATGGCGATTTGCGGGCCTGTTTGTTTTGCCGGGGAACAGAATAGAACCCCTTTCAGCTTTGTTAACATAAAAAAGGTTTGATTTAAATTTTTAGGGTATATATGATAAGGATAGTAAAAATGACCCGCGGCTCATTTTAGGCCTGCGGATGGGAGAGAGGATGAAAGGAATGTCAGGCTACGGTAAATGGGTAGCAGGAGGCAAAACAAAATGGATTACCCTTCTGGTGTGGATTGCAGTTGTAGGGGCTTTGACTATGATCTGGCCTTCAGTGAACTCGCAGGTTGTCAATAACGCGCCCAACCTGCCGGAGGATTCGCAATCTGTCCGCGCAGCAGCCCTTGCAGAGGCAGAATTCCCTGCCGGAAGCGGCGTACCGGCCTTGCTGGTATGGCATCGTGAAGGCGGCTTAACAGAGGATGATCTCTTACATATAACTGCTGTATACTCCAAGCTTGAACAGCAGCCGCTCGCGCATCAGAACTTTGTTCCGCCGCTTGGACAGCTGCCGCCGCAGGCGCTGCAGGCTTCACTGTCGGAGGATAGAAGCACACTCGTCACACCGGTGCTGTTTGACAAGAAGGCAGACAGTGACCAGCTCGGGGAATCGCTGACTGAGATGAAGAAGCTGGTAAGTACTGAAACAGGAACAGACCCTTCTTCAGTAAAGCCAGCCAGCGGCGACTTAAGCCTGCGGGTTACCGGCCCTGTCGGGATATCGGTAGATGCCACAGGCCTGTTCAAGAATGCCGACGTTTCTCTGCTGATTGCAACGGTAATTCTGGTGCTGGTCTTCCTGCTCCTGATCTACCGATCGCCGATTCTGGCATTGATACCGCTCATTGGCGTGGGCTTTGCTTATGGCGTGACCAGTCCGCTGCTCGGCAAGATGGCAGAGGAAGGCTGGATTACGGTGGATTCGCAGGCCGTATCTATTATGACGGTGCTGCTCTTCGGGGCGGGGACAGACTACTGTCTGTTTATGATTTCCCGGTTCCGCCAGATGCTGAAGGTTGAGGAGAATAAGGGGCGTGCACTGCTGAGTGCAATCACCCATTCCTCCGGAGCGATCGCCATGAGCGGATTCACAGTTGTGCTTGCGCTCTTCGCGCTGCTGCTGGCCAAATACGGGGCGTACCACCGCTTTGCGGTTCCGTTCAGTGTCTCCATTCTGATTATGGGGATTGCCAGTCTGACGCTGGTTCCGGCACTATTGGCTATATTCGGGCGAACCTCGTTCTTCCCGTTTGTTCCGCGCACTCCGCAAATGGAGATTGAGCGGGCCAAGGCCAAGGGGAAGCCGGTACCGGAGCCGAAGCGTTCGTCCAAAAAAGGAATCGGGCATCTTGTCATTTCCCGGCCATGGGCGATCGTAGGAGTAACCGTGGTGGTATTGGGCATTCTCGCCTCGTTCTCCAGCGGAATTAAATTCACCTATGATATCCTGTCCTCCTTCCCGAAAGATATGGAATCGCGTGAAGGGTTCGACCTGATCGGCAAGCAGTTCTCTCCCGGAGAGCTGGCACCAGCCAAGCTGATGGTGGATACAGAGGGCCTGAGCGGCGGAGAAGATCTGAAGGTCATCCTGAGCGGCCTGTCCTATGTGGACGTGGTGTCTGATCCGCAGCAGGGGGCCGTCAATAAGAACATCACTGCATATGATATTGAATTCAAGGCCAATCCGTATTCCATCGAGGCAATGAATCACATTCCGGCGCTTCAGGCTACGGTAGAGCAGGCACTGGCGGAGTCGGGAATTGAGAACGCGCAGGATAAGGTATGGATTAGCGGACAGACCGCCACCCAGCATGATACCAAGGAGCTTGGGGAACGGGATACCGACCTGATTATACCCGTGGTTATCGGGATGATTACAGTGCTCCTGCTGATCTATCTCCGATCTGTAGTAGCGACCATTTATCTGGTGGCTACAGTAATTCTCTCCTTCTTCTCGGCACTCGGTCTGGGCTGGATAATTATTCATTATCTGCTCGGTGCAGATGCAATTCAAGGCGCAATTCCGCTCTATTCCTTCGTCTTCCTGGTAGCGCTGGGCGAGGATTATAACATCTTCATGATCTCGAATATCTGGAAAAAGCGTAAAGTGATGCCGCTGAAGCAGGCCATCGCCGAAGGCGTGAACGAAACCGGATCGGTAATCACCTCTGCCGGACTCATTCTGGCAGGTACGTTCGCCGTATTGGCAAGTCTGCCGATTCAGGTGCTGGTGCAATTCGGCATCATCACCGCGATTGGCGTGCTGCTCGATACCTTCGTGGTCCGGCCGTTCCTGGTTCCGGCCATCACCGTGCTTCTGGGCCGCCGGGCCTTCTGGCCGGGCAAGCATCAGGACGTGAGCGAGTCTCCGGCAGCGGGCCGCGAATAACCGGATTGTGAACTACAGAAGCAATAACAGGGATGCCCCGTCAAGCCTTAAAGGCTGCGGGGCATCCCTGTTGTGTATATGCGTAACGGCTAGATTCAGTTACCGGGATTTCGGCTGAGTATCAGCTCATACTTGTCGAGTGAGGCGCCGACAATGGCTTCATTCCGGCCGGCCCCGCGGTGCGAATCGCGGAAGGCGGGGCTGGACGTCCAGCCGCTCAGCGCTTCCTCGCTCTCCCAGACAGTACAGATCTTCAGTTCCTCCACGCCTTCTTTGGGCGCGCCCTGCCAGACCTCCATGCGGATAAATCCGGGCATGCTCTGCACCCCATTATCTGCCCCGAAACGCGAGGCCAGTGCTTCGCCATGTCCTTCTTTGATCTTAATCGTGTTGGTTACTACCAGCATGCCAAGTCCTCCTCATAGGGTGTGGGTGTAATCTGCCATTGTTATTGCGGATTGGTCGTCCAGATGCCAGCAGTCTTCAGGAAGACGCGGTCTGGAAGCTTCAAGGCAGCGAGTGTCAGCTCGGCCACATCCTCGGGCTGCATCATCCGGTCTTCATCGCCGATCTTCAGGCCGGCACCGGTGGCCAGACCTGTGTTGACGGTGCTGGGGGTCAGTGCCACGACACGGATATTATGCTTGCGGACCTCCATCGCCAGCGCTTCCGTCATACCCATCAGAGCGAATTTGGAAGCACAATAGGCTGAGCCTGTAGCGAAGCCGCGTTCTCCTGCCGTGGAAGAGATATTGATGATGTTACCGCTGGAACGTTCAATCATAGCAGGCAGTGCCGCGCGGGTTACATAATAAGTGCCGAACAGATTGATCTGCATATGGCGCTCCCAGTCAGCAGGGTCCATCTCCAGGAAGGTGCCAAACTGGGCAATCCCGGCATTGTTGATAAGCGCATCGAACGGGCCCAGGTCATTCTGCAGGGCGACAACCGCCCGCTCTGCTTCCTCACGCACCGCGATATCAGCTACAGCAATGCTGACCTTGATGTCATATACCTCAGTCAATGCCGATTTCAATGCCTCCAGATCTGCTGAAGTTCGGGAGATAAGCCCCAGGTTGGCGCCTTCTTTAGCGAGTGCCATCGCGAGTGCTTTGCCGATTCCTTTACCTGCACCTGTAATTACAATACTGGTTCCTCTTAAATCCATAACCTGTCGTCACGCTCCTTAAGATAGGAAATTCTATATATTGGATGAACATAAGGCTATTATACCTGAGCGGACAGAGACAATCACGCCGGAACAGGCGGAGAGGGACAAGACAGTCCATTCTAATTG
This sequence comes from Paenibacillus sp. FSL E2-0178, assembly GCF_038593005.1. Lineage (NCBI taxonomy): Bacteria > Bacillati > Bacillota > Bacilli > Caryophanales > Paenibacillaceae > Paenibacillus > Paenibacillus sp. FSL E2-0178. Next base: position 5,167,307 of record NZ_CP151953.1, read on the forward strand.
GAATGTCTCTGCACACTGCTGTATATGAAGCAGGCTCACAGCTTGGCTGTGAGGTTCTTAAGCGGCACTGTTGCCGGTCCTTCGAGCACATCGCCCTCATAAGAGAAGCGGGAGCCGTGGCACGGGCAATCCCAGGAGCGTTCCCCGTCATTCCATTCGCATTCACAGCCCATATGTGTGCAGGTTCTGTCCACGAGATGCAGCTTGCCCTCAGGGTCGCGGTAGCCGCCAACCCGTTTGCCGTCATGGAAAACAACGGCCCCTTCGTCCGGCGCAAGCTCGTCTGTTTTTTTATGGATAATCTCCACTTTTCCGGCTACAAGCTCTTTGGCGACCGAGAAGTTCTGTACAATGAAATTTTTGATGCCCGGATTAGCCTTGAAGCGTGACGGATCGTACAGCTCCTTATAAGGGTTGCTGCTGCCTGCAATTCCGTCCGCAATCAGGCGCGCAGCCAGCGTTCCGCTGGTCATGCCCCATTTGCCGAAGCCGGTGGCAATATAGATTTCTTCATCCTCTGCCCGCTTGCCGATGTAGGGAACCCGGTCCAGGGTGATCAGATCCTGCGCCGACCAGCGGAAGGGAATGCTGCGGATGCCGAGCAGTTCTCCCGCAAACTTCTCCAGATTCTCATAGTGGCCGAAGGTGCAGATGCCCTGTCCGGTCTTATGGTTATTCCCGCCGACGATAACCAGCTTCTGCCCGCCCCATTCCACCGCGCGCAGCGAGCGGGTAGGTTCACTGGCACTCAGGTACATGCCGCCCTCATAATCAGCTTCCGGCTCAATAGCCAGGCAATAGGACCGCTCCGCGTGCAGCCGTGAGAAATAGAGAGAGCCTCCATCATAGAATGGGAAATGGGAAGCGGATACGGCATGGCGGCATTTAATTTTGAACTTCTCCCCTTCGGTATAGAGGGTGAGATGCCCGTCCGTATCGACCCTTTCACCAATCATCGTATGCTCGTATACCGTGCCGCCCTTGTCCAGCACGACCTGCAGCAGCCCTTTCAGGTACTCCAGCGGATGAAAACGGGCTTGTCCGGGCAGCTTGATCGCACCGCCGGCTCTGAGTGGCAGCGAAACCTGATCCAGCCATTCTCCGGGCAATCCAAGCTTGCTGTAGGCCTCGAATTCAGCGGCCAGCTGCTTGAGCGTCTTCTCATCTCCCATATCGGCATACAGATACGCAGGTTCCCGCGTCAACCCGCAGGACAGCCCCAGTTCTTCCGCCGTAGCTATCATCCACTCCAGCGCTTCACTGTTTGACTGGAAATAGAGCCGGGCCTGTTCTTCCCCAAAGTGCTTCAACAGATCGCTGTAGATCATGCCGTGCTGGGCGGAGATTTTGGCGCTGGTGAAGCCGGTGGTACCGCCGAGGATCTCCCCTGCTTCGAGCAGAGTGACCTTATATCCCGCCTTGGACAGCAAATAAGCTGTCGTAATACCCGTAATGCCTGCTCCGACAATGGCTACGTCTGTGACATGATCTTCCGCAAGCTCCGGAAAAGAGGGCAGCTCCGTGCTGCCCCTCCATAAGGATTCCGGAAATTGCGGAAGACCTTGCGAGCGGTGATCCTGTGAATTCATGAGTTGATCCCTCCATTAGTCAGTATTCATTTCATTTATTACCACACTTCCGGCAAAAGAAACGCCGTAGCCCGGCAGAAGGTGCATGAAAAGAGGGCGACAGTGCCAAAATAAGGGGAAGTCCCCGGTGATTCGGGCCTGGAGGGAGAATGATCCATGTCAGGACAATTGCATAAGCAGGGAGTGACCCTGGAATGGATCAGGGGACAGCTGAGCGGTTTCGGTGACCTGGAGGACAAGATCATGGCCGTTCCCTCTGGAGAGGTCAGCCTGCTGTATATCAAGAGTGTTACGGATGGACAGACCATCAGCCGGAATGTGGTTGCACCGTTCTACGAGATGGGCGATCCGGCAGCTTACTATAGCTACATTGCGGATTACCCCGGAAGTGAGGAAGTTACAGAGGGGACGCGTGCGCTGGACCTTCTGCTTAGCGGTTATGCCTGTATAGGCCAGGCCGGCCGGCTCTGCTTCTTCGATGCGCTCAAGGCTGAGGTTAGCGGTGTTAAAGAAACGATAACCGAGAGTATCAGCCAAGGCCCGTCAGATGCGCTGGGCGAGAGTCTGGCGGTTAATCTGAACCTGATCCGGCGGCGTTATCAGTCCTCGTCACTGAAGATGGAGTTCACCATCATCGGCAACGTGTCCAAGACCAAGGTGGCTATACTCTATGACGAGAGCAGAGTGAACCACAATGTTCTGGCCGAATTAAAAGAGAAGCTGGACTCTCTTAAGCTGGATGTTCTGCAGGCTGCCGGTGAGCTGGAGAAATATATCAGCAGCGACAAGCTGCGCATTTTCCCCAAAACGATCGTTACTGAGCGCCCGGACCGGGTGGTGTTCAATTTGGCTGAAGGCAAGGTTGCTGTAATGCTGGACACTACCGGATATGCCATTGTGCTCCCGTCTATATTCAATGACTTCTTCACAGCTATGGATGATAAAATCCATCTTCCCTTTGTTGGACGTTTCTTAAAGCTGCTGCGCATTCTCGGTGTGGCCATGACGCTGTGGCTGCCTGCCCTGTACATTGCCTTCACCTCCTATAATCCGGAGATTGTGCGTGTGCAGATTGCCCTGCTGATCGGGGGAAGCCGTGCTACAGTGCCTTATCCTTCTTTTGTCGAGGTCATTCTGATGATGATTATGATGGAATTTCTGACCGAAGCGAGCTTGCGGCTGCCCCGGGCTATTGGTCCGACGGCCACTACGGTTGGCGGTCTGATACTGGGCCAAGCCGCTACTGCGGCAGGACTGATCGGCAACATTATGATTATTCTGGTCTCCGTTGTGGCGATATCCAATTTCCTGATTCCGCTGAATATGATGAGCTTCTCTATCCGTGTGCTGAAATATTTCTTCGTCGTAGCTGCGGCAGTACTCGGTCTCGTCGGTGTTGTCATCTGCCTGGTGGGCTTCACCATGTATTTATGCAGCCAGCGCAGCTTCGGCCAGCCGTATTTCAAGTTGTTTTTCCTCGATACGCTGGGAACGACCCTGAGGAAGAAAAGCGGTGGGGAGTGATGGCTAAGAGCCGCTATTTCTATTGTCTTTTTCTCATGAATACCCTGATCAACATCATTAATTTCGCCCCCCGGGAGCTGATCGATGCCCGCTTTGACGGGGCGCAGTCCTCCATTCTGGTTGCGGTGGCTACGGGCACCCTGTTTATCTACTTGTTCACCAAAGTTATCAATAAATTCCCCGGACAGGGACTGCCGGAAATCTTCGGGTCGGCCTTGCCTAAGCTGCTGGCTGCTCCGCTGATTTTTGTGTATGCGGTTCTCTGGTATATGGCCGGGGCGCTGATTCTGCTGTCCTTTGTGGACATTACGCTGCGTTTTATCAGCCCGGATACAGGGCCGTATGCAATATTATTCGGCTTCCTGGCCGTTGTCTGCCTGTGTTCCCGGATAGACTCGCTGTCATTGCTCTACGGGCTGGAGGTTACGCTGGGGATTACCCTGCCTTTAATTCTGTATACAACAGTCAAGGCGATTATTAATCCGGACTTCAGCTGGGATGCCGTGCTGCAGGTGATGACGCATTCCCTGCATGCCCCGGATATGAACAGTATTGCAGCGGCAACGTTTACCTTCAGCGGTTATATCAATCTGGCGGTGTTCAACCGGGTATTTCATGGACTGAAGCTCAAGCATATATGGATTCTAAGTCTGGAAGGTTTTCTGGTGCTTGCCATATGCTTTTTTGTGCCGATCGGATATCACGGGACCGTTGGCATCGAACGGCATGTGTACACGTGGTTTACAACGGCGGACAGCATCCGCATCGAAGCTTTCCTGATCGAACGCATGCTGTATATCTTCTATTTCGCCTACATTACGTTATCTCTGGTCAGTGCTATCATCCAGTGGCATGTCGGCAAAGAGCTGCTGCTCAGCCTGTTGCCCTCCACAGCTAAGAAGCCTAAGAAAAAACTGCGTCAGGAGATCGTCATTCTGGTCCTATTTGCTGCCGGAGCCCTCGCCCTTATGCGTATGGATCAATACGACCTTAATATGCTTGGAGTATTCCTGCTGCATATCCGCTGGTACGGGGAGCTGCTGCTGATTCTCCTGCTGTTCTGGTGCTACTGGATTGTAAGGAGGCGGAGGGCATGAGAACCAAAAAGGGTGCAGTCTTCCTCCTGTTGTTGCTGGTGTGCATGACAGTGACAGGCTGCAATTTCAAAGATATCGACCGGAGAATATTTGTGGTCGCGATCGGGATTGACCCTGGCAAGGTGGAAGGGACATTCAAGGTTAGCCTGAAGCTGGCCATTCCTCAAGGGGATGTGACCAAGATCGACGAGAAGATGCAGATCCTCACCGAGGAATCGGAGAGTATCTCCGAGGCACTGCGCAGGATGAAGTCCAAAGTGGAGAAGGAGCTGGACTATGTCCACTGCAAGTCACTGATCCTGGGTGAGCAAATCGCTGCCAAAGACATCCGGCATGTGACGGACTGGGCGGTGCGGCGCAGAGATATCCAGCTGATCCTGAATTTTGCCGTTGGAAGGCCGGGGGCGCTGGAAGTATTGCAGGTGAAGCCGCCGTCCGAGCGAATCCCGTCCAACTCGCTGATTCTGGCGATGAGCGGACAGGGTACGGAGTCGCCATTTATCTCCAGTGTGTATTCCTATCAGCTGATGCGGAGCATTTATGAGAATGGCATTGATCCTATTCTGCCTATTATTGAAGCGCAGGGGGAAGAGCAGTTCCTGATCGATAAGATTGCTCTGCTGGATAAGAAAAAAATCAAGCTTGTTCTCACGCCGGACGAGACCAGACTGTTCAATCTGCTGTCCCGGTCCAATCTGCGGACGAACTTTCCGGCTCACTTAGGCGGCGGGATGTACCAGTACTACACAGAGAGCAGCTCCTCCAGCTACCGGATTGTGACGCAGCAGGAGGATAACCCGTACATCCGGTACAACATTAAGATCCGGGCAATTCTGGAGGAAAATAGTACAGAGGATATGGTAACTCACCACATGCTGAAGGAGATCGGGGAGTCAGGTGCAGCGGAACTCAGCAAGGCAGTTACAGCATTGCTGATCAAAATCCGGGACAGCGGGATGGACCCTATGGGCTGGGGGCTGCATTACGGGGCCCGGCACTGGAATAATGACACAGAAATGGCGGTGTGGGAGAGTCTGTATCCCCGGCTGAAATTTCAGGTTAAGGCGGATGTGGATGTGAAATACTCGGGAATGATCAAATAGAGTCCCGCCCGGATTGACGCTTCCGGCACTAGGACTTATACTTGATCTAAAAACAAGTTAGAGGATGATAAAGATGAGAACGCTGAATTTAACCTCTCAACGTCAGGCCGTGTATGATATCGTCCGTAATTCCCATGACCATCCTACTGCTGCGGAAGTAATGAACCGTCTTGTAGAGCAGGGGCATAACCTGGCCTATGGGACTGTCTATAATTCGCTGCGGTATCTTTCGGATAAACAAATGATTCGTGAACTGAAGCTCGGAGAGGCGGCCAGCAGATATGATGCCCGTCTGGACGACCATCAGCATATTATCTGTGAAATCTGCGGCGCAGTGGATGAAGTGATGAGTCAGGTTCCGCAGGCGTGGATCGATACGGTGGCGGAGGATACAGGTTATTCCATCACCCATACACATGTTGTATTTGGAGGCGTATGTCCAGCCTGCCGGAATAAGAATTCGCACTAGAAGCCAGGCTGTCCGGTTGGAAGGCTGCTGCACACCAAACTGAATAAATATAACAAAAGACCGTTTTCATAAAAACGGTTTTTTGCTGTGTATATATGAAAATTATTAAGCAACATAGGAGAATTATAATGAATTCCCGGAGAAAAGAGGATTTCCAGGGGCGATATTTAATTATATATTGAGGCTGCAGATTTATCGTGCTTAAGACCCATAAAGAAAGAGAGAGTGAGCCCATCATATGAATAAAAAGGCGCGTCTGACCATCCGCACGAAGCTAATTCTTACATATTTGCTTGTTTTGCTTGTACCCAGCATCATTATAGGCTGGCAGACCTATCAATCGGCCAGCAGTAAAGTCGGGGAGCAGCTCACCCAAAATGCCACGGAAAGTGTAGTGGCGGTTAACGAAATTATCGATGCAAACATTCAATCCAAAATTGATGATATTAACTACTTCGCTGCGCAGCTCACGGCGGATTCTATTAACAATGAAGCGGCGGGGGCGGGGGCGCCTGCACTGGAGGCCAGACTTAAGGAGTATGCCAAACTGCATTCCGATGTGCTTGATATTTATGCCGGAACCAGTAAAGGCAAGGGTATCCGTGCGGCCGATATCCAGCTGCCGGACGGCTATGACCCGCGCAAGGAGAACGCTTATATCAATGCGCTTAAGCATGGCAGCGGGATTGTGATCTCACCGGTATTCCAGACCGTGAATAATGAGTCGGCTATTGCAATTTCAGCAGTGCTGGAAGGCGGGAACGGGGTAGTGGGTCTGGATCTGAACCTGTCTTCGCTGGCTGATCTGACAGATATCAAGGTAGGCGAAGAAGGTTATATTCTGATTATCGACAGCAGCAAGAAATTCCTGGTTCACCCGACCGAAGCTATTGGCGAGGAGTCCTCACTTGATTTCGTGAAGCAAATGTTCGAAAGTGAGAGCGGCAGCTTCGATTATGACTATAAGGATTCCTCCAAGAAGATGACCTTCATGGTGAATGAGCTGACCGGCTGGAGAATCGGGGGAACCATCAGTAAGAATGAGATTACCCGTGCGACGAGTGATATCCGGGAGACGGTATTAATTGTAATCTCTGTTTCTGTATTGCTGGCGCTGGTGCTTATCTACTTCAATGTCTCGTCGATCCTGAAGCCGCTGATGCGGCTGCGCAGAGCGACAGAGCTAATCGCCGGGGGCGACTTGTCACAGGATATCGGGGACTTCCGCAGAGATGAGATTGGCCTGCTGGCTGAGAATTTCCGCCTGATGGTCGGCAATCTGCGGCAGATGATTACCGGTGTGCAGGAGATGACCGACAATGTCTCCTCATCCGCCGAGGAACTGACAGCGGGGGCTGAGCAGACTACCAAAGCGATAGAGCATGTTACGATAGCGATCCAGGAGGTAGCGGCCGGAACAGAGCGCCAGGTTAACAGTGTCAATAAAGGAATGATAAGTACGGCTGCCACTACAAGCGAGGTAGAGCATATTTCCGGATTCATGGAGCAGGTATCTGCGATGATGGACAAGACCTCGCTCTCTGCTTCAGAGGGGAATGAATCTGTAATCAGCGTAGTCGATAAGATCAACGGGATTCATGAAACGGTAGAGGAGCTGGGCGGGGTCATTGATAAGCTTAACGAGCGGACCGGACAGATCCAGGGGATTGTCGGTGTAATTACCGGGATCTCGCGGCAGACCAACCTGCTGGCGCTGAATGCTTCCATTGAAGCGGCCAGAGCAGGCGAGCAGGGCCGCGGCTTCGCGGTTGTCGCCTCAGAGGTGCGCAAGCTGGCTGAAGAATCAGAGAAGTCGGCAAGAATGATCTCCGAACAGATTACTTCAATTAATGCAGAGATGATCCAGGCTACAGCTACCATGGAGTATGCGAAGAACCGGGTATCCGAAGGCATTATGGCGGTCGATACGACCGGACGCTCCTTCTCACGGATCCGCAGGGCGGTTAAAGGGGCGGCGGAGAAGATTGAGGCGATGAATGGGGCAGTGCATACGCTGACGGCAGAAGCGGATAGTATGGAGAAGGCCATCGGAGAGATCCGAGGGATCACCCAGGAGGCGGCAGGCAATACCGAAACTATCTCCGCTGCTGCCCAGCAGCAGCTGGCATCGGTGGAAGAGATCGCTTCTTCCTCGGCAGATCTGAGCCATCTTGCCGATGAACTGCAGCGGCTGGTCGGCAAATTTAAATTATATCCGGGAAATCCGGCTCCGGGTGCAGCGGATACCGTCCGGCAGAGTAGCGGTAGTTCCGGAGACCAGCGGAATTCCTGAAGCAGAAAGTGCGCTGCGGTCTTCCCTTTTACCTCCTTTTGCAAGTATACTGATAAGCAATAATATGGGGTGACGAAGGAGAGAAGCATTCATGGCAGAGCAATTGAAGGGCATTACCATTGCCCTGGCGGGTCCGCGCAAGGCGGAAGAAATGGCCAAGCTGATACAGAATATGGGTGGGACTGCGCTGCACCGTCCCGCCCAGGGGACGTCATTTCTCGATGATGCTGCACTGCGTGACGGGCTGACGGCCTGGACAGACCAGCCGCCGGACCTGGCAGTTCTGACGACCGGAATGGGAATCGACGCATTGTTCGAGATGGCCGCGAAGCTGGAGCTTGCGGACCGCTTCCTGGAAGTTCTCTCCGCTTCACCTATTGCTGCGCGCGGCTATAAGACAGTCAATGCCTTGAAGAAGCGGGGGCTGGAGCCCGTGGTGCGCGACGATGACGGCAGCACCAAAGGGCTGATCCGCGGTTTGCAGGATTGGGATTTGCAGGGCAAGCGGGTCAGACTGCAGCTGCACGGAGAGTCTGCCCCGCATCTGGTCCAGTGGCTGGAGCAGGCGGGAGCAGAGGTCAGCTGGGTGCAGCCGTACCGGTACACGCAGCCGGAGCCGGGAGCGCTGGCCCTGCTGCTGGCGGATATTACAGAAGGCCGGGTGAACGCGGTAGCCTTCACAAGTGCTCCGCAATTCCGTTTCCTGGCGCAGTATGCGCGGGAGCAGGGCAGGCTGGAAGAACTCGTTCAGGCTTTGGAGGATAAGGTGCTGGCTGTATCTGTCGGCCGGCTTACCTCTGAAGCCCTCAAGGAAGAGGGCGTGAAGCGGATCATTATGCCGGAGCATGAACGGATGGGCAGCATGTTCGTAGAGCTGGGCCGTTATATCGCGGCTTCCCGGTAACCGGTAGCACCAGGCCGGGCTGCACAGGCACCCAGAGCAGGAATTCCCGTCCGGTACAGGACGGGAATTCTTTTTGGACAACCCGGATTAGCGTATTCTTACTATAAAAGCAGCCCGTTTTATGGACATCGGGAGCTGTTTTCCTTAGAATAATAGGCAACGTTCAACTACAAAGATAAAGAAATAAGGAGGAGGAGACCCATGGATAAGAGAAAATGCCTGTTACTTGGCGATTATACCCACCCACGGTTTCACCCGCTGCAAGGCGTAGACAAGCAGGTCAGCGAGATTCTGAATGATCTTCTGACCGTACAGTGCTCGGAGAATAAAAAGCTGCTGTTAAGCGAACATTTGGCAGGATATGATCTCTGCATTGCATATAACGAATTATGGAACGAAACCGTATCTCCCCAGCAGACGGCGGGTTTGCTGAGTTATGTAAGCGGCGGCGGCGGCCTGATTGTCCTGCATACCGGTGTTTCGCTGGCGAAGCGGTATGAGCTGGCACATCTGATCGGCGGCAGATTCACCGGACATCCTCCCTATGCACCGCTGAATTTCAAGGTGCGGGAACATGATATCACCGAAGGCATTGAGGATTTCCAGCTCGATGAAGAGCCGTACCGTTTCGAGTTCGACCCCTTCACCGATAAGAAGATTCTGCTTGAATATGAAGCGGACGGGGAAATGCTGCCTGCGGCCTGGTGCCACAGCTACGGTCAGGGACGGGTTGTCTACCTTATGCCCGGCCATCATGAGCCTTCGTTCCGTCATCCGGCAGTCCGCCAGCTGATTCTGCGCGCAGCCACCTGGGCGGCACGGATTCCGAGATAACCCCGGACTTTTGTGAAAGACAGTATATATTTTGGGGTCCCCGCAAAGTACCTGAGTAATCATCGAAGATTTGGCCCCACTTTGTGGGGTTATTTTGTGAATTGGCCCGCTAAGGGGTATACTCTAACCATAACTGGAATCTTTGGGAGGGAAGTACCATGAGTGATTTGTTCAAGAAAGCAATCTCTTTAGGAGTGGGCCTCACCATTGTCAGCAAGGAAAAGGTTGAAAAGGTCGTAGATGAACTCGTCAAGCGGGGCGAGCTTGCGCCATCGGAATCCAAGGCACTGGTTGACCGGCTGGTGGAGCGCGGTGAAGAAGAACGCGGTACCTTCAAAGCAGCTGTACATGAGCAGGTTCAGAAGGTGCTGAAGGAGCTCAAGGTGCCTGTTCAAGGAGACATTGCCGGACTGGAATCGCGCATTGCTGTGCTTGAACGCCGCGTGGCCGAGCTGGAGGGCAATACGGCTCCCCGCACCCAGGAGGATGTCGTGCCGGAAACGCATACGGAATAAATGGCAGTCCGCATAAGACATGCCGGCCGTTACCGGGCAATAGCCATGGCGCTGATGCGTCATGGCTTCGGCTATATGGTGGAGGAACTGGGCCTCTATCATCTCCTGTCCCTTCCGCGCCGGATTATTACGCAGGAGGTTCACGAAAGCGTAACACTCGGGGAGCGGATCCGCCGGGTGCTGGAGGATCTGGGGCCAACGTTTGTCAAATTGGGCCAGCTCGCCAGTACACGTTCCGATCTGCTGCCGGATTCAATTATACAGGAGCTTATTAAGCTGCAGGACAATGTGCCGCCGTTCTCGGCCGAGACGGCCCGCAATATTATCGAGCAGGAACTCGATCAGCATATGGATGCGGTCTTTGAGTACTTCGAGAACAATCCGCTTGCTGCGGCTTCCATCGGTCAGGTGCACCGGGCGGTGCTGCACGGCGGCCAGAGTGTAGCGGTCAAGATTCAGCGTCCCGGCGTCATGCGGACCATGAGCCGGGATCTTGAAATTCTGCTGGATCTAAGCGTCCTGGCTGAGCGGAAGATGGACTGGGCCAAGCAATACGGATTAACCCGGATGGTCGAGGAGTTCTCCCGCGCCCTGATGGCCGAGCTTGATTATGCCCAGGAAGGGCGCAATGCCGAACGTATAGCCGGGCATCTGACTGCCCAGGATAATGTATATATACCGGCCATCTATTGGGATTTCAGCTCGACACGGGTGCTGACGATGGAATACGTGGACGGAATTACGCTGAACCGCAGGGATGAGCTGCTGAACAAGGGCGTCAAGCTCAAGACTATTGCCCAGCAGCTTGTAGAGATGATGCTGAACCAGATTTTCATCCATGGCTTCTTTCATGCCGATCCGCATCCGGGCAATGTCATGGTGCTGGAGGACGGCAAGCTGGCTCTGATTGATTTCGGGATGGTCGGTCGGCTGAGCGAGGAAATGAAGGACGGGCTGTCCGCACTCGTGATCGCACTGATGCGCAAGAACACCGATTCGATGGTACGGGCCATTCTGCGGCTGGGTGTGATTCCGGAGGATGCCGACCGGATGGCGCTGCATGATGATATGGACCGGCTGCGGGAGCAGTATTATGATATCCCGTTTAAGCAGGTCAGCATCGGCAAGGCGCTGAATGATCTGTTCGGCATTGCCCGCAAGCACCGGCTGGTTATTCCGCCGGATCTCGCGATGCTGGGCAAGACGATGCTGACGCTGGAGGGCATGGTCGCCAGCCTCGACCCGGCCTTCAGCATAGTGCAGATGGCCGAGCCGTTCGGCAGGCAGCTGGTGAAGCAGCGGTTCAGCGGAAGCCGGCTGCAGCGCAAGCTGCTCGGCGGAGTAGCCGATCTTGCCGAGAGTCTGGTGGAGCTTCCTGCCCAGGCCCGGCAGCTCTCCGCGCTGCTCAGCAAGGGGAAGCTCAAGGTGGAGATTGGGGTACCTGAGCTCCAGAATCTGGAGCACAAGTTCAGCCGGGTCGGCAACCGGCTCTCCTTCAGTATCGTACTGCTGGCCTTCAGCATTATTATGGCCGGTCTGATTGTTGCTTCCTCTCTGCGCGGTGAGCCTTCGCTGCTCTGGGATTTCCCCATCGTGGAGATCGGCTCCGTCATCGCTATGCTGATGATTATATGGCTGCTGTTCTCGATATTCAAATCAGGAAGATTCTAGCGGGATAAGTCCCGGGAAATAATTATTCTTCCGCAGATGCACACAAGCGGCGCGAAATCAAGTACAATATATAAAGATAACTTGCCCAAAATTAAAGTGTAATGGAACGCAAATGGAGTGCCGTCTGAATGTCCGGTGGATCGCTGCTGCCCCAGAAACCGAACTTCGACTGCAGCCTTGCGGGCCAGTGGAACGGAAGGGCTCCGGCAACGGGGTTCTTCCGCTTTTGTTTGATACGGATACCTGAGAGCGATATCTGGACTGGCTGTCCTGGCACAGCACACTATGCAGGACGGTGCAGCCGTTGCCGCCTGATAACGGGCTTATGCCGCAGGCCAAGCCTTGTGAATGCGTACATTACTCCGATAAATGGATGAATATAAGTTATGAAGTGAAAACTTAGGGAAAATAGTGAGGTGGAGCAATTGCCGGGTTTTAAAGAATTAGGAGTTTCAGAAGTACTAAACGATCTGCTCAAGGGGCAGGGAATCGTGAAGCCGACGCCGGTGCAGGAAGAGGCGATTCCGCCGCTGGTAGAGGGTCTCGATGTTATCGCCCGTGCCAAGACGGGAACAGGGAAGACACTGGCCTTCCTGCTGCCGATTATGGACAAGATCCGGGTAGAGGCGGCTTATCCGCAGGCGCTTATTCTTGCGCCGACGCGTGAACTTGCGCTGCAGATTACCGAAGAAGCGCGCAAGCTGGCGCGCCATACGGGAGTGAAGATTCTGGCAGTCTATGGCGGACAGGATGTGGAGAAACAGCTCCGCAAGCTGGAAGGCGGCAGACATCTCATTATCGGAACGCCGGGACGGCTGCTGGATCACCTGCGCCGGGAGACGCTGGACTTAGGCGGCGTGAAGATGCTGGTGCTGGATGAAGCGGACCAGATGCTGCACATGGGCTTCCTGGAGGATGTAGAGACGATCATTACGGCTGTGCCTTACCGCCGCCAGACAATGTTGTTCTCTGCAACAATGCCGGACCCGATCAAACGACTGGCTGCGAATTATATGAAAGAACCGCTTGATATCATTATCAAGAGCGGCTCTCCAATACCGCTGGACAATATCCGCCAGCAGGTAGTGGAATGCTCTGACCGCAATAAGGAAGAAGCGCTGATCTCCCTGATCGAGCGGGACCGCCCGTACCTGGCGATCATCTTCTGCCGGACCAAACGCCGGGCCATCAAGCTGAACGAAGCACTGCAGGCGGCCGGGTATGACTGCGACGAATTGCACGGCGACTTGTCGCAGGGCAAACGCGAAGCGGTCATGAAGCGGTTCCGCGATGCCAAGCTGCAGCTGCTGGTTGCTACGGATGTGGCAGCCCGCGGGCTTGATGTGGAGGGCATTACCCACATCTTCAACTACGATCTTCCGCTGGATGCGGACAGCTATATTCACCGGATCGGCCGCACGGGCCGCGCCGGAGGCAAAGGCCTTGCGATCACGTTCTCTTCGCCGCGCGAACGCGCCGGGCTCGAACTGATCGAGCACGGCATTTCCCAGCGGCTGGACCGCCGCCGGTACGAGAAGGATGAATTCGGCGTTGGCGAATTCACCTCTGTGCAAGGCGGCGGCTCGCCGCGCGGCGGGCGGCAGAGCGCAGCGCCTGAAGCGGCGCGCGCTGGTCGCGGCGGCCGCGGGCAGGGCCGCAGCGGCGGTGCTCCGCGCGCGGAAGCCGCAGGCGCAGGGCGTCCGGGCGGACGCGGACGCGGCGGCAAGGAAGCAGGCGGCTGGGGTGCGCCTGCGGAAGGCGGAAGCCGCAGCCGTAAGGAAGCGGCAGGCGGCAAGGAAGCAGGCGGCTGGGGCGCGCCTGCGGAAGGCGGGAGCCGCAGCCGTAAGAACGCGGCGGGCGGCGGTGGCGGCAAGCGCAGCGCGTACAGCGCGGCTGCGGCTCCGCGGGGCGGCGACTCCGCCGGCAAGAGCGCGGCGAAGCCAAGACCGGGCGGCGGCTACGGCGCCTTCGCCAGCGGCGGCGGCGACAGCAGCCCGGCTCCGGGTTATGCGGCTGGAGCGAATGCCGCAGGCGGACGCGGCGGCAATAAGGGCGGCGGCGCCAGAAGCGGCGGCCCGAGCAGCGGCTACAGCACCAATGTATCCAGAGGCGCGGATGCCGGCGAATTCAGCTATGGTGTTTCGAAGGGTGGCGGCTCAGGTGCCGGGTACAACCCGGGCGGCGCGAAGTCGAGCCCGAAATTCCGGGCGCATGTAGCCCGCAGCAATGAAGGCGGCGGCTCAGGCGCGCCCGCTACCAAAGGCGGCGGCTCACGCGGAGGTTATAGCGGCGGCGGCTCCAAGGGCGGCAAAGGCGGATTTAGCTCGGGCGGACGCAGCAGCGGCGGAACCTCATCGCGCGGCGGACGCAGTGGCGGCTCCGGCGGCGGTTCACGCGGCGGACGCGGCTCATCCAGATAAAGGCGCTTTACATTCATAAGTGAAACTTGTTACCATAGGGCAGTTAGCGTATCGGCTAATTGTTCTATGGTAATATTTGTTTTAGGGGCTGCTGCACATTTATCAGCCCGGACTGAAACATTTCGGCCCTTCAGCCTGTCTAATAATGTAACTAAGCTTTAGAAAGAATACAGAACTTCTAGGAGGAACGAAACCGCATATGTCCAGAACCACCAAGATTGTCATCTTGTTCATCGTTGTCATTGCTGTCGGCTGGGGAATCGGGAAGTATACTAGCCCGTCCGCTTCCCGGGAAGACGGAACAAATATAAATACAGGTACCGATCTCGGGGCCGGGCCGGGTACGGCGCCGGAGACTTCGGCACTGCCAAGCGCAGAGCCGGACGGCCAGGAGCAGGGCTCCGGCAACAATACGGGGACTGAGCCTACACCGACGCCTGCGGATTCAACGAGCGGGGAGAATAATGCGGCCGGGACTCCGGAACCAACGGACAAGCCTGCCCCTACGGATAAGCCGGCAGCTACGGATTCCGGCAGTAATGGTGATGCAGAGATGGTTGCCGCCGAACCAGAGAGCATCGCGGTTATGGTTAATAAGCAGTACAGACTGCCTGATAAATATAAGCCGGCCGATCTGGTCTATCCTGATGTGCCTTTTATTTTCTCGGAGAAGATCGAGAAGCGGATGCTGCGGCGTGAAGCTGCCACGGCGCTGGAGGAGATGTTTGCCGGGGCGAAGAAGGACGGTATTTATCTGGCCGGCGTATCCGGCTACCGTTCGGAAGCGACCCAGAGAAGGCTGTTCAATAACTATGTAGCCCGGGACGGAGAAGAGAAAGCCCGCACCTACAGTGCGTTGCCCGGACACAGCGAGCATCAGACGGGTCTGGCGATTGACCTGTCCGGCAGTGACGGCAAATGTGCGGCCGAAAGCTGCTTTGCCGGTACGAAGGAAGCAGAATGGCTTGCAGATCATGCCGCTGAGTACGGATATATTATCCGGTTCCTCGAAGGTAAGCAGGCGATCACCGGATATATTTATGAGCCTTGGCATGTCCGGTATGTAGGCAAGGAGATCGCCGCGTCCGTATCGGAGAGAGGGATTACCCTCGAAGAATATTATGATGCCGTTCCGGTGTCGAATTAATGTGAAATCGATGTACAGCCGGCCCCGTGGTTCACGGGGTCTTTTTGTGATTTATTCTAAGTCTATCCTTCACCCTGTGAATAGTTGGACCTCCGGGCGTCTGCTGTTGCCGCAGTTGCTACATTTACGTATTTGAGTATTTGCCGTGGTTACCGTAGTTGTCGTTGGAATTTCTCGATTCATAAAATCCTGCCCAAAATACAACATTTCCCTCATTCTATCGGCGCAAATCCAGAAATGTTGTATAAAAGGCAGGATTTCATTGTGTTCAAGCGGCTTAGCAGGATTATTCTTGTATTTTATACAACAATCCGCCCGAACACCCTGCTATCAAGACATCAAAGTTGCAGAACGTACAACATTTACGCCTACAGTGCTTCCTAAGAGTCTCCATTCTGCCGGCAACGAATCAAGTTTATGGAATTGATGTATTCATTCAGTCCCACACAGCAGCTGAACGGTAGCTTGTAGGGTTGTTGCTGCATTGCGGTTTATATAGTTGGGTTGCTGAACCTGACGCAAGCGGACTGAGAAGCGCTTATTTCTCCGTTAATCATCATATTGGCGCCGAAGCGGACTGAGATTCCGTTATCTTATGTATTTTTGCCTGAAATGAGGATCTGCGGACATATAAGGGATTGTGAGTCCGCTTGATCTGCAAATACGGCTGTTCTGCCCGAATAAGCGATTCTCAGTCCGCGTCACTAGCAGCCCGGGCCATGACAGTGCTGACAGGTTTCTGTCTGCTGCGCAGGAAAGCGGTGTGTCCACGGGATGATGATCACTCCTCCTATATCCTTCGGCGGGCTTCGTTTGGTTCACCTACGGGGCCTCTGGTTAATTAGTGGGAAACCGCACACTAATAAATGGGAGGTGTTCTGAATGTCTGAACATAATCATGTGGTGAGCAAGGACGGAAGTGTGACGATGCACCGGGTGAACGATGCGCTGGACCGGATTGAGCCGGGGCAGAAGGAATTGATCCTGAACAATTTCGAGGATTTCAAAAGCTACTTGGGAAAGCGCATCCAACTGGCGCAGAAAATCGGGCTCAGCGATGAGCAGCTGGCTGTGGCTGCCGAGAAAATCGCCGATTATCTGGCGGCGTACGAAGAGCCCCGCAACAGTGAGGAGAAGCTGCTGCTGGAACTGTGGAAGGCCGGAAACAAGGAAGAGCGCCACCGGCTGGCGCATATGCTGGTAAAGATGGTGCAGAATTAAGAAGCAGCAAGCATATTCTTAAATAATGAACACCAGCGGCTTAACAGCTGTCCTGCTTCAGCTTTGGTGGTTCCGTGACGGTAACGGGACCGCCTTTTTCGTCTGCGTAGAAGACTTTTGACAAGTAAATGGTTAGGGGATACAATTAATTTAATATATGAGCAACTATTCATATGTTAAAAGGAGTGAATTTATAATGGATACTCTTAATATTTTATCCCTGATTGTATTCTGTATTTTCCTGTTTTCTTATGTGTTAAAGCTTGTGATTCTGTACAGAAAGAACAGCATTAAGGCCAATGTGCTGGCCAAAGGCAAGAAAAGCTCCGGAATAAAAGTAACAGAACGATTAGTTAAAATAACTACATTCATTTGGGGGGCTACATGGTTCTCTATGTCATTAGCTGAATCTTATATTGTCGATTTTACCGGCCGCCATTATAATCTTCCGGTTGTTAACTTCGCCGGTGTGGGTATAGTTAGTGTAGGGTGTGCAGTGTTCATTCTTGCTATGACATCAATGCGTACCTCATGGAGAGTCGGGATAGATAAGTCTGCAACGACTAAGCTTATCACCAGGGGGGTGTATAGATATAGCCGGAACGTTGCTTTTGTCGGCTTTGATCTTATGTTCGCGGGTTTGTATTTGATGTATCCCAATTCCTTGACCCTGATTATTCTGGTGCTTAACGTTCTAGCTATTCACCTGTTGATACTGCAGGAAGAGAAACATCTAAGACTTGTATTCGGGCAGGAATATGATTATTACTGCCGCAAAACTCCAAGATATATTTAAAGCCGAAGACAAAATCCAACCCTTGGAGCTGATCCTATATGAAATTAAGCATTCTGGATCAATCGCCGGTGTCTGAAGGGAGCACGCCTGCGGAGGCACTGGCCCAGACAGTATTGCTGGCCCGCGAAGCTGAGCGACTCGGGTATCACCGCTTCTGGGTTGCAGAGCATCACGCGGCGCCCGGACTGGCCGGCTCCAGTCCGGAGGTGCTGATGGCTCATCTGGCTGCTGTAACTTCGGAGATCCGCATCGGCTCAGGAGCTGTGCTGCTCCCGCATTACAGTGCTTACAAGGTCGCCGAGAACTTCCGCGTCCTGGAGGCCTTGTATCCCGGGCGGATCGATCTGGGTGTGGGCAGAGCAGCAGGCGGCGGTGCGCTGTCCGCCAGGGCGCTGCAGGATAACCGCGTGAATCCTGAGGATATAGACCGTTATGAGCAGCAGCTTAAGGAACTCATTGCTTATCTGCATGAGTCTGATGAGACTGGGGCTGCCGAACCTCCGCACCCCTATGCCGGACTTCAGGCTACACCTGCCGTGAGTACAGCGCCGGAAATCTGGCTGCTGGGTTCAAGCAGTTCCAGTGCGGGGCTCTCCGCCCGGCTGGGGACCGGATATGCCTTCGCCCAGTTTATCAACGGGAACGGGGGAGCGGAAGCGGTGCGGGAGTATGCGGATAGCTTCGCCCCATCCCGTGCTGCTGCAACGCCACAATCGCTGGTGGCAGTTTTTGCCGTCTGTGCCGGGACCTCTGAGGAAGCGGACCGCCTGGCCGCCAGCATGGATCTGTCGCTGGTGCTGCTGGAGAAAGAGCATCTCTCCACCGCCACTCCTTCTGTAGAAACTGCTATGAATTATACATATACACCTTATGACAGGTTCTCCATTAAGGATAACCGTAGGCGGATGGTCGTAGGCTCGCCCGGAGAAGTGAGGGAGCAATTGCAGGCGCTGGCAGATGAATATCAATGCGGGGAGCTGATGATTTCATCGCATATTCACAGCTTTGAGGATAAGCTGACATCACTTCGGCTCATTGCTGAAGCCTGCGGGCTGACGCGAAGGGAGTAGCTTTCCTGGGCCCGTTGGAAAGAAGATGAAGCGCCTAAATGTACCTGAAACCGCCCAAAGTGGGCTGTCTGCGCAGGTAAACAAGCCCAATGTATGCGAAAAACCGAGTACAATGTGTCACTGTAAAGGTAAACGAGCCCAATGTATGCGAAAAACCGAGTACAATGTGTCACTGCGAAGGTAAACGAGCCCAATGTACTTGAAAACCGAGTACAATGTGGCCCCAAAGTGGGTTGCTCACTTAACGATTATTCCTGCAGCTGCCACCCGCACCGCAATCAGAGCCTGAAATTTTGTATCACGCTGCCAATAGGATAAAATAAAGAGGAATGCCCGTAGTGAGGCATAAGCTCCATAAGGGCATGGACTCTATAAGCCGCCAGGGTAAATACGAATATACAGCCGAAAGGAAGCGAAGCAGGATGTCGATCTATAGTTTTGCCGGAGTCACACCTTCGGGTACAGAAGTGCCGTTTAAGGACTATGAGGGCAAGGTGCTGCTGATCGCCAATACGGCCAGCAAGTGCGGGCTTACCCCGCAATACGGAGAATTGCAGAAGCTGTATGAACAATACGGAGATCAAGGGCTTGTTGTGCTGGGGTTCCCCTGCAACCAGTTTGCCGGCCAGGAGCCGGGTACAAGTGAGGAAGCGGAAGCCTTCTGCCAGATCAATTACGGCGTTACTTTCCCGGTGTTTGCCAAGGTAGATGTGAATGGGCCGGAGGCAAGCCTGCTGTTCCAATATTTGAAGGGCCAGCAGCCGGGTGACGGGGAGAGCAGCGATATCCAGTGGAACTTCACGAAGTTTCTGGTGGACCGCAGCGGCAATGTGGTGGCGCGTGTGGAGCCGAAGGAATCACCGGAGAGCATGAAGGACCTTATTGAATCGCTGCTGAAGTAAGTAAGGATAGCTGTCACAAAATAGTCCGCTCCCGGATTGGGGTGCACGCGCACCCTGTACGGGAGTTTTTTATATGAGCAAGCCGTTTCTGCTTGGCTTCTAGAGACGGAAGTATCCCCCCGTATGAAAATTATCCTTGAATCTTTTCAGAGACACTGTATCCTTTGAAGAGGAATGTTTCACTCATCTACGGAGATTGCATAAAGAAATATGGGATGCAGGATAATAACGGCAGGAGGGTTTCATAAAGGCATGAGGTTAATAACAGAGGTAGCATCGGCAGCAGGGATCAATGAAGAGCATCTGGAGTTGTACGGTAAATATAAAAGCAAACTATCGCCGTCCCTGTGGGCGGAACTGAAGCACAAACCGGACGGCAAGCTCGTCCTGGTTACGGCAGTTAACCCTACACCGGCGGGTGAAGGCAAAACCTTGACGACTATCGGATTATCCCAGGCGCTGAATGCGGCGGGGATCAAGACGGTGGCGGCATTGCGTGAACCTTCGCTTGGACCCTGCCTGGGCATGAAGGGCGGCGCAACCGGCGGAGGCAAGGCGCAGATTGTTCCGGCAGACGAGATTAATCTGCATTTCACCGGGGATATCCACGCGGTGACCTCCGCGCACAACCTGCTCTCCGCGATGATCGATAATCATATTTTTCAGGGCAACGCCTTGAACCTGGACCCGCAGCGGATAGTATGGAAACGTGTGATGGATATGAATGACCGCAGCCTGCGGAATATTGTGACTGGACTTGGCGACGGCAACGGGACGGTACGGGAGAGCGGCTTCCAGATCACGACGGCGTCTGAGATTATGGCTGTGCTGTGCCTCTGCAATGACCTCGCGGATCTGAAGAAACGGCTGAGCCGGATGCTGGTTGGATATGACCAACTGGGACAGCCAATAACCGCGAAGGACATCGGAGCCGTTGAGGCGATGACTGCACTGCTCAAGGAATCGGTCAAGCCTAATCTGGTGCAGACGCTTGAAGGCACGCCCGTGATTGTGCATGGCGGACCCTTCGCTAATATTGCCCACGGCTGCAGCAGTGTAATCGGAACCCGCTACGCTCTGAAGCTGGGAGACGTGGTAGTGACTGAAGCGGGCTTTGGCGCAGATCTTGGTGCCGAGAAGTTCATGGATATCAAATGCCGCCAGGCCGGCCTGACCCCTTCTGCCGCAGTACTGGTGGTTACAGTGAAATCACTGAAATATAACGGAGGCGTCCGCAAAGAAGAGCTGTATGCCGGCAACCGGGCGGCGCTGCTCTCCGGATTGTCCAATATGGAGCGCCATATTGAGAATCTCGGTAAATTCGGTGTGCCTGTACTCGTTGCCCTCAATCACTTTGAAGGGGATGCCCCGGCGGAGATTAACGATGTGCTGGAGGCCTGCCGCCGGCTGGGGGTGCCCGCTGCGGTATCCAAGGTGTGGGCTGAAGGAAGCGCAGGCGGGCAGGAACTGGCGCAGGAGCTGAAGAAGCTGCTGGACCGGGAAGAGGCCGTAAAGTTTGCGCCGCTGTATGAAGACAACCTGGACATCCCGTCCAAAATCAATAAAATCGTCACCGAAATCTACCATGGCGCAGAAGTGGCCTTCTCTCCGGCAGCCAAACGCAGTCTGGCTGTTATTGACAGGCTGGGCCTGCACCAGCTTCAGGTCTGTATGGCCAAAACGCCATATTCCTTCTCGGATCAGCCGAGGCTGCTTGGAGCACCGGAAGGCTTCACCATGGGTGTCCGGGACATTACATTGTCTCTTGGCGCAGGTTTTGCAGTAGTCATCACAGGGAACATTGTCACGATGCCGGGCCTTCCCGCCAAACCGGCCGCAGAAGGGCTGCTGGTCGATGAAGATGGTGTGATTTCCGGTTTGGAATAAAACTTTTTTTGGCCGCATACAGGCGGCAGCATCCATCCATTAGATAGAGCCTCACTTGTTCCGCAGAAGGTTTGCGGTGAAGTGGGGCTTTTTTTGCTGCAAAGATTAGAATTTATGCAGTTCCACACCCTAACGCTGCTTCCTGCTGCTTCCTGCTGCTTCCTGCTGCTGACAGACATAATGTCCTACTGGCGGGGGAAACTAATGCAAGAAGAAAAGAAACCCGTGCAGATAATTAAAAATTGAAATTGTGAACAATGTGAGAAAAATCACAAAAGTGCTTGTAATGTGATAAATATCACAATATAATCAGTATATAAAGTGAAATTAATCACAACCACAGAGAAAAAGGCTTGTAAATTGGAGGAGGAAGAAATCATGAAAGTAGCAGTCATTGGATGTACACACGCCGGAACCGCCGCAATTGTTAATACCGCACAGCTGTACCCGGATGCCCAGATTACGGTTTACGAGCGCAACGATAACATATCGTTCTTGTCTTGCGGCATTGCGCTTTACGTAGGGGGAGTCGTCAAGGACCCGCAGGGATTGTTCTATTCTTCCCCGGAACAGCTTGCAGCACTGGGTGTGCAAACGAAGATGCGCCATGAAGTGACGAATGTGGATACCGCCCGCCGAACATTGAAGGCCCGCAACCTCGCTACAGGCGAAGAATTTGAAGATACGTACGACAAGCTGATTATGACAACAGGCTCATGGCCGATTGTGCCTAAGCTGGAAGGTATAGAGCTGGAGGGGATTCTGCTCTCGAAGAATTATAATCACTCCAACACCATTATTGAACAAGCGCAGAAGGTGAAAAGAATTACAGTAGTGGGAGCCGGATATATCGGCGTTGAGCTGGTTGAAGCTTTTCAGATGAACGGCAAGGAAGTTACCCTGATCGACGGGGAAGACCGCATTCTGAGTAAATATCTCGATGAAGAATTCACGGCTCCGATTCAACAATCACTTGAAGAGCATGGCATCAAGCTTGCGCTTGGTGAGAAGGTTGCAGCATTCGCCGGAGAGAACGGCAAAGTGACTAAGGTCATTACGAGCAAGGGAGAGCATGAAACCGATCTGGTCATTCTCTGCATCGGATTCCGTCCGAATACAGAGCTGCTCAAGGGTCAAGTCGATATGCTTCCGAACGGTGCGATTATGGTCAACGATTACATGCAGACCAGCCTGCCGGATGTATATGCCGCTGGTGACAGCTGTGCGATTCATTACAACCCGACCGGTAAACATGCCTATATCCCGCTCGCCACGAACGCTGTACGCATGGGGACACTGGTAGCCCGCAATCTGGTCTCGAATACGATCCCTTACATGGGCACGCAGGGAACATCAGGCATCAAGATTTATGAAGACAATATTGCCGGAACCGGACTTACCGAGGATGCCGCCAAAGCCGAAGGTATGGATGCTGAAAGTGTAATGCTGATTGACAACTACCGTCCGGAGTTTATGCCGACATTCGAGCAGGTTCAGGTAAAAGTCGTATTCGAACGTGCGACCCGCCGCATTCTTGGGGCACAGATTATGTCCAAGATGGATCTGACGCAGTCGATCAATACCGTATCGGTATGTATTCAGAATAAAATGACCGTGGACCAGCTGGCCTTCATTGATTTCTTCTTCCAGCCGCATTACAACAAGCCTTGGAACTTCCTGAACACTGCAGGACTTCAGGCACTGCCCAAGACAGTTGCCGTTAAAGAACCAGTGCATGTCTAAACCCCCAGATTTCGCCGGGGCCCGTTAAGGGCTCCTTTTTTTGTGGTTTTAACTATTAATTCCGGGTCCGAATGAGAAAAATATTCCGCCGCCTAACCTTTTATGGTAAATTTGACATGTCAGTGAAAACTTTCACTTAGGTTTTCTGAGAGTGATTTTTATCACGTTAATGTGATTGTGATCACGTTACAATGGCATAAAGGAACAAATTTTAAGTAATTAGAAGGGGATAGGAATCATGGCTTATAACAAACCGCAGGGGATCGCCGAAGTAACGGTAGAGAACGGAGTCAAGAAAGCGCACAATCCGCTGAGCACTGTACTTATTCTTGGTTTCCTGGGAGGAGCGTTTATCGCGCTCGGATTTTTGCTGGATATTCGTGTCATTGCCGGTGCGCCTGCCGAGTGGGGGTCCATCGCTAACTTCATCGGAGCTGCGGTATTCCCGGTAGGGCTGATACTGGTGCTGCTTGCCGGAGGCGAGCTGCTGACAGGCAACATGATGGCGGTGCCGCTTGCTTTTATTGCGAAGAAGATTTCGTTCTGGGAAGTGATTAAGAACCTGGTGCTGATTACGCTCAGCAACCTGGCAGGTGCCTTGTTCGTTGCTTACTTCTTCGGTCATGTCGTTGGCCTTACATCGGACGGGGTGTATCTGGAGAAGCTGGTGAGTATGGCTGAGCACAAGATTGATGCGACCTTCCTGCAGGCCTTTATCTCCGGGATCGGCTGTAACTGGCTCGTGGCGCTGGCAGTGTGGCTCTCCTATGGAGCAGATAATTTCAGCGGCAAAATCCTCGGTATCTGGTTCCCGACAATGGCGTTTGTAGCCATCGGCTTCCAGCACGTTGTAGCTAACATGTTCCTTATCCCTGCTGCCATCTTCGAAGGACATTTCACGTGGGCGCAGTACTTCGCCAACTTTGCCCCGGTATGGCTGGGCAATCTTACGGGCGGCGCGATCTTCGTCGCAGCGGCTTACTGGATGGCTTACCTGCGTAAGGAGCCGGCAGCTGTAACGGCTGTTGAAGGAATCTCCGCTGCAGGTGTGAAGAAACACGCTTAATTCAAAATCCGCTGGTAATGACCGGCATGTTTAATAGTTTGGCCCCAGCACTTCCTGGCTTCTCGGCACCCTGTTTTTTGGGAATCGCAGAGAGACAGGGAGTGTTTTTTGTTAGCCCGGCTCTGCCTGGAATAACTTCAGGGCAAAACAAAATTCGCCGTGCATATCCGACTCGGGGGAACGAAATCGGATTCACGGCGAATAAATAGGGAGTGTTTCATATGCACTATTACCCCGGCCTGCGGGGAACGAATCAGGTCATATCCACCTATTTTCTTTACGTGCAGAAGCTGCGGTTATAGAATATAAATAGCACGGCAGGCGGGAAGTGGTTTGGAATTTCGCAGCAGAAAATTCAATGGTGCTATGCGATAAAGCATTAACGCGAGAACTTGCCCTTCATCCTATTTTCAGATGATACTGGATGGATTAATGACACCTATGTTACAGGGGATGAAAGACAAGTTATGAGATTTTTGCAGGCCTATCCGAAGGAAGTCAAAGTGTTCTTGATTGCCAGTCTCATTAATGCAACCGGCAGTGCGCTAATGTGGCCGCTGGTTACGATGTATGTATTTGATGAGCTGGGACGCAGTATGAAAGATGCGGGAATTGTTCTGCTGGTCCAATCCCTCGGGGGGATTGCCGGGCAATTGCTGGGCGGATCTTTGTATCACAAGGTAGGGGTAAACCGCCTGATAGTCGGAGCACTGGCCATGAACGCGCTGACCCTGTTTGCTCTTCCGTGGGCAAGCGGCAGCTGGAGTATATTCATTATAGTTATGGGCCTGATGGGTTTGTTCAACTCCCTGTCTCTCCCGGCTATTCAGGCCTTTATCGGCTTCCGGTTCGCGGAGCAGCGCGGAGAGCTGTTCAATATCGTCTATGTCTCGAACAATATCGGGGTAGCACTGGGTACCGCACTGAGCGGATTCCTGGGCAATTATATGCTGAGCTTTGTGCTGAACGGTGTGACTTCGGCGGTGTTTGCCGGATTCTTCTTTGTTTATCTGCGCAGGGTGGGGACAGCACCGTCGCCATCCCATGAGACAATACAGAAGAAACACCCGCAGGGCGAAGCGTCAGGCTGGAAGCTGCTGAGGCATACGCGGATTTATCTGTACATGGCTATTGGTTCGATGTTTCTGCTGATCGGCAATTCGATCTGGAATACCGGAGTATCGCCGTTTATTATTTCAGAGGGCTGGTCGAAGCAGTTATACGGCTTCCTCTGGACGCTGAACGGCGTACTTATCTTTGCCGCGCAGCCGCTGGTCAGTCTGATCAAACGCTGGTTCGCAGGGACTTCTACTGCGCAGATGACCGCAAGCGCCGTATTCTATCTGGGCGGGTATGCGGTTATACTGTTCATGCCGAGCTACCCGGGCATGCTGCTGGCGATGGTGCTGGCTACACAGGGTGAGATGCTGATCTCTCCGGCCATGCCATCCTTCATCTCGGAGCATGCCCAGCGCAGTGCGCCCTTCTATCTCGGGCTTAGCGGCGGTATCGGCGCGGTCGGCCGGGTTATCGGCCCGTATCTGATGGGGATTCAATTCGACAGAGGCGGCCTTGCGCCGACAGGCTGGCTGGCCTGCGGGATGGCAGTTCTGTCCGTGGGATTCTTCGCGGTCCATGCCTACGTTAACCGCGGGAGCGTGAAGCTCCGGGGTAATGCTGCATAAACGGCTGCGCTGTAACTAATCCTTTTATTATCTGCTTAGCAAGGCAAGGGGTGTAGAAGCTATGCAACAACTAAACAGGGATTCGGCTTTCACCATCCGTCCCTCTGAAATCAGGGATGCCCGTGAGCTGATCATTCTCGATAATATGATCTGGACAGAGGAGACAACACCCGGTCCGCTGATGTGGCGCTCCCGGGAGGATTATCTGCTGCATGCACCGCCCGGCTCCCAGCTTGTAGCCTTGCAGGACGGGGAGCTATGCGGGTATGTCGGCTTCGGCTGTCCCAGCGGAATGGAGAGCAACCGCCATGTATGCGAGGTTAATATTGCCGTACATCCGCGCTTCCAGCGCCTGGGTGTAGGCAGCCGGCTGATCGCAGAGATCAAGCGCCATGCCGCAGAGAATGGAATCCGTAAGCTGCGCCTGCGTGTGCTCTCCTGCAATACACCGGCCCTCTCGTTCTACCGCAAATGCGGATTCGAGGAGGAGGGACGGCTGCGGGAGGAGTTCTATCTGGGCGGACGATATGTAGATGAGGTATTCATGAGCTGCATGCTGGACTAGGAGGAATGAAGATGGAAGTCGTCTCACTTAATGTAGGCAAGCCGAAGACCGTGGATTACCGCGGCAAACCGCTGGAAACGGGGATCTACAAGCTGCCGGTCACCGGCCCGCTGGAGCTTCATGCTGAAGGCTTCGACGGGGACGGGCAAGCGGATCTGGTAAACCACGGGGGCCCCGACAAGGCCGTCTGCGTCTATCCGGTTGAGCATTATGCCTACTGGGAAGAGCTGCTTGGACGGAAGCTGGACTACTCCGCATTCGGTGAGAATATCACAGTGAGCGGACTTCTGGAGACCGAGGTGTGCATCGGGGATGTCTTTGAGATTGGTACGGCACTGCTCCAGGTAAGCCAGCCGCGCTTCCCCTGCTTCAAGCTCTCGCAGAAGCATGGACCGGCGGATATGCCTGCGCGGGTGCTGTCTACCGGTTACAGCGGGTTCTATTTCCGCGTGCTGCGTGAAGGCAGGATTGCATCCGGTGACCGGATTATTAAGCGGGAGAGCGGAGCGGGAAGTTTCCCTGTGAAGCAGGTGCTGTACTCAATGGAGCACGGGCGCAAGGATAAGACCGGACTAGCCGAGCTAGCCGGGCTGGACAGCCTCACGGCCGGCATCCGGGACAAATTCCGGGGCTGGCTTGCGGCAGCGGAGAATTAGACCGGAGCAATAACATGGAAGACGGTACGCCAGAACCCCCGGGGCTTATGTTATGCCTCCGGGGGTTCTGGCTTATGCTGTGTATAAATGTGCATAATAACATGCTGCCTGATGCCTGATGCTGCCTTGCTGTCAGCCCAGCAGCTTCCATTCGCTGCGCAGCAGACCGTAGACTGCGTGGTTCACATAACCTGCGGGCAGCTTCTCCGCCTCGCGGATCACGCCTTCGAAGATGAATCCGAGCCGCTCGGGAATGGCCCTGCTTGCCGTGTTACCCGTGGCGCAGCGGATTTCTACACGGTTGAGCTCCAGCTCCAGCAGGGCATAATCCACGAATACCCGGCAGGCGCTGGTCATGTAGCCGTTGCCTTCATAGCCTTCACCCAGCCAGTAGCCGATACCGACAGACCGGTTATGCCAGTCAATCTCGTGATACCCGATGATCCCGGCCAATTCCTCCCGGACCCACAGTCCGGCCGTGAAGCCGCCATTGTCACTGCCCTGCTTCACGGCATTCTTGATGAAAGTCGTCAGGTGGGCCTGCTCGGCTACGCCGTCCACCCAAGGCAGCCACTGCCTGAGCCGATGGCGCGAGCGCTCGACCAGGGCGTACATATGGCGGGCATGCTCAGGCATAAGCAGCTTCAGCTTCAGCTCTTCATCAATGACATAATTAAACATGCGGCTTCCCCCTCTGCGGCGTAAGGTATAAGCTTCTGCCCTAACGCTTTTTCCACTCCAGAGCGTAGATATCTTCCTCCAGCGCCTGCATGCGCTGTGAGGCCAGTGTCCGGCAGTCACTCAGTGCCCCGTTGTAGACAGCCGGCCCAAGCTCGTTCAGGAAGAACTCCAGCAGATTATCTGCTGCCAGATGGCCAATCGTTTCCCCGCGTTCGGCTTCGAAGTATGCGCGGATGTTCTCGGTGATCAATTCCCGCTGCTCTTTGGGCAGTTTGATCGGTTTCATGGGTACCCTCCTCTTCTCGGTAATCCTATATGATCCATGCTACTCTATCGCCGGGAGAGAAGTCAAAGATGCAGTTTTATCGCTGCGGGATCTTATTGGCGCCTTAGCTTCACCGGGACAGATACGTTGTACATCAGGGACAGGAATGCCGTTTCTGTTTAACTTTTATTGAACATTCCCTGCCTAACGGGTATATTAATAGGAAACATGTTTATACAAGGAAGTAGTAATAATACAGAACGAAAGGTTGATCATTGTGGAGAACCAGGGTACACCCTCCAATTTCATTAAGAACGTCATTACCGAAGATCTCCGCTCGGGCAAGGTTAAGGAAGTGGTCACCCGCTTTCCGCCGGAGCCGAACGGTTATTTACATATCGGACATGCCAAGGCGATCTGGATTAACTTTACACTGGCTGATGAATTCGGCGGCAAGACCCATCTGAGATTCGATGACACCAATCCGGTCAAGGAAGACACGGAGTATGTGAACTCCATTCAGGAAGATGTGAAGTGGCTCGGATACGAATGGGAAGAGCTGCGTTTCGCCTCGGATTATTTCGGGGAGATGTATGAGCGGGCCGAACTGCTGATCAAGAAGGGCAAAGCTTATGTCGATGATCTCACGGCAGAGCAGATCCGTGAATTCCGGGGAACGCTGACGGAGCCGGGACAGAACAGTCCTTACCGTGAACGTGGTATCGATGAGAACCTGGACTTGTTCCACCGCATGCGGGCAGGCGAATTCAAGGACGGCGAGAAGGTGCTGCGCGCCAAAATCGATATGTCCTCTCCGAATATCAATTTGCGCGATCCGGTCATTTACCGAATTTCTCACTCTCATCACCACAATACAGGCGATGAATGGTGCATCTACCCGATGTATACCTTCGCGCATCCGCTCGAAGATGCGATCGAGCATGTTACCCACTCCCTCTGTTCGCTGGAGTTCGAGGATCAGCGCCCGTTCTATGACTGGGTTGTAGCAGAATGCGAGATGCCGGCTGCGCCGCATCAATATGAATTCGGGCGCCTTAATCTGGCCCAGACCGTTACCAGTAAGCGCAAGCTGAAGCTGCTGGTGGATGAAGGCCATGTCGACGGCTGGGATGATCCCCGCATGCCGACGATATCTGGACTGCGCCGCCGCGGGTATACCCCGGAAGCGATCCGCAGCTTCGTGCATGAGACCGGCATTTCCAAGAGCCAGGGCCTCGTAGACCTGCAGATGCTGGAGCATTTCATCCGTGAAGACCTCAAGCTGACGGTACCCCGGACCATGGCTGTGCTGCGGCCGCTGAAGGTAGTTATTACGAATTATCCTGAGGGCGAAACCGAGTATTTCGAGATTGAGAACAATGTGGAGAACCCGGAAATGGGTAACCGCCAGATTCCGTTCTCCCGTGAAATCTATATTGAACGCGATGACTTCATGGAGGTTCCGCCGAATAAGTATTTCCGCCTGTTCCCCGGCAACGAGGTGCGGCTCAAGAATGCTTACTTCATCAAGTGCAACGAGTTCATCAAGGATGAGAACGGAGAAGTTATTGAGCTGCACTGCACCTATGATCCTGAAACGAAGAGCGGCAGCGGATTCACCGGACGCAAGGTCAAGGGAACGCTGCACTGGGTCGATGCGAGCCAGGCGGTACCGGCGGAATTCCGCCTCTATGAGCCGCTGATCTCCGCCGAAGAGGCTGAGACCGAAGCCGAAATCGAAGGACTGGAAGCTGCTGAGAGCAAGCCGGAGCCTACGTTCCTGGATCAGCTTAACCCGAAATCGATCGAGATCATCCAGGGCTTCGTCGAACCGGGCCTGAAGGACAGCGTGCCGCAGGACAAGTTCCAATTCTTCCGCCATGGTTACTTTAATGTAGACAGCAAATATTCATCACCGGAGCATCTGGTATTCAATCTGGTGGTTTCCCTGAAGAGCTCTTTCCAGCCCAAGCAAGGCTAGACTCTCCATGAATGAATACAGGCTTGGCCTCCCGTCCGGGAAGCCAAGCCTGTTTGCTGTGTGCTGTGAATCGAACGGTCCAGCCCACCTCGGTCCCGCCGCTACTCCTCAGCCGCCCCGTCTTCGGGATCAGCCGGAGGCCGGTAGCCGCCGCGGATGAAGAAGAGCCACATCAGGCCGAAGCCGATGGTGCCGAACAGGGCGAGGAGCGCACCGGACTGATACATCGTCTGCACTCCGAGATTCTGATACATCCAGCCGCCGAGCACGCCGCCGAGGATGCCGGATATTCCGCTCCACGTAAGCGTGTAGAGTGCTTGTCCCGAGGACCGGTAAGCCCTTGGAACAAGCAGCATAGTAAGCTGGGTGCCGACATAGAAGAATCCGCCGAAGGTAATGCAGTGCAGCACCTGAATGAGGGCAACCTGTAGTGGAGTGGTCGCATCGGCCATCATCCACCAGCGCAGGAAGAACAGGGCGCTGACGAACGTGAGAGAGGCCAGCAGTACAGAGATTTTACGTTTAAGAATGTAGTTGCACAAGAGCAGCACTCCCATCTCCAGAATGGAAGAGAGGAACACCGCCAGCCCAATCATGGTCTTGCTTCCCCCCAGCTCTGTGATGTACAGTGACACAAAGGTATTATTCATCGTATTCGGGATAGAGACCAGAATGCCGAAGAGGATGAAGCAGAGGAAGAACGGGTTATAGAAGATCTGACGCAGTCCCCTGAATGGCAAGGGGGCGATTCCGATCGAATGATCAAGCTTCGGCATAGCGATCAGTGCAATCATCGCCGCGCACAGCAGTGCTGCAAAGAGATAAGACAGCACGGAAACACCGGCCCATTCAATCACGGGTCCGGCCAGTATGGCAGTAAACGCCCAGCCTAACGATCCCCAGAGCCGGTATGAGCTAAACCGCTGGCTGGTACCGTCGATATAGCTGAGGATCATGGTATTGCTCTGGGCGAACAGCGGCCCCTGGAAGAAGTAGAAGAACAGAATAGATATATATATCATCTCGTATGTATTCGCCTGAAAGACTAGCTGGGACAAGACCAGCGTGCCGGTCAGCATGACCAGGACAATCCGCCGGATATTCTGATAACGGTCACTCCAGATACCCCAGAAGGGATTGGCAATAATAGAGACGAGCGCACCTACCGACATCAGGCTCCCGATCTCCAGCTTATTCATTCCCATGATCTGAAGATATAGCGGAAAGAAGCTGGTGAACAGGACGACCGTTCCATATACGAAGAAGTTGAACCATTTAAGAGAGGTGAAAGACAGCTGCTTATCGAGGTTCTCCCGCAAACTTTGCACTCCTTTCCCGCCAGATGCCTTGAATCCTTAGAACGGCAGAAGTTGCCGCTTCTATCACTGTAACATTTGTTGAAAAGGGATACAAACCAACTTATATAGGGAATTACAAATCAATGGAAATTTAACAGTTTAATTTCAGTTTACAAAGCACAGTTATTCTAGGTTGGAAGGCGGAAGCGGGACATCAGCTGTTCCTGACATCTATCCGCCGGAAAAGGGGATTAACCATGAAGAACACTCAAGCACCGCAGAAGCAGGGAGCCGCGATGAAACCGTTCCTGAAGCTGCTGCACGAAACCAAACCCTCCTACATGCTGCTGGCACTGGCTCTGGGCCTCAGTATGATTTCGACCCTCGTGGGTCTTGTTATTCCAATGTTCACGAAGAACCTGGTCGACGGCTTCTCGCTGGCTTCGATCAGCAAGCTGCAGATTGCCGGAATTGCCGGAGCTTTCATCGCACAGACCCTTGCCGGCGGCGTCTCGATATATCTGCTGAATGCGGTCGGGCAGAAGATTGTCGCCGGACTTAGGGACCGGCTGTGGCGCAAATTCCTTGTGCTGCCTGTGTCCTATTACAATGAGAACCGGACAGGTGAAAGTGTCAGCCGGATGACCAATGATACGGGAATTCTCAAGACACTGATCTCGGAGCATCTGGCCAGCCTCTTTACCGGCGTGATCTCCATTGTCGGTTCAATCTCTGTCCTGCTCTTCCTGAACTGGAAAATGACGCTGGTACTGTTCACCGTCCTCCCGCTGTCCGCGCTGATTCTGGTACCGCTGGGCCGGCAGATGTACAAAATATCAAAAGGCACACAAGATGAGACAGCCTCCTTCACCGCCACACTTAGCGGTGTATTGTCTGAAATCCGGCTGGTTAAATCCTCAGGAGCCGAGCAGAAGGAATATGAAGCCGGACGAAGCGGAATTATGAACCTGCTGTCCTTCGGCATCCGTGAGGGCAAAATCAGCGCGATGATCAGCCCGCTGGTCTCCTTCGTCTTCATGATGCTGCTTGTGGTAATTATCGGCTATGGCGGAATGCAGGTGTCCTCGGGGGTTCTGACCGCCGGTGAGCTGGTGGCCTTCATTCTGTATCTGATCCAGATTATTATGCCGCTGACCCAGCTGACTCAATTCTTCACGCAGCTTCAGAAGGCCAAAGGTGCCTCGGAGCGGATTATCGAGACGCTTGCGGCAGAGGAAGAAGTGTATGAAGGTGTAGAAGAGGCTGGCAGCGTGGAAGGCCCAATCGATGTGGAAGACCTCAGCTTCGGATACAAAACGGGCGAGAAAGTGCTGAACAAGATAAGCTTCACGATGCTGCCGGGCCAGGTGACAGCGATTGTCGGTCCAAGCGGCGGCGGTAAAACGACGCTGTTCTCGCTGCTGGAACGATTCTATGAGCCGCAGAGCGGTGTTATCCGGATGGGCGGCAAGCCGGTATCGATGTTCTCCCTGAAATCCTGGCGTAAGCGGATCGGGTATGTCTCACAGGAAAGTCCGCTGCTGGCCGGAACGATTGCCGAGAATCTGGGATATGGACTGGACCGCGAGATCAGTAAGGAGGAGCTGCAGCGTGCTGCGGCCATGGCATACGCTGACGGCTTCATTGCAGAGCTTCCGGATGGGTACAATACGGACGTCGGCGAACGCGGAGTGAAGCTGTCCGGCGGACAGCGGCAGCGGATCGCCATTGCCAGAGCGCTGCTGCGCGATCCGAAGATTCTCATGCTCGATGAGGCAACGTCCAGTCTGGACAGTCAGTCGGAAGCCGTTGTACAGAAGGCACTGGGCAATCTGATGCAGGGCAGGACCACGATTGTCATTGCCCACAGACTGGCTACAGTCGTCAATGCGGACCAGATTATATTTATGGAGAAGGGCCGGATAACCGGCAAGGGAACACATGAAGAGCTGCTGCGGGATCATGAGCTGTACCGTGAATTTGCCGAGCAGCAGCTGCAGATGAATACGCCGGAGCTTCAGGGCAGTGTGATAGAGGAGGGTTCTACAGGAAATGGCCAAAATACTGGTAGTGGACGACGATCCGCACATCCGCGAATTGGTGGGAGTCTTTCTGAGAGCTGAAGGCATGGAAGAAGTGCTGAGTGCCTCCGATGGGCTGGAGGCGCTGCGGCTGCTCGAAGAGACCCCGGCCGATCTGGCGATTATTGATGTCATGATGCCGAATATGGACGGCTGGGAGCTGTGCCGGGAGCTGCGCAAGCAGTATGACTTCCCGATCCTGATGCTGACAGCTAAAGGTGAAACCTCACAGATTGTCAAAGGCTTCGAGCTCGGTACAGACGACTATCTGGTCAAGCCGTTCGAGCCGCCCGTACTGATCGCCAGAGTGAAGGCGCTGCTGAAGCGGTACCAAATTTCTGCCGCCCAGAGCGTTACCGTAGGGAGCCTGCGGATGAACCGCAGAACATATGAGGTTGTATCCGAGCATGGCGATATTACGCTGCCGCTTAAGGAATTTGAATTGCTGTTCAAGCTGGCCAGTTATCCGGGTCAGACACTGACACGCGACCGGCTGATTGAAGAGATCTGGGGTTATGATTTTGAAGGGAATGAGCGGACGCTGGATGTGCATGTGGGCCGTCTGCGCGAGCGGTTTCCCCGGGATAAATTCGGGTTCGCCATCCGCACGATCCGGGGCCTTGGCTACCGGCTGGAGGGATAAGCATGCTGGACAGAATCAGAAAAGTATGGAAGAAAATCAATGTGATTGCGCCTATAGCCGGCATATTGACGATGCTCTTTATCTCCTGGAACGGAAGCTATTTCGGCTCAAGGCTGCTGGTCCGGCATTTCGGCTGGTCCTTCTCCGAATACGGCTATCATCTGTTTATTATGGGCATGCAGGTGATTATCTTCTTCTGCGTGGCTGGCGCCATCGCTTTCGCTACCCGCGGGCAGGACCAGAGATTCTATGTGCCGATCCTGACGGCGATGCGGCAGATTTCCAAAGGTGATTTCAAAATCGAACTGGAGAACAGCGGCCAGTACCGGCAGTTTGGCGGTATTGTAGAGGGGATTAACGAAATGGCCACTGAGCTGAGCCGGATGGAGACGATGCGCCAGGACTTCATCTCTAACGTATCGCATGAGATCCAGTCGCCGCTGACCTCCATCCGCGGGTTCGCCGCAGCTCTGCAGGATGACAGCCTCAGTACCGAGAGCAGGAAGCATTACCTGGATATCATTGAAGCGGAGAGCCGCCGCCTGTCCGGCCTGAGCGACAATCTGCTGAAGCTGTCGGCACTGGAGGCAGAGAGCTTCCCGTTCGAGCGGAAGCCCTACAGGCTGGATAAGCAGCTGCAGGAGATGATCCTGGCTTCAGAGCCGCAGTGGCTGGGCAAGGATATTGAGGTAGAGGCAGATCTTGCAGAAACCACCGTGGTTGCGGTAAAAGACCTGCTCAGCCAGGTGTGGACCAACCTGCTGCATAACAGCATCAAGTTCACCCCGCGGGGCGGACGGATTACCGTCTCCTTGCGCATCTCAGAGGAGCAGATTGAAGTGGAGGTGAAGGACAGCGGAATCGGCATTGCCGAAGAGGAGCTGCCGCGGATCTTCGAACGCTTCTATAAAGTGGACAAATCCAGAAGCGTCAGCGGGGGCGGCGGAAGCGGGCTGGGACTGCCGCTGGTGAAGAAAATCGTTGAACTTCACGAAGGCAGCATACAGATAACAAGCCGTCCCGGTGAGGGGACGGCTTCAGTCGTACGTATACCTCTGCAAGTCAGATGAATCCGCCATTGACGCGGAGGGTCTGGCCGGTAATCCACCCGGAGCCTTCTCCGGCCAGGAAGCTGACCACGCCGGCAATATCCTCCGGCTGGCCCAGACGTCCGAAGGCATTGCCCTTCTTCAGCCCTTCCAGTACGGCCTCTGATTTGCCCTCCAGGAACAATTCTGTGGCTACTGGTCCTGGTGCCACCGCATTGATGGTGATGCCTTTGCTGCCGAACTCCTTGGCAAGCTGGCGGGTGAATTGCTCAACCGCACCTTTGGTGCCGGCATAAATACTGTAGGCCGGGAACATCTGGCCGTTGACGGAAGTGGAGAAATTAATAATCCGCCCGCCCTGTTCGAGGTGATAGAAGGCCTGCTGGCAGGAGAAGTAGGTGCCCTTGACGTTGATGGCGAACTGCTTGTCGAATTGCTCCTCAGTAGCTTCTCCGATCAGGGAGTTCATCATAATCCCCGCATTATTGACCACGATATCGATCTTTCCATAGAGCGCCTTGGTCTCCTTGAATAGCTGTTCAATCTGGGCAGGCTTGCTGATGTCTGCCTGCAGGGCAGCGGCTGTTCCGCCGCCCGCCCGAATGGCCGTCACTACGTCATCTGCCTGGGCGGGACTGCTCGAATAGTTGATGATAACGGAAGCGCCCTGCTCCGCCAGCCGCTCAGCGACACTCCGCCCGATTCCTCTCGATGATCCGGTAACAATAGCCACCTTGCCTTGCAATGGTTGTGTCATTAGTAGTTCCTCCTTGAATTTAATGTTCGGATAATCCTCTTTCCAGCAGTGTCCAGAGCTGGGCGAATTCCTGCATGATGCCCGGGCTGCGCCACTCATAGGCGTGCGCCGGATGGTGAAAGCGTGCGGTGCCATAGAGGACTGAACGTGCCTGTACCGCCGCCGGGATACTCCGTGATATAAGACCTTGTTCCATGCCCTGGGCAATGAGAAGGTCAATGTGATCGAGAAGCTTCCGGATGTGGACTTCAACAAGTGCTGCCGATTCTTCAGTAACGGCTGCATACATTTTGAACATCTCGCTGTCCTGTGAAGCATGA
Organism: Paenibacillus sp. FSL E2-0178; assembly: GCF_038593005.1. Classification (NCBI taxonomy): domain Bacteria; kingdom Bacillati; phylum Bacillota; class Bacilli; order Caryophanales; family Paenibacillaceae; genus Paenibacillus; species Paenibacillus sp. FSL E2-0178. Next base: position 5,203,539 of record NZ_CP151953.1, read on the forward strand.
TGCTGCTTAAGCTCTACGAGCTTAGCGATATAATCTCTAAGCTGCCCCAAGGCATTGGTTGTGGGTATCGCGGCAATTTCAGTTAGCGGAGCTACAATCATCTCCTCCAGCCACCGTTCCGTTACCGCCTCCCGCAACGCAGCTTTGCTGGGGAAATGCCGGTAAAGGGTTCCATGACTTACGCCCAGCAGCTTCGCTACATCAGTGACTGAAGCCTTGTCCGGCCCGTATTTGCGCAGGGTTTGTTCAGCGGCATTAAGGATTTCTGTTTTGCTCAAAAAAGAGCTTGATTTATTCACGGGTAACTTCCCCTTCCTGTGCAAGAAGCATAACATAGCGTATAACAAATGACAAATAATTATTTTTGTCATTTGTTATGCGCTATTTGTTATCCGGCTATTCGTGTTATTCATGGAGCTTCCCTGATTAAATTTGCCAGCAGGGCAATTCCGCGCTCCAGTTCTGCCGGAGAAGCATAAGCGTAGGACAGTCTGAGGTGCCCGCGGTCACTGCGGTCGTACAGATCGCCTGTATTCAGCAGCAATCCGGCGCGCAGGGCTGCAGTGAACAGCTTGCGCGGAGGCACAGGATGCAGGAGGGACAGCCAGATGTAGAATCCGCCTGCCGGTACATTCCAGGCTGCCAGTCCGGCACAATGAAGCTGCAGCAGCTCCAGCACAAGATCACGGCGCTCCCGGAGTCTGCCGCGCAGCACCTGCAGATGCTCCTCATGATAGCCGTCCTCAAGCCAACTGGCGGCAGCCAGCTGTGACAGGGAGCTTGCGCCGTAATCACTCTGCATTTTGATATCTGCCAGCCGCCGGACCACCGGCTCCGGGCCGACAATCCAGCCTATGCGCAGGCCGGGGCTGGCTGCCTTGGACAGGGTGCCCAGATGCAGCACTCTGCCCTCGCGGTCCAGCGCCTTCAGCGGCAGCGGAGGCGGTGCATCCAGCCACAGCTCCTGATAGGCACCATCCTCCAGAATAGGCAGCCCCAGGCTGCCTGTGACCTGCATGAGCTCCCGGCGCCGCCCGGCATCCATCAGAATTCCGGTGGGATTGTGAAAGGAAGGGATACTGTAGAGCATCGCCGCCTTGCTGCGGACAGCCTCAGCTGTAAGATGCTCCGGGATCAGCCCGCGTCCGTCCATGGGCAGCCCGCTGAATTTCACCCCAGCAGACTGAAAGGCATGAATCGAATACAGATAGGACGGCTTCTCCAGCAGGATCGATGAGCCGCGCGGCAGAAGGCCCAGAGCAATAAGCTGGAGTCCCTGAAGTGCCCCGGAGGTGATAAGAATGGAGGCGGGGTCGGCTGCAATGCCGCTTCGGGCCAGCATCCGGCTTACCGCAGCCCGCAGCGCCGGATTGCCGAGCGGTTCCTCATAAGAGAGCGGTGGAAGAATGCGCTGCGCGAGCCCGGCCAGCACCTGGTTCATCGCCGCCCCGGGCAGCAGCTCCGGCGCAGGCTCACCGGTGCCGAGGCGGATCAGACCCGGCTCATATTCGAGCCGGTTGATATCCTGTACGGTAGGCAGGTTGGGATAGTGAATCCCCTCCTCCACATAATCATTCCAGTTGCCCGTCCGCTCCATTGCTGCCGGAGCCGTGACCGTATCTGAACCGCCGGCGGGCCGGATGGCGGAACGTGTATCCGCTACAACTACGGTCCCGCCGCCGCGTCTGCCCTCAATCAGGCCCAGCGCTGTAAGCTGGCCCAGCGCCGTGACCACCGTGCTGCGGTTAACACCGAGCATGCGGCAGAGCTCACGCTGCGGAGCCAGCCGCATCCCGGGAGGCCAGGCCCCGCTGCTGATCTTGGCGAGGAAGTAGGAGGATATCTGACTATGAAGCGGCAGCGGGGAAGCCGGGTCCGGCTTCCATGTGCCTTGAAGGACAGGGAGTGAGCCGTCCGGCTCCTTTTCAAGAGCGGCAGGTGCGGGAGCTTCAGGGTGACCGGAAGAACCGGCAGTGCTTAAGTCTGGATGATCTGGCGGATGCTGATGTGTCAAGGGACGGGCTCCTCTTTTGTGGTTTCTTTCCTTGAGTGTACCATGGTTCATAGTCGTCTATTAAGCTTGGCTGGGTATGAGACGGACAACTTGGATGGTTACGGCAGCCTCTGCACCAGAGTACGATCAGAATGCGTTAACCGGGAAGAAGCAAGAAGCTGTGGAGGCTTGTCCATCCGGCAGCATCACAGCTTATATGAAGGAGGAAGAAGTTATGACGGAAGCCATTGTACATGGAATCATTCTGGCCTTCGGGCTTATTCTGCCGCTGGGCGTGCAGAATATATTCGTATTCAATCAAGGGGCACAGCACGCGAGATTCCGCAGTGTGCTGCCTGTAGTTCTGACGGCAGCGGCATGCGATACGCTGCTTATAACCGCAGCAGTAGGCGGTATTTCTCTGGTCATTCTATCGCTGGACTGGGTCACGCCCCTTATATACAGTGCGGGAATCCTGTTTCTCTGCTTCATGGGCTGGAGAATCTGGCGCTCTTCTCCGGCGCAGGAAGAGGCGGGGCGCCTCTCTCCGAAGGGACAGATGCTGTATGCACTGTCCGTTTCCCTCTTGAATCCGCATGCGCTGCTGGATACGGTGGGCGTCATCGGTACAAGCTCGCTGCAATATGACGGTATGGTGCGCTGGGCTTTCGCGGCGGCTACGGTGGCCGTCTCCTGGATCTGGTTCCTGGGTCTTGCCGCTGCGGGCCGCCTGCTCGGCAGGATGGATGCCTCCGGTAAGGTGATTAAGAGGCTGAATACCGCTTCAGCACTATTGATCTGGGCGATCGCCGTCTACATGGGAATACAGCTGTGGCGGAGCTTTTAACGCCAATTTAGCCATGCAGAACCGGATTCGGCAACCGGGTTGCCAAACTGTTTCGAAAACTTCACACATTCATAATTTATCTGAATCTAGTCTATTGACCCTTGGAATATAATCGCCTACTATACAGATATAAACACAAAATTCTAAATTATGGGATTCGGAAGGGTGGTGTTTCCTTGGAGCCTGCAGCCACGATTCGAGATCAGCTAGTGGATTATTTATCAAAGCATGAGCTGTCCATCAATCAGTTTGCCATAAGATCCGGCATTAATTCCGGGACATTAAGCCGGATTATTAATGGTCATCAGCCGATTGCCATGAGCCATCTGGAGTTAATTACTGCAGGGATGGGGGTACGCGAGGACTATTTTTACAGTTTATATGTAGATGAATGCTTCTATCATTCGGCACCGACCTGGCGGCGGCTTCGGCCTTTTATTGTAAAGTGTGCAGAGCTTGGGCGCATGGACTGTATCGAGCTTCTTGTACATAATCTGCTTGATAATCTGACCTATGTTCCCATGTTGTTCGAAGTAGCCGAAGGATTGTTTCAGCAGGGGTATTGGCCGGGGGCAGCACTGCTCTACGAGAATGTAAGCGCCAGCGAGAAATACCAGTACTCCGAACGGTTGGCTATGTGCCAATACCGCCTGTTCCAGATTGCACTTGGAGATGATCAGAGCACGAACCTGCGCGCTGCTACTCTGTTTGAGAGCTACATCCCGCGTTTGGATGAGGCGGACCAGCTGGATGCGTTGAAGCAACTGGTGGTTGTTTATTATTCACTCCGTCAGTGGAAAAAGGTGGACGAATTAGCTCAGGAACTTCTTCGACTTGCTACGATTCAGTATGATTACCTGGGGCATTCGAAGCGCACCAACGTTCCTGAGAAGAAAGCTATTTATCCTGTATACTATTATATTCTGTATTCCCATCTTATGCGTTCATGCGCTTGTGTTGAGTGGGAAGACTACGATAATGCACTGAACCTTATTAAACTCTATATTGATGGAAGCTGGATAAGGGAAGATAGCGAGGAAACTCGGAAAATTTTAGCTCAATTTAAAGAATGGGGCCAGGCTAATACTTATCTCTATCGGCTGTTGGCAGGTCAACAAGAGGTAATACCGGAATATGTCGAGTATATTTCAACCCAATCCAATGAGATATTTATGGCTCTATATAGAATTATTCAATCGGCAAATCGCTATCTTTGGAATGTTGATCATGTTCTCGACAGGTTTTCTAACTATGTGTTGAATAAAACAGATCTTAAAGAACTTGGTACTCACAATCCACAAGTTATAGCTGACCAATATGCTAGATTTCTTATTGAATTGGCGACTTATTATTTAGATAATAATCGAAGTGGAGGGGTTAAACTCATACTGCTAAGTTTGGAATCATCCACTAAAATAAATAGTGAGAGTATAGTAATGAAATGTGTTGATTTATTTGAACAACATCGGCATGAGGCGGAAAAGGAAGAGAAGGAACAATACAAACTTCTGATTAGAAAGGTGATGGATGAAAATGAGAAGAAAACTCATTATGCTGTTAGCTTCGTGTAGTTTAGCCGCTCTGATTATTTTACCTGTTGGTACTGTCGATAGCGGTGTTGTGAATACACAAGTTTTAATTCAAGTTAATTCGCACGGAGCTGGTGACTGATAACAGCCTCTTTGTTTAAAAGGTATAATTAGATTTAATCGATTACTTTTTAGTATTTATGTTTGATCGCTATCCTAATTCTTATTAATCCGGACAAGGCGTTCCTGATATTCCAGGGACGTCTTTTTTATGGACAACCCATGATTTAATTAGCGCCCATGTAACCACGTTAACAGGTAATGCGTTCAGACTAACATTTTATTATTTTACATAAATATCTATAATATTGCATAAGGAGGCGGGATTTCCATGTATAGTCCGGCAAGTGTCAGAATTCGTATTGAGAGAGCTAGAAGCAAGCTACATAAGTTGCAAGTCCAATATGGCGGTTTTGGTCATCCTAAGGTAATACGGCAATCCGTAGTGCTGGATGAACTGCTTAATTCTTATGATAATACCTACCGGATGAAGAAAAGGCCGCCTGCTTAGCAGTAACTGAACAGATGAAGTGAAACAACAGAGTAGTTAGATCTAATATTCTATGGATAAGCGTGTGAAAAGGGTGATAAATACTGTGGAGCATACAGTCAAAATCCGGGACGAAATAGCAGCGTATCTCTTCAGGCATAACCTGTCCATTAATCAATTTGCTATCATCAGCGGCATACATTCCGGTACACTCAGCCGGGTGATGAAGGGTCAGCAGGCCTTGGCGATGAATCATCTGATCCGTGTTACACGCGGGATGGGACTTCCCGAGGACTACTTTTACAGTAAGTATGTGGATGAATGTCTGTATGATTCGGCACCAACCTGGCGGCGGCTGAGGCCGTTCCTGCTGCAATGTGCGGCGCTGTCACGTCTGGACTGTATTGAGCGGATTGTACAGAATTTGCTGGATAATCTTCTCTATGTACCGCTGCTGTTTGAGGTCGCCGAGGAATTATTTGAGCAAAAGAGCTGGCAGGCGGCAGCATTAATCTATGAAAATGTGGGAGCCAGCGAGAAATACCAGCATTCCGAGCGTCTGGCGCTCTGTCAATATCGGTTGTTCTTAATAGGTCTCAGCGATGATCAACACAAAAATTTAATTGCAGCTACTTTATGTGAAGGTTATGTGGGCAGACTGGACGAGGTCAATCAATTAGATGCTTTACATCAGTTGGCTAATACGTATTTCTCATTACATGAATGGCAAAAGGTAATGGAATTAGCGGATGAAATGGTGAGGATTGCTTCTCATCTGTATGAGCTACATAGAGAGTCAGGCCGTACGACAAATAATGGACAGGTACACAAAAGACCATTATATGCATATATTTTATACGCCCAGCTGCTTCGTGCCTCTGCATTTGAAGCGTGCGGGGATTATAGATCTGCGCTTGAGATTGTGCCCCTGTATATGAATTATAGCTGGATAAGGGAAGACACTGAGGAAGCAAGGAGGATTATCGCCCAATACCAGGAATGGGGAACGGCCAATACTTATCTCTATCGCTTGTTGGATGGACAAATCGAAGTGCTGGATGAGTACGTAGAGTACATTTCTACCCGGGAAAATGAGATCTTTACGGCACTATTCAAAATTATTGAATCGGCCAATCGTTACAAGTGGAACGTAGATCATATTCTGCAGAGATTTGCGGGCTATATTCCCTACCGGAAAATTTACAGTGTCTTTGGTGAGCATAACAAATTGATTCATAACGAAAATTATGCTCAGTTCCGCCGCGAGCTGGCAACCTATTATCTGGCCCGCAGACGTTATAAAGGCGATGACGTGACCATGCAGGGTGTGGACCTATCCGCCAAAATAGACTGTGAGCGTAATGTGATCCGGGGAACCTTATCCGTGGATTTTGAGATATCGATTTCGGATATCACTAAACTCGGCTGAGGATTGAGGAAAAGCATTCCCTTTGAATATTCATGCAAAACGGCTGAGAACCCCTCCGGGGAATCTCAGCCGTTTATTTGTTCAACCGGTAATGCCGCCCTGCGGTTAGCCGCCGATCTGTGACATGCGGCGGGCGGTAGGCGTATGGCTCTGCGCTTTACGCTCCAGGGCCAGCGCCATTTCATGATTATGCGGCTTGTTGCCGAGCGCCTGGCGGAAAAGAGCCTGCACCGCAGCAGGATCACTTATCAGTGGCCGCACATTATATTCATCCTCCCAGTAAAGGCAGGCTTTGATGTTGCCGTCGGCGGTGAGGCGCAGCCGGTTGCAGTTATCGCAGAAGTGCTCGCTTACCGGATGGATCAGTCCGAAGGTTCCTTTTGCCCCGGTGACACGCCGGTTCTGGGAGGGGCCATTCCCGGAAGGCATATCGGCTTCCTCGGTAGTCCAGCCTGCTTCATTGCAGGCTTCCACTACCGTTTCTAGCGGGAGATAGGTCTGCCGCCAGGCATCGCTTGCGCTGCCGATCGGCATATATTCGATGAAACGTACATTCAGCGGGCTGTTCAGCGTCAGGGCGATGAAGTCCTTGATCTCATCATCATTAATACCCTTCATCAGCACGACATTCAGCTTGATCGGCGACAGGCCGGCCGCTTCGGCGGCTTCAATCCCCTTCAGCACTTTGGCGACATCGCCGCCGCGGGTGATCATGGAGAACCGTTCCTGCCGAAGGGAGTCCAGGCTGATGTTCACCCGTGACAAGCCCGCCTGCTTCAGGGCTGCGGCTTTGGCCGGAAGCATCAGACCATTCGTAGTTAACGATATATCTTCAATACCGGGTATAGCGGAGATCATGGATACCAGCTTCTCCAGATCCTTACGGACCAGCGGTTCTCCGCCGGTCAGCCGGACCTTCCGCAGACCCAGCGGCGCAAGTGCTTCCACTACAGCGGTAATTTCCTCATAACTCATAATCTCGTCCTGCGGCTGGAATTGCATTCCTTCCGCAGGCATACAATAAATACAGCGCAGGTTGCAGCGGTCTGTAACCGAAATGCGGATGTAATCATGTATCCGTCCAAAAGGATCGGTCAGCGGCTCCATGGCACTACTCCTTCACCTGTTGAGTTTTATTTTAAATTTTAAAGACTTCATTCCTCTGCGTCAATGTGTACGGCTTCAGCTGGCCCAATCCGCAATTATGGAAGAGGAGGGAATGCATACAGCATAAGAAACGGACAACCTAAATAATATGTGACGAAAGATGAAAGACGCAGCCTAATTTTGACAAAAGTACGACAATTTCAGGGAATGGTCATAGAATGCTCACCGAAAGCGCTTAACAATTTCGATATAATTTAGGTGCGGAAGATTCAAACTTTATAACCTTTCACTTTTGCGAAGAACACAGCTATGATACCGGAAAGTTCAGGCGGCGACCTTAAGGAAGCCCCGGCGTCCGGCAAACCAATAGGGAGGATTTGCAAAATGACTATACCTACAGTTCCATCACTTGTCGTGCCGGAGGTTTGTAGCCGCTGGCTGGAGAGTCGGGGATTAATATATCAGCTTCTGGTTGATTTCTACGGAAGAAAACCATCGCTCTCACTGGTCGCCCAGTGGAGCCGCAACCGTGAGATGAGTATTGCTGCAGAAATGACCGAAGGCGGACGTGAACTGAAGCGTTACCTGTGCAGCCAGGAGCCAGCAATGCTGCCGGCCATCTGTGAGAAAGAGAAGCTCGAATATAAGCGGCTGATGAATGAGCGTGCTGCCAGTACTTTTGTGGCCCGGGAAGCAGCCCAGCTCGGCCGTGAAGAAGAATTCTGTAACGTACTTTCCGATGTGTATGCTTCGGCAGGCATTGTGTTCAAGAAATGCAGCGGGGAAGCTGACGACCATATCGCCATTGAACTGGAATTCATGGCAGTCCTGCATGAACGGATGCTGTACAACAGCTTCTCCATCCGCAGTGCAATGGAGCTTCTGGAGATCCAGGAGAACTTCCTCGAAGAGCATCTGCTGAAATGGACACCGCAGTTCTGTGAACGGCTGAACGCAGCGACTGACAGCCCGCTATATCTTGGACTCAGCCACATGCTGGAGGAATTCCTGCCGCAGGATCTGCATATGCTGCGTGCCTGGAAGGCTTCGCTGGAGAGCAGTGCGGCGGCAATGGTCTAAACAGCTGAATAATCAAGGCGTCCTTCCGAAGTGGAAGGGCGCCTTATTTGTTGCTGCGGCAGGTTCAGCTTCCTGCGAAGAGGTTACAGTATTGTTGCAATTTAAGTTTCGTATAGGATTCCAGTAGGAAGAAACGGTGTCTTCATGTAATATATAAATGTGTCAGTTTAGTGATGAACGGTAGAACGAGAAGGTAGGTTGCATATGAGAAGAGGACTGCAGGCTTTAGTCATCATAGGGGCTATGCTGGCTTTTTATTACTTTGGATTTGGTATTTTTGGCAGTACGGCCGGAACGATCATCAGTATTTTCTCCACATTGACGGTTATCTCTATCGGGCTGGGTATCTTCATGGAGAACCGTAACCCTTCTACCACAATGTCCTGGATTCTGCTGCTGGCCTTGATTCCGGTGCTGGGACTCGTTTTCTATTTTCTGTTCGGACAGAATGTGTTCAAACGGCGCAAATACGATAAGAAGGCCCAGCGCGACCTGATGGCCTATGAACGGATTGAGAATGACGCGCTGCGCATGCACCAGGATTGGTCAGTGTTCAGTCCCGGGCGCCAAAAGCTGCTGGGATTGTCGCAGAGACTGGGACGTACGCCGATTTCCTTCAATTCAGAGACGCGTATCCTGACCAACGGTGAAGAAACCTTCGGGACCCTGCTGCTCGAGCTGCGTCAGGCCCAGCATCATATCCATATGGAATACTATATTTTCCGGGCGGATCATATTGGGACACGCATACAGCAGATTCTGATCGAGAAAGCCCGGGCGGGCGTAGCTGTCCGGTTTATGTATGATGCGGTCGGAAGCATTCAGCTGTCCAAGGCCTTCCTTAAGGAGCTCAGTGATGCCGGCGTTCAGGTGGCTGCCTATGGCAACTCAACCTCCTTTTTCTCCAGCCGGGTGAATTACCGGAATCACCGCAAAATTGTAGTCATCGACGGCGATGTCGGATTCATGGGCGGACTTAATGTTGGCGATGAATATTTGAGCCGCAGTAAGACTTACGGCTTCTGGCGGGATACGCATATGCTGCTGAGAGGTGAAGCGGTGCGGACGATGCAGATTATCTTCCTGCAGGACTGGATGCACACCACCGGTGAGAAAATATTGGAGCAGGATTACCTCTCCCCGCAGCTGCGCTTCACGACCGGCGACGGAGCGGTCCAGATTATTGCCAGCGGACCGGATAACGAGCGGCGTGCACTCAAGAATATCTTCTTCTCCATGATTGCCTCGGCGGAAAAGTCAGTCTGGATCGCCAGCCCCTACTTCATCCCCGATGAGGATATCCTGACCGCGCTGCGTGTGGCGGCGATGTCGGGTCTGGATGTCCGTCTGCTGTTCCCGGCCAAGCCGGATAAGTGGATTCCGTTCCTGGCTTCGCATTCCTACTTCCCGGCACTGCTGGAATCCGGGGTGAAGATTTATGAATATGAGAAGGGCTTCATCCACTCGAAGCTGCTGATTGCGGATGGGGAGATTGCTACCATCGGCACGGCCAACATGGATATGCGCAGCTTCCACCTGAACTTCGAGGTGAATGCGCTGCTGCTGCAGACCGAGAGTGTCTCGCGCATTGTCGCAGACTTCGAGCGTGACCTGCTCTCCACACGGCAGATTGTCCATGAGACCTTCATGGATAAAAGGCTGCTGGAGCGGCTGCTGGAATCGGCAGCCCGCCTGATGTCTCCGCTGTTGTAGTAAGGAGAATAGCTGAAAAGACCGCCGGATGGAGCTGCTGCTCTCCGGCGGTCTTTTTCTTATTTAGGGACTTATGATATTCCAGGAATCACTCTGAATCCTCTGGAAGTGGGCAGTGTGGGGAATTTAAAGGGAAAAATCCCTCTAATTCCGCCGAAAGTGGGCGATATGGGTGAATTAAAGGGAAAAATCCATCTAATTCCACCAAAAGAGGGCGATTTAGGAAAATTAAAGGGAAAAATCCCTCTAATTCCCGCAGATGCGGCCAAAGGAGCAAATGAGGAGCATTAGTGCACCTGAATTTACAGGGGCTACCCCAGAAGTCGCCCGAATGGAGCAATAAGAGTTGGCCTTAAATCTACATTAGCTGCACAGGTCGCGCACACCGCATAAGCTCCAGCTGATTCCCCATTAGGGTGATATTTATTTGTCCCAATAGAAGAATTTACAGGTTTCTGCTTGGGCATATTCAGAAGGTAGTGAGCCCGAGGCGGGTCTGCATCCGGTAGAGGAGATACTTAATCCACGTAATCTCACTCTGATATTCCTTCAGCGGCAGGCTGTACTCGGCTCCCTCGTTATTCCACAAACGGTTGAAGTAGCTCTCCATTTCAGCATATAGCGGCTGCCCCTGCGGCACGGATACCCAAAGGTTATTCTCCAGATTATAGTCGTCCAGATTACGGGCCGTGAAATTCGTTGATCCGCCCAGAACGATGGAGTTGCCGGCTGCCTTGGCGATGAACAACAGCTTGCTGTGATACTGCTCCTTGCCCGTATTGTACCAGCGGATTGCGATATTCCCCTTAGACTTCCGGTTCAGCTCCATCGCAACCGGGCGGTTTGGGATACCGATTTTGTCCCGTCCGAAGGCATTCTGATTGGGATCCAGCAGCAGCCTTACTTCTGCGCCGCGTGCGTCAGCCGCCAGCAGGGCATCAATAATTCCGTCGTCCGCCAGATAGAACATACCCATCCAGATGACATCCCCCTGCCCTGCTGCCTTGATATCATCCAGAGCGTACCTGTACACCTTGCCTTCGGTCAAATAGCGGACCTCGAGCTGCGGCTCCCTGGCGGGGAGGGCTTGCTGCTTGAAGTCCGGTGTCCTGCTCAGCAATGGGCCCGCTCCCGAGAGGTTCGCGGCAGCCTGCTCACTCTGCAGAATGTCAGCCAGAATGGGACCCTGCACCTCCAAGGCAATGTTAGAGTGATAGGCGCTGGCGTCATGCACATTCCCCGAAGAGATCAGCGCGGTGTTCTCACTGAGCACCACTTTGCGGTGATTGGCTTTGACATTGAGCAGTTTCAGATACGAACGCGCGGTAATATCGGGTCCTCCGCTGGCCATAAGATTGGGAATCCAGCCCTTGCCGGATTGTCCGAACCACTGAATGAAGGTCCGCCATACAGCGGAGTAGGCCGGGGTCGAGTCACGCAGCGTATCCACATCCGTCATAATAACCTTGATTCCGGCGGCTTTCATCTCTTCCAGCAGATGATTGGGCGCAGAGCTGTAATTGGTATTCACCTCATCGGTAATGAAGGCGATCTCCATCCCGGGATAGGCTGCTTTCTGGGCGATAAGCTTATCAGTAAGCTCCTGGCTGACTGCAGGGAACTGCTGGTCGGTGTGGGTATAGTCATTGAACAGGAACAGGTCGATTACAAGGAATTCTCTGGCTTCTCCAATAATCTGCAGAATTCTCGGGAGAATCTGTTCTTCTCTTGCTTCGGCCCCGCTGCTGTCCTGATAGGTCAAGTCGTGCCAGAAGGCTACATTCTCCACCTTATACGCAGGACTCTCCACGGAAATCCCGGGAGGCAGCGGTTTATGGGTCTGGTAGATCATTACCCCGGCTAACCATACCAAAAGAAGGATGACGGCAATCAGTATCTTGGAGCGGCGTCGCAGAATAAACTGTGGTTTCCGCTTGCGGGGTGACGTAATCGCACCGGAAGCTATAATTAGCTGCGACTGTTCGGGCGTAATGGAGCGGCTGCCTTGATTCATGGGATGATCCTCCTGGGTGCTGCGGAGCCAGAGTCCTTAGGTCTTGGCGCCGGCATTGTAACTACCTATTAACGCCCGCTGAGGAGAAGTGAAGCAGTTGGCTGCAAAATCATCTGAAAGATCTATTTTTGCTAAAATCACCGGATTTATACCGTATCGTTCCTGTAAAGCAGGGTTATACAAGTTCTAATGACATACAGTAGAAGCAAATGTATAATGAGTGTAAATAATTTGTATAAGGTTTGAATCTTCAGAAGTATTCAGTGTAAATAGGAAAAGAGTGTGAGATACATCGTGTATTCCATCAAACAGGTCGTCGAAATGCTCGATATTCCTTCGGTCACTCTGCGGGCATGGGAGAACAGGTACCAGGCTGTTGTTCCGGAACGTACCGAATCGGGCTACAGGCTGTACAGCCAGGAGAATATCGAGGACCTTCGCTGGTTGAAGGAACAGACGGACAAGCAGGGCATCAGTATTTCCCATGCCGTGCGGATGCTGAAGATGCGTAAGCAGAAACATCTGGATGAACGTCTGAACGCGGCGGGCGGCGACCCCAGAGATGCCATTGACAAAATGAAGCAGCAGATCTATACAGCCCTGCACGAAATCCAGGGCGAGCGGGCGGATGCATTGATCGATTTCGGGTTCTCATTGTACGGCTATGAGGCTATGGTATATCAGGTGCTTGTGCCGGTGCTGGTCAAGGTTGGCGATGCCTGGGAAGAAGGGACGGCAACGGTAGCCCAGGAGCATTATATGACGCATATGATCTCTAACCGGCTGTCCCAGTTTTTTCATGTGTTTCCCGTTTATGCGCATTTGCCGAAGGTGCTCGCCTTTTGTCCGGCGGGAGAGCATCATCAGATAGGGCTGCTGCTGTTCTCGCTTTTCCTGCGTAAGAACGGGGTTGAGGTCATTTACCTGGGGGCCAATACGCCGGAGGAAGGTGTTATGGATATGCTGGAGAAGCAAGGCCGGATCGGGGCAGTCTGTCTGTCCGTTACGGATGAAGAGCTTGTGCCGTACTGTGAAGATTTGCTTGGACGGCTCGCTAGCATGCACCCGGAGCTGCAATTTATTGTCGGCGGCAAAGGATATGAAACGGCCGGTCCTGGGGCCACCAGGGCGACCTATAAACTGGATGAGCCCCCGGAGCAGTGGCAAGCCTGGTTTGACCGGGAGTTTGCCCGAATGAAGCATAGAATGTAGCTTTTAGAACCGATCGGTACCCCTTGAGGGCCGGCCGGTTCTTTTTTGCTTTTACAGGCTGCGAACTCTAATTATTGGAAGTCGGATTGCTGATATTTACATGGCGCTGCAAAGTATGTATGATATTTGTATCATACTTGTATAGTTTTTGTATAATGTTTGAAAAGAGTTATCTGCCTCAAGACAGACAGCTATAAGGAGGAAGGCGCTTGACTGGACCCAAACGTACCGCGAAAGTTGCAATAATAGGCGCTGGACCAGGCGGGCTGGCTGCAGCTATGCTGCTGGCCGCCGAAGGCTACGCAGTGGATCTCTATGAGAAGCAGGATACAGTTGGCGGAAGATCGGGAGAGCTCAAGCTGGGCAGCTACCGTTTTGACCGGGGGGCTACCTTTTTGATGATGCCGCATCTGCTGGAGGAGCTGTTCGCCCTGGCAGGACGTTCCGTGCATGATTACGTGTCCTTGAAGCCGCTTGATCCGCTATATTCACTGCATTTCGGAGATACCGTATTTACACCTTCTACGGACCAGGAGCAGACTGCCGGAGAGATTGAGCGATTGTTTCCCGGCAACGGGAGCGGCTACCGCCGGTTTATGGCCGATGAAGCCGACAAGCTGGAGCGAGTCATTCCGCTGCTGCAGCGTCCGTTTCAATCCCTGGGTGACTATATGAAAAGAGATGTACTGCACGCGTTGCCTAAGCTGAACGCCGCAGATAATGTATACAACCGGCTGTCCCGGTATTTCGATGATGAACGGCTGCGGTTCTCGTTTACCTTTCAGGCTAAATATCTGGGGATGTCGCCCTGGGAATGTCCCGGTACGTTCACGATCCTGTCCTATATGGAGCACCGTTACGGCTTGTACCATCCGATAGGCGGAATTAACCGTGTCCTTCAGGCGATGTCTGAGGTGATTCAGGAGCATGGCGGGCATGTGCACACCTCCAGCGGAGTGAAGCGCATAGTGGTCAAGAACGGGCATGCGGCAGGATTGCTGCTGGAGAACGGGGAGCGGGTGGAAGCGGATTACGTTGTGATCGGGGCCGACTTCGGCTCAGCGATGACGCAGCTGTTCGAGCCCGGCATTCTGAAGAAATACACCCCCCGCAAGGTTGCCCGGAAAAGATACTCCTGTTCAACAGCCATGCTGTATCTGGGTATCGATGGGGAGGTGGACCTTGGTCATCATTCGGTTCATTTCTCCGCCGATTACCGGCGTAATGTCGAAGAAATTACTAAGCTTGGGGTATTATCCGAAGACCCCTCCATATACGTCCATAATCCGTCGGTTATCGATAAGACGCTGGCGCCGCCGGGCAAGTCTTCACTCTATGTGCTGCTGCCGGTGCCTAATCTGAGCGCAGAGGTCAACTGGCAGCAGGCGAGTGCGGAAGTTGAAGCGCAGATGATGGAGCGCCTGGAGCAGATTCCCCAGCTTGCGGGAATAACCGGGCGGGTGGAAGAGAGCTTATTCTTCTCTCCGCTGGACTGGCAGAACAAGCTGAATGTATATAACGGCGCAACCTTTAATCTGGCCCATAATCTGGGGCAGATGATGCATTTGCGGCCGCACAACACCTTCGAGGAGGTGCGCGGCATCTGGCTGGTCGGAGGCGGAACCCATCCGGGCAGCGGCTTGCCGACGATCTTCGAGTCGGCGAAGATCAGTGCGCGGCTGCTGCGGGAGCACGACCAGGCCCTGCGGGGCAGCTTCACCGTGCCGGCCGGCGCTCCCGGCGCGGGCGCGGGGGTTCCGCTATGAGCCGCGTAGCCGTTGTGGGCAGCGGAATCGGCGGGCTGACCGCAGCGCTGCTGCTTACCCGGCAGGGGCATGAGGTTGTAATGTACGAGCGCGCAGAGCAGGTGGGCGGGCGTGTTGCCTTTGAAGAACAAGGCGGCTACCGGATTGACCGCGGGCCTACCATTGTGCTGCTGCCGGAGATGCTTCTGGATATTCTGGAGGAAGGCGGGCTGCCGCGCGGAAGTCTGGAGCTGCTGCGCTGTGATCCGCTTTACCGGGTTCACTTCAGGAGCGGGCGCGTGCTGACCAAATTCGCGGGGGCCGCAGAGCAGGAAGAGGAGATTGACCGGCTGTATCCCGGAGAAGGTAAGGGCTTCCTGCGGTTTATGGAAGATATGTCACACTTGTATCCAAAGGGCAGGGCTTCGTTTCTGGAGAGAGGCTATAAGAACGGGCGCGAATTTTTCAGCCCGGCCAATGTGTCGCTGATGGTCCGTCTGCAGGCGTACCGAAGTCTGCGCTCTGCTGTGGGGCAATATTTCAGGCATGAGGAGCTAAGGGATGCCTTCTCCCTGCAGAGCCTGTATATCGGCGGAGCCCCCTTCCGCACACCGGGAATCTATACGATGCTTCCCTACGCGGAGCATGCCTTCGGCATCTGGATGCTGAAGGGGGGATATGGCACCCTGCCGCAGATTATTGCCCGGGAGCTGGAGGGCCGCGGAGTACAGATTCATACCAGTACAGAAGTTGATTCCCTGATGGTAGAAGGGGGGAGATGCCGCGGGGTTGTTGTTCAAGGCCGGCAGATAACCTATGATGCCGTGCTGTACAACGGTGATTTCCCGCATATTGAGAAGCTGCTGCCATCCGGGTTGTTCAAGCGGGACAAGAATCTGGCCGGAACTACAAATAAGACAAGCGGCGCTACTGATAAACTGATCCGGCGCGGCAGCTTCACACCTTCCTCAGGCTGCCTGCTCATCTATGCAGCTGTATCCAAGCGCTGGCCGCAGTCTCAGGTTCACCAGTTCTTCTTGCCGGACAGTCTGGATAGCAGTCTCCATGAGGTGTTTGACCGCGGGCAGATCCCTGCTGATTCTTCATATTACGTGTTCAACCCGGTAGTGCTGGACGACAGTGCCGCTCCTCCCGGAGAAAGTATACTGTATTTCCTTGTCCCTGTTCCGGCAGCACCGGATAAGGATTGGGATGATATCGCCGAAGCACTGGCCGTCAAGGTGCTAAGGGATGCCGAGAAGCGCGGATTCCCGGGGCTTACCGCCAGTATAGTCTGGCGCAGGCTAAGAACGCCGGCGGATGCCCGTAAGGAAGGGATGTACGGGGGCGGGAGCTTCGGAATAGCCCCGATGTTAAGCCAATCCGGTGTATTCCGGCCTCAACCGAAGCCGTATCCGCTCCAAGGCCTGTATGCCGCAGGAGCATCCGTCCATCCCGGCGGCGGTGTGCCGATTGTGATGCAGGGAGCCAGGCTGGCAGTTCAAGAACTGATAAAGGAGATGAGCGGTCATGAATGAAAGGATATTGCAGCAATGTGAAGAACTGATGAAGAAAGGGTCTACTTCCTTTTATAAGGCTTTTAATTTTCTGCCAAGTCCCAGGCGTGAGGCAGTGCATGTTATTTATGCCTTCTGCCGGATTATTGATGACAGTGTGGATGAGCCTGACAGCTCACCGTACAGTATTCATGAACTGAAGGCGCATTTCAGGGATCTGGAGGAGGCGGACGGACATTTCATCTGGCCGGCGCTGCGCTGGCTGTTCAGCAGCTTCCCGCAGCTTCAGCGTGAGCCTTTTCACCTGCAGATGGAAGGCCAGATCAGAGATCTCTCCTTCACCCGGTACGAAACGATGGAGCAGCTGAAGAGCTACTGCTATCTTGTAGCGGGGACCGTAGGGGAAATGCTGCTGCCCGTTCTGCGGGATGATCAGAATGAAGCGGCACGGGCCGCAGGGATATCGCTGGGTATAGGCATGCAGCTGGTGAATATTATCCGTGATGTAGGCGAGGACCTGCGGAGAGGGCGGAGATATGTACCGCTTGAGGTTATGGAGCGACAGGGTTACAGCCAGCAGGAGCTGGAAGCCGGAGAGGTTAATGAGCCGTTTATCGCTGTGCTTCAGGAGCTTAGGGCGGAGGCGCTGCACTGGTTTGAAAAGGGCCTGGAGAATGTGCATACGTATCCCTGGGAGAGCGGCATGTCAATTGAACTCGCTGCCGCCTTCTATGCCGCCATTCTTGATGCCGTAGAGGCAGACGGCTATGACGTATTCCACAAGCGGTCTTATGTCAGCGATGAAGCCAAGCTCAAGCTGTTCAGGCGTACGGTAGTGCGCTATACCGGTATCACAACCGTGGTGGTGTAATCATGATCAGAACCCTATTTTGGATCTGGTATGGAGTCGGCGCTCTGCTGCTGATCTGGTTTGGGATTCCGGAAAGTCTGAGCTTTTCCAATGGTTTGTTTCTAGTCTTTTATGGTGCATATGCCGCGCATTTATTATCCTCCGGGCAGGCTTGGCCCTTCATGTCTGACTGGTCAGTCATATCTGTTGAACGCCGCCGTAAACTTTCCATGTGGCGTGCTGCAGGCCTGATCTGGATGGGAGGAATGGCTGTCGAATGGGTCGGCGTTCATTCAGGCCGGTTGTTCGGTGAGTATCACTACTCTACGGTGCTCGGACCTTTATTGTTTGGCGTGCCGGTTACGCTGGGCTTCGCATGGATCGCTGTCGTCTGCAATGCCGTACTTATCAGCTATGATTTCGGGCAGCGCGGCTTGCGCCTGCTGCTGCTGCGGGCTGTTCAGGTCGGCTTCTGGACGGTGCTTCTGGATCTGGTGCTTGATCCCGTTGCCCATGCCAGGAACTTCTGGCACTGGGAGGGAGTTGGCGGCTTCTACCAAGTCCCCTGGAGCAATTTCGGGGGCTGGCTGATTGCCGGCGCTGCCTTGTCCATGCTGCTGCCGGCTGTGCCGGTTACCTGCCTGGCGGCCCGCCGCGGTACCCGTCTGTATCAGGCGATTCTAATTCTGTTCGGTCTTATCAGTCTTACAGAGGGTCTGCCGGCCTGTGCAGTGATTGCCGGATTAGGCACTGCTCTGGCGGAAGGGAGCTTGCGTTATGCTGGAAGCCGTCAAGTCGGGAAGCTTTGACCGCTTGTTCTACCGCTATAATTCATTTTATCTGCTGCGCAGGCATTTCCATTCCATCGGAATATGCGGGGATTTGCAGCCTGCAGCGGCCGAAGGCAGAGGTATTCTCTATCTGATGAATCACAGTTCCTGGTGGGATGGCCTGCTCGCCTATCACGCGGCAGGGAAATTGGCGGGAAGCAGGCACTACTTCATGATGGAAGAGGAGCAGCTGCGCAAATATGCCTTCTTCCGGAAGCTTGGCGCCTACTCCATTAACTCCGGCAGTACGGGAGACTTGCGGGCTTCATTGCGTTATACAGCGGGACTGCTGCAGGCGGGAGAGAGCGTCTGGATGTATCCGGAAGGTGAGATTCTGCCGCTGGAGCATCGTCCGCTGAGCCTGAAAGAGGGGGCGGCACTGGTGCTGCGTCTCAGTCCGCTGACTGCGGTAGTGCCGGTAACGCTATATCATGGCCTGTTCCTCCATACCAAACCGGAAGCGACACTGCTCGCCGGAACCCCGCAGCTGCTCCCTTGGGCCGATATGGACCGCTCAGACATTGCCCGCAGCCTGGAGGCTGCGCTTGGCGAACAACTGGAGGCACACCGCAATCAGATTCTTAATCATAAAGGTTACATGCCGGAGGAATTCAGGCCGCTTCTGAAGAGGGGAAGATCCACCAATGAATGGCTTGACATGCTGAGGCCGGGCAGGGGGAGCCGATGATCACGGTCTTACAGATCATATCGGTTGTGCTGCTGCTCCAGCTGCTGTTTGCGGTGTGGAATGCAGCGCAGCTTCCCAAGCTGGGCGCGGGAATTAGCCGAGGGGCTTCAGAAGTACATCCGGTATCGGCAGCATCAGCAGTACGGCGCCTGTCCGTGCTGATCCCCGCACGGAATGAAGCGGATAATATTGCGGACTGCCTATCCTCTGTGCTGGCTTGCAGCACCAGCGGAAGGGAAGTGGAAGTAAGAGTGCTGGATGATTCCTCGGCAGACGGCACAGGAGCGATTGCCGCTGCAATCCTTGGAGACAGGGCATGTGTTATGCGGGGACGGGAGCTGCCGGAAGGCTGGCTGGGCAAATCCCATGCCTGTGCCCAGCTGGCGGAGGCTGCAGAGGGTGACTGGCTGCTGTTTCTGGATGCGGATGTCCGGTTGCAGCCGCTGGCTCTGGAGGCGGCCTTCACTGCGGCCGAAGCTCAAGGCGGCGGCATGGTCACAGGATTCCCCCGCCAGGTTACCGGCACATGGCTGGAGCGGCTGGTGGTTCCCCTGATGGTCTTCACGATCATCTGCCACCTGCCGGTTCCGCTCGTCCGCGGTTCAAGAGACCCGCGTTTTGTTGCGGCACATGGGGGCTTCATCCTGATCCACCGGGATACTTATGCCCGCTGCGGCGGGCATGAATCGATCCGTGGTGAACTGGTCGATGATATGGCGCTGGCCCGTGCGGTGAAGCGTGCTGGAGAACCGGTGACCCTCGCAGATATCACCGGTCATGCTTCAATGCGGATGTATCACAATGCCAGGGAAGTGTGGAACGGCTACCGCAAGAATATCTATGCCGGTATCGGCCGCAGCCCCGTGCTTCTGCTGGCTGTGCTTACGATGTATTTATCGCTCTATATGCTGCCGGTTGCGGCAGTCTTATACTATTGCATGACCGGGCAGCCTTCATCTGCGGTTATGCCGGCTGTTGCAGGGCTGGCCGGTATCGCCATCAAGCGGACCAGTGATGCGGCAGGCAGGCAGCCGGTCTGGTTCTGTTTGCTTTTGCCGGCCGGTATACTCTGCTTATCCTTAATTGCCGTGGCATCCTGGCGCGGAAGCCGGTCCCGCGGGGGCTACGAATGGAAAGGTAGGCGTTATTTATGAAACCGAAGGCTGTGATTATAGGTGCCGGATTCGGAGGGCTGTCCTGTGCGGTAACACTGGCCGTCAAAGGCTGGGAAGTAACCGTGCTGGAACGGCAGCAGCAGCCGGGCGGCAAGCTGCAGCGTGTCGAAGCGGGAGGATACATGTTCGACCGTGGCCCGAGCACCATTACGATGCCGCATGTCTTCCGTTCGTTGTATGAGCTTGCCGGGACCCGCATGGAGGAGTATGTCCGGCTGTATGAACTGGAGCCGCGAACCCGCAATGTATTTACTGACGGCTCAATCGTTGATTTCTCCCGCAATATCGGGGCTATGCAGGAGCAAATTGCGTCTTATAGTCCTGAAGATGCTGTGCGCTATCCAGACTTTCTGGCCGAAGCCTCGCGTCTATACGAGCTCAGCGGGCAGCAGTTCCTGAACAGGCTGCTGCTGTCCTGGCGGGACAAATTATCGCTGTCTCTTGTACGGGACCTGCTGCGCGTCAGGCCTTTTCTTAATCTTCATGGCCTGCTGCTCCGTTATTTCAGTCATCCGAACACCTTGGCTATGCTGGGACGTTATGCCACATATGTCGGTTCCTCGCCGTATCGTGCGCCTTCGATATTTGCGATGCTTGGACATCTGGAGATCAGGGAAGGGGTCTACGGTGTCAGGGGCGGGACCTATGAGCTGGTCAAAGGCTTAACTACACTTGCCCGGGAGCTGGGCGTACAGCTGGTTACAGGCACCGAGGTTACGGGGATTTCGGTAGTTTCCGGCGCTGTGGAAGGGGTGGATACGGCTCAAGGGTTCTATCCGGCCAAGACTGTTATAGCCGGCGGTGATGTGCTGAGCATCAACCGTATGCTGCTGCCCGAAGAGAACCGTCCGGGCATGACAGACCGCAAGATTGAAGCCTACGAGCCGTCCTTGTCCGGGCTGGTGACACTGGCGGGAGTGCCGCGCAGATATGATACCCTGCTGCATCATACGGTTTTTTTCCCTGAGAATTATGAACAGGAATTCAAGGATATCTTTGAGCATAAACGTCCTCCGCAGCAGCCTGCGGTCTATGTATGCCACTCGGGTTATTCCGAGCCTGAGCTGGCGCCGCCGGGCGGCAGCAATCTTTTTATACTGGCCAATGCGCCGTATCTGAGCCCTGCCTGTGACTGGAACGAAGAAACCGCTGCTTACGGGGAACGTGTGCTGTCCGTGCTGGAGGGCCATGGAATTACAGGGTTATCCCAAGCGGATGTCCTGCAGCGTTATACCCCCCGGGATATCGCTGAGGATACTCTCGCCCACCGGGGGGCCATTTACGGGATATCCTCCAATTCAGCGCGGCAGACCTTCTCCCGCCCGGGGAACCGCTCCAGGGACGTTAAGGGGCTCTGGTACGTCGGCGGAACTACACATCCCGGAGGAGGGACGCCGGTTGTATCCTTGTCCGGAAGGCTGGTGGGGGAGTATATTGCCGGGAGTCAATAAAAGACAGAAGGAATCCGCCCGTGTCAACTGCCGGGCGGTGTTGTGCTATAATGAAATGTACTTGTGCTTAAGAAGCCTATAAGTAGCGTCTCACGCTACCGGACATATATGAATACAGGGTAGAACGGAGGAAGACAGCATGAATCATATGCCGCAGGACGGTGTGCCGCGAAGTCCGGAACAGCAGCCGGGCACAGAGTACGGGTCAGCATTGCGGGCAGCAGGCACTGAGGGACATAAATCTCTGCTGCCTGACTCCAGAACCGGGGAACGCAAGATTGAGCATGTGCGGCTCTGCCTGAATGAAGACGTTGCCGGCAGCGGAATTACAACCGGCTTCGAGCAGTACAGGTTCCGCCATAACGCACTGCCGGAGCTGGACTTTGAGGAGATCAGGCTCGGTACGGAATTTCTCGGCCGCGAGCTGCGGACACCGCTGCTGATCAGCTCCATGACCGGTGGGAGCGAGGCGACCGGGCACATTAACGCCCGGCTCGCCGAAGCGGCCGAGCGCCGGGGCTGGGCCCTCGGCGTGGGTTCTGTCCGCGCCGCTGTAGAGCGCGCAGAGCTGGCGGCTTCTTTTCATGTGCGCGATAAGGCTCCCACGATTCCGGTTATAGCCAATGTCGGGGCGGTACAGCTCTCCTACGGCTTCGGTGTAGAAGAGTGCCGCCGCGCGGTAGAGATTGCCGGGGCAGACTGGCTGGTTCTGCATCTGAACGGGCTGCAGGAGGTATTCCAGCCGGAGGGAGACACCGGGTTCGCTTCCCTGCTGAAGCGGATAGAGGCGTTATGCCGTAACCTTGAGATACCGGTAGGTGTCAAAGAGGTAGGCTGGGGCATTGACGGAGAAACCGCAGCCCTGCTGTATAATGCCGGTGCTGCCTTTATCGACGTTGCAGGTGCGGGCGGCACATCCTGGAGCCAGGTGGAGAAGTTCCGCAGTACGGACCCGGTACGGCGCGCGGCTGCGGAGGCCTTCGCGGACTGGGGGATTCCCACGGCGGAATGCATCGGAGAGGTGCGGGCCATCTCGCCCCGCGGCGCGCTGATCGGCAGCGGCGGGCTGAAGCATGGTGTGGATGCCGCCAAGGCGCTGGCGCTTGGGGCCGATCTGGCCGGCTTCGGGCGGAATCTGCTGGGTCCGGCCGTCAGCTCCGAGGAGGCACTGGACCAGGCGCTGGCACAGGTTGAACTGGAGCTGCGCACGGTCATGTTCGGCATCGGTGCGCCGGATCTTGCTTCCCTGCGCGGTACCCCGCGTCTTATACGGCGCTAGAAGCAAGCCTATGAATATGGAATTAAAGGAAGGGCTAAAAAACAATGATTAAACTGGTCCAAATGGACGAATCGACTTTTCAATTTTTCTTAAGACAATCCACCCGTGATTACGCAGAGGACAAAATAAAGGCCGGAGCCTGGGATGCTGAGACCGCCATGAAATTGTCCCAGGAAGAAATGACACGTTTCCTGCCCAAAGGACTCTACACAGAGGGAGCTTATCTCTATTCTATAGTAGAGGCTGAGAGTGGAGCTGAGGCCGGGTACATCTGGTTTAATGTGAACGAGAACCGGGGAATCCGGGAGGCGTTCATCTATGACTTTTATATTTTCGAACCTTTCCAGAGTAAGGGGTACGGCAAGCAGGCACTGGCTGCATTAGATGAAGAAGCCCGGAAGATGAATGTGACCCGGATCGGACTGCATGTCTTTGGCCAGAATGACCGTGCTTTTGAGCTGTACAAAAAAATGGGCTTCCTGGTTACGGATATTACGATGTCGAAGACTTTGTAGGTGCAGGGCCGGGAAATAGCGGTGAATGGTGTTGTGAGTTTTTTACATTATTTACATGTTTTTGGGTCCCCCAAAAGTATTTGATTAATCATCGAGGCTAAAGCTCCGCATTATGGGGTGGCGTTCCCTTGACATCCGCTGTTGCTGGAGGTTTTGTTCTAATATATAATGGTTTAGATCAGTACGGTAATTCATGCGGTGATCAATTCAACCGAAAATAGGAGTTGTCATATAAATGGCTTTGAAAGCTGGAATCGTTGGACTTCCCAATGTTGGGAAATCGACATTATTTAATGCTATAACACAAGCGGGGGCGGAATCCGCCAACTATCCTTTCTGCACCATTGACCCTAACGTGGGTGTCGTGGAAGTACCGGACGAACGTCTGAATAAGCTGGTCGAGCTGGTGCAGCCGCACAAGACGGTTCCGACCGCTTTTGAATTCGTAGATATTGCCGGACTCGTGCGCGGTGCGAGCAAGGGCGAAGGTCTGGGCAACAAGTTCCTGGCTCATATCCGGGAAGTGGATGCTATTGTTCATGTGGTCCGCTGCTTCGTCGATGAGAACGTAACCCATGTTGACGGCAAGGTAAATCCGATCAGCGACATCCAGACGATCAACCTGGAACTGATTCTGGCTGACCTCGAAAGCGTCGAGAAGAAGATCGAGCGTTCCCGCAAAAACATCAAGGGCGGCGACAAGAAATTCGCTCAGGAAGTAGAAGTACTGGAGCGCGTTAAGGAAGCTCTTTATCTGGATCAGCCTGCGCGCAGCCTGGAATTATCCGATGACGAGCGTCTGATCGTGCGGGATCTTCACCTGCTGACCCTGAAGCCGGTGCTGTATGCGGCGAACGTGGGCGAGGATGAAGTGGCGACTGCTGAAGAGAACCCGTATGTTAAGCAGGTACGCGAATTCGCAGCGGCTGAGAATGCTGAAGTAGTGCCGATCAGTGCCAAGGTGGAGGCTGAGATTGCCGAGCTGGAAGGCGAAGACAAGGCGATGTTCCTGGAAGAGCTGGGTCTGCAGGAATCCGGGCTTAACCGCCTGATCAAAGCGGCATACAGACTGCTCGGACTCTACACCTATTTCACAGCGGGCGTGCAGGAAGTCCGTGCGTGGACTATCCGCAAAGGCACCAAAGCACCTGGAGCGGCCGGAGTTATTCATACGGACTTCGAACGCGGATTCATCCGCGCTGAAGTAGTAGCTTATACGGATCTGGTAGCAGCAGGCTCGATGAACGGTGCCAAAGAGCGCGGCCAGCTGCGTCTGGAAGGCAAGGAATATCTGGTGCAGGACGGCGACGTTATGCATTTCCGCTTCAACGTATAGACCATTTAACGTATAGACCATTTATAGTGTAGGGCAGAGAGGCCATTCAGAGTAGAGTTTATTACTTGCTGAATGGTTTCTTTTTGAATAAGGATAAGGATAAGGATAAGGGTCAGCTCCTATTTGTGGAAAACCCGAAAAGGCGGCTTCAGAAGCCGGGGGTACGATGAACAGGGGTTCGGCTGGGACAGTGGCGGACGGCGAGCGTCTGCGGTCTGGTCTACCGTCTGGTCTTCGCTACCGCCTGCCGCCTGCGGCGGAAAAGCAGTTGGATAATCTCCACTTGCTTATGAACAGAGTGATCCTTGCCAGGAAGTAGTTGGAAAAACAGCACTTAATATTCAGCAAATAGATCACTTTCGAGGAAACGCCTGAAATTTAATGACGTTTATCCAATTAATTCCCTTTAACGCTGCAAAACACCGAAATTAAGATACGTTTTTCCAACTATTAATATCCATGGGAATGAGGCCGGGAGCGGCATCAGATATTTATTCAGTACCGGGTTATTTTGTAATCAGGACAAGCGCCTGATGCATAACTTGGCTGCAGCTTTTACATCATAAGGTGGCGCAGCTCAGGATTCAAAAGATTTCCTGATTCCGCGCTTTGTACTGTAGCCAATTGGCTGGAGTGGTGGTATAATATAAAGTCGTATATCTATTTATGTTGTATCGACAATGTTAAGTATGTATAACCGAAGAATTTGAATCAGGAGAGGTGAATTCCCTTGTTGGACCGATTGCAATCCCTGGCGGACCGCTATGAGAAACTCAGTGAACTGCTTTGTGACCCGGATGTTGCAAACGACAGTAAGAAACTGAGGGACTATTCCAAAGAACAATCCGACTTGCAGCCCGCCTTTGAGGCGTATAGCGAATATAAAAATGTAATGGAAGAGCTCGAAGCCGCCAAGATGATGCAGGCTGAGAAGCTTGATGATGAAATGAAGGAAATGGTCAAGATGGAGATCGACGACCTGTCATCGCGACAGGTGGTTCTGGAGGAGAAGATCCGTCTGCTCCTGCTCCCCAAAGACCCTAATGATGATAAGAATGTAATTGTGGAAATCCGCGGCGCAGCCGGCGGGGACGAAGCAGCCTTGTTTGCCTCTGACCTGTACCGGATGTATACCCGTTATGCCGATACCCAGGGCTGGCGCGTAGAGCTGATGGATGTTAACACGAACGATCTCGGCGGATTCAAGGAAGTTATCTTCCTGATCAACGGCCGCGGCGCTTACAGCAAAATGAAGTTCGAAAGCGGTGCGCATCGTGTGCAGCGTATTCCTACAACCGAATCCGGCGGACGTATTCATACTTCAACTTCTACCGTTGCGGTTATGCCGGAAGCGGAAGAATTCGAAATTGAAATTCATGATAAGGACATCCGTGTCGACACCTTCTGTTCCAGCGGCGCGGGCGGACAGTCCGTTAATACGACCAAGTCTGCGGTGCGTGTAACCCATGTACCTACCGGTATCGTAGCT
Source organism: Paenibacillus sp. FSL E2-0178 (assembly GCF_038593005.1). Classification (NCBI taxonomy): domain Bacteria; kingdom Bacillati; phylum Bacillota; class Bacilli; order Caryophanales; family Paenibacillaceae; genus Paenibacillus; species Paenibacillus sp. FSL E2-0178. The sequence continues at coordinate 5,229,888 of NZ_CP151953.1, forward strand.
ACCTGTCAGGACGGCAAGTCCCAGAACTCCAATAAGGAGAAGGCGCTGCAGGTGCTGCGTGCCCGTATCTCGGATCTGAAGCGTCAGGAAGAAGAAGCCAAGTACTCCGGGGAACGGAAGAGCAAAGTAGGAACCGGGGACCGCAGTGAGCGTATCCGTACCTACAACTTCCCGCAGAGCCGTGTAACGGATCACCGGATCGGCCTTACCCTGCACCGTCTGGAGCAGGTCATGAACGGGGATATCACCGAGATCATCTCGGCACTGTCTATTGCGGAACAAGCGGAATTGATGGAAAAAGGAGAATAATGCTTTGAAACACGACTCTTACGTCATGTCGGAATTGCAAAGCATCCGGGAAGCCTTTGCGGAGGCTTCTTCTTTTTTGGCCGGGCACGGATGCAATGAGCCGCAGCGCAGCAGCCAGCTGCTGCTGGAGCATGTGCTGGGCTTGTCCGGAGCGGCATATTATATGGCGCTGGCTGATCCATTCCCGCCAGCGGTCAAGGCGCAGTGGGAAACGCTGGTCACCCGCCGGGCAGCGGGTGAACCGGTGCAGTACATCATAGGCGAGCAGGAATTCTACGGCCGCGCCTTCGAGGTTACGCCCGATGTGCTGATTCCGCGCCCGGAGACGGAGCTGCTCGTCGAGGCGATTCTGCGCTACGGCGCGGAGCTGTGGCCAGACGGGACGGTTGCGGTGCGAGGCGAAGCCGCGCAAGAAGCCGGCGGACCCGCGGGGGAGAGAGCCGCGGGTAGTGAGGCGGCGGGGCCTGTGCGGGGCGAAGCCGCGCAAGAAGCTGGCGGGCCTGCGGGGGAGAGAGCCGCGGGCAGTGAGGCGGCGCGCCCGCGCGCCGTGCGTCCGCTGACCGCCGTCGACATCGGCGCCGGCAGCGGAGCGATCTCCGTCACGCTGGCGGCGGAAGCGCCGGCGTGGCGGGTCTGCGCCGGCGACATCTCGCCCGGCGCGCTGGCCGTGGCCGGGCGCAATGCGCAGCGGCTCGGCACGTCCGTTGACCTGCGGCTCGGCGATCTGCTCGAGCCGTTCGCGGGGATGGAGACGGATATTCTCGTCTCCAACCCGCCGTATATTCCCGGCGGCGACATCGCCGGGCTGCAGCGCGAGGTGCGCGACCATGAGCCGCGCACGGCACTGGACGGCGGCGGGGACGGGCTTGATCCCTACCGCCGCATGATGGAACAGCTGCCGCTGCTCCCGGCTCCGCCGCGCCTGGTCGGCTTCGAGCTCGGCCAGGGACAGGCCGGGCAGGTAGCTGAGCTGCTGCGGGCGGCCGGCCACTGGAACGAGATCATCACGATCGAGGATCTCGCCGGGATTCCCCGGCATGTGCTGGGGATCGCCCGCTAGCGTCCCCATCCTGGATGCAGCTGCCAGTAGGCAGAAACCGCCAAACGGTGAAATTGTATTTATGCTGCCCCTTCCTTTACAATAGAAATGACGGGACCTCTGTATGCGGCTGCGGCCAGGAGACAAGAGGAACCAGTACTGAGTAAGGAGACAGAATATGCTTCAGAAGATTAAGAAGATAGACGGCGTCATCCTGGTCATTCTTGTGCTGCTGATGGTAGTCAGCATTTTCTCCATATACAGCGTTACCCACGGGCGCGACAAGCTGGACGGATCGCATATCAAAATGATCAAATATTATATCCTGGGCTTCATCGCCTTCATTGGGCTCACCTTCGTGGATTATCGTCTGCTTGTCAAATATGCGCTATATGTTTACGTTACAGGCATTGGGATTCTGGTGCTGGTCAGCTTTATCGGTACAGAACAGAACGGCGCGCAGGGCTGGATTAAATTCGGGAGCTTCAGTCTCCAGCCCGCCGAGCTGTTTAAGCTGATTCTGATCCTGTTTCTGGCTGCGGTGCTGGTCCGCAAGAATAAGAATAAGCTGCTGTTCTGGCGCGATGTCGTGCCGCTGGGTCTAATGAGCCTATTACCGTTTTTGATCGTATTAAGCCAGAATGACCTTGGGAATGCGCTCTCCTATATCGTGATTCTGGTTGGCCTCCTCTGGATCGGCAATATCAAGTTCACGCACGCGCTGATCGGGCTGTTAATTATTGGCGGAAGCGCGGCTGCCGGAATCATGAGCTACATTCATTACCATGATGAAATCAAGGATTTCCTGACAGATATCGGCCGTTCCCACTGGGTAGAGCGCTTTGATCCGTGGCTGGTACCGGAAGAAGCGACGGCCAAGGCAAGCTATCATACCAAAAACGCCAAAATCGCCATAGCCTCCGGCGGTATGAGCGGCGAAGGCTATATGGAGGGCAGCTCGGTACAGACGGATCGTGTGCCGTATACGTATTCTGATTCGATTTTTGTACAGATTGCCGAGGAGTTTGGCTTTGTCGGATCGGCGCTGGTGCTGCTGCTCTACTTTATCCTGATTCACCGAATGATTCTGATTGCACTGGAGTGCAAGGACAGGGGCGGGCCGTTCCTGATTGTCGGCATTGTCGCGATGATGCTGTATCAGATTTTTGAGAATATCGGTGCCTTCATCGGCCTGATGCCGCTGACCGGGATTACGCTGCCGTTCATCAGCTTCGGGGGGACCTCACTCCTGATCAACATGGCCAGTATCGGTCTGGTAATGAGCGTACGCCTGCATGGTCAAGAGGTAGAGGAGGATTTGCCGAGTCCTACAATCTATTCTTCTCCGGTCAAGCAAGGCTAACTGTATACTATAATATCTCTGATTCAATCAGAGGTAATCCGCATGCCGGGGCTCTTCGAAAAGGAAGGGTTCCGGCATTTTGTTTGTCTGTACGCTAGTACAACATCAGAACTTAAGAAGTGAGTTGATTCTCAAGCATGCAGCGATGGATGTGTTCAGTTTCAAGGGGGAATTCAGTGATAGTTGTATTCTGTACAATTAAAAACAGCGAAAAGGGTATGGTCGCACCGTATAACTGTAATCTGTACAACTAAATCTGCCCGAATCGCCGAGAACCCAGCTATATGGAGGAATTAGGTGTACGAAATACAACTAAACGGATAATTGGTTGAAAGTCAGACGTTTTAGCTGTACAAAGTGCAATTAAGCTACCGCATATCCTGTAAGTGAGGCAATTGGATCACTCCAAGCCTTCGGCAAGTGATTAACCAGAATGGTTGTCGCCTCATTAGTTTAAAGCTGATGCTATTCCCCGGCTGGCAACGATCACATAAATTGTATTTACGCCCCCACTTGTCTTACAATGGAAATTAGTGGATTCGGTTCCCTGGGTATACTACAGCAGGCCGGTCCATAATCCGCGTAGGTTAAGGAGTATTCCGATGTTACAGAGAATCAGACGGATTGACGGCTCCATCGTATTGATTTTGCTCTTGCTGATGTGTGTCAGTATTTTCTCGATATACAGCGTGACTCACGGGAGAGTTGACCTGGATGGCACACACATACGGATGATTCAGTATTATGTGCTGGGTTTTGTTGCTTTTTTTCTGCTTACCCTGTTTGATTACCGCCTTCTGGTCCGGTATGGACTCTATATTTACATCCTTGGGATCGGTATTCTGCTGCTGGTCAGCTTTTTCGGCAAGGTAAAAAATGGCGCCCAGGGCTGGATCGGCATCGGTGAATTAAGCCTCCAGCCAGCGGAGCTGTTTAAGCTGATCCTGATTCTTTTTCTGACCACTGTACTTGTCCGCAAACAAAGAAATCCGCTGCGCTTCTGGCGTGACGTGGTGCCGCTTAGCCTAATCGCCCTGGCGCCGTTCGCGCTGGTCATCATCCAGAATGATCTGGGCAATGCGCTCAGCTATATCGTGATTCTGCTTGGGCTTTTGTGGATCGGAAACATTAAATTCTCACATGCGCTGATCGGGATGGTTATTCTGGCGGGATCGGTGCTGGGCTTCATTCTGTGCTATGTCCACTATCATGAGCAGACGGTAAGCTTCATAGAGCAGACGCTGGGCCGGGATCACTTCGTCAGGCGCTTTGACCCCTGGCTGGTACCGGATCTGGCAAGCAGCGATGCGAGCTATCAGACCAAGAATGCCAAGACGGCGATTGCCTCGGGCGGACTCAGCGGCGAGGGTTATCTGCAGGGCGGCACGGTGCAAAGTGACCGGGTGCCTTATCTGTATTCTGAATCGATTTTTGTGCAGATCGGCGAAGAATTCGGCTTTCTGGGTGCAGCGGCGCTGCTGATGCTCTTTTTTATCCTCATCCACAGATTAATTGTGATTGCCCTGGAATGCAGGGACCGCGGCGGCCCGCTCCTGATTGTCGGAATCGTAGCTATGCTGCTCTATCAGATTCTGGAGAATATCGGGGCAATGACCGGGCTGATGCCGTTGACGGGGATTACGCTTCCGTTTATCAGCTATGGGGGAACCTCGATTCTGATTAACATGGCCTGTATGGGGATTGCCATGAGTGTGCGGCTCTACGGGCAGGATGTGGAGGATGATCTGCCGCTTCCGCTGCCCAAGCTGAAGGATGAGACTACTTTATTCTTAAAATCATAGATTACTAGGTTTGCAGTCTCTCATTCCCGGACATACTGGGAACATAAGAGTTTCAGAGGGAGAGGGGCTGCGCAAGATGAATAACGATCAGCTGGATAAAAGGGATTCCCTGCGGATTACATTCAAGTATACTGCCATTTTAATTTGTTTTTTTATGATATTGATGATGGCCTGGGAAGGGCAAAAAAGCGATGCTGCCGTAGCGGAGGTATCTATTCCGCAGGAGTCGATCCGTCTGCGTATTCTGGCGAATTCGGATGGTGCGGGAGATCAGCTGGTCAAACGCCAGATCCGCGACCAGGTGGTGGAGCAGATTAACCAGTGGGTGGCCGGACTGGAGGATCCCCAGAGTCTGGAGCAGGCGCGGGCGCTGATTCAGAGTCATCTCCCGGAACTGAATGACCTGGTGGGCGGAGAGCTTGCGCGGCGGGGAATTGATTATAGCTATAAAGTCGAACTGGGCACCGTACCTTTCCCGACGAAAATGTATGGCGGACGGGTCTATCCTGCCGGGGAATATGAAGCGCTGCGGGTCACGCTTGGCGCAGGCAAAGGTCAGAACTGGTGGTGTGTGCTGTTTCCGCCGCTCTGCTTCATTGATGCCGGCTCCGGTGATGCGGCAGCTGCGGAACCCGCTGCAGCCAAGAAGGCTTCGGCGGTCTCCGCTAAAGCTTCCGGAGACGGAGCCAAGGTGAAAACGGCGGATGGCGGGGTTGATAAGACTGCTTCCGGTATTACGGCTTCGGCCGGCGGGGACGGTGGTACGGACGCTGATGCAGAAGCGCCGAAGGTGAAGTTCTTCGTATGGGAGCTGCTGCAGAATTTGTGGAGCTGGATCTGCGGATTGTTCGCCTAAGCTTCCGGGAATTTGCGGAATGGCGGTTTACGAAATCTACAGTTTTCCTGCCGGATATGGTACGATAAATGCAGAACTTGAGCGGAAGTGGCTGCGGCTCCACCTGGTGGAGCCGTTTTTGGCTTTTTCCGGACGATGCAGTATTGAAGTGTGAAGTGATTAAACAGGAAAGCTTGTGATGAAATGACAGAGCCTAAGGATTCTTCGTTTGCGGTTCAGCGCCGGAGCGGCAATATAGATGCAACTCTTTATTGGAGTTTGACGTCCGGGATTACCGGACCCGGACCTGCTGCGGGGCAGGACATACCCTCTGTTCCATCAGCAGAGAGTGACAGGGAGGCAATCGCTGCTGCAGCAGCTATGCTGCGGAGCGGGGGCACCGTTGCTTTTCCGACTGAAACGGTCTACGGGTTGGGGGCGGATGCCCGGAATACCCCGGCAGTAGAAGCGGTATTCGCGGCCAAAGGCCGCCCCTCCGACAACCCGCTGATCGTGCATATAGCCCGGCGGGAAGAGCTGGAGGGCCTGGTCATAGGAGTGCATCCGGTCGCCTCGGCGCTGATGGATGCCTTCTGGCCCGGCCCCTTGACGCTGGTGCTGCCGGTCCGGCCCGGCGTCCTCTCGCCGCTGGTTACGGCAGGGCTGGATACGGTCGGCGTGCGCATGCCGGGTCATCCGGTGGCGCTGGCGCTGCTGCGCGCCGCGGAATGCCCGGTTGCCGCGCCCAGCGCCAACCGCTCCGGGCGGCCGAGTCCTACGCTGGCCGCCCATGTGATGGAAGACCTCGCCGGATATATCGGCGGGGTTCTGGACGGCGGCGCGGCCGGGGTCGGCCTGGAGTCGACCGTGGTGCAGGTGCAGCCGGACGGGACGGTAGCGGTGCTCCGTCCCGGGGGCATCACCGCCGAGCAGCTCGCGGCGGTGGCGGGTGCCGGGGCTGTGGCCCCAGCCCCGGCACCGGCCCTGGCGGACGCTGCCGCCGGACATTCCGGCGGCCAGTCCCCGGCTCCGCCGCCGCAGGTGAGCGGCGGCGGGACGGGCGGCGCTGCTGCGCAAGCCGCCGAGAGCGGCCCGGCGCCGCGCGCGCCGGGCATGAAGTACACGCACTATGCCCCGCGCGGCGCGCTTGGCATCGTACGCGGCTCCTCCCCGCAGCGCGTGGCGGAGACCGCCGCAAGCCTGCTGCAGGCGGCGCAGCGGGAGGGCGGGATCACGGGCCTGCTCCTCTTCGAGGAGCATAGGGCCCTGTATCCCGCCGACCCGGCCGCCTGCGTTGTTTCTCTCGGCTCGTTAGCCTCGCCGGAGGAAGCGGCCCGCTCCCTGTATGCCGCCTTGCGGCGCTTCGATGAAGCGGGAGCGACCTACATTCTGGCCGAGGCCTGCCCGGTCACGGGCCTCGGCGCTGCCATAATGAACCGGCTGATGAAAGCCGCCGGTGAAGCGGTGATCGACGCCGATTAACAGCCTCTTCCCGGCTCTGCTATCCGCCTTATAGTCATGAATACCATCTTGTCCGCATATCGTTGTTGTACAAGAACTTACGGACTTTGGGGGTATATTCATGGGCATAGGCGGAATATATGAGGGCTGGGGCCAGCTCGTAACAGTGGCCATTATGGCAGTTGCGCTTGGAATGGATGCGTTCTCGCTCGGGGTAGGGATCGGGATGAAGGGTATCCGTCTGCTGCATGTGCTGCAGCTCAGTCTGCTCATTGCTTTTTTTCATGTGCTGATGCCGCTGCTCGGCTTGTTCACAGGCAGCTATGTCGGCTATCTGCTGGGTCAGGTAACCACCTATGCCGCCGGGGGGCTGCTTGTACTGCTGGGCGGACATATGATTCTGAATTCATTCCGCAAGGGTGACGGCGGGAGCCGGGCGGTCGATCACCGGACGGTATGGGGGATGCTGCTGATCTCGCTCAGTGTAAGTGTAGATTCCTTTTCGGTCGGGGTTTCACTGGGAATGTTTGTGAATAGCATAGCTATTACAGTGCTGGCCTTCGGTGTCTGCGGCGGCATGATGTCAATTACCGGACTGCTGCTGGGCAGGAGAGTAAGCCGCGGGCTCGGGGATTACGGTGAAGCACTGGGCGGAGCTATACTTCTGGCGTTTGGCTTGCTGTTCATCTTCTGATACAATAACGGAAATACAAATAAATAGAACATTTCATTGTTCAGTTCATTCGGAAGTTGTGGATTAATCCGAAATTATATTTTTACCGGAGGTGGAAAGTATGCTGCATATTTTATTCGTCTGCACAGGAAATACCTGCCGCAGCCCTATGGCTGAAGGTCTTCTGCGGAAGCTGGCGGGAGAGCGGGGGATCGATGTGGAGGTGCGGTCTGCCGGAGTTTCCGCCATTTCAGGTACTTCCATATCCAGGCATGCTGCCGGAATCCTGCAGGATGAAGGCATTGAAGATCGTATAGTATCCTCGCAATTGACTGGAGAGGCTGTCTCCTGGGCTGATCTGGTGCTTACTCTGACCGGAGGGCATAAGCGGCATTTGCTGCAATATTTCCCTGACGCAGTTAACAAGACTTATACACTTAAGGAATATGTGCATACGCAAGAGTCTGTGAACGCCGATATCCGTGAGCTGGATAGCCTGTATGCAGATGCCGAACTCACTATTTCGCTGGGCGGAGAGCCGAGCGCCGCTGATTTGCAGCGGATTATTGAGATCCGGCAACGGATTCCGAGCTTCGATATCAGTGATCCGTTCGGCGGCTCCCGTGAAGATTATGAGCTGACGGCTGCTGAGATCCGGACTGCACTGTACAGTTTGCTGGATAAGCTGGAATCCTTACGCCGGCTGTGAAGGTGGTTGATTTTTCGCCGCTTATCCCTTAAGATGAAATAAATATTATCCGGTTCCGGTGTAACTGGCGACAAGTGTGGATCAAACCACGATGGAGCACCTGGAATAAACGGCCGGTCGCCTGGGCAAAAGAGCACATCCGCAGCTAAATCTGCGGACTGCTCTTTTTTGTTTAAATGTCGTATCTGTAGTGGGATTTGAGGCATTATCAACGCTTGAAGGGGGCGGTAAGATGGACGAAGTCCGGAAGCAGGATCTATGGGAAGAGCGCGCGTCCGGTGCGCCTTCAGCAGCCGGGCAACAAGCGGGCAGCGCAGAGCTGACCCTGGACGCCGCAGCAGCGGCGGTAGTCCGCGAACTGGCGGAAGCAGGGAAGCTTGGTCCCGGTAAAATCCTGGTGGTTGGAGCAAGCACCAGTGAAGTGGCGGGTGTGCGGATCGGCACCGGAGGTGCGCTTGAGGTTGCACAGCTGCTGCTGCAGGGAATTACGCAGGTCGCTGCTGAATTTGGCTTTCATCCCGTGTACCAATGCTGCGAGCATCTGAACCGTTCGCTGGTGATGGAACGTTCTTTGCTGGAATCGCTTGGGCTTAGGGAGGTTTCGGCTGTGCCGGTTCCGGGAGCCGGAGGTTCCATGGCTGCGGCCGCTTACCGCTCTATGACAGATCCGGTGCTGGCCGAGACGATAGAGGCACACGCCGGTATTGATATCGGGGAGACGCTAATTGGCATGCACCTCCGCCGCGTAGCCGTACCTTTCCGGCCAAGCCTGCGCTATATCGGGGCAGCCCGGGTGAACGCAGCATGGAGCAGACCGCCGCTGATCGGCGGCGAACGGGCAGTGTACCGCACGCCGGAGACAAACGGCTCCGCGAATTGTGACTGAGAGCAGCGTATATAACTGGTATCGTCTTAACACCACATAAATTAGAGTAACAGGGAGGAAATAAGAAACATGGAACAACTACGTAAGAGTGACCCGGCAGTACTGGAAGCGATGGGCTTGGAACTGAGCCGTCAGCGTGCAAACATTGAACTCATTGCTTCAGAGAATATTGTAAGCGAAGCCGTAATGGAAGCCATGGGCTCCGTGCTTACGAACAAATACGCCGAAGGTTATCCCGGCAAACGTTATTATGGCGGCTGTGAAGATGTGGATATCGTGGAGAACTTGGCCCGTGACCGTGCCAAGCAGCTGTTTGGTGCCGAGCATGTCAATGTGCAGCCGCATTCCGGTGCACAGGCCAATATGGCCGTTTACCTTGCCGCGCTTAATCCTGGCGATACCGTACTGGGTATGAATCTGGCGCATGGCGGCCATTTGACCCACGGCAGCCCGGTTAATGCTTCCGGTATCCTGTATAACTTTGTGGCTTATGGCGTACAGGAGGATACTTTCCTGATTGATTATGACGAAGTGCGTAAAGCTGCCTTCAAACACCGCCCCAAAATGATCGTAGCCGGAGCCAGTGCGTATCCGCGGACTATCGATTTTGCCGCTCTCGCTTCCATTGCAAATGATGTGGGTGCTCTATTTATGGTCGATATGGCCCACATTGCCGGATTGGTTGCAGCCGGTGTTCACCCGAGTCCGGTTCCTCATGCCCATTTCGTTACAACAACTACGCACAAAACCTTGCGCGGTCCACGCGGAGGGATGATTCTGTGCAGACAGCCATGGGCTGCTGCTATTGATAAAGCGGTCTTCCCGGGTTCCCAAGGCGGACCGCTCATGCATGTCATTGCGTCCAAAGCCGTTTCATTCGGTGAAGCATTGCAGCCATCGTTCAAGACCTACGCCGAGAATGTAGTGAAGAATGCCAAGGTTCTGGCAGATACGCTGATCGGCGAAGGCGTTAATATTGTTTCCGGCGGTACGGATAACCACCTGATGTTGCTGGATACCCGTAATCTGAGCATTACCGGCAAGGATGCGGAGAAGGTGCTTGATTCCATCGGAATTACAGTCAACAAGAATGCGATTCCGTTCGATCCTACCAGTCCGTTTGTAACAAGCGGTATCCGGATCGGTACACCTGCTGTTACATCACGCGGTATGGACGAGCCGGCTATGGTAACGATCGGCCGGATTATTGCCAATGTGCTGAAGAATCCGAAAGATGACGCTAATTTGACCCAGGCTGCACGTGAGGTGGCCGAGCTTACTGAAAAGTATCCGATCTATCCTGGTTTGCAGTACTAATATTACGCTGCTTATTCTGCCTTTGCGGGTCCGGTTCCACCGGATTCCGCAAAGGCTTTTTTTGATATGTATGGCTTCCTGTCTGTTACATCCAGTTTCTGTTGCATAATGTTCACAATTTATAGGAAGAAAATGGTATGAATTATCATGTAATAATCATGAAAGTTCATGGAATTTTCAATAAAAGTAGTGAAAGAAATGTGAATAGTATTAAAAGTGCCTAATGGCACAAACTAAGTTTTGTTTTATATCCAGAGGCTTGGGGGAATTTCCTAAACTTTCCGTGCAGCTATGAAATTTGCGGAGACTGCCTTTGCAGGCGGTTTTCCCCTTCTGTAGGTGAAAAGCGGCCTTGGTGATGATATAATAGACAAGATTTAGCCACGCGGGAAGCAAAGCGCTTACTCTGGCTATAAATAAGACTTACAATTACCGGAGGGACAAAATGGGAAAATTGGTGATTTGCGATCATCCATTGATTCAGCACAAACTAACATTTATTCGCGATGTGCGGACCAACACGAAAGAATTCAGAGAGCATGTCGATGAAGTAGCAACACTTATGGCCTATGAGATTACACGTGATATTCCGCTTGAGACCATTACGGTGCAGACGCCGGTGGCTGAAACGCAGAGCAAAGTGATCTCAGGAAGAATGCTGGGACTAATTCCGATTCTGCGCGCCGGTCTTGGTATGCTGGAAGGTGTCCTGAAGCTGCTTCCGGCGGCGAAGGTAGGACATGTCGGGCTATTCCGTGATCCGGAAACACTGCAGCCGGTTGAATACTACATTAAGCTTCCTACAGATGTACAGGAACGCGAGCTGATCGTAATCGATCCGATGCTGGCTACAGGCGGTTCAGCCATTGCGGCCATTACCTCGCTTAAGAACCGCGGATGCACCCAGATCAAGATGATGAACCTGATTGCTGCTCCTGAAGGCGTCGCTGCGGTTCAGGCTGCACATCCGGATGTGGACATCTATGTAGCCGCACTTGATGATCATCTGAATGAGCATGGTTATATTGTCCCAGGCCTCGGAGATGCCGGCGACAGACTGTATGGAACCAAGTAATAATACCCTTGAGGTATTAATAGAACAAACACAATTTCTGTAGTCTTCAGAAGAGAGGGTAGGGGTTATGTCCAAAATTAAAGTAATGACGATTTTCGGAGTGCGCCCCGAGGCGATCAAGATGGCGCCTCTGGTTCTGGAACTGAACAGGCACCCTGAGCAGATTGAATCCATTGTCTGTGTAACTGCCCAGCACCGTGAACTGCTTGATCAGGTGCTGGAGGTATTCAAAATTACGCCGGATTATGATCTGGACGTAATGAAGGACCGGCAGACCCTTAATGAGATTACTATCCGGGTGCTTGAAGGACTAGAGCCAGTGCTTCGCGAGGTCAAGCCTGATCTGGTGCTTGTACACGGGGATACACTGACCACTTTCCTGGCCAGCTATGCCTCTTTCCTGCAGCAAATTCAGGTTGGGCATGTGGAAGCAGGTCTTCGGACATGGAACAAGCTTTCGCCTTATCCGGAGGAAATGAACCGTCAGCTGACCGGCGTGCTTGCCGATCTGCACTTTGCCCCGACCGATTGGTCAGCCGGCAACCTGAGACACGAGAACAAAAAAGAATCAAGTATTTATATCACAGGCAACACTGTAACTGATGTGTTTCAATATACCGTACAGCCGGACTACCGGCATCCTGTACTGGATTTTGCTTCAGGAAAAAGACTTATTTTGATGACGGCGCACCGCAGAGAATCCCAAGGCGAACCGCACCGTCATATTTTCCGTGCTGTCAAAAGAATCGCTGATGAATTTGAAGATGTAGCCATTGTGTATCCTGTGCACCCGAGTCCTGCAGTGAAGGAACCGGCGCATGAGATCCTCGGCGGACACCCTAGAATTAAGCTGATTGATCCGCTGGATGTCGTTGACCTGCATAATTTTTATCCGCATACCCACCTGATATTGACCGATTCCGGCGGCCTGCAGGAGGAAGCTCCCTCCTTTGGAGTTCCCGTGCTTGTGCTGCGTGATACAACCGAGCGCCCGGAAGGGATCGAGGCCGGAACATTGGAGCTTGTGGGGACGGACGAGGAGAAGGTGTATCAACGGACACATGCTCTATTGACCGATCAGAATCTGTATCAGTCCATGAGCCGGGCCGCCAACCCGTATGGAGACGGCAAAGCCTCCGAGAGAATTGTCAATGCGATTTTGCACCATTTCGGAGCTGTTAAAGAACGTCCGGAAGAGTTTCACAGAATGTTCACAAATAATAAATGATGGCACGACAACTAATATACTAAAGTAAATAAAAGCAGCATACAGTGAAACTGTACGGTTTATATGGTTTTGGTATGTTTTGCTGTGATTATTTTCATGTTTTCAAGCACTTTTGAGCAATTTTCGGTGAATTGACAAAGAGTCTGGATATTCAGTAAAATTAGTTGGGATTGTAGCCTATGAAGGAACGAAAGAACGAGGCCGGCCTGGGACGTATTGCTTTGGTTCTCGGGGGTGCAGGCAGCTTGCTTGCCGCTTACATTGTTATAGGTTTTTTTGTGGCAAGGTGGCTGCAGAACCTGATGGACGGACCTAAGCTTTGGCTGGCCATCGGAACAATTGCCGGGATGGTTCTCGGGGTTGTGAATGTTGCTTTGCTAATCAAAAAATTTCTGGGGGAGCAAAATGGATAATATGACTCCCGTAATCAATACCGTTACCAGGGTGACAGTAATCATTATGGCAGGCCTGTTAATGGGATGGGCTCTTCATCATGAGACCCGTGCAGTTACTCTGGGCATGTCGCTGGGCTTGCTGGCAGGACTCGTTAACTTTCGTTATCTTGCCCTCAAAGTAAGAAGGGTGACACAGGCGGTTGCGGATAAACAGAAAAGTTCTTTCAGCCTTGGTTTCGCTACAAGAATCAGTTTCGCTATTCTGGTCACCATGTTTTCGGTCAAAATCGAGCATTTCTCGCTGGAGGCAACGATTGCCGGCCTGTTCATCCCCCAGCTTCTATCTATTCCCGTGGGGATATATTTAGGAATCAAGAATAAGCTGTAGCCATATTAAAGAGAAAGGGGGATGATACTATGCACGAAATGCCTTTAATCTATGTTGGCGGAATACCGATTGACTTGTCAGCGGTACTGATGCTGGTGATCAGTTCGGTGATCGTGTTCGCTCTGGTCATGCTGTCCGTCCGCAACCTGTCTGTTGAGAACCCATCAAAGCTTCAGAATTTCATGGAGTGGGTCGTTGAATTTGTACAGGGACTGATCAGCAGCGCCATGGATTTGAAGAAAGGGAAGCCTTACATATCACTGGGATTGACGCTGATATTGTTTATCTTCGTCTCCAATCTCCTTGGTCTGCCGTTTTCCTTCATTACAGAAGCCCATGAGCCGGTTCACATTTTTGGACATGTTATCGAAGCAACCAAAAACCTGACACATGGCGAGCATGTAGAGATTCTGTGGTATAAATCGCCGACTGCAGATATCAATGTAACCGCCGGGCTGGCGATTGTCGTGTTTGTACTAATGAACTATTTGGGAATCAAGCTGAATGGCAAACATTATTTCAAACACTATATTGAGCCGTTCCCGATCTTCTTGCCGCTTAACATCATTGAGAACCTGGCGAAGCCGGTGGCGCTTGCCATTCGTCTATTTGCTAATATTTTTGCCGGCGAGGTTCTGATCACCGTAATTCTGAAGCTGGGGATATTCAGTATCCCGTTCCTGGCAGTCTGGCAGGGCTTCAGTATCTTTGTTGGTGCGCTTCAGGCGTTTATCTTTACGATTCTGACGATGGTGTACATCGCGCAGATGACGATCCACGAGGAAGAAGCACATTAATGAACTGCCGTGAGGATAGCGGCAGCCGCCGGAATACTCTTCGCGGGAGATTTTTATATCATTAAGTCATTACAAAAAGAACCGAAATTAAAGGAGGATATTTACAAATGGAATTTTTGGCAGCAGCAATCGCGGTTGGTTTAGGCGCACTCGGTGCAGGTCTTGGTAACGGTATGATCGTCAGCAAAACAGTTGAGTCCATCGCTCGTCAACCGGAAGCACGTAACGCACTGCAGACAACAATGTTTATCGGTGTAGGTATCGTGGAAGTTATTCCTTTGGCCGCTACAGTTATCGCATTCCTGATCATGTTTACTTAATAAACCGTTTTTACGGTTTGGCGGGGAGGGCAAGTGCCATCCGCGCCTTACTTTTGTATATGTCCGCATGCCGCGGTAACGGAAAGGAGTGACCTCAGTGACTATCGTTTGGACAAATATATTGTTTTCCATTATCGCCTTTGGGATCCTGTATTTCCTGCTCAGCAAATTTGCATTCAGCAAGCTGTTCGGAATTATGGAGAAGCGCCGCGAAATGGTGCTGCAGCAAATGGATGAAGCAGCCAAGACCAGAGAACAGGCGGTCGCTTACGTAGAAGAACAGAAGCAGGCTCTGCAGCAGGCACGCCAAGAGGCGCAGGCTATCATTCAGCAGTCCCAGGTTACAAGCAACAATCAGGTTGACAAGCTTCTGGATCAGGCTAAAGCTGAAGCTACCCGCCTTAAGGACGAAGCGGTCCGTGATATTGAGAGCGAGAAGAACAAGGCTGTGGAAGCTTTGCGCAGCGAGCTGGGTACAGCATCGGTCCGCATTGCATCCAAGCTGCTTGAAAAAGAAGTTAAGGCTGACGGCGAACAGGAACAACTCGTTGATCAATACCTCAAAGAGGTAGGAGGCCGACCATGAGCCGCGAAACGGTAGTTGCCAAACGCTATGCCAAAGCCTTGTACAGTGCAGCAGTGGATGAAGGCATTACACTTGAAGTGGAAGCCCAGCTTAGGTTAGTAGTCGAAGTGCTTCATTATGATGCAGAGGTGAAACAGTTTATTCTGGCACCGCGCATCTCGCAATCCGACAAGCTGAATGTGCTGCGCGGGGCGCTTAAAGGTAAAGTCTCGGAAGCGGTAATGAACATGGTAGAACTGCTGGTAGAGCGGGGCAGAACCGATATTTTCGCAGAACTGCTGGCCACGTACGTCAAGATAGAAGGGGACGCCCTTGGCATTGGCGATGCTACTGTCTACTCCGCCTATTCTCTGAATCAAGAGGAACAGGATAGTGTAGCGGCAGAGTTCAGCCAGCTTACAAACCGCAAGATTCGTGTTACCAATGTGGTGGATAAGAGCCTGCTAGGCGGACTGAAGGTTATCATCGGCGATACGCTGTATGACGGCAGTCTATCCGGCAAGCTGGAGCGTCTTGAGAAATCTTTTAATGATAAGCAAAGAAGATAGGGGTGAGGATATTGGGCATCAGACCTGAAGAGATCAGCACTTTGATCAAAAATCAAATTGAGCAATATAAAGCCGATATCGAAGTGGCCGAAATTGGCACCGTCATTCAAGTCGGAGACGGTATCGCCCGTGTCTACGGTCTGGAAAACGCAATGGCAGGGGAACTGCTGGAGTTCTCCAACGGTGTAGTAGGCATGGCGCTTAACCTGGAAGAAAGCAACGTCGGTGTTGTTATCCTGGGTGAATATACAGCCATTCGTGAAGGCGATCAAGTCAAACGTACAGGACAAATTATGCAGGTTCCGGTTGGGGAAGCCATGCTGGGCCGTGTAGTTAATGCACTGGGTCAGCCGCTTGACGGCAAAGGTCCAATTGCAACGACTGAATTCCGTCCTGTAGAACATAATGCACCAGGCGTTATCGACCGTAAATCGGTTCATGAACCGATGCAGACAGGTCTGAAAGCGATCGATGCCATGGTACCAATCGGCCGCGGACAACGCGAACTGATCATTGGTGACCGTCAAACCGGTAAGACCGCGATCGCCATTGATGCGATCATCAACCAAAAAGGCAACGGCATGAAATGTATCTATGTTGCAATTGGTCAAAAACAATCTACAGTAGCACAGGTAGTAGAAACCCTCCGCCGTCACGGCGCGCTGGAATATACTATTGTTGTAACCGCGTCGGCTTCCGAGCCTTCTCCGCTGCTCTATATTGCTCCATACGCAGGCTGCGCAATGGGCGAATACTTTATGTATAAAGGCGAGCATGTTCTTGTTATTTATGATGACCTTTCGAAGCAGGCTTCGGCTTACCGCGAATTGTCCTTGCTGCTCCGCCGTCCACCGGGCCGTGAAGCATTCCCGGGTGACGTATTCTACTTGCACTCCCGTCTGCTGGAACGTGCGGCTAAGCTCAGTGATGCGCTTGGTGGAGGTTCATTAACCGCCCTTCCTTTCATCGAAACACAGGCTTCTGACGTATCGGCTTACATTCCTACGAACGTAATCTCGATTACCGATGGTCAAATCTTCCTTGAATCCGATCTGTTCAACTCCGGTCAGCGTCCGGCGATCAACGTCGGTATCTCCGTATCCCGTGTAGGGGGTTCCGCGCAGATCAAAGCCATGAAGAAGGTTGCCGGTTCCCTGCGTCTGGATTTGGCTCAATACCGTGAGCTTCAGGCCTTCTCCCAGTTCGGTTCCGATCTGGATAAATCTACGCAAGCCCGTTTGAACCGCGGTGCACGTATGATGGAGATTCTGAAACAAGGCGTAAACCAGCCGCTTAATGTTGAGCACCAAGTGCTCAGTCTGTACACCGCTGTCAAAGGACACCTGGATGATATTCCTGTCAAAGACGTGAAGCGTTTTGAGAAGGAATTCCTGGCGTATATCGACAGCAGTGCAACTGAAATCCTGCAATCCATTACGGATACCAAGGATCTGACAGCAGACAACGAGGCAGCGCTCAAAGAAACGATCGAGAAATTCAAAAGAGGCTTTGCTACAAGCTAATATATAGAGTTTGCTCAGTTATGCTTACGAAGTCAGCTTTGGCTGTGCCAAAGCTCAGCTTATGCTTACGATGTTAGCTTTGGCTACGCCAAAGCTCTAAGGTGGTGAAATCATGGCAAGAAGCATGCGCGATATTAAACGTCAAATTAAGAGCGTTCAGAACACCAGACAGATCACCAAAGCGATGGAGATGGTCGCCGCCTCCAAGCTGCGCAAAGCGCAGGAGAAAGCGGAAGCTGCGCGTCCTTACTCAGAGAAGCTTAAAGAGGTGGTCTCGAGTATTGCTGCCGGTACGCAGGATGTTCAGCATCCGATGCTGGTCAGCCGGCCTGTCAAAAAAACAGGGTATTTGATCATCACCTCAGATAGAGGTCTTGCGGGTGGCTACAATGCCAACATTCTGCGTAAAGTAACGATGCTGATCGCAGAGCGGCATAAGTCCAAGGATGAGTATGCGCTGTTTGTTATCGGCCGCAAGGGCCGTGACTTTTTGCGCCGCCGTGAGTACCCCATTGTAGAGGAAATCACCGAGCTGTCCGATACCCCGAAGTTTGCTGACATCAAGTCGATTGCTTATTCGGCGGTAAACCAGTTTGAGACAGGCGTCTACGATGAGCTGTACATTTGCTACAACCAGTTTATCAATGCGATCAGCCAGGTTCCGACTGTAGACAGACTTCTGCCTATGGATGGTGTAGGAAAAGGCGAGCATCACGGAGCGACAGCTGCCTATGAATACGAACCTTCTCCTGAAGGCGTGCTGGAAGTTCTGCTTCCTAAATACGCCGAAACTTTAATCTACGGTGCTCTTCTGAACGGCAAGGCCAGTGAGCTGGGAGCTAAGATGACAGCTATGGGCAGTGCAACGAAGAACGCGTCAAAAATGATCGGAGAACTAAGACTTACGTACAACCGCGCCCGTCAGGCGGCAATTACGCAGGAAATTACCGAGATCGTGGCTGGTGCGAACGCGCAGTCTTAATATGAGTGGGTCCATGCCTCCGGGCTTGGCCCTGCCTTGTATTTATCCGCAGAAACGGATGATGCCTGTAAAGGGTAATGGACCGTTTCTACATATGTAACAGCTTTCGAGGAGGGAAATGAAGATGAACAAAGGACGCGTTGTGAGCATTATGGGTCCGGTTGTCGATATTGAATTTGAACGCGGCCAGCTGCCCGAGATATTCAACGCTATCAAAATTGTTGGGACTCTGAGCGATGGCCGTAACATGGATCTGACTCTTGAAGTTTCCAATCATCTTGGAGATAACCTGGTGCGTTGTATCGCCATGTCTTCCACAGATGGACTGGTACGCGGTATTGATGCCATTGACCAGGGAGGACCGATCTCGGTTCCTGTTGGTGAAGCAACACTCGGCCGCGTATTTAACGTGCTTGGTAATCCAATCGATAACGGTGCTGAAGTGGTAGCTGCAAGAAACCCGATTCACCGTCTGGCTCCTACATTCGATGAATTGTCCACTCAGGCAGAAGTTCTGGAAACCGGCATTAAGGTTATCGACTTGCTTGCCCCTTACGCCAAGGGCGGTAAGATCGGCCTGTTCGGCGGTGCCGGCGTAGGTAAAACTGTAACCATCCAGGAACTGATCAACAACATCGCACAGGAACACGGCGGTATCTCCGTATTCGCAGGTGTTGGCGAGCGTACCCGTGAAGGTAATGACCTGTATCATGAAATGACGGATTCCGGCGTTATCAAGAAAACGGCGATGGTATTCGGACAAATGAATGAGCCGCCGGGCGCGCGTCTGCGCGTAGCTCTGACCGGTCTGACCATGGCGGAATATTTCCGTGATGTTGAAGGCCGCGATACGCTGCTCTTTATCGATAATATATTCCGCTTCACCCAAGCGGGTTCCGAAGTATCGGCCCTTCTCGGCCGTATGCCTTCTGCGGTAGGTTACCAGCCTACACTGGCTACAGAAATGGGTCAGCTGCAGGAACGTATTACGTCCACTAAGAAAGGTTCTGTTACTTCAATCCAGGCGATCTACGTGCCTGCGGATGACTATACAGACCCTGCACCGGCTACTGCGTTTGCCCACTTGGATGCGACTACCAACCTTGAGCGTAAAATCTCCGAAAAAGGGATTTTCCCTGCGGTTGACCCTCTGGCTTCAAGCTCGCGTATGCTGGCACCTGAAATCGTCGGAGAAGAGCATTATAACGTGGCACAAGGCGTTAAGCAGCTGCTGCAGCGTTATACTGAGCTTCAGGATATCATTGCAATCCTGGGTATGGATGAGCTGAGTGAAGAGGATAAGGTCATTGTGTCCCGCGCCCGTAAGGTTGAGCGCTTCCTGTCCCAGCCTTTCCATGTAGCTGAACAGTTCACAGGCTTCAAAGGCAAATACGTGCCGATCAAAGAAACAGTACGCAGCTTCAAAGAAATCCTGGAAGGCAAGCATGACGATCTTCCGGAAGTGGCGTTCCTGTTCGTAGGTACGATTGAAGAAGCAGTGGAAAAAGCCAAAACGTTGTAATCTCGGCATGAGCCGGGTAGTGAGCTTTATTCTGTAAAGCTTTGAGGAGGAATGGAAGTGAATACCTTTTTGCTCGAAATTGTCACTCCGGAGCATCTGGTCTACTCCAAGCAAGTGAATAGCTTGACGGTACGTGGCGTGAATGGTGCACTGGGCATTTTGCCGGGACATATTCCGCTGGTAACTCCGCTTCAGGTTGCTCCGCTTAGCGTCAAAGCAGACGGCGTAACGGTGTCTATCGCCGTTCATGGCGGTTTCGTTGAAGTGCACAAAGATAAGGTAACGGTGCTGGCTGAAAGTGCTGAGCTGCCCAAAGATATTGATGTGGAGCGCGCTGAAGCGGCTAAGGAACGGGCTGAGCGCCGTCTTAAGCTGCAAAGCAAGCAAGATGAAATTGATCACCGCCGTGCTGAGCTGGCCTTGCAGCGCGCTGTAACGCGGATCAAAGTTTCGACCGGAAAAGGACAACAGTAGCAGAGAAGCGGTCAAGCCCAGGGCTTGACTGCTTTTTTGCTTAACTGAATCTAGCAGAGTATGAACATATCGTAAACACTTAGGCAGATAATACGCCAATTGTTTAAAAATTCGTAAAAGTACTGGATTCTTTTCCCCTGCGCAAGTATGATATAAGAGTCGATTTCCGAGTAACCTTACACGGGGGGCTAATGATGAACACAAGCTTATCCGCTGAATTGTCAAGTGCGATCGGCAGCAGCAGTTTAATTTCGATGGTAGTTTCTCTAGTCTGTGTCGCATTATCCTGGTGGGCACTTCAGAACCTAAAGCTCGATCTGGTCATAAGATATCCCAAGAGTCCTCAGGGCAGGTTGCTGCATTTGCTGCTGGCCATTGTCCTCGGCCATTTCGTGGCCGGATTTCTGCTGGATTATCTGGGCTGGAGCGGACTTATCGCCCGGATGTTTTAATGACGGTTGGTTTGGTTATATCTGTCATAGGCCAATGCAGTGAAAAAAGTGTCGAATAATAAGGTTTTATTATGTCAACACTGAAGTTTAAGGAATGCGTCTGCACATTAGGCGCAGTGACGGAATATTCAATATTTTAACTGACGAATTTCAAACTCAAATTAATTTCAGAAATAATGGACGCGGAGGGAAACCGAAATGAGCAAATTTATCGTCCGCGGTGGCAACAGATTGACCGGGAGCGTGAAAGTTAGCGGCGCAAAAAATTCCGTACTACCGATCATAGCCGCCTCTCTATTGGCAGAAGAAGGAGTTAGCGTCATTGTGGACGCACCTCCGCTAGACGATGTAATCACGATTAGCAAAGTGCTGGAATCTCTGGGTGCAGGTATTACATACCAGAACGATATCATTGAGGTTGATGCCACAAATATTACTTCCTGCGAAGCGCCTTATGAATGGGTGCGCAAAATGCGGGCTTCTTTCCTGGTAATGGGTCCACTTTTGTCCCGTATGGGGCATACACGTATTTCCTTGCCTGGCGGTTGTGCCATCGGGACTCGGCCGATTGACCAGCATTTGAAGGGGTTTGAAGCACTGGGTGCCGAGATCAGTCTGGGCCAGGGCTACATTGATGCGAAAAGTAACGGAAGGCTGCGCGGAGCCAAGATTTATCTGGATGTGGCCAGCGTAGGTGCAACCGAAAATATAATGATGGCTGCGGCACTTGCCGAAGGCATTACTGTAATCGAGAATGCCGCGAAAGAGCCGGAGATTGTTGATCTTGCGAACTACCTGAACGGCATGGGCGGTATTGTGCGCGGTGCAGGCACCGGAGTGATCCGGATCGAAGGTGTTGAACGTATGCATGGGGTAAGACATCATGTCATTCCGGACCGTATTGAGGCTGGAACCTATATGGCAGCTGCAGCGATTACGGGCGGCGATGTATATGTGGAAGGCGCTATTGCTGATCATCTGGGCCCGGTTATTGCCAAGATGGAAGAGATGGGCGTTACGGTTATTCCAGACGAGAACGGTGTCCGTGTCATCAGCGACAAGCCGCTGAAGGCTGTGGATCTCAAGACGTTGCCTTACCCTGGGTTCCCTACCGATATGCAGTCGCAGATGATGGCATTATTGCTGCGTTCCGAAGGTACCTCTGTAGTTACAGAGACTGTTTTTGAGAACCGGTTCATGCATGTGGATGAATTCCATAACATGAATGCTGAGATTAAGATTGAAGGCCGTTCCGCCATCGTTACCGGTAATGCCCGTCTTGTCGGTGCCAAGGTATGTGCTACGGATCTGCGTGCAGGCGCTGCGCTTATTTTGGCGGGCCTGGTGGCTGAAGGCACTACAGAGGTTAGCGGAACTCATCATATTGACCGTGGTTATGTGCATCTGGCCGAGAAGCTGTCGGGTCTTGGTGCGGACATATGGCGTATTTCCATGGAAGAATCAGCGGCTGCAACTGCAGCTGTGAAGGAAGAAGTACTTAAGCCGGAACCGGCAAGAAGTGAATCCTTCAAGAGCGATGAGGTCAAACCGCGCTTTCAGATTCAGCCGTCCTGGGTATAATAGCAAATTTTAATCTAAAGGGACCAGCCCGCGAATAAGCGGCTGGTCCCTTTTTGCTGCGCTCCCGGGCAACTCTCTTTCTCTCAGAATCACGTTCTAGCAGGTGCCGGAAATTCATATCTATAAGAATCACCGGTGCTTATGGAAGGAGCCATAGAGATGAAAGAGTTAAGATTGCTGCGGCGCATCCTGAAGCGCCCGCGCAGTGTAGCGCGTGCGCGGCGCGGGGCGCCCCGGATCAGGCGGCTGGCCCCCGCCGCCTGGCTCGCAGCGCCGCTGCTGGCGGCGCTGCTGCTGCCGCTGGCTGTTGTCCCGCTGCGCGGAGGCGGACAACAGCCAGCACCTCCGGCCGTACCGCAGGCCACGGCCGCGCCGGCACCGCCGGGAACGGCTGCTGCGGAAGCGCCGCAGCCGGAGGTCTCCGTCTATTTGTCGCAGAGCGGACAAATCGAGACCCTGCCGCTGGAGGAATACGTCAGCGGCGTGCTGGCGGCGGAGATGCCGGCGGACTTTGAGCTCGAAGCGCTCAAGGCCCAGGCCGTTGCCGCCCGCACATTCATTGCCCGCCGCCTGCTGGCCGGCGACCACAGCGGGGTGCCCGTTCCTGAAGCGGCTGTGAGCGATACGGTAAGCCATCAGGCTTACATCTCGCAGGCCGTGCTGGAACGGGACTTTGCGTCCGGCAGCAAGCGCGCCGGACTGGCGAAGCTCCGCCGCGCGGTCCTGGAGACGCGCGGGATCATCATGACCTATAAAGGGCAGCCGATTACGGCATCCTTTTTTGCCTCCAGCGGAGGGTATACGGAGAACTCCGAGGATTACTGGAATGCTGAGGTTCCCTATTTGCGCAGTGTAGCCAGCCCCTGGGAGCGGGAGATTACCCCGAACCTCGCGGTCACCTATACCTTCAGCAATTCGGAGCTCCGCAGCAAGCTGGGGCTTACGGCCAGGGAGCTTCCCGCTGCGGCGAATCTGGCGGCCTCAGGCAAGGCCTTGCAAGTCTCTTCATCTTCGGCCGGACTGCCCGCAGAAGTGATCTCGCTGACTGCAGGACACCGGATCAAGAAGATCTCTATCGGAGGGACTGTGTTCACAGGCCGGGAGGTAAGAGAGAAGCTGGGACTTCGTTCGAGCCAGTTCACCTGGAAGCGGAAGGACGGGAAGGTGCTGATCACAACCTATGGAAACGGCCATGGTGTCGGCATGAGCCAATGGGGGGCGAACGGTATGGCGAAGCAGGGAAGTACAGCCACGCAGATTCTCAAACACTATTACAGCGGGGTCTCTTTTACGGGAATCTCAACTCTTCTGAAAAAATAACTTGCAAGATACGTATAAAAGCGAAGCGCCCGGTAACACTGGTTACTGAGGTGATAACCATATGAATGAACAAGACAAAAACAAAACAAACCATGATGAATCTCTCAAAAACAAGCAGGGAGATTCAGGCGCTAAGCCTTCTTCATGGACCAGACTGTTATCCAAACGGTGGGTATTCCCGGCAGTCTACACGGCAGCAGCGGCAATTATACTAACCTTGGTGTGGGTCTATCAGGATGCCGGCCAGAAGCCGCTGAATCCGGACACCGCCGCGGTCGTTTCACAGGAAGGTGTTGCCGGGAATGAAACCGGAGCCCTGACCGGTGATCCGGAAGCCCTGGAAGTCGTAGCTTCAGCAGAAAGCCTGGCTTGGCCGGTAGCGAGCCCAAGTGAAGTCGAAGTGGTCAAACCGTACTATGATGAAAACGGCACAGAAGAAAATCATGTGGCGGCGATGGTGCAGTACAATAACACCTTTATTACCAACACCGGGATCGATATTGCCCGCGAGGACAACAAGACGTTTGACGTTAAGGCAGCTCTCAGCGGTGAAGTCACCAGGGTCGAAGATGTGGCAGTACTCGGTAAAGTGATCGAGGTTACATCTCCGGGTGATCTGAAGACAGTTTACCAGAGTCTCAGCGATACCAAAGTCAAGCAGGGCGATGAAGTGAAGCAGGGCGATACGCTGGCAACAGCGGGACAGAACGAATTGGAGAAAGGTCTCGGCAACCATGTGCACTTTGAAGTGCACGAGGACGGCAAGATTGTGAATCCTTCGGATCTGCTTCCACAGCGCTGAGCCGAAATTTCCGCAGGGGGCGAAAGCCTCCTGTTTTTTTATTTTTCTACCCGAAATGGACGGCGGGGCAGGTTCTATCTAGAGAATGGAACTGCAAACGGCACATAAATAGGTTGTCCGAGAAATAAAATGGGCCTTCCGGAGCTTGTCATGTCTTGAAAGCGCGAATATATAGGCCCGCCCCTCATATAATGTACCAAACTATCCACAGTTGGGAGGCGGGAGCGTGCACGATTACATCAAGGAACGTACGATCAAAATCGGACGCTGCATCGTGGAAACCAGGCACACGGTCCGGACCATAGCCAAGGAATTTGGCGTTTCAAAAAGCACAGTGCATAAAGATTTAACCGAACGGCTGCCGGAAATCAATCCGGATCTGGCCGATCAGGTGAAGCACATTCTCGAATATCACAAATCAATCCGTCATCTTCGGGGGGGAGAAGCCACAAAAATCAAATATAAGAAAACAACAGGCAAAAAGCGTGAGGTAGCCGTAGCATCAAAGCCATAAGATTTTCGGAATTTTAAGTAATAATTCAGCTTTACTACATTGTGTACACCCCCTAAAGTATGGTATTTTTAAATTTGGTACTATCTAACTATTCTCATTTAAAATAACACTTTGGGGGCTCTTTCATTATGCTTAGCAAGGATATCGGAATCGATCTCGGCACGGCCAATGTGCTCATTCATGTCAAGGGAAGGGGAGTCGTTCTGGATGAACCTTCCGTGGTCACACTTGAAAGTGATACGAAGAGAGTCCTTGCGGTTGGTGAACAGGCACGCCGGATGGTTGGGCGCACACCTGGAAACATAACTACAATTCGTCCGCTCCGTGATGGAGTCATTGCCGATTTTGCGATTACAGAAATGATGCTGAAATATTTTATCGACCGCGTCGGGGGCCGGACCTGGTATTCAAGGCCCCGTATTTTGATTTGCGCGCCTACGAATATTACGTCCGTCGAACAGAAGTCAATCCGTGAAGCAGCGGAACGCAGCGGAGCCAAGGAAGTTTTCATGGAAGAAGAACCCAAAGCTGCGGCAATCGGAGCAGGGATGGATATTTATCAGCCAAGCGGAAATATGGTCGTCGATATTGGCGGGGGAACAACGGATGTAGCCGTATTGTCCATGGGCGACGTTGTTACCGCCTCTTCGATTAAGGTCGCAGGGGACAAGTTCGACGAGGCCATTTTAAGATATATCAAACAGAAATATAAACTCCTGATCGGTGAACGTACAGCTGAGGATATCAAGGTTACTATCGGGTCCGTCCGCCCGGGCGGCATGAAGGCTGAGCTGGATATACGCGGACGTGACATGGTAAGCGGACTTCCCCAGACACTGACCATAACATCCGGTGAGGTGAAGGAAGCGCTGTGGGATCCGGTTTCCGCTATTGTGGCTGCGGCCAAGTCGGTGCTGGAGCGTACACCGCCGGAGCTGTCGGCAGATATTATTGACCGCGGAGTCGTGTTGACCGGCGGCGGTGCACTCCTTAACGGATTGGACGAGCTGCTCTCTGAACAGCTGCATGTTCCGGTCTGGGTTGCCGAAGATCCGATGCACTGTGTTGTTAAGGGGACGGGAATTATGCTTGACCATTTGGACAAGGTTGTTAAGAAAAAGTTCTAGTCTGCCGATAATAAGTTAACAGCAGATTCAGGAAGGGACTGACCTCATGCTAAGAGGATTATATACGGCGGCTGCAGGAATGGTAACGCAGCAGCGCAGACATGATACAGCGACACAGAACATTGCCAATTTGAATACTACGGGGTACAAGCAGGTCGACAGCGTCAGTCATGCATTTCCCGATGTGCTGATCTCGGCGATGAGCGGTGGCGTTACGAAGCCTGTCGGCCGGCTTAACACAGGGGTTTTTGCCGAACAGTCTGTTTCCCAGTATTTGCAGGGTGACCTTATCGAAAGCGGCAAAAACGCAGATTTCGCGCTGTCCACCGATTTGCAGGTAGAGGACCCGGATAATGCGGGCGCTTATCTTGCTTTTGACGGCTCAGGCAAATACATTAGTCCTGACGGCGAGGTAACTTACCGTCCGCAGGCCTTCTTTACAGTACAGGATAATGAAGGTAACAATTTATATACACGAAACGGAAGTTTTACGGTAGGACCTACTGGAGAGGTGCTTAGCTCCGGGGGATTCAGCGTATTGGACAGTAACGGTAATCCGCTGAGATTGACAGGCCCTGAGGATAGCCTTAAAGTGGACGGGCAGGGTAACTTGATTAACAATGCGACCGGACTGCCTTCAGGAACCCGGATCGGGATCAGTGTAATTACTAGGCCGCAGGAGCTGGTACGTGACGGGAACGGCGTTTTTCATGCCGATGATGCGGAGGCCGCTGAAATCCGTTACTCTAATGCAACCGATAATTTGCAGGTGCGTCAAGGGTATCTCGAGAACTCTAATGTGGATGCCACTCAGGTAACGGTGGATATGAATGCCGCCTACCGGGCTTATGAAGCGAATCAGAAGGTAATCCAGTTTTATGACAGCAGCCTGCAGAAGGCTGTTAATGATGTCGGCAGAGTATAGACTGCAGGTGCACTGATGAAGTGAACCGGTTTCTTCTTAGTTATTAAGCTTTTGGGAGGTTAGATCTGTGAACAACTCGACAATCGGTGCCGCTGTGTCTATGTCCAGCCTGCAGCAGCGGCTGGATATCATAGCGGATAACATTGCCAATATGAACACAAACGGCTATAAGAGCAAAGAAGGCTCTTTCGAGGACGTGCTCACACGTGTGCAGCAGCAATCCAAGGACTATGACCAGCCTGGCCGCAGTATGCCTCTGGGCTTCAATATCGGCTTTGGGGTCCGTGTGCCTTCGGTTACAAGCAACTGGGAAGAGGGAACTCTCCAGGAAACGGGGAATCCAACGGATTTGGCGCTTCAGGGTAATGGATTGTTCGGAGTTCAGGTCAACGGAGCGACTGCGTATACCCGTCAAGGTGATTTCCATTTCATCCCGGATACCGCGAATCCTGACAATATGATGCTTGTAGATAATACCGGTAACCCTGTGCTGAACACAGACGGGAATCCGCTCACAGTGCCAGCCAATGTGAGTGCTGCTATTGACGAGAGCGGCCGGGTACTTACCAAGACCGGTGAGAATGATCCTGCTATTATAGCGGGCACACTTATGATTGTAGAGCCGCTGAGCAAGAATGCTCTGCAAGCTGTGGACGGCAACTTCTATACGCTTGCCGATGGTGTGACTGCACAGCAGGCGTTTGTGCAAAGAGCCGCAGGTGAAGCGAAGGATGTGGGCGTACGTACCGGATATCTGGAGTCATCCAACGTGGATCTAAGTAAGGAAATGACCGAGATGATGCAGATTCAGCGCACCTATCAGCTTGCTGCCCGGGCGTTGTCCTCCAGTGACCAGATGCTGGGCCTGGCTAATAACATGCGCGCGTGAGGTGACGGAATGAGTCGTGAGAAGGTCAACAAACCGGAAGAAGAACAACAGCAGCAGCCGGTAAGGCGGCGCGGGATTTCGGCATGGACCATTATCCAGTGGTTCCTGATTCCCCTGCTGCTTGTTGCCGCGCTTGGAGGCGGCCTGGTCGTCGGTTACGTGATTCTCGGCAAAAAAGAATTTAGCGATGTGCTCCTGTGGAGCACCTGGAAGCATGTATATGATTTGGTGTTTGCACCATAAATAATTCCTGAATACAGGATTTCGGAAGCTCCCTTGTTGTACAGGGGAGTTTTCTTTTTTATACTGAAAAATGTATAATGATGGCGTGCCCTAAGAGCGCCAAAAAGGGCCCTCTCCGCCATGCTGCCGCGTGCGGTGGAGAAAGCCCCTTATCTCAACCTCCACTGCTGCAGGTGGTGAAGGATAGTTATAGTTTTTGCCGAAGCTGCCCATATTTATGCAGGGCGGTGAAGAATAAAACAAAAGCGCTGCTGTAGGCGGAGGTTTTATAGACGCGGTTACATCCGAAGGGAGCTTTGCTGATCATGCTGGATATCAATCAAATTCAAGAAATCATACCCCACCGGCCCCCATTTCTGCTGGTGGACAAAATCACTGAAATAGAAATGGGCAAACGGGCTGTCGGCATCAAAAATGTGACGGTGAATGAACCGTTTTTCACCGGACATTTTCCGGGATATCCGGTAATGCCGGGTGTGCTAATCACGGAAGCGCTGGCTCAGGTGGGCGCAGTAGCTATTCTGGGGCTGGAAGCAAACCGTGGTAAAATCGGCTTCCTGGCCGGCCTCGACGGCTTCCGTTTCCGCGGCCAGGTCGTACCTGGCGATACCCTTGTGCTTGAGGTGGAGATTACCCGGCTCAAAGGCAGCATCGGCAAAGGCCAAGCTACCGCTAAAGTGGAAGGCAAGATTGTAGCTTCCGGGGAAATTATGTTCGCACTCAGCTAGTTCCTGTTATAAAATTATAAATTATAGATGGAGAAGGAGAGATTCACATGACTGGATTAAGCCCAAAGGCCGCAGAAACCTTAACACGCTGGCTGCAGGACCCTTCCGTTGACGAGAGCACCAAGGCAGAGCTGAAGGCTCTTGCGGATGAGCCGAAGGAACTGGAAGAACGTTTCTATAGAGACCTTGAATTCGGGACAGGCGGTTTGCGCGGAGTGATCGGCGCCGGCAGCAACCGGATTAACCGATATACCGTAGGCAGAGCGACACAGGGCTTCGCTAATTATATTCTGGGACAGCATACAGGAGAAGGACGTCCTTCCGTGGTCATTGCCCACGATTCCCGCCGCTTTTCGCCGGAATTCACGCTGGAAGCTGCACTTGTGCTGGCCGGCAACGGAATTGAGACGCATCTGTTCCCTTCCTTGCGATCCACACCGCAGCTGTCCTTTGCAGTCCGCCATCTGAAGGCCTCAGGAGGCATTGTAATTACTGCAAGTCATAATCCGCCTGAGTACAACGGGTACAAAGTGTATAACGCAGAGGGCGGACAGCTGGTGCCTGACGAAGCGGAGAAGGTAATTGCTAATATTTTGGAAGTGGACTCCTTTAACGGCGTAAAGCGTATTTCCCGTGAAGCCGCAGAGAGTGCAGGCTTGCTGCACTGGCTGGGTGAAGCTGAGGATGAAGCGTTTACGGATACAGTAGCCGCAGTCAGTGTCGGCCGTGAAGAGATTGCTTCTACGCTAGGCCGTGATTTCTCGATTGTCTACACACCGCTGCATGGGACAGGCAATCTTCCGGTCCGCCGTGTACTTGAGAAGATCGGTTTCACCCAGGTACATGTGGTGCCCGAGCAGGAACAGCCGGATTCAGAATTCTCCACGGTGAAATCGCCGAACCCGGAAGAGCGTGAAGCCTTCACCTTGGCTATGAAGCTGGGTGAAGAACTGAATGCTGATCTGTTAATTGGTACGGACCCCGATGCAGACCGTATGGGCGCAGTTGTGCGGGACAATGAAGGCAAGTTTGTGGTCTTGTCCGGTAATCAGTCGGGCGCCCTCATGATTCATTATTATTTGAGCCGCCTGCAGGAGCAGGGCAAGCTGCCAAGCAATGGTGCAGTAGTTAAAACTATTGTGACCAGTGAGATGGGAGCGGCTGTAGCCAGCCATTACGGCGCTACCGTGTTCAACACGCTGACAGGATTCAAATATATCGGCGAGAAGATGAACCAATTCGAGCAGTCCGGCGAATACACTTTTCTTTTCGGATATGAAGAGAGCTATGGTTACCTGGCCGGCAACTACGCCCGTGACAAGGATGCTGTCCTGGCTGCGATGCTGATCGCTGAAGCGGGGGCTTATTACAAAGCCCAGGGTAAGACGCTGTACGATGTGCTTCAGGAGCTGTATGCACAATTCGGCTACTTCCTCGAAAGTCTCGAATCGCGCACCCTTAAAGGTAAAGACGGTGTAGCACAGATTCAGGGAATCATGAATGACTGGCGCACCAGCCCGCCGCATGAAATTGCCGGAGCCTCAGTTACAGAGGTGCTCGACTATTCACTCGGCCTGAACGGTCTGCCTAAGGAGAATGTGCTGAAATATCTGCTCTCTGACGGCTCATGGTTCTGCCTGCGTCCTTCCGGCACCGAGCCGAAGATCAAGGTTTATTTTGCCGTCGTTGGCGAATCGCTTCAGAATTCCAAAGACAAAGTGGATGAATTGACTAATCAGGTTATGGCCCGTGTAGACGGGAAATAATACTAAATATAGAACATGCCTGCGGAAACGGAGCTGCTCCTGGTATAGGGACATCCGTTTCCGCTTAAATTTGACCACTGCAAGAGTGTTTGAGCTTATTATGACAGAATGGCACTTAGCTTTAAAGTGAAAGAGGAGGTACTTTTGGTGCAACAGAAATGGCAACGCTGGAATATAGCTTCGCGCAAATGGTTGTGGATTATCGTGGTGATTGGCCTGCTTGCTGCTCTCCCGGTTGTGTATGACCGTCTTCAGACGGAGAAGTCTTCCAAAACGGTTGAATTTGTCTTTGATTACCGCGATCTGGTCGAAGTAGCCAGCTACCGGGGGAATCCGCAGGATTATATCTCCGAGCAGCTCGACCGGCTGAAGTCTGCCGGTGTTCAGAGTATGGCAATATACGAAAGCACTTTGGAGGATTTCCGCAAGGCCCGGCGCCTGATGCTGTGGGGAGCGGCTGATATCGCTAATCTGACCGATACTGTAATTCCTGAGAATGAGAACTATACATATGTCCTCTTCACCAGTGCGAAGAACAGTGGAACGCTCTCACCGATCATCCGGGAGGCATTTGCCGGCTTGGATATTGCAACAGAAGATTGGACCTACCGCGGACAACAGGGCCTGATTATCAAAACTCCCCTGGAGAATGCAACGCTCAAGCCGCTGCAGCCGGATCCGACTACACTGGAGATGCTGCATGAGAAAGGCTTCAATATTGTGCCGCGCCTTGTAGATTCGCTGGCGTATAATCAGGAAGCCGTTAAGAGTCTGCTGGACCGTTACGCGGAGCTTGGCGTCAAACGTCTGCTTTTCGAAGGCGAGTCTGTTAAAGGCTACTCCGATGATGCCGATCTGGCCAGTATCACAGCATTCGCTGATCTGCTGAAGGAACGCGGGATGGGGATTGCAGCCATTGAGAATATTAAGGTACAGCAAAAAGGCTTCTCCAAACTGGCCTATCTGCTGGACTATAACGTGACGCGGCTGTACTCGCTCAGTGAGGCTGATTCCGGCCTGTCCACAGAAGTGATTGCCGACCGCTTTGCACTTGCTACGAAAGACCGTAACATCCGGATGATCTATCTTAATACGATTCCGTCACGGGATACATCCAAGGCACAGGTTACCGATACGCTCGACAATCTGGTTACCAGCCTAAGCGGGCCTGATGGTGCGGTTGCAAAAATTGAAGCTAACGGTTTTGAAATGGGACAAGCTACTGCGTTTGATGTGGTGGATTCCTCTTTCCAGCGTTATTTCAAATTAATTGCTGTAATCGGGGCTGTAGCCATGGTTGCCCTCCTGGTTTCCTACTTTGTTCCTTGGCTTACACTGCCTGCATGGGTGCTGGGGCTGCTGGGCAGTGCAGGACTCATGGTCCTGAAGCCTGCGTTATTTGAACAGGCACTTGCACTTGCAGTGGCTATAAGTGCGCCTACCGTGGCTATGGTGCTGGCTATCCGCAAGATTAATGAAATGGGACCGCCGTTGCGTCCCAATGCCTTGACCTTTGCTGTGATGGGCCCGCGCCGCAGGCTGACACATAGTCTGGTTCTTTACGTCAAAACAGCGCTGATCTCGTTTAGTGCAGTACCCTTTGTAATTGCGCTCTTGAATAATGTCACCTATGCCCTGGTGCTCAATCAGTTCCGCGGCGTAAGTCTGCTGCATTTAGCACCAATTGGGCTCACAGCGCTGTATGTGCTTTTGTACCGTGGGGAGTTTGCCTTCAACAAGACCGGCAAGCTGCTGCGGACGCCGATCACGCTTGCAATGGTAATTGCAGCCGGTGTACTGGGTATTCTGGGGATGTACTATTTAAGCCGTACAGGCAACAGCGGCAGTGTAAGCTCGCTCGAGATGTCGTTCCGCACCTTCCTGGAGAATACTGTCGGAGTAAGACCGCGTAACAAAGAGTTCCTGCTGGCACATCCGCTCTTTATCCTTGGCGCTTTCATGGCCTATAAATACCGGAATGCTGCTTTTATTATGATTATTGCGGTTATCGGCCAGTTGTCCATGGTAGATACCTTTGCCCATATTCATTCGCCGGTTCTGATCTCGCTGGTCCGCGGACTTCTGGGTCTGGGACTCGGTCTTATCATCGGCATTATCGCTATAGGGGTATGGCAGATCGCGGAAGGGTGTTGGAAACGATGGTCGCCGCTGCTCAAAAAATTATAATCTCGGGTTATTACGGATTCCGCAACAGCGGAGACGAGGCGGTTCTGCAGTCCATTCTGAACGCACTCCGTAAGCAGTCCGAGGCTGCTGGAATAACGCTGACGCCCGTGGTGCTCTCCATTGATCCGGAATGGACAACCGCTGCTTACGGCGTCGAATCCGTGCACCGGATGAAGCTGGGGGAAGTCCGGAAGACAATATCAGAGAGTGCCGGGCTGATAAGCGGCGGGGGCAGTCTGCTGCAGGATGTAACAAGCAGCAAGACTATTCCGTACTATCTGGCCATCATTAAGCTGGCCCAGTGGATGGGCAAGCCAACCTTTATCTATGCCCAAGGGATAGGCCCGGTGAACCGCAAGCTGTTTCATCCGCTGATCAAATCAATTTTCCGTAAATGTGCTTATGTATCCGTACGGGACGAGCAGTCCCGCCTGCTGCTGCAGTCTATGGGTCTGGATAAGGGCACGATAGATGTCGTCCCTGACCCGGTTATGGGCCTTACGCTACCGGAGGATATACGTACAGAAACGCATGAGCCGAGTAGCGGCAATGCGTATGTCCATGATTCAGATATCTCTAATCTGCAGACAGAGCTTTATACCGTGGGCATCTCCGTACGTTTCTGGGAGCAGTCGCGCAAAGAGCTGGATGCATTGGCTGAAGGTCTGGTGAAGGTATCAGCAGAGCTGCCGCTTCACTTACGTTTTCTGCCCTTTCATCATTCTGCGGACAATGAGGCTTCACGTTATGTCATGCAGAAGCTGGGACAAGGTGTAGAGGAGCATGGGGGAACCGTCAGTATTTGCGAGGATGCGCTCCATCCGCAGCAGATGCTGCGTGAAGTAGGACAGTGTCAGGCGCTGATTGGCATGCGGCTCCACAGCCTGATCTATGCTGCCGGAAGACGGGTTCCGCTGATGGGGGTCTCCTATGATCCGAAGATCGACCATTTCCTTGAACGGATCGGTTGCCGGCCGGTAGGTTCGACAGCTGCGCTGGAAGGTGATATGGTTGCAGCGGGACTTCTGGAGCTGCTGAAATCGGGAGAGGCATGGAAGCGTGAGCGTGAACCGCTGATTGCTTCACTGGTTGAAGAAGCTGAGGCTCCGGCCCGGCAAGTTGCCCAATATTTCCGCCGTAAAGGATGAGTGACAAGTGAAAGCAGATAGCGCGATACCAACAGTGCCAATTTTCGGCATTCGAGTATCCAAAGTTGATATGAAGACAACGGTTTCTTATTTGACGGAGGCGGTTCATAATCGTGTTCCCCACCAGGTCATTACCGCTAACCCGATCATGGTCATGGCGGCCCTTGAGAATCCGTCGTATATGGAGATTATGAAATCAGCAGAGCTTGTAGTTCCCGACGGGACTGGTGTAGTGTGGGCAGCGGATTACTGCAAAGAGCCAGTCGCTGAGCGTGTAGCGGGTTTTGATCTTTTACATGAATTATTGCGCCAGGGTGAAAGCTACAACTGGAGAGTATATTTGCTGGGCTCAACCCCCGAGGTGATTCGCGAGACGACTTCTAGGTTACAAACTGGATATCCCGGCATTGTCATCGCAGGTTATCATGACGGGTTCTTTGGTCCGGATGAGGATGAGCAGATAATCGCCGGAATTCTCGAAACTAAGCCTGACCTGCTTTTCGTTGCCAGAGGGGCAGACAGCCAGGAGCCATGGATTGCTAAATATAAGTCCCGGCTCCAGATTCCGGTCATGATGGGCGTCGGCGGGAGCTTCGATGTAATCTCCGGCAAAAGCCGCCGTGCCCCCAAAGCCTTCCAGAAATTGAGGGCAGAATGGTTATACCGGCTGATTAAGGAACCTACACGTTACAAAAGAATGCTTGCGCTGCCGAAATTCGCAGTAAAAGTGGTACGAGAGAAAGATAAAGTGACAAAAGACCAGTAATTTGAGGATATTTACTGAAAAAATCCGTGTAACAGCCTAAAAACGGTATTGGA
Source organism: Paenibacillus sp. FSL E2-0178 (assembly GCF_038593005.1). Classification (NCBI taxonomy): domain Bacteria; kingdom Bacillati; phylum Bacillota; class Bacilli; order Caryophanales; family Paenibacillaceae; genus Paenibacillus; species Paenibacillus sp. FSL E2-0178. The sequence goes on from NZ_CP151953.1 coordinate 5,264,621, forward strand.
ATTTGTTTTTGGTTCAGCGTATAATTCAATGCGGTAGAGAAATGGGGGTCGACTGAACAAATGTTAATCATATACATCGCCGGATTTATTGTGTGCATGGGACTTGCACTGCTTTTGACGCCGCTCGTTAAGAAATTTGCTATTAAGATCGGTGCGACAGATGTGCCTAATGCCCGTAAAGTGCATACGAAGATCATGCCCCGCCTTGGCGGACTCGGCATATTTCTGGCGTTTGTGTTAGGCCTGCTTGCCGTATTACCGATTATTCCGTATGACTTCACTCCGCGGGAGGCTAACTTCATCAAAGCGCTGCTCTGTGGCGGCGGTCTGATTGTGCTGATCGGCGGTCTCGATGACCGGTTCGAGCTATCAGCCAAGGTGAAGCTGCTGGGCCAAATTGCCGCAGCCTGCATCGTCGTTTTCGGGTTTGGAATTACTGTTGATTTCGTAAACATTCCTTTTCATAATAGCTATTCTTCACTGGAGAGCTGGATTGCCATCCCTCTTACAATCTTCTGGATTGTCGGCGTCACGAATGCCGTGAATCTGATCGACGGACTGGACGGGCTTGCAGCCGGTGTATCCGGTATCGCGATTGCCACCATTGCTGTAATGGCCTTCCTGATGGGCAATACCATGGTTGCTCTGCTGTGCTTACTGCTTCTGGGCAGTATACTCGGTTTTCTGTTCTTTAACTTTCATCCCGCCAAAATCTTCATGGGTGATACAGGCTCGCTGTTCCTGGGCTTCTGCCTGGCGCTGCTCGCGCTGCTCGGATTCAAGCAGATTGCGGTGGTGTCGTTTATCACACCACTCCTGATTATCGGGGTTCCTTTATCGGATACATTCTTTGCCATCGTACGGCGCAAGCTGCAGAAGAAGCCAATCTTTGCACCGGACAAAGGCCATCTTCATCACTGCCTGCGTGAACTTGGCTTCAGCCACCGCCAGACCGTATTGATTATTTATGGCATCGCCGCCTTCTTCGGAATTCTGGCTGTCATCCAGACATCCGCTTCGCTGTATGAAGCCAACTGGGTTACGTTCGTGGTAATCTGCATTATGCTCTTCTTCCTGCAGATTGGTGCAGAGATCACTGGTGTGATCAGCAAAACCAAACGCCCGGTCATTGACTTAATCCTAAGAATGCGCATGAAGCTGGATCCTGAGCGCAGTTCTAAATCTTAGACTATAATTGACACGCATTTATTGATTTTTCCTTAAGTTAGCAAAACTCATCCTTTTTGGGATGAGTTTTTTGCTGTATTCCCTAAGAATATACCTTCTACTAACCGATAAAGTACAAAGTGAGGCTTATCAGAACATAAACTCAAAGGAGAGATATACACATGTTACGCTTTAAGAGACCATTCGTTTGGCTGCTGCTGGCGGCACTGATCGTTTCTATGTTTCCAGGCAGCTATAATTCGAAGGTGTCCGCGGACTCTACGCTGTTCTTCAGTCCGGACGATGCTACTCTGCGTCAGACGGTATCTCTGGACCCCAATGCAACCGGCAATTCCACATCTACTAATGGTGTAATTGACCGCAGCAAAGTTTTGCAGACAAGCAATGCCAATCTGGTTGTTACCGGTTCTTATTCGCAGGTTACCGGTTCTACGATGAGAGTGGTTGTGGAACAGCTAACACAGAATCCGGACTCAAAGAAGTGGGAAACAGATGTTAACCGCCAGACCTCAGGCGTTGTTACCACAGATACCAGTAGTCCAGATAACCGGTTTGTTACAAGCGGAATCACATTATTTAACGGATATAACAAGATTACATTCTCAGGACTGCAGGGTAACTTGACGCGCTCCGTGTCTTTTTATGTCCTGTACACTAATATTCCATATGTAACCTCACTCAAGGTACTTGGAGGCCCTTCTGCACTTGACCTGAATGAAGGAACTAAGGTTGTAGTGCCGTCCTCTTCCATAACATTGCAAGGAAAGGCTGCCAATGCAACCAAAGTAAGTATTTCACTTGATGGGGGGACACCGCTGCAAACGTCTTTGTTGGAAGACGGAACCTTCTTCACTCCTGCTCTGACACTTATGCCGGGTGAAAGGAAGCTGCAAATCGTTGTCCGCAATGCCTCCGACAGTATCACACTTGAGCGGATAGTATATTATTTTGATAAATCACAGCCTTTTGCCAAGTTGAATATTATTCATGCTACACAGACAGAAAGCCTTCTTAATGATAGTAATCCAACTTTGACAACTGCAGATGTGACAACAGCTAATCTCTCAGGTGAAATTCTTGTTCCTTACGGCAAAAATCCATTTGATGCAACACATGTATCTTTCAAGCTGGACAAGGGGGCAACTGCTACAGAAATTGAACTTCCTGTTACAATTACAAACGCAATTCAGATTCCAGGCGTTGACGGGATTACTCCGGCGTACTGGCTCGCGCAATTCACTACAACAGGAAATAAAGTTCCTGTAAATGTAAATCCAAGCCTCAACAAGATTTCACTCAGCGTGGATTATGATGACTATAGTATGTCCCGTGATTATAAGTTCACTTACCTGCCGAATGAAACAGTTATTCAGGAAATGTACTATTTGAAAGATTACGCCGGCTCGGGCGATATCACCACAAAGCTTCCGCTGAACGGGCAGGAGGTTGAGAAGAATAACTTTTATATTTTGGTCAAATCCAATGTCAGTCCACAAACAGCGAAGCTTATGGTATCTTATCTGCCTTTAAGCAATGTTACTGAGCTTTCACCAATCGTAGGTGCTCCATCAACGCTGCTTAACACTGAGCGGATCTATCATATTACAGATTTCCCTGTCGGTCAGCAGACCGTGCAGTTCCGCTATGGTACTTCTAAGTCTTTCTTTAATGCCGCCGTATCTTATATTTCCAAGAACTATATCTATGTTAACAATTTAAATGATGGTGATACGTATACCGTAGATTCGAAATCAAACCCTAATCTTGTCTTAAAGGGTGAATACTTCGGGTTTGAAAATATTGACAGTGCCCAATTGCAGGTTAATGGTACGGATAGCGAAAGTACTGCTACGGGCTGGACCCCGCTTGGATTTAAAGTCGACAATGATCATCGTACATTTAATCTTCCACTTCCTGTAACCTCAACAGGACCGTTAGTTTACGGGGAGAACAAAATTGTGCTCACCGGGGTTTCGAAGTCGGGCAACAACTCCCGTAAAGTAACGAAGGAATTGCGCATTTATATTCTGGACAAAAACGTATCAGACCTGAAGCAGTTTCATCCAACATTAGGTGGAGATACACGGCCGACTTTCACGAAAACCTCTCATACCAATGAGGATGAGAGCAACAAGATCCTGGCTTATTCTTCTGCCTTTACCTTTAAAGACGAGAAATACGTTACCGGTGAGAATAAATACGATCTTGTTCTGCGGGGTGGCGGAGCCACAATCCTGAATCTGTACAGGGGCTCTGAACTGGTATTCTCATCTGTTACGCAACCTTTGATGCTAACTGATATAGAAGAGGTTATCACGAGAGGATATCCCGAGAATACAGCCAATGCTAAGTTAATCTATGACTATAACGGTACCAGCAGTGACTTCCTGCTACGGCTGCGTGATATTCCGTTCGAGAGCACGTCTGACAGCCATATTTATAACTTGGAGCTGATCAACAACACCGGAGCGCGCACCACACAGCGGCTGGAGATTGCCCGGGAGCAGGTTCCATACCGCATTCTCTCTCCTGTGGCTACAGTTGGCGATCAGATTATTGTGAACAAGAACTTTGTCCGTTTCGATATTGAAGCGGAAGGCGCGACCAAGGTACTAATCGGCAAGGAAGAAGCGATCCGCCGCTCTGATCTTCCAAACCGCTTCACGTTCGACTATGTAGGCCTCAAAGCCGATAAGTCCAATGCAGTTAAAATCCAGATCGTTGGTAAAGATTCAACGCTGAACGAAACTGTGAATGTCTACTACGCCAGTGCAGTGCAGATTGATACACAATACATGGCTGAGAAGGTAGCAACCAAGTATACTGTCTTTAATAATGCATTGTCTCTGACCTTCCCTAAGGGAACGCTCATGAAAGGATATACTAGCGCAGGCGCGGCAAAATATTATCCTGACACCAAGTTGCTGTTCGGTATCGCTGATCCAAGAGATGGTGTTGTTGAGCGCAAGAACGATTACGGCAGCACCATTGACGGGACGAGAGTAACTAATGATATTACTCCTGTTCTCACGATTCCGCAGGAGCTTACCCTGCGATTCACGTCAACAGCAGAAACTAATAATTTCACAAGAGTATCAGATATATACTGGCTCAGCGGGGGCTTAGGCGAAACAGCATCGAGCCCGGCAACGAACGGACTTGCCCCGTATTCTATTGAAGGTAAATTTACGCAGATTGATCTTGCACGCAAAATACTTCCTTCCCAGCGGGGGAAATTAACCCTTTCATTCAGTCCAAGCATAGTGGACGAGGTAGGGACGACAATTACGGTCTTCCGGTACACCGATGCGGGGGCCTGGGAGAATGTCGGGGGCGAAGTGAATAACAAAGCACATACTATTACCGTTAATTTCGATGAATTCGGGTATTATACAGTAATGAAGCTGCGCCGAGGATACCTGGATATCACTAACCATCCTTGGGCACGCAACGTGCTTAACGGATTGTTCTCCAAAGGAATTATGAGCAATCTGCGTGCGGATGCCTTCGGAGCGGATGATACAACGACAAGAGGGGAATTTGCCAGCCTGCTGGTTAAGGGATTGAGCATTCCGTTATCCTATACGGATCAGCAAACCTTCTTCGATGTCGTGCCTGAAGCGAAGACAACAACGTGGAGTTACAATTATATCGAGACAGCAGCGAGAGCAGGAATTATTACCGGTCTTAGTGACGGATTCTTCGGTCCTGACCAGTCGCTGACCCGTGAGCAGGCAGCGGTAATGATCGCCAGAGCCCTTAAGCTGAAAATGTCTGCTAACGATGCCAAATTGTTAACCAGCCTAGGGAAGTCATTCGTTGACTCCGGCAGTATGGACTTCTATTCCAGGCCTGCCATTGAGGCCGTATCGAAAGCGAAGATTATGGAGGGCAATGCAACAACGATTACTGGTCAAGCTAAGCCTGTATATAATTTCAATCCAAAGGGCAAGCTTACAAGAGCAGAAGCCGGTAAAATTGCTGTAGCACTACTGCAGAAGAGCACCAGCATCTTCCCGAAAACCTTCAACTAATGTGACTACTTGAACAGCAGGTCCGCGAAAAACTGTTCGCGGACCTGTTTTATTGTAATTTAATTACATACGGTGCACATTAACTTTTGTAATCTGCACCGATTTACGTTACAATAACTTAGAAAATAATATTTTCTGAAAGGTGAAAGCCATCGATGAAACCGATTTTATCAAAAGCACAGCTGGATTACACGAAAGCAAAGAATATGTTTGAGAATAGAGCCAAAATCCTGGAGAAGGAAATTGCCGCCAAACGTGCACTACAGGAGATTACACAGGAACTGATGGAAGAGCTTGTACAGTCTACTGGGTTCCATGATGCATATAATGACCTCGTTATTGCCGAGAATGCTTTGATTGATTGGTCGCACACTACGATCAAACATGAGAAGAGCTACCGCGAGAACCGTGGGGCGATCGATGCAATGTATGAGAATGTAAATGCCAGCCCTGAGAAGCGTCAGGAATTGATTCAACTATCAATGAAGATCCGCTAGTTCATATGCCATAAAAAAGAGCGCCGGAAACGGCGCTTTTTATTATGCCAGAGTAAAGATGTTTTAGAGTTTGAAAAAGGCAGATTATGTTTATTAACTTAACAAATATTGCTTAATGACGTTTGGAAAGCGTCTATGCTATACTGATTCCCGTAGCCACCCAACATTAACAATAGTTAGTAGAACATACATATGGTTCTTCTATTGGAACGGGGCCGGGGATACAAAAAGAAAAAAGTTTTTTTGAACAAAGCGCAACTTTCTCGAAACTATTGCGTTTAAGGTGTAGAGTCACTTACACAAGGCAATTACCTAATGGCCACCAAGGAATGAAGGTACACGGCTGGATGGAAAAATTAGCTTTACGTGACTAGAGGCACATTGTATAATACTTAGGTAGAATTAGGAATCTAGTATTAGTCTGCCTTGAACCTGTTTACAAGTTTCTGTGATACCCGTCACAGACATTATTTATACTTAATATGCTCAACTCGGGAAAGGGGGTGCATCGGCTAATGAGTGACATGAGCTACCCAACTAAAGAAAAATCTCAGTTCATGAACGTCCAAGGAGGAGAAAAAAAGGTTATGAAGAAAATTTTATCCGTAGCATTATCTACAGCAATGGCATTCTCGATGTTTGCCTCTGTAGCATTTGGTGAAACAGCACAAGCAACTCCACAACAGGCATTCGACGCTCTGGCAGCTAAAGGTATTCTCAATGGGTACCCAGATGGTCAGGCTCACCTTGAAAAAGATCTGACTCGTGCAGAATTCGCTAAGATCGTTACTAAATTGTTCGGTCTTACTGAAGTATCTGGCAAGTTGTCTTACAAAGACAAAGGCTACACAGCTACTAACTGGGCTGTTCCTTACATCGAAGCTGTTACTGCAGCTAACTTGATGCAAGGTAAAGATACTGTTAAAGGTCTTTTCGACTACAACGGTAAAGTAACAGTTGAAGAAGTAGCGGCTGTATTGTTCCGCGCTTTGAAACTGGAACAACCTACAACAACTGATAACTCCGCTTCTGTATGGGCTAAGGGCTATGCTCAAGCAGTTATCAACGCTGGTCTGGTTGCTCAAACAACTAACTTCAAAGCTAACGCTACCCGCTCTTTGGTAGTAGAAACAGCTTATGCAGTTGATCAATTGTCCGTGAAACCTACATTGACTGTAGCTTCTGCTGAAGCAACAAGCCCAACAAGTGTTGTAGTAACATTCTCTGACAAAACAACTCAGACTGTTGAATTGACAACTGCTCTTGTAGAAGGCGTTGAAACAACAATCAACTTCAAGCACCTTGAAAAAGACTACACTGCAAAAGTAACTTTGGCTGCTCCTAAGGTTGTATCCGTAGAAGCTCCAAATGCTAAGCAACTGGTTGTTAAATTCAACCGTACTATTGATGCAGAATCTTTGATTTCTGAAGATGCTGTTATTGCAGACGTGCTTAAAGTAGTAACTGTAACTGGTACCAATAACGTAACCGTTAATGGCGCTCACGTTACTTTGAATGCTGGAAGTACTGAAGCGACAATCACATTCCCAGGTACAGAGTTCTTGAAAGGTCAGTACTCGATTGTAGTGACTGATGCTATTAAGACTTCTGCTGGAACTAAATTCCCTACTTTCACTAACTTGATTACTGTTGCTGATGTTGTTGCTCCTACAGTTGTAAGTGCAACTGCAGTTGCTAAGACTACAACTAATACAGTTACAGTAAAAGTAAGTGAGCCTGTGAAAAAGTCCGGTATCATTGCTTATGTGAATGGCGCTGCAGCTACTGCAACTGTATCTAACGATACTTACGACACTATCACATTGACTACTGGAACATTGAACAGTGGCTCGTCTTATGATGTTTCCCTGTTGAATGTTACTGACTATGCAGGAAACGTAGCAAACCCTAACCCAATTAAAACAACTGTAGCAGTAACTTCTGATACTGCTGCTCCAACTATTGCTAGCGTAACACCAGTTAGCGACAAATATATTGATATCAAGTTCAACAAGAAAGTGAACTATCAATCCTTTGTTGCAAATGTTCGTTTGTTGAACGTATATGGTGAAAGCCAAGGTACACTATCTGTAGTTACATCTAAAGATAGTGATACAATCAGATTGCAGGTTCCTGCTGGATTTAAAGTTCCTGACTCTGGTACATTCACTGGATCACTAGTATTTGGCGCATCAGTTAAGGATACTCTGGGTAACACCTTGGGTACTGCATTGACTCAGCCAATTACAATCACTAAGGATACTGTTGCTCCTACAGTGGTCAGCGCTGTTTACACTAGTGGTAAAGGTCTGGTTGTAACCTTCTCTGAAAATGTTAAGGAATTGACAGGTGCTCCTACTCTAATCAATGAGTCAACTGGTCAACTGGCTACTGCTGACTTCACTACTGGTGCAAAAATTGATGGTGCGAAAGTGATCTATCCTGCAGTTGCTGGATTGAGTGGTAATTATACACTTCGTCTGCCTGCTACTTTGGTTAAAGATGATTCCCTTTCCAGCAATAAATTTGTAGCGGCTAGTATTACTGTTACTGTAGAAACTGCAACTTCTACAGATGCTGACAGACCTAGCGTTACTGGTGTTACTTACACTGAAGCTGCTGCTACTGAAGTAGTGATCACTGTAAGTGTTAAAGATGATAAAGGTCTGAACGTTGCAAGTCTTCGTGACCTTAACAGCTACACTTATGGCGACAAAGCACTGCCAAGCACTGCTTACATCGTACTCACTAATACTACAGGTACTAACTCTTCAGCACCACTTACTGCAGATGTAAATATCCACATTCCAAAGACATCTATCAGCGAAAGCAAAGTATTCACATTTGTAGCTGCTGGTATCACAGATGCTGCTGGTAATGGAGCGTTGGCATTCAGTAGAGACTTCGCCTTGACAGATGGTGTAGCACCTAAGCTGACTGCAGCAACTGTATCGACCGGTGATACTTCTGTACTCGTACTCAGCTTCTCTGAGGACGTGAAGAGCGGTACTGTTGATACAGCAGACTTCGTATTTACTATTAATGGCGTAGCTACCACTGCTTCTGATTCCCTGTACACTGCAAATGCTGTAACTGCTGGTGCAGGTAACGATGCTGGTAAGTACTATGTAACATTTACAGTGAAATCTACTTTGAAAAACTTGGATCTTAACGCTAATAACATCAATACTGTTAAGGTTACAGTAGATAAAGCTGCAAATATTGAAGATACTTCTGGTAACAAAATCACTACTGAAACAGAAGTAGACGCTAAGTAATCTCCGATTACCGAAGCAAAGAATAGCCTCTTCGGAGGCTATTCTTTTTTTATAGCCATTATCCCGAGTGGAGGAGGAATTTAGTTGAAAACGGTTTGGAAAGTCTCGATGTCTGCGGTACTGTTAGCTGGTGGCCTATGGGCAGGTTCGATGCTTAATATTACAGCTGAAGGTGCCGGTGTAGGTTCACAGCCAGGCACAGCAGATGATCCTGTTGTCACCAAGAGTTATGTAGATCAACAGATTCAAAAAGTCTTGCAAGGTGGGACCATTACTACACCAACGCAAGCTCCAAGTGCAACTGCAACGAATGCGCCTGCCGCAACTGCAGCTCCGACACCTGCGCCAACTCAAGGTACCGGAAATACCGGAACTGCTGGGAATGCCAGCGAAATCGTTGATGTAAAACCCGGACAGACTCTAATTGCTGGTGCAGGTGCAGAATTTATTGTCCGCGCAGGTAAGGCGATTATTTATTCCCAGGATGCTAACGGTGTTGCTGATCTGACAGATGGTGTAGATCTGGCAAACGGCGCGGCTGCTCCAACGAATCACCTGTTATCTTTCCCAAGGGATGGACGTGGAATCACGGTGCAGAACGGTCAGACATTAGGTCTTGTTGTTATGGTCCGCGGTTCATACACATTGAAATAAGCATTTGCACATCGCATTGGTAAGCACTAAATGAATGTTTTCCTTCTTATATTAAGAATGCCCTGTAATATGCTTGAACATACACCCGGAACTCATTCCCACAGCTGACAAACATTGAGCGGACTGAGGCCTCTGGAATTCGCACACAATACTACCTGTAATCTTAAAAAATTCACAGGAGGTGCTGTAACATGGCACGCACTAATCGTACAGTTGTACCAGAGAGCCGGGCAATGCTGAAACAAATGCAATATGAGATCGCTTCTGAATTTGGATTATATGGAGCATCATATGGCGGTGGCATGGATACGGAATTTGCTTCTGAGCTGGGAATGACGGGCGGGGCCGGTGCAACCGGTGGTACTCCGTATCTGGGACACCTTACTTCCAGAGATAATGGATCTGTAGGCGGGGAAATTACAAAGAGGTTGATCAAACAGGCGGAGCAGTCTCTTTTCACATAAGCTGCCTTCAATTGACAGCAACCGGTAAATAAGATAATATGACTTTTGAGGAAAGCCTTAGACCTTTTCCATGCGGAAAAGGTTCATTTTTTGAATAAACCGGCTTATCAGTCTTTATTATTCTACTTAATATTTTTGGCCTGTTAATTACTAAGGTGCCCCCTTATACAGTGTCAGACTAACAATATGGGAGGTAGTTGTACATGTCTATTAAAGGTCGTCATTTGTTTACTTCTGAGTCTGTAACAGAGGGACATCCGGATAAAATCTGTGACCAGATATCCGATGCGGTACTCGATGCATTTCTTGCTAACGATCCAAATGCCCGGGTAGCCTGCGAGGTAGCCGTAGCAACAGGCCTCGTGCTTGTTATCGGGGAGATCAGCACCAAATCAGAATATGTGGATATCCCGGCAATTGTACGTAATACGATTAAGGAAATCGGCTATACCCGTGCAAAATATGGTTTTGATTTTAACACTTGTGCAGTGCTTAGTTCATTAAATGAGCAGTCTGCTGACATCGCCCAAGGGGTAAATGCAGCTCTGGAGAATCGGGATCCTGCCCTTGTAGCTGAAGAAACGGCTAACATTGGTGCGGGTGACCAAGGTTTGATGTTTGGTTTTGCTACTAATGAAACACCAGAACTTATGCCGCTTCCGATTGCTTTGTCGCACCGGATTGCCCGTCGCTTGGCGGAGGTTCGTAAGAATGGAACTCTTGAGTATCTGCGCCCGGATGGCAAAACTCAGGTAACAATTGAATATCAGGATGAGAAACCGGTTCGTGTAGATACGATCGTTGTTTCCACGCAGCATGCGGAAGAAATTTCTCTTGAACAAATTCAGGCAGACATTAAAGAGCATGTTATTCTGCCTGTTGTCCCGGCTGAGCTACTGGATGAAGCCACTAAGTATTTCATTAATCCGACAGGCCGCTTTGTGATTGGTGGTCCTCAGGGTGACGCCGGTCTGACCGGGCGCAAAATCATCGTTGATACATATGGCGGGTATGCGCGTCATGGCGGCGGTGCATTCTCCGGTAAGGATCCAACCAAAGTAGACCGCTCTGCTGCTTATGCTGCACGTTATGTAGCGAAGAATCTGGTTGCTGCGGGCCTTGCTGACAAATGTGAAATTCAACTGGCTTATGCGATTGGTGTAGCTAATCCTGTCTCGATCAATGTAGATACATACGGAACAGGCAAGATCAGTGAAGAGAAGCTGGCGAATCTTATCAGCAGCAACTTCGATCTTCGTCCGGCAGGCATCATCTCCATGCTGGATTTGCGTAAGCCTATTTATAGACAGACCGCAGCGTATGGACATTTTGGCCGTACAGATATTGACCTTCCTTGGGAACGTGTGGACAAAGCAGATATGTTGAAAGCCCAGGCAGGGATTTAATATAGAGTCATAATTTCAGACGAATAAATGTTTATTAGAAACCCGCAAGGCGAATCTCCGGCCAATGGAGCAGCCTTTGCGGGTTATTTTTGTTCATGGACATGTTGAGCATTCACAGATTCGGACAAGCACTTTTCTAAACTTTGGAAGCCCTTTAACCGAATATAAGAATATACGAAAAGACGAAAGTATGGCTTGAGAGGAGTCTATCACGGCATGAAAAGGAAAATTTCAATCTGGACAGCAATTATTCTATCAGGCAGCATGATGATGGGAACATGGCAGCCCCTGAGCGGATTCACAAACCAGGCAGTGTATGCAGCCGCTGAATTCGGCATTACGGTATCACCTTCGGCAGGAGCCACTTATGTGAACACGGCTGCGAATCTCAGACTGAGCTTCGATCGACAGGTAAGTCCGCAAATTGGAGAAATCTCAATTATAACTAGCGATACAAAGGCTGAATTTGTGAAGATTCCTGTTGGCAGTTATGGACTGGTGGGCCCCTCCAATGCTTATGATATTAAGTGGGGTGGAGACAAGAAGCTTGCTCCCAATACGAAATACACGGCATCGATCCCTCAAGGATTGTTCAAAGACAATGAAGGTAACGGGTCTGCAGCCACCAGCTGGTCGTTTGTCACAGCGCCTGAGAATGATACCTCAATAGCAGCAAGTGAGCTTACACCAGCGAATAACAGCAGAGTAGATGCTGCCGGGTTAACCCAATTAAGCTTCAAATTGAATAAAAAGCTGTTGAAGGGCGGAGGAACTGTCCGGTTAATGTCTTCTTTCAACAATGACATCGTTCAGGAATTTAAAATATGGGATGATGTTCCTGGTGTAGATGTGCAAAGTGATGCTTCCTCGACAACAGTGAAGCTGACAATAGCCGCGAATAAAATAGCAGCGGGTAGCAATTATTATATACTTATCGATTCATATGCATTCAAAGCAGACGATAATCGAACCTTTGCCGGGATCTCCAGCGGAAATGTCTGGAGTTTCTCTACAATAGGCGGAGAGGCGAAGAATATAACTACAGTTCCGGATAAGGGTGCAGTGAATGTACCTACAACTGAAGTGTTCAGGCTGAACTTTGACCGTCCTATGATGCCGGGATCCGGATACATTACAGTCTCGCCCGGTACAGCCGATGATTCCAGAACCAGATGGATTAATGTGAACTCAACCTCTGTAGTTGGTGGCGGGGAGAAGTCTATTGCGTTCACACCAGCGACGAATGATTCACCTTTGTTAAGCGGAACGACTTACACGGTAACGATCCCTCAAGGGGCTTTTTATGACCGGGACGGAAATGTGTTTCCGGCCTCGGGTCCTTATACTTGGACTTTTACGACCACCCCGCTCTCAGGTCTTGCTGCTGCCGCCTTGTCGCCTTCTGACAGGAGTGAATCTGTAGGGGTAAGTAAAGCGATGACAATCACTTTTAACCGAGATGCACTCTACAACAGCACTATTATAGACGGTGTGACGCTTTATAAGAGCAATGGTACCAAAGTTCCCGTTAACGTGAGCAATGGGGCTTCAGCCAAAGAATTTATTATCAACCCCGTAGCTGCTCTAGATCCAGCAACAACGTATTATGTGGATATCGCCAAAGGCGTATTTACAGACGCAAATACTGCAGGTCTGGTATATGACGGAATAAGCGGCAAGACGTCATGGAGCTTTCAGACGGAGGTAATGGATACCACTGCTCCTGCACTCGTGTCGGCACAACTGGATAACAACCGTACGATCCGTCTGAAATATAACGAAACGCTTAATTCGGGGGTAGCTCTCCTCTATTCAAGCTTCACAGCGACGGTAAATGAGGAGAAGCGCACAATAGAAAGTCTGTATGTTCAAGGAGACAGTGTATACATTACCCTTTCTACAGGAATAGCTGTTGGACAAGTCGTGAAGATAAGCTATTCAGGCGGCTTGCGTACGATTCAGGATAGCCACGGCAACTCAGCCGGCACATTTACATCACAACAGGTTACGAATTCAATTCAATCTGCCTTGCCTACACCAAGGGATGGAGTTTTATCCGGCAAAACAGTGACACTGAATTTCAATGATAGCCTAAAGCCGGTCTCTGCCAATGCCTATAGCCAATTCTATGTCTATGCGGATGGTGGTTCCCTTGGAGTGAGCAGCATCAGCTCTAGCGGCAGCTCCGTTGTCCTTGGCCTAAGTAATGCTGCATCCAACGGACAGACTATACGAGTCTCATACTACGCCGGCTCCTATCCGCTTCAGGATCAGTACGGCCAGAGCATTGCTAATTTTAACGATTTCTATATCCGGAATACCAGTGATACCACTGCACCGGTCTTCCAGAATGCTGTTGGAACAGGGAATAAAATAGTACTGACTTATAATGAAGGAATATCCTCATCTGCGTTGCCGCTAAACAGTCAGTTCTCTGTTCTTGTGGGCAGTACCAGCACTCCCAATTATGTAACCGGCATTTCGGTGAGCGGAACTCAGGTCACACTTACGCTCCAGAGTACGCTTGCACTTAATCAATATACTACCCTTTCGTATGTACCGGGTAGTGCCGGTCTCAGCGACCTGAACGGTAACCGTGCAGCCTATCTTAATTTGCAGGCAGTATCGGTATCCGGAAGTACGGGAACCTCTGTACCCGACATTAGTTCGGCTACTATCTCAGGGGATGAGATTACGGTAACCTTTAGTAAGAATATGCAAGCATCTTCTGCCTCACTCTATACGAATCAGTTTGGAGTCCGGGTTGATGGCAGTAGTGTTGGTGTTCAGTCCTATTATGTCTCCGGAAATGTCCTGAAGCTGACGTTGTCCACCATAGTTAAAATAGGGCAAGTTGTGGATCTGTCGTATATGGCCGGATCCGGTGCGATAACGGATGCCAGCGGAATTCCGCTGCCTTCATTCACTGCGCTCTCAGTCTACAACGGGACAGGAACCTCTTCGGGTAGTTCCAGCCGCCCTTCATATCTGGGGACACTTGCTGCCAGCGAATTCGGCCAGGAATATCCGCTGCTCAAAAGTGATTCGGCAACGGTTGCAGATGACCGTTCTGTATATAGCCAGTCCGTCAAAAGATATACATTAACTGCGGACCGTTTGACAGCAAGCTATGATTACCTGTACAAGCTGGGAGCTTCCGTGCTTGCCTTTGAAGTGCCTTCTACAGAAATGGCAGCTTACGTAACCTTGCCGCTGAAGCCGCTTCTAAATGCAGTGAACCGGGATAAGAAAGCTGCAATGGTTATACGATTTGGAGATAATCTCTATACCTTGCCTTTGAATAACGTCGATATGAATAGCCTTGCGGCAAACCTGGTGGCAGACAGCAGCAATATTTCACTTATATTAAGGATAGAAAAAGTACCGACAGGCACATTTACGCCATTTGAGCAAAAGCTGCAATCGCAAGGATTGCAGGCTATTACGGGCTTAACAGATATCCGACTGACCGCTTCTGTCAGCAGCAACTATGCCAATGCCAGCGCACTCAGCGTAGCGGCTGAGTATGCTGCACGTACAACTGCTACACTAAACAGTAATCAGGTTTCAGCAGCCAGGCTGGATCTTGCTTATTATGATGCTACCTATCTGCCTACCAAAATCAGTACGGCTGGAAGCAGTACTGTGATTCGGGCGAATACAGTCGGCAATCAGGTGGTTGGAACATTTCTCTCCACCCGGACGTTCAGTGACATGAGCAAACATTGGAGTAATTCGATAGTCTCACTGCTGGCTGCTAAAAATATTATCGACAGCAGTTATGGCAGCAGCTTTAAGCCGGAGCAAAAAATTACACGGGCCGAATTTGCTGTCATGCTCAGCCGGGGGCTGGGACTGCTGGGTGACCGTGAGACGGCGCAGCGGTTCAGAGATGTGCAGCCTTCCACACAAACCGGTGATTATATCGGGGCTGCGGCTAAAGCCGGAATTATCACCGGCAATACGGATGCTACCTTCCGTCCGAATGATAATATTACCCGCGAACAGCTGGCAATCATGATTATTCGGGCTATGGAGTATTCCGGAAAGCCGATTACGTTGAATGGAACCTCTTCCGCAGCATTATCTGTTTTTAAGGATAAGGCTAAGATTCAGAATCAAAGCGCTGAATTTGTAGCCAAAGCGGTCCAGCAGGGAATTATTCTCGGTATGACACCCACCGAATTTCAGCCGCAGGGCAATGCTACCCGCGCCCAAGCTGCAGTGATGCTGCAGCGCATGCTTTCGATGGCAGGGTTTTTGTAAACCGAATAAAGTAGTCATATTTGTTCTGTGAGCGTCCGGCCTTGGCCGGATGCTTTTTTTATGGATAGAAATGTGGTGCTTCCCCGGTTCAAATAGAGTTGGAATCTGCCAATTTCCGCAACTTTTTAGCCTAAAACCAGTCTATTAAAGATGTAATGGAATAGCAGGAACTATTGATAGAGATATTTTTTTATACATTAAGAGTAAATAAGATGGGAGAGTTATACTGAAATGAATGAAGTTTTCATGGGGAAAAAGAATAGCGAGTTGGTACGGGGAAACAAAAGTCTAACTTCTAAAAAGTGGGTTGCTGCCTCGTTAGCAGGCGTATTGTGGATCATGCCGGTTATTGGAAGCACTGGGCCTTCCTTATTCAGTTTAGGCTCCGTTTCAGTAGCGCAAGCTGCTACAGCCTCCTTCTCAGTGACAAAGCTGAGCGAAGAAGTCATTACTTCAGGTGCGATGATGATGAAATATAAATTTACGACCGTGCGGTCCGGCAAAAGTGTAACAGGTCTGGCTGACGTGGTTCGGGTCGATCTGAATAACCCTTATGTGTCTGTAGATGTAATGACGGGCAAAGGCGGTAATCTGACTACGCGGCAAAGTACCGGAGGAATGGCGGCAGAAACCGGAGCAGTGGCCGCAGTTAACGGGGATTACTTCAATACCGGCGGGGAAGGTGCACCGATCGGTGGTCAAGTATCAGGCGGGGTTGTAGTATCTACACCTTCACAGCTTGATGGAATGTATGCTTTTGCTGTGACCAAAGACCGTAAGCCGGTTATTGATGAATATACATTCGAAGGCATGCTGACTGCTGAGGATGGTTCACAGTTTCCGTTATCCGGCATCAATAAAGGGGCCTATAACCCTGAGGGCGGCAGTTCTACCTACAGTCATGCCAATGCCGCCTATATCTACACAGATGCCTGGATAGCGCTGGAGCGGCCTAAGAACAGCTCTACGACGCCTACAGAGGTACTGGTGGAGAATGATATCGTTACCCAGATTTCCCCTGATGCTGCCTTGCCGATAACCGTGCCTAAAGGGGCGTACATTCTGCGGACTCACGGGCTTGCAGCCCAATTTGTAAAAGCTCATCTGGTTGTAGGCCAGAAGCTAAGCAGTGTCTACACGCTTCGTTCCAAAACTACTCAGCAGGAGCTTGATCCATCCACACTGCAGATGATGATAGGGGGGCATACCATTCTCGTTAATAACGGGAAAGCGGCGACCTTCTCCCGCTCCACCAGCAGCATCGGCGGGTATCGTGCCCGCACAGCTCTGGGTTATTCAGAGGATGGACGGTATGTGTATGTCATTGCAGCCGAGAAAAATAACAATAGTGCAGGACTGTCTCTGACGGAGCTGCAATCGTTCATGACCAATATCGGTGTCTGGAAAGGGATTAACCTGGACGGAGGGGGCTCTACGACGATGGTAGACCGTCCGCTTGCAGAAACCTCCACTACCCTTACCTTTAATACAGAATACGGCACAGAGCAGCGCAGCATCGTTAACGGCCTTGGTGTATATACTTCTGCTCCACAAGGTGAAGTGAAAGGAATTAAGATCAGCGGCAGTTCTGTATTGTTAATCGGACAAAAGGCTACGTATTCTCTAAAAGGCTATGATACTTACTACAATCCAATTGATGTAGCTGCAGCTAATCCTGCCTGGAGCTCCAGCGGTGGCAGTGTTACGGTGAATGCAGGGGAAGCAACCGCAGTCAAAGCGGGAACTGTTAACCTGAAAGCAACCAGCGGTTCGGCCAGTGCAGAGATCAAGGTAACCGTTCTGGGCGGAGATGACCTGACAAGTCTGACTTCAAGCACAACTACTGCGCCGCTTATAGCGGGGGCCTCCGTATCTGTTCCAGTTAATGCGGTGTCGAAGAGCGGGGCAACGATTGCCGTTCCGGCTGCATCGCTGAAATGGGAGTTTATCGGCTTTAAAGGGAATGTAGGTGACGGTAAGCTTACTGTCGAATCCGTGGATCCGGGAGTAACAACCGGTTATGCCATTGCCCGTTATGACGGCTTCAGCACAGCTGTTGTGTTCTCTGCAGCGGCGTCAACGGCTTGGGAGAATTTCGAAAATGCCACGTATCCAGTTGCCTTCACAACCAACGCGGCAGGGGTAACGGGAACTGCAGCAGTTGTCCCGGGCAGTGCGGAACGGGCTGGCTCGAAGGTATTGTCGCTTAGCTATGACATGACGGCTGGCACCGGTAAAATGTATGCTTATGCCCAATTCAACGGGACAACAGGCAAGAGTATTCCGGCAACGGCAACGTCTATGTCCGTAGACGTGATGGGGGATATGAGTCTTAACTGGCTGCGTGCAGAGGTAACGGATGCCAGCGGGGCAACAGCGTATATTGATCTGGCCAAAGTGATCGACTGGAATGGCTGGAAGAACCTCAATATTGATCTTTCCGGTTCAGGGATTAAATTCCCAGCTTCCCTAAAGAGACTTTACGTGGTAAATGTAGAGGAAGGCCAGGACGAGCGGGCTAAAACAGGTACGGTAGCCTTTGATAATATTTCCTTCGTTATGCCTTCGCTGTCCAGTGAAGCCGGATTGCCTAAGGGAACGGCGTCCATGAGTATCGGAGCCAAGTCGATGCTTGTAAACGGCACAAAGCAGGCGATCGATGTTGCGCCGATTGTAAAGGATGGCAGCACGTATGTGCCGATTAAATATGTGCTTGATGCCTTTGGCGGGAATGCCATATGGGATCAGAATACCAAGAAGATCATGGTGCTTCGCGGAGCGAAAGCACTGGATCTGACGGTAAACAAGAAGGAATTCCTGCTTAACGGGAAACGCCAGAGTGCTGATGTAGCGCCTTTAATCCTGAATGGCAGGACTTTAGTACCGCTTAGACTCGTGACAGAACAGCTAGGACTCACTGTAAAATGGGAACAGATAACGAAGACCGTAACTATCGAATCGTGATATGTTAGTATAAAGGAAAGCCTTTAATACGATCCGATAGAAATGGGGCAAGCATCCGTGGAATTTCAAGCCGATGCGATTGATCGCGTCATTAAGAATACCATCGACGTGATGGAGAGCAGCAAGTATCAGATTTTTGAAATATTGCAGGTTGCACGTGATGAGCTTGCTGCACTCACCAAAGAACTGCAGCGGGTTATGGAAGAAACGGATGAAACATTGCAAAAGGTAGACAAGCTGGAGCTGCAGTACCACCGCTCCCGTATCCGGCTGACCGAGGTCAGCCGGGACTTTGTCCGCTACACGGAGAAGGATATCCGGGTTGCTTACGAGAAAGCGACGGAGCTTCAGTTAGAGCTGATGATGACGAGGGAGAGGGAAGCCTACCTGCGGAGTAGACGGGATGAGCTGCAAATGCGGGCTCGGAGTGTCGAAAATTCTGTGGAACGGGCCGAATCGATTGGTTCGCAAATGAGCGTTGTCCTGGAATATCTGTCTGGAGAACTAGGACAAGTGACGAGAATTGTCGAATCTGCGAAAAACACGCAAATGGTTGGACTCAAGATAATCCAGGCCCAGGAAGAAGAACGGAAGAGAATTGCCCGGGAAATTCACGATGGTCCTGCTCAAATGCTGGCAAATCTAGTCCTAAGGACGGAAATTGTAGAAAGAATGCTGGTAAAGCAGGAATTTGGGCTGGTACAAGCCGAAGTAATAGACTTAAAGGGACAGGTAAGGTACAGCCTGGAAGAAATGCGTAAAGTGATTTTTAATCTCCGTCCGATGGCCCTCGATGATTTAGGACTGATTCCGACACTCCGGAAATACGTGCATGATTATGAGGAGAAGACGAAGATCCGCACTTCTTTTGAAACAAGGGGGAAAGAGCACCGGCTGTCTTCAGCGATGGAGGCTGCAGTCTACCGTCTTGTTCAGGAAGCTTTGTCCAACGCGGCGAAGCATGCCTATCCAAGTTATGTTCTGGTGGAAATTACGTATCAGGCACAGTTAATTAAGATCGTAGTGAAAGACAATGGCTTAGGCTTCAATGTGAAAAAGATCAGTGAGCAAGCCAACCGTGAAAGCTTTGGGCTGGTGGGAATGCGTGAACGTGTGGAATTGCTGGAAGGTAGAGTGGAAATACAGTCAGCAGAGAACCAGGGCACAACAATCATAATTCACATTCCGACGAATGTGGACAAAGGGAAGGAGTAATGTGATGGAAAACCAGAATTCTGGAAAATCGCCCATAAAGGTTCTTTTGGCGGATGATCATCAGTTGTTTCGTGAAGGGCTTAAACGTATTTTGAATATGGAGGACGACATTGAAGTCATAGGTGAGTGCGGTGACGGCATCCAGGTGCTTGAATTCTGCAATATCAACAAGCCGGATATCGTGCTGATGGATATTAATATGCCTATTGAGAACGGTGTGGAGGCTACACAGAAGCTGCGGGAAATGTTCCCGGATGTTAAAGTGATTATCCTCTCGATCCATGATGACGAAAGTTACGTCTTCGAAACCCTGCGCAAGGGTGCTAATGGATATTTGCTGAAGGATATGGAGGCAGAGTCGCTTATTAATGCGATCCGCTCTGTATGTGAAGGCCATGCCTTCATTCATCCCAAGGTAACCGGCAAGCTGATCAATCAGCTGCGCCGCATGACGTATCTTAACGAGACAGGTGCCATGGCCGAGACTCCGGTTAAGGAAGCAGGCGTGAAATTTGTTGCAGGCGACAACAATCCGCTGACCCGCCGCGAAGCAGAAGTGCTGCGCCTTATGGCTGAAGGCAAGAGCAACAAGATGATTGGGGAATACCTTTTTATCAGCGAAAAAACCGTCAAAAACCATGTCAGCAGCATTCTGCAAAAGATGGAAGTCGACGACCGCACGCAGGCTGTTATCAATTCGATCAAATATGGCTGGGTAACATTATAATTCACACGTAAACTTTTAACTGAGCGTTTTGGAGAATCCTAATGATCCTTATAAAACGGTACATAACTTGATTGCAGCCGTCTAGCTGCAGTCAAAGTATTGTTTCAGTCCGCATGATATTCGAATTTTGCAAAATGCTGATTTAAATATGTACCCGAAACCGGAAGCTTTAATCTGTCTTCTTGCAGGAAGGCGGAAATTCTGTGCTTTGCGATATATATAGAGTCAAAATAACCGGGTCAGCTGTCCCGGCAGGCTGGGCTGTCACCGTCCCTTTATCACCGGCATATAGTGTCGGTATAAGAGGGAGGTGCATCTCCATGATCGCCCAGTTAATCTCGATTGTGTCTATCTATGCATCCGCAGCAGCCCTTGTTCATATTCTGCATCGCAGGGAAGAGAGCCGGGAGGCAATGCGGCCTGGAAAGCGGCTTCATTATATTCTGATCACCCGCAATCATGAAGCTGTTGTGGAATGGTATATCCGAATGCTCGCAGTTTATGCTTTTTGGATGGGCAGACCGCTGTATGTCACTTTGATGGATGATGGTTCCTTGGATGGAACGCTGGCGGTTGCCTCAAGGTTAGACTGCAGCGGCTCGTCTATCAGGTTCGCCCCGGTAATGCCGCACTACAACACTCTTGGCGAAGCGGAACACCGGAAGGAAAACGTACTGGATCTGCGGACACAGGAGCAGCCTTTTCCGCTGAAGATGATGCGGCTGCCGGGAAGCAGGGGATACGGATCGAAGCATGGCGAATGATAATTAAATATGTCGGCAACGGGTGAAGCACACTCTCCAGTGATGGGGGAGTGTGCTTTTTTGTGTTTGATGAGCAAACACGGATTGCTTAGTGGTTCAGCCGGACACCAAACTTAAGGTCAGCTGCTTTAGTTGTATTTCGTGCAGCTATTATTCAGATTTAGACAGGATATCTGGAGATAGCTGCACTTCGTACATTTATTATTGCGGACATGAGGCCAAACTGCGGTTTTCCCGGATTATAGTTGTACGAAATACACTTCAGTGGAGAGATAGGCTGTTACAGCAATAAATAGTTGCAGTAACTGCAGTTAGGCTGTCTGCTGTTCAAGTACAGCTAAATCCAAACCTGACAGTGGCCGGAGTTCAAACGTTTGCTGTAGTCATGGCTATCGCGGAATAGAAAAATAAAAAGTTCAATTAATTAAGTGTGGATTCGGGGGAATCGTAATCTATGGTCTCGGTGATGTGCCACTTTGAAGGAGAGAGGGAAGGATTTGATGAGAGTAGCAGTATATGCGGTAGAGCGCAATGCCGCTTGGGAGATCAGAATATCGCTAAACATGGCTGTGGACAGGTTATGGTGGAAGGGTGAGGGAATGGGAGGTGAAGGCTGGGGCGGCGGGCAAGCGGACAGTCTGGTGCTGCTGTCACCATCGCTCCCGTTAGGCTGGGGGGTGAAGCTGAGGAAGGGCTTCAGAGCTTCACCGGCCATGACGCTATGGAAGAAGGAGGACTGGAAAAGGTATGTCGCCAATTGCTTGAAGGCTGAGATCAGGCAAGAACAGGAGGAGGGAGGTCTGCGGGAAGAGGAGTGGCTGACAGAAAGGGGCATCGCTTCAGAATCCATACTGGGCTGGACGGAAGGAGGTCTGAAGGAGACTGCACGTGTCGGGAACTATGCTCAGCCTGTAATGCCTAAGGTTAGCTTGTACGGCTGGGATGACCTCGCTGCATTAGCGGCGGCGGCTAATCAGTTGGCAGGAGCGCTTGCCGGCCGTTCTCTGCTGCAGGGCGAAGCAGAAGCACTGGTGGCAGAGCGGCTGCCTGACCTGGCAGGAAATTGGTCTGCTGCAGTGCAGCTGGCGCATCTGCAGGGGCGGATAAGAATTGAGGCTGCAGTTGCTTATAATAACCGGGAGCAAGGCGGGGGAGTGCTGGGGTGGGTGAGTCAGGCGAAGCAGAGAGGGAAAGAGACGGAGCGAATAGGTAGCCGGGAGCAAGGTGGGGGAGTGCTGGGGTGGGGGAGGAAGATGAAGCAGAGCGTGCATGCGTTGGGACGGGTGAGCGAGGCAGTTGCCGGGCGCGGTGTCCGCCCGCGCCTGACTGTTGGCCGGTTCCCCGTGTTCACCGGCCGCCTCTTGTACGCTGCGGCGCTCCGCCTGCCGCAGCTGCACCTGCCCCGGCGCGGCGCTGCCACCCGCCGCGGGGCATCACGCTGCCTGCGCTGCGGCAGCGTACCCACGGGCCGCACGGCCTGCGCCGCGTGCGGCCTTGCCGGCTGCGCCTATTGCGAGGCCTGCCTCGCACTCGGGCGCAGCCGGGCTTGCGCGCTGCTGCTGCGCAGCGCGCCGCTGCCTGCCGTGCGCTGCACGGCAGGCGTCTCCCCCACCGTAGCGGCACGCCGGTGGGGGCTTAGCGCAGCGCAGGCGGCTGCGGCCGCCGCTGCGCTGGGGTTCCTGGCGGAGCCGCGGGAGCGCTCCGCCCTAAGAGGCCCAGAGCGGTTCCTGCTCTGGGCAGTGACGGGAGCGGGAAAGACGGAGATTACGTTCCCGCTCCTGGAGGCGGCGCTCGCAGCCGGAGGCCGGGCGCTGATCGCAACGCCGCGGCGCGACGTCGTGCTGGAGCTGGCGCCGCGCCTGGCCAAGGCCTTCCCGGCGGATACCCCCGCCGTGCTGTATGGAGGCAGCGAGGACCGCTGGAGCGCGAGCAACATAACGCTGGCAACAACCCATCAGCTGCTGCGGTTCAATCAAGCTTTTGACCTGGTCATCATCGATGAACTCGATGCTTTTCCCTATCATAATGATCCAATGCTGGCCTACGCTGCCGGGCAGGTTTGTAAGCCCTCCGGATCCTTCATTTTTCTCTCAGCCACACCACCGGCAGAATTACAGCGCCTCGCCCGTTCAGGAAAACTGCCGCATGCGAGGGTGCCCGTCCGCTTTCACGGCCATCCCTTGCCGGTCCCAGTGCATTTACATATGCCGCCGCTCCACCGTTGTCTGAAGCAGGGGAGACTCCCTAGAAGTCTGATCCGCGCCTTACAAAGATCTCTTGCCCGCAAAGCACAGATTTTTCTCTTTGTCTCAAGGATTGCCCATATCGCAGGACTGTTGAAGCTTCTCCGGCGGCTTTTCCCCGGACTAGCTATGGAAGGAACCTCGTCCAAAGATCCGGATAGAGCAGAGAAGGTGCTGGAATTCCGTAACTGTGCGATATCGCTTCTGGTAACGACGACAATTCTGGAGCGGGGAGTTACGGTTCCGCGCAGTGATGTGTTTATTCTGGATGCGGACAGCAGTCTGTTTGACGAGGCAGCTTTGGTGCAGATGGCAGGCCGGGCAGGACGCTCCAAAGATGATCCGGACGGCCACGTCGTATTCGCTTCCGCAGAGTGGAGCAAGTCACAGCGCAGAGCCATTTCACAGATTCGCAGCATGAACGCGATTGCCCATAGGCAGGGATACCTGTGAGATAAGACGCTACATACACTCTTTTATTCATAATTTCCTGCATTTAGCCTTAAGAAGGAGGTTATAGATGAATTCCATAATGTCTTGGATAAAAAAAGCCCGATTATTAATCGCTCCGTCCCTGCCTCAATGTCTGTTCTGTGGTAAAAGAGGCCGTCCTTCATCCGGGCTGCCCGGAATTTGCGTAAGCTGCCATACAGGGATCCCGTGGATCCGCTGTCCCCGGTGCCAGACCTGCGGTCGCCATGTCGGTTGTCCGGATTGCAGCCGCAGCCGCGAGCCTGTACCGATCCGCTGCAACCGCAGCGCGGTGGCCTATACAAGTGAGATGCGCGAGCTGCTGGGTCAGTATAAATACAGAGGGAATGAACGCTTGGCCTCTATACTGGGCCTAATGCTGGACAAGGCATATGCCATACTCCAACAAGAGCAGAGTGAACAACAACAAACCGCTACTCTACAAAGTAATTCTTCCCGCAGACCTTTTGCAGCAGCAAAGCCAAACTATCTTCTTATTCACCCGGCCCTATGGCAAGCCGATTTGCTGGTCCCTGTGCCTGTAAGCTCAGCCCGCCTGGCTGAAAGAGGGTTTAATCAGGCGGAGCAACTGGCAGATGTATTATCTCTACGGAGGGGAATTCCGCAGCTTCCGCTGCTGATTCGTACCCGGCATACCGGCAAACAGAGCTTCAAAAGCAGAAGTGAACGGCTGGCCGATATGAAGCAGGTTTTTACCGGGAATACAGAGCAGAAGCTTCTGCAAAGGCTGGGCGGACACTTGGAGTCAAGGGCAAGCCGGCTGCAGAATCGTCCTCTCCAGATTATAATTATCGATGATATTTACACCACAGGGAGCACGATGAGGGCCTGCGCTGAAGCACTTCACCGGCTCATTGGTGATTTGGGCTATGCGGCGGAGATATACAGTCTGACATGGGCACGTTCTTAGCGGTTTCGGCCGTTCGGAAATTAAATTAAACCTGCTCCATAACCGATACTAATCATAGACGGAACTTCAGCTATCATGTAATCTTATTAGCATAAGATATTTATAAGCTGTGCAGAATGTAAGGAAGGGAGCCGCGGTAGAAATGAATGTAGATAATTGTCCAAGATGCGGCCGGCTATATGTTAAGAATTTAATGAACCTGTGCCAGCCTTGTATCAAAGATTTAGAGCATGAATATGAAATCTGTGTAGACTACCTGCGCAAAAATAGAGGCACTAATATTCAGGAACTGTCCGATGCCACGGAGATCTCCATTAAGGAAATCACCCGTTTTATTCGTGAGGGCCGGATTTCCATAGCGAACGCACCTAACATGATGTACCCTTGCGAAGTCTGCGGGACCTTGATCCGGGACGGGCATATGTGCGATAGCTGCCGCAGCCGTTTGACCAAGGATCTGGCAAATGCTGCCAAGGAAACTGTAGACAAAAGCAGTACCAAAAAGGCTTCAGATGCCGCTTACCGCGCCGTGGACAAGTTCCGCAACTAATAAAATCTGCAAAAAAACGTTTGCAGCTATAAAGAATGTTTCAACAAAGGCCGATAAACTTAGTAAAGATTATCGGCTTTTTTATATCAGAAGGAAGGTGGAAGTTATGAAAATTAACGAGACCGGACGAATTAACGCGATGAACCCGTATCAACGGAGTGCGGAATCGCAAAGGCAGGAACAAATGAAGAAGAGCACACGCAAGGATGAGGTATCGATTTCGGATGAAGCCATTAAGCTGCTCCAGGCACAGAAAAGCGGCAAGATTGACGCTGAACGTGCGAACAAGATCGAAAGCCTGAAACAGCAAGTATCCGCAGGTACCTACCAGGTTGACGCAGCTAAGCTCGCAGAGACACTCGCCCCCTACTTTAAGCAATCCTCCGAGAATTAGGTGAACACACCCATGGCACTTACGACATTATTAGAATTGCTAGAGCGGCTGGACGAAGCGCATGTGCAAATGCTGGATTTGGCCGCTGTCAAGAAACAGACCATCATGGACAACAAGGTGGAGGGTCTCATCGACATCCTGAACCGTGAGTCCAAGCTTATGAAGGTAATCGGACAGCTGGAAGAGAAGCGTGCGGAAGCGGCATTTACTTTTCTGCAGGGGGTTGGAATCCGTTCCAATCTGAATCTGAATCTTACCGAGCTGTCCCGCCTTGTATTTGATCCTGAGGACAAATCGCGCCTGCTGCATATCCAGCAGAAGCTTTCCGGCACATTGCAGCAATTGAAACTAGCCAATGAGCTGAACCAGAAGCTGATTGAGCAGTCGCTTACCTTTATAGATTATTCCCTGGATTTGCTTGTCGGAAGACCAAATCAGGAAATGACATACCATCATCCGTCCGACAAGGGCAGCAGTGTGACTCGGCCGGGCCTTTTTGATGCCCGCGGATAACCCGTTTATCCTCATGGCCTCTTCCACCGCAGCAATCACAAGGGAGGAACAAGTAGCATGACATCCACATTTCACTCGATAGAAACAGCAAGACGAAGCCTGTTTACCCAGACTGCTGCGCTCAATACAACCGGCCACAACATTGCCAACGCCAATACGGAAGGTTATACCCGCCAGCGTGTGAACATGAAGGCGGCTATACCTATTGAGGCCTATGGTCTCAATAACTCAACACTGCCGGGACAAATGGGTACCGGTGTGGAATTCACTTCCATCGAGCGGATCCGTGAGATGTTTCTGGACGATCAGTACCGTGGAGAGAGTTCCGCCAGCGGCAACTGGAGCATCCAATCAGATACACTGGATAAGCTGGAAGCCATCGTTAATGAGCCTTCAGATACTGGTATCCGTACAGTGCTTGATAACTTCTGGAAATCCTGGTCGGATCTCAGCAAGAACCCGGAAGATCCAACAGCCCGCAAGATTGTAGTACAGACTGCACAGTCACTAACTGATGCCATGAACTATATGAGTACACAGTTAAGCAATCTGGATCGGGATCTCAGCACCAACGTTGATGTCAAAGGAAAAGAAATACAGAGCTACCTCAGCTCTATCGCTGACTTGAATCAATCTATCTCCAAAATAGAAGGTATGGGAGACCAGGCCAATGATCTGCGGGATCAGCGTGATTTAATGACGGACAAGCTGTCCAAGATAGCAAATATCACGGTTCTGGATACCGATGCCGGGTATAACATATCACTGGGCACACAGCAATTAGTTCAAGGAGCAACGGTTACTGCGGCTGTAGACAGCGCCTTTCTCAATACTGCCTATGCTTCTGGTGATCTGAAGGCTGGCGAAGCTTATGGAATGATCTTTTCCAGTAGAACCTATGTGGCTGATTACAGGAAACAACTGGATGCTATGGCCAACACAATCGCTAATGGAGAGGTGCAGGTTACCATTCCGTCAGGTTCTACTCTGCCCGCAGGAACTACGGTGCTCAAGGATTCTGAAATCATTAATGCCGACGGAACCAAAACCTCTCTTCCAGCAGGGAGCGCAGTGCCTATTCCATTGACAGGTGATTTGAAAACTACAGTCAAAGGCTTGAATGGACTGCATCAACTGGGGTATGCAATGAATGGAAGCTCAGGCCGGCCGTTCTTTACAGCTTCTGTGGCTGGTGAGGCGATCACAGCAGGCAATCTTAAACTTAATCCCGAAATCGCTGCTGATCCTACACTGTTTGCGACTTCTCTTCGCACCACTACAGACAGTGCCGGAAATGTGTCTGTCGTTAAAGGGAATAATACATTGGCTCTTTTGTTCAGCAATATGAAGGATAACAGCACATTCACTACAGCAGATGGCCTCAAATCAGGTACTGTAGGATCCTACCTTAGCTCAATGGTTGGGCAATTAGGAATTCAATCCCAAGAAGCCACGCGTCAAGCGAGCAACGCCGATTATCTGGTGGACCAAGTGAATTCCCGACGGCAGTCTGTAAGCGGAGTTTCTTTGGATGAGGAAATGTCCAACATGCTGGTATTCCAGCATGCCTATAGCGCTGCTGCACGTTTCATGACAACCTATGATGAGTTGCTGGACAAATTGATTAATTCTACCGGCACAGTCGGCAGATAAAGGAGGAACAAACAATGCTTAGAGTCACCTCCAATATGATGAGCTCACAGCTGCTGCTTAACCTGAACCGTAATGCACGTACTATGAATGATACGCAGCTTCAACTGGCGAGCGGCCGCAAAATCAACAAGCCCTCCGATGATCCGGTAGGTATCACATATTCCTTGCGTTACCGTGCCGAGTTGTCCTCGAATGAACAGTATACGAAGAATGTAGACAGTGCTTTATCTTGGCTTGATTACAATGACACTGTATTAGGACAGGCGGGGGATGTTGTCCAACGTTTGCGAGAGCTTACAGTGAAGGCTGCGACAGGAAGCAACCCTCAATCAGCTCTGGACAGCATCAACGAAGAGGTATTGCAGCTTAAAGAACAACTGGTGGACATTGCGAACAGCAAATTAAACGGTAAATACGTATTTAATGGTGAGAAATATGATGTCAAGCCATATGAATTTGCTAAGAGTGCCGATGGAACTTACGATACCACTAAGGAAGTCACGACAGATTCCGGACAAATTCAGTATATTGTAGGTGAAGGTGTACAAATGCCTATCAATATGACAGGTAATGATGTATTTGGTCATACGGGGGAAGCAGACAATCTGTTTTCTATTATCAATAATATTTCTGAAGGCTTGAAATCGGGTAACATTACAGCAGTTTCCGGACAACTTGATAAAATTGATACTCGCGTAGAGACCATTTTATCAGCCCGCTCTGAAATAGGCGCTAAGACTAACCGTGTAGAATTAATGCAGGATCGTCTGAGTGATTTAAACATAAATCTGACCGACCTTCAGGCTAAGACCGAGGATGCAGATTACGAAGAGCTCATTATGAAATCCAAGATTCAAGAGAATATTTATAATGCTTCACTTTCTGTGGGTGCTAAGATTATCTCTACAACTTTAGTAGATTTCATTAGATAACGGAGGTGATGCCCGTTGTTGCAGCCTATCCTGCAAATTCGACAGACACCTGCTCTGATTGGTATTGACGCTGATCCCGGCACGTTCTCCATCACTCAACCAAAGGCTGAAGTTAACATCACAACTACACCTGGAGAGTTAAGCATTCAGTCGTCACGTCCGGAGCTTACAATTGATCAGAGCCGGGCACGCGCTGCTTATAATGGCGGAAGTGTGCTGGATATGAATAAAAGAATTTATTCAGGTATTCAACAGCTATATCTTCAAGGTCTGGCCCGGAAAGTTGAGCAAGGGAATCGGATGGCTGAGTTTTTTAAAGCTGGGAATACAATTGCTGAAATCTACGGTACAGATACCGAGCCCAACTCATTCCCCGAGCCTCTAGGGCCAGCGTCCTATGACAATGTTGATATTTATTTTGACACAAGGGCTCCTGAAATAAGATTTCGGGCAGCACAAGTTGATATTCAAGTGGAGAGACACCGTCCGGAGACCGAATACACACGGGGCAAGCTAAATATTTATATGCAACAGTATGCTTCGGTGCAGTATATTCCGCCAGAAGTGAATGTTCAGATGTAGCTTCAGAGCTATAGATGTGCCAGAGAGCGCTTCTATAGCTTTTCTGCTGTTTATGTATCATATTAAATACAGGTGAAATGACCGCCAAAGTAAATAACCTGGTTTTGCACAGCAAAACTGTTTGAGGAGTGAATAATTTGATTATTGAGACACTGTCTTGGGGAAAACTTGAAGTACATGAGGAACAATTGTATCATTTCTCCAAAGGAATCCCCGGTTTTGAAGAGGATACTAATTTCGCATTGGTTGCTATGGAGGATTCAGCATTCTGGGTACTGCAGTCCATCGAAAATAAGAATCTCTCATTTCTGTTAGGAGATCCGTTTGCTTTCTATCCGGACTATGAGTTTGAACTTCCGAGTGCTGAAGCTGAGGAACTGGGGATTGCTTCGCAGGTGATTGTAAGATGCATAATTACCCTCAAAGAAAAGGTAGAAGAGTCCACGATTAACCTACTGGCACCTATTGTTCTGAACCCGGAGGAACTGAAAGGTAAACAAGTGGTACTGCATAAGGCTCCCTATCATACGAAGCATAGTTTATTTCAGGAACAGCCGGTAATCGACGGAAAGGATGGTGGATGAAATGCTCGTACTGTCCCGTAAAAAAGGTGAGTCCATTATCATTCAGGATCAGATTGAACTGACGGTCTTGTCTGTAGAAGGAGATATTGTGAAAATTGGCATATCTGCACCGAAACATGTCGATATTTTCCGCAAAGAAGTATATCTGTCTATCCAGGAAACTAACCGTGAATCATCTGCACCTGTGCAATCTGATCTCAATGCGTTGATTGACCGGCTGCGCGGGCCGCAGAAATAAAACTCATTGTTGTAATAGACATGGAGACAAAAAGTACTTATTTCAACGGGCACAGAGTATGAGCCATGGCGTGGTATTAACCGCAGCATGGCTTTTGTTATTGAATGTGATAGATTTATGAGTTAATAAATTGAACTAACTATTATTGCGAGGTGCTTTGTTATGAATATTGTAGTCATCGGACTAGGTTCGATGGGAAAAAGAAGAATTCGGCTAATCAAAAAATACAATGATCAGTATCAGATATTTGGAATTGATTTCAGCGAGGGACGCAGGAAGACTAGTGAAGAAGAATATGGCATTGAGACATTTACAAACGTGGATGAACTGCTTTTGAGAACCCCAGTTGATTGTGCGTTTATTTGTACTTCACCGCTATCTCATAGTGGCATAATAGGCAGTTGTCTTGAAAAGAACTTACATGTTTTTACCGAATTAAACCTAGTGACCGATGAATATGATGAGAACACATTGCTTGCTCGAGAGAATAATAAAATTTTATTCCTGTCATCTACGTTTTTGTACCGGCAAGAGGTGAGAAGGATTAAACAACTGGTTAAAGAAAGCGATTGTCTCTTGAATTACACTTACCATATTGGTCAATATTTACCTGACTGGCACCCTTGGGAGAATTATAAAGATTATTTTGTAGGAAACAAACGTTCCAACGGCTGCAGGGAGATTTTTGCTATTGAGCTTCCGTGGCTAACAGATGTCTTCGGAGCCATCAGCAAGGTCCATGTCATGAAGAGTAAAATCAGCTCATTAGATATTGATTATAACGATAATTATATGGTGATGGTTGATCATGTAAACGGGCATAAAGGAATGCTTGCGGTAGATGTGGTCTCAAGAAAAGCGGTAAGAAACTTTGAACTTTTTGGCGAAGAGCTTTTTTTACAGTGGGATGGGTCGGCTGAAGGAATCAGAGTATATGATTTTGAGCGCAAAGAAGAAAAAAGGATTCAGTTATATGAAACCGTGGATCAACTGGAACAATACAGTAAATTTGTAGTTGAAAATGCATACTTTGAGGAGATTGTATCTTTTTTTGCAGCCATTGAAAAGGGAGAAGAGCCTTTATATAATTTTTCTAAGGACAAGGTTATTCTAAATCTAATCGACGAAATCGAGGCTTAGTATGAAGATTCATTATAAGATTGCAATGATTGGACTTGGGTCTATTGGGACAAGGCATCTGTTTAATATTGTGAAAGTTCTTCAAGAGAGAAGAATTTCTTACTCTATTGATTTGATCAGAAGAGTTACCAACAAGGAGATAAGAGAAGATATCAGATCCATCATTACCCATGTGTACACAGATTATTCTGAAGTGCCTGATGATTACGATGTAATCTTTGTAACAAACCCTACATTTTTGCACTTTGACACCGTAAAGAGCTACCTTTCCAAAACTAAACATATGTTCATTGAAAAGCCGGTTTTCAGTGATTCTGCCGTCCCAGTTCAAGAGTTAATGCTTAATGAAAGGGGCATTTATTACATTGCCTGCCCGTTAAGATATACTGATGTCATACAGTATGTGAAAAACGAGGTCGATTTAAGTAAAGTTTATAGCGTGCGAGCGATTTGTTCCAGCTATTTGCCCCATTGGAGGGCTGGAGTAGATTATAGGAACACTTATAGTGCACATGCAGATGAAGGCGGGGGTGTCTCAATCGATCTTATCCATGAGTGGGATTATATCGTGTATTTGTTTGGACGTCCCGACAGAGTAGAAAATTTCAGGGGGAAGGTTTCGCATCTCGAAATAGATAGTGATGATTTGTCAGTATATATTGCTAAGTACAAAGATATGATGGCGGAGGTTCATTTGGACTATTTCGGGATCCAGACCATTAGAGAACTGCAGCTATTTACTTATGAAGATACTGTTATCGCAGACATTGCCAACAGCAGAATAACTTATCTTAAACGAAATGAAACGATCTCTTTTGCAGAGTCGAGAAATGATTATCAACTCAAGGAAATATCCGCTTTTTTTGATGTTATAGAAGGTAAGATCAATAATCCGAACGATATTGAGACGGCTATGCTGACTTTGAAGATTGCCAAAGACGGGAGCTTGTAAATGAGAATATTATTTACGATTTGCGGAAGAGCAGGCTCAAAAGGGATCAAGAACAAAAACCTGAAAAACTTTTTGGGTTACCCGTTAGTGTTTTATACGGCTTCAGTAATTGATTTATTCATGAAACAGAACTCTCATATAGACTGTGATATCGTTGTAAATACGGACAGTAAAGATTTGATGAGTTTAATTGGACAGAATCTGAAGCTTCAAGTCAATTTTATCGATAGAGATCCCTCCTTGGGACAAGACTACACACCTAAAATAGCTGTAATTCAGAATAGTTTTGAAATCATGCAGGGGAGAAACGGGGCGAACTACGATATGGTAGTTGATCTGGATATCACTTCACCGTTAAGAACGGTCGGCGATCTGCAATCCTTGATAGATAAGAAGGCTGGATGTGCTGCTGATGTAGTTTTCTCTGTAACTGATTCCAGACGCAATCCCTATTTCAATATGGTGAAACAATCTCCGGAGGGTTATGTAAGGGTCATTGACTCATCCTTTGACGCTAGGCAGCAGGCGCCGGAGATATTTGATATGAATGCCTCTCTGTATGCCTATACACCTTCATTTCTCAAAAGCGGCAAAGGAATATTCGAGGGCCGATGTGATGTGATTAGAATGACGGATACAGCAGTATTAGATATAGACAACGAGAATGATTTTGAGCTTATGGAGGTTATTGCGGAATATTTGTTTAGGTCTCATGAGGAAATGAGTGTAGTTAGGATGAATATTGGATTATTAACATCAGATGGATAAAAAGTGGATTTAAAACAAAGAAACCAGGTGAAGATAGAGAAAAACCCAGTGATTTTAAATACTGGGTTTATTTTTTAGGCAATCTCATTTATCTCAAACTAATGTTTTATATAAGGGGTGAAGACGGTATTCAACTCATTCTTCCATAATAAAAATTGAGGTACAACCTGGTGCGAGATTTGTTTCTCTAATAATTCCCATGAATCGTTGTTGAAATGAACAACTGTTTCAAGAAGGCTGTCTTTGAACTGTGTATCAACTACATGTAAATTGTTTTCTTTTAGGAATCTAGAGAATGTATCTATTTGCGAAGTTATTGAAGTGTGCGCATCTAGTATGTCTTGCATAACTATAGCGGCCTCATAATAGTTTTTGTCCGATATCTTAGCAATAATAAAGTCAAACCCTTCGTCAATTGAATCGCAAATATTCAAAACATCTCTCATTAACTGAAACGCATGTATTAAATTATAATCGGTTTTTATATTTTCTGTAATATTTACATTTAAGGTGAAGTTTTCTTTAAAACTAAAAACATAATTTTTGCTACCGCAATTCATTGTATTCACTTTATTATTTGAAAACTCGTTCACACCCTGTTCTTTCATTAGTCCATATTCTTCATCCTGCTCAGCAACGTAGTCAAAGAGTTTTCGTAAAGAGGCATTCATAGCATGCGTATATTTTTTAAATAGCACACCATCAAGATCATTTATACCGATTCGTTTATAGTAGGTGTAATTGTAGTTGGATAATAGTGTTGCCACTTTATCTTTGTCGTCTACTGAGGCGATTTGATCTTCTTCACAATGAAAAATATAATAACGTGTTTTCGAAGCAACCCTGTGCTCTCTAGTTAACAGATTCCGAATCTGCTTATGGGAATCTCCGAAATAGTAGGGAGAAGTCTCATCCAGAATAGTCCAGGGATTGTTGTATGCATACGGAAGTGTATACACTTTATTGTTGTAGTTAAGAGTAACAACATAATCTTGTTCTAATATTTCTCTACTTGCTACATGTTTCATTTGGGTGCGT
Source organism: Paenibacillus sp. FSL E2-0178 (assembly GCF_038593005.1). Classification (NCBI taxonomy): domain Bacteria; kingdom Bacillati; phylum Bacillota; class Bacilli; order Caryophanales; family Paenibacillaceae; genus Paenibacillus; species Paenibacillus sp. FSL E2-0178. Next base: position 5,299,067 of record NZ_CP151953.1, read on the forward strand.
GAAAAACCGGAGTTATCAATTATGACTGAGAACATATTAGGCGCAAACTTGCCACAAAGCATTGCTATATAACCGCCATAGGAAGAACCGTAAGCAATAATTTTACTCTTATTTATTTTAGGGTATCTTCTGAGAACATCTCCAAGTACAGTGAGACAATCCAGAGCAGGCAAGAAACCAAAAGACTGATACTCGTTTCGCCCAGTGCTCTTTAAAGCTTGACACCGGGGGTCTAACTGGGAAAGGCCTTTACTTTCTAATAGTGTTCCTACCTTCACATAGAAATCATTATCAGATGAAATGTCGCTCCAGTAAGTAGCTGGTACTCCGTAAATCTCCTTCATATTAATCAAAAATTGATCATCCATTATTGTCTCAAGTCCCCGATAAATACCAAAATAGTTTAAGGAGACAACAATACAATTATATTTCTCAGCAAGATAAGGATTTAATTTCTCTAATTGATAGGTTGAATTAGCAAGACCGCCGAATCCTGGAATTGTTAATATTAGACCAGTTACTTCAGTTATACCTTCGGCCGGTAGCGTTACATAATAATCTAATTCTTCTCTATCGAAATTTAATTCAATATCTGCATGCGGTTTAATATTAAAAATCTGCGTTTCCAAATGTTCCTACCCCCAAATTCTATGTGATCATGCTTTGTGGAAAGTTGCGATAATTATATTTATCGGAAAAGAGAAGATTATTCTAAATAGTTTAACTATCGGTATATGTGAAGTGAGGAAGTTAAGCTAAAGCATAATATGGTTTTATTACTACTAAGAGCTGAATTACTTTTCTGATATCTAAAAAAAAGTCCCGCGAGCTATAAACAACCCGATGTTCTCTGACGATATATAATTTAGACGCTGATCCGGCAGGGCGGCCGACCTTAATGGTTCGGCGTTTACCACATGGATGTGGAACTAACTTAATTTCAGGGAGGAAATATCAAATGATTATTAACCACAATATTCCGGCGTTGAACACTCACCGCCAATTGTCTATCAACACAGCTAACACTAGCAAAAATATTGAGAAATTGTCTTCCGGTCTTCGCATCAACCGTGCTGGTGATGACGCAGCTGGTCTGGCAATCTCCGAAAAAATGCGCGGCCAAATCCGCGGTTTGGATCAAGCTTCCCGTAACGCTCAAGACGGTATCTCTTTGATTCAGACAGCTGAAGGCGCACTGAACGAAACTCACTCCATTCTGCAACGTCAACGCGAAATCGCTAACCAATCTGCGAACGGAACAAACACTGATTCTGACCGTCAAGCACTGCAAGACGAAATGAACCAGCTGACTTCTGAAATCAACCGTATCGGTAACACAACTGAGTTCAATACTCAAAAACTGCTGAACGGTGGTATTGGCTCCAGCGATGCTGCTAAGTTAACTCAAGCTACAAGTGCGAAAGCCGTAGCAAGTACAGCAATTGCGGGTGGTGCTATAACGCTCACTGCCGGAGCAACTATTACTGTTGACAACCAAACGTTCGATCTTTCGAAAATTAAGGTTGGCTCTACTGGTGCTGCTGCTGCAACTAATGCTGCTGCATTGAAGACAGCATTAGAATCAGTTACCTCTGGTGGAGTTAAATTGTCTGATTTGGTAGATATTAAAGTAGGCGCAGGTGATAAACTAGAATTTACTGCTAAATCCTCAGGCACTTCAAGTGAGCTGAAATTCACCGGGGCTGCAGGAGGCCTGGGACTAAGCGCAGCACAAATAGGTAAAACTCTTAAGGGTGATCCATCAACTGTAGAACGTGCCGGACTTCAGGGGGGGGCTTCGCTTACTGCTGCTGACGTTACCCTTGCAGTAGGAGCAACGTTGAAATTCACTGTTGGCTCTGAAAGCGAAGTTACAGTCAACCTTAACTCGGGTACCACTGCAAAAACCTATGATACTTTAAATGCTGATCCTAACGTAGCTAAAGCCGCTATGGATAGCCTGGTTAAAGATCTGAATGCGGCTCTGCAATCAGCTGGAGTGGACAGCAAAATCACGGCATCCTTGTCGAAGGATAACAAAATCCAATTCCTTTCCGAAACAGGAAAAGATATCAAGTTGGGTGCTGGCCCTGCAGCTGGACTAGGAGTTACTAGTGCTGCAGCAATTGCTAATGTTCAACAAGTAGTTGGCGCTGGGGCACAAGGAGTAGGCTTCACTACGAAGTTCCAAATTGGTGCGAATACAGGTCAATCCATGTCCCTGCAAATCAATGATGTTCGTGCATCTGCGCTTGGCATCACTGGAAACGCTGGACAAGCTGGTTTCACAAAAGATAACGCTGTTACTAATGGTTCCAACGATATTAAATCAGAAGCTGCTCTGAATATTGCTACTCGTGAAGATGCTTCAAAAGCAATTGCTGTTCTGGACAAAGCTACTTCCCTGGTATCAAGCGAACGTGCTAAATTGGGTGCTGTACAAAACCGTCTGGAACACACTATCAATAACTTGGGAACAGCTTCTGAAAACTTGACTGCCGCTGAATCCCGTATTCGTGATGTTGACATGGCCAAAGAAATGATGTCCCAAACTAAGAACAACATCCTTGCTCAGGCTGCACAAGCAATGTTGGCACAAGCCAACCAACAGCCGCAAGGCGTACTGCAACTGCTGAGATAATTCAAGCAGTAGATTAAGGTAATTGAAGAAATTACTGACCATAGCTTAAGAAAGCCCCACTTTGTGGGGCTTTCTTGCTATACTAGCTCTGTAACTTCTCTCTAGAAAAATATTAAACATTAGCAAGGGAGCAGAAATGATGGATCTGTTAAGCCATAATATAGACATCTTGTCCAGTAATCACAACCATAGAATTGGAACACCGGACGCAAGCGAAATAGCCCAGGTGATGGTGGGCGTAGATGACTCCGGGAATGAGGTGCTGGTTTCACAAGATCAGACCATCCATTTGAAGAGTGTCTTTGATTATACAAATCAACCTAACCCGCTGAAGCGGGAGCTTGTTTTTGTTATCGGAGTTTATTCTGTAGAAGAAATCAGACAGCTTATTCAAATGAAAAGTGGCGAGTCCTTGCTCGTTATTATCGAACCAAACGCTGCTTTGTTCAATCATACTTTACAGTATAAAGATCTTTCATTTATTAATTCATCAGGGATCGTTCTTTTTGCTGATAAAATAAGTGAGTTACCTCTTTTTTTAGATAAGTTTCTTTTAACAGATGCGATATTTTATCTCAAAACAATTAAATTTTATTTCACCTACTATTATCGAGAATCCGACATCACCTCCAGTATAGCGATTGTAAAGATCATTAAAGAGGCCGTTCGATATAAAACACTTATGTATGGAAACTCTGTGGAGGATAGCTTAATTGGATTCAGGCATCACATGAAGAATCTGAAACATTTACCACGCTCAAAAGATGTTTCTTTACTGAAAAATGCGATGCTAAATGTACCTGCTATCGTGGTATCTGCAGGTCCATCTTTGAACAAAAATATTAAACAATTGCAGGGATTGAAAAATAAAGCGGTAATTATTGCTGTAGATACAATCGCGCAGCGACTCTGTAATGAAGGAGTTGTTCCTGATTTTATATGCTCAATAGAGCGGGGAATTGAAACCTACACTTACTTCTATGAAGGTAAAACATATCCTGTAGAATCGACTCTTGTTGGCCCGCTCGTTCTCTATCCTGAAGTGTTTGAAGAGTTTTCTGGCGAGGTAGTAATACCTATGAGAGGGAATGTGGGAGAGTTTATTTGGCTTAAGGAAATTATGGGTTTGAAAGATGATTATTCTATTAGTATTGGTTTATCCTGTGCTCATGTGGCGTTCGGTGTTGCAGAGCATATCGGGGCGTCCCCAATTATATTAATTGGGCAAGATTTAGCGTATGGAAGTTCTGAGAAGGAGACGCATGCCGGGGGGACTATTTATGATGATAAAGAACTAACTAGCAGTATGTATGCTGAAATTGAAAGTCTTGAAACCGAGGGGTATTACGGAGGGACTGTTGCAACGACTGAAATCTGGAATGCCTTTCGTACCTGGTTTGAGTTGGAGATCGCGAATAAGCAGTTGAACGTGATAAATGCAACTGAGGGTGGAGCAAAAATTGCTTATTCAGAACAGTTGAGTTTAGAAGAGGCTGGTAATGAATATTGCGCAGCCAATATTCCCTCTGTTCCTGAAATGTTACAGAGAATTGCTGAATATCCTCTAGATCATATGAAAATGAAGCGTGTGATAAGAGAGCAATACAATTATTTTCTTGATATCAAGCTGCAATTTGAACAACAGCAGAAGCAAGTCAGACGACTGAAAATCAATGAATTTTCTTCTGAAAAAGAAATAAAGGAAGCATTAAAGAAGATAGATCGGACGGAAGAGTTTTTTGGTATTATTTTAAACAATTGGCTTCTGCGGCACTGTTTGCAACCAGCAATGATCAATTCCGTTTGGAATCTATATGATGTTGAGCGTGTAATTATCCCTACTAATGTAATACAAGCGCGAGATATAAATCTTGGGTTTCTGGATATAAGTGTTTATACTTTAAATGAGATCGTTTCTATTTTAGAAGCAACGGCGGAAGCTTTATAAGCTTGCAAAAAAGCTGAAAGTTGGAGCAGGATGAAGAAAATACTTTTAATTGGCGGTGGAGGACATTGTAAATCTGTTCTTGACAGCCTTCTTAGATTAGACGTTTACTCAGATATTGGAATTATCGATAGGAAAGAAAATGTAGGGAAGGATATTTTGGGGATCTCGATTATTGGCAGTGATTATGATCTCCAAAGACTGTTAACTCAGGGTTATATCTATGCTTTTGTGACTGTTGGAAGTATTGGAAACCCTGCGCATAGGATCAAGCTTTTTCAACATATGTTAGAGGTTGGGTTTCAGACTCCTAATATCATTGATCATTCAGCTATTGTAAGCCATGATGCAGATGTTGGAGCAGGTGTTTTCATCGGGAAACATGCGATAATAAATGCCGGTTCTGTCATAAATACTGGAGCAATTATTAACTCTGGTGCGATCATTGAACATGATTGTTTTATTGGGGAGTTTGCTCATGTTGCTCCTGGAGCAGTATTAAGTGGAGGAGTTCAGATTGGTGAACATACTCACGTTGGAGCACGGAGTGTCATCAGACAGCATCTCACCATTGGTTCTGGCACAACGATTGGTATAGGTAGTGTAGTTGTATCTGATTTACGAAACGATGTAATCGCTTATGGTAATCCTTGCATGGAAGTTCGTAGTAAGAATGACGAAGGATTGTGAAAATGAGTTATCTATTGGATTTTAAGTCTAGAATAGAAGTCTTATAACCATCGGGGTGTAGAAAATGAGTGGAACAGGGAAAATATTAGTTACGGGTGCAGATGGATTTATCGGTTCGCATGTAACGGAAAAACTGGTCGAACAAGGATACAAAGTGAAGGCTTTCGTGTATTATAACTCTTTCAATTCTTGGGGATGGTTGGATCATTCGAAATACCAGGGGGAATTTGAGGTTTTTGCTGGAGATATTCGAGATCCGTATGGGGTAAAAACCGCTATGAAAGATTGCGATAAGGTTCTTCATTTGGCTTCGCTGATTGCAATTCCATACTCCTATCATTCTCCCGATACGTATATTGATACGAATATAAAAGGGACCTTGAATGTTTTGCAAGCAGCACGCGAATTGGAAGTCTCAAAAGTAGTTCATACTTCTACAAGTGAAGTATATGGAACGGCGCAATATGTACCAATTGATGAGCTTCATCCTCTACAGGGACAATCGCCATATTCGGCTTCCAAGATTGGCGCAGACCAGATGGCACTCTCGTTTTATCGGTCATTTGACACACCGGTAGCGATTATTCGTCCTTTCAATACGTATGGTCCGAGACAGTCTGCGCGTGCAGTTATTCCGACTATTATTTCACAGTTAGCGGTAGGCCAAGACAGGATTAAGTTAGGAGCCTTGAGCCCGACTAGAGATTTTAATTACGTGCAAGATACAGTTAACGGTTTCATCTCGGTTATGAACAGTAACAAGGCAATTGGCGAAGTAATTAATATAGGTAGTAATTATGAAATCTCAATTGGGGATACAGTTGCTCTGATTGCGGAAGTGATGGGTAAGAAGGTAGAGATCGAAACGGAAGAAATACGTTTACGGCCAGAGAAAAGTGAAGTTGAGAGGCTTTGGGCAGACAATAAAAAGGCTAAGCAGTTATTGGGATGGGAGCCTTCCTATGGTGGGATTAACGGATTAAGACGAGGATTGAAAGAAACTGCCGATTGGTTTGGAGATAACGGGAATCTATCTCAGTATAAGGAATCGGTGTACAACATATGAGTATAGTATGGCATGATATTGCCCGAAACGTGAAAGATATTTATCACGGACAACCGACTATTCCATTGCATGAACCGACATTTGATGCGCTAGAACTGGATTATGTAACAGACTGTATTCAGAGCGGTTGGGTATCTTCTGTTGGTAAATATGTCGATCAATTTGAACGGAATCTTGCAGATTATGTAGGAGTGCGCCGCGCTGTAGCTGTCGTTAATGGTACGGCGGCATTGCATATTGCACTGAAAATCGCAGGGGTACGAGCTAACGATGAAGTAATTATGCCTGCATTAACTTTTGTTGCTACAGCTAATGCGCTTACTTATTTGCAGGCTATCCCACACTTCGTAGACGTTTCTAAAGATACCTTAGGTATTGATCCCCACAAGCTTTCTGAGCATATCAGAATGATAGGAGAGCGTAAAGACGGCTGCCTGGTAAATAAGCAGACAGGAAGAGTAATTCGTGCTATCCTGCCAATGCATACGTTTGGTCATCCGGTTGAGTTAGATGCTTTGATTGACGTTTGTCAGGATTATGGCCTGATTATGGTTGAAGATGCTGCTGAGTCACTAGGCTCTTACTATAAAGGTAAACATACTGGTGGATTTGGCCTGGTGGGTGCGCTTAGCTTTAATGGCAATAAGATCATAACTACAGGTGGTGGCGGAGCGATTGTAACGGATGATGTGCAACTTGCCGATTACGCGAAGCATATTACAACTACAGCGAAGATTCCACACCGTTGGGAATATCAGCATGATGAAGCTGGTTTTAATTATCGGATGCCTAATATTAATGCTGCAATTGGCTGTGCACAGTTAGAGAAGCTCCCCCAATTTCTGTCTTCTAAACGGGTCTTGACAGAGAAATATCGTAGTTTATTTCAAAAGGTTAATGGCGTGAATTTATTCATAGAAGCACCATATAACTCAAGTAACTATTGGTTGCAAACATTACTACTAGATGAGCAACTTCATGATCGTGACCATGTATTGGAGCAGCTACATGCTGAAGGTGTGATGGCACGACCAATTTGGACTCCGTTAAATGAATTAGTACCGTATGCATGTTGCCCCAAAGCAGACTTATCAGTTACGCATCAATTGAAACGACAAATTGTTAATCTCCCTTCTACTCCGTTGAAAGGAGATTCTGATGTCTAAGCGAAAAGTATGTGTAGTAACCGGGACTCGAGCGGAATATGGTTTGCTGTTCTACCTGATGCAAGCGATTCAGGCAGAACCTGAATTAGAGCTGCAGATCATTGCAACAGGAATGCATCTGTCTCCGGAATTCGGATTAACCTACCAGCAAATTGAAACAGATGGCTTCGTAATAGATGAGAAGGTTGAGATGCTCTTATCGGCTGATACGCCTACCTCGGTTGCTAAATCAATGGGAGTTGGGGTGTTGGGACTTGCTGATGCGTTTCAACGTTTGCAGCCGGATGTATTAGTTCTTCTTGGGGATCGTTTCGAAATAATGAGTGCTGCTCAGACAGCCCTTGTTATGCGAATTCCTGTAGCGCATATTTCCGGGGGTGAGTTAACAGAAGGAGCCTTTGATGATTCTATCCGCCACGCTATCACGAAGATGAGCCATATACACTTTACTTCCGCGGATGAGTATGCTCATAGAGTGATTCAGCTTGGGGAACAGCCGGATCGTGTGTTTCAAGTAGGAAGCCTGGGTGTTGAAGGGATTCGCAGAATGGTATTAATGACAGAAGCTGAGCTTATAGATTTCTATAAATTCCCACTAGACAAGCTTCTTCTAGTTACTTTTCATCCAGTTACACTCGAAGTGCGAACAGCAGAGAAGCAGGTTGAAGAACTGCTGTCTGCATTGGATCATTTTCCGGATTTTATGATAGTTTTCACTAAAGCTAATGCTGATACAGAAGGGAGAATTATTAATCAAAAGATAGATGAATATGCTGCAAAGCACCCTGAACGTGTCAGGGCTGTATTCTCACTTGGACAGTTAAAATACCTGAGCACAATGAAGTATTGCTCAGCGGTGATTGGCAACTCTTCAAGTGGAATTATTGAAGCTCCGGTATTCTCTAAGCCAACGGTTAATATCGGTGACAGACAGAAGGGGCGACTCAGAGCAGGATCCATCATTGATTGTGTCACGGAAGAAGGAGATATCATCAAATCCATTCATCAAGCGCTATCTCCGTCATTCCAACATTTTGTAAGCAAAATTGTGCTGCAGTATAATGGGACAACGACATCGGCAGATATTACACATATCCTTAAAACGATAGATTTAAAAAACATTTTACAAAAAACATTTTTCACAGGTCCGGAGGTAAAGGGATGAGCTCGACGTATGTGATTGCTGAAGCTGGTGTAAATCATAATGGTGATATGCTAATGGCGAAGCGGTTAGTAGATATAGCGGTGAATAGCAAAGCTGATGCTGTGAAATTTCAAACATTTAAAACTGAACTTTTAGTTAGTAAAAATGCACCTAAGGCGGAATATCAGATACAGTCGACTGGCGGGAATGAATCGCAATTTGAAATGGTGAAAAAGCTTGAACTTTCGTTCGATCAATTTCGCGAGTTGAAAACATATTGTGATAATTCGGGTATTGAATTTCTGTCAACTCCGTTTGATATAGAAAGTGCGGATTTTTTAATTGATGAGTTAAATCTAACTACTATTAAAATACCCTCTGGGGAAATTACAAATGCTCCATTACTTTATCATATTGCCTGCAAACAGTCGGATATCATTTTATCAACAGGGATGGCTACTTTAAGCGAAATAGAAGAAGCTCTTGGAGTAATTGCTTTTGGTCTTCTTCAGAAAAATGAGCTACCCTCTATCAGCGCATTTCGGTCGGCGTATTTATCTCCAGCGGGACAGCGGAAATTGCGGTCTAAGGTTAAGCTGTTACACTGTACTACAGAATATCCAGCTCCTGTTGAAGATGTGAATTTACTGGCTATAGAGACAATGAATAGGGCGTTTGGACTGGCAACCGGCTATTCTGATCATACGGAAGGCATAGCTGTAACGATTGCTGCCGTAGCGTTAGGTGCGTCGATTATTGAGAAGCATTTTACACATGATAAACAAGCAGAAGGACCTGATCATAAAGCATCGCTTTCTCCGGAAGAGTTACAGTTGTTGGTTCAAAGCATTCGCCAAGTAGAGACAGCGAGAGGTACAGGCATCAAAATTCCTGCTGAATCTGAAATGAAAAATATTAGTATTGCCCGTAAGAGCATTGTTGCTCATACAAGAATTATGCAAGGCGAGCAATTAACGGCGAATAATATCGCAGTTAAACGTCCGGGTGGGGGGATTTCACCGTTTGAGTACTGGAAAATGCTAGAGACAGCGGCTGCGAAAGACTTTGAGGAAGGCGAGTTGCTCAATTAATAACATCATCTTTTCCAAGGAGCGATGCAGATGGAAAAATGGAGAGAAATATTGATAGCTCCAGAGACTACCATATTAAATGTTATGGAAATAATCGATAAATCATCACTGCAGTTTGCAGTAGTAATTGATGAAGAAAATCGCTTGCTGGGAACAGTCACCGATGGAGATATTCGACGGGGAATTTTACGAGGGTATCCGTTAGACACCGCAATCGAACAGGTAATGAATAACAATCCAGTATATGAGAGACAAGGGAAGCGGATTTCTTATTATAAGGAATTAATAAAAGAGAAGAAGCTGAAGCAGCTTCCTATCGTAAATGGTAGAAAGCAAATTGAAAATATTCTATTTGCGGAAGATATTCTTAAGTTCCTTCAAAAAGATAACATTGTTATTTTGATGGCAGGGGGTATGGGGACTCGGCTACGTCCGCTTACAGACGATATTCCAAAGCCGATGCTTATGGTTGGAGGCAAACCTATTTTAGAGACAATTATTGAGAGCTTTAAGAGCTTCGGGTTCACGAACTTTATGCTGTCAGTTAATTATAAAAAAGAAGTTATTGAAAATTATTTTCAGGATGGTTCGCATTTCGGCGTTCGTATCCAGTATATTGAAGAAAGCAAACGATTAGGCACGGCCGGTGCGCTGTCTTTATTAACACAGCAGCCCAATCTTCCTTTCTTTGTAATGAATTCAGATCTCCTTACTAAAATTAACTATGAGCAATTGCTGGATTTTCATCAAGAATCTTCTTCAATGGCAACTATGTGTGTGAGAGAATATGAATATCAGATTCCTTATGGCGTAATAGAAACGGAGCACCATCGCCTGCTCTCTATCGTAGAAAAGCCTAAGCATAAAAGCTTTGTTAACGCAGGCATCTATGTGCTTGATCCAGAAATACTGCAATATGTTCCCGGAGATGAATTCTATGATATGCCGGACTTGTTTAAGAAGTTGATTACGATGAATAAAGAGGTCGCTGCTTTTCCATTAAGAGAATACTGGCTTGATATTGGACAGGCGGCGGACTATGATAAGGCCAATGGTGATTATAAGGGCGTTTTTTATGATTAATAACAGATAACGCTGAGATCATCTACTATACTGCTTCTTTTAAGGTTATAGTTCTAATAGAATCGATATTACATGTCCATATTTTAGTTTCAAGCTCTAGTTATATAAATAACTTAGAGCTTTTTTCTCTTGACTTCACCCCGAATCCTAAATTATCCCTGAAAGTAACCGATATATAGAGTATAAAATGAGTGTTGGTGGAGGTCGGGGTTATGAATGTACAGTTCTCTCTTTCTGCGAGTTCGACAACAAGCGTCCAGAACAACAAGCCGGAAGTAGTGCCGGTTAGTTCTGAACAAGCAGCATCTGCTAATCAAGTAGCAGGAATTCGTACTACAAGGGATATGAATGTAAAGGAAAAGCAGGGCGTGAATGTATCCGTTGCGGAGGAGCAGTTGATCCGAACCATTGAAAGAGCTGTGAAATCTCTTCAGGGACCCCAGACCACGCTTGAGATCAGCATCCATGAGAAAACACACGATATTATGGTGAAAGTACTTAACAAGGATACCGGTGAGCTTATACGTGAAGTGCCCCCTGAGAAGACACTGGATTTGGTAGCCAAGATGATGGAAATTGCGGGGATATTGGTTGACGAGAAAATATAGAACAAGGGGGTGTCGAATTGGTAACACGCGTAAATGGATTTTCGGGTATGGATATTGACAGTATGGTTAAGAGCATGATGACGGCCAAAAAAGCGCCGCTCGACAAAATGAATCAGCAGAAGCAGCTTTTAAACTGGACAAGAGAGAGCTATCGAGAAGTAAGCAGTAAGCTTTATGATTTTCGATACAATAAACTTATTACTAAGTATGGAAGTAATGATGTTCTTACAGTCAGTAAGGCAGTTGTATCGGGGAATACGGATGCTATCAAAGCTACCGCAAGCTCTAAAGCCAATGGAATTGATATGGAAGTATCTGTGAGCCAATTAGCAACGAAGACAACTGTTACGACGGCGGGGGCTGGATCGGGTAAGCAGAGTACCAACACACTAGCGTCGCTGCAATCCGCCTTTGACGGCTCTGTCCCAACCTCCGATGAGGCCAAGGCGAAAGAATTTAAATTAGTTGTAAATGATCAGACCTTTACTTTTAAAGGATCTACTGATATTCAGACGGTTATTGCTACTATAAATGACAATTCTCTGGCTAATGTCACCGCTACTTTTGATGAGACAACCGGGAAGTTTGCCTTAGCCTCTAAAACAAGTGGTACAACCGGCACAGTTACATTGGGTTCTGGTACGGATGATAATACGCTGCTGAGTCTGTTTAACAAAAAAGATCAGACTGAATTACAATGGCAGACTGAAACGGGAAAAGATTCAATTTCGAAAATAAATGGTGTTGAATACATCAAACCTGACAATACATTTACTGTAAATGGGGTGGCTATCACCCTTTTAACTAGAACTAATACATCCGGGACAGATATCCCTTCTAAAATAACAACACAGACAGACACTACAGCAGCAGTGGACGTTGTTAAAAGCTTTGTTTCTGATTATAATACGTTAATTGCTGCGTTGAATACTAAGATTGATGAAGAGAAATATAGAGATTACGCACCACTTACAGACGAGCAGAAGGCAGAAATGAAAGAAGCGGACATTACAACATGGACCCTGAAGGCACAAAGCGGCCTGCTCAAAAATGATGATATTATCAAATCAGTATTATCTGAAATGAGAGCCCATATTACTGAGCAATTGGGTGGACTTGCTGAAATGGGGATTACTACCGGGACGTATGCTGAGAATGGGAAACTAATCCTGGATGAAAATAAACTCAAAACAGCTATGGAAGCCAATCCCACGAAACTTATGAATATACTACAAGGGCCACCGAGTGCACCTACGACTGGTATTTTTGATAAGATGGCATCTTCTGTATTTAGCGCCATTGAAAAAATCTCTAATCGTGCAGGGACTAACCGTTACTCTGCTGATCTTACCAGTACCTTCAAAGAAGAAAGTGTAATGGGGAAGAAACTCAAAGAGTATAACTCGCGTATCACTACAATGCTCACTTACTTGGATAATCAGGAAACTCGTTTGTATAAACAATTCACCGCTATGGAAACTGCCATGAATAAGCTCCAGTCTCAGTCTTCCAGTCTATTCTCAACTTCCAGTTAAGTTATTTTAAATTAGAGGGTGACAACATTGATTAAATCTCCTTACGACAAATACCGCCAGTCATCAGTCCAGACCTCAACACCTGCGCAACTCGTAATTATGCTGTATGACGGGGCTATCCGTTTCGTGAAAACGGCTTTGGATGGGCTGAACAAACAGGACTTGGAGAAATCCAATCTCAATTTCGGCAAGGCTCAGACGATCATCAGCGAGTTAATGAGTACACTGGATCATTCGATTGAGGTATCCAAAGGTCTCTACTCTCTATACGAATATACGAACTACTTGTTAATCGAAGCCAACATCCACAAGAACCCGGCAAAGGCCGAAGAAGCCATCGGCTATCTTACGGATCTGCGCGAAACCTGGCTGCAGGCATCCAAGCTTGCCGCGACTCAGACTGAGATTGCTAATGGATGAACTAATCCGTAGTCTGGACCTGCTTACCCGTGAGATGATGAGCAGGCTTCAGGAAGCAACATACGAGGAGCTTGTAGTATTTGTAGAGGAACGCCAGAAACTTGTCGATTCCATTGCAGAAAAAGTCGCAATTTATCCTTCGTCGGCTGCACAAAAACAAGAAATCAATCGGATTCTAGGATACGATAATGAGCTGCTGGACCGGATGAATGCTCTTCGTCAGGAAGCCCAGAACTTTCTGCAGAAACGCGGCCAAGCCAAGATACAGCGCAGTGCCTACGAGCAGAATTACACTCCCGACAGCATTCTAATGGACCGAAAAAAATAATAGATTCCAGATGTTTCAGCTGGGGAGCGGGCGGGTATTTAAATAGCGTCTGCTCCTTTTTTGTATCTTGTATCACAGAATTTGCCTTTTTTAAGAGAAATTTAAGGATGGTAAAATATTGAAAGTAATCATTTACTATTCCAATTGACAATAGAGAAGCAGCGGTGGTATAGTCGAATTGTGAGCAAGACTCACGTTCATCTGATGACGAAGGGAATGTTTAGTCAATGGAAGGTAAAGTAAAATGGTTTAACGCAGAAAAAGGTTATGGTTTCATCGAAACTGCCGATGGTGGCGACGTATTCGTACACTTCTCCGCGATTCAAACTGACGGTTTCAAGACATTGGACGAAGGCCAATCCGTAGAGTTCGATATCGTTGAAGGCGCACGCGGACCACAAGCAGCTAACGTCATCAAATTATAATCATCCGGCGAAGCCGACCTACATATATGGTAGATGGTTAGCAATTGAGACAACGCTAGCGTTAGACCTTGGGATAACTCCCAGGGTCTTTTTTACGTTCATTTCACAAATGACACGCAACATAAGGCGGAAAAGACACATCATTAGACACTTTGTAAAGTTTTATTTCAATAATCCGTTAATTCCCTCCAAAATATGGGTAATGAGAGACGTTGGGCTTTTTGTTGCCTAGATAGCACCTCATTATTAGCTTAGGCGTATGCTTCCGAAAAGAACCTAGATAAGAAGACATGCAGTGAAGCCTATGCCCATCAAACACTCAGGAGGATGAACAAAAGAATGAAGAAAACATGGCGTGGCCTTATGGCCGGATTACTTGGTATTTCGATGTTGCTCGGATCATTAGGCAGTGTGTCAGCTGCGGCTACCCCCAAAGACATTCAAGGTCACTGGGCGCAGAAGCAATTGCAGAGCTGGCTGGATAAAGGATACCTGGGCGGTTATCCTGACGGAACGGTGAAGCCGAACAAGGCTATTACCCGTGGCGAGTATGTTGCACTGATCAATCGCCTGTTCGGGTTCACCGAAACGGCTTCCATTAGCTTCACGGATGTCAAAAGCACAAATTGGGTCTACAGCGAAGTAGCCAAAGCCGTAAAGGCCGGTTACATCGGCGGGTATGAGAATAATACCTTCCGTGCCAACAATCCGCTTACCCGGCAGGAAGCGGCTGTCATTGCAGCCAAAGTCCTGAAGCTGAGTACAAGCTCTACTACACTTAAGTTCAAGGACAGTGCCCAAGTGGCAGCCTGGGCCAAAGGTGCGGTTGTAGCAGCAGCAGACAAGAAGATTATTAATGGTTATCCGGACGGAACCTTTGGACCGAAGAAATCACTTACACGGGCCGAAGCGGTAGGAATCATCAGTAACTCTGTTGTCTATAAACCGGCAGGCACTGGTGGAGTGACACCTACACCGGCCCCTACAGCAACGCCTGCTCCTACAGCAACACCTGTGCCAAGCACCAGCCCAACAGCAACCCCGGTTACCGGTGGTAGTGGTGGCGGCACTGGCGGTGGTGGCGGCACCGTTACCTTGCCTTCTGTAAGCAATGTGACCTACGGTCATGTGGGTTCGGTTACTGCAGATGTATATGTTACGCCTTCGGTAACAGGGGCAGTATACTATGTAGTTGCTCCTTACAGCATGAATGTAACAGCACCAACTACAGCGCAAATGAAAGACGGATTGACTAGTGCAGGAACAGCAGGCGTTCACTCTGGCACAATCGCAACAACTGCTAATACAACCGTTGCGTTCTCTGTATATGGTCTGAGTGCAGGTACTGAATATACCGTATATGTCGCTCTGGCTGATAATTCAGGCAATTGGTCTGGCGTAACACCGCTTCGATTGAAAACAGCAGCAAGCAGCACCATATCGCTTACACAGGTTGGAGTGACTAGCATTGGAACGGTGACTGCCGATGTATATGCTAAATACGGCCAGACTGGCGAACTCGCTACACCGCTGAAATATGTTGTGGTTAAAGCAACGGAAGCTGATCCTACAGCACAACAAATTTCTGAAGGAAAGGATAGTGCTGGCGTTGTCTTAACGGGAACTTTTGCTGGTCCGAATTCTACAGTGTCTCCAGGTGTCAAGCATACCTTTACGCTAACCGGACTGACTTCCAACACAGCCTATAAAGTCTTTTTCATCACTGGTTCTAATGGTAACTTCTCCCAAGTAGAGATTTTGCGCATCCAGACCAAATAAGTAAGACAAATAAATCAGACGCTACTGTCTGCAATATGCAATATGTCAGCAATCATTCATAATCTAGACTTCAAAGTGAGATAATACTGTAGCTGTAATGGTCCGGCCAGGGCGAGTTCATGCGCTAGCCGGGCCTGTTTATTGTTTAGGGCAAGGCTATGACATCTTTTGTTAGCTAAATGTAAAGGCTGTCATGATTTGTTTTTTACTTAGCCCTGACAATTTGCTATAATGAAAAGGTAAACAAAGGAGGAGTGCCCATGCAATTCAGCATTCGAGGTCAACAAATTGAAGTGACCGACGCTTTGAGAGACTATGTTGATAAGAAGCTCAGCAGACTTGAGAAGTATTTCGATGCACCCCCTACCTCAGAAGGATATGTGACGCTTGGCGTCGTTCGCGGCCTTCATACGGTGGAAGTTACAATCCCTCTGGCAGGTGTGACGCTTCGTGCGGAAGACCGCAGCGATGATATGTATGCATCCATCGATGCCGTAGTGGACAAGCTGGAACGTCAGATCCGCAAGCACAAGACCAAACTTAACCGCAAGTTCCGCCAGGAAGGCAGCTTGAAGACCTTGTTCGTAGAAGGTTCGGCCAGCGCCGTAGCTGTTGAGGATCAGGAACAGGATTATGATGATCTTGAGGTTGTGCGGAACAAACGCTTCACCTTGAAGCCTATGGATGTGGAAGAAGCGATTCTGCAAATGAACATGATTGGACATACATTCTTCGTGTTCTCCAACATCGACACTTCTGAAGTTAGCGTTGTTTACAAACGCGATGACGGCAAGTATGGTTTGATCGAACAGAACTAACCTGCTAACCGGAAATTGCTGGTATAAGGAAGGGCTTCCGTTTCAGCCTGACGTAGACAATTAGACGAGCCCCTATTCGCTTAAAGCGAATAGGGCTCTTGTGCGTATATACAGAAGGTAGAGGCAAGAATACCTGCATCTGTTCCTATGAAAAGGCATTATGCAGAATAAGGTTGCGGCAGCTTGTATTGCGGCTTCTCTTACAAACTGTTACAATTTATGAAGCAGCGGAATCGAAATCATATATGGCCCTTTCAATTTGTTGAGGATGGGCTCGGTTCCACCATCTGTGTTGCATGAAAGGGGTTAACCATGCTAGGACTTGTTAAAAAAATATTTGGCGACGTTAATGAACGTGATGTCAAACGTCTCATGAAGACGGTCGAAGTAATTAATGGTTTGGAGCCGGATTTCGTATCGCTTACGGATGAAGAGCTGCAGGCTAAGACAGTAGAGTTCCGTGCCCGTCTTGAGAAGGGTGAAACCTTGGAAGAGATTCTTCCCGAGGCATTTGCAACCGTACGCGAAGCTTCCAAACGGACGCTGGGCATGCGGCATTTTGACGTTCAGTTAGTTGGGGGTATGGCGCTGCATGAAGGCCGGATCTCCGAAATGAAGACCGGGGAAGGCAAGACGCTGGTAGGTACACTGCCGGTATATCTGAATGCACTCTTGGGCAAAGGCGTGCATGTCGTAACCGTAAATGATTATCTGGCTCAGCGCGACAGCGCACAAATGGGGCAAATCTATAACTTTCTGGGCATGACGGTTGGGGTCAACCTCAACGGCATGGACCATAATGATAAACAAGCAGCATATGCCTGCGATATTACGTATGGCACGAATAATGAGTTTGGTTTTGACTATCTGCGTGACAACATGGTGCTCTATAAGGAACAGATGGTACAGCGTCCGCTGTATTTCTGTATTATTGACGAAGTCGATTCCATCCTCATCGATGAAGCCCGTACACCTCTGATCATTTCCGGACAAGCTGAGAAATCGACAGAGCTGTATTATGCAGCAGACCGTTTCGTGAAGAAGCTGACTGCTGAAGAAGACTACACTGTTGATATTAAGGTGAAGTCCGTTGCTTTAACCGAGAAGGGCGTTGCTGTAGCTGAGCGTGCTTTTGGCATAGAGAATCTGTATGATCACAGTCACGTTACGCTGAATCATCATATCGTACAAGCGCTGAAGGCGAATGCAATTATGCGCCGCGATGTAGATTATGTGGTCAACGAAGACGAGGTTATGATCGTCGATGAGTTCACGGGACGTCTAATGCAGGGCCGCCGTTACAGCGACGGGCTGCACCAGGCTATCGAAGCTAAGGAAGAGATTGAAGTCCAGAATGAGAGCATGACGCTGGCTACAATCACCTTCCAGAACTACTTCCGTATGTACCGCAAGCTAGGTGGAATGACCGGTACTGCGAAGACGGAAGAAGAGGAATTCAAGAAGATCTATGGTCTGGAAGTCCTCCAGGTACCTACTAATAAACCAAATCAGCGTGTCGATATGCCTGACGTGGTCTACAAAAGCGAGAATGGCAAGTTCAACGCTGTAGTCGCTGAAATTGTGGAACGCCACAAAAAGAATCAGCCGGTGCTTGTAGGTACGGTATCGATTGAGAACTCCGAACGCGTATCTGAAATGCTGAAGCGCAAAGGTGTCAGACACCAGGTGCTGAACGCGAAGCATCATGCTGCAGAAGCTGAAATCATCTCTTTTGCCGGTCAGCCGGGAACCGTAACGATTGCTACGAATATGGCTGGACGCGGTACGGATATCGTACTGGGCGAAGGCGTGACCGATCTTGGCGGTCTGCATATTATTGGTACAGAACGTCATGAATCCCGCCGTATCGATAATCAGCTGCGCGGACGTGCCGGACGCCAGGGTGACCCGGGTTCCACGCAGTTCTACCTGTCTCTTGGGGATGAACTGATGAAACGTTTCGGCGCGGATAACGTGCTGAACATGATGGACCGTCTTGGATTCGAAGAAGATCAGCCGATTGAGAGCCGTATGATTACCAAAGCTGTTGAATCTGCCCAGAAACGGGTGGAAGGCAATAACTTCGATATCCGTAAAGTCGTATTGCAATATGATGACGTGATGAATCAGCAGCGTGAGATTATCTACAAACAGCGCCGCGAAATTCTCGAGTCTGACAATATCAAAGATATCGTAGTGGAAATGATCAAACCGGTCGTTGACCGTATTGTTAATGCCCACTGCAGTGACGATATTCCGGAAAACTGGGAGCTGCAGGAAGTCGCGGATTATGTGAACAGCAAATTGCTGGAGGAAGATTCCCTGACCCGTGATGATCTATGGGGCAAAGAAGTTGAAGAAATCATCGAATTCATCTTTGGCCGTGTACTGGAGAAATATGCAGCACGTGAAGAACGTCTCGGAGCTGAGCTGGTGCGTGAATTCGAGAAGGTTATTGTACTTCGTTCCGTAGACAGCAAATGGATGGATCATATCGATGCCATGGATCAGCTTCGTCAAGGGATTCACCTCCGTGCTTACGGCGGTACCGATCCGCTTCGCGAATATCAGTTCGAAGGCTTCGAAATGTTCAATGCCATGACTGCGAACATTCAGGAGGAAGTGGCGACCTACATTATGAAGGCGCACATCGAGGCGAATCAGGAGCGTCAGTCGGTAGTGGAAGAAGATAAGATCTCCACGAACGCTGAGCCTGCTGAGAAACGTCCGGTGCATGTGGAATCTACAGTCGGCCGTAATGATCCATGCCCTTGCGGCAGCGGCAAGAAATACAAGAACTGTCACGGTCAGGCGTAAGAGAGAAGAAATTCACTTGCCTGATTCTGGTGGAATAGCGAGCAGGCATTAAATCTGCGAGCACGTTTCACCGTAATGCACTTCGAGTTTTGTTCACTCGCACTTAGGTTATAATGACAATAAAAGCGGCTGGGCCCGGGGGACTCCCCGTTTGCGGCCCGGCCGCTTTTTTGGATGATTGAAGGAATGGGTCGATTGCTTCAAGCGAAGCGAACGGAATGGCTCTGTAGAACTGCAATTGTGGTGGAAGTGACGGAGGGGAAGTTTGGAATTGTAGGAGCGTCAGCGTTCGCCTTTAGGATTGAATTTCTACTGCGATGAGCAGTTTGAATGAGGAAATTCAATCCTAACAGCGGCCGGAAGTCCAAACATTCCCCGCAGTTACGGCGTACACCGATAGGCATTTCTTAAGAGCAATGATGCAGCGGCAGAAGCTGCATCTCCCCCTGTCCGCAAAACCTCCAAACCCAGCGGCCGGCGCAATATTTTATTTTGAAAGGTGATGTGATCCAAGTGATCGATCCTAATGTGAAGCAGGACCTGCGTGAAATAGGCAAGAAACTAACCAATCTTAGGGGGTCACTTTGACTTAGACCTTAAGCTGGAGATTATAGCGAACTTTGAAGAAAAGATGGCAGCGCCCGGGTTCTGGGATGAGCCGGAGAAGGCGCAAAGCGTTATTGGCGAGATGAACGCCGTGAAGTCGGTGGTCGATCAATACGATAAGCTGCAGCAGGATTATGACGATGCATCGATGATGGCGGAGCTGGCGGATGAAGAAGGCGATGACGCGCTTGCGTCTGAGATTGCCGGAACGATCCGCAGTGTAAGCAGCAGGGTAGATGAGTTCGAGCTGCAACTACTGCTCAATCAGCCGTACGATAAGCTGAACGCGATTCTGGAGCTGCATCCAGGTGCAGGCGGAACAGAATCCCAGGACTGGGGCCAGATGCTGCTGCGCATGTATACACGCTGGGCGGAGAAGCGGGGCTTCAAGGTAGACGTGCTTGATTATTTGCCGGGTGATGAGGCAGGCATCAAGAGTGTAACACTGCTGATTAAAGGCTACAATGTATATGGATACCTGAAGGCGGAGAAGGGTGTACACCGTCTGGTGCGCATTTCACCTTTTGACTCCTCGGGCAGACGGCATACCTCCTTCGTATCCTGCGATGTGGTACCGGAGATTGCGGACGATGTGGAAGTAGATATCCGTACAGAGGATCTGAAGATCGATACGTACCGGGCCAGCGGCGCGGGTGGTCAGCATATCAATACTACGGACTCGGCGGTGCGGATTACCCACTTGCCAACCGGAGTCGTGGTAACGTGCCAGAATGAACGTTCACAGATCAAGAACCGGGAACAAGCGATGAAGATGCTGCGTTCCAAGCTCTATGAGCGCAAAATCCAGGAGCAGCAGGCGCATCTCGATGAGATCCGCGGCGAACAATCGGAGATTGCCTGGGGCAGCCAGATTCGTTCCTATGTGTTCCACCCCTACAGCATGGTGAAGGATCACCGCACTTCTGTAGAAACGGGCAACGTCGGAGCGGTGATGGACGGCGACCTGGATAGCTTCATTGACGGCTATCTGCGCAGTCAGATCAAGACGGAAACTGAATAAGGGCATGGATATTCCTACGCGTCTTCGGAGGTGTAGGGATTTTTTTCTGAAAAGAATAACAAGGACAGTAAGATCACATCTAAGGAGCAGGGCATCCATGCAAAAAATCAATTCACGCAACAAACCTCCGCTCATCCCGCTAAACGGGCCGCTGCGTCATACAGTGGATATTGCGCTCATTCTGATCGGCTCGCTGATTACGGGGCTGGCGTTCAACCTGTTCTTCCTCCCGAACCAGATTGCTTCCGGCGGGGTATCGGGGTTATCCGTGCTTGCCGAGGCCTGGTTTGGGGCGGAGCCGGCTTTTACCCAATGGGCGCTTAATATTCCGCTCTTTATTCTCGGGGTCATATTCCTCGGTAAACAGTACGGTATCCGCTCGCTGCTGGGGAGCTTTGTGCTGCCGCTGTTTATCTTCCTAACCAAGGATGGTCCGGTGCCGACTACGAATCCGCTGCTTGCCTCTATATATGGAGGAATTGGTGTGGGTCTGGGGCTTGGCCTGGTCTTCCGCGGGCGCGGATCTACGGGCGGACTGACCATACTCGCGCAGATTATTCAAAAGCTTACCGGCTTCAGCTTCTCGCTGTCCGTCGTGCTGCTGGATGGTACGGTGATTACGCTGGCTGCTTTTGTGCTGGGCATGGAGCAGGCGATGTATGCACTGATCGGGCTGTTCGTGACGGGCAAGGTAATCAATGCGCTGGAGGTAGGCTTCAGCACCACGAAGGTAGCGTATATCATCTCCGATCAGACAGAGGATATCTCGCAGGCGATTCTGAATGATCTGGACCGCGGGCTGACCAAGCTGAATGCGCAAGGCGGCTACACCGGAGATAATCGTACCGTGCTGATGGTGGTGGTAGGCCAGAATGAAATTACGAGGCTCAAGGCGATCGTCCGCTCGGTAGATCCGAGTGCATTTGTAATTATTACGGAAGCCCATGAAGTGCTGGGCGAAGGTTTCAAAAGAGAAGCGTAGACTCCCTTTAGGGGAGCTCTGCGCTTTTCTTTTGATAAAAGGCATGGCCATTTCCAGTGGGAATATCGGAATAAAGTTAACGTTACATGTTGTATTTATATTAATTCGGTCGTATAATAATACATATTTGCAGAACGGTTATTCACAGGTAATAATGATATAAAGCAGAAACGGGAAGCGGGGATGACAATGACAGGCAAGCTGAGAGCGGCGATTGTCGGATCAACGGGATATGGGGGCGTGGAGCTGATCAGGCTGCTGCAGGGCCACCCTGATATAGAGATTACTTCAGTAATATCTTCTTCGAGCGCCGGTGCGCCGATTGAGGAAGGGTTCCCTCATTTAACGGGAATTGTGCAGCGCAATCTGGATGGTGTGGATGCGGCAGAGATTGCCGGCAGGGCGGATGTCGTATTCACAGCTACTCCTTCGGGTGTGAGCGCGAAGCTGGTGCCTCAGCTGCTCGAAGCCGGACTCAAGGTCGTCGACCTGTCCGGGGATTTCCGGCTGAAGGATGGCGCGGAGTATGAGCAGTGGTATAAGCATCCCGCTCCTCCGGAAGCTTATCTGCAGCAGGCGGTATACGGGTTATGCGAGGTATACGGCGAGCGTGCGGCCGGTGTGGATTTCATCTCTAATCCCGGCTGTTATCCCACAGCTACGCTGCTGGGACTGGTTCCGGCGCTTGCGGCAGGCTGGATCAAACCGGACAGTATCATCATTGATGCGAAATCCGGGGTGTCCGGGGCAGGGCGGGGAACGAGTCTGATGGTTCATTTTGCCGAGATCAATGAGAACTTCAAAGCCTACAAAATTAACAAACATCAGCACATCCCGGAAATTGAGCAGGTGCTTACGGATATCGCGGGGGAAAAAGTAACGGTAACGTTCACTACGCATCTTGTGCCGATGACCCGGGGAATTATGAGCACGATGTATGCCGGGCTGACCGGAGAACACAGCGAGCAGGAGCTCGTGGAGTTATACCGTAAGTATTATGCAGGCAGACCGTATGTGCGGGTGCGTGAGCCCGGAGTGGTTCCGGCGACGAAGGAAGTCAGCGGATCGAACTATTGCGACATCGGCTTCGCCACAGACGCACGTACCGGACGGGTCACCATTGTGTCGGTCATCGACAATATCGTTAAAGGCGCTGCAGGACAGGCGATTCAGAACCTGAATTTGATGATGGGATGGGAGGAAACCCGCGGTCTTGGCTACACACCAGTGTATCCATAAAGTGCAGCGGTCAAACTATAACATGAGCGAGAACAAACTATATACCGTCGTGGAAGGCGGAAGTATTACTACACCTAAGGGTTTCACTTCAGGAGGGCTGCATTGCGGTCTCAAAAAAACCGAACGTAACGACCTCGGAGCTATTCTCTGCGAGGTTCCGGCGACGGCTGCTGCGGTTTTTACCACGAATGTGTTCCAGGCGGCTCCGCTGAAGGTAACACGGGAGAGTCTGGCGAACGGAACGCTGCAGGCGGTAATCGTGAACAGCGGGAATGCCAATGCCTGCACAGGTGATCAGGGTGAAGCGGATGCGTATGAGATGCGCGCTGCAGCTGCCCGTTATTTGGGCGTGAACGAGCTGGATGTTGCGGTAGCCTCGACCGGGGTAATCGGGGAGCTGCTGAAGATGGACTGTGTGCGCAGCGGCATCGCCGGACTGCCGGAGAAGCTGGATGGCGGCGCTGCCGGTGCAGAGGAGTTCAGCCAGGCGATTCTCACCACGGATCTGGTCAAAAAAGAAAGCTGCGTCAAGCTGACGGTCGGCGGTTCAGAGGTAGTGATTGCCGGTGCGGCCAAGGGTTCGGGGATGATTCACCCCAATATGGCGACAATGCTGGGCTTCATGACAACAGATGCTGTCATTGATGCAGAGGATCTGCTCAGCCTGCTGCGCAGTGCGACCAACTCTACTTTTAATATGATTACAGTGGATGGAGATACTAGCACGAATGATATGCTGGTCACTATGGCGAGCGGCCTGGCGGGGAATGAGAAGCTGACGCGTCTGCATCCGGATTGGGAGGCTTTTGCCGCAGCGTTCACGCATGTGTGCCGCAGTCTGGCGATGGCGATTGCCCGTGACGGGGAAGGCGCAACGAAGCTGATCGAAGTGCAGGTGAATGGTGCGGTACATGATGAAGCTGCTGCAGCTATTGCCAAGACTGTCGTGGGATCGAGTCTGGTGAAATCAGCGATCTTCGGGGCAGATGCCAACTGGGGACGGATTATCGCCGCTGTAGGCCGTGCGGGAGTGCCGGTATCGCCGGAGCAGGTAGACATTAAGCTGGGAGATATAGAGGTGCTGCGGACGTCGCGTCCGGTGGCTTTTGACGAAGAGAAGGCCCTGCATTATTTGCAAAAAAGTGACACGGTGCTGATTACAGTAACGTTATCAGATGGAAGCGGAAGTGCTACAGCCTGGGGCTGCGACCTCACTTACGACTATGTGCGCATTAATGCCGCGTACCGCACCTGATCTGCGCTGGTTGGCGGCGGGCAGCGGCCGGAAGTCCAAATATTCACCGTAGTGACGACTGAGCTTTAAGTTAGTATCTTAAGTTCAGCTTATATAGGGAGGTAACTGAGAGATGACGTTTGAACCTATAGAGAAGCAGCCGGGCAGTGGCCTGTTCGTGATGAAATGCGGCGGGAGTACGCTGGCTGCGCTGCCGGATTCGTTCTTTGAGGATTTGCGGGAGCTGCAGCGAAGCGGGGTTCAGCCTGTCATTGTTCATGGCGGCGGGCCGGCGATCTCGGGGAATCTGGAGAAGCTTGGGATTGAGAGCAGCTTCGTGAACGGCCTGCGGGTGACGACGGAAGAAGTGCTCGATGTCGTAGAGATGACGCTGGCTGGAAGCATTAATAAGGCGATTGTCCGCCGGATTCAAGCCACCGGCGGGCAGGCGCTCGGATTATCCGGAGTTGACGGCAACCTGATTATGGCGCGTCCGGTTGCGAACAGCGATGTATTGGGCATGGTGGGAGAAGTAACCGAGGTCAGAGCGGAGATTGTGACGGGTATTCTCGCGATGGGTTACATCCCGGTAATCGCACCTATCGGTGTGGATGGCGGCGGTCAGCGTTACAACATTAATGCGGATACAGCTGCCGGAGCGGTGGCATCTTTTGTGGAATCGCCTACTATGATCGTGGTTACGGATGTGCCGGGAATTATGCGTGTGCTGGACGGAGAGAAGGTTGTGCTCCCGTCCGTCACGGTGGCGCAGATTGAGGAACTGATTGCGGATGGTGAAATCTACGGCGGAATGATTCCTAAAGTGCGTGCTGCGATGGACTGCATTCAGGGCAAGGTGTCCGAGGTTGTCATTGTCGACGGCAAAGAGCCAAATGTGCTCAGCCGGGTGCTGCAGGGCGAAGAGCTGGGGACGCGGATTGTCCGATAATTATGCAGTTAGCAGCTTAGCTGCCGGAGTGGTATAGAGAGTGCAAGGTTGATCTGATTGGCATCTGGCAGATGGGTATCTGGTGTAGTGGAGAGTAAATTAGAAGCGCTGACGGTAATCCGGCAGCAGCATGGTGGGAGAGTGACTGAGAATGAGTGAGCTTACACAGGCAGATAAGGATTTTTTGACGGGGGCGCCGCAGGAACGTTCTGTGGAAACGAAGGAACAGGGGGCCGCTGTTGCTCCTGCCAAGCTGAGTGCGGTATTCCCGTCGTACGCCAGATATGATATTAGTCTGGTCAAGGGCAAGGGCAGCTGGGTGTGGGATGATCAGGGGAACAAATATCTGGATTTCATGTGCGGACTCGCTGTAACCAGCCTGGGCCATGCCCCGGAGAAGGTCGGCGCGAAGCTGAAGGCGCAGATTGATACGCTGTGGCATGTCTCGAACCTGTTCCACATTCCGGGCCAGGACCGGGTTGCTGCGCTGCTTACAGACAACAGCTGTGCGGATCAGGTATTCTTCTGCAATAGCGGAGCGGAAGCGAATGAAGCAGCGATTAAGCTGGCGCGCCGGTATCATCAGAAGGTGAAGGGTGCGGACCGCTACGAAGTAATCACGTTCGAGCAGTCGTTCCACGGACGTACGCTGGCTACACTGACAGCAACAGGGCAGGCGAAGGTAAAAGAAGGCTTCCTGCCGCTTCCGGCAGGCTTCAAGACTGTGCCTCTGCATGATCTGGAGGCACTGAAAGCCGCAATCACTGAGCATACGGCAGCAATCATGCTGGAGATGGTGCTGGCTGAGGGCGGCGTGATTGAAGTGCAGCAGGAATTCCTTGACGCTGTAGTCTCGTTATGCAAGGAACATGGACTGCTGCTGATCGTAGACGAAGTACAGACTGGTATGGGCCGTACCGGCAAGCTGTTCGCCCATCAGCATTACGGCATTGAGCCGGATATCTTCACCTTGGCCAAAGGCGTGGCCAGCGGTTTCCCGGCAGGTGTTATGCTGGGCAAGGGCTACCTGCGTGAGGCCTTCAGCCCGGGCAGCCATGCGACTACCTTCGGCGGCACACCGCTGGCGGCAGCGGTTATGGAAGCGACGATTGAGACAATGCTGGAAGACGGGCTGGCTCAGCGGGCTGCTGAGATGGGCGATTATCTGACCGGCTTGCTTAGAGAGAAGCTGGCGGACACTACCTTCGTGAAGGATATCCGCGGCAAGGGCCTGTTGATCGGAATCGAATGTGCAGAACCAGTGGCAGAGATTGTGCTGGCCGGACAGAAACGCGGATTGCTGTTCGTCCAAGCCGGACCGAATGTCGTTCGCCTGCTGCCTAATTTATACGTAACCTATGAGGAGATCGACCAGGCGGTGGACATCCTTTCGGAACTAATTCATACTTATGCTAACAAAGGAAACGGGGAGGCAGATTCATGAGTCAGGGAACAACGGGCGTTACAGAGGCTATTGCCGCACAGCTCAAAGGACGTGATCTTCTGGAGCTGAATGATTACAGCCCGGAGGAAATCACGTATTTGATTGATTTGGCGATAGAGCTGAAGCGCAAAGCCAAGAACGGCGAAGTCTACCAGCCGCTGCTGGGTAAGACGATCGGGCTTATATTTGAGAAATCCTCTACCCGTACACGCGTATCGTTTGAAGTGGGCATGTATCAGCTGGGCGGCCATGCGCTGTTCCTCAGCAAAAATGATATCCAGCTCGGCCGCGGTGAGACGGTTGGTGATACGGCGCAGGTGATGTCGCGTTATCTGGACGGTATCATGATCCGTACGTTCGGCCATGATAAAGTGGAAGAATTGGCCCGTTATGCATCCGTTCCGGTTATCAACGGCCTGAGCGATCTGGCGCATCCGTGCCAGGTGCTGGCGGATTACCAGACCGTGTACGAGCACAAGGGCAAGCTGAAGGGCTTGAAGCTCGCGTATATCGGCGACGGCAACAACATGGCGCATTCCCTGCTGATCGGCGGTGCCAAGCTGGGCGTACATGTCTCGATTGCCGGACCGGAAGGATATGAGCCAGATGAGGCTGTAGTGGCCGAGGCGCGCGAGATCGCTGAGGGGACAGGTTCGGTCATCACCGTTACCCGCAGCCCGCAGGAGGCGGTACAGGACGCTGATGTGATCTATACGGATGTATGGGCGAGCATGGGCTTCGAAGCCGAGCAGCTGGCGCGTGAGGCGGCGTTCAAGGATTATCAGGTCAACGAGGAGCTCGTGAAGGGTGCCAAAAGCGACTATCTGTTCCTGCACTGCCTGCCGGCCCACCGTGAGGAAGAGGTCAGCACCGGTGTCATCGACGGACCGAACTCCGTCATCTTCGATCAGGCGGAGAACCGCCTGCATGCGCAGAAGGCGCTTATGGCTGCTTTGATGGGCTAACCTAGTACAACCAGAACTAAAGAAGTAATTTAATACAACAAGGAAGCAATTGATGTATTCAGATCCAAGTGAAATTCAGTGATAGTTGTATACTGTGCAATTAAAAACAGCGAAAAGGGAGGCTTGCCTCTTATAACTGTAGTTTGTACAACTAAATCTGCCCGAATTGGTGAAAACCGCGTACAACTGGCAGTTTAATTGTACGAAATACAACTAAATGGATAATCGGTTGAAAATCAGACGATTTAGTTGTATAAAGTACAATTAAGCTTGCATATATACCGTAATCGGGTTACTGCAAACCCTCAGCAAGCGAATTACCAAAGTAGTTTTCACTAGTTTAAATCTGACGTTGTACTAGGCCTATGTAAGTTCTGTTAGTTGTTTGAATCTTAGAGTAAAACAGGGGTAATCCTGTTTGGATCTTATCTTATATACAAACCTATATAAGATGAACTGGATTGAAATAAGAGGGATAGAAGGATCGAAAGGGAATTTTGGAACTGTAGGAGCGTTAACGTCCGCCTTTGTCTCCGGATATTGTCCGCCGCTACAGCGGTATATTCAAAGATATCTGGAGACAACAGCGGCCGAAAGTCCAAATATTCTCTGCAGTGACGTCCAGAACCCGATTATGAGATTGCAGTTGATCTTATAACCTCCCCACAACGAAAGGAAGTTGCACCCCCATGGCAAAAGAAAAAATCGTCCTCGCCTATTCCGGCGGATTGGATACCTCAGTCATTCTGAAATGGCTGAAAGAAACGTATGACGCGGAGATTATTGCTTTTACAGCCGATATCGGCCAAAAGGAAGAGCTGGACGGCCTGGAGGAAAAAGCACTGGCGACCGGTGCCTCCAAAGTCTACATCGATGATCTGCGCGACGAATTCGCAAATGATTTCATCTACCCGATGTTCCAGTCGGGCGCACTCTACGAAGGCCAATACCTGCTGGGCACAAGCATCGCCCGTCCGCTGATCGCTAAGCGTATGGTGGACATCGCCATCGCCGAAGGCGCAACTGCTATTGCTCACGGGGCAACCGGCAAAGGGAATGACCAGGTGCGATTCGAACTGAACGCCGCAGCCTTGTCCCCAAGCATCAAAGTGATTGCACCTTGGCGTCTGGAAGAATTCCGCAACCAGTTCCCGGGACGTGCGGAAATGATCGCTTACGCGGAAGCCAACGGCATTCCGGTACAAGCATCAGCAGCGAAGCCGTATTCGATGGACCGTAACCTGCTACATATCAGCTATGAGAGCGGCGTGCTGGAAGATCCTTGGTTTGATCCAAGCGCACCGGAGAATAAGGAAATGTTCCTGCTGTCGAATGCGCCGGAAGATGCTCCGGATGAAGCGGAATATCTGGAGCTGGACTTCCTCAAGGGCGACTGCGTGGCGCTGAACGGCGAACCTTTATCTCCGCTGCAAGTGATGGAGAAGCTGAATGAGCTCGGCGGTAAGCATGGCATTGGACGCGTTGATATGGTGGAGAACCGTTTCGTCGGCATGAAGAGCCGCGGCGTGTACGAAACACCAGGCGGAACGATCCTCTTCACCGCTCACCGCAAAATGGAGTCGATCACCATGGACCGTGAAGTGATGAACCTGCGCGACAGCCTGATCACCCGTTACAGCACGCTTGTGTATAATGGCTTCTGGTTCGCTCCTGAACGGCTTGCCTTGCAGGCTCTGGTGAAGGAAAGCCAGAAGAACGTAACGGGCACCGTGCGCGTCAAGCTGTACAAAGGCAACATCATCGGAGCCGGTGTGAAGAGTCCGGTCAGCCTGTACAACCCGGATATCGCTACTATGGAAGCAGATCCTACACAGGCATATGACCAGGGAGATGCGACTGGTTTCATCCGTCTGAATGCTCTGCGCCTGAAGGTATCGGCTGGCGTAGCAGAGTCCAACAAGTAGCAGCATGTAGCTGCTTAGCGGTTTTTCAAAATATAAGAATTTATACAGCATCGCACAATATAAGCGGACAGAAGAAGGCCGTTCCTCCCATCCGGACAGGGGCGGCCCTTCTAACGTCAATCGAGGAGGAAACAACAGGTGAGCAAGCTGTGGGGCGGACGGTTTACCAAGGGAACGAACAAGCTGGTGGAGGAATATACGGCTTCCATCGGATTCGATAAGGCACTTGCAGAAGAGGATGTGCAGGGTAGTCTGGCGCATGTCACGATGCTGGGCAAATGCGGGATTCTGCCGCAGGAAGATGTGGAGACGATCAAGAACGGACTGAATAAGGTACTGGATAAGGTGCGTGCGGGAGAGATTGTGTTCTCCGTAGCCGATGAAGATATTCATATGAATATTGAAAAGAATCTGATCGAAGAGATCGGTCCGGTCGGCGGCAAGCTGCACACCGGCCGCAGCCGTAACGATCAGGTAGCGACGGATATGCATCTCTACTTGCGTAACCGTGTAGTAGAGCTGGTGGCTCTCCTGCATGAACTGCAGGAAGCGCTGATCGGGCAAGCCAAGGACAATGTGGAGACTATTGTTCCGGGCTACACCCATCTGCAGCGCGCTCAGCCAATTCTGTTCGCGCATCATCTGCTGGCTTATGTATCCATGTTCCGCCGCGATGCGGAGCGCCTGACCGACAGCTACAAGCGGATCAACGTGCTGCCGCTGGGTGCAGGGGCGCTGGCGGGAACGACGTTCCCGATTGACCGCCACTTCGTGGCAGAGCAGCTGGGCTTCGACAGCGTCTATGAGAACAGCCTGGACGCCGTCAGCGACCGTGATTTCATTGTTGAGTTCCTGGCCAATGCAGCGCTGGTGATGACTCACCTGTCCCGGCTCAGCGAAGAGCTGGTACTGTGGAGCAGCACGGAATTCAGCTTCGTGGAGCTGGACGATGCCTTCTGCACCGGCAGCAGCATCATGCCGCAGAAGAAGAACCCGGATGTGCCGGAGCTTGTACGCGGCAAGACAGGCCGTGTCTACGGCAACCTGATCGGGCTGCTGACCGTCCTCAAATCGCTGCCGCTGGCCTATAACAAGGATATGCAGGAAGACAAGGAAGGCATGTTCGATACTGTAGCCACCTTGACAGGAGCATTGCAGCTGTTCGCGCCGATGATCTCCACGATGAAGGTGAACAAGGCGCGGATGCGCGAAGCCGTGAATACCGATTTCTCCAACGCGACCGATATCGCTGACTTCCTGGTGGGCAAGGGTTTGCCTTTCCGCCAGGCGCATGAGGTTATAGGCAAGACCGTATTGTACTGCATCAATGAAGGCAAATTCCTGCTGGATCTTACCCTGGAGGAATTCAAACAGTTCTCGCCGCTGTTCGATGACCAGATCTACGCTGTACTGCAGCCGGAGGCTGTTGTGAACGCCCGTAACGTATACGGCGGCACAGCTACTGTTCAGGTGCAGGCAGCCATTGAACGGGCCGAGGCAGCTCTGCTGGCGGCTAACGAATGGGTTGTGCAGCATGGGGATGCTGCACAATAAGAAGCAGCTAAGCTGGCAGCGGATATAACTGAATCAACAAGTGGAAACGATACCGTCCTTTAATAAGGACGGTATCGTTTCAGCGAGAAAGATAAGGATCATTTATTGTGCAAAGCATATAAATTCTTATCTTTTCAAAAAGACTGTCCTCTACCGCATCGATAGGATGCGGGAGGACAGTCTTTTTTTGCAGGAGTGAAGTTATAATTCACATGCGTGGCGGGTATCCTTACAAATCAGCGGACTTTACTTTGCCGAGTGGCAGCCAGTTCAGTACATCACGGATCTTGGTATCCCAATATCCCCATTCATGCTCGCCCGGCCCTTCCTCGTAAGTCAGTGACAGCTTGGTCTTGGAGCAGGCCTTACGGAAAGTCTGATTGTCCTCATAGAGGAAATCCCCGGTGCCGCAGCACTGATAGAGAAGGGGCTTCGGCCCTTTGGAGCGGTCCACTTCCTTCAGCAGCCACAGCAGGTCTTCAGGAGTGCCTGCAATGTCCTTGTCTCCAAAAATCTGCACATACTCCTTCGTCTTCTGTGATTTATCTTCCCAGTTCATGAAATGATGGGCCATATCCAGGGCACCGGACAGACTCGCTGCAGCGGCAAAAGTCTCCGGCTTACGCAGCCCCAGCTTCAACGCTCCATAACCGCCCATCGACAGTCCGGCAACGAAGTTATCCTCGCGTTTCGCTGACAATGGGAAGAACGAACGGGCAAGCGCCGGCAGCTCCTCACTGATAAATGTCCAATACTGTCCGCCCGCCGCCATGTCGGTGTAGAAGCTGCGGTGGACCTGAGGCATAACAACGGCAATGCCCATCTGTGCTACATAACGCTCTATCGAGGTCCGGCGCAGCCAGATCGAATCATCATCGGATAAGCCGTGCAGCAAGTATAGTGTAGGGTGAAGATTCCCCCGTGACACATTGCTCATTCCGATCTGTGTAGTGGTCTGCTGCGGCAGAATCACGGTCATCGAGGTGTTCAGCCCCAGCACTTCCGAATAAAACTTGCATTCGATTAAAGCCATTTGCATATCCCCTTTCAGCCCAAATAATAGCACAGCCGCTAAACGATATAAATTGTAGAAATCTCTAGATTTATTCCTTGCAAGCATTGCTGGTGCCAGAGTTGAAAGAATATAATGGAAGTAGGTAGAAAGATTCAGAGAAACGGAAAAGGGTGCAGGACTCAAGACCGATGATTGAATCCAATAGAGCATAGGGAGCGAACAGGATGTCTTGGAGAGACAAGTGGAACCGAAACCGTGAGCGGGGCAGGGAAGAGGGATTTACGCTGATTGAGGTGCTGGCAGCCATCGTGATTTTGTCGATAGTTTCCCTGGTGCTAACCTCCTACTTCACCAATGCGCTGTCCTATTCGAAATCGAACCAGAATAAGACGATCATGGTCAATCTGGCGCGTAATGCGCTCTTTTATATGGAGAAGCAGGATTTTGAGGCTATGGGCAATTTTTTCAAGGTGAGTGATGTCACGGCTGCGGAGCATCCGAAGATTCTGGCAGACCAATGTACAGATGTTGCTAAGGTGCCCTGTAGCTATAACGGCCTTGTGAAGGACGAAACTGTGCTGCAGAAGGTGCTTAACCCCAGCATTAATGGTATAAACTATACAATTAACATTGCCTATCAGGCGGATCTTTATAGTCAAATGAAGCTATCTGAGGATGTAATTAAGCAAAGGGCGGCTGATTATCTTATTCCTGTACTGATCACGGTTAGAAGTCCTGAGAAGAATAGCGGAAATGCCACCGAGACCGTTGTGGAGGGATATATAAGAGATGAAGAGATTCGCTAATCTTCTCCGCAGGGAGCAGGGGCTTACAATCATTGAATTGATTGCAGGTATTGCCCTTTTTTCTATGATTGCAGGACTAATCTATGGGGTACTGTTGTTTGGCGTGCGTAGCTACAACCAGGTAACGGTAGAGAACACGCTGAGGGATGAGGGAGATTTGCTGATGTCTGCAATTATTACTGAAATGTACTCCTTTGCACCGAGTGCTGTCTCCTCAACAGCTACTGCCCTGACATTATCACGTATTGAAGACGATGGCAGTAGAGTAACGGAAGAGATTAGGATTGCAGATGGGAAAATGACCTTTAATGGTGTTACCGACCTCCGGACAGATATCACGGCAGATTTAATTGAGGATTCAGGGTTCACTCTTACTTGCAGCACAGGAGTCCCTTGCGAGAGCGGCCTTATTCAGATTAATTTAAATCTTCATAAAAATTACGGCGGTAAACTGTTTCGATTATCTTTAGAGAGCACATTTGGCTTTTAGGGGGGCTTTTGGTGAAGAGGGCGCATGTTGTGCCGCAATACTGGTTTATGAAAGAAAAACAGAATCTCCGGAATGAGGAGGGTTCTGCGCTCGTCCTTGTAATGTTCCTTGTCTTGTTGCTCACTATTCTTGGTATGGCAGTGCTTGGGGCCACGATAGGAGGAGCACAACGTACTGAAACGAGGGAGAATGATGTACAAAGTCTGCATTTAGCAGAAAAGGGCCTAGATGAAGCAACGGCGTATATTCAAGCACAGCTTGCAGCTCAGGGTGCAATAGATCCGGACAAGCTGGATGCTGTTGTTCAATCCCTCGGGAAACTCAATGACAACAACCGTAATATTACTACGGAGCTTGGGATTATTAGTAATAGTGTCAGTGGTACTATTGATGAAATTGTGTATACGCCGGATGTTAAAAATGCCAGCCTGCAGTCCAGACGATATTATATTGATATCTCAACTTCTGCACTTGTGAATGGCGTGAACCGGAAACTCAAGCAGCGGATCACTCTGGATAGTTATCCGGATTTTCTGAAATATGCTTTTGGTTCTGAACAGACATTAAGGCTTAACGGTGCCCCGCTATTAAAAGGGAATATTTATGCCGGGAAAGAATTAATCGTGACTCAGACTGCTGAATATTACTATAAAGGCAATTATTTGACTAAGCCGACAATATATCCACAAATTTCGGAGGGTGCTACCAACGCTAACTCAGGCGAAGTGTTTGTGCAATCATTGGATAGTATTAAATATGCTCCTGATTTTATCAGTGAGCAGTTGCTCCAGACAGTGGCCCCTGGTGATAACCAGAAATTCAAAGAAATCCTGGGGATAACCGCTGATAAGGTGAAGATTAAGGAGCAAAAGAAGTTCGTGCAAATTGATGTTCTTGAATCCTTTTGGGATAAGCTGCTGGAATCAGGGGTGATTGCAGCAGGGGCGGAGGATAGATTTAAACAAAGCCTTGAAAAAATTAAGCTGGATACAACTATTTCGAATGACAATGGCATCACTGATGAATTGGAAGGACCAGATGGATTAGTGACTTTACTTCAAGATGGGACTACAACAAGTAGTGAGCACATGAGAATTCCTGATCCATATGAGCTAGACCCATATCCCCCGAACTATACGTTGCAAGAAAAAGAACAAGTTGATGAAGATAATGCAAAAAAGGTTGAGGAATATAATAATCTCTTAAATAAGATAGAAAATATCGAAAAATCAACGATATACGACGGGGATTTATTAATTGATACCATTGGATATAAGGGGATTAGCTTTACAGATGAAGCAAAGGATAGCCCGAAATGGTTAGTAGTTGCGGGAGATCTAAATATTATTAATAATACAGGGACTGTAATGAATGTAAAAGGAAATATCCTTGTAGCCGGGAATGTAACAATAAAGGGTAAGATAGCCTTTGATTCTACCATGTTTGTCCTTGGGAACACTACTGTAGAAGATGCTACTATACAAGGGCTTAACAGTAAGGAATTAGTCCTGATCTCTAAAGGGAAGGTACTTATAAACCGGCTGGATGCCTTCTCTAATCATCCAGTTACTATGAAGGCGTTCTTCTATACAGATTCTACCGGAGAGTTGTATGGTGTCGGATCGAGATTTTCATTAGATGGCGGTTTCTTTGCTAAAGGAGACTTGACGGTAAATGCGGTTGTAGGTGAGGTCAGAAGCCTCTCTGCACAAGTTCCCAATAATGATTTTGTCTCTCAGACTGCCGATGAAATGAGGCGTTTCGAAGTTGAATATAATAATCAGGTCTATATTCATCAACAGTCCAGCCTGCCGCGTGTAAGTAATGTAAGTATTTCCGTAGGGCCGATTAAGTTTGCAACTGAATAGAGCAAATAAGCCGCACTCACCATTCAGTGAGTGCGGCTTATTTGTGCGGGAATAATTAATATTTATCTTTATTGTCTGGTAATTTAACTTGAACAATAATAGTCGCGCTAACTGGATCAGCATACTGTGAAGGCTTGTAACTCACTGTTACCACTACATTTCCAGGGGTATGTCCGGTAATAATGCCATCGTGGATATTCGCGAAAGAGGCGACAGCATTATTTGAACTTGTCCATACCAATTCATCGGGCGGAATATCCGATGGATACAACCATAACAGAGGCTTTAATTTATTGTCATCACTAAGCGCACTGGTGGCTGGAATGGATATTGTATTTTTCGAGAAACGGATGCTCATTGGCAGAATGTCAACTTCAATATTCTTTGTAATTGAGCCTATGGTTGCAGTCACAGTTACCGTAGTTTTAAGTGCGTTCCCGGAGGAGTCTACTTTAACCTTCTTAGCCACTAAAGTATTTCCAAGTTTCGTTGCATCTGTGCTACTAAGAGAAGCAAGTGTTCCTGCATTGTCGCCCGAGATGCTCCAGGTAATTTCACTTGCATCAATATCTGCATTTTTAGGCTTCAATTCCAAAGACAGATTTAAGTTTCTGCCTGCATAAACTTGGTTTGCGCCGTTGAAATCAAAGTCCGTAAGCGTGATTTTGCTAACAGATATTTGTTTAGTTACAATTATTGGCGTAGTAATGATATCGCTGGTGAAGCTTAGCTGGACACTATACTCACCTGGGGATGCTGCAGTGAACATAGCATTCTTCCCGCTCTTGGGATTCAATGTAGCTCCCGCTGGTCCCGATACGATTGTCCACTCATAGTGTAGTCCTGTTTCACCGGCTGGTCCTGTGTAATCTGCAGTTAGACCTAGCCCCGTCTTAATTGTAGTAGAGTTATCTCCCGCAATTGTCAGTGTTCGCTGGAAGGTAACTACTACATCGACTGTCCGGCTTACACCACTTCCATCCGTAGAGCTTGCAGTTATTTGGGCAGTCCCTTCTGCAATTCCCGTAACTATACCATTCTGGTCTACGGTAACAATCGCCGCCTTATTTGAACTCCATTCCAACACCGGAAGGCTCGCATTAGAGGGAATAACTGCTGCGTTCAGCTGTTTACTCTCATTTACCGTCAAGGTAGCACCTTGCAGAATGATGTCCGTAACTTCAGTCGTAACTTTCCTTACCGAGACGTTCACGGTTCGACTTACACCACTTCCATCGGTCGCGCTTGCGGTTATCTGGGTTGTCCCAGCTGCAATTCCCGTAACCTGACCATTCTGATCTACGGTAACAATCCCTGGATTGGCGGAGCTCCATTGAAGCGTAGTTATACTTGCGTTAGATGGAACAATGGTGACATTCAACAGCTTGCTCTCATCTACAACCAAGGTAGTTCCCGCAAGTAGAATATCTGTGATTGCAACTTTGTTTACCAGGACGTCTACAGTACGACTGACTCCGCTTCCGTCTGTTGCACTAACGGTTATCTGTACAATACCTGCTGTGACGCCTGTAACCCGGCCATTCTGGTCCACAGTAGCTATAGCTGGGTTGGCGGAGCTCCATTGTAGAGCAGGGTTGGTGACGTTGGCAGGCACTATGGTTGCAGTGAGCTGCTTGCTCTCACCAATATTCAGGATAGCTCCCTCAAGTAGAATATCTGTAACAAGTACATTTTTTACCAGGACATCTACAGTCCGGCTTACTCCGCTGCCATCTGTAGCACTTGCAGTGATCTGGGCAGTACCTGCTGTGACCCCTGTGACCTGACCGTTCTGGTCCACAGTAGCGATGGCTGGATCAGCTGAGCTCCATTGCAGAGTATTTATACTGGCGTTGGACGGAACGACTGTTGCGTTTAACTGTTTGTGTTCTCCCACTACCAATGTAGTACCTGCCAGCTGTATATCTGTGACCGGCTGGATAACAGTTAATGTTATTGGTGAGAAGACAAGTGTTGCACGGGGAGCAGGTGTTGGTACAGGCGTTGGTGCTGGTGTCGCTGTTGGAGCAGGTGTTGGCAGTACAGGCATTTGACCTTTATAGGGTAGAATCCCGATTGTTGATGTCGAATTGATAGACTTTGCAATAATATTTCCGTGTATTTGTCCATTAGAAAAGTTAATAGTCGCTTTGGGGGCCAGAATTGATCCCTTCATATCAACATTAGATATATTGACAGTTGTAGCATCTGGAAACAGATATAGTATGTTACTTCCTGTTATCCCATTTATTGAAGTGAAGGTACTTTGAATAGTAATTGATTCTCCAGGTAGAATGATTACAACTGAAGAGCCACTCTTCGCTGTTAAGCTTGGCCAAAGATTTTGATTAAAATAATTATTGGCTAATCTAAAGGTATTCACTGTGTTATTTCCAGTTAATGCATAGGGTTCAATTGTTCCGTTAGTTTTAACATTTAGATAGTTGCTTGCGAAATTTTCGAGGTAATTTTTAGCTGCGGTGAAGTCTATTATTTTTCCGACAGGTCCCTTGGTATATTTACCGCCAACAATATTTCCGTCATCTACCTTATTAAATTCACCCTGATGATAGATATTTCCGTATACTGAACCGTTCTTAAAGTTCAGAGTACCACCTACAACTAGTGCATAAGGAACATTAAGTCCGTTGCTTTCATTAATTGATACGCTACCAGTGGTCATGTTGCCGCCAGAGGCAAGGTTACCTGCAAGTGATGCGGTTATTTTGGCGTCCTCAAATACAAATACGTTATAATCTCCGGCTGCACCTAGAACGGATTGTGTTGTTGAAGTAGCTGGATTAAAGGTAGGTGTTGGAGAAGGAGTTGCTGTCACCGTAGTTGCAGCTACAGCGTGGATGTCATCAAAACTCAGACTGGCATTGTTAAACTTGTAGCTGTCTGCAGTGGGAACTTGAGCAGAGATAGAGAACTTGATTACTTTGTTAGTCTGGCCACTGTCAGCATTAGCAATGTAAGCTTGTTTAGACTGATTCCAAGTATACGGAATATCTGTAAGCTTACCCTTTATAGTATATCCGCTGGTTAAAGGATCAACTTCCTTTTCAAATCCAGCCGGGAGCGAAGAATCCTCAATAATAAGATTGGCTGGAAGCTTTTCCGTAAATATGAGATTGGACACAATTTGCTTCTCAATACCTGCAGCATTGCTGTCATTAACGGCTTGTGGAGTAATCGTATAGTTAAGATAAATACTCTGATTTACCGGCAGGTTGCCGGTTACCACTGTTCCGCTATTGGTTGTAATTGTGCGTTCCAAGAGCAGGTTTGCCTTAGCGACATAACTGCTGGTCTGATCCGCCACCACATCAGTCATAAGTTTCCAAAAAGGAAAAAGCAATAATACCATTAGGGCAAAACCTGAAACGAAAAACAATTTCCTCTTCTTCATATGCTTCATCATCATCATCTCTCCCCAGCCGATATATTGCATATACTTTTTTGTCAAAGTTGACTTTATTATGTTGAATTTTGATTTGTTATGGTGGTCTTTCCGTTGTAAAATTATCCATTCTATGCTATATACATTCTAGGACATATTTAGTAGATAGGCAATTAAAAGATATGCATATTAACCTAGAAAACTGAGACTAAATAACTATAAAATTTAAGATATTTTACGCGGGGACAATAGATACGCTGAGTTCAGCGGATTAGAGTGATTAGTTTGTACTAAGGTCAAAAATAAAGCGCTCTGGAGTGAAACGGATATGGCTATCATGAAGAAGAGACTGGGAGATTTGCTTGTAGAGAACGGGATTATCTCTCAAGAACAGCTTGAAGAAGCGCTAGTGGAGCAACGCAAAACCAAACGCAAGCTGGGAGATCTTCTAATTACTCAAGGCTATATCACTGAGCAACAGCTCATTGAAGTGCTGGAGTTTCAGTTAGGTATACCCCATGTAAGCCTGTTTAAATATCAAATTGACCCGGCGATCACGCAGATTATCCCTGAGAGTATGGCTAAACGCTATCAAGTGCTCCCTTTCATGAAGGAAGGCAGCAAGCTGATGGTGGCGATGGCAGATCCCTTGGATTATTTCGCCATTGAAGATTTGCGCATGAGTACCGGATTCCGGATTGAACCGGCGATTTCCAGCCGGGACGAGCTGACAAGAGCGATAGCCAGACACTATGGCATGCGGGACTCTATGAGCCAGATGATGGTTGAGCTTCCTACTCAGGAAGAAATAGAAGAAACAGAAATTACGGATGAGGATTCACCGATTGTCCGTCTGGTCAACCAGATGATTCAGCAGGCTGTGTCATTACGGGCTTCGGATATTCATGTCGACCCGGGTGAGAATAATCTCTCCATCCGTTACCGGATTGACGGAACTTTACGTACAGAACGGATCATTCCTAAGCAAATGCAGGGCTTTATAACCGCGAGACTTAAGATTATGGCCCGCTTAAATATAGCAGAACGGCGATTACCGCAGGATGGCCGGATCAAAATGCAGTTTGACTACAAGATGGTCGATATACGTGTCTCTTCGCTTCCAACTATGCATGGCGAGAAGATCGTACTGCGGCTCTTGGATCTAAGTACCGGAGTGAAGTCTGTAGATACACTGGGATTCAGTGACGGGAACGCGGAAACCTTTAGAGATATGATCAGCAAGCCATACGGAATACTCCTGATTACAGGCCCGACGGGTAGCGGTAAATCAACAACCTTATATTCAGCCTTGAGTCAGCTGAACACTGAGAATGCAAATATTATTACAATCGAAGATCCGGTGGAGTATCAGCTTGAGGGCGTTAATCAGGTACATGTGAATCCGGCGATTGGCCTGACCTTCGCAGCGGGCCTCCGTTCCATCCTCCGGCAAGATCCGAATATCGTTATGGTAGGGGAAATACGGGATACGGAAACTGCAGAAATTGCTGTGCGCGCTTCGCTGACAGGACATCTCGTCTTGTCCACATTGCATACAAATGATGCCATCAGCACGATCTCTAGACTGCGTGACATGGGTGTTGAGCCCTATCTGATTGCATCTTCGCTGCTGGGGGTTGTCGCTCAGCGGCTGGTACGCAAAATATGCCCGGATTGCAAAGAGGAACACAAGCCTACTGAACAGGAAGCAATTATGTTACGGCGCTATAGCCTGCCTGCTGAGGTGATATACCGCGGCAGAGGCTGCGGTAACTGCAACAATACGGGCTACCGGGGACGAATTGCCATACATGAGGTGCTGACGATTAATGATCGTTTGCGGCAGTTGATTACCAACTCTGCTTCCATAGAAGAGCTTCGTGCAGCCGGAAGAGAACAGGGAATGGTGCAATTGATGGAGGACGGGTTCATCAAAGTGTCCAAAGGAATTACAACATTGCAGGAAGTAATGCGTGAGACGGTATCGCATTAGTTAGGGGGAGTAAGAATGCCATTATTCAATCGTGATATTGTTCAGCTGCTGCACATGGCCTTTACTTCCAAAGCTTCGGATCTGCACATATCTGTTGGATCGCCACCGGTTATCCGGATCGATGGAATGCTTCATACGCTGGAGGGAGAGAATATCGTCCCCGAAGAATCTGCAAGCATGGCGGATACTTTGCTTGGCAGCGGCAGGAGTGGAATATTCCGCGATATTGGAGAAATAGATTTCTCTTATCCTCTGGACAACGGAGTCCGGTATCGTGTCAATGTGTATAGGCAAAGAGGGGAAGTCAGTATAGCAGCGCGGGCAATACCTGTAGAGATCCCAACTCTTGAACATTTATCATTGCCTCCCATACTTTCCAGTCTTGCCATGAAGCCGCAAGGATTAATATTAGTGACGGGTCCCACAGGCAGCGGTAAATCCTCAACACTTGCCGCAATGCTGAATCATATCAACAGGACAGAACGCAAGCATATTGTGACTCTGGAAGATCCGATAGAATTCCTGCATACCCACGGCACTTGTTTAATAGATCAGCGTGAGGTGGGAAGTGACACGGGCAGCTTCTCCAGCGGATTACGGGCTGCACTCCGGCAGGATCCTGATGTGATTCTGGTAGGCGAGATGCGCGATCTGGAGACGATGTCGGCAGCAGTTACGGCTGCGGAGACCGGACACCTTGTGATGGCCACTCTACATACGACAGATGCACCGCAGACGATCGACCGGATTAT
The DNA here is from genome assembly GCF_038593005.1 of Paenibacillus sp. FSL E2-0178. Lineage (NCBI taxonomy): Bacteria > Bacillati > Bacillota > Bacilli > Caryophanales > Paenibacillaceae > Paenibacillus > Paenibacillus sp. FSL E2-0178. The sequence goes on from NZ_CP151953.1 coordinate 5,340,869, forward strand.
TGATACGTTTCCAGGCCATCAGCAAGGTCAGATCCGTTCACAGCTGGCCTCGGTTCTGCTGGCGGTACTCTCGCAGCGGCTGTTCCCTCGGGCAGGAGGCCGGGGGCGGCTGAGCGCAACGGAACTGCTAATCAATACTCCGGCTGTGGCTAATCTCATTCGAACGGAAAAGACCCATCAGCTTAAAAATGTGATGCAAACCGGGCGTTCACTCGGAATGCATACGCTTGAAATGAATATCCGTGAACAATTGCAGTATGGGCTTATTAAACCCGAAGCTGCCAGTGCTTATCTCACGGAGGTGGGAAGCTGATGCCGCAGTTCGAATATCAGGTTAAGACTCATGCCGGAAAGCAATTGAAGGGGAAGCTCACTGCAACGGACAAGGCCATAGCGATGGAAGAGCTCCGTAAACGCGGACTGACAGTGTTCTCGCTTGTAGAACGCAAAACTACGATCCTGTCTATGGAGATTTACATCGGGAACCCGGTCAAGACGATTCATTTCATTATTTATTGCCGCCAGTTTGCAACACTGATGCGTGCTGGTGTTTCTATCGTGGATGCCACCCGAATATTAGCAGAGCAGACGGAGAGTAAACCTCTACGCAAGGCATTGCTGGAGGTGAATTCCAGCTTGTTAAGAGGGACGGCGTTCTCGCAAGCGATTCAGGACCATAAAAAGATATTCCCGCCCCTCTTCGTCAGTATGATTCGCGCGGGTGAAGAAACAGGAGATCTGGAAGGAACGCTTGAGCGGCTTGCTGTATATTTCGAGAAGCAGCATACAACCACCGAGAAGATCAAATCAGCACTCACTTATCCAATCACCGTTGGAGTTATGGCCATTGCGGCCGTGGTATACCTTCTCTGGGCGATTGTGCCCCAGTTCGTCAGCATGTTTGAGTCCATGGACGCTGAACTGCCCGCTATTACCAAGATGGTACTGGCACTCAGCAAAAGCATTCAGGGGCAATGGTATATTTGGCTAATAGCTATTATTTTAATTGTCATTGCTTATCAATTTGCCAAACGGACAGAACGTGGTGCGTATGCGCTTGATTATGCAAAGCTCAAGATTCCGGTGTTCGGCAAGCTGAATCAAAAAGGCTCCATTGCGCAGTTCACGCGAACCTTCTCTTCGTTGTATGCCAGCTCCGTGCCTATTCTTCAATCGCTCGCGATTGTGGAAGAAGTGGCAGGTAACCGGGTAATTGGCGGATATCTCCGCAAGGCTAGTGATTCTCTGCGTCAAGGTAAGCCGTTGTCAGAGCCGTTGAAGAAGGCCTGGGTATTTCCGCCGCTAGTTACGCAGATGATTGCTATCGGTGAGGAGACGGGGGCGCTGGATCAGATGCTCGCCAAGGTAGCTGATTTCTATGAAATGGATGTTGAAAATACAGTAGATCGCTTAAAATCACTGCTTGAGCCGTTGCTTATTGCTTTTCTGGCAGGGGTGGTTGGAATCATAGTAGCTTCAATTATGCTGCCGATGTTTAGTATTTACAGCAATATTTGAGTGTGGTGTTCCTTGTGTAAATTGAGAGGGGTGACGCCAAGCAGGCGGACCGGGGGCTTAAGTATAAGTAGGCTTCCCAACTAGCTGGGATAAGACAAGTACATTTCCATCAGAGTAGTAAGGCATCGATTGACTGCGGAATAACGGAGTATCGGTCTTATTCAATAACATCATTTATAAGGGGGAAACGGCATGTTGGCACAAGCAATTCGCAAGAAATTGGGCAAGGCGGTTAAAGAGGAAAAAGGATTTACGTTGATTGAGTTATTGGCTGTTATTGTTATTTTGGGGGTTATTGCAGTAATTGCAGTTCCGTTAATTAGTAACATTATAGAAAATTCAAAGAAAGATTCTGATGTGGCTACGGCAAGACAGATCTATGATGCAGCCCGCCTTTATGTCGTTGGAGAAAAAGGAGGGGTCTTTGCTCAAACTGGAGGACTTACAATAACAATTGGGCCTAAGGCAACTGCAGATACACTTCAAAATAAAGGATATCTTGAAAGCCCTATATACTTACCAAGTACAAAAACCGCAATTACGGGAGGCACAGTTACCTTTGATGAAAGTGGCGCTTTAACTGGAGTAACGATTACACCTATTTCTTCAGCTGCCGATGCAGCGGGGTTATTTACACCAGATCAAATCCTCAAAGCTAAGAGATAGTTATAACTTTTGAGAATGTTATATGAAAGTTGAGTACATTACACCAAGGAATCGGAATTCCCGATTCCTTTTTTAAAATTCACCAGACAGGAACCGTTGAACCATGACGATTTTTCTAGCTTGTTACATCACGCTTATCGGTCTGATTCTGGGCTCATTTTTTAATGTAGTAGGCTTGCGTATACCGGCAGGCGAATCGCTGCTGCGGCCGCCCTCGCATTGTCCAAGCTGCAATACACAACTGAAAGCAAGAGATCTCGTGCCTGTCCTAAGCTATTTGTTTACTCAGGGTAAGTGCCGGCATTGCGGGAGCAGGATATCACCGTTATATATGCTTGGTGAACTAGCGACAGGCTTATTATTTCTATGGATATACCTGCAGTTTGGCCTGACGGGCAAGGGGATTATTGGTTTTCTATTGGTCAGTCTGGCGGTTATTGTAACGGTAGCCGATCTTAAGTTTATGCGGATTCCGAATAAGGTTCTGCTGTTTTTTCTCCCATTACTCTCTATAGCAGTGCTGCTGTTTCCTGAAACGTCGCTAGTCTCTCATCTGCTGGGAGCGGCGTCGGGTGGTGGTATTCTCTTATTATTAGCCTTGTTTGGCGGAATGGGCATGGGGGATGTGAAGCTGATGGTATTGCTGGGTCTGGTGCTGGGATTCCCTAATGTCATTCTGGCCTTTCTGATCGCCTGCCTGTTAGGGACGATGGTTGGCGGTACTTTATTGCTTACCGGACGCATTCAGCGCAAGCAGCATATTCCTTTTGGACCCTGGCTGGCAGCAGGAGCGCTACTTGCCTTCTCATACGGGTCACATCTTATCAGCGGTTATCTTGCGCTCATTCGTTAGGAGGAACTCTAGAGCATGTTTGGATTAGGTCATAGAGCGGCCGGTATCTCCATTGAGCAGACTGGAATCCGCTATATCAGCTTCAAGAATAACAATAAGCAGGTTCATAAAAAGAAATTCATCTCCCTGCTTCCGGGGATGATTGTAGAGAATCAGATTGCTGACAGGGAGGCTCTGCTTGACCGGTTGAAGCAATGGGTCAAAAATAAGGGCCTGCGCGGCAGTGTAGTGGATCTGTCGATTCCTCCCTCACAAATGATTGTCCGTAAGATGATGATTCCCAGTATCGGCGACAAGCAGATTGACCAGCTTGTGAAGCTGGAGGTTGAAACCGGCCTGCATCTGCCGTTTGAGAATCCGGTATATGATTATGTGATTACCGGTCAGGATGAGGGCCAAAGCCAGTTAATCATTTTTGCTGCGCCGCGTAAGGTTGTTCAGGATTATGTGGATGTTCTCGAAGCTGCCGGTCTGCGGATCAGGAGTGTAGAAGTAACAGCCACTGCGCTTGCGCGAAGTATTGTGGCAGGTTATGGACATGAATTCAGTGAGACGATGCTGATTCACCTGGAGCAATCTTTGCTGGATATTTATATGTTCCGCAGTGGTAATCCTGTGTTCATGAGAACCATTAACCTGGTAGATCTGACGCATGAGCAGCCGCTGAACCTCCAAAAGGAGCTGCCATTCCCGGCTGAATCCGAAGTTGCAGCTGCGTCACAGGAATACCTCTCTACCGAGCAAGTCGTAGAAATAACAGCAGAAATTTCCCGTATGCTCAGCTTCTATCAGTACAGTCTGCATGATGGTTCCACGCGGATTACAGAGATGCTGATTACCGGGTCTCCGGAGATGCGGGTACAGCTGCAGCAGGAACTTCAATTAGCGCTTCCGGAGATGGCAATTGCACCGATCGCAGTGGACCAATTCTCACAAGGGGCGAAGCCGGATAGTAGTCTTAATGATTACAGGATTGCTGCCGGAGCGGCACTGCGTGACAACAAAATCCGCAGCATTAATCTGCTGCCCCGTGAAGACCGTGAAATGATTGTTTTTCCCTATTTCGCTATATCCTTAGCGGCAATATGGATTCTGGGTGTAGCCGGGACAGGCATTCTATATGCATCTGCCCAGGGGCAATATGCGGAGCGGAGCGAACAGATTCAAGCTTATCAGGATCAGAATGCAATGCTTCAGGCAGAGTTAGCCGGATTAAACAACAGCAATCCATCCTCGGGAGGTCTTGATCGGACAGCTGTTATTGAAGCGATGTCGGCCAACCGTTCGGATGCCGCCGCCGTTCTCGACGAATTGCAGGCGGGTCTTCCCTATGGCGCAGTCATCAGGGACATTAATTATTCGTTCCATGGAGAAATTGCCCTTTCAGTGAACTTCACGGCAATGGAGCATAGCACAACTTATTTGACTGCATTACGTCAGATGTCGTTCTCCAAGGGAGCCTCTATTCAGAAGCTGACAGAAGGAACTCAGAATTCCGGCAATTCTCTTGCCAAATACACCGCTGTCTACAGGGTGGATATGACACCTGTGGCAGAACAGAATGTAGACGCCCAGACACCGGCTGAAGGAGGAACGGATAGCAGTGGAACAAATCAATAAATACCGTTCGTCCATCGTACTAGGGTTGCTCGTTTTGTTCCTGATTCTGTTTGCTTTCTATATGTTCGCCATACGTCCGGTGAATAATGACATAGCCCTGCAAAACAATGAGTTTTCGATGCTCCAGCAGGAAAAAGAAATTCTGGCGAATAAGATCAATGAGCTTAAAAGTGCAGAAGCTGGGCCGGATTCAAGTGAAGACACTGCCTTGGCAGCAATCCCGCAGGGCGATGACAGCGAGGGGCTGATTCTGGATTTGAAAAGCATTGGCAACAGCTCCCACGCCAGATTGAAGGATATTGGATTCTCGCTAACAGAGACTAACGGAATTAGTGGGTGGACGGGGATTCCCCCGGAGGCTACCAGTAGCCTGAAAGAAATTAAAATGGCGGCCATTGTAGAAGGCGGCTATGCAGAGATTCACGAATGGTTAAAGCAGCTACATGACCTTCCGCGTATCATCACTGTAGACTCCTTTTCCTTTCAGCAGCCATACGAATTCCCTACACTGACGAAACCGGGCAGTATTCTGACCGCGAATGTTTCCTTTACGGCTTACTATGAAGCTGAAGCAGCTGCGTCACAGCCTCAGTAATTAAGGTGATTCATGCTATATAGTTCCATTTATTCCAGCTCTGGCCCCTATAAACAGGAGGGCGGAGCTTTTTTATGCTGTTTTGGGGTATAACCGTTTACACATGGGGTAGTATTGGGTATTTTAGCTTACGGGCTATCGTAAGTTATATAGTACTTATCGCAGCAGTTGGAGAGAAATAGTTCTTCAATTTATAAAACAGGATTACAAGGAGGCATTCAGAATGAACAAAAAAATGTTGATCGGTTCATTAGCACTATCATTGGGTCTGGTTTCTGCGGGAAGCGGAGCGCTCGCGGCTTCGCCAGCGGTGGGAATAGAGGGAGTAAGAACAGTAGCAGTGTCTGCACCAGGCAAGGAAGGTCCCGCTACAATCAATAATTTGACCGAGAAGAGTATTATTCCACTCATGGTTCATGCGAAGGCGATATACGCGTATGCAAGCCGGGGGGGCAGTGAATTCAATCCTGAGTTGTTTAATTATAATACAGTAGAGTACCGTTATCTCTCCAGTGATCTTGGCAGCAAGCAGCAGCTGATGAACTATATTAAACGGGCCTACACCCACAACGCCGCAGCTTTCTATCTACAGACTCAATTTCTGGAGTATAACGGAAGAATGGCGCAGCCTAATGTAGATCTGGGCAACACGCTGGATTACAGCAGAGCCACAGCCCGGATGGTTTCAAAAACTGCACAGACAGCAGTGTTCGAGCTCAGCGTACCGCCAGCAGGAACGACAGGTGTGAATGAGAATGTAGTGGTGAAACTCAAAAAGGTAAGCGGATACTGGAGAATTGATGTCTCGCCGGCTACGGTGTTCTAGTACAGGGATGGTAAGGAACTGTGCATAACTAAGAGGCCAACAGCTCTGCCGCACTCAGTGCAGCAGCTCCGCAGGATGAAGAATACCGGCAATCCGGCCTTGATCGGTCACGATAATGCAGTCGTTTCTCATCGGTTCGGGACGCTGCATGGCTTCGGCCCAGAGTAATTCAGCCGGGGTGGAGATGTCGGCCACCAGAGGTTTGCGGTTCATCAGCTGGGATACAGGTTCATGGTAGAATCTGTCCATACCCATCCGGCCTGTAGCCTTGAGGAAGAAGCGTTCGCACATAATCAGTCCCACGGGTTCATTGCTGCTGCTGCGGACGACGATGCATTTGGACTCCGGATGCTGGAACAATACCCTCAGAGCTTCGCGGCAGGTAAGGGATGGCAGCACAGCCGGAGCCTGGCGGAGGATCGCGGACAGATCGGTTGTTGATGCTGTTGTCATAAGAATTCATCCTTTCTGAAGAGGTCTACTTCAACTGTAGCGCGCAATCGTAAATTATAATGGCTTCCCGGGTAAGCCCTATGTAAAGGATGCCATTATTTATTAAAAAGCATGCTTGGACTACAGTTTGAGTTTCCGCCTAATGTTACGCACGAACGGCTGTGCCTCCCTTTTACAAGGAGGGCACAGCCGTTTTTACTTGCAGTAGCTTATTGGCCCTTTACTCCGTCCTCCACCAGCTGTCTGCCCGGGGATTCCGGCTGCGCAGATTTGCTCATGCCGCCGCGGTTGATGGCAATGACGCGTTTCTGGGCGTAGTAGACATCACGGGAGAGCTTGTTCTTCTCCATGGCTTTGCCGTCAACATAGCGGGTAATATAAGTTTCCACTACATAGCCGGTTTTGCCGGCCTGCAGTACCCTTGTTCCGCCCCGGGGGAGTGAGGCATCGCTCACATACTTGTCGGTGGGAGGAAGTACCTCAACAGTGCGTGACTCCACGGAATAGGTGACGTTCTTCGGGAAGGTGCCGAACAGCTTGACGGTCAGCATGCGCCCCTGGACTGTGGATTTGATAATCAGATATTTGCCGGTATTGTTGCGGAAGCGGAAGTTAATATAGCCCTCGGCAAAAGTGGCATCCTGGCCCTTGGGCAGGTAGCTGACCGGAAGAGAATGGTTGCGCCGTTCAACGATCTCAAGCCCGGAGCGCAGCGCGGCATTATACAGGGTGCTGGAGACCTGGCAGATTCCCCCGCCTGTGCCGGGCTGCAGCTTGCCGTTTACAATCACCGGAGCCTCGCGGAAGCCATATTCCGCCTGGGCCTTCTGGATCGCTTTTCCGTAATCGAAAATAGCGCCAGGCGGCAGTATGGTCCCGTTGACGGCTTTGGCGGCAGCCTCCACATTGAAGCTGCGCCCGGGTCCGCTGGCCCCGAGTGAGGTGCTGAACTGGGTGATTTTGCGCTCGATGCCCTGATCCTTGAGCGCCTGCAGCGTGACATTCGGCTGCTTGACCGTTAAGGGCACCTCCAGCAAAATGCGCTCCCCCTCCAGTGCCCCGTTGCCGGCAAGACGGGTTGGCAGGGCCGCCTGCAGGGCAAGCTCCAGCGCATGCCAGTCTACCTCGAAGGAGGTGGTCCCGGGAGTATAGACGACACGGTCATCACTGGTAATCTGCCGCACCGCGTCGACAGGAACGCCGAAGGATTCTTTTTCCCAGGCCGGACTTAGGCTGTTCATGAGCTGCGAAATCTCCAGATGAATTCCGATATTCCAGTTCCCGTTCCAATTATACCGGGCCTGTACCCGGTCCATTAGCGGACCGTCCGTCAGCGTCTTCAGGGCGCGCCGGAATTCCTGGGCTTCATAGGTTACCCCTGCCTGCTGCAGTGAGACACTCAGCCCGGTATCCCCCTTGGCCTTCAGGGTGAGCGGCGTAGCTTCCAGCGCCTGAAGTCTTGCCTCCAGTGCGGCCCGCACCTCGGTGATGTCCCGGCCGCTGATATCCCAGCCGGCAATTGCAGTTCCCTTGGGCAGGGTGGTCTGGGTGCCATATAAATGAAACCCTCCGGCAACCAGCGAGCCGGCCAGAATCAGGCCGAAACCCGCGATGAGGGCAGCGTGTACTTTTTTCATAAGCAATCTCCTTCTGTAGGGGCGGATTTGCGCCGGAAGCGGCGCGGGCCATGGACACAAGTGTTAAGGAACGCCTGGGAATGCCGATATATATAAGAGCAAGAGCTGGAGTAAACCTGATATTTTTATGTATATGTAAGGATTCGGTAAAACTTTCGGGTACTCAAGGGGTTAGGGATTTGTTACAATAGATACGCCTGCGATAATAATGCAGTTTATGGAAGCCTCCGCAGTTTGGTGCCCGGTGGACAAGGCCCGGCGGAATATGTCAGAATCGGGAAGTGAAAAGATGATCGAGATGCAGGATGTATGGAAGACCTATCCTAACGGAACCCATGCGCTCCAGGGGATATCTGTCAAGATCGACCGTAATGAGTTCGTGTATGTCGTCGGACCGTCCGGCGCAGGTAAATCAACGTTCATGAAATTAATTTATAGAGAAGAAACACCGACCAAAGGACAGATCTCTGTAGGCGGGTTCAATATCGGCAAGCTCAAGCCCCGCAAGATTCCTTATGTCCGCCGCAACATCGGCGTGGTGTTTCAGGATTTCCGCCTGCTGCCGAAGATGACTGCTTATGAGAATGTCGCTTTTGCCATGGAGGTTATCGAGGCGCCGAAGAAGGTTATCAAGAAACGCGTGAATGAAGTGCTCGATCTGGTGGGACTGCGCAGCAAAGCGGGACGTGAGCCCTCACAGCTCTCAGGGGGAGAGCAGCAGCGGATCGCCATTGCCAGAGCCATTGTCAACAATCCTTCCGTCATTATTGCGGACGAGCCTACAGGCAACCTGGACCCGGAGACCTCCTGGGGCATTATGCAGCTGCTGGATGAGATTAATTTTCGCGGAACAACGATCGTAATGGCTACCCACAACAGGGATATTGTCAACAAAATGCGCAAACGGGTGCTGGCTATTGAGAACGGGGCGATTGTCAGAGACCAATTGAGAGGGGATTACGGTTATGAGTTTTAAAACCTTCTTGCGGCATGTGCGGGAAGGCTTCAAAAACGTATTCCGCAACGGCTGGATGTCAGTGGCCTCCATCACGTCCATCGTTGTCTCTCTCTTCGTGCTCGGAGTGTTTATATTGCTGGTGCTCAATGTCAATGAAGTAGCGGACAAAGCAGACAGCCAGGTGCAGATCAACGTGCATCTGACGCTGAATACGGACCAGAAAATGCGGGAGAAGCTGGAAAACGAAATCGGCAGTATGCCGGAAGTCAGCAAGGTGGAGTTCGTCTCCAAAGAACAGGGTCTGAAGGAATTCCGTGAAGATATGGGGCCGGATGCCGCCGAGCTCCTGGAAGGCTTCGATGAAGATAATAATCCGCTGCCGGACAAGCTGCTCGTAGAGGTGATCGAGCCGACAACTGTTCCGTTTGTAGCTGAGAAGATAGAAGCACTGAACAAGACCCATGAAGAGCAGCCGATCTACAAAGTGAATTATGGCAAAGGCTCGGTGGAGACCTTGTTTAAAGTAACTAAGGCTGTGCGCAACATCGGGTTTATTTTTGTGGCAGGTCTGGCGCTGATGTCCATGTTCCTGATCTCGAACACCATCCGCGTAACGATTCTCGCCCGCCGCAAGGAAATCGGCATCATGAAGCTCGTAGGGGCAACGAATTATTTTATCCGCTGGCCGTTCTTTATTGAAGGAGCGCTCATCGGGCTGATCGGCTCGCTGGTTACTTCGGGTGCGCTGTATGTGGGCTATAGCAGTCTGGTCTCTTCGGTGCAGGGAGATCCGATGCTTGGGCTGCAGCTGATTCCTTTTGAGGATATCTGGCTGCTGCTCTGCGGACTGCTGGTTGGCCTCGGAGTATTGATTGGTGTGTGGGGAAGTACCGTGTCGATCCGCAAGTTCCTGAAGGTATAGCATAGATAAAATTCACATTTGAACAAAGGACGGGGAGTGCGATTTGAAGAAGATTGTCGCCGGAATAGCCGTAATGTTGCTGGCTGTCACAATGTTCGGGCCCTCTGACGGATATGCGAAGAAAACAAGTGTTGCCGAGATTGACAAGCAGCTGAAGCAGCTGCAGCAGGAGGTCCAGGCGGCCAAGGCGGCGCAGGAGAAGGCAGCATCCCGCAATCAGGAAGCGCAGCACTATAAGAATAAGACGACGCTGAATCTCCAGTATGTGCTGGACCAGATTGACCAGGTGAAGGGTGAGATGACGACCATTTCCGGTAAAATCGCCAGTACGGAGGAGTCGCTTAATGTGACGGCAACTGAACTGGACGATGCAGAGGCACGTGTGGCTTCCCGCGAAAAACTGCTGGAATCGCGTGTCCGCCTGATGTACACGGATGGTGCAGTCTCTTATCTGGATGTGCTGCTGTCCTCCACCAGCTTCTCAGATTTCCTGGACCGGGCCGATTCCCTGAAGATGATCGTGGATCAGGATCAGGATCTGCTGGTGCAGCATAAGCTGGACAAGCAGACGGTCATCGCGAAGAAGCAGGAGCTGGAGGGCCAATACGCCCAGGCTAAGCAGCTGTATACCGATCTGGAATCCCAGCGCAGTGTGCTGAAGGAGAAGGAAGCGGAGAAGCAGGAGCTTATCGCGTATTACGATGAAGAGATTCAAGAGGCTGAGGTGATCTCCGAAGAGCAGAATGCCAAGCTGGTGCAGCTTGCCAGCAACCGCTCTGCCCTGGAGGAGCAGAAGGACAAGCTCAAGGCTGAGGAAGCTGCCCGCCGGGCAGCGGCCGCCAAAGCCGAAGCGGCACGCCGGGCGGCGGCAGCTGCAGCCAAAGCGGCCAAGGCCGCCAAGTCTGCGAGCAGCGGCGGAAGCTCCATTGCCAGCGTAGAGGAATATGCCGGCGGTGACGGGCCGTTCCTGCTGCCGGTAGGCTCGGCGCGTGTCTCTTCGCCGTATGGTGTCCGGACGCATCCGGTTACGGGTGAAGTCGGCAAAATGCATACCGGCGTAGACTTTGCAGTTCCGCAGGGTACGAATATTCATGCCGCGGATTCCGGTACTGTCCTGGTGGCGGAATGGTGGAGCGGTTACGGCTATTGTGTAATCATTGACCATGGCGGCGGGGTATGGACGCTGTACGGACATATCCGCGAAGGCGGAATCAAAGTGAAACCGGGAGAACGGGTAGAGCGCGGACAGACGATTGCCGAATCCGGTGCTACCGGACGCGTGACCGGACCGCATCTGCATTTCGAAGTGCGGGTCGACGGCAAGACGGTTAATCCTATGCCGTATCTGTAAATTTAAGCTCTAATAAATATAATTTGATTCAGCGGCATATACTGGAAGAGATGCCGTTTCTCATGGAACGGACCCTTGCGGGTGATAAGATGGACAAGAAGGGACGGTGGGAACATCATGTTAAAGAAGAGTACCGCGGCCTTTATGATCGTCGCTGCGCTGCTGTGCGGCAGCCTGCTGACCCTGGGCGTGACCGGCTATGCGCATGTATTCGGACAAGCGGCAGGCGAGGGAATTGCGACGGTCCTGCAGACAGCCGGACTGCAAGACAAGGAATCCAAGAAGCTAGGTACCGCCCTCAGCCTGATCGAGAGCAATTATTATGAGACCGTGGACCGCGAGAAGCTGATCGACGGCGCTGTCAACGGTATGATGGAAGCACTGGGCGACCCTTATTCCAACTATATGGGCAAGGAAACGGCAGCAAGATTCGAAGAGAGTATCGAAGGCTCCTTCTCGGGCATCGGTGCTGAAGTCTCCTCGGATAACGGCAAGGTCGTTGTAGTCTCGCCGATCAAAGGATCACCGGCTGAGAAGGCCGGCATTCAGGCCAAGGATGTAATCCTCTCCGTAAATGGGGAATCGCTGGAGGGGCTGGAGCTTAATGATGCTGTAGCCAAAATCCGCGGCCCCAAGGGAAGCGATGCAACCCTGAAGATTCAGCGTACCGGTACAGCAGAGCCGCTCGAATTCGTCATTACCCGCGATGATGTGAGACTGGAAACGGTCTACGCTACGATGGAGAAGGACAATATCGGAGTGATCGAGGTTACGCAATTCTCACAGAATACTGGGAAGCGGTTCGAGGAAGAGCTGACCAAGCTGGAAACGCAAGGCATGAAGGGACTTGTCATTGATGTCCGCAATGACCCCGGCGGTGTGTTGCCGGTCGTTATCGAAATGGCAGAGCAGTTTGTACCGGCCGGCAAAGCAATCGTGCAGGTCGAAGACAAAAACAAACAGCGCGAGGTCAGCACCTCAAAGGGATCCAGTAAAAAGTATCCTGTAGTTGTGCTGATGAACAAAGGCAGCGCGAGCGCTTCGGAGATCATGGCAGGAGCACTGCAGCAATCTGCGGGTGCAAAGCTGATCGGTGAGGACTCGTTCGGAAAAGGCACCGTCCAGACCAGCTTCGAAGAGCAACTGGGTGACGGCAGTCTGCTGAAGATTACGATTGCCAAGTGGCTGACACCAGACGGCACCTGGATTCACGGCAAGGGCATCAAGCCGGATATTGCGGTCGCCCAGCCGGATTACTTCTCGGTGGCGCCGATTAATAAGAGTGTAACGCTGCAATATAATATGAACAGCACGGATGTCAAAAGCGCACAGACGATGCTGGATGGTCTGGGCTATAAGCCGGGCCGCAAGGATGGATATTTCGATGCGGGCACCAAGGAAGCGGTCAAGAAATTCCAGAGCGCCGCTAAGCTGAAGTCAACAGGCGTGATTGATGCCAAGACCGCAGAAGCGCTGGAGCTGGCGCTGATCAAGGTCATTCAGGACCCGGCCAAAGACAATCAGCGGAATAAGGGAATCGAAGAGATCCGGAAGGAAATCAAGGCTACGGCGTCGAACAAGTAAGAAGGCTGATTCCAGCCTTCTTTTTTTCTACAAATAGAAGAAAGTTTATGTTGTACGCTAAAAGCTGAAGGCGATACAGAGTATTGCTGCTTCGATAACATAGGCTCATTTTAGAGGACACCTAATACATTTCCACTAGTCCCGGACAAAAGGAGTGTGACGAACGGTTTGAATGTGATGTTGGAACTGCTTGCTAGCTGGGGTACAGCGGTCATTCATCTGCTGATTCAGCCTTATTACTATATCGCTCTTATATTTATTGCACTCTATTACCGCAGGCAGGTTGCGCTGGAGCGGAAGCTCATCCATGTGAAGCTGCACAGCTGGGGCCGGGAAACATGGCGGACAGTGTGGACCGGCGGGGTGGCGGGACTTGTTGTTTCCTTAGCAGCTGTAGCCTTGGGTATCTCCTTATCCTATACGGCTGTAGCCTGCATCTGGGTGGTCAGTCTGGTATTAATGCTTTTTCGTGTGCGCTATTTATGCTTTGCGTATTCTATAGGTGTGCTGGGAATTGTACAGTTTGTTCTTTCGTTCTTTCCGGATACGCTGCAGAGCGGAGCCGCGGGAACGATTGCCGGGGCGCTGCGGGAGATGGATATCCCGGCGCTGCTGGTGCTGGCCGCGCTGCTCCATCTGGCTGAAGCGCTGCTGGCGCGCTGGCAGGGCGCCAGGCTGGCGACCCCGCTCTTCCTGGCCGGCAAGCGCGGCAAGGTAGTCGGCGGCTACCAGCTGCAGGCCTTCTGGCCGCTGCCGCTGTTCCTGCTGATTCCCCCGGGTGCGGGAATCGGTGAACTGCCCTGGCATCCGCTGCTGGGCGGGGCCTTAGGCCTGGTCTCCCTGCCGGTCATCATCGGCTTCAGCGAGATGACCCAGGGCATGCTGCCCGGACGCAAGGCGGCCCGCACTTCAGGACGGCTGCTGGTATACAGCATCGTCCTGCTCGGCTTAAGCCTGCTTGCGGACTGGTGGAGCCCGCTGACCGTGGTCGCGGCGCTCAGTGCAGTGCTCCTGCACGAAGGGTTAAGCTGGTACAGCGCTCTGGAGGAGCGCAGTATCAGTCCCGTCTTCGTGCATCCCCCGGCCGGCCGCAAGGTGCTGGCCGTGCTGCCGGGCAGCCCTGGGCAGGAGCTGGGCATCCTGCCCGGCGAGGTCCTGCTGAAGGTCAACGGGGTCCTGTTGACCGGCGCGGCGCAGCTGCATGAGGCGCTGCGCATGAATTCGGCGTTCTGCAAGCTGGAGGTGCTGAACCGCGAAGGCGAGAGCAAATACCTCCAGCGCGCGATCTACGATGGCGATCACCATCAGCTCGGCATCATTCTGGTGCCGGAGCCGGACGGAAGCGTAACCGCAGAGGCCAAGCCGTCCAGTATCTTCAGCATCATCGGGATGCAGACGGGAACCCGCCAGCGGGGGCATACGCCCGGGCGGCGGGGCCGGAAGAAGCCGGCCGCCTCTGCGGAGGCTAAGCAGAAATCTGCCGGAGTCTGACGGAATTACTTAACCTGTAACAGTTAAAAGGCCAGTTCCCAGATTAACATCCAGGGAACTGGCCTTTTTTGAGTGAATTTAAGAGTTTACTTACTTAATCCTGCAACTTGAAAGTTCCACCGTCCCGCCAACCCGCCAGAAATCTTGCACAAAATACAACAATGTACGCTTATTAACTGCCAATCCGGCGGAAGTCCTGCACAAAATACAACAATATGCGCTCAGCAACAGCTAATTCGGCGAAAATCCTGCAAAAAGTACAACAATATGCGCTCAGCACCCGCCAATCCGGCAGAAATCCTGCATAAAGTACAACAATGTACGCCAGCACCGGCCAATTCGGCAGAAATCCTGCAAAAAGTACAACAATGTGCTGAGGCAAACCACAAACGGCCAGTGGAGGAGAGATCGCTGCCTCCACATGTACTACCGTGCCGCTCCCCGAGCTGCTCCGCATGTACTACCGTGCCGCTCCCCGAGCTGCTCCGCATGTACAACCGTGCCGCTCCCCGTGCTGCCTCCACATGAACTACCGTGCCGCTCCCCGAGCTGCCTCCACATGAACTACCGTGCCGCTCCCCGAGCCGCCACGATCTCCTACCCAAGCCCCTACCCGATCCCCTGACTCTTCAAATAGAGAATGGCGATCTGTGTCCGGTCCCGCAGCCCGAGCTTGCTGAGGATATCGGTAATATAGTTTTTGACCGTGCCTTCGCTTAGGAACAGCTTCCCGGCAATCTCTTTATTGGTAAGTCCCTCTGCAATCGAAGACACTATGGTCAGCTCTGCCTTAGTCAGCCCGTAAGATTCAAGAGCCTGCCTATGGGCGGCTTCCTGACGGACAGGCGGCTGGAGGAAGCCGGCCAGCTTGCGGGCGATATCCGGATGAATGAGCATGTTGCCCTCATGTACAGTCTTGATGCCCTGAATGATCCGGTCCGGCGGAATGTTCTTGAGCAGATAACCGCTGGCTCCGTTACGCAGTGCTTCAATGATATATTCATCATCGTCGAAGGTAGTCAGCATCAGAACGGCTACGTGCGGATAAGCTTCTTTGATCAGGCGTGTGCCTTCGACGCCACCGCAGCCCGACATCCGGATATCCATGAGTGCGACATCAGCCCCGCCGCCTGGAGCGCCCAGCAAAGCGAGCGCTTCAAAGCCATCTCCTGCCGTACCGGCCACCTCAATCTCAGGGTCCAGCCCAACCAGCACCTTCAAGCTCTCACGGATAAAAGAGTCGTCGTCCACGATCAATACTTTAATCATCCTATGCTTAGCTCCTTCTCACTGTAATTGGGGGGCTCTGCCAGCCCATAACTATTACTGAAAATCCTCTCCTTGCCTGTACACAGGTAACCGGGTAATGACTGTGAACTGCGGCACAGGCCGCAGCTCCAGGGTCCCGCCGATCAGGACGGTGCGTTCCGTCATACCGGTTAGACCCATGCCTCCGCCGCTTTGCAGTTTATGCAGAGCGTCTTCTTCGGGCAGCCGGCCGTTATTTCCTGCCTCCATCATGATCTCGTGATCCCTATACGATAAGGTAATCCAGACAGAGTCCGCCTTGCCGTGCCGCAGTGCATTGGTGATGGCTTCCCGGGCGTTTTTGTAGAGCACGACCTGAATGCTCGGGTAGAGCGGATAAGGAATTCCCTGCACAGTATAGGCGGTTGCAATGCCGGTATCACGGCCTACCTCCTCCAGCAGCCGGTCGAGCGCATACGCACCTTCAAGCTGCGGCGTATAGTTGATCCGCTTCAGCGCAGCCCGCATATCTTCCATACTGGCCGAGAGCTGGTCCCGGACCTGATGCATCATGCCAAGGCCAGTTTCGGGAGCAGCCGGCAGCGTATGGATGGCGGCTTCGGTCATCATTTTGACCCGGATTAGCCGGTGTCCGATATCATCATGCAGCTGGCGTGCGATCCGCACCCGTTCCTCCGCTTGCGCGGCAACCTCTACCTGCGAGGTGAACTGGAGCAGGCGCGAGCGTGCTTCCTCAAGCTCGAAATGCTTCTTGCGCAGCTCATCGTAGAGAAACAAGGTATCTGTGCGGCCGCGCCCTGTCCGGATCAGCTGTATATTCAGTGCGGCGGCCAGCAGGAAGGTGAGGTTCGTGAACGCCTGCACAGCCGGGGCAGCATCGCGGAAGGCAACATTGAGCAGCACCAGGTGAATACAGAAGAAGGCAATTGCCGTGTTCTTACGCTGCAGCCAGGAGTAGGACAGTACCGCCGACAGGGCCGGGAAAATCATCAATGTGCTGTACTGGTAACACAGCCAGGCTGTGAAGATCAGCTCAATACCCCCGGTGAGCAGAGGGAAGGGCTTCGGCAGTTTTGTGCCAAGCGTTGCGATCAGGAGCAGCAGGAGGAAATGAAGCGTGAACTGTTCATAGTCGGCGTACTCATAGACATAGATAGACAGTACTGCAGGAATGATAATGAGACCGTAACGCAGCATATTCAGTTCTCTGGTCAATTAGGGTCATCCTTTTTTGGAATATATGAATTTATATGTCTTACGCGATAACTTATCCTTCTATCTCTTCTCAGGTATCTCCATCTTAGCATAAGAGCGCCATCGTTCAGGAGATGACTTTGGTCACCTCTGGAGGATGACCTTCTGTACCTTCGGCGGCGCCTTCGTTGCGCTACAATGGGAATACGAGAACTAAGGGAACAGGAGCGATGGCAAATGGCACTTGCGGTATTAACCGATGTGGTGAAAAGGTATGACAGCAAACTGATCGTGGACCATGTGAATTTCAGTCTGCAGGAAGGTGAAATATTCGGTCTGCTCGGCCCTAATGGTGCCGGGAAAAGCACAACAATCAGCATGATCTGCGGTCTGCTTAAGGCGGACAGCGGCGAGATTATGATCGATGGCCTGTCCGTAAGGGAGAAGCCGCTGGAGGTTAAGAAGCGTATAGGGCTTGTCCCCCAGGAGCTGGCGTTATATGAGAATATGTCGGCGGCAGAGAATGTAAGCTTCTTCGGGAAGCTGTATGGCCTGCGCGGGAAGCTGCTGAAGGAACGGATTCAGGAAGCGCTCGAATTCACAGGTCTTAGCGACCGGGCCAGGGATAAGCCGTCCACCTTCTCGGGGGGGATGAAACGGCGCCTCAATATCGCCTGTGCCATCATGCACCGGCCGCGCCTGATCATTATGGATGAGCCGACCGTCGGCATTGATCCGCAGTCCCGCAATCACATTCTGGAGTCGGTCAAAACACTGAATAAGCTGGGTTCAACGATTATCTATACCAGCCACTATATGGAAGAGGTAGCAGCGGTCTGTGACCGGGTGGCGATTATGGATAAAGGTCATATTATTGCCTGCGGCACGGAAAGCGAGCTGCGGGAACGGGTAGCCCATGAGGAGAAAATAGTGGTTAAAGCGGCGAATATTACTCCCGCTCTAATTAACGAGCTTCGTCAGCATCCACGGATTAGCCGGGTAGAGGTCGTGCAGGATGCTGTGGAGATGTATCTGCCTTCTTCACAAAATGAGCTGCAGGACATTCTGTTTATTATCGCCAAGCATGAAGGGGTAATTGCCTCCCTTAACATTGAAGAGCCGGATCTGGAGACGTTGTTCCTCAGTCTGACCGGGCGGACATTACGGGATTAGAGGGGAGGACAGCGAGATGAATACCTGGACCATTATGATCTATGAACTGCGCAGATTGTTCCGCTCACGTTCGATGCTGCTTAATATGTTTCTGCTGCCGCTGGTGCTGATCTTTCTGCTGGGGGCCTCGCTCTCCGGGGTGGTGGGTATGAAAGAAGCCGATGAGATCGACCCTGTACGGGTAGCTGTTGTGAATGCTGCAGGCGGAGAAGCAGGGACCTCTGCTATGATAGCCGCTTTTCTGGAGGCTCCTGAAGTGAAGGATCTCATCATCGCCCACAAGACAGAGAGCCGGGCGGCGGCTGAAAGCGGGCTTCGTACAGGCAAATACGCCTATGCGGTCATTGTCCCTTCCGGCTTCGATGAAGAGGTACAGCGCGGAGAGCGTGCCCGGCTGGAGTTTATTCTCGGTAAGAATCATACCGATAATCTGGTGGCGGGAACGGCCTTTGACAATTTTCTCAGTACGATCAATTACAAGCAGTCGGCAGCGGTAGCGCTTGGGCCGGAAGCACTTGCAGTTCCTCCGGTAACGGCAGAGGCGGGGGCAGTGGTGATGGGTGATCTGAATAACGGGGGTAAAACCTATACAGCCTCCCAGTTCTACGCGGCTTCCATGCTGATGATGTTTCTTCTTTACACCGGGCTGACGGTAACGGGCTCGCTCTTCAGTGATAAAGAGAACCATACGCTTTTTCGGATCAATTCGATGCCGGTCAAGGGCTCCCAGCTGTTTATCGGCAAAATGCTGGGGGTAGGCCTGGTCAGCATCCTTCAGTGTCTGGCGATCATTGTGCTGTCAGACAGGCTGTTCGGTGTCTATTGGGGCAACCGGCCGGGACTTCTATTGTTGTTCTGCCTGTTGATGATCATCGCGTCCATGACGTTCTCCATTGTCATCTGCCTGTTCAGCAAAACTTCGGCCAGCGCAACGAATGTTATTAATGTTCTGACCGTAGTGATGACCTTCGTCAGCGGGGGGATGGCTCCGCTTCCTGATTCCTGGGTGAACAGCATCGGTGCATTCACAGTCAACCATTGGGCACAGCAGGCGATTATCCGCATGATGCTCCATTCCGGTCTGAAGCAGATTCTGCCGAACTTATGGGTGATGTGTCTGATTTGTGCAGTTCTGCTGTGTGTAATGACTGTCTCATACCGGAAGGTGGGCTACCATGAATAAAATAATAACCATTGCCTGGAATATGATCCGCCGAAGCCTTGGCTCTGTCAAAGGGGTGCTGATATTTATTCTGCTGCCCAGTGTTGTGGTTGCAGGAATCATTTCACTCACTGGGGGCGTTGGCGATGGTCCGGCGACCATATTGTACGCCAATATGGATACGGGTGCTGCCGGAAAGCATCTGCTCTCCGAACTGGAGCAGACCGGCGATTACAAGTTAGAGCAGCGCAGGGATGAGGCGGCATTGAAGGAAGCGGCGATCGGGCAGGAGGGGGCGGCAGGGATATGGATCCCAGAGGGGTATTCAGCCGCCCTGATTGCCGGGCAGGAGCCGCAGATTAGCATCTATGAGCTTCGCGCGAGCGAGAGCTCGATTATCGTCAAGATGAAGGTCAATGCGATTGCCGGAAACATGGCTGAAGCTGCGCATGCCGTTGCTGCGCTCAGCGGCGGTACGTCAGCAGATCAGCAGGCGCAGTTCGCTGCTGTGCTGAAGCAGGCGGAGCAGCATCATGTGGGAAGCCTTCGTACGGATTATGATTTATACCCCAGGGAGACGCTGGGTGTGATTACCGGTCTGACGCTCATGTTCCTGATGACACTGGTGACAAGCTCCGTGTCCCTGATTAACGATGACCGCCGGGGACGCACGATGATGCGGATGTTCAGCGCCCCGGTCCGCTCTTACGAAATTGCCCTCGGCAATTTCCTTGGCAGCTTTCTCGTAGGGATTATTCAGATCATCGTGGTGCTCTCGCTGGGGAAATGGATACTGCGCTACGATTATGAGATGCCGATGTTTCTCTACTTCCTGGTTCTAGCCGCATTCATGCTGGTCTCCATGGGCATTGCCAGCACCGTAGCGGGACTGATCCGTAATCCGCGCAATGCCGGCATGCTCAATTCGTTGATCCTTATACCCACCTGTATGCTGGGCGGCTGCTTCTGGCCGATCTCAATCATGCCGGATTATATGCAGAAGCTAGCTAATTTCACACCGCAGAAATGGGCCATCCAGGCGGTAGATATCGCCGCAACGGGCGGAGGCTGGAACGAGCTGTGGCTGCCTTTTGCCATTCTCAGCCTGATGGCGGCAGTCCTGCTGACGATTGGCTCCACCATACTGCGTCCGAATGAAGCGGGAATCAGTGGCTGAGATTAAATAAGCATAGCGGTTTACAGCCATTATCATTAAAGTTATACTAGAGATAATAGTTTGACCCGAACTGAATATTTATGTGTTTTTAGGAGGAGCCTGTCACCAAGGGCTCCTCTTTGTCTTTTTTTAGGGGCCAATATAGACCAAAGGAGTAGAGTACATCATGGAATTCATCTTATATTTGCTGCTGATTCTGTTATTCACCAAGCTGGCCGGGGAACTGTCTGTGCGGCTGGGGCAGCCTGCCGTGCTGGGCAAGCTGATTGTCGGTATCCTGCTGGGACCAGCGGTGCTGGGCTGGGTGCAGGACGGCGAGTTCATTCACTACATGTCGGAGATCGGTGTGCTGCTGCTGATGTTCATCGCGGGCCTTGAGACAGACCTCGATCAGCTGCGCAAAAACTGGAAGTCTGCTTTCGCGGTAGCGGTTGGCGGTATTATCCTGCCGTTCGCAGGCGGCTTTGCCATCGGGGAATGGTTCGGCTTCGCGTATCATAACGCGCTGTTCCTGGGGGTGATTCTGAGTGCTACTTCGGTCAGTATCTCCGTTCAGGTGCTCAAGGAGATGAACCGGCTGAATACGCCGGAAGGCTCCACAATTCTGGGGGCGGCGGTTGTCGATGATATTCTGGTAGTAGTCCTGCTGGCGGTGCTGATGAGCTTCTTTGGCACGGGCGATGATATTTCGATAAGTCTGCTGATCGGCAAAAAACTGCTGTTCTTCGCCGTCGCTGTCCTTGCAGGCTGGCTGGTTGTCCCTCGGGTGATGCGGTGGCTTGCTCCGCTGCGGGTGACCGAAGCGACGATCACGGCCGCCCTGGTAATTCTATTCGGATATGCTTATTTCGCTGAAATGATGGGGATGGCCGGAATTATCGGCGCTTTTGCTGCCGGGATTGCTATTGCACAAACCTCCTTCAAGCATGTGGTAGAGTCCAAAGTAGAGCCGATTGCGTACTCGCTGTTTGTGCCGGTCTTCTTTGTCAGCATCGGACTCAGTGTCAGCTTTGAGGGCCTCGCCAGCCAGCTCGGATTCATGGTGGTGCTGTCCCTGGTCGCCATTCTGGCTAAGCTGCTTGGCGGCGGAATCGGCGCACGCCTTACCGGCTTCAATACCCGCTCATCACTGGTCATTGGTACGGGAATGATCTCCAGAGGCGAGGTCGCCCTGATTATTGCGGCCACGGGGCTTGAGAGCGGGCTGCTGCTGCCGCAATATTTCACCGGCGTTATCATTGCTGTAATTATTACCACACTGGTGACACCGCCGCTGCTAAAGAGTGTGTTCCGGGAAGAAGCGGTACGGAATTCGCCTTAATTGCTATGCGTCGATACCAGGCTATTCTTTAACAGGCTGTCCTCTACAGGGCAGCTTTTTTGCGTTGTACCTCTGGAAGGAGCCGCCACCCGCCTTAAGACCGAGAACGAAACCCTCCGCCGGACCGTTTTGGCATCAGCCCAAAGCTTCTACACTTAAGCAAGAATCTGCAGCTCATACATAAGAGAACAGACATAAAGCGTTCAATACATTTGATGAAATGGAAGGGGTAAAAGAAATGACATGGCTTACGAAATGGTCGTTTGGCAATAAGGGGGCAGTCGGGCTGCTGGTAGTTATGGCGCTTGTGGTCGGTATAATGAGTTATACCTCGCTGCCGATGGAATTCATGCCGGAGGCAGATAATCCTCAGGTGACCGTTGCGGTCCTGGGTCCTGGCCAGGATGCGCATGCGATGGAGACGCAAGTGACGAAGCCGATTGAGGCTGCGACCTCACTGGTGAAAGGCAAGACGGAGCAGATGTCCACTTCCGCTGACGGCTATGCCAAGGTGGATATTTATTTTGACGGCAAAACCAATATGAAGGAAGCGGCGCAGGAGGTTGAGAAGGCAGTTCATGCCCTGCAATTCCCGCAAGGCGTGATGGACCCGTTCATCATTCAGCTGAATACCTCGATGATTCCTGTGTCGCAGGTCACTGTAGCGTTCGATGAAGGGCTCACCAAGGAGAATCTGGAGATTGCCGAGAACAAGATCCTGCCCGAGATGCAAAAAATTGATGGTGTAGCGAGTGTAGCCCTCTACGGTAAAACTTCTCCGCAGGTCCGGGTGAAGCTTGATCCGGCAGCCATGGCGGCGAAGGGAGTAAACACGGCGCAGGTCATGGGATTGCTTCAGGGCCGCAGCGTATCGGCATCAGTGGGTGAGCAGACGATTGGCGGCCACACGGGCAATGTGAACGTGGTTTCGTCCATTGAGAGCGTCGGTACGCTTCAAAAGCTGCCGGTGGCAGCGGGAGTGACGCTGGGAGATATTGCTGCTGTCGAGCCCAAGCTGGACCAAGAGAGTGTGAGCCGCTCGAACGGCAAGGATGTACTGTTCCTCATTATCACCAAAGAAGCAAGTGCCAACGCGGTGGATGTGGGCGACAAGGTGCGCAGTACAGCAGAGGAGCTTAGCGCCAGCGTCAAAAATGCCGAGGTATCCATGATCTTCAGCACTTCGGATATGGTCGTGACCTCGGTAAACAGCATGCTGCGTGAGGTGCTGCTCGGCGCTTTATTCGCCACGATTGTGATCCTGATCTTCCTCCGCAATGTACGGGCAACGCTGATTACGGCTATCTCCATTCCGTTATCGCTGGCGGTTACCTTGTACCTGCTGAAGGTGTCCGGGATCACGCTGAATATAGTTACGCTGGGCGGCGTTGCCGTTGCGGTTGGACGGCTGGTCGATGACAGCATCGTGGTGATCGAGAACATCTACCGGCGGATGCAAAAAGAACGCTTGTCCCGCGAAATGGTAGTCAGCGCAACTGGAGAGGTCGCCCGGGCGATTACTACCTCTACGATTGCCACGGTAGCTGTATTCCTGCCGATGGGGCTGCTGCGCGGCGGGCTGCAAGCCTTCCTGCTGCCGTTTGCGCTGACCGTCACTTACTCGCTGCTGACCTCGCTAATAGTTGCCTTAACGGTAGTACCGCTGCTCAGCTCCTTGCTGCTGAAGGGCTCCTCCTTGAAGGAGCATGAGCCTTCCCGCAAGTTCAGCCGCTTCCTGGAGTGGAATCTGCAGCGGAAGTGGATTACGTTATCCCTCGGACTGCTGCTGCTTGTGGGGTCCATTGGCGCCTATGTCACGATGCCCAAAGGGGCGCTCGATGCTACAGATGCCAGCACGGTAACCGTTCAGCTGGTCTATCCGAATAATGTGCCGGTATCAGAGGTGCTGGAGAACGGCAAGCAGCTGGAAGCTGAACTGATGAAGCAGCCGCAGGCGGAGATCGTCATTATGCAATCCGGTAATAGCGCAGATTCGGCACAATGGGGCAGTGTGGTGTCGCTGACCCAAGTGGATTATACCGTCATGATGAAGGAAGATGCAGATGCGCAGGTATTCATGGACCATATCCGCAGCTTGCAGTCTTCCTATGACGGAGCAGCATTGACCGTGGGAGCAGCTAGTATGATGAGCTCCAGCTCAACCAATGAATACATTGATATTGTGGGCGAAGATCTTCAGACCATCAATAAGGTTGCCAAGGAAGTTGCTGCCAAAGTAAAAACAATCGAAGGCGTAGGGAAGGTAGCCAGCAACATGGAGGATACCAAGCCGGTGTTTGCGTTCAAAGTAAATCCGGCTGTGGCGAATGCCCAGGAAATCTCCATGCAGCTTAGTGCGATGCTGAATCCGGTTCCGCTGGGCCAGATCGAGCTGGATGGTTCCCCTGCCTCAGTAGTGCTGGAGCCAGTGGTTCAGCCTGCATCGCAGGAGGATCTGCAGAAGATTACGCTTATGACATCCGCCGGCCCGCAGCCGCTGTCACAGGTGGCAGAGCTTACGGTCACTGACCAGCCGGCAATGCTGTATCATAAAGACGGCAAGCCTTATGTACGGATTACCGCAGAGGCAGATCCGAAGCGGGTCTCGGAGATCGGTGCAGATATTAAAGCAGCGACTGACAGCATTACCTTGCCAGAGGGAGTCACCCTGTTCGCAGGTGGTGCCTCGGCCGATCAGGCCGGAGATTTCAGTGATCTGGGCATGACCGCATTGATCTCGATTGGCCTGGTATACCTGATCATGGTATTGACCTTCAAGACGCTGCGTGCGCCTCTGGCGATCATGTTCTCCCTGCCGCTCGCAGCAATCGGGGCCATCGTAGCCCTGCTGATCTCGGGTGTGACCCCTGACTTCACCGCATTGTTCGGCGCATTAATGCTCATCGGCATCGTGGTCACCAATGCGATCGTGCTGATCGACCGCATTAAGCATAATGAGGAGCATATGACGGTCCGCGAAGCCATTCTTGAAGCGGCCGGCACGCGGATGCGTCCGATTCTGATGACAGCCATTGCTACCGTCTGCGCCATGCTGCCGCTGCTGTTCGGGCAGTCCGAGCAGGGAAGCATCGTCTCACAGAGTCTGGCCATTGTAGTTATCGGCGGCCTGACTGCGGCAACCCTGTTAACTCTGATCGTAGTTCCGGCAATCTATGAGCTGCTCTATTTCCGCAAATCGGCCAAAGAGCGCAAGCAGGCTGCCGCAGCCGGAACTGTGGCGTCAACGGATCTGCCTAGCTGATTGGGGAAGTAGCTGCAGGAAGAAGGGAACGGGATGGAATAGCTGGAAGTAGTAGTTGATGAAAGTAGTAGTGGAAAGTAGTAGTTATTGGGACAGCAATGGCAGTTGGCAGCAGTAATGAGAGCATAAATGAGAGCAGTGCGGGATTGTCCGCACTGCTCTTCGCCGTCTGCGGGCGGCAGTGGAGTCTTCTTCGTCAGCTTCGTCCAAACCAGGCCGCACTTGAGACAGCAGCCCAACAAGTAACTGATCCTGCAATAATGTGACCAGACTAGTGAAACCCTTCATTTTGCATACCAGATCTGTTGCTGGCAGGATTGAGAATCTCAGGTTCACACTGTGTAGACAAAATGTTGTACGTATTACAACTCGGCTACCTAGATTCCAGGGTGTTCAGGAAGATTGTCGTATGAAATGCAAGAATTGTTCCGCTAAGCCGCCGGGATGAGGGGGATTGTTGTCTTTTTATACGAAAATAAACGTAGGCTTTAGCAGGGATGAGCTTAGCACGTGTTTTAAAAGTAACTCTTTCGGATAAACTTACTCTTAAAGGCGCAAAAAGTCCCCCTACCCCAATCTTTGAGCGATTTTTTAAAAATCAGCTCGTTTCGGGGGACGTCACTTGAACCGTTAAGCCTAACTTTTCGATTTGTTTCAAGTAATAAGCTAACGCCTTTTCCTTGGACGTGCTTTCCGGCACGTCCTTTTCTTCGTATCCGGATCTGTTTTTCATTAGGCTGTAAATAATCTTTATCAGTAAATGTGCCGTGGCTACACACGCTTTTTTGTCTCCACGCCGTTTTCGAACCCGTCTAAAGTGCTGACCGATGCGATTGGAGGATTTCTCATTCGCCCATGCCGCCTGGGTTAACGCGCGTTTCAAAAACTTGTTTCCCGGCAGACATTTCGTTTTAGATTTCCTTCCTGCACTTTCCTTGTTTCCTGGGCTGACGCCTGCCCAAGACGTCAATTGTTCCTCCGTTTCGAAACGCTGATGCACCTCCGGACCGAGTTCAGCAAAAATAGCTGCAGCCGTATTGCGTTCAATCCCAGGGATCGAATCGAGCCACTCCAGTTCTTCGGCATACGGTGCTAGCTTGCTTTCAATCCGGGCTTCCACTTGCTCGATTTGCTTCTCCAGATACAACAGATGATCCCAGTGAAGCCGCATCATCTCCCGATGATGACGACGCACACGCCCATTCAACGCTTCCATGAGTTCGGGGACCTTTTTCTTTAGTTTTGTCTTCACGAGCCCACGAAGCTGCTCTTCGTCCAGCACCTCACCATCCATTAATTGCTCCAGCAACAAGCGGCCCGATACGCCAAAGACATCCGTGATGAAACTAGACAATTTGATATTTCCATCCTGCAGCAGTTTATGAATCCGATTCTTTTCGGCCGTAATCGCTTGGACCATTTTCACCCGGTACCGCGTCCAGTCCCGCAGATCCCGCAGCTGCTCGGGCAGGACTACACTGGCTTGAACCAATCCGCACCGGTGGAGTTTCGCAATCCAAAAGGCATCATTCATATCGGTTTTTCGTCCAGGAATGTTTTTAATCGTCCGGGCATTCGCCAAGACGATGTCGCACGTCGATTCCAGTACATTCCAGACCGGTTTCCACAATACGCCTGTACTCTCCATCGCCACCGCCTGACACTGATTCGCGATAAGCCAGTCTTGAAGCCGCAATAATTCACGAGTTGTCGTTCCGAACGTCGAGATTTGCTTTTGGGGAGTGTGGTCCAGCGGTCCGTTTAGAATAAAAGCGACGACCGTTTTGTTATGAACATCGAGACCCGCACAGCATTCGCGTATAGCATCCATGAATCTATTCCTACTTTCCTGTCAATTCACAAATCATGCGCTCATTAGTGTAGAATTTTATACACGCACTTTGATGTGCAATAGGCGGTGCCTGAGAGTCGCAATGGGACAGTTTGTACAACAGGGTTTTTGGCCCCAATAAAGGCTCGTCCACAGATTTGTTATCTTCAGTTTTTCCAGGTTTAGAATGTAGAAACATAGAGAATACCTATTTTCATTCTAGGGGGTGACGCCACAGCGTCATGAGCGTTTGTACAACAATTTTGGAATACGGCCGTTTGTATGAGGGAATTGTTGTATTTTGGGCAGGATTTTCGAGAAAGGCGATAATAGCAGCCGGGCATCGTGCTTGAGTTGTTGGTTGTCTGCTACGACACCATCATCTACAGGGAGACCATCAGGATCAGTTACTATTAGAGCTGCCTGCATTCTTATTCGTGCGGCCATCTCACCATGTTCTGGAGTTCAATAAGATCAGCTTCAAGGAAGCGGATGTGTGTACCCGCTGGTTGGCGCTGGCGGTGATCCTGAACCGGAGCCACATGTATACGAGTTAGATCTGGACAAGCGGCGATTTGTTGCTCTTTAGCCATAGTTGAACATAACTATCATTATGCACAAAGAGACCTTCCTATTGAACCGGTTGCTAACAATTCCGATTTTATAAAGGGAGGTCTATTTTGCGGTGTTCAGCTATTCAGGTGTTCAGGCATTTATGTGTTTAAAGGTGTAAACCCGTTTCCCGTTTAAACAGCGGAGCGGACGGAACGATTGTGTAAAAGCGTTAGCGGTCGCCTTTGTGTCCGGATTTTCACCGATAAGGTGAAATCAAAAAAATCTGGACACAACAGCGATTGGAACAACGTTCCGTTTGCGGAGCGTCCACCAATGAACTACCACTGATCCTACTCCAAAACTAGACTTTTATAACTTAACGGACGATCAATTCCCCGTACTCTCATACTTAGACAATCCATACCGGAAGATACCATAGGCCGCAGCCGCGCTTCCTATTGCCGCAACAGGGGCGAGCAGCCACCAGCCGGACCATCCGCTTTTGCCGAAAATATAGGTTGCCGGATAAAAGCTGATGAACGCATAGGGCAGCACAGTAGAAATAAAGATGCGGATCGCCTGTGGGAACAGGGTAATCGGATATTTGGCCAGATCGGACAGGTTATGCACCATCAGCGGAAAGGCATTGCCCGCATTGCGGATCCAGAAGGCTGCGGAGTTCCCCGCGAGGTTGATCGATACCCGGATGATGACCGCAGTCAGAAACAGCAGGATTAGGATGGCGGCTTTGCCCAGCGTCCAGTGAACCGGGCTATGAACGAGCGACTCCCAGACGATCACTCCGCCGATCAGCAGATTGCCGAGTCCGTTGATGCCGATCCCGGTGCAGAACACCTGAAGGACAACGGGCACCGGCCGCAGCAAATAACGGTCCAGCTCGCCCATGTTGACCAGCCGCCCGAGGCGCCAGGTGCCTTCGAAGAACAAAGAGCCGATCCCCTCCGTCAGAAAGATCATGGCGTACATAAACGTAACTTCCCAGAACTTCCAGCCGTTAATATCCGGAATCCGGTCATAGATCACCCAGAGGAAGACAAACCCCAGAATCTGCGTCAAGGCGGCCGAGCACATCAAAATATAGAAGTCCTTATTATATTCCAAAATCGCTTTAAGCTGCTGCACATACAGCCGTTTGTAGAGGTAGAGCATTTGGGACATTTTCATTCTGCGGCCTCTTCCTGCCTTAGCCTCCATGGATGGTCACCTGGCGTACCGCCCAGTTCCACATTGCTCTGCCGGCAATCCAGAGTGCTGCCCCCCAGAAAAGTTGAATACCGATCAGCCGCAGACTCTCCCCGGTATCTGCCTGCTGCAGAAAAATCATCGACGGCGTGTGGATGATGGCCTGGAAGGGCAGCAGGAGCGCCAGCTTTTCCAGCCAGTCCGGGAAGAAGGCCAGAGGTACCAAAGCTCCGGACAGGAGATTGGTCAGAGCAATCCGTGTCCAGACGATGCCCATCGATCCGGTGGACCAGAAGCATAAAAGTGCTGCCAGATAGACAACGCCGAATTTCACCACGATTGCACCGAGCAGACTGACTGCGAACAAGACATAGACAGAGAGCGAACCCGGAAAGGTGACTCCGGTCAGGAAGGTAGCGAACAGGATCAGCAGCACCGTACTCATGCCGCCTTCAAGCAGGCTCGAGCCCAAGGTTTCCGCGAATCTTGCGGTCTGGAAATCGACCGGCTTCAGCAGGTCTACGGCGACGCTGCCGTCAAGGATTTTGCCGGAAATAGCCGATTCCGAATACCAGGACAACACGGAGTTGGCCAGAAAGGTAACCAGCAGATAGGTTTTCATTTGGTCCCAGGTATAGCCGCCTACCACCTCCCGCCCGCTGTAAATGCCCTGCCACAGGAAGTAAATGGCCAGCAGATTGATAGAGTTCGCCAGAAAGGTAATGATGTAAGAAATCCGGTAGGCCAAAACCCGTTGCAGGGAGCGGTTCGCGATACTTCTGTACATTTTAAACTGGGCAGCAGTCATCATCGTGTGTAAGCCTCCTTATTCCCCGGTTCCGGTCAGATCCAGCTTGCCGTCATAGACGGCCTTGATGACCTGCTCAATATTAGTATCTTCCATTCGGAAGTCGACCACTTCGCCATATCTCATCACCCGGCCCACCACTTCACTGGCGGTATATTCGTACCGGTCAAAAGAGACCGAGAATTCCTGCGCGCTCTGCTGCGCAAGCTTCATTCCGGGTGTCTGCGCGAGCTGCGCATATAACTCCGGCATCGGCGATCCGACCTGAAAGAAGATGACACGGTTTTTGGCAAAACGGGCCTTCACCTCGCTCAGACTGCCGTCATAAATAATCGCCCCATGGTCGATGATAATCAGCCGTTTGCACAGATCCTCAATATCCCCCAGATCATGGGTGGTCAGCATCACCGTAGTGTTCTGCTCCTGGTTGATCTGTTTGATGAACTCGCGGATTTTTTGCTTCACGGATACGTCGAGGCCAATGGTCGGCTCATCCAGATACAGAATCGGCGGGTTATGCAGCAGGGCTGCGGCCAGATCGGCGCGCATCCGCTGACCCAGGGAGAGCTTCCGGGCAGAGAGATGGATGAACTCGCTCATTCCCAGCATTTCAGTGAACAGCTCCATATTCGTCTTGTAGACGGCGCCAGGAATCTGATAAATATCCTTCAGCAGCGAGAAAGACTCCACAATCGGGATATCCCACCACAGCTGGGTACGCTGGCCGAACACGGCGCCAATCTGGGCGGCATTATCCATTCTTTTTTTGTACGGATTGATACCGTTTACAGAAACAGTGCCGGCTGAGGGCATGAGGATTCCGGTCAGCATCTTGATGGTGGTCGATTTGCCTGCACCGTTCGGGCCCACGTAGGCTACCGTCTCGCCTGCTTCTACACTCAGGTCCAGCGGCTTAACCGCCACCTTCTCGATATGCCGGGGCAGGAACAGGTGCTTAACCGCTCCCCCCAGGCCCGGCTCCTTCACTGCCTGCATAAAGGACTTGCTCAGCCCTCTGGCTTCAATAATACTCAAGGCTAACCCTCCTGGAAATTACTTTGAAAGCGCGTTCGCTTGTTCGCAGCATATAAATTTATGAATCCCAATCTATGTAAAAGACGTATGAATAAATATATCACTGCGGCAATGTCGAAAACTATCACAATCCATCGAATGAATATATTTATTTAGATTATTATGGCGAATGATGCTGCAAAAAAGCGGCTACCCTGGTTAACTAGACTAACCGGGATTTGCCGCTTCGTTCGAGAATGGCTTTGAGGAGTAACCCTATTAACAGTGGCAGCACCAGCTGAACTTCCAGTCTCCAGTCTACAGCGTACAGGTCTACAAGGTTGATCTGCTTCAATAGAACATAGACCACGTTGTACATCAGGCAGGAGCAGCTGACCGTGAGCAGCGGGATTAGGGCCAGATTGCTTTTGGAGCGGAGCAGCCTGTAACCCAGGAAGAACATTAGTGTATAGCTGATCATGATCGCCAGCGCATAATTACTGCCGAAGCGCATGAATGATACCATAGCGGTTGCCAGATTCAGGACTGCCGAGATATAGCCAATGCGAAGCATGTAGAACCTCCTTGCTGAAAGGGTACGGTCCTTATTACAGGACAACATAGCCGTTTTCACTTGTGATTTTTGACTGCAGATTTTTCTATTTTACAGCGCTTGCAGGTTCATTTACAGGTCCAATGCTGAATGTTTTTTATTCCGTGATTGTATGTTATAATACTTTCTTTTAAAATCGGTTATATAGGAAATGGTAAAAATGGAGGAGGATCGTCGTGAGAATCTTTGAACAATCGAGAGCATGGAGCGTGCCCGGAGATTTGGAAGCACAGCAGCTTGAAGCCTTCCGGCCGCTTGACGCAGAGCAAATCGAATTACATAGCGGGCAGTCCGGAGTTTCTTTTCCAGAAGAATCGAAAGAGCATATCTATCATAGAGCCATGATATCTTCCATCCGCAGTGAAATGAATAAATTAAGCCAGCTGCTCTCTATTCCTTATGTTGTATTCCTGACGGACAGGGAGGGAACCATTCTGGAGCTGGTTTGTTCTTCTCCGGTTACCCGGGATGAGATGGAACAGGCGGAGCTGCGTCCGGGGGTTAGCTTATGCAGGCAGCGCTCGGGCATGAATGCCGTATCCTTGGCCATGGAGATGAATTGCATCGGGGTAGTGCGGGGGGCGGAGCATTCCGACCAGGCCTTCCAGAACTGGAACTGTGTGTGTGCTCCGCTGCAGAATGAGGATACCGTCTTCGGATATGTGGACATTTCTTTTAATAGAGGAGAACCGATTGAATTCGCCATTCCGTTCGTGCAGCAGATTGCCGAGAATATTATGGAGAAGTGGATGGAGAAGAACCCGGAGATGCAGCAATACCGCCTGGAAGCCACCTTACAGGAATATAAGCTGACCGCGCGGGAGCAGGATGTAGCAAGGCTATGGTTACTTGAGAAAAGCGCGCTGCACATCGGGAGTGATCTGGGCATCAGTGAAGGCACGGTTCGGAATATGCTGAAGAGTATTTACAGTAAAATGCGGGTGAATGACCGCTTCCAGTTCGTCAAACGGCTAACGCCCTAGAAGGCGCGTAACGCTATATATACATAAGAATAGCCGGGCAGTGATACTAGCGTATCGCTTGCCCGGCTATTTATTTGCGGTGAAGTCATTTCGCCTGCGCGTTGCCGCCAGTCGCGTTTAGCCGCAGGAGCAGTTCAGTACCGGCTTCCGCGCGGCCTGGGTCTCATCCAGACGGCTGATCTCTGTGGTATGGGGTGCATTAATTACGATTTCTGGTGTCTCCTGCGCTTCCTTAACGATCTGAATCATCGTCTCAATGAAGCCGTCCAGCGTTTCCTTGCTTTCGGTTTCAGTCGGCTCGATCATCATACATTCCTCTACGGTCAGCGGGAAGTACACGGTTGGCGGGTGGTAACCAAAGTCGAGCAGCCGTTTGGCAACATCCAGGGTACGTACGCCGTACTGCTTGAGGTTTCTGCCGGACATGACGAATTCATGCTTGCAGACACCCGGGAATGGAATTTCGAAATAAGGTGCCAGACGGTGCATCATGTAATTGGCATTCAGCACAGCGTTCTCGGACACCTCGCGCAGTCCGTCCGGGCCGTAGGTGCGGATATAGGCGTAAGCGCGGACCAGAATACCGAAGTTGCCATAAAAGGCTTTGACGCGGCCAATAGATTGCGGCCCGCCGGAGTCAAGCGAGAAGCTGCCGTCTTCGTTCTGCACCACCGACGGCTGGGGCAGGAACGGGATCAGCTTCGCCTTCACGCCGACCGGCCCGGCTCCCGGACCGCCGCCGCCGTGCGGAGTACTCATCGTCTTGTGCAGGTTGAGATGGACCACATCGAAGCCCATATCGCCCGGGCGGGTGATGCCCATGATGGCGTTGGAATTCGCTCCGTCATAATAGAGCAGACCGCCGGCTTCATGGACAATCGCGGCGATCTCTACGATCTGCGTCTCGAACAGTCCGAGAGTACTCGGGTTCGTGAGCATCAGCGCGGCGGTGTCGCTGCCGACCGCAGCCTTCAGCGCTTCGAGGTCGACCATTCCCTTATCATTGGAAGGGATGGTGACGGTATCGAGTCCGGCGGCTGCGGCGCTGGCCGGGTTGGTTCCGTGCGAGGAATCCGGCACGATGACCTTGGAGCGGACCTCATCGCGGCTTTCATGGTAGGCGCGGATCATCATCAGGCCGGTCCATTCGCCATGGGCACCGGCGGCAGGCTGCAGGGAGACGGCATCCATGCCGGTCAGTCCGGCGAGATCCTTTTGCAGTGTATACATCAGTTCAAGTGCACCCTGGATGCTCTCTTCCGGCTGGTACGGATGGATCTTGGCAAGGCCGGGGAAGCGGGCGACATCTTCATTGATCTTCGGATTATATTTCATCGTGCAGGAGCCTAGCGGATAGAAGCCGTTATCGACCCCGAAGTTACGCCGGGACAGGGCAGTATAGTGGCGGATAACATCCACTTCGGATACTTCCGGCAGCACTACCGGCTCGCTGCGGAGCAAGCCCTCGGGAATCAGTGAGCTGATGCTCTCTTCCTGCGGCACATCACATAGAGGCAAAGAGTAAGCCGAGCGGCCGGGCCGGCTTAATTCAAAGATCAAAGTTTGTTCCGGTTTCATATACAGCCCTCCAGTGCAGTGGCGAATTCGTCAATTTCGGTTTTGCTTCTTTTCTCAGTCACGGCAACCAGCATATGTCCGGCCAGCTCTGGATACTCGCGGCCCAGATCATAGCCGCCCAGATAGCCTGCCTTCAGCAGCCTGGAATTCACTTCACTGACGTTGCTGCCTTCCGGGAGCTTCAGGACAAATTCATTGAAGAACGGGGCTGTGAAGACGCGCTCTGCACCGGTGATTTCAGCCAGCCGTCCGGCGGCATAATGGCTCTTACGGATGTTCAGCTCGCCAACCTCGCGCATGCCCTCTTTGCCCATGACGGACAAGTAGACAGAAGCGCATAACGCCAGCAGCGCCTGGTTGGAGCAGATGTTTGAAGTCGCCTTCTCGCGGCGGATGTGCTGCTCGCGCGCCTGCAGGGTCAAGACGAAGCCGCGCTTGCCGTTACGGTCAACGGTCTGGCCGACGATCCGGCCCGGCATGCGGCGCATCAGCGGTTCGGCAACCGCGAAGAATCCGCAGGTTGGTCCTCCGAGCGATGCGGCGATACCCAGCGGCTGTGCGTCGCCGACTACGATGTCGGCGCCCAGCTTGCCGGGCGTTTCCAGCACGCCGAGTGCAATGGGATTCGCGCTGACCACGAGCAATCCCTTGACGGCGTGGATCAACGGCTCAATCTGGCGCAGATCCTCGATGCCGCCGAAGAAGTTGGGCGACTGGACCAGAACAGCGGCAGTATCGGCATCAATGGCCTCAGCCAGCTTGGCAAGATCGGTAACCC
This sequence comes from Paenibacillus sp. FSL E2-0178, assembly GCF_038593005.1. Taxonomy (NCBI): domain Bacteria; kingdom Bacillati; phylum Bacillota; class Bacilli; order Caryophanales; family Paenibacillaceae; genus Paenibacillus; species Paenibacillus sp. FSL E2-0178. The sequence goes on from NZ_CP151953.1 coordinate 5,375,264, forward strand.
CGTCCTTATAATCGATCTCCACGATTTGCAGGCCCCAGGCATTGGCGGAAGTGCGAAGTACCTGGCGTGCTTCCGGGTGTACCGTACGGGAGACAATCAGCTTTTTGCGTTTGGTGGCGCCTGCGGCAAGCACGGCTGCTTCGGAGAAGGCCGTTGCGCCGTCATACATACTGGCATTGGCGACCTTCATACCGGTCAGCTCACAGATATACGACTGGAATTCAAAGATCGCTTGAAGCTCGCCTTGGCTGATTTCCGGCTGATAAGGGGTATAGGCAGTATAGAATTCCGAACGGGAAATAATATGGTTAATGACAACAGGAATATGGTGGTCATAGAGGCCAGCGCCGAGGAAGCTGGCATGGGTATCAAAGTCGGCATTTTTGTCAGCCAGACCCTTCATATGGCGCAGCAGCGCATATTCGTCCAGCGGGCCGGACATTGGCATCGTTCCCTGGTAGCGGACAGATTGAGGGATGTCAGCGAATAGCTCATCAATGGACTGAATCCCTACAGTTTCCATCATCTCTGCGCGGTCTTGCTCCGTCATAGGCAGATAGCGGTGCTTCATTACGGCTTCACTCCTTGGCTCTTTTTGTAGAACGGGGCTTTGATCACGGCAGCCTTCAGCTGTTTGCCGCGGATCTCCACATACACCTCTGTGCCGATCTCAGTATAGGCAGCATCCAGCAAGGCAAGTCCGAGATTACGTTTCAGCGTCGGTGATTGTGTGCCGGTTGTGACTTCACCGATCTTCACACCGTCTGCATATACGGGATAATGGGAGCGGGGAATCCCGCGGTCGATCATTTCAAGCCCCACAAGGCGGCGCGGGAGGCCGGCTTCCTTCTGCTTCAGCAGGGCATCACGGCCGATAAAATCCGCTGTGTCCAGCTTCACGAAGAACTGGACACCCGCTTCGAGCGGCGTAATATCCGCCGAGAGCTCCTGGCCGTACAGCGGCAGCTTGGCTTCGAAGCGGAGCGTGTCGCGTGCGCCGAGTCCGGCAGGGGTCAGGCCATGCGGCGCGCCTGCGGCCAGCAGACCATTCCAGAGTGCAGCCGCTGTGTGGACCGGGGCGTACAGCTCAAAGCCGTCCTCCCCGGTATAGCCGGTGCGGGAGAGCAGTACAGAAACGCCGCAGACCTCGGCGTGTTCGATGAAGTGGAAGGGCTTCAGCTCTGCGAGCGGGGCAGAGGTAACTTCGGCCAGAATCTTCTCAGCCAGCGGACCCTGCAGAGCGAGCAGCAGCGTCTCATCGGAGACATTCTTCAGGCTGACACCGCTGAATTCAGCGGTGAGATGCTCCTGCAGCCACTGGAAGTCCTTGTCGATATTGGAGGCGTTCACGACGAGCATGTAGCGCTCATGGTCCAGGCGGTAGACGAGCAGATCATCTACTACGCCGCCATTCGGATAGAGCATCAGGGTATACTGCGCTGCACCATCTGCTAGGCGGCTGACATCATTGGTGGTCATCTGCTGCAGGAAGGCTTCAGCGCCGCTGCCGTCAACCATGAATTCACCCATATGCGATACATCGAACAGTCCGGCCTGCTGGCGGACCGCTTCATGTTCCTTAACGATGCCAGTAAACTGCACCGGCAGCTCCCAGCCGCCGAAATCAATGCATCTGGACTCCGCATAAGCGGCATAGAGATCATAAAAAGGCGTTCTTCTCAAAGACTCCATCGTGTCACCCCTTAGTCTGTTTACATGCAAAAAAGGACAGGCGAAAGTCCATCAATGCACATCAAACATGCATCAATAGACGTTCGCTCTGTCCTTTGTACCTGAGAGTTACCCTGCTATCCTGCCCGCAGGTTTCCCCGTTGGTGATCCGTTTCCTGTTGTCCAGGCTGTGGATGCTCTCCAGAGATGCGTCCGGCAAAGGTCCTTTTGCCTGAGAGATTCACCCATCCCGGGCTTACTCCTTCGGCGCTGCCCCTGAGGGTCAGTCTCTCCCTATGCCATCATTCGCAAACCATATGTTTTTCTACTGACTCCATTAAACCGGGTTTACAAGCACGATGTCAATCAAAAAACGTCAAAAAGATGACAAATTTAATTTTCCTGTCAGTTATATTGACATTAGGCAAGGTCATAACTTAGGCTATAACTAAATTTAGAACTCCAAATGTGGAAAAGAGGCGGCTTGGAAATGAGTGAAGTGTTGGACAACCTGCTATACAGCGAAGAGCATGAATGGGCACAGCAGGGTGAAGGACGCGTAGTACGTGTGGGAATTACGGATCATGCGCAGCATTTATTGGGCGACATCGTGTTTGTTGAGTTTCCGGAAGTCGGCGCAGCCATTTCCGCGGGCGACAGCGTAGGCAGCATCGAGTCTGTTAAGACGGTGTCGGAGCTGTACTCGCCGGTATCCGGCAAGGTAACCAAGATCAACGACGCACTCGAAACCAGTCCGGAGCTGATCAATGATCAGCCATACGGCGGCGGATGGATTTTTGAGCTGGAGCTTGACGGTGAGTTCGCCGAGGCAGCTTCCGGCCTGCTGGATGCGGCTGCTTATAAGGAATTGGTTGGGGAATAGTTTCAACCGTTTATGTACCCGGATTTTTTGAATAGATGACTGAACTGGATTTACGAACAGATGAACATGACAGGCTTCTCTTATTACATTAGATGTTACTAATGTGAGAGGTCTGTCTTTTTGCGTTTCTGTATCATTCCGGAAAGCTGAGCAGGCCCGGATAAATGCGGGGAGCCAAGTGCCAAAGGGCGGGGAGCAGAGCCAAACCCGCAACGGCAAAGATAAGGCACAGCAATAGGAACCGGTATCTTTTTCTGGGACGGGTATTGGGTTTGAGCACGAAGTAATACACACCGGCCGAATAAAACGGGAAAAGCACCACGGCAGACATGCCCATACAGACCAGAAAGGTGGATTCCCCGGCGGAGGAAGGGATCATGGCTTCCGGGTTATAGACCGGATTGATCTGCAGAAAGAGGATCACAAATGTCAGATAGGCGAAGAGTAAAAGAAGAGGGAAACAGCGGATGCGTCCATCCTCGGACAAACCGTACAGCATCCACCAGACCCCGAGCCAGGGCAGGGCAAAGACTGCGCCGGCAATAAGGAAGTCAATGCCTATATACATCAGTTTATCGGGTGGATACAAATGGGCCAGGTCTCCCCAGAAGTAATCGGAGGAGAAGAACATCATAAATACAGATAATAAACCCGCGAAGAAGGTGATTATTCCCTGGGCAAAAACAATCATGATCAGCGAAACCAGCTGCCGCAGAAAATAGAGATAACGGGTGGCGTCCGGTGTCGTTCCGTTTGTAGTCTGCATAGCGTTCAATCTCCTTATACTAGCAAATGGTTGCCGTGCCTTCTCATCTGCAGAACTCTGAGCTGATTCGCTTGCGGATTCGCGTTATTCTTCCTCCTGAAGCTGCCGCAGGACAATGAGTTCGACCCGGCGGTTTTTTTGCCGTCCTTCAACGGTAGTGTTATCGTAAGCAGGTCTGGTATCCGCGTAACCGGCATATTGGAAAGTATCGGGGCTAAGCCCCTCGTTATCCAGGAAGAAGCGCAGCACAGAGAGTGCGCGGGCGCCGGATAGCTCCCAGTTATCCGTGTAATCTGAAGCGGCGGTTACCGGAACATTGTCGGTATGGCCTTCGATGCTGATCGTGGCACCGATTCCGCGGAACAGGCCGGAGAGCTGGCGCAGTGCCGGAAAGGCAGGTGATTTCAGCTCAGCTTTGCCGGCATCGAACAGGAACCGGTCGCTAAGCGTGATGGCAATGCCCTGCGGTTTATCCGCTACAAAGATCTGCTCCCCAAGGTTGTTATCTTCCACGTATTTGGTGATTACCCCCATAAGCGCGGCCAGTTTGGCCTCCTGCTCACGAAAAGCGAGCTCGCGCGCCGAAGGCTGGTGTTCTGCAGTTTCCCCGTTTTGCCCGGATGTATCTGTGCCCGTCCCGGTTCCGTTCGAACCACTCTCCTTCACATTGCCCCCGGAAGAAAGACCGCCACCAGTGCTTCCGCCTGCTTCCTGTTCATTCGAGACTGCGGCTCCCGTGTTCCCCTGATTACCATCCAGCACTCCATTTCCGCCTTCAAGCACAGGACTGCCGCTCTTAAAGGTATCAGATAATGAACCGGTAACGATCGCGTATTTTTGCGTATCCAGACTGCTCATGGCGTACAGGATGATGAAAAAAATGAGCAGAAGCGTAATCAGATCCGCATAAGTAATCATCCAGCGGTCTCGGTTCTCCTTACCTCTACTACGTCCCTGGCGGCGGTTTCTTTGTCTCATAGCGGGTCTCCCGGGTTATTATTGCTGCTGCGTCTAGGTGAGACATCGGGAATAAAGGCGGTCAGTTTTTTGCGGACCAGATGCGGATGATCCCCATTCTGCAGGGACAGGATACCGACAAGCAGCATCTCCATGCTGCCCAGTTCGCTTTGGCTGCGGGATTTGATTTTGGAGGCGATGGGTAAAAATATAAGATTAGCACTGGCTACGCCATAGAGCGTTGCTGTAAAAGCTACAGCGATCGAGGCCCCCAGATTAGAGGGATCCGTCAGATTGCTCAGTACCCGTATTAATCCCATTACGGTGCCGATGATGCCCATAGTCGGAGCATAGCCGCCGGCGGCTTCGAAGATTTTGGCATAGCCTTCATACTTCAGTTCCTTGGCGTCCATCTCCAGTTCAAGAATTTGCCGGACCTGATCAGGATCGGTGCCGTCGACAATTAGAAACAGCCCTTCGCGGGTAAAGGTATCGGGGTGCTCCTCCGCTCTCTTCTCCAGTGCGAGCACGCCGCCGCGGCGCGTAATCGCCGCCATGGAGATCAGCTCTTCGGCCTTCTCCTGGGTGGTGTCGGGATGTCTGCCGAATGCCAGGCGCAGAGCCGCCGGGACGCTGCGTAATCTGGAGGCCGGAAAACTGATGAGTACAGCGGCAAGGGTGCCGCCGAATACGATCAGCGCGGCGTTCAGCTGCAGCAGGCCGGATAAGCTTCCGCCTTCCCAGAGAAAGCCGCCTATCATTGCGGCAAGGCCTGCCAGCAGGCCGATAATTGAAGTGATATCCATAAGTTCAGGCTCCTTAAATTTCTATATATTATGGTTTGCATCAATCTGGGCAACGCTGTATAATAAACGGGAACGTGTATTCCTATCTTCCATATTTTTCAGTACGGTATGGATAGGCAACTATTAGGGCTACAATTATAATATATTCATATATTTTAGACGATAGAGGGGAGACGGGCAAATGAGTGATATTGTCGTCAGTACAAAGACATTTGAACTGGAGTCCGAGTATACACCCCAGGGCGATCAGCCTCATGCCATAGAAGAATTATTGGACGGCATCCGGCAGGGCAAGAAGCACCAGACGCTGCTGGGAGCGACAGGTACAGGCAAGACCTTTACCATCGCACAAGTGATTTCCAAACTGAACCGCCCGACGCTGGTCATTGCGCACAACAAGACGCTTGCGGCGCAGCTGGCGAGTGAGTTCAAAGAATTTTTCCCGAACAATTCCGTTGACTACTTCGTCAGTTACTACGATTACTACCAGCCTGAGGCGTACATTCCTTCCTCCGATACCTTCATAGAGAAAGATTCCAGCATAAATGAAGAAATTGACAAGCTCCGGCACTCCGCCACCAGTTCGCTGTTTGAACGGCGTGACGTTATTATTGTTGCGAGTGTGTCCTGTATTTACGGCCTCGGTTCGCCGCAGGAATACGGAAGTATGCTGTTGACACTGCGGGTAGGGATGGAGAAGCCGCGCAATCAGATTCTGAGCAGGCTCGTGGAGATCCAGTACCAGCGCAATGACATTAACTTCGTACGCGGGACGTTCCGGGTACGCGGCGATGTGGTCGAGATCTTCCCGGCTTCACAGGGGGAGCATGCGATCCGTGTGGAGCTGTTCGGAGATGAGATAGAGCGCATTACCGAGATTGATGTTCTCACAGGAGAGCTGATTGGTGAGCGCGATCATATAGCGATCTTCCCGGCTTCGCACTTTGTCACCCAGGAAGAAACAATGCGTGTAGCTATTATCAACATTGAGCGGGAGCTTGAGGAACGGCTGGCCGTGCTTCGTGATGCGGGCAAGCTGTTGGAAGCCCAGCGCCTGGAGCAGCGGACGCGGTACGATATTGAGATGATGAAGGAAGTGGGCTTCTGCTCCGGTATCGAGAACTATTCCGGCCCGCTTACCTTCCGTGAGCCGGGAGCGACTCCATATACCTTAATGGATTACTTCCCGGATGATATGCTGATTGTTATTGATGAGTCCCATGCAACGCTGCCGCAGATCCGGGCTATGTATAATGGTGACCGTGCGCGTAAGACTGTACTGGTGGAGCATGGCTTCCGCCTCCCGTCCGCGCTGGATAACCGTCCGCTGCAGTTCGAGGAATTCGAAGAGAAAGTGAACCAGATTGTATATGTGTCTGCTACACCGGGACCGTACGAAATGGAGCACTGCGATACTATGGTGCAGCAGATTATCCGTCCTACCGGCCTGCTGGACCCGATCATCGAAGTACGCCCTACAGAGGGGCAGATCGATGATCTGATCAGTGAAATCCGTGACCGTGTAGAGCGTGATGAGCGTGTACTCGTTACAACACTTACGAAGAAGATGTCCGAGGATCTGACCGATTATTTCAAGGAAATCGGGATTAAGGTACGTTATATGCACTCCGATATCAAGACGTTGGAGCGAATGGCCATCCTGCGTGATCTCCGGCTCGGTACGTTCCATGTACTGGTGGGTATTAACTTATTAAGAGAAGGTCTTGACCTGCCGGAGGTCTCCCTTGTCGCCATCCTAGATGCTGACAAGGAAGGCTTCCTCCGCTCCGAGCGTTCACTCATTCAGACGATCGGCCGGGCGGCCCGTAACTCTGATGGACGTGTCATTCTGTACGGCGACCGTATTACGGATTCCATGGAGAAGGCGATGAGCGAAACCCAGCGCCGCCGTGAAATTCAGATTGCCCATAATGAGAAGCACGGCATCACACCTACGACAATCAACAAGAAAGTGCGTGACATCATCGAGGCCACTAAAGTGGCCGAGTCGAAGGCCGATTATCTCACCGGCGCCGGCGGCAAGCTGAACAAGAAAGAGAAGCAGAGCCTGATGCAGCGTCTGGAGGCCGAGATGAAGGACGCGGCCAAGAACCTGCAATTTGAACGCGCCGCAGAGCTGCGCGATGCGTTGCTTGAACTGCGGGCCGAGTAAGCTGGCCCCGCCAGCACTTACACTTAATGATCACGGAACGGCGCTTCACTGGCCGTTCTTTTTGAAGATACATTCGCACTTCACGCATCCCGTAGGGACAGCTTGTAGTTACGCCCTTAGCGCATTCCGCAGGAACAGCCGCAGTTCGCGTATCCCGTAGGGACAGCTTGTGGTCAAGCTCTTAGCGCATTCCGTAGGAACAGCCGCAGTTCGCGTATCCCGTAGGGACAGCGTTATCGGCAAGCAGTAGCGAGCCGTATCCTGCTCTAACTGTGTCCTGCTCTACAGTATAGCGTTCCCGTAGGGACTAGCGTTCCCGTTGCCCCAGTAACCAATTCCATCCCAGTCCTAACTCTTTCCGCCGAGCTTGCGGGTGTCCAGAGGGTGCAACCCTTGGGGCCCTCCCTTGGAAGGGAGGGTTTGGGAGGGATCGAAAATATTTTAAATAGCTTTTGAATTAGAACTTTTGAATTAAGTTTTTAAATAGAAAAAAACTAGCTTTTGAAATAGTTTTTTATAAAGGAGAGGTACCGTTGGCGAACGAAAGTATAATAATCAAGGGCGCAAGGGCCCATAATCTCAAGAACATCGACGTAACGATTCCGCGTGACCGCTTCGTCGTGCTGACGGGACTGAGCGGCTCGGGTAAATCATCACTGGCATTCGATACCATATATGCCGAGGGCCAGCGCCGTTACGTTGAATCGCTGTCTGCCTATGCCCGCCAGTTCCTGGGCCAGATGGAGAAGCCGGATGTAGATTCCATTGACGGTCTATCCCCGGCAATATCGATTGACCAGAAGACCACAAGCCGCAACCCGCGTTCGACCGTAGGTACGGTTACAGAAATTTATGACTATCTGCGGCTGCTGTTTGCACGGGTTGGGCATCCCCATTGTCCGGATCATGGCATAGAGATTACATCACAGACTGTGGAACAGATGGTTGACCGGATTATGCAATACCCGGAGAAGACCCGCCTGCAGATTCTGGCACCTGTGATTTCCGGCCGTAAGGGTGAACATAAAGGCTTGTTCACGGATATCTCCAAGCAAGGTTTCGTTCGTGTGCGTGTTGACGGTGAGCTTCGCGAAGTTACGGAAGATATTGTGCTGGAGAAGAATAAGAAGCATACGATTGAAGTTGTTGTCGACCGGATTGTCATTAAGGACGATATTGAGACCCGTCTTACCGATTCATTGGAGACTGCACTGAAGCTGTCAGGCGGTCAGATTCTGGTCGATGTGATGGGCCAGGAAGAGCTTTTATTCAGCGCAAGCTTTGCCTGCCCAATCTGCGGGTTCAGTATAGAAGAGCTTGCTCCGCGTATGTTCTCGTTCAACAGCCCGTTTGGTGCCTGCACGGAATGTGACGGGCTTGGTGTGAAGATGGTAGTCGATCCGGATCTGCTGATCCCGGATGCGGAGAAGTCCATCGAAGAAGGTGCATTCTTGGCCTGGACAGGCAGTACGTCGAACTATTATCCGCAGTTCCTGAAGTCGGTATGTGAGCATTTCAAAATTCCGCAGAATGTTCCTGTCAGCAGCCTGTCACCGGAGCATATGACCAAGCTGCTGCACGGAACGGGCAGTGAGAAGATCCGCTTCCGTTATGAGAACGACTTTGGCCAGCGCAAGGATGCACTTGTTGCTTTTGAAGGAATCATCCCGAATCTGGAGCGCCGTTACCGCGACACTGCCTCTGAAGGCATCCGCGAGTTTATCGAAGGCTTCATGAGCGCCAAGCCATGCCATGTCTGCAAAGGCAAAAGACTGAAGAAAGAGATTCTGGCCGTGACGATTAATCAGCAGAATGTTGCCGATGTTACGGATCTTTCGATTGGAGATTGTCTGGACTTCTTCGAGAATCTCAAGCTTAGTGAGAAAGAAACGGCTATCGCTAACCTGATTCTTAAGGAAATCAGCAGCCGCTTAGGATTCCTCGTAAATGTAGGACTGAACTATCTGACGCTTAGCCGCGCAGCGGGCTCGTTATCCGGCGGTGAAGCGCAGCGGATCAGGCTGGCTACACAGATTGGCTCCAGTCTGATGGGTGTACTGTATATTCTGGATGAGCCGAGCATCGGGCTTCATCAGCGGGATAATGACCGGCTGATTGCTACGCTGGCTCATATGCGCGATCTGGGCAATACTCTGATCGTCGTTGAGCATGATGAGGATACCATGATGGCTGCCGACTATATTATCGATATTGGTCCCGGTGCCGGAATACATGGCGGACAGGTAATTGCTCAAGGTACACCTCAGGAGATTATGGACGATCCGAACTCCCTGACAGGTGAATACTTAAGCGGACGCAAATTCATCCCTGTTACCTCGACACGCCGGCCTACCGATAATGAGCGCTGGATAGAGATTCGCGGGGCTAAAGAGAATAATCTGAAGAATGTAAATGTGAAGATTCCGCTTGGTGTCTTTACAGCAGTAACCGGAGTATCCGGTTCCGGCAAATCTTCGCTTATTAACGAAATTCTTTATAAGAGCCTGGCACGCCAGCTCAACAAGGCTGTCAAGGTCCGTCCCGGTATGCATAAAGAAATCCGCGGTCTGGAGAATCTGGATAAAGTAATTGAGATTGACCAGTCACCGATCGGGCGTACACCACGCTCCAATCCGGCCACGTATACAGGTGTGTTCGATGATATCCGCGACCTGTTCTCCAAGACCAATGAGGCTAAGGTACGCGGCTTCCAGAAGGGGCGCTTCAGCTTCAATGTGAAGGGCGGCCGCTGTGAGGCTTGCCGGGGAGACGGGATTATCAAGATTGAGATGCACTTCCTGCCGGATGTGTATGTGCCTTGTGAAGTCTGCAAGGGCAAACGGTATAACCGCGAAACGCTGGAAGTGAAATATAAAGGCAAGAGTATCTCCGATGTATTGGAGATGACCGTCGAGGATGCAACAGAATTCTTCAAGAATATCCCGCGTATCCACCGCAAAATGCAGACGCTGCTTGATGTGGGTCTGGGCTATATCAACATCGGCCAGCCGGGGACAACCTTGTCCGGTGGTGAAGCGCAGCGCGTGAAGCTGGCTTCCGAGCTGTACCGCCGCAGTACCGGCAAGACGCTGTACATTCTGGATGAGCCGACGACCGGCCTGCATGTAGATGACATTGGCCGTCTGCTTGAGGTGCTGCACCGTCTGGTGGATTCCGGTGAATCGGTCCTGGTCATTGAGCATAACCTCGATGTAATCAAAACAGCTGACTATATTATTGATATGGGTCCGGAAGGCGGAAGCGGCGGAGGAACTGTGCTTGCAACCGGAACGCCGGAGAAGCTGATAACGGTCGAGGAATCCTACACAGGCCGGTATCTGAAGCCGGTCCTCATCCGCGACACCGAACGTACTCAGGCGCTTGAACTTCAGACCTCTGATACTTTGTAACCGGAGGAAGCTGCGAACTTAAATAGCCCATGGTCCACTGAGAGGTGGGGCATGGGCTGTTTTTTTACGCTTATTATGGTTGTAATCTCTAGGTGGAAGTCCTGTGTAGTGGTAGGCATGCGCCTATTTTAGCCAAGAACAAAGTACCCGCAGAGAGGCGGAATCTTAAGGAGGCAGACGGTAAAAGCGCTACCTGATTTACAAGAAGCACCGCCATAAAACTCTGCTAATAGTTTTTAATTTAACCTGCCTTTTAAAAGGCTTAATTCGGTCATATATGATTATACATCCAATAATTTAAGCTATACTTCCTAGAATCAAAGTCCACAGTTAAAGGCGTACCCGTAAAATTACTAATATCCATTTTAGTATTGCGTTCCAGCAACTCCCATACCACCGAATTTATGCTTTATGATTCGAGAGTAAAATAAAAACACTTATTCCTGCCAGTAATTATTTTTTAAAATTCATTTGTAATAATAATCTTATTTGCTGGTCGATCGACCCAATAGACTCTATTCCCTACCTTTTCAACACCCTGACCTGCTCCATAAGTAGGGGCTTTAATCCTTTCTATAAATTCAAAAGTATTACCGTTAAATTTGTAATGATCCAATCCTTGGGCATATTCCTTACCATATTGGTTGGAACCATGCAGGTTACCATAAAGTTCGTTATCTTTAAAAAATATGCCTTGATATCCTCCCTCGCCCCCAAATTGCGCTGACAGTGGATAGGTTGCCTGATATCTAAATTTACTATCAAAACGCTTGACTTCATTTCTATCGTGATACACTACCCAGAAAGACCCCTTGTAGGTCGCTAATGATTCTGCTGTACCCTGTCCGATATCATACTCTTTTATCTGTTTTAAGTCTGGTAGACTGTATTTTACAACACGGCTAATACGCTCATTTATAGGCGGTGATGAATTGAAATTATAGACTGTAGCATACAAAAAACTATTGGAAACAAAACAATCTCCAAAAGACATGAAACGCCCTTGTTCATCTTTACCGGTGTAAGCGGACTGTTTTTCTACAACATATTTCCCTGAAACATCATATACAGATATTGTATTTGAAAGAGAAAATTTCGTATTCCTATCCGTTGTCACATAGATATTTTTCTTATCAGCTCCTACGCCTTGCCAGGCACGGAAAAACTTATTCATTTGAATTGATTTCGTCCTTAAACCATTACTGCTAGTGCTATTAGAAAAAGAAAATAAAGATGTAATAACAATCATGAAAATGAATACTTTTTTCAAAACCATCTCTCCCATAAATTGGATATACAATTCAACTTCATTGTATAAAATAACCATTGCTTTGGCAATGGTTCCATAAAGTAGTGGATGAGTAGTCATACGCTTATTCTAGGTTATATGTTGTGGTACGTCAGACTGGTATGAAGCGCATGGTGGGTAAATAATTGTCTGAGTGCATCAGTAAGCTTTGGAAAAGATGAGCCTTTTCAATATCTTCAAGTCGCTTTGATGTTTTGTCTAAATTACCCTGACACGCTCGAACTCTGTCTATTTTAGGTGCACCCACTATTACAACTCACTACGGATGCCGAAGATCACTTTGAATTGATTGCGCGCTTTGGTGGCTTTCTTGAAGCCGTCCTGTGAATCCAGAATCCATACCGTTCTTCTGATCCAGAGTCTGAGATACAGGGAACGGAATTTAATAGGTCTGATAATTCCCCGTGCTTCGGTCTCTGTACCATCAGGCTTCTCGGTCTCAGTTCGTACCAGCCATCTGTTTCCTATTCCGAATTCGATGTATTTCAAGCCGGCGGGCACCTCCAGTTCTGCATGACTGATCATAACATCGTCGTCCGGAGTTTTACAGTGAGGGTTGTGGCATGCGATTTGATGTGTGCAGACAAAAATTAAGCTGGCGGGAGAGAGACAGAACAGTCATAACTACAGCATGTCCGCAGTAAGATTCAAAGAGAGGGTTTTGCGTTGAATGATTAGCAAAGGCTGTTTGCGGCTGCAATAGGAATCAGCTCCTTGAAAAATACATATTACAACGAGTGGTCAATGATAAATATCTCTGAATTTCAGCTGATTTCCGGCTTCGGAAATATTTTTTATGACAAATACATAATTTTTAGACAATTTCTATTGCGTCACTGAAATGGTAGCGATAACATAGAAGGTGATATGGATTAGATGAACTTGCTTGACAACACTTTCAGGGAGGGATTGCCATGCTGCTTGCAGAAGCTGCCGCGCAAGAACCGTCTACATTTCATACCTTCGATGTATTTATGATTCTATTCACGATCCTGATTCTTATTGGTGTGGTCCGGCTATTGAAAGCTCCGCAGAAGAACAAATTTGCAATCGGCTTCGGAGTGGTGAGCCTGCTGGTTTTTGCAGTCTCTGACTATGCAATGATTATGAATTGGTTCAGCTAAGTTCAGGCACAACTAACTTCAGAAGCAAGGTCTTTCAAAGACACCTTTATCCGCCACCCGGCGAGCCTAAAGGCGTCTTTTTTTAACAGGATAAAGGAATCAGCTGTACAGGAGAAAGGGGGAAGGCGATGAACGGGGGAAAGAACGCAGTTGCCCGGAGTGGCGTTGTGCTGTTGTGCGGGTTGATATTGTCGGGATTCACAGGTAGTCCGCTGTCTGCATTTGGCACAGTGTACGGAGGGACAGGCCCTGTAACGGCTGGACAAATAGGTGGAGTCAAACCCGTTAACAAGGAGCAAACGGCTAAACCCGCAGTGGATCCGGTACCACAAATTATCCGCGCTGTGTCGCCATCAGTCGTGGGCATTATCGGCAAAGCCAGTGGCGACCCCGTAGGCCCGGATGACCGCTACAATCTGACACACGGGTCCGGAATTATCGTCAAAGCAGACGGGTGGATTATTACCAATGCCCACGTCATGGAGGGGCTGCAGAATGCAGTGGTGGTTACCTCAGACGGCAAGAGCTATAACATTACGGATACATATTTGGATGAGGTGAGTGACCTCGCTCTGATCAAGATTACAGCCAAATCCCTGAAGCCGGCAAAGTTCGCCGCTAGCCCGGCAGGCATACAAGTCGGAGAAAAGGTTATAGCGATCGGTACGCCTATTTCGTTCTCCCTCAGAAATTCGGCTACCGTAGGAGTAATTAGTGGCCTCAACCGTTCGGTCGATGCGGCTTACCGGCTGATCCAGAGCGATACTGCGATTAACCCCGGCAACAGCGGGGGGCCGCTGGTCAGCATGAAGGGTGAGGTGCTTGGGGTCAACAGCTTGAAATATGCGGCAGTGGGTGTGGAAAATATGGGCTTCTCCATTCCGGCGGATACGGTGCAGTATATTATGAATCAGCTGCTCAAATACGGTGAAGTCCGCCGTCCGAGTCTCGGAGTTGAGCTGGAGGAGAGCTGGCCCGTTATTGTGGGGCTGCCTACGCAGGAGCCTTTAACGGTTACGAAGGTAGTCACTGCAGAAGCGCGTAAGGCGGGGATTGCCGAGGGAGATGTGCTGTATGCGATAGATGGCCACCGGGTCACGTCGCTTGTAGATATTAACGAATGGTTCAAGCAATACAAGCCGGGTGCAGTGGTCAAGCTGCTCATGCAAAGTGACGGCGATATCGTCGCCAGAAGCCTGGTCCTTGGCCAAGGTGATCCTCTGGTGAATGCGGAAGAGGCGGAGGGGGATGGCGATGATCAGGCGGAAGAGTAGAAGGCTTGCAGGAGCAGGAACGCCGCGATTGGGGATGGGATATATATTCCGCGGACTGTCTGTCATGTTGGTAGTGCTATTGTTGCTAGCTGTATATCCGGGCATGAATGCTTATGCGGCAGAAACTCCGATTCTAAAGCTAAGCCTCAAAGTAGGCAGTGCATCTGCAAAGGTTAACGGGGAACCGATAGTGATTCAGAAGCCTTTTACGGAGAGCGGAGCGGTCATGGTACCGCTGGGAATTTTCAAAAAAGCATTCGGCAGCACAGTCTCGCTTGAAGGTAACGATGTGGTGAAGGTGATGTACGGTGCACATACCGGAGCGATGACGATAGGCAGTACCACTGCCTGGAAGGATGGCATCAAAATTAAGCTTGCTGCGCCGCCGCGGATGGTTTCCGGTGTGCTGATGGTGCCCCTGCGGTTCGTGACCGGAGTGCTCGGTGCGCGGATTACTGCGGCAGATGGCGGGGGATTGCTGGTTACACTTACTCCTTCGGAGAAGGAAGCGGCAGCAGAATCGGAGAGCGGCATCGACAGTGATGTCGGCAAGACCCGGATCGGCAACAGTTATTTTGAATGGAGCATGAATTATCCTCCCGGACTTGTTGTGGGTGACAGCGGGGGGAATGAGAATGTAGCGACTTTTATGAGTGCAGAGAATGATTATTATCTGGAGGTCCATGCTTCACCGCAGGAGGTGCTGCTTGATCCGGAAGGGCTGCTGGAGAATCTGGTGCGGTCATCGGAGGAGGGCGGAGAGACTGTACTGGACCGGGAGGTCGTGCCTGAAGCCAAGGTTCCTTACGCCCGGATAGTCAGCAAGGATTCCAGTGGAGCGCTATGGGAAGGCAGGCAATATTATGCTGACGGCAGGCTGTATGAAATTTATCTGACGGAAGATAACGCGGTGAACTATAAAGATCTGGATCAGTATGCCGTGCTGCTGGACTCCTTCCAACCTTCCTATAATTCTTCCGACAAAAGCATCCGTGATCTCTCCACAGTCACCAACGGGCTGCGCGAAGGATATAACGAAGACTACGGAATCTCACTGCTGGTGCCGGCAGACTGGAGTGTGGATGACCAGCATTTATATTATGAGAGCAAACAGGGGAGCTATCTGCGTGTAAAAGTAAGCTCTGCCCCTGCGGGCTCAACGCTCGAGAGCTGGAGCCGGGAACTGGAGTCGCAGCTGCGTGACACCTACGTGGCCGAAGCTTATACGCTGAAGAAGGGCATCGCAGGCAAAGTCTCCGGTGAACCGGCATTGATCAATGAAATCGGACTCAATCCAGGCAACGGCTGGAGTACGGAATATCAGATTTTGCTGTTGAAGAACGGCTACCGCTATTATTTTGAATACCGGACAGCGTCCGGACAGGATGGCGACAAGGCGCGGTTCACAGATGTGCTTAACTCCATTGATATTGATTTTGCGCAGATCAAGGAGAACTTTGGCCGTCTGGAAACCGATGATTACGCGCTGCTCAGCACAAAGTCGATCCCTAAGAGCTCCAAAGCTTACGGTTACAGTATTGATATTCCGCGCCTGTGGACGCCATATCAGGATCTTTTTGAGAGCCAGACCGTGGAATACCGCTTCACCGGCGGACGGTTCCAGATTTATGCCAGTCCGGATGTTACCATGGAATATGCCGTCAGCCAGCTGCAAAGCTATTATCAGAACACCAAAAAAGACCCGAAAGGGCCGCAGGTGACAAGTATGGAGGAAACCACCTTTGTAGGAGTGCCCGCCACAATCCTCACCGTACAGCAGACCAAGAACAGTATCCCTGTGAGCACGCGAAACATTATTTTCGGCAAAAATGATGTGGTTTACACGATCACCGTCACGCTGAACGATGCCAATGCAACGGCCAGTCAGCAGGCGGTGCTGGAGAGGGTGCTGGGGTCGTTTGGGTGGGGGGAATAGGGGAGATGAGGCCAGACGTAAATTTATGGTAGTCCTTTGACAAGAAACTAAAGAACAGAAAATAACGCCTTAGGCTAACGATGAGCCGGGGCGTTATTTTTGTTGAATTTCAGAATGGATTCTGCATTAAAACATTCAGTAGTCATTACAAACCGAATGCTGACATTTAATATACAAAATTAAGTGTAACGTCTTTTAACAACGGTGCTTTTTCGTCTTTGGCAGAAAGTACAGGAGTAACATCAATTGGCCACTCAATGGCGATATCAGGGTCATTCCACAGAATCCCGCCGTCACATTCAGGTGCGTACAACTCGTCGCATTTGTATTGGACTTCTACATCCTCAGTTAGTGTCATGAAACCGTGGGCAAAGCCTTTAGGGATCAGAAGTTGCTTCTTGTTCTCGGCTGTAAGTTCAATTCCGAACCACTTGCCGTAAGAAGGACTGCCCTGACGGATATCTACAGCCACATCAAAAATGGATCCGCGTGTGCAGCGGACAAGCTTGGTCTGCGCTTTTGGATTTAATTGAAAATGAAGTCCCCGCAGGGTTCCCTTTACAGCTGAATAAGATTGATTGTCCTGAACGAACTGATAATTGATGTTTTGTTCCTGAAATTTAGCCTCGCTGTAGGTTTCCATGAACCAGCCGCGGTGGTCTCCAAAGACTGCCGGTTCGACAACGAGAACATCTTCCAGATTAGTTTTGGTGAAATTCATTGTATTCACTCTTTCTATTGTTTAAAATTGGATTTTGCCTGTAGCAACCTTAATCAGATATTGTCCATAGCCGGTCTTGCTCAGCTTATGCCCGCATTCCAGCAGATGTTCCTTTGTAATCCAACCGTTAATATAAGCAATTTCTTCAGGTGCAGAGATTTTAATGCCTTGGTGATCTTCAATCGTTCTAACGAAATTGGTGGCGTCGACCAGACTTTGATGAGTTCCGGTATCCAGCCAAGTGAACCCGCGACCAAGCAAGGCGACATCCAGTTCTCCCAGCTTCAGATAGGCCTCATTAATCGAGGTGATTTCGAGCTCACCGCGATGTGATGGCTTTACTTCCTTAGCTAAAGAAACCACCCGGTTATCATAGAAGTACAAACCAGTAACAGCATAATTGGATTTAGGATGCTCCGGTTTTTCTTCAACGCTAAGAACCTTGCCGTCTCCGTCAAATTCCACTACACCAAAGCGTTCGGGATCGGGCACGTGGTAGCCAAAGACGGTTGCCCCACGTTCTTTTCCGGCAGCTTCTTTCAAGATTTTGGTCATGCCGTTCCCGTAGTATATATTGTCTCCAAGAATCATAGCTACGGAGTCATCCCCGATGAATGCTTCACCCAAAATAAAAGCCTGCGCTAGTCCATCCGGGTTTGGCTGAACAATGTATTGCAGCGAGATTCCGAACTGGGAGCCGTCGCCGAGCAAATTTTCAAAACGTGGTGTATCCTCAGTGGTAGAAATTATAAGAATCTCTTTGATGCCAGCCAGCATCAGTGTAGATAGAGGATAATAAATCATTGGTTTATCATAGACCGGCAGTAGTTGCTTACTGGTTACCATTGTCAGTGGATAAAGGCGGGTGCCGCTTCCCCCCGCAAGAATAATGCCTTTCATGATTGGTTTCCAACTCTCCTTTTGCTACATATAAATTTTGGGAACAGTGAGATCTTTTGCGTATTTATTCTTTTCCATTCATATTTTACGCTGGTTGTTCTTGATTTGTCTATTAAGGCAAGACCGCAAGCCTATTTTAGAATTCCTCAGAGTTAAAAATTACACCCAAGTGTTTCTATTTTGCTGGCAGATAGCTGTGATATTTGATACAATTGATTAGTTAGAGGGATGACATACATCCGCCGGAACGGCGGTTTAGGAGGATATAAATGAAAGAGCAAGGATTACGCAGAGAAGACGTGGAGCTGCTGGCTCCGGCGGGAGACTGGGACTGCATGCGTGCAGCGGTGGCGAACGGGGCGGATGCTGTCTTTTTTGGCGTAGAGAAATTCAATGCACGTGCCAGAGCCAACAACTTCCGTATGGACGAGCTGCCGGAGATTATGGCCTTTCTGCACAGCTATGGAGTGAAGGGGTTTCTGACCTTTAATATACTGGTGTTTGAGAATGAGCTGCCGGATGCAAAAGAACTGATTGATGCCTGCGTGGATGCCGGTGTGGATGCGGTAATTGTTCAGGACTTGGGTCTGGTCCAGATGATCCGAGAGATCTCTCCGGATTTCCCGATTCACGGTTCTACACAAATGACGATTACTTCACCGGAAGCGGTGGAATTCACGAAGCCTTGGGGGCTGGAGCGTGTAGTGCTTGGCCGTGAAAATAATCTGAAGCAGATCCGCACGATTGGCGAACAAGCCCGCCTGCCGATGGAGGTCTTCGTGCATGGTGCCCTCTGTGTATCCTACTCGGGTCAGTGTCTGACTTCAGAAATGTGGGGCGGACGCTCTGCGAACCGCGGAGAATGCGCTCAGGCCTGCCGCCTACCGTATGACTTGGTGGTAGACGGAGAAGTGAAGCCGATGGGTGATGTAACCTATCTGCTGTCCCCGAAAGATCTTGCCGCCATTGATCTGATGCCCGAACTGATTGAAGCTGGAGTGACCTCTTTCAAAATTGAAGGCCGGCTCAAGACTCCCGAATACGTTGCGAATGTGGTTAGTAAATACCGCAAGGCGATTGATAAGTATTTTGACGGTAACTGGACACCGACCTCGAAGGAGGACATGCGTGAGCTGCAGCAGAGTTTCTCGCGCGGCTTCACTCATGGTTTCCTGGACGGTACTAACAATAAGAAATTAGTCGATGGCACCTTCCCGAAAAGTCGGGGCGTATTCATGGGAACCGTCGAACAGATTCTGCGCGACGGTGTGGTCTGCCGTATTCATGCTCCGCTTAAGCGCGGAGACGGAATCGTGTTCGATGCCGGAGATCCGACCAAGAAGGAAGAAGGCGGCCGCGTCTACGATCTGCGCCGCAAAGGCGTCAAGCTGGAAGGCGAAGCCGGGGAGGGCTGGATTATCGACATCGTGCCCGGCCGCAATGATGTGGATCTGCGTCGTCTCCATGTTGGCGACCGCATCTGGAAGACGAATGATCCGGCGCTCGACAAGGCGCTGCGCCAGTCGTATGAGACCGAGAAGCCTTACCGGGTATTCCCGGTTCACGTGAGAGTGCAAGGCTGTGCCGGTGAGAAGCTGACGACCTGGTGGACGGACATTCAGAAGAAGGTAACCGTCCGTGTGGATTCGGAGCTCGCGCTGGAGACAGCGCAAAAGCGTCCGATGGATACCGCGCTGCTGGAAGAACAATTTGGCCGCCTGGGCGGAACCGTGTTCCAGCTTGAAGCGCTGGAATCGCATCTGCAAGGCGACGTGATTGTGCCCATGCGCGAGCTGAACAGCATCCGCCGCCAGGCGGTGGAGCTGCTTGCAGGCGAGCGCCCGAAGCCTCCCGTGTATGTGAAACGGGAGGTAGAGGTCTACGGCGGCGCCTCCCGCAGGGGCGCCGCAGAGGCGCGCGGTGAAGCGGAGCTCACCGCGCTGTGCCGCAGCCTGCCGCAGGTGCAGGCTGCGCTCGAAGCCGGCGTGACGAGCATTTACGCCGATTTCGAGTTCATTAAGCAGTTCCCGGCGGCAGTAGACGCTGTGCGGTCTGCAGGGGCCAGCATCACGCTGGCCACACCGCGCATCCATATGCCGAACGAGAACGGCTACCATGCCAACATCCTGCGGCTGCAGCCGGATGCTGTGCTGGTGCGCAATACCGGCGCGCTGTATTATTACCTGCGCCACCGGATGGAGCATCCGGATGCTGTGCATCCCCGGTTGATCGGCGATTTCTCGCTGAACATCGCCAACCACAGAGCGGTTGATCTGTTCTTGAATGCTGGCTGTGACGTGGTGACACCGTCGTATGACCTGAACATCCAGCAGATGGTTGATCTGCTCGGACACAGCGACACCTCGCGGATGGAGGTTGTTATTCACCAGCATCTGCCGATGTTCCACACCGAGCACTGCGTTTACTGCACCTTCATGAGTGAAGGTACAGACTATACTAACTGCGGACGTCCTTGCGAGGAGCAGCGTGCTTCGTTGCAGGACCGCATCGGCATGTCCCATCCCGTCCGTGTAGATGAAGGCTGCCGTAACACTGTCTATAACGCTGTTGAACAGTCAGGGGCAGAATACCTGAATCACTTCCGTGAGCTTGGAGTCTCTTCTTTCCGTATAGAGTTTTTGGAGGAAACGCCGGAGCAGGTTGCCGAGGTTATCAGCCTGTACAGCCGCGCACTGCGCGGAGAAATCTCCGGAACGCAGGTTTGGAAAAGCCTGAAGGCTACCAACCAGCTTGGGGTTACACGCGGGCAGTTGGTTAATGCGAAGTAGGTAATTTGTGTAATCTTCAGACGTATATGTACTGATGCAGGATCTAATAAATACATGCTAGGCCAGACTGCCTTTGAGGAGCAATACACTCTCAGGACATCTGGCCTTTGCTTTTTTACATCTGTTCTAAGATGTAACACAATCACCCTGCCAAAAATCTGCTATAACTGCTATAATTGAATCAAATATGCCATTTTTCTATAAGAATCAAGTAGTGCAAACAAGATAATAAAAGGAGCTATAAGATGAAGATCCGTAAAGCCATTATTCCCGCGGCTGGTCTGGGTACCCGCTTTCTGCCCGCGACCAAAGCGATGCCCAAAGAAATGCTGCCGATTGTAGACAAACCGACGATCCAATATATTGTTGAAGAAGCGGTTGCTTCCGGAATTGAAGATATTATCATTGTGACCGGGAAAGGCAAGCGTGCCATCGAAGACCATTTTGACAATTCCTTCGAACTGGAATTCAACCTGGCTGAGAAGCAGAAGTGGGAGCTGCTTGAATCGGTACGTAAATCCTCGGAAATGGCCGATATCCACTACATCCGTCAAAAAGAACCGCGCGGCCTCGGACATGCCATCTGGTGCGCACGTAAATTCATCGGCAATGAACCTTTCGCCGTTCTGCTTGGGGACGATATTGTAGAGTCGGATAAGCCTTGCCTCAAGCAGATGATTGATGTGTACGATCAGTACAAATCCTCTATTGTGGGAGTTCAGCAGGTGCCATGGGAAGAAGTGTCCCGGTATGGACTAGTGGATGGAACTGAATTAGCAGAACGTGTCTACAAGGCCAACCGCCTAGTCGAAAAGCCGAAGAGAGAAGATGCTCCATCCAACCTGGCGATCCTGGGACGGTATATCCTGACTCCGCGTATCTTCGATATGCTTGGCGAACAGCAAGTGGGTGTAGGCGGAGAAATCCAGCTTACCGATGCTATCTCCCGTTTAAGTGAAGTGGAGCGGATCATTGCTTATGATTTTGAAGGCAAACGTCATGATGTCGGTGAGAAGATGGGCTTCATTCAGACAAGCATCCATTATGCACTTCAGCATGAGGAGCTTAAAGAAGGGCTATTGCAGTATCTTAAAGAGGTTATAGAAAATGAAGAGAAGCTGTACAGCAGGTAGCAGGTTGAATCATTATTAAATACAATTCTTGCGCGAAATATAATCATTTAATCATAAAAAAGCGGTCTACTGTACTCAGACAGTGGACCGCTTTTCTCTATGTGTTCTTATGATGTTTCCTTTGAACGATTAGTACTGTTTATTCGCAATGACGTCAATCTCTGCAGCCTCTGAAGGATCAGCGGCAATGAGCTTATCGTACACAGGTTGATCCTGTGCCGCCCCAGTCTTTTTCAGTGCCGCTAAATACCAGCGGGCTGCATCGCGGTTGGCTGCATCGCTGTAGTCATCGCTCAAGGCAAGTTTTAAAGTCGCCGCAGCTGCCTGTACCTGACCTGCCATATACTGAAGTTTTCCTGCATTCAAGTTGATTGACGAAGGAAGAGGTTGGCCTTGCAGATCAGAAGCCACTTGGTTGTAGGCATCCAGTCCAATGTTGATATGAATGATCTTGTTAGCCTCATCTTGCTGAGTGAAGGATTGTTGCGCCAGTTCAAAGGCGCGGGCGATAAGAGAGCTATACCAGTTAGTGTCCCATAGTGTTGTGCTACTGACGATATCTGCATAATTGTCTGCAAAACCGAGCTTCAAGGTAGCAGCAGCTTGCTCAGCTTGTCCTGATAGCAATTGCAGCTTTCCGGCATTCAATGCAATTGTTGGCGTGATTGAGAACGGGCGGCCCTGCAGCTGTTCAGGCGGCAAAGTCTTCAGGTGCTCTACCCCGTCAACCACATGCTGGTACGCCTCAAGACCGGCAGTTAGGTACTCCTGTTTCTTAGCTTCGTCTTTTTGCACATTGGCTGCAGCTGCAAAAGCCTGTGCACGGCGAATCAATGCTTCATACCAATCGATATCCCAATTGAATTTATCTGCGTTGTCGCGGTAGACATTGAAGCCCAGATCATTTTGTCCTTTGAGATCGTAGTAACTGATCAATTGTTTCAGTAGATCTTTATTGTAAGGCTCATCCTTGAGTGCACGGCTCAGAACATTATAAGCTTCAGCCAGATACTGCTCATCTTGTGTTTGTTTAAAGACCGTCAGGTCAAGGGATGCAAGGTAGATTGCTGCTTCCGGTTGGAACGGACGGCTCTTCAGCGCCTCAACCAGCGGAGTCTTAATCTCTTCGTATGATTGACTCACGCTAACTAGATTTTTACCTTTGAGTGCAGCATTGCTGGACCCGATATAGCTGATGGACAGGAAGAGCAGGAACACAGAACCGATGGCCAGCACAGCAAAGTACCCGAAGCGCAGTCCAGCCTTGTTCCAGCTCTGGCGTAGAGGCTTGTTGTCCATACCTGCTCCCATACCTGCCAAACCAATGAAAACTAGAATCCCCATAAACGCGTAACTCATGTTAAAGTCCAGCAGACTGTGAACAAGAATGGATAGAGCGATAATGTAGAAGAAGAAGCCATTATTGAACTCGTCCTTGTCCCGTTTCAAGTAAGCGCGGATATATTTATAGAAAATATATCCAATAAATCCCATAAACACGATAAATCCGACGATTCCGACCTCAATCAAATACTGAAGGAAGAAATTGTGAACCTGGCGGCTTACATAAGGGTTGTTCTGATAATGTTCATACAAGGAGGCCCAGCCTCCGCCACCAGATCCAATGATCGGATAATCCTTAACAACCTTCATAGCATCTTTATAAAAAGTGATGCGCTCCAGTACACTATGCTGTTTGAAGTTAATGTTCTCCAGCCGGGTTTCAATATTATCAGGTAATATACTACGTACGCTTGTCCCGATAAGCAGGAAAGCAACAATAGCTACAAGAACGATTGAGCCGAGTGGAATCCACAGCCCTGTTAATTTACGTGTTTCCCAGCTTCCCAGCTTCTCTTGCAGCCACGGAGCGGCGAAACGCTGATTTGCCCAGCCCAGAGCGGCAACAACCGCTGAGGCAACAAGCAGGTACGCCCAGGCTTTTAATGCAGCTGATGAAGTGAAGGTAGTGTTCAGCTCAGTTCCAAGTGTAGTTAACGGACTGGTAACAAGCAGAGCGGCGATACCAGAAATCGCAAGATGCATAATCCACAGAATCTGCTGAGCAGGCTTCAGGAACAACAGTAGAAGAATAAACACTACAGGCAACATTACGAGCCCGCCACGGGATAAGGTCAGCAGCAGAGATACAATAATCGGTACAAGCATGAAGCTGTGAGTCAATGTACCGTACCACTTTTTAGAGCGGACGAGTGCAAACACTGCAACAAACAAGAAAGCCATCAGGAAAGCAGCGTAAGTGTTGGCATACTGGAAAATAGAAGTCAGACGCAGGCCGTTCGAGTCTGTCATCACGGCATCCAAGTATTTACCACTGCGTACTGTGTTGGAGAACCAGCCTACAAGGCCTCCAGCGAATTTCCAGCTTCCAAGCCAGTTCAGCAGGCCAAAGCCCACGATGAAATAGGCAATCGCCAGAATGGCATTCTGAATGACAACATTTAGTTGCTTTTGCTGGAGCAGATATAACGCTATAATGAATATTGCGACATACATGCTCTGTATAAACAGCAGGTTCATCGCCATATAATGCGAAACAGCGCCAATAAGCGACAACGCGTACGTAGCAGGAAGCAGCAGCGAGGCCACGGCGAGCAAGTCACGCTGTCCTTCCAGCTTGAACTTTGTGATGTACAAGCCTATCCATACCAGCAGCAAGAGGCTGCTCAGCAGCGATGACACATAAATCGGCTTCTCGAAGTCGATCTGCTGCCCATTAAATAATCCCACTTGAAACGGGGTCCAAACCAAAAACACAATGAAACCAATAACCAAAGCCCATATGTAGCTGGATATCTTTTCAACATTTCTCGACTGTACTGCATTTTTACCGTATACTGGTTTCGACACGTTATGATCTCCTTTTCCGAAAATACAAGAGCTAAGAGCTATTTTAGCATATATTTATTAACATAGTCTTGCCTATGTTTCAAGTAACACTTACCAATAGAACAAAAAAACAAATACTAGGCCTATGCCTCATGCTCCGTAATGGAACATTAGGGTATAGGCCGTTTTCTGGAATTAGTCTTTTATGGGAAATTTAATATATGAAATTCAGATTCGTATATTTTAGAAGAGGGGCATTCTCATCTTTGGCAGATAAGACCGGAATCACATCAATAGGCCAATTTATCCCGATGGTAGGATCATTCCCACAAGATTCCACCATCACATTCAGGAGCGTATAGTTCATCACATTTATATTGAACTTCAACATCTTCAACCAACGTCAGAAGCCATGGGCGAAGCCTTTTGGAATTAGTAATTGCTTTTTATTCTCTGCAGTTAATTCAATGCCAAACCATAGTCAATAATTAGGACTACCCTTGCGGATATCGACAGCAACATCGAATATAGCTCCCTTTGTGCAACGTACAAGCTTTCTTTGAACTTTTGGGTTTAACTGGTAATGAAGTCCGCGCAAAGTCCCTTTAGTTGCAGAATAAGATTGGTTATCCTGAACGAAGTTTAGGTCGATGCCCTGTTCCTTGAATTTGTTGTCACTGTAGGTTTCCATAAACCAGCCCCGGTGATCGCCAAATACCTTAGGTTCAATTATCCATACACCAGTTAACTCAGTTTCTGTGAATTGCATTGTTCCCACTCTTTCTTTCATTTAATATTGAATTTCACCTATCGCTACCTGCATTAGATATTGGCCGTACCAGTTTTACTAAGTTTTCGCCCGCAATCCCAAAAATGCTCTTCTGTGATCCATCCATTAATATATGCAATCTCCTCCAGCACCGCAATCTTGATGCCCAGGTGAACTTTTATATGTTCTTACAAAATTGGTGGCGTCAACTAAACTTTGATGAGTCCCTGTATCTAGTCAAGTAAAGCCACGGCCCAAAAGATCAACATCCAATTCACCTAGTTCCAGATACGCCTAATTAAATTGTCTCCAACGATCATGGCAACCGAATCATTTTCGAAAAAGATTCACCCAAGATAAAAACTTGTGCCAAACCATCAGGACTGGGTTAGACAATATATTCAAATGAAATTTCGAATTTGATCCATCACCGAATAATTCGAAGAAACTTGGTGTATCTTCTGGGGTGGAGATAATCAAGATTCCCTTGATTCCAGCTAACATTAAAGGGGACAGGAGATAATAAATCATGGGTTTATAATAGATTGGAAGTAACTATTTAATTGAGACCATAGTTAGGGAGTGCAAAAGTGTTCCGCTGCTACTAGCTAAGATCATGCCCTTCATTGTAAGTTCAACTCTTTCTAGATAACTGAAAATCAGATTCCGGAAAACTTTGATTGATTATGAGTATATTCATTCTACTCTTATCAACAATAACTACTTGTCCATTTACAAAGAGGTTATTAAAATTACCGGTAATGATAAATGACAAGTAAATTACGTGATTTTAATAAATTTATTTGTTTAATTCTTTTTCGTTAAATAATCCCACTTGAAACGACATCTATAAAAAAAATACAATAGGACTACATCATAAGTGCTTTATAGTAAAATTAAAAAGGCAAGGCATTTCTCGACTGTTAGGTTTTTTTGCCGTATACTGGATTCGACTGCCGATTATTAAAATTCCATTATATTACTTTTATTTGTGAGAAATTGATATTTTATTTCGAGTTTACATGCTTCATGATAAATCAAACAAATAATACGAAAGTTGGAAAAATCAGATGTTTAAAACTTGGCTTCGATCATTTATTCAACAGCAAAAATTTATTATTCAAATGTCAAAAGATGATTTTAAAAGAAAATATGCAGGATCTTATCTTGGTATTGCTTGGGCCTTTATTCAACCGACTATTAGTCTTATGATTTTTTGGTTTGTCTTTCAATATGGACTTAAGAATCAACCTGTAGATAATGTTCCATTTATTTTGTGGCTATCGGCTGCAATGATTCCTTGGAATTTTTTCTCGGACGCTTTACAATCGGCGACCAATGCAGTCGTAGAAACAAGTTTCTTGGTTAAAAAAGTTCTTTTTAAAGTAGAAATATTACCTTTGATAAAGATTTATTCTTCTTTAATGGTACATCTTTTCTTTATATTGTTTTTATTTGCGCTCTTTTCAATCTATGGGTATTATCCAGATATTTATTATTTGCAGATACCGTACTATTTAATTTGTTTGTTTGTATTGCTTCTTGGATTATCTTGGATTACATCTTCTTTGGTAGTTTTTTTAAAGGATATAGGTCAACTAATATCAATGTTGTTGCAGTTTGGGTTTTGGTTAACTCCGATTTTCTATTCATTTGCAGCATTGCCTGAGAAGTATGCATTTTTGATTAAATTGAATCCGTTGTACTATATTACAGAAGGTTACAGGGGGATTTTTATCTATCGCTTTTGGTTTTGGGAACGTCCGCAGCTTACAATATACTTTTGGGTAGTTGCTTTGGTTACTCTTTTTATAGGACGTGTATTATTCAAAAGACTTCGTCCTCACTTTGCTGACGTTTTATAATTTAGGAGGTAAATTATGAAAGATATCAACACCAAACATAAAGGGAATTCTACTAGTGAGAATAAAGAAATTGCTATTAAGATAGAGTCCGTTTCAAAAGTTTATAAACTTTATGAAAGTAATTCAGATCGTTTAAAGGAAGCGATCATTCCGGGAAAAACTAAACGACATAAAGATTTTTATGCTCTGAGAAACCTCACGTTGAATATATATAAAGGAGAATGTATTGGAATTCTAGGGAAGAATGGTGCTGGGAAATCTACAGCGTTAAAGATAATAACCGGAGTCCTTAACCCCTCAACTGGTGAGGTCACCGTACATGGTAAAGTTGCTGCATTACTAGAGCTTGGGGCGGGTTTTAATCCCGAGTTAACAGGATTAGAAAACATCTATTTTAATGGCCATATTATGGGGTTTTCCAGAGAAGATATGAATGATCGTCTGGAATCGATTTTGAATTTTGCAGATATTAATGATTTTATTAACCAACCTGTTAAAACTTATTCAAGTGGAATGTTTGCTCGTTTGGCATTTGCAGTAGCTATCAATGTTGAACCAGATATTCTGATTATCGATGAGGCACTTTCTGTTGGAGATGTTGCCTTTCAAACAAAGTGCTTCAGAAAGATTAATGAGTTTATCGAACAAGGAAAAACAATAATTTTTGTTACTCATTCGATGGATACTATTTTAAAGTACTGTAATAGGGCTGTAGTAATACACAATGGTGAAAATGTAGCTGAGGGTACAGCAAAAGAGATGGTTGATGTTTACAAAAAAATTTTAGTCAACCTGTACGATATAAGTGAAGAAATGAAGATTAACAAAAGTACTAAACTGTCTGAAGAAGGCGAATGGAAAAGTAACTTCTCATTAAATAACAATTTATTAGAATATGGAGATAAAACCGCCGAAATTATTGATTTTGGAATTTTTGATACAGAAAATTACCCAGCCTCTAAGATTATTAGTGAAGAACCGGTAGTCATAAAAATGAGGGTGGTCTTTCACGGGGAAGTTAGTGAACCGATTTTTGCTTTCACAATTAAAGACTTAAAAGGCAATGAACTTTGTGGAACAAATACTATGTATGAAAATGTTATCATGACACCTGTGACTCATGGTGAAACTGTAACAATAACCTTTACTCAAAGTTTAAAACTACAAAGCGGATTCTACACTCTTTCGCTTGGCTGTACCGGATTTCAAAATGAAGAATTAGTAGTTTATCATAGACTATACGATGTACTTTCTTTTGAGGCTTCTATTTTTAAAAATATCGTTGGAGTTTATGATGTTGAGTCATCAGTAGAGGTCTATAAAAATGAAAAATCGAGGGCTATGGTATGAATGAAAACATTGGAAACGTATATCTGAACCTGGAATTTTATACCGGTTTGGATGAATATAGTGATGGGGAAATTGAGGATGAATTGCTCTCAATTGTCAAAAAGGGTGAAAATGAAATTAATAATGTCCTCATTAGCGACCACAGATGGCCAATACTTTATCATCTAACTCCTTACCGGTACAATTTATTGGAATGGTATCCTTTTAAAACTGAAAGTACACTTCTTGAGATAGGTGCGGGTTGTGGTGGGATAACAGGAGTGTTATGTGAAAAAAACAAAAAAGTAGTTGCTGTGGAACTTTCTAAGAAGAGAGCTGAAATTAATGCTCATCGAAATAGTGAGAGAGATAATCTTGAAATTATTGTTGGCAATATGGAAGATATGGTGTTTGAACAAAAATTTGATTATATCACTTTGATAGGTGTTCTTGAATATGCAGGGAAATTCACAAAAGCTCAAGATCCGTACTTACAGTTTATCAAGAATATAAGAAAATATTTAAAGCCTGATGGAGAGCTGATTATTGCTATTGAGAATAAATTTGGTCTTAAATATTGGGCAGGGAAGAAAGAAGATCATACAGGAATAAGTTTTGAGGGTATTGAAGGATATATAGATGACAAGGGGATTAAAACTTTTAGTAAAAATGAACTGAACGAATTGATAAATAAAGCGGGGTTAATAGAACCGGAATTTTACTATCCAATGCCAGATTATAAAATTCCAACACAGATTTTTTCTGACGATTACCTTCCTGGGATGGGTGACATAGATAAAGAATTTCACAGTTTTGATTCCGATCAAGTAGCTACTTTTCAAGAATATCTGGCATTTAACAATATTATTGAAAATGCGCAATTTGATTTTTTCGCTAATTCATTTCTAGTATTTTGTAAAAATGGTGAGGAGTACCCACTATGAAAATCTTATATTCTAAATTCAGCCGAAATAGACTTCCTGGTTTTCAAATAAAAACGAGTATTCTAAAAGATCAAGGAAGTATCTATGTGGAAAAGCAGGCGCTGAATGAAGCGGCGTGTGCTCACATTCAAAATATATATAATAACTATAATTTATTGCAATCGAAATATCAGAACGTGAAATTTGTAAAAACCACTATATTGGGGGAAGATAGAATCCGTTTTGAATTTATTGAAGGGAATACAATGGATGAATTGTTATTATCGTCAATAAGATCACAAGATATGAATCAGTTTTTCAAATATCTAAGAGAATATATCGATCTTTTAAAATCATTAGGAACAAAGATAATTCCAAAATTCCAATCTGATAAGGAATTTTTGAAGGTATTTAAAATTCAAACTGAATTAGAGAATGTTGAGTGTTTTTCCGAAACAAACGTAGATCTCACTTTTGATAATATTTTAATTAATGAATCTAATAAGGTGATTATTGATTTTGAATGGATTTTCCACACACAAACTCCCTTGAATTATATTATTTATCGCAGTATCAGTCGATTGTTTTGGAAGTATGGCGATTATTTGAGAGGATTCTTGAAGATTGAAGAAGTTTTTAAGGTGTTAGATATATCAGATATTAAACTATATCAAGAAATGGAAACAGGCTTTCAATCTTATGTTTTGGGAAATCGTCAATATGAAATAAATACTCATTATCGTCGCCGAATTATTCATTTGTCTGAATTGAAAGACCAGACAAATGAGCATCTCGTCAGTTTGGAAGAAAGTAAAATGTTATTAGCGAGTAGCTTAATGGAAAACCAAGAATTAATAAGAGAAATTGATTTTGTTAAGCAACAAAAAAATGAAATTGCTATGAAACTCACACATGCTCAATTTCAGTCTGAGGAATACAAAAATAAATTTAAAAATTCAGAAGAAGTGAATAGCAATCTAAAAAGTTCTATACTTCAGGCAAAAAATGAAATAGATATTTTAAGTAACTCAATAGTGACTGCAGATGCTCATATTGCTAACATAATAAGAAAAATAAGAGGTATTGAAGCGACTTGGAGAGGGACTGTTGTAAAGAAAATCATAGGCACTGAATATTTTGGTATAAGCCAAGAGGTTGAAAAGTCTAATGAACTGAGGATCGAAGAATTTCAGGCGAAACTTGTTTCTAAGAAAAATGAAGAAATTATAGATCTACAACACAGATTAGAGGAAATGGAACTTAAATTAGAGCAGTATGGAGAAGGTGTATTATCAGGTCAACTGGAAATTAATCATTTAAATACTCATTTAACTGAAATATCAGATAAATATCACAATGTTGAACTGCAAAACAAACATTTAGCACAACAAAACCATGAAAATACTGTTAAAAATAAAGAGCTAGTAGATGCATATGAAAGCCTTCAACAAGAGTTTCATCAAATGAAACACCAAAATGAGAATTTACTGAGCCAGATTTATAAAGGCTTAGGAAAGGAAGAAAATCATTGACTAAACGAGTGCTTGTCTTAAACCCTTATTTGCCCACATTAGGTGGTGGGGAGAAACACATGGGATATCTTTGCAAATTTATAGAATCTTACTACGAGGATGTCACCATAGACATCATGGTTCATAACTATAATAATGTGAATATACATTCCACTGATTATCCTACAATTAATGATTTGGAAGAAAGATTCGGAATTAGATTAGAGAAAACAAAAATAGTGAAAGTGGATTTACCTTCAGCTAACACACTTACTAGCCATTATAAAAACAAACGATTTATTGAAAGGATCACAAAGAATTATGATTTGTTTATTAATTTTATGTTCCTTAGTAAACATGTAGGAAGAGCCGATAAAAACATCTACTGTTGCATGTTTCCTCCTCAAAAATATAATTTCAGTAAATTTCCGCAGAATATAATTGGTCGTTCTTTAGATTTTCAATTTAAGAATAGCTACGATTATTTCATTACTAACTCACTATTTACTAATCACTGGCAGCAACATTATTGGGAAACCGGAAAAAGAAACAAACCTATATACCCACCGGTTTTCTCAGAATCTGAAATGGTGAAAGTGGATTTACTGAAGAAGGAGAATGTGATTTTATCAGTTGGAAGGTTTTTTGTAGGTGCACATAATAAAAAACAAGACATATTGGTGGATTTTTACATTGCAAATCATACAATGTTCGAGGGATGGGAATTGCACTTAGTTGGCGCACTATCCAATAATCCGAATGATGTTGAATATGTTAACAGTATAAGAAATAAAATTAAAGATTACCCTATATACCTTCATATAAATATACCATTAGTTGAAGTTGATGAGTTATACGGTAAAGCAAAACTATTCTGGCATGCAACAGGGCTAGACGAAGAAAGTGACATGTTTCCGGACAAAATGGAGCATTTTGGAATAACTACAGTTGAGGCAATGAGTAATGGTGTAGTTCCGATCGTCATTAACAAAGGTGGACAAACAGAGATAGTGAACCATCAAGAAAATGGGTTGTTATGGAATAGCAGAGAAGAGCTTTTGGAATATTCTCTTGAATTAATTTCCGATCCCAATAAACGTGAAGAACTAGCCTTGCAAGCAATAGAGCGGGCGGAGTTTTTCTCAGTTGAGAATTTCTATAAACATAATGAGGAGATATTCAATGCCTTATAATATTTCAATAGTTATTGTAAATTATAACGGGAAAAGGTATATTGATAATTTATTTCAATCTTTCATTAATTTAGATGTTCAAGGAGTTACATATGAAATTGTTTTTGTTGATAACAATTCGTCTGATGATTCTGTATTGTATTTAACAGAAAAGTATCAGGATTTATTTCCTTCTCTAAAAATAGTTAAATCGGAGAAAAATCTTGGCTTTGCTGGTGGCAACAATTTCGGTGTTCAATTTGCGGAAGGCGAATATGTTGTGTTTTTGAATAATGACACAGCCGTATCTAAGAATTGGTTGCAAGAGTTATCTTTATTTAGCGAAACACACTCTGATATTGGAATAGTATCTTCAAAGTTAATTTTCTTTTATGATTTTATTAAACTGAATATAAATACACATGATAAAGTTTTTCTTTCTAAGGGAGTTACCATTAACGGTCAAAAGTATACAATCGATCCCAAGTTCACGGAAAATGTTTTGTATGGTGAAAATGATATAACTTGTTTTGGACACACTACAATATATGTACCACTTATTAATGTTGAAGAAACAGGACTAAATATTGAATTTGATTTTGTTAGAATCAATAATTCCAATATTGATTCATGGGTTATAGAAGATGAAATCTTGCCAATGACAAAGAGCTTCACCTTAACTGAAAACGTAGTTTCAGCTAATAAACTAACGCTGGTTCAAAATGCAGGCTCGGGAATAAATGAAAAGTTTGATGGTTATGATATCGGATTCTGCGAAGTAGACAAGGGTCAGTATAATAATGTTTATGAACTAGATTCTAGTTGTGGCGCCGCAATGATGATAAATAAGGGGCTATTTGATAAAGTTGGTGGTTTTGATGAACGTTTTTTTATGTATTATGAAGATACTGATCTTTCCTATCGAATTAAAAAGCTAGGATTCAAGCTATACTTTTGTCCTACGGCTGTAGTACGGCATATCCATACAGGAAGTAGTCAGGAGTGGTCCCCATTTTTTGTATACCATATATACCGTAATAAGTTAATTTTTATATATAAAAATTTCCCCTTGCCAATATTCTGCAAGCAATTTGCTCGTTATGTTTGGCATGTTCTTAAAGAAACACTAACAACACGGCAAAAACCGGCTTTGAAAAAGGCTAAAATAAAAGCGTTATTTGGTTTTATTAAGCTCTTGCCATTTTATATTAAAAAGGGCAAAACTAATCGAGGTGTATTATGAGGATAATTTTACTTTCTGGAGGTTCTGGTACCAGACTTTGGCCTCTATCAAATGATTCACGTTCAAAACAATTTCTTAAAATATTGAAAGATGATAATCTCAATTATGAATCAATGGTGCAAAGAGTTTGGAGGCAAATTAATAAAGCAGGTTTACAAAATGCATCTTATATAACAACTAGTAAGTCTCAGGTGGAGATGTTACAATCTCAGATCGAGGATTGCCCTCCTCTAATCATTGAACCAGAGAGAAAGGATACGTTTCCTGCTATTGCGCTATCCGTTTCATATCTATTATCAAACACAAATACTGAGGAAGATGAAATCGTCATAGTTCTTCCAGTTGACATGTACGTAGAAGATGATTTTTTCAAACACATAATAAATTTAGAATCTATGATGAAGTCAAAAAATGCTGCTATCGCTTTGCTGGGAGTAACGCCAACTTCTCCGGCAGAGAAATATGGATACATTGTTCCTTTAGATTCTTGGGCGAATGAAGGCTTAATTGAGGTAGATCATTTTGTTGAGAAGCCACTTGCAACAGAAGCTAAAAAATTAATCGAGAAATCCGCATTATGGAATTGTGGAGTGTTCGCTTTTAATTTGAACTATTTGAAGGGAATTATGGAAGATCGAGACATCCCAGGTGATTATGATCGCTTGCTCCTAGAATATAAAAACCAAAAAAAAATCAGCTTCGATTTTGAAGTGTTGGAAAAAGAACAAACGCTTTTTGTTGTTCCATACCATGGGTCTTGGAAGGATTTGGGCACTTGGGATGCTTTGGTTGAGGAAATGGACTCAGAACTATTTGGCAATGGCATTATCACTGACTGTTCTAATGTCAATCTAATTAATGAGTTGGATCTTCCAGTAGTTCTTATGGGATTACAGAATGTAATAGTTGCAGCGAGCCCTGATGGCATTTTAGTTTCAGAGATTTCAATGACGCCAAAACTTAAAGAGGCATTGAAGTCATCAAGTACAAGACCAATGTATGAAGAGCGCAGATGGGGCTGGTTTAGGGTACTGGATTACACAGTAAATGCAAAAAAAGAAGAAGTTCTAACAAAAAGAATCTGTATCAAAAAAGATAAGAATCTAAGCTATCAAAAACATATGAAGAGGAATGAAACCTGGAGTATCATAGCTGGCAACGGAGAAATGATTTTGGATGATAAATTAATACTAATAAAGGAAGGTGACTTAGTTAAGATATACGCAGGTCAAAAGCATAGCATAAAAGCTAATGAGGATCTGGAAATAATTGAAATCCAGCAAGGCGAATTGCTTGAGGAAGATGTTTTCAGAGATGCCCTAATATGGGGAGATATTAAAAAAGCCATCTTACAATAAATTATCTGTAAAACAAGAGGGATTCAGTTTTGAATTTTGAAGACCTAATGAAATACGGAGGTAAAGAAATTGAAAGAACCAGCCGTACTAGTGCTGCTCTCGACATTTAATGGGGAAAAATATATAGAGGAACAACTTAAAAGTGTGCTATCCCAAAAAGGAGTGAAGGTAGTACTTGTAATTAGGGATGATGGGTCTAGAGATTCTACAATTGATATTTTAAAACGATATCATAATACGCACAATGAATCTGTTTATTTATATGTTGGTGAGAATCTGGGGGCTAGAGGAAGTTTCTTCGAGCTCATGAAATACGCATTATCAATTGAGAGCAATTACGATTTTTTTTCATTTTGCGATCAGGATGATGTGTGGGGACAAAATAAATTATATCAGGCCGTAAATCTAATGAACAAAGATGGTAATGAGGAACAGGAGGTTCCTATGATGTATTGTTCGGTAACCCAGATGGTAGATGCTGAACTAACATCATTAACAAGATGGCCTAATATTCCCGCAAAGTCGTTAACGTTATACAACGCATTAATAGAAAATATGGCTGTTGGTTGCACAATAGTAATTAATCGGCAAACACTTAACCTTATATCGAAATTCCCTCCAGATGATCCTTCAAAAGTTATTATGCATGATTGGTGGGTATATTTATGTGTTTCCGCGTTTGGAAGAGTTATTTTTGATGAAGAGCCATATATTTTATATCGACAACATAATAATAATCTACTTGGTGGAAAAACAGGATCTATTTTTGAAAAGGCAAAAATAAGAATTTGTCGCTATTTTAAAGGGGAATACTATTATATTCGAAGATATCAAGCACGTGAATTTCTCTCTTGCTTCTATTCAGTAATGGATCCGCAAGATCGGCAGGCTATTGAACAATTTTTAGATATTCTGAATCGTAACTGGATATTTCGAGTTTTATATATTGGTAGGACGCCTTTTTTTAGACAATCAATGATAGATAATTTAATCTTCAAATTAACCTATATAACAGGGAAAGTTTAATATCTGTAAATTAGAAGTGAAAAATGAGGTGTGCGATGAAAAAAGGAAATTTATTTATTTTCCTGAGGTATCTGTGTGTTGGAGTGATAAATACTTTAGTGGGATTAACCTCCATTTTGATATTGTTTAATATATTCCATTTAAATTATTGGATTGCTACATCTATTGGAAATATAATTGGAATTATAGTTAGCTTCTTTTTAAATAAACGTTACACTTTTAAATATAATGGAGTTAAAGCTCAGAGCCTATTTAAATTCCTATTAGTTTCTCTAATTTCTTATATAATTTCTTATAGCCTTGGTTATTACATTGGCAATTTAATAGAAAATATTATTCCAAGTATAGAGATATTTGATAATTTTGTGATTATTTTTTCATCGGGAATCTATACAATTATAGGGTTTATTGGTCACAAAAAAATAACGTTCACTACAAAATCATTGGGGGATTTATGAAAAAAAAGCTGTACAATCAACAAGAAAATAATTTTATGTTTATATTTTTAACAACTATATTAGTTTTAGTTTTTGGTTGGAAATACGGCACTTTATATACGTCTGTGGGTCTATGTATATTTACCAGTTTAATCTTTCTCTATTTAAATGAAAAAATGGGGAAACTGAGTAAAACAAAATTGAATAGTATATTACTAATATTAAGTGGTGGGCTGGGAGCTTCTTTTTTTATCACTATACTAAGTCCAAAGATATTGAATACTTCTTATATTAATTGGTTATTGTCTAGAGGGGATCCTGCTCAGCATTTTTTAGGTTGGCATTTTTTTAGAAATGATCCGTGGTCTTTTCCTCCAGGTTTGATAAGCAGTTTAAATACGCCGATAGGAACTTCTATTACATATACTGATTCTATTCCCCTATTAGCTTTTTCTTTTAAAATATTTAATTCGATCTTGCCGGAGACATTTCAGTATTTAGGCATCTGGATTCTTATTTGCTATATTTTGCAAGGGGTTTTCGGATTATTATTAATGAGAAAAATGACCAGTAATTTTGCACTGCAATTTTTGGGACTTATGTTTTTTATCATGAGCCCTATAATGCTTTGGAGAGCCTATGGACATGAAGCATTAATGGGCCATTGGATTATTCTTGCCTCATTATATCTCTATAAATCTTCTTACAAAAATTTACTATGGATCCTATTGTTGTTGGTAAGTCTTTTAATTCACCCATATTTATTTTTGATGGTTTTCACAGTGTATTTCATAAAAGTATTAGAATTATTTTTCACAGGAAAAATAAGCATACTCACATGCGTCATTCATTATCTTTTTGCAGCCCTATTAATTCTAATAGTTCTTTGGTGTGTCGGTTACTTTTATATTGGTTCGTCAGGGGTTTCCGATGGATTTGGAAATTATTCAATGAATATAAATTCCATATTTAACCCACAAGGGTGGTCTTATTATTTCCTTAAAGATCAACCTTCGGCAACTCCAGGTCAGTATGAGGGTTTTAACTATTTAGGATTCGGAGTAATTTTATTGCTAATATGCTCTATATTTATTTTTATTACTAATTATACAAAAAACAGAAAGGTTAAAGATAAAGTTGGGCTTATAATTATATCCATTATCTTTATATTGATTTCAATAAGTAATGTAGTAACATTTTCAGATCATATATTATTTGATATTCCTTTACCGGGATTTGCGCTGAAGATTGGTGGGATAGTCAGAGCGTCAGGGAGGTTTTTCTGGCCAGTATATTATTTAATTATTATTTATACATTAACAGAAATTCTTAGAAATACGAAAGAAAAAGCTGCTGCTTTATTACTAATATTGGCGTTGTCTTTTCAATTTGCTGATCTTTCAGGAAAGTTCACTGAATTTCATGATTTGTATTCAAATGAAATGAATTGGGAAACTCCTTTGAGATCAAGTTTATGGAGTGGAATTGATGGAGAAAGATACAATAATATAGTTTTTGTTCCATCGCTTGTTAATAGTCAATATGTAGCATTTTCAATGTTAGCAGCTGAAAAAAACATGACAATAAATGCTGTTTATACTGCAAGAGACGATTATGAAAAAAGGGAAGCATACAGTAAAAAATTGATTCGTGATTTTGATAAAGGAGAATTCAATTCAAAAGATATTTATATTATTGATAGTTCTATGATCGAAAACGTAAAAGAGACCAAAAAGGATACTGATCTGTTAGTTTCTGCTGATGGGTTCAATGTTCTCATACCTAATGGGACTATGGATCCGAATTTAAAAAATCTTAATCTGGATGCAAATAGTTTTGATTATAAATATGGTGAGGTTATTAGCTTTGGTGCAGATGGAGAATCCTTTAATGTGAAAAGAAGTGGATGGAGTTTTGCAGAAGAAAATTATACTTGGACGGAGGGGAATGAGGCATCATTGCTTTTTTCGATAAAGGAACCTAATACAGATCTAGTTTTATCTATAAAGATGTCACCTCTACTTGGTGGTGGAATTAAGGGACAACATTTATTAGTCTTCGCAAATAATAAAAAAATAAGTGAAACTATTATAGATTCCAATAGTACTTATCAATTCTCCATACCCAGTGACATTATTAAAAATGAGCTCAATGTTTCATTGAAATTACCGGATGCAGCGTCGCCTAAAAGTTTAGGAATAAATGAAGATGAGCGCTTATTAGCACTCTCAATAGAATATCTAAGTTTGAAAAAACCTTGAGATGACTTTTTGTACATTGTAGCATTTAGACATTGGTGATCACTCACTCATAAATTATAGTATTTGATTTATTATTCTTTATAAAGAAAGGGTTGTAAAATGGAAACTGCTAGTTTCACGTTATCTATAATTGTTCCTATGTATAATGAGGGAAAAAATATTAGTTTGTTTTATGAGAAAATCACTAAGGTATTAGAACATCATGATTACAATTATGAAATTATATGCATTAATGATGGTAGTAAGGATGACACTATGGAAAGACTGCGTTTACTTGCTAATTACGATAAAAGAATTAAAGTGATTGACTTATCAAGGAATTTTGGTAAAGAAATTGCTATGTCAGCAGGGTTGAAATATTCCAAGTCAGATATAGTGATTCCTATTGATGCTGATCTGCAGGATCCGCCAGAGGTTATCCCTCTTTTAATTGAAAAGTGGGAAGAAGGATATGATGTTGTATATGCGACACGTCTGAAAAGAGATGGAGAAACCTGGTTTAAAAAAGCCACTGCACATACCTTTTATAGAGTTATTGGCAAAATGACTCGTTTTGATATACCGGCAGATACCGGCGATTTTCGACTGATGACCAGACAAGTTGTAGAAGCTTTAAATCTACTTCCTGAGCAGCATAGATTTATGAAAGGGTTATTTAGTTGGGTTGGTTATAACCAAACGAGTGTAGAGTATTACAGGGAACCTAGATATGCAGGGAAAAGTAGTTTTAATTATTGGAAGTTATGGAATTTTGCAATAGAGGGAATAACGTCATTTTCTTTTGCACCTTTGCAATTTGCAACTTATTTAGGACTTCTAATTGCAGTATTATCTTTACTGTACGCGACCTACTTAGTTATAATAACTGCTACATTAGGTAATCCAGTACCAGGATATCCTTCTTTAATGGTTGCAATATTATTTTTTGGGGGCGTTCAATTAATAACTTTAGGAGTTATTGGGGAATATATAGGTAGAATTTATAACGAATCTAAACGAAGACCTCTTTTTCTAGTAAAAGAAGAACTAAATATTATTGATGAGGAAGAGTCAGTAGAATTGAGAATGATTAATAAATGAATTATATAGATTGAACTCATAAAATTGAGAGCCGCCTAAACGGGCAAAAGAAAGTAATGAATCGAAAAGGGCGGGGATCGAAATGAAGCATGAACAAGAGATTAAAAAGCTGATCATTGCTATGAAAGAAACGGAGAGCACACGCCTGTATGAAATATATTTAGCTGTCCGTTTGCATTTGGAAGGCCGGACCTTAACCGAAATTGCGAAAATTTTTGGCATGTCATTTCCTGCGATTAACGGGTATTGGAACGATTATCTCAAGCAAGGACTCAGGCTTGGAATTTGGCCGGTGCAATTCGGAAGTTTTCCGACGAAAAGAAGAACGGCTGAAAGAAACGATTGCAGGCCAAAGACCTGTGGATGTTGGATTCGAGGCCAAGTATATTGGTCTTTAAGAATTATCCGTGCCTGGATTCTTCGCGAGTTCGGTGAGAAGTATACGCTAAAAGGAATCTCCAAGATGCTGAATCGGCTGGGTTTTAGCTATACGAAAGCCACGTATACTCCGGTACGGAACAGAAACAATTCCGCGAAGTCACTTTGCTGAACTTAAAGAGCAACTGAACCAAGGAAAGATCGACCCTCTTTTTTGTGGGGACAGTAACGTAAGATCGCGACTCATTGCGAACATAAAGGAGCTAAACTATTTGCTGCCATCGACTACGATACGAGCCATGTAATCCATTGAGAAGAATGAAAAGTTCGATGCAACGGCTTTTCAACGGTTTTTGGTAGATATGCTGCAGGCCTATTCCAAAGGCAAACTTGTTATGGTGTTAGACAATGTCACACTCATCCTGCTGGTGGAATTCAGCCCTTCTTCGGAAGCATCGGAGGCGCCAACTTTTTTTCCTAAGTACAGTCCTGAACTTAATCCCGCTGAGGGAATGTGGAAATGGCTGAAACAAGATGTCGTAAACAATCTCATGTCGCAGCCTTCATGAACCGGTCAATCTGGCCCCTCTTGAGGTTATTGATCGACTACTGATTCGGGTGTAGAGTTTTTCAATTCAATCTATACAGTTTATATTTTGTTCGGAAAAGCCATTACAACTAAGGGACTTAGCTATTACGAGTGAATATTTACACCTAGTGTTTGGCATCGTGCCAAACACCCAAGTCTTATAGAAAGTGGACGAATATTATTCCCCTGAGAATGACCGTGGCATACTATGGAGTGATCCGGCACTTGGGATTGACTGGCCGACAGCGAGTCCGGTGTTGTCTAGCAAAGATCAGCATCATCCGTTATTGAAGGATGCAGAGTTGAATTTTGATTAATACTTGATGTACAGAATTGTTTCCGCTCTGGAATCGATAGCATAAATCATTTCTCTAGTAAAAGGTGGGTACACAAATGAAA
The DNA here is from genome assembly GCF_038593005.1 of Paenibacillus sp. FSL E2-0178. Classification (NCBI taxonomy): domain Bacteria; kingdom Bacillati; phylum Bacillota; class Bacilli; order Caryophanales; family Paenibacillaceae; genus Paenibacillus; species Paenibacillus sp. FSL E2-0178. The sequence continues at coordinate 5,416,306 of NZ_CP151953.1, forward strand.
CTTCTCATCACCGGCGGAGCCGGCTTCATCGGCAGCAACTTCGTAATATACATGCTGCAGCAACACCCTGATTACAAGATCGTCAACGTGGATGCGTTGACTTACGCAGGTAATCTGGAGAACTTGAAATCGATTGAGAATCATCCCAACTATACGTTCGTCAAAGCGGATATTACTGATGGTGCGGCGATGGATGCGCTAATCGGTGATGGTGTGGATGTAGTGGTTAACTTCGCTGCTGAGTCCCACGTGGACCGGAGTATTCTGGAGCCGGAAGTGTTTGTGAAGACGAATGTCCTGGGCACTCAAGTACTGCTGGATGCAGCTAAGAAATACAGTATAACTAAATTCGTGCAAGTCTCCACGGATGAGGTCTATGGATCACTTGGTGCTACAGGTTTGTTCACGGAAGAAACGCCGCTTACGCCGAATAGCCCTTATTCCGCCAGCAAAGCGGGCGGGGATTTGCTGGTGCGTGCCTATCACGAGACCTTTGGATTGCCGGTCAATATTACTCGTTGCTCCAATAACTACGGCCCGTATCAGTTCCCGGAGAAGCTGATTCCGCTGATGATCTCCCGTGCATTGGCTGATCAGGCGCTGCCTGTATATGGTGACGGAATGAATATCCGTGATTGGCTGTATGTTGAGGATCACTGCAGTGCGATTGATCTGGTTATTCATGAAGGTGTGAATGGCGAAGTATATAACATTGGTGGCAATAATGAGCGGACGAATGTGCATATTGTAAATACGGTACTGCAGGAGCTAGGTAAACCGGACTCGCTGATTACGTATGTTCAGGACCGTCCTGGACATGACCGCCGTTACGGTATAGATCCGACTAAGATCACGAACGAGCTGGGATGGAAGCCGAAGCATACGTTTGAAACGGGCATTAAGGAAACCATTCAGTGGTATCTGAATAACAAAGAATGGTGGACCCGCATTCAGTCTGGAGAATACCAGAAGTATGCCGCACTCCAGTACGGCAGCCGTCTGGGGGATTCACTGTAATGGCGAAGATGAAAGTGTTCGTTACAGGTTCAGGCGGACAGCTGGGGCAAGATCTTATGCTCTTGCTTCAAGGTCAGGGTTATGAGGTTCTGGGCTGTGACCGTCAGGAGATGGATATTACTGATCTGGACCAGTGCCTGGAGGTTATCGGCGCGTTTGCTCCTGATGCTGTCATTCATTGTGCGGCCCATACCGCGGTTGATGCGGCAGAGACCGATGTTGACGCAGCGTACCTAATTAATGCTACCGGAAGCCGGAATGTGGCTCTTGCTGCAGAAAAGGCGGGCGCCAAGCTGGTCTATATCAGCACGGATTATGTGTTCGATGGCATGGGGGTTCAGCCTTACCATGAATATGATAATACAGATCCTAAGAGTATCTACGGTAAGTCTAAACGGGCTGGAGAGATCCTGGTCCAGTCTTTATCGTCTAAATTCTTTATCGTACGTACCTCTTGGGTTTATGGCAAATACGGCAATAACTTTGTGAAAACCATGCTGAAGCTAGGGCAGGAAAAGCCGTTGCTGCAGGTTGTAGATGACCAGAAGGGCTCGCCTACCTATACGGTGGACCTGGCAAGATTCTTGCTTGAGCTTATCCAGACTGAAAAGTATGGAGTGTACCATGCCTCGAACACAGAGTCTTGTACATGGTATGAATTCACCCAGGCCATCTTTGCGGAAGCAGAAGATATTCTGGGGCTGAAGTTCACAGCGAAGCTTGAGCCGTGTGCTACCGAACAGTTTCCACGTCCAGCGCCGCGTCCGCGCAACTCGGTGATGGAGCATCTGGCCATCCGTACCAACGGGTTCCAGGACATCCGCCCATGGCGGGAAGGTCTGAGAGACTTTTTGCTGGAGCTGAAGTAACCATTGGCGCGGGATTTGCATAAATAACTAACTATATAAGCCGCATTAAAAAATAAACAAAAAGCGAAAGAAGCGGAGGACAAATTTGGAACTGTAGGAGCGGTAGCGACCGCCTTTGTCACCGGATTTCTACCGCGAATAGCGGATCAAGAAATATGGGACAACAGCGGCCGGAAGTCCAAATGTTCACCGCAGTGACGACTAGGCTTCAAGTTCAAATTAAAAGTGAGTCTTATATAGCAACTAATGAAACTCCTGATCGCTTATGCGGTAAGGAGTTTCATTAGTTGTCTGGACAATATGGCAATAGGGGTGAACCACAATAGCTATGTAACTAACATTACCTTCTATTGTGCTTAACATAGCCTGTCAACCTTCTTTTCGCTATAATAGATATAGATTTCCCAATAAAGAACCAGGAATTCGAGGTCACCTATGAACCCTAAAACAGTCAGTGTACATATCGTTACCTATAACAGCGCGGATGACATCATTGAATGCTTGTCGGCTGTATTAGCTCAGGATTATCCGGTCAAAAAAATTGTCATAGTGGACAACGCTTCAACGGATGGTTCGGCGGATAAGGTCAGAGCGTTCTACCACGGGCTTAACTCGAACTCGAATCAAGGAACTACAACGGGTCAGGGGGCACCCAACTCTGCAGGCAGCATTACCCGGACGCCATCACTCGTCCTTCTTGATAATGAACACAACACCGGCTTTGCCCCCGCACACAATCAGGCTATTGCCGGTACTAATACAGATTATGTACTGGTGCTGAATCCCGATCTCACGTTGGCTCCGGACTATATATCCAGACTCGTTAAGCACATGGAAGCCAACCCTCAGATCGGCAGTGCCACAGGTAAACTGCTGCTGAAGGCGGATCATTCACTCGTTGACAGCACGGGACTGCGGATGAATAAAGCCCGCCGGGCGTTTGACCGTGGAGCCGGAGAGTCTTCAGACCTGTGGAAGGAGTCAGGGGTTGTATTCGGTGTATCCGGTGCAGCAGCGATGTACTCCCGGCGGATGATTGAGGATATCAGCGTTGACGGTGAGTTTTTTGATGCGGACTTTTTTGCCTATAAGGAAGATGTGGATGTAGCCTGGCGCGCCGGGTTGTTTGGGTGGCAGGCCTACTATGATGCGGAAGCTATAGGCTACCACGAACGGGGCTGGAAAACATCCGGACGGAGCAGCAAGGCGATGTTCATCAAGCGGATCTCATATATCAACCGTTATAAAATGATCTATAAGAACGAGTCCTCCCGCAGGATGTTGCTTACCCTGTTATATTCCTTGCCTTACGAGATCGCCGCACATGGCTACTCGTTATTGAAGGAACCTAAGTTAATGGGAGCCTGGTCATCCTTCTTCGAACAGAGGACTGCTCTGAAGCGTAAGCGCCGCTATATTCAGGAGAAGGCTAAGCGCCAGGGATCATGAAGAGAAATGAGAGTAACAGCTCTGCATATTGTGAAATGGACTTACCTGTTCTTCTGATTCCGCCAGCTATATAAGATGAATACAAGTAAAAAACAAAAAATGAGCAGGATCGGAGGGGGGGTGAAACTGTAGGAGCGATAGCAACCGCCTGAAAGTTTCCGTAGGAAAGCTGCATCTGAAGCATACCCAGTCACCGGATTTCCACTGCTAAAGGTGGTATCAATCAAGAAGTCTGGGTTGTAAAAACCTCCCTGAACAGGCTGCGCCTATCATGGAGGTTTTTGTGTTATAATAATTGTCGATAGATTACTATATTTGTCAGGAGAGTATAGCAGTGAATGTAGATGTTAGTATAATCATTCTAAATTACAACACATGCCGCCTGACGATGGACTGTCTGAGGTCGGTATATGACTCCGAGACCCGATACTCCTATGAAATTATTTTAATAGATAATAACTCCCATGATCACTCGGTAGAGACGATAAGCAAGGAATTCCCGGATGTGCTGCTGATTGCCAATTCGGAGAATGTAGGGTTTGCCAAGGGTAATAATCAGGGGATGGAAGCTGCCTCAGGGCGATATGTATTATTGCTGAACTCAGATACAGTGGTCCGTAAGGATACGCTGGAGACGATGGTTGCTTTTATGGACAGCCGTCCGGATCTGGGGGCTTCTGGCTGTAAGGTGATACTGCCGGATGGTTCGCTGGATAAGGCCTGTAAAAGAGGATTCCCGACACCATCCGCTTCCTTCTATTATGCTTTTGGCTTCAGTAAGCTGTTTCCGGACCGTCCAAGGTTCAACGGCTATCAGCTGGGTTATCTGGACCCGGATGACTCTTACCCGGTAGATTGTCTGGTTGGAGCGTTCATGCTGCTGCGGCGGGAGACCATCGAGCAGGTGGGCGGCCTGGATGAGACGTTCTTTATGTATGGAGAGGATCTGGATTGGTGTTACCGGATCAAAGCAGCCGGCTGGGGGATTTATTACTATCCGCAGACATCGATCGTGCATCTCAAAGGTGGCAGTGCGCGCCGCAGACCGTTCAAGATCGTGTACGAATTTCACCGGGCGATGATTTTATTCCATAAGAAGCATTATAGCAGGCGGTACAACAGTATGATAAACGGAGCGGTGTATGCGGGAGTCGGCGTCAAGTTCACGCTTTCGCTGCTGCGCAATGCGCTGATTGCTCCACGCAAGGTTCCAACACCAGCCCAGAGTCTGACAGTCCCCGGGGAAGCCGGTTTACGCAATGAATCGAATGCTGAGGTGAGATTATGATCCGCCGTAATCAAAAGTTTCTAACACAGTTATATATGGTTGCCGATTTCCTGGTCATTCAAGTGGCCTTTCTGGCTGCCTGGTGGCTGAAGTTCAAAAGCGGTTTGCTGGAATCCTACAGGACCCTTCCTGTAGAGTCTTATGCTTACTGGAGTATTATCTACGGAGCCATCGCTATTCTGATCGGAATTGTGCTTCAATTGTATTTGCCGAAGCGCAAGAAACGGTTCATTGACGAATTCATCAAAATCTTTCAGGTTCACGCCATGGGTATTTTCATTCTGCTCGGCCTGATGTTTTTCCTGAAGGAAATTGACGTTTCCCGTCAATATCTTGCTATATATATGGGCTTCAATATTCTTTCCATTATGCTGTACCGTTATGTGCTGAAGAAGATGCTGAAATCGCTGCGTGAAAAAGGCTTTAACCGCCAGTTTGTGCTGATTCTCGGTGCAGGTACGCTGGGCAAAAGATTCTATAACAATCTTGAGCAGTATCCTGAGCTGGGATATGAGGCTATCGGGTTCCTGGATGACTTCCACGAATGGGATGGTATTGAGGAACAACGCTATAAGCCGATTCTGGGAACCGTGGATCAGCTGGAAGGTATGCTGGAGATGCTGCCGGTCGATGAGGTCATTCTGGCCCTTCCGCTGGATGCCCATTCGAAATATCCGACCATTATCGCTACCTGCGAGAAGGCGGGTGTACGGACACTGATTATCCCTGACTTCTTCGACTACCTGCCGGCCCGTCCTTACTTCGATAACTTCGCCGGGATGCCGATGATTAACGTACGCGACATTCCGCTGGATATGGCCGGCAACAAAATGGCTAAGCGGGCGTTTGATCTGGTATTTTCCCTGTTCGCCATTATTATGTTGTCTCCTGTAATGCTGATTGTAGCGCTGGGTGTGCGCCTAACTTCGCCTGGACCTATTATTTTCAAGCAGGAGCGTGTAGGACTTAACCGCCGTAACTTCATGATGTACAAGTTCCGTTCGATGAAGATGCAGACAGACGGTGAAGTGGATACGGGATGGAGTACGCGTGAAGATCCGCGCCGCACACGTTTTGGGACATTTATCCGCCGGACCAGTCTGGATGAGCTGCCGCAATTTTTCAATGTGCTGTTTGGCCAGATGAGTGTGGTCGGTCCTCGTCCGGAGCGCCCGTACTTTGTAGAGCAGTTCCGCGGTGAGATTCCGAAGTATATGGTGAAGCACCATGTGCGTCCGGGGATTACCGGCTGGGCTCAGAGTAACGGTCTGCGCGGGGACACGTCGATTGAGGACCGGATCAAACATGACATTTTCTATATCGAGAACTGGTCACTATTGTTCGACATCCGGATCATCGCCAAAACCATCCGCAACGGCTTCAAGAACGCTTATTAATGGACCGGTCTCATACTATATTATTCCATAGAAACGGTTGCCGACCCTCCCCGGAGGAAGACACAGCCGTTTCTTCTTGTTTTCAGGCCAACTACTCTAACACTTGCAAAGGAACCTGCCATCATGGATAAGAAAAAGATTATCGCCTCCGTCATTATGATCGGAGCTATTGCACTCCTGCTTGTACTCACACTTGGGGAAAAAGAGAAACAGCCCGCTACCGGCTTTGCAGCCCATAGAATTGTAGCTCACGCTATGGGAGGGATTCATAACTATACGTATACGAATACACTGGATGCTTTTATCGCTAACTATGAGCAGGGAACCCGGGTTTTTGAGGCGGACCTGCTGCTGACAAGTGATGACAAGCTGGTGGCCCGCCATGAATGGACTGCCAATATGAGCAAGCTGCTGGGCCAGCAGAATGTTCTTCCCGCGGCGAAGCAAGGGGCTGTGCTGAACTATGAGGATGTCATGAGCAGCCCGGTTCTTGAACTCTACTCCCCGCTGGATATTGAGAAGATTATGGACCTGTTGGTGATCTACCCGGATGCTTATATTGTAACGGACACGAAAGAGCTCGAACCGGAGCGGGTAACGAAACAATTTCAGCTGATTGTGGAAGCGGCCGAGAGGAAGGAGCCTGCCCTGCTGCAGCGGATTGTTCCGCAGATTTACAGCCGGGATATGCTGGATGTGGTGAACCGGGTGTACGCTTTTCCTGAAGTGATCTTTACGCTGTATCAGACACAGGACAGTGATGAAGTGGTCATTGATTTCGCTAGTCAAACCGGAGTGGATATCACAATGCCGACGGTAAGAGCTACCAAAAGCTTCGTAAGGAAGCTGAAGAATGCCGGGGCAAGAGTCTATGTGCATACGGTGAATGACGAGAAGGAAATTTCGGAGCTGTCCCGGATGGGAGTCGACGGATTCTATACCGATTTTGTCTCTGAGGACGACTTAAGCCGGATCAAGGGTGTCCGCTAGCAGTTGAACGTGCAGGCTTCTGTACATCCAAAAGCTTATACTCTAAAAATACGAAAAAATGTTCGCATTTTTGTTCGCTTTAAATTGACACCCGCCTTCGTACTGACTTAGACTAGAGATACGGCTTTTGCGTGTGCAGGAGTATATTTGTTGTTTTGAAATACTGGGAAATAGAGTATTTACTTAGATGAACAATGAGGATGGACGATGATGAATGGAATGCGGCAAATGATCAAGCCGTGGCGGCATGTGTTCAAGCTGGACCCGGACCGTGAGCTTGGTGACGAGGAACTCGCTGCTGTCTGTCTCTCGGGAACCGATGCGATACTGGTGGGCGGCTCCACTGGTGTTACTTATGAGAATACGGTGAGTCTGCTCGCGAGAATCCGGCAGTATGATCTGCCTTGTGCCCTGGAGGTGTCGGATCTCGAAGCCGCTGTGCCCGGTTTTGATCTGTATATGATTCCCATGGTGCTCAACACTGCCGATACTTCATGGATTCTTGGCCATCACCGCCGGGCAATTGAACGGTTCGGCAGTCTGATTCCATGGGAATTGCTGCTGACTGAGGGCTATATTGTGCTCAATGGCGATTCATCCGTAGCGCGGCTTACAGGGGCAGACCACTCGCTTAGCGCAGACGGGGCAGCGGCTTATGCACAGATTGCGGACAAGCTGATGAATCTGCCGGTGGTTTATCTGGAGTACAGCGGAAGGTTCGGAGATATGGAGACTGTGCGTGAGGTCAGGGCAATGGTCGAGCACAGCCAGCTTTTTTATGGAGGCGGTATTACAGGTGAGGAAGAAGCCATGCAGGCAGCTGCTCTATGTGATACAGTAGTGGTCGGCAATATTATTTATTATGATGTGGAGCAGGCGCTGCTGACCGTTCAGGCAGTGAGAAATACGCCGCAGCTAGACCGATTATAGTGGCTGTAGATGAAGTATTCATGACAACTATAAACAGAATGGAAAATACCAAAAGCCGAAAGGAACGGAGGGGGAATTTGGAACTGTAGGAGCGGTAGCGACCGCCTTTGTCACCGGATTTCAACCGCAATAAGCGGTATTCAATCAAGAAATCTGGGGACAACAGCGGCCGGAAGTCCAAATATTCACCGCAGTGACGACTAAGGCTAAGTTTATACAAGCTTATAATCAGAAAGGAGCATGTCACACATGCAACTTGTTAACATACAAGACGCCGTAAGCCGGCTGAACCCCCCGCAGCGTCAGGCTGTAGAAGCTACCGAAGGGCCTTTATTGATTATGGCCGGAGCGGGCAGCGGTAAGACCCGCGTGCTTACCCACCGGATCGCCTGGCTGATTGCGAACCGCAAGGCACCGCCTTGGGCGATTCTGGCGATTACTTTTACGAACAAGGCCGCCCGGGAGATGCAGGATCGTGTCTCCAAGCTGGTAGGGACGGAGGGCCGGGATATTTGGGTATCCACCTTCCACTCGATGTGTGTGCGGATCCTGCGGAAGGATATTGAGCGAATCGGCTTCACTTCGAACTTCTCCATTCTGGATTCGACGGACCAGTTATCCGTTATCCGCAATTGTATGAAGGATCTGGACATTGATACCAAGAAATTCGAGCCGAAGGCCATTCAGGCTGTGATCAGTACGAACAAGAATGAGCTGATTACACCGGCGCAGTATGAGCAGAAGATTGGCGATTATTTCGAAGGCCTTGTGGCCAAAGTGTATACCAAGTACCAGCAACGGCTGAGAAGCAATAACTCACTGGATTTTGATGACCTCATCATGAAGACGATCCAATTGTTCAAGGAAGTTCCTGAGGTATTGGATTTCTACCAGAAGAAGTTCAAATACATTCATGTCGATGAGTATCAGGATACGAACCGGGCGCAGTATATGCTCTGCAAGATGCTGGCCGAGGGTCATCACCGGATCTGCGTTGTCGGGGACAGTGACCAGTCGATCTACCGCTGGCGCGGGGCGGATATTTCGAACATCCTTAATTTCGAAGAAGACTACCCGGAAGCCAAAACCATTCTGCTGGAGCAGAATTACCGTTCAACCTCCAATATTCTGAACGCAGCCAATGGTGTTATCGCACTCAATACCGGACGCAAGCCGAAGAAGCTGTGGACCGATTCGGATGAAGGCGCGAAGATCAAGGTGTTCCGCGGGGACTCCGAGCATGATGAAGGATACTTCGTCACCGGAGAGATCAGCAAGAATGTGAAGCAGGGCCAGGCGTACCAGAACCATGCAATTCTGTACCGTACGAACGCCCAGTCCCGTGTAATAGAAGAAATTCTGATCAAGTCGGATATTCCTTACCAGATTGTCGGCGGGATCAAGTTCTATGACCGCAAAGAAATCAAGGATCTGCTGGCGTATCTGCGCCTGCTCTCCAATCCTGATGATGATATCAGCCTGACGCGGATTATCAATGTTCCCAAGCGTGGCCTCGGGGATACGACTGTCGGTAAATTGGCGGCAGCAGCGGCTTCCCAGGGAGTATCAATCTTCCGGGCGCTGCAGACGGTGGATGACCTGGGTTTTGCCGGCCGGACGCGTAATACGCTGGTGGAGTTCTATGATATGATCGAAGCCCTGCACCGCATGGTGGAATTCCTCTCGGTGACCGAGCTGACAGAGAAGATTCTTGAACTGTCCCAGTACCGACTGGAGCTGCAGAATGAGAATACTCTTGAATCCCGTTCCCGGCTGGAAAATATCGATGAATTCCTGTCCGTAACGATGGAATTCGAGAAGAACAACGAGGATAAGTCGCTGGTCTCCTTCCTGACGGATCTGGCGCTGATCGCTGACATAGACAGCGTGAATGACGAAGAAGAGCGCAGCGATGCTGTCGTGCTGATGACAATGCACAGCGCGAAGGGGCTGGAGTTCCCGACCGTCTTCATCATCGGGATGGAAGAGGGCGTGTTCCCGCACAGCCGTGCCTTCCAGGACAATGACGAACTGGAAGAGGAACGCCGGCTGGCGTATGTGGGCATTACCCGTGCGGAGAAGCAGCTGTTCCTCAGCTGTGCACGGATGCGCACGCTGTTCGGGCGGACGACCGCGAATGCGCCGTCCCGCTTCCTGGAGGAGATTCCGGAGGAGCTGAAGGAAGACACCGTGAAGGAATCGGACCGCTTCCGGCGCGGAGGCGCGGAGGTTGGCGGTGCTTACGGCGGCCGCGGCTTCGGCGGAGGCGGAGGCAGCCGGGGGAACTTCGGCAGCCGCACCGCTGCTGCCGGGAATGCGCCGGCAGGCGGCGGGGCCGCCAGCTTCGGCAGCGGCAGCTCGGCGAGCGCGGTGCCGGGCGCGGGCCGTGTCGTTGTGACGACCGGAGGCGCGCAGAGCGCTCCGGGAGCAGGGGCCGCAGCGTCCGCCGGCTTCAAGGCGGGCGACAAGGTCGCCCACGGCAAATGGGGCATAGGCACCGTTGTGGCCGTGAAGGGCAGCGGCAACGATACGGAGCTGCAGATTGCCTTCCCGGCGCCGGTGGGCGTGAAGCGGCTGCTGGCCGGCTTTGCACCGATCACCAAAGTTGAATAAAGCAAGCTGCGATTAACGATTGTGTTTTTGTATCACGCTAACCGTAGGAAACCTATTTGACGGAGGGATGTGCCGGATGGATATTATGTTCACGATGGAAGAGCTCGTAGCCGAGCTGAATCAATATAACTATCATTACTATACAATGGATGCGCCGCAGATCAGCGATAAGGAATATGATGCGCTCTACGACAAGCTGGTGGCGCTGGAAGCGGAGAGCGGAATTGTACTGCCGCATTCTCCAACCCAGCGGGTGGGCGGAGAGCTGCTGAAGGGCTTCACGCCACACCGCCATCTGGCACCATTGTGGAGTCTCGACAAGGCGCAGAATATTGAACAGCTGCGGACCTGGAACGCCCGTGTGCTGAAGCTGGTGAATGACTACAACACCAAGAATCCGGAGAATCCTCTGCCTGACCCGTGTTATGCGGTGGAGCTGAAGTTTGACGGCTTAACACTGAACCTGACCTACCGTGACGGCGTACTTATCCAGGCGGCAACACGGGGCAACGGCGTAACAGGCGAAGGTATCCTTGCTCAGGTGAAGACGATCAAATCCGTTCCTTTGAACATCCCGTTCAAGGAAGGTCTGATCGAAGTGCAGGGCGAGGGGATCATGAACCTGTCTGTACTGGCTGACTATAATACACGTGCGGCGGAGCCGCTGAAGAATGCGCGCAACGGTGCAGCCGGTGCGCTGCGCAACCTGAATCCGAAGATGACTGCAGACCGCAGACTGAATGCCTTCTTTTATAATGTGGGGTACTCGGAGGGCGTGCAGTTTGCCGATCACCAGGAAATGATGGATTTCCTGCGTAGCAACCGGTTCAAGGTCAACCCGTATCTCAACTACTTCAGTAATTTCGATGACGTTACCGAGCAGCTGGCAGAGATCGAAGAGAGCCGTTCCGGCCTCGATTATCTGATTGACGGGGCAGTCATCAAGGTGACAGATTTCCGGATTCGTGAAGCGCTGGGCTACACGGATAAGTTCCCGCGCTGGGCGGTCGCCTATAAATTCGAAGCGGAAGAAACCACGACGATTCTTGAATCGGTCAGCTGGAACGTAGGCCGTACTGGCAAAGTGACACCGCTGGCACGGGTAGAGGCTGTGGAGCTGGCCGGTGTTACCGTACAGAATTGCACGCTCAACAACGTAGGCGACATTGAACGGAAGAATCTGAAGTTTGCACTGGGCACACGGGTATTCATCCGCCGCTCCAATGATGTAATCCCGGAGATTCTGGGCAAAGTGACAGAAGAGAGTGACGGCGGGGAGATTATTTTCCCTGAGAATTGTCCGGCCTGCGGCTTCCCGCTGGAGATGCGCGGTGCACATCTGTTCTGTAATAACAAGCTGGACTGCAAGCCGCAGATTGTCAGCCGGATTACGCATTTTGCGTCTAGAGATGCCATGGATATTGAGACATTCAGTGAGAAGACGGCTGCTCAGCTGCATGAAGAGCTTAGTGTACGTGAGCCGGCCGATCTCTATGAATTGACCTTCGAGCAGCTGGTGAAGCTGGACCGTTTCGGGGAGAAGAAGGCGGATAATCTGCTCCAAGCACTGGAAGAGAGCAAAGGGCGGGATCTCGCTTCCTTCTTATATGCCCTCGGTATCCCGAATACCGGAAAAGCAACCACCCGAATGCTGGCTGACCACTACCGCAGTCTGGACGCTGTAATGTCCGCTACGGCGGAGGAGCTGGCCGGTCTGCCGGATATCGGCGGGATTGTGGCTGAGAGCATCGTGAATTATTTTGCCGACCCGTTTGTAGTTGTAAGCATTAACCGCATGCTGGCGCTGGGTGTAGAGGCTAAAGCGCCCGAAGCACCGCGTGTAGTCAGTACCAATACTTTCTTTAGCGGCAAAACAGTTGTCCTGACCGGTTCCCTGCAGAAAATGACCCGCGAGGAAGCAGCCGAACGTTTGGAGGCTCTCGGAGCCAAAGTTTCCGGAAGTGTCTCCAAGAAGACCGATCTGGTCATTGCCGGCGAGAAGGCAGGCAGCAAGCTGGCCAAAGCGCAGCAACTCGGCATTCAGGTTATTGAAGATGAAGACGAACTGATCCGGCTTCTGGAAAGCTAAGCATACACAAAGTCCCGGGGTCCTCGCGTTTAGCGAAAGACACCGGGACTTTTTTTTATCTCAAATATAGACTATGCCTGAATTACTTCGCTGCGTTCAGCCCCATTGACTGCAGAAGCTTATCAAATATAAGAGTGTTCTCATAGACGCCAGTGAATAGCTGAGCATTCTTGCCCATAGCCGTAACCGGAATATCAACAGCGGTATGTCCCGAAGTCGTCCAGTCGACTACAAAGTTGAGCTTGGAGTTGGCAATGGCAAAAGGACCATCTTCCTGGGAGATGCTGTCTCCGCTCTCATCCTCTGCATCCACCGCTTCAATCGAGAATCCGCCCGTTTCATGGTCAGCCAGTACAAGTACCAGAGTGTCAGGGTTTTTCTTCGCATAGTCTTTGGCCACCTGAACGGATTTGTCCAGCTCCTGGCCGGATTTGATCGTCATTTTGGCGTTGTTTTTGTGGGCGAACTCGTCCGTGCCCTCTTCTTCAACCATCAGGAAGAAGCCCTTGGAATTGGCGTCCAGCGTATCAATCGCTTTCTTCGTCATCTCAGCCAGAGACACTACCGGTTTATAGATATCGCCTTTGCCTTCTTCATTCTGCTGGAACATTTCCTCATTGGCGAAAAGACCCAGCAGCTTGCTGCCCTTAGCCTTCTGCAGATCGGTCTTAGTGGAAACATAGCTGTATCCCAGCTGTTTCGCTTTTTCTACCAGATTCCCCTGGGTTCCCTTGCTCTTCTCGGAAGGATCTTCAGCAGGCTCGTCCGGGAATTTGCCGGGCTGTCCTGCCGGATACCAGAAATCCTCCCCTCCGCCTAGGAGTACATCTACCTTGCTCTTGGTCAGCAACTGCAGTGCGATATCGCTCTGCTTGGAACGGTCTTCTACATGTGCGCCAAAAGCAGCTCCCGTAGCATCAGTAACCTGGCTCGTCGTCACCACTCCGGTGGACTTACCCGCTTTTTTGGCATATTCCATAAGAGTCGCAACCGATTTCTTGTCGGCATCCATGCCGATGGCCCCGTTATAAGTCTTCACACCGCTGGCGTAGGCTGTTGCGGATGCCGCAGAGTCCGTTACCGGAACCGTGGAGCTTGTATGAATCAGACCGACGTATGGCATCGAGTCCATAGCAAGGTTGCCTTTTTCACCTACAGTGGCTAACCGGATGGCATTACGCTGAGCAGTCCCCATGCCGTCGCCGACGAATAGAATTACATTTTTGGTTTTGGAGGTTGCCGCGTCGGCCTGATTGCTTGAAGATCCTGTGGTGATTACACCTGAGACGAGCAGCGCAGCGGCTGCAGATGCGGCAAAAGCTGTCTTCACTCCATACTTTTTAGCTGATTTCATATTTACCCTCCTATAATCTATGGTTTACACCCTTATACTAGAGAGCATTCATTAAGAGAGTGTTACTCGAATATACATATAATGTAAAGATGAGGCTGTTTCGATAAAATAAAAATCTCCCGCCCCTGATCCAGGGAAGCGAGAGATTAAGAGTAGCCTTAAGTTACAGCATATAGAGAGTAGAGTGGAGAAGTTATACCCGCTTGGCGTTAGGCAGCCAGGCATCAATGTCATACCCGCGCTGTTCCCAGTAGCCGACATGATCACCTGCGATCAATTCGATACGGTTGAGCCATTTAACCGACTTGTAGGCATACATTTGCGGAGTAACCAGGCGTACAGGTCCGCCGAGCTGATTAGGGATAGGTTTGCCGTCATGCATTACAGCCACCATGATATCCTCCATCCGCGCTTGAGCCAGCGTTAGAGAGTCCGTGTAGACACCGTCTCCCGAGTAGAGCTTGACCGTGACAGCTTCATCCTGCACACCGGCTATATCCAGCAGCTTATAGAGTGGAAGACCCTCCCATGTGTTTTTATAGACCGACCAGCCGGTTACACAGTGAAAATCACTGACCTGCACCTCGCGCTGCAGCTTGACGAATTCTTCCCAGCTCCAGGTGAACTTTTTGTCCACCAGACCGTCGATTGTAAAAGACCAGTTGGAGTTATCGAAGGCGGGAATGTCAGTGACGGTGTATACACGGAAGCTGCCTTCGGCTCCCCCGCCGATGGGAGGGGCTGATTCCGCCAGCGGAACCGGATCGGGAATCAGGGCATTGGCATTGGAGGCCGCATAATCGGCTGTACCCGGAAGCTGCAGGGATTTGCCGATCCAGCGTACAAAGGTTGGGCCGAGCGTTACGGCGAGACCTGCTCCTACAGCTACTTTGATGAAGCCGCGGCGTGTGTACATAGGCTGAGCTTCTGACGAAGCTGCGGGTCGTGGCCGTACAGTAGGTTCAGTATTACTCTCTACAGGTAACGTCTCCGCTATGATAGAGCGCTTCTTAGGCTCCTTCAGCCATTTAACCCGGGTAACGGAATGGTAGATGATCACCGGGAGTCCTACCCAGGTCAGCAGATCATGAACGAACAGCGCACTATTAGCCGCTCTGGGCCCGGCAAGTCTGAATTGCCACAGGACAACTCCGGAGACCAGCCAGCCGATCAGAAGAGTGAGCACGAAGATGACATTAGCCTTTTGACCCGTTTTGCCCTTCAATCGCTTCCAATGCTTCGCAGCCAGCAGCAGATAATAGACGACAGGGATCAGCAGCGCCAGTCCAAACGCAATATGGCCCCATTTCAGCCACACTCTGCCTTCGCCCAGCATCTCCCTCCAGAAACCACCCACCAGCATCAGGCCGCTGAGCGCCAGAAACAGGACCAGCCAAGCATTCCACATATGAATAGATACAAGTTTTTTGCCGTAGCCTTTGCGGATTTTTGTAAGTATGTTCTTCATGTGCCTACCTCCTTAGGAGCCTTCAGCCTGACGATAATTAATTCAAGTTTAAACTAATTGTACCGCAAAAAAAGTCCCTTGAATAATTCTCTGCGATTCACCGCGTTTTTTACAAAAATAGCCCATCGTTCCCGCTCAGGGAAGGATGGACTATTCTCATATAGAGATAGCGGGTCCAGTTGTTTACTCAGCCGCCCATTCCTCAAGCTTCCTGTCACCGGGCAGCAACAGCGCAAGCAGACCAAGCAGGGGGAGAAATCCGCATGCCACGAACACCGTCGCAATTCCGATCGTATCAATTAAATGTCCGATTACGACAGATCCTATACCGCCAAGACCGAAGGCAAGTCCGGTAATCAGACCTGAGACCGTACCGATATTGCCGGGGTACAGCATCTGCGCGTAGATCACAGTTACGGAGAAACTGGATAATAGGATGAACCCGGAGATGATCAGCAGCACTGCCGCCCAGAACTGATTCACAAAAGGCAGAGCCAGCGCAAATGGCACCGTCCCGATCATCGAGACCAGGATGAGATTACGGCGGCCGAAACGGTCGGCGAGGGGCCCTCCGAAGAACGTCCCGACTGCACCAGCCGCGAGGTATATGAAAATATAGATCTGGGCATCATCAAGTGTCATTCCGTATTTGTCCATTAAGTAGAAGGCATAATAGCCGCCGATGGAGGCGCCATACCAGGAACGTACGAACACAATGAAGACCAGAATGACCGTTGTAATCAGAATACGTTTGCTGCGGGCGGGGTCAATGGAGCGGGACACTGATTTTTTGCGAAAAGTATACCCGGAATCAAGCATTTCCCGGTACCAGCGGGCCACATAAGTCTGGACGGCGATCCCGGCAGCAGCGATTACGGTGAACCCGAGGGCCCCCATCTGCCCGAAGGGGATGAATACCCATTTCATCAGAAGCGGACCCAAGGACTGACCGGCGTTGCCGCCCACCTGAAAAATAGATTGCGACAGCCCCTTCCGTTGACCGGCGGCCATATGGGCTACACGCATGCCTTCCGGATGAAAGGCGGCTGAACCAAAGCCCACGAGCATCACGGATACGATGACAAGTACGTAGTTCCCGGCAAAAGCGAGTAAGAAGACGCCGGCAAAAGTGCAGCACATCCCCAGAGGAAGCAGAATTGGGCGGGGTTTGCGGTCAGCGGCAAAGCCGATAATGGGCTGAATCACCGAGGAGGTGAGGTTAAGCGCGAACGCAATCCAGCCAATCTGGGCATAAGAGAGCAGCATGTTATCCTTCAGTACAGGAAACATTGCCGGAATAAGCGCCTGGATGGAATCATTGAACAGATGAACAAAACTGACTGCGAGTAAAATGCGGTAAATGGTTGCCTGCTGTAAATTGCGGGATTCCTCAATAGCGGTGGCAGGAGCAGCGGGTGTAGACTTGTTGGACATTAGGACTCCTTTCAGAGACGGGAATTAGCAAGAGCATCTATAAGATGAAGATAAATCCTATTGTAGCCATATGCGATGTATTATGGGAATCAATTTGTGCGGTATAGAGCGTAATTATGCGTTCCTGGTTTTATTTATAAAAAAGGCTTGCAAACTTCTGGGCGGCATGATATATTATCTCTTGTGCTTATGAGACATCGACGCTGAAACAAGCGGCGAAGAAAAAATAAGTTGACATGAAACAAAGAAACATGATATGATCTAATTCCTGCGCAAGATACATAATGTTGAAATGCCGGGAGCAAGTTCTTTGAAAACTGAACAAATGGAACGCGTTAATTTTTACAAGATTCATTTAATGAATCGTCAGTTTCAAAATGAGCAATCGCTCTTTCTAAAACCAATTTGGAGAGTTTGATCCTGGCTCAGGACGAACGCTGGCGGCATGCCTAATACATGCAAGTCGAGCGGAGTTTGAATGGAAGCTTGCTTCTATTCTTACTTAGCGGCGGACGGGTGAGTAACACGTAGGCAACCTGCCCTCAAGACTGGGATAACTACCGGAAACGGTAGCTAATACCGGATAATTTCTTTCCTCTCCTGAAGAGAGAATGAAAGGCGGAGCAATCTGCCACTTGGGGATGGGCCTGCGGCGCATTAGCTAGTTGGTGGGGTAACGGCTCACCAAGGCGACGATGCGTAGCCGACCTGAGAGGGTGAACGGCCACACTGGGACTGAGACACGGCCCAGACTCCTACGGGAGGCAGCAGTAGGGAATCTTCCGCAATGGGCGAAAGCCTGACGGAGCAATGCCGCGTGAGTGATGAAGGTTTTCGGATCGTAAAGCTCTGTTGCCAGGGAAGAACGTCCGGTAGAGTAACTGCTACCGGAGTGACGGTACCTGAGAAGAAAGCCCCGGCTAACTACGTGCCAGCAGCCGCGGTAATACGTAGGGGGCAAGCGTTGTCCGGAATTATTGGGCGTAAAGCGCGCGCAGGCGGTCATTTAAGTCTGGTGTTTAAACCTTGGGCTCAACCTGGGGTCGCACTGGAAACTGGGTGACTTGAGTACAGAAGAGGAAAGTGGAATTCCACGTGTAGCGGTGAAATGCGTAGATATGTGGAGGAACACCAGTGGCGAAGGCGACTTTCTGGGCTGTAACTGACGCTGAGGCGCGAAAGCGTGGGGAGCAAACAGGATTAGATACCCTGGTAGTCCACGCCGTAAACGATGAGTGCTAGGTGTTAGGGGTTTCGATACCCTTGGTGCCGAAGTTAACACAGTAAGCACTCCGCCTGGGGAGTACGGTCGCAAGACTGAAACTCAAAGGAATTGACGGGGACCCGCACAAGCAGTGGAGTATGTGGTTTAATTCGAAGCAACGCGAAGAACCTTACCAGGTCTTGACATCCCGATGAAAGCATTAGAGATAGTGCCCCTCTTCGGAGCATCGGAGACAGGTGGTGCATGGTTGTCGTCAGCTCGTGTCGTGAGATGTTGGGTTAAGTCCCGCAACGAGCGCAACCCTTGACTTTAGTTGCCAGCAGGTTAAGCTGGGCACTCTAGAGTGACTGCCGGTGACAAACCGGAGGAAGGTGGGGATGACGTCAAATCATCATGCCCCTTATGACCTGGGCTACACACGTACTACAATGGCCGGTACAACGGGAAGCGAAACCGCGAGGTGGAGCCAATCCCAGCAAAGCCGGTCTCAGTTCGGATTGCAGGCTGCAACTCGCCTGCATGAAGTCGGAATTGCTAGTAATCGCGGATCAGCATGCCGCGGTGAATACGTTCCCGGGTCTTGTACACACCGCCCGTCACACCACGAGAGTTTACAACACCCGAAGTCGGTGGGGTAACCCGCAAGGGAGCCAGCCGCCGAAGGTGGGGTAGATGATTGGGGTGAAGTCGTAACAAGGTAGCCGTATCGGAAGGTGCGGCTGGATCACCTCCTTTCTATGGAGAATCGTTTCCTGCAATGGAAACATTCAAATCGGAAGCTAAAGCTTCCAAAAGATACTTAACGCGTATCCATTTGTTCGGTTTTGATGGAATTTGCGGGGCCATAGCTCAGCTGGGAGAGCGCCTGCCTTGCAAGCAGGAGGTCAGCGGTTCGATCCCGCTTGGCTCCACCAACAAACTTCATCAATTTGTTATGTCTAAAAACTTCAATATCGTCTGTAATTTCGAACGACACAACCGTGTTTGTCCTGTGATTACAGCATCTTGATCCTTGAAAACTGGATACCGAAACGAATTTGCGTTTTAGAACATCTTTTAGCTGAAACTTGTGTAAACAAGTTGAAATAGTTATTAGTCATGCTAGCGATTTTCCTAACGGAAAACGCATTGGTTAAGCTAATAAGAGCACACGGAGGATGCCTAGGCGCCAGGAGCCGACGAAGGACGTGGCGAACAACGAAACTGCCTCGGGGAGCTGTAAGCAAGCTTTGATCCGGGGGTGTCCGAATGGGGAAACCCAGCTGTGGTAATTCGCAGTTACTCATTTCTGAATACATAGGAAATGCAGAGGCAGACCAGGGGAACTGAAACATCTAAGTACCCTGAGGAAGAGAAAACAATAGTGATTCCGTCAGTAGCGGCGAGCGAACGCGGAACAGCCTAAACCAAGGGGCTTGCCTCTTGGGGTTGTGGGACGTCTCACATGGAGTTATAAAGGAATATGGTAGGCGAAGAGGTCTGGAAAGGCCCGCGATAGAGGTAAAAGCCCTGTAGCCTAAACTGTGTTCTCTCCGAGACGGATCCCGAGTAGTGCGGGGCACGTGAAACCCCGTATGAATCCAGCAGGACCATCTGCTAAGGCTAAATACTACCTGGCGACCGATAGTGAAACAGTACCGTGAGGGAAAGGTGAAAAGCACCCCGGAAGGGGAGTGAAATAGAACCTGAAACCGTGTGCTTACAAAAAGTCAGAGCCCGATCTATGGGTGATGGCGTGCCTTTTGTAGAATGAACCGGCGAGTTACGTTTAACATGCAAGGTTAAGGTGAGAAGCCGGAGCCGCAGCGAAAGCGAGTCTGAATAGGGCGATTTAGTATGTGGACGTAGACCCGAAACCGTGTGATCTACCCCTGTCCAGGGTGAAGGTGCGGTAACACGCACTGGAGGCCCGAACCCACGCATGTTGAAAAATGCGGGGATGAGGTGGGGGTAGCGGAGAAATTCCAATCGAACTCGGAGATAGCTGGTTCTCCCCGAAATAGCTTTAGGGCTAGCCTCGGTGAATGGAGTGGTGGAGGTAGAGCACTGATTGGGTGCGGGGCCCGCAAGGGTTACCAAGCTCAGTCAAACTCCGAATGCCATTAACTTCTTGCCGGGAGTCAGACAGTGAGTGCTAAGATCCATTGTCAAAAGGGAAACAGCCCAGACCATCAGCTAAGGTCCCCAAGTGTGTGTTAAGTGGGAAAGGATGTGGAGTTGCACAGACAACCAGGATGTTGGCTTAGAAGCAGCCACCATTGAAAGAGTGCGTAATAGCTCACTGGTCGAGTGACTCTGCGCCGAAAATGTAACGGGGCTAAACACACCACCGAAGCTATGGCTAGATGCTTTGCATCTGGGGTAGGGGAGCGTTGTATGTAGGTTGAAGGTGTACCGTAAGGAGCGCTGGACAGCATACAAGTGAGAATGCCGGTATGAGTAACGAAAAGATCAGTGAGAATCTGATCCGCCGAAAGCCCAAGGTTTCCTGAGGAAGGCTCGTCCGCTCAGGGTAAGTCGGGACCTAAGGCGAGGCCGAAAGGCGTAGTCGAAGGACAACAGTTTGAAATTACTGTACCACCGTAATCCGCTATGAGCGATGGGGTGACGCAGGAGGGTAGTGACACGGACTGATGGATGTGTCCGTCTAAGCAGTGAGGCTGATGTGTAGGCAAATCCGCACATCGATAAGGCTGGGCTGTGATGGGGAGCGAAAATTGTAGTAGCGAAGGTCATGATCTCACACTGCCAAGAAAAGCCTCTAGCCAGGAGAAGGTGCCCGTACCGCAAACCGACACAGGTAGGCGAGAAGAGAATTCTAAGGCGCGCGGAAGAACTCTCGTTAAGGAACTCGGCAAAATGACCTCGTAACTTCGGGAGAAGAGGTGCCTCGGTAGGGTGAATAGCCCGAGGGGGCCGCAGTGAAAAGGCCCAAGCGACTGTTTAGCAAAAACACAGGTCTGTGCGAAGCCGCAAGGCGAAGTATACGGGCTGACGCCTGCCCGGTGCTGGAAGGTTAAGGGGAGTGGTTAGGAGCAATCCGAAGCTGTGAACCGAAGCCCCAGTAAACGGCGGCCGTAACTATAACGGTCCTAAGGTAGCGAAATTCCTTGTCAGGTAAATTCTGACCCGCACGAATGGCGTAACGACTTGGGCGCTGTCTCAACGAGAGATCCGGTGAAATTTTAATACCTGTGAAGATGCAGGTTACCCGCGACAAGACGGAAAGACCCCATGGAGCTTTACTGCAGCTTGATATTGAATTTGGGTACGATCTGTACAGGATAGGTGGGAGCCGTAGAGGCAGGAGCGCAAGCTTCTGCGGAGGCGCCGTTGGGATACCACCCTGATCGTATCTAGGTTCTAACCTAGTGCCCTAATCGGGTACGGGGACCGTGTCAGGCGGGCAGTTTGACTGGGGCGGTCGCCTCCTAAAGAGTAACGGAGGCGTTCAAAGGTTCCCTCAGAATGGTTGGAAATCATTCGAAGAGTGCAAAGGCATAAGGGAGCTTGACTGCGAGACCAACAAGTCGAGCAGGGACGAAAGTCGGACTTAGTGATCCGGTGGTACCGCATGGAAGGGCCATCGCTCAACGGATAAAAGCTACCCTGGGGATAACAGGCTTATCTCCCCCAAGAGTCCACATCGACGGGGAGGTTTGGCACCTCGATGTCGGCTCATCGCATCCTGGGGCTGAAGTAGGTCCCAAGGGTTGGGCTGTTCGCCCATTAAAGCGGTACGCGAGCTGGGTTCAGAACGTCGTGAGACAGTTCGGTCCCTATCTGTCGTGGGCGCAGGAAATTTGAGAGGAGCTGTCCTTAGTACGAGAGGACCGGGATGGACGTACCGCTGGTGCATCAGTTGTTCCGCCAGGAGCATGGCTGAGTAGCTACGTACGGACGGGATAAGCGCTGAAAGCATCTAAGCGTGAAGCCCCCTCAAGATGAGATTTCCCAATTAGTAAGACCCCTTGAAGACGACGAGGTAGATAGGTTGGAGGTGGAAGTGCAGCAATGCATGGAGCTGACCAATACTAATCGGTCGAGGGCTTATCCAAATTTCTTAGAGCGCAGATTCGTTTCGGATTCAGTTTTCAGGCGATCAAGCCTGGCAGGATGTTAAACCTATGGTTTGATATTTTCTGCAGCGATTTCGAGAAGCGGAAGCTTCGAAAAATCATGTTTGGTGGCGATAGCGGAGGGGTTCCACGCGTACCCATCCCGAACACGACCGTTAAGCCCTCCAGCGCCGATGGTACTTGGACCGAAGGGTCCTGGGAGAGTAGGACGCCGCCAAGCACATGAAGCCATTGTTGAGCAATCGACAGTGGCTTTTTGGTTTGTGCAGGGTTGTGGAAAAGCTGTGGATAAATTTCAGTAACTGCTGAAAACTTACGCACATGTGGATACAATTTCAGGAAGAAGTCTTTTCCGTGATAATGTGGACTAAAACGCATATTCAGGCGAATGAGTCAAGAGAAAACCTAAGTAATCCACTGTTTTTGTGGATAAAAAGTGAATTTTGTGGATAGATAAATATGAATCGTGGATAACTAATTTTTGCCGGGAAGAAACTCTTTCCGGTTTTTTGTTTTACTGTACAAAACCTGTGGATAACTTTTGTTCACGGGCTATTTTTGTACCTCATTAGCTTCTGGACAATTTGCTTGATATACTCAATCTGAGCAACCATTGAACTCTATCTCTATAAATTCATTAACGGGGTGAGCAGCATGGAAATAAGGCAATTGCATGCAGATGATTTTGAAGAAGGCTTAGGCTTGTCTGAATATGCTTTCCAGTACAAGGTGTCCGGAGAAGACAGGGAACACGCCAGAGCGAAGTTCAAACCGGATCAAATATGGGGAGTATTTGAAGGAACAAGTTTAAGTGCCAAGCTGGTACTTCTTCCGCTTCAGGCATACATACAGGGCAAGCCCGTATCTATGGGCGGAATTGCGGGTGTAGCCACGTGGCCGGAGAACCGCAGGCAGGGATATGTGGCCAAGCTGTTGACCCATACGCTGCAAACCATGAACGAAGCGGGGCAAACACTGTCTTTTTTGCACCCGTTTTTAATCCCCTTTTACCGTAAATTTGGCTGGGAGATCTATTGTGAATATAAGAAATACAACATACCTGTGGATAAATTTCCGCGGAAGGCTGAAATACAGGGCTCTGTGAAGCGCGGCGCGGCTGATATTGGAGTATTGCAACAGCTGTATGTCTCATTTGCAGCCCGGTACAACGGCACACTGCAGCGTACGGAGGAATGGTGGAAGGAAAAAGTACTCGATGAAGATACACATCAGTGTGTATTTTATTCGCAGCAGGGTGAACCGGAAGGGTATGTGCTGTATAAAATAGTGAACAAAGAACTGGTCATCGATGAATTTGTCTATCTGAATGAGAAGGCCCGCCAAGGGCTGTGGACATTTCTGGCTAACCATGACTCGATGATCACCGGAGCTTCATTGAAGCTGGTTCCCTCTGATGACATTCTGCCGTATTTGCTTCCCGACCCGCGGATTGCCCAGGAGAATTATCCGTACTTCATGGCACGCATTGTCAACGCCCAAGCCTTTATACAGAATTTGTCTTTCCATGCGCTGAGCGGTATCCGGGAACGGCTGCTTTATATTGAAGATGAGCATGCCCCCTGGAATAACGGCCTGTGGCGTTGGACAGTAGCTGAACATGGGGAGGTATCATTTACTCAGATCCAGGGGGACAGATCAAACGCTGATCTTATATGCAGTATTGGTACACTTACCGTACTTTTGATGGGATACAGACGTCCAGTTGAAATGGCCCGGTATGGACAGTTATCCGGAACGCATGAAGCTGTAGATTGGCTGGAGAAGCTGATCCCGCAGGCGCAAACGGCTTTATTTGATTTTTTCTGACAAACCTGAAGGCTCTTCCGCTTACATTAGAAGCAGGAGAGCCTAATATACATATCCCCTTGCAATGGGATCCGTGAGCTATTCGGAATACAATACGGCTAAAAAGTAAAAAATAAGAGCAACCACTTGGAATTCAGTGAGAATATGTTATAATATGAAAAAAGTCAAAGAAAGTCAAAGTCAACGCGAGCTCGACAGCAGTGTTCTTAGAATTGTAACAGTTGGTGGTCAGGCTAAGTACGAAGGCTGTTGCAGCCGATTCGCACTTCAGTCCCCGGGTTAAATTCTTTAGAGCTATGTATGGACGGCGGACGTTGACACAGCACAAGCTTAACCAAGGCTTACACACTGGAGGATGAGTGATGCGTAATATCTCCGATATTATTGAACAATATCTGAAGAATATTTTGCATGAAAGTCCCGAAGGTACGGTGGAAATTCAGCGCAATGATCTGGCGGACCAGTTCTCCTGTGTCCCGTCGCAGATCAATTACGTCATCAGTACACGCTTTACTTTGGAAAAGGGATATGTAGTGGAGAGCAAACGCGGCGGTGGAGGGTATATCCGGATTCAGCGCTTCGAGCTGCCTCAGAATGTGGCACTGTATGCACATCTGAACTCCACAATAGGGAATGATATTGACCAGAATTCCGCCGAAGGACTGATTTATCAGCTGGAGGAGGCCCGTTTTCTCTCCAAGCGTGAAGCGTGTCTTATGCGGTCCGCTGTTTCCCGGGAATGCCTGACGGTTAATCTGCCGTACCGGGATGAGATTCGTGCCAAGCTAATGAAGGCCATGCTAATCTCTTTGTTAGGCAAATAATTTTCAAAATGTGAGGGAGGGACACCGCTCATGCTATGCCAGGAATGCGGGGTCAAACCGGCTACACTCCACTTCACGAAGATCGTGAACGGAGAGAAGACAGAATTTCATATTTGTGAAAGCTGTGCGCGGGAAAAGGGGGAGCTCATCCCCGGTACTGCCGGAGGATTCTCCATACACAGCTTGCTTTCCGGGCTGCTTGATCTGGAGAGCGCAGGCAAGGGCAAGTCAGAGGCCGCACAGACTGTGCAGGGGCTGCAGTGTGAGAACTGCGGTATGACCTATTCACAGTTCAGCAAGCTTGGACGGTTCGGCTGCAGCTCGTGCTACAAATATTTTGACAGCACGCTGGACCCGCTCTTCAGACGGGTACACGGAAGTACGGCCCATGTGGGCAAGCTTCCCAAACGGGCGGGTGCACAGATCATGTGTAAACGCCAAATTGATGAGCTGAAGCAGGAATTACAGCAGAGCATTATGCAGGAGGAGTTTGAAACTGCAGCTGCGCTGAGGGATCAGATCCGCAAACTTGAAAAAGAAATGCCACAAGAGTAAAGTCTTTGATATATAGGAGGGGATTCCACATGTCAAGTCTCCGGTTTACCGAACAAGCACTTAGTGACTGGATGCGCTGCGGCGGGAGTCATTCCGAGATTGTTATCAGCAGCCGTATGCGTATCGCCCGTAATCTGGAGCACCTTCCCTTCCCGCTATTGGCGTCTGCGCAGCAGTCGGAAGAGGTGCTGGAGCAGCTTGCTCCTGTATTTCAGGGAGAAGCCTCTGCGGATTTCGGCAACTTTCAGCTGCTGAGGCTGGATGAGCTCGATGAGCTGGATAAAAAAGTACTGGTGGAGAAGCATCTGATCAGTCCTAATCTGGCTGATGATTCCAAAGGCGGAGCAGTCATTCTTAATGAGGACGAGTCAGTCAGCATTATGATCAACGAGGAGGATCATCTCCGCATTCAATGCCTGTTTCCGGGTCTGCAGGTCAGAGAAGCCTGGGTAAGGGCAACAGCCATTGATGATATCTTTGAGGCTGCTGTCAATTACGCTTTTGATGACCGCAGAGGATACCTGACCAGTTGTCCCACCAATGTGGGAACCGGGCTCAGAGCCTCGGTAATGGTTCATCTGCCGGCACTGGTTATGACCCATCAGATTAACCGGATTCTATCCGCTGTTAATCAGGTCGGTCTTACCGTTAGAGGAATTTATGGTGAAGGCAGCGAAGCAGTAGGGAATATCTTTCAGATTTCCAACCAGATTACGCTTGGCCAGACCGAGAATGAGATTATTGAGAATCTACACAGCGTAGTTACCCAGATTATAGAGCATGAGCGGAACGCGCGTGAACGCCTGCTTGTGGATTCCGCACTGCGGATTACCGACCGCATCAAACGTTCATACGGGATTCTAGCCTACGCGGCTGTGATGGAGCTTAAAGAGTCTGCACAGCGGCTCTCCGATCTAAGGCTTGGTGTGGATTTGGGGATACTGGAAGGGCCTTCGATTTCAGTGCTTAATGAGCTGAATGTCAAGACTCAGCCGGGCTTTCTGCAAAAGCTGTTCGGCGACGAGCTTTCGTCCACCGAACGCGATATGTACCGGGCAAAGCTGCTCCGGGAAACACTGGGATCACAACATTAATTATAGATATATATTATCCGTGGAGGTGCAGGAGATATGATGTTTGGAAGATTTACGGAACGCGCACAAAAGGTGCTGGCGCTGGCGCAGGAAGAAGCCGTTCGTTTGGGACACAACAACATTGGGACAGAACATATTTTGCTCGGACTGATTCGTGAAGGGGACGGCATTGCCGCCAAGGCACTGATCGGACTCGGTCTGGGTCTTGAGAAGATTCAGGATGAAGTGGAAACGCTGATTGGCAGAGGTCAGGAACAACCGACCAACATCGCTTATACTCCTCGTGCCAAAAAAGTTATCGAGCTGTCTATGGACGAAGCCCGCAAGCTGGGTCATACGTATGTGGGCACTGAGCATATCCTGCTCGGACTCATCCGTGAAGGAGAGGGCGTAGCTGCCCGTGTGCTGAACAATCTCGGTATCAGCCTGAATAAGGCCCGTCAGCAGGTGCTGCAGCTTCTGGGCAGCAGTGAAGCCACTTCCAGCCATAGCGGTGCTCCGGTTAATGTCAGCACACCAACGCTGGATGGTCTGGCCCGTGACTTGACTGCCTATGCCAAGGACGGCAACCTCGACCCGGTTATCGGCCGCAGCAAGGAAATTGAACGTGTTATTCAGGTGCTCAGCCGCCGTACCAAGAATAATCCGGTACTGATCGGTGAGCCAGGGGTTGGTAAAACAGCAATTGCTGAAGGCCTGGCCCAAAAGATCATCAATAATGAAATTCCGGAAACCTTGCGCGACAAACGCGTAATGACCCTGGATATGGGTTCTGTAGTTGCCGGTACGAAATACCGCGGTGAGTTCGAAGACCGCCTCAAAAAAATCATGGATGAGATTCGCCAGGCAGGCAATATCGTGCTCTTCATCGATGAGCTGCATACCCTGATCGGAGCCGGTGGTGCGGAAGGTGCAATTGATGCCTCCAACATCCTGAAGCCCGCTCTGGCCCGTGGTGAACTGCAGTGCATCGGTGCCACAACGCTTGATGAATACCGCAAATATATTGAGAAAGACGCTGCACTTGAACGCCGCTTCCAGCCAATTACGGTGGATCAGCCTTCTCCTGCAGAAGCTGTACAGATCTTATTCGGTCTTCGGGACCGTTATGAAGCCCATCACCGGGTGAAGATTACGGATGAAGCTATTGTGGAAGCTGTGAAGCTGTCCGACCGCTATATCCCTGACCGGTTCCTGCCGGACAAAGCGATTGACCTGATTGATGAAGCAGGCTCCAAGGTAAGACTTAACTCTTACACCATCCCGCCGAATCTGAAGGAACTCGAAATGCGTCTGGATGATATCCGCAAGGAGAAGGATTCCGCTGTACAAAGCCAGGAATTTGAGAAGGCTGCAGCGCTGCGCGATACCGAGCAGAAGATCCGTGAAGAGCTCGATACCACGAAGAACCAGTGGAAAGAGAAGCAGGGCCGTACGGACTCCCAGGTTACGCCTGAGGATATCGCACAGGTGGTTGCCAGCTGGACCGGCATTCCGGTCAGCAAGCTGAAGGAAGAGGAAACCGACCGTCTGCTCAATATGGAATCAATACTGCATGAACGGGTAATCGGCCAGGACGAAGCCGTTAAGGCTGTCAGCCGGGCTCTCCGCCGGGCACGTGCGGGTCTGAAGGATCCGAAACGTCCAATGGGTTCCTTCATCTTCCTCGGTCCAACCGGGGTCGGTAAAACCGAGCTGGCACGGGCACTTGCCGAAGCCATGTTCGGTGACGAGAATGCGGTAATCCGTATCGATATGTCGGAGTACATGGAGAAGCACTCTACCTCCCGTCTGGTCGGAGCGCCTCCAGGCTATGTAGGATATGAAGAAGGCGGACAGCTGACTGAGAAGGTACGCCGCAAACCGTATTCCGTGGTCCTGCTGGATGAGATTGAGAAGGCTCACCCTGAAGTATTCAATATTCTGCTGCAGGTACTGGAAGACGGCCGTCTGACCGACTCCAAAGGCCGTGTAGTCGATTTCCGCAATACCTTAATTATCCTGACCTCTAACGTAGGTGCACAAGCGATCCGCAAGAATTCGACTCTGGGCTTCACCGCGGTACAGGATGCCGGTGCCGATTACGGCAATATGAAGGGCAAGGTAATGGAAGAGCTGAAGAAGAGCTTCCGCCCTGAGTTCCTGAACCGGATCGACGAGATTATTGTCTTCCACTCTCTGGATGAGAAGCATATCGCCGAGATCGTTACCCTGATGTCCGAGGAGCTGCGCAAGCGTCTGCGTGAATATGATGTAGACTTCCTGCTTACCGACGGCGCCAAGGCGTTCCTGGCCAAAGAGGGCTATGACCCGGCCTTCGGTGCCCGCCCGCTCCGCCGGGCGATTCAGAAGCACATCGAAGACCGCCTTTCCGAAGAGCTGCTTAAGGGCAACATTAAGAAAGGTGATTCCCTCAACATTGATGAGGTGAACGGCGAGCTTGTAGTAACCAA
The DNA here is from genome assembly GCF_038593005.1 of Paenibacillus sp. FSL E2-0178. Classification (NCBI taxonomy): domain Bacteria; kingdom Bacillati; phylum Bacillota; class Bacilli; order Caryophanales; family Paenibacillaceae; genus Paenibacillus; species Paenibacillus sp. FSL E2-0178. Next base: position 5,445,261 of record NZ_CP151953.1, read on the forward strand.
AGTGGAAGTGCCGGCTGAGGTCGTCCTGGAGAAGGAAGAGAAGGAAGTCGAAACCGAATAATTTTCCAGCAATATGAAACAAAGCTCCCGCTCCTCCGTATAGAGGGGCGGGAGCTTTTATATGTCCGGAGTGATTAATTCTGCCCTGAATCAGGCAGGTTAAGGAGGACGCAAACGAAAAGTAGATCTTAAGTGACCTTTCGTTCAGTGTGCAGAAATGGTAAACTTTGATTAAGAGAAAATTATCCGCAATTTTAGCAAGTTCGGACCGTTAGGAGCGCACATGGCCAAACCAAAAACAAAATTTTTCTGCACCGAATGTGGTTACGAATCACCGAAATGGTTCGGGAAATGCCCGGGCTGCCAGGAATGGAACTCAATGGTGGAAGAAACGGAAAGCGTAGTCAAAACCCAAGGCATGAATGCACCTATTTTTCAGAGTAAAGAAAAGGCGCAATCGATCATAAATATAGAAAGTGACAAAGAGCCGCGTATCCTGACAGGCATCGGAGAGCTTAACCGTGTGCTTGGCGGCGGTATCGTACCCGGCTCGCTGGTACTGGTCGGTGGCGACCCCGGAATCGGGAAGTCCACACTGCTGCTGCAGACATCTCACGCCCTTACAACCCAGGGGCTCCGCGTTCTGTATATCTCCGGGGAAGAATCGGTGCGCCAGACCAAGCTTCGGGCTGACCGCCTCGGGGCGTTGTCGGCGGAACTGTATGTTCTGTGTGAGACGAACATGGAGAGCATTGAAGAAGCAATCGAGCAGATTAAGCCGCAGTTTCTGGTCATCGACTCGATCCAGACCGTGTTTATGCCTGAAGTGACCAGTGCGCCAGGCAGTGTAACACAGGTGCGGGAATGTACGACAAGATTTATGCGGATTGCCAAAATCCGTGGAATCGCAACGGTACTTGTAGGACATGTAACGAAAGAAGGCGCAATTGCCGGTCCACGGATGCTGGAGCATATGGTGGATTGTGTGCTCTATTTCGAAGGAGAACGTCATCATACGTACCGGTTGCTGCGGGCGGTGAAGAACCGCTTTGGCTCAACCAATGAAATCGGTATTTTCGAGATGGGTGAGGTTGGCCTTACCGAGGTGGAGAACCCTTCCGAGCTGTTCCTTTCTGAACGGCCGCTCGGAGTGGCCGGTTCCGCGGTTGTAGCCAGCATGGAAGGTACAAGACCGGTGCTTGTTGAATTACAGGCGCTGGTTGCAGCAACCCATTTCCCTTCGCCCCGCAGAATGTGCACAGGTATGGATCATCAGAGAATGGCGCTGATCATTGCTGTTCTGGAGAAGCGGATGGGCATGTTCCTGCAGAATCAGGATGCTTACCTCAATGTTGCCGGAGGTGTTAAGCTGGATGAGCCGGCGGTGGATCTGGCGGTCGCCATCAGTATTGCTTCCAGCTTCCGGGATATTCCGACCAAGCCGTATGATGTGTTTTTTGGGGAGGTAGGACTTACCGGCGAGGTGAGAGGGGTGTCACGCGCAGAGATGCGGGTGAAGGAGGCCGCTAAGCTCGGCTTCCGGCGGGTAATTATGCCTGAGAAAAGCATGAAAGGCTGGAAGCATCCGCAGGATATCCAGATTATAGGCGTCAGCACCGTAGCAGATGCACTAGCGGTCGCGTTAGATTAGGGGGCACAGGGACATGAAAGAATACAATCCATTAGATAATATGAATGATCTGCTTAGAATGGCCGCACCCGGAACACCTTTCCGGGAGGGGCTGGAGAATGTGCTGCGTGCGAAGACCGGGGCACTTATTGTTGTCGGATACAGTCCGGAAGTGATGGAAGTTGTCGATGGCGGATTCTCCATTAACTGCGATTTTTCACCCAATTATTTATACGAGCTGGCCAAAATGGACGGAGCGATCATCCTGAGTGAGGATCTGAAGCGGATTCTGTATGCCAACACCCAGCTGATCCCCGATTCCTCCATTTCATCCATCGAGACAGGTATCCGTCACCGGACCGCTGAACGGGTGGCTAAACAGACCGGCAAACTGGTTGTTTCCATTTCCCAGCGGCGGAATATAATCACCCTGTATCAGGGTTCAATCCGTTATGCGCTTAAGGAGATCGGCGCGATTCTGGCCAAAGCCAATCAGGCGATTCAGACCTTAGAGAAGTACAAAGCCGTGCTGACACAGGGGTTGACTAACCTTTCTGCTGCCGAATATGAGGGGCTTGTGACGGTGGCTGAGGTAGTCGGCGTGATCCAGCGGGTAGAAATGGTATTGCGGATCAAAATGGAAATTAAGCGTTATATTAACGAACTCGGCAATGAAGGCCGGCTGATCAGCATGCAGATGGAAGAACTGGTCGGAAATACAGAGGAAGAAGCCTGGCTTCTGTACAGAGACTATGCAAGAGAGGAGCAGGAGGACAAAATCCGCGAAATTATCGCCGGGCTGAAGCGAAGCAGTGACGATGAATTGATGGATGACAACCATATTGCCCGCTTGCTGGGCTATTCCTCCACGGCTATTGCATCTGAGGAAGCCGTAACTCCGCGCGGTTACCGTCTGCTCAACAAAATTCCGCGGCTGCCGAATGTGATCATCCACAATCTGGTGGAACGCTTTGAAATGCTGCCTAATCTGATGACGGCGAGCATTGCTGAACTTGATGAGGTGGACGGCATTGGCGAGGTCCGCGCACGCAATATTCAGGACGGACTCAAGCGGCTCCAGAAACAAGTTCTTATTGACAGGCAAATGTAAATAACATACAATCACGTAATATTGGGAACCCATGAAGTTCAAAGTAGGAAAATTGAGGTGAAGAAATGATACAAAAATCAATTCCGAGTCTTTTTACCATCGGTAATCTGATGCTTGGAATGTTTGGTATCATGATGGCGTTTGACGGTAAGCTGAGCATGGCCGCTATCATGGTGATTATCGCTATGTTGCTCGACGGGCTCGATGGCCGTGTTGCGCGCGCGCTGAAGTGTGAGAGTGAGTTCGGCAAGGAGCTGGATTCCTTATCCGATGTAGTATCTTTCGGCGTTGCACCAGCGCTGATTATGTATCTCACAAGTCTGCAGGATTTAAACTCTGCATTAGGATGGACTATTACAGCGATTTTCCCGGTGTTTGGAGCTTTGCGTCTGGCCCGGTTTAATGTCCGCCCGGGGATTCCGGGATATTTTGTAGGATTGCCGATTCCTGCTGCAGGTGGCGTTCTGGCCACGCTGGCACTTTTTCATAAAGATGTATCTGCACCGTTTATGATTGTCGCTACCCTGCTGCTGTCTTACCTGATGGTCAGCACGGTGAAGTACCCTAACTTCAAGAAGATCGGCTTCCCCAAAAAGGCAGTTATAGGTGCCCCTGTAGTAATTGTGATCGCTGTAGCGGTTGCTGTTGTTTTCCCTGAACAGATTGCTAAGCTGATCTTTGCTTTGCTTGCGTTATATGCCCTATACGGGTTCAGACAGAGTCTGGGCCTCTTGACAGCCCGCCGTCAACGCCGCCGCAGGAAGAGACATGCGGAAGATAAGGTGTATCATTCCAAGAACGGATAGTCCTAATTGCGCACTTATTACTTTTTTTATCTATACAAAAAAGGCTGTGCCCTCCCTGACTCAGGAGAAGGCACAGCCTTTTCTGCATTGGTAACGGATGAAGGAGAGCGCGGGCTGCCTTGCTAGGACAAGTTAAATAATCCGAGTGTAGCGCATTTTTGCGATTCCTTAGACACAACCTCGTCCATATTAATATCGAGCAAATTGCAAAGTGCAGACATATAGAACAGCTCGCGGCCCAGTTCTGAGGCAATGACCTCCCGGCAGTTCTCACACAGTTCACCTTCAAGATGGGTTCCGGCAAGCTCTTTGGCTTGTTCAAGTCCCAAAGCCGGTTCAAAGACCTGCTTGGTTGCGTGAAGCTGAATGCAGCCGCATTCCGTAATGGATTTGACGACAGCTCGGTTGACGGATGCACTGCTCTGTCCATTCTTGGACATTACATCCAGAAGACTGCGGTGACGGAGCAGCAGTTCGGAAACTTGATCCTGGAAAGCCTGTAAACTTGGTGCGCTCATTTTCCATTCACCCCTGGGTTCGTAATTGAGTTCATTATATGCCAGGGCCTCCCCTGTTTTCAACAAGGAATAGAAGTTTACGGCAGGCTTTGCAGACCAGGAAATTAATGGCTTCATAAAAAATAACGGCTCCCCGGATTATCGTCCTAAAAATTGGAACATACTGGTGAGGTATAGATCATTTTTGGATGAATAGAAGGAGGTGCTGGTTATGTGGAAAAAGATTATTTTGACGCTTGCCGGGTTATGTGGAGCCTGGTCCGGTTATTCGCTATATCATGCGGCAGAAAGAGGGTTCCCGGAGGGCATGGGAAAACTGGGTGATAGCTTGCCCGTGGAAGGAAGCATTTTGTTTGCGGTGCTGGGTGCCATTATTTTTTTGTTTGCGGGGACGTTATGCGCGGATTGGGCGAGTACAAAACTGCAGGAGGCGGTTCAGTATTGTTCGCGTATACCGATGAGCGAACTCGCTGCAGGCGCTGCAGGGCTTACAGGAGGTCTGCTGCTGTCACTGCTGCTGTATCCAGTCATGGCCTGGCTGGGCAAGGCTGGAGAGCTGCTGCAGGTGGCAGCAACCCTGGCTCTGGGTTATATGGGCCTGCGGATCGGGCTGGAGAAGAAGGAAGAGCTGGCTTCGCTATGGACTACCGGACGCTGGGGGCGTTCCGCTGAACCGGAGGGACGGGGACCTGAGGAGCATAAGATTCTTGATACGAGTGTTATTATCGATGGCCGGATTGCCGATATCTGCAAAACGGGTTTCATTGAAGGAACCATCGTTATTCCCGAGTTTGTTCTTGAGGAGCTGCAGCATATCGCGGATTCGTCAGATCTGCTGAAGCGCAACCGCGGACGCAGAGGGCTTGATATCCTAAACAAGATTCAGAAAGAGCTGGATGTCAAAGTACTGATCTACGAAGGTGATTTCGAGGAGATTTCCGAAGTGGACAGCAAGCTGGTCAAGCTGGCTAAGGTGCTGCATGGCAAGGTTGTCACCAATGACTTCAATCTCAACAAGGTTTGCGAGCTCCAGGGCGTATCGGTACTGAATATTAACGATCTGGCCAACGCGGTGAAGCCGGTGGTTCTGCCTGGTGAGGAAATTATTGTGCAGGTGATCAAAGACGGCAAAGAACATGGACAAGGCGTGGCTTATCTTGACGACGGCACCATGATTGTCGTGGAAGGCGGCCGTGATTATATCGGCACTACGATGGAGGTTCTGGTTACCAGTGTGCTACAGACTTCCGCAGGCCGGATGATTTTTGCCAAACCGAAGCTGCTGGAAAAAGCGCAATAAGGGTAAATCAGCCCCTGGAGCGGTCTTATAGGCTTGGAAATGCCGTCCAAACACGTTATGATGGGGATATACGTGAAAGACAGGAGCCGAAAGAATGTCAAACAGTGTGGGCGCCGTGATAGTGGCGGCAGGCAGAGGGACACGAATGGGAACGGCAGAGAGCAAACAATATCTGCTGCTTCAGGGCAAACCGATTATCGTGCATACCCTGGAGGTATTCCAGAAGCACGAACTCATCTCTGAAATCGTGCTTGTCACCGGTGAAGCAGATGTGCAGCGCTGCCGGCAATGGGTACAGGCCTACAAGCTGGACAAGGTGTCTGTTGTTATTCCGGGAGGGGCTGAACGCCAGCACTCGGTACGCCGGGGACTGGGAGAACTTACGACCACCTGGGTAATGGTACATGATGGTGTCCGGCCTTTCGTACAGGGCAGTGAGATTGAAGCTTGTTACGAACGGGCCAGATCTGCCGGAGCCTCTGTGCTTGCAGTTCCGGTTAAGGATACGATCAAGCAGGTGGATGGCGAAGGCAATGTGCTGTCTACGCCGGACCGGCGAAGTCTGTGGGCGATTCAGACCCCGCAGACTTTTCGTTTGTCCGAACTGATGTCAGCCTATGACGAGGCAGAGCGTGACGGCTTCCTCGGTACAGATGACTCCAGTCTGGCGGAACGCAGCGGAATTACCGTTTCTGTAGTAGAAGGAAGCTACAGGAATATTAAGATTACGACACCGGAAGACCTGGATTTCGCTGAATTCACAGAAAGAAGCAGGGGAGAGGAACAGAGATGATCGCTGTAGGACAAGGATTTGACGTGCATCAGCTGGTGGAAGGAAGGCCGTGTATTATTGGCGGAGTGACTATTCCCTATGAGAAGGGATTACTGGGACACTCTGACGCGGATGTGCTGCTGCATGCAGTTAGCGATGCTATACTTGGGGCGCTTGGACTGGGGGATATCGGCAGACATTTTCCAGATACCGATCCTGCCTTCAAGGATGCAGACAGCCTTAAGCTGCTGGAGCATGTATGGGCGCTTGCCCGTGAACGGGGCTACCGGCTGGGAAATATAGATTCGACCATCATTGCCCAGAAACCCAAAATGGCGCCTTATATTCCGCAAATGACCGAGGTTATTGCCCGTGCACTGGATGCGGATCTCTCAAAGGTCAATGTAAAAGCGACAACTACCGAGCAGCTCGGCTTCGCCGGACGCGGAGAAGGAATTGCCGCACAATCTATTGTCTGTCTGCTCCAAGATGTGATATCATCTTGAGATGGCTGAAGTAACAACAGCCTAATTTTAACCAATATGAAGCGGAGGGAAACCCATGACGGATCAAGTCCGGGTGCGTTACGCACCGAGCCCTACGGGACATTTACATATCGGAAATGCCAGAACGGCGTTGTTTAATTACCTGTTCGCCCGCAATCTGGGCGGCAAATTCATTATCCGGATCGAAGATACAGACCTTAAGCGTAATATCGCAGAAGGCGAAGAAAGCCAGCTGAAGTATTTGAAATGGCTGGGAATGGATTGGGATGAGAGCGTAGATGTAGGCGGCGAATATGGCCCTTACCGCCAGACAGAACGTCTGGATCTGTACCGTGTCTACTGGCAGGATCTGCTGGACCGCGGCCTTGCTTACCGCTGCTATTGTACGGAAGAGGAGCTGGAAGCAGAGCGTGAGGAACAGACTGCACGCGGCGAAACCCCGCGTTATTCCGGCAGACACCGTAATCTGACGGAGGAGCAGCGCCTTGCCTATGAGGCGGAAGGCCGTATTGCCAGCATCCGTTTCCTGGTTCCGGAAGACCGTACTTATACCTTCAATGATATCGTTAAAGGCAGCATTTCGTTCAACACCAAAGAAATGGGCGACTTCGTCATCGTGAAGAAGGATGGTATTCCAACCTATAACTTCGCTGTAGCTGTAGATGATCATTTGATGGCCATCTCCCATGTGCTGCGCGGGGAAGACCATATCTCCAACACGCCGCGTCAGCTCATGATCTATGAAGCTCTTGGCTGGGAAGCGCCGCTGTTCGGCCACATGACACTGATTGTCGGCGATGACCACAAGAAGCTGAGCAAACGGAATGAATCGATTATTCAGTTTATCGAGCAGTATGACCAGCTTGGCTATCTGCCGGAAGCGCTCTTCAACTTCATCACATTACTGGGCTGGTCGCCGGAAGGTGAGGAGGAGATCTTCAGCAAGGAACAGCTGATCTCGATCTTCACTGCCGACCGTCTGTCGAAGAGCCCGGCTGTATTCGATACGAACAAGCTGGCACATCTCAATAATCACTATATCAAGCATGCCGATCCTAAGCGGATCGCGGCACTTGCTATCCCCCATCTGCAGAAGGCGGGACGTCTGCCGGAGGTTCTGAGTGATGAGCAGCAGATCTGGGCAGAAAGCCTGGTTGCGCTGTATCAGGAACAGATGAACTCCGCTTCGGATATTGTGGGGCTCTCCGAGCTCTTCTTCCGCAGCCATCTGGAACTGGAGACGGAAGCGGCACAAGTACTTGCCGAAGCCCAGGTTCCTGAAGTGCTGTCCGCTTTTCTCGCTAAAGTGGAAGCTGCTGACGATTTCAGCGCTGCCAATATGGCTGTGCTGATCAAAGAAGTCCAGAAAGAAACCGGACACAAAGGTAAAGCGCTGTTTATGCCGATCCGTGTCGCTCTGACCGGTCAGATGCATGGCCGTGATTTGAATGCGACCATCGCGCTGCTTGGCCGGGACCGGGTCATTGAACGTCTGAAATCGCAGATCAAAGGCGCATAAACCGGGGGATATGAGGGTAGAACCCCTTGTCAGCCCTGCGGCTTTTCGCTAAGATAGAAGAATATAATAACTAATAATAGCTGTGATCAGGAAAAGTACGCGTATACGGGCAATTGCCAGAGAGAATAACCGCGGAGGGAGATTTCCCTTGCAGGCTGGGAGTTATTCATTTGTCTGCCGCTGAACATGCACCTGTGAGCTGCACGGTTGAGCGTCCCTGTCTGTCAGGGGACAGTAGACTGTGTCGGGGACGTTGCCGTTACAGACGCCAAGAGGAACACCGCATGCACCTGCCGCGAAGTTAACGGCAGTCTGATTGTGCGTATGTTCAAGCAGAGTGGGACCACGGTTAAACGTCTCTGCAGCATAATGCTGCAGGGGCGTTTTTTGTTGAAATATAAGGATACCGATTGAATGCTCACAGCATACAGATGAATAGAGCAAGTGGGCTGAAGACACTATCTTCCTTTGCGCACCTGTAAACAGGAGGTGGGGAAGTCAAAGAAGAGGGGAACCGTGATGTTTAAGCATATCAAGTCGGACATTCGGGCAGTATTCGACAACGATCCCGCTGCCCGCAGCAAGTTCGAGGTTGTCTTCACCTACGCCGGACTTCATGCCATCTGGGCACACCGGATTGCCCACTCTTTTTATAAACGCCGCTGGTTTACACTGGCACGCATCGTATCGCAGATGAGCAGATTTATGACCGGAGTGGAGATTCATCCGGGTGCGGTTGTCGGAAGCCGGTTGTTCATCGACCATGGAATGGGTATAGTCATTGGTGAAACCTGTGAGATTGGTGACGATGTCATTATCTATCAGGGGGTCACACTTGGAGGGACAGGGAAAGAAAAGGGCAAACGCCATCCTACCGTCGGCAACAATGTTGTCATCGGCTCCGGTGCCAAAGTACTGGGATCGTTTAGAATCGGCGATAATTGCAATATCGGCTCCAATTCAGTGGTTCTGCGCGAAGTGCCCAGCAACAGCACCGTTGTAGGAAATCCCGGACGCGTGGTTAAGCGCAACGGGGAACGTGTATCCGACCGGCTGGATCATACCCAGATGCCGGATCCGCTGATTGATTCCCTGCGTTTCCTGCAGAAGGAAATCGAAGAGCTGCGCGAGCAGATGGGGTCCGAAGACAAGCAGAAGAAGGAACAGCGGCGGCTGGAGAGCCAGCAGTATATCGGCGATTATGAAATATAACCATATGGAGATTCAAGAGAATCCAGGGGGAACAGAAAGGATTGGGAACAGAATGGCTGTACAGATTTATAACACAATGACACGGAGCAAGGAAGAATTCATACCGCAGGAACCTGGTAAAGTAAAAATGTATGTATGCGGTCCAACCGTTTACGGCTATATGCATATCGGGAATGCCAGACCGGTTATCGTTTTTGATATGGTCCGCAACTACCTGGAGGCCCTTGGCAATGAAGTCCGCTATCTGACGAACTTTACCGATGTGGATGATAAAATGATCCGCAAAGCGGAAGAGTTGAACATTACTGTAGCTGAGGTTGCGGAAATGTTCATCTCCGCCTATCAGGAAGACCTGGCCGGACTTGGTGTAAAGCCGGCAACCATGAATCCGCGCGTTACAGAGAGCATGGACAAGATCATTGAGTTCATTAAGGAGCTTGAGGATAAGGGATATGCTTACGAGAACGGCGGAGATGTGTACTACCGGACCGGCAAGTTTGCCAATTATGGCAAGCTGTCAGGCCAGAATCTGGAGGAACTGCGCTTTGGTATCCGTGTTGAGGTGGATTCTCGCAAGGAGAACCAGGAGGATTTTGTGCTTTGGAAGGCAGCCAAGCCGGGTGAGGTACACTGGTCCAGTCCATGGGGAGAAGGGCGTCCGGGCTGGCATATTGAGTGCTCGGCAATGGTCCGCGAATATTTGGGTACAACGATCGACATCCATGGCGGCGGTGAGGATTTGAAGTTCCCGCACCATGAGTGCGAATGCGCGCAAACAGAAGTGCTGACGGGTGAGCCGCTGTCGAAGTATTGGATGCACAACGCATTTTTGAACATTGGTGATGAGAAAATGTCGAAATCACTTGGAAATGGTCTGCTTGTGAAGGATATTCGTGCACGCTTCAAAGCGGGGACTATCCGTTATTTCATGCTTTCAAGCCATTACCGCAATCAGCTGAACTTCTCGGAGGAAGCACTGCTGTCTGCTGAGAAAAGCGTGGAGCGCATCACTACGGCAGCGGGTAATGTGAAGCATCGCCTTGAACTGGATACGGACGGGGCAGAGGGAGCGGCAAGTCCACAGATCGTGGAACGCCTGGCAGCTATTGTTGGCAATTTCCATGCCAGAATGCAGGATGATTTCAATACGCCGGATGCGATTACCGCTCTGTTTGACTGGGTAAGCCTGGCCAATTTGACGCTCGCTGATAATGACGCTCATTCCGCAGACTTTGCAGCACTGCTGAAGGCTTTTGCCGAGATGAATTCAGTACTGCGACTTACTCCGGAGGCCGATGAAGAGGTTGCCAGTGAAGAGGTTGAGCGTCTCATTGCTGAACGCGCTGAAGCGCGCAAGAATAAGAACTGGAGCCGGTCCGATGAAATCCGCGATGAGCTGAATGCCCTGGGCATCCTGCTGGAAGACACTCCACAGGGAATGCGGTGGCGGCGTAAATGAGCGGGCAGTTTGATCTGAACAGCGCATGGTTCCCGTACGAACCGTCCAAGCCGGCCCGTTTGCTCTCGCCGATTGTTCTGGCGTATGCAGGAGATGCCATTTATGAAGTGGCTGTGCGGCAGTATCTGATTTCGCTGCCCAATCTGCGTCCGAATCATCTGCACCGCTCGGCAACGGGACTGGTCTCGGCCAAAGCCCAGAGCACAATTCTTGCCTACCTTGAGCCGGTGCTCACGGAGGAAGAGAAGGATGTGGTAAGACGAGGGCGCAATGCCAAGTCCGGCACAATTCCCAAAAACGCAGATGTGCTGGAATACCGCCACGCGACTGCTTTTGAATGCCTGATCGGGCATTTGTATTATACAGGACAGCAGGCGAGAATCCAGGAGCTTGTTCACAGCAGCATCGAATACATGTCGAACCGGAGCAAGTGAGTTTAAATAAGCCGCGGAGTTTATAGTTATATATGGGTACTTAGAACAGGAGACATGAACATGGAAGAATTGAGAACGGAAGAGGAAATACTGGCGGGCAAGCATTCAGTCCTTGAAGCGCTTCGTGCCGGCCGGACACTGAACAAAATATGGATCGCCGAAACTGCACAAAAGCACTTAACGGCACCTATCGTCGCTGAAGCCCGCAAAGCAGGAATTGTAATTCAGCATGTAGATAAGCGGAAGCTCGATCAGCTCGCGCCGGGAGTTCAGCATCAAGGGGTGGTTGCGCAGGCGGCACCGTTTGCCTACTCAGAGGTTGCTGATATTCTTGCGGCTGCTGAAGCCAAAGGGGAACCGCCTTTTCTTCTTTTGCTGGATGAAATTGAGGACCCTCATAACCTGGGATCTATTCTGCGTACGGCCGACTGCACCGGTGTGCATGGAGTCATTGTACCGAAACGGCGTTCTGCGCAGATTACAGCAACGGTATCCAAAACCTCTGCCGGTGCAGTGGAATATGTGCCTGTTGCACGCGTAACCAATCTGGGCCAGACGATAGACCGCCTGAAGGAACTTGGGGTGTGGGTGGTTGGAACCGATGTGGATACGGATCAGAATCTCTTCGGATCTGATATTTTCACCGGACCGGTAGCAGTGGTTATCGGCAATGAGAATAAAGGAATGGGCCGCCTTATCCGTGAAAAATGCGATGTGCTGCTGAAGCTGCCGATGGCGGGAAGAATCAACTCTCTTAATGCTTCCGTGGCAGCCGGTGTAATTATGTACGAGGTGCTCCGCCGCCGGCAAGAACAGGGATAACTATGGCAGACTGGCGCGATATACTGCTCGTGGACGGATACAACATGATCGGCGGCTGGCCGGAACTTGCGGCGCTGTCGCAGACCGGCATGCAGGGGGCACGCGACCGGCTGCTCGATATGCTGGCCGATTATCAGGCATTCTCCGGGCTGCGCGTCATAGCCGTATTCGATGCATACCGTGTGCCGGGACTTGGACGGTCGTTCGTACAGGGGAAAGTCCAGGTCTTCTTCACTAAGGAAAAGGAAACGGCAGATGAGTGCATTGAGCGGCTGGTGGGAGAATTCACTCACCGCCGCAGACAGATTTCTGTGGCGACCAGCGATTTTGTGGAGCAGCATGTTGTTTTTGCGCAAGGGGCACTCCGGATCTCGGCAAGAGAACTGAGGCTGGAGATTGAAGAGAATCATAAACAGGTTAAAAAGGCTATTGAACCGGGAAGTGTAAGCAGCACCCGTCACTCCCTGGAAGACAAGCTGCCTCCGGAAACGCGGAAACGTCTCGAAGACTGGCGCAGACAGTAATTAAGAAATGCCATAATATGTTATAGAAGATTGTTTTTGGACAATCTTCGGTTGACGTTGTAAGGTAACATAATATATACTGATCCTATATTTCGCGAAGTAACGATGTGTCTTGCGTTGCAGCCGGGGGGATTCTTGGTGAGTGTCGACCTCAAGGAATTAATGCTATCCGAGTATGATTTCATAAGTGATGAAGAAATTGTCGAGATCTTCCGTGGTGGCGACAGTGGCGCATTGGAACATTTAATCAACAAGTACCGTAATTTCGTACGTGCCAAGGCTCGTTCCTATTTTTTGATCGGGGCAGATCGTGAAGATATTGTACAGGAAGGCATGATTGGCTTATATAAGGCAATTCGTGACTTCAAGGGGGACAAGCTTTCCTCGTTCAAGGCGTTTGCCGAGCTGTGCATCACCCGACAGATTATAACTGCCATTAAGACGGCGACCCGCCAGAAGCATATTCCGCTGAATTCATACGTCTCGCTCGACAAACCCATCTATGATGAGGATTCCGACCGGACGCTGATGGATGTGATTTGCGGAACGCAGGTGCTTGATCCTGAAGAACTGATTATCAACCAGGAGGAGTTCATCGGACTGGAAGATAAGATGGCGGAGATCCTTAGTGATCTGGAACGCAAGGTTCTGATGCTCTATCTGGATGGACGGTCCTATCAGGAAATTGCTGAGGACTTGAAGCGGCATGTGAAGTCTATTGACAATGCTCTGCAGCGAGTGAAGCGTAAGTTGGAAAGATATCTGGAAGTGCGTGACAATTAATGATATAATGAACTAGAAAGGCTCGGAACTCGAGTCTTTTTTTAGTGTCCCGCAAGATTTCGGCGTGATGGAAGTGTAATTTGTTCAGACAACAGTAGGCTGCAGGTTTATACCATGGCGGAATGATCCATAATGGTAGTGAAGACAGCGAGTGATGAAGGAATACTCAAGACCAAAGATTATGTACGGCACCAGCTACACCACCCGGAATACCCAGTGCGATGGGGGAATTCTTTCGTTGACACGGGCAATGATATTATGCTAAAGTGTTTTAGGTAGGCCTAAATTCGCGGCTTTTTTTTTGAATCAATATTTGCGTCTTCTAATTTAACGGTTAGAAGTACGTCTTCGGGAGGTGCATATCATGCGGGTAATTATCACTTTGGCTTGTACAAGTTGCAAACAAAGAAACTATGCAACAACCAAAAACAAGCGAAATCACCCCGACCGCTTGGAGATGAAGAAATTTTGCAAGTTTTGTAACGAGCAAACTCCTCATCGCGAAACCAGATAGTCTTTGGAGGTGTAGTCGGCGTGAAACGTAGTTTCAAGTCTTTGTTTTCCTTTTTCACTGAGAGCTGGAGTGAACTCAAAAAGGTTCGCTGGCCTAGCCGTAAGGAACTGAAAAACTATACATTGATCGTTCTCGGTACAATTGTAGTTATCGCTCTTTACTTCTGGGTTCTGGACATCGGTATTTCCGCTGTGATTGAAGCGATTATTTAGAGAGGTCCCAGGTGGCTTGATATGGAAAAAAGATGGTATGTCGTTCATACCTATTCCGGGTATGAGAATAAGGTCAAGGCCAATTTGGAAAAACGCGTTGAGTCCATGGGCATGGAAGACAAAATATTCCGCGTTCTTGTTCCTATGGAAGAAGAGCTGGTAAACAAGGATGGCAAGAAAAAAACTGTCATGCGCAAAGTTTACCCTGGTTACGTTTTGGTCGAAATGGTTCAGACTGATGATTCCTGGTATGTAGTCCGCAATACGCCGGGCGTTACCGGATTTGTCGGTTCAACTGGTTCGGGGTCCAAGCCTACCGCTCTGCTCCCTGAAGAGGTTGAACAAATTCTGAAGCATATGGGCATGGTTGAACCTAAAGCGAAGATTGATTTCGAAATTAAGGAATCCGTACGTATTATGGTCGGTCCGTTTGCGAATTTTGTGGGCTCCGTGGAAGAGATTTTGGCAGACAAAAGCAAGATCAAGGTACATGTCAACATGTTTGGACGGGAAACCCCGCTCGAGTTGGATTTCACTCAAGTGGAGAAGATATAACAAGCGCAAGGGTTTCTTGTGGGAGAATGCTGTTTAGCATTCGAATACCACTATTTACGCAAGGAGGTGTCACTCATGGCTAAAAAAGTTATTAAAATGGTGAAACTGCAGATTCCTGCAGGGAAAGCGAATCCAGCGCCTCCAGTAGGTCCGGCGTTAGGTCAAGCAGGTGTCAACATCATGGCATTCTGTAAGGAATTCAACGCTCGTACTGCCGACCAGGCTGGCCTGATCATCCCGGTTGAAATTACAGTATTTGAAGACCGTTCATTTACCTTCATCACTAAAACTCCTCCGGCTGCTGTTCTGCTTCGCATCGCTGCAAAAGTAGAAAAGGGATCCGGTGAACCAAACAAGAAGAAAGTAGCAAAACTCGGCCGCGCAGCGGTTCGTGAAATTGCTGAAACAAAAATGCCCGATCTGAACGCTGCATCTATCGAAGCTGCAATGCGTATGGTTGAAGGTACTGCCCGCAGTATGGGTATCACAATCGAAGACTAATATGTATTCGATGAACCGGTCATTCATGACCGCAATATGTGGGAGGAATTTCCGCTAACACCACAAAGGAGGAACATTTTCATGGCTAAACATGGTAAGAAATACCAAGAATCTGCTAAGCTGATCAACAGCGAAGCAACTTACGAGCCTTCAGAAGCTGTAGAGCTTGTGAAAAAGGCAGCAACTGCTAAATTCGACGAAACCGTTGAAGCAGCAGTTCGTCTGGGTGTAGACCCGCGTAAACAAGACCAAGCTGTTCGTGGTGTTGTTGTCCTGCCTCACGGCACAGGCAAAACTCAACGCGTGCTTGTATTTGCAAAAGGTGAAAAAGCGAAAGAAGCGGAAGCTGCTGGCGCGGATTTTGTTGGTGATGCTGATATGATCAACAAAATTCAACAGGGCTGGTTTGAATTCGACGTCTGCGTAGCTACACCTGATATGATGAGTGAAGTCGGTAAACTGGGTCGTCTGCTCGGTGGTAAAGGCCTCATGCCTAACCCTAAAGCAGGTACAGTTACTTTCGACGTTACCAAGGCTGTTCAAGAAATTAAAGCCGGTAAAATCGAATATCGTCTTGACAAAGCGGGTCAAATTCACGCGCCAATCGGCAAAGTGTCTTTCAACGCTGAACAACTGAACGAGAACCTTAAATCCCTCATCGACGCTCTGAACCGTGCGAAACCGGCTGCTGCTAAAGGTGTATACCTTAAAGGCATCGCTATTTCGTCCACAATGGGACCTAGCGCTCGCGTGAACGCAGCTGCTTTCAGATAATTAAGGGTTGACTCTTTGAGTCATCTTTGATAATCTATAACAGTTGTGAACATTAAGGTGATCAATCTTGAATTCGAATATGCTTACCGTAGACAGTAGGTGCCGTAGGGCTTAATTTCCTACCGAGGTGTTGTGATAGAAACAAAAAGTAACAGGTTCGCCTGACTGCTTTCCGTTTTATCAAGCCTTCGTGAATCTGCGGAGGCTTTTCTAATGCCTGCGTAGGAACGGCGCGGATTCTCCGGAAGAATCGCCGTCACATAAATTTTCAGGAGGTGTATACAATTGGCAAATGCAAAAGTAATCCAAGCTAAACAGGATGCAGTTGATGTTGTAACTGGCAAACTGCAGAACAGTATCTCTACTGTTGTTGCGGACTACCGCGGATTGAACGTTTCGCAAGTGACTGAACTGCGTAAGCAGCTTCGTGAAGCTGGCGTTGATTTTCAAGTCCTGAAGAACACATTGCTTCGCCGTGCAACTGCAGCGGCTGAGTTGACTGATCTGGACGCTGTCCTGACTGGTCCTACAGCGATCGCTTTCAGTGAAACTGATGCGGTAGTAGCAGCCAAAATTTTGAACGACTTCGCTAAGAAGAACGACGCTCTGAAACTTAAAGGCGGCGTTGTAGAAGGTCGCGTTATCGACGCTGACCAACTGAAAGCACTGGCTGAGCTTCCATCCCGCGATGGTTTGCTGTCCATGCTGCTTAGCGTGCTTCAAGCTCCAATCCGCAACTTCGCGCTTGCAGTTAAAGCTGTTGCTGAAAAAGAAGAACAAAGCGCGTAAGCCTTTGCTTCTAGCTTCATAATCAATACCACAAACCAATTCAAATATAATGGAGGTTCAATCATGAGCAAAGAAACAATCTTGGAAGAAATTAAAGGCATGAGCGTATTGGAACTGAACGACCTGGTTAAAGCAATCGAAGAAGAATTCGGCGTAACTGCAGCAGCTCCAGTAGCAGCTGGCGGCGCAGTAGCAGCTGTTGAAGAAGAACAATCCGAATTCGACGTAATTTTGACAGGCGCTGGCGCTTCCAAAATCAACGTTATCAAAATCGTTCGCGAAATCACAGGTCTTGGCTTGAAAGAAGCTAAAGACGTTGTAGACAACGCTCCAAAAGCAATCAAAGAAAAAGTAAGCAAAGAAGAAGCAGAAGCTACTAAAGCGAAATTGGAAGAAGCAGGCGCTTCTGTAGAAGTAAAATAATTTGATTTAAGTTGGTACTGCCCCGGATATGAAGTGATTCTTTCCGGTTCTTGCAACCCCCTTGAACTTGTTCAAGGGGGTTGCTCTATAAGATATGCTTTGTATATTAGAGCCAAGTGAAAGGGAGGATTGTATGTCGCAGCATTATTACTCGCAGCAGCCGGAAGCACGTCATGACAGACGCAGCATCGATACGGTACTGAGAGGCAAAAGCCTCCGCTTTACAAGCGACGCCGGTGTTTTTTCCAAAGGGGATATTGATCATGGCAGCCGAGTTCTGATCGAAGCAATGGAAATTCCGGATGGGGCAGAGGTGCTAGATGTTGGCTGTGGTTACGGCCCTATGGGGATTAGTGCAGCACTCCTCACTCCCAAGGGACATGTGACGATGATTGATATCAACAGCCGTGCGGTAGAGCTTGCCCGCGAGAATGCGCAGCATAACGGAATCCGCAATGTTACGGTTATGGAAAGTGATGTATTGTCTGCGGTGAAGGGGCGTACATTCGATGTGATTCTTACCAACCCGCCAATTCGTGCAGGCAAGGCTGTAGTTCATGAGATTTTTGAGCAGGCACATGCGCATTTGAATGAGGGTGGAAGTCTGTGGATAGTCATCCAGAAGAAGCAGGGCGCACCATCGGCCGCCGCCAAGCTGGAAAGCTTGTTCTCGGATGTGGAAGAAGTGGGGAAAGACAAGGGTTATCGCATTATCAGAGCGAAGAAGTAAAAAAATATTAATACTTATTGACATGCAATGTTGATAGTGTTATTATTATAAAATGTCAGTATTAAGCTAGGCTCCATGTCTTTAGTTTGCTGAAATGTCAAGTGATATATTGTCGCCCGGTAAGCGCATGCCGTACGGCAGGTTTTTGCGAATTCCGTTCTCTATGTTCCTGTCACGGCGAAGGTCGCCGGGACAATAGATAATAGCGCATAAACTGTTGCTTGGTGACGTATAATACGCACGTTTTGGGCAAATCTACTGGATAAGGAGTATTTTGGCCGTGGATAGATGCGCTCTTTTTTCGAAAGATTTCGATAAGGGGCTTTTCTGTATTTATGGCTGAATCCTTGTGTTATGGTTCCATTATACGGGTCCAAACAAGGGTTCGCAATCAATTTTTAAGTGAGTAGACATGAGGGGTGAGTAAAGTTGGCAGGACATCTTGTTCAGTATGGTCGACGCACTCGGCGGAGCTATGCGAGAATTAACGAGGTACTCGAGGTCCCGAACCTGATCGAGATCCAACAAAAATCTTATGACTGGTTTTTGGAGGAAGGATTGCGGGAAATGTTCCAGGACATCTCGCCGATCCAGGATTTCACAGGGAATTTGGTACTAGAGTTCATTGATTACAGCCTGGGTGAACCGAAGTATACGGTTGACGACGCTAAAGAGCGGGACGTGACATATGCGGCTCCTCTGCGTGTGAAGGTGCGTCTCATCAATAAGGAGACCGGTGAGGTCAAAGAGCAGGAAGTGTTCATGGGAGATTTCCCGCTGATGACGGAAACCGGCACTTTTATTATCAATGGTGCGGAACGGGTTATTGTCAGCCAGTTGGTTCGCTCTCCAAGCGTCTATTTCAGCACAAAAGTGGATAAGAACGGCAAAAAAACCTACACCGCCACAGTAATTCCGAATCGCGGAGCTTGGCTGGAGCTGGAGACCGACGCTAAGGACATCATGTATGTCCGTATCGACCGGACCCGTAAGATCCCGGTAACCGTGCTTCTGCGTGCTCTAGGCTTCGGCAGTGATGCTGAAATTCTGGAACTGCTTGGCAATGATGAATATATTCGCAATACGCTGGATAAAGACAACACGGACTCCACGGAGAAGGCGCTTATTGAAATTTACGAGCGTCTGCGTCCGGGCGAACCACCGACACTTGACAATGCCAAGAGCCTATTGGTCGCACGTTTCTTTGATCCGAAACGTTATGATTTGGCCAATGTAGGCCGTTACAAAATCAATAAAAAGCTGCATATCAAGAATCGTCTGTTCAATCAGCGTCTGGCACAGCCTTTGGTTGATGAATCTACAGGAGAAATCCTGGCAGAATCCGGCCAGATGGTTGACCGCCGCCTGCTTGATGAGCTGATTCCTTATTTCGAGAAGAATGTAGCTGGCAAGAACTACCGTGTTACCGGCGGGGTTATGGACAGTGAAGATATTCCGCTGCAGACCATTGACGTATTCTCGCCAATTGAAGAAGGCCGGATTATCAAGCTGATCGCCAATGGCAACATTGACAAGTCGGTCAAGCATATTACCCAGGCTGATATTATATCCTCAATCAGCTACTTTATTAATTTGCTGCACGGTATCGGCAATACAGATGATATCGACCACTTGGGTAACCGCCGTCTGCGTTCTGTTGGTGAATTGCTGCAGAATCAGTTCCGTATCGGTCTGTCCCGTATGGAGCGCGTGGTGCGGGAGAGAATGTCGATTCAGGACGCCAATGCGATTACACCGCAGGCACTGATCAACATCCGTCCGGTTATCGCGTCCATCAAAGAGTTCTTCGGTAGTTCGCAGCTGTCCCAGTTTATGGATCAGACGAACCCGCTTGCTGAACTTACACACAAACGTCGTTTGTCGGCACTCGGACCCGGCGGTCTGACACGTGAACGCGCAGGCTTTGAAGTCCGCGACGTACATCACAGTCACTACGGCCGTATGTGTCCTATCGAAACACCGGAAGGTCCGAATATCGGTTTGATCAACTCCTTGTCTACCTTTGCACGCATCAATGAATACGGCTTTATTGAAGCTCCGTATCGTTGGGTGGATCCAAAGACTGGCAAGGTTACAGAACAAATCGATTACCTGACTGCCGATGAAGAAGATAACTATGTAGTTGCCCAGGCGAATGTACAGATTGATGAGCATGGTACATTTAAGGAAGACATGGTTATCGTCCGTTACAACAAAGATTCAGATAACATTACTACAATGCCTAGTAACCGTGTTGACTACATGGACGTTTCACCTAAGCAGGTTGTGTCGGTCGCTACGGCGCTCATTCCGTTCCTTGAGAATGATGACTCCAACCGCGCACTGATGGGATCGAACATGCAGCGGCAGGCCGTTCCGCTTCTGATTCCGAAAGCTCCGCTTGTCGGCACAGGGATGGAACATAAATCCGCTAAGGATTCGGGCGTATGTATTGTCTCCAAATATGACGGTATTATCGAACGCTCCTCTGCCAATGAAATCTGGCTGCGCCGTGTAGAGGCAGTTGAAGGCAAGGAAGTTAAAGGCGATATCGTTAAATATAAATTACACAAATTTATGCGTTCGAACCAAGGGACTTGCATTAATCAGCGTCCGCTGGCTAAACGTGGCGATATTGTTAAGAAAGGTGACATTCTTGCAGACGGACCTTCCACAGAAATGGGCGAACTTGCTCTTGGCCGTAACGTAGTCGTTGCGTTCATGACTTGGGAAGGTTACAACTACGAGGATGCGATCCTGCTGAGTGAGAAGCTGGTTAAGGAAGATGTATACACTTCGATTCATATCGAGGAATACGAATCCGAAGCCCGTGACACCAAGCTGGGACCTGAAGAGATCACGCGTGATATTCCAAACGTTGGTGAAGAGGCGCTCCGCAATTTGGATGAGCGCGGAATTATCCGTATCGGTGCGGAAATCAACGCTGGCGATATTCTTGTAGGTAAAGTTACTCCGAAGGGTGTAACTGAACTGACTGCTGAAGAACGCCTGTTGCACGCTATCTTTGGTGAGAAGGCCCGTGAAGTCCGCGATACCTCCTTGCGCGTTCCGCATGGTAGTGATGGTATTATCGTTGACGTTAAGGTGTTCACCCGTGAGAACGGCGATGAGCTGCCTCCTGGTGTGAATCAGCTGGTTCGTGTCTACATCGCTCAGAAACGTAAGATTTCTGAAGGTGACAAGATGGCCGGACGTCACGGTAACAAGGGTGTCGTTGCCCGTATTCTGCCAGAAGAAGATATGCCGTTCCTTCCGGACGGTACACCGGTACAGGTTGTCCTGAACCCGCTGGGCGTACCTTCACGTATGAACATCGGACAGGTGCTGGAAGTCCATATCGGTATGGCGGCACTGCGTCTGGGTATCCACGTAGCTACTCCTGTATTCGACGGAGCCCGTGAGTATGACGTGTTTGATACGATGGAAGAAGCCGGTATGCAGCGTAACGGTAAGACTGTGTTGTATGACGGACGTACAGGCGAGCGCTTCGAGCGTGAAGTTACTGTCGGCGTTATGCACATGATCAAGCTTGCGCACATGGTTGACGATAAGATTCATGCCCGTTCTACAGGTCCTTACTCACTCGTTACACAGCAGCCACTGGGCGGTAAAGCTCAGTTCGGCGGACAGCGTTTCGGGGAAATGGAAGTGTGGGCGCTTGAAGCTTACGGCGCGGCGTATACACTGCAAGAAATTTTGACCGTGAAATCCGATGACGTGGTCGGCCGTGTGAAAACGTATGAATCCATCGTCAAAGGTGAAAATGTTCCAGAACCGGGTGTTCCGGAATCGTTCAAGGTATTGATCAAGGAACTGCAGTCGCTGGGTATGGATGTCAAAATCCTTAGCGGTGACGAGCAGGAGATCGAGATGAAGGAACTGGACGATGAGGACGAGACGTCAGGCGACAAGCTGAGCCTCAATTTAGAAGGCGCAGAAGTCGGCATAGAGTAGTTCACCAGCAAGAAACTAATTTCATTACACAAAGGACCGCGCCCTCTGTTGACTTACCGTCAAGAGAGGGCTGTGGTACTAAATCAGGATATAGGTTAAGGAGGGTTGCTCCTTGTTGGACGTTAACAATTTTGAATTTATGAAAATCGGGCTCGCTTCCCCGGAAAAAATTCGTTCTTGGTCCCGCGGAGAAGTAAAAAAACCGGAAACCATTAACTATCGTACTTTGAAACCGGAAAAAGAGGGTCTTTTTTGCGAACGCATCTTTGGACCGCAAAAGGACTGGGAATGTCACTGTGGTAAATACAAACGCGTCCGTTATAAGGGTGTTGTGTGCGACCGCTGCGGCGTGGAAGTTACCCGCGCTAAAGTCCGCCGCGAACGTATGGGCCACATCGAGCTGGCAGCTCCGGTATCTCATATCTGGTATTTCAAAGGTATTCCGAGCCGTATGGGTCTGGCACTGGATATGTCTCCAAGATCGCTCGAAGAGATTATCTACTTTGCATCTTATGTTGTAACCGATCCGGGTGAAACTCCTCTGGAGAAGAAACAACTGCTGTCTGAAAAAGAATACCGCAGCTACCGTGAGAAATACGGCTACGGGTTCCAGGCTGGCATGGGTGCTGAAGCCGTCAAAAAACTGCTTCAGGATATCGATATCGATAAAGAACTGGAATTCCTCAAAGAAGAGCTGCGCACGGCCCAAGGCCAGCGCCGTAACCGGGCGATCAAACGTCTGGAAGTTATTGAGGCTTTCCGCAACTCCGGCAACAAGCCAGACTGGATGATCATGGATGTGCTCCCGGTTATTCCTCCGGAGCTTCGCCCTATGGTTCAGCTCGATGGCGGCCGTTTTGCTACGTCTGACCTTAATGACCTGTACCGCCGCGTAATTAACCGTAACAACCGTCTGAAGAGACTGCTGGATCTCGGCGCTCCTGATATTATCGTGCAGAATGAGAAACGGATGCTCCAGGAAGCTGTTGATGCCCTGATCGACAATGGCCGCCGCGGCCGTCCTGTAACAGGTCCTGGTAACCGTCCGCTCAAATCGCTCAGCCATATGCTGAAAGGTAAACAAGGACGTTTCCGCCAGAACTTGCTCGGTAAGCGCGTTGACTATTCCGGACGTTCCGTTATCGTCGTAGGACCTTACCTCAAGATGTACCAATGCGGTCTTCCGAAGAAGATGGCGCTGGAACTCTTCAAACCGTTTGTAATGAAAGAATTGGTTAACAAGGGCCTTGCCCACAACATCAAGAGCGCGAAACGTAAGGTTGAGCGCGTAAGTCCTGAGGTCTGGGATGTACTTGAAGAAGTAATCAGAGAGCATCCGGTTCTGCTGAACCGTGCCCCTACGCTGCACAGACTGGGTATACAGGCGTTTGAACCGATTCTGGTAGAAGGTCACGCGATCCGTCTTCACCCGCTCGTATGTACGGCTTACAATGCCGACTTTGACGGTGACCAGATGGCGGTACACGTTCCTCTATCCGCTGAAGCTCAAGCTGAAGCCCGTATCCTCATGCTGGCGTCCGGTAACATCCTGAACCCTAAAGATGGTAAGCCGGTTGTTACTCCTTCCCAGGATATGGTCCTTGGTACGTTCTATCTGACGATGGATAACAATGAAGAAAAAGGAACAGGCATGATTCTGCGTACCGTGAACGAGGCTGTTTCAGCTTACCAACGCGGAACCGCTGGTCTGCATGCGCGTGTTGCTATTCCTGTTAAGGCACTGGGTAAAACCAACTTTACAGAAGCGCAGCAGAATGCATTGCTGATTACAACGGTAGGTAAGATTATCTTCAACGAAATCTATCCAAGCAGCTTCCCATACATCAACGAAGCTACCAAAACAAACCTGCTGCAGGGTACACCGGAAAAGTACTTCATCTATGAAAAAGGCGCGAATATCCGCGAACTGATCATGGCTGCTCCGGAAGCAAGTGCTGTAGGTAAAGAATATCTGGGCCTCATTATTGCCCGCTGCTTCGAAACCTATCACACTACCAAAACTTCTGTGATTCTGGATAAAATTAAGCAACTCGGCTTTACGTACTCTACACGTTCCGGTGTTACGGTTGCCGTATCAGACGTTATCGTGCCAGAGGAAAAAGCTACAATTCTTAAAGAATCCGAAGCCAAGGTTGATGTAGTTGCGAATCAATACCGCCGTGGTCTGATTACGAATGATGAACGTTATGACCGTGTTATCGAGATCTGGTCGAAGACTAAGGATGAACTTACGAACGTCCTGCTGAAATCGATGGACCGTTTCAACTCCATCATGCTCATGGTCGACTCCAAAGCGCGTGGTAACAAATCGCAGATTACTCAGCTTGGTGGTATGCGTGGTCTGATGGCTACACCTTCGGGCCGGATTTTCGAATTGCCAATCAAAGCGAACTTCCGTGAAGGTCTGACTGTCCTCGAGTACTTTATCTCCACTCACGGAGCGCGTAAAGGTCTGGCCGATACAGCGCTGCGTACAGCGGATTCCGGGTACTTGACACGCCGTCTCGTTGACGTGGCGCAGGACGTAATCGTTCGTGAAGAAGATTGCGGTACCGATAAAGGCTTCACCGTCAGCCGGATTCAAGATGGGAAGGAAGTTATCGAGGATCTCTACGACCGTATTGAAGGCCGGTATTCCTTCGAGACTGTCCGTCATCCGGAGACGAAGGAAATCATCGTTCACCGTAACGATCTGATTGACTCCGACAAGGCTGAAGAAATTGTGAATTCCGGTATTACGAAGCTCCAGATCCGCTCTGTATTGAGCTGCCGTGCCCGTCACGGTGTCTGTAAGAAATGCTACGGACGTAACCTGGCAACAGGTAAATTCGTGGAAATCGGGGAAGCTGTCGGTATTATTGCCGCACAATCCATCGGTGAACCAGGAACACAGCTTACCATGCGTACGTTCCATACCGGCGGTGTTGCCGGAGATGATATCACGCAAGGTCTGCCGCGTATCCAGGAGTTGTTTGAAGCCCGTAACCCTAAAGGTCAGGCTACAATCAGTGAAATTGACGGGGTAGTTAAGGAAATCCGTGAAACCAAGGACCGTCGTGAAATTGAAGTCCAGGGTGAAGCTGAGTCCAAGACGTATTCCATCACTTACGGTTCCCGTCTGCGTGTCAGTGAAGGCCAGGAGATTGAAGCCGGCGATGAATTGACAGACGGTTCTATCGAC
Source organism: Paenibacillus sp. FSL E2-0178 (assembly GCF_038593005.1). Classification (NCBI taxonomy): domain Bacteria; kingdom Bacillati; phylum Bacillota; class Bacilli; order Caryophanales; family Paenibacillaceae; genus Paenibacillus; species Paenibacillus sp. FSL E2-0178. The sequence goes on from NZ_CP151953.1 coordinate 5,470,332, forward strand.
CCTAAAGAAATGCTGCGTATCAAAGGGATCCGCGGGGTACAGAACTACATTCTGCAAGAAGTACAGCGTGTATACCGTAACCAGGGCGTTGAAATCAATGATAAGCACATTGAAGTTATGATTAAGCAGATGCTGCGCAAAATCCGTATTATCGATGCTGGAGATACCACTCTCCTGCCGGGTGCTTTTGCGGATATTCATGAATATGAAGCAGCCAACAAGGAAGCTATCCTGTCTGGTAAAGAACCTGCAGTTGCCAAACCGGTACTGCTCGGTATTACCAAAGCCTCTCTGGAAACAGACTCCTTCCTGTCTGCGGCCTCTTTCCAGGAAACTACCCGTGTCTTGACGGATGCAGCAATTAAGGGTAAAGTGGATAAGTTGCTCGGTCTTAAAGAAAATGTTATCATCGGTAAGCTGATTCCTGCAGGTACAGGTATGAATCGTTACCGTAATGTTAAGCTTAGTGATCCGAATGAAGAAAGCAAGCAAGCCGCTTTAGAAACGGTTCCAGCTGAGTAATAAATAATCATCGCATTCAGCATTCGCGTCACGTGATAACCTTGCGTGACGCGGCTGTCTGTTATGAATATTAATAAAATTATTGCTGTTTTTCTTGACATCGTGTGCTGAGGATGCTAATATGTCTAAGGTGCGTGAGTAGCCTTGTCATTCTTGTTCAGTGGAGGTAATGTTTTTCATGACTGATGATAGAGGGTTACAGGATGCTCAGGTCAAGATCGGTTCCAAACAAACCGTCAAGGCGGTGGAGTTGGGCCAAGCCGCAGAAGTCTATGTGGCGGAGGACGGAGATCAACGGCTTACTTCCAGAATTGTTATGCTTTGCGGCAAACAAGGTGTGAAGGTCACATATGTGGACACCATGCTGAATTTGGGCAAGGCCTGCGGTATAGAAGTTGGTGCTGCTATGGCAGCCGTCTTAAAACAATAGCAACAAGAGAACGTTTTTGTACCGGGGTACACTTCGGCAGCAAGGACTTTTCATTTGTCTTTTTATGAACCACCTGGGTCTGTGGACTTAATGTTTGTAAATTGACTATCATTTCAGGAAGGGGGTGGCACAACATGCCAACTATTAATCAACTGGTTCGTAAAGGCCGTCAAGCCAAAATCGAAAAATCCAAATCTCCCGCTCTTCAAAAAGGGTTCAACGCCCTCAAGCGTGAGGCTACAAATTTGAGCGCCCCGCAGAAACGCGGTGTGTGCACTCGTGTAGGCACAATGACTCCACGTAAACCAAACTCAGCACTTCGTAAGTATGCCCGTGTTCGTTTGACGAACCGTCTTGAGGTGACTGCTTACATTCCGGGTATCGGACACAACCTTCAAGAGCACAGTGTAGTATTGCTGCGCGGAGGTAAAGTTAAGGACCTTGCAGGAGTTCGTTACCACATCGTTCGTGGTGCACTTGATACTGCAGGTGTTGCTAACCGGATGCAAGCTCGCTCCAAATATGGTGCGAAACGTCCTAAGGCTAAGAAATAAGACAAGCATATCCGAATAATAACCATTTAAGAAAGGGGGATATCCATGCCACGCAAAGGTCCAGTTACTAAGAGAGATGTATTGCCAGATCCATTGTATAATAGCAAGTTGGTTACTCGTTTGATCAACCGTATTATGCTGGGTGGTAAAAGAGGTGTCGCTCAAAGCATTTTGTACAATTCATTCAAGTTGATTCAGGAACGTACAGGTAAAGAACCGATGGAAGTTTTCGAAGCTGCCATCAAGAACATCATGCCTGTATTGGAAGTTAAAGCTCGTCGTGTCGGCGGTGCTAACTACCAGGTACCTATCGAGGTTAAACCTGAAAGACGTACTGCTTTGGGATTACGTTGGCTTGTAAACTACTCACGCAACCGCGGTGAGAAGACTATGGAAGAACGTTTGGCGGCTGAGATTATCGATGCTTCCAACAACACAGGCGCTTCCGTTAAGAAACGTGAAGACACGCACAAAATGGCTGAAGCGAACAAAGCGTTTGCTCACTACCGCTGGTAGGATTATAGCCGTTCAAATAACTTCTATTTTGAAAGGAGATCCATTTCATGTCAAGAGAGTTCTCCTTAAAAAATACACGTAATATCGGGATCATGGCACATATTGATGCTGGTAAAACTACCACTACTGAGCGGATTCTTTTCTACACAGGCCGTACGCACAAAATCGGTGAAGTTCACGAGGGCGCTGCTACAATGGACTGGATGGAACAAGAACAGGAGCGCGGAATTACGATTACTTCCGCTGCTACGACCGCTGCATGGAAGGGCCACCGCATCAATATTATTGATACCCCTGGGCACGTTGACTTCACTGTTGAAGTTGAACGTTCCCTTCGTGTATTGGATGGGGCAGTTGGTGTATTTAGTGCGAAAGAGGGCGTAGAGCCTCAGTCTGAAACCGTATGGAGACAGGCTGACCGTTACGGCGTTCCCCGTATCGCTTATGTGAACAAAATGGATATCATCGGTGCAGACTTCCTGAACGTTATCGACAGCATGCGTGACCGCCTGCAAGCCAACGCAATTGCAATTCAATTGCCAATTGGTGCCGAGAACGACTTCACGGGTATCATTGACCTTGTTGAGCAAAAAGCTCACATGTTCAAGGATGACCTGGGACAGAACATCGAAGTTACTGATATTCCTGCTGATTATTTGGAACAAGTTGAAGGACTGCGTCTCGAGTTGATCGAGAAGGTTGCAGAACTTGACGAAGATCTGACTATGAAGTATCTGGAAGGCGAAGAAATCACAGTGGATGAGATTAAGGCAGCATTGCGCAAAGGCGTATGTGATGTTAAAATCTTCCCTGTAATTGTTGGATCCTCCTACCGTAACAAAGGTGTTCAGCTCATGATGGATGCTGTTGTTGATTACTTGCCATCCCCACTGGATGTACCGGCTATTCAAGGTCATCTGGATGACGGTACAGAAGCGGTTCGTCACTCTTCGGATGAAGAACCATTCGCAGCACTGGCATTTAAAATCATGACAGACCCTTATGTAGGTAAACTTACGTTCTTCCGCGTATACTCCGGTGTACTGGAATCCGGTTCTTATGTAGTTAACGCTACCAAGAACAAACGTGAGCGTATCGGCCGTATCCTGCAAATGCATGCGAACAGCCGCCAAGAAATCTCCATTGTGTATTCCGGTGATATCGCGGCAGCCGTTGGTCTGAAGGACACAAGTACCGGCGATACCCTTTGCGACGAGAAACATCCGGTTATCCTGGAGTCCATGAACTTCCCTGATCCGGTTATCGAAATCGCAGTTGAACCAAAAACCAAAGCTGACCAAGATAAGCTCGGCGTAGCTCTCGGAAAGTTGACTGAAGAGGATCCTACTCTTCGTGCTCACACTGATGAAGAAACTGGCCAAACTATCCTGGCAGGTATGGGTGAGCTTCACCTGGATATTATCATCGACCGTATGCGCCGCGAATTCAAGGTAGAAACCAACGTGGGTAAACCACAGGTTGCTTACCGTGAAACATTCAAAGCACCAGCACGCGTTGAAGGTAAATTCGTTCGCCAATCCGGCGGTCGCGGTCAGTATGGTCACGTATGGGTTGAATTTGAACCTCTCGAGCCGGGTACTGGCAGCAAGTTCGAAAGTAAAGTTGTCGGTGGTTCTGTTCCTAGAGAATACATCGCTCCTGCACTTGCCGGTATTGAAGAGCAAATGAAAAACGGCGTTATTGCAGGCTTCCCGCTTGTTGACGTTAAGGCTACCATCGTAGATGGTTCCTATCATGATGTTGACTCCAACGAAATGGCGTTCAAAATCGCCGGCTCGATGGCACTCAAAGCAGCTAAAGACAAGTGTAAACCTGTCCTGCTTGAGCCAATCATGAAAGTGGAAGTAACTGTTCCTGAGGAATACATGGGCGATGTAATGGGTATGTTGAACTCCAGACGCGGACGGATCGAAGGTATGGATTCCCGTGGCGGTGCGCAAATTATCCGTGCAAAGGTACCTCTTTCCGAAATGTTCGGATACTCCACTACACTTCGTTCCGGTACTCAAGGACGCGGCGTATTCTCAATGGAACTTTCTCACTATGAAGAAGTACCTAAATCCATTGCTGAAGAAATCGTAGCCAAGAACAAAGGCGGAGAATAATCATCATTTTTAACTTGCCGTCCGGGTATATCACATAAGTCATCTAAGAATTGCATGTAGGCGGGCGGCTCAAATATAAGGAACCCCACATTAAGGAGGAACTGTTCAAATGGCAAAGGCAAAGTTTGAACGTAACAAACCGCACGTTAACATTGGTACTATTGGTCACGTCGACCATGGTAAAACAACTCTGACTGCTGCAATCACTACTGTATTGTCCAAAAAATACGGTGGCGCTGCTGTAGCATTCGACCAAATCGATAAGGCTCCTGAAGAACGCGAACGTGGTATCACTATCTCCACTGCTCACGTTGAATATGAAACTCCTAATCGTCACTACGCTCACGTAGACTGCCCTGGACACGCCGACTATGTTAAAAACATGATCACTGGCGCAGCGCAAATGGACGGAGCTATCCTGGTTGTATCCGCAGCTGATGGCCCTATGCCACAGACTCGTGAACACATCCTGCTGTCCCGTCAAGTAGGCGTTCCTTACATCGTTGTATTCTTGAACAAATGCGACATGGTTGAAGACGAAGAGTTGCTTGAACTGGTTGAAATGGAAGTTCGCGACCTGTTGAGCGAATACGACTTCCCAGGTGATGATACTCCAATCATCCGTGGATCTGCTCGTGAAGCTCTGCAGAACCCTGAAGGCGAATATGCACAGAAGATCGTTGAAATGTTCGAAACGATCGACACGTACATCCCGCTTCCAGAACGTCAGACTGACAAACCATTCTTGATGCCTGTCGAAGATGTATTCTCCATCACTGGCCGCGGTACTGTGGCAACTGGTCGCGTAGAACGCGGAACAGTTAAAGTCGGAGAAGAAATCGAAATCGTTGGTATTCACGAAGAAAAGAAAAAATCCGTTGTTACAGGCGTTGAAATGTTCCGTAAATTGCTCGATTCCGCACAAGCGGGCGACAACATCGGCGCATTGCTGCGTGGTGTAGACCGTAACATGATCGAGCGCGGCCAAGTATTGGCTAAGCCGAACTCCGTTAACCCACACACAGAGTTCACTGCTCAGATCTACGTTCTGACTAAAGAAGAAGGCGGACGTCACAAACCATTCTTCACTGGTTACCGTCCACAGTTCTACTTCCGTACAACTGACGTAACTGGCATCATCAACCTGCCAGAAGGTACTGAAATGGTTATGCCTGGTGACAACATCACTGTAACTGTTTCCCTGATCTCCCCAATCGCTATTGAAGAAGGTACTAAATTCTCCATTCGCGAAGGCGGACGTACAGTTGGTGCCGGTTCCGTAGCTTCCATCCAGAAATAATTCGTCTCTATCCGTTAGGATAGATCCGGAATATAAGTCAGGGCCCCTTCATTATGAAGGGGCCCTGTTTTAATTGCTGGCAGTATGGTTTAGATTTCTTTGGCATAGGCCGGACTTGGCAGCTTGGACAGAACGACATGCAGACTGGAAGGGGAAGAGCTGTTATTAGTGTAGGCAAAAGATTCATCGCCGGCGATATAGATGGTCTCTCCTTCAATAAGAGGCTGCTCCGCTTCATTTACATGAATGGTTCCATCTCCTTTTAAAGCAAGGATATATACATCCGCTCCAGGATGCTTATGAACAGGCAGCTTTTGACCCGGCATGAAATTAAGCACGAATACAACACTTTCACCTTGCTGGAAGAGGATTTTCTTTGTAAAACGTTCCTCCTGATACTGCAGCACGTCAACTAAACTTTTCTTTTCCATTAGATAATCCCTGCTTTCATAATTATAAATTTATCCATCTCGATCTCATCCATTAAAGCTTTACTTCGTATTCGCAGTGCTCATGACCGGTAACGTTGCATTTAATCTCTTTAACAGAGACCTTACGGCCGAGAATCTTGCCGAGTGCCCCTTCAAGAATCGCTCCCTCTAAATCACATACCATTTTTTCATCTTCAAGTGAAGGCAGCCCTTTGCAAAAGCAGTCCTCCACAGCAATATTGATCCTTCGTTCATCCGAATGAACAATCCGCGGAATACCAATTTTGAGCTCCTCAAACATTCGCAGAAGATCCTCAACAGAGCTGACAGGCAGACTTTCACCAATCTTTCTGCCAATGGTAAGCGTAGTCCCTTTTCCTCCCAGAGGAAGCCCCTGGTTGAGTCCAATCAGACGTATGGTACGAAATAACTCAAGGGGCACCGTATTACCAAGGGTACTCCTATCAATCTGACGCATATCCTCAAATGAATATTGCAGCAATTACTCCAACTCCTTTACTCTCTCTATGATTCTATTGTAAGGATAAGCCGGTGAAGAATCCTTGATGCAGATCAAGTTTTTGAGAATTATGTGTTTCCAGTCACCCGCCGGAATCCGGAATCTTGATATGTTAGAGTCAGCTATAAGGAAGGGTGAAGGATCATGAGCTGTACTACCTGCAATTCGCATGCCTGTGTACGTCAGGTTCCCGTGTTTCGGAGCTTGTCTGATAAGGAATTAGTGATGATCGAATCGATTACAGAGACCCATAACTATAAAAAAGGAAGTCAAGTGTGCCGAGAAGGGGAGCCGTCTGAAGCATTGTTTGTAGTAAAGAGCGGTCTCATTAAGCTGACTCAGAACAGTAAGGATGGAAAGCAGCATATTGTCCGTTTTCTTTTCCCGGGTGATTATTTCGGCCAGTTTGCCTTGCTCCATAATAAAAATAATGATGTAACGGCAGAGGTGATTGAGAGCGGAGAGGTATGCCAGATGCACCGCAAAGACTTTATTCCCTTGCTGGAGCAGAATGCAGGGCTTGCCTTTAGCTTCCTGATGTCTGTTAGCGAGCAGCTGCATCAGGCCGAGGAGGCTGCAGGGGCTTTGCACATGTTTGAGGTTGAGAAGAGACTGGCCAGACTGTTGGTATACCTGTATACAAGGAATCTTGCCGAATCGGCAGTGACTGCACATGCCTTAGAACAATCCGTAGATTTGCCGTCTGCCCAAAAAGAAGTAGCAGCCATGATTGGAACTACCGCAGAAACTCTTAGCCGCAAACTGAATAAACTGGAAGCACTTAAGATTATCGCTATGCATAAAAGAACCGTAAATATTCTTGAGCTGGAAGCTCTTATTCAGATTGCAGAAATTAGAGATTGAAATCCTATTGTTCGACAAAAAACGACTAATGACAGTGCTGGATATGATCATTTTCAACATAATTCTACAAAATAATACTTAAAATTCTTTACATCTAATCTATCGATAGAGTAGAATATTTCTATATAGACAATGTAAATTATTAGGATTTTAGGGAGCGTGGAAGTATGGGGAAATGTCCTTTTTCATTTATGCATGGTCTGACTTCAAAGAATAACAATGAGGAACCTCCCGCCGCTCCATCAACGGACAGCAAGAGCTTTGCACCCACTGCCACAGAGATGTTTCATACCCTTGACGGGCATGATGATTTGAACGAGCAAATGCGAATGATCGATTTAACTGAGGAGGATTTAAGACTCCTGCGCTTGATGAAACCGGTTGTAGAACAGAGAATCGACGATATCACTAATCAATTCTATAATACGGTTCTTGGAGTTAACAAACTGGAAGCAATTATTCTGGAACACAGCAGTATCGAACGCCTTAAAAAGACTTTGCGTGAGCATATCATCGAGATTTTTGATGGTAATGTTAATGAGGAGTACATAGCCAAGCGGCTAAAAATTGCGAATATTCATAAGAGGATTGGCCTGGAGCCTAAATGGTATCTTTCCGCTTTTCAGAATCTGCAGAATGTGTTCATCACGGCTATTTATAATGAGACGCATACAGATGTCGAGAGGATCAAATTGGTCCAGACCGTAACCAAATTGCTTAATCTGGAACAGCAGCTGGTCCTTGAGGAATATGAGAAGGAGAACATTAGGGAAAAGGAAGAACAGTATCTGCTGGTTAAGAACGAATTGAAACAAAAGATAGCTGAATTCAGCGGAGAACTGATTGACCTTAGTATAGATACTAACGCCGCTGTGGAGCAGCTGGTGGCGAGCAGTAATGAAGTCAACAATACATTCCAGCGCACTGCCGCCTCCGCTCTGGAGTCACAGGGGAAGGCCAGGGAGGGACATGGACAGCTTAACAACCTTACGGGTCAGATTAATCTTATATATGAGAGTACTAATGAGATGGAGCGTTCAGTAAATGAACTGAGCAGTTCATCACAGAAGATCCGTAAAATTGTGGCGGCTGTCCAGGATATTGCAGACCAGACCAAGATTCTGTCATTGAATGCAACGATCGAGGCTGCAAGGGCGGGAGACCACGGACGGGGATTCAGTGTTGTAGCGCAGGAGGTAAGCAGACTTGCAGAGGATACCAAGAACACGGTGGTCCGGATCGGAGAACTGACCCTTCAGTCCAGCTCCCTTACGTCGCAGGTTGTTGGGGAGATCCGCAAGGTTCAGGAGTTGACGGAGAGCGGCAAACACCAATCCCTCGAGACTAGCAGGCTCTTCAGTGATATTGTAGACTCGATGCAGACGAGTACCCAGAGGATTGTTACGGTAGAGGAAGAGATCAAGGTGCTCATTCAGACCATTGAAGGTATTGGTTCAGCAACTGCGCAGACAGCAGCTTCGGCAGGACAATTCAAATCTGCAACGGATAATTTATAGAAGGAACCTTTTATATAGAAGAAAAACGTTAAATTGCAGCCCGTAAGGTTCCATTCTGAACAAGAAAGGCACCTTTTCTATTCTTTTCGGAAAAAGTTGATTTGTTTTTGCAAATCCGCTTGCAATATAGCCGCCTATTATATATAATAATAAATGTTGTTCTGAGACGTTGCGATGATGTGAGAGGTTACTGACACACCCGGCCCCTTTGCCATGAGGTCGACGTCAGAAAATTTTCACGGAGTATGTCCGATAATAAATTGGGCGATAGAAGGAGGGACTAAAATGGCAAAGCAAAAAATTCGTATTCGCTTGAAAGCATACGACCACAGAATTCTTGATCAATCCGCAGAGAAAATCGTTGAAACAGCAAAACGTTCGGGTGCTGGTGTATCCGGGCCGATCCCGCTGCCAACTGAGAAGCAAATCATTACTATTCTCCGTGCGGTACACAAGTACAAGGATTCCCGTGAACAGTTTGAACAACGGACTCACAAACGTTTGATCGATATTGTGAACCCAACACCACAAACTGTGGATGCCTTGATGCGCTTGGATCTACCGTCCGGTGTAGATATCGAAATCAAATTGTAAATTCATTATTAAGCAACTAGGAAAAGAAAAGAGGTGTCAACATTGAAAGGTATCTTAGGAAAAAAACTCGGTATGACTCAAGTGTTTACTCCAGAAGGTAACGTAATCGCGGTTTCTGTTATCGAAGCTGGTCCTTGTGTGGTACTGCAAAAGAAAGACCTGAATATCGACGGATATGAAGCAGTGCAGTTGGGCTTTTCCGATAAAAAGGAAAGTCGCTCCAACAAGCCTGAACAAGGTCACGCCAAAAAGGCAAACGCAACACCTAAGCGCTACGTTCGCGAAATTCGCGGTGTTGACCTCGGGTCACTCGAGGTTGGACAAGAGCTTAAGGCTGACATCTTCGCAGAAGGCGAATTTGTTGACGTAACAGGTACTTCGAAGGGTAAAGGCTTCCAGGGTAACATCAAACGCTGGGGACAAAGCCGCGGACCAATGGCACACGGATCGCGCTACCACAGAAGACCAGGCTCCATGGGTTCCATTCAAGCTAACCGTGTTCCTAAGGGCAAACGCCTGCCAGGACATATGGGTCACACGACTGTAACGGTTCAAAAGCTTGAGATCATCCGAGTTGACGTAGAACGTAATGTATTGCTGGTTAAAGGCGCAATTCCGGGCCCTAAAAACAGCTTCGTGAAAGTTAAACAAACCGTTAAGAAATAATTTCTGAAGAAAGGAGGAACATGAAATGCCAAAAGTAACACTTTTTAATACTAGTGGTAACGAAGTTGGCGAAGTTGAACTGAGTGATTCAGTTTTCGGTATCGAACCGAACGTACATGTGCTGCATGAAGCTGCACTTATGCAAAGAGCTTCCCTTCGTCGTGGTACACACAAAGTAAAAGGACGTTCTGAAGTGCGTGGCGGCGGACGTAAGCCTTGGAAACAAAAAGGTACAGGTCGTGCTCGTCAAGGCTCCATTCGTTCACCACAATGGAAAGGCGGCGGCGTAGTCTTCGGACCAACACCACGCAGCTATTCCTGGAAATTGCCTAAGAAGGTTCGCCGGTTGGCCATCAAATCCGCGTTGTCCTCAAAAGTACTTGAGAATGACATCATCGTATTGGATAGCTTGACTATGAGTGCTCCGAAGACGAAAGAATTCGCAGCTATTCTGAACAACCTGAAGGTTGGCACAAAAGCATTGATCGTAGCTCCTAGCTATGATGACAATGTAGCACTTTCCGCTCGTAACATCCCTGGGGTGAAATTCGTAGCGGCTGACGGCATCAATGTTCTTGACGTACTGACGTACGACAAACTGATTATCACTAAAGAAGCAGTTCTGAAGGTAGAGGAGGTGTTCGCGTAATGAAAGATCCGCGTGATATTATCAAGCGTCCGGTGATTACGGAACGCACATCCGAATACATGAGCGAATTGAAATACGCTTTTGAAGTGGATATCCGTTCTAACAAGACCGAAATCAAAAAAGCTGTTGAAGCTATTTTTAAAGTTAAAGTTGTTAGTGTGAACACAATGCGCGTACCTGGCAAACTGAAACGTTACGGCAAATATTCCGGTTACACTCCGGAGTGGAAAAAAGCCATCGTTAAGCTTAGCCCGGACAGCAAACCGCTCGAATTCTTTGAAGCGGTAGAATAATACTCTTAAAGTAAGGAGGAAACTATAGTGCCAATCAAAAAGTACAAACCGACCTCTCCGGCAAGACGCAACATGTCTGTGTCTACGTTTGAAGAAATCACAACAAACCAGCCAGAGAAATCGTTGCTTTCTCCGCTGTTCAAACATGCGGGACGCAACAACCAAGGTAAAATTACGGTTCGTCACCACGGCGGCGGACACAAGCGTAAATACCGTATCATCGACTTCAAACGGACTAAAGACGGCATACCAGGTAGCGTTGCTACAATCGAGTATGACCCGAACCGTACTTCCAATATTGCTTTGATCCACTATGCTGATGGAGAGAAACGTTATATTATCGCTCCTAAAGGCCTTAAAGTTGGGGATAAAGTTGAGTCCGGCCCTGCTGCGGACATCAAAATTGGTAACAGCCTTCCGCTGATCAACATCCCGGTAGGTACAATTATCCACAACATCGAGTTGAAACCAGGTAAAGGCGGACAATTGGTTCGTGCTGCTGGTACTGAAGCTCAATTGCTGGGTAAAGAAGAAAAATACGTATCCGTTCGTTTGAACTCTGGCGAAGTTCGCAGAATCCTCAGCGTATGCCGCGCAACCATCGGATCCGTAGGTAACGAAGATCATGAATTGATCAAGATTGGTAAAGCTGGACGCAGCCGCTGGCTGGGACGTCGTCCTGAAGTTCGCGGTGTTGTCATGAACCCTAACGATCACCCACACGGTGGTGGTGAAGGCCGTGCTCCAATCGGACGTAAATCGCCAATGTCACCTTGGGGTAAACCAACCCTCGGCTACAAAACGCGTAAGAAAAACAAAGCATCTGATAAATATATCGTTCGTCGCCGCACAAAATAAGACGCTTCTGGCAAGTTAGGCTAGCGCGAAGCGTCGATTCGCGGTTTGAAGAACCGGATGAAGGGAGGATTCACACATGGGTCGCAGTTTAAAGAAGGGGCCGTTTATTGATGGCTACCTGCTGAAAAAAGTTGAGGATTTGAACGAGGCAGATAAGAAAGTTGTAGTTAAAACTTGGTCCCGTCGCTCAACCATTTTCCCTCAGTTTATCGGACATACGTTTGGTGTATATGACGGCCGCAAACACGTGCCTGTATACGTAACAGAAGATATGGTAGGTCACAAGTTGGGCGAGTTCGCGCCAACACGTACTTACAAAGGCCACGCGGGTGACGATAAGAAAACCAGAAGATAATTAACGTCTTCGTTTGAGAGGAGGGAAAACAATGGAAGCAAAAGCACATGCAAGATCGGTGCGGATTTCCGCTCGTAAAGCGAAACTGGTTGTTGACTTGATTCGCGGCAAGCAAGTGGGGGAAGCAATTGCAATTCTTCGCCACACTCCGAAATCCGCTTCTCCGGTTGTTGAGAAGCTACTGAACTCGGCGATTGCGAACGCTGAGCATAACTACTCTTTGGACGTGAACAGCTTGTTCGTAAGCGAAGTTTTCGTTAACCAGGGTCCAACTATGAAACGTTTCCGTCCGCGCGCCATGGGCCGCGCAAGCCGGATTAACAAACGTACCAGCCACATTACTTTGGTGGTATCTGAGAAATAAGGAGGGATAACACGTGGGTCAAAAGGTAAATCCAGTCGGACTCCGAGTCGGTATTATTCGCGATTGGGAATCTAAATGGTATGCAGGCAAAGATTTCGGTACTCTTTTAATGGAAGACGTCAAAATCCGGGAATACCTTAAAGGCAAGTTGAAGGATTCCGCTGTTTCCCGCATTGAAATCGAAAGAGCGGCAAGCCGCGTGAACGTTACAATTCACACTGCTAAACCTGGTATGGTAATTGGTAAAGGCGGAGCAGAAGTAGAAGTACTTCGCAGCGCAGTTACAACTATCGCCGGTGGCAAAAAAGTACACATCAACATCAATGAAATTAAACACCCTGAACTGGATGCAATTCTGGTTGCAGAAAGCATTGCACAACAATTGGAACGTCGCGTATCGTTCCGTCGTGCACTGAAACAAGCTATTCAGAGAACTATGCGTTCAGGCGCAAAGGGAATTAAAACTCAAGTAGGCGGACGTCTTGGCGGCGCTGAGATTGCCCGTTCAGAAGGTTATAGCGAAGGAACAGTTCCACTTCATACGCTTCGTGCTGATATCGATTACGGAACAGCTGAAGCACATACAACTTACGGCCTGATCGGCGTAAAAGTATGGATCTACCGTGGAGAAGTTCTTCCCCCAGCTAAGAAACAAGCTGCTCAGGAAGGAGGCAACTAATCATGTTGGTACCAAAACGCGTTAAACACCGCAAGCAACAACGCGGTCACATGAAGGGTATGGCAAAAGGCGGTACAGAATTGAACTTCGGCGAATATGGTTTGCAGGCTCTGGAACCATCGTGGATCACTAACCGTCAGATCGAAGCTGCCCGTATCGCAATGACTCGTTACATCAAACGTGGCGGTCAAGTTTGGATCAAGATTTTCCCAGATAAGCCTATTACTCAGAAGCCTCTCGAGGTTCGTATGGGTAGTGGTAAAGGTAACGTTGAGAAGTGGGTAGCCGTAGTTAAACCGGGCAAGATTATGTTCGAACTCGGAGGCGTGTCGGAAGAAATCGCTCGTGAAGCGATGCGTCTTGCCGCTCACAAGCTGCCTGTAAAGACTAAGTTTGTGAAACGTGAAGAATTGGGTGGTGAAGCAAATGAAAGCTAATGAACTTCGCAACTTAACCACTGCCGAGATTGAACAAAAGATCGCTGGATTCAAAGAAGAACTTTTCAATCTCCGTTTTCAATTGGCAACTGGCCAACTGGATAACCCGACTCGGATTCGTGACGTGCGCAAGGAAATAGCTCGTGCTAAAACCGTTATCCATCAAAGAGTACTTGGGATCAGTTAAGTGACCGCGGATTCTTAATCCGTAATCAGGAAGGAGGCTAACTATGAGCGAAGAACGTAATGCACGTAAAGTGCTGACCGGTAAAGTAGTCAGTGATAAAATGGATAAAACCATCGTAATTGCTGTTGAAACCTATAAAAAGCACAATCTGTATCACAAACGCATCAAGTCCACGAAGAAATTCAAGGCACATGATGAAGAGAATGTAGCTAAAATTGGTGATGTCGTGAAAGTCATGGAAACTCGTCCATTGTCCAAAGACAAACGGTGGAGACTGGTTGAAGTGGTAGAAAAAGCGGTAATCATCTAATACGAAGCTGAACCCTTTCCGGAAGGAGGAAATTAATAATGATTCAACCATTTACACGTTTGCATGTGGCTGACAACTCTGGTGCGAAGGAACTGATGTGTATCCGCGTACTAGGTGGTACTGGACGCCGTACAGCAGCAATCGGCGATTTGATCGTTTGTTCCGTTAAACAAGCAACACCAGGCGGCGTTGTCAAAAAGGGTGATGTTGTTAAAGCGGTAGTTGTTCGTACGAAACGTTCTGTACGCCGTAAAGATGGATCTTACATCGCATTCGACGAAAACGCAGCTGTTGTTGTAAAAGACGACAGAAGCCCGCGCGGAACACGTATCTTCGGACCAGTTGCTCGCGAACTTCGCGACAAGGACTACATGAAGATCGTTTCCTTGGCACCGGAAGTAATCTAATAAATCGAGCCGGTCTCGGTTTTAATTGAAAAGGTCAGTTATAGGAGGTGTAATAAATGCCTAGAGTGAAAAAAGTTCTGGAATCCCATAACAATAAACTGCACGTGAAGAAAGATGATGTGGTACTTGTGATCAGCGGGAAAGACAAAGGTAAAAAAGGCCGTGTCATCGCTGCTTATCCTCGTGAAAACCGCGTCCTGGTAGAAGGCGTGAACATGGTGAAAAAACACCAGAAGCCGAACCAGTTGAATCCACAGGGTGGAATCATCGAGCAAGAAGCTTCGATTCATGTGTCCAACGTAATGCACATCGATCCGAAGAGCGGTAAAGTAACACGTATTGGCTACAAAGTGCTCGATAACGGTAAGAAGGTTCGGGTAGCAAAACGATCCGGAGAGATTATCGACTAATACAGTCCTAAAGAAAGGAGGTAAATCTTCATGGCAGCAAGAATGAAAGAACGTTTTCTGAATGAAATTACACCTGCTCTGATGCAGAAGTTTAACTATACTACTGTTATGCAAGTGCCTAAGATCGAGAAGATCGTCATCAACATGGGTGTGGGTGACGCTGTTCAAAACTCCAAAGTACTTGATGCTGCAGTAAATGACATGCAATTGATCACTGGTCAAAAGCCAGTTATCACAAAAGCAAAGAAATCCATCGCCGGTTTCAAACTGCGCGAAAATATGCCGATCGGGGTTAAAGTAACACTGCGCGGCGAGCGTATGTATTACTTCCTGGATAAATTGATCAACGTAACGCTTCCACGCGTACGTGACTTCCGTGGTATTTCCAATAAAGCCTTTGATGGCCGTGGTAACTACACACTGGGTCTTAAAGAGCAATTGATCTTCCCGGAAATCGAATATGACAAAGTGGATAAAGTCCGCGGTATGGACATCGTTATTGTAACGACTGCAAAGACGGACGAGGAATCCCGTGAGCTGCTGAATCAGCTGGGAATGCCTTTCACAAAATAAGAATCATCCATTTCTCCGAAAATGTTTAGGAGGTGTCAGTCTAAGTGGCAAAGACTTCAATGAAAGTTAAACAACAACGCGAGCCTAAGTTCAAAGTACGTGCATATACACGTTGCGAGCGTTGCGGTCGTCCACATTCGGTATTGCAAAAGTTCAAAATTTGCAGAATTTGTTTCCGTGAATTAGCTTATAAAGGCCAGATTCCTGGCGTGAAAAAAGCAAGTTGGTAAGAAGTTTATAAACGGGAAGGAGGTTTACACACATGACTATGTCTGATCCTATTGCAGATATGCTTACTCGTATTCGTAACGCCAACACTGTGCGTCACGAGACAGTAGAAATGCCTGCTTCTACTATGAAGAAACAAATCGCGGACATCTTGAAACGTGAAGGTTTCATCCGTGATGCTGAATTCGTTGAAGATAGCAAACAAGGGATTATCCGTATTTTCTTGAAATACGGCCCGAACCAGGAACGCGTTATCTCTGGTCTGAAAAGAATCAGTAAACCAGGTCTTCGCGTTTACACGAAGAGCAATGAAGTGCCTCGTGTACTCGGTGGTCTGGGAATCGCGATTATCTCCACATCTAAGGGAGTTATGACCGACAAAGAAGCTCGTCAATCAAAATCCGGCGGAGAAGTTGTCTGCTACATTTGGTAATAAACGTCACAAGATAAGGAGGTGCAACACATGTCTCGTATTGGTCGCAAACCAATCGCAGTACCTAGCGGTGTAGATGTCACTTTGGACAACGCCGTTATTACAGTAAAAGGTCCTAAAGGCACTTTGACTCGTGAGCTTCATAAAGACATGAAGATTACAGTTGAAAATAACGAAATCACTGTTGTTCGCCCGTCGGACAACAAATTGCATCGTTCACTTCACGGCACAACCCGCTCCGTTGTCAACAACATGGTGAGTGGTGTGACTGAAGGTTTCTCGAAATCTCTGGAGCTGGTTGGGGTCGGATATCGTGCAAGCAAATCCGGAGATAAAATCGTACTGAACGTTGGTTACTCCCACCCGGTTGAAATTACACCGGAAGCAGGTATCGAGTTCGATGTTCCTGCGAACACGAAGATCATCGTTAGAGGTATCGATAAAGAACGCGTAGGCGCTTATGCTGCCAAAATCCGTTCCGTACGTGAACCAGAGCCGTACAAAGGTAAAGGTATCAAATATGAAGGCGAGCGTATCATCCGCAAGGAAGGTAAAGCTGGTAAGAAGAAATAACCAGCTCTACCTTAATTGTAAGATACCCCGTGCATCTTAAAGTGAAGCTGTTTACGGCAAACTGAAGGGAGTGAAAGGGAAGTCATGATTACAAAAGAGGATAAAAACAAGGCTCGTCTCAAAAGACACCTGCGTGTTCGTAAGAAGATCCAGGGGACTACTGAGCGTCCACGTTTGAACGTATTCCGTTCTTCGAAACACATCTACGCTCAATTGATCGATGACGTGACAGGCGTTACTATCGTAGCTGCCTCCACACTGGATAAAGAATTGAGTGCTACAATCGGAAATGGCGGCAGCGTTGAAGCTGCAGGCAAAGTCGGTCAATTGATCGCTGAGCGCGCTAAAGAAAAAGGTTATGCAGTGGTTGTATTTGACCGCGGTGGATACTTGTACCATGGACGGATTCAGGCTTTGGCTAACGCAGCACGCGAAGCTGGTCTTGAATTCTAGAATATTTCTTAAAAGGAGGTTAACGACTTGCGTGTAGATCCGAACAGTTTAGAACTGACAGAAAGAGTTGTGCACATTAACCGTGTTGCAAAAGTTGTAAAAGGCGGACGCCGTTTCAGCTTTAGCGCACTTGTTGTTGTGGGCGACGGCAACGGCTATGTCGGTGCGGGTATCGGTAAAGCCGGCGAAGTTCCGGATGCCATCCGTAAAGGCATTGAAGACGCCAAGAAAAACCTGATCCACATTCCAATCGTAGGAACTTCGATTCCTCACTTGGTTACTGGGCATTTCGGCGCAGGACGCGTTCTGCTGAAACCAGCATCCGAAGGTACCGGCGTTATCGCTGGTGGTCCAGTTCGTGCGGTACTTGAATTGGCAGGCGTTGGCGACATCTTGACAAAATCTTTGGGTTCTTCGAATTCCATGAACATGGTCAATGCTACTTTAGAGGGACTTTCCCGTCTGAAACGCATTGAAGAGGTCGCGAAGCTTCGCGGCAAATCTGTCGAAGAATTACGCGGTTAAGGAGGGGAACGTCAATGGCAAAGTTGCAAATTACCCTCGTACGCAGTGTGATCGGACGTCCAGAAACACAACGTGTTACTGTTAAGACGCTCGGCCTGCGCAAAACCAACTCGTCCGTGGTTCACAACGATACTCCTGCAATTCGCGGAATGATCAACAAAGTGAGTCACTTGCTATCCGTTACTGAAATTGAAGGCTAATTGCCTCGCATAAATTAACAAACATAAGGAGGTGCAAACGATGAAGTTACATGAACTTGCTCCAGCTCCTGGTTCACGCAAAGAACGCAACCGCGTTGGTCGTGGTCCAAGTAGCGGGAACGGTAAAACTTCGGGCCGCGGTCACAAAGGTCAAAACTCCCGTTCCGGCGGTGGTGTGCGTCCAGGCTTCGAGGGTGGACAAAATCCACTCTATCGTCGTCTGCCTAAACGTGGTTTCATCAATCCTACCCGTAAAGAGTACGCGATTGTGAACCTGGAAGATCTGAATAGCTTTGCTGAAGGAACAGAAGTGACTCCACAACTGTTGCTTGAAACTGGTGTTGTCAGCAACACTAAGAGCGGCATTAAGATTCTCGGCAATGGCGAACTGGCTGTTAAATTGACTGTACAAGCAAATAAGTTCTCTCAATCTGCGGTAGAGAAAATCGAAGCTGCCGGCGGTAAAACCGAGGTGATCTAATGTTCAAGACGCTTAAGAATATATGGCATGTTGAAGATTTGCGCAAAAAGATCCTGTTCACCCTGTTCGTTCTGATCATTTACCGCATCGGTTCGTTTGTACCGGTTCCCGGTGTGAACAAAGAAGTACTGGAATCAACAAATCAGGGCGGAGACGCTTTGATGGGTCTTTTGAACACCTTCTCGGGCGGAGCGCTCAAAAACTTCTCGATTTTTGCGATCAGTATTTACCCGTACATTACAGCATCCATCATAGTGCAATTGCTCTCGATGGATGTTATCCCTAAGTTTGCCGAATGGGCTAAGCAAGGGGAGCACGGGAAAAAACAACTGGCCCAAATTACGCGTTACGGCACTGTAGTGCTAGGTTTGATTCAAGCGTTTGCCACATCTATCGGGTTTAACCGGATTTATGGCACTGAGATGATTCCAAATGCAACCTTTGCGGATTACCTGCTCATTGCGATCATACTGACGGCGGGTACATCGTTCCTGATGTGGTTAGGTGAGCAGATCACTGAAAAGGGTATAGGAAACGGGATTTCCATCCTAATTTTTGCGGGAATCGTCGCCGCCTTTCCGGGATATATCACTACTACGGCTCAATCAAGCTTTATTCAGCCGGATCAGATGTTCCTGAATATTCTTAAAGTCGTTATTGTACTGATTGTGGTTGTTGCGATTATTGTCGGGGTTATCTTTGTTCAACAAGGTATCCGTAAGATCCCTGTACAATATGCCAAACGCGTAGTCGGTAACAAAATGTACGGTGGACAGAATACGCACATTCCGCTTAAAATTAATGCGGCTGGTGTAATTCCGGTTATCTTCGCCGTTTCACTGCTTCAATTCCCGATCGTTATCGCAAGTATCTGGCCACATCTCGCTTGGGCCAAATGGGTTTCGCAGAATCTGGATCATACGAAGCCGCTCGGCATGGTTCTTTATGTAATCATGATCATTGGATTTACGTTCTTCTATACGTTTGTCCAGATGAATCCGCAGCAAATGGCTGATAATATGAAAAAGAATGGCGGATACATTCCGGGGATTCGTCCAGGCAAGGCTACAGAGAAATATTTGACTAGAGTAATGTCGCGTCTGACTATGTCCGGTGCGTTGTTCCTATCACTCATTTCTGTGCTGCCAGTATTGTTTGGTTCACTATCCGGTCTGCCGAAGCAAGTACAGATCGGCGGTACTGCTCTCCTGATCGTAATCGGTGTGGCATTGGATACTATGAAGCAGATCGAGAGCCAATTGATCAAACGCCATTACAAAGGCTTCATCAATAAATAGGCGATAGGTTCCGGTGAAGTACCTAGGGTTTTAAACTTCCCGGTACCTATTGTGCTGTTTCTTGCTTGGTGGCGAACTTTTGGGGGGAGAAGAGAATCGTGAACATTTTATTCATGGGCCCTCCTGGGGCAGGCAAGGGAACACAAGCCGCTGTAGTAGTGAAGGAACTTGGTATTCCGCATATTTCGACTGGAGATGCTTTCCGCTTGGCGATCAAGCAGGGAACTCCAATCGGGCTGAAAGCTAAATCTTACACGGAACAAGGCTTGCTTGTACCTGATGATGTGACTATTGGAATCGTTGAAGAACGGCTGCAGCAGTCCGATTGCGAAAAAGGTTTTTTATTGGATGGCTTTCCAAGAACCCTTTCGCAAGCGGAAGCGCTGGGAGAAATCCTTAGCCGCCTCGGCACTTCACTAGATCACGTAATCAACTTGAATGTGGACCGCGGACTGCTGATGGCGCGCCTTACAGGACGCCGGATCTGCAGCACTTGCGGAACATCCTACCATTTAATTTTCAACCCGCCGAAGCAAGATGGCATCTGCGACATTGATGGCGGTGAATTGTATCAGCGTCCGGATGACAACGAAGAGAGTGTAGGCAAGCGTCTGGATGAGTATGATAACAAAACAGCGCCGCTGCTTGCATTTTATGACGATAAAGGTCTTTTGCGTCAGGTAAACGGAGAAAACGAAATCAATGTCGTTTCTTCCGAAATCGTGTCTTTATTGCGGGGTTAATGTAATGATCATTTGTAAATCCGAACAGGAACTTGCCTTTATGAGGGAAGCTGGACGAATTGTTGCCGAGAGTCACCGTCGTATTGCTGAGGCTATAGAGCCTGGTATTACAACTGGAGAACTCGACAGAATCGCCGATCAATACATCCGCAGTCAAGGTGCTGTGCCGTCTTTCAAAGGTTACAACGGTTTTCCTGCCAGCATTTGCGCTTCAGTCAACGAACAATTGGTGCATGGATTTCCAGGTAAACGCAAACTGGTAGAAGGCGATATTGTTACGCTGGATATCGGTGCAGAGTACCGCGGTTATCACGGTGATTCCGCCTGGACCTACGGGGTGGGCAGCATTTCTGAAGAGGCTCAGCGTCTGCTGGACGTCACGGAAGGCTCCTTGTACGCAGGACTGGCGTTAGTCAAACCGGATGTGCGCTTGTTTACAATCTCCCATGCAATCCAGCAGTACATCGAGGACGCCGGCTTCTCCGTTGTCCGCGAGTATGTTGGTCATGGCATTGGGGCAGAACTGCATGAAGAACCGCAAATTCCGAATTATGGCATAGCGGACCGCGGACCACGTCTGAAGCCGGGTATGGTACTCGCGATTGAGCCGATGGTTAACGCCGGGGACAGATATGTCAGAACGCTGGAAGATAACTGGACGGTCGTTACGGTAGACGGTTCACTATGCGCTCACTTTGAGCATACAGTAGCAGTTACACCGGACGGCATGGAGATTTTCACAAAACTGAATGCGTAGGTGATCTTCACGTGAATACTGGGAGCAGCCCGCAGATTGGTCAAATCGTGAGAATTCTCAAAGGCAAGGATGCCGGAGAGGCTGCCGTTGTTATCGCAGTTGTTGATAGCAGATTTGTATATATTGCTGACGGGGACAAACGTAAGTTTGATAGTCCAAAGAAGAAGAATATTCAGCACTTGGAGCTCATACCCTTCATCAGCAGTGAGATTGTAGATAGTTTGGAAGAAACCGGCCGGGTAACCAACGGAAAGCTGCGGTTCGCAGTGATGAAGTATGGGGAACCAGCTGGAAAAAGTGCTAATGAGAAAGGAGACTAACTGTGGCTAAGGAAGATGTCATTGAGGTAGAAGGAACGGTCATTGAGCCGTTGCCTAACGCAACGTTTAAGGTTGAGCTTGAGAACGGTCATCAAATACTTGCCCATGTGTCCGGGAAATTGCGGATGCACTTTATCCGTATCCTAACCGGAGACAAAGTGGTCGTGCAGTTATCGCCTTATGATTTATCAAAAGGCCGTATAACTTACCGTAAATAGATGGGAACTACAACAAAAGTTTTGCTTCGCAAAACTTTGAGGAGGTAATTAACATGAAGGTAAGACCTTCTGTAAAGCCCATTTGCGAAAAATGCAAAGTCATCCGCCGCAAAGGGACTGTTATGGTAATTTGCGAAAATCCGAAACACAAACAAAAACAAGGTTAAGAAGGGGGTGTAGCGTAAAATGGCTCGTATAGCTGGAGTGGATTTGCCACGTGATAAGCGCGTTGAGATCGCCTTGACTTATATTTTCGGAATCGGTAAAACGACTTCCCAGAAAATTCTTAATGAAACAGGCATTGACGTTAACACACGTGTCCGTGATTTGACGGAAGATGAAGTCAGCAAACTGCGTGAAACGATCGACAAGCAGGTTAAGGTTGAAGGTGACCTTCGTCGTGAAATTTCCTTGAATATTAAACGTCTTACTGAGATCGGCTGTTACCGCGGTGTTCGTCACCGTCGTGGATTGCCTGTTCGCGGTCAACGTACCAAAACAAATGCCCGTACCCGTAAAGGCCCGCGTCGTACGGTAGCAAACAAAAAGAAATAAGAAGAGGTGATAAGAGACAATGGCTAAACCGAAAAAAGTCGTACGTACGAAACGTCGCGACCGGAAAAATATCGAGTCTGGCGTGGCACATATCCGTTCCACGTTCAATAACACTATCGTTACGATCACGGACCCTCACGGAAATGCAATTTCCTGGGCAAGCTCCGGCGGTCAAGGATTCAAAGGTTCCCGTAAATCGACTCCATTTGCAGCGCAAATGGCAGCCGAATCTGCTGCTAAAGCAGCTATGGAACACGGCATGAAGTCCGTTGAAGTTATGGTTAAAGGACCGGGCGCGGGCCGCGAAGCAGCCATCCGTTCCCTTCAGGCCGCTGGCCTTGAAGTAAACCTCATTAAAGACGTTACTCCGGTTCCTCACAATGGATGCCGTCCGCCGAAGCGTCGCCGCGTTTAGTAAAATCAGAATTGTGATTGTGGTATAATTCTGACGCATCTGCTAATAATAGGTGTTTAGGCATACTACATGATACACCTGATGGGGTGACTGTTTCATATAGGAGCGACGTTTGAAGGAGGGGTACACTCGTGATAGAAATCGAAAAGCCGAAGATTGAGACCGTAGAAGCCAATGATGATGGAACCTATGGGAAATTCGTAATTGAACCGCTGGAACGTGGATATGGCACGACTCTGGGGAATTCGCTTCGCCGGATCTTGCTTTCCTCCCTTCCGGGAGCCGCAGTGACTTCGGTCCAAATTGACGGCGTTCTGCATGAGTTCTCGACCGTTCCCGGCGTAATGGAAGATGTGACGGAAATCATCCTGAACCTTAAAGCTCTGTCTCTGAAGATTCATTCGGATGAAGAGAAAGTGTTCGAGATTGATGCTGAAGGAGAAGGCATCGTTACCGCAGGTGATATTCGTGCGGATAGCGATGTTGAGATCCTGAACCCGGATCTTCATATTGCAACGCTGGGACCTGGAGCGAGACTACACATGCGCATTTTTGCAGGCCGTGGTCGCGGCTACGTCCAAGCGGACCGGAACAAACGCGACGATCAGCCAATCGGTGTTATTCCAGTTGACTCCATCTACACTCCTATTTCCCGCGTGAATTATGGTATTGATAATACCCGTGTTGGTCAAGTGACTAACTACGACAAATTGACGCTTGAAATTTGGACGGATGGCAGTATCAGACCGGAAGAAGCCGTTAGTCTTGGAGCCAAAATTTTGAACGAGCACCTCGTTCTGTTCGTAGGTCTTACGGACGAAGCGAAAGACGCCGAAATTATGGTTGAAAAAGAAGAAGACAAAAAAGAAAAAGTACTCGAGATGACCATCGAAGAGCTAGATCTTTCTGTCCGTTCCTACAACTGCCTCAAACGTGCCGGTATTAATACCGTGCAAGAGCTGACTACGAAAACTGAAGAAGATATGATGAAGGTCCGTAACCTGGGCCGCAAATCTTTGGAAGAAGTTCAAGAGAAGCTTGAGGAGCTTGGTTTGGGTCTCCGTACAGAAGAATAGTTATAGGGTTTCTTGAGACTTGAGTGAAGGAGGGAAAACAAATGGCATACCAAAAATTGGGCCGTGATTCCAGCGCGCGCAAAGCACTATTCCGCGATATGGTAACGGATCTGTTCCTATACGAACGCATCCAGACAACAGAAGCCAAGGCGAAGGAAGTTCGTTCCATCGCTGAGAAACTGATCACAAAAGCGAAAAAGGGCGATCTTCATGCTCGTCGTCAAGTAGCAGCATTTGTTCGTCGTGAGACTGTAGACGGTGAACAAGATGCAATCCAAAAATTGTTCTCTGATATTGCTCCTCGTTACACTGAGCGTCCAGGCGGATACACTCGTATCCTGAAGCTGGGACCTCGCCGTGGCGATGCTGCGCCTATGGTTTATCTTGAACTGGTAGACCGCGCGTAGTTTCACAAGCATGATTTCCGGATGTACGCATTACGTATTTAACGTTATTGTACTGCAGGGCATTTTGACCCTGCCGTGCAAATAACCGCGGGAATCACCTTGTATAGAGTAGAAGGAGCTCCCGCCGGGGCTCTTTTTTTATGAAACAGAAAAACCTATGGACTAACAGGAGAATGAAATGCGCAATCTATTGATGAAAGTCAATTATGACGGTACCCATTATGATGGCTTTCAGACCCAGCCTCAGGGCAATACGATTCAGGACAAGCTGGAGCATGCCATTCTTCATCTGACCGGTGAGACGCTCAAGATAACGGGCTCAGGACGGACTGACGCAGGAGTGCACGCTTATGGCCAACCTTTTAATTTCATAACCTCTTCCCAGATCCCGCTGGAACGCTGGTGTCTGGCTCTGAACGCCAGGCTTCCGCAGGATATCGTGGTTACCGAGGCCTGGGAGGTTCCGCTCTCTTTCCATTCCCGTAGAGGAGCGAAGCGTAAAACCTACCGGTACACGATTAACGGCAACCGGTTCCCGGACCCGTTCCAGCGGCGCTGGCAGCATCATCATCCGATGAAGCTGGATATTCCGGCGATGGAGCAGGGGTTGGCTGGGCTGCTGGGCACCCATGATTACACTTCATTTGCGTCCAGGAAGTCTACCAAGACTTCGCATGTACGCACGATATTTGAAGCACGTCTTGAGGTGGACCGCAGCATGTGCCGGCCCGGGTCTCCCGATCAGGGTGTTATCCATACGTATATTACAGGCAGCGGCTTCCTGCAGCATATGGTACGCATTATTATGGGCACGTTGATGCAAGTGGGACAAGGTAAGATCAGCGCGGATAGAATCCCTGTAATTCTTGCGGCATGTGACCGCGCAGCGGCCGGACCTACGGCTGTGTCTAAGGGTTTGGCACTCTGGAGTGTAGAATATGACGAGAATGAGAACTAAACGATCAGCACATTATTTTCTATGAAAAATAGTGTTTGAAAAGTTAAAAATCACTTGCACTTGTCATGTTTATGCTGTAATATAAAAGTTGTGTTTTCTTGATGGCTATCCCACAGCCCCGATCAAGGAAATGCCAACAAACAAGCTTTTCTTAACTCACATAATTGTAATCCAATGAGAAACAAGATATACGAAACAGATGATTTTCGTACGAGAACAAGGAGGAAACATTCATGCGTACCACCTATATGGCGAAGCCGAACGAAGTTGAACGCAATTGGCACATCATTGATGCCGAAGGCAAAACACTTGGCCGTTTGGCAAGCGAAGCCGCTGCTCTAATCCGTGGCAAACACAAACCGCAATTCACTCCACATGTTGATACTGGAGATTTCGTAATTGTTATCAACGCTGAGAAGATTCACCTGACCGGTAAGAAAATGCAAAACAAGAAATACTACCGTCACTCGATGCACCCAGGTGGTTTGAAAGTCACTGTTGCTGAAGACCTGATCAAAACCAAACCTGAGCGTATGATTGAATTCGCAGTTCACGGCATGATTCCTAAGACTCGTCAAGGGGATCACATGAAACTGAGACTCAAAGTATATGCAGGCGCTGAACATCCACATGCAGCACAAAAACCTGAAGTTTACGAACTTCGCGGATAAGAATAGAGGAGGACAGTTTCATGGCACAAGTACAATACTATGGGACAGGTCGTCGTAAACATTCGGTAGCACGTGTTCGCCTTGTACCGGGTGAAGGACGCATTGTCATTAACAAACGCGAGATGGACGAATATTTCGGTGTGGAAACACTGAAGATGATCGTAAGACAACCTTTGAACCTGACTGAAACTCTGGGCAACTACGATGTAATCGTTCTTGCACATGGTGGCGGCATTTCCGGTCAAGCTGGCGCAATCCGTCACGGGATCTCCCGTGCATTGCTCAAAGTAGACCCTGAATATCGCGGTGCGCTTAAGAAAGCCGGCTTCCTGACTCGTGACCCACGTATGAAGGAACGTAAGAAATACGGCCTCAAAGCCGCTCGTCGTGCTCCACAGTTCTCGAAACGTTAATATCAATTTCCTTGATAACAAGGAACTCAAGCTCCTGGCCTTTATGGCCGGGAGCTTTTTATGTTTTTATCATCAAAATATTAATTCCCCGAATACTTTATTCCAAAATGAACAAAACCCATTGACTTCGCCACTGAAACAGATATACTATACCATATAGAATTAGTCGGGATTAATCTCTCAGAGGATTCGATCTTGGCTATATCCGGATGGAGGAAGATTAGATGAATCTGCTTGAGAAAGAGGATTTAATCAAAGTTAAAGCCGAAGAATTGGAGAATGCCACTCCTGAAGAGATTATCCGCTGGGCGGTAGAGACTTTTCCTAATATAACGTTTGCCTGCAGTTTTGGTGCCGAAGATGTTGTACTGGTGGATATGATCCAGAAGGTCAGCCCGTCGACAGATGTGTTCTATCTCGACACCGATTATCACTTCAAGGAAACCTATGAGACAAGAGATGTTATGGCCGACAAGTACGGAATGGAGTTCGTCCGTGTATCGCCACAGATTACAGTAAAAGAGCAGGCACTGCAGTATGGTGAGGCTCTTTGGAACACTGACCCGAATCAATGCTGCGCCATCCGTAAGGTGGAACCGCTCACGCGTATTCTTTCTCAATACGACGCTTGGATTACCGGAATCCGCCGTGACCAGGCGCCAACCCGCGCCAACTCCAAAAAGGTAGAGTATGATAACAAATTTGGCCTTGTAAAGTTTAATCCGATTGCAAGCTGGACCACAGAGGATGTATGGAATTATATCCGCGAGAATGATGTGGTCTATAACCCGCTTCATGACCGTAACTTCCCTAGTATCGGCTGTGAGCAATGCACCCGGGCGGTTATGCCTGGTGAAGATCCGCGTGCCGGAAGATGGTCCGGATCAGACAAAACAGAATGTGGATTGCACAAATAACACACTAGCATTGCACACAGGAGGAGAGAACAAGGATGACTTCAATACTTCCTCATGGAGGAGCGCTGGTTCAGCGTATAGCAGAGGGTGCGGAGAGAGAACAACTGTTGCAGCAAGCCTCAGCCAATAAATCAATTGCTCTCAATACATGGACTTTATCTGATTTGGATTTGATTGGTGTAGGTGCATTTTCGCCGCTCACGGGTTTCTTGAATGAAGCGGACTACCATTCTGTGGTCACTAGCATGCGTCTGGCAGATGGAACTGTATGGAGCATTCCTATCACACTGGCTGTTGATGACAAGCAGGCGGCATCCCTTGCAGTGGGTGACAGAGTGTCGCTGATTGGTGAAGAAGACGGTGTAGTCTACGGACTGCTTGATATTGAGAGTATTTACGAAGTGGATCAGCAGCTGGAAGCGCAGAATGTGTTCAAGACAACCGATCCTGAGCATCCTGGCGTAAGCAAACTGCTCGCCCGTCCGGCAACTTATGTAGGCG
The DNA here is from genome assembly GCF_038593005.1 of Paenibacillus sp. FSL E2-0178. Lineage (NCBI taxonomy): Bacteria > Bacillati > Bacillota > Bacilli > Caryophanales > Paenibacillaceae > Paenibacillus > Paenibacillus sp. FSL E2-0178. The sequence continues at coordinate 5,498,036 of NZ_CP151953.1, forward strand.
GTCCTATAACTGTACTGAACCGGCCGCAGCCTGAGAAATTCGGTGAGTTCTATTTCGACCCTGCCGAGACCCGTCAGATCTTCGCGGATAAAGGCTGGAGAACCGTTGTGGGCTTCCAGACACGCAATCCGGTACACCGCGCTCATGAGTACATCCAGAAATGTGCTATGGAGGTTGTAGACGCCCTGTTCCTGAATCCGCTTGTGGGTGAAACCAAGTCTGACGATGTGCCGGCCAATGTGAGGATGAAGAGTTATCTTGCGCTCCTGGAGAATTATTATCCGGAGAACCGCACATTCCTGGGCGTATTCCCGGCGGCAATGCGTTATGCCGGACCGCGTGAAGCCATATTCCATGCGATGGTACGCAAGAATTACGGCTGCACACATTTTATTGTCGGTCGTGATCATGCCGGTGTGGGTGACTACTACGGCACTTACGAAGCGCAGGAGATCTTTGCGAACTTTACCGCCGAGGAACTTGGCATTACGCCATTATTCTTCGAGCACAGCTTCTTCTGTGTGAAATGCGGCAACATGGCCTCCAGCAAAACCTGCCCGCATCCGGGTGATCAGCATTTGACGCTCTCCGGAACTAAGGTACGGGCACTTCTTCGCGACGGACAATGTCCGCCTCCTGAATTTACGCGCCCCGAAGTGGCGCAGATTCTGATTGAAGGCATGTCTCCGGAAGTTTCGGTCCAAGCTTAAACAGCCAGTACTATTTGGCCCTCTTGTCCCATATAGATGAGTAGAATCTATCGGGACGAGGGGGTCTTTGTTATGTCTGGCCGACAGCAGCATAAAGTCTCGGTCTGGATCTCTTGGAGCAGCATCAAAAAAAGCATCCTGGGGGCTGCATTACTCGCTGTGATGATCGGTATCATTGCTTATGACATGCCGACTGCCAAGACGATCAATTATTGGAGTCTGCCGCTTTCCGGCAAGGTAATTGCCATTGATGCGGGCCACGGGGGTCCGGATGGCGGCGCGGTGAGCCGGGAGGGGCTGATTGAGAAGGATATCAACTTATCAGTGTCCCTCTATTTACGCGATTATCTGCAGCAGGCGGGAGCTATTGTAGTAATGACCCGGGAAGGGGATTATGATCTGGCCCAGGACAGCACGAAAGGGTATGCCAGACGCAAGACGGAGGATCTGAAGCAGCGGGTCAGAAGTATCGAGGAGAAGGGCGCCGATCTGTTTATCAGCGTACATATGAACAGTATTCCTTCGAACCGCTGGAGCGGAGCCCAAACCTTCTATTATCCAAGCAATGAGGGCAACAAGGCGTTGGCCGGATTGGTACAGGATGAGCTGAAGGCTACCCTTGAGAATACAGACCGTGTGGCCAAGACTGCGAACACTATTTATTTGTTAAAAGTATTAAAGATGCCGGCTGTCTTAGTTGAGGTAGGGTTCCTATCCCATCCTGAGGAATCCGTTCTGCTTGGAGACGATGTGTATCAACGGAAGGTGGCAACCAGTATCTACCGGGGGATCCTGCGGTATACCTCTGAGCAGCCATAGGGTGGGACTACTCTTCCGCCGGAGGGTAATGCTATAATAGACGAAAATACCGGAGCTTACCCGTCCGGGAAGGAACAGAGGTGCTTTCCATGCTGACTAGGGAACAAATTCAGGAACTTTTGCAGCCGCTCACAGACCCGGAATCCGGAAAAAGCCTTGTCGAATTACAGCTGATCCGCGATATCATGATTAAAGAAGACCGGATCTCACTATCTGTCGTGTGTCTTGACTCCGAGGAGAAGCAGCGTATGGAGCTGGAGCAGCAGGTTCGCGATTTGCTTACTGAGGGCGGAGCGGATAATATTCATATCCGTCTGCGTGATGCCACCGATTATGAACGCGCTATACTCCGTGGAGAGAGTTCAGAGGACGAGCAGGAATCAGAACAAGGCGAGAAGCTGAAAGGCCATGCAGCGGGCCTTGAGGGGCATGAGCTGATCAACGAGAATTCGGGTGTGAACTTCATCGCGATCGCCAGCGGCAAGGGCGGAGTGGGAAAGTCTACGGTGACGGTGAACCTGGCCGTAGCACTAGCCAGAAAAGGTAAAAAGGTCGGTCTGATCGATGCCGACATTTATGGCTTCAGTATCCCGGATATGATGGGCATTGAAGAGGGACCAGTCGTGGAAGAGGGCATCATCATTCCGGTGGAACGATTCGGAGTGAAGGTCATGTCGATGGGCTTCTTTATCCGTGAGAATAGTCCGGTCATCTGGAGAGGGCCGATGCTTGGCAAAATGCTGCGCCAGTTCTTCAGCGATGTAGGCTGGGGTGAACTGGATTATCTGCTGCTGGATCTGCCTCCGGGAACGGGCGATGTGGCGCTTGACGTGCACCAGATGCTGCCGCACAGCAAGGAGATTATTGTAACCACCCCTCATGCTACGGCTGCCTTTGTGGCTGCCAGAGCGGGCTCTATGGCTCTGCAGACGGATCATGAGATTCTTGGGGTCATCGAGAATATGGCCTATTACGAATGTTCCTCCTGCGGGAAGAAGGATTATATCTTCGGACGCGGTGGAGGTGCCCGTCTGGCCGAAACACTGCATACAGAGCTGCTGGCCCAGGTGCCGCTCGGTGCACCGGACAACCATATCTCTGAGCCTGATTTCTCCCCGTCAGTGTATAAGGCGGATACGCCAACCGGAGGGTTATTTGCAGAAATTGCAGACAAGCTGATCGCCAAGTACGAAGAGTAAGCTCTGAGAAATTTGTTTGCACACAAAAAGGCCTGTCCCATATGGGGCAAGGCCTTTTTTGAAAAGAAAATATATGTTATTTTAGGAGCCGGAATCATCTCCGCCTTCCTGCTTCTGACTGTCGCCCCCGCTTTCCTGTTCCTCTCCGCCGCCCCCGCCGCCTTTTTCGGCATCCTTTTTCTGTACCTTAGGCTGCAGCTCTTCCTGTACTACAGTTTTGAGCAGATCGAGAACTTCCATACGGAAGAGCGGGTTCTGCATGGCCTCCTGCATAATCGTCATGGATTGCTTGCGGTAATCGGAAGTCTTAGTAAGGTCGAGGAACATTTTCATCATTTCAGGCGATTTCATAATTTCTTCGACAGACTTTTGATACGTTGGGTCCTTGATTAATTGAAGATGCAATTCCTTGCTCTGCGTATTAATCGCTTTGGCGAACTCCCCGGCAAACTGCGGGTCCGTCATGATCTTTTCGATTTCCTTCTGGTACTCAGGAGCTGTGATGGTGTCTTTAACCGCGATCCGGATCTGCTCGGTTGTCTGCATCGGCATCATTTTCATGCTCAGCCCGCTTGTGCTGCTTTCACCCGAGCTGGGAGTAGAAAGGGCCTCCTCAACCGCCTTCTTCCCCTCATCGCTTTTCAATATATCTACAACCATCGTCTTCATTTCCTTATATCCGCCCTGTCCGGAAGAAGAACTGCTGCTCTGTTCGCCTCCGCAGGCCGTTAAGGCCATAACCAAGCCGAGTGCCAAGCCTCCAGACCACAAAGTCCTCCATTTCATTGGCGCTGCCCTCCTTTATAGAGTTACTGACTGTAGTATGCCGCTGGGACACACATTTATGTTGGAGTGTAATGGTTTTTTGACGGTAACCTTGGTAAAATAAATCTGACACGGGGAGGTGAAAGCGCTGAACTTAAGAAAATGGTTTTATTTATTCTGGACCACGCTTTTGATCGGAGCAGGAGGGGCCGTGATTGCCGGTCTTGCCCTGCAGACAGTCAATGGCGGAATCGATTTCAAGAGCACCGCCGACCTTTTACTTTACTCCCTGATCCTTTTTGGTTACGGAGTGCTCGTCAGTGTATATGCACAGCTTGGGTTCTTCGCTTATCTGATTCTTAATTACATGGGCACCGGCGTGTTCCCGCGCAAGGCATGGCGGTACATACAACTGGTGCTGGCAGTGCTCGCGCTGCTTGAACTGGTTTTCCTGCGTACCTTTGTGAGCGGGGACCGGAGTGTTGCATCTGACCTGATTTTGGGTCTGGGGATTCTGCTTACCGCAATTATTGTTTCCTGGTTCAAAATGCGGGGTACCAACGCTTCGGCTTGGATTCCAACCTTTTTCTTTATGACCGCCATCACCATTGTTGAGATTATCGGTGTACTCCGGATCGGCGTAGACAGCGCCACCATTTTTATTCTGGTTCCGCTGGTCGCTTGCAATGCGTTCCAGATTTTGATGCTGCACCGGATTTTGAAACCGGCCTCAATTTAAAAATCCATAAACCAAAACCCCGCTCACCTGAATACACTCAGGGTGGCGGGGTTTTGGCATTGCTTATACAGAACGGTTAAAATCAAGTTGATGAGGTTAATCTTAAAGAACAGAGTGGAGGAGGGAATATATGAACATCAAGCGTTATATGATAAAAGACACAAGTGAAACACGCCTGAAGGACCTCGATCCCAATGAACGCGGTGAATTCAAATCCAAAGAGGAAGCGGAAGCCAAAATGGAGAAGCTGAAGAAACGGCTGGCTGAGCTTCAGGATATCCTTTTTGCACAGAAGAAGCATTCCCTGCTGGTTATACTTCAAGGAATGGATTCGAGCGGAAAGGATGGAACCGTTAAGCATATTTTCTCCGGCATTAATCCGCAGGGGTTCATCGTCACCAGCTTCAAGAAGCCCTCTCTTGAGGAGGAGGCACACGATTTCCTGTGGAGAGTCCATATGAAGACACCGCCCAAAGGCTATATCGCTGCGTTCAACCGTTCGCATTATGAGGATGTACTGGTACCGCGTGTGCACGGCAGTCTGAAGAAAGAGGATGCCAAGCGGCGTTTCCGCTACATCCGCCAGTTTGAGGAAATGCTGGCGGAAGAGGGGACAACGGTAATCAAGCTCTTTCTGCATATCTCCAAGGAGAAGCAGCTGGAGAAGATCCAGGAGCGGCTTCATGATCCGGCGAAACATTGGAAGTTCGACGCCAGTGATCTGCAGGAGCGTGAATACTGGGACGATTATCAAAAGGCCTATGAAGATGTTTTTGAGCAAAGCAGCATAGAGAAAGCCCCGTGGTACTGGATTCCGGCGAATCACCGGTGGTACCGCAATTACCTGGCGCTGGCCATTGTGGTGAAAACGCTGGAGGGGCTTGACCTGAGTTATCCGAAACTAAATACACCTACTCCGGATATTTCCGAGCTTATTTCTCCGCGCCACTAATAGATAACTATCCCCTGCAGCGGCTGCGTTGGGAATAGGCTGGACTACATCCCGGCAGCGTCTTCCAAGCCATTATCCAGCCAAGCAGAGTCGCGGACTTCTTTGCCGTCTGCACTGCTTTGGCTGATTAGTTCAGAGACAGTAACGAATTCATATCCCTGGCTGCGCAGCTTATCAATGATTTGCGGCAATGCCTCATGAGTCTGCTTACAGGAGTCGCTGGCATGCAGCAGTACGATATCTCCGGGATGGGCCTTGCTCGTCACACGATTCACGATATTATCCACACCGATGTTCTTCCAGTCCAGCGAATCTGTATCCCATTGAATGACCTTATAACCAAGGTCGGAGGCAACCTGCAGTACTCTTTTGTCAAAATCGCCGTTAGGCATTCTGATGAGGTTAGGCTGTGTACCTGTTAATTCGGTCAAGACCGTATGGGCTGTAGTAATTTGCGTACGGATTTCTTCATTGCTCAGTGTACTGTAGTTCACATGCTTGTGGCCGTGGCTGCCAATCTCGTATCCGGCGTCTTTGATGCTGGTGACAATCTCTGGATGGGTCTTACTCCAAGGGGAGGATAGAAAGAAGGTAGCCTTATCCACCTTTTTGTCTTCCAGCACCTTCAGGATCGGTTCCGGTCTCTTCTCCCCCCAGCTAATATCAAAGGTTAAGGCGATCAGCTTCTTTTCCGTCGGCACGCTGTAAATGGCGGAAGGGGCTGCTTCAGAGAAAACAGTAATATTACCCCTCTCGACATAGACGACGCCGGCGGTAAGAAGCGCAGCAGCAAAGATATAAATGAACCGTTTTATCTTTTTGCCGCTGAATACATAAAAAGAATTCATAATGTCAGCGCTCCTCTCCCATGCGAAATGCTTGTTTGTTCTAAATGTATGCTCGTACAGGACGCTTATGACCGCAGATATAAAACCGCAGCAAATGCTTTTAAAGAGCGATATCATTTCGGGAGGTACACATGTTATCTTTTAATACGTTTATCAAAGATCTGGGAACGATCCGCAAAGCGCTGCTGACAGCAGCCTTGTTATTCATAGCCGGCGGAGTAATTGGCTGGATCGGTATGGGAAGTCTGCAGCAGCTGCTGAATGAGCAATTGAAAGGAATCAGCGAAATCAGCGGGAACCTTAGAGAGTCCTCTAATCCGCAATGGAGCTTTTTTGTATTTATCTTTCTGAACAACAGCATCAAAAGCGTAGTCATTATATTTCTAGGGGCACTGTTTGGAATATTGCCGGTGTTCTTCCTGCTGATTAACGGTGCGGTCATTGGTTATCTGATTCATCTGTCCGCAATACAGGGACAGGACCTGTTCACCCTGATTGTAAAAGGATTGCTTCCGCACGGGATTATCGAGATTCCGGCAATCATAATTGCCTGTGCCTTTGGTCTGCAGTTCGGAGGCAAAGTGTTGGCTGCCCTGTTTAGGGCGGGAAAGAGGAATGAGAGGGAAGCGGACCATTGGCGGGCGTTCATGCGGCAGACTTTTACCGCTTCGGTATGGATTGTTATTCTGCTGTTCGTTGCCGCAATCATTGAGAGTACAATTACATTTTCACTTTTATCATAAAATTTATGGGAATTGAGCATAACATTAAAAGCCAAATAAATTGGTCCCATAGTCGGAATTTGGATATAACGAGACCATGATGGAATTTTTTATAATTATGGTTATAGATCCAATGCTCCGGTTAATCTAATGTAAGCAGTACAATAGGAGCTTCCCACATCGAATGGTCTATTTTCTACAGTAGAGGACATGGCATTTGATGGTTGTTGATAGCTATGAATTTCATGAAGGAGGCCAAGCATATGCTCGGGATGTTGTTCAATGAGAAGGAATGCAAGGAGCTGGACTATGTTTTGCGCAAAGAGCTGGATGAAATGCTTCTGGATTTGAGCGATCAGCGTTTAGATCAGAATATCAGACACGCTATTGCCAATCGATATAAAACTGTATTCCGTATGTATGCACGTTTTGCCCCACAGAAGGAGTTGTCCAAGTACGCGTGGGGAGGCCGTTCCTCACAGTTCAAACATTGAATTCTAAAGGCTATAAGACCGGAACAAATAAAATTAACCTAATAGCTTGACTAAAAGGGAGCCGGCATGATACATTATATCTCGCGCTCCTTTTGAATGTTTAAAAGGGTGCTGCAGGCAGGAAATAATGAAAAATAACTTTTTCAAAAAAAAGCTTGCCAAACAACGAAATACTATGATATATTATAAAGGTCGCCGCTGAGATGCGGTGAAGAGCTAAAATGAGACATTGATCTTTGAAAACTGAACAACGAGTGAGTATCGGAAATCACGAAAGTGACTTCCAAAATAGAGAATGTAAATTCTCGTCAGATGTTTCAAAATGAGCAATCGCTCTTTCTAAAACCAATTTGGAGAGTTTGATCCTGGCTCAGGACGAACGCTGGCGGCATGCCTAATACATGCAAGTCGAGCGGAGTAAGAATGGAAGCTTGCTTCCATTCTTACTTAGCGGCGGACGGGTGAGTAACACGTAGGCAACCTGCCCTCAAGACTGGGATAACTACCGGAAACGGTAGCTAATACCGGATAATTTCTTTCCTCTCCTGAAGAGAGAATGAAAGGCGGAGCAATCTGCCACTTGGGGATGGGCCTGCGGCGCATTAGCTAGTTGGTGGGGTAACGGCTCACCAAGGCGACGATGCGTAGCCGACCTGAGAGGGTGAACGGCCACACTGGGACTGAGACACGGCCCAGACTCCTACGGGAGGCAGCAGTAGGGAATCTTCCGCAATGGGCGAAAGCCTGACGGAGCAATGCCGCGTGAGTGATGAAGGTTTTCGGATCGTAAAGCTCTGTTGCCAGGGAAGAACGTCCGGTAGAGTAACTGCTACCGGAGTGACGGTACCTGAGAAGAAAGCCCCGGCTAACTACGTGCCAGCAGCCGCGGTAATACGTAGGGGGCAAGCGTTGTCCGGAATTATTGGGCGTAAAGCGCGCGCAGGCGGTCATTTAAGTCTGGTGTTTAAACCTTGGGCTCAACCTGGGGTCGCACTGGAAACTGGGTGACTTGAGTACAGAAGAGGAAAGTGGAATTCCACGTGTAGCGGTGAAATGCGTAGATATGTGGAGGAACACCAGTGGCGAAGGCGACTTTCTGGGCTGTAACTGACGCTGAGGCGCGAAAGCGTGGGGAGCAAACAGGATTAGATACCCTGGTAGTCCACGCCGTAAACGATGAGTGCTAGGTGTTAGGGGTTTCGATACCCTTGGTGCCGAAGTTAACACAGTAAGCACTCCGCCTGGGGAGTACGGTCGCAAGACTGAAACTCAAAGGAATTGACGGGGACCCGCACAAGCAGTGGAGTATGTGGTTTAATTCGAAGCAACGCGAAGAACCTTACCAGGTCTTGACATCCCGATGAAAGCATTAGAGATAGTGCCCCTCTTCGGAGCATCGGAGACAGGTGGTGCATGGTTGTCGTCAGCTCGTGTCGTGAGATGTTGGGTTAAGTCCCGCAACGAGCGCAACCCTTGACTTTAGTTGCCAGCAGGTTAAGCTGGGCACTCTAGAGTGACTGCCGGTGACAAACCGGAGGAAGGTGGGGATGACGTCAAATCATCATGCCCCTTATGACCTGGGCTACACACGTACTACAATGGCCGGTACAACGGGAAGCGAAACCGCGAGGTGGAGCCAATCCCAGCAAAGCCGGTCTCAGTTCGGATTGCAGGCTGCAACTCGCCTGCATGAAGTCGGAATTGCTAGTAATCGCGGATCAGCATGCCGCGGTGAATACGTTCCCGGGTCTTGTACACACCGCCCGTCACACCACGAGAGTTTACAACACCCGAAGTCGGTGGGGTAACCCGCAAGGGAGCCAGCCGCCGAAGGTGGGGTAGATGATTGGGGTGAAGTCGTAACAAGGTAGCCGTATCGGAAGGTGCGGCTGGATCACCTCCTTTCTATGGAGAATCGTTTCCTGCAACGGAAACATTCAAATCGGAAGCTAAAGCTTCCACAATAGAACCTTCGGGTTCGGACACTCACTCGTGTTCAGTTTTGAAAGAGCAAGTCTCTTTCGTATGCGTTTGGTGGCGATAGCGGAGGGGTTCCACACGTACCCATCCCGAACACGACCGTTAAGCCCTCCAGCGCCGATGGTACTTGGACCGAAGGGTCCTGGGAGAGTAGGACGCCGCCGAGCGAACAATCAATTTATTGGTTGATTCACAATGTTATCTGTTATATGGGCTTTTAGCTCAGTTGGTTAGAGCGCACCTCTGATAAGGGTGAGGTCGGTGGTTCGAGTCCACCAAGGCCCACCATATAACATTTTAGAATTGAATACCTATATGGGGCCATAGCTCAGCTGGGAGAGCGCCTGCCTTGCAAGCAGGAGGTCAGCGGTTCGATCCCGCTTGGCTCCACCAATACTTCTTTACAAGATTATATGCAAGAACTTGATCCTTGAAAACTGGATACCGAAACGAATTTGCGTTTTAGAACATCTTTTAGCTGAAACTTGTGTAAGCAAGTTGAAATAGTTATTAGTTGATACAGCGATTTCCCTAACGGAAAACGCATGGTTAAGCTAATAAGAGCACACGGAGGATGCCTAGGCGCCAGGAGCCGACGAAGGACGTGGCGAACAACGAAACTGCCTCGGGGAGCTGTAAGCAAGCTTTGATCCGGGGGTGTCCGAATGGGGAAACCCAGCTGTGGTAATTCGCAGTTACTCATTTCTGAATACATAGGAAATGTAGAGGCAGACCAGGGGAACTGAAACATCTAAGTACCCTGAGGAAGAGAAAACAATAGTGATTCCGTCAGTAGCGGCGAGCGAACGCGGAACAGCCTAAACCAAGGGGCTTGCCCCTTGGGGTTGTGGGACGTCTCACATGGAGTTACAAAGGAATATGGTAGGCGAAGAGGTCTGGAAAGGCCCGCGATAGAGGTAAAAGCCCTGTAGCCTAAACTGTGTTCTCTCCGAGACGGATCCCGAGTAGTGCGGGGCACGTGAAACCCCGTATGAATCCAGCAGGACCATCTGCTAAGGCTAAATACTACCTGGCGACCGATAGTGAAACAGTACCGTGAGGGAAAGGTGAAAAGCACCCCGGAAGGGGAGTGAAATAGAACCTGAAACCGTGTGCTTACAAAAAGTCAGAGCCCTATTAATGGGTGATGGCGTGCCTTTTGTAGAATGAACCGGCGAGTTACGTTTAACATGCAAGGTTAAGGTGAGAAGCCGGAGCCGCAGCGAAAGCGAGTCTGAATAGGGCGACTTAAGTATGTGGACGTAGACCCGAAACCGTGTGATCTACCCCTGTCCAGGGTGAAGGTGCGGTAACACGCACTGGAGGCCCGAACCCACGCATGTTGAAAAATGCGGGGATGAGGTGGGGGTAGCGGAGAAATTCCAATCGAACTCGGAGATAGCTGGTTCTCCCCGAAATAGCTTTAGGGCTAGCCTCGGTGAATGGAGTGGTGGAGGTAGAGCACTGATTGGGTGCGGGGCCCGCAAGGGTTACCAAGCTCAGTCAAACTCCGAATGCCATTAACTTCTTGCCGGGAGTCAGACAGTGAGTGCTAAGATCCATTGTCAAAAGGGAAACAGCCCAGACCATCAGCTAAGGTCCCCAAGTGTGTGTTAAGTGGGAAAGGATGTGGAGTTGCACAGACAACCAGGATGTTGGCTTAGAAGCAGCCACCATTGAAAGAGTGCGTAATAGCTCACTGGTCGAGTGACTCTGCGCCGAAAATGTAACGGGGCTAAACACACCACCGAAGCTATGGCTAGATGCTTTGCATCTGGGGTAGGGGAGCGTTGTATGTAGGTTGAAGGTGTACCGTAAGGAGCGCTGGACAGCATACAAGTGAGAATGCCGGTATGAGTAACGAAAAGATCAGTGAGAATCTGATCCGCCGAAAGCCCAAGGTTTCCTGAGGAAGGCTCGTCCGCTCAGGGTAAGTCGGGACCTAAGGCGAGGCCGAAAGGCGTAGTCGAAGGACAACAGTTTGAAATTACTGTACCACCGTAATCCGCTATGAGCGATGGGGTGACGCAGGAGGGTAGTGACACGGACTGATGGATGTGTCCGTCTAAGCAGTGAGGCTGATGTGTAGGCAAATCCGCACATCATTAAGGCTGGGCTGTGATGGGGAGCGAAAATTGTAGTAGCGAAGGTCATGATCTCACACTGCCAAGAAAAGCCTCTAGCCAGGAGAAGGTGCCCGTACCGCAAACCGACACAGGTAGGCGAGAAGAGAATTCTAAGGCGCGCGGAAGAACTCTCGTTAAGGAACTCGGCAAAATGACCTCGTAACTTCGGGAGAAGAGGTGCCTCGGTAGGGTGAATAGCCCGAGGGGGCCGCAGTGAAAAGGCCCAAGCGACTGTTTAGCAAAAACACAGGTCTGTGCGAAGCCGCAAGGCGAAGTATACGGGCTGACGCCTGCCCGGTGCTGGAAGGTTAAGGGGAGTGGTTAGGAGCAATCCGAAGCTGTGAACCGAAGCCCCAGTAAACGGCGGCCGTAACTATAACGGTCCTAAGGTAGCGAAATTCCTTGTCAGGTAAATTCTGACCCGCACGAATGGCGTAACGACTTGGGCGCTGTCTCAACGAGAGATCCGGTGAAATTTTAATACCTGTGAAGATGCAGGTTACCCGCGACAAGACGGAAAGACCCCATGGAGCTTTACTGCAGCTTGATATTGAATTTGGGTACGATCTGTACAGGATAGGTGGGAGCCGTTGAGGCAGGAGCGCAAGCTTCTGCGGAGGCGCCGTTGGGATACCACCCTGATCGTATCTAGGTTCTAACCTAGTGCCCTTACCGGGTACGGGGACCGTGTCAGGCGGGCAGTTTGACTGGGGCGGTCGCCTCCTAAAGAGTAACGGAGGCGTTCAAAGGTTCCCTCAGAATGGTTGGAAATCATTCGAAGAGTGCAAAGGCATAAGGGAGCTTGACTGCGAGACCAACAAGTCGAGCAGGGACGAAAGTCGGACTTAGTGATCCGGTGGTACCGCATGGAAGGGCCATCGCTCAACGGATAAAAGCTACCCTGGGGATAACAGGCTTATCTCCCCCAAGAGTCCACATCGACGGGGAGGTTTGGCACCTCGATGTCGGCTCATCGCATCCTGGGGCTGAAGTAGGTCCCAAGGGTTGGGCTGTTCGCCCATTAAAGCGGTACGCGAGCTGGGTTCAGAACGTCGTGAGACAGTTCGGTCCCTATCTGTCGTGGGCGCAGGAAATTTGAGAGGAGCTGTCCTTAGTACGAGAGGACCGGGATGGACGTACCGCTGGTGCATCAGTTGTTCCGCCAGGAGCATGGCTGAGTAGCTACGTACGGACGGGATAAGCGCTGAAAGCATCTAAGCGTGAAGCCCCCCTCAAGATGAGATTTCCCAATTAGTAAGACCCCTTGAAGACGACGAGGTAGATAGGTTGGAGGTGGAAGTGCAGCAATGCATGGAGCTGACCAATACTAATCGGTCGAGGGCTTATCCAAATTTCGAAGAATGCAGATTCGTTTCGGATTCAGTTTTCAGGAATCAAATTCCTGAAGCATTTACGCTGTAAATGCCCGTTTGGTGGCGATAGCGGAGGGGTTCCACGCGTACCCATCCCGAACACGACCGTTAAGCCCTCCAGCGCCGATGGTACTTGGACCGAAGGGTCCTGGGAGAGTAGGACGCCGCCAAGCGGACAATATTCCCTGATAGCTCAGTTGGTAGAGCACTCGACTGTTAATCGAGTTGTCACAGGTTCGAGTCCTGTTCGGGGAGCCATGCTCTCATAGCTCAGCAGGTAGAGTGCTTCCATGGTAAGGAAGAGGTCACCGGTTCGAATCCGGTTGAGAGCTCCACAGATTTACTAAGGCCCGTTGGTCAAGGGGTTAAGACACCTCCCTTTCACGGAGGTAACATGGGTTCGAATCCCATACGGGTCACCAATTTTTATGGGATGAGAATTCCCAGGATTCGTTGAAGCATAGGCTTCGTAGGAATACATCGCAATCTCGTAACGGAGTGAAGAGTATCCCATACGGGTCACCAATTTTTATGCCCCTTTGGGTCACCATACATATGGAGGCTTAGCTCAGCTGGGAGAGCATCTGCCTTACAAGCAGAGGGTCGGGGGTTCGAACCCCTCAGCCTCCACCATAATTTTCTTGATATTTGTGGGAGATTGTGGGCATTATATAGGTATCTATTGTAGGGGATTCGCCAAGCGGTAAGGCAACGGACTCTGACTCCGTCATCATAGGTTCGAATCCTATATCCCCTGCCAATTGCGAGCCATTAGCTCAGTTGGTAGAGCACCTGACTTTTAATCAGGGTGTCGAAGGTTCGAGTCCTTCATGGCTCACTTTTATTAGTTTTATGCGCGTGTGGCGGAATGGCAGACGCACCAGACTTAGGATCTGGCGTCGTAAGACGTGGGGGTTCAAGTCCCTTCACGCGCACCACTTGTTTGCGGACGTGGCTCAGCGGTAGAGCATCGCCTTGCCAAGGCGAGGGTCGCGGGTTCGATTCCCGTCGTCCGCTCCATAATTTTTGCGCCCTTAGCTCAGCTGGATAGAGCGTTTGACTACGAATCAAAAGGTCGGGAGTTCGAATCTCTCAGGGCGCGCCATATTTACTTTTACGGGATGTAGCTCAGCTTGGTAGAGCACCTGGTTTGGGACCAGGGGGTCGCATGTTCAAATCGTGTCATCCCGATATTTCACCTTTGCGGGTGTAGTTCAATGGTAGAACTTCAGCCTTCCAAGCTGATAGCGTGGGTTCGATTCCCATCACCCGCTCCATATTAAATTTCATAGTTTCGGGATGTAGCTCAGCTTGGTAGAGCACCTGGTTTGGGACCAGGGGGTCGCATGTTCAAATCGTGTCATCCCGATAACACAGCTAATAGCTGGCAATGAACTCTTACTTCGGTAAGAGTTTTTTGTTGCGTTATTAAAGGAACGTATGTTCCTTTAATCGTCTAAAAAAAAGACAACCTCTGCCGGGATGCCGATCCTTGCATAATAGCTCTGTAAAGATTCATCCTGCTCGATAGAAGTTCCAGCGGATAGCAGCTTCACTGCGAATATATTAGCCTGACGCTCCAGCTTCCCCGGTGAGAAAAAAGAGTTTTCCTCTAGAAAAAAACGGTTAACCCCTTTATGCAGACGGTCATGGGCCAATTCATGCGCACATACAAACCGCTGCCATTCCAGAGGTAGCTCATTATGAATGACGATAAACCTTCTTCTTAACTTACGGTAATACAAGCCCTTGGTGCCTTCGCCCAGATTCATGAACCTGATGTGAATGCCGAGGGCCGCAGCCAGCTCGAAGGGGCTGTTGGTTTTATATTTTTTGACCAGACGCTTGATTAGCTCATCCATATTCTTCACCCGCAGCATGTTAATAGTTGTATGATAGCCTGGCTATTCCTTCGTACTTGAATCGTGCTTGGGCTTGGTTCTTTTGTTCATCTGCTTGGCCTCCCAGAATAGACCTGTCAATACATCCTTGATCCGCTGCTTATCTTCCTTGTTCAGTGGGATCCCGTCAAACATCAGCTCACCGTCATCCTCAAGCATTTGGCGGAAATCACGCTTATCCTTACTCGTAGCCCATGCAGGCACTGACCCTCCAGTACCTCCAGTACTACTCTGTGATTCGGTTAAATGACCGGCATGGCCCATAAGCTCCTCATAAGAGACATCGGTCGCTTCAGCAATCTTACGCAGTGTAGCCGGCTTAGGGACACCCCGTAGTCCATTCTCTATCCGCGATATTTGTGCTCCGCTGATTCCGGCAAGGGATGCCAACTGATTGATTGTCAGTCCCTTTCCTTCCCGAAGCCGTTTCAGATAGTTCCCGAATTCCTCTGCCATTGTTAACCACTCCTTATCACCTAATAAGCTGTTGCTATTAATATAAGCTATTTATGCCAATAGGTAAACAATAAAGCGGCTATTATTGCCAAAAGGTAAGATAATTAATGAATATAGCATGTTTCTGCTCTAAAACGGGCTTAAATGGGATTTTACGGAATTGGTAGATAAGTGGTATATTATTGAAAAAGGCGAACAATATACGAACAAGTAGAATTCTACCACATTTCGCTGCAAAGGTCCGCAATAAAGTTCTCAAATCTGTTCAACATCAAAGGAGTGGTTCACATGATGATTCTAGCTTCGCTGCCCGAGCTTGACCGCCGTCTTACTCAGGTCACTATAGAGAATATGCTGGAGAAATACCGTATTTTTAAGACCGTAACTTTCGAGGCTAAAGAGGCTGGAATTACGTACTCCTATACGGAAAGATTTCATGGCGCGACTAATTCGGTTACGGATCAGACGGCGGCTATAGCAACTCATAACGTGGATGTGCCTGCGGCAAGAAGAGCATACTGTGCACTGATAGATTCTGTAGTAGAAAGGCTTACACTTAGGGAACAGCAGCTTGTGAGGGAGCGTTACTTGCGCAGAGAGGAGAGCTATGACTACACGATCTATAATCATGTGTTCGATCCCCCGGTGAGCAAGGACACTTATGTGAAAATAAGGTCGAAGGCGTTCTATAAAATGGCACTCGCGCTCGCAGATATGCAGTTGTTATCATTAGCTGCGCTTGAGAAAACATCTTCTGGGGCCCGGAAGGAGAAATAGCAGACTGTCTGCTGAAGCTGAATCTTCTCGCGGAAATAGCCTGGAGATTCAGTTGTTTTAGATAATAAGTAGTGCACGAAGCCGTGTTGCCCAATGGGTGATGCGGCTTTTTTTGCGGCACCACTGGTACCTCCTTTTTTCATCCCAAGGGTCTCCGGAAGTTAGTCCTTTCTCCTCTATAATAGCGTCTGCGCAGAGATTCAAAGGGTCTATATTTATAACATGGCAAATGAAGCAGAAGGACACCGCTGGAGCATGAATGCTCTACAAGATACAGTCCCTTGGGGGCTGAGGAACAAGCGTGGTGAAAGTTCCTTCAGCAGAGGCCTAATACAAGGCGGATATTACTCTTGTCAGGATAGTATCCGTTTGTAATTTCAAGGAAGGGGGGAGGGATTATCACAACTTATCTTGAGAGGAATGAAATCATGACTGTACAACAATTACGGGAGAGCATCACGGAGGCGCTGGCACAGTTTTATCCGGCTATTCCTGTCTATGTGGAAGGGGACAAGCCGCAGTCAGCCTACTTCAGACCGGGGCTAATCTCAGCAACCTACGACCGGCAGCGTGAAGGCAGATACATGGCGGTGTACCGTTTCGGTATCCGCTACGAGCAGGGAAGTCTGCTGGATGCAGAGAGCATGGCGGACGGCTTGTGTGAAGCGCTGGCGGCCAGGGAAAGCGGGAATTCTTCTTTTCGTGTGATTCGCCAGTCATGGGAGGCAGGAGCAGAGGGACATGGGCCGCTGTTCACAGTGGACTATATGCTCTATCTCCAGAAGCAGAAGCAGCCGCAGGGCGAGGCAGATCTGATGGGTCACTTCACAGAAGGAGCACGGCTGAAATGAGTTCAAAGGAAATGAATGCAATTGAGCTGAAGCGGGGCGGAGAAGACCGGAATGCTTTTGGTAAAAAGCAGATTATGGGTTCTGTCGTATTTTCGCCGAAGGAAAAAGATGTACTGGAAGTAGTTCTGCAAGAGAGCGGGAGCTACACCCTGGAAGAGGCTAAGCAATTAATGATGCTTTATCTAAATAAGGAGGTTATCTAATGGCTGGAGGAACATGGACAACACAAAACAAGGTGCGTCCGGGAGTATACGTAAATGTGGCTTCGAACGGAAGCGTGTCAGGTAAAATGGGGGAACGCGGTACGGCGGCCCTGGCGCTTACGCTGCCTTGGGGACAAGCTGGAGTCATTCTTAAGCTTACTGCCCAGGATGATTTCAAGCAGAAGCTGGGTTTTGATCTGACAGATGCGCAGCTGCTGCCGGTAAGAGAGGTACTGAAACGGGCAGGTACGCTGCTGCTCTTCCGTTTGAATCAGGGAGTGAAGGCTACAGTCACCAATAACGGGGTGCAGGCTACAGCGCTGTATGGTGGAGAACGCGGTAATGCGCTCAAGATTGTTATCGAAAAAAATATCGACGACAACGCTCAGTTCGATGTGCGGACTTTGCTTGAGAATACAGAGGTGGACAAGCAGACAGTAGCTACGGCTGCCGGGCTGACTGCGAACGACTATGTAGAATTTAAGCCGAATGGACCAGGTACGCTGACGTTAACGGCTGGGATGCCGCTTGTAAGCGGTGCGAATGGTACGGTAACGAATGCAGAACATAGCGACTTCCTGGCGGCGCTGGAGGTTCAGGACTTCCAGACTGTGGGGCTGGTATCCGAGGATAACACACTCAAGGCGCTATATAGCGCTTATGTGAAGCGTCTGCGCAATACGGAAGGCAAGAAGGTCCAGGCAGTATTGTCCGATTACGCTACGGCTGACCATGAGGGCATTATCAGTGTGGCAAACGGTGTGGTGCTGAGTGATGGAACTGTGGTGGATAAAGCGCATGCCGTGGCTTGGGTAGCCGGTGCTACTGCCGCCGCTGCGGTGAACGAATCCCTGACTTATCAGGCCTACGATGACGCCGTTGACGCGGATGTGCGCTTCAGCCATTCCGAGACCGTAGCCGCGCTTACAGACGGTGAACTGCTCTTTACGTATAATGGCGGCCGGGCTGTGGTGGAGCAGGATATCAACACGTTCACTTCCTTTTCACCAGACAAGGGCAAGGCATTCTCCAAAAACCGTGTGCTGCGTGTGCTGGATGGAATCGCCGGTGATTTGAAACGGATTTTTGAGAATTACTTCATTGGCAAATTGCCAAATAACGAAGACGGGCGTGCGCTCTTCTGGTCGCAGTGCGTCACCTATATGAATGATCTGCAGAACCTGGAGGCGATTGAGAACTTCAACGCACAGAGTGATATTGTAGTTACCCCTGGATCGGACAGTGACAGTGTGGTGCTGGATGTGGCTGTGAAGCCGGTGGATTCCGTAGAAAAAGTATATATGAAAGTGAAGGTGGTTTAAGATGACATTCTTGAAAGCCAGCGATACGCTATCCGGCCAGGAGGGCCGGGCTTATGCCACAATTAACGGACAGACGGAAGAAATGTTCTATGTAAAAACGCTGGAAGCCACGGTGGAGAAGCAGAAGGCGGAAGTGAAAACGCTTGGTCGCCGCGGGGTGCAGCATAAGGCAACCGGATGGTCGGGCAGCGGTACGATGACGATTTTCTATATGACGAGCCGTTTCCGCCAAATGATGCTGGAATACATGAAGACGGGGATTGACCAGTATTTCAGTATTATTGTAACGAATGAAGACCCGTCCTCTACAGTTGGCGCGCAGCGCATCATGCTGAAGGATGTTAATCTGGACAGTGTCATTATGGCCTCGCTGGATACGGAATCGGATGCGCTTGAGGAAGAGGTCAGCTTTACTTTTGAGGATGTGGAATTGGTTCAGCCCTTCAGTGCCCCGGCAAATTCCGGCCAATAAGATTAAGCAGGCATATCCATAGACAACAGCTGGAAAGACCCGGGCGTATTATATGGCGGCGGGTCTCTTCTTTTGTTGATACACAATAAGAATCTGGGAGGAACAACATGAGTGAATTAAGTTTATTTTTTGCGCAAAATGCGGCATGTGATACAACAGAGGAGTTTGTGGTCTCGCAACGTTTCAAGGATAAGGAAGGTAAAGCTGCCGTCTGGAAGCTGCGCAGCATGAATGAAGATGAGAACCAGGAATGCCGCAAAGCCGCAACCCGCAAGGTCAAAGGAAAGAACGGTACCTACACCACCGAGATTGATCCGAATGAGTATATGGCCAAGCTGATGACGGCAAGCGTAGTGCATCCGGATCTGAAGAACACCGAGCTGCAGCGCTCTTATGGGGTGATGGGGGCCGAATCACTGCTGCGCAAAATGCTGCTGCCCGGTGAGTTCGCGGCGCTTGGTGAGCGGGTACAGGCTCTGAACGGCTTCGCTACAGATATGAACGAGCTGGTAGATGACGTAAAAAACTAATCAACGAGGGCGATGGTGAGGCTAATCTGGCCTACTACGCCCTCCACGAGCTGCATATTTTGCCGCATGAGCTGATGAAGCTCTCCGTCCGCGAACGTGCGGCGATCTATGCCATGATTGCTGTGCGCGTGGACAAGGAGAAGCGGGAGCGCGCCCGGAGTAAGGGGAAGAAGAGATGAAGGGGGTGAATGAATGGAAATTACGAGTACAGCATTGGTTCCCGTAACAGCATTAACCGTCTGGCAAAATGTGAACTCACAGTGGGACCGGCTGAACCAGAATTTTAACCGGGCCAGCCACTCGCTGGGTGATCTGCAGCAGATACTGGAGCGGGTGTATGAAGAGAAAAACAAGTCTTTCATGGAAGGGTTCATGCAGTCTCAGGAAGCGGCCAGACGGCTCGCGGATGAAGGTGACTCTTCCAGGTCCCGCCGCTCTGCGGGCAGTTCTAACGATGACGATCCGGATAATAACGATGTCCGGAATGCCAAAAGCGGATTCATGGGTGAAGTTCAAAAAATAATGAAGGCACTGGACGTAGGCGGATTCGAATTAATCACTTACGTTGGGGATAAAGCCATAGGTTATATGCAGAACAAGAAGAAGGAAGCTGCAGCGGAAAAGGAACAAAAGGCAGCAGAAAAGGCACGGAAAGCAGCGGAGCCGGGATTCCTCTCCAAAACGAAGGACTCCTTGGGTTCACTGGACCTTGGCGGTGTGTTCGATAAGGTTAAGTCACTGGGTACGAAAGCGATAGCTGCGAACGCAACGGAAGAAGATAAGGGGAAATGGAACAAGCTGCAGGGCAACATGGATAGCGCAGTTGAAATGATGGGTCAAAAAGCCATCGTTGCGTTGCGTCCGATTCTGGATACCTTGAATAATGCATTTCAATCTGAAGGAATGTCTACTGCACTAAATCTGATCGCGAATGCATTCTTGGTAATAGCTACTGTGATTGGAGAAGTTGTAAATGGCATCTTGTATATGTTTACAGCGTTCCAGGAGAACTGGGATGTTGTAGGGCCGATCCTTGCGGCCATTGCCATTGTCTTCATAGCTGCAATGATTGTGCAGTTATATAATCTTGCTGCCGCGTGGCTTGTAGGCATGTGGCCGATCCTTTTAATTGTTGCGGCTGTAGCGCTGCTTATCTACATTCTTCAACAAGCAGGTGTGTCCGTAAACGAGGTAGTGGCTTTTATCGGGGGAGCTTTTGGCTGGCTGCGGGCAACGATAGAAAATTTTGTTATCGGTCTGTATAATAACTTCGTTTCATTTGCAGACTTCTTCCGTAACTTGTTCATTGATCCGACATATGCTGTGCAAAAGCTATTTTATGACCTGGCCACGAACTTCCTGGGCTTCATTTACCAAATGGCGTTAGGTGTTGAAAGCTTTGCAGGCGGGTTCGTAAAGGCTATAGCAGAAGGCATCAATTTTGTGCTTAAGGGAATTCAAGTTATGGCGGGGTGGTTAAGCAAATTTCCCGGTTTTGAATTTCTGGCCGATTTCAAACCTAACTTTCTTGAAGCAGAGAATCCGCATGTCTTCAGTGATATGGTTAAGAATGCTCAAGGTACCCTGGTAGAGCCTACATCAACTAAGGATGTGTACAATACCAAAAAGAAAGAATTTGTGGATACCGCCAAAACAGTAAAGGAGTATGGGGACAAGGCATCAGATCTCCCCGCAAAATTCAATACCAAGCTGGATCGGGTCAAGCCAAAAGATGATAAATCCCAGAATCCTGCTCAAGCCGCTGCAGCGAACATCAACAGCGTCAACAAAGTGGGCGAAGTAGGTTCCATTAATGAAAAGGTGGATATCTCAAGTGATGACCTGGACATGCTGCGGGAGCTGGCGGAGATTCAGTCGATTCAGAATTTTGTCGAGCTGACACCAACTGTGCAGGTAACAACTGGGAATATTAATAACTCCGGCGATATTGACTCCATCATCACGAAGATCGGGCAAAAGCTGAAAGAGGAATTTGTCTCTACGGCCCAGGGGGTGTACACGTAACATGGAGGAGTATGGGTTCTATCTTAGCTTCAACAACTATGAAGAGGTGATCCGGCTTCCGGTTAACCCTGAGACCCTCGAGATCAAAGAGAATGGCGACAGCAAGAGCTATACGGTCATTGATTTTGGTGAGATCAATGCTATTGCTTATCCGAAGCTGACAGAGATCACCATTGAGAGTATTTTTCCGGCACAGTATTATCCGTTTGTGGTGTATTCGGGAGAGAATGCCGGCAAGCTGCTGAAGCCCTATGAATATGTAGAGCTGATCCGGAAATGGATGCTGAGCCGCAGGCCGGTCCGGTTTGTTTTCTCGGGGCTGAAGGCTGTGAATGTGCAGGATACGCAGACTCCAGATTGGCTGAAGCAGGCGAATACGCAGGCGCAGCAGACTTTTACCGGGGACATTGGCATCAATATGGCGGTCAGCATTGAAAGCTTCTCCTGGAAGCTGAGTGCGGGTTCTTCCGGGGACATCGAGTATACTATCGGTCTCAAAAAGTATGTATTCTATCAGGCGTTAGCCATGAAGATTGACAACAAGGGTGAAGTGAAGACGCAGCAGAAACGGGCAAGCGAGAAGACAGCACCCGCCACTTATACGATCAAAGCCGGGGATACCCTCTGGTCCATTGCTCAAAAGCACCTGGGTGACGGCAGCAAAAGCAAAACTCTGCAAAAGCTTAACAGTATCCCGGACAGTGAACTGAAGAAGCTTAAAATCGGCAGAGTGATTAAGCTGTCGTAGGAGGCCATGGCGATGGAATTAATAGTAATCAATAAAGAAGGCGCGATCTGGGATGTTTCCGGGATTGCCACTGATATCTCATGGAAAACCACGCGTACCGGAAAGCCTGCTACACTCGAGCTTACGCTGGCGGACAGCGGGATTTACCAGCATGCGAAGTTCGGCATCAGTAACGGGGATATTGTGCAGTTCAGGAAAGACGGGATTGATGTGTTCTACGGGTTCGTCTTCAGCATCGATACGGGAGCGAATCAGGAAATTAAGCTGACAGCGTATGACCAGATCCGTTATCTGCTGGGCAACGGCAGCTATGTGCTGCAGGATATTACTGCAAGTGAGCTGATTCGCAAAGTCGCTACAGACTATGGCCTTCGGCTCGGAGTGCTGGACCCGGCGAAGTACGCGATCCCTTCCCTGATCGAGGATAATAAAAAATTGCTTGATATTATTATGGGAGCCATCGGCAGCGAGCTGCAGTATATGGGTCAGCTGATGGCTTTTTATGATGATTTCGGAAAGCTGACCCTGCGTGCGCCTCAGGCAATGCTGCTGAATGTGATCCTTGGTGCCGGTCATTATCTGTATGATTATTCGCTTAAAAGAAGCATTGACGATGATACGTACAATACGATCCTGCTCTATCAAGACAATGAGGAAACCGGCAAACGTGAGTTTTTCCCGGCAACGGATAAGGAAAATGTGGAACGCTGGGGAATTCTTCATCTGTACCAGAAGGCGGATGACAAGGCGAATGCTGCGCAAATCCAGGAGAAGGCAGGCAATCTGCTGAAGCTGCATAACCGCGAGAAGCTTAGCCTCTCTGTACAGGCGATTGGTGATATTCGGGTCCGGGCTGGAAATTTCATCTATGTACTGCTTGATGAGTTTGAGACGCAGCTGTTTCTGGTCGACCAATGCAGCCATAAGATTTCAGGAGGGGAGCATACGATGTCCCTAGACATTAAGGTGGTGTAGAAGACATGCTCGATATTATTAAACAAGCAAGCCTCGGGGCCGTATCGAATACGAATCCTGTGGCTTTTTCTTATGGAACGGTAGTCGGGGCACAGCCGTTGCAGATCCAGGTGGAGCAGCGGTTCATTCTGACGGGACCGGCGCTGGTTGTGCCAGAGTCCGTGATGGAGAGCAAGGCAGTGCTTGAGGGCAGAGAAATCTTGCTCCGCCGGGGCCTGGAAGCGGGTGACCGCGTGCTGCTCGTCCGGATGCAGGGCGGACAGAGCTATATCGTCCTGGATCGGCTGGTGGACCTATGATCCCGGCAATCGGCAGATCGGGTCCGGTTACGGCAGCTCTTGAGGGGAGTGCAACAGCTTCAGGCATTAGCCCCAGCCTAACGTACCGGATGGACTTTGAGCACAAGCGGATAGCCGGACGTATGGATGGACTTGAGGCAGTGAAACAGGCAGCGGTTAAGGTGCTGCAGACCGCCCGCTTCGAGCATTTGATCTATAGTCCAAACTACGGAACGGAATGGAGTCTCGTACTGGGACAAGACAGGCTGCTGGCCCGGCCGGAGCTGCGCAGAATCGTAAGTGAGGCGCTGCTTCAGGATGAGCGGATTCAGCAGCTTGAGGATGTGGAAATTCTTTTTAACGGTGATACGGTAAGCTTCAGCTGCACAGCTGTCACGGTTTACGGCAATTTTGAACTGAGAAAGGAGGAGATTGCCGGTGTATGAAGATCAGACCTATGAGGCCCTGCTTGAACGTATGCTGGACCGGGTTCCGGAAGGGATGGACAAGCGCGAGGGAAGCATTATTTATGATGCGCTCGCTCCGGCGGCGGCCGAAATGGCCCAGATGTATATTGAGCTTGAGGTCAGCAATAATCTGTATTTCCCTGATACAGCGGGTGGTGAGTATCTGGAACGCAGCATTGCCTGGACGGGAATCACCCGTCACCCCGCAGGAAAAGCGCAGCTGAGCGGAAAGTTCTATACCAGCGGAGGGGAGCTGCTGGATGTTCCTCTGGGCAGCCGGTTTTCGCTGGGCTTGCTCCACTTTAGCGCAGCGGAGAAGCTGTCGCCCGGAACGTACCGTCTCGAAAGTGAGACCGCTGGTGCAGAGGGGAATCAGTACTCGGGTGCGCTGCTGCCAATCGATTATATCTCGGGGCTGGCACGTGGGGAGATTACGGCACTGCTCGTTCCCGGTACGGATGCGGAGTCAGATGAGGCGCTGCGCCAGCGGTACTTCGATTCGGCTAGACGGCCTTCGACGAGCGGCAATAAATATCATTATATGGAATGGGCACAGGACATCCAGGGCGTAGGGGGAGCGCGGGTCTTTCCGCTGTGGGCCGGGCCGAAGACGGTAAAGGTGGTCATTGTGAATGCGGAGCACAAGCCTGCTTCCGCGCTGCTGGTCTCTCAAGTGCAGCAGTATATCGATCCTGCTCCGGGTCTTGGCGAAGGACAAGCTCCGGTTGGAGCCGTAGTGACGGTGGAAACGGCCACAGGCAAAACCATTAACGTCACAGCCAGGGTTACGCTGGCAGCGGGTTATGCGCTGCAGCCGGTTATTAATGCTTTTACAGCGATTCTGGAGAAATACCGCAAAGAGAAAGCTTTTGCCGCCACCTATATCAGTCAATCCGTAGTTGGATCGCTGCTGCTGGATACCGAGGGTGTTATGGATTATAGCGGTCTGAAGCTGAACGGCGGGACGGGAAATGTGACTCTAACCGAAACTGAAGTGCCGCTATTCGGCAATGTCGTACTGGAGGTGTAGCGATGGGATATCCGGAGCAGATTGATGTCTTTCAGGACAAGCTGAACAAAAAAGCAAACGGCAGCAGCTATGTCGTCGAGGAGAAGCTTCTTCTTGCAGGCGGTGTGTACAGCGGGCTTCTTGCCCACGATAACATTAATAATCAGACCCTATCCGTCTATACAGGTTCACGCTATAGCGGGACTGAGGTACGGAATTACTCAGTGTCTTTTCCTGACGAGGCGCCTTGGCGGCGGATGATTAAGATCTATGCCGATGTGCCGGAAGTGTATGTGACTTACGAAACGCCGGGAGATACGGTGGAAGCGGATGATGTGAATCAGCTGCAGACAGGGCTGACAGCCACGCAGAGTGAGCTGGAGCGTTATAAAAAGGCCGGGCTGATTGACGGCGGATCTTTCAAAAGAGAGGTGTAAAATGGCACAAACTATTCAAGTGAAACGCGGTACGCGGGCGGAGCTGTCCACTTACGGGGCACTGAAGGCCGGCGAAATGGGCTTTTGTACAGACACGAAGGAGATTTATATTGGAGACGGTACCTCCAATTCCATGGTCGGGCGGGCGTTGTCCGGTCCTGAAGCTTCGCGTCCTGCGGCAGCGTCAGTGGGCCGGCTGTATTATGTGAGCAGCGGAAGTAACAGCGGTTATTTGTACTTCGATGACGGGGCGGCCTGGCGCCGGGTGAATGCGCAGAAATTAACAGATCTGACCGGCACCGTGGATGATATCGCAGATGGCACTACCTATGCCAAAGTACTCAAGGCGGACATCACCGCAGGCCATCCGAATAAGGTGTCGGACGGCACCAATACGAAGACCGCAGCAGAGATCAAAACCCATATCGACGATGCCACTAAGCACCGGTTGATCAATGATACGGGTACGGCAATTACAGATCTCTGGTCTGCGCAAAAAATCAAAAATGAGATTGAGCTGGCCAAGCATAATATTGAGCCTCAGGCCTCGGTTAAGGATCAGAATCTGACCGCTCCGCCGGCCAGTCCGGTTGAAGGTGAACGGTATATCATCCCGGCTGGAGCTACCGGTGTATGGGCAGGGAAAACCAATCAGGTCGCCGAGTATCAGTCTGCGGTCTGGGTGTATTATGTTCCTGCGGTCGGCTGGACGGCTTATGTGGATGATGAACAGAAAATATACAGCTGGAACGGGACCGCCTGGGTGCGGACGGGTGGAGCACTGCAGACCATTACAGCGGGTAACGGGCTCACCGGCGGCGGACAGGCCGATGCGGTAACGCTGAATGTCGGAGCAGGCAACGGCATTACGGTAAGTGCAGATGCGATTGCCGTAACCGCCGGCAAAGGCATTACTGTAGATGCGGCAGGGGTTGCGGCCAATGTGGATGGCAGCAGTATTGTGTATGATGCGGGCAACGGCAACCGGCTGACGGTGGGCAGTATAGATGGCGGAACATTCTAGGGGGCGGTGACCATGGCACTGAAGACATTGATTCAAATCCGCCGCGGCCTGGAAAGTGCACTGGGTACGCTTGCCGCAGGCGAATTGGGCTACTGCACCGATACAGGCAAGCTCTACATTGGGAATGGCAGCAGCAATTTGCTGCTGGTTGCCGCCCAAAGCACCGGCGACATGCTGAAGAGCATCTATGATACCAATAACAACGGTAAGGTCGATTACGCGCAGGCTGCGGATAGTGTGCCTTGGTCCGGTGTGGACGGCAAGCCATCCGTATTCCCGCCGGCGGCGCACACGCATGAGTATATGCCCAAAGGTCCGCTAACCTGGAATCAGCTTAAGGGGGTGTAGCCGTGGCCTATGGAGACAGTATATATGGCCTTCTGGAATATTCAACAGATGGTGTGACGGGGGAGGGGCCGGAGGTTATTGTCCCGGATCTGATGAAGTACCTGCCGGAGTATTACCAGGGCGTGCCTGAGATGGAGCAGCTGCAGGCGAGTGCCGGTGCGCAGTGCGGTGAGCTTGCCTATGCGATGGCTGACAGCGATGCGCAGAAGACTCTGGAGTCTGCAACCTGGAGTCTATCCCGCTGGGAGCGGATGCTGGCACTGACTTCGGATACGGACAAGTCTTATGCTACCCGCCGGGAGATGATCAAGGCCAAGCTGCGGGGAAGCGGAACGACCACTCCGGAGATGATCCGGCGGACGGCATCCGCTTTTTCCGGCGGGGATGTTGAGGTGGTGGAGGTGCCCGGAGCGTACAGCTTCGAGGTGCGTTTCGTCGGCACGCTGGGCATTCCGGCCAATATGGCGGGTCTGATCCAGATCATGGAGGAGATTAAACCGGCACATCTGGATTATAGCTTCGTGTACAGCTACACCTGGTGGGACTCTGTTAAGACGCTTACCTGGAATAGAGCACATGCCAGAACCTGGAACGAATTAAGAGTATACGAATAGGAGTGTGAGCGATGAAAACAACGGGGAATTTGGGGCTGAAAAAGCCGGATGGCACAGACATTGTAGATATAACGGATTTGAACGGCAATATGGATATTCTGGACACAGCCGTCAAGGCTGTACAGGATCATGCCGCAGATGCAGTTAAGCATATCACGGCTGCTGAGCGCACGGCATGGAATGCCAAGGCATCCACCGCCGCCGCTACTGCGTCCGCCGCCGGGCTGATGGCTGCAGCGGATAAGGCGAAGCTGGATGGTGTGGCTGCCGGGGCAAATAATTATGTACATCCCAATCATACCGGCGATGTAACCAGCACGGGGGATGGTGTTACCGCGATTGCTCCGGGGGTGATTGTGAATGCGGACGTTAATGCCGCTGCAGCGATTGATGCGACTAAGATCGGGACGGGTGTTGTGTCTAATGCGGAGTTCGGGTATTTGGATGGGGTGACCTCGGGGATTCAGGGGCAGCTGAATGGGAAGACGAATCTGACTACTACACCGCAGCAGACTACAACAACCATTACTTACTATGTCCGTACAGATGGAAGTGATAGTAATACGGGGTTAGGCAATGTAGCTGGAATGGCGTTTAAAACGATTGGCAAGGCAATCAGTATGATTCCGAAAATGGTCAATCATACCGCAACTATCAATGTTGCAGCGGGAACGTACGCTGAAGCTATTAGCATCGCAGGGTTTGTAACTACAGAAGACCTTTCGATTGTTGCTTCAGGAGTTGTGAGTGTAACATCGGTAAAGGTAAGCAATTGCCACGGAGTCATCAATATAACAGGATTGACTGCGACAACAACAGCAACTAATACGTTTGAAGTATCTGCATCCAGACGTGTTGTATTCACCTCATGTATTACTACAGCACTTAGTTCCTCTGCCGGGTTTTATGCCGGTGCATCGGATATGTTTGTAAACACCTGCACTATCTCAAATCGAGGCAACGCTGTAGTGGTTTTGGCGGAAAGTATAGCCTATGCAACAGGTAACGCGGGTGTAAATAATGGTGCTGCATACCTATCTGGATTTGCTTCCTATTTTGGATATACAGGAACCGTCCCAGCTGGCGTGATGGTGGCGCAAGACGGTGCAACGCTTGTTCAGGGGAGCGGTGTTCTTAACCCGTGGGGAGATAATACAACGGGTTCGCGAAGCTTGGTCTCTGCGTGGTCTACAAGCGCTCAATCTTTTGTAGCTAATACATGGACAAAAGTAATGTATACCAATGAGGTTTTTGACAACCTAGGAGAGTATAATCCTGCTCTGCATAGATTCACCGCTGCCAAAACTGGGGTTTACTTAGTAACAGCTGCATTAAATCCTCAGGCACCGGGAGCAAATACAACATGCACGTTGTGTGTTTGGGTGAATGGAGGGAGAACTAAGGATTTCGGTTATTCTCAAACGTCCGGCACATCAAGTACGTCATTCCAAGGTAGTGCGGTGGTTAGATTAAACCCGGGTGATTACGTAGAAATCTACGCTTACGCTAACGCCAACATGAATGGGGTGGCGGGTTCGCCGTATCAATATTTTGATGTTGTGCAAGTAGCTTAAGGAGGAATGATGATGAATATAGCATTAGCAATCATGTATCTGTACCCAACCGCCAACCCAACGCGGGATTTCACCGTCCAAGACAACGGCCCAGAACCCGTCCTGCGCAAAGGTGCCGAAGAAAAAGGTCGTGTCCGCTACGAAATCAGATCGCCAGAAGTCGGTGAAGAACCTGTTGAGGGCGTTAACTACCGCTACGGCATCGACTACAATCTTCTAGTAGAAGGAGAGGACTACGATCTCGTAGAACGCGGCCCGTTCATCGCGGTCTGGAATCTCGATGTTCCGCAGCCGACAGAAGCTGAACTACAAGCAGCATGGGATGCTTACCAGGAATACGAGGCAACCAAGCCGCCGGAGCTGACAGAGATTGAGCAACTGCAACAAGAAAATCTGCTGCTGAAAGCTCAGAACAATGCGCTATCCGAACGGGCAGATTTCATTGAAGACATTATTGCCGAAATGGCAATGCAGGTCTATCAATAATGTTTCGTCTTTTATAAGCTCATGCTCATATGGAAAGGTGGTGAGGATTTAATGGCATTATTTTTTGCACAACGTGTTACTCTGGGTAAAACCAAGTATAGTGAAGTACCCTCCACGCTGAAGCCTGCAGTCAAAGAAATTCTGGCAGATAGCGGTCTTGAGTTTCTTGCAACAGAAGAATAGATAACCACGGCGCCCTATAAGGTGTTTTTATTTTGCCCCCGGCCCGTCCGGGGGCATTTCTTTTACCAACTCAGAAGGGAGTGAAGCAATGGACAGCAACGACGTTGCGAATTTGGAGAAGCTGCTGCCTTTGGCAGATAAGTATGGGCTGGCCTACATCATCGCTTTGATTCTGCTGATGATTTTTCTTGTGCTTTTGCGGTCGATTGTGAAGGGGAATCTGGTGCCGCGTGAACTGCTGGAGCGTGCTGAGGAAGACAGGGACAGGCTGCAGAACATCCTCGACAAAGAGCGGTCCGACTTCATGGCACCGACACTTGAAGTGCTGCAGCGATTGAAGATCGACCATTCAGCGGGCAACAAGAATTCGGATGGTATTAATGAAGAAGACAGGGGGGGATAACGTGCTGAGTGAGTGGATCAAGCGACTATCTCCCCTGCACCGGGATAGAGAACGGAAGCTGACGCAAGCGGGAATGAGAGTATCGCTCTCTATCCGAAGGTACAAGAATGTCTCCAAAGAAATTCAGGAGGAAATCAGGAATAACGGGTTCGCCGAGTTCCTAATCTATGATCGGGGGGCAGAGGATGAGCATCATTGATATTGTGTTGTTAATAGCGTATTCCATATCCTTTATCTGTGCGCTGCTGCTGATAGCTGCGCTTTTTTTGTATTTCCGTAAAAGGCTCCGGGCGCGCGTAGTCAGTCTGTTTATGCTGGCAGCATTCTTTTTTCTGGGGGCGTATACCGTTAAGATGGCGGTTGCCTTCTGGATCAGATTCAGCAGCACTTCCGGTTCGGACGCTGTCCTAAGCTCGCTGCAATCGGTGGCCTGGGCCATTGCCCAGACGGGCACTACTGTAGGACTGGTCATTCTGACGCTGTTAATGTACACCAAACGCCAGGATTTGTTCTTGGTACTGTCCGGGATTAGGAAAGGGAGGAATCCGAATGCTGACTCTGACTCAGGTCTTAAATAAATCCGCTGCCCGTCTATCCGGGCTTCATCCCGCTGTACTCGCCGCAGCTACAATGCTGATTGAACGCTGCTATGCTTGCGGTGTTCCCATCCTGATTACCCAAGGGCTGCGGACGACTGCCGAACAGGATACGCTCTACGCCCAGGGACGAACCAAGCCGGGGGCGATTGTCACTAATGCTCGCGGCGGCTACAGCTATCACAATTATGGACTGGCGGTAGATTTTGCGCTGCTGCTTCCGAATGGTTCAAGTGTTTCTTGGGATATGAACAGGGACGGGGACAATGACTGCACGGCTGATTGGCTGGAGGTGGTGCAGCAGGCTAAGGCGATCGGGTTTGAATGGGGCGGGGATTGGACCAGTTTCAAGGATTATCCGCATTTTCAGCTGAGCTTTGGAATGACGCTGGCAGCACTTCGGACAGGAGCGAAGCCTGCTGCGGCGGCAGTAGCGGCGGTGTATGAACGCATCAAGCTCAAGGAGGAACAAACTGTGAAGAGTGAAATTACAGCAACGGTAAAAGTGAACGGTGTGAAGATTACAGAAGGAATAATGGAGAATGGCATTACTTATGCTCCCGTTCGCGTTATTGCCGAAGCCCTGGGGGCACAGGTCGGCTACAATCCGGCCACAAAAACAGTAGATATTACAAGTAGCCACCAGAAGGGAGCGAACTCATGATTAACAGTGAACTATTTAACAACGTGTTAGCCTTTGCTTCAATCCTGGCCGTAGTAATTTTGGCGTTGGTACAGCTGATCAAAAATAACACCCGTCTGCCCCGTAACATTATCCCGTTTGTAGGACTAGGAATTGGACTGCTGGTTGGAGCGGCAGCGTATCCTTTTACGGATCTCGGTATGACCCTTCGCCTCTGGGCAGGGGGGCTTGCCGGACTGTCTGCTACAGGATTATTTGAATTGGCATTCAATAACCGCTCAGGGAATATGATGAAATGAAACGTGACTTATAATTGACGGCCGGCTCTGAGGAGCCGGTTTTTTTGCTGTTTTACGTCATATAATATTACATAGTCACTACATAAAACAGACAATATAAATAGGAAGAGATACATAATTAATTCTGACTGTATAAATAACTGGATTGGTGTATAATCTTAATTGCTGTATCGCTTTACCGCGCAATAAAGTTGAAGATTTCCGGGCGGTTTTATTGTATGATATGAGGAAAGCTTTCAAATAGACAATGTTAAGAGCATTGATCCGGAAGAGGATGGGGGGAGCAGCATGACCGAACTTACGACTACCGTTAGCAAAAGCAACTCCAATAATCTGCTGCGGCGGGACGTACGGTTCCTGGGGAATATTCTGGGCGAAGTCTTGGTACACCAAGGCGGCAACGAACTGCTGGATATCGTGGAGAAGATCCGTGAAACCAGTAAATCGCTGCGCTCATTGTTTTTGCCTGAACTGCACAATGAATTTAAAGAGCTAATTAGTTCACTGGATACGGAGAACCGCCATCAGGTGATACGGGCTTTCGCCATTTATTTTCAATTGGTGAACATAGCCGAGCAGAATCACCGGATTCGCCGTAAGCGCGATTATGAACGTTCTGCCGGGGAGACCGTACAGCCAGGGTCGATCGAAAGCGCGATTCAGGAGCTCCGCGAGCGGGATTTCTCCCACGAGGATGTTCATGAGATCATGAACGGCCTGTCTCTGGAACTAGTTATGACGGCTCACCCTACGGAAGCCATGCGCCGTGCGATTCTCGATATCCACAAACGGATCTCCGATGATGTCATGGGACTGGATAATCCGACTCTGACTTTCCGCGAACGCGAACAACTCCGTGAGAAGCTGCTGAATGAAGTAATTACCCTGTGGCAGACGGATGAGTTACGTGACCGCAAGCCTACCGTGCTCGATGAAGTGCGCAATGGCATGTATTATTTCCATGAGACGATTTTTGAAGTGCTGCCGGATGTGTATCAAGAGCTTGAGCGATGTCTAAGCAAATATTATCCGGGCCAGAACTGGCATGTTCCGACCTATCTGCGTTTCGGTTCATGGATTGGCGGCGACCGTGACGGGAACCCTTCGGTGACTGCGGCCGTAACCTTGCAGACGCTGCGTCTGCAGCGCAAGCTGGCCATTCGTGAATATCAGCGGATTATGCGCGAATTGATGCAGTACCTGAGCTTTAGTACAAGCATCGTCAATGTGACGCCGGAGCTGCTGGAGTCCATTGAGAAGGACCGTAACATTATCAATCTTAACCGGGTTGATGCCTGGCGCAATGATAATGAACCTTACCGGATTAAGCTCAGCTATATGATCTCCAAGACACAGAATGTTCTGGATGATGAGAAAAAAGGTACGCCTGAGCGCTATTCCTCACCAGAGCAATTTATAGATGATTTGAACGTGATTGACCGCAGCCTGCGGCATCACTATGCCGACTATGTAGCAGACACCTACATTAAGAAGCTAATCCGCCAAGTGGAGCTGTTCGGCTTCCATACATCGACCCTGGATGTCCGCCAGCATAGCCAGGAACATGAGAATGCGATGACGGAGATTCTGGCCAAAATGAATGTTACACCGGACTACTCCAAGCTGGAGGAGAAACAAAAGATTGAGCTGCTCGAAAAGCTGCTGAATGATCCGCGTCCGCTGACATCCCCTTACCAGTCTTACAGTGAAGGTACGGAGGAATGCCTTGCGGTATACCGGACGATCTTCCAGGCGCAGGAGGAATACGGCAAACAGTGTATCACAAGCTATCTGATCAGTATGGCGGAAGCAGCCAGTGATATTCTTGAAGTCATGGTATTCTCCAAAGAAGTGGGTCTGTTCCGCAAAGACAACGACGGTACGGTTGTCTGTACTTTGCAGGCGGTGCCGCTGTTTGAAACCATTGACGACCTCCATGATGCACCGCAGATTATGCATACGCTGCTCAGCATGCCGATCTACCGCGATGCCGTTACTGCGATGAATGACCTGCAGGAAATCATGCTTGGTTATTCAGACAGTAATAAGGACGGTGGCGTGGTTACTGCGAACTGGGAGCTGCGCGTTGCCCTGAAGCAGATTACAGCGACTGCCGATGAATTCGGCATTAAGCTGAAGTTCTTCCACGGACGCGGCGGAGCCCTCGGACGCGGCGGTATGCCGCTGAACCGGAGTATTCTGGCCCAGCCGGCTTCCACCATTGGCGGCGGTATTAAGATTACCGAGCAGGGGGAGGTTATCTCTTCCCGGTATTCGATGAAAGGCATTGCTTACCGCAGTCTGGAGCAGGCGACATCTGCTCTGGTTACGGCAGCGATTCACGCCAGATCGCCGCAGGCGGATCTGTATGAAGCGAAGTGGGATGAGATTATTGCCCGCATCTCTGAAGTCTCCCTGAACAAATATCAGGATCTGATCTTCCGTGATCCGGATTTCCTGACGTACTTCAAAGAATCAACCCCGCTGCCGGAGGTTGGGGAACTGAATATAGGTTCACGTCCTTCGAAGCGTAAGAACAGCGAACGCTTCGAGGATCTGCGTGCCATCCCTTGGGTATTCGCCTGGACGCAGAGCCGTTATCTGCTGCCGGCCTGGTATGCGGCCGGAACAGGGCTGCAGAGCTTCTATGAGGATAAAGAGGAGAACCTGAAGATCATGCAGCATATGTATGCCAACTTCTCTTTCTTCACGACCTTGATCGATACCCTGCAGATGGCTATTGCCAAGGCGGATCTCGTAATCGCCAAGGAATATGCCGGAATGGGCAAAAATGAAGAGGCGCGGGTACGTATCTTCGGCCAGATCGAAGCTGAGTTCAAGCTGACCTCCGAGCTGATCCTGAAGATTACCGGCCAGCAGGACATTCTGGATAATGTTCCAGTTATTCAGGAGTCGATCCGCCTGCGTAACCCGTATGTTGATCCGCTCAGCTACCTGCAGGTCCAGCTCCTTGCCGAGCTTCGCGCCCTGCGCGATGCTGAGGGTGATGACGCTGAGCTGCTGCGTGAGGTGCTGCTTACGATCAACGGTATTGCCGCCGGTCTTCGGAATACCGGCTGATGCCTTTGCTCTTTCGATCTTGACCTAGCCGATCTTGATCTTAAAGTCGGCGAAGCCGCTTTGCTTTAAAGGGTTTGACCTTGTTCTTTCGATGATCTTGCTCTTGATCTTCAAAGTCGGCGAAGCCGCTTTAAATGGTTTGTTTGTGTCTGAGGTCGGCGAAGCCGCTTCAGGAAACCCCGTCCCCCTCTTACCCAGAGGATGGACGGGGTTTTTATTTTTCTAAGTGAGGCCGGGAGTCATAGACCCGGCCAAACCCATGCCCTACCCCATTGTTGCCTGAGATATACTTTGGGCAACAAAAAAGAGGTCCACACTGGCTGATGGAGACGGCGGAGCGGAAATTTGGAACTGGAGGAGCGGCAGCGTTCGCCTTTATTGGCAGATTTCGACCGCAGACTGCGGTTCCAATCAGGAAATCTGCCAATAACAGCGACCGGAAGTCCAAATGTTTCGCGCAGTCCGCGACTAATCAGCCTCCCGTCCGCTTTTCAGAGCACAATATATATAAGGTAACAATACAAACCTTGATTTTTGCAAGAACTTGAATTACGATTTAAATGCTTGTACCGTGGATGATCAAGAGCTGAGATACCAAGGGCGGCAAGTCTGGGGGAGTTAACAGGTGGAGAATCTGGAAGGCAGATTGACAAAGCTCGCCTTGAAGGGCGACCAAAGGGCATTTGCCGAGCTTGTGGAACTATATAAAGACAAAATATATCATTTGGCTTACCGTATGCTGAATAACCGCCATGAGGCGGAAGATATTGTTCAGGAAACTTTTTTGCGCGTGTACCGGAATTTGGACCGCTATGATGATAAACAGAAGTTCTCAACGTGGATCTACCGTATCGGCACGAACCTTTGTATTGACCGGCTGCGCAAGCGGCGGCCGACGTATTCACTGGATGCCGAGATGAACGATCAAGAGGGAATTGACGGGTATTCAATGATTCCAAGCGACAATGTGACACCGGAGACGGAACTGCTGCTCTCGGAGACACAGAGCCTCATCTATGAGGCCATTGACAGCCTGCCCGTGAAATACAGGTCGGTGATGATACTGCGCTATCTGCAGGATCTATCGCTTCAGGAGATCAGTGATGTGCTGGATATGCCTGTGACGACGATCAAGACCCGTGTGCATCGCGGACGTGAGTTTTTACGTAAAAAATTAGGCCCTAAATTGTAAAAATAGATTATTTTTTTATGAAACTCCTGCATGGCAGTGACGTATGTAAGTTAAGCAAGTCTTATGCGTCCTGCTCCTATGTCTTGAAAGAATTAAATAAGCACTCATGAAAGGATTGGCTCCTATGGAATGCAAACTGGCCGTCTCTATGATGCACGACTACCTGGATGACGACTTGCCCGAACTGCAGCAGAGGGAATTGAAGGAGCATCTTCTATCCTGTACGGATTGCCGTGCGAAGTTCAAGGAACTGGAACAGACCGATATGCTGATGTTTTCCCTGATGCACCAGACCCCTGTTGCCTCGGAGGATCTTGTAGGCCGGATTATGAATTCATTACCGAAACCCAAGAAGGAAAGAGCTTTTATCACCTGGATCAAACGACATCCGGCGCTTACGGCAGCCTCTGTGTTTATCTTCGTGATGCTGATGAGTTCTGTAACTTTTTGGAATCAGGATAGACAGCTTGTAGTCAGAGGGACTGACCTCGATCAGGTTGTTATCAAAGGGGATACGGTTATCGTACCCTCCGGCAAAATCATTTCCGGGGATCTGACGGTGGAGAACGGTAAAACTCAAGTATACGGGGAAGTCAACGGCAATGTGACGGTGATCGACGGCTCGCTGTATCAGGCTTCAACCGCCCATATTTCCGGGCAAGTCAAAAGCATAGACCAAGCGGTAAGTTGGCTCTGGTATAAAGTGACGAACATGTTCTCTGAAGTTGCCTACCGATAGCTAATGTTGGTCGCTTGTAGCAGAAAACTCATTTGCGCCTCTTTTTCCGGAAAGATGGCGCTTTTTTGTTGCCTGAAAACACCAGTTTTGCAATTTGCTTCAGCCCTAAACTTGCAACCGGAGGCTGAACGTTATAACCTAGATATGATAAAGTGCTAACAGACAATTTACATAAACCCAGCTAATTTTGAAATGACGGGGGTTTTCGGCAATGAGTTATTTTACCGACCTTACATGGAAAGAGTCCATTAAAGATATAATCGATATTCTGATTGTCAGTTACATCATCTATAAAGTTCTGAATATGGTGCGCGGTACGCGGGCCGTTCAGCTCCTGAAGGGGATTCTGGTCCTGGTTGTAATCTGGGGGGGCAGTACCCTGTTGGATTTGTACACGCTCAAATGGCTGATGAACCAGATGTTTACGTTTGGGGTATTTGCGATCTTTATTATTTTTCAGCCGGAACTGCGCAGGGGGCTGGAACAGCTCGGCCGGGGGAAATTCTTCGGGCGGACTGCGGAGAATGATGAAGAGATCAGTAAATTAATCGGTGAAGTTATTAAAGCGGTGAATTATTTAGCTGTGCGCAAAATCGGGGCATTAATCGTCTTCGAGCGGTCTACGGGACTCAACGAATATACGGAATCCGGTATTGCTATGCGTTCTGAGGTCAGCTCCGAACTGCTGATTAACATATTCATTCCGAATACACCGCTGCACGACGGGGCGCTGATTATGCAGGGGAGCCAGATTGCTGCAGCCGCCTGTTACCTGCCATTGTCAGAGAATCCATTTATCAGCAAGGAGCTCGGAACAAGGCATCGCGCCGCCATCGGCATTAGTGAAGTGGCAGACTCCGTATCTGTTGTCGTCTCCGAGGAGACCGGACAGATCTCTCTGGCCATTAACGGACAAATCGTCCGGGATATCAAGGAAGAGTCGCTGATCTCGAAGCTGCATCAAGAGCTGAGTGCAAGCTCACTCCTGAAGGATAAAAGTTCCGCTTTCTGGAAATGGAGGGGGACTAAGAACAATGGATAAATGGATGAAGAATAATAACTTCAACAAAATTCTTGCGCTTGCCCTCAGTATTATTCTCTGGACCATTGTGCATGTAGATACGGCGCCGGCGAATCAGACTACGGTTAATACCGAATCGAAGACCATCGAGAATGTCAAAGTGGAGATCGAAGGCTTCGATAGTGATACCTATGTGCTGACGAAGGATGTAGAGAGCGTCAGGATGGAGGTAAGGGGCAAAAAGTCCGATCTTACCTACAAGTTCTCCGATGCCTACCGGGTGTGGCTGGATCTTAGTGATGTGAAACCCGGCGACAATACGCTTCCCTTAATGTATTCGACGCCGAGTGGTGTAACCTTGGATGATATGGTGCCGAATCAGGTGAATGTGCATATTGAGCTGCGGACGACCAAGTCTTTTCCGGTTACCCTGAATATCACGGGGGAGCCTGCAGCAGGCTATGAAGTGGGGACTCCGGTGGTTGATCCGTTATCGGCAGAGGTGACCCTTCCGGCCAGTGAACTCGGACGGGTAGCGAAGGTACAGGGGAATATTGAGCTGGATGGCGAGAATGAGCCGTTCAGTGAGAAGAAGCTGAAGCTCTATGCTTATGACAGTGAAGGGAACGAGCTGAAGGATGCTGTGATCGAGCCTTCAACAGTGGGTGTAGAGCTGCCTATTACGCTTCCGTCCAAAACACTGCCGCTGGATATCAGCTTTACCGGCAGTCTGCCCGGTTCACTGGTCCTGTCCCGGGTTACGCCTGAACAGGATATGGTGACTGTATATGGCAGCGCGGAGACTTTGCAGAACCTATCCTCCTATGAGGCGGTTCTTAATCTAAGCTCCATTACAGCTGCCGGTACAGAACAACTGAAGCTGGAGTTGAAGCCGCCGGAGGGGACCGGGAAGATCGAGCCTGCGGCCATGAATGTATCGGTCTCAACAGCGGAGATCGCCCAGCGGACGATCTCCGCTGTGCCTATTAAGCTGGAGGGGGTAGGCAACGGGCTGACAGCCCTTATATTAGATCCTGTGAGCACTTCCATGGATCTGACGGTATCGGGTGCGCCTACCCTGCTGGACCAGCTGGACCAGGATAATGTCAGTGTGGTTGCTGATGTGGGCGGGCTTACGGCTGGAATTCATGATATTCCGCTGCAGGTCTCCCTTCCCCGGTTCATAGCACTGCAGAATGACGGTCCGCAGCTTACGGTAAAGGTAGAACTGCTCGCTCCAGCTACACCGGAGCCTTCTGCCGGAGCTGACAACAGCACGGCTGTTCCTACTACGGAGCCCAGTGCTGAGCCGGCTGCTGTTGAGGAGACGCCCCTAGAGCCGTCTCCTACCCACACTGACGAGTCTGTAGAGCCGACCCCGACTCCTTCACACACTCCTGCAGAGAACGCGGCTACACCGGCAGCAGGCGGCAATAACGCCGCCAGTACGGGTGGAACGTAACTTTTTGTTCAAGAACACGTCTATTTATATGCATCTCATATACACGGAATAAAGAATCAATCATACTATAATTTATTAAGCTGAAGCAGCGTATTAAAAGGAGAAAAAAGATGGGTAAGTATTTCGGAACAGATGGCGTGCGCGGAGTCGCAAACCGTGAATTAACAGCAGAGATGGCCTACAGCATTGGACGCTGCGGGGGATATGTACTGGCAGGAAATGTGGAAAAGCCTAAGGTCGTAATTGGGATGGATACACGGATTTCCGGTCCGCTCCTGGAATCGGCACTGATTGCCGGCTTATTGTCCATTGGCGCGGATGTGATCCGCCTGGGTGTGGTATCTACACCTGCGGTTGCTTATATTACAAGATTGCTCAAGGCTGATGCCGGTGTCATGATTTCAGCTTCGCATAACCCGGTGGAGGATAACGGGATTAAGTTTTTTGGCGGAGACGGCTTCAAATTGACTGATGAAACAGAGCTGCGGATTGAAGAGCTGATGGATGCCGAGCAGGATGAGCTGCCGCGTCCGGTCGGATCGGGTCTCGGTACGCTTCGGGTAGATAATGATGCGAAATATCTGTATCTGGAATATCTGAAAACAACGATCGACCAGAACTTCAAGGGCATTAAGGTAGTACTGGACTGTGCGCACGGCGCGGCTTATGAGCTGGCGCCACGGCTGTTCAGCGAGCTGGGAGCCGAAGTAATCTCCATCGGTGCAGAGCCGGACGGGCTTAATATTAATGACGGATTCGGTTCCACACATCCGGAGACCCTGCGTGCGGAAGTACTGCGCCACGGGGCGGACCTGGGACTCGCTTTTGACGGCGATGCCGACCGCCTGATTGCTATCGATGAGAACGGCGATGAGGTTGACGGCGACTTTATCCTCTGCATTTGCGGGGATGCCATGAACCGTGCGGGTAAGCTGAAGGATGGTACAATTGTATCCACCGTAATGAGCAATATCGGATTCTACAAAGCTACAGAGAAATTATCGCTGAATACAGCGAAGACTGCGGTCGGCGACCGGTATGTCATGGAAGAAATGCGCCGTGGCGGCTATAATCTGGGCGGAGAACAATCCGGCCATGTAATCTTCCTGGACTACAATACGACAGGTGACGGTATTCTGACGGCGATTCAACTGGTCAATACGATGAAGACTTCCGGCAAGAAGCTTAGCACGCTGAAGTCCATGATGACCAAATATCCGCAGGTACTGGTAAATGTGCGTGTGCAGGACAAAACCAATTATCCGAACAATCCGGCGATTGAAGCCGCGATCATAGAAGTGGAAGGCAAGCTGGGCGACAACGGGCGTGTGTTGGTGCGTCCTTCGGGAACCGAGCCGCTGATCCGTGTAATGGCGGAAGGGCCGGATAAGGCCGAGCTTGATCTTTTTGTAGGACAGATTGTTGAAGTGGTTCAGCGCGAGCTGGTGTAATTACGCTAATAAGGCAAAAATGGGCAGCCGGTGGACGGAGGGGGAATGTTCGTTCACCGGCTGAACCTTTAGTGTGGACGATGTTTTCAATTGAAATGGATGAAAAAGGTTTTCTTTGCCGCATCATTGCCAAAACGATGTAAGGTGCATATAATAGACTAAGTGTCATTCCAGAAGGAAAGCGGGGATAGTAAGGTTGAAGCAATGCAAGCGCCAGAGCTTGATCTTGCGCGGGGGAGAAGGGAAGACCGGAAGCTGCCATTAAGGGCAGAACGGCCTGAACGGATCACGGCAGATGTAAGCTGACGAGGTGGAGGTGTTCGAAATGTTCGGCGGGGACCTCCCGGTGATGCACCAGAGCCGTAAATGGAAGCGGAAAATGCGAGGGCGACCTCTCACACAACGCTCCTGTGGGTGCCAATTGAAATGTACAAATCATGGGTATGCGCATATGCAGGAAACGCAGATGGTTCTGCCACGGCAGAGGAGAAGACTGTGCATTTTCAAAAGATAAGAATTTATAGGCTTCACGCTATAAATGTCCCTTATCTTTCTCGCTGAAACGGTACCGTCCTTGAAAAGGACGACAAAGCCGTTTCTACTTGTGACTATAGATGCAAGTGACAGGTTATTTTGTTGAGCTGTAACGGACAACAACATATTTGCTTTTCTTCAAAACATGCCGTACGGCACGTTTCTTTCCTCATGGCCGCCCTTACTACGAAAAATTGGACGGAGGAAAATATAATGTGTGGTATTGTAGGATATATTGGTAATCAGAATTCGCAGGGGATCTTGGTCGAGGGTTTGAAGAAGCTGGAGTATCGCGGGTATGATTCCGCAGGTATTGCCGTATTCACCAAGGAAGGTCTGCAGGTTGTAAAAGCACAGGGCCGTATGGCGAACCTGGAATCCCGTCTCGAAGCAACTCCGCTGACAGGCAGCGCAGGAATTGGCCACACCCGCTGGGCTACACACGGCAAGCCATCCGATGAGAACTCTCATCCGCACACAGATAACACCCACAAATTCTCGGTAGTTCATAACGGGATTGTTGAGAACTATCTGGATCTCAAGGAAGAACTGATTGCCGGAGGAGCTAATTTCTCTTCCGAAACAGATACCGAAGTTATCTCCCATCTGATTGCGCGTGAATACAATGGGGATATCGTGAAGGCTGTGCAAAAAGCGATCACTTACATGCGCGGAGCGTTCGCACTGGGTGTTCTGACTGAATACGAACCGGATAAACTGGTAGCAGTACGTCAGGCCAGCCCGCTTATTATCGGTCTTGGAGAAGGCGAAAACTTTATCGGGTCTGATATTCCTGCACTGCTGGAATACACCCGCAACGTATATATTCTGAACGACGGCGAAATGGCTGTATTGACACGGGATGCTGTCGAATTAATGACGATTGAAGGCAACTTTATTTCTCGGGAAATGATTACTGTCGATTGGGATGCTGTTACCGCAGAAAAAGGCGGTTATGAGCACTTCATGCTGAAAGAAATCCACGAGCAGCCAAAGGCTTACCGCGATACCATGCGCGGACGCATGAATGCTGCAGGCAACAAAGTCATTCTGCCTGAGCTTAACCTGACAGAAGAACAAATCAAGAACATCCGCAACATTCAGATCGTAGCTTGCGGTACTGCTTATAATGCTGGTCTCGTAGGACGTAACCTGATTGAG
Source organism: Paenibacillus sp. FSL E2-0178 (assembly GCF_038593005.1). Lineage (NCBI taxonomy): Bacteria > Bacillati > Bacillota > Bacilli > Caryophanales > Paenibacillaceae > Paenibacillus > Paenibacillus sp. FSL E2-0178. The sequence continues at coordinate 5,540,025 of NZ_CP151953.1, forward strand.
TCTCTGGTACGTATTCCGGTAGAGAATGACATTGCCTCCGAATACCGTTACCGTGCGCCAATCGTGACTCCGGAAACACTGGTTATCGTAGTCAGCCAATCCGGTGAAACTGCAGATACACTGGCTGCTCTTCGCGAAGGTCAAGCCAACGGAGCCCATGTTCTGGCAATCACTAACGTAGTAGGCAGCTCCATTGCCCGGGAAGCCAACAGTGTACTGGTAACACTGGCTGGTCCGGAAATCGCAGTAGCATCGACCAAAGCTTATACTTCCCAGCTGATCGCATTCACGTTGCTGGGTCTGTACCTGGCTGAAGTACGCGGCACGCAGTCTGAACCAGAAGTGGCTAAGATTCTCGCAGCTATGCAGTCCCTGCCTGAGCAAGTAGAAGTAATCCTGGCTCAGAAAGACGCAATCAAAGCTTACGCTGAGCAAATCGCTGAGCACAAACACCTGTTCTTCATCGGCCGCGGTGTAGATTATGCAGTAGCCCAAGAAGGCTCGCTGAAGCTGAAAGAAATCTCTTACATTCACTCCGAAGCTTATGCTGCGGGTGAACTGAAGCATGGTACACTGGCGCTGATCGAAGAAGGCGTTCCTGTCATTGCCCTGGCAACTCAGGAAACCGTACTTGAGAAGACCGTCAGCAACATCAAAGAAGTGAAGGCCCGCGGCGCACATGTCCTGGCGATCACTCATGAAGAGCACAAAAACGACCTGCTCAGATCTGTTGACCAAGTGTTCGTGATTCCTCAGACTCTGCCGCTGCTGACCGCTACTTTGTCTGTAGTGTCGCTGCAGTTGCTGGCTTACTACGCGTCATTGGCTCTGGGTCATGATGTGGATAAGCCAAGAAACTTGGCTAAGAGTGTTACTGTGGAGTAAGGGTATTGTTACTGAACATGTGTCCAAGAGTTTGGATACTTTAGAGTTATGAGTGGTCTGATGTAAAATTTCAGACAACAAGCCAGACATCATGCGCCGTCCTGAAATCTCAGGACGGCTTTTTTTTGATGGAGGACAAACCCAAATTATTAAACAATTAATATTGTTAAGAGAAAATGCTTCATTAACTAACAGGGGAGAATAACGTGAAAAGTGATAAAACTAAAAATTTCTAATTATGGTAACCTGTAATTGTGAATGCTTTTAATTTGAATAAGTGAGGGTTTATTAATGAGTGACTTGAACACTGTTTATATCGAAACAGAAAGGCTGGTCGTCAGAACTTTTGACGATAATGATTTCGAGCAATTCGAAAGGCTTTTGGATTTGTATGGAGGTTGGCAAATGCAGAAGCCAAGGGCAAAAGAGTTTTTTAATTGGCACCTTTCTAACTATAAAAATATGGATATTATAACTGGAACATTATGCTTAGGTGTTTTTGAAAAAGAAACAGGTGATATTCTTGGCCAGGTCGCTGCACAAGAACATGATGAGTTACATGAACCTGAATTTGGCTATGGAATCCTCCCATGTGCAAGAGGGAAAGGTTATGCTAAGGAGGCTGCAAAGGGAACACTTGAATGGATAGCGGGAAAATACGATATTCCCTATATCATTGGAACCGTTGAGCTTGACAACATCCCATCTCAAAGGGTTCTTGAATACTGCGGATTCCAGCTTATGGATGAGCAAAATTTGCTGATTCATATATTAAATGAGCGACATGATTTTAAGTATTACCGGTATTATTTGAGTCCTCCTGAATAGGCCGATATGCAATATATCGACACAAAGGCAGTCGGTTAATAATCGGCTGCCTTTGTTCAACGAAAGGGCAGGATAGCTCAATAATTCCGCGAATATTCTACATATGTGGTTATTTACGAAGTACTATTGGAGGTTATTCATGGAAGTTATTATGAAAGACTCAATCGTTCAGTTGGTCCGGGGAGATATAACTAAAACGGAAGTAGAAGCAATAGTCAATGCTGCCAACACTAGTCTGTTGGGTGGAGGCGGCGTAGACGGTGCTATCCATAGAGCTGGGGGGAAAACAATATTAGAAGAGTGCATGAAGATCCGCAATCAACAGGGTGGCTGTGCAGTTGGAGAAGCGGTAGTTACCACAGGAGGGAACTTGAAGAGCCGTTTGGTTATCCATACCGTGGGGCCCGTTTGGAATGGCGGATTGAACAATGAGGAACAAAAGCTAAAAGACTGTTACAGGAATTCATTAACGCAAGCGGAGTTAAACGAAGCTACAAGTATTGCTTTTCCAAATATAAGTACAGGTATATACAAATATCCGAAAGACTTAGCCTGCTACATAGCCGTAGAGGAAGTGTCTAAGTATTTATTAAATAAGGAAACAAATATTAAAAAAGTAGTATTTGTATGTTTTGATGAAGAAAATTTTGAAATATACAAGAATGAACTAAAGAAGTATTGAATTGACTAATTAGAGATTGACTAATTCACTAAAAAATAAAGCGAATGGCTCCACCTTTATCATCAAAGGGCGGAGCCATTTGTGATTTCTTTAATCAGCAATAATACACTTTCTCTACCTTATATAAAGTATCCTCAATAACCGGGCAGAGAGCAGCATCTGCTTTGTAGAATTTTACCCGGAAATATAAGCTTTTCAGGAAATTCTTAATATTATTTTTTTGCCTGAAGGAAGGCAGGAAGTCTGGACTTGTCTCCACATCACCGAAACGCTGGATCCATTGCTCTACGTCAGTCTGACTGAGCAGTTTTCTGTTTAAAATACTGATTACGGGTCTGACCATCCGCTCATCCTCACCATCGGAGTAAACCCGTTCGGTTATGGTCATCTTGTCGTAAACCAGATCGAGGATGGTGAAGAGGTCAGCTTGATCCAATTCGGAACATTGGGCTAAATCATCTAATGCATCTGCCCCATGGGCTATGGCATGAGCCCAGCCCTTTTCTTCGTCATACCCGCGGTAATCCTGCTCTTCCTGCACACTGTAGAACACTTTCTCTTTGATCTGGTGAACTTGCTCTTTTGAGAGGAATGGGGATTCCCTATGCTTCATGATGAGGAGCGGGATGACCAGCATAGAGAAAGACCGTGTGAATACAGAGTCTGTATTGCCTTCACCAAGCTTATAGTGCAAATGGTCAGTATCCAATAGGGCAGGGAGAAGTTGCTCCAGCTCGTCTTCGGAAAACGAATTACCGGGAATCCAGTGGGATAGGGTTGTATAGATTAGATCATCACGCAGCTCGGCATCCAAGGAGCCGATGTTATGTATCATTTCTTGTACCAGCTGGAAGGGTTCCGCAGGTGTCTGGTAGTCATTTTCTTTGATTAGGATCAACTGATCTTTTAAATTCATGGTTTGCGCTCCTACTGGGTATTTTCCGGACTCTTCTCTTACTAAAAGATATAGGCACGATGGGATACAACTTCATCATATCTTAATGCAATCTTAATGTCTTTGAGGAATCCTTAACGCTATATTAATGCCGGAAATGATAGGCTGAACTTGGAAGTAAATCATAGTTTACTCCGCAGAATTCGAACAGTTCCTTGCCTCTATAATCACGGAATATTCTTCTGTGGTCTTTTTGTTGTGTCTGAGTAAGGTACAGATGCTGCACTATCAAGAATTTTACAAAATAATAAGCGAGTGGTGAAACCCGTGATCTCATTTTTAAAACGATTTCTGATCGGCAGGCCCTTAAAGTCTACTGAGTTAGGGGAGCAAAAGCTAAATAAAAAGAAAGCGCTGGCCATACTGTCTTCAGATGCCTTGTCTTCCGTTGCGTACGGGCCGGAACAAATCTTGATTGTTCTCGTTACGATTGGAGCCGCTGCCTTCTGGTACTCCATCCCGATTGCGATTGGCGTATTAGTATTGTTAACCGCACTCATTTTGTCCTACCGGCAGATTATTTTTGCTTATTCGCATGGTGGTGGAGCCTATGTGGTATCCAAGGAAAACTTGGGGAAATACCCCGGACTGATTGCCGGCGGTTCGCTGTTGGTGGACTATATTTTGACGGTGGCTGTAAGTATATCGGCCGGCGCGGACGCAATTACCTCAGCTTTTCCAAGCCTGCATGAGCATAAAGTAGTTATCGCTATCGTCTTCGTGATCCTGATTACGATTCTGAACTTAAGGGGTGTCACGGAATCCGCTTCCGTACTTGCTTATCCGGTTTATTTATTCGTGCTGGCTTTATTCATTCTAATTGGTACAGGTTTGTATAACATTTTAACCGGTAACGTTCCGGCAGAGCTGCATACCTCATTGGGTACGCCGGTAGCGGGGATCAGTCTATTCCTGCTGCTGCGCGCGTTTTCTTCCGGGAGCTCTGCGTTAACGGGTGTAGAAGCGATATCCAATGCCATTCCGAATTTCAAAAGTCCGGAGGCTTCTAACGCCGCCAAAACCTTAGTAGCCATGGGAGCCTTACTTGCTGTTATGTTCTCAGGAATTGTAGTGCTGGCCTATTATTATGGTATAGCTCCCCGTGCTGATGTGACGGTCGTGTCGCAAATTGCTGAGCAAACGTTCGGCCGGAATGCGATGTATTTCTTCATACAGGGAACCACTGCATTAATACTGATTCTGGCTGCCAACACCGGATATTCCGCATTCCCATTGCTGGCTGTGAATCTGGCCAAGGATAAGTTCATTCCGCGGATGTTCACCATGCGTGGAGACCGGCTGGGTTACTCTAACGGCATTATCATCCTGGGTGTTCTTTCTATGGTCCTGATTTATGTATTTGAAGGGAAGACAGAGCAGTTGATCCCACTTTATGCTGTAGGTGTGTTCATTCCCTTTACGCTGTCACAGACAGGGATGATGGTTAAGTGGCTCCGGGAAAAACAGGCGGGCTGGCTGCAAAAATTCATCATCAACACCGTTGGTGCTCTAATCAGCCTTATTGTTACGATGATGTTCTTCTTGACCAAGTTCACACAGGTCTGGCCGGTCTTTGTATTTTTGCCGATTCTCCTTCTGGTGTTCCACCGGATTCATAAGCATTACGAGGCCGTTGCCGACCAGCTCAGAATAACGACCTGTGAGGAAACGATTAAGATTGAAGGCAATGTAATCATCGTGCCGGTTGCCGGAATCACTCATGTGGTGATGAACTCCTTGGAATATGCCAAATCGCTGAATCCGCAGCAGATTATCGCCGTGTATGTGCCCTTCGAAAGAGAAGAGGAAGCCATATTCGAGGAGAAATGGAAAAAGTGGCAGCCGGAAATAAGATTAGTGACACTGTATACTCCCTATAGAAGCATCGTACAACCGTTGACTAAATTCATTGATACGATCAATTGGAAGGCCGCAGAGTTGAATCATAGGGTAACGGTCATCATTCCACAGTTCATTCCGAAGAAAGGCTGGCATAACATCCTTCATAATCAATCAAGTTTGCTGATACGTGCCCGGTTACTGTTCCGCAGCGATGTTATTGTCACTACAGTGCCTTATCATTTGAAGAAGTAATGTATTATAAAAAAAGCCTGCACCCCATACCGGGAGTGCAGGCTTTTGGCTATTTCATCCCCTAAGCTAAAGCCTACGCGGCCTGCTTAGACGGCAATGCGCGGCGGACAAGCTTCGCCAGCTCCATCACGATGACCGAGCCTAGGGCAAGGCCAGTGGCTGTGAGCCAGTGGTCCATCCCGAAGGAAGCGGGGATGGAGAAGATGTCTCTGACGCCGGGCAGGACAGCAATGCCGTAGAAGGCAAAGCAGACCATGACAGCGCCGATCACATATTTGTTGCTGAAAAAGCCGGCTTCCACAGAGGTCTGACTGTTGGAGCGGGCCGCGAAGGTCTGGAGCGTACGCGCCAGAATCAGCGTGGTGAAGGCCATGGCGATGCCCATTTCATCGGAATGCTGCAGCCCGATGTACTGGGAGACAATGACGGCAATCCCGATCAGCAGCCCGCGGGTAATGACAGCCTGCATCATGCCTCCGGCGAAGATGCCTTCGCCAATGTCCCGCGGCTTGCGGCTCATTACATCCGGCTCAGCCTTCTCCATGCCCAGGGCAATGGCCGGCAGGGAATCATTGGCCAGGTTAATGAACAGCAGCTGGATGGCGGTGAACGGGTTGATCCAGTCGAAGATCAGTGCGAACAGGATAGCAATGATCGCCCCCAGATTGCCGGCGAACAGATAGGCAATGGCCTTCTTGATGTTGTCGAACACCGTCCGGCCGACAGCGACCGCATTGACGATGGATACGAAGTTATCATCGGTCAGGATCATGGCTGCGGAATCCTTGGCTACATCGGTTCCGCTGCCCATGGCTACACCGATATCGGCCTGCTTCAGGGCCGGGGCATCATTGACGCCGTCGCCGGTCATGGCGGTGATTTTGCCTTTACGCTGCCAGGCACGGACTATTCTGATCTTATTCTCCGGAGAGACACGGGCGTAGACGCCAATCTGCTCCAGTCTGCTGTCCAGCTCCTCCTCGGACATGGCGTCCAGCTCCTGGCCGGTGACCGCGATCTCGTGCTCAGCCATCAGTCCGATATCGCGACCAATCGCCTGAGCCGTGGTCTTATGGTCCCCGGTAATCATGATCGTGCGGATACCCGCCTTGTTGGATTCAGCAATGGAGCCATATACCGCCTCGCGCGGCGGATCAATCATCGCTGAGAGGCCAACCAGCACCAGGTTCTGCTCATCTTCAAGGCCTACTTCCGTGACGGTATTTGGCACGGTCTTATAGGCATAAGCAAGCACCCGCAAGGCTCTGCTGGAGAACTGCTCGTTAGCTTCGGTGAAGCGTTCCAGAACCTCCGGTGTCAGCGGGACCTCCTGGCCGCTCAGCAGCACGTGGGTACATCTGCTGAACAGGACGTCCGGGCCGCCTTTGGTAAGCAGGGCCTTCTGCCCGTCGAAGGTATGCAGCGTCGTCATCAGCTTGCGTTCCGAGTCAAACGGCAGCTCGGCTTCGCGCGGGAAGTTATCGCGGATCTCGCGGTAATCCCGGTTCTTGCTGTTACTGAAGGCAATTAGCGCAACCTCTGTAGGGTCACCCAGCTCCTTGCCTTCCTCGTTGATGTTGGAATCGTTGCAGAGTACGGCGATATGCAGCAGTCTGCGGGCTTCTTCCGACCATTCATCGGCCTGCAGGCTGAACTGCTCCTGCGATCCTTCCGGCAGGAAGTAATCGACAACTGTCATTTTATTCTGTGTCAGCGTACCGGTCTTATCTGTACAAATTACACTGGTTGATCCCAGGGCTTCAACAGCGGGCAGCTTGCGGATAATGGCGTTCTGCCGGGCCATCTTGTTGGTGCCTACGGAGAGCACAATGGTTACAATCGAGGACAATGCCTCGGGAATCGCGGCGACGGCTACAGCGACGGCGAACATAAGGGCATTCAGAATCGCTTCGGTCGTGTCGACCGTATCGTTCGAGAGCCAGACGCGTGCAGCCTGAATGGAGAAGATAAGGATGGACAAGCCGAGAACGGCCAGGCCCAGCTTCTTGCCGAAGCTCTCCAGCTTGCGCTGAAGCGGAGTCTGCTTCGCTTCAGCACTCTCGATCAGACCGGCAATCTTCCCAAGCTCGGTGCCGAGAGCAGTTCCTGTAATGACCAGCGTTCCCCGGCCATAGACAACGAGCGAGCCGCTGAATGCCATATTGCGCCGGTCTCCAAGCGGAGCGTCATGATCAATAGGCTGAATATGCTTCTCTACGGCTTCGGATTCTCCGGTCAGCATTCCTTCGTCAATCCTCAGGCTCCCGGATTCAATAATCCGCCCGTCCGCAGGCACGTAATCGCCAGCCTCCAGGAAGACGATATCGCCGCGGACAAGTTCCCGCGCCGGAATCGACAGCAAGGCTCCGTCCCGGATGACCTTGGCTTCAGGCGCAGACATTTTGCGCAGCGCGTCAAGCGAGCTCTCGGCCTTACGGGTCTGAACAACGCTGATCACAGCATTCAGAATCAGCACTACAAAGATAATGACGGATTCCATGACATGCCCCATCACAATCTGAACTGTTGCTGCTATGAGCAGCACAATAACCATCGGATCTTTGAAATTCTCCAGAAACAGCTTCCAGAGCGGGTCTTTCTGTTTACCCTTTAACTCATTGTAGCCGTCCTTGGTGAGCCGGTTGTCTACTTCAGCAGACGTAAGCCCTTTGGCCTGGCTCTGCACTTCTTCCAGGGTGTCTGTTACACTGCGGCGGTAATACTCCATCAGGTACAAGCTCCTCTCCAGTTTTTCATTCTCTGTATGGTCCAAATCTACGTTAGAAAATATGACAAGTTTCAACATTTCTCGTTCAGACAGTTAAATACTTATACCCAGATGGATGATGTTCGTATAGAATAGAATGAAATTATCTTCTGAAAGTGAGCTGAGAACTAATGCTGTGGTCACCACTATTCGAGAATGATGTACCTGTAGTTCTGATTCCTTAACGGCAGAAAACTACAACTCCGTTAAGGACAAGGAATGTCTAGAACAACGGAGGGTACAAAACATGAAAAACACTTTATTAGGTTCTTTGTATTTATCGCTCGCTGCCAGCATCTGGGGCGGGATGTATGTGGTTGTAAAATACGTGGTGGACGTTGTACCGCCGCTTGAATTAGTATGGATCCGCTATGTAATTGCGGTTATTGCATTGCTCCTTATTGGTATTATTACCAGACAATCGTGGCGTATCGAGAAACGGGATATCCTGTTAATTGTCATGATCGGCGTGATTGGAAATACCATTTCAATCGTAACCCAAGAGATAGGCACGATGCTCTCTACCGCACAAATGGGTGCGATCATTACAGGGGCCACACCAGCATTTATGGTGCTGTTTGCGCGGATTATTTTGAAAGAGAAGATTACCTTTAAAAAGGCCTTTTCCGTTATTTTAGCAACGCTCGGTGTCGGTATTATTGTCGGAAATGCGGGCATTGATCCATCGCTTCAGCTCGGCGGGATATCCCTGCTCGTTGCGGCGCTTACCTGGGCGCTTATGTCAGTGCTTATTAAACGGGTGCCGGGGCACTATTCGCAGATTGTGGTAACGTTCTATGCTGCCCTGGTAGCCGTTGTTTTACTTACTCCTGTTACGATTAGCCGGTTGCCTGATTTGGATGTTAGCGCGTTGATGCATCCGTCAATTTGGGGCGGTCTTGTATATCTGGGGGTAATCTCTACAGCCTGTGGTTTTCTGCTGTGGAACCGTGGATTGCAAATGCTGAATGCTTCAAGCGGGGGATTATTTTTCTTCTTCCAGCCGGTAGTCGGCACTTTCCTGGGGTGGTTATTACTCGGGGAGCAGATAGGCTTGTCCTTTTGGGCAGGGACCGCTCTGATTTGTATGGGAGTTCTGCTGGTCATTAAGGAAAAATGAGTGTGAAAACATCGGGCCGTTCTCAGTTGAGGGCGGCCTGATTTCCGTTCTGCAGAGAGGATAGTGCGGGGGTACTCCCGAATACAGAGGAATGGGAAGCATGTAAGCGTTAAGAAAGGAAGTGCAAAATGGTTGTATTAAGATTCACGCAGGCTTTATTGAAGGAAATGAAAGCTGCACCGATAGAGAATGAGCTAACCGCTCCGTTATTCAGTTGGCACACGAATATGATATGGGTAAATAGACGGAAGCATATCCTCCTCATCAATGATCTAAGCCGGTTGAGTGTGATTTTTAACGGGGTAAGATCGGCTCAGTTAAATAGTTTAACCGATAAGTTCCGCACAGAATTGAGGGATTATCTGGTAAGTGAAGGAATTGAACCGAAGTTAATTGAATCGTATATGAAAGACAGCCAGCAGATCAATATAGCTAGAACTAACAATAGAAGTGTCTTAGGAACAATGAAAGAAGTAACCTTCTTTAATGATCATGCACAAGGAGAACATGCAAGTAAGGAAGAGCATATGAAATGGCTGAACAGAATAATTCACAAACCTATAGATTATGAAAAACCCATAGACGTATTCATAAAAGCAATGGAAAAGCATTATTTGTAAGGACCGGAGGATCTGACAATGATCACAGAGCTTAATAAAGAGGACTTTTATAAGATACGGCATCTCACAAATCCATGTAAAAATATTGAGGCCAAGGCTATAGTTGATGGGATGAACCCGGGTAGGGTCTACGCAGATCATCCGACAGAACCAACAGCAGCGTTAATCTGGATTCAGGGACAGCAGGGGTTTCAAGTCGTTGGTGATGCGTGGAGTTCAGTGTTTGCAGAGAAGCTGGGCGAATACATGCGAACCGTTATAGAACCTGAGCTACAGAAACAAGGGATCAATTGGGTCGAGATCGGCGCGGAGATGGATATCTGGGATGAAACGCTAAGTACCATCTTCGGGGACCGTAATATTTCGGCGGAAAATCAGCATGTGTTCTGTGCAGGAGAGCAAGCGGGAGCGATAGGATTTCAATCTGATGGAGTAACGATCCGGCCAATCGACAGGGAGCTGTTTACGTCAAGGCGATTAGAGAACCATTCATTTGTAGAAGAGAAAATACTGCATTACTGGGAGTCGGCAGATGTTTTCCTTCAGCAGGGACTAGGGTGTTATGCCGAGTATAATAACCAGGTCGTGAGTTTGTGTTTCTCGGCTTTTATTGCAAAAGAGACGCATGCGATTGATATCGAGACCCTGGAAGGATACAGAGGAAGAAATTATGGCACGGCAGTGGCTACTGCACTGTTACAAGAATTCAGACGAAAAGGAATCCGGCCTTATTGGGACTGTACTCCGGAGAACACTGGCTCTATCCGTATAGCTCAAGCAATCGGGATGAAGCCGGATTTTGATTATCGGATATTCTGGTATAAGTTCTCGTGAGGGAATCATGACTGATTCAAGTTAAAGCTATAGGGTTTGAAATTGCAGGGTGTATGCTAGGAGACTCGCGTGATGACACTGGTAGATTAAAATAACTTGAAGGCAGGAAACCGTGTTGAACCGGACTTTTCTTTATATTATGTTGTTTATAGTATTTATCCTCTTGTTATCCATGGTCGAGCCGTCAGTCATGCATGGGGTACTCGCTGCGGTCATATTGACTTTGTTTAAATATCTGGACACGTTCGTACACGAACTCGGACATTATTTGGCAGGAAAGTTAATGGGGTATCCAATAAAATTAGTGGTCATAGGTGACCGGAAACAGTTTTGGAGTGCAGATATCTTCGGCACATCCTTTATATTCTGCTACGGATTTGGCGGGTTAACGTTTATAGAGAGCGGCAAAAAGGCCAGCAGGCTGCGTCATTCTATTTTTGCTCTCGGCGGGGTAATGTTCCAGACGTCTGTAATTGGCATCATCTACTTCACGCTTGGCATTGGCAGTGAACATAATTATTATCTTCCGCTGCTATTCATGGTTCTGAATGTATGGACAATAATAGTTAGTTTATATCCAAGAGATTTTGCCCGGTATGGAAAGTTTTACCCCAGTGACGGATTGCTCTTGAAAAGGATACTACAGGCAAAGACGCCTGCGGACATCGGGTTGTAGCATGACTGGACTGAAAGGTAGTACAGGCATCAAAGACTTTACTTTTCTAAAGTATATATAAAAAAATAGCCTCCTTATGAAAATAATAATTACTTGCTATAGTTTGTCTCGAGGCAATTGAATGCCAAAGAAGGAGAGACAATTATATGACAGATAAGCAGCACCATGAGCAGGCAGTCATGAACGGGCCGGAGATTATTATGAATAAACTCCATCAGCTGGAACGGAGAGTTCAACGGCTGGAGGGAATCGAAGAGATAAAAAAACTGAAAGCACGCTATTTCCGTTTTGTGGATGAGAAGAACTGGTCTGAATTAGCAGAAATTTTCACAGCTGAGGTCAAACTCGAACCTGATGGACATGTGTTCAAAAACGGGGAAGAATTCAGTAAAGTGATAAACGATCTAGTCGGAAAAGCACCTTCCGTTCACCATGGACATATGCCGGAGATTGATTGGATAGATGAGAATCACGCGAAGGGTGTTTGGGCAATGGAAGATTTATTGAGTTTTCCTGATAAGGACGACTCGCCTCCAGGACATAACGGGTATGGTCAATATAGAGAATCCTACGAGCGTGTAGATGGTGTATGGAAAATCAGCAGTTTAAATTTAACCCGGTTCCGGATGGATCCGCTGGCTAACTGGGAGGAGAAATGAATACATCTGCAAGAAAAACAGAGATTCTGGAAACCTTCAACTATCGGCATGCAACCAAAGAATTTGACCCGGAGAGAAAAATTTCTGAAGAGGATTTTCAATTTATCCTAGAGGCTGGCCGGTTATCCCCCAGCTCGGGCGGAAATGAGCCCTGGAAATTCATTGTTGTGCAGAGCCCGGAATTCAGAAATGAATTAGCTCCATATGCATACGGCGCAGTTCGGCAGCTGCCCACATCTAGTCACTTTGTTATGATTTTAGCCAGGAAAGACCTTACCTATGATTCTCCTTATTTAAAAGAGCAGCAAACTCAAACCTTGGAGATGCCTCTGGAAATTTACAAGGGAATGAAGCCGGCATATGCCCAATTTTATCATGACCTGCATTTGGATTCAGAAAGAGCTTTGCTGGACTGGTCCTCCAAACAGACATTTATTGCACTTGGTAACATGATGACGGCAGCGGCGCATATTGAAATCGATTCATGCGCCATCGAAGGCTTCAATCTGGATGCCGTTAATGACCTGCTTCAAAAGAAAGGACTTCTGGGACAGAATGAATATAGCTTAAGTGTCATGGCAGCCTTCGGTTATCGCGTCCGGGAAGGGCGCTCTAAAAAAAGACGTCCGATGAAAGATATCGTACAGTTTGTCTAACGAATTGTCCTTTTTATGAGGATTGCTGGACAGGAGAATCCCATTCATTTTTCCAGTGATTGATCTGCTCAAATACCTTCGAGAAGGCTTTTCCCTTTTCGGTAATTGAATATTCGACGGTTACGGGTACCGTTGGAAAGACCTGGCGGTTTAACATTTGATGTTCTTCTAAATTCCGTAATGTATCTGTTAGGCCCTTCGTATTGACGTTACCTAAATTCCGTCGTAGTTGGTTAAAACGCTGAGGTTCCCTAAGAAGCTGTGTCATCACCAGAAAAGTCCATTTTCCTGAAAGAAACTGTAAAACCTCAGATATTGAATCAATACAGCTACTCTCAAACTTTGATTCTTCCAATGCTCTCATCTCTCATTCTTTTATGATATCGAACTAAAAAATAAAGTAACTAATTTAATTATAGTATAGTGAAAAAGATTAGGACTGTCACTGGGAGTTGTATACTGATTTGGTTATTCGATATGATGTAATGATGCCAGGTTGCCGGTAAGATCGGTGGCCTGTTTTTTTATGCGGAAATTAACTGATCATTCCATTTTTCTATTTTATTCCTAGCACAGAGCAGGAACCAAAAATAGTGGTATTTTTCCCAATGAGGGGTTCCTTATGTCTGAGAGAGTCTGGCACTATAATATGAATGCGGTTACATAAAACCGAGGATTTAATATAAAAGGGGAGGCAAAGTATGAAAAGTATGAAGCGTGTTCTTGCTGGGATCTCTACATTGGTCTTGATGTCATCTGCTCTGGCAGCGTGTGGAGGAAATAATAATTCAAGCTCATCCGGCGCAAACGCCACAACAGCTCCGGCAGCTACAACGGCCGCAGCAGCTACAACAGCTCCAGCAGCAGGATCCGGTGAGAAAGTTACCATCAATCTCTGGAGCTTCACCGATGAGATTCCGAACATGACTACAAAGTATATGGAAACTCATCCCGATGCAAATGTGGAGTTTAAAACTACGGTTATTGCAACTACCGATGGCGCTTATCAGCCTGCTCTTGACCAGGCGCTGGCCGCTGGCGGTAAGGATGCCCCTGATATTTTTGCAGCGGAGTCGGCGTTCGTACTCAAATATACCCAAGGTGATGCATCCACTTATGCCGCCAACTATGCTGACCTGGGTCTTGACGACCAGCTGGTAAAAGACGCAGGCATTGCTCAATACTCGGTTGATATCGGCAGCAAAGACGGCCAGCTGAAAGGTCTCGGCTACCAGGCGACAGGCGGAGCCTTTATCTACCGCCGCTCAATCGCCAAGGATGTATTTGGAACAGATGACCCGGCTGCGATCAAGACTGAAATTGGTCCAGGCTGGGATAAATTCTTCGATGCAGCTGCGAAGCTGAAGGCTAAAGGCTATGGCGCGATTTCTGGTGACGGCGACATGTGGCATGCGATCGAGAACAGTTCTGAGAAAGGCTGGATTGTGGATGGCAAGCTGCATATTGATCCGAAGCGTGAAGAGTTCCTTGATCTCTCCAAGAAGCTGAAAGACAATGGCTACCACAACGATACAACAGACTGGACAGAAGCCTGGTATGCTGATATGTCCGGCTCCGGCGCTCAACCGGTCTTCGGATTCTTCGGTCCAGCTTGGTTGATCAACTACGTAATGAACGGACAGGTAAAAGATACAAATGGTGACTGGGCAGTTACCGAGCCGCCGACTGGCTTCTTCTGGGGAGGCACCTGGTTGCTTGCTAACCAAGACGTAACCAAGGACGATGCCAAGAAACAGGCTGTTGCGGACTTTATCAAGTGGGTAACACTCGATACCTCCGAAACCGGACTCCAGTATTACTGGGCTAACGGAACGATGAAAGAGGGCGAGCAAGGTACGAAGGATAGCGTTGCTTCTGCTGTTGTCATGGATAAGTCTAACGGCGAAGTTCCATTGCTTGGCGGACAGAATATGTTTGATGTGTTCGTTCCGGCTAATGCCAACGCTTCCGGTAAGAACTTGACCCAGTTCGACGAAACGATCAACAAGCTCTGGCGTGATCAAGTACGCGAATATACTGCAGGCAACAAGGATCGTGCGAAAGCAATCGAAACCTTCAAGCAGCAGGTTAAAGATCAGCTGGGTATCGAAAGCGAATAACAAGCGCTGGGTATCGAGCGAGAATAACAAGCATTCGGAGGGGCGGGGAGTCATCCCGCCCCTTCATATCAACTAAAGGGGTGAGAGCATGCGCCGCAAAGGTGTGAACTACTCTAAATTCGGCTATATCTTCACATTTCCGTTTGTTTTGGCATTTCTGATTTTCTCGTTATATCCCATTTTATACACCGCATTCATCGGGTTCACCAATTTGCAGGGATTAATCCCAAAACCGATACATATTTTGGATAATCCTTTTCAGAACTTCAAAGATCTCCTCTTTGATAATGTCTCCTTCAGAAAGTCTCTGATTAACACCGGGATACTCTGGATTGTCAACTTCGTTCCCCAGATCGCTCTTGCCCTCCTACTCACTGCATGGTTCACGAACCAGCGTCTGAAAATAAAGGGGCAAGGTGTTTTCAAGGTTCTGCTCTATATGCCTAATATTATTACAGCAGGTACAATCGCCGTGCTCTTCAGCACTTTGTTCGCCTACCCGATGGGTCCGGTAAACAGCTTTGTTGAATTAATGGGCTGGTCCGACGCTCCGATCTTCTTCCTTCAGGATAAGACGACAGCACGTGGCATTGTGGCGTTCATCCAGTTCTGGATGTGGTACGGCAACACGATGATCATTCTGATCGCAGGCGTTATGGGGATCAATCCTGCGCTCTTCGAGTCTGCATCGATTGACGGTGCGAACGGAATTCAAACCTTCTTCCGGATCACGCTGCCGAGCTTACGTACGATTCTGCTCTTCACACTGATTACATCGATGGTCGGTGGTTTGACCATGTTTGATATTCCGCAGCTTTTCCTTGCAGGCGGACCGGATGACTCTACCCTTACCACGTCCATGTTTATCTACGGTCAAGCATTTAAGGGAAGCTATATGTACAACCGCGCTGCCGCGGCGAGCATGATCATGTTCGTGATTTCAGCGGTATTGTCCGGATTTGTGTTCTATTTAATGCGTGACCGCGATGCGGCAAAAATGAAAAAAATCGAAAAAATGCATCGGAAATCCGCCAAGAGCAGCCGTGAGGGGGGCGTAGCACATGAACAATAATAATAGCGGAGGCGTCACCCGGAGAATTAACAAGACGATTATTTATATCGTCTGCATCTTTTTGGCGGTGCTCAGTATCCTCCCGTTTTGGATCATGTTTGTGAATGCCACCCGCTCTACAGCGGAAATTCAAAGCGGCCTGTCACTGCTGCCTTCGTCGCATCTGATGAGCAACCTGCGGGTGCTGCTGGACAAGAGTTTTGACCCCATTCAAGGGTTTATGAATTCATTTATTATCTCTGCTTCAGCCACTCTTTTAACGGTCTATTTCTCGTCCCTGGCGGCTTATGGGCTTGTGACCTACAGCTGGAAGCTGCGCGGGCCGTTCTTTACCTTTATCCTGTGCGTGATGATGATTCCTTCCCAGGCCAGTGCCATCGGATTCTATCAGTTCATGTATAAAATACATTGGACCAACAGCTTCCTGCCGCTGATTCTGCCTGCAATTGCTGCGCCGGCCGTGGTGTTCTTTATGCGCCAATACCTGCTGGCAACGCTGTCGATTGAGATCGTGGAAGCAGCACGCGTAGACGGGTCAGGTGAATTCAAGACCTTTAACCGGATCATCCTGCCACTGATGGTTCCGGCAGTGGCGACGCAGGCCATCTTCGCCTTCGTAGGCAACTGGAACAACCTGTTCATGCCGCTGATTCTGCTTACACAGAAAGAGAAATACACAATGCCGATTATGGTCAGCTTACTGCGCGGGGATATCTACAAGACGGAGTTCGGCTCGATCTATATGGGGCTGGCGCTGACAGCCTTACCGCTGTTCGTAGTGTACTTCCTGCTATCCCGGTATATTATCGCGGGTGTAGCGCTTGGCGGCGTTAAGGAGTAGTTCCCTATAATTTCATTCCAAGGCCAGGTCTGTTGATTAGCTAAATTGTAGTTATGGTAACGTAGCAGACTTTGGCTAATCAACAGGCGTACTCCTGATAATGGACAACATTATCGGGAGTTTTTTATTATTAGTGTGTATAATAAACGTTACTTGTTCATAAGGATGGAGTTTCATAGATGTCTGAATACCAGGGAGCGGTGGCTATATGATGAGGCTGCAAGATGAATACGCGGTGACAACGGAGCCTGGGAATGCAGAGAGGCTGCTTGAGGCAGAAACAGCCAGACTGGTCCAGCTGATCTCTGCTCTTGTTCCTCATGACGGTACCTTTAGCCAGCGCATACCCGGGCTCTATGTCAGCCGGTATTCACGTACCGATAGGGATACCATCAAAACCTTCTATTCCACCTCGTTTATAATCGTGGCCCAAGGGTCAAAGGATGTCATGATCGGGCAGGAGGTTTATCATTTTGACAAATCGCAGATGATTCTGTTGCCTGTCGCCCTGCCGTTAGCCATGCAGCTCATGGAGGCCAGTTCATCTGAGCCTTATCTTGCCGTGAGGCTGGAGCTTGATCCGCAGCGGATTAGCGAATGGGTCCTGAAGCTGTACCCCCAGGGTTTACCCCCGGTACGTCAGATGAGTAAAGGTTACATTGCTGATGTCAATCTGAGTATCATTAACGCAGTGGCGAGACTGGTGGAATGCCTCCACAATGACGGTGATGCTGAATTGCTTGCCCCGCTGGTTCTGGATGAAATTCTGATCCGGATTCTGCGCAGTCCGATTGGCGCCCAGGTTGTGGAGATGGGGTTCGCGGAGTCGGATATGCAGCGGGTGTCGAAGGTCATAACCTGGCTGCAGGGCAACTTCTCCCGGCAGATGAAGGTTGCTGAGCTGGCGGAGCTGGTACATATGAGTCCATCTTCTTTTCATGTGCATTTCAAGTCCGTCACCTCCATGAGCCCGCTGCAATATCAAAAAGCGCTGCGCCTTCATGAGGCCAGACGTCTGATGTTAGCCAGTGCCATGGACGCGACCACTGCCTGCCGGCTTGTCGGTTATGTGAGTGATTCCCAATTCAGCCGGGATTACAGCCGGTTCTTCGGAAATCCGCCAAGCAGAGATATCGCCGGATTACGTCAGCAAACCCACAGAACCGACTGAACCATTCCTTCGGGAAGCCCGCAGCCGCTTGGTCTGCGGGTTTTTGTGTGCGGTCATAAGACCAGTTCGCCCTTCTTGTAGGATCGGGCAAAAAGTGAAAGGGAACAGGCAAAGGTTCCGGTAATGCGCAGACTATAATGAGTGTAGCCTTGTACGAGCGGCGGCAACCGGTTATGCCGCCAGGGTGCACCGGGCAGTTCTACCACATAATAGTTATTGGAGGAATTTAATATGCGTGTTTTTGTCACAGGTGCTACTGGTTTTGTCGGCTCTGCCATTGTACGTGAATTGATAGATGCGGGGCATGATGTACTGGGCCTCGCCCGTTCGGATGAGGCTGCAGCTGCGCTTGCTGCTGCCGGGGCCGCCATACACCGCGGTTCTTTGGATGATCTGGACAGCCTGCGGCGGGGAGCGGCTGGAGCGGATGGTGTTATCCATGCCGCGTTCATTCACGACTTCTCGGATCTTACGGCTGCAGGCGAGTCAGACCGGCTTGCGGTCGAAGCAATAGGGGCCGAGCTTGCGCAGTCCGGCCGGCCGTTAGTCGTAACCTCTGTGATCGGGCATCTAACGCCGGGTCAGCTGGGAACAGAAGAGAATGCACCCTATCCCGGCTCTGTGAAGCATCGCTCGGCCTCGGAGGAAGCGGCCCTTGCATTGGCAGCGCAGGGCGTACGCGTATCGGTGCTGCGGCTACCGCTATCCGTGCATGGTGATGGCGATATCGGCTTTGTTCCCGGCCTAATCAATATGGCCCGTACTACAGGAATCTCGGGATATGTGGGCGATGGCGCAAACCGCTGGCCAGCTGTGCACCGGCTGGATGCCGCACATCTCTACCGGCTGGCGCTGGAATCAGCTCCTGCCGGAGTTCGGCTGCATGCAATCGGCGATGAAGGTGTGCCGGTCCGTGATATTGCCGGCGTAATCGGCCGCCGGCTCGGGATACCTGTAGTCAGCATTCCCCCTGAAGAGGCAGGAGGGCATTTCGGCTGGCTGGCTCACTTTGTGGCGCTGGATATCCCAGCTTCGAGCATCTGGACCCAAGAGCAGCTTGGATGGAAGCCTGTGCATCCGGCACTCCTTCCAGATTTGGACCGGGAGCAGTATTTCATACGGAGGTAGAGATGGATTACAAGATAAGACTTGTGAACGAAAGTGATAGAGGCTGCCGCGGGCAGTCTCTTTGTCTTGAAAGCTGCATTCATAGAAGGGTAACTGGAGCTGTCAAAAAAATAAATATCGGATGAGTCAGGGCTTATTGTACAATTGGAGGAATGATGTGAAGTTCCTTTTATTTAGCTAATAAGGAGGAAGAATGGATGAAGATCGGTTTGTTAATTATTGACGTGCAAGAGGTGCATTTGAGAAAGGTGGAACAGAAAGTAATAGATCAGGCCTGCGAGTTCATTAACTATGTCTCGGAGCTGCTGCGCTCCAAAGATCATACGGTGATTCATATCCAGGACATCGAGGGGATGCAGCCTTCCGATGAGGAGAAATTCAAGATTATTCCGGGCATTGAAATTAAGGAGACGGATCTTAGAGTGATGAAGGAATATTCGAATGCTTTTTGGAAGACGGATCTGGAAAAGATTGTGCTGGAGCAGGGCATCGATCTGCTGATTCTCTCGGGATATGCCGCTGAGCACTGCGTACTGTTCACCTATAACGGGGCTATGGAAAGAGGGTTCAAGGCTGTACTTCTGCAGGATGGGATTCTAAGCTCGAAGAGTGACGTGATTCCTGCAACCTACAGGGACCGCAAACTGATCTCGTATCCTGTGATTGAGGCGTTAGTGCAGTAAGGGAGAATCGCAGGGCTGGAGGAAGAACAATGGAACGGTATATTGTCTACAATGCGGAGAACAACGATAGAACGGTTGTGGTGCTTCCGGCGCTTGGTGAACGAAAGGAAATATACGCTCATTTAGCTGCGCAAATGGCAGATTTCAGGTTCATAGCAATCGACCTGCCAGGGCATAACCAGGATGATCAGGCAGATGTGTCGATTGGAGCTTTTGTACGGGAGATTAAAAGGATTCTGAATGATCTGCAGATTCCGGCAGCGCATTTCGCAGGGAATTCCATTGGCGCATGGATATGTGAGGCCTTTTATGCGGAGTATCCTGCTGATGTGAAGTCACTTACTTTGCTCGATGGCGGATATTATTTCCTTGCGGACAGGGAAGAGGATGAGGGGGAGATTACGTTACCCGTCATTGATAGTCTGGAGGAGCTTGAACAGGCAGTGGATGAAACCGTCCTGGCGATGGATAAGCTTGCTGAATCTGAACGACAATTATTCAAGGACTATTTATTGAATAACTTCTACCTGTTGGATGATTCTTACATACATCATAGCCGTAAACAAGCCCTAGATCATCTGAGCAAGGAAGTAACTGCCACCGATTATTGCCTGAAGCAAGCGGCTGATATTCCTTTGATATTGCTGTTGGCAGAAGAGAGTATGGATGAGTTCAGTCTTGAGAAAATGCAGCTTTTCAAGGTTGCCCACCCTGATGCGGATGTGAAAATAATCGGTAGCGGCTATCACTTCCTCCCGATTACGAATGCGGTAGATGTGGCAGCGGCGATGCGTGAATTGCTAAGTCCGCAGTAACACCGCTTCTTTATTTCAGCCGGAGCATAAGAATACGCCAAAAACACTTCAAGAGCTGTTAAGCGACTGAAGTGTTTTTGGCGTATTAGGGTCACAATATCAGTTATTTAGCCTCAGTGCGTGCTAATTCCTTATGCACGATAGGGGCAACCTTGGTGCCCAATAGCTCAATGGCGCGCAGCACCTCGCGGTGCGGCATGGTGCCTACATTCACATGCAGGAAGAAGCGGGTCACGCCAAGATTCTTGCGCAGCAGGAGGATCTTCTCGGCTACATATTCGGCATCGCCGACATAAAGTGCGCCGCGCAGGCTGCGGGCATCGTCAAAGGCCGCACGGTTGTAGGTTCCGCCCCAGCCCCGTTCGCGTCCGATGACATTCATCTGGGCTGCGGTGGACGGGTAGAACAAGGCGGCTGCCTGTTCGTTAGTTTCACCTACGAAGCCATGGGAGTGCGTGGCAATCTGCAGCTTGTCTGGATTATGTCCCGCGCGGACAGCGGCCTCCTTGTATAAGGCGACAAGCGGAGCGAAGCGTTCCGGCATACCGCCAATGATCGCGAAAGCGATCGGAAGGCCGAGCGTTCCGGCCCGCACGGCAGATTCAGGATTGCCGCCGCTGGCCACCCAGACGGGAAGCGGATCCTGGACGGCGCGGGGATAGACGGCAAGGTTATTAATCGCCGGGCGATGACCGCCGCGCCAGGTGACCTTCTCGGAAGCGCGGATCGCCAGCAGCAGCTCCAGGTTCTCCTCGAACAATTCATCATAATCATCCAGGCTGTAGCCAAACAGCGGGAAGGACTCAATGAATGAGCCGCGGCCTGCCATAATCTCTGCCCGGCCATTCGACAGTCCGTCCAGAGTGGCGAAATCCTGGTACACCCGGACCGGATCATCTGAAGACAAGACGCTGACCGCGCTGGTCAGTCTGATCCGCTTGGTCGTAGCTGCCGCGGCGGCAAGAACTACAGCCGGAGCGCTGCCTGCATAATCGGCCCGGTGATGTTCACCTATGCCATATACGTCCAGGCCCACCTGGTCAGCGAGCACAATTTCTTCTACGGCTTCGCGCAGTCTCTCCGCATGGCTAATGGCCTTGCCGGTTACCGGATCAGGCGTAGTCTCCAAAAACGTGCTTATTCCTATTTCCATCAATTGTTTCTCCTCGGCCATATCAATCCGCCCCCTTCTTCATGTACTCATTCTACTATACTTTATAATGTTTCTCAACTTTAGTAAGTGAAATTTACGATGGAAATTGATCTATAACTTGGCCACGTTCGCCGTTACCGCCGCTCGTCCGCAGACATAAATATATTGTAATACGAAGAAAGCGGTGATCAGGATGGGAAGCGGAGTAGGGAATACGGCGAGCGGCTTTGCTGCGCATGCCGAGGGTCTCAATACAACAGCAAGCGGTGCAGCCGCTCATTCTGAAGGGTTCTCTACACTTGCCAGCGGAGATACCTCGCATGCAGAAGGCAATACTACTATTGCCAGCGGAAGCGCATCACATGCGGAGGGCTATCTCTCCCAGGCAACGAATGATACGGCGCATGCAGAAGGATCTTCTACCATCGCCAGCGGAGTGGCGGCGCATGCAGAAGGTTATTTAACCAACGCGCTGGGCGAAAGCTCACATGCGGAAGGCTCGACGACGCTGGCTGCCGGCCTTGAAGCCCACTCCGAAGGATTCGGCACACAGGCCTGGGGAGCGCGATCACATACGGAAGGCTTCAATACATCAACTCAGACGACAGCCATCAACGCCCATGCGGAGGGAGAGGGCAACTCAGCCAGCGGCAGGGCATCCCACGTTGAAGGCGGCGGTGTGGATGCGCAGGGGAATCCGGCCCCCAACTTTGCCAGTGGTTCCGGTTCACATGCCGAGGGAGTCGGAACCACGTCCATGGGCTTCGCCTCACATGCGGAGGGCGGCACTGCGGACATCACCCTAGCCGCCGGGCCCTCAGCTCTTGGCGACTTCTCGCATGCCGAGGGGCAGAATACAGTGGCCAGCGGTTCTTCTTCCCATGCCGAAGGATTAGCAACAACGGCCAGCGGCAATGTGGGTGCGCACGCTGAAGGGCAGAATACAACGGCCAGCGGAACAGCCTCGCACGCCGAGGGCTTCCAGACTACAGCCAGCGGAGCTTCCGGCCATGCCGAAGGGGCCAACACACAAGCCAGCGGCTCCTTTTCCCACGCCGAGGGGGTCGGTACACTGGCGAATGCGCCTTATGCGCATGCCGAAGGTGCGGATACTACTGCTTCCGGCCAGGCTTCCCATGCGGAAGGGTTCCAGACCCAGGCTTTTGCTCCGAACTCCCATGCCGAGGGGGAAGCGACGATTGTTCTCGCGGAGCATACAGGGGCCCATATCATGGGCCAGAACGGCTCAACGCGGTTTCCGTATTCGTGGCATTTGGCCAACGGGCTGGCGGTCGGCCCGACCTTTAATTCAGCGGTGATTGAAGGGCTTACGGGTAATATTTATCTGGATGGTACGCTGATGTCTCCAGGTGCCGCGGATTATGCAGAAATGTTCGAAACCTCGGACGGGCTCGCCATTGACGCAGGTTATTTCGTTACGTTTGATGGGGCCAGTGAAAGAATCCGTAAAGCCAAGGCAGGGGATGAATATATTCTCGGTGTCATCAGCGCCAGACCGGCTATCGTTGCCGATTCGAGTGACCTGCGCTGGAACGGTATGTTCGTAACCGATGAGTGGGACCGGATTCTGTATCACGAGGTAGAGGTCGCTGAGGTTAGAAATGAATACGGCGATATTGTCCGTGAGGCGGGTACGAAATCAGAACCGGTGCTTAACCCTGAATGGGATGGCTCCCTGGAATATGTTTCCCGCCAGGACAGGGAAGAATGGGTAGCTGTAGGGATCATCGGCAAGCTGCTTGTCCGTGATGACGGTACCTGTGTAGCCGGGGGCTACTGCCGCCCGGATGATAACGGAATGGCAACGGCAGCGGATACTGGTTACCGGGTAATGAAGCGTACGGGTGAACGTCAGATTCGCATTTTTGTGAAATAACCGGCCGGATCAGCGGCCCAGCCAAACAAAGCCAAGCGTACCGGGATGACTCCCGATCTGCTTGGCTGTTTGCTGTCCTTAGGATTTATCCTTTTTGACAGCAAGCTGTACGATCATAATGATGAGAACGAGCAATGCGATGAGCTGATCTGTACTCATGGTGGTCCGGCCTCCAATCCACTGGCAAGGATGGCTCTTCGGACCTGCATCTCCTCTCCAAGAAGCTGCTGCGTTCCCCATAATTTAGCCTATGAAGAGATAAATGCAGTTAGTACTTAAGGATATAAAATATTCAATAAAGCAAAGCAAAGCAATGCAATTAATCATTGGACTTTTCTCTTGTCCTTTTGATAAGACTGTTTTAGTATATAAGCATTGGCTTATATACTAAGGAGGCTGAACCGCGATGGATAAGCTTAACGAGGTGGCTGATGACCTGAAGCTTCTGGGGGACAAGACCCGCCTGATGATGCTTGGACTGCTGCAGGAGCGGGAATGGTGTGTCTGTGAGTTCGTCGAACTCTTTGAGATCTCGCAGCCGGCGATCAGCCAGCATCTGCGTAAACTGAAGGATAAGGGGATGGTGAAGGAGAGCAAACGCGGGCAGTGGGTGCATTACTCCCTGAATGTGGAGGGCAAGCCGCATATCACGGCCGTCCTGCATGGATTGCCGGATTCACATACTCTGCTGTCGTCATTGAATAAGACAGAGGTTACTGCCTGCTGCGACTGATATAATACTAGATCGATGAGAACGCCTGGAGGACAGGCTGGCGTTACTCTTATATATAAATTTATCTATTGGGGAGTGCTGCGGGAAATGTTGCTGCGGGTCAAACGGAGGGCGGGATTATGGTTGTCCTAGCCAGCCTTATTTTTGTTATTACTTTAATCTTTGTGATCTGGCAGCCGCGTAAGTTATCCATTGGCTGGTCAGCCTGCGGCGGAGCACTGCTGGCCCTGGCGGCAGGCGTGGTCAGCTTTGGGGATGTCCGCGATGTGACGATGATTGTGTGGAATGCCACGCTGGCTTTTGTAGCTATTATTCTGATTTCTTTGATCCTCGACCGTGTTGGATTCTTCGAATGGGCGGCACTGCATATGGCAGCGGCGGCACGCGGCAACGGTACGCTGATGTTCATCTATGTCATCCTGCTGGGCGCAGTGGTAGCGGCGTTGTTTGCCAATGACGGGGCGGCGCTGATCCTGACGCCGATTGTGCTGGCAATGGTCCGGGCGCTGAATTTTGATGAGAAAAAAGTGTTTCCCTTCATTATCGCCAGCGGCTTCATCGCCGACACGACTTCGCTGCCGCTGATCGTCAGCAATCTGGTCAATATTGTATCCGCCGATTTCTTCGGCATCAGCTTCACAGAATATGCAGGACGTATGCTGCTGCCTACGCTGTTCTCGCTCGCCGCCAGTATTCTGGTCTTATACCTGTTCTTCCGCAGAAGTATACCCAAAGTGTACGACACTGCCGGGATGAAGCTCCCGGAGGAGGCGATTAAGGACAAGCGCATGTTCCGGTTATCCTGGGGCGTGCTGGCGCTTCTGTTGGCCGGATATTTTGTCAGTGAATTTCTGAACATCCCGGTGTCAGTCGTGGCAGGTGTAATCGCGGTTTGCTTCCTGCTCATGGCCCGCCGGAGTCCCTACGTCAAGACGATGGAAGTGGTCAAAGGCGCGCCGTGGGCGATTGTCTTTTTCTCCATTGGCATGTATGTCGTGGTGTATGGCTTGCGCAATGCCGGACTGACCGATGTGCTTGCAGAGATGATCAGTGAGGTGGCGGAGCACGGTTTGTTCGCAGCAACGATGGGGATGGGCTTCCTCGCCGCGATCCTCTCCTCAGTGATGAATAATCTGCCGACGGTGCTGATTGGGGCGCTGGCCATTGATAACGCACAGGCGACAGGTCTCATTAAAGAGGCTCTGATCTACGCGAATGTCATCGGTTCAGACTTGGGTCCGAAGATTACGCCGATCGGCTCGCTCGCTACTCTGCTGTGGCTGCATGTGCTATCAGGCAAAGGTGTAAAGATCTCTTGGGGCACTTATTTCAAAACAGGAATTATCCTGACGATTCCGACGTTATTTATCACATTATTAGGTTTGTATCTGCAACTGAAGCTGTTCTAATCTAATCCTGAAGGAGAAATCAGACATGGGCAAAAAGACGATCTATTTCCTGTGCACGGGGAATTCGTGCCGGAGCCAAATGGCGGAGGGCTGGGCGAAACAATTTCTCGGGGACGCCTGGAATGTGTACAGTGCGGGAATTGAAGCCCACGGCTTAAATCCCAAGGCAGTACAGGCAATGAACGAGGTGGGGATCGATATTTCGGCCCAGACCTCGGATATTATTGATCCTTCGCTGCTTAACAGTGCTGATCTCGTAGTAACATTATGCGGGGATGCCGCCGATAAATGTCCGGTGACGCCTCCGCAGGTGCGGCGGGAGCACTGGGGATTCGATGATCCGGCCAAAGCGCAGGGCAGTGAGGAAGAGAAATGGGCGGTGTTCCAGCGGGTCCGTGATGCAGTCGGCGAGCGGATCAAGCGGTTTGCTGAGACCGGTGAGTAGAGGTTTCCTAGAATGAAATACAAACTAATGATTAAGAACAAAAAGCGGTGCAGACGGGTGTCTGACCGCTTTTTATGTTGTTCTATAAAGAATGCAGTTCGAACAATTGGATTTACCCATTAATTATAGGACGATCATTAAAATCTTGCAGAAAATACAACAATTTTCTCCGGATATTGCTTCTAAAGCAAGATTGTTGTATGAATTACAACATTTTAACTGCTTCAGCTTCGTAATGGAGGATAATGTTGTATTTTGTGCAATAATTCTCCCAAACAGCCGGATATTCGGATGATCAAGTTGCAGAATGTACAACATTAAGGCCGGTCTATACAGCTGAGCTTAAGGATTTTCACTTCAGCCGCTTGGTTGGGGTAAAGATAAGGCCATAGGGCAGACTGACCTGCCCAATCCAGTCTCAAACTGGGCAAAACCACGCGCTACTCCTTCTGCTTCCCGTGCCCCTGCCCAAGCTCATGCCCGTGCTCGTGTCCCTGATTCGGGTATTTCACCACAGGCCATTTCACTTTGCGCAGGGCATCCATCAGCTCTGGCCCCACATTCAGATTGCTGCTGACCAGTTCATGGGGAGTAAGCGCCATCCACTGGTTCAGGGAGACATCGGCGAACCGGTCGCTCCGGAACATTTCCAGGAACCAGAGCGTGTCTGTCCCGGTATTCTGAATATAATGTCCCTGGGCAAAAGGCACATAGCCGACATCTCCGGCTCTGACGTTAAATGTACGCGCTGCGCCGTCCCCGCCAAAGACCGTCATCCGGCCTTGCCCGGTCAGATAATACTGCCACTCGTCATTATTCGGATGCCAGTGCAGCTCCCGCATGCCGCCGGGCTCAATCTCCACCAGCGCGGCGGCAATATTCCGGGAGATGGGGAAATTGCCGGAGTCGACAATCCGCACACTGCCTCCAGGCGTCCGAAGCGGCGGCTGGGCCAGCAGCTGATGCTTGAAGCTCAGCGGAATCTCTCCATAAGGTGACTCCACCCTCTGACTCTCCAGGGGGCCGGGCACCTGATCCTGATATATATACACTTGTTCCTTCGGAATACATTCAAATGCAGATTCAGGTACGCCGAAGTTGGCGGACAGGACCTCGGGCGGCGTATGGGCGAACCAGTCGGAGATCGACAGGGTGTTCAGATCCGAGAAGCTTCCATCGTCAAACACAAGCAGGAACTCGCATCCCTCGGCCAGCCCCTGGATTGAATGCGGGATGCCCGGAGGGAAATACCACAGATCGCCCGGGCCGACATCGGCAATGAAGTTCCGGCCATTCTGGTCCACGGCGGTAATCCGGGCGCTGCCGAGCAGCATATAGGACCATTCCGCCTGCTGGTGCCAGTGCAGCTCGCGTACTCCGCCCGGGGTCAGGCTCATGTTCACTCCTGCAAGTGTGGTGGCGATAGGCAGCTCTCTGACGGTAACCTCCCGGGACCAGCCGCCGAAGTTCAGCTGCATATGGGCGTCGGAGAAAGAGAATTTCAGATTGGGGATCAGCCCGTTATCTGTAGAGGGCGGGACGAACATATCGGGATTCTCCCGGTCGCGCAGAATATCGCGGGGGCCGAGGTCGACATTGCCTGCACCGTCGCTGCGTATAGGCTGGGGGACGCTTGGCTTGCTTGAAAAACCGGATTCGGCAGGGTTCATGGCAGAAGCTCCTTTCTGGATTGCACAGCACTCCAAGAAATATATGCGCCAGTATGCCACTTATGAGTTGTGAAGGGCTGAGCGAAATGTGATAATATTTGACTACCGGACAAATTTCCGTACGATAATCAGAGAGCAGGGTTTGAACTAATGACAATAGACGGACAAGAACGCTACCGCTTCAGTGAAGCGCCAATATGGGAACTGCAGCGCAGGTATTATGAGCAGCTGGGACTGCAGGCTTGGGCGAATGACCAGGTCCCGCAGTACATTACAAGCAATCCGATGATCGGAACAGCGTATGCGGAGATGATCTTCGGATTTCTGCAGGACCGTGCAGAGAAGGGGCATACTACAGAACCGGTTATTATTCTGGAGCTTGGCGCAGGTGTGGGACGCCTGGCATTCCATGTCCTACAGCAGCTGTGTGAGCTGATCCAGTATGCCGGAGTGCTGCTGCCTCCTTTCCGCTACGTAATGAGCGATCTGCCCTGGAAGAACATTGAGGGCTGGCAGAAGCATGAAGGGCTGAAGCCTTTTGTGGAGCGGGGTATTCTTGATTTCGCCCGCTTTGATGCGGTGCAGGATACAGAGCTGTCCCTGACGCAGAGCGGAATGGTGATTAAGCCCGGCGGACTGCAGCAGCCGCTGATGGTGATCGCCAACTACTTCTTCGATAGTATTCAGCAGGAGCTTCTCTATATTGATGAAGGCAAGATTTATGAATGTGAGGTTTCGTTAAAATATCCCGAGCAGTCCGGCTCGATGAGCACGTCCGAAGTCCTGCGGGATCTGGTGCCGGAATATCATTACAAGCGGGCCGAAGGCTATGAGGACCCTTCATACAAGTACCATGAAGTAATTTCATTCTATCTGGACAAGCTGGAGGATTCGCATATCCTGTTCCCGGCTGCTGCCATTTCCTGTATGGAGCGGCTCGGGTCACTCTCTCAGGGGAGCTTCCTGCTGCTTACCGCAGATAAGGGCGACCATCGGCTGGAGAACTGGGAATTCGCCGAGCCGCCGAAGCTGATTCATCACGGCAGCATTTCCCTCACGGCAAATTATCATGCGCTGGTGCATTATTTTGAACGGAAGGGCGCCAAGTCGCAGTTCACGCAGCATCATTATAAGAATCTGAATGTCGGCTGCATTCTGATGCTTGAAGAGCCGATGCTCCATCCCCATACCCGTCTGGCCTACCGGCGGTTTGTAGAGCGGTTCGGCCCGGATGATTTCTTCAGCCTGAAGGTGTGGATCGATAAGAATTACGATACGATCGGCATGCAGCAGATCCTGGCCTTCTGGCGGCTGGGCGGATATGATGCCGAGCTGTTCATCCAGAGTGCGGAGCGTATCTCCGCTCTGCTGCCGGATGCCAGTGATGATGAGCTGCTGGACCTGCAGCGCGGGATTGACCTGATGTGGAAAGGCTTCTATCCGATGCCGCAGAAATATGATCTGGCGCTTGACTGCGGTCTGCTGCTGTTCGAAATGGAGCAGTACGGGGAGTCCCGCCGTTTCCTGGAACATTCGCTGGCGACCAGTGACGAGGAGCCGGTAATTACTGTATTGTACTGCCTGGCTATTTGCAGCTACGAGCAGGAAGATGACGAAGCGGCGCTGGATTACACGCGCAGATCGCTTCTGATTGAGCCGGAGCATGAGGAAGCTTTGGAGCTGTTGGCGGCGCTGAGTCAGGGGTAAGGTTGTCCCGCAGGCTGCTGCCGCCTACGGACATTGCTACACTTTACACCTTGCCTGTGATTTGTTATTCTGGATCAAATGATGAAACGCGATGACGAGAAGAGTAGGTCCATTCATTCCCTCACAGAGAGCTCCGGGTGGTGCGAAGGAGCAGGGAAGGCTGGACCGAAACAAGCCTCTGAGCGGTGCACCGGAACCGGCTATGGCCGGGGATGGTACAACAGGAGCTCCTGTTACAGAGCTAGAGTATAAGCCCTGCCTTGCCGGCAGCGCCGTACTTGATGAGATTAATATGGCGACATATTAATAAACCTGGGGTGGTACCGCGAGAATCTCGTCCCCAAGACTACAGTCTTGGAGGTGAGGTTCTTTTTTGTTGTCCCGTAAGGGCAGGTATCACCAATATACAGGAGGAGATCAGAATGACTGACGTTAATGTGAATGAGAGTAAACCGGCCGTTCCGGAGAATTATATGGATAAGCTGATCAGAGAAGACGTGGAGGGCGGAGTCTACAGCAGGGAGATCTGCACAAGGTTTCCGCCGGAGCCCAATGGTTATCTGCATATCGGCAGTGCTTTTGCCATCCACACGAATGTTGAGATTGCCCGTAAGAATGGCGGCAGATTCCATTTGCGCTTCGATGATACCAACCCGCTGAAAGAGGATATGGAGTATGTAAAAGCTATTACCGAGGACTTGGAATGGCTGGGCTGCAGCCCGGGAGAGCATATCTATTATGGCTCCGATTATTCGGAGGAAATCTGCCGCAGCGCAGAGGAGCTGATTCTTAAGGGGAAAGCTTATGTCTGCGACCTGACTCCGGAGGAAGTGACGTCCTACAGGGGGACATTAACCGAACCGGGTAAGGACAGTCCGTACCGGGAACGCTCGCCGGAAGAGAATTTGCGGCTGTTCCGGGAGATGCGTAATGGAGAATATCCTAACGGTGCAAAGGTGCTGCGGGCCAGAATCGACATGTCTTCGCCGAATATCAATCTGCGCGACCCGATACTCTACCGGATCATTCATGCGGAGCATTACCGCACGGGGGAGGCATGGTGCATCTATCCGATGTATGATTTTGCCCATCCGATTCAGGATGCCATTGAAGGGGTGACGCATTCGCTGTGCTCCATCGAGTTCAAGGATCACCGGCCACTGTATGAGTGGGTGCTTACGGAGCTGAATATTCCTGAACCCCCTAAGCAAAGGGAATTCGGCCGGGTGAATCTGACGGGAGTGGTCACGAGCAAACGTTATCTCCGGGCGCTGGTTGCCGGGAAGTATGTGGACGGCTGGGATGATCCGCGTTTGCCTACGCTCCGTGGACTGCGCAGACGCGGATTCACGCCGGAGAGCATTAAGGCTTTTGTCCGGGAGATCGGGATGGTCCGCAATACGGCGATGGTGGATTTCTCACTGCTGGAACACTGTGTAAGACAGGATCTTAAGGCGAAGGTGCCGGCTATCATGGCCGTGCTGAATCCGCTGAAGGTCGTGCTTACCAACTATGAAGCCGGGGCTTCTGAATTCCTTACCATTGAGTACAATAGTGAGAATCCCGCGCTCGGCACAAGGGACGTTCCGTTCTCCGGCGCACTCTATATCGAGCGGGAGGACTTCATGGAGGTACCCTCGAAGGGCTTCCGCAGACTGACGCTTGGCGGTGAAGTACGGCTGAAGGGCGGGTATTTCATCCGCTGCAACGAAGTGATTAAGGATAAGGAAACTGGCGAGATTGTCGAACTGCGCTGCACCTATGATCCGGATACGAGAAGCGGCAGTGGTTTTGACGGGCGGAAGGTTAAAGGAACCATCCATTGGGTGTCCGCCGAGCATGCGGTCAAAAGTGATGTGTACCTGTATGAGAAGCTGCTTGTAGACAATGAAGGACCGAAGGAGGAAGGGGAGACCTGGGAAGCGTACATCAACCCGGATTCTGCCACTTTGCTTAAGGATTGTCTGCTGGAGCCGCTTGCGGATAAACCACAGCCCGGGGATAAATTTCAATTCCTGCGCCACGGCTATTTCTGCGTCGACAGCAGGCACAGTTCTGACCATAGGCTGGTATTCAACAGAATCGTACCGCTGAAGGACACCTGGAAAGGGAAAGCAGAAAAATAAGCTTCAACACAGTTTCTCCACAAACGGCAGCTATACTAATGGCAGCACCTTGAATTCCGGAGGGAGGAAAAGCCTTGAACTGGTCCTGGTTAATCACACTGGTCTGTCCGCTGATGATGATCCTTATGATGTTCGGAATGCCCGGTATGCGCGGTATGCATGGACATGGAGGCCATTCGCGGAAGCAGGCGGATGTGGAGAAGCTGCAGCAGGAGCTGAATGAGCTGAAGCTACAGAATGAACAGATGCGCTCTGATATCCGCAGTATTACCTCTTAAGCAGTGGAGCACACTGGAATGCCCGGCGGGCGAGAGTCAGGATGAATTTCCTGGGGCTCGCCTGTTTTTTTGTTTTGGGCTTCCGCAAAGTGCCTGAGTAATCGTCGAAGCTACGGCCCTACTTTGTGGGGTTGTTTTATATTTTAACTGCTTAAATAACTCTGTGTTGTATTGGGTAATTACATAGGGATTGGAGCATCACTTTGCCGCAGGTTTGCACATAATATAATTTGGAGCAGCCGGGCGGATGCCGGAGTTCAGAATCAACCCATTGCTCGTATGAAAAATCCAATGAAAATACATTTACAATTCTCAATTAGCGGATTATAATGAAAACAAATCAAATGTTGCATCAGGGAAACTTTCGTGTATATAGACAACTTTTTCCGGGCAAGAGGAGGGATAGAAATGATGGAGCAAAACACAGCAGTAGAATCATCCCCTATACTAAAAGGACATACTAATAAACACTCGGCACAATCAGTGCTGAATGGAGATGTTAAAGGACTGAAGAGACTCCTTCCTTTTCTGGGTCCGGCTTTTATCGCTTCCGTAGCGTACCTGGACCCCGGCAATTTTGCCACTAATATTACAGCAGGCTCGAAATACGGATATTTGTTATTATGGGTTATTTTTGCCTCGAATCTGATGGCTGTCCTTATACAATCCTTATCCGCCAAGCTTGGCATTGCCACCGGCAAGAATCTGCCGGAGGTCGCACGGGAGAAATTCCCGAGAGGCGTGTCCATCTTCCTGTGGATTCAGAGTGAACTGGTCATTATCGCTACCGATCTGGCGGAATTTATCGGGGCAGCCCTTGGACTATACTTACTGTTCGGTATACCGATGCTGCCGGCTGCGCTGATTACCGCCGTTGGATCTTTCGCTATTCTGGAGCTCCAGCGGCGCGGCTACCGTACCCTGGAGGCCGGAATTGCCGGGATGGTAATGATTGTCGTTCTGGCTTTTGCATTCCAGGTCATTATGGCGAAGCCCGATGCGGGCAGTGTGGTTGCCGGAATGTTTACGCCAAGATTCGAAGGTGTGGACAGCATCCTGCTGGCTGCCGGGATTCTCGGCGCGACGGTTATGCCGCATGCGATTTATCTGCATTCCTCGCTGACCCAGAGCCGGGTCGTCGGGATCGATGAACGGGAGAAGAAACAGATCTTCCGGCTGGAATTCATCGATATTCTGATTGCAATGCTGATTGCCGGTGCCGTGAATATGGCCATGGTGGTTGTAGCTGCGGCGCTCTTTTTCAAGAATGGTCTGGTCGTTGAGGATTTGGATGTCGCCTTCGAGCAGTTCCGTAATCTGGCAGGACCGGTTACCGCCATCTCCTTCGGCCTCGGCCTCCTGATCGCAGGTCTGTCGAGCTCGTCGGTCGGCACAATGGCCGGTGATGTGGTCATGCAGGGCTTCATTAATAAAAAGATCAATCTCTACCTCCGGCGGGCGATTACAATCATCCCACCGCTGACCATCATCGCCTTCGGGATTAACGCGACAAGTGCACTGGTGATGAGCCAGGTCGTTCTCTCCTTCGGGATTGCCTTCGCCCTGATTCCGCTCGTGATCTTCACCAGCGACCGCTCGATCATGAAGGGGCTGGTAAACCACCGGATCACCACCATCCTCGGCTGGATTATCTCGGCTCTGGTAGTGTCGCTGAATTTGTTCCTGATTGTGGAGATGTTTGTGTAAGCTCTATAAGGAATTGAATATTTTACGTTAGAATGAACAGAGCAGCGATTCTCCTTGACTGGAGTGTTGCTGCTTTGTTTTATGACTTGAGCGCTTGGATGGACGCTGTGTTAACGGTGAAGCATCTTAATGCCTATTATGTTGTACGTATTACAACTTTGGCCCAGCAGTATCAGGGTATTCGCAAGGATTGTTGTACGATATACAGCAATTTTCCCGGAAAATCGCTTGTAGCAGGAGAAATGCTGCTTTTTATACAACATTTTTGGATTTTGGCCGAGTTAGGGAGGGGAATGTTGTAATATATGCAGGATTATTGGGTTAGGTCTTTAAGATTGCAGAAGCTCCCCCTCTTAAATAGCAGAGCGGACGGAATGATTGTGGAGAAGCGTAAGCGGTCGCCTTTGTGTCCGGATTTTAACCGTTGAGGTAAAAATAAAAAAATCTGGACACAACAGCGATTGGAACAACGTTCCGTTTGCGGAGCGTGCTCTAAAGTGCCAACGTAAATCCTGCTCAAAAACAAAAACAAAAACAAATACAAATACAAAAAAGAGGTGCCCAAGCCATTGTGGCTTTGAGGCACCTTTTGCTTTTTATTAATTCCTATTGCTTCACAATATCCTGCACAGCCTTATCCAGCTTCTCCAGCAGCTTATCACGGTCAAGCTGTCCGCCGAGATATTCCTGCATTGCAGCGCCGAAGCCCTGGGTTACGCCGTCAGGGAACATATCCCAGTTCCAGCCGAGGGCGGTAGCGGATTTCTCCTGCACGGCAACGGCAACCTGGCCGATGTCTGCCGCGTCAGCGGTGACGTTAGTTTCAGCCGGGATGAACTTGAATTCCTTGGTCAGATACTTCTGGCCGGTCTCTGAGCTTACGAGCCAGTTCAGGAAGGCTTTGGCTTCTTCCGGATGCTCGGATTTACTGTTCACCACATAGTTGTTAGGTACGCCTACCAGGATGGTACCTTCTTCGTCGCTGATCGGAAGCGGGAGGAGGCCCAGATTCAGGGCAGGATCGATTTTGTCGATATCGCCTTGTGTCCAGTTACCCTGCAGCATCATTGCGGCTTTGCCTGATGCGAACTCAGCAACCTGGGTAGCATAGTCGGTAGTCATCTTGTTATCCTGAGCGTTGTCGAAGATCACATCCACCAGATCCAGCCACTGCTCGAATACAGCGTTGCCTTTGATTGTCTGCGTGCCGGCTTTGACATCGTCGATGAACTGCTTCGGATCAGGCTGATGGGCCAAACCTACGTTCACAAGGTGAATTCCCATCGACCACCACTCATTCGTAGCTTCAAACGGTGTGATGCCGGCGGCTTTCAGCTTGGCGGCCGTATCTTTCAGCTGCGAGAGAGTCTTAGGCTCTTCCGTAATGCCGGCTTTGGCGAACAGATCCTTGTTGTAGATCAGTCCATAGCCTTCTACGTTCATTGGCATACCATAGAGCTTGCCGTCCACGGTTGCCGGAGTTTTGGAGGTTGGGATCAGACTCTCCGCCCAAGGCTCATTGCTCAAATCAGTGGCGCGGTCCATATAAGGTACGAGGGCAGTATAACCGCCGTTATTGAAAATTTCAGGTTCAGAGCCGGAAGCAATCTCCGCTTTGAGCAGCGCGCCGTAGTCTTCACCGCCGCCATGCGTTTCCACCTCGACCTTCACACCGGTTTCTTTCTCATATTCTTCGGCGAGTGCATTCAGCTGCTCGGCAATTTCAACCTTGAACTGGAACATTTTGATCGTAACATCCTTGGCAGGTGCCTTGGTTGCTTCCGGTGCTGTGGTTTCGGTTGACGTGTTAGGAGCATTGGTTGCGTTTCCATTGCCTGCGGAATTCGTATTGCCGCTATTCCCGCAACCTGCGATAATAAGTGTGCAAACGGTTGCGATAACGAACGCGAACTTTCTTTTCATAGAATAACCTCCCTGGTCTGTGGTTCCTGCAACTAGATCGTAATGCAAATGAGAGTGGACTTACACTTAATATTTTGCCGGGAAAAGTGGATATTGTTGCAAGGGGATCTCGCGATCATCCCTTAATGGAGCCTGTGGTTACACCTTCGACAATATAACGCTGCAGGGACAGGAAGAATATGAGGATAGGCGTAATCGCCATCACGAGACCCGCAAGGGCCAGATCCCACTTCTTGGTGTACTGCCCGAAGAACTTGGTCACGGCGACCGGCAGGGTCGTCAGATCCTTATTTCCCCCGATGACGAGCACCGGCAGCAGATAGTCATTCCAGATCCACAGCGTGTTAAGGATAATGACCGTTACAATAATCGGCATGAGCAGCGGGAACACAATTTTGAAGAATACGCCATACGGATTGGAGCCGTCCACCCGAGCCGCTTCCTCCAGCTCAAAAGGCACTGTCTTAATGAATCCATGGAACAGAAATACCGACAGCGGCATTCCGAAGCCGAGATAGCAGGCCACGATTCCGTATAATTCTCCGCGAAGCTCCAGAATACTGGTCACACGGACTAATTGCAACATCAGCGACTGGAACGGAATGATCATCGCCGAGACCAGCAGCAGGAAGACGAAGGAATTGAAGCGCGTCGGCTTCCGTACAATCTGATAGGCGGCCATCGAGCTGAACAGGACAATGAAGATTACGCTTAAGACAGTGATTTGCAGGGAACTGAAGAAGGCTTGCGGGAAGTCAATGGCATCCCAGACCTTGGAGTAATTATCCCAGTGGAACACCTGCGGCCAGGAAGCGGCGTCGATCAGGATGTCCTTCAGCCCCTTAACCGAATTGCTCAGTACCAGGTAGAAGGGGGATAAGAAAATAATGGCCAGAAGTATGGCGGCGATCTCCAGAATGAAGTTTCTGGGCCGGTATCTGCTGCTGTTCATTAGGCCGACACCTCTTTTCTTTTGGTAAGCCAGACCTGTGTAACCGTGATCAGTGAAACGGCGGCGAAGAAGAGCAGCGCTTTGGCTGTACCAAGGCCGTACCGGTTGTTGATCAGCGCTTCCGCATAAATGTTATAGGCCAGCGACTGGGTCGAGGTGCCCGGTCCGCCTTTGGTCAGCGACAGGTTGAGGTCGAACATTTTGAATGCGTTAGAGGTTGTCAGGAACAGGCAGATGGTGATTGCCGGCATGATCAGAGGTACATAGACACTCTTGAACAGCTGCGGGGCACGGGCGCCGTCAATCTTGGCCGCTTCGACCAGATCCTTAGGGATACCAGCCAGCGCCGCAATATAAATGACCATCATATACCCGGCAGTCTGCCAGACGAACACAATGACCAGACCCCAGAATCCTGTACTGGGCGTACCCAGCCAAGGCAGCTGGAAGAAGGAAATCCCGGTAAGCTCACCGATTGTGGCGAAGCCTTTGGTGAAGATGAACTGCCAGATGTAGCCGAGCAGAATGCCGCCGATTACATTGGGCATGAAGAAGATGGTGCGGAGCAGCTTCTTCGTCTTCAGCGTCGTCATCAGAATGAAGGCAAGCAGCAGCGCCAGTACGTTGGCGGCCACTACGGAGATCACGGTGAAGCGGAGCGTAAAGAGCAGAGACTCCCAGAACTTATCGTCGTTCGTAAAAATCCGTCTCCAGTTGGCCGCGCCGGTCCAGACCGCTTTGTCCAGATCGAGCCCGTTCCAGTCGGTGGAAGAATAGTAGAAGCCGAGGAAGAATGGGGTGACCACAATGGTCAGGAAAAAGAGCAGACAGGGGCCGAGAAATACGATTTGCTGTCCCCAGCCTCGTTGCAAGCGCAGAGCTTTTCTCATATGGAATCTCCTTTGTATAATATTTCTACGTGTTCACAGCTTCATTATAGAAAGCCCGGGCCATCGCCAACACTCAATTTGATGATGAGAAAAGTGGATTATATTGCAGCCGGGTTGCTTCCGGAGCGAGTTCTGCTGCAAGGTTATATCAGAGAAGCGGTTCTTCCGCAAAACGTTCAGGAGGTTCGCCCATGTTCAGAAACAGTATCCGGACGCGGCTGATGGCCTTAGTGCTGCTGGCGTCAGTGATTCCGTCAGGCATATCCGTTACCTTCTCCTATCTCTATACCAAGCAGTCGGTTACGGAGCAGTCCGTGAAGCAGAATACGAAGCTGCTGACGCTGGGGGAAGCGAATCTCAGCAGTTATTTCAGCGGCATGAATCAGCGGGCCATGTCGCTGTACAGCGGAATTAATGTTCCGAGCTCCTTCTACACCACACTGCTTACCGCCAAAAGCAATGAGCAGGCACCAGAAGGTACGGTTCTGCCGGATACCCGTGCGGTGATCTCCACCCAGCTATACAACTTGTTCCTCTCGGACCGCAATACCTTCCAGATCCATCTCTACGTCAGAGCGGCCCGGCAGTCTAATCTGCTGCTGGGCGGATTGTTCCGCCGGGAAGAGAATGCGGATTATGCAGAGGCAGAGCATCCTGAAGGGACATACCGTCCGTATATTGAGGTGACACATATGGATCATCAATACGGCGTAAAGTCCGGCTTCCCCAATCTGAAGCCGGGGAGCGTTCCGGTCTTCACTGCACATTTCCCCCTCTACCGTACGCCCAGCGACAGTGTACTGGCCGATCTGTCCATTGATTACACCCTGGAGGAGCTGGAGGGAATCGTCAAATCGATGTACAACTCGGACACGGAGCGTCTGTATGTGCTGAATGAGCAGGGGCAGGCTTTGTTCGCTTCCGATCCGGACTGGGTCGGCAAACAGGTGGAGACCGGATGGAGCCATCTTCCTGATGATAGTGACAGCGGGCATTTTACCTGGAAAAAGGACGGCTTCCAGGGCATTGTCATGTACAAGCATATCAAGGACCCGCTCTTCAGCGGCAGCATCATCAAGCTGGTGCCTTATGAGGATCTGTATGGTGATGCGAGGGTCATCACCCGGTTCAATATGGGGATCGGGCTGCTGTTTCTCCTGATCGGGGGAATCAGCGCGGTGCTCATCTCCATCGGCTTTACCCGGCCGATCAAGAAGCTGATCAACTTCACCCAGAAGGTGCAGATCGGCCAGCTGGATGCGCATATGGACGCCGAAC
Source organism: Paenibacillus sp. FSL E2-0178 (assembly GCF_038593005.1). NCBI lineage: Bacteria > Bacillati > Bacillota > Bacilli > Caryophanales > Paenibacillaceae > Paenibacillus > Paenibacillus sp. FSL E2-0178. The sequence goes on from NZ_CP151953.1 coordinate 5,578,799, forward strand.
GCGAGGATGAATTCGGCCTGCTGACCCGCAAAATCACCGGCATGACCCGGACCATCAATGACCTGATCGTCAAGGAATACCGCCTGGAGCTGGCGAACAAGACGAATCAGCTGAAGGCGCTGCAGGCTCAGGTCAATCCGCATTTTCTCTACAATGCCCTGCAGTCCATCGCCAGCTTATCCTTGCGCTATAATGCGCCGAAGGTGTATGATCTCATCTATTCCCTGGGCAGCATGATGCGTTACTCTATGAATACGGAACGGACGCAGGTGCCGCTGCGTGATGAAATTGAGCATGTGCAGAATTATGTGATTCTGCAGACGGAGCGGTTCGGCGAAGAGAATCTGCGCCTGGAGATTCATGCGGCGGAAGCAGCGCTGGAGACGGTCCTGCCCAAGATGATTCTCCAGCCGATCGTGGAGAATATCTTCAAGCACGGCTTCGCGGACGGAATCCGCGAAGCCGTCATCCGGATAGACTGCACGCTGGAGGGGCAGTCGCGGCTGGTTCTTGCCGTCAAGGATAACGGCAAGGGCATTAGCCCGGAACGGCTGGAGGAGATTACAGCCGGACTTAGAAGCAGCGGCCAATCGGAGAATGAAGAGATCGGCCTGTATAATGTGCTGGCCCGCCTGCGGCTGCAGTTCGGCAGCGAAGCCGAGATGCAGCTGCACAATGAAGAGGGCCAAGGGGTTACGGTTACCCTGATTATTCCGCTGGAGGGGCCCGGCGAATAATGTTTAACGCGATGAATTATGGATTATAGAGTGATGAATGAAGAAGGGTGCAGACATAACCTAAAGGAGCGGCTATACATGAAGGTGCTGATTGTAGATGATGAGAAGCATGTACGGGAGGCGATCCGTTATTTTGTTCCGTGGGACAAATATAATATCTCCGATATATATGAGGCTACCAACGGTCAGGAAGCGACCCTGATTATGCAGGAGCATCAGCCGGCGATCGTGTTCACGGATATGCGGATGCCGCTGATGGACGGAGCCGAGCTGCTGGAATGGCTGCATAAGCATTATCCGAATACGAAGACCATTGTCATCAGCGGGTATCAGGATTTCAATTACGTGAAGCCGGCGATTGTCTACGGCGGGACCGATTATCTGCTGAAGCCGCTGAACAGCAAGCAGCTGATTGCCTCGGCGGAGCATGCCTTTAAGCTGTGGATGGAGGAGGAGGCGGTGCGGAAGCAGTCGCAGCGCCAGAACATGCAGCTGAACGTACTGCGTCCGCTCTACTGGGACAAGGTGCTGTCCGATCTGGTCTACGGGCATGCCTCCTTTCAGGAGCTGAAGCTGGCGCTCTGCGAAGAGCTGGGGATGCCGATTGGAGCAGCCTCCTGCAGAGTGGCTGTCATCTCGATGCAAGGCGCGGACTGCCGTCTGCTGCAGAGATTTCATGGCGATGTGGCGCTGACGGCTTTTGTGCTGGCCAACGTCTGCAATGAAGTTATGGCACCGGACTACAGCGGTTATGCCTTCCGCAGCTGGCAGAGCGGTGGAGAGCTTGTGATTCTGCTGTGGAATGCTGTTCAACAGGCGGAGACGGTACTGAACGGAGTGAATGAATCGATCCGCCAGGCGTATGGCGTTCAGGTGGATATCGGGCTCAGCCTGCTGAACCCGTTGCCGGAGGGGCTGCAGCCTGCTTTTGCCCAGGCACGCCAAGGGCTGGAGGAACGGAATCTACTTCAGCGTGATGGACGGATACATCTCTGCAGAGCAGGCGGGAAGGAGAGTAGGCCTGAAGAAGACTACGCCATGGATGTGCAGCTGGACAAGCTTAGAATCGCGGTATTGTCGGGTGATCTGGAGCGGATGGAGCGGGTTGTGGAGGAATGGGCGCGGGAGCTTGCCGGGTTGCCGCTGCTTACAGAGAGCAGCTTTCTCCATCAGCAGGAGGAGATCCGTGCTGTTCTGAAGCGCTGGCGGCCGGAGGAGGAGATCAGCCTGGAGCTATGTTATGACTCACAGGGTCTGTTCTCGGTGGAGAACTGGGAGAGTCAGCTTAGGTCTCTGCTGCAGCGGCTCTCCAAAGGCAGCGCTCAGGCTCCGGATAGCAGACTTGTGCTGGAAATCAGAGAGTACCTGAACCGGAATTATGCGCAGGAGATGACGCTGCAGCATATTGCGGAACGCTTTTTCATCAGCAGGGAGAATGTCTCCCGCAAATTCAAGCAGATCACCGGGGAGAATCTGTCGGATTATTTAACGAGTCTCAGAGTGGATAAGGCGAAGACACTGCTGCAGAATACGAATTTGCGGCTATCGCAGATCGCGGAGCTGGTGGGCTATGAAGACGAGAAATATTTCAGCCGTGTCTTCAAGAAGTCCACTGGAGTAACCCCGCGGGAGTACCGTAAGCAGGAAGAGGAAGATTAAGAACGGCCTAACTTCCCTTTCAACATTTTCCAGCGAAAAACCGATAATAGCTATATGGGCAATTTATATATTGTTTCGGTTATCTGGGAGGGCTGGAAGGTATGGACAACTATCTGGGAAGAACGATTAAGAATGATCTGATCAATGCGTACGGAGTTACAGTTATTCCTGCCAAGAGCAAATTGAATGCAGAACATCTCGAACTCATCCGCAAACAAAGAATTGATGTGCTTGATATCATTTTTGTGGATGAACAGCAGGCTCCCTCTTATCGTCAAATGGCAAATAGTGTAGTAGATAGCTCCAAGGAAATGTTTGAATCCTACAGAATATCGCGGAAAATTCCCCTAGCGGATATCAGGAAGGATGTCGTTCCGGTAATACAGGAAATCTCGCGCAATCCTGATATTTTTGCTTTATTCAGTTCGGTCCAGGGCAGAGATGATTATACATACCAGCACAACGTTGGAGTCGGTGTACTGTCCACCCTAATCGGCAGATGGTTACATATGAGTGAAGCCGAGCTGTCCGTGCTGTCCCTGGCGGCAACCCTGCATGATATCGGCAAGCTGAAGATTCCCAATGAGATTCTGAACAAGCCCGGCAAGCTGACGGACGAAGAGTTCAATCTGGTGAAGAAACACACGATATACGGCTATGAGATGCTGAAGGAAACCACCGGGGCCAATTCGCGCATTACACTGGCGGCACTGCAGCATCATGAGAGGAACGACGGCAAGGGATATCCGCTGGGACTTAAGGATGAACAGATTGATTCCTATAGCAAAATTATAGCGGTTGCCGATATTTTTCATGCCATGTCCAGCAAACGCCCCTACCATGAGGCTATGCCTTTCCATGTGATTGTCGATCAGATGAGAAGAGGCAGCTTTGGCGCGCTGGACCCGCATATTGTTTCGGTTTTTCTGGAGAACATTGTGAAGCGGACTGTTGGCCGTGAGGTAATATTAACCGATGGCCGGGTCGGCGAGATCGTCTATCTGAATCCGCATGATATCGAAACACCGCTTATCCGCATTAACGATGAATATATTGACCTCAGCAAAATAAAAGAACTCAATATCCGGGAAATCACCATATAATTTCAGATGACTTCCTTTCAGTTTTTATAATAATCAGCCAGCCCCTCGGCGATAGCCTGTGCAGCCTTCCGCTGATAAGCGGCCTTGCGGACAATCGACTCGTCGTACGGATTGCTGAGGAACCCAAGCTCTATAAGGGCTGCGGGAAGCGGATTTTCCCTTAGAATATGATAGTTGCCGAAGGAGAGGCCGTTGCTACGGAGGCCGATTCCTGCGCCAAGCCGGGTTTCAATCGCCCGGGCCAGCCGGAGATCATTCTGCTCCGAATAGAAGAAGGTCAGCGTGCCGGAGACATTCTTCGGAGAGGAATTATAATGGATGCTGACAAAAGCGTCCGCCCCGAGCTGCTGCCCGAGCTGCACCCGCCGGGAGAGCGTTGGCTTCTGGTCTCCACGGGTACGGGTCAGCTCTACCCGGGCCCCTTTGGCGGTCAGGTAATCCCGGAGATATAGGGAGGTCTGCAGGGTAAGATCCTTCTCCATCGTGTCATAGGTCGTGCCGAGCATACCGGGGTCACTGCCCCCATGACCGGGATCGACGACAATCAGCTTGCCGCGGATGCTGCCGGATTTCCTTATTACACTGGTGTTCTGGGCATTTGAACTGGCAGTGCTTAAGTTCGGGACGCTTCCCCCGGCAAGGTACTGGGTGGATACCCAGCCGGTAGTTCCTCCGGCTGTACGGATTCTTGACCATCCGTCCTGGCGGAGCAGAATCGTAACGGCATTCCCGGACTGCAAAGAACCCACTACCTCATAGCTGGTTCCCGGTCCTCCCCGGATACGCAGGGAAGAGGCGGTGACAACAGCCGTTCCGCTGGAGGCGGAGGAGGTCTTAGCGGATGTGCTGGCGGATGAGACGGATGAGGTTCCTGCGGAGGCAGCTCCGCTGGTCCGCTTCAGATAATACCCCGCGACCCATCCGGATACAGATCCGGCCCGTACTTTGAGCCAGCCATGCTGCTCCTCTGTGACAGTAACTACGGCTCCATTAGCCAGCGAGCCGGTGATGGCTGCGCTTGCAGCAGGCTCACTGCGCACATTCAGGGAGTTCGCGTATACTTTGGCTGTGTAGGTATCTGCAGCATGGGCAGCAGAAGACGGCAGCGCATATGAAGTCAACAGACAGGCTGCCAGTACGGCGGTATGTAATATTCTTTTCATATAAAGCCTCTTTTCCCGGATAGATAAATTTCTATTACCCGTTTCATCGGCCGGAGAACAATGATTTATTAAAATTGAGGATAATTGTGATTCGTTTATTCATATAACAACGAGGATTTACACTACGTGGTCTCGCTGTTTAATATAACTGGCGGCCCTATTCCTTAGGGGGAAATGTCTGTATAATTATTACATATTGGGGAAACAGATAAAGGAGTGCCGCCGTGATCAGAGCTAGATTATTCATTGGATCCTCCAGAGAATCCATCCGCTACGCCAGGGCCATCCACGAGCAGCTGAAGCGGACCGCAGAAGTTCATCCTTGGTATGCTGCTGCTTTCCGGCCGAATGAATATACGATGGAGGCACTGGAGCGGAATCTGGATATCAGTGACTTTGCCGTATTCGTGTTCTCGCCTGATGATGTGGCCCGGATCAGGGGTAAATATTATTATGTAACCCGGGATAACACCCAGTTTGAAATGGGCTTGTTCTGGTCCAGATTACGGCGCGGCCGGGTCTTCTGCCTGCTGCCGGATCAGGTACCCTCCCGCAGCGATCTGATTCCGGGAGAGAATGTGGAAGAGTACCACCTGCTGTCCGATCTGTCCGGGCTGACGCCGCTGGAATACGAGTGGCAGCATGAGAATGCTACAGCTGCGGTGGATGTCAGCTGCGGTAAGATCATCGACAGCATTCAGGGACAGGGCATGTACCATGATCCGGCTGTTGAACTGCAGCAACTTAGAGCAGAGCTTAGGCGAAAAGAAAGTATCCTTCACTTCTTTTGGCAATATAATAATAATGTGACGCCTCCCCAGCCGGGTGAGAACTATCAGGCGCTCAGCGAAGCCGTCCGTAATTCATTCATACCTCCGGAGGATTGCCGGGTGATCGGAGCCGCCATGTGGCGGGCTGAAGAGGGGGAAGGCCTGAAACAGGTGGGCGGCAATGTTGGCCGCGGGCATATCTATCCGTTCTCGACCTCTGAAGACGGAGGCGGGAAACCGGGTGTGCTGGATGCTTTTTTGGCAAAGGAATGGACTTTTTTACAGCGTACGGAAGTTGCGGAGGTATATATCCTATGCTATCCTTTAGGGAAGAACCACGTGATTTCTGTACATTTCTCCGGAAGCGGGGGATTATCGGCAGAGGATCTTACAGCAGTGGTTGCCTATAACCGTGATTTGTTCCGTACCGTCAATCATCTAGTGGAAGGGGACTGACAGGATGAAGAATATGAAGAATGCAGTTAGTGTTTCTAGTAGCGTCCGCCGGTCTGAGGGCGGTAACGGTAACAGTGCGGGAGGCAAAGGCCGTTCCAGACGTAAATCCGGCACCAAGCTCTCTCCATCCGCGCTTAATGTATATTTAGCGCCTTCTCTGGAGGGCGGAGACGACGAGTACAAGAAGCTGGTCAGCGGCAAGGTTGATAATAACAAGCCATCATTCGCATAACGCATACTGAATACTGAATATTGAATATTGAATATTGAATATTGAATATTGAATATTGAATACAGAATACAGAATACAGAATACAGAATACTGAATACTGAATACTGCATCCATCGAGCATTGAGCAGGTCTCCGGCATGGCCGGGGGCCTTTTTTTGTTCTTTAATTGTTCTTTACGGGAATTATGAGATTTGTCTATGTAGATAAGGAGCGTAAGGTTATGGATAATTTCTTTGGAATTCGGGGCAGGAACGTCTGCAGGACGCAATAGTTCTTAAAGCAGGAATCCCTCTGCCCCGGCCGAAAGTGGGCGGTAGTGGGGGAATCTAAGGGATAAATCCCACTAATTCGGCTGGAAGTGGTGGTATGAGGAAATTAAAGGGATAAATCCCACTAATCCGGCCGGAAGTGGGCGATATGAGGAAGTTAAAGGGATAAATCCCACTAAATCGGCCGAAAGTGGGCGGTATGAGGAAATCAAAGGGATAAATCCCATTAAATCCGCCGAAAGTGGACGGTGTGAGGAAATTAAAGGGATAAATCCCACTAATTCGGCTAAAAGTGGGCGGTATGAGGAAATTAAAGGGATAAATCCCTTTGATCACGTCGGCTACGGGGCAAATGAGGAAATGAGGGGCATTAGTGCCCCTGAATTTACCGGGTACGGGCCAAAAGCGGAAATGAGGAGCATTAGTGCCCCTGAATTCAGCCGAATACGGGCCAAAAGCGGAAATGAGGAGCATTAGTGCCCCTGAATTCACCGAATGCGGGCCAAACGAGGAAATTAGGAGCACAAGCTCTTAAGCCCCCTAATCAAAGTGGAGACCTTGACATGTAAGAGGTACACTAAGAAGAGGGAGTGGAGCCGATGAGAAGCAACAAGTTATACGACGAACAGAGGATTAAGGTAGCCCAAGAAGCGATCAATGGAACCAAGGTTTCCTTCCTGGCCCGAAAGTATTCCGTCTCTCCCAGCACCATTGCCAATTGGGTGAAGTTCTACAAGGAACGATTTGGAGAAGAGGCTACGCCGTCCGTCCAAGAACGGATTGAAGATGCGGAGCGTGTCCAAGACTTGGAGACGAAGATGGAGACGGCCATTAAGCTACTGGGTGAAAAGGATCTGGAGATCGAACTGCTGCGTGAACTCTTAAAAAAAGCCAACCCCGCTTACAAGACAAACTCGAACTGGCCGACGAAGCGATAAAGCGGGGGTATTCGGATACACTTGTTCTACGTATCGTGGAGGTTCAACCCTCAACCTACTATGCGCATAAAAAACGTTTCCTGGGGCTTCTGAGTGCCCCTGATGCGGTAGTGACTTCGGGTCGTCCGATCCCCGCCTATTCCCTCACTACTGGCGGTCTGCGGGTGAGTGACCTACAGATCGAAGAGTGGCTGAGTGAGCTGGTAGAGGGCGAGGAGAACGGCTATGGCTACCGGAATTTGGCGTACGCCCTATCGGTCCAGCAGGGCTTAATCCTCAACCACAAGAAGGCATACCGGCTGTGCAAGAAGCTCGGGCTGCTTCAGAAGAAACCGGTGAGGAACGTAAAATACCCTCGGCAGCTGGCGCGGAATCGAGTGGTCACACGTCCCAACCAACTTTGGCAAATTGACATTAAATATGGATACATTAATGGCTACGACCGCTTCTTTTTTATGTTTGATGTGATTGATGTGTTTGATCGCTGTATCGTTGGTTACCACGTTGGAGCGAGTTGTACGGCGAAGCAAGTCTGTGCCACATTGAGGGAGGCTCTGGGCCGACGTTTACAGCCTGGAGACCCCTCACCGGTTATCGTTCCGATAATGGGCCGCAATTCCTAAGCGCTGCCTTTGGCGAGCTGTGTGCGGAAACGCAGCGTCCTCTGGAGCATGAGCGTATTCCTCCAAAGACGCCGAATATGAACGCCTACATTGAGTCGTTTCACAGCATTTTGGAGAGAGATTTGTATACGAAAAGGTACTTTGAAACGTTTGAAGAAGCCTATGAAGCGGTCGCAGTCTATATTAACTTTTACAACGAGCGCCGTTTTCATGGCAGTTTGCAGCGCATGAGCCCCAAGCAATACCACGCCGCATGGAAAGCGGGCAAGCTAAAACCGATAGAAATAAAGCTGTAAACAATATCCTGCGAAAACACGAGTTTTTAGCAGAATGTCTCCATAATTAGGGGGCCGAACCGCAAGCGCCCTTAATTCCGCTGAATGCGGGGCAATTTTACCGACGGACGCTACTCCAGAAGTAGTTTGTTCTTTTACGCACCCTCCTGATGCACTCCTGTATATTTAGCATCCACTGGCTGCCGGGTCTTCCGCAGATGCTGGAACCTTGCGCCTCCGATCAGAGCAGCCCCGGCTGCAGTAATCCCGCCGATCAATCCGAACACCGGGACAGGCGATTCTACCCCGTACAGCCCCAGCAGACCCGCCCCAAGCATAGGGCCGAAAGTGGTTCCGATCTTAACAAACTCCGAGCAGCCGAAATAGAGTCCCTTATTACTCTCCGGGGACAGCTCATCCACCAAGGCATCGAACCGCGCACCAATCAGCAGCTCCCCCAGACTGAACACTGTAATGAACAGCAGCGGCATCAACGGGGAGACGGGCAGCACAAAGAACAGAAAGCTTGCGGCAATTAGCAGATTGCTGGTGAGTACCACGTGGAAAGGATTCCACTTCGAGATCCAGCGCAGTACGGCAAATTGCGCAGCCAGAATAACAACCGCATTGAGCGACAGGATCACCGAATACATCCGGGCACCATCGGCCAAGGCAGAAGTGGCGGTTAAATATTGGGATACGGTTCCGTTCAGCTGGGAATACCCGAAGAAGGAGAAGCTCATTCCGGCCAGCAGGAGGAGGAATACATAGTCTTTGCGGATTGCGCCAAGATTCTTGAGGCTGCCGATACCCTGGGATGCAACAGAAACGTGGATGCAGCCCCCGTGCCGGAAGAAGAATTGGGTGGAGACGCCATACAGAATATAAAGAACGCCCAGAATAACATAAGGAAAGAGCGTCAGCTTCATATTGAACAGCAGGCTTAACAGCGGGCCGAGAAAACAGCCCAGATTAATCGCCGTATACCGCAGATTGAAGACGAGCAGCCGGTTCTCCGGGAGCGTTTCGGTGGACAGCACTTTTTTGCTGGCAGGCTCGAAGATGGAGTAGCATAATCCGTTAAGGCCGTTAAGCAGCAGGAAGGCCGGGAAGCTGTCTGCATAATAGAACAGAATGAATAGGCTTCCCCAGACTATGGGGACAACGGCGATGATTTTGTGCAGAGGCAGCCGGTCCGCAAGCGCCCCTCCGAAGCCGCTGAAGAGTACATTCACCAGCGGATTGATACTGAGAACACAGCCGGCGAGGAAGATGGAGAGATGTTTTTGACTCGTCAGAAAGATAGCCAGATAAGGGACGCTCATAAATAGTGCAGTTCTCGTGAAAAAAGTTCCGGCCAGAATGTTCCATACTCTACTGTTTAGTTTCCGTGACAAATGAAAGCCCATGATAATCCTTCCCCTGCTTTTTATATTTTGATTTGTGCCGAGTGTAGCATACAATGAAAATCAGACCGGAAAATTGTGCTGTATACTCACACGGTAGAGCGGAGGGGTGAAATCATGTTTCTGGGCTCTACAATCAGGCAAATCCGTTCCTCCAAAGGAATAACCCAGTTAATTCTGGCGGATGGGATTATGAGCCGTTCCAACTTGTCACGCTTTGAGGGCGGTAAATATTATCCCGGATATGACAAGCTGATCCTCCTGCTGGACAAGCTGGAAATGTCCCTTGAGGAGCTGCTATTCCTGCAGAATGGCTATGCACAGCCGGAGAAACGTACGCTTCACTTAAGTCTGGTGGAGGCGGCGAACCGTTATGAATTCGACAAAGTAAGGACGATCAGCTATGAATGCTGTTTCTTGTACGGGGCGACGCGCACGGAGGCTTATTATCATTTGTATCTGCTGGGCCAGGGCTTTCTGATTCAGTATCAGCGGGAGGATGAGATCAGGCAGTTAAGCGAATTAGCCGTGGAGATCAAGCCTTATCTGATGGGTGCGGACATATGGTATCTGTATGAGTTCAAGCTGCTGAATAATTTCCTGTTTACGCTAAGCAGCGGCGACGCGATCTTTTTTGGATTAAGGGCTGCAGATGAATTTGGTAAATACCATGACTTTGCCGAGAGCCGGACCATCCAGCAGCATCTGATGCAGAACATCGCGAAAATCTGCTTGAAAGAGCATAATTACGAGCAATGCCTGTTCTTTCTTAAAAAAGCGCTGCCCTTAGCGGATAAGACGAACTTGCTGTACGATAAAATTGTCACATTGGTGTACCATGAGATCACGCTGCTCTGTCTGAAGCATAAAGAAGATACGCAGCAGTTATTGGGTTACCTGGATATTCTCCGGCAGCTTGAGTTCAATGACAGTTATGACGCGCTGCAGCAGGTGTGCCGGATACATCTGCCGGATATATTCTGATACATATACTATTGATTTTCCGCAAAAAAAGGTTGCCGCCCTATCACCGGGCGGCAACCTTTTTGGTTCTGTTTATTATTGGGGGGAAGAGATGCCGCTGCGCTTCTTGGCGAGCTCGCGCCGCACAACCGGAGCTACTTCTGTTGCCAGCAGCTCAATGGCTTCTGCCACCTTGGCATAGGGAAGGCCGCCGATATCCAGTTGGGTCATGAAGCGGTGATGGCCGAACAGCTCATGCTGATAGAGGATCTTCTCAATAATCTGCTGCGGGCTGCCCACGGCCAAAGTATTGTCCGGAGAGGTGAACCGGCCGAATTCATTGCGCGAGACGCGGTATTGCTGGCCGGGCTTCGGGCTGATCGCATTGCGGTAGCTGTAGTAATAAGGATAATACTCATCCAGCGCCTGCTGGGAGGTTTTGGCGATATAGCCGTGACTTGTGATGGCGATCTTCAAGTCTTCCGGCCTGTGCCCTGCTGCGGCGCCGGAACGGCGGTAGGTGTCGGCCAGATTCTGGAAAGGCTCCGGACTGCCGCTTAGAATGGCGATAGCCATACCTACACCCAGCGCCCCGGCCTTCTGGGCACTTTCGGCCGAACCGCCGATGCCGACCCAGAGCGGAAGCTTCTGCTGCAGCGGACGCGGGGCAATCTCGGCGTTATGCAGCGGGGAGCGGAACTTGCCTTCCCAGTTCATGACCTCATGCTGGTTCAGCGTGAGCAGCAGGTCGAGATTCTCGCTGAACAGCTGCTTGTAATCCTCCAGCTCATAGCCGAACAGCGGGAAGGATTCCAGGAAAGCGCCGCGTCCGGCGATAATCTCTGCACGGCCGTCCGACAGCAGATCCAGTGTAGCGAAATCCTCGAAGACACGAACCGGATCAATCGTGCTCAGTACGGTGGTTGCACTGGTAAGCTTAATCCGCTCTGTAACCTGGGCAATAGCTGCCAGCACAACCGGCACTGAAGAGATGACGAAATCCAGCCGGTGATGTTCACCCACGCCGAATACATCCAGCCCCGCTTCATCGGCAAGCTTCGCGGCGGCAATCACTTCATGGAGCCGCTGGCGGGGGCTAATCCGCTGCCCCGTTTCACAATCGGTTACGATATCCCCGAGTGTATAAATACCGAACTCGAACTCCGGTTCAGCCGCTTGCTTCGCTTGATCATTCCCTTGATTGTTCATTGGTACAGACCCCTTATTATCCAGAATATTTAGTATGTTTAAAGCTTAAGCTTGTCCGTTACAGCAAGGATATACTCTACTATACCATAACGACTTACAAAATGTAAGTATATGAGTGTAAGTTTGTGATATGAGGAGCCGCCAAGCTGAAAAAAATATTTAAAATTGTAAATATTCAAAGTCTGAAAGACGATATTTAAAGTATGAATTGAGAGGCACGCAGAAAGGTGGGCGCAGGCAGATTTGAATGACAGTCATCCGGCACGAACGCAGAGAATTGGGATGTTGATTGGATGGGAGCATGAGGGGAAGGCGCTTGCTTTTATCGAAGAGCATGAACAAGTGATGATGAAGCCTGACAACCGGACACTCGGCAAGCAGATTCTGTATGTACAGCGTAAGGATGATCTGTATGAGGTATACGACCAGACGTATTTGCACCGTTTGAACGCTGTGGAATTCAGCGGGCTGCTGGAGTCTTTCGAAGCACACCGTTTTGTCATCCAAAAGTATACAGCAAGCCTTACCCAAGAAGGGATACCGTTTCACGTACGTGTGCATCTGATGAAAGATGGGGCAGGACAATGGGCGATTGCCGGAATTGGCACGCTCTGAACCGCCGGAGAGGGACGGGCTTAATGCCAGGCTCAGACGAATGTCGCTTCTCGCCGCCTCCTGTCTTGAGCAGATTGGTCTGGATCTGGGGATTGATTTCAAGAGCAATATCTATCTTTTTGAAGCTAATTTAGGCAACGCCGCGATGTATTTTCATGAATTTGAAACGGCGCACTATGGAATTTCCTATGCTCTGCATCTCGCAGCAGGCCCGGTAGTACAAACGGAAAATTAGAGGAGAAATGATCAATGGGGACAACTAGAAACAGAAGAGCGGCTGTCAAAAAATATACCAAGCTCGCACATACTTCAGTATTGGCAATTTCGATGGGATTAAGTATGGGACCTGTCTCGATGCAGGCCGCAGGCGAAGCTGATCCGCAGTCTGTACAACCGGAGGTTCTGCCTACAGCGTATTCCTCACCGCAGGTGTATCAAGGCGATTCCATGAGTTATTTCAAAGATCAGTTTCTGGGCAAATCCAGCTTCAGAGCATTGGGGTCGGGTGAAGAAGCGCCGACAGCAATCAACGTTGGGATAAACGGGTTTGCCCAAGTGGGTAAGGTTCTAACAGGTACCTACACCTATACAGACGCCGACGGCGACAATGAGGATGGCAGCATCTTTACATGGTTTCGTGCGGACGATAGTAACGGGACGAATATTAGCCCGATCGCAGGAGCCATTTTGGAAACCTATACATTGACCAATGATGATCTTGGCAAGTACATTACGTTCCAGGTTAAACCGCAGAATTTAGCTGTTAATGGGAATGCAGGCTTACCTGTGCAGAGCGGGCCGACAGCAGCAATCGCGGTAGCCGCAGCAGCACCAACCGCAACCAATGTAGCGGTTAGCGGCTTCGCGCAGGTAGGCAAAGAACTGACGGGTACTTACACCTACGACGATGTTAATGGAGAACCAGAGCTGGGCAGCCGTTACAAGTGGTACCGCTCGGATGATGCCGCCGGAACGAACAAGACGGCAATCACCGGAGCTACCGGCAAGAAATACGTATTAACCGGAGACGACCTCGGTAAATACATTATCTTCGAAGTCCAGCCACGCAATGAATTCGAGGACGGAATTGGAGAATTGGCGGCCAGCGAGCCGACAGCAGCAATCGCAGTAGCTGCAGCAGCACCAACCGCAACCAATGTAGCCGTCAGCGGCTTCGCGCAGGTAGGCAAGGAACTGACAGGCACGTACACCTACGGCGATGTTAATGGAGAGCCAGAGCTGGGCAGCCGTTACAAATGGTACCGCTCGGATGATGCCGCCGGAACGAACAAGACGGCAATCACCGGAGCTACCGGCACGAAATATGTATTAACCGGAGATGACCTCGGTAAATACATTATCTTCGAAGTCCAGCCGCGCAATGAATTCGAGGACGGAATTGGAGGATTGGCGGCCAGCGAGCCGACAGCGGCAATCGCAGTAGCCGCAGCAGCACCAACCGCAACCAATGTAGCCGTCAGCGGCTTCGCGCAGGTAGGCAAAGAACTGACAGGAACGTACACTTACGGCGATGTTAACGGAGAGCCAGAGCTGGGCAGCCGTTACCAATGGTACCGCTCGGATGATGCCGCCGGAACGAACAAGACGGCAATCACTGGAGCTACCGGCAAGAAATATGTATTAACCGGAGATGACCTTGGTAAATACATTATCTTTGAAGTCCAGCCGCGCAATGAATTCGAGGATGGAATCGGAGAATTGGCGGCCAGCGAGCCGACAGCAGCAATCGCGGTAGCCGCAGCAGCACCAACGGCTACGAATGTAGCGGTTAGCGGCAGCGCTGTGATCGGTCAGACACTGACAGGCACTTACACGTACGGTGATGTTAACGGAGATACCGAGCTGGGTAGCGTGTATCAGTGGTATCGTTCAGATGATGCCGCCGGAACGAACAAGACGGAGATCAGCGGAGCGACCGGCACGAAATATGTATTAACCGGAGATGACCTTGGTAAATACATTATCTTCGAAGTCCAGCCGCGCAATGAATTCGAGGATGGAATCGGAGAATTGGCGGCCAGCGAGCCGACAGCAGCAATCGCTGTAGCCGCTGCTGCACCGACGGCAACCGATGTAATCATTAGCGGCAGCGCTGTGATCGGTCAGACACTGACAGGCACTTACACGTACGGTGATGTTAACGGAGATACCGAGCTGGGTAGCGTGTATCACTGGTATCGTTCAGATGATGCCGCCGGAACGAACAAGACGGAGATCAGCGAAGCTACTGGAACAACTTATGTACTGACGGTCGGTGATGCAGGCAAATTTATTACTTTTGCCGTAACACCTAAGAATGAGAGTACGCCTTCAACCGGCAGCTTATCGGAAAGTGCACCAACTGCAGTGGTAACCAGCCCGAATGTTGAAGTGCAAGTGCCGGTCAGTCCGGTGGCTACCGCCACACCTGCACCAGTGATTCCGGCAGTCCAAGAGGAAGAATCGCTGATTGAAGTTGTCGCTGTGAAGAAGAATGATGAAACCATCAATGCGGCTAAGCTGACCTTGACTAAGAATACCACGGGTATTGAACAGGCTTCCTTCCGGTTCCTGACTGCGGAAGTTATCAAGGCAGCCCAGTTGGCGAGCAACAGGGAAACGATGGCCGTCCGCGTCAAGTCCCTCAAGGATGCGCAGACCGTATACGGGGAAATTACGGGTGATGCTATCCAGGCCCTCATTGCCAAACAGCAGAGACTGGCTGTAATCACTGGCGATGTAGCGATCGAATTCCCGTCCGTGTCCATCCCGGTACAGGAGCTTGCCAAGCAAGGCGGGGTCTCTGCAGATCAGCTTAAGCTTGAGATCAGAATTGAGAAACAGCCGGAGGCCGTCAAGTCCGCAGCTGCACAGTGGGCAGTCAGCCAGAACGCATCATTGATTGGCGATCCGTACAAATTCAGCATTAATGTAATAAGTGGTACGCTGTCTACACCGGTGGTTCAGTACGGTGACCGTTATGCCTATCACACGGTGCCTATCCCGGCAGGCGTAATTAATCCTTACTCTTTGGGAGCGGTAATGCTGCTGGACGGAAAATATGTGCCGGTGCCGGTGCGTGTTATCGATTCCGGGCATGCGGTCATCCAGACCCCAACCAATGCAACCGTGATGCTGATTCAGCGTAACCAGACCTTCACGGATTTGAGCAGACACTGGGGTGTGAATGATCTCGTCTTTATGGCGGATAAGGATAATGTGGAAGGTGCAGTGAATGGCAGCTTCAATCCGGGAGGCAGTGTATCCCGTTCCGAGCTGGCTTCGATTCTGGTACGCTCTCTGGGTCTGGGGCAGCGCCCTGTCAGCGCAGTTAGCAGCGGAGCTTTCCGGGATCTTCCCGCTGATCCGGCTGCTGTTCACGATATTCAGCTCACGATAGACGCCGGCCTGTTCCAGGGATATTCTGCTGCGGTCTTCGCGCCGGACGCAGAGGTTACCCGTGAGCAGCTGATTGCCGTATTGATGCGGTTCTATCAGAACTTTGAGCTGGAGCTTCCCGCTCTTCACCAGAGCAGGATTGCCGATGTTTATAAGGATAATTCCACAATCTCCGATTGGGCTGAGCAATATCTGAATGAAGCTTACAATGGCGGTGTGGTCTACGGTTATGAGAATGATACACTTGGTGTCAAAAGAGCAGTCACGCGCGATGAGGCCACAGCCATGATCCGCCGCTTCCTGCAGAGAACAAACCTGACGAACTAATTCATAATTTTAATCCGTCACACTCATATAGAGATGCAGAAAACAAATCAAAAAACCAGCAAAGCCCTGAGACAGGGCCTTGCTGGTTTTTTGATTAAAGACAACAATTCTAAATTGAGCTATGAAGGATTCTGAATTCGCGACTTCGCATAAGGCAGCACAATTCTGGCCACATCATAAGGGTGGACAACGTCCTGCGGGCCGTCAAATTCTGCTCCGAGCAGCCAGAGCTTACGGTCCTTGTCCAGGGCGAAATCTACAACCAGCTCATGAAACCGCCGGTGATTGGAGGCTTCCACAACTTGCGCTGTATGCACCGCAAGCTCCTGTATCAGCAGATCCATATCTTCACCTGAGGCATCGCCGAATTCGCGGAACAGCAGCCAATCCCAGTCGACGATAACCGGAGGATTATCCGGCTGCTCCAGCGGAGCCAATGCAAGGAGCGGTGTAATCTGCATCAGGCGCCATACATTCTGCTGGTCCTTCATCAGATATACGCGGAGATGGAGCGGATGCCCGCCGCTGATCCGGCTGTCAATCTGCTGAATCAGGACATATCCCGCCTCCTGGAACAGGCCCAGGAACACGGCGAAGTCAGCATTATTGAAGTGATGGACGAACTCTGAATCCCGCACTTCATAATGGGTAGGCAGACGTTTAATGAACAATGTCTCCTCCTCTTCAGACAAGCCGCCGGATTTCATCACCACTGAGCCGTGGCGGTCAATGAACAGCCGGGCTTCCTCCGCCTCATCAGGGCTCATATAAGCCGGAACTCTCTCCAGCAGCCGGGGTTCACGGGAGGCCAGCGCCATGAACAGCGAGGAGGGGATCGGCCCTTTGGGTTCGGTAGAGGTCAGGAACAGATGATGGGTACTGCTGTGCAGTCTGCTGACATCTTCCTTATGGTCCTGCTGAATCAGGTTGTAGACTACATCGGGGAACGGAATATTCCTCCGGACCCATTCCTGCCCTTCCTGTACATGTGCCGCAATGGTAGAAGCCCTGAACCGGATATCCTCATAGAGAAAATAACTGAGCGTCATCCCCAGGGAAGCGGCGACTCCGGCATACGGCTCCAGCTCAGTCAATGCAGGCGGCGCATCAAACAGCAGCCCCGCGGTGACTCTGCCGCTCTCCTGCCGGAGTGGTGCCTCCCGAGTCTTCAGATTCTCCGTGCCCACATACTTGGCATAAGCAATAGCCAGAACGGCCCGTTCTGCCTCGTGGTTGAGTGTTCCCGGGCAAGTATTGGCCTCATAGAACCAGATGCGGCACTGATTGTCCACAGCCAGATCAATTCCTAGTTCATTAAGCGGGAATGCATAATGGGAATTGACGGCTTCCGCGATGGCCAGACCCAGATCATGCAGCTGCTTCGGAAGCGAATACCGTCTGGCAGGAAGCTCTCTGGCCAGGAAGGCTTCCAGCAGCTCTGTGCGTCCGCCGATGCTGACATTGCTTGTAATCGTATCTGCCTGTCCGATCCTCGGGTAGATCAGCGGCACGGTCCATTCACCTGCTCCATTCCGTTGAACCAGGATGCGGAAATCGAAGGGCTCCCCTCCGGAGGTGAGGCACCTGATATAAGGCTGAATCAGGAAGTCTTTTTTGAACCCTGCAATATAATGCGTTAATTCCTCCCGGCTCATCTCCTTGCGGCTTGTCCCGTTCTGCAGCACAAAGACATCTCCGCTGCGGGTCAGCGCCTGTACTCCATCCCCCCGGCTTCCGCTTGCCGGCTTCAGGACGAGCTTGTCATGTTCCAGCAGCAGTTCTTCAATCGTCTCTACCTGTTTCAGCAGAAGGGTGGGGACCAGATGGCCGGAGAGTTCAGCAGAACCGGAGAGCAGCCGGGTAACCTCCCATTTGTCGCCGATCAGAAAGGCGGTAAAGGGCACCATTTTACGGAAGACAAGCTCTTTGGGAGTACGTTTGCGCGGGCCCCAGGGTCTGATGTTCATCACGGCTGTGGGGAACGGGAATACGGCTTCCTGCCACTCTCCGCTGCCGCCGGAGGTAAGTCCCTGAACGGTCTGTTGCTCAAGATCAATTCCCGACTCATTAAAGAAGACTAGCCGGACTTCCTGCCGGGCGGCTTCAGCGAGGATAGCCTCAACACGTTCCTTGGGCATGACGGCAAAGGGATCTTGAGGATGGAATACCCCGATTAGCATGTTGTGCCACTCCTTCTTAAATCATCTGAGCCCATTATAGCAAAAGGGTCAGGATGAAGAAATGCAGAGTGCTTTCAGAAAGTCTATATCGAAATAATTAATCCGGGCGGAATTTGTGTATTTTCATTGACAGATTTACAGATAGGTGATATTTTAAATTTACAAATTCCAATTGATTTACTTTGGATTAAAATCAGCCGACTGTACAGACAGAGGTGCCGCGCGAGTTCTATCGCGAGGTTCCTCTGTTTTTTTGTATTACAATAGTACATTTATATTTCAGCCAGAAGGAGGAGCAGATATGGGAGAAGCTTTATTGTCTATCACACAGCTGAACAAGCGCTTTGATACCGCCGGAGGGCATGTGCAGGCATTGCAGGATGTGGAGCTGCATGTGCAGGAGGGGGAATTCATCACGGTGATTGGTCCCAGCGGCTGCGGAAAAAGCACTCTGCTACGCATCGTTGCCGGTCTGGATACCGGCTATACCGGCAAAGTTACGCTGGAAGGTGCAGAGATAGGCGGGCCGGGGATCGACAAGGGGTTTATTTTTCAGGAGCACCGCTTGTTCCCGTGGCTTACGGTAGAGAAGAACATCGCCTCCGATCTGCCGCTGGGCAGGCCGGATATCCGGAAGCGGGTGGATGAGCTGATTGATCTGGTGAAGCTGGGCGGCTTCGAGAAGTCCTATCCCCGGGAGCTGTCGGGCGGGATGGCCCAGCGTGTGGCAATTGCCCGTGCGCTGCTGAGGAACCCGAAGATTCTGCTGCTGGATGAACCCTTTGGTGCGCTGGATGCCTTCACCCGGGCGCATATGCAGACGGTGCTGCTCGATATTTGGCGGCGGAACCGGACTACGATGATTTTTGTAACCCATGATATTGACGAAGCCGTGTTCCTCGGTAACCGGGTCGTTATTCTGGAACCCCGTCCGGGTAAAATCCGCAAGATCGTACCTGTCGACCTCCCTTATCCGCGCAAAAAAACAACAACCTCTTTTCAAGAGCTGCGCCTGAAGGTACTGAATTACTTTGAGAAGGTCGATGAGCTTGAGCTGAAGGACGGGGCGGGTATATAAGTGACTCCTGATTCGTTGTTCGTGGATCGTTGTTGTCAGAATGGATACTCCTCAGTAGACACGGTATACACATATTGTTGTACGTAATACAACTTTGATCAACGATACCCGGGGAGTTCGAAGGGATTGTTGTACAAAATACAAGAATTATCCCGCTAAGAGGCTTGGAGAGGAAGAATTGATGCCTTTTGTACAACAATAATGAATTATGGACGATATAAGGAGGGAAATGTTGTATTTTGTGCAGGAAGACGTTGCAGGAAGGCTGTATTGTGAAAAAGAGAGAGCAACTGCCGTTTTATATCCGACTTAATCAATGCGAATATACTAATTAATTCAGAAGGAGGGACAGCCATGGCTGAACGGGCTGTAGCGGCAGGGAATGCCGGAAGAACAGGAAGGCCTGACGGCCCCGGAAAGGCGGCGATTGCCGGTCTGGGATTGCTGCTTCCGGCAGGTGTATTAATCCTGTGGCAGATTTTGAGCCATTACGGAATGATCTCGGAGATGCTGTTCCCGGCGCCTTCTACGATTGTCCAGTCGTTCATTACCCTGGCATCTACCGGCGATTTATGGAGCAACCTCAGAATCAGTGTCGTGCGGGCATTGTCAGGATTTCTGCTTGGCGGCGGGCTCGGCCTGCTGTTCGGCATTCTGGTCGGATTATTCCGCAGATCGGAGAAGCTGCTGGACCCCTCGCTGCAAATGATCCGGATGATCCCGAGCCTTGCGGTAGTGCCGCTGTTCATTCTCTGGTTCGGCATCGGCGAGGAATCCAAGGTGCTGCTGATTGCCAAGGGAGCGTTTTTCCCGATCTATATTAATACCTTCATGGGTATACGCGGAACGGATAACAAGCTGTTCGAAGTAGCCCGGGTGCTCGGCTTCAGCAGAGGGAAGCAGATTGTGCGGCTGGTGCTCCCGGCAGCAGTGCCGAATATCATGCTCGGGGTGCGCTTGTCGCTGGGCCTCTCATGGCTGGGGCTGGTGGTGGCGGAGCTGATTGCTTCCACCTCGGGGATCGGCTACATGATGTCGGATGCCCGCCAGTTTGCTGATACGCCGGTGGTATTTGTCGGGATTATTGTATTTGCCGCTGCCGGGCTGCTGAGTGACACCATTGTCCGCCTGATCGAACAGCGGCTGCTGCGGTGGCGGGACAGCTATCAAGGATAGGAGGGAAGTACCGCATGAGTGAAGGGATAGAAGCAATAATCAAGACCGCCAAGGGGGTAAGGGAAGCCCGTGATTATAGCGGAACTGCTCCAATTACTACGCATAACAACAAGAGAAGATTAACGTTTGCGTCCTGGAAAACTCTTTTGTCCGACTGGGGCACCGGGGCTGTTATTCCTGTAGCTGTAATTGCCGTATGGCAGCTGGCCGGAAGCGCAGGCTGGATCTCGCCGGAGTTTCTTCCGGCGCCGCTGACCATTCTCTCCGCTTTTGCAGATCTGGCGGTTAGCGGGGAGCTTGTCCATCATCTGGGCGTCAGTATCGGACGGGCTGGCATCGGATTCCTGATCGGAGGAATTCTCGGCCTGCTGCTGGGGACACTGACCGGCCTGTTCCGCAGTGCAGCCTATCTGCTGGACCCGAGCGTGCAGATTCTGCGGCTGGTTCCCCATCTGGCTATTGCCCCGCTGATCATTCTATGGTTCGGCTTCGGGGAGATTTCGAAGGTGGTTATTATTATGAGCGGCTCTTTCTTCCCGCTCTATATCAATACATTCATGGGCATCCGGGGAGTGGACAACAAGCTGTTTGAAGTAGCCCGGGTGCTCGGATTCAGCCCGCTGCAGAAGCTGCGGCGGCTGATCCTGCCGGCGGCGCTGCCGGGCATTCTGCTGGGACTGCGCCTGTCGATGGCTGTGGCCTGGATCGGTCTGGTGGTTGCCGAACTGATCGGATCACAGTCCGGGGTTGGATTTCTCATTAATGAAGCGAAGCAGAATTCCAATACGGCCGTTATTTTTGTCGGAATTATTATTTTTGCAGTGGTCGGCAAGCTGATCGATTCTCTCTTCCGCATCATCGAACGCAAATTCCTGTACTGGCGTGACAGCTATCAAGGTTAAAGACAAGCTAACAAGCTAATGAAACGCTAACGCTAATGAAACCAAGGGGGCAACAACATGAACCAACCGGCACTGAAGGAAACATTGAAACTGACGGCGGATGTACTGGTAATCGGCGGAGGTCCGGCAGGAACATGGGCGGCACTTACAGCCGCAGCTAAGGGAGTGAAGGTGATCCTGGCCGACAAGGGATACTGCGGCTCCAGCGGCGCAACTGCCCCGTCGGGCACCGGAGTCTGGTACGTGAAGCCGGAAGAAGAGCTGCGCGAGGCAGCGAAGGCCAGCCGTTACGCTATGGGCGGCAAGCTGGCTGAGCACCGCTGGATGGACCGGGTGCTGGACCGGACTTATGAGAATATGAACAGACTGGGCGTTGCCGGCTATCCGTTCCCGGTGGATGAGGAAGGCAATCAATACCGCCGGAGCCTGCAGGGACCTGAATATATGCGCCTGATGCGCAAGCTTGTGAAGAAGGCGGGCGTGAAAATTCTGGACCATAGTCCGGTGCTGGAGCTGCTCGCCGATGAGCACGGGGTAGCCGGAGCGGCCGGAGTGCAGACCCAGACCGGAGAAGCC
This sequence comes from Paenibacillus sp. FSL E2-0178, assembly GCF_038593005.1. Taxonomy (NCBI): domain Bacteria; kingdom Bacillati; phylum Bacillota; class Bacilli; order Caryophanales; family Paenibacillaceae; genus Paenibacillus; species Paenibacillus sp. FSL E2-0178. Next base: position 5,600,855 of record NZ_CP151953.1, read on the forward strand.
TGGAGTGTGCATGCCGGGGCGGTAGTTATCGCTACCGGAGGCTGCGCTTTCCTCAGCAAGGCGCTTGGCTGCAACGTATTGACCGGTGACGGGTACTTGTTCGCCGCTGAAGCAGGAGCGAGCTTGTCGGGTATGGAGTTCTCCAATGCCTACGCGATCTGCCCGACCTTCTCCTCCGTAACGAAGACTGCTTATTACAGCTACGCCAGCTTCTATTATGAAGACGGCACTGTGGTGGAAGGAGCAGGCTCCAAGAAGGGGCGCTCAGTCATTGCCAGGAATCTGCTGGCCGGGCGCCAGGTATTCGCGAAGCTTGACGGAGCGGATGAAGCATTGCAGCCACTGCTGCGGGTGGCGCAGACGAACTTCTTCCTGCCATTCGACCGGCGGGGCATTAATCCCTTCAAGGATGTATTCCCGGTGACGCTGCGGCTGGAAGGTACAGTCCGCGGCACAGGCGGCATACGGATTACAGACGAGAGCTGCGGCACTGGGGTTCCAGGGCTATATGCAGCAGGGGATGCGGCTACCCGTGAGCTGATCTGCGGAGGGTTCACCGGAGGCGGCAGTCATAATGCCGCCTGGGCGATGTCTTCCGGCTCCTTCGCCGGAGAAGGGGCGGCAGCCTATGCAGCCGGACTCGGCTGGCATTCAGTTCACCGTGCACCCGTAGGGTTATCCTCTTCACCGCTGGTTCACCAGGAAGTGAAGGCGGGAGCCGCTGCCAGAACCGCAGAATATGTGGAGGCGGTGCAGGCAGAAGTCAAACCGTACGATATTAATCTGTTCCGTACAGAGCAGGGGCTGGCATCTTCGCTGGAACGTCTGGACGGACTATGGAAAGAGCAGCGCGGCCGGGAAATCCAGCGCACACCGGAAGGTGTGAAGGCGCGCGAAGCCGAAGCGATGACGGCAACGGCACGCTGGATGTACAGCTCCGCTCTGGCCCGCACCGAAACCCGGGGAATGCACAAGCGGGAGGATTTCAAGGGAAGTGACGACAGCCAGCATCACCGCCTGATCAGCGGCGGACTGGACCAGGTATGGGTGAAGACAGAAGAGGTAGCGAAGGAGAGTGTATTGTTGTGATTGAAGTCATCAGCGCTGACCGGTGTGTAGAATGCAATCAATGTGTATCTGTCTGCCCGACCAATGTATTCGACAGAGTCGAGAACGGAATTCCAATTATCGCCCGGCAGAGCGACTGCCAGACCTGCTTCATGTGTGAGCTGTATTGCCCGGTCGATGCCCTGTATGTGGCTCCGGATTCCGAGGGGATTACCGGAATTACTGAGGCGGAGCTGGAACAGCAGGGACTGCTCGGCGGTTACCGCGAGAAGGTAGGCTGGGGCAAGGGCAGACAGCCGGTAGCCAGCCATGACTTCATGTATAAGCTGGCGGCCCGGGCAGGCTTCTGAGTGATGCGCCGTTATAGACACTAATCCAAAATACAGGCAAGAGTCCTTATACAAACATCAAACATCCAGCAGACGACTGAGGGGAGAATACAGAAATGAGCAAATTGTACAGAGAGATTAAAGGTGTATGGAGCAAAGGGGGACGCCTCACGCTGATTACAGGTGTGGTGATGATCATGCTGGTGCTGCAGGCTTGCGGCAATAATACCGGCTCCGGGAACAGCGGAACGGCAGCAAACGGCGGCGGAACGAATACCGTTGAAGCGGCAGGTGGTGAGGCGACAAGCAATGTTCCGGCTGTGCTGAATTTCGGATACATTGGCTCCAATAAGCTGAATGTGCCGGGCGGTGCAGAAGGCTGGGGACTCTATAAAGGGATTATTCAGGAAGAGCTGAAGCAATACGGAATTACCGAAGTGAAGCTGACCGGCTTCCCGAACGGACCGGATCAGACGGAATCCTTAATCAGCGGAAGACTTGATTTCGGCAGCCTTGGGGATACCCCGGCGATTATTGCCTACGCTTCCGGAGCCAAGACCCGGTTAATCGCCCAGACTTCAGCGCATACGGTAGGTTATCTGATCGGCAAGAAGGACGGACCGAAGACAGTGCAGGACCTGAAGGGCAAGACCATTGCGATCCAGAAAGGGTCCTTCATGCACCGCTACGTAGTCGGTCTGCTGAAGCAGGAAGGCGTAACCGACTATAAGCTGGTTCACATGCTGATTCCGGATGCTACCGCAGCACTTGCCCGCGGCGATGTGGATGCGACCACCAATAACGGCGTAGCGGCGCTTAAACAGATCGAGCAGGGGTACACCCATTTGGATGATGCCTCTACTCATCCCGATCTGCTCGGAAGCAGTGCTACCGTAGTGTCAGAGGAGTATCTTGCGAAATTCCCGGATTTCCCTAAGGTCTGGAATGCGGCACGGGAGAAGGCACTGGCCGACCTGAAGCAGCATGAAGATGAGTATTATCAGTTCCTGGCCGAGATCGGGGATACAACCCCGGAACTCGCGAAGCAGGTGAATCCAATCAGTGATATTAAGGATACAGCCTTCACGGAAGATGGCACGAAGCTGCTGGAGGGCACCAAGAATTTCCTAGTGGAAGAGAAGCTGGCCAAGAAGGATTTCAACATCAGCGACTGGCAGCTCAAGTAATTCATGACAGGTAAACAGGTGAACGGAGGGGATGCAGATGTCCGAAGAAACCTTGACCATTGAACATTTCAAGCTGCCGCTGGAGAACGGGCTGTATCTGGAGGGCGAGGTACGGGTTCCTGCGGGGACTGCACCGAAGCCCGTCATCCTGATCAGCCATGGCTTCCGAGGACATAAGGACTGGGCGTTCTGGCCGGAGGTCTCCGGCAGACTTGCCGGGAGCGGGTTCTACACCGTAAGCTTCAATTTCTCACGGATCGCTGCCCGCAATCTGGACGGGATTAGCCCGGAGGAAGCTGCCGGAGCGGCTACATTGAGCCGGGAGCTCCTGGATCTGGAGCAGGTGCTCCACAGCCTGCTTGAGGGCAGGCTGCCGCTTGCCGGACTGGCCGACACGGAGCGGATAGCGGTTCTGGGGCACAGCCGTGCAGGCGGAAGCAACATTCTGTTCGCGGCAGAGCATCCGCAAGTGAAGGCGCTGGTGGTCTGGAACGGCGGTTCACCGCCGCAGCCGCAGCAGGGTGAAGGTGCCCCGGCGCTTACGCTGCAGGAGCGGGCGATCCGCGAGGATCAGCAGCGTAACAAGGAGCGCTTCAATCTGGAGAAGGCACTCGGCAGAGTACCGGCCGCAGCGCTGCTGATTCAGGGTGATCAGGACCGTGAAGCCTTGCTGCAGCAGCATGCAGGCTTCAGGGAACAAGCGCCGCATCACCGGTATCAGAGCATCCGGGGTGCGGATCACACCTTTGGCACGGTGGACCCGTACGAAGGCTCCACCTCTGCGCTGAATGAGGCTGTTGCCTCGACAATAGCATTTTTGCGGGAGAAGCTAGTCTGATCTTAATTCTACATTTCAGGGGACCATGAAGAGGAGGAAGCGGAATGCCGCAGCAGCAACAGCAGGCAACAACAGATGTTCTAGTGCTGGGCGGAGGCCCGGCCGGAGCATGGGCGGCATGGAGTGCAGCTTCTCAGGGAGCGAAGGTAATTCTGGCCGATAAGGGATATCTCGGAACAAGCGGGGCTACCGCGCCGGGAGGAACAACGCTGCTGGTGATCCCGCCGGTGGCAGAGCTGCGGGAGCAGGCTGTGCAGGCCAGACTTAAGGCAGGCGGCTATCTCTCGGAGAATGCCTGGATTCACCGTGTGCTGGATCAGGTCGAGCAAAATCTGGAGCTGGTAGAGGAGTGGGGGTATCCCTTTCCGAAGGATGAGGAGGGCAGGCCGCTGCGGACGCATCTGCATGGCCCGGAATATATGAAGCTTATGCGTAAAGTGGTGCGCAAGGCGGGGGTGCGTATATGGGATCAGTCGCCGGCGCTGGAGCTGCTCCATGATCAGCACGGCGTGGGCGGAGCACGCGGAATTAACCGCCTGACCGGGGAGACCTGGGAAGTGAAGGCGAATGCGGTGATTATGGCTACCGGAGGCTGTGCCTTCCTCAGCAAGGGGCTGGGCTGTAATGTGCTCACGGGCGAAGGACTGCTGATGTCAGCCGAGGCTGGTGCCGAGCTGTCGGGTATGGAATTCACCCGGCAATATGCTCCGAGCTTCGCGGACGGAACGGTAACGCGCGGGCGGATGCTGGCCTGGGCCACGCTGTATGATGAAGCGGGAAGGCCGCTGCATCAGGGTGACCGCACCTTCGGCAGCATCCCTGAGCTGATGCTGAGGGGACCGGTCTATGCTTCCCTGGACCTGGCTGATACGAAGGAGAAGCAGGAATTCCTCCGCAACGCCCATCCGATCTTCTTCATGCCGCTGGAGCGGGCGGGGATTGATCCGTTCAAGGATAAATTCCCGCTCACGCTGCGCTATGAAGGCACGATGCGCGGCACGGGCGGCCTGCGCCTGACCGGCACCGATTGTGCCACCTCGGTGCCGGGGCTGTATGCGGCCGGAGATGCCGCATCCCGCGAGAAAGTCACCGGCGCCATCTCCGGCGGCGGCGCCTACAATGCATCCTGGGCCATCTGCAGCGGCAGCTGGGCAGGACAAGGCGCGGCGCGGCACGCTCTGCAGGCGCCGCGTCCGGCGGACAGCCGGCTGCTCCGCGCGGCGGGCCGCTACGGGATGCCGGCTGGCGCCGGCACAGCCAGGGCGCTGGACGCGAAGCCGCTGATCGCGGCGGTCCAGCGGGAGATCCTGCCGCTGCGGATTAACTACTTCCGCAGCGAGCCCGTGGTCGCCGCGGCCCTGCAGCGGCTGAACAGCCTGATGCCCGAGCTCAGCGGGCAGGTGCCCGCGACGGTTCAGGGCATCGTGCAATCGCGTGAAGCGGCCGCCATGCTGAATGTCGGCCGCTGGATCTACACCGCCGCGCTGGCCCGCAAGGAGAGCCGCGGACTGCAGCGCCTGGCCGAGTATCCGGCGCTGGACCCGCGCCAGACCCACCGCCTGATTCTCTCCGGCATTGAGACGATAGGCATCCGCACCGAAAGCGTGCCGCATGCCCATGAGCTGCGGATGCCGAGAGAGGAGCGGGTGATATGATTGAACTGGTCAGCCAGGACCGCTGCATCGGCTGCAGGCTGTGCGTGAAGGTCTGCCCGACGAATGTCTTCGAGATGCAGGGCAAGCTTGCCGTCATTGCCCGCCAGGAGGATTGCCAGACCTGCTTCATGTGCGAGGCGTATTGTCCGGCGGATGCACTGTATGTGGCGCCGCAGGCAGATCTGTCCATGGAGGTGGATGAGCAGGAGCTGATTGAATCAGGCCTGCTGGGCAGCTGGCGGGCAGAGATCGGCTGGAATCCGGGTGCAGAGGATACGATGGCGGAGCGGGACACGACACCTTTCTTCGAGGTGTTCACCGAGACTTACCGCGGCAAGTAACCAGGGGCAAGTGAATGACAAAAAGGTGTTGCGCAGCCCTTACCGGCAGCGGAACACCTTTTTATTTGAGTATTTTACGGGTAACATAGCCTTCATCATTCTCGCTATAACGCTTTACAGCAGCTTCTGAATGGCAGGCTCCATATCCAGCGGATCAACCGGAGATTCGAAGCGTTCCACCACGTTGCCGTTACGGTCAATCAGGAACTTGGTGAAATTCCATTTAATCTCATCGTTTGTTAGCGCTGCAGGGTCACGTTCCTGGAGCATGGTGTGCAGCAGCTTGCCGTTTGAGTCCGTGTCGTCGAAGCCCTGGAAGCCGGCCTGTTCTGTCAGATAAGCAAACAGGGGATGGCGGTTATCCCCCTTAACATCAATTTTCTCAAAAAGCGGGAAGGTTACGCCGTAATTGATCTGGCAGAACACGTTAACCTCGTCATTGGAGCCGGGCTCCTGTTCGCCGAACTGGTTGCTGGGAAACCCGAGAATTTGCAGGCCCTGCTCCTGGTATTTCTCATGAAGCTTCTGAAGGTCGGAGTATTGCGGAGTATAGCCGCATTTGCTGGCAGTATTAACGATCAGGAGGACTTTATCCTTGTATTGTTCCAGCCGCGTCTCTTTCCCCCGGATATTGCGGGCCTCATACTCATAAATGCTCATTGCTGCTTCATCCTCCCGGTATATGTAATTAGTATTTATAACTATTTAATTGTAAACAATTTAATTTTGGGTGTCAAACTAATAATCCATAATTAGGGCAATACTAATGTTGTGGCCCTATATATATACAGGGAGGCCCGGCAGCCTTTATAAACTTTTATATATTTATATATATACGAAGTCCCCCGGTTGAGATTATACTAAAGTGAACGAACCGTTTTTTCAGCAGGCGGAGCGTCTCCCCATACGTATAACACAGACACAAAAGAATATTATGCTGGAGGAAATTGAATGAGCACTACAGAACTTACTAGCCAACTTTCCAGTTTCACAGGAAGATTACTGCGGGAACGCTTTGGGAAAGGGCCTGAGTCGGTACATGCCTCCATCGGGAAGCAATGTATTGCAATGCATATCCGTAATTTCATCGGGCCTGTAGAGAGATTTTTGTTAAATAAGGAAGAAGAACAGGCGTTTCGATATACACGGGAGCTTCTGATGAAGTCTCTGCTGCCCGAGCTTGCGGCTTACCTGAAGGAAATGATGGCTATTGAGGTCGGCGAGCTTTTCTATGACTGGGGTATACATAACGCGTCTGGAATGATCGTTGCGCTCATTAAGAATGACGCTATGATTATTGACGATTATGCCGGGCGTCAAGAAGTCCATGCCCAGATTAATGAAGTTAGCAGGCAGGTACAGAAGGAACCGGTCTATACCGACTCCTGGTGGCTGGGCCCGCGCATTCTGATTATCAAACGAGAGGGTATCCTGATCCCGCTGGAGAAGGAACTGATTGGCCTTGGTTATGAGAATACGCTTAAGACCACCAAACGCAAGATGGAAAAACGATATTTGGAGGATACCACCACGATTGCCCCGATGCTCGGCAAGGAACTGTCGGATATATATGTGGATTGGGATTTCGACAAAGATACCAGTGTGATAGCTTATACTTTTCAATAAGTTTAACTATAAATAGGGCGGAAATGAGTCGGACATGCGAATGAGCCGAACATGAGCCGGAGAAGGGGGAATGGTCCCTTTCTTCGGCTTTTTTATTTTCTGCCTGTTTATGGGCTGTTGTGCTGGGACTTTTTAGGAGGATATGCCGGATGGAGGAATACAAGCGGACAGTATTATATGTGGAAGATAATCAACTCAACATGGCCCTAATGCATCATATCTTCAAAAGAAACCTGCCCTCCATATTGCTGCTGAAAGCTGAAACGGCAGAGCTCGGACTAAGTATGGCCCGTGAAGCACTGCCGGATCTGATCATCCTGGATATCGGGCTGCCCGGCCTTAACGGATATGAAGCTCTGGAAATATTGCAGCAGGATGAGGCTACTTGCCATATTCCGGTACTGGGAACCAGTGCGTTTGCTCAATTATCGGATATTGAAAAAGCCAAAAACAGGGGTTTTGCCGCGTATATTACCAAACCGTTCCAGGTCAAAGCCTTCACCGAAACAGTGAAGAGGCTGCTGGACAGCGGGCTCTAAATCAAGGATAAAGTAATGCAGGAATGGATTGAACAAAGGTGGGGAACTGGGGAGAACTCTGTCTGAAGGCTGGTTCGCAGGTTAATATAATCTGCTATACATTTTATAGTTTATATTTCGACATAATTATTTGACTTTCGCCCGGATATGCAAGATATTTATAGTACAGATTTGATATATAATAATTGCATTTATCACTCCACAAACGGGCGGTGGAATTTATGCTAAGACAGTATACGGAGGCTTCTTCTCCATTCGAACAGGCATTCAAAAAGGGGACTGCCGGAGTCGCATTTCTCTCCATTTCCGAAGAATGGACTAGTATGAATCCGGCGGTAACCCTGTTGCTCGGATACACGGAAGAACGATTGCTGGGACATGGCTTCACGGAGTTTCTGTCTGAAGATTCCCTGGAGATACATAGGCAAAAGATGGGGACTCTAAAAGCGGGAGAGGTTCCCTTTTTTGAATGCGAACTGAATTTCCGGCATGCAGACGGCTCTGAAGTTGCAGTACTGCTGCATGTTTCTCTGATTAGCGAGCCTTCTACTGGCATGGGCTTGTATTATATCGTTCATCTGGCCGGATTGCCGCACCCGGAAGCTAAGTCCATGGATGAACTTCCGGCACCGCCAGATGAGCTGTACCGCCTGATCGCAGCCAATATTAGAGACATTGTATATTATGCTACCCCGGATGGTATCTGCAGATACTGTTCTCCTTCGATTGTGGAAGTACTCGGGTATAAGCCTGAGGAATTAATCGGCTGTGATATCCGCGGACTGGTTCACCCCGGGGATATGGAGTTTATGAGTGGACCGCAGGCGGCTGAGCTTCAGAGTGTGCAGCTGCGGATTCTTCATAAGGACGGGCGGTATCTCTGGATTGAATTCACGCTGCGGATTGTGGAAGACAACGGGAGCTGGAGCGTGCTTGCCGTAGGCCGTGATGTGACACAGCGCAAGATTATGGAGCAGAAGCTGCAGGAATCGGTAGAGCGGTATACCTCGCTGAAGAAATATAACCATGATGCGATTATTTCCCTGGATCTGGAAGGTAACATTATCAACGGGAATGAGAAGGCCGTACAGCTGACAGGGTACACAATTCCTGAGCTGGTGGGAATGAGTGTCGGCCGGATTATCGGGAATCACCATCTTCACGACGTGATCAGCTTCTGCCAGAAGAAGGGTTCCATGGAACGGAATATCGACCTCATCTGGCATAAGGACGGACATTCGGTGGAGGTGCTGACAACCCTTGCCCCTATCATTATCAACAATGAGACGGTGGGCTTTTATATTATCGTCAAGGATATTACCGAGCAGAAGAAGCTGCTGATCGCCAAAGAAACCGCCGAGAATACGAACCGGGCCAAAAGTGAGTTCCTGGCTATGATGAGCCATGAAATCCGCACGCCGATGAACGGGGTGATCGGGATGACCGATCTGCTGCTGGACCTCAGTGATCCGGATTCCCAGCAAAGGGAGTACCTGGAAATCATCCGCCAGAGCGGAGAATCCCTGCTGAATATCATTAACGATATTCTGGATCTGTCCAAGATTGAGGCGGGCAAAACCTCATTGCATGAAGAACCGTTTGTCCTTCAGCACTGCATGGAGTCTGCTCTGGAGCTGCTGCAGCTTAAAGCGGAGAATAAGGGCCTCGCCATCCAGGTGGAAGTGGGTCCGGATGTGCCTGCTGATCTGATCGGGGACGGAGAACGCTTGAAGCAGATCCTGATCAATCTGGTCGGAAATGCAGTGAAGTTCACTCACACAGGCGGGGTAAAAGTCGGCGTGCAAAGGGTACGTGGAGAAGAGACTGCTGATGGGGTAACACTGCAATTTACAGTGGCGGATACAGGAATAGGCATTCCGGAGGATGCCCGCAGCCGGTTGTTCGAGCCGTTCTACCAGCTGGATCATTACATGAGCCGCAAACATGAAGGAAGTGGTCTGGGGCTGGCGATCAGCAAGCAGCTGGTTGAAATGATGGGAGGCAGGATTCAGCTGGAGCCGCAGACCGGGCAGGGGGCAACCTTTGTATTTACGGTGGTGCTCCGGACCGAGAAGCAGGCCCTGACCGCTGAGGGGGCGGAGCCGGGCCTGCTGAGTCCGCAGCAGCTGAACCGTTCTTTGCGCATCCTGGTGGCTGAAGACAATGTCATTAATCAGCTTGTGCTGCGCACAATTCTGGAGAAGCGCGGGTTCGCCGTGGATGTTGCGGAAGACGGGCTGCAGGTAGTCGAGATGGTCACTCAGCGCAGCTATGACCTGATCTTCATGGATGTGCAGATGCCCGGCATGAACGGCCTGGAGGCCACGTCGAGAATCAGGCAGACGCAGCCGGCGGACTCGCAGCCGGTCATTATTGCCGTAACGGCGAATGCACTCAAAGGCGACCGTGAATTATGCATTGACGCCGGAATGGACGAGTATATCAGCAAGCCGCTGAGAAGCGAGACGATAGTGAATGTTATCGGAAAATTCTTTTAATCAGCGGGCAGTCTTCCGTCTATTCATCAATGAGTAACGTTGTTGCGTTAAAGCTGTAATGCGTCACTCTGACATCTTGCATGTGGAAGTCATTTTGATTAAGATAGCAGAAACCGGTGCATAAGACGCACCGATATACCATTAAATGACAATGACGAAGAGAGTAAGCACTTTATAGCGGATCTTAACAGGGAAGGTGTGCCGGAGACTGAGAGCACCCTCATTTGACGCTTAGTGCTGAAGTTCACTTCCGAGTCGGCCCCTGAAGTACACTGCTGCAGCAGGTATGAGTAGGGAGGCCCGCTTCCAGCGTTAACGGGTGTAAGACAGAGTTAATCCGGTCCGGGATGAGGTAACAGCTTTCCGGGTGCTGACGCGTCAGCAGGATTCATCTCTAAATAAGGGTGGTACCACGGCTCCTCGTCCCTTGCGACGGGGGGCCTTTTTGCGTTCGTTCATAGGATTAACTATTAACTACTAAAGGGAGTGTCAGGAAATGAGTAATGTGGAATTGGATAAGCTGAGAGCACGGCTTGATGAAATTAACGGACAACTGCTGGAGCTGATCTCGGAGCGTGCGGAAATCGTTCAGGAAATCGGAGTGCTTAAGGAGAAGCAGGGTGTGCCGAAGTTCGATCCTGAACGCGAGAAAGCCATGCTGGATAAGCTGGTAGCAAGCAACAAGGGACCGTTCACCAGCGGCACGATCCGTACCCTGTTCAAGCAGATTTTCTCTGCTTCACTGGATCTGCAAAGCACGGAGCATAAGAAGTCCCTGCTGGTAGCCCGGAAAAATCACGCCGAAGATACAGTAATTACCCTTCCGGGTAATGTAACCGTCGGCGGATTATCTTCGCTGATGGTTGCCGGACCCTGCTCGGTGGAGAGTGAGCTGCAGACCCGTACAGTTGCCGCTGCCCTGCAGAAGGCAGGAGTGAAGGTGATGCGCGGCGGAGCCTTCAAGCCCCGTACCTCCCCGTATGATTTCCAGGGACTTGGGATGGATGGCCTGAGAATTCTGCGTGAAGCGGCGAATGAATACGGGCTTCTGACCATCAGTGAAATTGTAGATCCTCGTCATATTGAAGAGGCCCTTGATTATGTCGATGTTATTCAGGTCGGTGCACGGAATATGCATAACTTCGAACTGCTCAAAGCGGTAGGGGAAGTGAACAAGCCGGTATTGCTGAAGCGTGGTTTGTCGGCGACACTGGATGAATTCGTCCATGCGGCAGAATACATTATGTCCCGGGGCAACATGGAGATCATACTGATTGAACGCGGCATCCGTACCTATGAGAAAGCGACCCGCAATACGCTGGATATTTCGGCAGTGCCGATTCTCAAGCAGGAATGCCATCTGCCGGTGCTGGTCGATGTGACCCATTCCACCGGACGCAAGGATATCCTGATCCCATGTGCCAAAGCCGCACTTGCCGCCGGAGCCGACGGCATCATGGTGGAAGTGCACCCCGATCCGGCAACCGCCTTATCGGATGCGGCGCAGCAGCTTAATATTGAAGAGTTCAATACTTTCTTCAATGAAGTGAAAGCATCCGGGCTGTACCGTTAATTTTAATATCTAGAGTTCAGGCGAAAATAGCAGGATCGGCGAGAACGGGGCAGGAAGTAGCGCTTACAAGCACAGGTTGGACTTTTGTGGAGGTTAAGGCGGGTCAGGTACAATAAGAAGCACTGGCGGTGCACCGGCCCCGGGCTCTATGGAAGAGCCTATAACCTTATAACAAGACACAGGAGGAGCAGCACAATTTGAAGCAGTCAAGCTTATACAACAACGGTTGGTTTTCCAACACACGGAGCGACATTCTGTCAGGTATGACCGTGGCGATTGCCTTAATCCCTGAAGCGATTGCTTTCTCCATCCTCGCCGGCGTAAGCCCGATGGTTGGATTGTACGCATCTTTCTGTATTGCTATTGTGACGGCCTTTGCCGGCGGAAGACCGGGCATGATCTCGGCCGCAACCGGGGCGATGGCGCTGTTGGTCGGCAGCCTGGTGATTTCACACGGAATTGAGTATTTGTTCGCGGCCACCGTACTGGCGGGAATCTTTCAGATTCTAATGGGGATGCTGAAGCTGGGCAGATTCATCACGTTCCTGCCGCAGCCGGTAATGACCGGCTTCGTCAACGCATTAGCCATTCTTATCTTTATGGCCCAGCTGGTGCATTTTGAAGGACAGGGCTGGATTATGTATGCGCTGGTGGCACTTACACTGGTCATCATTTATACGGTTCCGCGGATCACGAAGGCTGTCCCTTCAGCACTTGTAGCGATTATCGCAGTTTCCGTACTCAGTATTGTTCTTAATCTGGATGTAAGAACCGTAGGCGATATGGGCACCATTACTTCGGCTCTGCCGGTGTTCCATCTGCCGGATCTTCCCTTCACGCTGGATACACTGCTGATCATTCTGCCCTATTCACTGTCTCTCGCTGTAGTCGGATTGCTGGAATCCCTAATGACCGCAACGCTGATTGATGATATTACCGGCACCGGCAGTGACAAGAACCGGGAAGCGAAGGGACAAGGCCTGGCTAATATCGTGACCGGCTTCTTCGGCGGGATGGCAGGCTGTGCAATGATCGGCCAGTCGATGGTTAATATGAAATCGGGCGGACGTACACGGCTGTCTACTTTTGTATCGGGGATCTTTCTTTTGTTCCTGATTCTCGTCCTGGGCGATGTGGTTAAGCAGATTCCGATGGGCGCCTTGGTCGGTGTTATGATCATGGTCTGTATCAGCACCTTCGAGTGGGGTTCACTGAAGACTTTAGCCAAGGTGCCGCTCAGCGATGCGCTGGTCATGATCGTTACGGTAGTCACCGTGGTAGTGACGGATAATCTGTCGATCGGCGTACTGTTCGGTGTTCTGCTGAGCGCTTTGTCTTTTGCCTGGAAAATGGCTTCAATAAAGCTCAGTGTCCATACGACGGCATCTGTAACTACTTACAAAGTATCGGGCCAGCTGTTCTTCGGTACAACCAGTCATTTCGTGCATGAATTTATGTATGAGAGTGATCCGGGGCAGGTGATTATCGACTTCTCCCATTCTCATGTGTGGGATCAGTCGGCGGTGGGAGCCATTGCCAAAACGCTGGACAAATATGCGGCACTCGGCAAAAAGGTAACGATTACCGGATTAAATGAAGAAAGTGCCCGGCTGGTGAAGCGGATCGGCCTGGGCTTGTCGGGCGGGCATTGAAGGATAAAGGTATTGAGGCTGTCTTTGGAGCTGTTATGGCTTCAGAGGCAGTCTCTTTTTTTGTAATATCTTTTGCGGCAGGAAAAAGGATTTTCGAAAAATTTGTCGAAATTTTCCGGTAGAGGGACATTTGTCATTGCATGTTCAGGAATGACCCTACTTTAACAACGCAATTGCCGTGCGCGAAAGGGAAGGCCTTCATGTTTTCTTTTATCCGAACAAGACTTATTGCCCGTATCCTCTGTATCATGACTGTAGTCATTCTATGTATCACGGCAGGGAACATTGCGATTCAGCGGGCGAACACCGGATCAGCGGTGAAAGGGACGATCAGCAGTTACAACATGAGTATTGCCAGCCATTATGTTACGCAGATTGATGCCGGCCGTTACAGCGAGTTCCTGGCCGATCCCCGGGAATCGGATCTGTATTGGTCGCTCCGCAATGAACTGGATCAGTTCCGGGTGTCGATCGGTGCCCGTTATGTATACTTTGTCAGGATCGATGAAGCCAATCAGCCGCAGCTGATGATTGACGGCAGACCGGAGGGGGACCCGCTGGCTTCGCAGATTAATGAAATTACAGATATGCCGGCTGCTGCAGTTGAGGCGGTCCTTGCCGGAGAGAATGCGAGTACGCCGCTGATCATGAATCCTGAATACGGGGATTATATCTCGGCATTTGTACCGGTGAAAGGGGCTGACGGGGCTCTGATCGGGGCGCTGGGCATTGACACCGACGTCGCTGTCCTTAGCAGCCTGACCCGTGACGTCCTGATCCAAAGTCTGCCTCTCTATGGTATTATTCTCGCCTTATCCCTGGCCGCTTTGGCGGTGCTGGCCTGGTTTGTATCCCGGTCCTTGCGTCCTCTGGGGACGATCACGGAGAGTGCGGGCACCATGGCCAGGGGCGAATTGGCTGAGGCCGCGCGGATTCTGAATGCCCGTCCGGTTAAGTCCCGTGATGAGATTGGAACGGCTTATCAGGCGATGCTTCAGATGTCAGGAGATCTGAATGCAAGAGTGAGAGGGATGGTGTCTGGTGTGTCCACGGCATCCGATTCTCTCTACGGCTCCTCCGAGACATTCGCCAGGAATGCCGATGATGTGCTGAAGATGAGTGAGGCCGTCAACGGGAGAATAGGCGACATCTACGCCGGGGCCCATTCACAGACTGAAGGGGCGCAGAGCAGCGCTGTGGCAATGGATGAGATGGCGCAGGGGATTTCGCGCATTTCGGCAGCTTCGGCCACTGTCTCCGAATTCGCGGTCAGGGCTCTGGATATCGTGGAGTCCTCCCAGAACGCCATGAACCACACAAATCAGCAGATGAAGTCGATTTCCGTATCTACCGGCCATACTCTGGATATCGTGCTGCTGCTGCAAGGCTATGCGAATGAAATCGAGGGCGCGCTGGCTTCGATCAGGCAGTTCGCCGATCAGACGAAGCTGCTTGCGCTGAATGCCTCGATTGAGGCAGCGCGCGCGGGAGAACACGGGCGAGGCTTCACTGTCGTAGCCGGAGAGGTACGGAAGCTGGCGGAGGGTTCTGCGGCTTCTGTCGAGCAGGTTGCCGATTTACTGATTCATATCGGCAATGCCTCGGCAAGCATCGGTACGCAAATGACGGACGCTTCCCATGAAGTCAGTGAAGGTGTGCGGATGTCTGCCGAAGCAGAAGCTGCGCTGCTGGAAGCCTCGGCCGCTTTTCGTGAGGTGGCCGGACAGATTGTCGATATGTCGGCGACGGCAGAGCAGCTGTCAGCAGGCACAGAGGAGGTTGCTGCAACGGTGGGCAGCATGGCTTCCATTGCCGGAGGCGTCTCGGAGCAGACAAGGCAGATCCGTGAGCTGACCGGTCAACAGCTGGAGAAGATCAAAGAAGTGTACGAGGCTTCGATGATGATCAGCGCGAATACGGGCGACTTGCGGGAGGCTATCCGGCAGGTAAAGGTATAAGCGGCGATTCGAGTGTTGATCGGGCGTAGTGACAGGTGTTCGCTCTCCGGCTTTCCAAAGTGTTCGACTATTGGTATGATTACAAGGAATGCGAACATCTACTACCGATTACATGGAGGAATTAATAATGAGTGAAACTACAATATCCGGAATTATTGATCATACGCTGCTGAAGGCGGATGCCCGTAAAGACGATATTATCAAGCTGGCTGAGGAAGCCAAAGCATACAAATTCGCTTCGGTCTGCGTGAACCCGGCCTGGGTGTCCACGGCCTATGCAGTGCTGAAGGATACGCCGGAAGTTAAAGTATGTACAGTGATCGGGTTCCCGCTGGGATCGTCCACACCGGAAACCAAAGCCTTTGAAACCACCGATGCGATTGCTAACGGTGCCGGCGAAGTAGATATGGTTATCAATATCGGCGCACTGAAAGACGGCAATGACGAGCTGGTGAAACGTGATATCGCCGCAGTGGTTGAAGCGGCCCGCGGTAAAGCGCTGACCAAAGTCATCATTGAGACCTGCCTGCTGACCGATGAAGAGAAGGTCCGCGCCTGTAAGCTCGCTGTAGAAGCGGGGGCAGACTTCGTGAAGACTTCGACCGGCTTCTCCACGGGTGGTGCTACGAAGGAAGATATCGCACTTATGCGGGCAACAGTTGGACCAACTATCGGCGTTAAGGCATCCGGCGGTGTGCGCAGTGCGGAAGACGCACTCGTTATGGTCGGAGCAGGCGCAACCCGGATCGGGACAAGCGGCGGCGTAGCCATTGCCAAAGGTGAACAAAGTCAGAGCAGCTACTAAATACAACTCAGCTATGCACAGAAAAGGCTGTGGCCTCCTGGATTTCAGGGAGGCCGCAGCCTTTTCGTTTCTGTAAAGGGGATTATAATAGTTGTCTGGTTATCTGTTGTAGATAAGCTGAATATGAAATGGGGCGCCGAGAGTTAGGTGAGTGGGCTGAGTGTGGGGAAATAAAGGGATAAATCCCTCTGAATCAGCCGGAAGTGGGTTGAGCGCCGGGATTAAAGGGATAAATCCCTTTGAATTGGCCGGAAGTGGGCTGAGCGGCGGGATTAAAGGGATAAATCCCTCTGAATCTCCGGAAGTAGGATGAGCGCCGGGATTAAAGGGATAAATCCCGCTAAATTGGCCGAAAGTGGGCTGAGCGGCGGAAATAAAGGGATAAATCCCTCTGAATCAGCCGGAAGTAGGTTGAGCGGCGGGATTAAAGGGATAAATCCCACTAAATTGGTCGAAAGTGGGCTGAGCGGCGGGATTAAAGGGATAAATCCCTCTGAATCAGCCGGAATTTTGCTGTACTGCAGCGTGCCCCCCTTATAAAAGGACGCTAACGCTTCGCTGGGAGGAAATGAGGGCTGTTAGCGCACCTGATATCACCGGACGCTACCCTCTGCTCCCGAAGCATATGCTTAAACGCCTGCGCAACTCCTATGACGGGGAAGGCAGACTGATTGAACACAGCATCGGCTGCTATAACACGGCGCTTCATCGTTATACGGTAAGTTACGACACCTGAAGCTGGGTCGAAATAAGGGTGGATTTATCACAAGAAATTGTAGACGGGTACCGTTATTCTCCGACTCTCGCTGCTTGCGGCGGGATTTTTTGTTGCGGCCCGGGAAACAGGCTTGAATTATCCCATAATTAAACAAATAAAACATAGGGAAATAATGAGAATTTTATCTTTCCAAATGACATGGTTTGTGAGAGAATAGGTACAATTCTTAATTGTTAACCTTTGCCATTATACCTTTAGAGGAGGAAATACCCCATGTCAGAAGAGCGCAAGCTGTCATTTGAAACCTTAACCGTCCACGCAGGCCAGGAGATTGATCCAACTACTTTAGCCCGTGCTGTACCGCTGTATCAGACCACATCCTACGGTTTCCGTGATGCAGAGCATGCTGCCAATCTGTTCGCGCTTAAGGAATTCGGCAACATCTATACCCGGCTGATGAACCCGACCACCGATGTATTCGAACAGCGCCTTGCCGCGCTGGAGGGCGGGGCGGGTGCGCTTGCGACAGCTTCCGGAGCAGCGGCTATTTCCTTCTCTATTCTGAATATTGCCGGTGCAGGGGATGAGATTGTTTCCTCTGCGAGCCTGTATGGCGGGACGTATAATCTGTTCTCTACGACGCTGCCCAAACTGGGGATTAAGGTGCATTTTGTTGATTCGGACAATCCGGAGAACTTCCGGGCAGCGATTACGGACAAAACCAAAGCGCTCTATGCCGAAACCATCGGCAATCCGCAGGGTAACGTGCTGGATATCGAAGCAGTGGCGGCTATCGCCCATGAGCACGGGATTCCGCTGATTGTCGATAATACCTTCCCAAGCCCGTACCTGCTGCGTCCGATTGAACACGGGGCAGATATAGTAGTGCATTCGGCTACCAAATTCATCGGCGGCCACGGCACCTCGATCGGCGGAATTATTGTGGACGGCGGCAAGTTTGACTGGAAGGCAAGCGGCAAGTTCCCCGGCCTGACGGAACCGGACCCAAGTTATCATGGGGTAGTCTACACTGAAGCTGTAGGACCCATTGCCTATATCATAAAAGCACGCGTACAGCTCCTTCGTGACCTCGGCGCGGCGATCTCGCCTTTCAACTCCTGGCTGCTGCTGCAGGGACTCGAAACGCTGCATTTGCGTCTGGAACGCCATAGCCAGAATGCACTCAAGGTAGCCCAGTATCTCGAAGCGCATGATTCTGTAGAGTGGGTAAGCTATGCCGGGCTGCAGAGTCATCCTTCCTATGAGCTGGCGAAGAAATATCTGCCCAAAGGCCAGGGTGCCATCCTAACCTTCGGAATCAAAGGCGGAGCAGCGGCAGGCGTCAAGCTGATTGAGAATGTGAAGCTGTTCTCCCATCTGGCTAATGTCGGTGATTCCAAGTCGCTGATCATTCATCCGGCAAGCACTACGCATCAGCAGCTGTCAGACGAAGAGCAGATTACAGCCGGGGTTACTCCGGAGCTGCTGCGCTTGTCCATCGGTACAGAGTCGATCGATGATATCCTCTACGATCTGGAGCAGGCGATCGCTGCCAGCCAGCAGCCGTAAATTAAAGTATCGTCCCACGATTTCCAAGGGGATAAGGATGTACAGTATAATACTGCTATGTTTTAATCTGAGGGCACAATTCAATTGAATTGTGCCTTTTTCTCTCCGGTTACTGTACTGAAAATAAGCTCCTTTTCATTGTTCCATTGGGGATAGCCGATTCCCAGGACCTGTTCTGGTGTAAGAAATAGGAACTTTCCCCTAAAGTAACTACACGATATTTAACGATAACAGTTTGGGTCTGTTCAGGAGATTTGAGCAAACTGTAATGGTATTCCGTCACAGCATTCCATAAGACATAGGCAACAAGAATCACGGTGAATAAAGGGATTAATAAAATAAGAATGATGTAGAACCCGGGTGACTTCAAATAAGGGACGAAATCATATCCGAACATTTGGAGCGCTGACAGCAGAACAATATTGGATATAAGCAAAAACAGGAGTACAAGCAACCGCCTATTTTTAATAAGGTTATCGTCTGATTGCATAAGCTCCTCCAGCGTAGTATTTATCGAGATTACTAACAAATGGAAAAAGTGAGGAATGAGAAAACACTAACCCAGAATAGTATAAGTGCGGTTGGCGGGAAAAGGGAATGGTTCCGTATTTTAAATCAGTAAAATCACAGGTTTATAGGGCTGCGCCGCATTCATTTGATACCGTTTGCATATTTCGGGATCTTTGCCAGTATTTATAGATTGAAGCATCGTAAAATGCCGGTGGCATCGCCATAAGGGGAGCAGCGCCGGCAGCAATCCAAAGTTAAAAAGGTGGGTGCGATGATGAAAGGTGAACGTCAGCAGGATCAGAATCAAAATAATGAGGAGCGCCCGTTCAAGTATAATGCCGGCGACCGGACTATTGGCATGGAGATGAGCCAGTCTGCATCTGTAGCTTCCGCTGCAGCGGAATTTCTTACCGACGGGGAGCGGCGTAAGAGTAACGGGAACATGAGCCGGACCTATTTCCGCCGTCCGGGTGAACGTCCGGCTTTTCTGGTGCTGCGCGACGGATTGGGCGACCGTTCCCTTCTTCGGGAGGAGCCCGGCATTTACCCTGCTGGTCCCTGTCTGATCCGCAGCGAAGAATGGCTGCTGGAGCCGGAGCTTGCCGCACTCTATTCGAGCTGGATGTCCTGCGGGGATGAGGGGCAGGCCGAGCGTATCCTGCAGCGGATTTATTACCGGCTGCGGGCTGCCGCTGGCGCGCTTCTGGAGTCGGCGGACGGTGTCTGGGCCGCAGTAGCTCTGCCCTATACGCCGGAGCTTGCCGTTCGCCCGGCAAGACTGGCCGCGCTGCAGGATGCGCAGCTTGAAGCGCTGTTCGCCGCGGTGGCGGAGAGCCAGCGGCTGGGCGGCGACAGCCGCGTGGACCTGCTGGCGCCGTACCCCGCCAGCGCAGCCGAATTCGCGGCACAGCGCGAATTCATTGAGGGCGTGGCCGAGCAGACCCTCGGCCACGCTTACGCGGCAGCGTGCCGCATCGGGGCGCTTCTGCTCCCCGATGTGGGGCGCGCTGCCGCGGGGGAAATCGCGCGCATCGCCGATTTCCTGGTGCTGGACGGCGCGGCCGGTGAAGCCGCGCTGGAGGAGAGCGCCGCCGAGGGCTTCGCCAAGGCGGCGGCTGAGGTGTTAGCCGCCGTGCGCCGGGTGAAGCCGGCGGCGGCCGTGCTCGCCGCGGGGGCACCGGCGGCGTACGCGCTGGCCGATCTGTATCAGATCGGCCTGAGCGGAATCTTCTGCAGCGCGGCCCAGCGGACCGAAGCGCTGCTCCGGGCGGCCTGCCTGACGTGGATCGCCCGGCAGGACAATATAGATGCTGCCGCCGGAGGATGGCAGTAGCAGCCGGTTAGACCGGTTGTGCCCAATCTATCCATGCTGCTCATCTCACTCAAACTGCTGCTAACGCCATAAGCATCCCCACTGTCACGCGCCGATAATCAGGCCTCTGCTGCTCACAGCCGCGAATCCATATGAATCACTCGCCGTGTTCAATCTGTTACGGCGAGCTATAAGTATCTGCACTATCAAGCGCGCCGTGAATCTAGCTATGCCGCCAGCCGGCATCACTACCCTTACCGTAGACCCTCAGTGCCTAAGCGCATCTACTATAATAATAACCCGATTCCACCAGCCGTTCAGGCTGTGTTGGAATCGGGTTTTATTATGTTCACAGAAAGAAGGGGATAAGGGGCACTTAGGTATAAGGGAATCCCGCTATCCTGCGACTTAAGCTCAAATCAGCATCTGCTTCAGTCCAACCAGGTGTGCAACTCGAGTTCTGGCTGAATGAAGTAGATATTAATAGACTTAGCTAAATCTAACCACGTTTGTGGCAGAAATCCGGCAGCTGAGACTTTAACTGTAACTACGACTGGGACTTTAACTGTAACTGTAACTGTAACTGTACCTACGATTGTACCTACGATTGTACCTATGACTGTAACTATGACTGTAGCTATGACTGTAGCTATGACTGTAACTACGACTACGACTACGACTACGACTACGACTATAACTATAACTATAACTTTAACTGTGACTGTGACTGTAACTATGACACAACTAGTGCGGTTAATAGCCGGTTTTATTACGAATGCGTTACCGTGTGCGTTTACTACTGAAATCCTGCACTAAATACAACATTCTCCGCGTTAAATCGGCTATAACTATGGATTGTTGTATGAAATACAACATTTCTCATCCCCCAAGCCGCTCAGCGAGAGAATTCTTGTATTTTGTACAACAATCCTCTCAAACACCCAGGAATTAATGAATCAAAGTTGCAATTTATACAACAATTTCTCCTTACCGCGCCAGCAACCGTATCTGTGCTCACGCCCCCGGCCGCGCCAGCAACCGTGTCTGTGCCCACGCCCCTGGTCGCGCCAGCAACCGTGCCTGTGCCCGCGCCCCCGGCCGCGCCACAGCCGTGCCTGTGCTCACGCCCCCGGCCGCGCCAGCAACCGTGCCTGTGCTCACGCCCCCGGCCGCGCCAGCAACCGTGCCTGTGCTCACGCCCCCGGCCGCGCCAGCAGCCGTGCCTGTGCCCGCACCCCCGGCCGCGCCAGCAACCGTGCCTGTGCCCGCGCCCCCGGCCGCGCCAGCAACCGTGCCTGTGCCCGCGCCCCCGGCCGCGCCAGCAACCGTGCCTGTGCTCGCGCCCCCGGCCGCGCTAGCAACCGTGCCTGTGCCCACGCCCCGGCCGTGCCAGCAACCGTGCCTGTGCCCGCGCCCCCGGCCGCGCCAGCAACCGTGCCTGTGCCCGTGCTCCCGGCCATGCCAGCAACCGTGCCTGTGCCCGCGCCCCCGGCCACGGCCACGGGCGAATGCTCATAAGCCATGGATCGGCTCCCTAACATACCCACAGCAATTCCTAACCCAGCTGCACCGTAGCCCCTCCGGATATCCGGCAAGCCTCGTCCCCGGCGGTGATCCATACATCCACTGCTGATGGATTATAGACCATCTCCCGGGAAGCGGAGAAGCGCAGTCCTTGTACAGCGGACAAGTAGTCGGCAATCTCGATATTAGTGGCATACCAGATCTCTTCATGGCCGCCCATCATGGCGGCGAACTGCTCAAGCTCCTCCCAGTTATCATTGTCGTTGAATTCGTAGCTGTGGCCCCATACATACAAAAGCTGCATATGGGAGAACCGGGGCTGCTCCTTCAGGAACTGCTTGCCCAGCGCCAGCATGTCGCGGTGATGGCAGGTAGGATGCCAAGCCAGGAGGTTGTCCGGCAGGCTGAAGCTGCCATGGGACTTTACCGTACGTGAATATTCAATTCCCAGCGCCGGCAGAACGCTCAGCACCTGATCACTGTAATCGCCGAACGGATAGGACATGCCCCTTACGGGATAGCCCGCTATCGCTTCCAGATGTCTGCGGTCCTTCAGAATCTCTTCGGCGATGCCCTCACGCGGGGTCATGGAGAGGAAGGGATGAGTACTGGTATGTGCTGAAATTTCATGCCCCTGATAGAGCGCTGCCACTTCGTCTTCAGTGATATAGCCTTCATTGCCGAAGAACCCCGAATTCAAATGGAATGAGCCCTTCAGCCCGTGCCGGTTATGAATCTCCACAAGCCGTCTGTCGTGGATTCTTCCATCATCCCAGCTTAATGTGAGCGCTTTAGTAACGCCGCCCGGAAAAAGATCAAATTTGATTTTCATTACCTGTTAGCCTCCCTGATTTCTCTCTTATAAGACTGAACTGGAAATTTATAATTTGGGATGGATTCCCGGCTCCGTGGAGGGTTATGCCTTCCGGGCACGGTCAGTCTGCGGATTTCCTAAAAGTTAAGAATTTATAAGCTTCGCGCCATACATATTTCTTAGTTTTCCCGCTGAAACGGATGCCGTTCTTTAAAAGGACAGCGTAGCAGTTTCTACTTGATCCGCTTCTCCCCAATATAAATTTACAGGCTCAATCTATACAAGACGCACTTCAGATTTGAACTTGAAGCTTAGTCGTCACAGCGGTGAACCCTTGAACTTCCGGCCGCTACCCGCACCTATAGTTCCAAATTTCCCCTACGCTTCTTTTCGCTTTTCGTTAATTTCTGTAGTGCATCTTATCTATAGAGATGGTGAACGTGAGCATGTACTCCTCCTATTCATGTACTCCTCCTAATGATGAATACAGCCCCATCATGAACAATGCCAGAAATGAAAGCGATTAGCAAGATTCTTGTTAATGGACGGCATTCCGCCGCTTGACTACAATGGGGTGGCGAACAGGGCTAATCAGTCATCAACAGGCTTCAGGCTTCACATGCTCATGGCCCCAGGTTCAGAGCAGGACATTGCAGAAGGAGGAGCATTATGGAAGCAGTATCACGGACAGTACTTGAAGGACATATCGGCCGCGTCATTGAGCGGATGAAGGATATGAGAGGCTCCATTCAGGAAACGGCACCCATCGGCATTATCTCTATGGACAATTGGGAATGGCCGCAGGGAGTGGGGCTCTTCGCTTTATACAGCTATTACCGGGAAACCGGAGATGAAGAGATTCTGCACTATCTGACCGGCTGGTTCGACAGCAAGCTTGACGGGGGCATTCCCGTAAAAAACGTCAACACAATGTGCCCGATGCTTACCTTAAGCTATCTGGCGGAGGAGACCGGACGCGCAGATTATCTGAAGCTGTGCCGGGAATGGCTGGATTATGTGCTGAATGACATGCCCCGCACAGAGGAAGCGGGTATTCAGCATGAGGTTACCGGCAGCCCGAATCCCGGACAGCTCTGGGACGACACGCTGTATATGACGGTGCTGTTCGTAGCCCGGATGGGGATTGTACTGAAGGAAGAGGACTGCATACAGGAGAGTATCCGCCAGTTTCTCGTCCATCTCAAATACCTGACCGATCCCGCAACAGGGCTATTCTTCCACGGGTGGACCTTCGAGGGGGGCCATCACTTTGCCCGCGCGTTGTGGGCGCGCGGCAACTCCTGGTATACGGCGGGGCTGGTGGATTACCTGGAGATGGTGAAGCTGCCGCCGGGCGTGAGCAGCTTCCTGCTGTCCTCGCTGGAGCGGCAGGTACGCAAGCTGCTTGAGCTGCAGACGCCGGAAGGCGCGTGGCATACCCTGCTGGACGACAGCAGCTCCTATCTGGAGACCTCGGCTACCGCCGCTTTTGCTTACGGCATGCTGAAAGCGGTGCGGCAGGGGCTGCTGGATGAGAGCTGCCGCAAGCCTGCCCTGGCAGCTCTTCACTATGTGCTGGGCCAGATTGATGAAGAAGGGATAGTACAGGGTGTATCTTACGGAACGGGTATGGGAGCTACGCTTCAGGACTACCGCGAGATTCCGGTCTGTCCGATGCCCTACGGGCAATCCATGACGCTACTGCTGCTGGTGGAGGCGATGAAGCATGGTTGATTCCGCCATGGTCAAGGGGCTGCCGGGACTGGACCGGATTGCGTTCCATAACGTCGCTGAGCTGGAACCGGCAGCAGGAAATGGCGTGTATCTGCGCCGTGTTCCCCGCAGCGTCAGGGAGCAGCTGAATGAGCGGGGCCGGTTCATCGCCGGGGAAGCGGGCGGCTGTGAGCTTCGTTTCGTTACAGCCGCCCCGAACATCCGGGTAACCCTGTCTTTGCCGGAGGCGGATGGCTGTGTGACCGTATTCAAGGGCGGACTATTCCATTCCAGGCATGAGCTTCAGGCAGGGACCATCCGCACGCTTCAGTTAAGCGAGCCGCCGCGGCTGGCGATGGCCGCCCGCCAGCTGCTGATGGGAACGGGCTTTGCACCGGAGGTGTGGCGTATATGCTTCGGACGGTATGCCTGCGTGGTCTGCGGCATTGAGACCTTCGGTCATCCGCTCCGCCCGCCGGAGGAAGGAGAGACTCCCCGGAAGCGCTGGATTGCTTACGGCTCCTCCATTACCAACGGTGAGAACAGCAGCCTGCCGTACATCGGCCAAGCGGCAAGAAGGCTGGCTGCCGATGTGCTTAATCTGGGCATGAGCGGCTCCTGCCAGTGCGAACGGGAGATGAGTGATTTTCTTGCGGAGCAGCAGGACTGGTCGTTCATGACGCTGGAGCTGGGCGTGAATATGCGCGATCATATGCCGGCGGACGAATTCCGTGAGCGGACCGGCTATTTGCTGGACGGGCTGGTAAGCAGGCATCCGGAGAAGCCGGTGGCGGTAATTACGATTTATCCCAACTTTGCGAATTTCCCGGCCAGCGGGATTGCGGACAAGGATATCCAGTTTAACGGGATTCTGCGCAGTCACGTACAGCGCCTGTCACACCCCAAGCTGAGCCTGATTGAAGGAAGCCGGGTGCTGGATGACCTTAGCGGGCTGTCCTGTGATCTGATTCATCCCGGGGATGACGGACATATCCGGATGGGGGAGAATTTGGCCCGGGAGCTGGGCGGAATCCTCTAAACCCAGGCTGCATAAGGGTTCTGCGGCGATTAACAGGTAAACTGAATATTGCTCTAACCGTCCGGAGCGGCTATGGTGAGGACATGAAACGGCCATTTCAGATCAACAGCAACATGTTCAGAAGCAAAAACAGGCAAGCGAAAGGAGGCACCGATATGAAAGCGAATGGAGCCAGCGAAGCGGTGCTGCGGATGGATACTCTGCGGAAGACGGGAAGCAAGCGCTTCTGGCAGACCCGCCGGTTCAAGAACAATTTGCCGCTGTGGGTCATGTTCGTTCCGGTCATCGCGTTCTATATTATTTTCAAATATACGCCCATGCTGGGACTGGTCATTGCCTTCAAAAATTATACCTTCTACGAGGGGGTATGGGGCAGCCAGTGGGTCGGCATGGACAATTTCACCAATCTGTTCACCCAGGCGCAATCGGTGCAGATTATCCGCAATACGCTTGTGCTCAGTATATTGTCAGTGCTGGTCAGCTTTCCGTTTCCGATAGCGCTTGCAATTATGCTGAATGAAGTCCGGAACAAGTTTTTCAAAAAATCGGTCCAGACGCTGGTGTATCTGCCCTATTTCTTCTCCTGGGTCATTGTAGGCGGACTGGTAGTGACGATCTTTGCCCAGACCGGGGTGGCCAATGTGCTGGTCGAGAAGCTGTCCGGCAAGCCGTTTCCGTTCCTCTTCAAAGAATGGTCCTGGGTATCGATCTTCCTCGGTTCGGGAATCTGGAAGGATGCGGGCTTCAATGCGATTATCTATCTGGCTGCACTGACGTCCATTGACCCCAGCCTCTATGAAGCGGCGAGTATGGACGGAGCAGGCAAATGGAAGCAGATCCGCAACATCACACTGCCCGGGATCAGCCCGACCATTGTCATTATGCTGATTCTCGCCATGGGACGGGTGATGGAGGTAGGCTTCGACCATGTGTATGTGCTCCAGAACTCGATTGTATCGGGGATCTCCGAGGTTATAAGTACGTACATCTACGCGATTGGACTACAGGGAGGGCAGTTCAGCCTGACGGCTGCACTGGGAATGTTCGA
The DNA here is from genome assembly GCF_038593005.1 of Paenibacillus sp. FSL E2-0178. Lineage (NCBI taxonomy): Bacteria > Bacillati > Bacillota > Bacilli > Caryophanales > Paenibacillaceae > Paenibacillus > Paenibacillus sp. FSL E2-0178. The sequence goes on from NZ_CP151953.1 coordinate 5,627,171, forward strand.
TTCCCTCGTAGCGCTGACTCTGGTGCTGATATCCAATGCCATTGCCCGGCGTTTCAATAAAGGCTTGTGGTAACAGGAGGACACTATGCAAAGTACAAAAGGTGAAAAAGTATTCTACGGCTTCAATTATCTGCTGCTGACGCTCGCAGGCATTCTCTGTCTGCTGCCGCTGCTCCATCTCGCCTCCCTGTCCTTAAGCGGCAAGGACGCGGTGCTCTCCGGTTTTGTCACCCTATGGCCGGTGGAGTTCACATTTAGCTCTTATACCATGCTCTTCGAGGGAACGCCGGTGGTGCGTGCCTTTGGCAACAGTCTCCTGATTACCCTGGTCGGTGTGGCGGCCAGCATGCTGTTCACGATCTTCGCCGCCTATCCCTTGTCCCGCCGTGATTTCTACGGAAGACGCACGCTGACGCTGGCGATTGTGTTCACGATGCTGTTTACAGGCGGCCTGATCCCGACCTATCTCGTGGTCAGCAGTCTCGGGCTGGTGGATTCCTACGCGGCACTTTGGCTGCCGGCCCTGGTCAGCACTTATAATATGATGATCATGCGTTCCTTTTTCGAGAACATTCCCGAGGAGCTGGTGGAAGCGGCCAGAATTGACGGCTCCGGCGAATGGCGGCTGCTGGCGGGGATTATTCTTCCGCTGTCCCTGCCTGTGCTGGCGACGATCGGACTCTTTTACGGCGTGTATTACTGGAACTCGTTCTTCAATGTAATGATCTATATGAACAGTCCGGAGAAAATCAATCTGACGGTGCTCATCCAGCAGATGGTGAAGAGCCAGGCCGTCCTGCAGGAGCTGAATACCATGAACTCGCAGGAGGTCGTCAATATTACACCGGAGGGCATCAAGGCCGCCGGGATTATGGTTATGGTCATTCCGATGCTGATTGTGTATCCGCTGCTGCAGCGGTATTTTGTCAAAGGTGTAACCATCGGGGCCATCAAAGGCTGATCATTGCTGCTCATATCCGTAAGTACAAGAACATCATTATAGGAGGGTCACATTCATATGTCCAAACCCATTTGGCTTAGAAAAACAACTGCTGCCGGTGCAGCATCCCTGATGCTCGCTATCGCTGTCGCAGGCTGCGGCGGCAATAATGCCGCCACGCAGGGCGGAGACTCAAACAAGGGAGATACCCCCGAGAAACGTGAGTCCATCACGGTATCTTTGTATGACCGTGGCACAGTCCCTGCAGAAGAGGGGACGATGAGCGACAACCGCTGGACGAAATGGGTCAATGAGAACGGGCCGGTGAATGTCAAATACGTTACGGTTCCGCGCTTTGAATCCCTGCAGAAGTTCAATGTGCTGTTCGCATCGAAGTCTGCCCCTGACCTGATCTTTGAATTTGATACCGCTTACCAGGGACAGCTTTACAACCAGAAGCAGCTCCTGCCGCTGGATGACCTGATTGCGGGCAGCAGTACAGAATATAAGGCGATGCTGGAGAAGTATCCGGCGCTGCGCAAGGCAGGCACGATGGCAGACGGCAAGCTGTACACGGTGGGGCGTCCGATCCAGTTCGGTCCGCAGCATTACCTGTTTATCCGCAATGACTGGCTGAAGAAGCTGAACTTAGAGGTTCCCGCTACCCCGGAGGAGCTGCTGAAGGTGGCAAAAGCGTTCACTGAGCAGGACCCGGACGGCAACGGCAAAGATGATACGCAGGGAACCGGACTCAGCTTTGTAGCCGGGATTATCCTGAACAACATGTTCGGCACCGGGTTTACGCTGTTCGGCGAAGACCAATATCCTTGGGTACTGGAGAATGACAAGGTTGTGCATGACTGGGACCGGATCAAGGCGGCAATCTCCTTCCAGAAGGAGCTGTATGCAGCGGGTGTGGTGGATAAGGACTTCGTCACCGATAAGAACGGCGAGAAGCAGAAGCAGGACTGGATCTCCGGCAAGCTGGGGATTTACGGCGGCAACGGTGCCGATGTCAGCACCTATGAGACGCTTAAGAAGAACTTCCCGGAAGCTGAGGTAATTCCGATTGCCTTGCCGACGACGGAATTCGGCCAGTTCAGTCCGACGCTGACCTCTCCGATCCAGATGACCGGGATGGTGAATGCGTCAGCCAAAGACCCTGAATCCGTGATGAAGATGATTGATTTCATGGTCACAGAGAAATACACCACCACGATTCAGAACGGTATCGAAGGCGTGCATTACAACAAGACAGCCGACGGCCGCGCTGAGGTGATCGATCCGGAGAAGAACAAGAAGGAGCTGGAATACAACCGCGATATGGGCATGCTCACTCCGCTGATCGGCAAGAATTACGGGCTGAAGAACAAGGTGAACCCTACACCGGCTGAGCAGGATTTCATCGCAATCTATGAAATGGCCGAGAAGCTGTACATGAACCCGGACCGTCCGATCGTCGGCATTACGCAAAAGGCCTTTCTGCCGCTGCTTCCGCAGGATCTGACCCAGATCAACACCAATGCGAATAAAACGATCCTCGACCGGGCCATGCAGGCCATCGTCAGCTCCGATCCGGCTTCGGTGGACCAGTTCATTGAGGAAGCCAAGGGTGTCTGGAACAAGGCAGGCGGACCCAAGGTCGATGAGTTCTATGCAACCTGGTATCAGGACAATAAAGCGGATGCCATTATGCTGAAGGATATTTATGAGATGGGCGAGCAATTGAGCGCAGTCGAATAAATGTGAATCTTAACACAGGGGGCGGCGGAGTTGAATAATCAGGTTAGACAGATTCTGGAGCAGAGCTTTGCGGCTGCCTCGGAGGATATTGTGGTCGAGGAGGGGCTGGTCCGCTATGACTGGCCGGGTCATACCCGGCAGGTTTCCAAGCTGCCGTACTGCCACGAAGCCCGGTTCTCGGCAGGGTATTATGCTTACGGCACATTGCTGGGCCGGATAGATGAGGCGGCAGGGCTGGAGATGCTTGAAGCGATTGCCGGGCTGCAGTTTACAGACCCGGAGCATGCGGATTACGGAGGGTTCCTCTGGTACCGGGAGGAGAGCGTGATTCAGGATTCCAATGCGGCGTTTTTTATCCTCATGCCGCTTGTCGTTGTACGCCTCTGTGATCCCGGTGTTTTGCCGGCCAATCACCTGGAGGTGATCCGGCGGATGTTCAGCCATGCGGCGGCCTGGTTCTCCCGGGAATGCAGGACACCGGAGCTGTTCTACCCGAACAAGACGATGAGCGACGGAGCCATGCTGCTGGCCATCGCCCACTTCCTGGGGGAGCCTGAGTATCTGCAGACCGCAACCGCTTACTTCCGCAGATGGGAAGAATATACGGTCCGCCGGGGCTGGGGCTGGGGGGAGAACATCAGCCTGGTCTATCAAGGAGTGATGATGAACGCGCTGAGGATTGCCGGTTCTGTTCTGCAGGAGCATGACCGGGAGCTCGCCGGACGGCTGTCAGAGCGGATGGATGCACTGAAGAACATTCTTGTCTTCCATGACGGGGAGGAACTGGTTCCATCCATCCGCAGCTACAACTTCCGGGGAGAGACGAAACGGCCGAGCCTGCTGTGGCCGATTGCGGGTGTGACGGGGCTGGGCCGCCTGGCGGAGCAGAAATTCTCGCTTAATGATGCGGCAACGCTGCTCCTGTTCGAAGATGATTTCCTTCAGGGAGAAGACTCTCCGTCTGCGCAGCCTGTGCCCAGGGTTCTTGAGGAGCGGATCTTCGACGCCTCCCGTTCCTATAGCTGGATCGGACAGCATACCCGTCTGGGCAGCATCAACCGCTTCCCGGTCATGCCCGGAAGCTACCAGCATCCCACCTGGGGGCTGGGCTGGCAGAGCTTCCCGGTCAGCTTCAGCGTAAGGGACCAGCAGGTGTCATATCTCCGCTGGTACGTGGATGATTCCGCTGCGGTGCGTACGCATCCGGCGGAGGATTACCGCACGGCCTATCTGATGCCTGCGCTGTTCGCAGAACCGCTGTACCCGGAGGTGGAGACACGTTCGGCCCAGCAGGGGAATGCCCTGCTGGTGGTCCGCAGTATGACCCGGCTGCATAACCGGGCAGCGGAGCTTGCGGATGAATGGGTCATCCACCGCTATGACGGAGAGATAGCGCGTGTAATGAATACAGCCGGAGACCGGGAATGGCTGGTGCTGCATTATCCGGGCTGTGCGGTGGCGGTCACGGCGCTGAGGGGTATTTGTGCCGGGGCGGAGGCGCGCGCCGCACTGCCCGTCACGGTGGTGCGGGAGGAAGGGAGGATCAGGCTCCGCCAGGTCCTCTACTCTGGTGACAGCACCGTTCTGGCGCAGCCCCGCCTGGAAGCGGGCTGGGCGGTGGTATGTCTGGACGAGGCTGCGGAAGCGGGCGATGTCCGCAGACTGCTGGATACGGTGCGGATCGATGACTACGAGACGGATGACCGTGAGGTGCCGCGGGAGCCTTGGGCCCGGGCGCGGGAGATTGTGCTGGCGGCGGGCAATCTGCCGGTGGTACAGCTCACTGTTGATCCTTACGCACCGTGACAACAGAGTTCAAGCTGATTAATGTAATGAATGACGTATGCTTACTCTTAATTGCACTTTGTACAACTAAATCGCCTGATGTACCACCGAATATCTGTTTAGTTGTATTTCATACAATTAAACTGCCATTTGTACCTTGGCTTCACCCATTCGGGCAGATTTAGTTGTACAGACTACAGCTATAAGAGGCAAGCCTGCCTTTTGACTGTTTTTAATTGCACATTATACAACTATCATTGATATCACTGAAGGTTCACTTCAAACTGAACTTTATAAACTTTTGCACATGGTTGAGTGAATTCACTTCTGTAGCCCTAATGTTGTACTAGAACCGCTATACTTGCTTCCATACGGAAAGGTGGCTATTATGAGAAAATCAAGCCGGAAACCATTTTTTGTATGCGTTATCATTATGATTCTGCTGATGGGCCTTCTCCCCGCAGATTTGGGCTCTGTCGCCCGGGCGGACAGCACATATAAGCTGGAGGAGACATTCGAATCCTATGGTCTCGGCACGAAGCCGGCCGGATGGACGATCAAGACGCCGCCGCAGGGTGTGAGTGTTGCTGTGCAGTCCTGGGAAGGCTATGCCGGCAAGCTGCTGGAGATCCATCAGGCGGCCAAAACGGCAAGCAGCTACAGTATAAGCAGATCCGTTACGGATGTTACGTACAGAAGCATGTTAAGCTATTCGTTCCGGGCAGAGCAGACGGGAGCGGTGATCTACCTGCCTACCCCGCAGAGCGGTGCTGTTCCGCTAGTGAAGTTCGCCATTAACAATGGCGCGATCAGCTATATGAAAAAAGGCGCCGGCTCCTGGACCTCCGTGCTGCCGATTTCGGCAGGCGTATGGTATGATGTGCGCCTGGCGCTCGACGGCGGCAGCCACAGCTTCGATCTTTCCATTGACGGCAGCAGGCTGCTGACGAAGGAACCGATGGCAGAGGGCGCAGCGTTAACCTCCTTCTATATGGGGTTCTATAAAGACAGCATAGGCAAGATAGGCTTTGACAATTTTATTGTAAGCGGATACAAACGAGCGGAAAGTGCAGCCTTCTCTCAAGAGAATTACGAGCTGCGGAGAGGCGCCAAGCTGCCCTTGCCGCTCCAGTTCACACCTGCGGATGCTACGGATCAGACGGCTGTCTGGTCTACCGGCAGCGAAGAGGTGGCAACAGTGGACGGGAATGGCCTTGTGACAGGCATCCGCCAGGGAATTACGACGGTTACGGCACAGCCGAATGAGGGGCTTCCGGCAGTAACGGCTACGGTAGCCGTGTATGAAGATCCGATCACGGACATCGTGCTGGCTCCGCTGGAGCAGGCGGTTCTCGAAGGCTCCCGTGTGCTGTTACATGCCTCGGTAACTCCACTGGACAATACGGATACAGGTATCCAGTGGGGAACGGAGGACGAGAGCATTGCCGTGATTGACCGCTACGGAGAGCTGACGGGGATAAGCGCCGGAATGACTACAGCCTTTGTCACGGATGAGACCGGGAGCGTGCGCGCCGAGACTTCCGTTACTGTGACCGGCCGGACAACCGGCCAGGAGCTGTATGTTGCTCCCGGCGGATACGACAGCAATGACGGGACAGAAGCATCGCCCTTCCGGACAATTGCCCGGGCCCAGGCCGCCGTACGCCAGCTGAATGATGATATGGACTCGGACATCGTTGTGAATCTGCGGGAAGGGACCTATATCCTGACGGAACCGCTGGAATTCACACCGGAGGATTCCGGGACGAACGGGTATTTTGTCACTTACCGCAGCTATCCCGGAGAGCAGGCGGCCATCAGCGGCGGACGGACTATTACGGGCTGGACAATGTTTGACAGTGCCAAGGGCATCTACCGGGCGAATGCCGGAACCGGCCTTACGACACGCCAGCTGTTCGTGGATGGTATCCGGGCGGTCCGGGCACGGAGCGCCGCGGGACTCGTGAATCCGGTGAAGACTGCAACCGGCTATACCTCCGATAATACAGAGCTGGCCGGATGGGGCAATACTAGCGATATGGAAATGGTATTCAACGAGCTGTGGACGAATTCCCGGATCAAGGTGGAGTCTATAACTTCATCCGGCGGCAAAGCGCAGATCGGCCTCCAGGAGCCGGGCCGGAGCGCAGTCTTTAACCGGGGATTAACTTCGGCAACGGTACCTGTATATTACGAGAATGCGTTTGAACTGCTGGATGAGCCCGGAGAATGGTACTACAACCGGGTAGAAGGCATGCTGTACTACAAGCCGCGTGCCTGGGAGGATCTGTCAACGGCTGACGTTATAGTTCCGGTGCTGGAGCAGCTTGCTACCGTGTACGGGATATCGGCTGATGAACCTGTGCGCAATCTGAATTTTGAAGGCCTGAAGTTTATGTATACCACCTGGAACCGCCCCAGTACGGCAGCGGGACATTCCGATTCGCAGAATAACCATCTGCGTTATCCGTCCATTCCCGATGAGCTGACTGATGCGGCGGTGATGCTGGAGCTGGCTAATACCGTGAATTTCCGCAGCAATGAATTTACCAAGCTCGGCATTACGGCGGTACGGATGCAGAACGGTGTTCAGAACAGCTTAATTGAAGGCAACCACTTCTACGATATCTCAGGCAGCGCTCTGAACGTGGGCCAGCCGGATTCCTCGGACCGCATGATCTACCACCCGGCTGACCACAGGCTGCTGATGAAAAATAATGATGTGCTGAACAATATCATTCATGATATTGGCATTGACTACAAATCGGCATCCGCCGTTTCTGCGGGGTATCCGGTAGATATGGACATCAGCCATAATGAAATGTACAATCTGCCCTACAGCGGAACGCATATCGGCTATGGCTGGGATAAGCTGTTCGATGCCGCTACCCGGAACGTGAAGATTCAGAATAATCTGATCTATGATCTCATGGGAATGGGCTTGCGTGATGGAGGAGCCATCTACAGTCTTGGACCTACCGGAGCCACAGCTGGTGAGAAAAATCTGGTCATCGGCAATTACATCCGCAACCAGATGGACGGGAACTCCGCCTTATACACGGATGAAGGCTCCGCCTACTGGAAATTTGAGCAAAATGTGATCGACCTGAAGGATACGCCGCTGTGGCATTCACCGCTCCGCTGGGCGATGGCCTATGTGCCGACGATCCATGACGTGGATTTCGTGAACAACTATACAACCACGGACGGGTATACCAACAACGGGCGCAATGTTCTGTTTGCGGACAATACGGTCCAACCGGATGCAGAGTGGCCTCAGGCGGCAATGACGATCATTGACCAGGCCGGGCTTCAGCCGGAATATGCCGGGGCAGCAGAAGGGCAGGTCAGCCGCTGGAAGCTGGATTCGCTGAAGCTGGCTATTGGAGGGAGCGAACTTGCACCCATTCAAGCGCTGGACGGCAAAGACAGGCCGCTGGGCACGGAAACCAGCAGCTTCTATTACAGCATTCTTGATCCCTCCGTGGCCTCAGTTAATACCACGGGTGAGGTGACGGGACTCAGCCAGGGGCAGACGAAGCTTATCGTAAGCATCATTAACGGCTCCATCCTGCGGACAATCACCACGGATGTATTCGTGGGAGACACCTTAGTCGTTGTCCGCCTGGAGGGGCATGACGGTAATGTGGCATATGTTCATGAAGGTGCGGACATGCAGCTGCAGCCTTACGGCGAGACGCTGTTCGGCAACCGCGAGGAGCTGGAGGAGGTCAGTTATACGAGCAGTGATCCTTCCATCGTCAGTGTCAGCGGGAACGGCCTGTTAACGGCGCATCAGACCGGATCGGCAACCCTGACGCTGTCGGCCGGTTATCTTGGCACGGTGACGCAGGGACAATATGAGGTTAAGGTGTGGAATGAGGCCAGCACCTACGATCATACCCTGATGGCGGAACTGCAGGACCCGGAGGGCTGGTATGTATCGGCCACCGCCAACGGGCTGAAGGAGACCGGAGCAGACAAACTTACTCTGCGGGCTCCCGGAGGCCATGTCATTTACCAGAACCGCAAATACCAGAATGAGCTGCTGGATTTCAATATGAAGATTAATGACAGCGCGGTCTCGTCCAATTGGTATGCCCTGATGCTGAATAATCAGAGCAAGGAACTGAGCTATAGTACCGGTAGTATGTACCTGGTGGTTATAGGGACATCGGGTATTGAGCTGCACCGCTTCAACGAAGGGGTGCGGACCGTGATCTACGGCAAGATTGACGGCCTGACCAGTCTGGGCGGGCCGGCCATTCCGAATACAGCCATAACCTTCGGGGAGCAGAGCCGCGTTCAGCTTGGCGCTTTTCAAGAATCCGGGGGTGTGCGCCTGATCCTGAAGGTTGACGGGGTGCAGATCTTTAACTATCTGGACACCACCGCAGGAGCGATTGGAGAAGCGGGATACTTCGGGCTGATCTCCCGCAATGCGAGCACAGAACTGGGGTACTGAACAGACTACACTTATGAACCCGGCCCCGTAGTCAATATCACTTAAGCGATAGCCAACATCTGGACTTACAGGGGATGACACCGATGCATAAGAAATGGCTGTACCGACTGATTCTTTCCTATCTGCCGATCCTGTTTGCTGTGGTATTTTGCCTGATTATCCTCTTTTTCCTGACCTTGAATGAAGTAATGGAGAGACAGACGGCCAAGGCAAACGGTGTATACGCAGAGAATGTGCTGCAGATCGTGGATACCACCCTCCGCAACCTGGAGACTACAACGATCAAAAGCCTGCTGCTGGATGATCAGGTGAGCAGTTATTTTGACCGCCCGGGGCAGCTTGACCCTTATCATGATTACGGGGTAACGGAGGTGCTGCTGGATTTCATGTCGCCGCTGCCGATGATCGATTCGGTCTATTTGTACCGTGCGGCCGACGGCAAAGTGCTGATGCAGCATTTCTCGTCCAGTCTGCCGGATTTCGGGGACCGCAGCTTTATTGAGACAGCGATGAAGAATACGGGCGGCCCTGTCTGGAGCGGAATCCGTGATTTGCAGCTTTTCTCCGGGGAGGATCAGCCCAAATCAGTCATTTCGCTGGTGGAGCAGGTGCCTTATTTCTCCGGTGAGCAGGGATTGATTGTCATTAACGTGCGGAAGCAGTCTCTGCAGGCGCTGATTCAGGATATGAACATGGCGAATACGGAGATCTGCCTGAAGGATGCCGGAGGGCGCGCTTTTGCAGGGGCGGATACCTGCTCAGACCCGCAGGCTCAGGAGCAGGCGGTAAGCCGCATGTCTTCCTATACCGGCTGGACAATTAAGGTTGGAATGGCGCGCGCAGAGGCCTTCTCGCTGCTGTCAGCCTTCTCTAATGTCTGGGCGATTCTGGGCTTTGCGGCGGTCTTCGGCGGGATTGCGGCCATGACGTATATCAGCCACCGGAATTACCGTCCGATTGAGCAGGTAATGAGCCGGATTTACACGTTCGGAGCGGACCGTTCCTCCGGCTGGAAGCCGCAGAGTAAGGGGGATGATGAATTTTCTTTCATCGGCCATGCACTGGAGAGTCTGATTGAGCAGACGAACAGCTATGAGAAGCAGCAGGCCGAAGGAATCCTGCACAGGCGGAATCAGTTGTTCAAAGAGCTGCTGGAGAACAGCGGTCAGGTGTCTGCAGAAATATGGAGCCGGGAATCGGAGCGGATTGGAATGAAAGGTGAATTTGCAGGCGCGGTTGTGGGCATTGCCGAGATCGATTTCTATGAGGCTTTTGCTGCAGATTACTCTGCCCGTGATCAGTCGTTGTTCAAATTCACCCTCCGCAGTGTGATTCAGGAGATCGCCGAGAAAGAAGGGGAACCGCTCTGGACAGAGTGGATTGGACCGGGGCGTCTCGGGCTGCTCTTCCGCCGTTCCGCCGCTGGAGCAACGGCTGATGGTGCCGAGAAGCCGCTGATGATTGCCGAGAGTGCCCGCTCCTGGGTGAAGCAGCATCTCAAATTCACGGTAACCTTTGGTATCAGCGGGCCGGCGGCCGGTCTCAGCGGCTTATCGGATGCTTACCGCAAGGCAGCAGGTGCGCTGGAGCGTAAACTCACCGGCGGTCCCGACCGCGTCTATGCTGCACCGGCGGAAGGCAGCCCCCCGCCTCAGGCGGAAGGAATGGATGTGCTGGTGCAGGCCATCGGTGCCGTTCCCCAGCTATACCGGCTCGGGAACGCCGAGTGGAGGCCGCTGATGGAGCGGATCTTCGGGCTGCTGGCAGGCGGCAATTACTCCAAGGAGGACATTGTCCGCCTGCTGCAGCTGCTGGAGGCTGGCCTCTCCAGGGAGATGCAGGAGCTGCCGCCGGAGATGAAGGGGATATGGAATAACGGGCGGTTGCGCGGAATTCCGCAATCTCCGGAATCCTTCGAATGGATAGAGGAGCTGCGCGGGGAGCTCCTGGCTTCTCTGGAGGAGATAGAGGAGGCGCTGCACGGCCTGCGGATGAACCGGGAGCAGTATACGCTGGCTAACAAGGTGCGTGAGTATATTGCCCTGCATTACGCCGATCCAGATTTCTCCCTGACCCATGCCGCCGACAGCTTCGCGATGAATACCAAAGCGCTGAGCCGGATATTCAAGGAAGAAATCGGTGAGAATTTCGTCGATTATCTGGCCCGGCTGCGGATGGACGAGGCCAAACGCCTGCTGACAGAGACCTCCGAGCCTGTCCAGAATATCGCCGAGCGGGTGGGGTATTTGTATCCAATGTCCTTCATCCGCGTGTTCAAGAAGCTGGAGGGCGTAACCCCGGGAGAATACCGCAAGGAGCGGAGCGGCCCTCCGCATGGCGAGCGTCAGGGCTAGACCCGGACCGGGCCTGGGCGGCTTTTGCCGGGGGATCAAGGGCGGATAAGATGTATATTCCACAGGCCCAAAGGCGGGTATACAGCTTAAAAGGCGGCAGGGGGAGTTTCCCCTTGCCGCCTTTCTTTGTACTTGTCCCCATGGAAGGGGGAGTGGAGGTTCTATTGTACTTTGTACAATAGAAGAACATTAAATCAGCCTGGAAATTTAATCTGTTGTACATTGTACAGCAGAAATTCAGGTTTTCGCGCCGAAATTGAGAAAACTGCAGGTTTCCGCTTGTCTGCCGCTACATTCCGGCCTTATGCATCCGGTACTCGGAGGGCGTGCACAGGAACACTTTTTTGAATTGCCTGGAATAATAATTATGATCCCGGAACCCGCTGTCCATAGCCACCTGTGAGATGGTTAAGCTGGCATTGCGCAGCAGCGTGCAGGAATACTCCAGCCGTTTGCGGATGACATAATCCATGGGCGTCGTATGATAATTCCGGGTGAATACGCGGAGGAACTGGCGCTTCGACATATAAGCCAGATCTGCCAGAGACTGAAGTGAAATAGGCTGCAGGAAATGCTCCTCAATATAGGTAACCGCCTCACCGATCTGCAGCGCCCTGTTCTCCGTTCCGCCGCCATTCTGCCGGTAATATCGTGATAGTGTGCCGACAAGCGCGGTGAAATACGTACGGATCATCAGCCGGTAGCCGTCAGACTGCCGGTCATACTCCTCCAGAATCCGGTCCAGCAGAACAGTAGCCTCTTCCAGCTGCGCGGGCTGCAAGGAGAGCATGCCTTTGAAATACATCTCTTTGCGGAAGAACGGCTCCAGATAGAACAGCGCCTGAAACCCCGGCAGGAGCTTCAGCTCAGGCAGCTGCAGCAGCTGATCGGGATGGAACATCACATTGATGTACTCAATATTCTGCACATTTTTGTACCCATGCGAAATATCGCTGTGGATAAAAAACACCTGACCCGCCGATACGGGGTACTCCCTTCCTTCAATGATATGAATCGCGCTTCCCTCCAGAATGACCACCAGCTCCGAGAAATCATGGCAGTGAACATAATAATCCTGAGTCAGCGGGCATTTCTGAATGCGGAAAGTAAAGCCAGGCTCGAGTCCTAAATCCCGTGCATAGAGTTTATTTGTCATGTCGTTATTATGCTAAAGAAGGGCATGATCGTCAAGGAACCGTTCCGCTGTTTGCGTTAATCTTAAGAGGAAGATGACACACGGTTGGAGGGAATTTATGCAGCGATGTTTATATAGAGCCGAATGCAGAGAGGGCTGCGGCCCGGCTGCTTTTTTGGGCTCACAGGTGGAATTGCTTAATGAACGTATGGACTGGCTGGGCATTTCTTGGCTAAGCATCTTTCAAGACGGCCAGGGGCTGTTTCTATATTACGAATGCAGTGGCAAAGAGGCTCAGCCGGAGCAGCTGTTTCCGGGCGCATTGGAGATCCTCAAGGTCTGGCCGGGCGGGGGGTATCCGCGGCTGTGGGTGCCGATGATGGACATTTTTCATTATCAGCAGCCGGTGTCCGGGCAGCATTGGAAGCGCAACCAGATTCCAGGGGCTCCCTACGGCAGGCTGGCAGTACTCAAGCCGGAGCAGGTCTCAAGCTATGTCTATTACCATTATCAATATCAGGAGGAGCGCCCGGGAGACGGTGACAAATACGGGATCATCGGTCTTCATGAGAACCTGCTCTTCTTTTATTCCGAGCTTCCTGCAACTGTGGAGCCCGCTCCCTATACGGGGAAACTCACAACGAATCTGCGTCCGGAGCAGTGGGGAGAGGTTATGGAGCCGCATTTTATCAAGTGGAAGAATGTAGAGCCGGATCAGGAAATCTGGAAAAAGCTTACGCCTGTCTTAACGATCACCCTCCCGCAAAGGGGAAAAGGAGAATGAATATGCTGCGCACATCCATATGCCTGAACGGCGAATGGGATTTCATGCCGCTCTACGATCAGCCGCGCTGCCGCAGTCTTCCTGAGAGGCTGCAATATGAGGCGCGCAAGATACAGGTGCCTTCGAGCTGGCGCCACAGCTATAAGACGCTTGCGGGCAGCAAATTTGGAGAAGTACCGGACCATAACTTCGTGCCGTTTGATGTGTACGGCTACCCGGGAGAATGGGATGCGGCCGAGGCTGGGGTGCTGCACCGTTCTTTTCAGGTGCCGGAGACTATGCTGGGGCAGCGGATTGTGCTGCGCTTCGATGGAATCATGCAAAAGGCAGCGGTATATCTGGACCGCGAGCGGATTGCCGTCTGGGAGGACGGGTATCTGCCGTTGCGGCTGGATATCACCAGGCTGGTGAAGCCCGGCCGGGAGCAGCAGCTGCATGTGGTATGCGGAAGCTTCGACATGGCGGTGCTCCCCTCCGGGGAGGAGAGAATCACCGGACTTGCCGGTTCGTGGTTCGGCAGGATCGCAAGGGGAATATGGCAGGATGTTTTCCTCGAAGGCTACCCGCCTGTATCGCTGGAGGATCTCACGATCCGCACCTCTGTCCGGCAGGGCATTCTGGAAGTAGAGGCCCTTATTGGGACGGAATCCGGCGGACCTGCGGTGGAATCGCTGCAGGTGTTCCTGAAAGTCAGGGAACGGAAGGCCGGTACCCTGCCTGTGAAGGGTGCAGAGCCGCTGCCGGTGCTTGAAGCGGAAGCAGGAGTAGATGTTCTGCCTTTGCAGGCGGGAGAAGGACGGCAATTATGCTGGAACACCGGCAGCCGGGAGTGGGGTGGAGCATCTTTTGCGCTGCCCTGGCAGGATGCCGTGCTGTGGAGTCCGGATCACCCGGTTCTATATGAGCTGGAGCTGGAGCTTCAGGCAGACGGGGAGGTCCTTGACCGGCGGACCGATGTATTCGGCTTCCGGGAGTTCTGGTGCGAAGGCCCGCAGTTCATGCTGAACGGGATTCCCGTTAACCTGCGGGGCGATTCCTGGCATTTCCAGGGGGCGGCGCAGCAGACAGAAGACTATATCCGCAATTGGTACCGTCTGTGCAGACAGGCGGGCATCAACAGCATCCGGCTGCATGCCGAGCCGTATCCGGCTGATTATCTGCGGATTGCCGATGAGGAAGGAATGCTGATTGTCGATGAGACAGCAATCTACGGGTCGAGCAAAACCATGGATGCTGCCCACCCTGATTTCATCTCCAATTGCCGGACGCATGTGCAGCGGCTGGTACAGCGGGATAAGAATCACCCGTCCGTCATTCTGTGGAGCGTGCAGAACGAGATGCGCTGGGTGGACGGCCGGGATACCTACAAACAGCATATCCCGGGTCTGATGGAGCTGATGAGAGCCCTTGATTCTACCCGCCCGATTATGGTGGAAGGGGATAACCGGTTGGTCACCAAGCAAGGGACAGAGGTGGAGAGCCGCCATTACAACATTGACGGCACGATCGCGCAGTGGGACCGCAGCGTTCCGCTCACCTTCGGCGAGCATGGCGGATGGTGGTACATCTGCCCGCAGAACAGCAGCATGTATGTCGGACTGGACGCATACCGTGACTCAGATGCAAGTGCTGCCGGCTTGGCCCAGAAGGAAAGGCTGTTCGTGGAGTATGCACGCCGCCAAGGCGTCTCCGGTATCTCTACCTTCAACTTCGCCCATTATTTCATGCGGGCGATGCCGGAACGGAATATTCAGCTGCCGCCTGCCGACCTGACCACACCAGGCCCTAAGCCTGCGGTAATTCCGGCTTACTCTCTTTCCCTGAACAACGGGCTGCTGCCGGAGGAATATCCGGCATTCAAGGCCAATCCCGCTTTTGCCATTATGGCTGAAGCCTTCAAGCCGGTGACAATGATTGCCGCCGAATATAACCGCTGCTTCTTCGATGATGCGCCGGTCCGCCGCAGCTTTGATGTCTACAACGATACGCTGGCAGAACAGGAAGTGACTATTGAATGCACGGTCCGGCAAGGCGGACATGAGGTTCATAGCGAGACGTTCCGTTTCCGCCACGAGCCTGCCGCCCGCCGGAGCATCCGGCTGGAATGGATGCCGGAACCGGTCAATGGTGAAGGAGTAGGAGTGGGGGATGAAGGCGTAGGCGTAGGCGCAAGAGCAGGAGATGGGGCAGAAGTAAGTGCAGGAGATGGGGCAGGAGCAAGAGCAGGAGATGGGGCAGAAGTAAGAGTAGGAGATGGGGCAGCAGCACCAGCAGGAGTAGCAGAAGCGGAAGCGGTGCTGTCTGCCCGGCTGTTCCATGGCACGGAGCTGAAGCATGAGCTTCAGTTAAGCTACCGGCTGCTGTCCGGGAGCTGCAAGACAGAGCCGGTAGAAGTAGCGCTTCCCGCTTCTTATATAGGCTCTGACCGGGACTATGAGGCGATCCGCGCCCTGGTGCCCGGTCTGGTCCGGGCAGAAGCGGAAGCGGTAGAGCGGCTTGCGGGCGGGACACTGCTGATTGTCGGCAGCCGAATGCAGGATAAGGACGGGGCGCTGGACCGGAAGCTGAGAAGCTACGTGCAGCGGGGCGGCAGATTACTGCTGCTGGAACAGCTTCACCTCTCCCCCGGCAGGCTCCCGCTGGTACGCAGGGAATTCATCCGTGCCCATGCAGGCGACTATGGGCATCCGGTGCTCCAGGGTCTGAGTGCTGAGGACCTCATGTACTGGCATGAGGGGCTGCGCGAGGACGGGCCGCTGCCGATTATCCGTGCAGCGTTCGAGAAGCCGGTGACCGGTGATTTCACCCTGCTGCTGGAATGCAGCGCGGGTGACTTTGGAGATGGCGGCGATCTGTGGTCGCCGCTGCTGGAGTACCGGAGCGGAGCCGGCATGTTCCTGGCGAATCAGCTGGAGATCATGGATCATCTCCACCGGATTCCCCAGGCCTGCCTGCTGCTGCGGAGCCTGCTCCAGTATGCGGGCCGCGCAGTCCACGCAGCCGCTGTACCGGTGCCCGCTGCGGTGTGGGTCCGCAGCGGCGGGGCGGCGGAAGCCTTGCTGGGCAAGCTCCGCCTGAAGGGCCAGAGGCTGGACAGCGCCGCAGGCTTGTCCAGCCTGAACCCCGGCCTCCTGGCCGTGGAGGCCGGACTGCTGCACGGCCCGGGCGCGGCGGAAGCCGTCCGGCAGGCAGCGCAAGCAGGCAGCACAGTGCTGGTGCTGCCTGCAGAACCCGGCGGGCAGGAGGCGCTTGCCCGCCTGCTGGACCGCCCCGTGCGCATCGCGCCGCACGGGACCTATCATCTGGCGGCGGACTATACGCACGCCGCCGTCTGCGGGATCAGCCCTGTCGACCTGTTCGGGTTCGACAAGGTGCATCTCTCGCCCCGGGACGTGGTAAACCGGGAGCTCGCCGGTCACAGGCTGGAGGTGCAAGGCGCGGAGGTGCTGTGCACCAGCGTGGAAGGCACAGCCTGGAAGGATTACTTCGCCGGGTTGCATACGGCGGAATACAGCAGGCTGGCGCTGGTCGAGCTGAACCGCAGCAAGGCCTGTGCTCCCGGAGTCTTTGTGATCCGCCAGGCAGTCGGCGAGGGTGAGATTATCTGCTCGCAGCTGCTCACCGACCCGGGCAGTGACAAAAGCCTGAGGCTGTACACCCGCCTGCTGGGCAATCTGGGCGCCGCCTTCACGGATGAGCTGCTGCAGCTGGATAAAGGAGATGCGCAGTGGGCGGTGAAAGCCGCGATGACGCTGTTCTGTCCGCCGTATACCGATTATCAGGCCATGAAGGATTACTATACCGACCCGGAATTCTCCCTGAACAATCTGGGCGAAGGCCTGTACGGCTGGATGAAGAAAAAAGAACGGCGCGAAGACGGAACGCTGCTGATCCCGGCACCGGAAGGCCGTCCGCTGTTTCTGAGCTGCTTCGTGCATCTGCCTGCGCCCGTCTCCGGCAGCGGGGAACCTGCGAATATCCGAACCGGCAGGCTGCGGGTGAACTCAGAATGTGCTTACGAGATCTATATGAACGGTCAGCATGTGACTCAGCCGGAGCGGGAGATCATTTTGAGAAAAGGAATCAACCGGCTGGTTGCCATCGTCCGGGGAAGCCGGGAGGATATCTCCTTCGGCATGGTTTTCCTGAACCCGGATAGCACATATATGAATGATTTGGAGTTCCGCATGACAATGGATGAGGTTGAGCCTAAATAAGCAATAAGAATAAGCAATGAGTAATCCTAAATGGAGAGGAGCCAGACTAATGACGAACCAACCGGGAACAATCCATCTGGCAGGCCATTCCGGCCGCACACAGAGTAACAATGCTGCAAAACCTGCAGCCGGGGGCAGCGCGTTTGCCCGCGAGCAGGAGCTGGACCAGTATTTCACCTTCCGCGATGACGCGAAGGAGGTAGAGTTCAAGCGCCATGATATGCCGACCCCATGGCTGAACTATTTATCCAACGGCACCTTCCATACCATGCTGTCCCATGCGGGCGGCGGATTAGCCTTTTATAAATCCCCGCAGATCTGGCGGATTACACGCTATCGTTTCTTTCATCTGCCGACCGACCGCTCCGGCCCTTATATTTACCTGCAGGATGCCGGAACGGGCAGCTACTGGTGCCCTACCTATGAGCCTGCTTTTCAGAAGCCGCAGGAGTGGAAGAGCAGCCACGGCATGGGGTATACCCGCTTTGAAGCCGCGCAGGATGAAGTTTCGGCAAAAACCGTTTATTTTGTCGGACCTTACGAGAACTCGCTGATCTGGAATTTGACGCTGACTAACCATAGTACAGAGGTCAAGGATCTGAACGTGTATGCCTATGCCGAGTTTGGCATGATGGAATTCATGCGTGAGCTGCAATGGCAATGCTACAACAAGCATCAGGTGTCGGTGCAGTATCATGACAAGGAAGCCCTTATCTACAAGTACGGAGTTGAGAATCAGCCCAAGCCGGATGAGACGCCGCTGGTCTATATGATGTCGGATGCGCCGCTGGCCGGTTATGACGGGGACCGGGAGGAATTCATCGGCAGCTACCGAAGTGAATCGAATCCGGCTGCGGTTGAGCAGGGCGGCTGTACAGGCTCGACAATACTTGGCGGAGATCCTTGCGGAGCGCTTCAGGTTCAAGTGAGGCTGCAGCCCGGCGAGATCCGCACCGTGAACTTCTTCCTGGGGACGGCGATGAATGAGGCTGAGATCGAACAGGCCATCGGCCATTCCCGGGAGAAGAATTTCGTCACCCGTTCCTTTGCGGCGCTTAAGGAGAACTGGGACAGCTATCTGGGCGCCTGGAACTGCGAATTGCCGGATAAAGATGCGCAGCGCATGATCAATATCTGGAATCCGTATCAGTCGCAGCGGAACTTTCTTTTCTCGCGCAATATTTCGTTCTATGCTACGGGAACATTCCGTGGAGTAGGCTACCGGGATACCGCCCAGGATATATTGGCCGTAGCTCCATTAGATCCGGAGGCGGCCAAAGACAAGGTCCGCCTGCTGCTTGGGCAGCAGTATCAGGACGGGCATGTGAATCATTACTTTTTCCCGAATGAGGGCTGGGACCCGGTGACCAGTATTCACTCCGATGACCACCTGTGGACGGCGCTGGCCGTATGGGATATTCTCGCAGAGACTGGCGATGCCGGATTCCTGCAGGAGAGTTTGCCTTTCTATGATGGCGGGGAAGCACCGCTGTATGATCATTTGAAGCGTGCGGTAGACTTCACCGTCTCCCGGCTGGGGCCGAACGGCTTCCCGCTGATGCTCCGCTCGGACTGGAATGACCAGCTGTTCCGCGTATGCCGTGAGGGCAGAGGGGAGAGCATCTGGACGGCGATGCAGTTCGGAACCGTGCTGCTGCGCATGAAGGACCTGGCGGCGGCAGCCGGTCATCCGGAGCATGCGGCGGATTATGACAGGCTGTACGAGGAGCAGAAGCGGCTGGTGAACACGCTCGGCTGGGACGGCCAATGGTTCCGGCGGGCAGTCATGGATGACGGGCGTTATCTGGGCACCGCTGAGCATGACGAAGCCCAGATTTGGCTTAACGCCCAGACCTGGGCGACCCTGTCCGGCATGGGTGAGCCTGATAAAGCGCTCCAGGCCATGGACAGTGTCCGCGACATTCTGGATACGGAGCTTGGCATTAAGAAGCTGCACCCGTCCATTACCAATTTCCCCGATCCTGCAGATCCGCTGACCAATTACAACAAGGGGACAGGCGAGAACGGGGCCGTCTTCTGCCACGCCAATACCTGGGCGATTATTGCGGAATGCATGCTGGGCAGAGGAGATCAGGCCTACAAATATTACCGCCAGCTGATTCCTAATATTGCGATGGAGCAAGCCGGATTATGGCGCTATAAAGCGGAACCGTACGTCTATGCCTCCAACCTGTTCGGACCGGAATCTGACAGATTCGGGCTGGCGAATGTATCCTGGCTGACCGGAACTGCTGCGTGGATGTATGTAGCCGCTACGCAGTATATTATGGGCATTAAGCCCGTACTCGGCGGACTTTCGGTTAACCCGTGCATCCCTTCTTCTTGGGAGGGCTTTTCCGTTTCCCGGAGATTCCGCGGCTGCTTGTATGAGATTACCGTGAAGAACGAGAGCGGTGTCTGCACAGGCGTCAAGGAAATCCGTGTTGACGGTGAACTGCTGGCAGGTACGGTAGTGCCTGTCTATCCGGATCGTAGCTCGGTGAAAGTGGAGGTTCTACTATAGTTGTAGGCAGAGCTTAATGCATACTCAAAAGTGTCCCGCCAGCTGCACCAGCAGAATTATGGCGGGCATTTTTTTATCCCTCGAAATAGCAATTATCCTCAAATTCTCCGTCACGGGATGCTGCGGCGGCCGGAAATAGCAGTTGGATTTTCTCCACTTGCTGATGAACGAAGAGCGTCTGCTGAAACAGCAGTTGGATAAACAGCACTTAAATCGCTGCGTATGAGCTACATGAAGGTAAATGAACTGAATTAAATGCCTTTTTTCCAATTGCTTGCTTGAAATCATTCCATTCGTCCGAATTAAGATACGTTTTTCCACTTATATATGCTGAACCTAAGAATGATGACCTGCCGATGGATGAACCCCTTGCTACCCAAGGGTTCCGCACATGCAGCAAGTTGGATACTTAAGTTCACACTATGTAGCATCATATGGGCGGTCTCTCATAACAGCACTCAGCAGCCGGCTTATGCAAACTCCACACACCCTTTCGTTCGCACCACCAGCGCCATTCTCAGCAGCCTCCATAATTTCCTCAAAACATCCCTCAAAACTTTCCCCAACCGGCGCGCGGGCTTTGCTCAAGGTGGTGGTCAACCCTCCGAAAAAACAGGCTTGTTTCCAGGTTTACTTTTACGTCGGGCGTGATATAGTATAGCTATAAGTTGCATTGAGGAAATATAGTTGCATTATCACAACAATGATTATCATTCTCATTTAACATGCTGTCCCGGCTAAGCCGGGGCAGCATGTGTCATTTTAAGGGTCTTAATAATGGCTCTCATTCTCAGTCGAGTCATAATGGTTCTCATTCTGCTTTCATTCTCAGTTGCGCATAATGGTTCTCATTCGGCTCTCATTCTCATGTATGCCTCTTATACAACTACAATCAGGAAGGTGATTTATAATGCAAGCAACCTCGAAACAAATGCCCAAATCCGTCGCGCGTCAAGGAGGCGCTAAGCAGCCGCGGACGCCGGAGCCGCGACGCTTCGATCCGCTGGCTATGATCTCAAATGCCGAAATGCAGGCAGCGCTCGGAAGCGGGCTGATGATGCTGATCGCCTGGGCCGCCAGCGGCTGGTCTGAGACGATATCCGTAATTCTCTATGTGATCTCCTATTCGATAGGCGGCTGGATCAAGGCGAAGGAAGGCGTGGAGACGCTGGTCAAGGAGCGCGATCTGGATGTCAATCTGCTGATGATTGCCGCGGCTCTAGGCGCAGCTTCCATCGGTTACTGGAATGAAGGCGGGATGCTAATCTTCATCTTCGCGCTGAGTGGCGCGCTCGAGAGTTACACGATGGAGCGCAGTAAGAAGGATATCTCCTCGCTGCTGGCGCTCAAACCTGCCACGGCTGTGCGCATTGAGCAGGGGGCAATGAATGAGGTGGCGATTGATCTGCTGGCCATCGGAGATCTGCTGCTGGTCCGTCCCGGTGAGCTTATCCCTGCAGATGGCAAGGTATGCCGCGGGGAATCCTCTGTCAATCAGGCGTCCATTACCGGAGAATCGCTTCCCGTGGACAAAGCAGCCGGAAGTGAAGTGTTCGCCGGTACAGTGAATGGTGAAGGCCCGCTATATATTGAAGTTACCAAATCGGCAGAGAATACTTTGTTCGCCAAGATCATCCGGATGGTTGAAGAAGCCGAGAATGAAGTGCCGGATTCACAGCGTTTTATCAAACGGCTTGAATCCGTCTATGCCCGCGTTGTAGTAGCCGCAACGGCCCTGTTGATCACTTTGCCGCCGTTTCTGCTGGACTGGAGCTGGAGCAATACCTTCTATAAAGCAATGGTCTTTCTGGTAGTGGCTTCTCCGTGTGCACTCGTATCCTCCATTATGCCGGCCATGCTGTCGGCCATCTCGAAGAGTGCGCGCAAAGGGATTCTCTTCAAAGGCGGTGTCCACCTGGAAAATATGGCACGAACCTCTGTAGTTGCTTTTGACAAAACGGGTACATTGACGGAAGGGGTTCCGCAGGTAACGGATTTCATTGCCGGAGAAGGTTATGGACGTGAAGAGCTGCTGTCCGTCAGTGCTTCGATTGAGAAGCTGTCCGGCCATCCGCTCGCGGAAGCGATTGTTGCACTTGCTGAAGCTGAGCAGGTAGAGCTGCACGACATAGAAGAGAGCAAATCGGTTACCGGCTGGGGGATTGAGGGGACCATTAACGGCCAGCTGTGGCGGATCGGCAAGTCCAATCTGCTGGATGAAGTGGACGGCGCTGAACCGCAGGAGGGTTCGGAAGACTGGAGAGCGCTGCGCAGCCGACTGGAGCAGGAAGGGAAGACAGTATCGCTGATTCTCGCCGGAGACACCATCGCCGGAATGATTGCGCTGCAGGATACGGTGCGTCCCCAGGCGGAGACGGCGGTGCGCAAGCTGCAGGAGCTGGGCATTAAGGTAGCGATGCTTACCGGTGACCGTGAGGCCACCGCACAGGTGATTGCCGGGAAGACCGGAGTGGACCTGGTATTCGCCGGTCTTTTGCCGGAAGATAAGGTATCGCATATCAAATCGCTTCGTGAACAATACGGCCATGTGATTATGGTGGGTGACGGTGTTAATGATGCGCCTGCGCTGGCTACAGCAACGGTTGGTATGGGGATGGGCATGAAAGGCAGCGGAGCTGCGCTGGAGATTGCCGATGTGGTGCTGATGAACGATAATATCGAGGAGATTGCTTCTACAATTGCCCTGGCCCGCCGCACGCAGCGGATTGTGAAGCAGAATATGATTTTTGCCGTGACGGTGATAGCTACACTGATGATCAGCAACTTTGTACAGGGGATCGCGCTGCCGTTTGGCGTGGTGGGCCATGAGGGCAGCACCATTCTTGTAATCCTTAACGGACTGCGTCTTTTGCGCTAAAAAAAGCCGAATACGCCGTTTAACCGGCCCAGCCAAATATTTAATTGCTTAAAATTGAATTGTTCACAAAATAGGAACGTTTTCACCGTGTCTGGCATATTGACATATTCCCTTGAGATGATCATAATAAATACTACATTATAATAATTTTAATTAAGAAATGGCGTCTTTGCCGTCCATCTCAAGGAGGATATAATCATGTACAAATCAATTATTGTAGGTACTGGACCGGCCGGATTGACGGCTGCCATATACTTGGCCCGGGCGAACCTGAGCCCGCTCGTTATTGAAGGTCCGCAGCCAGGCGGACAGCTTACAACTACAACAGAGATCGAGAATTTCCCAGGATTCCCGGAAGGCATTTTGGGTCCGGATCTGATGGATAATATGCGCAAGCAGGCTGAACGTTTCGGAGCACAGTTCGTTACCGGCTGGGTGAACAGTGTAGAGCTGGGCGAACGTCCGTTCAAGCTGAATGTAGAAGGCATGGGTACACTGGTTACAGATACATTGATTATTTCCACCGGCGCTACAGCGAAATATCTCGGGATTCCCGGGGAGCAGGATAATATCGGACGCGGTGTCAGCACTTGCGCAACCTGTGACGGATTCTTCTTCCGCGGCAAAGAAATCGTGGTTGTCGGCGGCGGCGATTCGGCGCTGGAGGAAGCGGGCTTCCTGACAAGATTCGCGTCAAAGGTAACCCTGGTGCACCGCCGCGAAGAGCTGCGTGCCTCCAAGATTATGCAGGACCGTGTACGCGATAATGCCAAAGTTACCTGGGGACTCAACCGTACGCCTGTTGAAGTTATTGCCGGAGACAAAGGTGTGACTGGCCTGAAGGTGATTAACAATGAGACCGGTGAAGAAGAGTTCATTGAAGCCAGCGGTGTATTCGTAGCTGTAGGCCATCATCCTAATACTTCTTTCCTGGGCGGACAAATCACTACGGATGCTAACGGCTACATTGTGTCGAATCCCGGAACCTCCGAGACGAATATTCCCGGCGTGTTTGCTTGCGGTGACGTGCAGGATACCCGTTACAGACAAGCGATTACGGCTGCAGGCAGCGGCTGTATGGCGGCGATGGATGCCGAGAAATATATCGAGAGCCTGGAGCACAGCGCGGTTATTCTGTAAGATTCCATTTGGAATAGAAGGCACTCCGGTGCTACAATAGATCACAGATTCTTATACTTACAAATTAGGAGGAAATCATACTATGGAGAATGTAATTGTGTACACTTCAACCAATTGTCCGCATTGCCGTCAGGTGAAGAGCTTCCTGAACGATAAAGGTGTAGCCTACGAAGAGCGCAACATCGAGCAGAACGATGATTATGCACAGCAGGTATGGGATATGGGAATGAGAGCTGTTCCTATTACGGTTATCGGTGAGTTCAAAATCGTCGGCATGAACAAAACCAAGTTCGACAAGGCTTTGGCTACGATTTAAGGAATAGCTGGCCGGACTTAAGGAGAATACAGTAGCCGCTTCCCTCCGGAGGCGGTTTTTCGTTGTCCTGAATGAGAGGAGAAGGGTAACTTGTTAATCAGCTTAAAGAATTACTGGGACAGCGATGCCGTGAAGAGCCTGCTCGCAGAATGTATGTGGGCGGATGATCAGAGAGTTAACGAAGAGCTGAAGAGATACCTTGCTGCGGAGGGCTGTGAGCTGTTTGGCTGCTTCATTAACGGGGAACTGGCCGGAATCACAGGAATCAGCTGCGCTGCTGCACCTGAGGTGG
Organism: Paenibacillus sp. FSL E2-0178; assembly: GCF_038593005.1. Lineage (NCBI taxonomy): Bacteria > Bacillati > Bacillota > Bacilli > Caryophanales > Paenibacillaceae > Paenibacillus > Paenibacillus sp. FSL E2-0178. Next base: position 5,651,744 of record NZ_CP151953.1, read on the forward strand.
AGATCAGACATCTGGCTGTCCAGAAGAATTGGCGCGGACGCACCATTGGCAGCAACATGATCGCAGAAATTTCCGGTTGGGAGCAGGTAGAGCTGCTGAGGGCAGAAACGGATCAGGATGCGGTAGGCTTTTATAGCAAGGCAGGGTTTGAGATTCACAGTCTGGGAGAAAAATATCCGGGGGTTGAGCGGTTTGAGTGTGTACTGCGCACCAGAGGAACAACGGATATATCAAAAAGCAGTCATTGAATCCAGGCTGCTTTTTGTATTTCCTGCTAGAACAGATACATGAAGGGGATACAAGATACCGCTGTCTTGCAAGCGTGAACCCCGTTTGGAGGCCGCTAGGCTAAGTATGAGTAAACGACATGACAATTTGAAAAACAGCATATATGGCAATGCCGCTGCTAATAAGCATGAATCCGGATTTCTTCCTCGATTGGAACAGGCGCAGGACGCCAAGGCTGATGAGTGGGGCGATAATAAGCAGCAGCAGCAGCACGGTGATGAACATCTTCGCCGAAATATCTGACGTATCAACATAAGTCATGGACGCTCTCTCCATTCAGAAAAAGGGGTATGGTGATAAATGTCACACGTATATCCTTATTATATAGGATTGCTATTCCTTTTAGTGCAGGAAATGCGGCTGCAAATGCGGCAATTTTACGAAAATATAAGAGCTTATATGTTCTACGCTAAAATCATCCTTCTATTTCTCTCTAAAACGGGTGCCCTTCTAAAAAAGGAAGGCACCCGTTTCTACTTGTCAATATGTCTATAGGGTTACCCGGATGTTGCCGAGAAAGTGCATGACTGCAGAAAAGCCTGCACCAATCATCGTTCCGCGGCTGCCCAGCCTGGAAAAAGTGATCTCAAGCTGCTGCTTGTGGTAAGGAAGCGTACGCTCGGCTACTACCCGGCGCAGCGGCTCGCCCAGCCACGGTTCGGCTTCAGACAGAGCACCCCCAATGACAATCAGCTCCGGATTGAAGCTGTTGATCAGATTAGTGACTCCGATGCCCAGATATTCCCCAATGGAGTCAAAATGGCGCAGGGTATCCGGCTGCCCCTCCAGCGCATACGCCACCAGTTCGGTAGTGGTGCGGGCAGGCAGGGAAAGGCCGGGATTATCATACGTTTTCTCCGAAGCATAGAGCTCCCAGCAGCCCCGGCTGCCGCAGCTGCAGGGCTTGCCTTCCGCCTCAATCGTCATATGCCCGGTCTCCCCGGCGTATCCGCGTGCGCCCTTATACAATTCTCCGCCGATGATGATTCCGGACCCGATCCCCGAGCCTGCACTGATATACAGCAGATGGCGCACATCTCGCGCCGCCCCGAAGTTCAGCTCCCCTTGTGCCCCGGCATTGGCTTCATTGTCAATGGTGACCGGAACCGCGAAGGCGCTTTCCAGAATCGACCGCAGATCGACCATTTCCCAGCCAAGGTTGGGCGCAAACAGGACGACTCCGTGTTCATCCACCATTCCCGGCACGCCGACTCCGATGCCGACAATGCCATAGGGCGAAGGAGGCGCCTCGGCAATCAGCTCCGAGATCATCTGCTGCATCTGCCCCAGTACATAAGGGAAGTCGTGGGCCTCCAGCGCACAATCCCGTTCATGAAGAATACCGCCTCCCAGATTGCAGAGCACGGCCTTAAGCTGTTTAACACGCAGCTCGATCCCGATAACGCTTCCGGCCATTTCGTTGAAATGCAGCATAAGCGGCTTGCGTCCCCCGCTGGATTCTCCGGGACCGGCTTCGGTAACCAGCTCCTGCCCGCAGAGCTCGGCGACTAGATTGGAGACCGTAGCCTTGTTAAGACCTGTCATCTCGGACACCTTGGCCCGGGAGACGGGGGACTGCATACGGATCGTATGTAAAATAATCGATTTGTTGATTTTTTTGACCAGCGCCTGATCACCGGTAACTTTCAAGAAGCACACTTCCTTTTTTGAAATATAAGACTATCCGGCCTGCTGAGTACGGCACATAACAATGAGGAAAGGCACTCAATCAGGGCGGAGCTTATAGGTTTCGGTTTTCCCGCATACGTAATGCATTAAGCCTTGAAGCAGCGCTTACGCGGAGAAGGTATGCCATTTAGTCTAGAATGAAGAGCGGCAAAAAGCAACTAGATTAACGTCCGGGTGAGGCGGGGAAATTACAGTTATACGCATAGGCTGCACTGCCGGAGGGTACTTTATGTTCAGCATCATCAGGTGAAAATAAAGCGAGAAGAGAGAGGCTGCTCTGCCCGGCACAGAATAAAAAACAGGCAAAATAAAAGTTCTCAAAAACTTTGTTTAACCAATATACAAAGTCCTGAAGATGTGATAAGATGTTGCTGTAAACGCTTGCGGGCGAAGCAAAATATCGAGGAGGATTTTACAAATGGCTTATTTTGAAACAGTGAGCAAGATCTCTTACGAGGGAAGCCGTTCCACTAACCCTTACGCATTCAAATTCTACAACCCTACAGAAATCGTTGCCGGCAAAACTATGGAAGAGCACCTGAAATTTGCAATGGCATATTGGCATACATTAACAGCTGGCGGTTCCGATCCGTTCGGCGCTGAAACTGCAGTCCGCGCTTGGGATAAGCTCAGCACACTGGACAAGGCGAAAGCCCGTGCAGAAGCAGCATTCGAATTCATGGAGAAGATGGATCTGCAGTACTACTGCTTCCATGATGTGGACATCGCTCCTGAAGGCGCGTCCCTGCGTGAATTCTACAGCAACATCGATACAATCGTAGATATCCTTGAACAAGGCATGAAGGCTTCCGGCAAAAAATTGCTGTGGAACACAGCTAACATGTTCACCAACCCGCGCTACATGCACGGTGCAGGCTCCACTTGCAACGCTGATGTGTTCGCACACGCTGCTGCACAAGTGAAGAAAGGTCTGGAAGTTGGTAAACGTCTGGGCGCTGACAACTATGTATTCTGGGGCGGCCGTGAAGGTTACGAAACGCTGCTGAACACCAATATGAACCTTGAGCAGGACAACATTGCCCGCCTGTTCAGCATGGCTGTTGACTATGCTAAGGAAATCGGCTTCGATGGCCAGTTCCTGATCGAGCCTAAACCGAAAGAGCCTACCAAACACCAATATGACTTCGATGCAGCAACCTGTATCGCATTCCTGCAGAAGTACAACCTGGATAAGCACTTCAAGCTGAACCTTGAAGCTAACCATGCCACACTGGCCGGCCATACGTTCGAGCATGAGCTGCACGTAGCCCGTATCAACGGCATGCTGGGATCGCTTGATGCGAACCAGGGCGATCCATTGCTCGGCTGGGATACCGATGAATTCCCTGCAAGCATCTACGATTCTACCCTGACTCTGTATGAAGTACTGAAGAACGATGGTCTGGGCAAAGGCGGAATCAACTTTGACTCCAAAGTACGCCGTCCTTCCTTCGAGCCTGAGGATCTGTTCCTGGCACACATCTCCGGTATGGACGTATACGCCAAGGGTCTGAAGGTAGCTGCCAAACTGCTGGAAGACGGCGTATTCGAGAACTTCATTGCTGAGCGTTACAGCAGCTTCAATGAAGGTATCGGTGCGGACATCGTATCCGGCAAAGCGACACTCGCTTCGCTTGCTGACTATGCACTGAACAACGAAAACCCGCGTCCGAACAAGTCCGGACGCCAGGAACTGCTGAGAGCTACACTTAACCAGTACATCCTGACAGTAGAGTAAGACTGCACCGGATTTGCGGCAGCTGCCGCAGATTCATCAGAGGATAAACGCAACGGGGGTTGCTGAAGAGAGCATTCTTCGGCAGCCCCTTTTTATTGGTGGAGAATAGATGTGTAAGGCGGAGAATGGCTGATGCACAGGCTTCAGTAATATGGTTAATGCTTCATATAATTAAGCAGATGCTTACAAAGCGGGTTTTACTTGAAGTGAATTCAGGAAGCAGAAGCTCGCAAAACTTTTAGGAGGATAACTATGAAATATGTAATCGGTGTCGATCTCGGAACCAGCGCAGTGAAGACTGTATTGGTAGATCCCCAGGGCAAAGTTGCGTTCGAGCACTCTGAGGCTTATCCGCTCAGCAGACCCCAGCCGAACTGGAGTGAGCAGAATCCGGAGGATTGGGTTAAAGGGACAATCGTCAGCCTGAAGCGGCTGATGGAGGTATCCGGTGTAGATTCTTCGCAAGTGGACGGAATCAGCTTCTCCGGCCAAATGCACGGACTGGTGCTCGTTGACGGCGAAGGTAAGGCTTTGCGTCCGGCGATCCTGTGGAACGATACACGCACAACAGCCCAGTGCCGCAAGATTGAGAAGACGCTTGGCGGCAAGCTGATCGAAATTGCCAGAAACCGCGCGCTGGAAGGCTTCACGCTTCCGAAGATTCTATGGGTTCAAGAGAACGAGCCGGAGGTAATGTCGCAGGCTGAGCTGTTCCTGCTGCCGAAGGATTATGTGCGTTACCGCCTGACCGGTGACTATGCTATGGATTATTCAGACGCAGCCGGAACCCTGCTGCTCGACGTAGGCTCCAAGGAGTGGAGCCCGGAGATTGCCGAAGCCTTCGGTCTGCCGCTCTCTATCTGCCCTAGACTTGTGGAATCCTTCGAGCAGACCGGAACCCTGCTTCCGGAGATTGCCGAAGCTTCCGGATTGCTGCCTTCCACCAAGGTGTTCGCCGGTGGTGCAGACAATGCGTGCGGCGCACTCGGTGCCGGAATTCTGGGTGAAGGCCGGACGATGTGCAGTATCGGGACTTCCGGAGTCGTGTTGTCTTATGAGAGCAACAAGGATCTTAACCTTGAAGGTAAAGTCCATTTCTTCAACCATAGTGAGAAGGATGCCTTCTATATCATGGGCGTTACACTGGCGGCGGGCCACAGTCTGACCTGGTTCAAGGAGACTTTTGCCGCTGAGAAGAGCTTCGACGAATTGCTCCAGGGCGTAAATGAAATCCCGGCCGGAAGCAGCGGCCTCTTGTTCACACCGTATATCAGCGGAGAACGTACACCGCATCCGGATGCGAACATCCGCGGCAGCTTCATCGGCATGGATTCCGGCCATACACTGTCCCACTTTACACGCGCTGTGCTGGAAGGCATCACCTTCTCGCTGCGTGAATCGATTGAGATTGTACGTGAATCCGGCAAAGAGATCACTGAGGTGGTGGCGATCGGCGGCGGCGCCAAGAATGAAGCCTGGCTGCAGATGCAGGCCGATATCTTCGGCGCTTCAATCATCAAGCTGGAGAGTGAGCAAGGTCCGGCGATGGGCGCGGCGATGCTCGCTGCTTACGGAGCCGGCTGGTTTGAATCGCTGGGAGCGTGCGCGGAAGCCTTCATCCGTCCGGCTGAAACCTACACTCCTAATGCAGAGCAGGCTGCAATCTACGACGGCATCTTCGCCTTGTATCAGGATGTTTACGGCCAGACCCGCGAACTGAATGAGAAGCTGGCTTTGTATCGTAAATAATTTAGTGTAAAATATAAACTATCCCATATTTTAATGAACTTGTATAAGTTGAACTTAATTCCATACCAAAAGGGCTATAGTAACGGAGGGGAATTTTGGAACTGGAAGGAGCGGTAGCGTCCGCCTGAAAACTTTCCGCAGGAAAGCTCGCTCCGGAAGCATCATCAGTCTGCGGATTTCAACCGCGAACAGCGGTACAAATCAAGAAATCTGCAGACGGGCAGCGGCCGGAAGTTCAAAATCCACGCAGTTACGGCCGCAGTCTCCATTGGAATTATCTCTAGTTCAATCAATACAGTCGTATATCCAGCACTTAATGTCTGCCATTCCTCACAGGGTGGCAGCTGTTTTCTTTTTAAATAAGGGGGTGAACCCATATTGATCAAAGTACTGATTGTAGATGATGAGCCCAAGCTAAGAGAAGGGATGCGGACGCTGATCCCCTGGGAAGAAGAGGGATACACCGTAGTGGCAACAGCGGCGAACGGATACGAAGCATTGGACAAGTTCCATGCGCTCGCGCCCGGCCTTGTGATTGCTGATATCCGCATGCCCGGGATGGACGGTCTGGAACTGATCTCCGAGCTCCGCAAAGAGAGCCCTAACTGCCATGTGCTGATTCTTAGCGGCTATGCCGACTTTGAATATGCCAAACGGGCGATTGCCTACCATATCGACGGTTATTTGCTTAAGCCGGTCGATGAGGAGGAATTGATCAACTATCTGCAGGAGCTGCGGGAGAAGATAAGCCTGGAGGAACGGATCAGCGAATGGCAGGCCACGGAACCGGCGCGGACCACTGAGGTATTGTTGCGCGAGCTGCTGCAGCCGAAGGAAGGCGGAGAGGCTCCCGCAGAAGCAGCGGATCAGCTGGGTCTCGAAGGATGCAGCTGCGAAGTGGTATTGCTGGAATTGAAAGGGCTTAACAAAGGCGAAGACAGCCGTGAGGAACAGGTGAAGAGCCTGATGGAGCGGCATTGGCTGGAGGAGGAAGAGCGCGGGTTATTCTTCACGCTTCCCCCGTACATGGGAATCCTTATGAAGGAACCGCTTGCAACTGACAGCGCCCGGAATTCGCTGTGGCAGGAGCTGCATTATATTACAGCGAAGGAAGGACTGGAGTTTCAGGCGGCGGCAGGCGGTGCAGCCGGCCGGCCGGAGGAAATCTGCCAGTCATTTGCCACGGCACGTGCGCGGCTGGACGATGCTTTTTTCGGGCAGAAGGATACGCTGCTCAGCGGAAAGCCGGACAACTGGAATGAACCCGTGAAGAGGCCCGGAGAATTCGAGGAGGATCCGGACCCGGAGCGGGATGTGGAGGTACAGCTGCTGCTTGCTGTTGAGGCCGGAAGCGGTGAGGTGGCCCGCGGGCTTATAGGGCAAATTGTCCGCCAGCTGGTTCATGCCCGGCGCGAAGAAACTTATATCAAGGATAACCTGATGCGGATTGTCAGCAGTACCATTGCCCGTCTGGAGGCAGCGAATCCGGACATCCGTCCACTGATTGCCGGTCAAGCCTCGCCTATGGGTGAAATGTACAGCAGTGCTAACCTGCATGATGTGGAGCAGCTGGTATCAGCTTATATGGAGCAAATTTCCGGGCTGATCGGCAGCGGCGGGCGCGGAGATGAAATCAAGCGGATCACGGACCTGATCCAGCGCCGCTATAATGAGAATTTGAAGCTGGGCTCGCTTTCCGAAATTTTCAACTATAATAGCGCGTATTTGGGCAAAATGTTCAAGAATCAGGTGGGAGAACACTTCAACACGTATCTGGATAAAGTCAGAATTGAGAAAGCCAAGCAGTTCCTGACCCAAGGCATGAAGGTCTATGAGGTTGCAGAGCGGGTCGGTTATATGAACTCCGATTATTTTAATGCCAAGTTCCGCAAATATGTCGGAGTATCCCCGTCGGCCTACCGCAAAGAGAATTAATATCCCGGCTGCCGGGCAGGCCCGCGAGCAGCATGGGCGGTTAGAACTGTGAACTTGCCGAACGTTCAGCGTGAGGCTTATGATATACAGGCTGTTCCCTATCTGCAGAGGATAAGGGGAGCAGCCTGTTTTCCATTGAACGGAAGGGGGAAGTGTTATTAAGAAGCTGGTGCGAATGATCAATAATATGAAGCTGAAATATAAGCTGATTTTTTTCTACATTATTGTCGTCATGATACCTGTGCTGATTGTTGGTATTATTCTTACAAACTATTTTCGTGAGGGAGCCTTGAACAGAGCGATTGATCAGGCCACCAACAACGTGGAGAAGATCAAAAGCCAATTGTCCAGCAAGCTGCGTGTTCCGACGGATATTTCTAATCTGCTCTATTTTGACGAGGATCTTGAGCGGCTGGTCACTACGCATTACCCGGATGCACTGGCGCTTACAAAGGCTTATTTGAATTACACGGATATCCGTGTATATGTTCTGCGGTACCGGGAAATTTCTAATATCCGTTTTTTCATTGATAACCCGAGCCTGGTTGATGATATGTCGATTGCACCATTGACTCCGGAGCTGGAGTCGAGAGCCTGGTACAAGAAGGCCATGCAGACCGGAGAGATTTACTGGATGTATATTCCCGACAAGGAGAAATATTTCAACAGCCCCAGAGGGACGATCAACAAGCTCAGCCTGATCCGTCAGGTGTATTACCGGGAATCCGGCAAATCCGGAATACTGATGGTGCAGGTTTCTCAGGATGAACTGAATCAGATGCTCTACCAGGAGCCGTTCGATACGTTAATCATCGATGAGCAGGGTTATATTGTGTCGGCCAATGATCCGCAGCTTGTAGGCAGCACAGTGGATGATTTTGACATTGGCGTTGATGTGCAATTGCAGTCCAAGGGGGTGCTCAAAACCAGGGTGAAGGACAAGGATTCTTACGTCATTATTGATGAAATGTCTCCTGAGCTGAGCAGCAGCAAGCTGAAGATCATCTCTATATTTGAAACGAAAAGCATTCTGAGCGATGCCAATAATGTCAGCAAGCTGGGCCTCCTGATCGTTATTGGTGTGCTGTTGGTTGCCCTTGTGTTTGTATACACCATCTCCCTGCTGACCACCAACCGTCTGCTGCGCCTGAGCCGCCAGCTGAATCAGGTAGCCCTTGGCAATCTGAATATCGTCTCCCGGATTGACGGGACGGATGAGATCGGCCAGCTGTCGCGGCAATTCAATTACATGGTGGCAAGTATTAACCGGCTGATCACCCAGGTGATTGAGAGCAATGAGAAGAACAGTGCACTGGAGATCGCCCAGCGGGAGATCAAATTAAAAATGATGGCGAGCCAGATCCATCCGCATTTCCTGTTCAACGCACTGGAATCGATCCGTATGAATGCGCATCTCAAGGGCGAGAAGGAGATTGCGAACATCGTCAGACTGCTCGGTAAGCTTATGCGCAAGAACCTCGAAGTAGGCCGCGAACGGGCGCCGATCAAGGAAGAAGTAGAGATGATCCGCTCTTATCTGGAGATCCAGAAGTTCCGGTATGAGGACAGGCTGGAGTATGAGATTAAATTTGACCCTAGAGCAGCTGAAATCATGATCCCGCCGCTCATTATCCAGCCGCTTGTAGAGAATTCCGTAGTCCACGGGCTGGAGAATAAGCAAGGTACCGTTCATGTCAATGTCAGTATAACACTGGATGAGAACCAGGAGGTTCAGGTGCTTGTGACAGATGACGGCATCGGCATGAAGGAGGAAAGGCTGTCCGAGATCGTGGATGTGATTAGCAAAGTGGAGGAAGAGGAACGGGGACGGATCGGCCTGCGCAATGTGCATCAGAGACTGACTCTATATTTCGGAGAGGAGCATGGTCTGAGAATTACAAGCCGATCAGGTGAAGGTACTGAGATAGCGTTTTCTATTCCCGTTGAAAGCGAGTTCAAGTCTTAAGCAGCGCGGCCTGGGAGAATCTCTAATTTAGACAGGATTTTACGTGAAATCTGTTGGGTATTCTCTCCCGGGGTGCTGCGGTAAGATAAGACTATAAAAACGAAGGGGGAATAATGATCGTGAAAGCGCTCACTGAAAACGGTGTTACAGCAAATGAAAGCGTAACCCCCCGCCCACCTGCGAAACGGAATAGTGGATTTTGGAAAAGCGTACTGCAGCAAAAGTACTTATATCTGATGTCTCTTCCATTCGTGATCTGGGTATTTATTTTCAGCTATGTACCCATATGGGGATGGTTGATGGCATTCCAAAATTATAAGCCGGCTAAGACATTCGGCGAACAGAAGTGGGTTGGACTGGATAACTTCAAGGAGTTGTTCCATGACGAACGTTTCTATCTCGTATTAAGAAATACCCTGTCCATGAGCATCCTCGGGCTGATCTTTGGTTTCGTGGTTCCCATTACGTTTGCTATCATGCTCAATGAGCTGCGGGGGAGTATTTTCAAGAGAACGGTTCAAACCGTATCTTATCTGCCTCACTTTGTCTCCTGGGTCGTTGTAGGCGGGATTGTCTACAAGACACTCGCGATCGACGGAGGAATCGTGAACGATTTGCTGATGTGGTTACATATCACTGATGAGCCGATCCAATTCATGGCCCAAGGTAAATATTTCTGGGGAATTTTGACTGCATCCGATATATGGAAAGAAACAGGCTGGGGTGCAATCATCTATTTGGCAGCGATTACAGGGATCGATAAAGAGCTGTACGAAGCCGCAAAAGTGGATGGTGCAGGAAGAATTAAGCAGGCATTCAATATTACTTTGCCGGGTATCCGTTCAACCGTTATGGTGCTGCTCATTATGAATATCGGCCATCTGATCGGTATCGGCTTCGAGAAACAGTTCCAGCTGCAGAACAACCTGGTCACCGATTATTCGGAAGTGCTGGATTTGTATGCGCTTAAGTATGGTATTCAGATCATGCGGTTCTCTTATGGTACTGCAATAAGCATGTTTACCTCCGTAGTCAGTGTAATCCTGCTGTTCGCGGCTAACGGTCTGATGAAGAAATTCACTAAAGAAAGTATTATGTAAGGAGGGGACCATAAATGGGTGGCAAAGCATTTCAAATGACAAAAGGTGAGCGTGCATTCGACATCTTTCTGTACACTGCTCTTACATTAATCATGATTGTGACGTTGTATCCCTTCCTGAACGTACTGGCGATTTCTTTCAATGAATCTACAGATACCGTTCGGGGCGGCATCTATATCTTCCCGAGAGCCTGGACGCTTGAGAATTACCAGCGGATCTTCAGCTATACCGGCCTGATTCAAGGCTTCAAGATCTCCATACTGCGTACTCTTTCAGGTACACTTCTGGGTCTGATCAGTGCTTCCATGCTGGCCTTTACGCTCAGCCGTCCGGAATTCAGAGCGAGAAAATTCATCTCGACTTTCCTGGCCCTGACAATGTATTTCTCCGGCGGTATGGTACCTATGTACATTCTGATGAAAGATTTGAATCTGATCGGAACGTTCTGGATTTATATCCTTCCGGGTATGGTTTCCGCATTTAACGTCTTCATTATCCGTTCCTTTATGGACGGGCTGCCATTTGCTCTTCAGGAATCCGCCAAGCTGGACGGTGCGAATGACTTTATGATTTTCTATAAGATCATCCTTCCGCTCTGTAAACCGGTACTGGCAACCATCGCGCTGTTCCTGGCCGTTGGCCAATGGAATGAATGGTTCACAACGTATCTGTATAACGGTAACAAACCGCATTTGACTACATTGCAGTATGAGCTGATGAAGGTATTATCGTCTACCAATCAGGGCAGCGGCATGGTGAATGCGAACGATATGGCGCGGCAGATGGCGCAGATTTCACCTGAATCGATCAAGATGGCGATTACGATTGTCGTAACTGTACCTATTCTGGTTGTATATCCGTTCCTGCAAAAGTACTTCGTAGGCGGTATGACGCTGGGTGCAGTTAAAGCGTAAGCCTGGCAATAGATTGAAATGGAACAGCTGCCTGGTTCAGTGCAGGATCAGGCGGCTATCCAATCTCAGGGTTATTGTTAAATAGTGGAATTTATATTTATAGTAGTTTTGCAAGCGTTCACAATGGTATATTCAGGTCAATCCTGATATGCATAGATGAAACATACTAATTTACAAGGGGGATATACAATGAATCGCAAGAGTACCAAAACAATCTTTACACTCATGCTTATGAGCTCTATGCTGATCGCCGGTTGTGGAGGCAATAACAATAATGCGGCCAACAACACGACATCTAACAACACAGGAAACACACCTGCAGCAAGTAATGCAGCAGCAGATGATACCGCATTAGATACTTCTCCGTTCACGATCTCTTTCTTCGGCGGTGACGCCAGCCCGAACTGGAACAAAATGCAGGATGAAGTCGGTAAAGCCATTACTGAAAAAACAGGTGTTACTATTGACGCTGAATTTGATGTAGGCAGCGGCGGCGGCGACCAAAAAATCCCGATGATGGCTGCCAGCGGCGACGTGCCTGATCTGATCTTCGCCAAAGGAAACTTGAGCACCCTGGTGGATGCCGGCCTGATTATTGATATGACGGAACTGATTGATAAATATGCTCCGAACCTCAAGAAGGTCTATGGCGAAAACATGGGCCGTCTGAAATACAGCCTGGATGACCAAGCGATCTATCAGATTCCTACGAATATGGGTGTCGGCCAACAAGCCTTCGACGCTACAGGCGGATTTGAAATTCAGCACCGTGTATTGAAGGAACTGGGCTATCCTGAAGTGAAAACACTGGCAGATTATGAGAAAGTACTGAAGGATTATGTGGCTCTGCATCCGGAAACCGATGGTCAGCCGACAATTCCATTGACGCTGAACGCTGATGACTGGAAAATCATGATCACCGTTACGAACCCGGCCTTCACTACAACAGGTGCACCGGATGATGGCGAGTATTATGTAGATCCTGAGACCTATGAAGCACAGCTGCACTACAAACGTCCGGCAGAAAAAGAATATTTCCGCTGGTTGAACGGAATGTACGCTCAAGGTCTGCTTGATAAGGATACCTTCGTACAAAAAGACGATCAATACAAAGCTAAAGTTGCCAGCGGCCGTGTACTCGGTCTGATCTCCCAGGAGTGGGAATACTCCGATGGTGAGAATGCTCTGAAGGCAGCCGGTAAAGATGAGTATACTTACGGTCACTTCCCAGTAACCCTGTCCGATGAGTATAAAGATCATTCCTTCATGCAGACAGGTATCGACGGCTATGGCCTTGCGATTACTACTGCAGCCAAAGACCCTGTCCGGATCATCAAATGGCTGGACTGGATGTCCTCCGATGAAGGTCAGATTCTGAGAACCTGGGGTATTGAAGGCACGCACTACACTGTAAATGCAGATGGTAAACGCGAAGTTCTTCCTGAAATCAGCGACGGATTAGCTAACGATACTGCAAACACCCAGAAAAAAACCGGGATTGGCCAGTACCTTATCTTCGGTGCACGTTATGGTGATGGTGTGAAGGATTCCACTGACAACTACTACACTACAAGCTTCCCGGATCAGATCGTAGCTTCTTACTCCGATGCTGAGAAGGAATCACTTGCCGGATACAAGGCTACTACATGGAAAGATCTGTTCCCTAAAGAAGATGAATTCCCGATCAAAGAAACAGGCGCCCTGTACAACCTGCCGGTTCCAACTGACGGTCAATATCAGGTAATCTACAAGAAGACACAGGATATCATCCGCAAACGTATTCCTGAAGCCATCCTGTCGAAACCGGCAGACTTTGATAAAGTGTATGACGCCTTCCTGGCAGAGCTGGATAAAGCTGGCGCTCAGGATATGGAAAAAGAATTCACAGAGCTCGTGAAAAAGAGAGTAACCCTGTGGACAGGTAAAACGTTCTAATCAATAATGGGATGTAGGTCATTCCATACAGCGAAGGCCCGACTTAGGTCAGGGCCTTTTGCCGTACTCAGATATTATTACGGAGGGCGAGAAGCGAATGGATAACAACAGGCATCACCCGTGGAAATTAAAGTACGGCCAGCCGGCGGCAGTCTGGGAAGAAGCGCTGCCGCTTGGTAACGGGCATATGGGCGCTATGGTGTTTGGCGGTACCGCCAAAGAGCAGATTCAGCTGAATGAAGATACCCTGTGGTCCGGTTTTCCGCGGGACACGAACAACTATGAAGCCCTGCGGTATCTGAAGAAGGTACGGGAGCTGGTATCCTCCGGCAAATATGGGGAAGCCGAGGATGTGGTCAATGCGCATATGCTTGGGGTAAATGCACAGGCGTATATGCCGCTGGGTGACTTGTTGCTGGAGCAGCCTGGCGTAGAGAACTGCACGGCGTATGAACGAGAGCTTGATCTGGACAGCGGGATTGCCAAGGTGAGGTATCAGAATGGGCAGGGGGCTTTTACCCGGGAAGTCTTTATCAGTGCTCCGGACAAGGTGGGTGTCGTTCACCTCACAAGTGAGGTGCCGGGCGGACTTCAGCTTGAGCTTGCTCTAAGCAGCCAGCTGAAGCATACGGTCAGTTCTGAAAGTGAGCAACAACTGGTGCTCCATGGCCGCTGTCCGTCGCATATTGCTGACAACTATCATCAGGATCATCCTGTGGCCGTTCGCTATGAGGATGGGCTCGGGATTGCCTTCGAGCTGCACCTGCAGGCGCAGGTAACCGGGGGAGGAAGCATCCATCATTCGGATGGCAAGCTTGTCATATCCGGCGCTGATAGTGTACTTCTGCTGCTTGCGGCTGGCACGGACTATGAAGAGGTGCGGTCCAGAGCAAGCCACAAAAAAGCAGGAGCGGTGAAGGATTCCGCAGTTATTGTAAGCCCTGCGGAGGTTTGTGCAAGCAGGCTGACCGCTGCTGCGGGCAAATCCTATGAGGAGCTGCGGAGACGGCATACAGAAGATCATCAGGCGGTTTTCCGCCGCATGGATCTGGATCTGGGCGGTCATGAAGCGGACAATCTGCCGACCGATGAACGTCTGGCTGCCTATAAGAGCGGCCATGAGGACCCGGCGCTGGAGGCGCTGCTGTTCCAATATGGCCGCTATCTGCTGATGGGCAGCTCGCGTGCCGGAACACAGGCCGCCAATCTGCAGGGAATCTGGAATAATCATGTACAGCCGCCATGGAACAGCAATTATACAACCAATATTAATACGCAGATGAATTACTGGCTGGCAGAGGTCTGTAATCTCAGTGAATTCCATGAACCGCTGATTGACCTCATTAAGGAGCTCAGTGAGACCGGGGCCAGAACGGCTGCCATTCATTACGGGGCACGCGGCTGGGTAGCTCATCACAATGTCGATTTGTGGAAGGCGTCTAACCCTTCCGGCGGAGATGCCAGCTGGGCGTTCTGGCCGATGGGCGGCGTCTGGTTGTCCCGGCATCTGTGGGAGCATTACGAATTCACGCCGGATGCCGTTTATCTGGAAGAGACGGCATATCCGTTAATGAAGGGAGCGGCACTCTTCTGCCTGGACTGGCTGGTGGAGGGGCCGGACGGCAAGCTGGTGACCAATCCGTCCACTTCACCGGAGAACCGTTTTGTTACAGAAGACGGCAGAGCCAGCAGTATATCCATGGGATCAGCCATGGACATGAGCCTGATCAATGAATTGATGCAGCACTGCCTGCAGGCTGCACGGATTCTCGGCGTGGATCCGGAGTTCCAGGCTGAATTGGAGAAGACGCTCTCCCGTCTGTCACCGCTGAAGATTGCTGAAGACGGGCGGCTGCAGGAGTGGATCTATGACTTCACTGAATCCGAGCCGGGACACCGTCATGTCTCGCACTTGTACAGCCTCTATCCGGGCAACCGGATCAACAAACGGGACACACCGGAGCTGCTGGAGGCGAGCCGTTTATCTCTTCAGAAGCGGATCGCTTCCGGCGGCGGGCATACCGGCTGGAGCTGTGCCTGGCTGATTAATCTGTATGCCCGGCTGGAGGACGGTGATTCGGCTTATGGTTTTGTCCGTACGCTGTTAACCCGTTCGGTCTATCCGAATCTGTTCGACGCGCATCCGCCGTTTCAGATTGACGGTAATTTCGGCGCTGCCGCGGGTATTGCGGAAATGCTGCTGCAGAGTCATCTGGGTGAGCTTACGCTGCTTCCGGCGCTGCCCGGAGCCTGGAAGAACGGCCGGATTAGCGGCCTGAAGGCACGCGGCGGCTATGTGGTTGACATGGACTGGCAGGATGGACTGCTGGTATCCGCCCGGATCACAGCGAAGTATGATGGACTGCTGCGTCTCAGCTATGCGCAGGAGCTGAAGCTGCAGCTTCCTGACGGCAGCGCGCAGATGGTAGAACCTGCGATTGAGGTTAAAGCGGGCGAGACTTATCTTGTGACGCTGTAGGCAGTGAACTGTAAGCTGTGAACGTGAACGCTTAAGTGTATCATAGATAAGTGCAGCCGAAGCTGCTGCTTCCCGGAGATGGACCGGGAGGCAGCGGCTTTTTGATGATCTATTTTCACGCCCGCATACCTCCTGAGCATTCCGCCTGCCCCAGCCCACTCCGCCGCCAGCCCACCCGCCAGCCACCTACCAGCCCACCCACTCACCCGCCAGCCACCTACCCACCCACCCACTCACCCGCCCACCAGTGCTTGTCCTGATAATATTTATGGGGAGGATACTTATGCGCCGGGTGTGCCGGGCCGATAATAAGGAATATAACAGGTATCTCAGGTTCAGGTTCAAAGGTTTCGGGGGTTGGAGTTGTATACAGGGGATTTCCGGCATTTACTATAGAGTAAACGGCTAATCATCCATTATATAGATTGCAGGAGGCACTTGAAGGCTATGGGGAAGAGACGTATATCGCTGATGAAGACCGTGATTTGCGGCATGCTGGTTTTTGCTGCTATCCCGCCCGCAACATACTGGGGGTATGAGCATGCCTATGCTGCTGCTGATTCTGTGGTGCTGCGTTCTGTCAATGAGATGGCGCAGAAGCTGACCGGGGCGATGAGCAACCGCAGAGAGACAATTACCTTCACTTATCAGGGCAAGACAAATAAGCTGAAGAGCCAGGTGCAGACGGCAATCGATCAGGCGATGGGGAGCGATCCGTATCTCTATTATATTATTGACAGCTATGCGTTTTCTTACCGGGGGAGCACACGCTCTGCCAACGTGACGGTTCAGGTGGAGTACCGGGAGACGCTGCAGCAGACAGCATATGTTAACAAGCAGGTGAAGACCGTTCTGCAGGAATTAATTACACCGGGGATGAGCAGCCATCAGAAAGTCAAAGTCATCCACGACTGGGTGGTGCTGCATTTGCAATATGATAATTCATACCGTAAATATACGGCGTATGAGGGACTTCAGACGGGCAGTGCGGTATGTCAGGGGTATTCCCTGCTGACCTATAAGCTGCTGCTGGGAGCGGGTATACCGAATAGAATTGTGGAGGGTACTGCGAGGCCCGAGGGGGGCGTTGCCCAGTCGCATGCCTGGAATCTCGTGCAGCTGGACGGACTCTGGTATCATCTCGATACGACCTGGGATGATCCGGAGCCTAGTCCGGAGGGTGGAATCAGTACCGTATATTACATGAGAACGGATGCCCAGATGCGCCGTGACCACAGCTGGACCAAGACGTATCCGGCTGCTTCAACCGGTTATGCCCAGACACTGTCACAGCTGGTCAGCCGGGGCGGACAGGGGACAGACGGATACAAGAAGCTGCAGGAGGTTCTGGATTACAGGCTGTATGAGGAGGATCAAGTGATCGCTTCGGCGGCAGACTTGAAAAAGCTTGCGCAGCAGGCGGCGGATTCAGGCCAACTCTCACTGCTGTTCCGTTACCGGGGCAGTGAGAAGCTGCTGAGGCAGGACCTGCAGGTCCTCTATGAAATAGGGCTGAATAATCTGGCATTCAACAGTTCACCTTTTGACAATACAGGAGACCTTAAGGTGTATGTGACCTGGAAATAAGAGTATTGAAAAGGATACAGTATAGCTTTATCGCCATTGATCCGTCTCCGAGAAAAGAATGGTTTGCAGCTGATCGTCCGACGGGTCAAAGCGGACCATGACGAATATGCCAAATTCCCGGCCGGCTTTGCTGCGGATCCACAGCTTGAATTTCTCCTCCGCAAGCTTTGGCTTTATTTGAGTACGGCCTACATGCTTATAATCGATAATCTCGGCATTGTATTTCTGCTGCGCTGCTTTCACAGCTACGATACCCCATTTGGCATACTCAGGAGCGGCTGAACTCACAGGGCTGTTAAGGGTGAAGATAAGCGCCAGCAGGGCGGTGATCCAAATTTTTTTCATGGCAGTCCCCTTAGATTGTAGATTGTGAATATGTATTAGCTTGCCCCCAAAATAAAAAATTACATCATAACAGCAAACAAACAGGGATGTCTGCCGCGCCGATAGGCTGCGGGACATCCCTGTTTGTTGTAATTCCGGATAAACGCCGGAAGCGCTCAAGAATACTTTCCGAACCCGTCCTCGCATGTTATATCCAGCTCAAGAAGGTCATAAAGAGATTGCTTGGAATCCTCAAGGTTTTTTTGGGCAGCTTCAATATCTGCTATTTTAGCTTTGATGATACGTGTTTGTTCTTCTTTGGAGATTCCATTTTTAGAGATCATGGATTTTATATCATTAATTGAAAAACCGACAGCCAGACAATTCTTAACAACACCCAAATGATGAATGATCTCTGCATCATAATTCCGGTAATTGTTCTCTTCCCTGAGGATATATTCATCCGTGATAATGCCCATTTTCTCATAGTACCGGATGGTTGATATAGGCAGATCGACAATTTTTGCGACTTCACTAATCTTCATGTTAAAATCACCCCGTTTTTTCCTCTTGCTATAAAGTATACTTCATAGTTTAGAATTCTTGTAGTGATGATAAGTGACATTTCAGCACAAGAAAACCTATAGATAAAGGAGAGAAATTAACATGAGTACAATCACCGGGAAATACCGTACAACCAACGATTTCAATGAGATCGTCCTGGAGCGCCGTTCCGTGAAGGCCTATGATCCTGAAGTAAAAATTAGCCGGGAGGAAATGAGCGAGATTCTGGCGGAAGCCTCCCGTGCCCCGTCTGCCATTAACATGCAGCCATGGCGTTTCCTTGTTATTGACAGCGCGGAAGGCAAAGAAAAGCTTGCACCGCTGGCCTCGTTCAACCAGACGCAGGCTCTGACTTCCTCGGCAGTTATTGCGGTATTTTACGATGCAAAGAATGTTGAATATATAGACGAGATTTTCGGCAAATCGGTGGAACTTGGTTACATGCCGAGCGACGTCAAGGATATGCAGCTGCAGCAAGTGAAGCCTTATTATGCGGGGATATCTGCATCCGAGCTGCGTGATGTGAATCTGATTGACTCGGCGCTTATTTCGATGCAGCTGATGCTTGTTGCCCGTGCCCATGGATATGACACCAACCCGATGGCCGGTTATGAGAAGGACAAGATCGCGGAAGCTTTTGGCCTGGACAAAGACCGGTTCCAGCCGGTCATGCTGATCTCGATAGGGAAAGCAGCCAAAGAAGGCTACCCTTCCTACCGCCTGCCGGTTGAGACAATCACAACCTGGGCATAATCAACAGCTCCAAGGGGACGTTCTTCAGTACAAAAGTATACTTAACTTAATCTACTGACGCAAAAAAAGACCGGTTCAGGCCACGATAATGTGGCCGAAACCGGTCTTTTTACTGAATCCGCCGAAAGTGGGCGGTATGGAGAAATCAAAGGGATAAATCCCTCTAATTCCGCCGAAAGTCGGCGGTATGGAGAAATCAAAGGGATAAATCCCTCTAATTCCGCCGAAAGTCGGCGGTATGGAGAAACTAAAGGGATAAATCCCACTAATTCCGCCGACGGTCGGCGGTATGGTGAAATTAAAGGGATAAATCCCTTTAATTCCGCCGATGGTAGGCGGTATGGAGAAATCAAAGGGATAAATCCCTCTAATTCCGCCGACGGTCAGCGGTATGGTGAAATTAAAGGGATAAATCCCTTTAATTCCGCCGATGGTAGGCGGGATGGAGAAATCAAAGGGATAAATCCCTCTAATTCCGCCGACGGTCAGCGGTATGGAGAAACTAAAGGGATAAATCCCTCTGATTCCATCGCACGTTGGCCAAAGGAGGGAATGAGGAGCATTAGTGCCCTTGAATTCTCCGGATGCGAGCCAAAGGAGTAAATGAGGAGCAATAGTGCCCTTGAATTCCCCGGATGCGAGCCAAAGGAGCCAATGAAGAGCATTAGTGCCCTTGAATTCCCCAAATGCGAGCCAAAGGAGCAAATGAGGAGCATTAGTGCCCTTGATTTCCCCGAATGAGGGCCAAAGGAGCAAATGAGGAGCATTAGTGCCCTTGAATTCCCCGGATGCGAGCTAAAGGAGCAAATGAGGAGCAATAGTGCCCTTGATTTCCCAAATGCGAGACAGGTCGCACAAGCCCTCAGCTTGCTTTACCCGTAAGGGTGATTTTGTTCAAATATAAGAAATGATATGTTTCACATGATCCACTTAACCTTCTATTTCTCGCTGAAACGGCTACGCTATCCTTTTAAAGGACGGCGTAGCCGTTTCCAATTGTTATATATAGCCTTGGCGCTTGAATATATGACCTGCAAAGAGTTACTCTGCGTGAGTGCTCAGATCACATTTGTCCAGCGGGACAATGCTGCTCTTGCGGAACCAGCCGTAGCCCAGCCAGATCAGCAGGAACAGAGGTACGCTGACATAAGAGACGAGAATGCCGTACCAGTCGATTTTGGAACCGGTGAAGGCGCCCATGTTCTGGCCGAATACGGCCACCATGCAGAGGGCGAAGGCAAATAGCGGACCAAACGGGAACCATTTCGCCCGGTAAGGCAGTTCATCCAGCGAATGCCCCTGCTTGACGAAGGCACGGCGGAAGCGGTAATGACAGACGGCAATCCCGAGCCAGTTGATGAAGCCGCACATCCCGGAGGCGTTCAGCAGCCAGTTGTAAACCGCGCCGTCTCCGAAGAAGGAGGCGAGGAAGGCCAGCATGCCGACAGCTGTGGTCACGAGCAGCGCGCCTACAGGCACGCCTCTGCGGTTCAGCTTGCCGAGGGCACGCGGAGCCATGCCGTCCTTCGCCATGGCGTACAGGACACGTGTAGAGGCGTACATCCCGGAATTCCCGGCAGACAGCACGGAGCTGAGGATGACGGCGTTCATTACGGAAGCGGCAATTGCCAGTCCGGCTTTGTTAAAGACGATCGTGAACGGGCTGACACCGATATCATCGATCCCGCCGCGGAGCAGATCGGGATTGGTATAAGGAATCAGCAGACCTATTACGAGAATGGCGAAGATATAGAAGATCAGGATGCGCCAGAAGACCTGGCGGATGGCTACCGGTACATTCTTGCGGGGATTCTCACTCTCGCCCGCAGCGACCCCGACCAGCTCCGTCCCCTGGAAGGAGAATCCGGCGGCCATGAAGACACCGACGAAGGCGAAGAAGCCGCCGTGGAACGAGCTGCCTCCCAGCTGGAAGTTGCTGAGCCCCACCGCCTTACCGCCCATAATACCGAAGATCATAAGGACGCCGACAACGAGGAAGACAATGACGGTGATGATTTTAATGATGGCAAACCAATATTCCGATTCGCCGTAACCGCGCGAGGAGAGGAAGTTCAGGCCGAACATGATCAGCAGGAACAACAGGCTCCAGAGCATGGAGGGGCTGTCCGGGAACCAGTATTTAATAATGACGGTAGCAGCCGACAGCTCCGCTGCTATCGTTACCGCCCAGTTGTACCAGAAGTTCCAGCCGATGGCGAAGCCGAAGGCGGGGCTGACAAACCGCGTTCCGTACGTGCTGAAAGAACCGGAATCCGGCAAATAGGTAGCCAGCTCACCGAGGCTGGTCATCAGGAAATAGACCATGATGCCGACTGCGGTATAGGCAAGCAGGGCTCCGCCTGGACCGGAGGAGGCGATCGCACCGCCGCTGGCCAGGAACAGCCCGGTTCCGATGGAACCGCCCAGGGCGATCATGGTCAGATGTCTTGCTTTGAATGTTTTGCGCAGGCCCGGAGTACTGGCGTTACCTGCCTGTGCAGCCGGCTGCTTCTCTTGCTTCGCTTGCATGAATAGGACACTCCCTTTAAGTTGTTGGTTCGGTTCACAGCGGGGAGTTGCTGCAGCCTGCTTGGCCCTGTGTCTTCTGCTTAGCGTTATGCACACAAAAAAACCGCAGACGGACGCTGCGGTTTCCTGATTATAGGCTCCGCATCATACTCCCTGTTAAGATAGCGCAACACGGTGCAATTCCCGCAGTTTCCTGGCAGGCATATACACGGTGACAGTTCCGCGCCTTTCGGCTGACGGCCCCAATCCGCGCTGCTAAACTAAGAGCAGCAGCACAGATTTCGGCGGATATTCCTTTCGGCGCATATCATAGATGGCTCTTAGGCATCTCCACGCGCGTACTCTTTATATCCGCGACCTCTACCTCATCCTAGGTATGATGAGGCTATCTTGTAACGATATGAACAACAGGAATCAGTATAATGCAACTTCGCCTCACAGGCAATGACAAAATACGGCAGGTTGACGTCAGGTCCGCCGGCGCTCCGACATCTGCTGCCAGACGGTGCCCGCGGCCTCTTCGCCGGACAGAATCCGCTCCAGCGCCATCTTGGCCTGCAGCCCGACCTCGAATTCAGGATCCTCGGCCGCAATGCTCAGGGCTTCCTGGGCTTCGGCCGTGCCGACCTCATACAGGAAGCGTGCCGCCCGCCAGCGCACCAGCTTGCTGGCGTCACTCAGCGACGCCGTCATCACCGGCGTCGCTGCCGGGTCGCCGATGTCGGACAGCGTGTCGCCGGCGGTGCGCCGGACGGCGGGGGCGCTGTCCTGCATCGCCTCATAGAGCAGCTCCATCGCCCCTGGTGTGCGGATGTCGCCAAGGTACACGACCGCCAATCTGCGGATATGCAGCTTGGGGTCGTGCAGCGCCGTGCGCAGCTCCGGCAGGAGCTGCTCGCTCGGCGCCAGATCCTCCAGCGCGGCGTAGCGTACGCGCCAGTCCTCATCATGCAGGTCCCGCAGCAGCTCGGCCTGCTCTTTCTTGTGCCGCTGCTCGACGAACTCGCCGGCAGCCCCGTGCGCGATCGCCTGCTGCACGAGGGAGTCGAGGCGTTCCTGCGGATACGCCGCCTCCAGCTCCTGCTCGACCTCGCGCGCAATGTCCGGCGGCTCGCCGTAACGTACGCCGTAATCGGTGAGCTTACGCTCCTTGATCAGCACGGCGCTGGCCACATCGGTCACCGCCTGCGTGAAGCGGCTCGACAAGGCGATGCGCTCCTCCTTCGCGCCGGTCTTGACGCGGATCTGAATCGGGATCGCGCGGAACATCTGTACGAACACCTGGGCTTCCCCGAAATGGGCGCCGGCGTTCTCATCCTCCAGGCTGAAATCGGCGGCGAGGCCGTCCGCTCCGAAGCGGTTCTGGACCTCGCGGAGAATAGCGGCCCAATCGGCACTGCCCTTGCGTTCCAGGGCCGCGAAATCGGCAGCGTGATAGATACTGGTGACGCCTGGGATTTCCAGCATATCCTGCGCCCAGGAAGGGGCAGAGCGCCGGCTTTCCGGCGTGTAGGTCCGGCGGATGCCGGGTTCCAGACTTTCGTCCAGGTGAAGCTTCATCGTATTTGGACTTGGAGTCGGTTCAATAAAGGTGATCTTCATACGTCAGCTCCTCTTTGATAAGTGGCATAAGCACCGTGCTCTTTACCCGCATTTTACATCATTTCAGCGGTGGAACACAAAAGGGCAGAGGTGTGAACCCGCTAAAATTTAAAATATTAGTATAGATAAGAGATGCATAAGTTAATAACTTCCAGACCAGTCGTTACTACGGTGTAGATTTGGACTTCCGGCCGCTGTTGCCTCCAGATTTTTTAATTTATAACCACAATCTGCGGTAGATTTGTTAATCCTCTATTTCACGCTGACGTTTCCGTTTGGGCCAAACGGGTAACATTTGTAAGGGGAGGATTACACATCGGCACACTCATGTACGCACCTGCACACCTCTGTGATTTTGCAAATGGCTCTGCGGAACCCTATAGTTAGAGTATCTGATTTGCCGCACCAGAGAGATCCGGCAGAGCGGTTATAAGGAGTGGTTTCAACCATGGCTAAAATACGTTACAACAACATCGATAATGTAAGTACCGATAAAACGCTTAAGGAATTCCGCCAATGGCGCGAGGAACGCCGCCGGAAGAAGAAGGATTATACCTATAAGGTGCCCAATCATCCGCCGCAGCTGAGTTATCTGGCCGGAAACCGGCTGGAAACAACGATTACGTGGATCGGGCACTCCACTTTTTTTCTGCAATATGAAGGGCTTAATATCATTACGGACCCGATCTGGGCGCGCAGACTGGGGTTTGAGAAGCGGATCGGGCAGCCGGGCATACCCCTTGGCGATATTCCGCCGATAGACCTTATCCTGATTTCCCATTCCCATTATGATCATCTGCACATCGCTTCCATCCGAAAGTTGTACCGGGCAGGAACGACGACCCTTGTGGTCCCGGAAGGACTGAAGCGCAAAATGCTCCGCAAAGGGTTCCCGGACTGCCTGGAGATGCAGTGGTGGCAGGAGCTTACGCTCGGTGCCGTCAAGCTGACCTTTGTCCCGACCCAGCACTGGACCCGGCGGACGCCGTTTGATACGAATTCCTCGCACTGGGGCGGTTATGTGCTTCAGCCGGCGGACCCGCAGAAGCATCCGGAGGGCGAAGAGGGCAAAGGGCAGCGCAAGCTTCCGCCGAATCTGTATTTTGCCGGAGACAGCGGCTTCTTCCCGGGCTTCAAGGAGATCGGCAGCCGCTTTAAGCTGCATGTCGCACTGATGCCAATCGGGGCCTATGAGCCGGAGTGGTTCATGAACTCCCAGCATGTGAATCCGGAGGAGGCTGTGCAGGCATTCCTGGATGTCGGGGCAGAGCTCATGATTCCGATGCATTTCGGGACGTTCCGGCTGGCTGATGACACCGCGCGCGAAGCGCTGGACCGGATGGAGCTGGCACGTGCGGCACACGGGATCAGTGAGGAACGTATCCGTACCTTAGGTTATGGGGAGACACTGGTGGTGCATCCCGAAGAGCGCCCGCCCGGACAATAACTGCCGGCGGCTGACCGGGAGAAGTCCCGCATAACCCTTCTACTTAAAAATATAAGAAATTATATGTTTCACACGATAACTTATCCTTCTATTTCTCGCTGAAACGGTGCCTTCCTTAAAAGGACGGCAAAGTTGTTTCCACTTGATAAGATATTTGCCTGGAAAAGGGCAAAGATGCCCCTTAAAGGGCTACAATTACGGGCCATTTGCCTTGATTTTATGCTATAATGAGCCGGAACCCTAAGTGAAAAGGATGGTAATGCTTAATGATTAGCACAAGCGGCGTAACACTCCGCTACGGAAAACGCGCACTATTTGAGGACGTAAACATAAAATTCACACCCGGCAACTGCTATGGTCTGATCGGCGCGAACGGCGCCGGCAAATCGACCTTTCTAAAGATCCTGTCCGGAGAGATCGAAGCCAACATCGGCGATGTGCATATTACACCCGGTGAACGTCTGGCTATACTGAAACAGAACCATTTTGAGTATGACGAATTTCTGGTACTGGAAACGGTAATTATGGGCCATACCCGCCTTTATGAGATCATGAAGGAGAAGGATTCCCTGTATGCCAAGAGCGACTTCACGGAAGCTGACGGCCTTCGCGCCGGTGAGCTGGAAGGCGAATTCGCTGAACTGAACGGCTGGGATGCAGAGCCGGATGCTGCTGCAATGCTGATCGGACTTGGTATTATGCGCGAAATGCATGATAAGAAAATGGCCGAACTCAGCGGTAACGAAAAGGTCCGGGTACTCCTGGCGCAAGCCCTGTTCGGACGTCCGAACAACCTGCTGCTCGATGAGCCTACCAACCATTTGGATCTTGAATCCATCGGCTGGCTGGAGAACTTCCTCATGGACTATGAAGGCACCGTTATCGTGGTATCCCATGACCGTCACTTCCTGAACAAGGTCTGCACGCATATTGCGGATATCGATTTCGGCAAAATCCAGATGTACGTCGGCAACTACGACTTCTGGTACGAGTCCAGCCAATTGGCCCAGGCCCTGCAGCGCGACTCGAACAAGAAGAAGGAAGACAAGATGAAGGAGCTGCAAGCCTTTATCCAGCGCTTCTCGGCTAATGCTTCCAAATCGAAACAGGCTACTTCCCGTAAGAAGCAGCTGGAAAAAATCACACTGGACGATATCCGTCCTTCCAACCGTAAATATCCGTTCCTGAACTTCAAGCCTGAACGTGAAGCCGGCAAACAGCTGCTTACGGTCAGCGGACTGAGCAAGTCGGTTGACGGTGAGCAGCTGCTGGATGAAGTCAGCTTTGTCGTGAACAAGGGCGATAAAATTGCTTTTGTAGGTCCATACTCCCAGCCGAAATCACTGCTGTTCGATGTGCTTATGGGCGAGAAGGAAGCGGATGCCGGTGAATATACTTGGGGCGTTACAACAACCCAGGCTTACTTCCCTAAGGATAACTCGAGTTATTTCGACGGTGTGAACATGAACCTGGTAGAGTGGCTGCGCCAGTATTCCAAGGATCAGGATGAAACTTTCCTGCGCGGATTCTTGGGCCGGATGCTGTTTGCCGGTGAAGAAGCGCTGAAGAAGGCCAGCGTACTGTCCGGGGGCGAGAAGGTCCGCTGCATGCTGGCCAAGATGATGCTGAACGGGGCAAATGTGCTCGTGTTCGATGAGCCAACCAACCACTTGGATCTGGAATCGATCACAGCGCTCAATAACGGCCTGATTGACTTTGACGGCACCATCCTGTTCACTTCCCATGACCATCAGTTCATCCAGACAATCGCCAACCGCATTATTGAAATTACACCGGCTGGTGTCATCGACCGCTCGATGAGCTATGATGAATATCTGGAGAATTCGGAAATTAAGGAAATGCGTGCACGCATGTATCCTGTAGAGGCTTAAGAACTAGATATAGGTAGGATGAACGGTAATGAGTTCATACGAAAACGGCTGCGTCGTCCCGGAAGGGATAACGCAGCCGTTTATGTTCACATATAAGAGTGTAAGAAGCCTAAGATCCGCCTGTACGACGGCGCTGGTTGTTTGGCTTCTTATTGTTCTGGCTTTTCAGCGGCTTCGCGGAACCGGCTTGAAAAGTTGAACCCGGTTTACCCGAAGCATGCTGTTTCTTCTGTTCAAGCTTCTGGCGGATCGCCTCGGCCAAATTAATTTTTGGTTTATCATTGTTCTCGCTCATTATGTTAACCCCCTTAGGCAGCAAGTCCTTTTCCTTATTCTAATTGTTTTTAAATGCTGCCACAAGGGCAAGAATAACTCAAAGAAAGTTTTCCTGTATTTATGTGACAAGGATGGAGATTGACAGGGGGTAGCAGGGATGTCCGATATTTATGAAGATATACGCAAAGGAGAAAAGGGCGCACTGGTCAGTATTGTCGCTTATCTGGTTTTGTCAGCTTTCAAGCTGGTCTGCGGCTACTTGTTCGCTTCCAGCGCTCTCCTGGCAGACGGCTTCAACAATCTGACCGATATTGTGGCTTCATTGGCTGTGCTGATTGGTCTGCGCATCTCGCGGAAGCCGCCGGATTCAGATCATACCTACGGGCATTTCCGGGCCGAGACGGTCGCTGCGCTGATGGCTTCTTTTATTATGGCAATGGTCGGCATTCAGGTTATAGTGGAAGCGGTGCGATCCTTGTTTGAAGGGGCGAAGGCAACGCCGCAGCTCTGGTCGGCAGGAGTTGCCCTGGTGTGTGCCGTAGCCATGATGGGGGTATATATATATAACAAGCGATTGGCGAAGCAGATTAACAACAATGCGCTGATGGCTGCAGCCAAGGATAATTTCTCGGATGCCATGGTTAGTATCGGAGCTGCAATAGGTATCGTCGGAGCACAGTTCGGCCTCCCTTGGATCGATTCCGCAGCCGCTGTTGCTGTAGGACTGCTAATCTCCAAGACGGCCTGGGATATATTCCGCGACTCCACATACCGGCTGACTGACGGCTTTGACGAAGATAAACTGCTTGATCTGCGCAGCACCATTGCCCGGACACCGGGAGTGGAGGGCATCAAGGATTTGAAAGCCCGGGTTCATGGCAATCATGTGCTGGTTGATGTAGTGGTACAAGTGAATGCACAGATGACGGTGATGGAGGGCCATGCCATCAGTGACTCCATCGAAGAGCGGATGAGTAAGCTGCATAACATCATGAATGTGCAGGTTCACGTTGAACCCAAAGATTAACATTCCTTAATTTCTCCTAGTTAGCTGTAATTTCCACCAAATCCAAGGAGAAATCGTGACTATAGACCTGGGTGTTACCATAAGATGGAAAGGTTTTTTGTGAAATTTGGAGCATGTTCCAAATCCCGGGCAGGCCTATAATGAGGGCAGAAAGCAACAAACGTAGCGCGCGCCGTTGTTGAATTCTCAATACGCTAAGCGGGGGAACGCTATGATCGTATCACATAAGAAACTGACAGCATCGTTATTGGTCTCGGCAACACTTGCACTATCCTTGGGAGTGTTAAGTCCTCAGCAGTCCTTCGCCGCATCGGCTTCTGCCAATTCGTCTTTGGCTGCGTCGGCGGTACAGACAGGTATAATTCAATCCTCGGTGCGGCTGCGCACGACTCCATCTACCAGCGGTAAGGTATTGAAGTACCTCAGTAAGGGAGACCAGGTAACGATTCTGGAAGCGACTAACAGCTATTGGTACAAAGTCAGAACTGCAGACGGTGAGATCGGTTATACCAGTACGGGAGACCAATACATCAGTGTGATTACGGCTCCGGTGGCTACACCTGCAGTACAAACAGCAGTCATCCAGTCCACAGTCCGTCTTCGGGAGACACCTTCCACAAGCGGTAAAGTGCTGGGTTACCTATACAAGAATGACCAGGTAACAATCCTGGAAGAGACCAACAGCTATTGGTACAAAGTAAGAGCAGCTAACGGTACAACCGGATATACAAGCTCTGCGGATCAATATATTGAAGCAACGGCGGCACCTGCTCCGGCGCCTGTTCCGACACCGGTGCCAACACCAATACCGACACCTGCACCTACGCCAGTTCCTACGGCTCCGCCGCAGGCTGCTGTGATTGAAAGTGTAATAGCCGCAGGCATGGGCTACCTCGGTACACCGTATGAGTACGGGTCCAGCCGGAATGATACCAGCACGTTCGACTGCTCGGATTTCATCCGCCAGATTTTCATGGATGCAGCGAATTTGAAGCTGCCTGCCGACTCCCGGCAGCAGGGTGACTGGGTGAAGCAGAATAGTAATGTAGTAACGGACATTGCTGGGTTGAAACGCGGTGATTTGATGTTCTTCATGGATTATAAAGGAAGCTCGGCTTCCGCCTATGCGGGGATCGACAAGTCTACAGCAAGAATTACGCATGTAGCGATGTATTTGGGAGACGGGCAGTTATTACAGACGTATTCCGTATCTTCCGGCGGCGTTAGAGTAGACAAATTAAGCGCTTCTTGGATGAACCGTTTCCTTTATGGAGGCTCGGTCATCCGCTAATATAACAATAGATGTAGAGAGCATGAAGCGGCAATAGTACGAGTTTGTGACGGGTGAACTAACTAGGGCGGATGTTTTGTGGGGTTATCCTTTCAGTAGATTCTTCTACTGAAAGGATAACCCCTTTTCCTTATACACAGCAAAAAGGCCGTCAGGACTAACGTCCATGGGCCTCTTGAGTATACCAACTGCGAAGTCATAGCAAAGGTAGCACATCAGCTGTTATGACTTCGCTTATCGTTAAGTATTTATGGAGTAATTACATAAGCGGAAGCAGGAACCTTGAGCCAAGCTTTGCCCAGCCAAGTATATACTTCTCTCCACTCATTGCCCCAAGTGTCGGTCATGATTACACCTGTTGTATCGACAGTCTGCGCACCCAGCCAGCCGATAGGAGTTGTGCTGCCCACGGAAAGGTGGAAAGCAGTGATCTTGGTCAGGATAATCTGAGGAGTCGCTAGTTTGATGTCTGCTGGAGTGATTACAGTATCGAATGGCTCCAGGTATGTACTTCCGGTTACAGACACTGCTGCATCAGAAGTAGGTGTAGTAGTAGTTGTTGTACCTGTTACTTCAGCAGCAGAAGCGGTTGCTGCTATGGAAGCCATAAGACCCATTGCTACTGTTAAGCTGGCTAATTTTTTCATCGATGATTCCTCCTGATTTTGGTTTAGTAGTGTACTTTAACATGTTCGTGCTGTGCTAATAAGCATGTAAACATAAAGTGTATGTAATGAACCAGACATCGGAATGAAATATTTTAATTTTGTTTTATGCCGGGCGGCCTTGTATTTCTGATTCAGAGGGCAAGTGACAACCTGAGAGGAAAGGCCTATACTTTCTGAAGGGTGAATAGGATATATCAAGCGGAATAAGTTGCATAAATAGAAAAAAGCCCGGGGCTTCTCGTGGAAGCCTCAGGCTATACAGCAATGCTTGGGTTTCAGTTAGCGGAATGAATGACTACATTGACCTTCCTCTGCGTCCCATAAAGAGCGAAACGACGAAGAGAACAAGGAAGATGTAGAACAATACTTTGGCAATGCCTACAGCGGCTGCCACAATATTGAAGAAACCGAAGATACCGGCAATCAGAGCAACTACCAGCAGAATTACTGACCATCTTAACATGAGATGTCATCCTTTCTGTGTGGTGATGTAGTCATTGTTTAAACGGTGCCTATCATTTTGAAACAAACAGAAGGGGATGGTCTTTAAGGCGCTTGACAATTTGTTTCGGCCTAATTCCGTAAGGGTAACTATGCAGTAACAGGCAGAGCCAAACGACATTATAAGACATTCGGAAGGGGTTATGGAAATGATCATTGAACTTAGCGTAGCACTAGTTGCTGTTGCATTCGCAGTCCTCGTATTCTTCTTAATTAAAACCTTGAAATCAGCGAAGGAATCCCTCGACAAGGTCAGTCAGACTCTGCAGGAAGTGCAAAAGACCATTGATGAGCTTACCTATGAAGTGAAAACAACGGTCAGACATGCCAACGATATCACTGCCGATGTTCAGGGCAAAATTCAGAAGATCGATCCTATTGTCGATTCTGTGAAGAACCTCGGTGATGTGATGAATGAACTGACACTGACCGTGAAGCAGGTATCGGTAACCGTCATTGAGAAATTCCGCAAATCACGCGAACTGAAGGATAAGGCCAAATCTGTATCTATTGCAGAAGTTCCGCTTACTCCGTCCGAAGAAAGAACGATTCAATCCTATGAAGCGGTAAACGAAAGCAAGTCCAAGGGTAAAATAGCAACAGCGCTTAAGGGCGTGGATGCTGCAGCCGCCATCTGGCAGAAGTTCCGCCATTAATCAGGTTAAGTAGCGCAGGGTTCAGGCCAAGGGCAATTACAGCTTATGAGAGGCGGGAGTTTATATGAAAATCGTTATTCTTTTGCTTAGTCTGCTTTCTCCCTTTATCACCATTCCGCCGCAAGCTGAGACTGTCCCTGCCGCTTCTTCGGCAACCGTGCAACCGCCGGTAAGGCTCGCATTCGAGCATAGTGTCAATACAGTTCCCTACATAAGCAGTTTCGAGTCTCTGGCGGGGGTTACCCTGTATATGCCGGAAGAAGCGCTGCTGCAGACCAAAGGTATCCCGCCTGAGATTACTCCGGACCCTTGGGGAGATTGCCTGGAATATCAATATGCTGACGTCTCCGCCGGTGTTTGTGAGGGCGTTGTCCTCTATGTACATGCTTCACCTTCCCAGGCAGAACAGTTCGGCCTGAATCTTAACGGTCAGGAACTGAATCCGGTAACTTCGAGCCTGCAGGAGATATTGGGTGCCCCGGATTTTGAAGCCGAGGACGGCGATGTATATATAAGAGGAAGTGCAGCGCTCAAAGTCTACCGCAATATGAACACCGGACAATGGGAGGGTATTGATTTATTTGACGGAAATTCCTTCTGAGGCTGTTTCAAGGGCGGCAATTTAGGTTAATGAATGCTCAGTCATCTTTTAACTGCGTTGCCCTCTTAAACAATACAAGGAGAGTGATTTCATGGATTCAATCGGTACACAGGCATATGCCAAGTTGCTGGAGAATGGTGTTCAGGCGATAGAAGAAGTGAATCGTCTGCGTAGCAGCGGCTATACAAGAGATGACCTCTACGTGATCAGTCACGATGAAGACCGTGAAGGCCGTATCGTGGATGCTGCAGACGTGAACGAAGTCGGGCTCAGCGAAGAAGGATTATTTGGTGCGATTGCTAACCTTTTCCGTTCACGCGGCGATGCTCTCCGGTTCAAGATTACTTCGCTCGGCTTTAGTAGCGCGGAAGCGGCATTTTATGAGAAGGAGCTCGATTTGGGCAAAGTTCTCGTTATCGCCAAAAGAAATCCGAAATAATTGCCGGTCAGCCTTATGTGACCTCTATAGTCCAATAGCGTAACCTCCAGCCCCACTACAAGCAGTGGGGCTGGAGGTTACTTTGTTGAAGACGAGGGCCTGGTTCTCTTCCAATATCTTGATATATGGAAACAGGCCGTTCAAATATCGTATGATAGAGTGATAGAATTACAGGTTTTACGGTCCTAATACTATTCGTGTGAGGTGAGGGAGCTTGAGAATTTTAATCGTAGATGACAATCCGACCAATGTAATCATTATCCGTGAAATCCTGAAAAAAGAAGATTACCGGAATTTTATAACGGCTTCGTCCGCTAAAGATATGTTGAAGCTGCTCGGTGTGGGTTCTGGCGTAGATGAGAAGCAACCTAAGCAGTCGGATGTGGATTTGATACTGCTGGATATGATGATGCCGGAGATGGACGGGATTGAGGCATGCCGTGTGGTTCAGCAATATGAGCATCTGAAGGACATTCCCATTATTATGGTCACCGCTGTGGGAGATTCCAAGAAGCTCGCAGAAGCACTGGATGCAGGTGCCGTGGATTATGTTACGAAACCGATTAACAAGGTGGAGCTGATGGCCCGCATCCGTCTGGCACTGCGGCTGAAACGCGAGAAGGATTGGCATAAGGAGCGGGATCAGCGCATCCAGGATGAGCTGAAGCTGGCTGCCTTAGTGCAGAATGCAGTACTCAGCTTGCCGCTTACCGAGGAAACGTTTGAGGTGCATGCCATTTATCAGCCGTCCTTTGAGCTGGCCGGTGACTTATACGCCTGGTATCCGCTGGGTGACGGGCGTTATGCTGTCATTCTGCTGGATATGATGGGACACGGGATCTCTTCATCGCTGTTCTGTATGTTCCTGGCCTCGGTATTGAAGGATACCGTGACTACCTATGTTGAGCCGGAGAAGGTTATCCAAGAACTCAACAGGCGCTTCAACCAGCTCTACATCGAGAAGCAGCTGGTCCAGTATTACTTCACGGCAATCTATCTTGTCATTGATACACGGATGAAGCGGATTGATTATGTGAATGCCGGACATCCGCCGGCGCTGTTATTCGAAGGAGAGGCCAAGACTCCGGTTCTGCTGGAGAGCAACTGCCACCCGGTCGGGCTGTTTGACCGGATTGATATCCAGCCGCAGAGCCTCAGCTATGAGGAAGAAGGCCATCTGGTGCTGTTTACAGACGGCTTACTGGAAATGGTCCAGGGAGAGCAGGCGGAGCAGCTCGAATTCATGATCGGGCATTTGAATGCCGGTCATGACTGGCAGGAAGAGGTTATGCGCACTGCTTTCCTGAATGAGCCTGTGAATCAGGAGCGCGATGACGATAAGTGTCTGGTATGGATTTCGCTGAAGAAAGGAACAGATAGGGAATGAAGATAAAGGCTAAACTGCTAATCGGCTTCAGTGCCATGCTGGCCATTATGCTGGCTCTTACCATGATCGGGTATGACCGGCTTCATTATATGAGCGGACAGCTTGACAGCTTCCAGGAGAGATACAGTAAAGGCCGCTCCTCTTCAGGGCTTCGCGGTGAAGTGAATGATATGGCACGGATCTTAACCACCTCGATGCTTAACGCGGATACACTCTCTGTGGATGCCCAGAAGGCGGAAATTAACAGCAAGGTGCTCAAAGCTGAGGATCATCTGAAGAATATACAGGACTCCATGAAGACCACAGAAGAATTACAGCTGTTATCGCGGATTGAGGCTTCTTATTCTGCGTATAAGAATTATCAGAATAAAGTGCTGGAGATGCTGACTGCCGGGTACTTCCAGAATGCCAATACTTACCGTAATACAGAAGGACAAGATATCCAGAATGAGGTACTGAACAGTCTGAATGCACTTTCCGATTATAATGCCTTCCGGATGACTGATGAGACCGCCAAAGCCAAGGAGGCTTCCGAGCGTTCGATTCAGATGGTAACCCTGATTATGATTGTGGGACTGCTGCTGGGGCTCGGGGTGATCCTGTGGGTTATTCCGAGTATTACGCGCGGTCTGAGTGTCGTATCCATGATGATTACCAGCTTTGGCAACGGCAAGATACGGGCGATCCGGCGGATCAAGGTCAAATCCAAAGATGAGATTGGTGATGTAGCCCGTGTGTTCCAGCAGATGGCTGAGGATATTGAGCAGAAACAGCAGCTTGAACGATCCTATGCCCAGGCGCAGAGTGATCAGGCTTGGCTGAATGCGAACATAGCCCGGGTAACGGAGCTACTGCGCGGCGTCAGTTCACTGGATCAGGTGTCGCAGACTTTTATCAGTGAGTTCACGCCTGTGCTGGGAGCCCAGTACGGTGCTGTATATTTGAAGGATCAGAACAATCCCAACCTGCTGGTCAGCAGCGCTTTCTATGCCGGTGAGGAAGGCCTCAAACCGAAGGAGAGCTTCGAAATCGGTCAGGGGCTGGTCGGGCAGAGTGCCTTGGACAAGCTGCCGATTAAGCTGACAGAGGCTCCGGATAATTATATTTCCATTTCCTCCGGATTCGGGGAATCGCATCCGAGTTACATTTCCATCCATCCGCTTTTATTTGAAGATGAGCTTATGGGGGTAGTGGAATTCGCTTCCTTCACTCCTTTCTCGGTGCTGCAGAATGAGCTGCTTCATCAGCTTTCGAATAATCTGGGTATCATTCTGAATAATATCGGCCGCAGGCTTGTCGTTGAAGAGCTGCTGCGGGAATCGCAGGCGCTTACCGAAGAGCTGCAATGCCAGTCAGAGGAACTGCAGACCCAGCAGGAAGAACTCCGCCGTTCCAACGAGAATCTGGAGGAACAGACGGATGCGCTGAAGCGTTCCGAGGAGCTGCTGCAGCGGCAGCAGGGAGAGCTGGAGCATTATAATACGGAGCTGGTCGCCAAGACCCATGCGCTGCAGGAGCAGGTGCAGGAGGTCGAAGAGAAGAAGGATGAGATTGAGCATGCCCGCGTCCAGCTTGAGAAGCAGGCGATGCAGCTTGCTGTGACCAGCAAATACAAATCCGAGTTCCTGGCGAATATGTCTCATGAGCTGCGGACGCCGCTGAACAGCCTGTTAATCCTGTCCCAGCTTCTTACGGAGAATAAAGAAGGGAATTTGAGCGACAAGCAGGTGGAATTCGCCCATACCATCTATATGTCAGGTGCGGACCTGCTCAAGATGATAGATGAGATCCTCGATCTGTCCAAGGTGGATGCCGGCAAAATGGAGCTCAATTACGAAGAGATTCCGCTTACGGAGCTAAAGACCTTCGTGAAGCAGAACTTTGCACCGCTGGCCAGTAAAAAGGGGCTGTCGCTGCGCTTATCCTTCGAAGAGCCGCTGCCGGATCATGTGTTCACGGACAGCCACAGACTGAAGCAGGTGCTGCGCAATCTCTTGTCCAATGCCTTCAAATTTACCAGCGAAGGACATGTGGAGTTCTCCGTCAGCCGGGCGGATACCAAGCAGCTGCCTTCCTATCTGCCGCATGAATTTGAATACATTGCACTGTCCGTCAAGGACAGCGGAATCGGCATCCCGTCCGACAAGATGGATATTGTCTTTGAGGCCTTCCAGCAGGTCGACGGGACAACCAGCCGCAAGTATGGGGGCACAGGTCTCGGGCTGTCGATCAGCCGCGAGCTGGCCCGTCTGATGGGCGGGGCAATTGGATTGGAATCGCGCGAAGGACAAGGAAGCATCTTCACCTTGTACCTGCCGGTCAAAGGGAATTACAGCCTGCTGCCGGGAGTGGTAGAAGCAGCCGCCGCACGGGATGCGGTGACGCTTGAAGAGTACCGGGATGAACGTTCATGGGATGAAACCGGCGATGTGGCCCCTACGCCCCTCGTGCCGGTTATTGTTGAGGACGACCGCGAATCGCTGACCGCCGGCGACAAGGTTCTGCTCATTATCGAAGATGACGAGAGCTTTGCCAAGATACTGCTCGGCATGGCCCGCGGCCGCGGCTTCAAGGGACTGGTGGCTCTTCAGGGAGATACCGGCCTTCAGATGGCCAAGACGTATTTGCCTGACGCGATTATTCTCGATATCCAGCTGCCCGTCATGGACGGCTGGTCCATACTCAGGGAACTCAAGGGTGCTTCCCAGACCCGGCATATCCCCGTGCATGTGATCTCTGTGAACGATGAGATTAAGCAGGGCTTAATGATGGGCGCTATGGCCTACTTAAGAAAGCCGTCTTCACGTGAGGCGCTGGAACGGGCATTCTCGCAGATTGAGAACTACACCGCCAGCACGCTTAAGCATCTGCTCATTGTAGAAGATGATGATATCCAGCGCCGGTCCATCATGGAGCTTATCGGGCATGATGATGTAGCCATTACTGCGGTTTCCACCGGCCATGAAGCCCTGGGCGAGCTGCGCAAGCAGAGGTATGACTGTATGGTCCTCGATCTTATGCTGGAGGATATGACCGGGTTCGAGCTGCTGGATCAGATCCGGGACGATGAAGAGCTGAACGATCTGCCGATCATTATTTACACCGGTAAAGATCTGGACAGCAAAGAAGAGACACAGCTGCGTAAATATGCGGAATCGATCATTATCAAGGATGTCCGCTCGCCGGAACGGCTGCTGGATGAAACTACGCTGTTCCTGCACCGGGTAGAGGCAAATCTTCCGGAAGATAAGCGTAAAATTCTGCAAAAGCTGCACAATAAAGAAGAATTGTTCGACGGCAAAAAAATATTGCTCGTTGATGATGATATCCGAAACGTCTTTGCCCTCTCCAGTGTTCTTGAAGGGTATCACATGGAAGTGAAATTCGCCGAGAATGGGCGGGAGGCCATAGATATGCTGGTGGAGCAGACGGATTATGATCTGGTGCTGATGGATATGATGATGCCGGAAATGGACGGCTACGAAGCGATGCGCCGTATCCGGCAAATGCCGCAGTACCAGAAATTGCCGATTATTGCACTTACGGCCAAGGCGATGAAGGAGGACCGGGCGAAGTGTATTGAGGCCGGAGCCTCCGATTATATGAAGAAACCGATCAGTACAGATCAGCTTCTTTCCTTAATGCGTGTCTGGTTGTATTCGTAAGGGCGATTTCGGGGTAATAGCTTTACAGTACCATTTGGAACGAGTCCGGAAATAAGGCTTAGGCAAGGGAGTATTGATAACAATGACAGCTATGGAACGCGGATATGAGGAGCAGGCTATTCAGGCAGGGAGCAAACAGGAGCTTGAACAGATTGAAATTGAGCTGCTTCTAAGCGGGGTACACCGTCTATATGGATATGACTTCAGGAATTATGCGCTGCCTTCCTTGAAACGGCGCATCTGGCATCATGTCCATGCCGAGAATGTGCCCAGCATATCCGCCCTGCAGGAGAAAGTGCTGCATGACCGTGCCTGCTTTGAACGGTTTGTATACAGTCTTTCGATCCCTGTAACGGAAATGTTCCGCGATCCGGGACTCTTCCTGACCTTCAGGCAGAAGGTGGTCCCCCTGCTGCGGACCTATCCGTATATCCGGATCTGGCATGCCGGCTGTTCCACAGGCGAAGAGGTATATTCCATGGCTATTATGCTGCATGAGGAAGGGCTTTACGACAAGGCGCGGATTTATGCAACGGATATGAACGCCCGTTCCCTGCAGCAGGCCAAAGAAGGCGTGTATGAGATCGGGAAGATGAAGCAATATACCAAGAATTATCTGGAGGCGGGCGGTACACGCGCGTTCTCGGAATACTACACAGCGAAGTATAATTCAGTGATTCTGCAGCCTTACTTGCGCAAGAATATCATTTTTGCGGAGCATAATCTGGCGACAGACACTTCATTTAATGAATTTAATGTTATTTTTTGCCGCAACGTAATGATCTATTTCAACGATGAGCTCCGCGATCATGTTCATGGCTTATTCCACGAAAGTCTCAGCCGGTTTGGAGTGCTGGTCCTTGGTTCCAAGGAATCCATTCATTTCACGAAATACAGTGACAGCTACGAAGCTTTGGACAGGGTGGAAAAAATATACCGCAAGAATAAGTAGCGGGTAAGGAGGGGCCTATGGGGGTTCAGGAACCGATTCATATACTGCTGGTTGACGACCGTCCCGAGAATCTGCTGGCACTGGAAGCAGTGCTTGAGAGTCAGCATTACAAGCTTGTCAAAGCCAATTCTGGTGAAGAAGCACTGCGGTGCTTATTAAGATATGAATTTGCAGTTATCGTACTGGACGTGCAGATGCCGGGTATGGACGGAATCGAAACCGCCAAATTAATCAAAGCCAGAGAGAAAACCAAGGATATTCCGATCATATTTATCTCTGCCAACAGCAAGGAGGCGGAGCATCTGTTCGCGGGTTATTCTGCCGGTGCCATTGATTATATGGTCAAACCCTTTATTCCGCAGATTCTGAAGTCCAAGATCGAAGGCTTTGTTAACATGTATCTGACCAGCAAGAAGCAGCAGCTTCAGTCTATGCTGCTGCAGCAGAAGACGCAGGAACTCGAGCGGATTAACGGGGAACTGGTCAAAGCCAAGGAAGAGGCGGAGATTGCCGCTAATGCCAAGACCGAATTCCTCGCGATGATGAGCCATGAGATCCGTACGCCGATGAACGGGGTAGTGGGCATGATCGATCTTCTGATGGAGACGGAGCTTGCTCCTGAACAGAAGGAATATACGGAGATCATCCGCAAAAGTGCGGATACCTTGATTACGGTCATTAACGATATCCTTGATTTCACCAAGATGGAATCAGGCAAAATGGAAATGGAAGAGCAGTTGTTTGAGCTACAAACCACCATCCAGGAGGTGTTTAGCTTATTTTCTGCGGAGGCTGGCAAAAAGAATCTGGAGCTGGCTTATTTCATCGACCAGAAGCTGCCCAAGCTCATTTACGGGGATATGGCCCGTTTGCGGCAGGTATTAATTAATCTGGTGGCCAATGCGGTCAAATTTACCAACCAGGGCGGCGTATATTTGGTTGCGTCCAGCGTGCCTACAGCTGATAATAAACTGGTAGTGGAATTTACAGTGAAAGATACAGGCATTGGAATTTCACCGGAGAAATGTGACCGGCTGTTCCAGCCCTTCTCTCAGCTTGATTCATCCATGACCCGCAAATACGGAGGGACGGGCCTGGGGCTCGCCATCTGCAAGTCACTTGTTGGGATGATGGGCGGAGATATCCGTGTGGAGTCGATGGAAGAGAAGGGAGCTACATTCGTATTCACGATACAGGCAGCTGTCCCGGAGGATGAACTGGCAGGCAGCTGCCAGGAGGAGCAGAGTGCGGGAAAAGTGGTTGACCGGCATTGGCGCAGCAAGGTGCTTGTAGTGGATGACCATCCGATCAACCAGCGCCTGATGGTGAGCATGCTGGACAAGCTGGGCTATAATGCCGAGGTTGCCGAGGATGGGAACCAGGCTGTAGAGATGGCCCGGAACTCTGCTTACGATTTTATATTCATGGATCTGCAGATGCCGGTGATGGACGGGCTTGAAGCAACCTCCCGGATCCGTGAGAACAGCAGTGGTTCTCCGGACAAGACTATTATCATCGCCATGACTGCGAATGTCATGGAGGGCATTCAGAATCGCTGTATCGCTGCCGGTATGGACGGCTATATCAGCAAACCGCTCAAGCTAAGCAGCATCAAACAGGTTTTTTCCAGATATTCAGTCGAGGATAACCCCGCTGCGCAGCGGAATGCCTCACTTTTTAATGCATGATCCAGTAATTACCACAGCCGTTAAGTCCCAATTGTTGTTTCAACAGTGTACCATTAGGGTTATTGGTAAAGAAAACATTTATCAGGAGAGTTGTCTATGAATACACATAAAAGCGAAAAATTCCACGCAAAAACCGAAACAGAAGGCACAGTATGTACCGTTTATCTGACTGGAGAGCTTGATCTGTCTGTGGCTCCTGATTTCCGTCTGGTCATGGAACCGCTGGTGGGAGATACGGGACTCGATCTCGTGATTAATCTTAAGGATTTGAGATACATTGACAGCACAGGAATCGGGATTTTGTTGTCGATTCTCAAAGCAAGACACGGAATGGAAGTTAAATTTGCCGTTGAGGAAGTTCCTCCACAAATACAGAAATTGTTTGATATGACCGGCATTTCCAAGTTTTTTGCCCCCCAAGAGAATTCCCACTAGGAAAGGATCGAACTAAGGATGAGTGATGACGTGCAAAGAGTAGTGCTTCAGTTACCCGCCAGTGCAGAATATGTCGATATCGTCAGACTTAATTTATATGGCATTGCCTCTAAGATGGGTTTTACTTATGAAGATATTGAAGATATGAAGGTAGCAGTCTCGGAAGCCTGTAACAACTCCGTGCTTTATGCTTACGGGCAGGAAGACGGTTTGGTTGATGTAATCTTTGAAGTAGGATCAAGTGCTTTGTCCATTACTGTCAAAGATGAGGGGGAGAGCTTTGACGGTTTGGATTCGTCCGATGAACGTATGACGCTGCATGACAAGGAGCTGAATGATGTTCAGGTGGGCGGACTGGGATTTTATTTAATGCAGGCGCTTATGGATGACGTTAGCGTCGTTAGCGAAGCAGGGAAAGGGACAGTCGTTACCCTGACTAAGCGGCTTAATTACAGCGAGGAGAAAGTATGAACGACAAAGTGACTCCCCCAGAGTCCATGAATGAAGCAGTAAGCCTGATCTGGGAATACCAGCAGACGAAAGACAATGAAATAGCTACAGTGCTCATCCGTAAATACGAGCCCATGGTGAAGATGGCAGCCGGCAAAATTGCCCGTAACCGTCCGGATCTTTATGAAGATCTGTATCAAGTGGGACAAATGGCGCTGATTCGGCTGTTGCAGCAGTATGATATTAGCCTGGGGATACCTTTTGAGCCCTATGCTATGAAAAGCATGATCGGACATATGAAGAATTTCCTGCGTGATAAATCCTGGTACATACAGGTTCCAAGACGGATCAAAGAAAAAGGCGCACTTGTACAGCAGGCCATTGATGAACTTACCATTCGATTGGAACGTTCCCCTGCGGTGGAAGAAATTGCCCATTATCTGGATCTTACCGTGGAAGAAACTGTGGAAGTACTGGCCGGCAGGGAATGTTATCATTATGTCTCCCTGGATTCACCGCTCTCACAGGAAGAGACGGGTGCTACACTCGGCGAATTGATCAGCTCTGACGCCAATGACTATGAGACTGTGGAGAAACGCATGGATCTCCAGCAGGCTCTGGGACAGCTGAAGGAGCAGGAGCAGCAGGTGCTGCTGCTGGCCTTCCAGGATGGCCAGTCACAGCGTGCCATCGCCCAGAAGCTTGGGGTATCGCAGATGAGTGTTTCCCGCATACAGAAGCGTGCTACCGAGAAGCTGAAGCAGATTATGGCTAACTCTTCTTATTAAGCTTAAGAAGTATGCCGTTATATTGAATAGCAGGACAAGCCCTTCCCCGCCGGGATAGGGCTTGTTTTGCTATAGGCAGGAATAATTCCCCGTGGTTCCACACGAGCAACACCCCTCCTGCAGTCTATTCTGGCGGGAGTAGGCTGCAGGAGGGGTGAGCGGGGAATTCACTTAGCTGTTGGCATCAATATACTTTTTGATTTCTCCAAGATATTCCCCGATAACCGGCACATCAAGGAACAAACTAAGAATATAGCCCAGTAAACCGAGGATCACGAACGTACCAAGGGAAAGCCCCAGGCCTCTGGATACGCCGGCCATCAGATTGGTAATGATCCGCTTCTTGGGGTCCGTATAATTCTCCAGGATATCCTTGAATTCTGATTTTTCGAGTGAATCTGCGATTTTGTCGAGCCGTGCATTCAAGCGTTTGACCTCATGCCGCAGCTCGAAGGGATGCTCATCAACTTCATAAGCTTTAGTTCTGCTGTCCGCTTCTCCCATAAGGCGTACCTGCTTTCTATAGCCTGGAACAGGCTTTATTGAGAATATGAGGGTATAATCCATTTCGGCTAGTTGGGGCTTATAAGCCTAAAAAAGGCATGCATAAATAGAGAGCAGCCAGCTACGGCGAGCTGGCTGCTCTCTTGTACTGCCTGAATAGGCCGTATATCGCCGTTTTTTAATAATTGGACTTGTAAGAGGATTTAACTTCCTCTTTAGCATCCTTAGCTTCATCAGTTATGTCTTTGGAAGCATCTTTAGCCTTGTCGGCTACCTCTTTAGAGGAGTCTTTGGCTTCATCCGTGACATCCTTGGAAGCGTCTTTAACGTCACCAGCCACATCCTTAGAGGCTTCGCTTACGGTTTCACCAATCTTCTTGCCTGTTTCCGACAATGTAGCAGCAATTTGTTGTTTGCTGTCGCTGACCGTTGTGAAGATGTCGGAGGCTTTAGCAGATACTGTACCTGCCAGATCGGTTGCTTTTTCGCTGACTGTAGTTGCCAGCGTTTTGGTCTTGTCTGTTACGGCTCCTGCAACCTCTTTGGTTTTGTCCGTGGCAATCGAGAGCTTGTCTGACAAATCACTGCGCATTTCACGACCGGGTTTCGGTGCGAACAACAGTGCCGCCGCAGCCCCAAGCAGACCGCCTATGAAAATTCCCTTGAAAAATGTGCCGCCGCTTTCTACTGGATATTCCGTTTCTGCCTTGTTCATCACCAATCACTCCTCATTAGATTATTATGATTTGAACTCAGGCTGCTATGCTGCCTGCCGTCATTCAAATTCAGGATAGCCTGAAGTATCTTACTTCGTATATAAACGTAGGGGTATATCCTGAAACAGTTGGTGAGCATGGGAAAGATTGCCGGAGTATAGGGAAGCATCCAGGCCATAAAGGGTCTTTTCTATATATAAACGGCCACATTCACGGCTTTACAAACGGTTGATTGATGAAGAAAGGAAGGGGGTAAGAGATACTAAATCACAGCGCCTATATACATCTCATATAAGGAGCATTTATCCCCTGTTTAAGATATGGAGAAGGTTCCAACATCTATGGAGGTGCAAAGTTTATGATTAAAGTAGTCACATCAGCTGAGCGTCATACTTCGAATAGAGAATGGATACACAGTGAATTCAGCTTTTCTTTTGCCGATTATGATGACCCCAGCAATGCCCACTTTGGCGCACTGCTGGCCCATAACGACAATGAATTGAAGCCGGGGCAAGGCATGCACGAGCATCCGCATCATGATCTGGAGATTATTACTTATGTAGTTTCCGGAGTCCTGAAGCATCAGGATGATCTCGGTAATCATGCGGATCTGCAGGCCGGAAGTGTACAGATGATGAGCGCGGGTACAGGCATCAATCATTCGGAGACGAACCCGTCGCTAAGCTCGAATGTGCGTTTCTTGCAAATCTGGCTGCTGCCGGACCGTCCGGGAATGACGCCGAGGTGGGACGCGAGATTCTTTCCTGAAGAGCTTAAGCTGAACAATCTGCTTCCGGTGGCTTCCGGATCAGCGGACATGGGAGCGCTTAAGCTGGGCGAGGATGTTACGGTCTATTTGTCCCTTCTGCAGACGAACCGGGAGCTGCATTACCCGCAGCAAGAGGAGCGGCGCACTCATATTTATCTGATTTCCGGAAATCTGGAGATTAGCTGCTCAGACGGCGTGTTTCAGCTTCAGCAGGGAGATGCGGCGCGTATCCGCAAGAGCTGTGATCTGACCATTAAAGGGACAAGCAATGGCGGAGATGCAGAGTTCATCCTGATTGATCTGCCGTAAATGCCAGTTGCAGACCTGCCTATAATCGAGCATCAACGCACAAAAGCCCTTCAGCTTCCCTGTCCATTCCTACGGACGGGTCGGAGAGAAGGGCTTTTATCATGCCAATTGACCGGTTTATTTCTTGCGCAAGCGTCCAAGCTCAGTGACAAGCGCCTCCACCTGTGAGATGCTGAGCCTGTCGCTGCCCATGGCAACCTCATAAATATCCTGAATATCCTCATAATGCTCCACCGAAAAAGCCGAGGCCTGCATAGCCGCGGCGCTGGCCATTTTCAGCTTGTTTTTGATACCCTCGATCATATACTCAACATTTTCCTGGCTTGGTTTCGATAAATCCATGGGGTATAACAGTCCTCCCTAAGTGATAGTTCAAGTATTTTATCA
Source organism: Paenibacillus sp. FSL E2-0178 (assembly GCF_038593005.1). Lineage (NCBI taxonomy): Bacteria > Bacillati > Bacillota > Bacilli > Caryophanales > Paenibacillaceae > Paenibacillus > Paenibacillus sp. FSL E2-0178. The sequence continues at coordinate 5,695,744 of NZ_CP151953.1, forward strand.
TGTTTGGACAGTGAAAGACCATTTTTTTGTCTGGATCACAGAAAACATGTTAAATTAGAGGGAATAATTCGCAGGCAATGGAGTGAGGGGGAGAGAAGTCTTTGGCAATCAGAGAAGAAGAGAGCAGGAAACGCCGCAAAATGGATGCTGACGGGCTGGCTTCTTTCTTCCAGGAGATCGCCGTCTTGCATCCGGCAGAGCAGCTGACCTTTCTGTGCATCGGAACGGACCGCTCCACTGGTGATGCCCTGGGGCCGCTAACTGGCAGCCGTCTGCTTGAATATGGTTTCCCCCATGTTACCGGTACGCTGCCGGCACCATGCGATGCTAATAATCTGGTCCAGCGGATAGCAGAGATTCCGGAAGGGCAGATTATTATCGCTGTGGATGCCTGTCTGGGGCCGCCCGCTGCGCTCGGGTATTACTTCGCGGCTGCGGAGCCGCTTCGTCCGGCACAGTCTGTCGGGCTGCTGCTGCCCGCGGTCGGAAACTACAGTCTGGCAGCGATTGTCGATGTGAACAGTCCCCGGCCTTACCGTACGCTGCAGACCACACCGCTGCACCGGGTGATCGTTATGGCCGACCAGATTGCCCGTGCTGCCGCCCAGGGTTTCGGGCTCCTGGGCTGAGAGCGTTTCAAAGGTACCTGATCTAGCTTAATAATAAAGACAAGCCGCGGTCTTCAACCGGATACTACATAGAAAGAAGGAAGCAGCCATGGAAAATGTTCGATGCGAAGGAAACAACATTTGTTACAGTGATCAAGGTAAAGGTGATGTCATTGTTCTGCTGCATGGATTCTGCGGGAGCTCGGAATACTTTGAGAAGGTTATTCCTGGCCTAATCGCCAATTACCGGGTCATTGCCCCTGATTTGCGCGGACACGGATCTTCAGATGCTCCGCTCGGAGCCTACACGATCGAACAGATGGCCGATGATGTTCTTTCACTGCTGAATGCCCTGGAGATTCCTGAGTGTTATTTGCTTGGACATTCCCTGGGAGGCTACATTACATTGTCGTTTGCCCAGCGCCATGCCTCCAGGCTGAAGGGCTTCGGACTGATTCATTCCTCCGGTTATCCGGATAGTGAGGAAGCCAAGGAGAACCGGCTGAAGAGCGTCAGCATGATCCAGAATGAAGGTATCTTTGCTTTTGTAGATCAGCTGGTACCCGGACTCTTTGCTTCCGGAGCAGCTCCACAGCTGCTGGAACGTGCCAAGGAGATCGGCTATAAGACCCCGCCGCAAGGCGCGGTAGGCGCGGCCATGGCCATGCGTGAGCGTCCGGACCGCAGGGATGTCATCTCGGCAACAGCGCTGCCGGTGCTGCTGGTAGCCGGAGCGGAGGATTCGAAGGTGACTCCAGAACGGACCTTCACCTCGGATAATCCCAATATTACCAAGGTGACAATAGCGGGTGTGGGCCATATGAGCATGTTTGAAGCTCCGGAGCATTTGTCGCAGATTATCAAGGATTTCGTACACACGCCTGTGCAGAAGTAATTCATTTAGCACACAAAGAGGCAGCACCCGCCGGATGGCGGAGTGCTGCCTCTTTGTGTTGGCCGCGCTGCGGCTTTTATTGAAATTTACGGATAGCCGGAACGCAGAGCACGAGAGCGACACAGGTAAGTCCCAGACTGGAGAAAATAATTATGGTCGGAACCCCGCCAATCAGGTCGGCCAGCCAGCCGACAAAGATATAGCCGACCGGCAGCAGGGCGAAGGAGCCGAATAAATCGAGACTGGCTACCCGTCCGAAGGCTTCCTTCGGAACCAGCTCCTGCAGGCTGATCTCCCAGATCAGTCCGAAGATCATCAGCCCGAAGCCTTCAAGGGCAAAGAAAGCGATGGCTGCAGCCGGAGTGCCCGCAAACGGCATCAGCAGCAGAGCCACACCACCCAGCATAGCACCGCCGTAAGCCATAATGCCGCGGTTCTTCCATTTCGGCCGCAGTCCGAACAGCAAGCCTGCGATAATTGCGCCTACACCGGAGAAAGTAACGGCAAGCCCGTAGACATAAGGAGGCCAGCCGTGATGGACCTTGAAGAGCCAGGGAAGAAGGACACTGCTGATCCCCGCGTAGCAGATGTTGATGAAGCAGAAGGCCAGAATCGTAATCCACAGCCAGGGGTGGCTGCGCAGAACGGAGATCCCCTCGATGAAATCCTCTTTCCAGTTAGGAGTATCCGGGGCTTCAGTATCCGGCAGAACGGAGGCCGCGGAATCTGCGGCGGGTCCGGGCTGCAATTTGACGATCAGCACTCGTCGCAGGTAGACAAGGCAGATTAGGGAGATCAGATAAGTGAAGGCATCCAGGCCGAAGCCGACACCTGCGGACAGGTGGGTGATCAGCAGACCGCCCAGTGCGGGGCCGATCAGGCGTACGGACTGGGTAGTGATTTGGGTCAATGAATTCGCAGCCACGCGGATGTCCGGAGTGAATACTGTGGCCCGGACTGCAGCATAGGCTGGCTGGAATAGACCATCGAGCAGACCGTAGAAGGCTACCAGGATATAGAGCAGCGGAATACTGAGTATTCCGGTCAGGGCCAAGACTGCCGTTATCATCATCACGGCAAAGCGGGCAATATCGGCCAGCATCATAATCCGCACACGGTCGTAACGGTCCACGATATGTCCGGATACCGGAAGCATGATCACATTCGGCAGCATGTAAGCAGCCATGACCAGACCCATCGTGGTGGTTGATCCGGTAAGGGAATAGACAAGGACGGGCAGAATGACCATCGTCACCGAGCTGCCGAGGAATGAAATTAAATGTCCAAGCCATAGATAAGGAAAGGCGCGTGAGCGGACAAAAGGAGCAGCGAAACCCTGCAGCGGATTGCGCCTTTCCTGTCCGGAAGGAGCGGCAGTATTCATCTACTCCTGTACCTCCGCATCTGTTTCCGGCTCCGGAGCAGGCTCTGCAGACTGCAGGCGGCCCATCACGATTTCAACACCATACTCGTCACCGGCAGTCACTTTAGATTCCCAGGCGGTGATCAGCTCCAGCATCTCCTGATGGAATTTCGCAAGCTCCCGGGGGGAAAGGGTAAGCCTGGTGATGAAATGCTCCACCTGGTCTTCTTGGCGGAAGTGGAATCCGCTAAGCTGCTCCGAGCGGAACATAGTCCCTTTGGAGCGGTAGAATTTCTGGTTGATGCCTCCCGCCGCTTCGGTGCGGACAAGCTCCAGAAGCCCGCCCTCATAGAGCTTGACGATGTGGTAGTGGATGTTCCCCGGTGTCTTGTTCAGCTTCCCGGCAACCTGCTTGGACGTGAGGGGTTCCCCCGACAGCGTATGCATGATCTTAATCCGCAAGGCGCTTTCCAGCAGCTTATCCTGTTCCGGGGTGACCTTCAAAGGCTGGACGTTATCTTCCAGTTGAGATTTGCTTGAAGCAGCTGCTTCCGGCGGGCTTTGCCCGGGGTCAGCGGGTTGTGACATAGGATTTCCTCCAATATGTAATTTAGAATAACTGATATTAACAATAGTAATTCCATGGATAATGTATTTTCAGGAGCCATTCGATCTGCATAATAGTATGATCTGGATTACAGATCGAGTATTTGTATTGTATTCGGGCCGGCTCTTTTATGTCAAGGATTATTGATTGCAGGCATAGCAGAGATGGGCTGATGTTCTGGTACTGAACAAGGTGGCGCTGCCGCATGAAATGGCTTAAGATTAGTCCAAAGACTATAGACTTAGACGATGGCCAGCTTTTGGCGGGATTGTAATAAATGTGGGTGCGGATACGAAAGGGTGAGCAAACATGTTCCGGAGAGATTATATCGTACGCATGATCGAGGATATGACGGCAATGGTTGCCAAGGTAATGACCTTGAAGCAGGATAAAAAAACAACAGAAGCCCTGTGGGAAGTGGACGAGCTGCTGATGCGGCATTTCCGCATAAATTCCCGTCTGCTCAATTCGCTGTCCGTAGAGGACATTATTGATATGTTTCGTCTCGGCGGTGTGCTGGAGTCCGATAAGCTGCAAGGGGTAGCCCGGCTGCTGAAGGAGGAAGGCGGTATTTACGCGGCAAAAGGGGATCAGGATCAAGCCCTCTACAGGGCGATGCGGTCCTTGCATTTGTTTTTGTATGCGGATCTGCATGGTGCCGACCGTGAGCTGCTGAACATGACGGGCGATATCAATGAGCTTTTGGAGGAAGTAGAGCCTTACCGCCTTCCGGCCAAAACAGAGCGGCTGCTGATGGCCTACCAGGAATCCCTGGGACATTACGCCAAAGCGGAGAACAGCCTGTACCGGCTATGGGAGCAAGGAGAGGATGTTGCGGCGGAGGGCAGGGAGCTGTACGGACGGCTGCTGCTGCTGAGTCCGGAGCGGTTAGCCCAGGGGGGGCTTCCTCTGGAGGAAGTGCAGCAGGGCGGGGAAGAATGGAGCAAGCTTACGGTTAATGCTATAATATAACGATATTCAGGAGACAACGTGCTCCATTTATAAATTGAAAGTGAGATGTACCCATTGGAATCTTTGAAAGCATTGATCGACCAAGTGATTACCGGCCGTACGCTGATTACGGCTACACTAAGCCAGCTGCGCAGCAAGGGTGGGGTCACCTACAGCAAAGTGCAGATCAAACCTGTTGAATTAAAGGGCAAGCTGCACTATCAGTTCGCCTACTATATCGGCCCTAAGGTCGAACACCGCAATATTCCGGCAGAGGATGCCGCTGAAGAAATGCTGACTTTGCTGAGAGAGACCTTCCGCCAAGGCCTGCTCTGTACCGCCAGTGCCGACTACCAGGTGCTGATCAGCAAAAAATACAAGGTGTCCATTCTGACCAAGTCTGCCAGCAAACAGGAGGCACCGGACCTGGCACATAACCGCCGGAAGCAATATGTCCTGGACGAAGGAGAACCGGTGCCGTTTCTCGTGGAGCTTGGCATTATGAACAGCGAGGGCAAAGTGCTGGCTAAGAAATATGATAAGTTCCGCCAGATCAACCGGTTCCTGGAGATGGTCCAGGATGTGCTCGGTGATCTTCCGGCGGGCCGTCCGCTGACGATTGTTGATTTCGGCTGCGGCAAATCCTATCTGACCTTTGCACTGTACCACTATCTGGCCGTCCGTGAGCAGCGGGAGCTGAATATAGTCGGTCTTGATCTGAAGGCGGATGTCATTGCGCACTGCGGTGCCCTCGCTGCCAAGCTGGGCTACGACCGTCTGCGGTTCCTGGTCGGTGATATCGCGGACTATAATGAACTGGACCAGGTGGACATGGTTGTTACCCTGCATGCCTGTGATACAGCGACAGATGCCGCTCTGGAGAAGGCGGTACGCTGGGGCGCATCAGTCATCCTCTCGGTGCCTTGCTGCCAGCATGAGCTGTTCGCCCAGGTGCAGAGCGATGTGCTGAGTCCGCTGCTGTCACACGGAATCCTGAAGGAACGCTTCTCGGCACTGGCCACGGATGCGATCCGGGCCAAGCTGCTCGATCTGATGGGTTACCGCAGCCAGCTGCTGGAATTCATCGACATGGAGCATACGCCGAAGAACATTCTAATCCGTGCCGTGCGGAGCGACAGCGGCGACAACGCCGCCAAATGGCGCGAGTACACCGCGTTCCGCGATTTTCTCGGTGCCAAGCCTTATCTGGAGCGCGTCTGCTCTGATCTGCTGCCCGGGGGAAATGCGGAGCTTAATTAATCAGCTTAATAGTTCAGAGTGTGACAGAACGGCTGCTTCCTATGGGGGGCGGCTGTTTTTTGTGTTTCTCGCTGAACCGTCAGCGTCCTTACAAAAGGATTGCTAAGCCGTTCCACTTGGGATTGCTATTGGAAGCTTCGGCCGCTATTGCGATGCGTCTGTAGTGCTTCTGTAGAGCATCTGTGGTGCTTCTGTGGTGTTTCTGTAGAGCATCTGTGGTGCTTCTGTGGTGTTTCTGTAGAGTATCTGTGGTGCTTCTGTGGTGCATCTGTAGAGCATCTGTAGTGCTTCTGTAGAGCTTCTATAGAGCATCTGTGATGCTTCTGTGGTGCTGATGTAGTGCTGACTGTGGCGCGTTTGTAATGAATTCGTAATGTTATTTTAGTGTTATTTTTGTGCTATTGTAGGGCCCCTGTGATGCCCTGAATTAAAATCCTGCATCAAATACAACAATTCTTTCATTATGCCGCCTCTAATCGGGAATTGTTGTACAAAATGCAGCATTTCCCCTCCCCCAAGCCGATTTATGAAACTATTCTTGTATTTTGTACAACAATCCATCCAAACTCCCGGGTATATCTGAATCAAAGTTGTAATATATACAACATTTCGAATAATCACGTTTGACCACCGCCGTTTTCCGGTTATTTAGCTGATTGCAGTCTTAGGTGCGGTTCATGTTTCTATATCGATTTTATATGTATCTATTTTCTTTTGCATTGCGATAGATGTGGGAAGAATATTAAGCAATAAGAGGAATAGGGGATTTAGGAATGAGGATGAATCAGGTTCAGCGATACGGGGAAATGGCAATAAGTGTGGTTAGCGGTATGGCATTAATTGCGGCAGCGGCAGCGGCATGTGTGCTGAGAGGATTCTTTTTTGCCGGAGAGATGTATCTCTTCCTGACCATATGGTTTGCGCTGTGCGGGGTTCTGGCGATAGCGGGACTGGTCATGTATGCCACCTCCGGCTGGGGGGAGGGGGCGAAGCTGGAGGCGGCAATGCCGGGGAATACGGCGAAAGCGCGGGCGCTACCTGGAGGTACCGTAAAGGGAGATATAGCTGAAGCTGGGAGGTTAGCCGGGAGTGGCCGGTTGGTGACAGATAATGCCGGGAAGGCCGAGATAACGCAGGCAGCAGTTGAGGTAGTGTCCGGGAGTGGAACGTTGGCTGGTGGAGCTGGCAGAGACAGGATGCTGAAAGTGGCCGCTTGGTTGTTGCCCGGCTGCAGCGTTGTAATCTTTATCCTGTATGGTATTCATGCGCTATGTCAGCCTATATCCTCGCAAGGTACGCTGAATGAGTTGCTGCGCTGGGGATTCTACGCCAGCTTTGCTGTATTTGCTGTACTTGTTGCGGGGACCCGCCGGGGAGGAACTCTTCTTGCAGCGGTCTGGCATCTGCTGGGTCTCGTAATCAGCCTGTCTGCCTTATTGGCGGTATGCGGTGGTCTGCCGGTTCCTTACGCGGTAGCCTACAGCCAGTCACCTGAGGTCAGTGCTACCGGTGCCCGGCTGGCCGGACTGGTTCAGTATCCGAATGCCTTTGGCGCGGTGATGGCTGTGTTTCTGCTGGAGCGGCTATTTGCTGCTGCTTATGGCTTCAGGCTGACAGGTCCTTCGGGAACCGTGAGTGGAGAAGACTGCGCAGAGGGCGAGGTTGAAGCATCCCGTGGAACGGTAAACCGGGCGGAGCAGAAGAACATAGCCAGCGGTGAAGCGGAGGGTGGAGCGGTAAGCAGAGCGGAGCAGGAGAACATAGCCAGCGGTGAAGCGGAGAGGGGAGCGGTAAGCAGAGCGGAGCAGGAGAACATAGCCAGCGGTGAAGCGGAGGGTGGAGCGGTAAGCAGAGCGGGTGAGACCGCTATAGCTGGCAGAGCGGACCGTGCACGGGGCTGGTCCGCCGCAGAGCTGTGGCGGACAGCGGCGCGCCTGCTGCCGCTGTTCCCGTACGCCGCCGCGCTGCTGCTCAGCGAGTCGCGCGGCGCATGGCTGGCTGCGGCCTCCGCCGGCGCCGCAGCCCTGCTCTGGAAGCGGCAGCTGTCCGCGCCGCTTCTAATCACCGGCGCCGCGCCTGTGGCCGCCGCGGCGCTCCTGTACCGCCAGCTGGCCCGTACCGGGCTGGCGGCAGAGCCCTTGCCCGGCCTGCTGCTGCTGGCCGGGCTCTGGGCCGGCGCGCTGCTAGCCGGCCTATGGCTGCACCGCCGCAGCTGCCGCGCGGCGGGCTGGCACCGCGCCGCCATGCTGGCGCTGGCGGCGGGGGCCTGGACGGCGGCAGCCAGCGCCGTCCTGCTGCAGGTACGCGCGCGGATCACGGGGCCGTCCCCGACGGCCGCCGCGCGCGGGCTCTTCTACCGCGATGCCTGGAAGCTCGCGGCAGAAGCGCCCTGGCTGGGGCGCGGGGGCGAGACCTGGCAACATTCGTACCTCGCCGCCCAGTCCCGCCCCTATGTAGGCAGCCAGGTGCACAGCGGTTATCTCGACATCCTGCTCAATCTGGGGACAGCCGGTCTGGCTGCTGTCCTCCTGCTGCTGCTGGCCGCAGGCTGGCTCATATTCAAGGCGTCACCAAGGCTGCTTCCGCCTCTGCTTGTCATCATCCTGCATAGCGCAGTTGATTTTGACTGGAGCTACGGATTGATATGGCTGCTGCTCCTGCTGCTGCCTGCATGGGCTCTTGCAGAAACTATAGCTCGGCCAGTTGCGGAGGATACCGCCATCCTTACACGGCTGCGGCGATCATGGCCGTATGCAGGAATCGCCGTTCTCTGCGCCTTGACCTTCATGCTAAGCATTTTTTCATATCAGGCGATGAGAGGGGCTGCCTTGTATAAGCAGGCTGCCCGCACAAGCGCTGATCCTGCTGCACAAACTGCGCTGTTGCGGCAATCGCTGGCGTGGAATCCAAGAGAGCCGCAGACGGCGGCCGCATTATCACGGCTGCTCCCAGAGGACCAGGGAATGGACCTGCTGCTGGGCAGTTTGCGATTCTCCCCCGGAGATGCGGCTCTGCACTGGGAACTTGCAGAGCGTTATCTGCAAGGCAGCGATCCGGGAGAGGCATTGTACTGGGTGCGCCGCAGCCTGAAGGCGGACATATTTAACGCCGCCAAAAGACGGGCGGCGATTGAAGGAATGCTTAAAATGGCTGAACGCGGATGGGCGGAAGGGGACAGGCGGAGGGCTGCAGACAGCGCAGCTGCCGGACTGGAACTGCTGCGGCAATACAGCCTGCTTGCCGGCAGGGAGCATAGCGCAGGCCGGCGGCATAATGACCGCGGCTTCGGGATCAATGAGCAAGCCGAAGGGGTTTACCTTCGGCTGAGAGCTTTGCAGGCACTGGCTACGCTTGATAAGCCGGAGAAGATTGTGGCCCGCTGAACACTGAATCTCTAAGCAGGCACTCTGTCCGGCTGAACTCATTATATGTGCATCTCCGGTAGCGTTCTTCCGAATCTCGGTGTAGTCCTGCGGCCAGCTTCAGGCCTTGATCCTCCGTGAGATCAGCCACGAATACACATAAGGTACGATAGTAGCGATAACCAGGGCGGTAATGATCATGCTGACCGACAGAGCTTTTGGCATAAAAGCCCCCAGTGCAATCAGCAGTCCGCCAATCACCCACATGATTCCGGAGAGACGGTGGGTCTTCCGCCAGACTACAGGGTTAGCCAGCGTCCAGGGTGTACGGACACCCGTGAAATAATTATCCCTGATCTGCGGCATGAAGTTTCCGATTACTATAAACAGCAGCCCGAGACTCACAGTAGCCCACTTTCCGGCGGCAAATTGCTCATCCAGACCGTGCGTGACCGACAGCACAAGTGCAGCATCGCATATGATGCCCACTGCCAGGCGGATCATTTTATAAGCGCTTTGAAACTTAGTGTAGTTCTCTCTTTTGGGATCAATTGTACGCATAAACTGCATGGCTATAGGGAAGATCAGTCCCATGAAGGAGAAAAAAGCAATGAGGGAGCCCTTGCTCCAGTAAGTGTTAACCTTGCCTGTAATGCTGAACTGGGCAGGAAGCTGATCCGGCAGCCTACCGTAATTCAACAATGCGTAGCCCAGCGAGAATAATCCCAGAATGACAATCAGTGTGTCCTGCCATTTCCATTGGAAATCCTTCATCTTGATTCACCCTCCGTGTCAAAATAATGCTCCCGGCCCCTGGTCCCCTTTGAACCTGCGCCTTTTGAGCCTAACGCATCTTCAGCCGGTTCATCCGCAATGGTCTTACTCTCCGTACCGTCCTTACCCGTACCCGTCAATTCCAGGAACCAGCCCAGCACCTCTTCGAGCACCGTGGAGTCCAGCGAATAGAGAATAAACTGGCCTTTCCGTTCGTCCTGCACCAGTCCCGCATGCTTCAGTGCATTCAGATGATGGGAGATGCTGGGTTTGGACATATTGAAAAAATCGGCAATTTCTCCGGCCGTCCTATCCTTTTCCCGCAGCAGGCGGAGAATCTGTCTGCGGGTCGGATCAGCCAGCGCCTTGAAGGATTCATTCAACTCCGCAGCCCCCTTTCGATATTTAAATAATTATCTAAATGTATAATAGATCTTCATTCCACACTTTGTCAATGCTGGAATACCTGCTTCTCTATAGCAGAGAACGGAATGTCCATTTCCATAAGTAGAAGTCGTAAGCCTGCATATGCTAGAATAGGCTAGGAGAAGCTGGATACATAGAGCGGACGAGGCTTAGGATTCTGCCAGCAGAATGCCAGGCTGATTACGCAACACACGGAAGGAGAGCTGCAGTTGCATTTTATATCTGAACTGATTTCGCAATTATTTGAATGGATTCAGAGTTTGGGTTACTTTGGAATAATGATTGGCCTTATGATTGAAGTCATACCAAGTGAGATTGTATTGGCTTTTGGCGGCTATCTGGTGTCGCAAGGGGATATCAACTTTTTTGGCGCGGTACTGTTTGGTACGATCGGCGGTGTAGTCGCCCAGATTTTTGTGTATTGGATCGGCCGTTACGGCGGCAGACCTGTACTGGAGAAGTACGGGAAGTATATTTTTATCAAAAAGAAGCATATTGACCATTCTGAAGAATGGTTCCAGAAATACGGGACCGGCGTAATCTTCACCGCCCGTTTTATCCCGGTTGTCCGTCATGCGATCTCTGTGCCCGCTGGTATTTCGCGCATGCCGCTGGGTAAGTTCACTATGCTGACCACGCTGGCTGTTATTCCATGGAGTGCACTGTTTGTATATCTGGGATATACTCTCGGCGATAAATGGGAGACTATTGATGAGGTCGCAGCTAAGTATACGCATGAAATCATTCTTGCCGCACTTGCGGTTATTGTTCTGTATTTCCTGTTCAAGTGGTACAAATCCAAGAAGAAAGGTAGTGCAGTATGAAACAGAATGTAGCTTCTAAATTTGGTCAGGGATTGACTCCGCGCCAGTTCGTGGAAGGCATGACGAAGAACCAGCAGGCTTTTGAATCCTGGTATGAGAAGTTCGCCTGGACAGATGAGAGTGACCGGGAATATTTCGAGAGCCTGAATCACCGGGATGATCTGCGGGTACTGATTCTGGCTGCTGACTGGTGCGGAGATGTGGTTCGTAATGTCCCTGTGGTGTTCCGCATCCTGGAGACGGCAGGCATTAAGACTGAAGTGCTGATTCTGGAAGAGAATCAGGATGTTATGGATAACTTCCTGACCATGGGCGGACGTTCGGTTCCGATCGTGATTTTTGCCGATACCGGCGGCTATGTGCTGGGCCATTGGGGACCGCGTCCGGAGCATGTACAGTCACTGATGAGAGAGTTTAAACAGCAGAACCCGGACCGCGAAGCTGCGGATTATGAGGGCAAAATCACCGAAGTGCGCAAAGCCATGGGCCAAGCCTACGGAGAAGGAACGGAATCACACGCGGTTATTGCCAAAGAGCTGCGCAGTCTGATCTCCGGATTCTAATGCCGATGCTTAATATTAGGTCTTATAATCTTGGACCGCTTCAGACGAACGCTTATCTCCTGACAGGAGCCGCCCCTGCCAAAGGTGTGATTATTGATCCCGGTGCCAATCCGGCTGCTCTTCTCCGTGCTGCTGAGGGTATGGAAATAGAGGCTATCCTGCTGACTCACGCCCACTTTGATCATATTGCCGGTCTGGATGAGGTCCGCAAGGCTAAGAAGTGCCCAGTGTATATCCATGCTCTGGAGAGTGAGTGGCTGGGCAGTCCCAAGCTGAACGGCTCGCTGATGTGGCCTGAATCATCCCCTCCGGTCAGTACAGATCCGGCAGAATATGATTTGGCGGAAGGCCAGATTCTGAAGCTGCTCGGTTTAACCTTCCGGGTGCTGCATACGCCTGGACACTCTCCGGGGAGTGTCAGCTTCCTGTGCGGAAATGATCTGTTCTCCGGCGATGTATTGTTCAAAATGGGAGTAGGACGCACCGATCTTCCCGGCGGCAGAGAACGGGATCTGTTTGATTCGATCCGCGGTAAGCTGTACCGGCTGGATGAAGAAGTGAGGGTATTTCCCGGACACGGTCCGCGCACCTCTATCGGGTTTGAGAAGCTAAATAATCCATACGTTCAAATATAAGAATCTATCTGTTGCACACGATAAATTCCCCTTCTATTTCTCGCTAAAACTGTACTGTCCTTAAGCGGAGAGTACAACCGTTTCCACTTGCTATGTAACGACGTGTTTATGCCGGTTATGACATCATTCGGGAAATTAGAGATGGACAAAAAGATACAGAGTTGCTACAATAATGTTAATTAAATGTAACATTTACCTCGCGAAGCACGCAGACTGTGGAATAATCCCGGTTTGCGTTCTTTTTTTTGTCTATATGTCTTTAATTTCATGGGAGGAAGCAGATGAAGGAAGATATGCATCACCAACTGGACTATGGGCAATTGAGAACAGACGGGGAAGGCGTGGCGGAGCAGAATTCCGTAGAGTATGCTGCAGAGAATGGGGATAATAAGATATCTCTGTTCTGGCGCTTCCCCAGAGGCAAGGGAGCCGTCCAGCCATGGAGGCGCAGGCTGTGGGAATTGCAGAATAATTCTGACCCTGAATGAACGATCTACAATACATAATCGTATTACAGATGTGAGGAAGAGAAAGAGGAGGGACTATGGGCGACGGGACGCTGGAGAAGATCAGACTGGCGCAGCAGGGGGATGCCAAGGCAACAGCTATGCTGCTGCGGGAGCATTATCCCTTCCTGTACAAGTATCTGATTAAAGCTACAATGGACCCTTCACTTGCGGAAGAACTGGCTCAGGATACAATGGTCAGATGCATGGAGAAGATGGGAAGTTACAATGGAACCTCTGCATTTTCTTCATGGCTGATAACGATTGCCAGCCGGCTCTACATCGACCGCAAGCGGCGGTGGAAGCGTGAGTTGAAGTGGCAGAAGGAGCAGGCTCAGGAGCAGGGGAGCCGCAGTATCCGCTGGAGGTTTGAGAGCCGGAATATGGAGTGGAGTGAAGTGCTTGATGCCTTATCCCGCCTGTCTACTGCCCACAGAATGGCTGTACTGCTGAAGCATTATTACGGATATGGCTATGATGAAATCGGCCAGATGCTGCAGATCCCTTCCGGCACGGCCAAATCAAGGGTAGCAGCCGGATTGAATCAACTGCGAAAGGAGCTGGACGAGGATGAGGTTTAACAGTGATGAAGAGCTGCTGAATAAGCTGTCAGCAGAACTGGAGATTCTGGATCAGCACTATGCCGATGTGGCGCCCCCCTCCTTGCCGGAGCTGGAGCAGCTTATTGCGGCAGAAGCAATCCGCCGCGTGAAGCGGCAGCGCAAGGAACTGCTGATATTCTCTCTGGTGGCTCTACTCCTGCTCAGCGTAGTGCTGTCTATTCTAAACTCTGCCCCGGCACTGTTTTGGGGCTTGCAGGCGCTATTTCCGTTGGCAGCACTTGGCAGTCTGGGAGTAGCACGGATCAGGCTGCGACGGGAGGATGCTGAAGAGTGAGTGAATTGCAGAAGGCGCCTTTGTGGCTGTGGCTTTGTATAGCTGCTGTACTGATGCTGCAGGGGACTTGGCTGTTCCGTAATGCTCAGGGCAGAGGGAAGGGCCGAATGGCCTGGTTCTGGGGAATTTGGGGCCTTACCGGTTTCCCGTCACCGGTTTTGTGTTATCTGCTGTTTGTAGTTCTCCCGGGCAGGCGGAAGGCCGGGCAGAAGCGCTGAAGGCGGACAGGGAAGGCGATTTCAGAATAGCAAACTGGAGTATGGAGGGTGTACGGATGGATAAAGTGAACTGGGGGTTGATTGCGCCGCTGCTGGCGCTGCAGATTCTGCTGGCGGTTGTGGGACTGATCTCGCTGGCCAGGACAGAGCAAGTCCGCGGGCCCAAATGGATGTGGGTGCTGCTCCTGGTATTTGGCAACCTGCTAGGAAGTATAGCTTATTTCACACTGGGAAGGAAAGAACTCTGATGCCGCTGCTTGAGGTTACGAATCTCCACAAAAGCTTTGGCGGACATCCCTCCGTGGACGGCATCAGCTTCGGAGCCGAAGCCGGGCGTTGTGTCGCTTTGCTGGGACCCAATGGAGCAGGCAAAACCACCACACTGCGCATGCTTGCCGGTCTTCTGCCGCCTACCGGAGGGAGCATCTCCTTTGGCGGCGCTCCTCCCGGAACGGATTACCGCCGGCAGCTTGGTTATCTGCCGCAGTCTCCGGCTTTTTACAGCTGGATGAGCGGACTCGAATATATGATCTTTGCCGCCAAGCTTAGCGGCATGGCCGCCAAAGAAGCTGCGGCGGTGTCGGGCGCAGTGCTGGAGCGCGTGGGGCTTAGCTCCGCAGCGCGCCGCCGGATCGGCGGATATTCCGGCGGTATGAAGCAGCGCCTGGGGCTGGCCCAGGCCTTAGTGCACCGCCCGCGTCTGCTGCTGCTTGACGAGCCTGTCTCTGCGCTTGATCCTATAGGGCGCCGGGAAGTGATGGAGCTGCTGCGGGACATCCGGGAAGAGACAACTGTGATTTTCTCCACCCATGTGCTGCATGATGCGGAAGAGATATGCGATGACGTCATATTGATGAACAGGGGAGCTATAGCTGTGCAGGGGACCTTGGCCCGTCTCCGGGCAGAGTACAGTCTTCCGGTTATCAGAATAACCACAGCGAAGGAAGACAAGGCTGTCCGGTGGCTGGAGGAGCTTAAGCACAAAGCTTTTATTGAAGAAGCAAGTATTTCGGACGGCAGGGCAGTCTTTAACGTAAGCGATGTCGGGCTCGCGCGCCGGATGATTCTGCAGGAAGCGGCAGGGCTGGATATTCCGCTGCTGCAATTTGAAGCAGGTTCATCGACGCTGGAGGACCTGTTTATGAAAGTGGTGGGAACATGAGCAAGCTCTGGGCCCTGTATTCGAGAGAGATGCTGGAGGCAGTACGCAGCTATAAGCTGATCTGGATACCTGTAGTGTTCATTATTCTGGGTATCATGCAGCCGCTGGTCACCTTTTATATGGCTGATATACTGGCAGCCTCTTCAAATGTCCCGGCAGGATTTATGGACAGCTACGAGATGCCTGGGGCCGCTGCGGTAATGGCTCAGGCTCTGGGCCAATACGGAACGATTGGCATCCTGATTCTGGCGCTGGGGACAATGAACAGCCTGGCCGGGGAGCGGAGCAGCGGGACAGCCGAGCTGCTGATGGCCAGACCTGTTTCACCGGTATCCATCGTTGTTGCCAAATGGGCGGCAAATTTCACAGTGCTGATAATTGCACTGGTATTGGGGGTCGCGGGAGCGGCTTATTATACAGTGCAGCTAATGGGGAGCTTGGCCTGGGGCACAGTTGCGGCGGCTTCAGGACTCTATGCACTCTGGCTGCTGTGTGCGGTGTCACTTACGCTGCTCTTCAGCGCCTGGCTGCGCGGACCTGCTGCTGCCGGGTTTGCTCTCCTGCTGGCTGCTGGCATGAGTCTTGCCCACAGCCTGCTGCCTTCCAGGACTGCCTGGTTGCCTGCAGCGCTTCCTGGAATGTCTGCCGGCTTGCTTGCAGAAGGCAGAGTAACCGGCGTGCCGATGATCTCAGCAGCGGTGTTAATCGTTGCTTGTATTGCCGGAGCTTCGCTGCTCATTC
Organism: Paenibacillus sp. FSL E2-0178; assembly: GCF_038593005.1. NCBI lineage: Bacteria > Bacillati > Bacillota > Bacilli > Caryophanales > Paenibacillaceae > Paenibacillus > Paenibacillus sp. FSL E2-0178. Next base: position 5,711,536 of record NZ_CP151953.1, read on the forward strand.
GCAGGAATAAATTGCCGAATTGATAAAATTGCAATAGAATAGCACGTTTTCAAGAATTTTCAGAGTATTTTCTGCGAAAAATCATCGGACTACTCTCCTGCGGCTGGACAGCTCTATCTTTTTTTAGTAGACTGTTGAAACAAGCAGAACCATGATAGATTTTGGTCAGGAGGTAGGACGATGCTGCGTTTAGGAGAGAAGATTGTCATTGTCGCGGACGCTTTTGAGCAGAGTCTTCCTATCGGAGACTACGGCTACCTAATTGCTTACGACCGCAATCCAGATAATGCGTTTGATTATGTCATTCGTGTTCCTGAGGCCAATAGAAATTTCTATGTTACAGCAGAGGATATTGAGGCCGAAGAACAATTGCTGGTACTAGAAGCTGAAAGAGCCACGCACGAAGCGCTGATAGATTATGCACTGTCAACGTACAATGAGAAGCTGTTCCATCATCTGATGAACGGCGAAGAAGTTGAGGTTGAAGAGATAGAGGCTGCATCCCAAGAAAGTATGTCCCAAGCGGATTTCATCAAACAGGTGAATCTTCGCGCTTGGATTTAAGCAGAGCCGGCGAAAGCCGGCTTTTTTGTTTGTCGCGTGCCAAGCACGCATCACCCTAACCGGTGAAAATGTAGAAATGAATTAGCATTTTTTTCACGTACAATAGTGCACACCTTGAAACAAAATGACTATTAACTGAAACGTTTATTACTATTTTGCTCTAGGGACCGGATGATAAGATCAGCAAAGAGCAGGCAGAATTGCTATAAGCTGGGGGTGATAAAAATCGGTTATTGCGGGAAGCTGCCATGGCGCCTTCCCTGCTGTATACGCTTCCCCTCAGGTGCAATCAGAACCGGTCCAGAGTGCGTCCTTGTAAAGTGTTTTCTTTGCGGTATACTCTGGGCAATGTGCCGGTGACCTTTTTAAAGGCTTTGGTAAAGTAATTATAATCGGGAATGCCGACTTGCTCCGCAATTTCGTAAATCGGACTATCAGTGTCACCCAGCAGCCTTTTGGCCATTTGAATGCGCAGGTTGCGGATATATTCCGCAATGCCCATGCCAAAGTTCTGCTCCGAGAGCTTGTAGAGATGGGATTTGCTGATGCTGAATTCTTTGCACAGAACGGGAACGGACAGCGGTTCCTGGATATGCTCTGTAATATAACCGTTGATCTTTTGTGCCAGCGTATCCTCCTTCAGAACCAGCATCCGGGATAGATACAGGTAGCTGGCGCTCATCTCCATGGTTTTGGCGTAAGCATCAATGACTTCCTTGGAGATGTATTTTTTTCGCTGGAAGGCGCTGTACAGTTTATTCATATCCACATTATAGGGGCTTATATTCTCACAGACCTTCTCCCATAACTCATCGCGGGACCCGGTCTGCAGCAATTGGCCGAACATAATATACCCGATGACCTGATTGTCCGTTTGAATAGGCACCACCGTTTCGGTAAGTCCGGCATGACATTGATAGGTGTAGAGGGTTTTCTCCTTTTTCACTTGGGTGCAGGCTGCCTGGTCGCAGAGGATGCACTGGGCCTCTGCGCGCGGATCACTCCGGATGATGTGGCAATATGTCGAATGGCGGGTGGGATAGGCAGCCAGCTCAGTAAAGGAATTGTCGAAAATCACTGTGCGGATACCGGTCAATGTATAGAAATTGCGCAGCAATTCCTTGACGCCCCTCAGGTTGAACAACAAGCTCATTGTGCGGCCTCCTCTTCTTCAAGGCTGATCTGCGTTGCTGGCAACATTGTACTGTATTTGATATGGGACACACAAACAAAGAGAGACGGAGGTGCTTATTAATGCCGCTAGTCGATATGCCGTTAGAACAATTATTAACTTATGAGGGACGTAATCCACGTCCGGCCAACTTCGAGGCTTACTGGGAACAAGCACTGCAAGAGATGAGAAATACGGATGCCCGTGTTGAACTGGTGAGAAGCGAGTTTCAGGTTCCGTTCGCCGAATGCTACCATTTGTATTTTACGGGGACAGGCGGAGCGCGTATCCATGCGAAGCTGGTCAAGCCGAAGCATGTTGCCGGCCCACACCCGGCGGTAGTGCAGTTCCACGGGTACGCCCACCACTCGGATGACTGGGCCGATAAGCTGATCTATGCTTCCTTGGGCTTTACCATAGCCACGATGGATTGCAGAGGACAGGGAGGACTGTCCGAAGATGTTGGAGGGGTCAAAGGAACCACACATAAAGGGCATCTGATCCGCGGACTGGATGATGCGCCCGAACGGCTGCTGTTCCGGCAGATCTATCTTGATGCGGCGCAGCTGGCTGGAATTGTAATGGACATGCCGGAAGTGGATGCCGCCCGCGTCGGTGCAATCGGCGGATCGCAGGGAGGGGGGCTGGCGCTGGCCTGTGCGGCGCTTGAGCCGCGGGTCAACCGGGCTGCGCCAAGTGTTCCGTTCTTGTGTGATTATAAACGGGTATGGGAAATGGACCTGGCCAGAGATGCCTATGAGGAACTGCGGACTTTTTTCCGTCACCGCGATCCCCAGCACCTGCGGGAGAATGAGATTTTTGAACGGCTCGGCTACATTGATGTTCAACACCTGGCGGACCGGATCAGCGGGAAAGTGATGATGGGTGTGGGATTGCTGGATACGGTGTGTCCGCCTTCGACGCAATTCGCCGCCTACAACCGAATCCGCTGCGAGAAGAAACTGGAGATCTATCCCGATTTTATCCATGAACGGCTGCCGGGCTTCGAGGATAAGACAATACAATTTCTGCTTGAAATGTGAGAGGCTTACAGCCTCTCTTTATTATTGTTTAAGGGCCTGCTGCAGAGGTATGATGGGACTACAGGGAAGGCTTGTGGAAGGAGAGAGATGCTATTGATCAGATTTATGAGAACGCTTTCAATTTATCCCAAACTTGTTATGGCTTTCTTGCTTGTTATTATTCCGCTCTACCTGTGGGGCCTGATCATGAATCAATCCGGACAGGAGGTTGTCCAGAAGCAAATATCGGAATCCATGGCCAGCCGTGTCCACTTCTATCTGACTTCGCTGGAGACAGAGCTGACCCGGCTTACGCGGCTGAAGCTGGAGTATGTCAATGACGACGATTTGCTCTTGCTGGCGACGGTTCCGAACCAGTTGAACGACTATGAACGGACCCGCGCCTTATTATCCGCCAAGAGCAAATTGTATTTGCTCAAAAGCTCCAGCCCGTTCGTGGAGAACGTTACGCTGTATATTCCTTCCCTGGACCGAAGCATCAATGCCAACAATTTCGACAGTGCGATGCCGCTTGAAGAATTGGAGGACATTCTGAACCCGGCCCACATGAAATCGCCGATCTTCGGCATGGGCGAGAAGCTGCTGATGAGCGGGGTGTATCCCGATGCGGTGTACGCCGGCCGGCCGCCTGTGCTGGCTATCGAAATTCAGCTGTCACGCCCGGAGATTCTCCGCTCACTCTCCAGCATGGCGGAGGGCGAGGGCGGCGGAGCAGTATGGATGGACACCGGCGGCCAGTGGCAGATTGCCTCCGGTGTGGAGGGCTCGCTGCTGGCTGCGTTCGGGGAAGCACTGCGGGGAGAACTGCTCGACGATAGCGGCGAGTCCGGCCAATACCGGCTGGAGTCAGCAGGCATTGACTATTTTGGAGCCAGTGAATATTCACCGCTGCTGGGAACGACTTTGGCCGTATTTGTTCCTGCGGAAACGGTGCTCCAGCCGCTGAACAAGCATCGCAACTGGATTTGGGGAGAGTCGCTGATCGCTTTGCTGCTCGCCGTTGTTTTCTCTTACTGGATATACCGGTTTATTCATAAGCCTATGAGGCGGCTGATTACTTCCTTCCGGAAAGTGGAGATGGGCGATCTGAGCGTCAGGCTGTATCACGGCAATCAGGATGAATTCAATTATGTGTATAATCACTTCAACCATATGCTGGAGCGGATTCAGGAGTTGATTCATGAAGTGTATGAGCAGCAGATCAGATCCCAGCAATCCGAGCTTAAGCAATTGCAATCGCAGATCAACCCCCATTTTTTTTACAACACCTTCTTCATTCTGCAGGGTCTCGTTCGTATGAGGGAACATGAAGTAGCCGAGCGGATGCTTCACCATCTCAGCGGCTATTTTCAGTTTATTACACGTAGTGGAGCAGAACAGGTCAGTCTGCTTGCAGAGATGAAGCACGCATGGTCTTATGTGGAGATTCAGAATATACGTTTCGCCGGTACGGTCACAGCCGAACTGGAGCCCATACCGCAGGGGTGGGAGGCTTCCATGGTGCCTCGGCTTATTGTCCAGCCATTAATTGAGAATGCTTATGCCCACGGGCTGGAGAACAAGCTGGCAGAAGGGATGCTGCGGGTAACCTTCCGGGAGGAAGGGGCGGACCGACTTGTCATCGGGGTGGAAGACAACGGCGAATCGCTGGACGATGAACAGCTGAATGCGCTGCGCAGAACGCTGGCTCTTGCTGAAGAAGCTATGGAGACGACAGGAATCCTCAATGTGCACCGCCGGCTTCAGTTGAACTATGGTCCGGCGTTCGGAATTGAGGTGTCACGCAGCGGGCTGGGCGGATTGAAGGTGCTGCTGATGATAAGACGGGAAGAAGGGAGACAGCCATGATCAGACTGCTGATTGTCGATAATGAACGGTGGATTGTACGGAACCTGCTTGATCTGTTCGGGCACTGGGACAAGTTGGAGCTGGAGGTATACGGTGCTTATTCCGCTGCGGAGGCACTGGAGCAGCTGGGAAAGATGAAGTTCGATATTGTATTGTCCGATATCCGTATGCCCGGAATGGACGGGCTGGAGCTGCAGCAGGAAATCAGACGCCACTGGCCGTGGTGCAAAATTATTTTTTTGAGCGGATATAACGAATTTGATTATATACAGCAAGTCATGCGTGGCGGCGGGGTGGACTATCTTTTAAAGACAGAAGGCGAGGAAGCGATTCTTCACGCTGTGGAGCAGGCCGCTGCGCAATTGGATGCGGCGGTGGAAGCAGAGGAGCTGATTGAGCGCGCGCACCGGCAGCTCCAGCTTGTCCGTCCCCTGCTGCTGGGCGATTATTTGCTGGAGCTGTTGCAGGGGGATAGCCCGGGCGTAAGCCAGCTTGCACATAAATTCCAGGAGCTGGAATGCCCGCTGGATGCTGCCCGCGGCGTACTGCTCACCATCGGGCGCGTGGACGACTGGCGGGACGAGCTTAGTGTAGCAGACAGGGAGCTGATGCTGTACGCTATCCGGAATATTGCCGAAGAATATTGGCTACCCTCCGTGCGCTGCCTCAGTCTGCGTTATGAGAAGAACAAGCTGCTGTGGCTGCTGCAGCCTATGGCAGATGCTCCGGAGGACAGGGAGCGGGCGCTCCGGTTCATCCATGGGACGCTTGAGACGATCGCCATGAGCTGCAAGCGGCTGCTGAAGCTGCGGCTGTCGTTCTCGGCCGGTGCAGCATTTCGCCCCTGGGAGGAGGCGCCCCGGCAGTTCAGCACCTTGAAGGCGCTGCTGGGACGGGGACTTGGCATGGGCAAGGAGCTTGTCCTGATCGAACAGCGCAAGGAAGCCGGAGAGGAGGCGCAGCAGGCAGAGCTGCACAATCATGAAATTAGCAGCCAATTGGGGAAGCTGGGAGCCATGGCGGCTTATTTGGACAACGGACAGCAGGAGCATTTTTTTCTCGAATTCGGCAAGCTGGCAGCGTTGGCCTCCCTTGCGCGTGGCACCGACAACCGGCTGAAGCTGGAGATCTACTATTCGCTCATGTGTTTGTTGCTGTCTTATATGAACCGCTGGGAACTACATGAGGTCATCGGAGAGTCCATTGATTTGGACAAGCTTACAAGATATGAGGCCCACCCTTCTTGGGAGAGCGCGGAAGATTATTTGTCGGCGCTGGCCATGCGGCTGTTTGAACAAAAGCAAGATGACCAGGTCTACCGCGAGCATGATTTGATTACCCGCGTCCGGTTGTATGTGGAGCACCATTTGGCCGGCGATCTGTCACTGACCCGGATCGGTGATGTCGTCGGCTACAATCCGTATTACTTGACCCGGTTGTATAAGCGTTTAACGGGCCAGTCGTTGCCGGATTACGTGGCTTCCTCCCGGTTGGCGGAAGCCCAGAAGCTGCTGGAGGGCGGCAGTCTGATTGTGCAGGACATTTCGAAAGCGGTCGGCTTTATGACGGAGCAATCCTTCTACCGCTTTTTCAAGAAGGAGACCGGCATTACTCCCCAGGAATACAGAGAGCGGCATACCTTATCCAAATCGGATAATCAAAAGTGAAAATCGGCGAGTAGAGGGGCTAGGGGAAGCGAGCCTATAATAATGCTAAATAAGGCGAACTTTCACGAAAGACCCACCAAGATTTAGGGGGGATAAGAAGTGAAGGGAAAGAGATTGGCAGTCTTGACGTCTTACGGAATCGTTTTGTCGCTTCTGCTGAGCACTGGCAGTCCCGGAACGGACAGAAGCTTGAACTCTGCGGAACATGAAGCCTACCCGTTTGGAAAATACGATCCGCCGATTAAGCTTCATATCGCGCGTCCGGTTGATCAGACCTGGACGTATCCCGGCGGTGACAGCATTGAAGATAATATCTGGTACCGGGAGTACCGCAGCCTGCTGGGCATCGAAATTGAACACGATTGGACCGCCTTGCCGGGCGAGTACAACCGCAAGCTGAATGTCCTGATCGCATTGGGCAGTCTGCCGGAGATGTTCTCCGTCTCGGCAGGCCAGCTCAAACAGCTGGCGGATGCGGATCAATTGGAAGATCTGACCGCGGTCTACGAGCGCTACGCTTCCAGCCGCACCAAAAAACTGCAGATGGGAGACGGCGGTGCGGCCTTGGCTTCCGCCACGTTCAACGGCAAACTGCTGGCCATTCCCATCGTCAATGCTCCGATCTACGAAGCCAATCTGCTGTGGGTGCGTACGGACTGGCTGGACAAATTGGGTCTGCCTGAGCCCAAAACGCTGGAGGAGGTGTTTGCGATTGCCGATGCATTTACGGGGCAAGATCCCGACGGCAACAACCGGCAGGATACCTTTGGCCTGGCCATCAATAATTACCTGTATGGCGGCATTGCCTCGGTTACCGGATTCTTCAATGCGTATCACGCTTATCCGCAGACCTGGATCAAGGACGGGAACGGTCAAGTGATGTACGGTTCCATTCAGCCGGAGATGAAGCGTGCGCTGGGCAAGCTTCAGGAGATGTACAGGAGCGGGCAGCTGGACCGGGAATTCGGTGTCAAGGACAGCGACCAGGTGGTGGAGGATATCTCCGCGAACAAGCTCGGCATGACGTTCGGTGCCAACTGGAATCCCTATGTATTCCTGGATGCGGTACGGCAAAACCCCGGAATGGAGTGGAAGCCGTTTGCGGTGCCTTCAGTGGATGGCGTGCCGGCCAAGGCCAGCGTAGGCTTCTCGGCAAGCGGATATGTCGTAGTACGCAAAGGCTATCAGCACCCGGAGGCTGTAGTGAAAATGCTGAACCTGCATGAAGAGGTAGTTCACGGCTCCAGACGCGGCGAAGGCGAATTCATTACCGTGGAAGAAGCCGGCGGACGGATCAACACCTCCAGGCTGTCCTTTGTCCAATCCGGTGTATCCAACGAGGATGTGGCAGAGTCGTTGTCGTTACTGCGCGAGGCCATCAGGAACGAGGATGGAAGCCTGCTGAAGGATGCGCTCACCGAAACCGACAAATACGGGCCGACTCTCGATTACCTGACAACCGGGAATATGGACAATTGGGCCGTTGCCCATCAATATTTCGGGTTCGAAACGACCATGGACCACTATAGCGGCGACCGGCTGCTGATGACTGCCTTCGGCGGACAGACCCCTACGATGACAGAGAAGTGGGCCATGCTGGACAGACTCGAGAAAGAAACCTTCACCAAAATTATTATGGGTGCGGTGTCCATTGATGAATTCGATCGATTCGTAAAGGATTGGAACCGGCTTGGCGGTAAGGCGATCCTGGAAGAAATTAATGAACCGTATGGAGGAGAGTGAACGAGCAGCATGAGCAAATTATTCTACAAGCCTGAAGACGGCTGGCTGGCCGACGTTATCCCGTTCTATGAAGACGGCGAGTTCAAGCTTCTGTATCTGAAAGATTGGCGCGACAGGGAAGGACACGGTGAAGGCACGCCCTGGTTTCTGCTGGGGACCCGGGATTTCATTCACTACAAGGAATACGGAGAGGTTCTGCCCAGGGGAGGGGTATCCGAGCAGGACCTGTATATCTATACGGGATGCGTGCTCAAGAAAGACGGACTGTATCATATTTTCTATACCGGCAACAATTTTCATTATCCGGCGGAAGGCAAGGCGCAGCAGGCAGTGATGCATGCGGTCAGCAGCGATTTTGTACATTGGGAAAAACGGCCGCAGGATGCCTTCTACGCCCCAACGGAGGTCTACGAGGAGCATGACTGGCGCGATCCGTTTGTGTTCTGGAACGAGGAGGCGGGGGAGTATTGGATGCTGCTTGCCGCCCGGTTAAAGGAAGGGCCAGCGGGCCGCCGCGGCTGCGTTGCCCTATGCGCCTCCAAGGACTTGACCGGCTGGGAGGTACGCGATCCGTTCTGGGCTCCCTACTTGTATACGACTCACGAATGCCCGGATCTGTTCCGGATGGGGGAATGGTGGTACCTTCTGTACTCGACATTCTCGGACCGTACAGTCACGCATTACCGGATGAGCCGCTCGCTGCAGGGACCTTGGCTGGCGCCGGAGAACGATGCACTTGATACCCGGGCATTCTATGCCGCCAAGACCTGGACTGACGGTGAGCGGCGTTATGCATTCGGATGGAACCCGACGCGGGAAGGCGAGCATGACGGGGGCACCTGGCAATGGGGCGGACATCTGGTTGTGCATGAAGTAGTACAGGGCACGGATGGTGCGCTGCTTGTAAAAGTGCCGGATACCCTGAATGCTGCGTTCAATAAGGAAAGCGCTTTATCCTTCACCGAAGTGCTCGGACGCTGGAAGTTCAGCGGCAGCACGGCCGCGGTTACGGCAACCGATTCCTTCGCCGGTGCCTATGCGGGGCCATTACCGGACGGCGCCTGCAAGCTGGAGGCGACGATAACGTTCGCTCCCGGCACCCGGGGCTGCGGCATTGTTCTGCGGACCGATCAGGAGTTCAGGCAGGGGTATATGATCCGGCTGGAGCCGGGCCGTAACCGGATTGTTGTTGACCAGTGGCCGAGGAAGGGAGATGTCCCCTACGCCGTCGGCATGGAGCGGCCGCTGCAATTGCTGCCGGGAAGCGCCTGCTCGTTAAGCATATATCTGGAAGATCAGGTATGCGTAGTCTATGTGAACGAGGAGCTTGCATTAAGCACACGGCTGTATGATTTCCAGCAGGGAGGGACGGGGTTGTTCGTGAGTGAGGGGAGTGCGGAATTCATATTCAGGCAGTTTGCAATGTAGGTCCATTCCAATCCGGATGAAGAGAGGGGATAGGTAATGATCAATGTTGTCAGAAGAACAGTGATGGTATGTGTGGCGTGTATCCTTTTGTATAGCAGTCTGCCGGGCTTTAGTTCTGCAGATACGGCTAATGTAAAGGTGACGATTGATTCCGGCACGGCCGCCATAGACTTCACTTATGGCACGATAAACCTGGCCCGCGGCAACGAAGGAAAGCTGACCGGTATCCGCCATCTGGCGCAGAACAATCTGTGGAATGATACGGCAGCTTCCACCGTTTCAGCGAAGAGAGGGCATGTCACCTATGAACACACTTGGGGGTCGGGCACTTCGCTAGCTGAGCTGGAGACGACGGTTGCCCGTAAATATGACGGTACCTTGACCGTCAGCCAGCATGCGCAGACAGAGCAGCTAGGCATATCGGGCGTGCAATGGGGATTCATTATCCCCGATACGTATGATCTGATTATTCCTGCACTGGGCGGGATCCGGCTCACTGCTGAATCACCGGACGCCGCCTATGGCTTCTCCCAGTTCACCTATCCCGATGTCTGGGAGGCGCAGATGTTTCTTGTGCAGGGGGCAGAGGGCGGACTGCTGGTTCATGCGGATGACAATGCCGATTTCTTCAAAACATTGCATGTGAAGCATGAGAATGGCAGCTTCTATGTAGGAATAGAGACGCAAGCACCCGCTCCATTTCAGCAAACGACCAAGGCGGTCTCCACCGATTGGCGGCTTAAAGCATACGCCGGTGACTGGGCAAAAGGATCGGCGATGTACCGGGAGTGGGCAGATGGCGCCTTCGGGTTAGCTGAATCTTCCGCGAAGGCACCGGATTGGGCCAAGGATATAGGATTCACGGTGCTGACGGATCTGGAAGACCAGCCGATGCTTGAGGAGCTTGCACAGCGGGTAGATGCGGAGCGGACGCTGCTGGTTGTTCCCGGCTGGAGAGCGGACCCTTATGATGTGAATTTTCCCAACTATGAGCCTAAACCGGATATCGCAGCCAGGATCGACGCTGCTCAGGCGCTGGGTTTCCGCGTCATGCTGTATGTCAATATATTCGGAACATCGTTTAACAACGAGAATTACACACAGATGCAGCCCTATCAGGTGAAAGATCCGTTCACGCTGGAGCGGAAGCGCTGGGAGTATACAGCAGGATCGGAACAGATTTCATTTGCCGTTATTAATCCGGCGGCGGAGGCATGGCGGGAACTCTTCGTTAACAAGATGACTGCCCTGGTGAATGAGGTCGGACCGGACGCGCTGCATCTGGACCAGTCGCTGCTCATGTATAACGATGCCAACGGCCTGATTGACGGCAACAACATGATGCAAGGCAATATCGCCCTGCACCGCGAGCTTAGAGAAGCGCTGCCGGATATCGCCTTGGGCGGGGAGAGCTTGAATGAAATCACGACACGGCATGAGTCCTTTGCGCAGCGCCATGCCTATGGCATCTTCTCCGCGAGCGGAACGTGGGATGACAGCAAAATCAATCAGGTGGTTCCGGCCAGCTCAGCGATTTTTGCCCCGTATACGACCATTTACGGTCATCCCGATCATGCGAACCCGATCACGGAGGATTATTTCATAGCCTGGCATAAGGTTGTTCAGAACCGGCTGGGGGCTATTCCGATGCTCACAAGACCTAATCTGGGCCAGATCGCCAATCCTACGCCGCTGATGGAACAATTGCTGGATGAAGCGGGCTGGTACCAGAGCGCACAGCCTACAGCTGATTTCAGCAATATGTCAGATCCCACTCTGTTTGCTTTCAGGACAGCTAACGGCGGCAGTGCCAAATATGTGCGCGATTCCTATGGCGAGAAGCTGACCGCCTACGACGGGAACCCTTCCGGCGGGGGCACCGATATCATGCGTTATTTGTACGGGGCAGAGACCTATCCGTTGCCGGGAAGCATTCCGGGGTGGCTGCTCTATGACGAACAAAAGCTGTTCGGGCTGGACCCGGACAAAACGTATCTGTATTTGAACCAGGTCCGCGATTCCGAAGGATTCCATGTCTATGAGTGGCCGGAGGATGTGGCGTTAAAACGGCTGTCCAGCCGGTCCACCCACACCACCATCGTTATGGAAGATAAGCTTCAGTCCGGTGATATAGATCTGCTGAATTACGAAGGACCGGTGAGAGCAGGAGAGGTCCTGGGAGACGGCACCGTCCATACAACCGCAGCCCCGTTCCCTACCACGGGCGGATTCTCCTACTCCTTCCCCGGAGGAGGAACTGTGCAGCACTGGGGCGACCGGATCCTGGCCCATCCGCCTTACGCAGGACAGTGGCAGGGCGGGCATACCTGGCTGGAATATGATATCAGTCTGCCCGCAGCAGCGGCAGCGAGCTTTCAAGCGGGTGTGCAGCTGGGCTCCGAGCAGAACGTTGCGAGCAGTGACGGTGTCACCTTCAAGGTATCTGCCTGGGATAAGGCAGAAGCGCCTGGGGACCGTACGGTGCTGAGTGAAGAGCAGTTCAGCAGAAGCGCCTCACCTACAGCCATGGAGCTGGATTTGTCGGAATTAGCAGGCAAAGAAGTGACCCTCCGGCTGGAGACGCATCCCGGTGTGACGGTGGACAATGATTCTGCCGTATGGGTGGCGCCGACGGTAGCCGTTGCAACTTACGGCGGCAATCGCAGCGTAAGCTTCAAGGTGAACAGCCCGCTGCCCTTAACTGTGGTGCAATCCAGCTACGGAGCAGCCTCGTCTGTAAGTCTAGGTAACAATCACTACGAAATTACAGCACCTGCCTCGGGTACGGTGTATCTGATTCACAACGTGTCTGCTCCTGTGCAGCTGCCATTATCGTTACCCGGCGCTCCATATCATTCGAGCCTGGTGTTCGAGGACGGAAGCGAAGGGCAAGCCCAGTCTCCGTTCGGCGGATTCCCGGGAAGCGGCTCTGTACTCGGTCTTGAGAAGCAGGGGCTGGATGCCCACCCGCCGCAGCACGGGCAGACGCATATTGAATATGCCTTGAATTTGCCCGCAGACACGCAGGCTGTACTGCAGGGATTCGCCGGCATTAAGGATGGATCGGATGACTCCCAGGGCGCCGGCTTCCGCATAGCGGTGAACGGAACGGTAAAGTGGTCGCAGGATATGATGCCGGGCGGGGCCTGGACACCGTTCAGTGTCCCGCTGGCCGAGTATGCCGGAACTTCGGTCATCATCACCCTGATCACCGATTCTTTGGGCGATTACGGATATGACCGGGCCTTCTGGGGCCAGCCGGCTCTGATTGAGCAGTAAAGAGATCATGCAGAAACCGAATATGAGGGGGAAGCAAAATCATGAGAAAAATTGCCGCTTTATCTATTAGTACTGTTCTTTTGGCCTTGACAGCCTGCAGCTCTCCATCCAATACCAAAGACACTGCCAGCTCCAGTGCCGATCCCAAGCAACCCATTGACCTGCGGGTAGGCCGTTATTCCCTGCCCACCTGGGGTTATCCCGCAGGGGATGATTTTACGAACAACATCTGGTACCGGCATTATGCTGACAAGTTCAATCTGAACGTCATACACGAATGGACAGCTCTGCAGAATGAATACAATGAGAAGCTGAACATCGTCATTGCCTCGGGATCGATTCCGGATATCGTCATCGAAGCCTCCACCAACCAGCTGGAGACCATGGTAAAGGCCGGTATGACAGCGGATCTGACCGATGTTTTCGAGGAGCATGCGTCTGATTTGACGAAGGAGATTCTCACCGGTGACGGCGGCCTTGCGATGGATTCAGCCACCTTCGACGGCAAGCTCATGGCTTTGCCTTACACGACCTCGGTTATCTATGAACCCAGTCTGCTGTGGGTGAGGCAGGACTGGCTGGATAAGCTGAACCTGCCTGTGCCGAAGACCATCGACGATGTGATTGCGGTGGCCAAGGCCTTCAAGGAACAGGACCCGGACGGCAACGGCATCGACGACACCGGCGGGCTGGCGTTCAGCAACTGGCTATTCGACGGGATTACCTCCACCACCGGATTCTTCAACGGCTACCATGCCTATCCGCAGAGCTGGCTCAAAGGAGATGACGGCAAGATCACCTACGGCAGCGTGCAGCCTGAAATGAAGAATGCCTTGGCTAAGCTCAGAGAAATGTATCAGGCCGGCCTGATTGATCCTGAGTTTGGCATGAAGGATACGACCAAGGTAACGGAGGAGGTCAGCGGCGGCAAATACGGCATCAGCTATGGACGCTGCTGGAACGTATACATGTACGGTACGGGTCTGGAGGGCCAGCCGGATATGGTCTGGACTCCACTGGCGGCCCCAAGCGCCGACGGCGAGGATGTATTTGCCAATGTAGGCACAACCGTGGTGAGCTACTACGCGGTGAACAAAGACTATAAGCATCCCGAAATTCTCGTCCAATTATTGAATGATTACAACGAGATGGCCTACGGTCCGAACCGGAATGATCCCGAAGTCAAGAAATTCTTTGCTTTCGAAAAAGGGCAGACCATTGTGGAACAGGGGCACTTGTCCCTGGCCCGGACCCTTACGACCGATGATGCTACCGTGAAATCTTTGGAATACCTGATCGAAGCCATCGAGAAGCGCGATCCCAGCAAGCTGGATCAGGCTCTGACCGAGACGGGGAAATACGAACCGAGCATAGCTTATCTGGACGGCAAGGGGACCGGCTATATGGAGTATCACCAGGTCAAAGCCTTCAAAACGATTGTGGAGGGCTATGGCACGGATCATCTGATTCCCCAGGCTTATGGAGGCACCACAGAAACGATGCTGAATAAAATGGGCATTCTGGGCGATTATGAACGTGAAATTTTCACGAAGATCATCATGGGTGCGGAGCCTATTGACGCCTTCGATACCTTCGTATCCGAGTGGCACAAGCTGGGCGGCCAGCAGATTCTGGACGAGATCAACGCCAGCTTGTGATGAAAGGGGTAGCCTATTGTGAGAGCATTGCACCTGAAGAGCCGCTTCAGACATGAGTTGCCGTATCATTTGTTTTTGATACCGGGAATTATACTGGCCGTTCTATTCTGCTATATCCCGATGATGGGGATTGTCATGGCCTTCCAGAACTTTAGCGTGTTCAAGGGCTGGCTTGCCGGTCCATGGGTCGGGATGGACAATTTCAAATATATTATTTCCATGCCCCGCTTCGGGCAAGTCATGTATAACACGATCTATATCTCGATTTTGAAAATTGTATTTTCATTGATTGTGCCTATCGTTGTTGCGCTGCTGCTGAACGAAATGCGCGGCCAGAAGCTGAAGCGGGTGCTGCAAACTGCGATGTACCTGCCTTATTTCCTGTCCTGGGTGGTGCTCGGCGGCATCATTCTGGATGTCCTCAGTCTGGAGGGGGTGATTAACAGCCTCATCAAGGCCTTTGGCGGAGAGCCGGTGGGCTTCCTGTCCAGCAACCGGCTGTTCCCCGGCGTACTGGTCACTACTGAAGTGTGGAAGAACTTTGGATTCAATACGATTATCTATATGGCTGCGCTAACCTCCATCAATCCGGATTTGTATGAAGCAGCCATGATTGACGGAGCCAGCCGCTGGCGGCAGATCTGGCATGTTACGCTGCCCGGCATTCGTCCTACGATCATTCTTCTGGCTACTCTCAGTCTGGGCAATGTGCTGAACGCCGGGTTCGAGCAGGTATTCATGCTGCTCAATCCGCTGGTGGTCGATTCCGGCGATATCCTGGATACGCTGGTCTACCGGCTGGCCTTCAATCAGGCACAGTACAGCGTAGCGACAGCCGTGGGACTGTTTAAATCACTGGTGTCCGGAGTACTTATTTCAGTTTCCTATTATATGGCCTATAAGTTTGCCGATTACCGCATTTTTTGAAAGGGGGAGCAAGGGTGAAATACCGTTTGAACGGCAGCACCGTGTTCGCAGTATTCAACAAAGTGTTTCTCATTCTCTTGGGAATCCTCTGCATTGCGCCGATCGTCAATACGTTAGCCATTTCCTTCAGCTCCGCCTCGGCGGTGGCGATGGGGAAGGTACGGTTTTTTCCGTCGGACTTTTCACTGGACGCTTATAAATTTATCGCTACCCGTCCGGAATTTCTAAGATCCTTGGGCGTGGCTGTGATCCGGGTGCTTGTAGGGAGCGCCCTGCAGATGCTGGTTACCTTTATTTCGGCTTATCCCCTTTCCAGGGAGAACAGGGATTTCAGCATGCGGACGTTTTATGTATGGTTTTTCATGTTCACCATCCTCTTCAGCGGAGGCATTGTTCCCCTGTACATGCAGGTGAAATCCCTCCACATGCTGGATACCATGATGGTACTGGTTCTGCCGACAGCCCTGGCGGTCTTCAACATCGTTCTGATGATCAATTTCTTCAGAGGACTGCCCCGGGAACTGGATGAGTCCTTCCGCATAGATGGAGCCGGACACTGGACCATCCTGTGGCGGTTATACTTCCCGCTGTCCTTGCCTGCTTTTGCGACCATCCTGCTGCTGGCTATGGTAGGGCATTGGAATAGCTGGTTTGACGGAATGATCTTCATGAACCAGACCGAGAACTATCCGCTCGCCACCTATTTGCGCTCCATTATTGTCAGCTTCGATTTCAGCAATGTGAGGTCTGAGGATGCCGCACTCCTGGCCAGCATCTCACCGCGCACGACCAAGAGCGCGCAAATCATTCTGGCCACGTTGCCCATCTTGTGTGTATACCCTTTTTTACAGCGTTATTTCGTGTCTGGTCTCGTCCTGGGAAGCGTGAAGGGATAGTTCCAAAAACTATTTACAGTAGGAGAAATGGATTATGCAGAAAATTGCCAGCGGAATCTTTAAGCTGACCTTCGGAACACCCGAAGAATTTACACCGGTATCGGTATTGAAGCCTGTCACATGTCTCGAAGCGCTGAATGCGCTTGAAGATCATCCGCTTCCCTTTCTAAGGGAGGACATTCATTTTCAACCGCGCCAGGGCTCCGTATTGCTGGAGATTCCCTTGGAGCCGGAAGAGGAAGTATACGGTTTGGGCTTACAGCTTAAATCGTTCAGACAGAGCGGCAGCAAGAAGAAGCTGCGCACGAATTCCGACCCGTCCGCGGATCTGGGCGACTCCCATGCGCCGGTTCCCTTTTATGTAAGTAATGCCGGTTATGCCATTCTGGTGGATACGGCCCGGTACGCGACCTTTTTCAGCGGAGGGTGCAAGAGAGTTGGCAGCAAGCAGGATCTGGAAGGCTTCGAATCGGCAGGCACCGAGAAGGGGCACTGGGAAGTGAAAAAGGGAAGCGGCAATATGCTGGTGGATATCCCTGCGGCGCAAGGAGTAGATATTTATGTGTTTTGCGGCGGGGATATGAAGGACGCGGTCAGCCGCTATAATCTGTTCAGCGGCGGCGGGGCGTTACCTCCGATGTGGGGATTGGGTGTGATGTACCGCGCCGACTGGCATGCGGATCAGGAAGATGTCCTGCAGTTAGCCCGGCAAATCAGGGAAGATGAGATGCCCTGCGACATGTTTGGTCTGGAGCCCGGCTGGCAGACGAACGCCTACTCCTGTACTTATGTGTGGGACAGCAACAGATTTCCAGATGAAACAAGGCTGATCCAGGATCTGAATGATATGGGGTACCGGCTTAATCTGTGGGAACATGCTTATGTGCATCCTGATAGTCCTGTCTTCCCGGAGCTGAAGCCTTATTCGGCCGACAGCTATGTATGGGACGGTCTGGTGCCGGATTTCACCCAAGCTGAGGCCCGGAAAGCCTTCACGGACATCCACCAGCCCTTCATTGAGGCGGGGTTGTCAGGCTTCAAGCTGGATGAATGCGATAACGGCGATTATATCGGCAACTGGGGCTTTCCCGATTTCGCCCGTTTTCCGGGAGGGGCGGACGGGGAGCAGATGCACAGCTTGTTCGGCCAGCTCTATCAGCAAACGATGCTCGCCCCGTTCAAGGCAGCGGATCGCCGGACCTATGGACAGGTGCGCGCTTCCCATGCGCTCGCGGCGCCCTATCCCTATGTACTGTACAGCGACCTCTACGACCATGAAGACTTCGTACGGGGGCTGGCCACAGCGTCCTTCTCAGGTCTGCTCTGGTCGCCGGAGGTCCGCCAGACAGCAACGAGGGAAGAGCTGCTGCGCCGGATTGGCGCAGTGATTTTCTCGCCTCTGGCGGTGCTTAACTGTTATATGATTCCTTCGCCGCCGTGGAAGCAATTCGATCATGACAAGAACCATGCCGGTGAATGGCTGGAGGATTGGCCGCAGCTGGCGCAGCAATGCAGAAAGCTTCTGCAAATCCGAATGAGTCTGATTCCTTACCTGTATGCCGCATTTGGCAGATACCGTCAGCAGGGGGTACCGCCTATACGTCCCTTAGTGATGGATTACCCGGGTGACTCTGAGGTGCTGGATTGCTTCGACCAGTTCATGGTTGGAGAGGATCTTATGGCTGCTCCTGTTGTCTATGGTAACGGTGACACACGTAAGCTCTACCTGCCTCAAGGCCGCTGGTACGAACGATTGACCGGAGAGTGGCTGAACGGCGGACAATGGATCACCCGCCAGGTTGCTGAGGATGAAGTTCCTCTGTATATCAAACAGGGCGCGCTAATTCCTTGGGCAGAGCCCGTTCTATGTGTCCGGGACGACACCGTTTTTAATATAGAGCCTGTTCTGTACGGTGCGGAAGCAGGGGAATGCTCGCTTTTATGTGATGATGCAGTCAGCTATTCCATGATTTCTGAGAGCCTGCCTTTTGCCACAATTAAGGTGACCCAAGAAGGCGGTCTGAGCATAGAGCAACAAGACATAATCTCTGAGCGCTATAGTATAGCCGGTGTGAAATACGTCCCGGATGGGGAGAGGGGCTGAATCGGGGACATGGCCGTCGATCTCATAGGCCTAGATATCGGGTCAACAGGCACGAAATGCCTGATCATGGCTCCAACGGGTGAGGTGCTGGCCCAGGCATACAGGGAATACCCCATGGAATCGCCGGAAAGCGGCTGTTATGAGCTGAGTCCGCAGCGGGTGTGGGAAGCGGTGGTAGCTGTGATCAGTTCCGCAATGAACAAGTATGACAGACCGCCTGCCATGCTTGCCGGACTGTCCGTTTCTTCCTTTGGGGAGGCTGCAGTTCTGCTCGACAGCGGGGGCTGCGTGCTTGGAAACAGCCTGTTGTATATTGACAGGCGGGGAAGCGAGCAACTGGAGGTTTTGGTGGAGCATATCGGAGAAGAGAACATCATTGGCAAGTCGGGCCTTCATCCCCATCCGATGTACACCCTCTCCAAATTGATGTGGTACCGCGAAGAGCGGCCGGACATTTATAAGCGGCTTCATACATTTCTGCCGTTTGGATCATTCATTCTCTATAAGCTGGGTGCAGGACCGGTAATCGACTATTCGCTGGCGTCCAGAACGATGGCCTTTGATGTCCACCGGCTTGAGTGGGATGAGGAGATTATCCGGGCGTCAGGCTTAAGGAGCGGGATATTT
The DNA here is from genome assembly GCF_038593005.1 of Paenibacillus sp. FSL E2-0178. NCBI lineage: Bacteria > Bacillati > Bacillota > Bacilli > Caryophanales > Paenibacillaceae > Paenibacillus > Paenibacillus sp. FSL E2-0178. The sequence continues at coordinate 5,730,491 of NZ_CP151953.1, forward strand.
CCCCAGGCGCTGGAGCTTGGATCACGGCTCGGCCGGATTTCACCCGCAGCGGCTGAGGCGCTGGGGTTGCCTGCCCACCTTCAGCTGGTGCTCGGCGGACATGACCAGGTATGCGCTGCCATCGGCGCGGGAGTCACGGAAGAAGGCTCGGCCGTAGACGGCATTGGCACCGTAGAGTGCATCACGCCGGTCTTTCATAAAATGCAGGTCAATGATAAAGCGCTTGCGCTCAGCAAGCTGGCGCTGGTTCCTTATATCCAGGGAAGTTATACCACATATGCGTTTAATTTCACCGGCGGCTCCCTGCTCAAGTGGTACAGGGACCAGTTCGGTTATGAAGAGAAATGTGCGGCAGATGAGTCCGGCCGGAGTGTCTATGAGATTATGGGCGAGAGCGCCGGAGAAGGTCCCACGGACATCTTGGTACTGCCGCATTTTGCCGGCTCAGGCACTCCATACATGAATCCGGCTGCGGTTGGGGTCATCGCGGGCTTGAATTTCAACACCACGAAGGGTGAACTGTACAGAGCCTTGATGGAGGGCGTCACCTATGAGATGAGGCTCAATCTGGATTGTCTGGAGCAAGCGGGTATGCGTATCAGAGAACTAAAAGCCTGCGGCGGCGGTGCCAAGTCCGCCCTGTGGCTGCAAATCAAGGCGGACATCATGAACAGGGCCGTCATCGCCCTCGATATCGAAGAGGCGGGTATTCTTGGAGCGGTTATTCTGGCCGGGGTGGCGCTGGGAGTGTTCCCTTCCTATGCAGAAGCTGCCCGCCATTTGGTGAAGGTGGGCACTACCTTCTATCCCCGCCCGGAGAACCGCAAGCACTATGACGAGAATTACGCCAAATATAAACGGCTGTATCAAGCAGTGAATAACGTCATGTCGAACCCATAGGAGATGTTGAAGAATGCCATTAGTGACCCTGAAAGAGTTAATGAAGGATGCCGAAGCCAAGCGTTATGCCGTCGGCGCGTACAATGTGATTAATTTGGAGATGATCCGGGGAATCATTGCCGGGGCCGAGGAGGCACGCTCACCGGTCATTCTGTCCTTTGCGGAAGTGCATATTCCGCTTGTTCCGCTGGAGGTGATCGCTCCCATTATACTGGCGGCTGCGAGGCAAGCGCAGGTTCCCGTTGCGGTACACCTGGACCACGGCCAGGATCACGAAATTCTGATCCGGGCGATGCAGCTCGGCTTCTCGTCGGTGATGTTCGACGGTGCGCATCTGCCGCTGGAGGAGAATATCCGCCAGACCAATGAGATCAGCAAAATCGCCAAGGCGCTCGGAGTTTCCGTAGAAGCCGAGCTTGGCAAGATTCTGCGTCCGGAGGGCGGCGGAGCGGAGGAAGAGATCGAAGAATATGATCCGGACGATGTATACACCAATCCCCAAGAGGCACAGACCTTTATTGCACATACCGATGTCGATGCGCTCGCCGTTGCTTACGGGACCGCGCACGGTGTTTATCTGACAGAACCGGTTCTGGATTTTGAGCGGTTGAAGCTCATCAAAGAGCTTACAGGCCTGCCGCTGGTGATGCATGGCGGGTCCGGACTGGATGAAGCTGCCTATGAAACTTCCATACAGTGCGGCATCCGCAAGCTTAACTATTATTCCAATATGGCGCATGAAGTGGCCAATACCCTCCAGGCGAAATTGGCGGCCAACAGCGCGCAGCAGCGCAAAAGCTATTATCATGATCTATCCAGATGGGCTATGGAAGCAGTGCAGCAGGATATTGTTCGTACGATGAGAATTTTCGGGAGTGCCGGACAAGCCTGAGGCTTTCCTTCCCGGGTGCAGGAGGAATGGCGGTATGGCAAGACTTTATGGCAGAGAATGGACCCGTCGTGAGCTGGAAGCCAGAGTTGGGAGAATAGAGCAGCTTGCGGGAGTGCAGCCCTTTGTAATGAGAGAAGGGCCGGAGGCCGGTCAGGAAGTGTTCCGTGTGCGGACCGGCTCCGGCCTCTCCTATTGGGTGCATCCCGGCAAGGGATTGGATATCTCTTTGGCTGAATTTTGCGGCATTCCGGTTAGCTGGTCTGCCGCCAACGGCGATCCCCATGCCGCTTATTTCAGGGATGAGGGGAATCACTGGCTGCACACAGCTTCCGGCGGGTTGCTGATGACTTGCGGCTTGTCGCAGGCGGGCGCGGCCGGCCGGGATGAATACGGAGCTTATGGATTGCATGGGCAGATCCATCATACACCCGCACGCCAGGCTTCATATCAGGTGGAATGGCAAGGCAATGAATATGAGATGCGCCTGCGGGGAGTCATAGAGGAGACGTCCATTTTTGGACATAAGCTGCGTTTGACCCGCACGATTACAAGCAGGCTTGGAGAGAACAGTTTGCAGCTTCGCGATAGCGTGGAGAATGCAGGCTTTACCCCGGCCCCGCATCTGATGCTGTATCATTTCAACTTTGGCTTTCCGCTGCTTGCGGAGGATACCAGGATCATCTTGCCGGAGAGCAGCTGTGCTCCGCGTGATGATGATATGGAGATATCACGGATAGATGAATGGCAGGCGCCGGATCAGCGTTTCAAGGAACAAGTGTACTACCATGAGCCATTGGAGCAGCAAACATATATCTGCGCTCAAATCAGCAGCCCTTCTTTTCCTGTACCCGGCTTATCCGCTTCATCGGGAGGCCTGACGGTAGAGCTGAAGTGGGATCAGCGGACGCTGCCCAGACTGGTGCAGTGGAGAATGCCCGGAGCAGGTGAACATGTGCTGGGACTCGAGCCGTCCAATTGCTGGACCCGGGGGAGAGCGGAAGAGCGCGGAGCGCATTCTTTGAAGCTGCTGGAGCCTGGAGAAGCCGTTCATTACGAGATTGAATTGAAATTCAAAACGAACTGAACTAACGGAGGAATTTGATATGCTGCAGGCTAAGCCTTATGTATTCTGGTTTGTCACAGGGAGCCAAGGTTTGTACGGAGAGGATGTACTCGAGCAAGTGGAGGAGAATTCCAGGAAAATGGTGGAGGAGTTAAACCGCGAAGGGGGCCTCCCGTATCCGATCCAATTCCGCGAAATGGTTACGGCTCCGGAAGCGATTCTGCGAGTGTGCCTTGAAGCCAATTCCAGCGGGACCTGCGCGGGGGTGATCACATGGATGCACACCTTCTCTCCGGCCAAAATGTGGATCTCGGGGCTGACCCAGCTGCGCAAGCCGCTGCTCCATCTCCATACCCAATACAATGTCGAGATTCCCTGGGACAGTATCGACATGGAGTTTATGAACTTGAACCAGGCGGCGCACGGCGACCGTGAGTTCGGGTTCATAGGCGCCCGCCTGCGAATGCCCAGAAAGATTATTGCAGGCCACTGGAAGGATGAAGAGGTCCGTGCAAGAATCGGAGGGTGGATGAAGACGGCGGCGGGTTATACCGGGAGCCAGACGATGAGAATCGCCAGGTTCGGCGATAATATGCGTGATGTCGCGGTGACGGAAGGCGATAAGGTGGAGGCGCAAATCAAGCTGGGGTGGACGGTCAACGGCTATCCGGCCGGCGATCTGGCTGAACGGGTTCGAAGTGTAAGTGATGCCAAGCTGCGTACGCTGATGGATGAATACGCGGAATTATACGACTTTACGGATCAGGGTCGCGCCGATGGCGCTGAACGGGAAGCCATTCGTGAACAGGCGCGGATGGAGATTGCGCTGAGCGAATTTTTGGAGGAGGGCGGATATACAGCGTTCGTGACCAGCTTCCAGGACCTGCATGGACTGAAGCAATTGCCGGGGCTGGCGGCTCAGCGGCTGATGGCGGCAGGCTACGGCTTCGGCGGTGAAGGCGACTGGAAGACGGCCGCGCTGGTACGGATGATGAAGATTATGGCCGGGAATCAAGGCACCTCTTTCATGGAGGATTATACGTATCATCTGCAAAAGGGCAATGAAATGGTGCTGGGTTCCCATATGCTGGAGATCTGCCCGTCCCTGGCTGCGGACAGACCAAGGATTGAAGTGCATCCCTTGTTTGTCGGCGGCAAGGAAGCTCCGGCGCGTCTAATATTTGGCGGCGCAAGCGGCACAGGAATCAATGCCACCCTGGTGGATATGGGCGACCGGTTCCGCCTGATCGTCAATGAAGTGAATGCCGTACAGAATGAATATAGAATGCCTCATCTGCCGGTAGCGCGCCTGCTCTGGCAGCCGCAGCCGTCCTTGACCCGTGCATCGGAAGCCTGGATTCTGGCCGGGGGTGCACATCACTTCGCCTTTTCCTTCCACACAACGAGTGAACAGCTCCGGGATTGGGCGCGCATGGCAGGAATCGAGTGTCTTGTCATCGACGCCTCCAGCACCTTGATTTCACTTGAAAATGAGCTGCGCTGGAATGACCTGTATTACCGGTTGAATCATTAGCCGGATTAAGCTTAATCAGTCAAAGACCCGCTTCCTGCCACAATCAGCAGGTGCGGGTCTTTTGCTGCATATATCTCCCTCAATCGACAAGCGCATTGAATTGTAAGGCCGTCTACAATATAATTAAAAACGTTATCCGGGCGCTTTAGCCCTTTAAACAGGAGGGATATTCATTATGAGCATCACCGTCAAAGATGTGCAGCATGTGGCCAAGCTGGCCCGACTGCAATTAAGCCCGGAAGAAGAGGCTACCTTCACCGAACAAATGAATGCTATTTTACAATATGCCGAGAAATTGAATGAGCTGGATACTGAGAATGTAGAGCCGACCACTCATGTGCTGCAGGTCAGTAATGTGATGCGTGACGATGTAGTCAAGGAGAGCCTGTCCCAGGAGGCAGCGCTGCTTAACGCACCGGAAGATGAAGACGGACACTTTAAGGTTCCCGCTGTTCTGGAATAACTAAAGCCTGAGAGGAGGAAGCAAGTTGAGCCTGTTTCAATATCGATTACCTGAAGTACATAACATGCTGCACAGTAAAGCGGTCTCGGTCAGTGAACTGACGGAAGCGTCGCTTTCTGCCATTGCGGAGCATGACAGTAAGGTTCATGCTTTTTTGACGCTGAATGAAGAGGGTGCCCGTGATCAAGCACGCGCACTAGACGACAAGCTGGCTTCCGGAGCCGCGCGCGGTCTGCTGTTCGGACTTCCTGCCGGAATCAAGGATAATATTGTCACCAAAGGTCTGCGCACCACCTGTGCCAGCCAGTTCCTGACCAATTTCCAGCCGGTTTACGATGCCACAGTAGTTTCCAAGCTGCGCCAGGCCGATGCCGTAACGATCGGCAAGCTGAACATGGACGAGTTCGCCATGGGCGGCTCAAATGAGAATTCCAGCTTCGGCGCTGTGCGTAATCCATGGGATTTGGAGCGTGTTCCCGGCGGTTCGAGCGGTGGTTCGGCAGCGGCGGTTGCGGCCGGAGAAGTGTTCTTCACCCTCGGCTCCGACACCGGCGGCTCGATCCGCCAGCCGGCTTCCTACTGCGGAGTGGTCGGTCTTAAACCTACCTATGGCCTGGTCTCCCGTTACGGTCTGGTAGCTTTTGCCTCCTCCCTGGATCAGATCGGTCCGATTACCCGCACCGTTGAGGATTCCGCATATGTACTGCAGGCTATTGCAGGCTATGACGCCCAGGATTCCACCTCGGCCAAGGTCAGCATTCCGGATTACCTGAGCTCGCTGACCGGCGATATTTCCGGTTTGCGCATTGCAGTGCCGAAGGAATACATCGGCGAAGGCGTAGATGCATCGGTCCGCGAATCTGTGCTGTCAGCGCTTAAAGTACTTGAAGGTCTTGGCGCCGTGTGGGAAGAAGTTTCTCTCCCGCATACTGAATACGCCGTAGCCGCTTATTATCTGCTCTCCTCTTCAGAGGCTTCCTCCAACCTGGCCCGTTTTGACGGCGTCCGCTATGGGGTTCGTGTAGACAATGGCGGCGGTTTGCTTGACCTGTACCATAACTCCCGTAGCCAAGGCTTCGGACCTGAAGTCAAGCGGCGGATTATGCTGGGTACCTATGCACTGAGCTCCGGATATTATGATGCTTATTATTTGAAGGCGCAGAAGGTGCGCACGTTGATTAAGCAGGATTTTGATGAAGTGTTCAAGAAATATGATGTCGTTATTGGCCCGACTGCGCCAACCACAGCCTTTAAGCTGGGCTCGCAGACCGAAGATCCGCTGACGATGTACCTGAATGATATCCTGACCATTCCTGTCAGTCTGGCTGGTATTCCTGCCATCAGCATCCCTTGCGGCTTCGCGGAAGGCCTGCCTGTCGGCTTGCAGATTATCGGCAAGGAGTTTGACGAGAGTACGGTACTGCGCGTTGCGCATGCCTTTGAACAGCATACAGAGCATCACAAGGCCCGTCCGCAAATGTAGCTACCAGTTTGAGTATATATGCCCACAAAACTTTTAAGGGATGAGATTATCTATGTCTAAATATGAAACGGTCATCGGGCTTGAAGTTCATGTGGAGCTTCATACCAAGTCCAAAATCTTCTGCGGCTGCTCCACAGAATTCGGCGCTCCGCCCAATACACATACCTGCCCAGTCTGTCTCGGCCACCCCGGCGTATTGCCGGTTCTTAACCGCCAGGCCGTAGAGTACGCGATGAAAGCTGCAATGGCGCTTAACTGTACGATCGGCGATGTCAGCAAATTCGACCGCAAGAACTATTTTTACCCCGATTCGCCAAAAGCGTACCAGATTTCGCAATATGACCAGCCTATCGGCCTGAACGGCTGGATTGATATTGAAGTGAACGGAGAGACCAAACGGATCGGCATCACCCGTCTTCATCTGGAGGAAGATGCGGGCAAGCTGACTCATGTGGACGGCGGCTTTGCTTCACTGGTTGACTTCAACCGGGTGGGGACTCCGCTTATTGAGATTGTCTCTGAGCCCGATCTGCGTTCACCGGAGGAGGCGCGCGCCTATCTGGAGAAGATCCGCGCCATTATGCAGTACTGCGATGTATCCGATGTGAAGATGGAAGAGGGATCGATGCGCTGTGATGCCAATATCAGCCTGCGGCCGGAAGGCCAGGAGGAATTCGGCATCCGGGCAGAGCTGAAGAACATGAACTCCTTCCGCGGCGTACTCCGCGGTTTGGAGTATGAGCAGTTCCGTCAAGGCGAGATACTGGACGACGGGGGGATCGTTGTCCAGGAGACCCGCCGCTGGGATGAAGCTGGAGGTAAGACCTTGTCTATGCGCGGTAAAGAAGAAGCGCATGACTACCGTTATTTCCCGGACCCGGATCTTATCGTGCTGCATATTAGCGATGCCTGGAAGGAGGATATCCGCGCAACCATTCCTGAGCTTCCGGATGCCCGGCAGGCCCGTTACAGTGAAGAATTTGGCCTGACTGCCTATGATGCCGGAGTGCTTACTTCATCCAAGCCGCTCGCTGATTTCTTCGAGGGCAGTCTGGCCTACACACAGGATGCCAAGGCTGTCGCCAACTGGATGATGGGAGACCTGCTGGGATATTTGAACAGCAATAATCTGGAATTATCCCAGGTGAAGATTACGCCGCAGGGGCTGGGTGAGATGATCGGCCTGATCGCAGGCGGAACCATCAGCAGCAAAATTGCCAAGACCGTCTTCAAAGAAATGCTGGAGAGCGGTAAGCTGCCGGCAGTTATCGTTGAAGAGCAGGGGCTGGTCCAGATCAGTGATGAAGGGGCAATCAAAAAAATTGTCCAGGATGTGGTCGCTGCTAATCCGCAATCTGTCGAAGACTACAAGGCCGGTAAGAAACAAGCGATCGGCTTCCTCGTTGGCCAGGTTATGAAAGAAAGCAAAGGGAAAGCAAACCCCGGTCTTGTTAACACGCTGCTCGCTGACTTATTGAACAGCTAGGGGCTGCTTTTGGCTAATAGATTGGGTAATAAGTCATAGAATCATGAGCACAGGGCTTGTCGGCAACGGCAGGCCCTCTGCAGTATATAAGGGGACTGTACGGATGGATACAATAGTGAAGCTGGATCTGCAGGATGAGATAATACTGGATGAGCTCTGGAGTCTTCAGCATAAGGCGTACCGCCTGGAAGCGGAGATCATAGGGTTCCGTGATATCCCGCCGCTGCTGGAGACCAGAGACATGCTGAGCCGGGTTAAAGAGGACTTCTACGGCTGTCTCGACGACAATGAGGAGCTCATGGGGGCTGTTGCAGTAATGGAGGAGGCTCCCGGTAAGCTGACCGTTACACGCATGATGGTAAGTCCGGATCATTTTCGCCAAGGGGTGGCGGGCAGAATGTTAGAATTTATCTTTGCCCGTTATGCGGAAATGGAACAGTTTATCGTATCTACGGGAAAGCTGAATGTTCCGGCAGTAACGCTCTACACCAAACACGGGTTTATTCCTGCAGGTGTTGAAGAGGTAGCTCCGGGTGTGGAGCTGATAGAGTTTCACAAGAGCGGCAAGATTGAATGACAAGCGAAGCAAACGTTCTGAAAGGAGGAGTGCCGAGATGAATTCAGGTCAACATGATCATGAGAATAATCCCGTGCAGGATGAAGAGAAGGAAGCTGCTTTGCAGGAAGCTGAAGCTGGCGGAGAACCTAAGGCCCCTTATATCCCTCCCCGCCAAAAGCGGCGTCCCCGCAAACGCAAATTTATAGCCGGCCTGCTGGCTGCAGTTATTCCCGGCACGGGACATCTGTATCTCGGGCTGCTCCGTAAAGGAATTTCGTTTATCTTTCTTATTCTGCTGGATATTGTGGCTCTGCTGTATTTCTCATCCATCGGGATGCAGATCAATGTACCGCTGCTAATTTTGCTGGCGCTCCTGATCCCGGCGTTGTACTTCTATAATGTGTTCGATGTGCTCCAGTCTGCAGACCGGATATTGCGGTTCCCTGAAGAGCATGACCCTGAACTATCGGATATGAAGGATTCTGCGAAGAATGCAGGGCGCCGGGTGAGAATCAGCGAGCCGGGGGTTTCCTTTGGTCTGCTGCTGCTCATTGGCGGGGCGCTGCTCTTCCTCTTCCGCCAGAAGCCGCCCTGGCTTCAAGTGTTCATTGAGAACTCCGCAGGTGCAACCGTAGCGGTTCTGCTGATGATTCTGGGCCTGCTTCTGGGTGTACGGGAGATTGCTAAGGACTCGGGCGCACGTCTGAGCAAGGAACGGCGGAGCCGGCGTGTGGGCAGATATACTGCATCCGCAGTGCTGATTAGTGTCGGAGTTCTGTTGCTCATGGATTGGCGTGACGGAACTGATTATATGATGCTGCTGCTGAAATGGTGGCCTGTTATTCCGGTATTATGGGGAGTGGAGTATCTGCTGATCCACTTCTTTTCCCGCCGCCGCAGCCAGAACGTCACTACTGCCAGAGCCCGTATGGACCTGCGCGGACTGTTCTCGGCCATCCTGCTCTCGGCATGCGTATTTATCGTAACGGAGCAGGAGCATTATCTGCATCTGTGGAACCGGGTCAGTCTTAATTTGACTGTAGCGGCAGTTGATTATGGAGAAGCTGAAGGAAGCCGTTATGAGAAGGCTCCGCTTATTGTTCCAGTTGAACTGAATACGTCCGGAATCAATATTGATGCGATTAACGGGGATATTCTGATCCACCGGGCTGCTGTGGAGGATATTGAGATTACAGCAACAGTCTGGGTGGATCAGCTGGACGGGGTACTTGCCGAATCCATAGCGGATCAGTCTTTTGTCGATGTGACAGAAGACACGACGATCAAGATCACTCCCCAGGGGAAGGCGTACGGTGAATCCGGCAAACGCCAGCCGCGGATAGATCTGGACATTTCCCTGCCCGAGGACCGACGGTTTGATCTGGGGGTACGCACGATGAACGGCGGTATTACTCTGCAGAACGTGGAGGCTATTTCAGATATTTCTCTGGAGACAGGGAACGGGGAGCTGATCCTGCACCGTATTTACGGCAATGTAAAAGGGAAAACCCTCAATGGCGCAGTACGCGCCAGAAACGTACAGGGGAGTGTTGAACTGACTACGAGCGGTGGTGATATGGGGGCCTGGGAGATTAGCGGGACTCTGAAGCTGTCATCGGCAGTCGGTAATATATCGGCAACGGATAGCGGAGATGCACTGGATCTGTCCACGAAGAACGGCAATGTGGAGGTAGCCGGAGCCAGATCGAAGCTGCACGCCGAATCTTTGAACGGCAGAATCAACATTCGTTCGAACGACTTCGGCGGAGACTGGGATATCTACAGTGCTGTCGGAGATATCGATCTCTACTTACCGCTTACGGGTAATTATACGGTGGAGGGCTCAAGCGGGTACGGGGATATTGTAACGGACCTGCCGGGACTTGTAATCGACAAAAAAAACCTCTCCGGCCAGATCGGAACGGGTGAGTTCAAGCTTCGTGTGGATGGAAACAGCAATTTAAATGTGAGCAAATATTGAAATAAGTAATTTTTATTATATAATAATGAATATAATGTAAGGACTTCGTTGACAACATTGAAAGCCCGGTCTTACAATTACATTAGAGTTATTATTAAGTTGTATAATTAAAGGCGGTGGCATGGATGGGTAGTGGCGTACAGCATGCATTGGAGCAACTGAAGACAACCGGTGTCCGTATTACGCCTCAGCGTCATGCGATTCTTACGTATCTGATGGAAGCGATGAATCATCCTACGGCAGACGATATTTACCGAGCGCTTGAGCCTCAGTTTCCCAGTATGAGTGTGGCAACGGTGTATAACAATCTTAAGATGTTTATAGAAGCGGGTATGGTCCGCGAGCTGACCTACGGTGATAATTCCAGCCGTTTCGATGCCAATGTGTCTGATCATTATCATGTCATCTGCCAGGAATGCGGTAAGATTGAGGATTTCAGCTATTCTTCTCTCCATGAGGTAGAGGAGCGTGCCGAATTGGCTACAGGCTTTAAGATTCATGGATTACGTATGGAACTGTATGGTGTTTGCAAATGCTGCAACGAGAAGCAGCACTAAGATATGGAATTGCAGGCGTGTAGAATCCGAATGCGGATTATACACGCTTTTTTCTATGGAGCTGTTACAAAAATACAAAGCTTCCAGCAGTTTGGCGCAACCAATAGGGCCGCGATGTCGTATACTTAACAGAAGTGCTATCTGATTATAAATTTATCATACTGTTTGGAGGATATATTTTGGACAGAAGACAGAGACAAAGACGCGTCAAAAAGCGTGGAAGTCTTTTTCGCCGCTTATTGGGACTTGTCATTATAGCTGCCGCAGCCTTTTGGGTTGTATATTATGTATTACCGAACCGTCAGCATCTGGATCCGGATTGGAAGGGGCTGGAGAAGCCTGTTTTTGTTAAGGGAGAGCTTACCGGATACTCAGCCTCAGGGACAGGGGACAGCCTGCTATTACCACTGCCGCTATTACAGGAATACGTAGATTCATCTATCCGTTACGAGGAAAAGAGCAAGTCTGTGATTCTGTCGACAGACAGCAGTCTTTTATATATGCAGGAAGATTCAACAGCAGCAAGTTTGAACAATGAGCCCCTGCAGCTTCGTCTTGCGCCTGAAGAGAAGGATGGGGTGACATATCTTCCGGCAGATACACTGGAGGACTTATATGGCTTTGAGGTAGACGAGGATAGCAGTACCGGTGCTGTTCTGTTAATGACTGCCGGCGAATCGGTGCCGTTAGGCAAGGTGAAGGGTAAGGAAGGCGGACGGACCAAAGCGCTCCGCAGCGGAGCCTCCGTACATGCGCCAATCCTTGCTGATATGCCGCCGGGAGCCACAGTGAGAATCTGGAATTCAGACATCAAAGGCTGGCTGTATGTGCAGCTGGAGAGCGGATATACAGGGTTCGTCAAGGCGGACGATATTCTAGCAGACGGGAATAGAACAGTAGTGCAGCAGCCTGTGGCTCCTACCCGTGCCGAACGCAGCTGGAAAGGAAAGCCCGTTAATATGTTCTGGGAGGCAGTCTACGAACGCAAGCCGAATCCTGCGAAATTCGCTGATTTGCCTGGGATTAATGTGGTTAGTCCAACCTGGTTCAGTATTATCGATGTTAATGGCAATGTACGCAGCCAGGCTGACAGCGCCTATGTAGATTGGGCTCACACCCAGGGCATGGAGGTATGGGGACTGCTCAGCAACAGCTTTGAGGCGGACCTGACTACGGAGGCACTATCCACGTATGACAGACGGATGAATACAATTGTGCAGATGCTGAAGTATGCGGATCTGTACAACCTGGACGGTATTAATATCGACTTTGAGAATGTATACACCAAGGATGGACCTAATGTAACCCAGTTTATGCGGGAACTGAAGCCCATGGCGCAGAGCCGGAATCTGATTGTCTCTATTGATGTAACTCCGAAATCAAACAGTGAAATGTGGTCCTTGTTCCTGGATCGCCGGGCGCTTGGAGCCGTGTCGGATTTCCTGATCGTAATGGCTTATGATGAGCATTGGGCGGCCAGTCCGGTTGCCGGTTCTGTGGCTTCCCTGCCGTGGGTGAAGAATTCTATAAACCGGATTATTGAAGAAGATGAAGTGCCTGCCGAGAAGCTGATTCTGGGGATACCCTTGTACACTCGTATCTGGACCGAGAAGACCGAGAAAGGTGAAACCAAAGTAAGTTCCAAGGCCGTCAGTATGAATGCGGTCCAGGAGATACTTGCCGAGAAGAAGCTGACACCGGTTCTTGATAAGGAAGCAGGACAGAATTATGTGGAATATAAAGAAGAGGATGTTCTGCGCAAAATATGGATCGAGGATAAAGTTTCGCTGGCAGCCAGAGTCGAGCTGGCGCAGTCCTTCGGCCTTGGCGGGGTAGCCTCATGGAATCGGAGCTTTGCCAATCCGGAAGCGTGGGAAGCACTCAAGGCAATTGTTGAATAATGCTTAAGTGGATTAATTATAAAACGGGTGTCGTCCATTAGAGGACGACACCCGTTTTATTTGTATCCGCCAGGAGATTATTAAAGACATATGAATTCGATTATTGCTTCAATTGCTGGACTTCAAGTTCTTCAGCAGTAATTGTGGCTTGTGCAGGGTCCATCGTAAGGATGGTGTGACAGAACATACAGCGGTCCGTTTTGCCAAGCATTTTGGTCAGCTTATGGCATTCGGGACATTCCACCTGGACAGCACTGGTTGAGAGCATGCCCGCCCAGAAGTAGATGGCCAGACTGGCCATCATGGAGATTAGACCAATGACGAGACCGATAGCAGCGACAACCTTGCCTGCAGATCCCCAGAATACAATGCCTGCGGTTCCCATAATCATAAGACCCATACCCAGCATCGTAAGAAGCAGTCCCCAGGTGCGAAAAGCGTTGATTTTGGCCGATTTAAATTTCATGAGTATTATCTCCTAACTGAAATATAGTTCGGTTGTCCAGGAGGAACTGACATGAATATGTAGAATATCATTTATGTAAAGAGAATTATAACTGACTGGATGCAAAATCGCCAAATTTGATGGAGGGAAGTATGGAACTGTCCAATTTGACCCTATTAAGTGGGGAGACATTTGATGAGAATGTTCTTGGAGCCGTTGCTTTGCGGCAAAGAGGCAATGACACATTTCAGAGCGCGCTGCTGCACGACTTTGATATGATGGTGCTCATGCTGCATGAGGAACAGGAGACAGAGCGAATTATAACCCACACCATTGCCGGGGACCGGCGGACGCAATCCGTGCATGTGGGTCTATCTGCTTTGGAACGCGCTGTGATGGCAGGGGACAATAATGAACTCCTTACCAGTTTAATGTCCGGTGAGGTGATCTGGGACCCTAAGGGGATATTGGCGGAGATGCGGAAGGAACTCATTCAGTTTCAAGGTCCGCTGAAAGAGCGGGTATTGTTTATGGAATTCTCCCGGTTTCTACATATGTACGTGAAGTCGAAACGTTACCTTGAAGCAGGCTGTACTATGGATGCTTATAACTGCGTGCTGATCGCTCTGTATCATTGGGCACGTATTGAAGTGAGCGAGGCCGGATATTTTCCGGAACCCGCAGTTTGGGGACAGGTCAAGAATTTGAATTCTCCGGTTCATAAGTTATATGAGGAACTGACAGTAAGTACAGAAACGCTGGAGCAGAGAGTCGAACTGATTTTGCTGGCCTGCGAGTTTGCGTTAATGTCAAAAATGGCGGATTGTTGCGCTATGCTTCTCCATATCCTGAGCAGCCGTAAGGAGGCTTGGAGTATTAAAGAACTTCTACAGCATTCAGGACTGAGCCAGCTTCAGGCAGAGCTGCCGCTTGTTCTGCGCAAGCTTGTATCGCGTTCATTAATTAGAGAAATTACTTCTTGGGCTGTTGAGGCCGGGGACGGGCATGCAATTCGGTATACCCTTTAGTTAGGTGGCTGTCCACGGATATGAATAGACCTATAATAGAAAAATAAGCAGGAGGATGGAGAGAGGTAGTGTACTCTCTTTTTTTATTTGTCCTTGCTGCATGAGCGCAGATAATGAGGGGAATATTTAGGGTTGACTAGGACGCAACTTATGTGATAAATTATAACTCGTCCCTCTGACATAACGATGCGCTGCAAAGCAGTCGTAAATCAGCCGAAAAAAGAAATCAAAAAAAAGGTTGACTAAAACGAGGGCGCTGTGATATATTATAAAGGTCGCTGCTGAAACAAATAACGGCGACAAAAGATGAGACATTGATCTTTGAAAACTGAACAACGAGTGAGTGGGAAATCACGAAAGTGACTTCCGAAATAGATGAGTTTCATAGCGTCTTGTACGCTTTAGAAATCTCATCGTGAGAATGAAAATTCTCGTCAGATGTTTCAAAATGAGCAATCGCTCTTTCTAAATACAATTTGGAGAGTTTGATCCTGGCTCAGGACGAACGCTGGCGGCATGCCTAATACATGCAAGTCGAGCGGAGTTTGAATGGAAGCTTGCTTTCATTCTTGCTTAGCGGCGGACGGGTGAGTAACACGTAGGCAACCTGCCCTCAAGACTGGGATAACTACCGGAAACGGTAGCTAATACCGGATAATTTCTTTCCTCTCCTGAAGAGAGAATGAAAGGCGGAGCAATCTGCCGCTTGGGGATGGGCCTGCGGCGCATTAGCTAGTTGGTGGGGTAACGGCTCACCAAGGCGACGATGCGTAGCCGACCTGAGAGGGTGAACGGCCACACTGGGACTGAGACACGGCCCAGACTCCTACGGGAGGCAGCAGTAGGGAATCTTCCGCAATGGGCGAAAGCCTGACGGAGCAATGCCGCGTGAGTGATGAAGGTTTTCGGATCGTAAAGCTCTGTTGCCAGGGAAGAACGTCCGGTAGAGTAACTGCTACCGGAGTGACGGTACCTGAGAAGAAAGCCCCGGCTAACTACGTGCCAGCAGCCGCGGTAATACGTAGGGGGCAAGCGTTGTCCGGAATTATTGGGCGTAAAGCGCGCGCAGGCGGTCATTTAAGTCTGGTGTTTAAACCTTGGGCTCAACCTGGGGTCGCACTGGAAACTGGGTGACTTGAGTACAGAAGAGGAAAGTGGAATTCCACGTGTAGCGGTGAAATGCGTAGATATGTGGAGGAACACCAGTGGCGAAGGCGACTTTCTGGGCTGTAACTGACGCTGAGGCGCGAAAGCGTGGGGAGCAAACAGGATTAGATACCCTGGTAGTCCACGCCGTAAACGATGAGTGCTAGGTGTTAGGGGTTTCGATACCCTTGGTGCCGAAGTTAACACAGTAAGCACTCCGCCTGGGGAGTACGGTCGCAAGACTGAAACTCAAAGGAATTGACGGGGACCCGCACAAGCAGTGGAGTATGTGGTTTAATTCGAAGCAACGCGAAGAACCTTACCAGGTCTTGACATCCCGATGAAAGCATTAGAGATAGTGCCCCTCTTCGGAGCATCGGAGACAGGTGGTGCATGGTTGTCGTCAGCTCGTGTCGTGAGATGTTGGGTTAAGTCCCGCAACGAGCGCAACCCTTGACTTTAGTTGCCAGCAGGTTAAGCTGGGCACTCTAGAGTGACTGCCGGTGACAAACCGGAGGAAGGTGGGGATGACGTCAAATCATCATGCCCCTTATGACCTGGGCTACACACGTACTACAATGGCCGGTACAACGGGAAGCGAAACCGCGAGGTGGAGCCAATCCCAGCAAAGCCGGTCTCAGTTCGGATTGCAGGCTGCAACTCGCCTGCATGAAGTCGGAATTGCTAGTAATCGCGGATCAGCATGCCGCGGTGAATACGTTCCCGGGTCTTGTACACACCGCCCGTCACACCACGAGAGTTTACAACACCCGAAGTCGGTGGGGTAACCCGCAAGGGAGCCAGCCGCCGAAGGTGGGGTAGATGATTGGGGTGAAGTCGTAACAAGGTAGCCGTATCGGAAGGTGCGGCTGGATCACCTCCTTTCTATGGAGAATCGTCACCTGCAACGGTGACATTCAAATCGGAAGCTAAAGCTTCCACAACGAACCTTAGGGTTCAAACACTCACTCGTTGGTCAGTTTTGAGAGTTTAAGCTCTCATCTTTAACTGTCTGAATTTTCGAACATCACAGTCGTGATTGTACCGAAACTTCAGCACCTTGATCCTTGAAAACTGGATACCGAAACGAATTTGCGTTTTAGAACATCTTTTAGCTGAAACTTGTGTAAGCAAGTTGAAATAGTTATTAGTGCAGAACGAAGGTTTTCGATTGTGCAGCGACCTTTGGCTTTGAATGTGTTAGTGAATGGAGCAATCCATGAGCGGCATTCAAAACAAGAGGAGCAAGCAAGCGAAACACCGGAGTGACGGTTAAGCTAATAAGAGCACACGGAGGATGCCTAGGCGCCAGGAGCCGACGAAGGACGTGGCGAACAACGAAACTGCCTCGGGGAGCTGTAAGCAAGCTTTGATCCGGGGGTGTCCGAATGGGGAAACCCAGCTGTGGTAATTCGCAGTTACTCATTTCTGAATACATAGGAAATGTAGAGGCAGACCAGGGGAACTGAAACATCTAAGTACCCTGAGGAAGAGAAAACAATAGTGATTCCGTCAGTAGCGGCGAGCGAACGCGGAACAGCCTAAACCAAGGGGCTTGCCCCTTGGGGTTGTGGGACGTCTCACATGGAGTTACAAAGGAATATGGTAGGCGAAGAGGTCTGGAAAGGCCCGCGATAGAGGTAAAAGCCCTGTAGCCTAAACTGTGTTCTCTCCGAGACGGATCCCGAGTAGTGCGGGGCACGTGAAACCCCGTATGAATCCAGCAGGACCATCTGCTAAGGCTAAATACTACCTGGCGACCGATAGTGAAACAGTACCGTGAGGGAAAGGTGAAAAGCACCCCGGAAGGGGAGTGAAATAGAACCTGAAACCGTGTGCTTACAAAAAGTCAGAGCCCGATCTATGGGTGATGGCGTGCCTTTTGTAGAATGAACCGGCGAGTTACGTTTAACATGCAAGGTTAAGGTGAGAAGCCGGAGCCGCAGCGAAAGCGAGTCTGAATAGGGCGATTTAGTATGTGGACGTAGACCCGAAACCGTGTGATCTACCCCTGTCCAGGGTGAAGGTGCGGTAACACGCACTGGAGGCCCGAACCCACGCATGTTGAAAAATGCGGGGATGAGGTGGGGGTAGCGGAGAAATTCCAATCGAACTCGGAGATAGCTGGTTCTCCCCGAAATAGCTTTAGGGCTAGCCTCGGTGAATGGAGTGGTGGAGGTAGAGCACTGATTGGGTGCGGGGCCCGCAAGGGTTACCAAGCTCAGTCAAACTCCGAATGCCATTAACTTCTTGCCGGGAGTCAGACAGTGAGTGCTAAGATCCATTGTCAAAAGGGAAACAGCCCAGACCATCAGCTAAGGTCCCCAAGTGTGTGTTAAGTGGGAAAGGATGTGGAGTTGCACAGACAACCAGGATGTTGGCTTAGAAGCAGCCACCATTGAAAGAGTGCGTAATAGCTCACTGGTCGAGTGACTCTGCGCCGAAAATGTAACGGGGCTAAACACACCACCGAAGCTATGGCTAGATGCTTTGCATCTGGGGTAGGGGAGCGTTGTATGTAGGTTGAAGGTGTACCGTAAGGAGCGCTGGACAGCATACAAGTGAGAATGCCGGTATGAGTAACGAAAAGATCAGTGAGAATCTGATCCGCCGAAAGCCCAAGGTTTCCTGAGGAAGGCTCGTCCGCTCAGGGTAAGTCGGGACCTAAGGCGAGGCCGAAAGGCGTAGTCGAAGGACAACAGTTTGAAATTACTGTACCACCGTAATCCGCTATGAGCGATGGGGTGACGCAGGAGGGTAGTGACGCGGACTGATGGATGTGTCCGTCTAAGCAGTGAGGCTGATGTGTAGGCAAATCCGCACATCATTAAGGCTGGGCTGTGATGGGGAGCGAAAATTGTAGTAGCGAAGGTCATGATCTCACACTGCCAAGAAAAGCCTCTAGCCAGGAGAAGGTGCCCGTACCGCAAACCGACACAGGTAGGCGAGAAGAGAATTCTAAGGCGCGCGGAAGAACTCTCGTTAAGGAACTCGGCAAAATGACCTCGTAACTTCGGGAGAAGAGGTGCCTCGGTAGGGTGAATAGCCCGAGGGGGCCGCAGTGAAAAGGCCCAAGCGACTGTTTAGCAAAAACACAGGTCTGTGCGAAGCCGCAAGGCGAAGTATACGGGCTGACGCCTGCCCGGTGCTGGAAGGTTAAGGGGAGTGGTTAGGAGCAATCCGAAGCTGTGAACCGAAGCCCCAGTAAACGGCGGCCGTAACTATAACGGTCCTAAGGTAGCGAAATTCCTTGTCAGGTAAATTCTGACCCGCACGAATGGCGTAACGACTTGGGCGCTGTCTCAACGAGAGATCCGGTGAAATTTTAATACCTGTGAAGATGCAGGTTACCCGCGACAAGACGGAAAGACCCCATGGAGCTTTACTGCAGCTTGATATTGAATTTGGGTACGATCTGTACAGGATAGGTGGGAGCCGTAGAGGCAGGAGCGCAAGCTTCTGCGGAGGCGCCGTTGGGATACCACCCTGATCGTATCTAGGTTCTAACCTAGTGCCCTAATCGGGTACGGGGACCGTGTCAGGCGGGCAGTTTGACTGGGGCGGTCGCCTCCTAAAGAGTAACGGAGGCGTTCAAAGGTTCCCTCAGAATGGTTGGAAATCATTCGAAGAGTGCAAAGGCATAAGGGAGCTTGACTGCGAGACCAACAAGTCGAGCAGGGACGAAAGTCGGACTTAGTGATCCGGTGGTACCGCATGGAAGGGCCATCGCTCAACGGATAAAAGCTACCCTGGGGATAACAGGCTTATCTCCCCCAAGAGTCCACATCGACGGGGAGGTTTGGCACCTCGATGTCGGCTCATCGCATCCTGGGGCTGAAGTAGGTCCCAAGGGTTGGGCTGTTCGCCCATTAAAGCGGTACGCGAGCTGGGTTCAGAACGTCGTGAGACAGTTCGGTCCCTATCTGTCGTGGGCGCAGGAAATTTGAGAGGAGCTGTCCTTAGTACGAGAGGACCGGGATGGACGTACCGCTGGTGCATCAGTTGTTCCGCCAGGAGCATGGCTGAGTAGCTACGTACGGACGGGATAAGCGCTGAAAGCATCTAAGCGTGAAGCCCCCCTCAAGATGAGATTTCCCAATTAGTAAGACCCCTTGAAGACGACGAGGTAGATAGGTTGGAGGTGGAAGTGCAGCAATGCATGGAGCTGACCAATACTAATCGGTCGAGGGCTTATCCAAATTTCGAAGAACGCAGATTCGTTTCGGATTCAGTTTTCAGGCGATCAAGCCTGATATGTATATTCCCTGATAGCTCAGTTGGTAGAGCACTCGACTGTTAATCGAGTTGTCACAGGTTCGAGTCCTGTTCGGGGAGCCATATGGAGAGGTGTCCGAGTTTGGCCGAAGGAGCACGATTGGAAATCGTGTAGGCGCCACAAGCGTCTCGAGGGTTCGAATCCCTCTCTCTCCGTAGCTTTACTTCCCTGTATAGGGATGAGAAAACAATTTTAAACAGCATGGCTCGTTGGTCAAGGGGTTAAGACACCTCCCTTTCACGGAGGTAACATGGGTTCGAATCCCATACGAGTCATATATGGAGGCTTAGCTCAGCTGGGAGAGCATCTGCCTTACAAGCAGAGGGTCGGGGGTTCGAACCCCTCAGCCTCCACCATCTATCTTTAACAGAATAGATCTTTAACATTGACGCGGGGTGGAGCAGCCCGGTAGCTCGTCGGGCTCATAACCCGAAGGCCGCAGGTTCAAATCCTGCCCCCGCAACCAATTTGGAACCGTGGTGTAGTTGGCCTAACATGCCTGCCTGTCACGCAGGAGATCGCGGGTTCGAATCCCGTCGGTTCCGCCATCTTTATGAAGAAATGTTCGGCTCGGTAGCTCAGTCGGTAGAGCAAAGGACTGAAAATCCTTGTGTCGGGGGTTCGATTCCCTCCCGCGCCACCATATTTTTTACAACTTAATATGCCGGTGTAGCTCAATTGGTAGAGCAACTGACTTGTAATCAGTAGGTTGGGGGTTCAAGTCCTCTCGCCGGCACCATCCTCGGAGGCTTAGCGAAGTGGCCAAACGCATCAGACTGTAAATCTGCTCACGTACGTGTTCGGTGGTTCGAATCCATCAGCCTCCACCATTTTTAGGGGCATAGTTTAAAGGTAGAACAACGGTCTCCAAAACCGTTGGTGTGGGTTCAATTCCTGCTGCCCCTGCCAAGTAATATCCTATAAAATTTAATATGGCGATCGTGGCGAAGTGGTTAACGCACCGGATTGTGGTTCCGGCATTCGTGGGTTCGAGACCCATCGGTCGCCCCATTTATTTTATAAGAGTTATAAGGCATTGCAATTAAATAAGCTTTATATGGCGACTGTGGCGAAGGGGTTAACGCACCGGATTGTGGTTCCGGCATTCGTGGGTTCGAGACCCATCAGTCGCCCCATTTTATTAAATCAAATGTTGGGGATTAGCCAAGCGGTAAGGCAACGGACTTTGACTCCGTCATTCATAGGTTCGATTCCTATATCCCCAGCCATTATATGCGGACGTGGCTCAGCGGTAGAGCATCGCCTTGCCAAGGCGAGGGTCGCGGGTTCGATTCCCGTCGTCCGCTCCATTTTTTTGGTGCCATAGCCAAGTGGTAAGGCAAAGCTCTGCAAAAGCTTTATCCCCAGTTCAAATCTGGGTGGCACCTCCATTATCTTTTAGAACTAATTCTATGTATATGCCGGCGTGGCGGAATGGCAGACGCGCTCGACTCAAAATCGAGTGGGAAACCGTGGAGGTTCGAGTCCTCTCGCCGGTATAATTTACGAAACTAATCCCTTGGGAGTCTGACTCCTGAGGGATTTTTATATTTATACTCCATCTCAAATTAAGGATAAAACCCGCAACGAGCTTAGATCCTCAAATTCGTTGCGGGTTTTAATATGTTTTATATGTTGATGCTAAGACCCACTTAAGGAAGCACATTCCCGGCTGCGCGGTAGATCTCGTACCATTCCTGGCGGCTAAGCGTAATATCCGAAGCTTTGGCGATATCCAGCAGACGCTTAGTGTTGGTGGTACCGACCACCGGCTGCATTTTGGCCGGATGTCTCAGCAGCCAGGCAATGGCGATGGCCGTATCTGCTACCCCTTTTTCCGCAGCCAGACGGTTAATGACTTCATTCACCTCCGGGAACTTCTCATGGCCGAGGAATACGCCTTCAAAGAAACCGTATTGGAACGGTGACCAAGGCTGGATCGTCATATCATGCAGGCGGCTATACTCCAGGATGCCTCCATCATGGACAACTGATCCGGAATTTGTCATATTGACGTTGATTCCGGAATCGATCATGCCGGTGACCATTACGCTGAGCTGAAGCTGGTTGAACAGCAGGGGCTGTTTGACGTTCTTTTTCAGCAATTCAATCTGCAGGGGATTCTGGTTGCTGACGCCGAAGTGTTTAACCAGACCTCTGCTCTCCAGCTGATCAAAGGCTTCTGCTACTTCTTCAGGCTCCATAAGGGTGTCCGGGCGGTGCAGCAGCAGAACATCGACATAATCGGTCTTCAGGCGCTTCAGGCTGTTCTCTACCGAGCTTACAATATGCTCTTTGGAGAAGTCGAAGAAGCCATTACGGATCCCGCATTTGGTCTGGATCAGCAGTTGATCCCGCATGCCCGGACTTGCAGCCAGCACATCGCCGAACACCTCCTCAGCTTTACCGGCAGCATAAATGTCAGCGTGGTCAAAAAAGTCTATGCCAGCCTCAAGGGCGCTGTGAATATGTACATCGGCCTCTTGTGGTGACAGATCTGCAATCCGCATACAGCCCAGGGAGATTTCAGCGACCTCCAGCGCACCATTAGCAACGTTAATTCTTTTTACCATTAATTATTCACTCCTTAAATGAAGGTACAGTGTTAAGCTTAGACCTTAGAGTTAGGTGTAAGTCAATAGATTTATAGAGCGGCTTTTCATAGAAACCAAATGGTGTTACTTTAAGAGATGAAACCGATACCAGCTGATAGAAGGGAGCTGCAATAATGGGATACAGCATCAAAACCATAGCACAAAAAAGCGGACTGAGCCAATATACGCTGCGTTACTACGAACGGGAGGGCGTATTGCCGGTTGTGGCAAGAGATGTTAACGGCAACCGGTGTTTTGACGATGAGGATCTGGAGTTAATTTCGTTAATCTGCTGTCTTAAAGATACAGGGATGGCGATTGCCGATATCAAGCAATTCATTGCGCTTTCGAAAGAAGGGGTAAGTGCTTTGCCCGATCAGCGCAGACTGCTGCAGGAGCATAAAGTGCATATTGATGAGAAGATTAAATTCTTTCAGAGCTTTGCGCAAAAGGTGGATCACAAAATTGCTTATTTTGCCTCCCTGGAGAATGAAGCGAAAGCAGCCAGACCTTAATCTTGAGCCGCAGGGTCGTATGATTATTGTCGCTGCAATTAAGGATTGGAAATGCTGCAGCCAGTACTTAAGCTTGTAGCGAAAACGGTATAAGAATGAGATGAATTATAAATAGAGTTAGGCCTTATACTGGGTTGAAATCCTTGCGGAGACCGGGTTCCCGTGTTTCCTTAAGTTGCTTATAGAGTAGATAGAAGGGCAGTAGAAAGAGCGGAATATCCGGGATAATGGAATGCAAAGTCCGTTAATGTTATTTTATATAACACATAAATTGACCGTTTCTTGACAAAGTGGTTTATAATCTTGACGGAAAGCCTCTTGATGATATGATAAAGGTACTTAAGGAAGCCGAAACCGGATATTGTGTTATATAATATTACATAACATAATGCTGCCGGGCTGCTTGCTTATCAGATGGACTAATCAAATAAGCTCTTGCTCTTGTATAAGCTCAATAATTTGGTTTGAGCGTTTCGACCAGGCGACCGTAAATTGCCCCAGGCTACAGGAGGTATGTGATAGGAATTGCTTTTCACTGTGCGGAGGTATCCGGGTGAGGCAGTGTTTACTATTATGTGCCTTTTGTACCCTGGGTTTTTTGTTGTGTACAGAAGCGTGGAGCTGATCTTGCCTCGTCCGGCCAGAGTGGGGATTCAACCAAATCATAAAGAAGAGGTGTGTATTCATGGGTTATGAACTGATCATTAAAAATGCGAGTATTCCGCAAGGCGACAGACAGGTGCTGACGGACATTCTGGTGAACAAAGGCGTTATCGTAGGGTTCGCCAAGGATCTTGACGCGGAGGCCGATACGATTATTGATGCACAAGGCAAATTGGTGCTGCCAGGAGTTATTGATTCGCATACTCACTTTAATGATCCGGGGTTCACACACCGTGAAGACTTCGTTACCGGAACCAGCAGTGCGGCGGCGGGCGGGGTAACGATGATTGTAGATATGCCTTGCTGCAGCGTACCCTCTGTACGTTCGGTGGAGAACCTGCATAACAAGCTGAATGCGCTCGAAGGTAAAGGAATCGTCGACTACGCCATGTGGGGCGGGATTACGGGCGAGGATGTACGCAATGATGTGCTGGATATTGTGAAGGAGCAGGCTGCTGAGGGTGTGGTTGCTTTTAAAGTATATATGACACCGTCTGTGCCATCTTACCCGCGTGTGACGGACCCTGAGATGCTCGAAGCCTTCTATGCTGTAGCCGAAACTGGAATGCCCATCGGAATTCACGCTGAGAACTATGCCATCTGCGATTACTATACCCAGAAGCTGAAAAAGGAAGGACGGATGGGTTACCCGGCATGGGCTGAAGCGCGCAAGATTCTGGCGGAAAAGGCGGCGATCCAGCTGGGCATTAGCTTCTCGGAGGAATCGGGAGCGCGCCTGCATATCGTGCATATGAGTACGGCGGCAGGCAATCAGCTGATCAAGGAAGCGAAGCTTAAAGGGGTGAAGGTGACAGCGGAGTCCTGTCCGCACTACCTGACGCTGAATGCGGTGGATGCGATGACGGAGTTCGGGACTTTTGCCAAAATAGCACCTCCGCTGCGCCGTCCGGAAGATAATGAAGCGCTCTGGCAGGGACTGGTGGACGGAACAATTGACTTCATGGCTACCGACCATGCCCCCTATGAGATTGCTACGGAAAAGGATGCGCCGGGCATGGATGTCTGGACTTCCTTCCCGGGGATTCCGGGTGTAGAAACGCTGGTGCCGATCATGATTAGTGAAGGCTACAACAAAGGCAGACTCAGCTTGTCCCGCCTGGTGGAGCTGCTGTGCACGAATCCGGCCATCCATTATGGCCTGTATCCGAAGAAAGGCGCGCTGGAAATCGGCACCGATGCCGACTTCACGATTGTCGATCTGGAGAAGGAATGGACGCTCGATAAAGAGAAAATGCACTGCAAACCGAAATACACCCCGTTCCACGGAATGAAGCTGAAGGGCAAGGTGGATAAAACCATTGTCAGAGGCACACTGGTCTACGATGATGAGCTTGGTGTGGTCGGTAAACCGGGCTATGGCGAGTTCGTGAAACGGCAGACGATCAGCGAGCTTCCGCGTTTGCTGAAATACTAGGAGAAGGGGAGAGAACATAATGGCTAAACACGCGGTAGTAATTATTGATATGCTGAATGATTTCATCCATCCGGATGGAGCGCTGACTTGTCCGAACGGGACGGGAATCGTGCCTGCAATTCAGGAGCTGATCGAATTCAGCCACGAGAATGATATTCAGGTGATCTTCGTACAGGAGGCGCACCGGCAGAATGATGCTGACTTCAGGGTTAGGCCGGTTCATGCGATTAAGGGCACCTGGGGATCGGACTTCATAACCGAGCTGACTCCGCAGCCGGATAAAGGCGATTATATCGTGCAGAAAAGACGGCATAGTGCGTTCAGCTATACGGATATGGATCTTTTTCTCCGTGAGGAGGGGATTGATACGGTTGTAGTTACCGGGGTATGGACCAACGTCTGTGTCCGCTCTACGGCATCCGATGCGATGTACCACACTTACAAGGTCAAGTGTATCAGCGACTGCTGCGCCTCCAAGGATGAGGAGATGCATGTCTCCGGTCTGCGGGATATCGGGATTTTTGGAGAAGTGCTGACGCTGGCCGAGTATAAAGAGGTTAATGCTGTTGTTAAAGGCTAATAGGCTGAAAGACTGAAAGGCTAAACCTGTTACTATAAAAGCTCCATGCTGTACGGCGGTTGCCGCTCAGCTGGGGCTTTTTGCGTGAAAGCGGAGTGGAGGGTGTTCCTCTTAATATACAGATAAATAATCCAGTAAAAACGGTAAATATGCTATTCCATTTGCGGCTGCTAAAAGCTTAAGATGCAGTAAGAGGCCAGGGTCAAATGCCCCAAAGTCAGCTATGTGCACCTTAGTTGTGATCCTGCACTATGAGTCTGTGAAGCTCCCGGGGTAAAATGAAAGTGCACGGCTGACGCAAGCGGTTAAGAAGTCATGGAAGAGAATATAATCTGCGGATAAATCATGAAGGAGGAAAATATAATGTTCAGCAACGAGCCCAGTCTGGACTGGTTAAGCGATGTTTCGGTTTTTAAGGTGAACCGATTGGAAGCGCATTCGGACCATCGTTATTACAAGACCATGGAGGAAGCGGAGCGGCAAGCCCCGATGGAGCTGCGTCATTCCCTGAACGGAGACTGGAAATTCAGCTATGCAGTGAATGCGGCCAGCCGGGTTCAGGATTTCTATAAGGCGGATTATGATACCAGAGGCTGGGGGGACATTCAGGTGCCCGGTCATATCCAGCTTCAGGGGTACGGCAAGCCGCAATATGCCAACACGATGTATCCCTGGGACGGGCTTGATGCTGTGCGGCCGCCGGCGATTCCGGAGGAGAGCAATACGGTGGGGAGTTATGTGAAGTTCTTCGAGGTTCCGGTGAATATGGAGAACGGGCCGGTCTTTATTTCTTTTCAGGGCGTAGAGGCGGCTTGTTATGTCTGGCTTAATGGACAATTCGTCGGCTACAGTGAAGACAGCTTCACACCTGCGGAGTTTGAGTTGACCCCTTATTTGCAGGAGGGGGTGAACAAGCTGGCCGTTGAAGTCTATCAGCGCTGCACGGGCAGCTGGCTGGAGGATCAGGATTTCTGGCGGTTCTCGGGTATCTTCCGCGAGGTGTATCTGTATACGGTGCCGGAGCTTCATGTGCAGGATCTGCGGATTAACGCGGGGCTGGATGCTGCCTATCAGGAGGGAACGTTAACTGCTGAAGTTAGCATGGCAACGGCGGCGGACGCTTTTGTGAAAATCGGGTTGAAGGATGCGGCCGGTGCCGTTGTGGCGGAAACCGAGGGGCAGGTTGTGGCTGGAAAGGCGGCCTTTACCCTGGAGGCAGGTACGGTGTCGCTGTGGAGCGCAGAAAATCCGTATCTCTATAGCGTCTGTATCTCTGTATTCGATGGCAGCGGAGAACTGGTGGAGGCGATTGTGCAACGGGCGGGGTTCCGCGTGTTTGAACTGAAGGACAAGCTGATGCGGCTGAACGGCAAACGGATTATTTTCAAAGGAGTCAATCGTCACGAATTCAACAGCCGCAGAGGGCGGAACATCACCAGAGAGGACATGATTAAGGACATCATCATCCTGAAGCAGAATAATATCAATGCGGTGCGGACCTCACATTATCCGAATCAGACGCTCTGGTATGAGCTATGCGATGAGTACGGTGTCTATGTGATTGACGAGATGAATCTGGAATCCCATGGCTCGTGGCAAAAGATGGGCGCGGTTGAGCCGTCCTGGAACATTCCCGGTGATAAACCGGAGTGGCAGGATATTGTAATGGACCGTGCAGTGTCGATGCTGGAGCGCGATAAGAACCATCCGTCCATCCTCATCTGGTCCTGCGGTAATGAATCGTATGCGGGTGAGGTGATTCTGAATGTGTCCCATTATTTCCGCAAAACCGATCCGGGGCGGCTGGTGCACTATGAAGGGGTATTCCATAACCGTAAATACAATGACACCAGTGACATGGAGAGCCGGATGTACGCCAAGCCTGCGGACATTGCAGAATACCTGGAAGGTCAGCCGGATAAGCCATACATCAGCTGTGAATATATGCATGCCATGGGCAATTCAGTAGGGGGACTCCATAAGTATATCGCGCTGGAGAGCCGGTATCCGCAGTATCAGGGCGGCTTCATCTGGGATTATATTGACCAGGCGCTGGTGGTCACAAACAGATACGGAGAAGAATATCTGGCCTATGGCGGTGACTTTGATGACCGGCCGACGGATTACAGCTTCTGCGGCAACGGGATTGTCTACGCTGACCGGACCGTGACCCCGAAGATGCAGGAGGTGAAGTTCCTCTACCAGAACATCCGGCTTGTACCGGAACGGGATGCAGTGAAGATCATCAACGGTAATCTGTTCGAAGGGACAGAAGGGCTGCGGCTGGAGTTCCGGCTGTACCTGGAAGGGCGGCAAATCTTCAAGGGACAGCAGGAGGTAGCGGTTGCGGCGCAGGCAGAGGCACGAATTCCGCTTGCGCTGCCGGAGGTGTCAGGAGCTCCGGGAGAGTACACGCTGGCGGTAAGCTTGTTGCTGAAGGAAGCGGAGCTGTGGGCTGAGGCGGGATTTGAGACAGCCTACGGGGAGCATGTCTTCCGGATTGAAGCCGCTGAGGCTGCGGCGGACCTGGAGGATGTTATGCTGCCTGCGGCCGGAGAGTTCAGGGTGATCGAGGGAGACGTGAACATTGGCGTAACCGGCCGCGGATTCGCTGCCCTGTTCTCCAAGCAGGCAGGTTCGCTGGTGTCGCTCTGTTACGGGGGACGTGAGATGATTGCTACACCGCCTGCTCCGCTGTTCTGGCGGGCAACCACAGATAATGATAAGGGAACTTCGCTTGCTTACCACGCAGGCGGCTGGTTCGCGGCCAGTCTTGCCCGCAGCTGCACGGCGGTAAGGCTTGAGACCGGGAAGAACCGGGCCACGGTGACCTTTGACTATGAATTCAGCATCAGCCGGGAGCTGAAGACCCGATTTGAGTATACGGTCTACGCAGACGGCAAACTGCGGGTCCGTACAGTGTATACAGGGGCGGCCGGCTTGCCGGATGTGCCGGTTGTGGCCGTGTCCTTCCGGATGTCCGCCGATTATGGAGAGTCGGACTGGTATGCCCGCGGGCCGGAAGAGAATTACAGTGACCGCGCGTATGGAGCGCGTCTGGGACGCTTCCGGCGTAAGGTGACGGAGCTGCCGTCACCTTATCTGGTGCCGCAGGAGTCCGGCAACCGTACCGGCGTACGCCAGGTACGCATTACGGACGAGCGCGGCCGCGG
Organism: Paenibacillus sp. FSL E2-0178; assembly: GCF_038593005.1. NCBI lineage: Bacteria > Bacillati > Bacillota > Bacilli > Caryophanales > Paenibacillaceae > Paenibacillus > Paenibacillus sp. FSL E2-0178. The sequence continues at coordinate 5,759,165 of NZ_CP151953.1, forward strand.
GCTGCAGATTCAGGCGGCTGCGGGAGAGCCGCTGGAATGTACGCTGTCGCCATACACAGCGTTCGAACTGGAGCAGGCAGCGCATCCTTATGAGCTGCCCAAGGTGCACTACACGGTTGTCACCATTGCCGCGCAGCAAATGGGTGTCGGCGGTGATGACAGCTGGGGTGCGCCGGTGCATCCGGAATACCGGATCCCTGCAGATCAGCAGCTGGAATTCGAGTTCTGGATGACTGCGGCGGTGCCGGAGGCGGAGTAAGCATTAGTACAATAACCCCGCAAAGCGGGATTTTGGCTTCGATAATACTCAGGTAATTTGCGGAGACCCCGAAATATAAACAATAGTGAAACAGGCCATCAGCGGAGGAAACCGCTGATGGCCTGTTCTCATGAGAAGCGCTGGCGGTACTCCCGCGGTGACAGCCCCTCCAGCTTCATGAAGGTGGAGCTGAAGTAAGGCGCCTGGTTGAAGCCGACCTCTTCGGCAATCCGGGCGATAGGGAAGCTGGTCTGCATCAGCAGCAGCTTGCTCTGCTCGATCCGGTAACGGAGCAGATATTCCATCGGTGCACAGCCATACGCCTTGTTCATGCAGCGGGCAATATAGACCGGATGAAAGTTAAGGCTGTCTCCGAGCATCGCCGTAGTGATCTCTTCGCGGTAATGGGCGCGGAGGAAGGAGGCGGTCTGCTCGGCGCATACAGTGGACTGGGAGCTGTGCTGCTCCGGCTTCACGGAGGCAGCAAGCAGCTGCAGAATATCCTGGAAGAGAGTCTGCTGCCGGAAGCGGACCGATTCCAGGTGGGCAGTGGCTTGCAGCTGCCCCAGCTGGGCTAGCAGCTCTTCGATCTTGGCCGGCTGCAGCAGAGTGACGAATTGCGACAACGCGAGGTTAAACGAGCTGATATTGAAGAACGAAGCGGGCAGGCCGCCCACCGGCTCATTCGGGCTGCCGGAATCAAGCGCGGAACCGGGCTGCGCGGGCCAGTCATGGAAGGTTTGAAAATGAAGCCAATAATAGGCAGTCTCCTCCCGGCAGCCCTCCGTTCCGAAGTGGTGGCAGTCCGGACGCAGAATTAAGGCATCTCCTGCCTTCACCGTAAACCGCCGCTCCTCTTCACCGATGTATAGGCAGCCTTTCCGGACGACGAGCAGATCGAATACTTTGATGTGTTGGCGGTTCGGATGCTGATAGCCGGGCGGGTAGTGATTGAAGCCGCTTGCAATATAATGCGGCAGGGGAGGAATGCGGAATAGGAGCGGATTCATTAGGGTAGCCTCCTGCAGGATGGTTTGAATATTGAAAGTTTAGGTTTGAGATATGGTACATTTTCCAGAGTATATCATCTATAATTTATTTCGAGCAAGCTTGAATTGCAAGGCTTGATTACACAGGTTATAGCAGCCGCATATCGGCAGAGGAGGGTTTATTCCATGAAACCCATGGGTGGGAAGAGCGGACTGTGGATGCTGGCCTGGCCTATATTTATTGAAATATTTCTGCAAACGCTGCTCGGGACAGTGGACACGATCATGGTCAGCCGGATCTCTGATGATGCCGTTGCCGTTGTAGGCATTTCGAATCAGTTATTTGGCGCTTTGATTACACTGTTTACCACGTTCGCCGGAGGTGCAGGTATACTGATTGCGCAGCGGCTCGGCTCCGGCCGCAATGAAGAGGCGCGTACGATTGCGATTATGGGAGTTACTGTAAGCACTATCCTGGGGGTTGCCTTCAGTGTTAGCTTGTTTCTGTATGCCGATCCGGTTGCCCGGATGCTTCATATTTCAGGAGAGCTGATTCCGCTATCTCATGTCTATCTTACTTATGTAGGCGGCGGATTGTTCATGGTTGGAATGACTGCCTCTCTAGGCTCTGCAATCCGCAATACAGGCAATACGCGCGGGCCGATGTATACGGGAGTGGCTGTGAATGTTATTCATATCCTGCTCAATTATATTCTGATCTTCGGCATGTTCGGCCTGCCGGAGATGGGACTAAGCGGCATTGCGGTCTCCACGATGATTAGCAGGCTGATCGGTGTGGCTGTACTGCTGTATATGTTCAGCAGCGCTTTTGAGCGCAGAATCAGGCTGCCGGATTTCCGGACCTTCCACCGCAAATTATTCGCGGAGATCGTCAGGATCAGCTGGCCGCTGGGACTGAACTCCTCCTCCTGGGTGCTGTCACAGCTGGTAATCTATTCTTTCCTTGCCATGCTGGGTGCCAAGGAACTGGCTGCACGTACCTATCTGAACACGCTGGAGTCCTTCTGCTTCACGCTGGGTTATGCCATCGCCATGGCCGGTCAGATTCAGATCGCCTATCTCTTCGGTGCCAAGCAGATGCAGGAGGCCTATAGTGCAGCATACCGGACGCTGTACATCGGGCTGGCTATCGTCAGCGCCAATGTGCTGTTATTGTATTTGTTCGGCCGGTCGCTGCTCGGATTCTTCACTGCCGATCCGGAGATTGTCGCTATCGGCGTATCCCTGCTGGCGCTTAATCTGCTGCTGCAGCCGTGCAAAATGCTAAATATGGCTATGGGCAACTCGCTTAATGCGATTGGTGATACCCGCTATACCATGGTGGTCTCGATGATCTCCATGACGCTGATTGGCGTAGGCGGCTCCTACTGGCTCGGAATTTCGTCCGGCTGGGGGCTGCTGGGTATCTACTGCTGCATGATTGCCGATGAAGCGGCAAGAGGAGGACTGGTGCTGCTGCGCTGGCGGAAACGGAAGGTGCTGAATCAGGCCGAATCGCAGTTTGCCGGGCGCCGGCAGGGAGTGAGGGAGAAGCCGGGCGTGGCATGTTCGGTAGAGCTTTAGAAGTATATATGATGATATAAGCGCGGGAGTACGCACAACATTCCCCCGGATTCTTCTCCTGAAGGAGAGTAATCCGGGGGCTTATTTGCGTTCAAGCGTGGTTACTGCACAAAAGTATGAAATGTACACCCTGGGGTTGGCAATAAAATACAGGAATAGCTGTAAGGTTCACTGTTCAGCTGCAGGAGGTATCTTCTATACTCAGGGCATCCATTGGACGAAGCCATAAGGGCCGCGAGGGGCGGAGGCTTCGGAGCCAGTGCCGCCAACTTATATAGGTATAGGAGAGTGAAGGCTTTGAGACACCGTAAGCGCAAGTCGGGTATGCCACTCGCTATCCAGCTTCCACTGAAGGGAACAGGCGGGCTGTCCCCGCAGATAGAGTCCGGCACGCGGAAGAGAAGGAAGAAGGGATTTCTGCATGAGCTGATTCATAACCGGATTCTTTTTCTGATGCTGCTGCCGGCGCTGCTGTTCTTCCTGGTCAATTCGTATTTCCCGATGGTCGGCGTGTATTATGCGTTCACTCAATTTGATTTCAATTCCGGATTGTTCGATGCTCCCTTCGTGGGTCTGAAGAACTTCGAGTTTCTTTGGAAATCGGGTACGCTGATCAAGCTGACGCTCAATACCATCGGCTACAATCTGGCCTTCATCCTGCTCGGCAACGTACTGGCGATTGTCTGTGCGATTCTGCTTAGCGAGCTGCGCCACAAATGGTTCAAGAAGCTGACCCAGTCGATTATGTTCCTGCCGTATTTTGTTTCTTTCGTTATTCTGAGCGTTATCGTCTACAACGTGTTCAATTATGATAGCGGTTTCTTGAACACCTTGCTGGCCCGGTTCGGAGCGGGACCTGTGGATGTCTATAATAAGCCGCTGGTCTGGATCTTCCTGATCATCCTGTTCTATCTGTGGAAAAATCTCGGCTACAGCATGGTCATCTACCTGGCGGCCATCACAGGGATCAGCGATGAGTACTATGAAGCGGCCAAAATTGACGGAGCACATATTTTTCAGCGGATCTGGTATATTACGGTGCCGATGCTGAAGTCTACCTTCGTAGTGCTGCTGCTATTCTCACTCGGAAGCATTATGAAGGGGCAGTTTGACCTCTTTTACCAGCTGATCGGCAACAACGGGGTGCTGTATAACACAACAGATATTCTGGATACGTACGTCTTCCGCTCCCTGAAGGTGACCTTTGATATCGGCATGGCGACGGCGGCGGGTCTGTATCAATCCCTGTTCGGCTTCATCCTGATCATGACGGTGAACTACATTATCCGCAAAATCAATGATGATTACGCGTTGTTTTAGGAGGAGAGAAAGAGCATGCATATTAAAGACGATCACTATACCAGACTGCTGCAGGGGCTGGCGTACACGGTTATTATCATCGGCTCGCTGGCGTGTCTGATCCCGTTTCTGCTGATTATATCGGCCTCGCTGTCCTCCAATGAATCGATTATCAGGGACGGTTACCATCTGATTCCTGCGGAATTCTCACTGGAAGGATACAAGACGGTGTTCACTTTTCCGGATGAGGTATTGCGCGCATATGGCGTTACTCTGTTCACTACACTTACGGGGACGACGCTGGGGCTGTTCTTCATGACTATGGCTGGTTATGTGCTGGCCCGCAGGGATTTCAAATACCGCAATACGTTCTCGTTCTATATCTATTTCACCACGCTGTTCGGCGGGGGCCTCGTGCCCTGGTACATTATGATGACCAAATATCTGCATCTGACCGACTCGTACGGAGCCTTGATTCTGCCGGGGCTGATGACGCCGTTTCTGATTATTCTGATGAAGAACTTCATCCGTTCTGCTGTTCCTGAGGAGCTGTTCGAATCTGCCAAGATTGACGGGGCGGGTGATTTCAAAATATACTGGCGGATTGTGCTGCAGCTGTCGATGCCCGGCATTGCCACGGTTGGACTGTTTCTCGCGCTGACGTACTGGAACGACTGGTTCTCGTCTTCCCTGTTCATCAATGACACACACAAGTATCAGCTGCAGTTCCATCTGTACAATGTGATCAACTCGGCTTCCTTCATTGCGAACATGGGGGCGGGAACGGGGGTAAGTCTCGGGGCAGATCTGCCTACAGAGTCAACTAAAATGGCGATGGCCATCGTTGTCACTGGACCTATTCTGTTTCTGTACCCGTTCATTCAGCGTTATTTCGTTAAAGGCCTGACGATCGGCGCGGTAAAAGGTTAGAACCTTGTAGCAGATCCGCGCTGTCTTTGGCGGCTGCTATTCGGCTAACATAGATATTGTGAGGAGCTGAACCAGGAAGCAGTATTACCAAACAACACTTTTGGGAGGGTTCATGATGAGCAAGAATGCACGGAAAAAATCGCTGGCTGTCCTGACAGCCATGCTGGCAGTCTCGCTGCTCGCTGCGGGATGCAGCGGCAGTAACGGCAACAATAAAGAGGCAGCGGGCAGCACGGATAGCGGTAAAAACAACACGGCAGCGGCAACGGAGGGCAGTACCACTGCTACGGCAGAACCCGGAATTGACACCTCCAAGAAAGTGGAGCTGCAGTTCTACATGCTCGGCGATGCGCCGAAGGATCTGCCGGCGATTGAAGCCGAAGTCAACAAGATGGCGGCGGCGGAGCTTAACACAACGGTTAAATTCAACTATACGAGCTGGACGGACTGGGATCAGAAATACAAGCTGCTGCTCTCCTCGGGCCAGGCGATTGACCTGATCTTCACTGCTGACTGGACCCAGTATGCTTCCTATGCGAAACGCGGCGCATTCCTGGCCCTCGATGATCTGCTGCCTAAGGCCGCGCCAGAGCTGCAGAAATTCGTCCCTGAGTCGATGTGGGAGGATGTTAAGGTAGACGGCAAAATCTATACAGTGCCTGCGACGTACAAAGAATACGTGACCAACGGTTTCGTCTGGAGGGAGGACCTGCGCAAGAAATACAATCTTCCCCAGCCTACGGATCTGGCCAGCTATGAGGCTTACATGGACGGAATCCGCCAGAACGAACCGGATATGATGCCGGCCTCTCTGAACAGCGACATCGGCAATAATCTCCATTACATTTATACCGAGCTGAATAAGATGGTCGGCGCGCTGCCATATGGGATGGGTGTGAAATATGAATCCCCTACTGAAGTGTACTCGTACTGGGGCTCCGATGAGCAAAAAGAAGAGCTGAAGGTCATGAAACGCTGGCAGGAAAAAGGCTTCATTCCCAAGAATGTGCTGAATATCAAGGATACGATGCAGGACCCGATTACTTCCGGCAAGGCGGCGAGCATGTTCGGGGATAATCCGACGCGCTTTAATGATATGGTCATGAAGATCAGCACCACACATCCCGAATGGGAGCTAGGGTATTATCCGTTCGGCAAGACAACGGGGTATGCGACTCCGGTACATCCGGTTCACAACGGTTTTGCGATTCCGAAGAGCAGCAAGAATCCGGATCGGGCACTCGCTTTCTATGAAAAGCTGGTTCTGGACAAACGCTACAACCAGCTGACCGAATATGGTATTGAGGGCAAGAACTATACCGTAGAAGACGGGTACTACAAGCTGCTTGGCACCAGCCAGACCAACGGCTTCACCCGGGAGGGCATGAACGGCTGGGCGTGGAGAAATCCGGAGTATATGCTGTTCGACAAGGGTTTTGACGGGGTGAAGGCAATCTTTGATGAGCTCGACAAGATTCAGAAGCCGGATCTGTTCCTCGGCTTTGCAGAGGACTATTCTTCCTATCAGGCAGAGAAAGCGGCGCTGGAGCAGGTCGAGAAGCAATATTTGTTCCCGCTCGAAGCGGGATTGGTGGAGGATATCGACAAGGGGCTGGAGACCTTCATGCAGAAGGCCAAGCAGGCCGGACTCGAGAAGATCCAGGCGGAGTGGACGAAGCAGTGGAACGCTTATACTGCGGAGAAAGGTATTAAGTAGAGAGGGGCCCCGGAAGCCGCATGGCTTTTGGGGCTTTTTTATGGGCAGATGGTTGGTGCGGGTGCAGGGGCGGGTACAAGTGCGAGGTGCAGAGCGGGTGCGAGTGCGAGGTGCAGGGCGGGTGCAGGTGCGAGTTGCAGGGACGGGTGCGAGTGCGAGGTGCAAGTGCGGGTGCTGGTGCTGGTGCAGGTGCAACGGAGGCGCATTGGGTGGACGCTCCGAAAACGGAATGATGTTCCGATCGCTGTTGTATCCGGATTTTATTTATTTTTACCTTAGCGGTGAAAATCCGTATACAAAGGCGACCGCTGCCGCTTCTCCACATTCATTCCGTCTTCTCCGCTGTTTAAGCGGTAGCCAGACCTGCATACAGCACTCGAAGAGCAAAAGCCACGTCAGACATCCGCTTCCGTGGCAGGGGAGGAGAGCAGAAAAGGCCGTCTCCGTGTACTTGGAGACGGGCCAAAGCGGAGGGAATATCTCCGTAGAGTTAGTGACGGCTTGGTGTTCCACCAAAGCGAGGGAAAACCAAGCAAAGCGTGAGAACATCCAGCAAAGCGGAGGGGGTATCTCCGAGTAGTTAGAGGCGGGCTTGGTGTTCCACCAAAGCGAGGGGCATCCACCAAAGCAGGGGAATATCAAGCAAAATGGAGGGAGCACCTCCGAGTAGTTAGAGGCGGGCTTGGTGTTCCACCAAAGCGAGGGAGCATTCACTAAATCGTGGGAATATTTAGAAAAATGGAGGGAGCACCTCCGTAGAGTTAGAGACTGGCTTGGTGTTCCACCAAAGCGAGGGAGCAACCACCAAAGCGGGAGGAATATCTCCGTAGAATTAGAGATAGGCTTGGTGTTCCACCAAAGCGGGGGAGTTCTCTGTGTACTGGGGACTAATCTTGCACAAAATACAACATTTCCGCTCAATATGCGCTAGCTAAGCGGGGATTGTTGTATGAAATGCAACATTTTGCCTCATTCTAGCGGCTAATCGCGAGGATTGTTGTATTTCCTACAACAATCCTTATAAATGCCCTGTATTGTTGGCTTAGAGTTGTAATACGTACAACATTTAGCTTGTCACAACCAATTTCAATGGGAACCTAACGGGAACAGGAATAGGAGCTGGAGCTGGAGTTGGATTGGGACTTGAGCTGGAGCTGGAGCGAGCTGGGACCGGAAAATGGAACTGGCACTTGAGCTGGAACTGAGACTTGAGGTGGAACAGGAACTAGAGCTGGAATTGGATTGGAACTGGGACTTTAGCTGGAACTGGAACCGGAATTGGAACCAGCTACAGCAGAACAGCCGGAAATGCCAGCATAGCCGGCACTCCCAGAACATTAATGTGTCAACTATTAAGCATTCTTCGAACGCCGGTAATCCGTAGGCGTCGTTCCGAAGCTGCGCTTGAACATCCGGTGCAGATAAGAGCTGCTGGTGAAGCCGCAGCGCTCGGCAATGCTCGTTACCGGCAGGTCGGTGTTCTCCAGCAGGGCGCATACCTCGCGCATCCGTACCTCCAGAATGACATCGACGATACTATTCATGGTCTGCTGCTTGTAAAGGCGGCTGATATAGATCGGTGACATATCCAGCTCATCAGCAATCTGGTTGAGGCTTAGGTTCGGCTTCATGTAATTCTCGTTGATCTTGCTATTGATGAGGCAGATCAGATCATGCTGCTTGGAGTTCTTCTTCTCGTCCAGCTGTTCGCGCAATGCAGTGAAGAGAGCGGAGAAGGCCTCCTCCAGCTCGTCAATGGTCTCAATGGAATCCAGGCAAGGTAGCCCGCTGATTGCGTCATTTTGTAAACGGTTACGTTTCTGAACGGTATTCACGATCTCCCTGACTGTCACGCTGAGTCTGGATACCGTTAACTGCACCGTCTGAAAGGGAAAGGCTTCGGTCTCCCGGATAATGCTGCTGAACTGCCCGGCAGCGTCCTCCAGTTTACCGCTCAGGAGCGCATCGGTGAGCTTCTTCTCCTTGTCGGTAGGATAATGATACGTACTGGACTCAAGAGCACATATGTCCTGGGCGTTAATGATACAGCCATGTCCGTAGAACAGTCGGTGATTCGACGCTTCCCGGACCTGCCTGTAGAGCTGGTGCAGCTGGCCCGCGTTATGGTCAATATGACTGTAGGTGAGGGTAAGGCTTAGCTTCAGATAGTCGGAGCAGGCCTGCTGGATCTGCCGGAGCAGCGCCTCAATCAGCCCGGTATCCGTATATTCCACGGGATCGATAATGTTCAGCAGCACAAGGATGCCGTCATCGTTCATATCCACAGTCTCGACCCGGTAGGTCTGGCCGCAAATTTCCGAAGCGATGTTCATAATGGCAAACTTGGAGGCCAGCAGGTAGGAAGAGCGGGCTTCCCTGAACTCTTTGTAGTGATCAATCCTCAGCAGGATCAGGCGGAAATCATCATTGAAGGTGAAGTGAATCCCGAGCTGGCGCAGCTTCTCTACCTGCTGAATAGACTGCAACGGCTTGAGGCCGAGAATGAGATCGCGCAGTGTATTTTGCCGGATCATGAACATGCTGTCGCGTTTCTCCGTCTCGAGAATATTCATCTCGCTGACAATCCGGTCAATCGGCAGATACAGGCTTCTGGACATGATCCAGGAGAGGCCGATGCCGGCCACCAGAACAAGGGCTGCAATGAGCAGGGTGGTGTTGCGGATAGTATTCGTATGCTCAGTAATGTTGTCGTAGGGGGTAATCCGCACATACTGCCAGCTTAAGTCATCCGGTGCAGTATAAGAAATCAGCGAGTTCACGCCTCCGAAGGGCCCGATGAAATAACCTGCCTCCTGGCCTTTGATACGCTGTTCAATCCATCCGGCTTCCTCCGGGGAGAGCTCCTGCTGCTTCAGGCTGTTGCCGGACAGAAAAGCCCCCTGATCGTCCAGAATGTAAGTGGCGCTGGCAGAATTAATAGGACTGGTGATTTCCTTATTGATCCAGGGGGCAGAGATGTTGACGATTACCGCAGAGTTGATGGCCCGGTCCCAGCCGATGGCATCCAGACACAAAAAAGTATAAGCACGAACCTGGTCATTCTCCCGTGCACCATTGGAATAGACTCTGGGAATCGGTGTGAAAGCCTTATAGTCCTGATAATGGCCGAGGATATCCAGAATGGGGGTGTCCACCAGCTCTTGCTCAGTAAATACACCGTTCTGTCCGTGGGAAGAGGCGATGTACAGCTGTCCGCTTTTGGGATTATAGACATAGATGGACTCAATATAAGGCATGGAGCTCAAGTAATTGCCCAGCTCGGACATGGCTGCCGTGACATCATAGATATCGGGCTTGTCGTAGAAAACAATTTTGGAGATCGTACTGTTGCGGTAAATTTGAAAAGAAAGCGATTGCGCAGCATCGGTCATGTTAACGACTTCCCTGCTGGTCTGCGTGAGGTTACCGAGGTCGGACTGGAAAGCCTGCTTTTTTTCCACACCGATATAGTAATTGTAATAGATGATGGTGGAGACAAGAAAAGTTAAGGAGACGCAAAGCGTAATACTGACTAATAACCTGCTGTACAATGCTCTTCGATTGCCGAGTTTGTGCAGTCCCATAAACAGCCCCCTGATTCACTGTGTACTCTGGCGATACCGGCCTGATCTATATTGTTCATAGTACAATTATAAGCTGCATACCATGAACGGGACAGTAGAGCAAGGTTACAACAGTGAACAGGATGGAGAATCGGGCAGTGAACAAATGCAAGATTTGTGTACAAAAGCTACCATAGTGCAGTTTTAACGATACGGTATATCCCGGTAAAGCGGGGGTACAGCCGGAGCTGGTTCAGTAATCTGCATCATCAGCGGGGTTACCTTGAAGCCGTTGACCGGGGCCAGATCCTGCGAGCAGGAGGAGAGGGCGACGATCACATCGGTCAGTGCCAGGAGCGCGACATAATCGCCGGGCCGGGAGAGCGGCTCTTCAATGACGTAGTCGAGATTCCCGTCCAGCGCATTGTTCATGAACCAGTTGATGGGATCAGGCAGCTCTTTGTGACCCAGCTGATATTTGTGCAGCGCCTTCTGCAGATTGTCATGGCAGTTCGGATGCTCCTCCAGCCCGAAGTCGATCTTATAGCGGTAATAGTCGCATGCCGGAAAAAAGAAATCATGTTTCTCCACCGTATCCTTCGTCAGCTGCATAAGCGGTCTGCGGCGGTTGCTGTAGAGGCCGTCGCCGGGCTTGAGCCGGATACTGCTGAGCGAGGACCTCATATGTACGGGGGAGACATGCTCGTCAGGGTCTTCGGCATTGAAGCAGACGAAATCACCCACCTGCTTGCCCTCGGTATCGATGATGTAGAGCGTCTGTCCTCGGCGGACCCGCGCGCTTCTTCCCTCATAGGCCGGTACCAGGATTTCTTCAATTACCTTGTCTGTGGTCACGGTACAATCACCTGCCTCATCTGTTTATTCTATGAATACTGCGACGGCACGGATGGGGGAGCCGGTGCCTCGGCGGATCCGGAGCGGAAGTCCGAAATACAGGAAACGCTTCTGGGCGATCAGATGCAGATTGCACAGATTCTCGGTATTGGTCATCCGGTACTCACGGCAGATCAGGTGGCCGGAAAATAGCAGGTCCAGCGGGTTATCAATAGAAGGCGCATCAATGCCGATGTTAATGATCCCCTGCTTCGCCAGCCATCCGGCCGCTTCATAATCCAGGCCAGTATAGCGGGTCAGCCATTCTTCAGTGCCGTAGGCACGGTTATAATGTCCAGTGTACAGCAGGACGATATCGCCTTTATCCAGATGGAGATGGTCTTTGCGCAGCGCCTGTTCCAGATCAGGCCGGGTAATGTAGGCATCCGGTGAAATATGGGAGAGGTCCAGGCAGACAGCCGGTCCGTAAAAATACTCCAGCGGCATCTCATCAATCGTCGGCCCGTGCGGATCATATTCGTAAATCGCATCGCTGTGGGTCGGTCCATGCTCGTTAATCAACAGGTTGTTCGTGGCAAACTCGAAGCCGAGCTTGTTCTTACTCTCTTCATGGCTCATATTTGGGAAGATCATCGTCTTCTGATGCGGCGGAAAAACCGGCATTCCCTGATAGATTTCCTGTGAGAGATCAATCACTTGAATCCCCATGTAGCGTACTCCTTTCATTTAAAATACGGGCTCAGGCGAGCGGCGGCAGCACGGTGAAGGCATCGGCGTCGATCAGGCCGATGTCGGTGATTTTCCAGGCCGGGCTGGTGACCAGCGACAGGAAGGAGAGATGCATGAACGGGACATGCAGCGTACAGCCCAGCTCCTCGCGGGCCAGCCGGTGCAGCTCGGTAATTCTTGCGCTCATCTCTTTGCCGGTCAGCTCATCGGTCATCAATCCGCCGATGCGCAGCGGCAGATCGCCGACCACCTTGCCCCCTTCGATCATGGCGATGCCGCCGTCCATCGCGATGACCCGGTTGACCGCAGTCACCATATCGGCGTAATTGGTGCCGGTGACGATAATATTATGGGTGTCATGCGCCACGCTTTCGGCGATGGCACCGGCCTTCAGCTTCATGCCGCGGACGAAGGTTTTGCCGATCTTGCCGCTGCGGCCATGCCGTTCTACGACGAGCAAGGGCAGCAGATCCTCTTCGACAGAGGGCTGCACAACGCCATCCTTCACGGCAGCGGTGAAGATGCCGGAGCCGGTCAGATTCTGGTCGGGGATGACCTCGATGGCGCGGACCCGGACTGTTCCTTGGGCGCCTTCAGCGGAAAGGTATAGATCTTCCGGCTTAACCGGCTTGCGCTTCACAGACTTTTTAACGGAGTCCGGATAGATATAGGAGGGGATCTCGCGGGTCAGCTCGCCATCACTGGCAACCTTGGCTCCGCTGATATAGACTTCGGCAATGGTCATGTTCGTCAGGTCGCTGATGACGGCGATATCGGCCTTCTTGCCTGGAGCCAGCACGCCGATATCCTGGAAGCCGAAATGGGTAGCCGGATTAATGGTGGCCATCTGAATTGCCTCAACCGGATCAATGCCGACGGCGATCGTCCGGCGGATGATATCATTCATATGGCCGTGCTTCAGCAGATCCTCCGGCACCATATCGTCGGAGACCAGGATGGCCCGCCGGGAATCCATACCTTCCTCGGTGATTGCCCGGATGCACTCCGCCATATTGCGCTGCGAGGAGCCTTCGCGCATGAATACACTGACCCCATAGCGCAGCTTCTCCATCATTTCTTCTTTGGTTGTTGTCTCATGGCAGGAGACATGGCCTCCGCCGCAGATGATGTGGGCAGCCAGCTCCTGGCCGGACAGGCCGGGGGCGTTGCCCTCAATGCTTTTGCCGATAGCCTTGGCATAGGACACTGAAGCGAGCAGATCATCGATCAGGTAAGGGGCGTTTCGGTATACGGGATGGACGTTGCTGAAGCCCTGCAGCTCGCCGATTCCCTGAACATGGTCGTCATTCAGCAGTTCCTGCATGTCTTTGGAGCTGATATCTGCGCCTGCGGTCTCAAGACCGGGTACATCAGGCGTCAGGCAAGGGACGGTGAACAGCACGCGGTTCGGCAGGGTCTTCGCTTCTTCAATCATCGCCTTCATTCCGGGAACGCCCAGCACATTGCCAATCTCATGCGGATCAGCCACCAGCGTGGTTGTTCCGGTTGGAATCGACAGCTTGGAGAACTCCGTAACTGTCAGCATCGCACTTTCAAAATGCATATGTGAATCGATAAAGCCCGGACTGATGAATTTGCCGTGCATATTCTCGACTACTGTGGACGGGCCAATCAGTTTATCAGCCTCGCCCACAAGCAGAATCCGGTCACCTTTAATAGCTACATCCCCGGGGTAAATCTCACGGGTGATTACGTTGATAATGTAGCCGCCCTTCAGTACCAGGTCGGCATGGAGCTGGCCGGAGAGCAGCACATCAATCATCCGCCGCCGCTGAATCGCATCTTTGATATCGGTTGTCAGCATAATCTACAAGCCTCCTGCTCTGGGACAATCCACACTATCCACGATTCCGACAATTGCGGCATCTATAGGAGCATTAGGATGCGTCGACGCCCGTGAAGCCACGCTGCCCACTGCATAGATAATGGTCTCTCCGATGCCTGCTCCTACAGTATCAACCGCAATAAGCGGCTGTCCCGCAGGGGTGTTATCGGGAAGAATGGGCTGTACGATCAGCAGCTTGGCACCGACGAGGTGCTCGTCTTTGCGCGTAGCCACAACGTGTCCTGTAATGATTCCCAGCTTCATGTGATGGTCACCTCTTCTATTCAAATCCTGCCTGTTTAATCTCAATTCCGTATTGCCGGGCGGTGTCCCTGGCCAGGGGGGTAATCACTGCCGGACCTTTCAGACGGATGGTGGTTCTGCCCAGCTTGGCTGCTGCGGTGATATCCTCCTCTGTCAGCACCTGCTTCCTCGGCGGTTCATTACTGGAAGACAGCCAGCTTCCTAGACCGCTGGGCGCCAGGAGCCTGATCCCGTAGCCGGATATTGCGGTCACCATGCTGCGCATTTTCTCTTTCAGCAGCGGACTGGCCTGAGATAAACCCTGCTCGCTCCAGCGGTAATGTTCCGGCTCCGCTCCGAGAGTAAGAGCGCCCACCGGCTTGCCGGCACATAGGTTCTCGACAATCAGCCTCACGAAGGGATGCCCGGTATCCAGCTGAACGAGCCGGGACAGGAGCGACAGCGATAGTACAGGAATCAACAAGGCGTCAGCATCGGCAGGAGAGAGTTTATGGGCCTGCCCGGGGGGGATAAGGTCATCTACTCCGGTTTGTCGTGCAAGTTCTCCGGCGTTTTTGGTTTCAAGCAGCTGATCTTCCGCCCATAAGCGCAGCCTGAGTTTCTCCGTACTTAAGCTCCGCAGCGCAGCGTAACCTTCCTCCATACCGATAAAATGGCCGGCCAGCAGCACCAGCACCCGGGGATATTCCTCATTCAGCGCTGCCGTTCTGGACCGGTAAGACAATCCCAGCAGGGCATTCTCCGCAACTGTGCTATGCCGGCTGTCCATAGGAGTGCTTATTCAATGCCTTTGGACAGCAGTGCGCGTTCCACTTCACTGTGCGGACGGGGAATGACATGAACGGACACCAGTTCTCCGACCCGCTTGGCAGCGGCGGCTCCCGCATCCGTAGCGGCTTTTACCGCGCCTACATCCCCGCGTACCATAACCGTGACCAGACCGAAGCCGATTTTTTCATACCCGCAAATTTCCACGTTTGCTGCCTTCACCATGGCATCCGCCGCTTCAATTGCGCCTACCAGACCTTTAGTTTCGATCAATCCGAGTGATTCTCCCATTATAAAAACCTCCATAAGATTAAATTAGTTAAGCTGTATTCAGAAATGCCTTGTTGAATAAAGGCAAGCAAACAGTGGGGTGTAGTGGATATTCAGAACTAAAATTAAGGTTCTGAAATATCCGGGGTATCGCTGGCGGCATCGGCCCCGCTGGCGGCCCCGGAAACCGCTGCTGCTGCGGTTCCGGCAGCGGCTGCTCCGGAGTCTGCCGGCAGGCCCGGCAGGAATCTGGACAGTATTTTGCGGTTCACATCTTCGTGGGCCTTGGCGATGACATGGGCGGAAATGACTGTACCTATCCGCCGGGCTTCGGCTTTGCCTGCATCTACCGCTGCGCCGACTGCAGCAACATCACCGCTTAAATGAATGGTCACACCGAGTGAACCGCCGACGCCGATAACCTTCTCAACGGCAATCAGCTGCACATCCGCCGCTTTCAGGGCCGCATCTGCGGCGGAGACGGCGGTGGTATATCCGAGAGTCTCAATTAATCCAAGTGCCTGCATCACCGGCACCTCCTTTGTTATTGATGGGCTTAGTCTTTAGGGCTGCTTGGGCGATAGGGCAGGATTCCTTGCTTTATCAGAGTTGCTGCTGGTCTGCAAAGCGTGTTAACCCAGGCAGCACGTTTGCCAGCTGAGCGGAGGTTCCGCTGATTATGCAGTAGCTGCGTTCGGCGCGGAGGCTAAGGCCTGCATCCGGGCAGCCGCCGAGCAGCTGTTCCGCGAGGCCGATGCTGCTCCAGCGCGAGGCGGCATCGATTACGGCAATGGCCTCCTGCTGGCCTGCAGCCAGATGCCGCCGCAGCAACGGACCGGGCTGCAGGCTCGTGTATACCCGGACCCGGCGGGCGGAATCCCGCTGCAGGATGCCGGTGAGCTCCGTCAGCAAGCGGTCCAGCTTGGCGGAATCGTTGCTGAACAGCCGCAGCTCAAAGCTCCCGCCGCTGGCACCCCACTGGATATCTGCTTCCAGAGCAGGATCACTGCCCAGCAGTTCTTCTGCGGCGAACAGCTGGCCCGGATGGCAGACAGGGACGCTTAGTATGCCTGCTGAGCTGCAGCTGCGGCCAGCAGTGCCTAGCACGCCGCGAAGCCTGCTGCTGATTACAGGGAACAGCCAGGCATCAATAGTTCCATCCCGGATGAGGGGGAATGGAGTGTCCGGTGAAGCGGCATTCCGGGAGTATGGTATTCCAGCTGAATCCTTGATCTGGGTAGCGCCAGCCCCCGGGATACCGCCGGGCCGGCAGGGAATATCTCCGGCTGAATTCTTGCCCGAATGCTGAGCACCGGCTGGAATAGAAGCCTGCCCGCTCCCGGAAGAATGCACGCTCCCGGTAGGAAGGGTGCGCAAGAGCAGAGGGGACAGACAGCGCTCGGCAAAGCTCTGGTGATCCCCAGGAACAGCTGCTGCCGGGGATCGTCCGGTAGCTGTGGATGCTGCCGGCTGCTCTTGAAGAATGTGTGAGGTGCGGAGCTGTGCAGCCGCATCCGGCAACCGGATTGGAGTAGGGGATGCGCCGGGCAGTCCGTGTGATTGGTGTGATCCTAGTGATTCTGGTGATCCGTGTGATACCGGTGACTCTGTCGAGCCGGGGTCACCGGGCAGACCAAGCAATGCGAGCCGCTTCCCGGCCTGCTGCTTCTGGTAATTGACCCGCTTGATCCCGCCCGGAGGTTGCGGACAATCCCGGGGACTGCTGCAAGTGTCCGGGCAGTCCGCCTGCTTGCTTGCTGAACAGGAAGGGCCGGCGGAAGCAGAAGCCGGAGCAGAAGAAGCAGAAGCAGCAGTCGCACCCGGAGCCGGAGCAGAAGAAGCAACAGGAGCAGCAGGAGTAGCCGTAGCAGAAGAAACAGAAGCCGGAGCGGGAGCAAAGACAGAAGCAAGCGCCGGAGCTGGAATAGGAACGGTAACGGGTGAAGTAACGGTAACAAGTGGAGCAACGGTAACAGGTGAAGCGACGGAAATGAGAGCAGCAGGAGCAGGGTGATTTCGCTCCAGAATCTCGGCAACAATACTCTTCATGAAATCGGACACGGGTAATCACCTCCTAAACTAACTATTAATGCAATGCAGTATAAGTCTACTTAAGTCTACTTAAGTCAACTCATCAGACGACTTTTCTGACAACTTGGTTCGCGTTGTTCACACGCAGAGAAGTGCTGCCAAAAGGAGAAACCTCCACTAATTATGAGGAGAGTTCTATTTATAGCGGGCAGTATAAGGCTGAATTTAAGACACTAACGAAAATCCTGCACGAAATACAACATTCTCCTCGTGAAATCGAGCGTAATCCGGAATTGTTGTATAAAAGGCAACAATCTTCCCACATTCAAGCTGCCAAGCGGACAATTGTTGTATTTCATACAACAATCCTTACAAATTCCCTAGTATCGGGGTATCTAAGTTGTAATACGTACAACTTTTAGGCCAGTACTTACAGATGTGCTTACAGTAGTACTCACAGTACTTACAGACGTACTTACAGACTTACTTACAGTAGCGGCTAGGAGGTAGTACTCACAGATGTGCTTACAGTAGCGGCTAGGAGGTAGCACTTACAGACGTACTTACAGTAGCGGCTAGGAGGTGGCACTTACAGACGTACTTACAGTAGCTGCTAGGAGATAGTACTTACAGCTGTACTTAAGCTAGCTCGCTTCGCTGCCGGGCAGCGGGCCGGAGAGTAACGCGTTAGTCCTCGGGTAGAGTGCTACGTGTTGTGTATAGCCAGCGCAGCTCCATGGCTATTCATATACAGCCGCAGAACCGTTTCTTGCATTCCCTCTACCCGCCCTTTAGAACCGCCTTGCTCCGGTCACCGCCGCTTTGCAGCCTGTTTAGCTATAGTCAGTCTTAGGTGCATGTAGTTCTATAGTTCAATCCATCTACAGCAGCATCCGCGCCAGATCCGGGTGCGGACGCGGAATCACGTTGGAGGAAATCAGCTGTCCTCCGGCCCGGGGGCAGGCGGTGATACCGGCTTCCACAGCCGCCTGAACTGCGGCGACATCGCCTTCGATGATAACCGTTATAAGTCCGGAGCCGACGCGCTTGAAGTCGACCAGCTTCACATTTGCTGCTTTGCACATCGCATCCAGTGCTTCGAGGGCCGGGGTTAGTCCCCGGGTCTCGATCAATCCGATCGCTTGCATGATCCACCTCCTGTTAAGCTAAATTGTGTCTCGATGATCCGGCTTCATCGTCTATAAATAACTCGCCAGTTCAATTTCCTCCTGGCCGGGGATGGAGGTCCGCCGGTAATGCTCCGCTTCAGCCAGCGGGAAGGTGGCGTCGATGCCCATTTTGGCGGTGACGCCGCGCAGGTTGTGCGAGGGCTCGAGCGGAGAACCCTTCGCTCCAGTGACAATGAAGGTGTCCAGATCAGCCTGGACACGGGTGGCGATGGCCCACTCCACATCAAGCGGGTCCAGCAGGTTGACGTCCTCGTCGACTACGACCACATGCTTGAGATCCTTGTCGCCGGCGAAGGCGGCGAGCAGGGCGGTTTTGCCGTCGCCTTCCTGCACCTTCCGGATGCGGATGACCGCATGATAACGCCCGACGCCGCCCATGGTGATGTGAACATCTTTGACACCGGGGACGACCTGGCGGACGGAGCCCAGCAGGGCAATCTCACGTGCAATGGCCATCGGCAGCTTCTCCTCATAGCTGGCCGGAAGAATGGTCTGCCAGACCGGATTGTTCCGGTAGGTGACAGCAGAGAATTCGACGACCGGCTGCTCGGTGCGCGGGCCGTAGTAACCGCCGAGTTCGCCGAACGGACCTTCCGGTTCGCGGACCCGGGGGAGAATCCGGCCCTCGAATACAACCTCGGCCTCGGCCAGCACTTCAAGATCGATCGTCTTGCAGCGGACTACTGCAAGCGGCTGGCCGAGCAGGGCAGAGGCGACCTCCAGCTTATCGGCATGGAACAGGTGGGTGCTGACCTGGGAAGCCAGCACGACTGCCGGGACGATGCCGAACATGAATGCCGCCTCCATCGGCTCACCGCGTTCCTCGAATTCCCGGTACTGCTGGAATAATTCAGGGGAGGAGATCAGGATGCTGGTCCGGTTGCCGTCCAGCAGCTGCATCCGCCGGATGGAGGTGTAACGCTTCTGCCCGTCCGCGCCTTTGACGACCATCACCCCGGAGACATAATAAGCTCCGCTGTCCAGGGCGTTATAGGTGCAGACCGGGAACAGCTCCCGCAGGTTAATCCGGCTCGTAATCACGTTGTCGTGTACCGGAGCCTGCTCACAGCTTCTCGTAGGCAGCGGATGAACAACGGCCTCGATCAGCCGTGGCAGCAAGTCTTCCGGCTGCATGCCCATACTCTCGGCGAGCAGCTCTTTGGAGCCGCCAAGACCGGCTGCCATCGGGACGGAGTAGCCTTTTACCTTCTGGAAGACCATGGGCTGCCTGCTCTTCACGGCCTTAATCACGGCCCCAAGCTCGAACTTGGGGTCCACCTCCTTGCGGATCTTTAGCAGTCTGCCGCTGCGTTCCCAGTGCTCCAGCAATTGCCGCATATTCATGAATGCCATCCGGCTGCACCTCCTTCACCTCATTAATTGTTGTACTGCACATCGTTGTAAGCTTCAGCGTGCCTTGACTCGCACACCTTCCAAAAAGGGAATAAAAAAAGAAGCCGCAGACATAGAGAAAAAAGATTCTCTAAATCGCGGCTTCCTTCATTCTGTGAACAGAAATGGGGCAAACCTTATATTGGGGCAGCGGATCTGGATATAATCGGGATCAGCCGGTGTAAGTCATCATCACGTAAGCTTAAGTTCCATTATAGTGAAAAAAAGCGAAAAGTAAATGACTAATGTTATATTATATAACCTTACTTCTGATGCGGAAAGTACGCGGGGAGAGTCCGCTCTCTCTTTTGAACATATTGCAGAATTGGGCATCATTGACGAATCCGGCAGCGGAAGAGACCTCCGAAATATGCATTTGGGTATGCAGCAGCAGAGATTTGGCATAATCCAGGCGCTTCAGTACAAGATAACGGTGCGGGGAATGTCCAAATCTTTCCTTGAACAGATGCCGGAAGCGGTCGTAGCTATAACCGGACATTTCTGCCAGAGAGGACACGGAGAGCTTATGGCGGTAATGCTCATTCATATAATTCAGCACATACTGCATCTGATCCTCTGCCGGGGAATGGAAATCCGAGGCGGCGAGCAGCCGCTGCAGATACACGGTAATTTCGCTCATTTGCAGATTCAGCAGCTCGGCGAACCCGTCGCGCTTGCGCTTGAATTCCGCATTCATCCGCTGCAGGGTCTGCAGTACGGTATGTTCCTTATCATCGTCAAAAACGCCGGATAGTGTATTGATAATCGGATTGCCGCAATGGAAGCCGACGAACAGCACCTCCGGGCTGGGCTGATGATTCTCGTCATGCTTGAAACCTGCCGGAATCAGGCCAAAGGTGAAGGGCCGGAAATGATAGCTGCGTGGTCCAATGCTGCAGGTTCCCTGGCCATGGATATAATACACAAGCTCGAAACATTCATGCTGATGCGGAGGGATATACGTATTTGCTTCATGCTCTGCATTTACAATATATAGAACACGGTCCATGATGAGCCTCCCTTTATCGTCATTTAGCCGAATCGTACAAAAAGATGACCGAAAATATATAAATATTTATCTTTTCTTTTGTTATGATCTTATCAATTAAACCGAAGATTCTCAACTGGACTGGCCATCTTGTTCGGATTTATGCGGTTTTTTCGAGAAATGTAACATGAAATGTTTGGTTTTCAAGGTAAATTGCTTGTTTTCAGAATTTCAACAGTCTTTTATTCATGCTGCCCGATGCTATCCGTTAGACAAAACGTGTAATTGGAACTTTATGCTATTTTATCAGCGTTGATCTATTACAAAACAGGGGTGTGAACTTAGAAAATGAAAAAGAAGATGCTCGCTTTATTGCTGATGGCGGTTATGGTACTGGTCACTGCATGCGGAAACAACACGTCCGGCAATGGTAATGCGGTCAACTCCGGAACAAATGCTGAAGGCGGAGAGGCTGCTGCAGGGGACAAGCTCAAGGTGGTGCTGCTTATTCCGGGAACGCTGGGCGACAAGTCGTTTTTTGATGCGGCAAACAGCGGCCTGCAAAAAGTGAAGGACGAGCTAGGCGCGGAAACGAAAGTGGTCGAAATGGGCGCGGACAAGACGAAGTGGGAACCTACTTTTAATGATATTGCTGCTGAGGATTGGGATGTTGTCATCTCGGGCGGCTCGGAAATTACGGAAATGTTCAATGCAACGGCTGAGGCGAATCCGGATAAAAAATTCATCAACTACGATACCGATATCGATGAAGCGCCTGAAAATATGTACAACATGTCGTATTCGACCAATGAGGTCTCTTTCCTGGCAGGGGCGGCAGCTGCACTTGCAACACAGTCTGATATGCCGAATGCCAACCCGGAGAATGTGATCGGATTCCTGGGCGGGATGGATATCCCCGGCATTAATGCTTTTCTGGTGGGCTACATCCAGGGCGCACAGTATGTTGATCCGGATGTGAAGGTAGCGGTATCCTATGCCGGAGATTTCGTGAACCCTGCCAAAGGCAAGGAATTGTCGCTGATCCAGTACAACTCGGGTGTGGATATTATTTTCAACGTAGCCGGCGGTACGGGACTGGGAATCTTTGATGCAGCCAAGGAAAAGACTAAATATGCTATCGGTGTTGATTCGGACCAGGCGCTGCTGCTGAAAGATACGGATAGTGAAAAAGCAAACCTGATTGTCACTTCCGCGATTAAAAAGATCGATACGGCCATTCTCGGCGCAGTGAAAAAACTGCAGGACGGGACGCTTGAGATGGGCAAACGCGATGTGCTCGGCTTCGTTGAAGACGGCGTAGGCATTGCTGAGAACGACATTTACAAAGACGTATTCCCTGCTGATCTGCAGGCTAAGGTGGAAGAAGTGAAGCAGAAGCTGATTAATAAGGAAGTTACCGTCGACAATGCGATGGGCATGGAAACGGCTGAAGTCGAAGCAATCCGCAATGCCGTGAAGCCTTAAGATTATTGATCAAACATACTTTATAAAATGAAAATGCGTATGCAGCTCCGCAGTTGGAGGCTCTTCTCTTTGGGAGAGCTCCAGCTGCCTATTTTTGCAGACCACCCAAGTTGAAAGGCGTTGATGACCCATGGCAAATGCTCTGCTGGAAATGCGGGGAATCACCAAAGTATACCCGAATGGCGTTGTAGCCAATAAGGATGTCGGATTCTCCCTGCGGGAGGGCGAAATCCATGCGATTGCGGGAGAGAATGGAGCCGGTAAATCGACTCTGATGAAAATCATGTTTGGGATGGAGGAGCCAAGTGAAGGCGCGATCTATATCCGGGGAGAACAAGTGAAGCTGCAGTCCCCGCAGGACGCAATTGACCGCGGCATCGGCATGGTTCATCAGCATTTCATGCTGGTACCTTCTTTTACTGTGGCCGAAAATATGGTGCTGGGCATGGAGCCTAGAAAAGGTGTGGGCTTCAATGCTGGCGAAGCGGTGCGTCTGACGGAGGAAACGGCACGCAAATATAACCTCTCGGTAAACGCCAGGGCTAAGGTGGAGGATCTGTCGGTCGGCATGAAGCAGAAGGTGGAAATTCTGAAGGCACTGGTTCGCGGGGCCAAAATCCTCATCCTCGACGAGCCGACCGCCGTGCTGACTCCGCAGGAAACAGAGGAGCTGTTCCATGAGCTGCAGCAGCTTAAGGAGCAGGGCCACACCATCGTGTTTATCTCCCACAAGCTGAAGGAAGTTAAAGCAATCTGTGACCGGATTACCATTATGCGCGGCGGCAGGAGCGAAGGAGTCTTCCAGACCCGCGAGGTGACGGAGCAGGAAATTTCCAGGCTGATGGTCGGCCGCGATGTCGTGCTGAAGTACGACAAGGACAGCATTCCGCACGGCAAGCCGGTGCTTAGGGTAGAGCAGCTGGCTGTTTCGGATAGTCAGGGCGAAGCACTCCTCGCGGAGATTAGCTTCTCGGTCCGCGAAGGCCAGATTGTCGGCATCGCCGGCGTCGAAGGGAACGGGCAGACGCAGCTGATTGAAGCGCTGACCGGCGGTCTGCACGGCGTCTCCGGCAGCGGGGCGGTTAGTGTAAAAGGCACGGATATCCGCGGACTGGATATTCTGGGCATCCGCAGCCTGGGCGTATCTTATATCCCGGAGGACCGGATGCGGCAGGGCTCCGCCGGAGACGCCAGCATTGCCGACAACCTGATCTCTACGCGCTACCGTTCGAAGGATATGAATAAGGGGCCTTTTCTCCACAGCTCCAAAATTGCTGCTCTGGCGTCATCGCTGGTAGAAGAATTCAAAGTGCGCTGCTCCGGCACCCGGCAGCCGGTCGGCATGCTGTCCGGCGGCAATATGCAGAAGGTGGTCGTTGCAAGGGAGTGCTCCACGAATCCGCAGCTGCTGATCGCTGAGCAGCCGACCCGGGGTGTGGATATCGGGGCTGCGCAATTCATTCATCAGAAGCTGCTGGAGCTGCGCTCGGACAAATGCGCCATAGTTCTGGTATCGGCGGATCTGAATGAAATTCTGGAGCTGAGCGACAGTCTCCTTGTGATGTATGAGGGGCAGATCGTTGCGTATTTCGATAATCCTTCTGCCGTGAGTGAGGAAGAGCTGGGACTCTATATGCTGGGAATTAACCGGCAGGACAAAGAGCAGACCGGGAGGGCCTTAAATCATGTTTAGAGCTAAATATTTTGAGGCAATCCGGACGGCAGCGGTTATTGTCATTGCGCTGATTATCGCATTCCTGATCATCTCGCTGGTCAGTGACCAGCCGCTCAAGACGATTGGCATTTTCCTGCTGGAGCCGTTCTCCACTAAGGGGCATATCGGCAATGTCATTGAGATGGCCATTCCGCTGATGTTCACCGGCCTTGCCGTCTCGCTGCTGTTCCGGGCCAATATGTTCAACCTGGGGGCAGAGGGGATCTTTTATTTCTCCGGTGTCGTGGCCTCTGTACTGGCGATTCATCTCAGCCTGAACAGCTGGCTGCATCCGCTGGTGGCGATATTGGCAGGCTCTATCACTGGGGCGCTGCTGTCAGCCATTCCCGGAATTCTCAAAGCGAAGTGGAACGCCAATGAACTGGTGACTTCGCTGATGTTCAATAATATCCTGTTCGGGGTGGGGCTATACCTGCTGAACTATCATCTGCGGGATGCCAAGGCCTTCGCCAACGTTTCGTTTAAATTCGAGAAAACTGCGCAACTGAGCAAGCTTTTTGCAGGCACACGGATTCATACCGGACTTATTATTGTATTGGTGCTGATTGTACTGGCCCATCTGTTCCTCTACCGGACCAAATGGGGCTATGAGCTGCGGATGACAGGTGTCAACCGGGAGTTTGCCCGTTACTCGGGCATGAAGACTGCCAAGGTTATCATTCTCGTGCATCTGATCGCCGGGTTTATTGCCGGGATGGGCGGCTCGGTGGAAGTACTCGGGATGTACAGCCGCTTTCAGTGGACCTCACTGCCGGGCTACGGACTGGATGGTGCCCTGGTGGCGATGCTGGCCAAGAACAATCCGCTGTCTGTCATTGTCTCTGCGCTCTTCCTGGCCTATATCCGCATTGGAGCCGATCTCATGGCGCGGCTGTCCGATGTACCGTCCGAGATGATCTCGATCATTCAGGCTGTGATTATCCTGCTGATTTCCGCTGAGCAGTTCCTCAAGTTCTGGAAGAACCGCATGCTGCTGAAGGAGGCGAAGCAAGCATGAACAGTCTGCTGGATGTCATTCTGACGACGGATTTTGCCTTCTCTGTACTGCGTGTGACAACACCTATCCTGTTCGCTGCACTGGGAGCGCTCATCTCGAACCGTGCCGGCATCATCAACATCGGGATGGAAGGGATTATGCTGGTCTCGGCTCTGGCCGGTGTTATTGTCAGCGCCTATACGCATAGCGCCTGGGTCGGGCTGCTGGGTGCGGTATTGTCGGGAACGCTGATTGCCGGGATTTTGGCCTTTTTCACCTTGAAATTCAAGACGCATATCATTCTAGGCGGTGTGGCGATTAATATGTTCGCCTCAGGCGGAACAGTGTTTATTCTGTATCTGCTCAGTGGGGACAAGGGTTCATCGACCTCCTTGGCAAGCAAAGTACTGCCGAGTGTGCAGATTCCGCTGCTGAAGGATATTCCGGTGCTGGGTCCGATTCTGTCGGGGCATCACATTCTGACTTATTTCTCGATTCTGTCCGTGCTTGTGGTCTATTATCTGCTGAACCGCACCCCGCTGGGGCTGCGTATCCGCTCGGTAGGCGAGAATCCGCATGCGGCCCAGTCGGTTGGAGTCAGCGTGGTCCGGATCCAGTACACGGCGCTGCTGCTCAGCGGCTTCTTCGCCAGTCTGGGCGGAGCTTATATGTCGATGGGCTATTTGTCGCTGTTCACCCGTGATATGGTGGCCGGCCGGGGCTGGATTGCGATTGCTGCTGAATCCATGGGCCGGAGCACAACCGTAGGAACAGCGCTAACCTCGCTGCTCTTCGGCACAGCCGATGCGCTCTCCAATGCCCTGCAGGTGCTGAAGATTCCGGCGGAGCTGATCGCTACGCTTCCTTACGTGGCGACGGTAGTGGGGCTGATTATATACGCGGTCTCGGAGACAAGGAAGAAGAACAAGAAGCTTAAAACTACTGTCAAATAGATAGCTCTATAGATGTACTGAAGAAAAAACGAAAAGCAAATAGAAGCGGAGGGGAAATTTGGAACTGTAGGAGCGATAGCGACCGCCTTTGTCACCGGATTTCTACCGCGAAAAGCGGTTCAAATCATGAAAATCTGGGGACAACAGCGGCCGAAAGTCCAAATGTTCACCGCAGTGACGGCCAAGCTTCAAGTTCAAATCTATTATTAAACCTACAAGGGAGCGACAACGATGCCAACACCTATCATAATTGACTGCGATCCGGGGCATGATGACGCGATTGCCATTCTGCTTGCGCTGGCTCATCCCGGACAGCTGGAGATCCGGGGCATTACCACGGTTGGCGGCAACCAGGTTCTTGATAAAATCACTGATAATGCACTCAAGGTGCTTAGCTTTGTAAATGCCGATATTCCCGTGGCCAAGGGAGCGGCGGCTCCGCTGCTTGGTAAGCTGATAACCGGAGAAGCAGCACATGGGGAGTCCGGCATGGACGGCCCCGCGCTTCCGGCGAGCAAGTTCAAGCCGGTGGAACAGGGAGCGGTAGAATTCATGCTGGAGATTATCCGCGCATCCAAAGAGAAGATTACCCTGGTGCCTACAGCTCCGCTAACGAATATCGCCCTCCTGATTACCGCGTATCCGGAAGTGAAGGACAGAATCGAGAAGATCTCCCTGATGGGCGGCGGGCTCGCCTATGGAAATGTGACCCGGACGGCGGAGTTTAATATATATGTCGACCCGGAGGCAGCGCGGATTGTCTTTGAATCGGGGATTCCCATTGTGATGAGCGGACTGGATGTGACGGATAAGGCGGCGATTTTTGAAGAGGAGATTCAGGAGCTGAAGACCCGTGGACCCGTATCGGTAATGGTCGGAGAGCTGCTGGATTTCTATTCGATCTACGGCAAAAAGATGGGTTATATCGGCAATGCGCTGCATGACCCGTGCGCGATCGCCTGGCTGCTGCATCCGGAGCTATTCGAATCGGAGCATCTGCATGTTACGGTGGAGACCGAAGGCAAGCTGACCCGGGGGATGACTGTTGCCGACCGGCGCAAGAAGCCGGAGCAGCCTGCCAATACAGAGGTGCTGCTTGGCGTAGACCGTGAAGCCTTTATCAAGCTGCTGTTTGATTCACTGGAGCGGTTAGACCGCGGGCTCCTGCCTGCGGCGGGAGCATTGTAGCGGATGGCAGGCTGGGAACGTCTGCAGGAGACGGTGCGGCTGGAGCTGCAGCAGCGGATTGAGGAAGGCTGCCGGCCAGGCAGTCTGGCAGAGAAGCTGGCTGCTGCCGGAAGTGATGAGGGCAAGCTCATGGAGGTATACCGGGAGCTGATGGCCCTTCCCGTGGCTGCCGACTTTCCTTACGAGGAGCCCTCGGATCTGGCGTCGATCAGACGGCTGCGCCCCGGAGGTCCGCGTAAGCTTGCGGTGAATTGGACACCGGAAGAGTGGAGGGACAGGTTCTATGGAGCGTGGCTTGGCCGGAGTGTAGGCTGTGCGCTGGGCAAGCCGCTGGAATACTGGGATTATCTGTACGGGAAGGACGGCCGTACCGGCTGGGAGAACATCGAGCTGTGGTTCCGCGGCGCGGATGCCTGGCCGATTACAGGGTATACACCTGAGTATTCTACGGCCCGGGCGGAATACGGTCTGGGCTTAAGCGACTGGTCATTCACCAGTACCCGGGAGAAGATCAGCTACATGGAGAGTGACGACGATATCCGTTATACGCTCCTCGGTCTGATGCTGCTGGAGCAGAAAGGGCTGGACTGGGATTCCTGGGATATCGGCAAGCTGTGGCACGGGCATCTGACCTACAGCCAGGTATGTACAGCAGAAACACAGGCCTATATGAACTTTGCCGGTGAAACCTCCCATCTGCACGGTGAGAAGCCGGAGGATTGGCCGCTGCGGCAGGAGCGGGTGCGCATGCATCTGAATCCGTACCGCGAATGGATCGGGGCGGCCATCCGTGCGGACGCCTTGGCCTATGGAGCGGCCGGGAATCCCGAGCTTGCTGCGGAGCTGGGCTGGCGGGATGCCTCCTTCTCCCATGTGAAGAACGGGATCTATGGCGAAATGTTCAATGCTGCAATGATCTCTGCTGCGTTCGCGGGCCTCGACAATGAAGAGATTATAGAGATTGGGCTGAGCGAAATTCCGCAGACGAGCAGACTGGCCGGGGATGTGCGGACCGGAATAGCCATTGCACAGGAAGCGGGCAGCGAGCGGGAGCTTGTCAGCAGGCTATGGGACCGGTTCAGTCATTATGACCCGGTGCATACCAATAACAACGCCGCCATCGTTGCAGCTTCGCTTATATACGGCGGCAATGACTTCGAGAAAGCCGTGGTTACCTCTGTCTCTGCCGGGATGGATACCGACTGCAACGGTGCCACAGTCGGCTCCATTATGGGAGCGAAGCTGGGCGCAGCCCGGCTTCCCGCCAGCTGGACCGCACCGCTGAATGATCTGCTGTACGCGGATCTGCCGGGCTTCCACCCGATTGCGATTTCGGAGGTTGCCGAGCGGAGCTATCAGGTGTTCCTGAAGATCCGTGCAGAGCTGGGAGAATAGGATTAGCTTGGCTTTCATACATTATTTTTCTTAAAAGAACAGGGAAGCCCGCAGCCATGCCACACTGACTGCGGGCTTCCCTGTTCTCGGCAGAAGGCCGGCACAGCCCTCCTAAGATTCCCCCCAGCGCTTCATCAGCTGATGGTCAATCCCCAGTGCGTCTAGAACGCGGGCATTCATGAAATTCACCAGCTCCCAGATCTCGGTCGGATGATTGTAAAAGCCCGGTGAAGCCGGCATGATATCCGCCCCCGCCCGGGCAATCCGCAGCATATTCTCCAGATGAATCACATGGAGCGGGGTTTCGCGCGGAACGATAATCAGCCGCCGCTTCTCCTTAAGTACTACGCTGGCTGCCCGGCTAAGCAGTGTATCCCCCATGCCGTTAGCGATAGCTCCCAGCGTATTCATTGAACAGGGGATGATGACCATCCCGTCGGTTTTGAAGGACCCGCTGGCCACGGGTGCGAACAGATCCGTATTGGACAGCACAGTGGCATACCCGGCCAATTCCTGCATATCCGCACCGCACTCGTATTTCATCACATTCTCCCCGGCACCTGTGGCGATGACATAGGTTTCAGCCCCAAGCTGATGCAGGCTGCGGATCAGGGAATAAGCGTATATGGAGCCGCTGGCTCCGGTAATGCCGACGATAATTTTCATGGCGTAAGCTCCTTTTGAAATGAAAAGAAGCCGCTGAACTAGAGGGGTATCCCTCTAATCAACGGCTTCCTTCAGTCTGTAAACAGAAATCGGGCAAACCTTAGGCCTAATCAGCGCACCCAGAATACAATCCGGACGCCGCCGCTTCTACTTGTTATTCACTGATGATGATCGTGCTGGCCCAGCCTGTGCCCGGATCATAATCCCGGAGTACACCGGTGACGGGCAGATCCAGTTCATCGGCCAGCTTCTTCCGGAAGATCCGCTTGAACTCCTGATGGAGCGCAGCATCCACCGATTGCTTCAGCTCGGGATAGTTCTCTTCCAGCGCCCGCAGTGCAGTTACCCGCTGATGCTTCACCAGAAAGAGGATCATCGATTCGCCGGCGGTATCAATTCTCAGCTGTGTGACACCCACCCCATACAGTTCCCTATGCACTTCATTGTAGCAGCGGGAGAGGCGCTTCTTGAATTCGTTGGAGGATAGAAGACTGTTTACCGTCAAGAATATCACTTCCCTGTGTGAGATAATGCCGGATAATCAATAAAATTAACCCTAATTATAGAGAATATCCGCAAAAAGTAAATGACCAATGTTACTTTATATGACTCGGGTATCTGATTAAGTTGTAATTCACATCATTGAACTTGTATGTTAGCATTATTTGTAATTCATTGGCTGACAAAATTTAGATTCGGGGATTGGAGCGAGGCTCATGCTGAAAGTCATGATTGTTGACGATGAACCGTGGGTTCTTGAAGGACTTAGGACGATGGTCGACTGGGAGAAATCCGGTTACGAAGTATGCGCCGAAGCGCTTAGTGCTGTGGAGGCCCTCAGGTTAATTCAGGAGCATAAGCCGGACCTGCTGCTTACGGATATTAACCTTCCCGTAATGAGCGGACTTGAGCTGATCGCTGCCGTGAAGGAAGTGATGGACCATCCGCCCAGATTCGTTATTCTGAGCGGATATGACGATTTCAACTATGCCCGGACTGCGCTGCGCCAGAAAGTGGACGGCTATCTGCTGAAGCCGGTTGATGATGAGGAGATCGAGGCGCTGTTGTTAAAGGTCAAAGCGATCATCCAAAATGAAATCGCTTCCAGAGACGAGAGCCGTAAGAAGCACAACCTCCTGGTGAATAATCTGATCAACCGGTTCATTCAGGGGGAATGGAGCGAAGAGCTGGAGCGCGCAGCGAATAGGCTGATGGATATTCAGCCTGATACGGAGCTGCAGTGTATCCTTGCTGCTGCTGTATCAAGCACAATGAGCCTGAATGAAGGGAATGGGGAAGGATTTCCGGATGAGCTTGGCTATGTCTTTCAGGACCCTGCGGGCAGGCCGGGTCTTATTGTGCGGTGTGCGGGGATGTCCTCCGAAGCCATTGAGGCAGCAGCCGCCCAGGTGCAGAGGGCACAGTCGGAGAAGCTTGGCGTTCCTGTGGCCGTACTGATCAGCGGCAAGCGGAAAGGGGCGCGCTCCATCCAGGAATTGTACACACAGAGCCTTGAGGTCTGGGGATTAAAGTACCGCAGGGAGAAGGGCGGAATCTTCTACTATAACGACCTGGGAGCAAAGGGCCAGTCCCTGGAATTAGCTGAAGGGCACTTCACCTGTGTGCTGGAGAAGGTTAAGGCAGGCGAGACCGGGCAGATTCAGAGCTGTGTCAGGGAAGCGTTCGCTGCCATTACGGCCAAGCCGCTGAAGATCGATGCTGCCCAGGCCGAGGTGGCCCATCTGGAGATGACCTTATGCCGGAGCATCGCTGAAATGCAGGGAGATCCCGACCGAATCATGAACGCGATGCGAACGGAGTATGGCAATCTGGGCGGACTCGCGGATTATTACAGGCTGAGTCTGTATGTGGACAAGCTCTGCCTGCAGGCAGCGGCTTATCTGGCTGAATTACGGGCGGATAATGAAGGGAATACGATCTATAATGTCATTCAGTACGTGGATCTTGAATTCCGGAGCAAGCTGCAGCTTCAGGATATTGCCAAGCAGTTTCATATGAACTCGGCCTATTTGGGCCAGCTGTTCCGTAAGGAAACGGGCCGGAGCTTCAGCGATTATCTGAATGAGAAACGGATTGAAGCGGCCAAGGGCCTGCTTAAGCGCACCCAGCTCAAGATATCGGATATCGCACTGCAGGTGGGCTTTTCGAATACGGATTATTTTATCGACAAGTTCAAGGGGAGGGTTGGTTCTTCACCTTCAGTCTACAAGAATGCCAATAAGAACAAGCAGCTATGAGATAACCCCACAAAGTGGGGCTTTGGCTTCGAAGGTTACTCAGGTACTTTGCGGGGACCCCGAGATCTTATGAATTTTATAATGATAAGAAAGCCGGGTGCATAAGGCATGTGGAGAAAAAGATTCAAATTCACGACGATTGTTAACGATATCCCGCTCAATTACAAGTTCTATCTGATTTATATTGTCGGCGTACTCCTGCCTATAATGGTGCTTAATCTTGTATTTCTGGACCGGATTACGGATCTTATCAAATCCAGAGAACAGCAGAACCTGGAGATTTCCCTGGAGCGGGCGCGCAAGGATATTCTTGATTTCATCGAAGGGGGGGTCTCCGTCGGATATGCATTGTCTACGGATAAGAATCTGTACGAGATGCTGGACCGCACCTACACGGACTCCATAGAATTCTATAATATGTTCGACGAACAGCTGAGGGACCGGATGAACAGCTACATGCCTGTCAACAACCAGCTGGAGCGGATCAGCATCTACACAGACAACCGCACCATTGTATCCGGCGGGAATTACCAGGTCATGAATGACAAGGTATGGGCCAGCGACTGGTATAGACAGGCTAAGAATGCGAGTACCCAGGTGTTTGTGACCGCCTACCGGACAAGTGAGAACAAGAATCTGGCATCGTCAATCCCTACGCTAAGTGTGGTAGAAACGATGGATAATTACAGAAATTTGAATAAGTATGAGAAGGTGCTGCGCATTGATCTGGATCTTAATGAGATCTACGACATTATTGTCCGGGAGAAGGATTACTTAAGCCTCTACCTCATCAATGAGCAGAACAAGATTGTCATGTCAGCGGACAGCGGCTATCAGCGGCTCACCAAAGAGCCCTATCCCTTATTCGATCAGCTGGGCAACGGTCAAGGTCAGGAGGAGGATGTTCGGATAGTAGCTGTGGGTACGGCCAACTATCTCAAAGGCTGGAGAATTGCCGGAATCACCCAGGGTGAGCGGATTTCCCAGGCGATTCTGGATATACGTCTGTACGCGGCTGCGCTGGCAACAACGCTTACGCTGCTGACCAGCGGGTTCATCTATATTATGCTGCGCTCTTACAATTACCGGGTGAAACGCCTGTCCCGTCATATGCAAAAGGTGTCTAACGAGAAGTTTGAGCTGATCACCATCGATGAGGGGCGGGATGAGATTGGCGGCTTAATTCACAATTTCAACCGGATGACCTCCAGAATCCACTCGCTGATCAACGATGTGTATAAGCTTGAGATCCAGAGCAAGAATCTGGAGATGGAGCGCGTCAGGGCGGAGCTGAACTTCCTGCAGAGCCAGATGAACCCCCATTTTCTGTTCAATACGCTGAATGCGATTCTGGTGGTCTGCACCAAGAACAAGTATTCCGATGTAACGGATATTGTGAAAAGCCTGTCGAAGCTGCTGCGCAGGCTGCTCAGCTGGAAGGAAGACCTGGTGTCGGTGCAGGAGGAGATCACATTCATCGAGATGTATCTCAAAATCGAGAAATTCAGGTTCAGGGATAAATTCGACTATGTTTTTGAGATTGATGAGCAGTCACTGAAATATAAAATTCCGAAGCTGAGCATGCAGCCGCTGGTCGAGAACTCCTGCAAGCATGGATTGCAGACGATTGAAGGGCTTGGCATTATCCGGGTGAGCACGGCAGTGCTGGATAACAGGCTGCAGATTAGCGTATCGGATAACGGCAAAGGCATAGAGCCGGATAAGCTTAAAGAGCTGCTGTTTGCCATCCGCAAGGAGGACTCCTCCGGGGCCAATATCGGAATCCGCAACGTCTACCGCAGGCTGGAGCTATATTATGCCGATCAGGTGCGCTTCGAGATATCCAGCACACCGGGTCTGGGGACCTTAGTCACCTTCGGCATTCCGCTCAGGCTGCTGGAGATGAATCATCCCTTGGAAGGCGAGGTGTAACCAATGAAATACAAAGTATTATTAATTGATGATGAGCCGAGCGCCATTGAAGGTATGCAGCTGTGGATTGATTGGGAGGAACTCGGCTTCGAGCTGTGCGGAACCTGCGGCAACGGCCGGGAGGGGCTGCGGCTGATGAAGCTGCTGGAGCCGGACCTGGTGATTACAGATGTGAACATGCCGCTCATGAATGGTTTGGAGATGATAGAGGCCTGGCAAGAGCAGGAGGCCGGCAGACCCAAGTTCGTGATTCTGAGCGGCTACAGTGAATTTGAATATGCCCGGACGGCCATCAGCTACGGAATCAGCCATTATCTGCTGAAGCCGGTCTTTCCGGAGGAGGCTGCTGAGGAATTGCGGGAAATTCATCAGGAGCTGGAACAGGAAGCGAACCGCAGAATGATTCATGAGATTGCCTCTGAAGAAGAGGCGGTGGCCTTGATCAGAGGACTGCTGTACGGGAAAAAAGCAGACCCGGAGCTTCAGGAGCTGCTGGATCGCCTGCCTGGCTTTCAGGGGGTCGGCATCTGGAATCTTTGTCTGATTCAGACTGTCCCGGAGCTGTATGCAGAGCTGCGGGGAAGGGCGGCTGCCCTGCTGGCCGCCTATCCGGCCATGGTGATGATGGATCTGGAGGCGGGCATACTCGGGATTGTATACGGTATGCCGGCAGACAGACCTGAAGGCGGCACCATAGAAGAGGGGCTGAATATCCTCCGGCAGGAATACGGCAGCGGACAGATATATATGGCCATTGGAGCCCCTGAGGACTCCCTGCCGGGGATTGCGGAGAGTTACCGCAGTGCCAAAGAGGCTTTGCAGCATTTTTTCTATAATCCTGAGTATGCCGGGATTCTGGCTTACCACGGGATACAGGGCCATTCCTTCAGCTATCATTATGACCATATCCGGCTGATGGATGCCCTGCTTGATTCTGTTAATCTGCTCGATGCGGACAGTTACCGCAGAGCGCTGGAGGAAGCGGACCGCAGCTTCCGTGCACAGCAGGTGGCACCGGAGGTGGTTCGGAAAATTGTGATTCATCTCATGTACCGGATCACCGAGCTCGCGCCCGGGGCGGAGGACGGAGGCGGGGAGCAGGGGGCGGCAGGGTCTGGAATCGCGGAGATCCAGCAGGCCATGATCCCGCTGGATGAACTGCTTAGCCGCTTATTATTATGCGGTGAAATGGCAATTGATCTCCTGATGCGTGAGCAGAATCAAAAGTCGCATGGCATTGTGCAGGAGATTAACGAGTATATCAGTGCGCATTTTCAGGAGAGTCTGAGCATTCAGAAGATGGCAGAGGTCTTCTTCCTGCATCCCGTCTATCTGGGGCAATTGCTGATTAAGAAGAACGGCATGACCTTCAATGAGCAGCTGCATCAGCTGCGGATTCAGGAGGCGGCGGTTCTGCTGCGCGGCAGCAAGCTGAAGCTCTCGGAGATAGCTGAACGTGTAGGTTATGTCAATTACGGCCAGTTTTTGAAACGGTTTGAGAAGGAGATGCACATGGGTCCGAATGAGTACCGCCATGCAAAGTTCTAAACTTTTATGGGGGTATACCTTTAATTCGGTCGTATTTTAGCAGTCGGATCACCTCTATAATTCATATATGTAAGTGCTTACAAATTAAAGACCAACACATTATGGAGGTGCTTTATGGGGGGCAAGTCGAAAGCGATGTACAAGTTTTCCCTGATTGTTCTGTTATCCCTAAGCTTTACGCTATCCGGCTGCGGGGGCAACAACAACAATACTGCGGGCAAAGCTGAAGAGACAACTGCGGCAGGAACTGCTTCAGCTAACACAGAAGGAAAGATAGAACCCTTTAAGGTAAGCGTATTCATTGGCGCAGCTGGACAACAGCCGACACCGGACAACAAAATTTACAAGAAGATCAAGGAAGAAACCGGAGCCAGCTTCGATATGGAATTCCTGGCAGGTGACATTAACCAGAAGCTGGGCGTTATGATTGCCGGCCAGGATTACCCGGATCTCATGACCGGGAATACCAAGCTTACAGCAGCAGGGGCTTATATTCCGCTGGAAGACCTGATTGAAGAGCATGCGCCAAATTTGAAAGCGCATTATGCCGAATACTGGAACATGATGAAGGACCCGAACGACGGCCATATTTATATCCTGCCTAACTACGGTGTGTACAATGGTAAGGTCAACAGCTCCTGGTATTCGGGACCTGCCTTCTGGATTCAAAAAGCAGTCCTCAAGGAATTCAATTATCCGCAGGTGAAGACACTGGACCAATACTTTGACCTGATTGAGCAGTATAAGGCGAAATATCCTAAAATCGACGGAAGCCCGACGATCGGGTTCGAAATCCTGAACTATGACTGGAAAAACTGGGGTCTGTTCAATGCGCCGCAGCATCTGATCGGCCATCCAAATGATGGCGGTGTGGTTGTCAATGACGGCGTAGCTGAAGTGTTTGCAAATAAAGATTATGCGAAGCAATACTACCAGAAGCTGAATGAAATCAACCAGAAGGGTCTGATTGATAAAGAGACCTTTGTACAGAATTATGACCAGTATATGGCAAAGCTGTCCAGCGGAACCGTTCTGGGGATGTTCGACCAGCACTGGAATTTCAACGCTGCTGAGGATTCTCTGACTACCCAAGGTAAAATTGAACGCACCTATGTCGGTCTTCCGCTCGTATACGACGAGTCGACCAAAGACTACTACCGCGATCTTGCCGTTCTTAACCTTAACAACGGCTTCGGTATCAGCATCAATGCCAAAAATGCCGTACAGATCATCAAGCTGCTCGACACTCTGATCCAGGAAGACTGGCAGAAAACGTTCTCCTGGGGTGTGGAAGGCGAAGATTATATCGTGGAGAACGGCAGATTTATGAGAACCCAGGAGCAGCGTGACAATGCAGCCGATGCCACCTGGCAGCTGGCCAACAAAGCCAAAGCGATGTTTGATTACCTGCCCAAAACCGAAGGAAGCTTCAGTGACGGCAACTCAACGGATGCTGCTGCACAGCCTGAAGAATACAAAGCGGGTCTGAAGCCTTTTGACAAGGAAGTGCTTGATGCCTATGGCTTTGACTCCTACGTAGACTTCTTCAGTGAACCACCTGCCAACCCGGTCTATTATCCTGCCTGGTCCATCGACTTAATTGAAGGATCGGATGCCAAAATAGCCAGTACCAAACTGAATGAACTGCAGACCAAGTTCCTGCCTAAAGCCATCCTTGCCGACCCGGCAGACTTCGATTCCGTATGGACCGATTATACCGGACAGATCGAAAAGGCTAATGTGAAGGCATATGAAGACAAGATCAATGAGCAGATTAAGTGGAGAATTGAGAACTGGAGTAAATAACGGAACGCTGGTTCCGGGATCAGAAGGTGGAGGGCCGATTAGGGCCTTCCACTTGCTAAATTAATTTCATGGAGTAGGAGATAACGAATATGGATGAGACCCTAGAAATAGATACTGTCGTCCGGCATCCGAAGAAGAACCGAAAGAAGAAAAAACAGCCGATTACCTGGCGCTTGATCAAAAACCAGAATCAGCTTATTTGGATGTCTGTGCCTTTGATGCTCTACATTATTCTTTTTGCCTATGTTCCCGTTTGGGGCTGGACCATGGCCTTTCAGAATTACAAGCCGGCGAAGTCCTTCGGTGAACAGGAATGGGTGGGACTCAAGCAATTCAGGTTTCTGTTTACAGATGATAACTTCATTCGTGTACTGCGCAACACGCTGGCGATGGGGCTTATCAATCTGATTCTCGGTTTTGTTACAGCCATCGTGCTTGCGCTGCTGCTGAATGAAATCAAGAAGGTCTTCTGGAAAAGGACCGTGCAGACAATCTCTTATCTGCCCCACTTCCTGTCCTGGATTATCGTTACCGGCATTGTGGCCACCTCGCTCTCCATTAACGACGGGATTGTAAATATCGTTCTGATGAAGCTGCATCTGATTAAAGAGCCAATTCTATGGCTCAGTGAGGGAAAGTACTTCTGGGGAATCGTAGGGGCTTCGCATGTGTGGAAGGAAGTGGGCTGGAATACCATTATTTATCTGGCAGCCATTGCCTCCATTGACCCGGCCCTTTAT
Organism: Paenibacillus sp. FSL E2-0178; assembly: GCF_038593005.1. Taxonomy (NCBI): domain Bacteria; kingdom Bacillati; phylum Bacillota; class Bacilli; order Caryophanales; family Paenibacillaceae; genus Paenibacillus; species Paenibacillus sp. FSL E2-0178. Next base: position 5,796,521 of record NZ_CP151953.1, read on the forward strand.
GAAGCTGCCGAAATTGACGGTGCTAACCGTTACAAGAAGATGATGTTTGTAACCCTGCCGGGTATCAAAGCAACGATTGTAATTCTGATGATTATGTCCATAGGACATGTCCTGGAAGCAGGCTTTGAAGTGCAGTATCTGCTCGGCAACGGGCTGGTAGTGGACTGGGCGGAGACGATAGATATCTTTGTGCTTAAATACGGGCTTGCCCAAGGGAATTATTCACTCGCCACTGCGGGCGGGATTTTCAAAACAGTTGTCAGTGTAACCTTGCTGCTTATGGCTAATGGGATTTCCAAGCGGCTTGGGGAAGAGAGGTTGTTATAATGATGGATAACCGACAAATTAGCCCTGGGCCAAAAGCAGGCTATACGGTGAAAAGGAGCCTAGGCACCGGAAGGCTTGAGCCGATTCTGTTCACTTCCTTCAACACGCTCTTTATGGTCTGTCTGGTGGTTGTGACATTATATCCATTCATCAACACGATTGCTGTTTCGTTTAATGAAGGGAACGATACGATCCGCGGCGGTATTTACTTATGGCCGAGAGAATGGACTTTTCAGAATTACAGGGCGATTTTTGCCACGGGAACTATTTTTGACGCTTTCCTGGTTTCAGTAGCCCGTACAGTGATTTCTACGATACTTAACATTTTTCTGACCACCATGCTTGCATACACCTTAAGCCGCAGGGAATATGTATTCCGCCAGCCGATTACTGTTATCTTTGTGCTTACGATGTATTTCAGCGCCGGTCTGATCCCGAACTATTTCCTGATCAAGGATCTGCATCTGTTAAACAGCTTCTGGGTGTATATTTTCCCGTCCATGATCAGCGCATTCAATATGATCGTCATCCGTACCTATATCGGAACCATTCCGGAGAGCCTCCTGGAATCGGCGAAGATCGACGGCGCCGGGGATTTCAGAATATTCATGCGGGTGGTGTTTCCGCTCTGCAAGCCGGTGCTGGCTACCATCGCACTGTTTGTGGCTGTCGGCGCGTGGAACTCCTGGTTCGATGCCTTTATCTATACCTCATCCAGACAGAATCTCAGTACGCTGCAATATGAGCTGATGAAGCTGCTATCCTCAACGATGAATTCCAACGGCAACCCAACCGTACAGAATGGGGTGGGGATGGATCAGAATTCGGCAAGAGCGATGGTGACACCGCTCTCTATACGGGCAGCTATCACAGTCGTGGCCTCTGTGCCTATCCTGCTGGTGTATCCGTTTATGCAGAAGTACTTTGTAGTGGGCTTGAATGTCGGAAGTGTGAAGGAATAGGCGGCCGGAACGGCGCTTGCTTTGCCTGATCCGACTAATGTGAATAAGGAGTGTTGTTAGCCGTGAGAGAAAGCCTGGACTTCAAGGAGCCTGCACTGAAGCTGGTGTTCGCTGATGATTTCAAGATCGGCGCAGCGGTCAATCCGCGGACGGCCAGTTCACAGGAAAAGCTGCTGGCTTATCATTTCAACAGCATTACTGCCGAGAATGAGATGAAGTTTGAGAGTCTGCATCCGGCAGAGGAGATCTATCGTTTCGGGGCGGCGGATACGCTGGTTGCCTTTGCCCGGAAGCATGGCATGGCGATGCGCGGGCATACCCTCGTATGGCATAATCAGACAACCGATTGGCTGTTTGAGGACAAAACGCACGGCATTGTAGACAAGAATACACTGCTGGCCCGGCTCAAGAGTCATATTGAGACCGTGGTCGGGCGTTACCGGGGAGATATCTACGCCTGGGATGTGGTCAATGAAGCTATTGCCGATGAAGGCAGTGAGCTGCTGCGCCCCTCCAAATGGCTGGAGATCGCAGGACCGGACTTCATTGCCGAAGCGTTCCGGTACGCGCATGCAGCGGACCCGCAGGCGCTGCTCTTCTACAATGACTATAATGAATCCGACCCGCAGAAGCGGGACAAAATTTACACGCTCATGAAATCCCTGATTGACCGGGAGGTGCCGGTGCACGGCGTCGGCTTGCAGGCCCACTGGAATCTGTATGATCCCGGCCTGGATGAAATCAGGGAAGCGATTGAGAAATATGCTTCGCTCGGTCTTCAGCTGCAGCTTACGGAGCTTGATCTGTCGCTGTTCCGCTTCGATGACAGGCGAACGGATCTTAAGGTTCCTCCTGCGGAACTGCTTGAGCTGCAGGCGGAGCGGTATGAAGCTGTGTTCCGGCTGCTGAAGGAATACCGCGAGGTCATCTCCTCTGTCACCTTCTGGGGCGCAGCCGATGATTATACCTGGCTGGATGATTTTCCGGTCCGGGGGCGGAAGAACTGGCCGTTTCTGTTCGATGAGAAGCATCAGCCGAAGCCTGCGTATAACCGGATTGTACCGGGGAACCGCTGAGCGGAGGAGATTTTTCTTGTGAAATAGCAAAAAAGGATGGGGTCCTATTAGGGCCGCATCCTTTTTTGCGTATATACAAGAATAATCCCAAACGGCCCGGGGGCATCCTTATAATGGGTATCCCTTCCGGAGCGCTTATAAATCATTTTGAGAAAAATGATGACACAGCGGAAGAAATGCCTTATTATTTAAAGAGATTTTTAATGAAACAGATTTTAAATAATTATAGTACAATACAGCCGAAGGTGGAGCGCTGTAGTCCAGGCAGTCTATTGAGGAGGGCTTCATATTCTATCACTGAGTCAGGTTAGCAAAAGCTTCGCTCTGAAGGACGGCCCATATACTGCTGTGGACAATGTATCGCTTGAAGTGAAGACGGGTGCTATTCACGGCATTATCGGGGCAAGCGGTGCCGGCAAATCTACACTCCTGCGGCTGATCAATCTGCTGGAGCGGCCTGATATGGGAACGGTTACTGTAGACGGCAAGCTGCTTACTGAGCTGCCGGACAAGGAGCTGCGGCAGCAGCGGCAAAGAATCGGCATGATCTTTCAGCAGTTCAATCTTGTCGGCAATGCCACCGTCAGCCGCAATGTGGCGATTCCGCTGGAGCTTGCCGGAGTGCCGCGTGCCGGGCGGATGAAGCGGACGCTGGAATGTCTGCAGTTTGTCGGGCTTGCGGACAAAGCTAATCACTATCCGGCACAGCTCAGCGGCGGCCAGCGCCAGCGGGTAGCGATTGCCCGGGCGCTGGCGAACAACCCGAAGCTGCTGCTGTGCGATGAGCCGACCTCCGCGCTTGATCCGGGCACCACGGCGGATATCCTGGGTGTGCTCCGCCACATTAATGATTCGCTCGGTGTTACTGTCGTTATAGTTACCCATGAGTTGGATGTCGTCCGGAGCATCTGCTCAGAGGTATCTGTAATGGAGAGCGGGCGGATGGTTGATTTCTTTTCCCGGGATGAGGCCGGCTTTCTTCCGCCGGGGAGCCATTCGGGCTCCTACCGGGAGAGAATTACGGGAAGAACGGGGGAACCCTATGTTTGAGAGCATGCTGAAGTATCAGGATCAGATGTGGCAGTCGATCGGAGAGACCTTTGTGATGGTCGGAATCTCCGTGGGGGCTGCGCTGCTGCTGGGGCTTCCGCTGGGGACACTGCTGTATTTTTGCCGCAAAGGCCAATTGTATGAGAACAGAAGCCTGTCTCTCATACTGAACAGCATTGTAAATGTGGTGCGTTCGTTTCCGTTCCTGCTGCTGGTAGTGGCTCTGATTCCGTTCACCCGTCTAGTGGTGGGAACGGCGATTGGCACGCTGGCGGCAACGGTGCCGCTGTCTATCGTCGCTATTGCCTATTATTCACGGCTGGTGGAGCAGTCTCTGCTGGAGGTTCCCAGAGGAACGATAGAAGCGGCGTTATCCATGGGGGCATCCAGGCTGGGAGTGATCTTTAAGTTTCTGTATGTGGAGGCCCGTTCCGGACTGGTGCTGGGATTGACAGCTTCTACGATCAGCTTCATTTCTTTTTCAACAGTAATGGGGGTGGTCGGCGGCGGCGGGGTTGGCGATTTCGCGATCCGCTACGGATATCAGCGCTTCGAGACAGAAGTGATGATCTACGCCATTCTCGTCATGATTGTGCTGGTGCAATTGATTCAGTTCACAGGAAGTACGCTGGCAAGACTGCTGGATAAACGCTGAGTAACTATATAACAATGGGGGCTGGAGATAACAATGAAGAAGACGATGACAACAGGAAACGGAACGGTTAAGAGAACCGGAACAAGAATGAAAGCTGCCTTCGGATTAACACTGCTCGTATTGGTACTCGCACTTGCGGGCTGCGGAAACAACAAGGAAGCGGAAGAGACACCGGCTGCCACCAGCACTGAACCTGTGAAGATCAAGGTAGCCTCGCTGATTCCGCCGATGACGGATATTCTTGATATCGTGAAGCCGATTCTGAAAGAAGAAGGCGTGGATATGGAGGTTGTGGTGCTGTCCGATAACGTGCAGCCGAACGAAGCGCTGGCGAACAAAGAGGTGGACGCGAACTTCTTCCAGCATGTGCCGTACATGGAGCAGTTCAATGCCAGCAAAGGTTCAAGCCTGGTAGCTGTTCAGCCAGTATATGATGCCATCTATGGCGGTTACTCCAAACGCTATAAGAGCATTGATGAACTGCCTGATGGAGCAACCCTCGTAATGGCGAATGATCCTTCGAATATCGGACGCTCCCTGCAAATGTTCGCCGATGCCGGATTGATTACCCTGAAGGAAGGGGTAGGCATCCAGGCGACCCAGGCGGACATTACCGCCAATACCAAGAACTTTAAGTTCGAGGAGGTCGATCTGCTGATGCTGGCCCGGATGCTGGATGATGCGGATCTGGTGGCAATGACTCCGGCGTATGCCAGCCCGCTCGGCCTGACCCCCAAGAAGGATGCGCTGATCACCGAAGGTGAGGATTCCGCATTTACGATCACGCTCGTTGCCCGTGAGGACAACAAGGATTCCGAGGCGATCCAGAAGCTGGCTAAGGCGATCAGCGGCCCGGAAGTGAAGAAGTTCCTTGAGGATAATTACGCGGATATCGCGTTGCCTGCTTTTTGATTGAAAATAGACTGCATCCGCAAACGGATGTACGGTTTTGCAGCCTTTACGCACAGCAGCCTTCTCCTTATTGACGGAGAAGGCTGTTTTTATTGCAGCTTTTATAATGAAGCTTGTTTATTTAATATGGACTTTTTCAGAAGATTGCCCAGGTACATTAACGGTGTTAACAACCTCGTATTCAGCCGCTTCAATCCAGGTTCCCGTAGTGAAATCGCGTCCCCGCACAAGCACCTTATCAGTGTAGACTTCCACATAGAAGCCTTGGCTGCCCGTCTTGTGCTCATCCGCATTCGTCCAGAGGTAGGCGACAGAAGCTGCGTTGAACATGGTAGCTGTCTCCCCGTTGCCGGGGTACATCGTATTATCGACCTCAAGCTCCCAGTGGGTATGCCCGGTGAAGAGCAGAGTCTGGGGATACTTCGCCAGGATGGAGCGCAGCTCTTTGTCTTGAGTAACGCCATACCACTCCTGCGACTCCAGAGAACCGGCCACCGTGTCCTTCAGCGGCTGGTGCAGGAAGAGGAAGACCGGCTGATTCGGTGGCGCGGCTGCACCGAGCTCCAGCTCCATCTGCCCGTCAGGCTGCCGGCTGTCCGGTACGCCTTCGCCAAGCTTCCGGTCCAGCCAGCGGAGCTGCTCATCCGACAGATTGCAGAACGTGGGCAGACCCTCCTCAGTTCCAAGGAAGATGAAATGATACCCGTCGGTCCAATGGTCATGATAGGGACCAGGCATACCCATACGGGAGGTGTACATTGCCAGGCGGGATTCCCAGTGGCCGAGGCCCACATCATGATTGCCCAAGGTGAAGCGGATCTCCGGCAGCGATGCCTGATGCAGCTGAAGAATACGGTGGACCTCCGCATATTCCTCTGCGAAGCCATGATCCGTGATATCCCCGATATGCATAATTCCGCTGCTGCCCTGCGCATGTCCGGCCAAATCCTGCAGTGCCCGTTCGAAATTCAGATTGTATTCATGTGCCGGATCGGCCGTGACGTGGGTGTCGGTAATAATCTGGAAGGTTAACAGCGGCGGTTGTCCGCCATGTCCGCTTGTGTTCATTCGCAGGGTGAGCCTCCTTTGATGATGTATGAATAATCTGCTAATGCCCTTTGGCACTAATGTTCAATCCCACTATTCCGGCTACGATTACGGTCACCCACAAGAGTGAGGACAAGGTCAGCCGTTCTTCAAAAAAAAGCGCGCCCGCCACGGAGATCAGGATGATGCCTGCCCCCGACCATACCGCATAAGCAACTCCAACTTTGATGGAGGTAAGGGCAACATTGAGCGAGGTGAAGCTGATCCCGTAGAACAGGAACATCAGCACGGAGGGCCAGGGCCGGGTGAAGCCGTGGGATAGTTTCATGGAGAGGGTGCCGGAGAGCTCGAACACAATCGCCATTGCGAGAAACACCCAGGCTAAGGCCCCCTCGGCCCTCATCGTGCGATCCTTCCTATACCAAGCTCCGCATAAGACTGCACCAGACAATCTGCATCCGGTAAAAGACTGCGTGCAGGCCGTGTATCTGCCGCACGGCTACTGTCCGCAGCCAGGTCTGTTGCCGCTGTATTCGCGCCGGCCGGGCTGCTGGTTGCACCTGCTCTGGCCGTAGCTGCAGCAGGTGCCCCCTCGGCTGCCGCATTGCTTGCAATCCCGATGGCCACCGCCATCCCGGCAGCCTTGGCCATCCGCATATCGCCGTTCGTGTCGCCGATCACGGCAGCTTCGGCCGGCTGTATCCCCAGACGTTCGCAGGCCAGCAGCGCCATGTCGGGGAAGGGCTTGCCGCGTTCCACCTGATCCGTGCCGATCACGGCGCTGAAATACCCGCGGATGCCGAGCCAGCGGAGGTGATTCTCCGCCGCTGCGGTTTCATCAGCAGTGACTACGGCCAGCGGAATTCCTTCGGCTGCGCACTCGTCAAGGAAATGCAGCAGGCCGGGGAGGGGCCGGACAGGCTTGCTCTGTTCCATTAACGCATCTGCTTCTTGCCGGCAGCGGTCAGTCAGTTCCATCGACTCCGCCCAGGATAAGCCAAGCAGATAGCCCTGCCAGGACAGAATGGCATAGAGATCATTCATGGTGCCCATGGCCAGGGGGCCGTTGCGGTCATAATCAATAATTCTGCCGTTTGCATCGTGAACGGTCCCGAGCAGCGAAGCCAGGTGCTGCGCCGGAAATTCAAGGCCGCGCTGCTGGAGCTGCCGGGTGAACTGTGCGAGGAAACACTCGCCCCAGCTGCCCCAGAGTGAGACGAACTCCAGGAGGGTGCCATCCTTGTCGAACAGGATGGCGGATATGGAATGCTCCCCGTGCGGGGTAATGAGCGTAGGCATGCAGCTGTCCTCCTGTGTCTAATCGTTCATTTCATGAAATATTTAGATCATTAATTGCCGGTTATTTCAGTTTATCCAGCGCCGCCTGGGCGGTTTGCTGCGCTTCCTTAAGGGCTTCGGCTGCCGGAATATTCTCAATCTGCACCTTGTCCGCAGCGATTGTCAGGGCATCGTTGATTTTACCGCCGGTAGGGTCCTGGAAGGGAGCGGAGGCGTGGGAGGCCTGCTGTAACGGGATTTTGATCTGCGGATTAGTCTCACTGAATGTGACGAATGCCGGATCTTCGAGTGCAGACTGGCGTACGGAAATATATCCGGTGTTAATGGACCAGAAGGCGGTATTCTCGGAGTTCGTGAAGTAGGTCAGCCATTTCATAGCGGCCTGCTGCTCAGCATCTCCGGCCTTGGCAGGAATACCGGCCATAATCGCCTGGGCTACAGGCTTGCCTTCGCCGACTCCGGCCCAGCCCGGCTGCTCCATCGCGGAGACGATGCTGAAGTCGAGATCGCCCTGGTCGCCGCTGGAGCCGGTGTATCCGGCCGCCTGGCCTTTCATTACATCGTCAATCGTCTTGTACCAGTACTCCCAGCCTTGTCCGCCGGAGTGAATACGCATGGTCTTGTATTCATGAATCGACTGGCGGAAGAAGTCCCAGGTCTCGATCCATTCAGGAGAGTCGATCGTAACTGTTTTGCCATCCTCACTGAGAATGTTGCCGCCTTTACTGAGTACAGCGTCAATCATATTGCCGGAGCCCCACATCGGCTCCCAGCCGTAGAAGCTGGTTTTGCCGCCTTCTGTGACTGTCATTTTCTTGGCAGCTGCAGCGAGGTCTTCCCAGGTCTTAATCTGGCTGGCATCAATGCCGGCTTTCTCAAAAGCATCCTTACGGTAGTACATCACCTGTGTCGTTCCATACATCGGGAGGAAGTACTGCTTGCCGTCAACCTGGCCCTGGCTCAGGAAGGTCTGGACGAAATCCGCCTGATTGAAATCCGGCTGCCCGGCAATCAGTTCATCCATCGCTGCGAAGTAGCCTTTGCGGGCCCAGTCTATATTGGAGGAGAGCACGGCTGCCGGAACCTGCCCGGTAGCGATAGCTGCCTGAAGCTTCTGTTCGGTTTCTGTATAATCTGCCTGCACAATGCCCTTGACGATGACCTCCTGCTGGGAGGCATTGAATTTCTGAATGAGCGATTCCATATTTTCACCGAGCTTGCCACCGAGTCCATACCAGAATTCAATAGTTACCGGTGCGCCTCCAGCCGGAGCAGCATTAGCGGCAGGCACTGTGGCGGCACCGTCCGCTGCCGTAACATTGCCCGAAGTAGAATTACCGCCACAGGCAGTGAGTACGGAAAGTCCGGCGATCATGGATACTGCAGACAACCTTTTGAATACGTTCATCATCATTCTCCTCTTTGTTTGGAAATATTAGATTTCAGCCTTTACTGGAGCCTGCGGTCATGTTGACACTTTGCATAATCGTTTTCTGCGCCAGCAGGAAGACAAGCAGCAGCGGGGCAATCGTGAAGGCGCTGGCGGCCATGATGAGCGGCCATTTCAGTCCGTACGCACCTCCTTCCACGAAGAAGCTGCGCAGACCGGCTGATACCAGCTGCAGGCTGGGGTCCTTGGTAATCAGCATCGGCCAGAAATAATTGTTGTACTGATCAATGAAGGTAATCAGCGCCAGTACGGCGAAGGATGACCGCGTAACCGGCACCAGCACCGTCCAGAGAATCCGCATATGCGAAGCGCCGTCCACTTCACCCGCCTCCACCAGCTCATGCGACACCTGCAGGAAGGCTTGTCTGATCAGGAAGATGGAGAAGATACTTACACAATTAGAGAGAATCAGGCCGGCATAGGAGTTCAGCAGATGCAGCTCGGACAATACCAGATATCCGGGCAGATAGACGGCTGTAGCCGGAACCATGTAACCGAACAGAATGACTCCGGCAAAAACACCCTTCAGGCGGAACTTCATATGCGTCAGCGCATACGCCATCATCCCGGAATTGATCGTCTGCAGGATGACGATGGAGACAGCCACGAAGATGCTGTTGCCCATATATCGGGCGAAGGGGGCCTCGTTCCAGGCTGCGGCGAAATTCCCCCAGAGCGGTACCTCAGGCCAGAGCGTAGGCGGGGAGCGCCAGATTTCATCATTGGTTTTGAGTGCGCTGGTAACCATCCAGTAGAACGGAAAGGCCATCAGCAGAGCAAGCGCGGCGAAAAAAATCTGGCGGGCCGGTCCGCTGAGCCGTGTGAGCATACGCAAGCGGTGAGACCTCCTTGTACGAAAGATAAGAACAGATAACTGCTATTGATAATGGGTGGTCCGCTTGCTGATGCTGAAAGAGAACACCGACAGCAGCATGCAGAGGAAGACCAGAACGACAGCTACAGTGGAAGCCTCTCCGATCTGGAACGATTCGAAGGCGGACTGATAATACAGATACAGCAAGGTGCGGGTAGAGCCGGACGGGCCGCCCTGCGTCAGCACATTAATCTGATCGTAGGCCTGAAGCGCCGAGATGAGCTGTACCACGAACAGAAACAGTGTGGTCGGCGAGATCAGCGGGAGCGTGATGCGGAGGAACTTCTGCACCGGACTTGCCCCGTCAAGCTCCCCGGCTTCCAGCAGGTCTGAAGGCACATTCCGCAGCGCCACGAGATAGAAGATCATCGCCCAGCCTACTGATTTCCAGATCGTTACGAGCAGCACGCCAATCAGCGCCCACTTGGGGTCTTGCAGCCACCCGATCGGCTCAAGGCCGAAGAAGCCGAGCACTGTATTGGCGAGACCGACGTCAGGCTCATATATCCAGGACCAGACGATGGATACGGCAACGGTTGGTGTGACCCAAGGCGAGAACAGCAGCACCTGATACAGGGCAGAGCCCTTTAAGTTGAACGTGGGGCCCCCGCGAAGTACCTGAGTAAACCTCGAAGCTAAAGCTCCACTTCGTGGGGTTGTTTTATGGTTCATCAGGAGGGCAAGGCCCAGTCCCAGCAGGATGATCGGCAGCACACTGCCCGCACAGAAGAGCACAGTTACTCTTAAGGCTTGGTAAAAAGCCGGATTGCTGAGCAGGTCGATATAATTCTGCAGGCCGACAAAGGTCTTCTCCGGGCTCATGAAATCCCATTCCGTGAAGCTGAGATACAGTACATACAGCAGCGGTGCCAGCCAGAACAGGGCGAACGGGACCATTGCCGGCAGCGTGAACAGCACGGGCTTAAGGCCGCTAATAAGCTTTGAACGTGTCATTTTCGTCCCAATACCCCATTCCATCTACATTGTTTTGTGCGGTATAATGCAGAGGACAACTCCTCTGTTCAAAAAAAATTGTACACTCATGGACGAGGCTTGTGGTCAAGCGGGAGTAAACATACTTCGGAATTTGTGTAAAATTTGTAGTAAGTCTGCCGCAAAGCTTCAGTTTTGTGTAATGTAGAGAGAACAATTCTATGCGAAAATGAGGTGCTACCCTGATGAAGCAGGCCGCATTTGGCGAGGACAACCCGCATCGTTCACCACGGGAGCAGCTGCTCGGCCCGATGATTGATGCGATAGCGCAGACGATGGATTTGTATGGAGCGAATTATTCCTTCGGGCAGCTGTACGGAATTATGTTCTTTGAGGACAAGCCGATGACGCTGGAGGAAATGAAGCAGGTCATGAATATGAGCAAAAGCAATATGAGCTACGGTGTCCGCTCCCTGATCGCCTCCCGGATGGTTACGAAGCTGGAGGAGAAGCGTGAGCGGAAGGAGCTGTATGCTGCGGAGACGGATTTCTTCCAGGCCTTCCGGAACTTTTTCACGCTGAAGCTTCAGCGGGAGATTGATGTGATGCAGGAGGCGATGGGGACGGCGGTGCCTGAACTGCAGGCGCTAATCGATGCGGAGGACACGCCGGAGGAAGAACGGCAGGCCTGCCTCAAGGATCTGGACAAGCTGAAGCATGCCGCTGAATATTATGTCTGGCTGCAGCAGTTCGTGTCGGGGCTTGCGGAAGGAACGGTGTTCGGCGGCGGCTTGCCGGGCAGGGAATAGCTGCTGAGCTCGGGGAATGCGTAGCCGCCGACGCTGGATAGAAGTAGCTGCTGAGTTCGGGGAATGCGTAGCCGCCGACGCTGGACAGAAGTAGCTGCTGTGCTCTGTCGCTGCGGACGGAGCAATGAAAGTCTGCGTCTCCAGTTCCTCTGTGACACGGGAACACAACTGTGGGGGAGACCGATATCCTGCGGGAACCGGACTGACAATCCCCTATTTGGCGAAAATACCCTGTTATTTAGCCTACGCGGACTCAGATTCCGCTAAATGTCTCAAAGACCCTTGTTTTGGTGTGCCCGGAAGTAAATAGAGCACTGAGTCCGTTTGCCCGGACAAAGCAGTCCTTTTCGTAAAATAGGGTCCTCTCAGTCCGGTTGAGTTATGGTTTGGGGTTGGAAACTGGGTTCGATTCAGCCCAATTCAGTACAACCCAGCCTTTTCAAACTCGTTTGCTTTACTCATGCAGCCAGCTGGTTATTTTACTCTCTCTCCGTTCCGCCCCAGTCTGGAGTTTCGCAGCAAATATCAAATATCCCCCGGCATCATCCTGCTCAAGCAGCGGCCTAAGCCAGCTTCTCCAGCTGGCGGCTCAAAACTTGGGTTTTTTCGTATCAAACGCACCTACGATTCGTTATTCTCATGATAGATTTGAGCCGGTATTCTAACGATTAACGATATTATTTCCCGTTTATCTTACGAAACGTTTGATTTTACTGATGAACACTAACGATTAGTCATTATTCATATAAATCATGCTATAATTTTGCCCAGGAGGCGGTGTTGTGGATGAACTCGATATCAGAATTCTAAAGCTGCTGGAAGAGAACGGAAGACTGTCCCATGAAGAGATCGGCAAGCTGCTGCATATCTCGCGGCCGTCTGTGCATCAGAGAGTCGGCAAGCTGGAGAAAAGCGGAGTAATCAAGGGCTATAGGGGAATTGTGGACTGGAGCAAGCTGGACCAGAAGATTAAGGTCATGATCTCCGTGAAGGTGGTCAGCCAGGGCTTTAAGGAGGCGGCAGAACAGATTATCCGCATCCAAATCCCGGGTGTGAGCATCATCGAATGCCAGCGGCTGGCGGGAGAGTGGTGCATGTTGCTTAAGGTGAGGGTGACCTCGCCTGAGGAGCTAACGCTCCTGCTTGACGAGATTCTCCGTATTCCTGACATTAAGGAAACGTCGACCACTTTTATTTTATCTACTATATATGAGGACGGATTGAAGGGGGTGTAGCGGTATGCCGCAGAAGAAGAAAGTGAATCCGGTGTACGTGGTTGGTATTGCGCTATTGTGCGTTTATTTGTTTTGGGGAGGCACCTATGTCGGCATGAAGATTGCGATTGAGACGATGCCGCCTTTTCTGATGGCTGGAGTGCGGTTTTTTGCAGCCGGTGCTGTGCTCTATATGATTGCCAGATTAAGCGGAGCGAAGCGTCCGGCCGGGCGCGAGTGGCGGTCTTCGGCGATTGTCGGCGCCTTGCTGCTGCTTGGAGGCAACGGTGTGGTGGCCTGGTCAGAGCAAAGAGTATCTTCATCCATCGCTTCACTGATCGTTGCGGCCGTTCCCGTCTGGATGATGCTGATGGGCTGGTTTGGCCGCGGCGGCAAACGTCCGAATACCGGTGTCATCGCCGGCATTGTACTGGGGCTGCTGGGCATTGCCGTGCTGGTCTTCCAGCCGGGGAAGGGAGATACGGGGACTGCCACCGATTTGATCGGTATTATTACCTTATTAATAGCTTCCATAAGCTGGGCAGTCGGATCGATGTATTCACGCAATGCTGCAATGCCGGATTCCCCGCTGATGTCAACGGCAGCACAGATGCTGACGGGAGGGGCGCTGTTGATAATTTTCTCCTATTTCACCGGCGACTGGTCCCGGCTTGATGTCTCCGGCATTTCTATGCGCTCATATTTGGCACTCGGTTATCTGGTCGTCTTCGGCTCCATCGTCGGCTACACGGCCTACATCTGGCTGCTCAAGAATGCTGACGCGTCTCTCGTCTCAACCTATGCCTTCGTTAATCCGGTGGTGGCGGTACTGCTTGGCTGGCTGCTGGTCGGTGAACAGCTTACCTTGAATACGCTGATTGCAGCCGTGATCATTATTGCAGCGGTCGTTCTGGTGACTGTTTTTCGTGGCAAGCCCCAGAAGGCGGCAACTCAAGCAACGCTTGATATACAAAAACAGCAGCGGTCGGTACACTGAGAGCATCTTAGCCGAAGGGGTGGAAGCATGTTTGACATGTTGAAGGTGGGCAGGAATATCGTTAGATTGAGAGGAGCCGCCGGGCTTACGCAAATGGGGCTCGCAGATAAGCTGGGAATCAGCTATCAGGCGGTCAGCAACTGGGAGAGAGGTGCAAGTATGCCGGATATCTCCAAGCTTCCGGAGCTGGCGGAAATCTTTGGCGTAGGGATCGGCGAGATCCTCGGAGAAGAGCAGGGGCAAAACTCCCGCATTATCGAAAGTGTACTGGATCAGACCACGGGGGATTATTTCCGGCGGGGGGAAGGCACGGCACAAGAGCTTTCGGACCTTGCGCCGCTGCTGCAAAATGAACAGATCGGCGAAGCGTTTGAGCATGTGAAGGTGGGGGCGGCAGTAGACGATCTGTTGGCACTGGCGCCATTCTTAAGCGAAGAGACGCTGGATAAATGCGCCGTGGAGGTGTTTGAGCGGGAGGGGATTCAGCCGCTGCTGAAGCTGGCCCCGTTTATGAGTGAGGAGGGGCTGGACGAGCTTGCCAAACAAGCTTATGCCGCAGGAGGAAAACATGCACTTGTGGCGCTTGCCCCGTTTGTAAGTGAGGAGGGGCTGGAGGAATGCGCCAAGCTCGCTTTTGCCAAAGAAGGTCCGGGAGCGCTCCCCCCGCTGGCTCCGTTCCTCGAAGAAGAGCTATTGGATGAGCTGGCAGAGGCAGTCTTTGAGCAGGAAGGCTCGGGAGCGCTGCTTCCCTTGGCTCCGTTCCTCAGTGAAGAGGCGCTGAACGGACTAGCTGAGCGTATCTTCAATAAAGAAGGTGCGGCAGCACTCCTGCCGCTGGCTCCATTCCTCTGTGAGGATATTCTGGGCGATTGGGTGTCGCGGGCCTTCGCCAAATAACTGCCGAAACAGCCGGTACTCGTTAGAGTATCCGGCTGTTTAGCATGCCTTTATTCCATTTCACGCAGCCTCTCGACGATCGGGCTGCGGGCGAGCGGTCTGTAGGCACTTATTGTGATGAGATAAGACAAAACAGCCAGTACCGGGATGACCAGAATGAACGGCAGCCACATCATGCGGAATTCCATATAGGCCATGCCCGCGGCAATATTCCTGGCGATCCAGTAAGTCAGCAGCACGCCTATAGAAGAGGTAAGCAGAGCGGTGAGCAGTACAGTATACAATCCTTCGTAAACAAGCATCCGTTTGAGCTGCTTCTTAGTCATCCCGATGCTCTCCAGCACGGCAAATTCATGCCTGCGGGCGATCACCCCGGTAAGGACAGAATTAATGTAATTGATCAGACCTATGAGGGCGATTACGAGACTGAGGCCATAGCCGATAATCTCAAAAATACGGATATTATCGCTTAACTCCTCCCTGTAATCTTCTCTGGATTTCAGCTGCAGAGCATCCAGCGGGCGGATAGCCTCCCTGAGTAATTGCCCCGTTTCATCAAGCTTGGCGGGATCTGCATACAGGGTAAGCGAGAGGATGTCTGCTGGAGTCCCGCTCTCCAAAGTGGCTTGGCGGAGCTTGGCTGCAGGCAGGAAGGCATTGTAGCCGTTGCCGAAATACGTTTGGGTGGTTGCCGCAAAGAAAGCGTCATATTTCAGCACGGCCATCACTTCGTAGCTCTGCTTCAATCCGGGGTAGCTAATCGTATCTCCGGGATGATAGTAGCTTGCATAGGCGCCTGGCTCTGTAAGAGTCTGGGTCACCAGTATGAAGTCCCCGGAATCAAATTGCTCCCGGTTGAATTCCCCTTCGAGCACATCCTGTTCTGCGAGATCGTACCAGTCTGAATCCAGTCCGAAGAGCTGAGCGTGGACACGGGCAGGGATGTCCTGGGGATTGGCTGACGACTTCAGTGAAGCGCTGATGATATCATCCGGAGGAACGGTGAGCAGGCTATAATAGACTTTATCGATACTGTTCACCCCGTCTATATGACTCAGCTGCCTGCACAGTTCCTCGGACAGCTCTGTTTCATTGACTGAGCGTTCCCCCTGCTGCTGGATAATGCCCTTGTTGTGTATCATATAATCCCCATGAATGTAGGCGCTGAGGTACTTATTGACGTCCATGGAGGAGATCACGGTGAATATCGTATTAAACAGCAGAATGCTTAAGAAGAGCGAAGATAACATCAGGCTCAGCTTCTTTTGACTCCGGAACAGATTGGAGAACGCCATCCGGTGCAGCTTGGCCCCGTGGTTTGAGGACCTGAGAGTTTTCACTCCGCCATTCTGAACGCCTGAGAATTTAACAGCTTCCACGGGAGCGATGTCCGCTGCCAGCCGTCCCGGCTTATGCGCTGCGATCCACACGGTCAGGAAGGAGAAGAGGGCTGCGCCTGCAAAAATCCATGGACTGGACGAAAGCGAACTTCCTTTAAACTCCCCCGATAGCGAAGTGGTCAGAGGTGTAACCCATCTGCCGATTAGATAGCCGAAGCCAAGGCCGAACGGCAGGGCAATGAGGTATAGCAGCCTGGCTTGAATAGCGATGATTCTCCGCAGTTGTCTCGGGGTGGTGCCAATCATTTTCAGCAGGCCGTAGAACTTCACATCACGGACCACCGAAATATAAAAAATATTATAAATAAGCAGGTAGCCGCTAAGCATAATGATGAAGATAACTGCGGCGTATGGAATGATATTCACTGCATTTTCCGCCAAAGATACACTGGAATAAGCCCAATTGATTCCGATAGGAGCCGTAATTCCCGTGTCTGCCAGGACCTTGTTGAGCTTGCTCTCAATATGAAATGAATTGCTGAACATGACACTCAGATTTGAGGTATTAACGTAGGAGCCGCTGTCTCTTGATTGTACGGGATCGATGTCTGAGAGGTTTTTATCGGTAAAAGCTTTCGAGACAAAGGCCAGTCCCGCCATCGCAAGCTCCTTGTCCGCTTCATAATAGCCTGACAGAGTGAACTTCTGGCTGATCATCCGCTCACCAATATCTATCTGCAGCGTGATCTCCTTGCCGAGCTCCGGCTGCACCCCCAGCTTGTCCAGAATCCAGGTGTTCAGGGCAACCTCATTCTCTCCAGCAGGCAATCCTCCCTCTGTGAACACGATGAAGCTGTGATCGGCATAGACCTGATCAATCTGAAGCACCTCAACGGGATCATGCTTAAATTCTGTATTCCCCAATCTGCCGGAACTAAGCGAGTAGTCATATAGTTTAATTGAAGGATGCTTCCGCAGCGTAGCGGCTTCTTCCGGAGTAAGGTATTTAAAGCCTCCGTGGAAGTCACTTCCGGCTGTTTTCATTTGTGCATATTGCATAGACTGGTTGATACTCAGAGCCATAGTGAAAATGGAAGTAATAAGCAGTGTAGTCAGCACAATAGCGCAGATGGCCGCCAAATTTCGCAACCGGTTGGCCCGCAGGCTGGCCATCGCCAGGTTGAACACGGTCTTCCGGTTGTTCGTAGCGATCATAACCGGCTCTCCCCGGGTGCCTGCGTTAATCCTGAGGCGATCCTGCCGTCCTCAATGCGGATGATCCGGTCCGCCATCTGGGCGATGGCTTCGTTATGCGTAATCATAACAATAGTCTGGTCGAATTTGACACTGAGCTGTTTCAGCAGGATAAGCACCTCCTGGCTGGTCTTGCTGTCCAGATTGCCGGTGGGTTCATCAGCAAGGATAATGGAAGGTTTGGTCGCAAGCGCTCTTGCGATGGCCACGCGCTGCTGCTGGCCGCCAGAGAGTGCAGCAGGCAGATTGCGGGTCTTCTCCTGCAGTCCCAGACTCGTGATAATCAGGTTCAGATACTCCTGGTCGATCTGGCCTCCGTCAAGCTCAATGGGCAGGACGATATTTGCCAGCACATTCAGGATCGGCACCAGATTATAGCTCTGGAAGACGAATCCGACAGAGCGGCGCCTGAAAATGGTTAACTTCTCATCACTCATCTGAAAAATATCATGCCCGTTGACATACACCTTGCCTTCTGTGGCCCGGTCCAGACCCCCGAGCATATGCAGCAGTGTACTTTTTCCGCTGCCGCTCGTGCCGACGATGGCCACGAACTCCCCTTTCTCGACATTCATAGATACGTTATCCAGAGCCTTGACCGTCTGCGCTCCTTTTCCATAATATTTCTTGAGATTCTCTATTCGCAGAATAGGCATGTTATATTCCTCCTGTGCGTATGTTCTTATTCACATCTTCAAGGTATCAGACAAATCTAACAGGAGAGTGTCTGAAATCTGACGGAATGGACATATTCAGCATAGCGGCAGGAAGATCGAGAACACAGTTCCTTGCCCGGGCACAGATGCAGCCTTCATATGTCCGCCTTGTGCAGTGATAATCTCCCGCGCCAGGAATAGTCCTATTCCCACGCCATCTATATCGCGCACATTATTTCCCCGGTAGAACCGCTTGAAGATTTGGGGCAGCTCTTCCTGGGAGATTCCCCGGCCGGTATCTGCGATATCCAGGCGTACAAACATCTCATTCGCTTCAGCGGTGATATGGATGCTCCCTCCCGCTTCTGTATATTTCACGGCGTTCTCCAGCAGATTGAATAACACCTCGGTTGTCCACTTGGAGTCATGGTGCGCGGTGATGTGGGCTTCACAGCTTATACTGATAGTGATACAGCTGCTCTCTGCCTGGATGAAAATCTGCGAGACTGCCTCGGAAACGGCGCGGATCACAGGAGAAGACACCATGTGCAAAGAAATCATGCCTGTCTCCAGTCGGGACAGCTTGACCAGGGATTGGATCAGCCAGTCGAGCTTTTCCGACTGCTTTTTAACTTGGAGAACAAGCGGGAGCGCATGCTCATCATGCACCAGATTTTCCTCAAGCAGCTGGCTGTAAATCATAATATTGGATAACGGTGTTTTGGTCTGATGGGAGATATCGGAGATCAGCTCTTTAATTTTGTTCTTTTCCGTCTCCAGATTCTGTCCGTTCACTCTGGCAATCTCTATGTACCGCATTAATTTATGTTCTATGGAGGAGAGAAGGGTTTCTTCATAATTATAGTTTGGCTCACGCCCGAGAGTAGCGTTGTCTACCAGTGTCTCTACCTTTCCCATAAAAGAAGTGAGCTGATGCCTGAGCGACCAGGACCAGGCGCCTCCAAGGATCAGCATGCAGATTATAAACAGAAGGGAGAGTCCGAGGAGGGATGAGCCAGTGGTATCCAGTAATATAATAGAAGTCACATAAGCCAGTACCAGAATTATAAAAGCCGCAGCAAACCCCAGATTTATCAGCCGGGTATGCGGCAGTCGTTCTTGTCCCTTCATAGAGTCGGCCCTTCTGACCATGTATACCCTAAACCATAAACGGTCTTAATATATTGGGGAGCGGAGGGTTCAGCTTCGATTTTGGCCCGCAATCTTTTGATCGCTACAGTCAATGCGTTCTCATCCACGAAGACAGCCTCCTGGCTCCACGTTTTGTCGATCAGCTGCTCTCGGGTCAGAATGTTGCCTCTGTTCACTACCAGTATGCGCAGCAGTTTCTGTTCGGACTTGCTCAGCAGCAGGGGGCGCCTGTTCTTGAAATATTCCATTTTGCCAAAATCAAATTCCAGCGGTCCGATAATGATCCTGTCACTGGCAGGCGCATCGCTCCTTCTCAGGACGGCCATTACCCGGGCCCGCAGAACCATCAGACTGAATGGCTTCGTAATATAGTCATCAGCTCCCAGCGCAAAGCCGGTAACAATATCCGGCTCCATGTCGTTGGCTGTCAGAAATATAATCGGCACTTGTGAGGTTCGGCGGATTCTCTCGCAGTAATCGAGTCCGCTTCCGTCCGGAAGATTCACATCCAGCAGAATGAGATCTATCTGGGTTGAGGATATAATCTGATCAGCCATCGCCACAGAATAGGCTTGCTCTATAATTAAGTCATTTTGAGCCAAGGACAGGGCGATCCCCTTGTTCAGGCTTCTGTCGTCTTCAACGATCAACAGTGTCTTCATGGGCGTAACTCCTTTGTGTGATGAAGCGTTATCTCAATATTATGGCCATGACTGGGTTATCCTGCAAGGGAGTATGATGCCGTATAATTTGGAAGAGACAGTAAAAAAGCTGTTCCCCGGCAGAAATCTGCCAGGAAACAGCCTTTAATTAATAAAATGAATTATCAAGGAGGTGTTGGTACAGTTGCCGGCATCGAGATATTGAGGCCGCCGCTCATGTATCCTTGAACAGTATTCATAAGGGTGAGACCTGCCGCGGATGCTGAATATACCATAAGCAGGCGCGTTTGTGCAGTAACCGGAATAGATAGGCCTGTAATTATACCGGAAGAGACGGATCCTACGGATATTATTCCTGTAAGCGAGGGAGACAATGTCATTGCAGTTCCAGGTACAGGTACGAATGTATTGTTGGGCGTTGTACTCGCGTACAGTTGGGCTGTAATAGTTACCGTAGTTCCCACCAGAGAAAGTGCTTGTGTTGTACTGAAATATCCGCTTAGGGATGTAATGGTTCCGGCACTTGGTACAGAAAAGGCATAATTGAGATTTGTGCCGCTTGCTCCGGTTAAATCAATGGTTCCTGAGGTAACGGATACGCCGCTTACTGAGCTTCCGAAGCCAATCAGTGCGCCAGTGCCTGGCAAACCGCCTGCTATCGTAGTTACAGTAGCAGGGTTTCCTGAAGAAAACGGGATATAGGCGTTTGTGCTAGCCCCTGGAGCACCAGTGGCGCCAGTCGCTCCGGTAGCTCCTGTAACACCAGTCGCCCCGGTAGCGCCAGTTACGCCAGTGGCACCTGTAGCGCCGGTGACTCCATCTTCGCCCGCAGGGCCGGTAGCACCCGTTGCTCCCGTAACGCCAGTAGCGCCAGTAGCGCCAGTGGTTCCATCTTCGCCCGCAGGCCCCGTAGCGCCAGTAGCCCCAGTGGCCCCAGTAGCGCCGGTAACTCCATCTTCGCCCGCAGGCCCTGTAACGCCAGTGGCTCCAGTAGCGCCCGTTGCCCCAGTGGCGCCTTCTTCGCCCGCAGGCCCTGTAACGCCAGTGGCTCCAGTAGCGCCCGTTGCCCCAGTAGCTCCTTCTTCGCCCTCAGGTCCGGTAACGCCAGTGGCTCCAGTAGCGCCAGTCGCCCCCGTTGCACCAGTGGCTCCAGTAGCTCCCTCTTCGCCCGCAGGTCCAGTAGCGCCGGTAGCACCAGTGACTCCTTCTTCACCCGCAGGGCCGGTAGCACCCGTTGCCCCCGTAGCGCCGACTTCGCCGGCAGGCCCCGTCGCCCCGGTAGGCCCCGTGGTTCCGGTTACGCCGGTCTCACCTGCAGGCCCCGTTGCACCTGTTGCGCCTATTTCACCGACAGGACCGGCAGACCCAGTAGCGCCAGTCGCCCCGATTGCTCCTTGGTTTCCTGAGGAGCCGGCACTGCCCGTTGCCCCGGTTGTACCCGTAGCGCCGGTAGCGCCCGTTGCCCCCGTAGCACCTACCAGGCCTGCTGCACCCGTCGCTCCGGTGTCGCCTTTTGGCGCCGGCAGTGTAATTTCTGCCTTGGTAATATCGGCGATTTCAATATATGATGCTGCACCGTTACTATAGATTGCCGTGATGGGTTGCCCGACGGCTATATCAGAAGTGGAAGCTCCGCCAGTGCCGAAGATCAGTGTTGTACTGTCAATCTTCAGGTTCACGACTTGACCAGCTTCTGTCAGTATACCAATCTGGCTGCCGGTCAGGCTGACGATAGTGCCGCGGGCAACGGTACCGGATTGGGCCGGAGCATATCTTTCCGCCAAGCTGAAAATAGCTGCCGCCTGGGCACGGGTCACATCAGCGGTAGGTCTGAACGTTTTATCCTCGAAGCCTTGGACTACTTTTAACTGGGAAGCTGCATTGATATAGCCGGTAGCCCAGGCGGAAATTTGATTCTCATCATTGAAGGGGAGTGGTTCGCTGGCCAGGGCAAGTGCTTCATTCTCCTTGTCGAGCAGACGGATCACAAGTTTAGTCAGCCACTCGCGGCTGGCATTCTGTGTTCCCCAGCCCGAAGCGGTTTCCTCTTCAGGTTTAATTAAACCTTCATTAATAGCGGTCTGCACCCAGGCACTTGCCCAATTACTGACTTCAAGCGAAGAATTGGCCGAAGTAGCGGAAGGCTCCTCTGTGCCCAGGAAACGGACTGCCATAATTGCAGCTTCCTGATGAGTCAGCGGCGCCTTTGGATTGAAGTTCCCGGTGGTATCTCCCTCCGCAAACCCCAAAGCGGCGATTTTCATTACATATTTGTACATCCACGAGCTGCTGCTTACATCATTGAAGCCTTTCTTTTCAGCTGCGGAGGCAATGCCTGTACCGCCGAATCCGGCACTGGGCAGCACGGCTGCTACCTGGCTAAGCACCATAACCGCCATTGAGGTTTTTACTAAAGCGGGTTTGATATCCTTTTTGGAGTTTTCGCTGCCATGGGCGATTTCTGTATAGCGGGTTGTTTCTTTTTTCATCGAGTAGTTCCCCCTAAAGTATATGTTTGTCTTGCAACGCCCAGGCCGGTGAAGTAGGCTCTGTTCGCCAGCACTTTGCTGTCAAAAGGAATGTGTTCTGCAGCCATTTCGTTATGGGCACTAGCCCGTTCATACTGGCCGATGCGGTCATAACAGACACAGAGCTGCAGATGCGGCAGCCAGCTCCAGCAGGCATGCTGGAGAATGGCGTAATTGTCCAGCGGCTTGGTTAATTCGCTCGCCATTTTGTACCAGAAGATGGCTTTGCTGAAGTCGTTCTCCAGCATGTACAGGCTGCCAAGCCGGCAGCAATTCTCTGCGCGGGGCAGATCATAAGAGAAAGACTGGAGCGCTTTAGCTTTGGCCTGTTGTTCATTGCCAAGCTCCCGGTAGCAATCGGAGAGGCTTCCGCAGGCATTGATCCGGTCCTCGATCCAGCTGTCTACCTGCTGCAGGAACATTTCATAGAAAGAGATGGCTTTGTCCCATTGCTTATGTTCCCTCAGCTCATTGGCGAAGTAGAACAGATCCCGGGTGGAGAAAATCTCCCCGGCCGCATGACGGCTCTCGTAGATATTGAGGTTGCGGTCAGAATTCCCGTGGACTCTGCCATGGGTGATGGAAATATCCGAACTTCGCACCTTGCCGCTAACTTCCAGGTATTCATGGACGATACCGATCCAGCGGAAGCCGTTCTCCCGCTTGACCAGGCGGTTGCGTGTAAGGCTGGAGGTGACATTACCGTGCTCGTCAAAGGCCAGATTGTAATTCATGGATACCGCATCCGTATCCCATTCCAAGGCGCTCTTCAAGGTGCTGAACTTCTCGGCATCTGCAGGAAGCAGAATATCATCAGCATCCATCCATAGCAGGTAATCCTGTGTCGCCAGGCTGAAGGCATAATTCCGCGCTTTGGCAAAATCGTTGACCCATGTGAAGTCAGCTACCTTGTCCGTGTAGCGCAGGGCAATTTCCCTGGTACGGTCTGTTGAACCGGTATCCACAATGATGATCTCATCCACCAGTCCTGAGACACTGTCCAGACAGCGTTCAAGAGTGGCTTCCTCGTTCTTGACAATCATGCAGAGACTCACGGTGACGCTGCGTTTCATTTCATATAGAGCACTTGTAATATCGAGGCCCCATTTCCTGCGGGCTTTTTCTTTATTGGCAATCAGCTGGGCGTTGTACCAGCCGGGGGATTCCGGGAACAGCGGTGGAGGCTGGATATAGCGCACGAAGCAGTCCAGGGCGATCTGCAGACTGTATCCTGCCTGGAGCGCACGGTAGCATAGATCGTCATCCTCGTAGCATTCCAGTCCGAATTGTTCATCGAAGCCTCCAAGCTGACCGAAGGCATCACGGCGCATAAGCAGCAGATGGCTTAGCAGCCGGGTTGTGGTCTTGGCTTGTCCGGCTTTGGAGAGTGCGAACGATCTGGCGATATGATCCAGCTGCTCCATCTCTGTACAGATCACCGGAAGTCTTTGCGGGCCGCTAACATCATTGCTGACAGGGCCGATCATCGCTGCCTGCGGGTGCTGCCGGGCACAGCCGGTCAGGCTGGACAGCCATTCTTCAGACACAATCATATGGTCACGCATGAATACAAGGTATTCACCAGCCGCAAAGGATGCGCCCAGATTGTATCCTCCGGACACGCCGATACGTTCCTTGGACGAGAAGGAGCGCGCTTTTTTATGGAGAGTTAAATAGCTGCTGATCTCTTCACCGCCGCCATCGTTAATCACAATCAGCTCATAGGGGGCTTCCGTAAATAACTCAATACTGGCCAGGCATGATTTAAGTAATCGAAGATGTTGGGCCAATATGATAATGGATACTTGCATTCAATCCCTCCATTTGATTTGAAATGATATATATCACACTCTATCACAGTAAAGTGGACATATTCTGGACATTATCCGACAAAAGTCTTCATTATAATGTAGAGTCCAACAATAGTTGTGTAGCTTTATGCAAAAAGAATTATTTCCCGAGCCCCGCAGTCTGCGGTCGTGCATAAGTCCCCGACTAAGGTCCAGTACATAAAACCGTCCACAGTCTGTTTTGAAAATCTGCGGTTTGCCCTAGAATAGGGTTATAAGAAAGAGATCAGCGAAAGGCGGTGAGAAAAAATGCAAAGAAAAGGTAACGGACTTGCGATTGTGCTGATTGCAATTGGAGCGGTAATGCTGTTAGGGATTTTGCCTCATTTGATTCACGGCATCTTCGGCATCCTGTTCCCGGTATTGCTGGTGGTTCTCGGATACTACGGAATTAAGAGCGGACGCAAAATTATCGGCTGGGTGGTAATGTTCATCGGTATCATGTCCCTGCTCTCCAAGCTTTCCTGGATTATCGGACCGCTGCTCGGTGTGGCGCTGGTAGTGTGGGGCATCTCGGTACTCCGGGGTAAGCGGAGCAGAACATACTAAGAGGTAGAACAATTACTTAATTAGAAGCAGGGAGGGAACAGGAAATCATGAGTGTTTTTCGCAGAATGAGGGATATCACCGTAGCCAACTTGAATGAACGCCTGGAGCAGAGTCAGGATCCCGTGAAGCTGATTGATCAATTTCTACATTCAACCCGTGAAGAAATTGGGGAGGCAGAGCGGCTGTACCAGCAGTACGCTTCCCATACGAAGCAATTGCAGCAGCAGGTGAATCAGGCAACCGCCATGAGAAACAAACGTGAAGAGCAGGCACTCCTCGCGCTCAAGGCCGGCGAAGATCATCTCGCCAAACTGGCATTGCAGGAGAAAATTATCCACGAGGAAAAGCTGGAGCAATACAGCGGGCTGCTGGAAACCAGCCAGCAATCACTCTTTGAGCTTGAAAGCCAGTTGAATGAACTCAAAATTGAGTATCAGACAGTGTACAGCAAACGCCAGTTCTATGCAGCCCGGATGGAATCACTTCGGCTGCAGCAGCGCATGAATCAAAGAGCGAGTGCTTACGGCGGCGGTGATGTTCCCAAGATGTTCGGCCGTCTGGAGGACAAGATGACCGATTGGGAGCTGGAAGCCAAAAGCCTGAGCGATTTGCGGCGGATGGGACAGGAATACGCAGTGCAGGCCGGTGAGACGGTGGCGACCGTGCTCGAAAGAGAAATGGCCCGCCTGAAGGAGAAGCTGAACAATGATGGCAGAAAGGAGTAGTACTATGACCCGATTGTACCGTTCAACCAGAGACAGGGTAATGACAGGGCTGGCAGGCGGATTGTCCGAGACACTCGGCATCGACTCCACACTGTTCAGAATTCTGCTGGTGGTCAGCATTCCTTTTAGCGGAGGAGCCACTATTCTGGTGTACCTTATCGCAGCAATGGTAATTCCCAAGGAGCCCACCCAGTACAATCCCTTCGGACCTGGACCCGGTGCGCCGGGCGGCCCATATGGCGGTCCTTACTCAGGCAGACCTGAGCATGGCCGCGGACCGCAGGGACCTCAGGGGCAACAAGGATATGGCCCTTACGGCGGACAGCCGGGCTATAATCCCGGCTATGACAAAGCAGGCGCTTACACGGCTCCCGATTCCGGTCTGGATGCCATGATGAAGGATATTGAGAAGAAGGCACTGCAAAAAGAAGTAGAAGAGCTCAAACAAAAACTGTCTAAATACGAGAAGGGAGAAGTGTAAATTATGGGAGTATTCAAACGGATTAAAGATATGACTAAAGCGTCGGTAAACGACATGTTGGATAAGGTAGAGGACCCAATCGTAATGCTGAATCAATATCTGCGCGATATGGAGGCTGAGATTCATGAGGCTGAAGTAACGGTAGCGAAGCAGATGGCCAACGAACGCCGTATGAAGCAGCGTGTGGATGAAGCCGCTAAGGTATCCGGACAGCGTGCAGCACAAGCGGAACTTGCGCTGAAGAACGGCCAGGAGGAAGTTACCCGCAAGCTGCTGGAAGAGAAGATTTATTTCGACCAGAAGCATGTTGAATACAGCGAGCTTCACGCCCAGGCTGAGGTTCAAGCCAAGGAACTGGTGCAGCAGCTTCATGATATGAAGGATGAGTTCTACAAGCTGCGCAACAAACGTAATGAACTGGTCTCCCGCGCTCAAATGGCCAAAGCCAAGAAGCAAATGTCCCAGATCAGCAGTGTACATTCCATTGAAAGCGGAAGTGCATCCCTTGGATTCCACCGCATGGAAGAAAAGATTATGCAGCTTGAAGCGGAAGCAGATGTTATGCGTGCTCCGTATAGCCCTTCGGCAACCGCATATGCTAAGCCGGTAGATCCTGAGAAGCAGCTCAAAGTGGAAGAACAGCTCGCAGCACTCAAGAGCAAGCTGAATTCTACTCCGGCAGCTCCTTCACTAGATAAAAAAGAAGAATAATGCCTGTTTCTAAAGAATAGGCAGATATGATATGCTGAACAAGGTAAAGCCATACGGTATGGATTCTCCATACCGGTATGGCTTTTGTAGCGGGAAGCGGTTATAGCTGCAGATAAGCTGAGGCTTGCGAAGTCAGCTTGGCAAAACTTTAAGGAGGTGCGGAATGGATAAACGGAACCGTTTGATTGCCATCGGACTGATTGGTGTCGGCTGCTTGATGATTTTTGGCAAATGGATCGGCTTCTTCTCCATTGTCGCACTCCTGTTCCTGCTGCTGGGGATTTACCGGACAACGTCAGGCAAGGTGAAGCAGGGGTATAAGCTTCTGGGGATCGGCGCAGTGCTGCTGCTGCTGGACCATTTGCTGCTGGTGCTTGGAATCTGCCTGATTTCACTGGGTATGTTCTTTGTCAAATCCAAAAGAATGCAGCGCAAGGCCGGGTTTATGCAGAAGCAAAGCTTCTCTTCCAGATTCGACTGGGATCTCTCGCCGTGGGTCATGCGCAGCCTCAGTGCCTGGCATGTGCTGGGTGAGGCGGATGTGGATCTTTCGCTGGCAATGGCGGAAGAACAAGAGACGATTATGCTGTTCCAGGGTATTTTTGGCGATGTGGATATTCTGATGTCCGAGGATTACGGGGTAGAGATCGAAGCCTTCGTGTTGTTCGGCTCCATAGAATCCGGCAGTCACCGGGACACAGGGATGCTGAACCGGCTGAACTGGAAGTCACCCAACTACGACAGCAGCGAGCATAAAGTGAAATTCAATATCTCATATCTGATGGGCGATCTGGACATACGGTTTCCCTGATGAATACAGCATATGAGCAGAGAGATGGAAGGGAGGGCTCCCGGGCATGGGCAAAAAAAGCAGTAACATGGTAACGCGCAGTATGGGCGAGGGGGCTCTGTTCTCTTTGATCATGCTGCTTGTTATTACATACATTATGTATACATATGGATTATTACAGCCGTTTGAGGACTGGAAGGTCGGCGTGAGAACGGCAATGACACTGATTCTGCTGCCGATGGCCTTCGGCATCGGGTACGGGTTCTATCAGGGCTTCCGCAGCAAGCGTAAGCTGGAGCTGCTGCGGGCGACGCTGGTAGCCTGGGAGAAGGGCAACCTCACCCCGGTGATGCCGGATCTGGGCCATGATGAGCTGGGCCGGCTCGGGGAACAGCTCGGACGGATCGGCGGCAAGTGGGAGAATCAGGTGACTACGCTGCAGCGGCTCTCCACCAATAATGCCAAGCTTGCCGAGCAAGCCCGGGTGACGGCGATTATCGAGGAACGTCAGCGGCTGGCACGCGAGCTGCATGATGCCGTATCCCAGCAGCTGTTCGCGATCTCGATGACGGCAACGGCTGTAGGCCGGACGCTGGAGAAGGATTTCGACAAGGCGCAGCGGCAAATTGCGCTGATTGAGGAGATGTCCGCCGTAGCCCAGTCGGAGATGCGGGCACTGCTGCTGCACCTGAGGCCGGTATATCTGGAAGGCAAGGGGCTGGAGCAGGGGCTGCAGGAGCTGATCAAGGAACTGAAGATCAAGGTTCCGATCGATATTGTGTTCGAGATGGATCAGGGCGTGCAGCTGCTCAAAGGCGTCGAGAATCATTTGTTCCGAATTGTGCAGGAGGCGATCTCGAACACGCTGCGCCATGCCAAAGCGGAGAAGCTGGAGATCCGCCTGCACCGCCGCGGGGATACGGTCCGTCTGACGCTGCGCGATGACGGGATCGGCTTTGAGATGGATGAGAGCAAGCAGACATCCTACGGACTTTCGAATATGCAGGAGCGGATAACAG
The DNA here is from genome assembly GCF_038593005.1 of Paenibacillus sp. FSL E2-0178. Taxonomy (NCBI): domain Bacteria; kingdom Bacillati; phylum Bacillota; class Bacilli; order Caryophanales; family Paenibacillaceae; genus Paenibacillus; species Paenibacillus sp. FSL E2-0178. The sequence goes on from NZ_CP151953.1 coordinate 5,824,740, forward strand.
AGATCGGGGGCTCGATCCAGTTCATCACCGCTCCCGGCAAAGGAATGCGGATTGATATTACCGTACCGGTAGTCAATGAATAGGGGGCAAGGGTAACCATGGAGATGGAGGAAGCGGAAGCGATCAAGGTCCTGCTGGTGGACGATCACGAAATGGTCCGGATCGGACTTGCTGCGGTGCTTGGCACCGAGGATGGGATTGAAGTTGTAGGTGAAGCCGGAAGCGGAGAAGAAGGAATACGGCTGGCACAGGAATATAATCCGGATGTGGTGCTGATGGATCTGGTGATGGACGGCATGGACGGGATCGAAACAACAAGACAGCTGTTGAAGCTGTACCCGGACTGCAAAGTTATAGTGCTGACCAGTTATTTGGATGATGAGAAAATGTATCCGGTCATTGAAGCCGGCGCGTTCAGCTATCTGCTCAAAACCTCGCGGGCCAGTGAAGTCGCCGATGCAATCCGGGCTGCCGCAAGAGGTCAGTCCGTGCTGGAATCACAAGTGGCTTCCAAAATGATGAACCGGTTCCGCTCCAATGCCAGAGGTGAGTCTCCGGCCTACAAAGAGCTTACCGAACGCGAGATGGAAGTGCTGAAGCTGCTGGCCCAGGGCAAGTCCAATCAGGATATTGCCGATCAATTAATTATTGGAATCAAGACAGTGAAATTCCATGTCACGAATATTCTTGCCAAGCTGGGCGTCGAAGACCGGACCCAGGCGGCTATTTACGCATATAAGAATGGACTGGCGGAATAAAGCCATAGACCATAGAAGCCATAGACGCACTTTCAAGAGAAATCAGCCCTGGCCTGGGAAGGACGGGGGGATTATCTTGAAAGTGTTTTTACGTGCGCGTAAGGCTCGCGTCTTTGCAGTTTGTATACATAACCTAAGGATAAGAGCAGATAACTTACCCCAAACCCGAGATAGACACCGGTTAATTCGAGCTTCCGGATACATACATAAATGATCACCAGGGATACTGCATACACCACCCCCGAGTACACAAGCACCCACTTCTCCAGGTCAATCGCCTGCAGGGTAGAGCGCATAATCATCTGCAGCCCGTTCATCAGATTCAGCGCCAGCGCCAGGGGAAGAACATGTTCCACTAGTGAGATGACAACGGCTTTGTCTGTGATGATGGCAATAAGCGGATAGGAGAAGGAGATCACGATCAAGGTTAGCGGAATGCTGATCATTAACATAAGCTGGAGCGACAGATACGAATATTTGGTGTACCCTGCTTGCTGCGTGCCGTAGGCCTTCGCGGTAATTGTCATACAGCTGCCCGCGAAGCAGTACATCGGAATCAGAATGATCTCAAGCAAAGTGGTCACAACGGTGTATGAAGCGATGAATTCAGACTCCAATCTGGAGATGATCGCCATGATGCCCATTGCAAACAAAGTGTATTCTATAAGGTCCTGAAGGGCCATCGGGAAATAGAGTTTCAGCAGCTGCTTGGCAATGGGCCGGTTGATCTGAAGAGAGAAGCTGAATAAGCTGCTTTTGCGGAAAAAATAGATGCAGACTATAATGCTCGCACCATAGCCCGCGACAGAGCCGACAGCGGCGCCGCTCATACCCAGCGCAGGAAATCCCCATTTGCCGAAGACGAGCACATAATCGAAGAATATATTCACGATGCCTGCTGCCGCGAAACTGAATGTTAACAGCTTGGCTTGGTTGATGTTCTTGAAATAGGCTGAGAAATTAAACAGAACCATATTCATGCCCATAGTCACTCCGCTGATATACAAATAATGAGTGGCAGGTGCGAAATTCAGATCATAGACCGTGCCCAATATCCATCTGCCAGTCCCTAACAGCAGCAGTTCGAACATGATGCCGATCATGATGGACATTGTCATGCTTGTATTAAAGGCTTGGCCAAACTTAGGAATATCATTGTTGCCGAAGAATCTTCCGCCGATGATGTTGAAGGCTGCGCATAGAATGCCGATCGTTCCGGTGATCAGAAAAATAAAAGATGAGGCGATGCCCACTGCGGCAAATTCTTCAACGCCAAGCCTGCCGATAATCGCCTGGTCGCCGAGCTGAAAGAGTAGCTGGAGAATCTGAAGGAAAAGCATAGGGACAACCAGATCGTTGATAAGCCGGAAGTCAGCGCTGTTTCGGTGAAACCACTTTTTAAGCATGCTGTATGAGTACCTCTTCTAGGTAATATAATATGAATCCTATTAATGGAAATATAAACTAATAAATACTTCTATAGAAGTGATTAAAATCTCATTACATTCCGAGTGAACTATGCAACTGCCGGATCGGGAGTCTCAGACAGTCTCTCTCAGCGGGTATATCTTTCTCTGAAGCTGGATATCCTGTCTAGTAGATTACTAGAACGGATTGAGAGGGAGATGCAGAGTGGGGAACAGAGGACAGAGCAGAGTGATACTGGTGCTGGCTGGCTTGTGTGTGGCGGTTATGCTGCTTAGCGGCTTCCGCAGCGCGGGGACAGCCGGAGGAAATGGCTTACAGGAAGTATCTGCTGTGTCTGCGGTCACTGCTTCTACGGCCGGTGCGGGAGAGCTTCAGGATTCTCTGGCGCTGCTGACTACACTCGGCCGCGAGGTATCTGCTCCCGGGGCTCCGCTCCGGCTCGTATTGAAGTGGCAGGGAGAATATAGTGGAGAAGCTGCGGCAGACGCTACTGTACAGAACCTGTCTTCCCGGCTTGGACTCGGTGAAGTCAGCTCCTCTGATGAGGACGGGCATCTAACCTTACGTTCCTCCGCAGAACTCAGCGGAGGAGCGCAGGTCTCCCTGTTCTGGAGCGAGCTCGGCGGCGGACGGAGCTATTGCATCGTCACCTTCGAGACGGCGGATCTCCTGGACTCGCCGGAGCTTACGTCAGCAGCAGGTGACGCCGGGCAGGCGATGCTACAGGCGGGTATTGTGGCAGAGTGGAACGTCTCTCTTCAGGCTCCGGCGAAGGAGCAGAGCGGACCGCAGGAAGCGCTCCTGGCCACTGAGCAGAACCTTGCAGCGCAGCTTCCCGGCATTCATGCGGAAGAGAACTACGCAGATGAAACTACATCCAGCCGTTCGTATAGCGTGCCCGGACTGCAGCGAACTGTCAGCAGCGGCGGACATGAGCTTGCGCTCCAGCTGGCGGTGCACAGGGACGGGAATGAGGACAGAAACCGCGTGACCCTCGGACTTCCGCTGATTACGATCGAATATTGAAGCCGGAGATTTCCGGGCTTACTCCGCAGCGGCTCCACGTTGCGGAGCTTTTGGCGGGGCGGTATAATATCGGTAGTATAAGCGGGAACATGTGAAAGCATAAGAAAGAGTAATGGAAAATTACGAAATCCCGAGAAAAACTGTCAGGAATGTGATAGCATCCTTAGTGCAATTATGATAAAATGACATCACGCCGTCATGCGTATTTTATATCATGACCGGCGCTGAGAATGAATGTCAACTATATTACATACAGAGAGATGAGGAGCCATGGCTGAAAATCAAACCCTTGATGCACTGCATACACCCGGTGCTGTATTCTTTATCTTCGGGGCAACCGGAGATCTAGCCCGGCGTAAGCTTTTCCCGGCGATTTACAGTTTGTACCGTGAAGGCAAGCTGACACATGATTTTGCGGTAATTGGCGTGGCTCGGCGTCCCCGTACCCAGGATGAATTCCGGGAAGATGTGAAGGAATCCATCCGCGAGTTCTGCCGCTATCAGGCAGGAGATGCTGCGGAATGGAACGAGTTCGTACAGCATTTCGAATACAAGTCTCTGGACATCAACAATATCGACGGTTTCCGTGAGCTGAATGCCCAGACGGAAGCACTCGAAGAGAAGTTCCATATTCCGGGCAACCGCCTGTTCTATCTGGCGCTTGCACCTGAACTGTTCGGCAGCGTCTCCTTCAACCTGAAGGCTGGCGGCATGCTGCAGACCCGGGGCTGGAACCGTCTGGTGATCGAGAAGCCATTCGGCTACAATCTGGAGTCCGCTGAACAGCTGAACGAGCAAATCCGCCAGGTGTTCAAGGAAGAAGAGATTTACCGGATTGACCATTACCTCGGTAAGGAAATGGTGCAGAATATTGAAGTGATCCGGTTCGCCAATGCTTTCTTCGAGCCGCTGTGGAACAACAAGCATATCGCCAACATTCAGATCACACTCGGGGAAACCGTGGGTGTGGAAGAGCGCGGAGGGTATTACGATCATGCCGGAGCACTGCGCGATATGGGCCAGAACCATATTCTGCAGCTGCTGACAATGATCGCTATGGAACCGCCAAGCCGTCTGCTGGCTGAAGATATCCGTGATGAGAAAGTGAAGGTGCTTCGTTCGCTGCGTCCTTACGCTACGGCGGAAGAGGTTCGCGAGAACGTGGTGCGCGGTCAATACACGCAAGGGCTCTACAAGGGCAAGACCCTGCCGGCTTACCGCCAGGAAGACAAGGTGGATCCGGAATCGAATACGGAGACGTATTTCGCAGCCCGTGTATTTGTAGATAACTTCCGCTGGGCAGGAGTTCCCTTCTACATCCGTACCGGCAAACGTCTGCCTGTGAAGACCACGGAAGTGGTTGTGGAGTTCAAGGGAATGCCGACCAACGTTTATCTGGGCCAGAAGCATAATCTGGAGCCGAACCTGCTCGTAATCCGTGTGAATCCGATGGAAGGCATCTACGTGAAGATCAATGCCAAGAAGCCTGGCTCCGAATCGGAAATTCAGCCGCTGGCGATGGATTTCTGCCAGAGCTGCATGATCGGCATCAACTCGCCGGAAGCTTATGAGCGTCTGCTGCATGATGCTGCGCGCGGGGATTCCACTTATTTCACCCGCTGGGATGAAGTGTCCTCGGCCTGGTCCTTCGTGGACCGTATCGCCAAGGCATGGAAGGAAGAGAGCAACGATCTCGCTTCCTATCCTGCCGGCTCCTGGGGGCCGGTCGAAGCCGATCAGCTGCTGGCTGGCGAAGGCTTCCACTGGTGGCCGGTTAACGGCCAGGATGAAGACAATGTGGTTTGGCAGGTTAACCGCTAAATCCTGAATAAGAGTACTGTTAGAGATCCCTCTGCATATCGCTGCAGAGGGATCTTTTTGTGCTGAGGCTAGAGAGAAGACACAATTATTTGCTGTCTGGATTTGACTGACAGCGGCTCGTATGCATAGCCGCCATAGGTATGGACAATTTTGAAACCGTGAAAGGTAAAGTAGGCTTCAAGTTCTTTAGGAAAGTACATTTTCATCTGCAAATTGCGGGAGAATTTCTTTTCAGCTGTCTCAAAGAGATAAGAAATGGACAGGACCTGAGTGAGCTTGTTATAAATGTTCTTTTCGGAAATTTTTAGCGGTTCGCTGGTCAAGGGATCAATTGTTTCCTTAACGTCATACAGGGTGTTGGGATTACGCAGGAGAATAGGCATAGACGGCAAAAAAACATCGACTATAAACTTGCCATTCGGTTTAAGGTGTTTCTTCACCCGGTCAAAGCAGCTTGAAATATCAGGAACAGTGTGTAAAAAGCATAGTGTGTTAAAGGGGGCAAAAATAACATCGAATTTACGGTCTATACTGAAATCCCGCATATCCGCCTTGATGAAATCAGGACTACATTGTAGTCTATTTGTTTTTGAATGGGCTGCATCGAGGTGCTCCGCAGAAATATCCAGCCCGGTAATATTTAGACCGGCACAGGCCAAAGGAAGGGTAAGTCTTCCCGTCCCACAGCCCAGTTCAAGCACATTCCCGCTTAAAAGCTCTTTATAAAACTCCAGATCATCGAGGTAATTATCGTAAAGGATATCATAATATAAACTCTCCTCTTGTATAGACATCAATAGGGGCTCCTTTGACATTTGGAATAGACGCACAATCTAATTTAATCTCGGCGGCTGAAAAGATGTCAATAATCCAAATCACCATTAAATGTATTTAATATATTTTTATTCCTTAATATGTATAAAAATTGAACGTTGGGGAATTTGGATTGCAATTAGAATAAGTTTCTATATAATCCCAATGTATAATATGTATTTACATATTATTAAATTTATTTAAAAAGAAAGGAGGCGGAATTATGCTGAAAGAAAAGAAAATCTCTTTACAGGCTCCTGCTTTTGCTGATGTATGCAAAAGATCAAGAGCCGTCATTGCTCTTGACGTTGAGTTTGAAGAATTTGAAGCGGAGCTCCTCGAGGCTATCGAACTGGAAGAGAAAAAGTCAGAAACAGCACTACTTACAGCTAATTAATTTACCGGTACTTATTCAGGAGAGAGGTGTTTTCCTCTCTCCCATCCGGAACGGGAGGATGGACCATGTTATACAGACAGTCAAAATTTGCGAATATCTTTGATAAAGAGGAGAATTATGTGTTCTTTAATGCCCATACACTGGGTTTATTTGAGCTTCCGGGAGAAGGATATGAAGCTTACCAGACTTACAAGACTCCACGTCCGTTAGCAGAGGATACTTACAGCCTGGATCTGGCGGAACAGAAATTCCTTGTGCCGTGTGAGCATGATGAATTTGCCGAAGCCAGGCTTCAGCGGTATACCCGCAGAGATGTCAATAAGCGAATAAGAAAGAACAGAATTGGTTACATGCGGATCTCCTTGACAGAATTGTGTAATTTGAACTGTACCTATTGCTTTGTAAATGATATTTACCAGAATAAAGGTTCAATGAGCATCGAGGCATTCGAGGATACTATGAAATGGTTTATCGAGCAGAACCAGGACGCTGCTCCTATTCTTCAGTATTTTGGAGGAGAGCCCCTGATTCGTATGGATCTGATTAGACGCGGGCATGAAATGCTGGAGGAAGCCCAAAGAAACGGGCAGATCACCGGTTTCACCGAAGAAATCGTAACGAACGGAACCCTAGTTTCCGAGGAGAACGCCCAATACTTTTATGAGAATAAAATGATGCTTGTTTTTAGCATTGACGGCTGGAAAGAGATTAACGATAAGAACAGAATCTATCATAATGGCACGGGCAGTTACGATGCCATTGTAAGAGGTGTACATCATTTCAGGAACGCAGGAGGAAGACTCTCCGGAATCATTACTCCAACCAAAGATAACCTGGATATTTTCTCAGAGATAATTACCCATCTAGTAGAGGATATAGGTTTCACCGAGATCAGCGTTAATACGCCGCAGCCGAATGAGCATGGCTGGGATATCGACGGTGCAGCGTTGGGTGAGGCTATTATTAAAGCCTGGATGTATTGCGATAAGGTAAATGTCCCGTTCAACCACCCCGGCAACAATATTGTGTTTCTCGTAAACAATCAATTTCCGCAAACCAACTCCTGTATGAATCTCACCTATGGACAGGCCGAGAATTCCTGGGGAGTTTACGTCACAAGCGATGGTCTGGTCTCCAAGTGCGTTGTAGAGTGTGACGAAAGATGTACCTCCAATTTCAGTGATTTTTCTCTGGATGAGGCCTTTATTGACTGGCATTTCGATGACCATAGCTCCAAGGCCTGTCTGCATTGTGTCGGCTATAACATTTGCGGCGGACCCTGCACGTTTGAAGCGATTGTAAGAGAAGGTAAGCTGAATCCAGAAAAGTGCAAATTTTTCAAAAGCGTTATCCCTTGGGCAGTGACTAAATAAAAGGGGGAACTAGCTGTATGCTGCACAAGAGAGTCCTTATAGCAGAATTGACTGCGCACTCTGGTGAATATTCATTGGCAGGCTGGGTGAAGGAGATCAAGCCACATGGGTTTATGCTGTGGGATATGACTGGTGAAATTATGATCTGCTGCAATTCTGACCAGTTGCAGATCAGGGATGTAGTTTCAGTTGAGGTTATTTTGGAGAAGGAAGCTGAAGAGACTTGCTCTTCTTTACTTGCAACCAGGCTGGAGGTACTGAATACTTCTACACCAACTGTTACTGCTGATCACATCAAAAGAGAACATACACATCTTAAATTTTTTAATCACAAGAACATCCGGCTGGCCCAAAAAATAAATGATATGGAGCAGCAGATCAGACAATTTCTCGGTGACCGTTACTTCATTGAGACAAGAAATCCGCTGCTCTGGACAAGTGTACAAGAGTACGGCTTCAATGAATTCAAAGTTTATAATGTGCTTTCCCGCCAATTCGAACATACCCTGCTGCAATCCCCTAATATTCTAAATCTGCTGAACAATATAGGCGGTCTGGAACGGATTTTTCAATTCCACCCCTGTTTCCGGCTGTCGGAAGAAAGTACCGAGGTCAAAACGGATGCTTTGGTAGAGTTTACCCAGCTGGCGATTAATTGCGATTTTTGTACAAATGAAGAGGGAAAGGCACTTATTGAAGAAATGCTGAAGCAGCTTTGCCTGAATTGCTTTGATATTGAAATCGCCATTCCGTTTCCGGTGCTGGATTATAAGGAATCTATACGCCTCTATGGCTCTGATAAGCCTGATTTCAGATACCGGAAATTCCTGCAGCCTAAATACACGGAATTCGGCATGGACAGCAGCAGTACATATAAAACACTAATAATTCCTTATTCCCTGCCTGAAACAGTCCTTCAGTTTATTGCGGGCAGAGCCGAGAAACTGCCGGTCTCAGGATATTCAATACTGAGGATTGCTGAAAACCGGCTGTCCCATAGAAATGGCAGAGCGCTTGACCTTGCTCAATTCAAAACCTTTATCGAAGGGATCGCTCCCGTTGATAGAGGAGAAATTCTGCTTATTGAGGGATCGGAGCCGCTAATTTCAGCCTTCTTCTCGTCCATTCTCCGCTCATTAAACAGACGGCAACCAACTGAGAAATATTCCTTCTGCTGGATTGAAAATTACCCGTTTGTTGAAGCAGACACACCTGGACAGGAGCCGCTGGAGGGAATAGGACAGAATATTTTTACGAAGCGGCTGGGGCAGGAAAGTAAAGGAATTGATCTCATTCTTAATGGTGTAGAAATTGCCAGCGGCAGTGAAAAAGAATACAAGGTTAAAGAGTTTTTGCAGTCCCTGGAGCTATTACAGATAAGTGAGGAGCAATATGCCTACTACCTGGACGCTTTGAAAAGCGGTTCACCTCCGGTGTTTACAATAGGCATCGGCTGGGAGAGGCTGCTGTGGAAGCTTATGGACACGCAGGAACTGCAGGACGTGATGATTTTTCCCAAGGATCAGAATGGGCAAAGCTATTTATTCCGGAATAATGGAGCGGTTGCATACGATGAAACCAACGCGTGAATATCTTGTAGACCAGTACATTCAATTATCAAGCTGCCTTTACCCAAGTATGGCTATTAAGTGGGGAATTGACAGACAGGAGCTGTTCATCTTTACGGAGAACAATATCCATAGGATGACTGCGGAATACAAGCGGCTCCTGAGGCTGGCGGAAGAACTGGAGGAAGGCGACGAGAAGCCAATACATTCATTGAAGAGGACACTTAAGCTGCGGATATTTGAGCTTGAAGAATTGCAGTCGTGGCGGGCCCCGGCATTCTATATTCAACATTCGTTACGGACAATATCGTTATTAGGGAGAACCTATGAAGCAGTCTTCTCAGCAGATATCCGAAGTGATCTTCTGGGTACATATGTAAGCTCACTGCAACAGTTCTACGCTGCAGCGATCCGGAATTTATCTGAAGCGCCCGTCACTAAGCTGGATTGCATCCTCGGAATTAGACAGCTGGAGGATGAACTGAAGCAGATTCTGCACATGGCGGGCGGGCTTAGCCTCCCCGGCGGAACGGTGGATATGCTCAAGCAGGAGGCAGAGAAATTCCGGGCATATCTTATTAGCCGGCAAGAGGAGAGCGCTGCCTTTATGCTGGGCATAGGAGAGGAACGCTTTAGAACTTATATCGCGTTGGAATCCGGAATCCGGATGGATTTCCAGCGGTTTTTGAATGATATCGAGACTGAAGTGGGTGAGTATAATTGTACAACGGACAGCGCCCGACATGCTGCCGGGGAAGGGCGTAGTTCGATGTTACCGCTTAAAGCGCAGCTTGAGTATGTGCTTCATGCAGGCAAAGCATTCATAGAGGCCGATACGGAAGAGTTTCTGCAGCATGTTGTTATTTCCGATATGAAGGATCTGAAATACAAACAGCCCGGCCGGTTGGCTTACTTAAAGTCCTATTCTCTGAAAGAAAAAGCGGTAAAGGGTGCCTTGATCTATGACTCGGCGAAATTGAATGATTTTAGTATGACCCTCGGGTTTGTGCATGAGATTTTTCCGGGACATCATTACTCCAAATTCGTCAAATCACGGGAGAATATGATTGAGAGTACGGTAATGGACAATTTGATAATGGAAGAGGGCTGGGCGAAATATTGTGAATATAGCCTTAGCCACTTTATCCTTCAGGATGCGGAATTAATGGCAGAGTTCAGGCAGGGATTAAGAAAATCACTGCTGCTTGCCATATCAACTGTGCTTATACACTGCTGCGGATACAGCTTTAACCAGGCCAGTGACCGGCTTGCCGGCTATTGTGAAGGCCGTGAGTCAGCTTCTCAGCTAAGGAGTATATGTCTGCAAGCCTACAGTGCTCCTATTGAAAGTATTTCCTATGCTTTAGGCTTTGCTGCTGTTCGTTCGGGATTAAAGAAGCATCCGTATATTACGAACGATGATTTTTTGGATCTGTTCAGGAACGGGGAGTTATCATATGAAGAAATTACCAGATCATAAGCAGTACAGCATTTTTGTAGGCGTCATGCTCTCCGGCTACAACCTGGCGGATAAGCTGTACGGAGCAGTGTATATCGTGCTGATGAGCATGAGGGGGATCGATCCGCTGCAGATCAGTATTGTATTTGCAGTGTCTTCATTGTCATTGGCGATTTTTGATTATCCCAGCGGTAATTTATCAGATTTATTCGGACGGAAGAAATTAACCGCTATCGGTTTCTTTACTTGGGGCATAGGCTTATGCCTATTCGCTTTTGCCTCTAATCTCATGCTGTTCATCGTTTCTGCGATCATTATGTCTTTGGGGGTAGCCTTAATCTCTGGATCACCTCAGGCGTGGTATATTGATAAGCTGGATGATCTCGGCATGTTGGATTATAAGAATGTGGTGCTGCCCCGCTTAAACGGCTTTATCTCCGCATTTGCTATTGTCGGTGCTTTTCTGGCAACAGTGAGCAGTAATGTTCACCTTTATCTTCCTGTTGCAATAGCAGGGATTGTGGCCATCGGTCTTGGTATCTACGCCTGGTTCCGGTTCACTGATAACTATGGGGAACGAACTGAAGAGAATATTTTTAAAGAGGTATATAACACCTCAGTAGATTTTGCCAAGAATAAGCTAATGCGGTTTGTCCTGCTGAAAAGCATATTCAGCCATGCAGCATTGCTCGCATTCCTGCTCACCTGGCAGGTATACGGTGTCAATGAACTTCATATGTCAGTAAGCTATCTGGGGATTATTCTAATCGTTTTCATGGCTGTCATGAGTGTATCCAGCTTTTTTGTATCTTTTCTGGCCAAACGGAAAGTCTCTCCCCTTAAAATTATAACAGGTGGTACGTTAATTTCTGCACTGGGGCTGCTGCTTGTAGGATGGTTTCCTAATCCGATTGTATTTGTGGGCGGCTTGATCCTATTCGAGTTCGGGCTTGCTATGGAATCCTCCTGCTTCGGCGCCTGGGTTCAGGATTTTATTCCCAGAAGCAAGCGTGCTACCTTCTCTTCAGGTTTATCCGCACTTAAGTCGCTTGCCGGTTTTGCGATCACCCTGCTCCTTGGCTTGCTGACTGAACGGCTGGGGTACTCCTTTATCTGGTATTTAGGGGCAGTTAGCCTGTTGATTTCTAATGCCGTGTTAATTTATTTTAATGCTAAGTATGTACAAATCGGGATGGTTCAGGCAGAAGGGGAGCAGCCAGCTATATGAAGCAGCAGTTATTCGGTCAAGATCAGGACTTTCTCAGAGAAAGGGAGATCGTTATTATATTTGATCCGCCCGGATCAACTTATATACATACTGTTGTGGAAGAGCTATACACACAGCCGGGAATAGGAAATGGGCTCGTCCGGACAGCTGCTGTCTCCGAATGTATTCAGCCGGAATTCCTGGAGGATTATATCGGACAGAAAGTCTTGTTTATGCTGTTTCCCTTCTCTGAAAATGCATCGACAGTTCCGGCTGTGCATGATTTTATTAATCGTTGTGAAGCGCTGAAGCTGCCTTTGATTCTGATGGATGACCCAACGCTGTATGTACCGCAGCATTACGCAGACGCCGTAGTCCGGTTATACAAAAGAGCCATCAATCTTGATTATGGTGCGCTAAGCAGGAGAAACCGCCAAGTTCAAAGTATTCTGTTACAGGGAACCAGCTACCGGCTCCGCAGTAGCCTAGGAACCGATTTGAAGTTTACAAGAGACCGGGAAAAAGAAATCCTGATGGAAAACTGTCAATTTAGCGAGCATGAACATCTCTTTCAGCTTCCGGGAGGCGAGGTGTTTTTTGCTCCTCAGCCCTATACTGCCCAAGGAGAGCTTATCTACGCTGTTGCTGGAGGGCTGCAGCGCGTGTCCATTCAGGACGGGATGGCCTATTTCAGTTCAGGTGAATATCAGGGTATCCCGGTTCCCTTGGCGGAGTTCGGCATCGGCACTAATGCTGACTTAGCCAACCTGCGGTTTATGCCCAGTTACGAGAAGCTGTGGGGGACCTGTCATCTTGGGTTCGGACATAACCGGAATATGCAGGGGGTATTCGAAAGAGCCTATCACTTTGATATTGTTCTGGAATCGTTCACCTTAAGTATCGATGGGAAAAGTGGTGATTTCTATGATTCATAATCGACAAATTCCGGAGCGAGCGGTGCTGCTGCCGGCATGCCGGGTCTCGGTCATCTGCAGAGCGGCCCTTCTCGCCGTTACATACGAGGCTGTATTTAAGGAGAGTCTGGGTGCACTGGAGTTTATGCTGGATAGCTCCTATACCATCCATCTATTATGTGCTGATGATGAGGAAATAGATTATGAGCGGACGGGAACTCAGGTACGGATTACTGCGTTAAGGCTGTTTAAAAAGATCACCGTTTCCTACAGTAAAAGACAGGGGGATAATTCCTTCCGCCTGCTTCCCGGCAGTATTCATTTTCCCTCTATTGCCCCCGGACTGAAGAATAACGCACATTTGTTCATTGAGAGCGATTTGTCCTTTGTCACCAATGCAGAAAAGATTTGCGGGGAATATACAATCAAAGATTTAAGCTGTTTGGTCATTGCTGATTGTACTGCGCACAATGAGCGAAAGCTCAATATTGAGATCAGCGGAAGAAGTGTGGCTGTCTCTAAACCAACGCTTTCCTTGTTTGAAAGGGTTGATTTGGCGGGTGAACTCTCGCTATTTTTAGATTTTTATTATTCTCTTTTTAAACGCCGGCTGGAGTGTCGGATCGTCGATATAGTGGATCTGCAGGTCAATGCAATTTCATGTAAAAATCTGATCTTAGTAGATGGTTGTATGGCTGCCAAGCCTCTTGTATTTCTTTATAAGTACCTTTTTCACGAAATCATTCACCAGGAGCTCGGGCTGACTACCGTCTTTGTAGGCCGGGGGCGGCATTGGCTTTTGGAAAGCTTTACGGAGTATCTACAGCTGTGTTATCTAAAAAACAGGTTTGGTGAGGATTTTTTTGACAGGCAACTTCAATATTATAAGCATTTATTTGAGGCCAATATTGCCGGTACGGACACTACAATTGCCGAATTCGAGCCCCATATGGACGAACAAACATTTTTGGCGCTCATCTGCGGTAAGGGTGTTCTGGCATTTAATGAACTGTTCCAGTCAAAAAATATGGATATGACTATTCTGAAACAGCTCATTGAGCTATTTGATAATTGTGGACGAGTGGTTTCACTTGATTTATTTATTGAGCTTTTAGAGCAATGCACAGGCATGGAGCTATCGGGTTTTGTCAGTGAGTGGATAGGCTCCATTGACAGGAGGGAGTAAATGATTAATCAGCTTGGTTTCATTTTGACGTCCAAATGTAATCTTAAATGCCATTATTGCTATTACAATAATGATATTTACCCCTCTCTTAACGATAATTTAAAGCTTGAAGATATTACCTCGTTTCTGGAGCGTGTAACAGAGGTCATTCCGGTTAAGTCGCTGTTGTTAACCGGTGGTGAACCACTCAGCATGGGATATATTATGGAGCTGATAGTCTTTGCAGGCAGCCGGGTCCGGGATATTATGTTATTGACGAATGGGACGCTTATTACAGAAGAGCTGTTGCAGCAGCTTATAGCACATCGGGTACATCTCGCCATTACCCTTGACAGTCTAAATGAAGCCTATACAGATCAATATCGCGGACGCTATGCAAAAGTAATGGAAGTGCTGCATATGATTTATGAACAGCATTACTCAGATCATGTAGATTTGAATGTAACTGTCTCACCTGAAAATGTGGATCATATCGATGAAGTGATTGCATATGCAGAAGAACGGGGCTTCGGTGTAAACCTAAATCTCATGGATTCTGAAGATCTGTTGTCTTGGAACAAAGCCTCCACGCTGGCAATAGATAAGGCACTGACGGTGTTTAAGGGGTTTTATGCGTTTGAGGAGCGTCAGTACCATTACAAACTTGCGGAATTTACTTTGAAAAAGCAGACGCGGATAATTCCCAAGTGTTATTTCTCAGCAAAAACGCTGATTATTGATTCCGACAGAACAATCTATCCGTGTTTTCACAATAAATCTCCTCTAGGCCAAACTACTGATTCTGTCCTAGAGATTATGGATAAGCATGGAGAATTCATTACCCGGCATCAGTCGTGCTTTAATTGCTACAGGAATGCTTGCTTCTCCTTATTCTGATACAGAAAAGGCACTGATAATTAATCGGTGTCTTTTTTGTACTGTTAAATACGAAGCTTCCAGGCTTTTTGTGAACTTGTAGAACTTATTTCAGTTCCGCTGCTTTTTTGTAGATAATGTTTGCCGGATTTTGCTATACTAAAAAGGATGCTTTCAAAATAAAGAATTTCTAGGCAAGGCGCCATAAAATATCCTATAAACCGTACTTCAACGATGTAACGATGAATTCTACGTGAAAGGATCTGGACGAATGAGTAGTGCACCGATTTGATGAAATCCGGTAATTGAAGCAGAAGCATGGATGAATTTATATATGAAGGGATATGTGTAATGAATAAGGCACCGGACCACAAGCTTCAGAGTGAAGTAGACAAACGCAGAACCTTTGCGATTATTTCCCACCCGGATGCGGGTAAAACAACGCTGACCGAGAAACTGCTCCTCTTCGGGGGTGCTATCCGCTTAGCAGGAACAGTCAAAGCCCGTAAGGCAAGCAAGCACGCCACAAGTGACTGGATGGAAATTGAGAAGCAGCGCGGGATCTCCGTCACTTCTTCCGTCATGCAGTTTGATTATCTGGACCACCGGGTGAACATTCTGGATACCCCGGGTCACCAGGATTTCAGTGAAGACACTTACCGTACGCTTACTGCGGCTGACAGTGCGGTCATGCTGATCGACGTTGCCAAGGGCGTGGAAACACAGACGATCAAGCTGTTCCAGGTCTGTGCCAAGCGGGGCATTCCGATCTTCACCTTCATCAACAAGCTGGACCGTGAAGGCCGCAATCCCTTTGAGCTGATGGAAGAGCTGGAGAATGTACTGGGTATCCGCTCTGTACCAATGAACTGGCCGATCGGCATGGGCCGTGAGCTGTGCGGCGTATACGACCGGATGAAGAATCAGGTTGAGCTGTTCCAGGGCGACGATCATTCCGTGATCAGAGTACAAAAAGTGGAAAGCTACCGCGACCCGATCATCCGCGAGATGGCCGGAGAATACCTGCATGACCAATTATGTGCGGATCTGGAGCTGCTGGATGTTGCAGGCGATCCGTTTGACTATGAGAAAGTACTCCGCGGAGAGATTACTCCGGTATTCTTCGGCAGTGCGATCAACAACTTCGGCGTGCAGACCTTCCTGGATAACTTCCTGGATCTTGCACCGAAGCCTGAACCGCGCCGCAGTACAGCTGGATCTGTTGAACCGACAAATGAGAAATTCACCGGCTATGTGTTCAAAATCCAGGCTAACATGAACCCGGCTCACCGTGACCGCATTGCCTTCCTGCGCATTGTGTCCGGCAAGTTCGAGCGTGGCATGAGTGTGAAGCATGTGCGTGCCGGCAAAGACATCAAGCTGTCCCAGCCGCAGCAGTTCCTGGCCCAGGACCGCGATATTGTAGAAGAGGCGTATCCGGGTGATATTATCGGTCTGTTTGACCCGGGTATCTTCCGGATTGGCGACACGCTGAGTCAGGCAGGGGATATCGAATTCGATGAGCTGCCGACCTTCTCACCGGAGATTTTCTCCAAAGTGAGCATTAAGAATGCACTGAAATCGAAGCAGTTCCAGAAGGGCATTGACCAGCTAACTGAAGAGGGCATGATCCAGGTGTTCCGCACCGTTAACTTCGATGATATCCTGCTGGGTGTTGTCGGACAGCTGCAGTTCGAGGTGTTCGAGTACCGCATGAAGGGCGAGTACGGCGTAGATGTCCAGCTGCAGAGGATGAGCTACCAGTTCGCGCGCTGGATTGTGGATGACAACAAGCCGGACGCAAGCAAATTCCGGATCAACTCCACACTGGTTACCGATAAGAAGGGTAATTATGTAGTGCTGTTCGAGAACGAATACGCCATGCGGACCGCGATGGAGAAGAATCCGACGGCTAAATTCCTGGAAACCGCGCCTTGAAAAGTACAATTGAAGTAGGATAAGCTGACCGCTTATTCCATTATTTGTTATAAAAAACCTCCGCGATCCACTGTGCAGCTGCACATGTGGAGGCGGAGGTTTTTGGCGGAATGAACCTCTTTAGGAGGTGATGGACCCTGGCGTGAGCTTCTCCAAATGTCTGTGCAGCATGGAGAGCACCCGGTCCTGCTTGGCGGGATCAAGGTCCTTCCAGATCATTTCGAAGACAACGCCGAGTCCGGGGAGCGCGGCTTCCGGCCCGTCCACGGAGTTCTCAATCACTTCCCGCAGACCTTCTTCGGTCTGTCCGTGAATCTTGTGTACAATAGCCTGGCGCAAATCAATGGTGACTGGCATAATCGACCTCCTTAAGTTTTGTTGGCATAGGCTTCCTGGCTCAGCTTCGCAAAACTGGCTTCGGGAGCATGGGCTTAGGTTTTGTTAGCTTAGGCTCTTAATAAGGTGCCCTGCGGCAGCGCTGAAAATTCAAGTTTATAACGGCTTATGCTATACTGTTTGAGATGCAAAATGCGGGCGGGAGGTACAACAATTATGGCAAAAAAACAATATGCCGTCATCGGAATGGGACGTTTCGGCTCAAGTGTAGCCAAGGCGCTCAGCGGTATGGGCTTTGATGTACTGGCCATTGATGCGGATGAGCAGCGCACCCAGGAAATTTCGAATATTGTTACTCATGCCGTATCCGCGGATTCGACCGATGAAGAGGCACTGCGTGCACTCGGTATCCGTAACTTCGATGTGGTGGTTGTCGCGATTGGCGAGGATATTCAGGCCAGTATTCTAACGACGCTGATCCTGAAGGATCTTGGCGTGCCTGCAATTCTGGTTAAGGCCAAAAGCGAGCTGCACGGCAAGGTGTTGAGTAAAATCGGAGCAGATAAGGTAATCTACCCTGAACGGGATATGGGCATGCGGGTGGCGCATCACCTGGCCTCGCCGAACATCCTCGATTATATAGAGCTGTCGCCGGACTACAGCATCCTGGATATGAAAGTCTCCGGGCCGATGCTCGGCAAGAATTTGCAGGAGCTTAACATTCGTGCCAAATATGGCTGTAACGTTATGGCCATCCGCCGGGGTGAGGAAATGAATATTTCCCCCAGAGCGGAGGATCGCCTGAGCGAGGGCGACGTACTTGTCATCGTCGGACGGAAGGACAACCTGACGAAGCTGGAAATGGCTTATCAATAGGGCTGTATGGATGAATGATTACAGGTACAGACCAGGTTCAAGTACAGATACAAGTACAGGTAGGTAGGGTTAGTTGTATTTTGTGCAGTTATTTTAAATGAATTAATCCGTTATTTGCAAATAGATGTATCTGGTACAACTAAAATTACACAAATGGCGGAATTTCACTCCAACCGCTACTTTTAGTTGTACAGACTGCAGTTAAAAGGGGATTTGCTGCGGAAAGGCTGTTTTTAGTTGTACTAACTACAGTTAAGTCGCCCGGTTGGTTTAGCATACTTAAAATCAGGAATCTGCAAGCAACAGAAAGGTAGGACCTCATGGAAATTATGTCGCCGCAGAATACGCGGGTGAAGGAATGGGCTGGACTGCAGGAGAAGAAGCACCGCGACAAGTCCGGTAAATATATCGTAGAAGGCATCCATCTGGTGCAGGAGGCGTTGCAGGCGGAAGCAGATGTGGAATGCCTGGCCTTTGATCTGGATAAAGGCATGCCATCCGAGCTGAAGCCTCTGCTTCAGGCCGTGCAGGGCATGGAGGTAATTGGCGTGTCAGCAGCGGTGATTGCGAAGTGCAGCAGCACGAATACACCGCAGCCGGTGTTTGCGGTTGTGCGCAAGGAGCAGCAGGGCGTGGAGGCCATCCTGGCGAAGCCGGATAGTCTGGTTGTTGTGCTGGACGGGGTCCAGGACCCCGGCAACGTGGGCACAATCATCCGCAGTGCCGATGCGGCAGGTGCGGACGGGGTGATCCTCGGCCAAGGCTGCGCCGATCTTTTCAATCCGAAGACCATTCGTTCCACGATGGGCTCGATGTTCCATCTCCCGGTAGTGGAGGGAGATCTCGGCACGATTCTGCCGCAGGCGCGGGAACGCGGTGCGCTGCTGGTCAGCACTTCGCTGACAGGTGAAGATTCCTGCTACACCCATGATTTTCAGGGCAGCCAGTGGCTGCTAATCGGCAGCGAAGGTAAAGGCATCTCGCCGGAGACGGCAGCCCTTGTCGACAAGAGCATCATCATCCCGATGGCCGGCCGCGCCGAATCGCTGAACGCGGCGATGGCGGCGACGATCCTTTTATTTGAGGGGATGCGGCAGCGGGGGAGTCACGGGAAGTAGACTAAATTGTTGTGTGAGTTGTAATTCATCTTGTCACCGTTTGTAACGTAGTTTGGCACAGGTTTGTAACGATTTTTGGCACAAGTATCTCAGTCCTGATGGTCAAGAAACCCTTGATTTATCAGGGCTTTTTTAAAATTGTGACTGGGCATTATCAAAGTTGCTCTAAATGCCTCGGTGTAGCTCGGCAATATTTCTGGCAATGGACAAGCCGAGACCAGCTCCCGTTTGGATTCCCTCGCTTTTTCTTGAATAGTCAACCTTATAAAAACGCTCAAACAGCCGGTCCATTTTTTCTTCTGATAGAGGAATCCCTTTATTCTCAATTTCGATAATGCTGTATTCAGCATCAGTTATTAGCTGTACTAGCTGTGCCAAATCAACTCTCTTTAGATTTAACTGGGAGTCAACTTTATCCTGATAAGATTCTGTACGAAGAAGTTCATTAGGGATTGGAATACCAAAAGGGCCTAGCGTAAAAGCAAGATAAAAAACAGATATCCATACTGATTTAATTAACTCTAAGATCGAATGACCAGCCAACATGCCATCCCCTCAGCTCACTTCGATACAGAAATACTAACTAAAATTTCTGAGGAATCAGGTAGGGAAATTCTAAAGAATTTCTGAAGGGAGGGCCGGAATGTTCGGGACACCGGGGGAGGGCTAGACTCTGCATAGATCAAAATTACATTTGAATGTAAAGTCGTGTTAATGATACAATGTGTGCGCAATGTAAAACGTTTAAATAGGGTGATTGGATGAAGAAAATCGGAATTAAAGATATTGCCTTGCGCGCAAATGTATCCACCGCGATAGTATCATATGTGATGAATGGTACCCGTAATGTGAAGCCTGAGACGAAAGAGCGGGTCTTGAAGGTAATTGAAGAGTTTAATTACAGGCCTAACGCGATTGCCCAAAGCCTAAAGAGCAGAAGAACGAATACGATCGGAGTCATTGCGGAAGACATAACGGTCTTTAATACACCGGAAATTATTGATGGAATAAATGATTATGCAGAGCAACATGATATGCATATCCTGTTAACCAACCTGCGTCTGCAAAAAAAGGTAGGCTACAATTATGCGGATACCGCTTCGTACCAGAAGCATGCACAGAATGCGGTATCGGATCTGGTATCCAATCAGGTAGAAGGAATTGTATATATTGGGGTGCATCCCCGTGATTTAACGGGATTAATTCATACGAATGACAAGCCGATTGTCTATACGTATTGCTACGCGCAGAATGAGTGTTCTATTCAGTATAATGATGAACAGGCCTCCTATGATGCCATCCAGTATCTAGTCAGCAAAGGGCATTCCCGGATTGCGGTCATCAGCGGCTTAATGGATTCGATCCCTTCGAGACTGCGGTTTAACGGGTATTACAAAGCATTGACGGAGTTTCAGCTGTATTTCGACCCGCAGTTTATCAAAGTAGGCGACTGGGGAGGGGAGTCAGGATATCAGTTATTAGGTGAGCTTATGGAATTGCCCGACCCGCCTACGGCTATTCTTGTGATGAACGATTTGATGGCTGCCGGTGCCCTGAGAGCTGCAGCTGAACGCGGGATCTCCATACCTAGGGAGCTGTCGGTTGTCGGTTTTGATAACCGGGAATTCAGCGCTTATCTGAATCCCCGAATTACGACGATGGATTTACCGCTGCATGATATGGGGATATTGGCGATGAAGACTCTATGTAACAGGATTAGCGGAAAAGAGGAGACAATAGAGGAACCTCCGTTATGCAAACTGATTGAGCGGGATTCTGTAGCCGGGCCAAGAACCTCTATTAAATAATAATTGCGGGAAGAGACTGTTCACATGAAGTGGACAGTCTCTTTACCTGCAGCAGCGATAAATGGCTTGCTGGCAATTTTACACTGTGGTAATATTAACCCGAAATCTAAACGTTTAAATTAAACCGATAGGAGTGAGAACTTGAGACTGCTTCGTAATGATACGTTTGAAGTAAACCTCTCAACAGAAGGTACGGTCGAATCCCTCCGTATGACAGATGATCCCGCAAGGATGAACTGGGTAATTGATGCAGATTATGTTCAGGAGGCCGGCTACGCCCAGGAGCATAAGCCTTTTGGACAGTGGACGGCAATTGTTGATGATGAACGGATTGAAAGCGCTAACCTGCAGTCCTATATTGAAGTTGCAGGTGATACATCGGCTACTGTAACTTTTGTGCATGATAAATTTAAAGTTCAATATGAATATCTGCTGAACAACAATGGAGAATGGACATGGAAGATCCGTTGTTCAAATCCTGCTGCTGCTGCCGTAAGAATCAATGGATTTCACAGCTGGTTCTCTCTGGCCTATATCATGTTCCGTGATCGTGATGTCATGAGGAATATCAGGCATTCCTGCGCAGTATTTCCGCATATCGGCGGGGATTTCAGCAAATTTGCAGCAGTACGCAGAAGTAATAAGGCACCTCATCTGGCTATATACAGTACCGGGGAACGTGTTGCCGCCTTTGGTACATATTGCAGTTATGTCAATCGTTTTCTGGAACAGGTCTCCCCGTCACTGGATGGAATGCTCTACCACCGGTTGTCCTTTATTGAGGATGGAAGCTCGTTTGAGCAGTCGGCAGACAGTGATTGGATCTATGGCGGCTACGCACCTGTCACCTTAGAGCCTTATGGCGAAAGAGAATGGTCATTTGTGTTTACAACATTTAATGGTCAGGCGGATTTCTATACTAAAGCGCTCAAGTACGGACATCCGGGCTGGACCTATTCGTCCGTTACTACTACTGAAGGGAAATTTATTGCCGAACTAGAATTGCCGGAACAGGAAACGCTGCAGTCAGTAAAAATGTATAGCGCAACCGGTGAAGCAGGCGTTGTTAACGAGACGGATATCTCAAGTGAATTCACAATCGTTCCCGCAGCAGAATCTAGACGTTTACGCGCAGTTCTGCCGCTGAAGTCAGCGGGAGAGATCAAGCTGGTTGCTGAGCTCAGTAACGGCAAATGTGATGTGCTAGTCGGCAATGTCCTCGAGCCTGTTCATAAGATTCTTGAGAAACGGGCCGAATGGTTATGTGACAACAGCTTTAATACAGCCTCAGTAACCCGCCCCTATTCATTTCTGCCGTTATCCAATCAAGGAGAATCGCTTGGCAAATTAGCTTTCATTCTGATGAAGAATCTTCTATCGCCCCCTGTACCGGCGGAGGTCAGAAAAGTGGAGCTGTCTGCTTTCCTTGATCTAAAATACCATTGGTTTGAACAGGGGGATTTCCTGCATCCCAAACCGCTCTACGGGTCCTTTTACCGTATTTATGATTTTGACTATATCGGCCACGTGTATTATTTACTATCCAAATTTGATCAATCACATTTATATTACGGAAGTCCGGAAATGTATCTGATCTGGGCCGCTCAGGTCATGTGTATGAGGCTGGACCCGGAGTGTCACCGGAATAAACGTGAGCAGGAAGAATCGCAGCTTGTAGGAGTATTCATTCTGTACATTGCAGATTTGTTAGAGGACTTGAGGAAGAGAGCATTAACGTATTGGCATGATAAGCTTAGCAGACTATGGTTAGCGCTGGTAGAAGGGCTGAAGCAGGGTGCGCAGGCGTATCAAGGAGCCGTGACGGAGCACTTCTATGATAATGCCGGTTTTGGACTAACCTGTGAAGCATTATGCCTGGCTGGTTTAACCGATGAAGCAGAACGGTATGCCCCGCTGATTATTGCCAATATCGGATTCAGTAATGATTATAGAGCCAATGCCCCGGACCGCTGGTGGGAGGCCTTATCCTTCATGACGCATTCGTTATGGGGAGGATTGGTAGCAGGTGCCGCCCGGTCTTCTTATGAAACCATTGGAGATGCACGCCTGCTGGAAGCCGGTTACCGGGCAACAATGGCGATGTTTAACTGCTATGATTGGAATGTACATTCAACAACCCGCAAGCTTAAGCCCGGCGAGGCAGCTTCTACGTATAGCATTGCAGCCCCGAATTTAAATATGCCGGAGCTTTCCCGTAACCGCTTTGGCCAATCCATATTCAAGAAGTCGAGTGATCCGTTATTCAGCAGTCTGTTCTCCAATATTGAAGGGGACGATTGGGATATGGGAGAGGAGCTCGTCGCATATCTGCTCGGCTTTGGCTCAACCACCTATCTGTACACAGATAGCGAAGGAGAGCTGAGATGTGTAAATGGGTTGATTGAGCCGGCAGAGAAGGGCTGGGAGATTATAAGCTATGCTGCATATCCGGCCAGATATGTGATGCTGGAGCAAGGGCTGTCATTCGTTTCAACGCCTGGGGAAAGCCTCAAGAGTGTATTGTTTATCGAAGGGAAGTTTGAACGAGCATAAATTTAAACGTTTAAATTAATACACTGATTGAAAATTCATAAATATAGGTTGAAATAGTCGTTTTTCAATCTAAACTACGGGTGATATAATAAAGTAAGCGCTTCCTTAAAAGATTAGCTTTAAAATAAACTGGCGTTATTTATACGGTGAGTGGTTAACAGCGTGAAGAATGTCTTGGAAAGTCACTTTATTCGAATGGTTTTAGACTTTATGTTAAACGTTTAACTTTAAATCCCGGGTTAAATGGATAGACATACAAATTCAAGCTAATTTCGAAGGGAGATCAGAGGCTATGAGAACAGGAAGGAAACTAGGGGCAGGTCTTATCCTGACTGCACTATTAGTAGGTGCAGCTGGATGCGGGGGCAATGAGGCTAATACAGACAATAACACAAGCACATCGTCACCCGGATCAGAAGCTACCAAAGCACCTGAAGCATCTGCCGAAAAGGTCAAAATTATTTACTCCATGTGGGGCAGCGCAGCTGAAGGGAATACAACCCAGGCGGTAGCAGACCGGTTCAATGCTTCCCAGGATAAAATTGAAGTGGAGGTGCAGGCGATTCCCTGGGAGAACTACATGACGAAATTAAATACGCTTGCAACAGCCGGACAGCTGCCGGATACAGGGATGCTGAAGGAGGACGGGGTCATTCAATGGTCCTCTGAAGGGATGCTGAATGATGTAAGCGCCATGTACGAGGGAAGCGACAGCAAGCCCCTGGACAGCCTGGCCTACAAATATCAGGGCAAGCCCGTAGCCTATGCGGCGGCCAATGAAATTCTCCTGCTCTACTATAATAAAGACATGTTCGATAAAGCGAACGTACCGTATCCTCCATCCGCCCTGGATCAGGCCTGGACATGGGATCAATTCGTAGATGCCGCGAAGAAGCTGACGAATGATAAGAACGGCAAGCATCCCGGCGAGGATGGCTTCAATGCACAGAGCATCGTCCAGTTTGGGGCTTCTGTGGAGAATCTTCCGTGGCAGCTGGAGGCCTGGACACTCAGTAATGGCGGGGGCTTCTACTCCGAAGATGGCACAGAGGTTAAGGTCGGGGAGGATGCAAGCATTGAAGCTATTCAGCGGGTAGCTGATCTGTACCTGAAGGATCATGTTGCCCCGTTGTCCGTCGGACAGACCGATGATGGAATCCAGCGGACGATTATTGCCGGTACTGTTGCTATGGCAACTAATGGCCAATGGAATGTAGGAACCAGCCTGAATACGGCAAAAGAAGAAGGACTGAACTATGGCGTAGCTGTACTGCCATATATGAAGGATAAAATCACTATCAGCACAGGCGGTGCCAATGTGGTATTCTCCCAAACCAAACATCCCCAAGAAGCGATGGAATGGCTGAAATGGTACAACTCCGAAGAAAACAATTGGGAACTCATTTCTTCAGGTATTTGGATGCCAACGCTGGATAAATGGTATAAGGATGAAGCACTTACCCGCAAATGGGTAGAGAATCCGAACTTCCCTCCGTATGACGAATATAAGTCAGCCGTTGTCGATTATGCGCAGTCTCCTGCCGCGCGACCTGCTGCATGGTTCTATACGAACTATACAACGGACTTTAATACGCTACTCGGATCAATACTGGGAGATGTCTGGACCGGTAAGACCACGGCTAAGGATGCGATCTCCAAGAATCTGGAGGCTTTGAAGGCGGCTCATACAGGCAATCAATAATAGGGCAGGGGGATAACCGCCGGTATTCTGGAAGCGGTGGTTATCCCCCTAACCATGAGGTGGGGAGCAAGGTATGGAAACCATTAAGATGAAAACCATTAATCCACTGCAGAAGCGGCGTTCCCGGATTTTTTCAGCCGAGGCGCGTGTTGCTTATATCTGTTTGATTCCTGCTTTTCTGGGATTAATCTTCCTGACGTATTTGCCGCTTGTCGGTGTGCTGGGAATCAGCCTGACGAATTGGACCGGACTCAAGAGCCCTGTGTTCATTGGCTTGGACAATTACATCAAAATTTTCACCACCGATCCTTACATTAAAGACTCGATTATCTCGACGATCTATTTTGCAGCGCTATCTGTAACCGGAAGCATGATTTATTCCCTGTTTATTGCGCTGCTGCTGAACCGTAAAATTCCGGCGAGGGGATTTTTCAGAGCTGTGTTCTATGTGCCTTATGTGCTGCCGGCTGCAGCGATTTACGTAGGATGGTCTTGGCTGTACGAGGGGAATTTCGGATTCTTTAACTATGTCCTCTCTGAGCTGGGACTGAACAAAATTCTGTTTATTGCAGATTCCAGCTTTGTCGTCCCTTCTCTCTCCCTGATCTCAGTCTGGCTGGCGGGGAACCTGATTGTTATCTTTCTGGCGGGGCTGCAGAACGTTCCGGTGGTCTACCATGAAGCAGCGGAAATGGACGGTGCGGGCGGATGGCATCGCTTCCGGCACATTACCATTCCGTGTATGACACCGATTATTTTCTACAACCTGTTGATGTGCCTGATCGCCAACCTTCAAGTTGTAACACCTGCGCTGGCGTTAACGAATGGCGGTCCGGGCAACTCTTCGCGGTTCCTGACCTATCTGATGTATGATCAGGCATTTGTAAATTACAGGCTGGGTTATGCTTGCGCAACGACGCTGATTATCTTTGCCATACTGGCGGTCTTTACCACAGTGTTGTTCAAGACATCGGGCCGGTGGATCTACAATGAAGGAGGCGATGACAAATGAGCACAGCAGCATATGGCAGATTAAGAAGCAGGAAACGCAGAGACAGAACCCTGAACATTATAACTTTTGCCGTCGTCATCCTTTTCGCCATCCTGGCTATCTTCCCGATCTGGTGGATTTTCCGCACGTCGCTTATGACGAACGCTGAGATCTACAAATATCCGCCCTCGCTGATCCCGGCCAACTGGCTGTTCTCCAATTATGAGAAGACCCTGCAGGTATTTAAATTCTGGAAGTACCTATGGAACACGATGGTGATTATCGTCCCTTCCTGTCTGGCAGGTACATTTACGGCTACGCTCTGCGGATATGCCTTTGCAAGACTGCGTTTTCGCGGCAAAAACCTGATCTGGGCACTATGTGTGGGGTCCATGCTGCTGCCTGCGATGGTTACGCTAATTCCCCTCTATATCGGCTGGACGCGGGGGCTGGGCTTCAGTGACAGCTATTGGCCTTTGATTCTGCCGTATTTCTGCGGCGGCGGTGCGTTCAATATCTTCCTGATCCGTCAGTTTATCATGTCGATCCCGCGGGAGCTTGATCAAGCAGCAACCATCGACGGTGCCGGATATTTCCGCATCCTGTTCAATATCATCATGCCTGCCATCCGGCCGGCTATGATCGTCGTCGCGTTGTTTATCTTCATCACACTATGGAATGATCTGCTCCAGCAGATGATTTATATTAATTCAAGCGATAAATATACGATAGCCCTTGGACTTACCAATTTCCGGGGCCAGCTGAAGAGCGACTGGTCGTTAACAATGGCTGCAACCTGTTTATCCTTCGCTCCGGGCGTCATTTTCTACTTAATCGGTCAAAGATATTTCGTAGAGGGTATTACCCTTACCGGCTTAAAGAATTAGTCCGTTCCCCTTGTACAAAGGATTGTTCATACGACATGTATACAGGAGGTTATGATGACCATCATTTCTAAGAAAATGAGGCCGCTGGCGATCGCGCTACTGCTGGTCTTTCAAACGTTGCCTCTGGAGGTTAGTGCTTCGCCTTCGGCTTCGGTGACCGCAGTAAAGGATGAAATCTCCAATGCCAGCCTGTCTGCCAAAGTCGGAGATCTGGGACAAATTGAGGAGCTGTATATTAACAATAACCCTGCCAATAAACAGGGGGAACCGATCAATTTCGTGCTGCCTAACACTACATCGCCGCAAAATGGGATCCAGCACCAGTGGATGGGTGAAATGCTCTTTTCATACCGTACCGGTGCCAGTGAAGTATTTCCTGATAACAGGGACGGCTTCGTAGAAGTTGACACCAATAAAACACTGGCCGCCGGGGGATCTACGCAATATTCGGCGATCAATCCGGATAACCCCTATATAGACAAAACGGCTTCAGCAGACGGGAAAAGGGTCGAAGTCAATTATATCGGACAGAACCTGGACTCTACCGCCCAGCGGGTGATGAAAGGCTTCGATGTGAAGTCTGTCTTCGATATGGAGACGGATGACGGTTCCTTGCTATGGGAAATTACCGTGAAGAACAAGAGCAGCCAGTATATCGAATTCGGGGATATCGGCTTGCCTATGCCTTGGAATAATAAATACCAGACCTTATCAGATACCTATGATGACCGTGTGACTGTGCATAATTTCGCTGGCGCCGACAGCGGGTATTCCTATGCTATCCGCACCAGCGGGGAAGGGAATTTCATGCTGTTCACCCCGGTGCCGGATAGCGGCGCGCGCATCGAGTATGTAGATTATTGGATGCATGAAGCAGGAGAACAGCGTGCTGCGGATACATTCGCGAACTGGACAGGCGACAGCGGCGGCTGGTATCCGGGGCTGAATGTCCTGTATATCCACTCCAAGGACATCCAGAGAACCGGCCGCGGATACTTCACGGATGCTTCCAGCCTGGTGCTGGCACCGGATGAGGAGAAGACGTATAAGTTCAAATTCTCAGCGGTGCGGGCCGGCGATAACACGCCGCAGGAAAGTGCCCAAAGTCCGAATAACCGTTCAACTTCGATGGAAGACCGCGAGACTAACCTCCGGTCCATCCTGTACAAGTCAGGCATCATTGATGCCGTAGCGGTGCCGGGCTTCCAGACAGCGATCAATATGCCTGTGAAGCTGGACCTGCACTATGATGACAGCATCGTTGATGTACAGTCGATCGATATTCAGAATGTGGACGAGAATGACCCGTTTGACGAAGCGCATATCCCGGATATCAAGCCCGGCAAGAGCAGGGAGGATATGGTCGATAATTCCCGGACCGGCCGCGGGCTTCCAGACGGGAATGCGGGCTACGCAGAATCGTCCCAATTTGTGGAGACCAAGATTGTGAATGGCGAACAGCATCATATCTATTCCCTGCAGTTTGGCTCCATCGGCAATAACAGCGTGCGTGTGGAGTATAAGCTGAAGGCCGGTAATGAATGGGTGGATAAATTCACCCAGTATGAATTCAATGTTCTGGCCGAGCTGGATGCCACTTCGGAAGCCCATTCCGGGTTTATGGCCGGGCAAACACAGGACAAGGACCCGGAAAGTGCGACTTACGGCAACTACTTCGACTGGTATCTTACAAGCGGTATTGACCTGAGTACAAGCCACTGGGGAGATGACTGGAGCCATGATAACATCAACTTCATGACCATGAAGAACTACCTTGCTCCCGATCCCGGTGAAATCCGCTCCATTGAGACTTATCTTATCGACTTCATGTGGGAACGGTTCATGAAGAATACGCAGGACAGTTATATCGTTGCGAACTGGCTGAAGGATTCCGGTGCGTACACCGATAAAGACAAGCCTTATACACGAACGTTCTCCGAGATCATGGAAGCGACCGGATTCTTCAATATGTACCGGATTCAGAAGGCGTATCCCAATCTGATCGAGTACCGGGAATCGCCGCAGTTCTATCTGGAGAAGGCCTATAACATCTATTATAACCGTGTATCCACCGGAGCCATCGGCTTCTACGGCGAGCAGCAGATTCCGGATATGATTGAAGCCCTGAAGGAAGAGGGAATGGGGGGCGAGTCGGCCAATCTGCAGAAGAAGTTCGCCCTCGATAAAGGACGGAACATGACTTACGCCAATTATCCTTACGGGTCGGAATTTGAATATGATAATACCGGCGAGGAAGGGGCCTATGCTGCAGCCAAGGCGCTGCGCACCTACTATCCTGCGGATGGGCGTGCAGAAGCAGCTGAGGCAAGTATGGAAATGGCCGACTGGAAAACCCGTGCCATGCGCGGTATTCAGCCTACCTGGTTCCATTACTCTGTGCCGGTCTTCCGCGGCGGCGAAGGCTGGTGGAATTTCCAATATACGGCGTCATTAGCCGGATACATTATGGATGACTGGCTCCGCTATGAGGATGACGGCAGATCCGCGGAGCAGACCGCGATTGCGCAGCAGCGCAACTATGCGGCGAAGCTTTCGAACTTCAATGCCGTCAACATGGGGCAGATTACGGCAGATTCTGTAGGCAGCACCTCCTGGAGATATTCGATGTATAAAGGAGGCACCGGCACCAAGGACGTATACGATGGCGGCTCGCGCGTCATGCATAACGGCTGGAATGATTTTTCCGGTGAATCAGAGGAAGGCCTCTATGGCTCTTTGCTAAGCATCAGCTCCGATATTGTGACTGATCCGGTATTCGGGCTGTTCGGATATGGCGCGCTGGTTACTGACGAAAGCGGCAGCTACCGCATTACGCCTAAGGACGGTTTCGGTAAGCGGATCAATCTGATTGACGAGAACATCTATCTGGCTCTGGAAAGCGATAAAATTGAAAGTGCACAAATTCAAAAAGACGGCAAGGGATTTACGCTGCAGCTCCTGAATTCTACTGAAAAGGAGCATGCTTCGCGGATTACGTTCGACGGATCAGGAATGGAGAATGGCTATTATAACCTCAAGCTGAATGGCGCAGCTGCCGGGCAGTTCTATGTGAAGAGCAATAAAGGCGTGGCGATGTTCCAGATGGACAGTGCGGCGAGTGCTGAATTGACCATTGAAAAGTCAGCCAGCGGCGAGAATGCAGCTCCGCAGATGACTGCAGAGCTGGCGACGCAAACTCCGCAGGCACTGATTCCATTTATGCTGAACGGGATTGTGACCGATGACGGCGCGCCGGAAGGAACACTGACCTACACATGGGAAGCCGTCAGCACGCCCGAAGGCGGCAAGCTGAGCTTCAATCATCCGAAGGCAAGCATTACACAGGCTACCGGTTCCAAAGAAGGCTCGTATACGGTTAAGCTTAGTGCGAGTGACGGACAGAAGAGCGGTTCCGGCCAAGTGACCTTCGAGCTGGCTGCACCGCCGGAGAAACAGCCTCCGGCTATTGGCCAGGTGACTGCAGCCCAGGATGTTGCCAATAACAGTATTGTGGTGTTGTCCGGCGCGGCAACTCCAGATCCGGTACACAGTGCGGAAGCTGAGTCCCAGCTGACGTATACATGGGCTGTTAAGCAACAGCCGGATGGCGCAGCGGACATTTCCTTCGTAAGCGGCGACAAAGCAGTGGCTTATGCACGTGTAAGCAAGGCAGGCACGTATGTGTTTACCTTCACCGCGGCAGACGGAGACAAGACAGCCAGCAAGGATGTAACGCTTGAGCTTAAGGAAGATACCGTTGATGCCTACCGGGCACTCAGTGTAGTGACCAGGAAGGATACCGCCCCGGTACTTCCCGGACAGGTGAATATTCTGTCCGGGGACGGATATAGTGAGAGGGAAATTGCCTGGGAGGCAATTGATCCGGGCAGCTATGCGGGTACAGGCCAGTTCGAAGCGAAGGGTACAGTCCAAGGCAGTGAGCTGGAGGTACGGGTCACCGTATATGTCGTGAATACAGGGCTGCAGAATGCGGCGCCGACAGCCAAAGCCTCTGCCAGCTTCTCCGGCGGCGACGGGTATCCGGAAGCGATGAATAACGGCATTGATCCTAAGAGCTCGGCAGATTTCTCACCGAACCGCGGTGCCGTGAACAGCGCATGGCATAACTGGGGAAGAGAAGGAGATCCGGCATGGGTGACGTATGAATGGGATCAGCCATTCCTGGCCTCTTCCATGGATGTCTATGTGTTCCAGGACGGCGGCGGAAACTTCCGTCCGAAGGATATGCAGTTAATGCTTCGCGGGGAGGACGGGAAATGGTATACCCCAAGGGCCTTGAAGGGACTTGGCAATGAGCTTAATAAATACAATACAACGACCTTTGAGCCTGGCTTTATTACAGGGGTCCGCATCGACATGAAGCCTTCTGTCAATGGCTCCGGTATTCTGGAATGGAAGGTATACGGATACACAGGGGCGGTAGATAAGTCAGAGCTGGTTAAGGTATATAACTATGTGAATACATTAAATGCTGCAAACTTTATAGATCCGGGTCTTGCGCCGGTTGATGCGGCGAAGGCGGAAGCTTCCGCTGTGATCAAAAATATGAATGCCACAGACGGGGAAATTGCCCGGGCGCTTGAGAAGCTGCTGACAGATTTGCGTCTGCTCAGTCCGCGTGACGGTAATATGGCGTTCTTGGCGAATAGCTCTTCCAGCTACACCTCCCCTTGGGAGAGTCTGGCTGCAGTGAATGACGGGAAGAAGGATAGCGGCAGCATCCCGCATTGGGGGACATGGGGCCATGAAGGTGCAGAGGAATGGGTGCAATATGAATGGCCCCAGGGTGCCGCCATCCAAAGCTCGAATCTGGTGCTGTGGTCTGATGCCGGCGGGATCGCGCCGCCTACTAAATATGTGTACTCCTACATCCCGCTTGATAGTGTCACCAATGAATGGGTGACAGCTGGTACGGTAACCGCTGGCATCAAGGTGGTTGACCATACTCCTGGGGGATCCTCGAACCCGTATACGTTTGATTCCGTACTGGAGGTTAAGGTGCTGAGGGTAACTCTGACCAAGCAATCAGCGGCAGGCGATAACGGCGTTGGCCTGTGGGAATGGGAAGTTATCCAGGCCGCATCCAATCCGGATCGTCCGGCACCAGTAACTCCCGCAGGGGTTGCACCTTCTGTTCTCCATGGAGATGACGGCAAGCTGACCGGAGTGACCACGGAAATGGAATATAAGAAGGATGGTGCAGGAGAATATACTGCAATCACAGGAACCGAGGTTACTGGCTTCACCGCCGGCAGGTATTATGTCCGGTATATGGGTACTGGTTCGCTGAGTGCCAGCCTGGATAAGGAAGTTATCATTCCGGAAGGGCAGATACAGGAACAGGACGCACCGGATTCAAGCGGGTGGGTGATCACGCACGCCAATTCGGATACCGGGATAAAAGGTATAATCGAGGGTGTAAATGACACTATGGAATACCGGAAGCTTGGCGATGAGAATTATGTGCCTGTTACCGGTACAAGTATCGGTGATCTGGAGCCGGGCAGCTATCAGATCCGGTACGCAGCGGGAGAAAGGCTGCAAGCAAGCCCGCCGGTAACTGTGGACATCCGCAATGAGGCCAAGGAAGACAGAGATGCGCCATCAGCAGATGGCCTGGTGATTACGCCGCCTGCAGCGGCAGGCGGAAATGACGGGAAGATTGACCATGTGACTGCCGATATGGAATACCGCAGGGTGGATGGCGGACTATTCATTCCGGTCAGCGGTACCAGCATTGAAGGTCTGGAAGCCGGGAGTTATGAGCTCCGGTACGCCGGGACCGATACCAGCAATCCAAGCTCTGCGATCCTGATCGTAATTCCTGACGGAACCAAGCAGGAACAGAGTCCGCCGGCCGATACAGAGGTCAAAGGTGTGGATGTCAGTGCAAGCGGCGCTAAGGACGGCAAGATCACCGGTGTGAATCCGGCGATGGAATACCGGCAAGAGGGAGGAGACGCTGGCAGCTGGACGGCCATCACAGGTGTGGAGATTACAGGTCTTGGCAGCGGAACCTACGAAGTGAGAATGAAGGAAACGGCAACTCATTATGCGAGTCCGTCCCTTACAGTCGTCATCAGCAATCCTGCTGTAGACCCTGGACCGGCTGCAACGCCGGATCCAACCCCAATGCCAACACCAACACCGGCGCCTACATCTGCACCAGCGGATGCAGCAGCACCGGTCAAGACACCATCGCCCACTCCTGTAACCATCAAAGTCGAAGGACATTTGATTAAGGTTGAGGCACCGAAGGCGGATCCGGCATCCGGTATAGCCAAAGCGGCCACAATCCGGCAGGCTGATATTAATAAGGCGCTGGAGCATGCGCAAGCAGACAGCAGGAATGTTAAGACGGTTAGAGTGGTAATACCGGAAGCAGAGGGAGCAAGTGCCTATGTGGTTGAGCTTCCCGCAGCTGCACTAGCCTCTGCTATAGGCAATATCAAGATAGAAGTTGCTACGGAAATCGGCACAATTATAGTGCCTTCCAATATGCTGAAGAGTATAGGAGCGGGCGCCAAGGGTGTGGAACTGACACTTAGCCGGGCAGATACTTCCAAGCTTGATCCAGCGGCAAAAGTCATGATCGGCAGCAGGCCTGTTATTGAATGGACTGTCCAAGTGGATGGGGTGGCAGTAGCAGCCAATAACCTGAATGCACCGGCAGAGATCAGACTGCCATATGCTTCTGGTGCTGAAGAATTGGCAAACGCCAAATATTTAGCTGTATCGTATATTGATGCAAACGGAAAGCTTGTTCAGATCGACAATGCTGAATACGATGCTGCCGGGCAGGTCATGGTATTTACAGCGGCAAATGCCGGTGAATATGCAATTGTGTATACCAGGAAGAGCTTCAATGATGTAATCAAGGATTCGTGGTATGCGGCAGCGGTTGAAACGATGGCGTCCAAAGGCTTCATTGAAGGAACATCTGAGGCAACCTTCAATCCCGGCAACAAGATTACAAGAAGTGAGTATCTGGCCTGGCTGGTAAGGACACTGGAGCTTACTGCGGAATTCAACACCAGCTTCAGTGATATTCAGAATACCAACCCGTATTATGATGAAATTGGAATCGCCAAAGCGCTTGGAATTGCCCTGGGCTCGAACGGCAGCTTTCAGCCGGACACGGAAATTACAAGACAGGATATGGCTGTGCTGACCATGCGGGCCTTGCGGGCAACAGGCAGAACCCTGCAGGCCGGTACAGCTGAGGATCTCAAAAAATTTACAGATGGCTCTAATGTAGCAAAGTACGCAGCGGGCGATATGGCTGCAATGGTTAAGAGGGGCTTCGTCAACGGGCGGGGGAATGAAAGCCTGAGTCCTGGCGGGACGACAACCAGAGCAGAAGCTGCTCTGGTTCTGTATAAGATTTTCTTACAGCAGTAATATAGTTAAGTAAGCGGCCTTGATTTACATCTTGTTGATTGGCAAAAGCCCGCACCCGTGGCCTAACTGGCTTGGGTGCGGGCTTTTAACTCAAATAAGCTCCTGATCATTCTCATTCTCTGTATAGATGGAGATCAGCACGATTGCTGTATCCTCGCCAATATTTTTGACTAAGTGAGGTGTACAGGCGTTCCAGCTAAAGGAATCACCCTCAGCAAACTCAGCTCCGTCCTCCCCTTGTTCGGCGTATATTCTTCCTCTAATGACCACATGTACTTCCTGTCCTTCATGCGCATGAGGGGCATCCCCGATCATGGCACCGGGAGGAAACTCTACAATCGACATCCGTACGTTTTTGGTGGAACTGAGATGTTCTACTTTTAATTGGGCTGCCCCGCTGGTTGTAATCCTCCGTTCATCCTTGCGGACGATCTGCATGCGTTCTTCCTTCTTTAATAAAAGATAAGCCAGCGGCACTTTCAGGGCCTGGGCGATATTCTCCAGTGTGGAGATGGAGGGGGAAGTCTTATTCGTTTCGACCTGGCTCATGAAGCCCTGGGACAGGCCGGTGGTATCGCATATTTGAGCGATGGTGATATTTTTCCGCTTCCGGATTGCCCGTATCGTAGCGCCAATATCCATAGGATCACACCTTAATAATATTTGTAATACAAAACTTATTTTTATATTAACAATTTCGCGGTTGACAAGTCAATGCGCTCTACGTTAAATTACTCATATAGAAATTATATTCTTATGACTAATATTCAATGAGGTGACTAAGATGAATCCGAAGTATCAATATGACGTTCACTTACCGGTTAATCTGGAGCAGGGAAAGAGATATCCTGTTATTTTCACCTTCCACGGCAAAGGATCGAATGAACGCAATATGCTCGGACTGGTTGCTCCTCTGGCTGAAGATTTCATCATCATCGGGGTGCGCGGAAATCTGCCGCTGGGTACGGGATATCAGTATTACGATTTGAAAAGCCTGGGTAATCCCATCCGGGAGATGTTCGACCAGGCGGTTGCGGATCTCGAAGACTTCATTCAATATGCGACGGAGGAGTATCCGGTTGATCCTGGCAAACGTTATTTGCTCGGCTTCAGCCAGGGGGCCATTCTGTCCATGACACTGGCGCTTACGATGGGGGATCAGTTGAAAGGGATTGTAGCGCTGAACGGATATATTCCTGAGTTTGTAAAAACGGAGTACAGGCTCCGGAGTATTAAGGAAGTCTCTGTATTTGGCTCACATGGAGAGTACGACTCTGTATTTCCGGTACGAATAGGACACGAGACAGCTGCCTATCTACAAGAACAAACGGAGCGCTTAACTTTCAAACTGTACCCGACCGATCACGGTGTCTCTGAACAGAATCAGCTCGATTTCTTGAATTGGTTCAAGCAGGATGCGGAATTAAATACTAAATAAGGAGTGAGAACATATGATACCTTCCTATTTCTTCGCGCACGGGGCACCATCCATTGTTCTTGAGGATAACGAATACACTAAGCTGTTAAAAGAGTTCAAAGACCGCAAAGACCGCACCCCAAGACCGAAGGCGATAATCCTCTTCTCCGCTCATTGGGAGGAAACGGTACAGACGGTCGGCGCCGCTGCTACGTATGATACCATTTATGACTTTGGCGGGTTCCAGGACGAGCTGTATCAGATGAAGTATCCGGCGCATAGTGACCGGCTACTCGTGGAGCAGATTCAAGGCCTGTTTACCAAGGCGGGCGTGAAGAATGTCCGGGATGAACAAAGAGGGCTGGATCACGGGGCGTGGGCAGTGCTGAAGCTGCTGTATCCGGATGCAGATATCCCGGTCGTTGCTTTATCCGTGGATCGTGACCTGCCTAATGAACAGCAGTATGAGATCGGCAAGGCTCTGGCAGAGCTTCGTGAGCAGGATGTGCTGATTATCGGAAGCGGAGGGACCGTTCATAATTTGCGGAAATTAAACTGGCGTTCTGAGGATATTGACGGGTGGGCAGAACAATTCGACAACTGGATTGAGAGCAAAGTGGAGTCATGGGATACGGAATCCCTGTTCCAATATCGTGAGCTTGCTCCCTGTGCAGGGGAGGCCGTGCCTACGAACGAACACTTCATTCCGCTCTTGCTTGCCATGGGGGCGGGGGATGTGAACCGGAAGGCTAAACTGCTTCACCGGAGCTATCAATACGGCAACCTCAGCCTCAGCTGCTGGCAGTTTAATTAAGCGGGTTTCCCTAATAAATAACATATAGCATAGCGATAACAGCAAAAAGATACCACTGTAGCACAAGGTGGTATCTTTTTGCTGTTATCAATCACCATTCATTCCGCAGCGTAATCTCCTGCCGTAGCAGGCACCTTTGTAAGATTAAGTAACCTTAATGTAACCCGCGTCAGCTTCAATAGTCACCTAAAGGTAACTCTATTATAAAAATGTGCCTACTTCCGGTAAGTAACTATATAACCTATGATTGATTTAGCGCTAGAAAATGTATGGTAAAGGCGGGGTTCAGCTTGGAAAGCAGCTTTTGGGAGGAGCTTACGAATTATTTTACAACCGATAGAGAGGCTTACCTGCTTGCTGTAAAGGAACACGTTACCATCAGCATCCTGGCGCTGGCGGTCTCGGCCTTGCTTGGAATCATCCTGGGGTATTTGTGTGCAGAACACCGGAAATACGAGAAGTGGATTGTGCCCCTCTTTCAAGTGCTGCGGATCATCCCGAGTCTGGCGGTGCTCTTCCTGCTGATCCCGGTGATGGGGACCGGCTTCCAGCCGGCGATGACAGCACTGGTCCTGCTCGCCATTCCACCGGTGCTGATGAATACTGTTACGGGAATTGCAGAGGTGCCCCCGTTTATGCTGGAAACAGCTTACGGAATGGGGATGACGGACTGGCAGGTGCTGTGGAAGGTGAAGCTTCCGTTAGCTGCACCGCTGATCCTGACAGGAATCAAGACGGCTGCAATTGAGATTGTAGCCAGCGCAACCCTAGCGGGGAAGATCGGCGCGGGTGGACTGGGAAGCATTATTTTCACCGGACTGGGGTTAAACCGGATTGATCTGCTCCTGATTGGCGGGATATCTGTTGCCGTACTGTCCATTGCCGCGGGGTTCATGCTAGACCGGGCAGACCGATGGTTATTCAAATATAAATTTACCGGAAAGTAGGCGTTAGCGATGAGAAGAAGCATAAAGGCAATCACAGCGGCGGCAATGGTCATGCTGTTGATGGTAACACTGGCCGCTTGCGGCAGCAGGAACGGGGGAGAGGGCGGTAAGCAGACTATTCATGTCGGAAGCAAGGATTTTACGGAAAATTTGGTGGTTGGCGAATTATATGCACTGGCCCTGGAGGATGCGGGCTATAAGGTCGATAGAGTGTTCAACATTGCCGGTTCCGTCATTCATACCTCACTAATCCATAAAGAGATTGATCTTTATCCGGAATACACAGGGACGGGGCTTCTGACCATTCTCAAGCTGCCGCTGCTGACTGATCCTGACGAAGTCTATAACGCTGTGAAAAAAGCCTATGAAGAGCAGTTTCATGCCACCTGGCTGGACTACTCCAAAGCGAACGACGGTGCCGGGCTGGTAGTGCGCACTGCGGTATCCAAGGAACTGGGCATTACCACGATTTCCGATCTGCAGAAGCATGCGTCTGAGCTGCGGTTTGCCTCCCAGGGTGAAGTGGATCAGC
Organism: Paenibacillus sp. FSL E2-0178; assembly: GCF_038593005.1. Lineage (NCBI taxonomy): Bacteria > Bacillati > Bacillota > Bacilli > Caryophanales > Paenibacillaceae > Paenibacillus > Paenibacillus sp. FSL E2-0178. The sequence continues at coordinate 5,862,886 of NZ_CP151953.1, forward strand.
GGGAAGACGGAATTCCGGCGCTGGAGAAGGTCTATGGGCCGCTGAAATGGAAGTCCTCGAAGGTATATGACAACAGCCTGAAATATGAAGTACTCTCTAACGATGAGGCGGATGTTGCTCCGGCTTATACCACTGAAGGCATGCTGGTCAAAACGGATGAATTCACACTGCTTCAGGATGACAAACAGGTATGGCCGCCGTACAATCTGGCACCGGTAATCCGCGAAGAAGTATTAAATGCAAATCCGGATATTGCCGAAGTGATCAACAAGGTAAGCGCTGCGCTGGATACCGGAACAATCACCGCCCTGAATGCCAAAGTGGATGTGGATAAGGAAGAGTATGAAGATGTAGCGAAGGCATTCTACGACTCTATTAAATAAAGAGATTCCTGGAGGATAACATGTCACAGACTGCAATTGAAATCAGCAATGTGAGCAAGAAATATAATCAGTCTGGAACTTTTGCGGTGGATCATGTAAGTCTGTCCATTGAAGAGGGGGAGTTTATCACTATTCTGGGCTCTTCCGGCTCCGGCAAAACAACATTGCTGAAAATGATCAACCGGCTGTATGAACCGGACGAGGGGAGCATTACGCTTTTTGGCGAAAATATTGCTGCACTTGATCCGGTCCTCGTCAGAAGACGCATCGGTTACGTCATTCAGCAGGTGGGCTTGTTCCCGCATATGACCATCGGACAGAATGTCGCGGCTGTACCCAGGCTCTTGAAATGGGACTCATTCAGGACCGAGGCAAGAGTAGATGAATTGTTGACACTCGTTGGCCTTGCCCCTGCGGAATATAAGAAGCGTTATCCGGCTCAGTTGTCAGGCGGCCAGCAGCAGCGGATCGGCCTTGCCAGAGCGCTGGCCTCAGATCCGAAGATTATGCTGCTGGATGAGCCGTTCGGGGCGATCGATGCCATCACCCGGCTGAATCTGCAGGATGAGCTGCTGCACATTCACGGGGGATTGAAGAAGACCTTCCTGTTCGTGACGCATGATATTAATGAAGCATTCAAACTGGGGAACCGGGTGATTGTGATGGATCAGGGACGGGTCTGCCAGTTCGATACACCGAAGAATATTGCCGCTCACCCGGCGGACGGCTTCGTGGCCTCTTTAATAGCCTCTTCCCGTGAGCAGGGGAAGTTCTGGGAGGGGGTAGTGTGATCGACTATATTACGGGCCACCCGGATAAGTGGGCAGCTGCACTGGTGGAGCATCTGGAGATTGCCGGCATTACGCTGCTGGTATCGCTCTTGCTTGCTTCGGTTCTGACATTTCTGTCCATGACCTCAAGGATGCTGTCCGGCGTCTTGGTCAATCTATTCTCGGTCATCTATTCGATCCCCAGTGTGGCACTGTTCGCGATGATGATCCCGGTAACGGGCCTTGGCAAGACCACGGCGATAACGGTGCTTGTTGTATACAATCAATATCTGCTTCTGCGCAATTTCATTGCGGGACTGAACGGGGTGGATCCGGCCATCATTGAAGCGGCTGCCGGCATTGGCATGACTGACCGGCAGGTGCTCTGCAAGATCCGGCTGCCGCTATCCATCCGGACTCTTTTTACCGGAATCCGGCTTGCGGTAGTGTCGACGATAGGGATGGCTACAATTGCTGCGTTCATCAATGCGGGCGGACTCGGAGATATTCTGTTTGACGGCTTACGGACGATGAATGTGTATAAAATTGTATGGGGCAGCGTGCTGTCCGCCGGAATGGCGGTTGGCGTGAATAGCCTGCTTATTCGGATTGAGAAAAGTATCTGAAGGAGAGAGTCGCAGCATGAGAGCAGTAGTCTTAGAGCATCCCTGCGAGCCGCAGGATTTGACAGTAAGTGAGGTGCCGGTACCCGAGGTGAAGCCGGGCTGGCTGCTGGTGCGAATAAGGGCGTTCGGAATTAACCGTTCAGAGATTTTCACAAGACAGGGGCATTCTCCTGCCGTTCAGCTGCCGCGGATTATCGGAATTGAATGTGCAGGTGAAGTGGAAGATCCATCAGACAGCAGTCTACGTAAAGGTCAGCGCGTCGTCTCCTTAATGGGCGGACTGGGACGGGATTTCGACGGCAGCTATGCGGAGTATGCGCTGATTCCCTCCAGCCAGGTGTACCCTGTTGATAATCAGCTGGACTGGGCTGAGCTAGCGGCGGTTCCGGAAATGTACTACACAGCGTATGCTGCGTTATTCGATACTTTGAAGCTGACTCATGGAGAGACGCTGCTGATTCGCGGTGGCACGAGTTCGGTAGGACTCGCAGCCCTGCAGCTTGCCAAGAGCATTGGCGCAAGAGTGATCTCCACGACCAGAAGTCTGGACAAGTTCGAGCTGCTTAGGAACTCTGGTGCGGATCATATCCTGCTTGACGACGACAGCCTGGCGGAGAAGCTGTTCGCGGTTGCCCCAAGCGGCGCGAATAAAATACTGGAGCTGGTAGGCACAGCCACGCTGAAGCATTCCCTTAGCCTGGCATCTGAATACGGCATCGTATGTGTCACGGGGATTTTAGCGGGAGAGTGGGTGATGAGCGGGTTCGAGCCGATGGTTGATGTGCCGACTAACGTATATCTGACCTCGTTCACAAGCACCCCTGTTAAAAGTAACTTGCTCGGGGAGCTGTTCCGGCATATGGAGAAGCATGAGCTCAAAGTTCCTATAGCCAAAGTGCTGCCACTCGAACAGATCCATGAGGCGCATCTCCTGATGGAGAGCAACGCGGCTAACGGTAAAATTGTAATCGTAAATAGCAGCTCTGACTGATTAAAGGCGGGACCCGCTTGAACGCGGATGCCATCGTAAATAGGGCCAACAAATATATGCTCGGCTGCTTTCAGCCTGGACACACTGACGATTATTTGGAGCATGCTGCCGTATTCTAGTCTACGGTTAGCTCATCTGCAGTTTCGGCTTGAACATCCTTATAAGCTTCCTGGTAACCATTCCCCCACTGCTCCATGGCAGCGATGATTGGCCGCATCGAATTCCCCAGTTCACTTAAAGAGTATTCGACCCTTGGCGGAACCTCGGCGAAGACCGTCCGTACAATAATCCCGTCCTGTTCCATAGAGCGGAGATTGTCTGTCAGTACTTTTTGGCTAATGCCGGGGATTGTATTGCGCAGTTCCGTGAAGCGGTTAGCTTTAGCCAAAAGGTTCCGCATAATGAGCAGCTTCCACTTGTTTCCGATCAATCCGACGGTAACAGCAACCGGGCAAAAGGGCAGTTCATCTTTAGTCAGCATAGGTTTGTCCTCCAATAGTTTCAAAATGAGTGTTGCATCATGAAAAGAATGCTTCATCCGAAAATGGATGTTGCGTTAATATCATAGTAGCTGAAGTCTGGTAACGCAAGTATACGGACTGAAATGGAGTATAGTGAGGGGGGAACGCCACGGAAGGGACTATCCCATTTAAGGAAAGATCTGCTTGTCTACTTTTCATAACAATCTTGGTAAGGTAGGATGATAGCTATTCATAAGAGGTGGTAAATTATCATGCTTAAAAAACACTGCTTGTTCTGCGATCAGATTGTCCCGATTACAGCTGAAGGCGATTACGATCGGTATGCTGACTGCTCCTGTTCACCCGGCGGGTTCTATAACCTCCTGAGAGACAGCTATCAATCCATACTTTCGTTCTCTCAGCAACAGAAACGTGAAATGCTCCATTTGGTATCGGCGTATATCCGGGAGAAGACCGATTGTGGTGAGAAGGTCATTCTAAATGCTGGCGATTTGGATTCTATTGTGAATTCTCCGGCCATTCCTGTGACCCTTGAAGATAAAGGAAACCGGCTGCTGCAATATCTGTATAGACATTCTGAGGGTCCGGGGCAGCCGGTTGTCATTCAACCCCTTTCCAGCAGCTATAACCTGACCTATTCTCCCAATCTGCAAGAACTGGTCTATATCATCGAAAAGCTGAGAAGTGAGGAGTTGCTGATAAGGGAAGGTATGACCTTTAAGCTTACCGCGCAGGGTTGGGGCGAAGCCGCTGCAATAACCGGAGGTAAGAACATAAAGCACTGCGTCGTTCTTCTGCCGAATGAGGAGGAATTACGCACGGAGTGGCTGGAGAAGCTGCTGCCTAAGATCGAGCAGTATGGTTATCTGCCCCGCGTGCTTGTGCAGGCAGGCGAAGAAGATTCTTTGAAGCCTATAGCGGATAGCAAGCTGATTATCGCCGATGTAACCGGTCAGTCCCCTGAGGTGTATTTTGCAGCAGGGTATGCGCTTGGTTTGAACATCCCGGTGGTTTGGACTGTTAAGAGTGAGGATGCTGATAAACTTTGGGTACACCTGCAAGAAATCCGCCCCCTCGTCTGGGATACAGCTGAAGATCTAGGGATACTACTCCAGCAGAAGTTGAGTTTATAGAAGAACCCCGTTACAAAGGTTTAAAGTTTGAAGCCGATATAATAGACAAGCACACTGGAGAATCGATCATGCAGAATTCTCAGCTACCTGATAAATACAGAGAATATATTGAAGCAAAGAAGCAGTCGGGAAGAATAAACCTGATATGCTAGTTTTAAAATAATGCTTGCATTGAATATCCATACATGATATATTCTATTTCTGGCCGCGAAACATCAACGCCGAGCTCGAAAAGAAGTTGAAAAAAGAGCTTGCATTGAACGGCTGGATGTGATATATTATAAGAGTTGCTGGTGACGCAGTAAGCGGCGCTGACAACGAGCTTGATCTTTGAAAACTGAACAACGAGTGAGTATCGGAAATCACGAAAGTGACTTCCAAAATAGAGAATGAAAATTCTCGTCAGATGTTTCAAAATGAGCAATCGCTCTTTCTAAAACCAATTTGGAGAGTTTGATCCTGGCTCAGGACGAACGCTGGCGGCATGCCTAATACATGCAAGTCGAGCGGAGTAAGAATGGAAGCTTGCTTCTATTCTTACTTAGCGGCGGACGGGTGAGTAACACGTAGGCAACCTGCCCTCAAGACTGGGATAACTACCGGAAACGGTAGCTAATACCGGATAATTTCTTTCCTCTCCTGAAGAGAGAATGAAAGGCGGAGCAATCTGCCGCTTGGGGATGGGCCTGCGGCGCATTAGCTAGTTGGTGGGGTAACGGCCCACCAAGGCGACGATGCGTAGCCGACCTGAGAGGGTGAACGGCCACACTGGGACTGAGACACGGCCCAGACTCCTACGGGAGGCAGCAGTAGGGAATCTTCCGCAATGGGCGAAAGCCTGACGGAGCAATGCCGCGTGAGTGATGAAGGTTTTCGGATCGTAAAGCTCTGTTGCCAGGGAAGAACGTCCGGTAGAGTAACTGCTACCGGAGTGACGGTACCTGAGAAGAAAGCCCCGGCTAACTACGTGCCAGCAGCCGCGGTAATACGTAGGGGGCAAGCGTTGTCCGGAATTATTGGGCGTAAAGCGCGCGCAGGCGGTCATTTAAGTCTGGTGTTTAAACCTTGGGCTCAACCTGGGGTCGCACTGGAAACTGGGTGACTTGAGTACAGAAGAGGAAAGTGGAATTCCACGTGTAGCGGTGAAATGCGTAGATATGTGGAGGAACACCAGTGGCGAAGGCGACTTTCTGGGCTGTAACTGACGCTGAGGCGCGAAAGCGTGGGGAGCAAACAGGATTAGATACCCTGGTAGTCCACGCCGTAAACGATGAGTGCTAGGTGTTAGGGGTTTCGATACCCTTGGTGCCGAAGTTAACACAGTAAGCACTCCGCCTGGGGAGTACGGTCGCAAGACTGAAACTCAAAGGAATTGACGGGGACCCGCACAAGCAGTGGAGTATGTGGTTTAATTCGAAGCAACGCGAAGAACCTTACCAGGTCTTGACATCCCGATGAAAGCATTAGAGATAGTGCCCCTCTTCGGAGCATCGGAGACAGGTGGTGCATGGTTGTCGTCAGCTCGTGTCGTGAGATGTTGGGTTAAGTCCCGCAACGAGCGCAACCCTTGACTTTAGTTGCCAGCAGGTTAAGCTGGGCACTCTAGAGTGACTGCCGGTGACAAACCGGAGGAAGGTGGGGATGACGTCAAATCATCATGCCCCTTATGACCTGGGCTACACACGTACTACAATGGCCGGTACAACGGGAAGCGAAACCGCGAGGTGGAGCCAATCCCAGCAAAGCCGGTCTCAGTTCGGATTGCAGGCTGCAACTCGCCTGCATGAAGTCGGAATTGCTAGTAATCGCGGATCAGCATGCCGCGGTGAATACGTTCCCGGGTCTTGTACACACCGCCCGTCACACCACGAGAGTTTACAACACCCGAAGTCGGTGGGGTAACCCGCAAGGGAGCCAGCCGCCGAAGGTGGGGTAGATGATTGGGGTGAAGTCGTAACAAGGTAGCCGTATCGGAAGGTGCGGCTGGATCACCTCCTTTCTATGGAGAATCGTTTCCTGCAACGGAAACATTCAAATCGGAAGCTAAAGCTTCCACAACGAACCTTAGGGTTCAAACACTCACTCGTTGGTCAGTTTTGAGAGTTTAAGCTCTCAAGTAAGACACTTGATCCTTGAAAACTGGATACCGAAACGAATTTGCGTTTTAGAACATCTTTTAGCTGAAACTTGTGTAAGCAAGTTGAAATAGTTATTAGTGCAGAACGAAGGTTTTCGATTGTGCAGCGACCTTTGGCTTTGAATGTGTTGGTGAATGGAGCAATCCATGAGCAGCATTCAAAACAAGAGGAGCAAGCAAGCGAAACACCGGAGTGACGGTTAAGCTAATAAGAGCACACGGAGGATGCCTAGGCGCCAGGAGCCGACGAAGGACGTGGCGAACAACGAAACTGCCTCGGGGAGCTGTAAGCAAGCTTTGATCCGGGGGTGTCCGAATGGGGAAACCCAGCTGTGGTAATTCGCAGTTACTCATTTCTGAATACATAGGAAATGTAGAGGCAGACCAGGGGAACTGAAACATCTAAGTACCCTGAGGAAGAGAAAACAATAGTGATTCCGTCAGTAGCGGCGAGCGAACGCGGAACAGCCTAAACCAAGGGGCTTGCCCCTTGGGGTTGTGGGACGTCTCACATGGAGTTACAAAGGAATATGGTAGGCGAAGAGGTCTGGAAAGGCCCGCGATAGAGGTAAAAGCCCTGTAGCCTAAACTGTGTTCTCTCCGAGACGGATCCCGAGTAGTGCGGGGCACGTGAAACCCCGTATGAATCCAGCAGGACCATCTGCTAAGGCTAAATACTACCTGGCGACCGATAGTGAAACAGTACCGTGAGGGAAAGGTGAAAAGCACCCCGGAAGGGGAGTGAAATAGAACCTGAAACCGTGTGCTTACAAAAAGTCAGAGCCCGATCTATGGGTGATGGCGTGCCTTTTGTAGAATGAACCGGCGAGTTACGTTTAACATGCAAGGTTAAGGTGAGAAGCCGGAGCCGCAGCGAAAGCGAGTCTGAATAGGGCGACTTAAGTATGTGGACGTAGACCCGAAACCGTGTGATCTACCCCTGTCCAGGGTGAAGGTGCGGTAACACGCACTGGAGGCCCGAACCCACGCATGTTGAAAAATGCGGGGATGAGGTGGGGGTAGCGGAGAAATTCCAATCGAACTCGGAGATAGCTGGTTCTCCCCGAAATAGCTTTAGGGCTAGCCTCGGTGAATGGAGTGGTGGAGGTAGAGCACTGATTGGGTGCGGGGCCCGCAAGGGTTACCAAGCTCAGTCAAACTCCGAATGCCATTAACTTCTTGCCGGGAGTCAGACAGTGAGTGCTAAGATCCATTGTCAAAAGGGAAACAGCCCAGACCATCAGCTAAGGTCCCCAAGTGTGTGTTAAGTGGGAAAGGATGTGGAGTTGCACAGACAACCAGGATGTTGGCTTAGAAGCAGCCACCATTGAAAGAGTGCGTAATAGCTCACTGGTCGAGTGACTCTGCGCCGAAAATGTAACGGGGCTAAACACACCACCGAAGCTATGGCTAGATGCTTTGCATCTGGGGTAGGGGAGCGTTGTATGTAGGTTGAAGGTGTACCGTAAGGAGCGCTGGACAGCATACAAGTGAGAATGCCGGTATGAGTAACGAAAAGATCAGTGAGAATCTGATCCGCCGAAAGCCCAAGGTTTCCTGAGGAAGGCTCGTCCGCTCAGGGTAAGTCGGGACCTAAGGCGAGGCCGAAAGGCGTAGTCGAAGGACAACAGTTTGAAATTACTGTACCACCGTAATCCGCTATGAGCGATGGGGTGACGCAGGAGGGTAGTGACGCGGACTGATGGAAGTGTCCGTCTAAGCAGTGAGGCTGATGTGTAGGCAAATCCGCACATCGATAAGGCTGGGCTGTGATGGGGAGCGAAAATTGTAGTAGCGAAGGTCATGATCTCACACTGCCAAGAAAAGCCTCTAGCCAGGAGAAGGTGCCCGTACCGCAAACCGACACAGGTAGGCGAGAAGAGAATTCTAAGGCGCGCGGAAGAACTCTCGTTAAGGAACTCGGCAAAATGACCTCGTAACTTCGGGAGAAGAGGTGCCTCGGTAGGGTGAATAGCCCGAGGGGGCCGCAGTGAAAAGGCCCAAGCGACTGTTTAGCAAAAACACAGGTCTGTGCGAAGCCGCAAGGCGAAGTATACGGGCTGACGCCTGCCCGGTGCTGGAAGGTTAAGGGGAGTGGTTAGGAGCAATCCGAAGCTGTGAACCGAAGCCCCAGTAAACGGCGGCCGTAACTATAACGGTCCTAAGGTAGCGAAATTCCTTGTCAGGTAAATTCTGACCCGCACGAATGGCGTAACGACTTGGGCGCTGTCTCAACGAGAGATCCGGTGAAATTTTAATACCTGTGAAGATGCAGGTTACCCGCGACAAGACGGAAAGACCCCATGGAGCTTTACTGCAGCTTGATATTGAATTTGGGTACGATCTGTACAGGATAGGTGGGAGCCGTAGAGGCAGGAGCGCAAGCTTCTGCGGAGGCGCCGTTGGGATACCACCCTGATCGTATCTAGGTTCTAACCTAGTACCCTAATCGGGTACGGGGACCGTGTCAGGCGGGCAGTTTGACTGGGGCGGTCGCCTCCTAAAGAGTAACGGAGGCGTTCAAAGGTTCCCTCAGAATGGTTGGAAATCATTCGAAGAGTGCAAAGGCATAAGGGAGCTTGACTGCGAGACCAACAAGTCGAGCAGGGACGAAAGTCGGACTTAGTGATCCGGTGGTACCGCATGGAAGGGCCATCGCTCAACGGATAAAAGCTACCCTGGGGATAACAGGCTTATCTCCCCCAAGAGTCCACATCGACGGGGAGGTTTGGCACCTCGATGTCGGCTCATCGCATCCTGGGGCTGAAGTAGGTCCCAAGGGTTGGGCTGTTCGCCCATTAAAGCGGTACGCGAGCTGGGTTCAGAACGTCGTGAGACAGTTCGGTCCCTATCTGTCGTGGGCGCAGGAAATTTGAGAGGAGCTGTCCTTAGTACGAGAGGACCGGGATGGACGTACCGCTGGTGCATCAGTTGTTCCGCCAGGAGCATGGCTGAGTAGCTACGTACGGACGGGATAAGCGCTGAAAGCATCTAAGCGTGAAGCCCCCCTCAAGATGAGATTTCCCAATTAGTAAGACCCCTTGAAGACGACGAGGTAGATAGGTTGGAGGTGGAAGTGCAGCAATGCATGGAGCTGACCAATACTAATCGGTCGAGGGCTTATCCAAATTTCGAAGAACGCAGATTCGTTTCGGATTCAGTTTTCAGGAATCAAATTCCTGAAGCATTTACGCTGTAAATGCCCGTTTGGTGGCGATAGCGGAGGGGTTCCACGCGTACCCATCCCGAACACGACCGTTAAGCCCTCCAGCGCCGATGGTACTTGGACCGAAGGGTCCTGGGAGAGTAGGACGCCGCCAAGCACATGAAGCCATTGTTGAGCAATCGACAATGGCTTTTTTGTTGCGTTTGGCGCGACTTTTATAACCATAGAATCCATAGTCCACCGTGAAATGTCATGTACACTCTGAAATCTGATATGATAAAGGTTAAATAGTTAACGGAACATTGTGCTATTACAGGAATCAGGAGGATATTCAGTAGATGGCTCATATATTAGTAGTTGAAGATGAACAGCCGATCAGCGATTTGATAACCATGAACCTTAAGCTGGTTGGACATACGTATTCTAAAGTGTATACCGGCTCAGAGGTTGCCGGAATGCTGGAACAGGAGCGGACGGATCTTATCCTGCTCGATGTGATGCTTCCCGGTCTCGACGGGTTTGACGTGATGCAGCAGATCGCTCCTTTGCGGATTCCGGTCATTCTGATTACGGCCAAAAATACACTCTCCGACCGCATCAGAGGCTTCGAGCTGGGTGCGGAGGATTATATAATCAAACCGTTTGAAATCCTGGAGTTGCTGGCCCGGATTAACGTTGTGCTGCGCAGGAATGAACAAGCTGCCCCTGCTTTTATTTGCGATGCGGTGGAAGTCAGGTTTCCGGAACGGCAGGTCCGGGTAGATCAACAGCCGGTTGATTTGACCACCAGAGAATTTGAGCTGCTCGAAGTACTGATACGTAACCGGAATATTGCCCTTTCGAGAGAAAAGCTGCTGGAGCTGGCCTGGGGTTATGACTTTGCCGGAGACACCCGCACCGTGGATGTTCATATCCGCCAGCTGCGTAAAAAGCTCGGCTGGGAAGAACGGATCAAAACTGTATTCAAGCTGGGCTACCGCCTGGAAGTTCAGGTCTAGACATGCGGTTCTGGCATAAGATTCTGCTCGCCGTCCTGGTTCTCTTCATAGCCGCTCTTGATGTAAGTGTGATAATGGTGATGAAAAAAAGCTGGCAGCTGAATATGGATAGCGAAACCAGGCGCGCGGCCAGTGAACAGCTGCTGATCACCAACAATATATACGAGAATCTGGATTCGATCCGGACACGTGGCCTAACCCTCACCCCTGCACTGATGGTCAGTGTGGCTAAGTCGTATGGGGAACACTACCGCAAACAGGGAATAGGACTGGAGTTGCGGGAGGACGGACAGCTTATCTACCCCAATCAGGCAGGGAAGAGCGCTGTGCAGGATGAGCATGTGATGACGCTGGCTATGCCGCTCCCTGCTCCTTATCAGCATCTGGAGCTGACTTACAAGCGCGACATCAGTGGGCTGTATGCCCAGCAGCAGGAGCTTAACCGCTTTTTCGTAATGATTAACTGGATCGTCGGTCCATTGCTGGTGCTGTTGCTCTACCTTCTGATCCGGCACCTGACGAGGCCCCTCAAGCTGCTGTCCGAGACGACCAAAACGATTGCCGAAGGTAACTATTCTAACCGTGTGGAGCTGAACAGCAGGGATGAATTCGGGGAGCTGGCCTTCAACTTTAACCGGATGGCTGCTGTGGTGGAGCAGCGGATGACGGACCTTGCAGGCATGGCCGAGGATAAACAGCGGATGGTTGATAATCTTGCCCATGAACTGCGGACGCCGCTGACCAGCATGCAGGGATTTGCTGAACTTCTCACCTCGGCGAATATTGGCCAGGAAGATCAGATCAAGGCCGGTCACTATATTTTAAGTGAGACTGTCCGGCTCAAGAATCTGGCCTTCAAGCTGCTTGATTTGTCCGTTCTGCGGCATCAGCCACTGGTGCAGGCAGAGGTGGATGTGGCAGCCCTGTTCCAGGCGGTAGCGCAGACCGAGCTGCAGAAGGCAGCAGAGCACGGATTACTGCTGCAGATGGACAGCTCTATTCCCGCCGTGTGGGGAGATGCGGATCTTCTGGCATCCTTTCTGGTAAATCTGATTGAGAATGCCATTCCTGCCTCCCAGCCAGGCAGCATCATCCGCCTGCTTGCCTTTGAGCAGAATGGGGAAGGGGTGCTGGAAGTGCAAGACAGCGGAGGCGGCATGACGGAAGAGCAGAGTAAGCGTGCGTTCGAGCCGTTCTACCGCGCAGACCCGGCACGTTCGCGGACCTACGGCAATGCTGGCCTCGGCCTCTCCTTGTGCCGGCAGATTGCCGAGGCGCATGAGGCCAGGGTTGAGCTGCAATCTGTCGTTGGTCAGGGGACAAGCATCCGCATCTTTTTACAACTCCATAACAACTGCTCCTCTACTCTATAACATCCCGGGATTAAGGTATAGACAGAGTTAGTATCTTAATCTGATGGAGGTAATACAATTGAAAACAAAGAAATGGTCGGCTACGGTGGCTGTCATCTTAGTCTCTGGAGGTGTATTCGCAGCCAGTGCATTTCTCGTCCCCAGCCTGATGAACTCTGCAGTCGTCGCTAAGAACAGCACGGCAACGCAGGACAATGTCCGGCTAAGTCTGGCAGAAAGCACTGTTCCTGTGTTAAAAGTAGAGGCACCTGTGCCGGTATCTACCGTGAATGATGATCTGCTTAAGCAGATGACAGAGGTGCAAATCCAGCAGATCTATGATTATATAGAGAAGCCGGGTGATCCCAATGTTTCAGGCCGGGAAATGACCGATCCGGAAATGAAACGCCATCTGGTTCTGCAAGATCAGTATGTATATGATGGCGTACGGCCCCAGAAGCCAATGCCCCTAGCGCCGGGTCAAGGTGCTTTGTATCTGGATATGAATACCAATACGTACCACTATCCAGAGAAGACCTGGACCGATGAAGAGCATCTGCAGTTGATCGACTGGTACTCCCGCTTGAATTATGTATTATCCAAACGATATGTGACTGCGCCTCCCCTTCCGCAGAAGTATAGCAAGTCTGAAGTAGAGGCGCTGGCGGCTGAAAGTGTGCGCAGGCTGTATGATGCCGATGTGTCCAAGCTAGACACCTATGTTGCACTACCTGAACAGGAATATGGCTTTCGTTCAACCTGGAGGGTTCACTTCGCTCCGTACAAGTCATCTACCTTGCGCGGACAAGGCCAGGAATTCTGGGAATATGATGTGCAGATCGATCCGGAGACCGGGATCGCAGTGGATACGACAGCCATTAATGGGGCGTTGAAAAGAACGCCAATCGATGCAGCTGCCGCAGCTGCCATCCTCAAGGATAACAGCTGGATCAATAGAGCTACTCAGGTCGTGAAGGACAAGCAGGGAGAGAAAAGAAAGATAGTCAAAGCTTATCTGACCGATACTGAGGTGAACAACAAACGCGGGATGGTAGCAGTGGATGTGTTATTAGAAGACGGCAGCAAATATAATGCGGAGTTCCGCTATCCGAGTAAGGTGCTGCGCTGTCTGATCTATGAACCTGCCGTAAAAGAAAAATAAAAGAAAGCCATACCTTTTGCTACAGGAAAGACAGTCCTGATGATCAAGCAGTCCTTGATTCGTCAGGACTTTTTTTGTACTTTGGGGCAGGAAAAAACATAGGATTGTTTATTATTACGGGAGGACTCCACCAGGCAACGCAGAACATACTTACATTAGAGGAAGATGGTGTGAGTGTAGGTCATTGAAAATTTATTGAATGAGGTGGAGAGATGAGAATTCATTGCCTGCAGCATGTCCCTTTTGAAGCGCCGGAGGAAATTGCAGTCTGGGCCGGGAACAGAGGGCATGTGCTTACAACAACCTTAATGTATGAAGCACAGGCTCTGCCGTCTATTGATGAGTTTGATATGCTCGTAATCATGGGCGGACCGATGGGAGTCAATGATGAGGAAATGATCCCCTGGCTGAAGGGGGAGAAAGCCTTCATTGACGCAGCCATCCGCTCGCGCAAGCTGATGCTTGGAATCTGTCTGGGAGCCCAGCTGATTGCCGAACAAATTGGCGGAGAAGTCTATAAAAACAAGTGGAACGAGATCGGCTGGTTCCCTGTGAGATTGGCCGGGGATGCCAATACGTCTACCTTCTTCAGAGCGTTCCCGGAGCAGTTTGTACCGTTTCACTGGCATGGAGATACCTTCAGCCTACCCGCCGGAGCCAAGAGGCTGGCGTTCAGCTTGGGCTGTGCCAATCAGTGTTTTGAATATGAGGATTATGTAGCCGGCCTGCAGTTTCATCTGGAGGTTAATGACCCCAGCATCCGGAAAATCATCGGTAACTGTGCCGAGCAGCTAAAGCGGGAGGAGTATGTTCAAACGCAGTCTGAGATGGTGAATCAGCTTGAGAAAGTAAAAGCATCCAATGAACTGATGTTCACGCTCCTCGATGCAATGGAAGACAAATTCCTGTCCAGATCCTAGCTGCCCTGGCTCGCCATAGAAAGGAATATACGATGAAAAATTTAAATGTCGCTATACCGACTCCTTTCCGGGAGGATGAAAGCTTAAATGTTGACGGATTTAAGGCCATTGTAGAGTATCAGAAGCAGAACGGTATAGAATCACTGCTTGTCTCAGGAAGTACCGGTGAACAGCATTCCATGAGCATAGAGGAGAGACTGCAGATCATTGAATATTTTGACCAGCAGCGCTTTCAGGATATTGAGCTTGTCTTCGGGGCTTCCGCTATAAGAACACGGGATGCGGTACGTCTGGTGAAGGCGCTGGAGACCTCCGTAATCGATGTAATTCTGATCGGTTTCCCTCCGTATATCCGGCCCACGCAGGAGCAGGCAGTTGCTTATGTGGAAGAGCTGCTTAGCCATACGACCAAGCAGGTGGCCCTGTACAATAATCCCGGCCGGACCGGGTTCGATTTGACTCCAGACTCGCTTCATTCGTTAATTAACCGGTACCCCAACATCGTTGGCTATAAAGAAACAGGTGATTTGCAGCGTCATCTGCCGCTAACTTACCCGGATTATTTCATCATGTTTGCTGCAGGAGATGTCAAGCTGGTGGACAATTTCGTCACAGGCGGATGTAAGGGTCTCTCAAGTGTGGCTGGTAATATATATCCGCAGGAAATTAAACATACCGTCGAACAGCTGCTTCAGCATAAACAGGTTGACGCTAAGCCGGTCGAGGATCTGGTATCACGGGTCATAAGCGGGCATGCGATTATTAACATCAAACAGCACTATAACAGCTTGGGGATTAATGCAGGAGTCTGCCGTGCTCCGCTCATCTAATTAATAATTAAGCTATATAAATATTGATCTCCTTACTTATTGTGTTGGGGAATAGCTCTGACCCATGCATTATACCTGTTAATGAGGTAGACTGGATTCAGCAGAAAGTAGGGGTATCATGCGCAAATTCTTCATAACAGATATCCATGGCGACAAAGAGGGGTTAGAGCTCCTGCTCGGGCATGCCGGGGCTGACTTGAAACGGGATCAGCTGGTCTTTGGCGGGGATATGATTAACCGGGGGAAAGATTCGGCAGGTGTAGTAAAATATATTAAAGAACTCACGGAGCGGCATCCCGGCCAGGTTCACGCGCTCATCGGCAATCATGAAGAAATGATGGGTGATTACATCAAAAACGGTGACAGGCTCTGGCTGAGCCATGGCGGGCATGACACGCTGGAGAGCTTTGCCCGTGCTTTTTCCGATCAGAAGGAGCGGCAGGCGCATATGGAATGGGCTTACTCCTTGCCCCTGTATTATGCAGATGAAGAATTTGTGTATACACATGCCGGACTTTGTACAGTGGAGTCTCTGGAGCAGCAGAGCCGGGATATTCTGTGGATGACGGAATATGAGTTCTACCGGCAGCCGCGGGAAGAGCTGCTTACATTAACGAACGGCAGGCCGGTGATTCATGGGCATACGCCGGTGGAACGGATATATTTTGACGGTGCCCGTATGAATTGTGATATGGGGTCCAACACCTACGCTGTGCTGGAAGAAAGGTCTCTTGGAATCGTGAATCTGACGGAGATGACCTATCATGTATACAAACAGGCAGATCAACGGCTGGAGAACCGGCGGATTGGACGCATTTAGCCCAAAAGCTGTACAGTGTCTGCTACGGCGGGGCGGGAGTGCTTGAGAAGAATGTATAAGTATTCGAAATGAACAAGAGAGGATTGAGGGAGATGAAGCATCCTTTTCACCTGAAGGCAGTATGGAACGGCGGACGTAACAGTGAGGGGCATATCGAAGCAGGCGGACTCCGCACGGTAATCTCGATTCCGCAGGAGATGGGCGGTCCGGGAACCGGAACGAATCCTGATGAGATGCTGCTGGGGGCAGCCTCGACCTGTTATTTGATTACGCTGGCAGCGATGCTAGAGCGTTCAGATATTGTACCACAGGAACTGACACTGGAGTCAGAGGCGACGGTAGATGTCACGAATAATGTATTTACGTACGAACGGATCGTGCACAAGCCGCGTGTGGTGCTCCAGGCAGATGCGACAGCGGCCCAGCTGAAGAAGGCAGAGCGGCTGGCACATATGGCAGAGGAGTCCTGTATGATCTCCAGAGCTGTGGCAGGGAATGTCTCGATGGAGACGCAGCCGGTCATTGAGATAGCCGGGGCAGGAAAATGAAGGCCGAATATCCGGCCAGCATTCCTGCGCACGGGGAGGTCCAAGCTCACAGATACACCGGCGGAGGAAGATGCTGCTCCAGCCGGTAAAGCGGCAGCTCCACGATCACGGAGGTACCCTTGGTGAATTCACTCTCGATCCGCAGCCGCCCGTCATGCAGCTCTATGATCTCCTTGCAGATGGCCAGGCCCAGGCCGCTTCCGGACTGGCGGGACCGTCCTTTGAAGAATTTGGTGCCGAGCTGTGCCAGGTCTGCGGCCTCGATGCCTTCGCCGTTGTCGGCTACGGTGGTGATGATGAGCTCCCCGTGTAACACTGCTGTAAGGCAGATGGCTCCCTGGGCAGGAGTGAATTTGAAGGCGTTGTCCAGCAAATTGACAAAAACCTGCTTCAGGCGGTTGAAATCACCGTCTACCGGCAGGGGCTGATCAGGAAGCTCGGCATAAAGGCGGATCTGTTTGGTCTGCCCCCGGTATCTGAACTGCAGCAGCAGATCCTCAAGCAGTCCCCTGAGATCATAAGGCTGGCGTACGATCTTGATCTCACCAGCCTGGAATTTGGAGAAGTCCAGCAGATCCTCGACCAGTCCGATGAGCCTGTCGGTCTCCCCGGTCATGACCTCAAGACCCTGCAGGGTCTCTTGTTTATCCGATAAATCACCTACCAGCAGCGTTTCGCCCCAGCCTTTGATCGAAGTAAGCGGAGTGCGCAGCTCATGAGTGACAGAGGAGATGAAATCATATTTGATCTTCTCGCTTTTGAGAATTTCCTCGGACATATAATTCAGTGTAACTGCGAGCGTACCGACCTCATCATCATATGGTTTGGCCGCCCGTACGGTGAAATTGCCGGTGGCCATTTCCTTCGCAACCCCGGTTAGCTGCTGGATCGGACCCACGATTCTTTTGGCGATCAGCAGACTCATCACGAACCCGAATCCAATTACAAGCAGGCCGACTACAGCTGCATTCAGCACAATTCTCATAATAACGGCATATAAAGGCTCCGCAGAAACAGAGTAACGCAGCACGCCAATCGTACTTCCGGATTCCTTAAGTGCAATCGAGACGGCTATAATCCGCTCACCCTGTAACGGCTTAAGACTCTGGAAGCTTCCTTTGCCGCTGGTCAGCGCTGCTCTCACATCAGGGGTATTCACCTTCTCCTGACTTGAGAAGCCGAAGGAATTAATAATGACGTTCCCGGCCGGACTCAGCACTTCCACCTTACTGCTCTCTTCAGGAGAGAGATTCTCCAGAATATAACGTGCCCGTTCACTCAGGGTATAACCCTCCAGATACTTGTTGAAAAAAGTCGCTGAAGTAGCGGCCCGGGAATTCAACGTTTCCATCGCGCTGCCCAGATAGTAGTAGTGGACGGCAGCAATGAAAACTCCCTCCAGCAGCAGGACGATCAGGAGCAGCATAAGGGTAATATAGACGATAAGCCTGGACCTGATTCCCTTTAGCAAAGTTAGCCCCTCCATATATAGCCGAATCCCCACACCGTTTCGAGGAACTGCGGCCCGTTGGGCGGACTCCTGCGGATTCGGCTGATATTCACATCTACAATCTTAAGGTCTCCCATGAAATACTGCCCCCACACGGCTGTCAGAATATCGTCCCGGTTCATCGCCTTGTTCGGCTGCTCCAACAGGAGCTTGACGATCATGAATTCGGTCGGGGTCAGCGGGATATCCTGCCCGTTCTTCAGTAATTTCCGTTCATCCAGCAGAAGGGTAAAAGGCGGAAGCTCCAGGTTGTTCTCCTGCGGCAGAGCTTCTCCCGGATACATCCGGCGGTACAGGGAGCGCACCCGCGCGACCAGCTCAACCGGACTGAACGGCTTGACCACGTAGTCGTCTGCACCGGCTTCGAGGCCCATGACCTTGTCTACTTCCTGGCTTTTGGCTGTGAGCATAATGATTCCTAGCCGGGGGAACTGTCCCCGGAGGCGGGTGCATACCTCGAAGCCGCTCATGCCTGGAAGCATCAGGTCCAGTATAGCAATGTCAAAATCCTTCCGGTCCCCGGCAATCCTCAGGGCCTCTTCACCGGTAGAAGCTTCAGCGACCTCGAAGTCTGCACGCTTAAGATTCACACACAGAAGATCCCGGATCGGCTTCTCATCTTCCAGTATCAGCACTTTCATGAACAGCCTCCTTATTATTGCCGGGGCTTCTGCGGCGTGCCAGCCAGCTGCACTGCTTCCTCAAGGGTCAGCTTCAGCTGATTATACTCCTGAAGGGAAGCACCCTGCAGCTTGGCTGCTGCACCGGCAGCGGGCATGACCGCAACGAACACCGTTGGCGCCGTATCATCATTGGTATTCTGCAGCTCATACAGCAGCTTATATTCTCTATTCTCTGACTTCAGCTTAGTCTCTGCTGCAGCCCAGTCCTTCTTGGCCAGCAGGCGAAGCTCAAGCAGCGGGGCCTGCCGGGCAGATTCGGCATTCTTGTAGCTGAAGCGGATATTCTCCCATGGCGCCGGTGACTCTCCCGGTGTCTCCAGAATCGTACGGCCAGCCCAGCCCTTAGGAATATGGAAGTTGAAGCCCCAGCGGTCAAACTGTTCTTCCACGAACTTCAGGCCGGTTCCGCCATCCCATTGATAATACTTGGTGATGAACGGAGTGGCCAGAGGGGCGTAACTCTCGGTGCCCGCAGGCGGTACGAGAAAGCCAATCTCGACAATCCCGTCACCGTTAATATCTGTGCTGGCCAGAGGGTAATCCTTGATGGCCAAGTTATTGCTGCCGAGCATTCCGTCAGGCGCCGGTGCCAGCGGCGTGAGTACAAGGTCCTTGCTGCCGGCAAGCGCAGTACGCTGATAATCATCTGATGCCAGTATATCAGTAAATTTACTATTTTCCCAAGTAAGCAGCGAAGTGTAGGAGGAGTGCGCACCCACTGCGGCATCGATGAATAAGGCACTGCGGGTAGGGGATGCCTTGGCGAACTGGGCCCCAATTACGTTCCCGTCAAGCTTCTGATCGGACAAGGTCTGCAGCGTACCGCCCTGGAGCCGAAGCAGCTGAAGATGGGTCTCGGGTTGTGTATCTGTGATGTAGGTCCCCTGGAGTACAGCAATATCGGTTTGCCCTTCCCCGGTCAGATCCCCAACCACTACCTGATCATAGGGCTGCTTGAGAATCTCGGATAATTTGCCGCTGTTCAGACTGTGGACAGATAACTCTTTATTTAGTCCTTCCCCGCCGCTATATCCAAGCAGCAGATCCTCCGCTCCATCTGCGGTAACATCGGTGAATGCCACGTAATCCAGCTCGCTGCCTACCCCGGTCAGAGTGGCGAGTTTACTCCATTTCCCGTCCTTTTGCGAGAGCAGGAGGGTATTGATTTCATAATCTGTCTGGTCTGTCTTATAGAAGGCCAGCAGCTCATCCTGCCCGTCCTTGTCGAGATCCTGCAATTGAATGGCGCTGCCGGATTCGGAATGGACAGGCACTGTTAAATGCGAATTGGCGGGAAGATATAATTTCACGATACCGGTTAATGTGCCATCGGCATTGCCCTGTGCCGGGGCCTGAAGCAGATCGCTTGGCGCCTTCAGGGTGCCGCAGCCGGAGGTGATTATACTTAAGAATAGAAGGCCGCTCAGGCCGGGTATGAATTTGTTCATCCAGTTACTCTCCTTATAATTCATCTGTGGCTAGTATATCCCAACCTTTCTGGCAATTAGTTGCAAAATGGTAAAGGAGCTATCTGAATGTCTATAGGCGATGAAGCTAAGGTGCTAACGGGAAGCTGCGGCGTCTCTGCGGTGAACATTTGGACTTCCGGCCGCTGTTATGTTTGGATTTCCTGATCTAAACCGCTGATCGCGGTAGAAATCCAAACATAAAGGCGGACGCTAACGCTCCTACAGTTCCAAATTTCCCCTCCGGTCCTTCCGCTTCTGGTTATAAACCTTTGTTCCTCTGGAATATATACTTTCAGTTACGCTCCGGAGGGACAGGAAGGGGCGGCGGGACGCGCTGCGGTTGCCCGCCCTATACTGGAGCAGCAAGAGAGGGCAGGCGTTGTATTTGCCTATATGGTGCAGCGGACGGCATGCCATGCATTGTCCGGCTGTCTTAGGCAGGATTAGATCTCAAGAGCATAACTGAGTCTATCCGGAACTGGCTGTATGTGCCTTTCGGTAGCTTTGCGGGGCCTGGCCGTAGCTTTTTTTGAAAGCTTTACTGAAGTAGCTCAGGTCGGCAAAGCCTGCCTGTTCCGCTACTTCCGAAATATTCGAGCCGGGGAGGAGGAGGAGCTCCCGGGCTTTTTCCAGCCGGATCTTGTTCATCCGTCCGACCAGCGTATGCCCTGTCAGCTTCTTGTACTCGCGGGATAAGTGGCCATAGCTCATGTGCAGCGATGCCGCTAGTTCTCCCACGTTCAGCCGGTCTCCCTGGAAATCCTCCAGGTAAACCTCGACCTTACGCACCAGCGGTTCAGAGCCGATTGCCGGGGTTTCGGTATGCCCCTCCAGTGTCTGCTGCAGCAGGCATAGACGCTCAAGCAGCCGGATTAGCAGCAGCTGCAGTCCCAGCTCTGACGGTTCTGCGGCAGCCGCTTCCTTAAGGAAGTGGGTCAGCATCACACTGAACCCATCAGTATCACGATAAGCCCCCTCCTTCCATTCCTGAAGCGACTTCAGGCGCGAATACAGTGAACGGGTATCCTCTTCTGCGCGTCCGGGATCAGCGCGGCGGAGCCGCCAGCGGAAGCAAAGTCCTTCATGCGGGTTCCCCCGGGTGTAGGTATGGGAGTGCACCCTGCCGGGAGGGATCAGGAAGAATTCGCCTTCACGCACAGTGATCTCGTCACCGTCAAAACGCGTGCCCAGCTGCCCGGATAGCACATAGTTGAATTCGAACCAGGTGTGGGCATGGGGCGGACACTTACTGGCGGTACCAATTTGTTCGAAAATGATATCCACCCATTCGATGACGGCGTCTTGAACACGGATCTCCTGACATAAGTTATTAAGTACAGGGGGGAGTTCGCTTTTGTAACGGCTAATATCCATTCATTAATTTCCCTTCCCAGGTGGGTTATCTTCCGGTTGATGTTGCTCATTATATCATAATAAGACAAAAAATCGCGAGAATAGGAAATGTACTCCGCTGCTGTCCGGCCTCACAATAGAGGTAGAAGAACTACGATCTATGGAGGGGACTCAGCCATGAAGAAGAAACTGCATTTGCTCAGCAACGCCCATCTGGACCCGGTGTGGCAGTGGGAGTGGGAGGAGGGTGCCGCTGCTGCCGTATCCACATTCCGTGCTGCTGCGGAATTCTGCGAGGAGAACGATGGATATATTTTCAATCATAATGAGGTCATTCTCTATCAATGGGTTGAGGAGTATGAGCCGGCATTGTTCAGGCGGATTCAGCGGCTGGTTCAGGCGGGCAAGTGGCATATCATGGGCGGATGGTATCTGCAGCCTGACTGTAATATGATTTCGGGTGAATCGTTTGTCCGCCAGATTCTGCTGGGCAAAGCGTATTTCCGGGCTAAATTCGGTGCAGAGCCGACGACTGCCATCAACTTCGATTCCTTCGGCCATACGCGCGGACTGGTGCAGATTCTGGCTCAAGCGGGGTACGATTCCTATATCTTCATGCGCCCGGATGAAATGGAAGGCTTGCCTGCGGGCGACTTCAGCTGGGAGGGATACAATGGCAGCCGGGTGATGGCCCACAAGATTGAAGGCGGCTACAACTCGCTCATGGGCAAAACCCGCGGGAAGATTGAACAGTGGCTGGCGGACCATCCGCAGCAGCAGACTGGACTTGTGTTATGGGGCGTGGGCAATCACGGCGGCGGGCCCTCGCGGGTGGACCTGGCGCAGATTGCGCAGCTGATGCAGGAGCGGGAGGATGTGGAGATTGTCCATTCTACGCCGGAGCGTTATTTCGCTGAACTGGCGTTGCAGGGGGAGTTACCCGTCTATGCGGGCGATCTCAATCCCCGTTTCGTGGGCTGCTACACCTCGATGATCCGCATGAAGCAGCAGCACCGGTTGCTGGAGAACGAACTGTTCATGACGGAGAAAATGCTGTCCGCCGCTGCGCTGCAGGGTCTGCTCGCCTATCCCGCAGCGGGGCTGCAGGAAGCGCTGCAGGATCTGCTCAACGCGCAGTTCCATGACATTCTGCCGGGCACAGCTGTGCAGAATGCGGAGGAGGCTTCCCTGCGCCAGATCAGCCACGGCCTGGAGATCGTTGCCCGGCTGAAGGCGCGGGCATTCTTCGCCCTGGCCGCCGGACAGCCCAAGGCAGCGCTGAAGGAGTACCCGGTTCTGATCTACAATCCGCATCCGTATGCGGTAACCGGCGTATTCGAATGTGAATTCATGCTGGAGGATCAGAACTGGAATGAGGAGTTCTCCATGCCTGTAGTCTACCAGGGTGAGGACCGTTTACCTTGCCAGCCGGAGAAGGAACGCAGCAATATTCCGCTGGATTGGCGGAAGCGGGTGGCTTTCACTGCTGAGCTGGCTCCTTCCTCCATGAACCGGTTCGACTGCCGGATGGAGATGCTGCCGGTCAAACCGCTGCCGCAGCTCGCTGAGCAGGACGGCTGCTTCCGGTTCGAGACGGCTGATCTGCGGGTCGTAATCAATGCCCGGACCGGACTGATGGATGAGTATACCGCCGGGGGCCGGTCACTTCTGCGCAAGGGAGCCTTCGCTCCACTGGTCATGAATGACAATGAAGACCCGTGGCGGATGGATACCGACCGGTTCGATCAGCTGGAAGGTGCGTTCACGCTGATGAATGCGGAACACAGCGCCTTGTTCTCCGGTGTGAAGCAGCCGCTGTCCGCCGTCCGGGTTGTCGAGGACGGCGAGGTCCGCACCGTTATTGAAGCGGTGCTGAGCTATGGCAGCTCCTCTATCTGCCAGACTTACAAGCTGCCGAAGCAGGGGACCGAGGTGGAGATTGAGCTGCGGGTCTACTGGAACGAGAAGGACAAGATGCTGAAGCTGTCGATCCCTACCGTGCTTGCGCAGGGGGATTTCTTCGGCCAGACGGCCTTCGGCGTGCAGCCGCTGGACCGGGAAGGCCGGGAGACGGTGGCGCAGAAATGGGTCTCCATAGAGGATGCCGCCCAGAACCTGGCGGTGACCTGCATCAACAACGGAATCCATGGCGGCGATTTCCGCCGGGGCGAGCTGCGTCTGTCGCTTCTGCGCAGCGCCGGATATTGCGCACATCCGATCGGCGACCGGCCGATTATGGCCCAGGACCGCTTCCTGCCGCGGATGGATCAGGGGGAGCGCAGCTACAGCTTCTGGCTGAACGGCGGAGCGCAGACGGAGCGCAGGCAGTCGGTGGACCGCGAAGCGCTGGTCCATAACGAGCGGCCTTATGCGTTATCCTTCTTCCCGTCAGGGGAAGGAGAGACGCTGGCTCCGCTGCTGATGCTGGAGGATGACAGCATTCAGCTCAGCGCGTTCAAACAGGAGCAGCAGGGGGAGAATTATATCCTGCGCCTGTTCGAGCCGACCGGGCTTGGCGGGACAACCACGATCAGTCTTCCTTCGCTCGGCATCCGCCGGGAGGTCAGCCTGAACGGATACGAGGTTAAGACCTACCGCCTGCGGCCTGCCTCTGGCGTGCTGGAAGAGGCTCCGCTATGCGAGGGGTGAGATGGCGGGGCGGCGGGATGCGCCCCGTCTGCTGAAGGACGGCATAGCCGTTTCCACTTGGGCAGTTTTCCTAGCATGATCTTTGCTCACTCAGTGCCTTCACTTCACCAGGGAGTAAGTGGAAAAATGTCATTTAATAATCCTGAAACCGGCGAGTTCAGAGAGATAGTTGGAAAAAAGGCACTTAATCATCGGATAATAGCTATGAGGAGCCGAAATCAGGAAAAATAAATGTCGTTTATCCACTTAATCCGATTTTACCGACTGAAATTATATAATCAAGTGTATAATTTCCACTTATTAGGGGGATGTGTGTTGGAAACAGACGCGTCTACTGCGAGAATATACTGTAGTAAGGTGAGTAGTGTTAGGCGAACGTTTATCCAAAGAGTGAAGCGGACTGAGATTCCGTTATCTTGTTCATTTGAATCCGAAAGAGGGCATGACGGGGCATATAAGGGATTCTGAGTCCGATTGACCTGTGATTTCGCCGATTTTGATCAAATAACGGAATCTCAGTCCTATTCACTAACTTCAGGGCATGAAGAGTGCGGCTGACTTCCCGCAGCTAAAATGCGTGATGATAACACATCTTCAGTGTTTTTGATAGAAACAGATAACGATGGACCGGAGGCGATTATGCTCAACAATGAAAATGGACTAACCGTATGGAAATTACCATAAGGTTAGCCTATTCCAACCAAAAAGACAGCCGGAATGGCTGCCTTTTGTGGGAAGAAGAGCTTAGCGCTGCAAACTCTCTCCATTGGACGCAATAACGTTTTTATACCAGTGGAAGGATTTCTTGCGGTAGCGCTCAAGTGTGCCGGTATTGTCGTCGTGGCGGTCTACATAAATGAAGCCGTAACGTTTGCTGAGCTGTGCGGTTGAAGCGCTGACCAGGTCAATACAGCCCCATGAGGTGTAGCCCATGACTTCTACGCCGTCCTCAATTGCTTCGCCCACCTGCACCAGGTGGTCATTCAAATACCCAATCCGGTAGTCGTCATTGACGGTCGGTATGCCGTCTTCGCCGGTGATCAGCTCGTCCTTGGCGCCGAGACCATTTTCGACGATAAACAACGGCTTCTGGTAACGGTCATGGAACATGTTCAGCACATAACGCAGACCCTGCGGGTCAATCTGCCATCCCCATTCGGAAGCCTTCAGGTAAGGATTGGCTGCACCGCTGAACAGGTTGCCTTCGGTCTGGTTACGCTTATTGTCGTCTCCCGTCTCACAGATGCTCACATAGTAGCTGAAGGAGATGAAGTCTACCGTGTGCTGCAGAATCTCGGCATCGCCAGGCTCCATGTGGATTTCAATGCCGTTTTCTCTGAAGTAACGCTTCATATAGCCCGGATATACGCCTCTCGCATGAACATCCCCGAAGAAATAATTCATATGCTCCGACTTCATCGCTGCGATTACATCATCCGGGTTCGGAGTGAGCGGGTAAGTCGGCATACTAAGGATCATACAGCCGATCTGGGCCTGCGGGTTGATCTCGTGTCCAATCTTCACAGCCAAGGCGCTTGCCACCAGCTCGTGATGGATAGCCTGATACAGATCCTGCTTGCTCAGCTCTTCCTTCGGCGTGTAAATACCACCGCTCATGAACGGTTCATGCAGAATGGAGTTAATCTCGTTAAAGGTCAGCCAATATTTCACTTTGTTCTTGTAGCGGGTGAATACCGTTCTGGCATAGCGTTCGTAGAAGCCGACTAAATCACGGTTAACCCAGCCGTTATACTGCTTGGACAAATGCAGCGGCGTCTCATAGTGGGAGAGGGTAACAAGCGGCTCGATGCCGTATTTATGCAGTTCGTCGAACAGATCATCATAGAACTTGAGGCCTTGCTCATTAGGCTCAAGCTCATCACCGTTCGGGAAAATCCGCGACCAGGCAATAGAGGTACGGAAGACTTTGAAGCCCATTTCGGCAAAAAGCTTCACATCCTCTTTGTACCGGTGGTAAAAGTCGATCCCGACCAGCTTCATATTATCTTCAGTCGGAACTTCAGTAATCGGACCTTTAATCCCTTGCGGAGCCACGTCCTGGGTCGACCAGCCTTTGCCGTCCTCGTTATATGCGCCTTCAAGCTGGTTGGCAGCTACAGCGCCGCCCCACAGAAAGCCTTCAGGAAACTTGATACTCATGCAATATCCCGCCTTTTTATAGTTATGGATTCAGATATGGTAAGCTAATAATATGTCCTATAATGGAATGCTAAATGTTGAAACGCGTTACATGTCAAGTGTTTTTTTGTGAGATAACAATTTATATAAGGAGAAGCCTCATGTCGAATCTTGATCAAATTGCCAAGCTGTCGGGATTCTCCAAAGCCACCGTCTCGCGGGTGCTGAATCATTCCCCCCATGTGAGCCAGGCGACGCGGGATACCATCATGAAGATCATGGAAGAGCTGGACTATGTGCCGAACGGCAATGCTATATCCTTGTCCAAAGGGCAGACGGAGCAGATCGGTATGGTTACGGAAGGGATCAACGAAGTGATGCTGCCGTTTCTGAACAGCTTCGTGGAGACCGCAAGCCAGTATGGCTACCAGACGATCATTTACACTTCCGGGGGCGATCCGGCCAAAGAGCTGCAGGCCTTCGAGGATATGCGGCGGAAAAGAGTTGATGCGCTGGTCATCAGCACCTGTGTCAACGATCTGGAGCTCCTCAGCTCCTATGGCAAATACGGGCCGATCGTGTCCTGGCAGCGGATGGAGCGTCCGGAAATTCAGAGCGTCGCCATGAACCAGTATGAAGGATATATGCTGGGGCTGGAGCATGTGATTAAGCAGGGGTATAGGCGGATTGCCAATGCTTTTGGCAGACCGACCAGTATGAACACCTCCGGGCGGATGCAGGCGTATCAGGACATTGTCCGCAAATACAACCTGCCTGTTCAGCCGGACTGGTCGCCTACCGGCATCTATTCTATCCGCCAGGGGGAACAGCTGGTCCGCGAGCTGCTGCTGAATCCGGGCGAACGACCGAATGTCATTCTATGCGCTAATGATCTGGTAGCGGCAGGGGTGCTGAACGAGGCCCGGAGGATGGGGGTGAAGGTGCCGGAAGAGCTGGCGGTTGTCGGATTCGATAATACCGAGCTGGCTCATACACTGGGGATTACCTCGATCTATAATCCGATTGCCTCACAGGCGCAGAATGCCTTCCTGCTGATTCTCGGCAGGCTCAAGGGAACGGAAGCGGCGCAGCAGCAGCTGGAGTTTCAGCTGGTGAAGCGGGCTACGACGTAAGGGGAAGCGGCTGCCGTCCTGGCCGACGCGCTGGGCCGGGAGAGGTAGGGGCGGCGCAGAACAAAGTGACAAGTGACAAGTGATAAAGTGATAAAGAGTTAAAGAGTTAAAGAGATAATGTAAGTGTATTCCTGCATCAAATACAACATTTCCCGCGTCATACCGACCATAATCGAAAATTGTTGTATGAAATGCAGCAATCCCCGTTTATTAAGCGGATTCGCGGGGGAATTCCTGTATTTCATACAACAATCCGCCTGCGCACCTGGGTTTCGCTGATGGCGTAAAATAAGTTGTGTACCAGTATTTGGAGCCTAGTCAGGCAACAAAAAAGTAGGGTATCCTCAGGATTGCGAAACCACCAAGGAGGAACCCTACCAATGACTATTTTACCCGAAAGCTCACTGAATAATCTATTTGAAAAACTTGTTAAAGATTTTGTGAAAGACCACTTGGAGTCGATCATGCGTGCCGAAATGCAGGCGTTCATGGCGAGCGAGGAAGCCGGTACACGCAATAGCCGCAACGGATACTACACCCGAAACTTGCACACGAAATACGGTAATCTGGAGGACCTGGAGGTCCCCCGCGACCGCCAGGGATTGTTCCAAACTCAGATGTTTGAGCCGTACCAGCGGCGGGACGGGTGGCTGGAGGAAGCGGTCATCCAGATGTATAAAAGC
Organism: Paenibacillus sp. FSL E2-0178; assembly: GCF_038593005.1. Taxonomy (NCBI): domain Bacteria; kingdom Bacillati; phylum Bacillota; class Bacilli; order Caryophanales; family Paenibacillaceae; genus Paenibacillus; species Paenibacillus sp. FSL E2-0178. The sequence continues at coordinate 5,890,823 of NZ_CP151953.1, forward strand.
GGCATGGGGACGCGGGATGTGGCCCGGTTTATTGAAAGTATGTTTGGAAGCCATTACTCTCCAACGACCGTTAGCAACATTACGGCTACCGTCCTGGACGATATCCACCAGTGGCAGAAACGGCCGCTGAGCAAGCGCTACTCTGTGATCTACCTGGATGGGCTGTACGTGAAGCTCAAACGGGGTACGGTCCGAGGTGAGGTCGTTTATTTTGCGATGGGGATCGACGAAGAGGGACAACGTCAAATCCTCGGATTCTACGTCGGCGGTCAAGAGAGTTCGAACGGCTGGCGTGAGGTGCTTAAAGACCTGTACGACCGTGGAGCGCAGGAAGTGTTGCTCGGTGTGTTTGACGGGCTTCCCGGGCTGGATGCGGCGTTTAAAGAGACGTACCCGCAGGCGGATGTGCAGCACTGTGTGGTGCACAAGGTGCGGGCTACGTTCCCCAAAATCCGGATCGAGCACAAAACCGATGTCCTGGAAGACCTGAAGACCGTGTATACCGCACCGGATGAGGTCGTGGCCCGGGCTAACTTTGATACGGTCAAAGCCAAGTGGAACAAGCTGTATTTGAAAGAAATGAAGTCCTGGGAGGAGCAGTTGTGCACACTGCTGACGTTCTACAAGTACCCGGAGCCCATTCGCAAAGCGATCTATACGTCGAATCCGATTGAGCGAATGAACAAGGAAATCCGCAAACGCCTGAAACCGATGAACAGTTTGACGAATATGGATGCGGCAGAGAAAATCGTGTATCTCGAAATGCTCGACTACAATGAACGTCATGGGCAGCGGGTCGTTCCTGGCTTTGGGATGGAACCCGTCAAAAAGAAGCTAAACGAGTTATTTGAAGCACGCTACCCTTCCTTGCCTACACCCGAAGAAGAATAGCGGATGAATCCAGTTTCTGGGGGTCGGGGTGCCCCCGCCCCCCAGAAACACCTGCACCCCCAACCCGCAACCCGGGGAGGTACTTCTGCTCTCTTACACAAACTTCTTGACGCTACCGTTTCGCTGGCTCGAAGCTGTAATTTATACAACATTTTGTCTCCGGGGTGGAAAGTGGAGAGTAGGAGCAAGAGCAGCAATACAAGAGCTGTCCTTTGTGCAGAGAAAACTGCATAGGGGCAGCTCTTCGTGCTTATGGAGAAAATCGTAGAGATTAGTCTCAAAAGTGGGCGGGACGAGCAAATGAGGAGCAGAAGTGCTCTTGAATGTGCCGAAATTGGGCGGGACGAGCAAATGAGGAGCAGGAACTGCTCTTGAATCCGCCGAAAGTCGGCCGGACGAGCAAATGAGAGGGATAAATCCCTCTAAATCCGCCGAAAGCCGGCCGGATGAGGAAATGAGAGGGATAAATCCCTCTAATTCCGCCGAAAGTCGGCCGGATGAGGAAATGAGAAGGATAAATCCCTCTAAATCCGCCGAAAGTCGGCCGGACGAGCAAATGAGAGGGATAAATCCCTCTAATTCCGCCAAAAGTCGGCCGGACGAGCAAATGAGAGGGATAAATCCCTCTAAATCCGCCGGAAGCGGGGCGTCCCGTACAAAAACAAAGGGCCCTGCCAAGCAGCCAATTCATGGCGCTTAGCACAGCCCTTGTAACGTGCCGCGCAGCCTCAGAAAATAATCTTCTGCGCCGCCATAATCCGGCCGATTTCGAAGATAGCGGCACACTCTGCGAAATGAACCTCGGAGATTACGGAATGATCATGCGTTCTGTAATAATACTTGCCGTCGGTATATACATGATCATAGATGGGGCTGATGTCATATACCGAGGTAGGGTAGAGTTCCCCTTCGCCCTTGATGATCCCCGCCGTGACCGAATGGTGTCCCGAGCCTTCCACGAAGGAGATACCCATTGGAAGCCACAGTGTGACTTCATGGCCGATATCCTGTCTCCAGCTGCCGTTCAGGGTACCTTCCCCTATGCGGATCAGACTGTCGCGCAGTTTCCGGGGAATCCAGGGGGAGGGGAAGACCAGATCGCGCGCCAGGTGAATGATCCTGCTGCTGTTGTCAATCTGTCTCATCAGGAAGTGGAAGCTCTTCCCGTCCAGGGTAACCTCTGCCCACTCATCAAAGAACAGGTTGTCCGAGAAAATCCGCTCCATCTGGTCGATCTCACCGTAGAGTGCGGGCATCAGCATCAGCTGGCTCTGAATCCTCCTGCCGATGAGCCGTATGAAGTCTACAATCGGGTGGGTCTCGGGCTGGAAGTAGCCGTAATTTATATCATAATAAAAGCCGAGATTCTCATTGATTAAGTCCTTGGCAAATGCCATGAGATTATCGAATTCTTGTTTCGTGTTCATGCACAAGCTGCTCCTTCAGTCGTATGATATTTTGCTTATCATATTACGACTAGGCCAAGGTGTCTGTGATGAAAACAGCAGGTAATGATTGGGTTCTTAGCGCCAAAGCAAAAAAGATGCCCCATAGCTGCCCGTATCACGGGCGCCTATGGGGCATCTTTGTACTGCTCAGGTATCCGGACCTGATACCCAGCGCCGGCTTCAGCCGCACTCCGTCAGCCCCCAATGGAGAGCTTCTCTACAGCGCCGCCTGCCGCACAAACTCCCGGACCTCGCCTTGCGTAGGCAGCGCGGCGATGGCCCCGACCTTGGTGCAGACGATTGCGCCTACCTGATTGGCGAAGGTCACGAACGTCTGCTGCAGCTCTGAGCTCCGGGTGAACTCGGCCGGATGTGCCAGCTGGCTGATCTGGCCGAGCAGGGCTCCGACGAACGCGTCCCCGGCTCCGGTGGAATCAATGGACTTCACGGAGATGCTCGGAATCAGCATACGGGAATCCGGGGAGGAGATCAGGGTGCCGTCTTTGCCCAGAGTAACGGCAACTGCTCCTGCTCCCCATTCATGCAGCAGATCAAGGGCGGCATTGCGGTCCGCTTCACGCGTAATAATCTGCAGCTCCTCGTCGCTGACCTTTACCAGATCGGCCTTGGAGATGCCTGCTCTGGACAGCGTGATGAATTCCTCCTGCCGTCCGTTCCACAGGTCACCCCGGTAGTTGGGGTCGAAGGAGATATATTGCCCGTTCGCCTTCGCTTCATCCATGAGCGTCACATAGACCTCGCGGAAGGGATCGGCCAGCAGGGCTGTCGCCGAGCCGAAATGAAGCATGGCGGCCTCACGGATGGCTGCCCGGTCCAGCTCTTCCAGGCTCATCAGCCGGTCGGCGCCGCGGTTAAATACGAAATCGCGTTCTCCATTCGCCGCGAGCGAGACGAAGGCCAGAGTGGTCGGCGCCGCGGTGTCGAGCAGCAGCATCGAGGTGTCAACCTTCTGCTCCTCCAGCGTCTGCTTCAGGAAGAGGCCGAAGGGATCGGCTCCGACTTTGCCGAGGAAGGCGGATTGGCCGCCAAGCCGGGCAACGGCTGCACTCACGTTCGCCGGTGCCCCGCCGGCCTGCTTGGAGAAATGCCGGCCTTCGGTCAGGCTGACGTCAACATCGGTGCAAAAGAAATCAATGAGCAGTTCGCCCACACACAGGACTGTACCATATACTTTCATTGTAAAATAACCTCCAGGCAGAATTGGTTTGTATTAGTTCGGAACGGGGGTAGATTCTCTGAATACAACGTCAGTGGCGACATGCGTCACCTGATAGGGCTTGGCAGGGTCCTTGATCCGGGAGAGCAGCATCTCGGCAGAGACAATCCCCATATGGCCGCTGTAAATATGTACCGTCGTCAGATGAGGTTCGATGATCCGGGATTCCGAGGAATTGTCGAAGCCGCAGACCGCAACCTCCTCCGGCACCTTGATTCCTCTGTTCTTAAGCGATTTCATGACACGGATCGCGATGAAGTCATTGGCGCAGATGAAGGCGGAGGGCCATTCGCCAAGGGCGTCCAGCTGCTGATCCATCCAGTCCGCTTCAATCAGATAGTCCCGGTCCCGGCCGACAATGCAGGATTCGGGATTCAGCGGGATACCGGCTGTGGAGAGTGCCCGATTGAATCCGATCCAGCGCTCATTGAAGCTGCGGCAGTGGTTGTAATCGCCTACAAAACCGAAGCTCTGCAAGCCCTGATCCATCAGCTTGCGGGTCATGGAACACACGCTGTGCTCATTCTCCATGAGCAGCAGGTCGGCCTTCAGCTCCGGATAGATAATATCGGACGCGCAGTCAATGAAGATTGTTGGAATGCCTAGTTCGGTAATCAGCCCGCTGTATTCTTTACTGAACATTTCAATACATATGATGCCGTCCACATTCCCAGGCTCGAAATTGCCGGGCAGGGTCATGCTGTTAATGTCGTTCTCCCGGACGAAATAAATGGACAAGGTATAGCCTTCGGTGCTGATACGCTTCTCCAGTCCGCTGAGCAGCTGGGAACCGAAGTGGGAGCTGTTGGGGAGATTGCTGGTCAAGAGGGCGATATTGCCCTGATTCTCGGAGGCGCTGCTTGCTGCTTCCAGATAGGAGAATTGTTTATATTTGAGCTCGACGGCCTTGTTGATTACCTTCTCCCGGGTTTCGGGAGGAATGCTCTCGGCGCCGTTCAGTGCCTTGGATGCCGTATTTCTGGAGATGCCGAGCGCATCCGCAATGTCTTGAATGGTGACCTTTGCTTTCTTCATCACTGTGTTCCACCTTTGTATCCCCTTATTAGTAACCTCTGCTACCTAATATATAGCATTTACTCAATATTGACAACGTAATTTTACAAATGCACAAATCAATTTTACATTTCCGAAAAAAAAGGCTCTTTTACTTGCTTGAACTGATGATAATGTTACATTTGCACTATATAATGCACGATTTAAAATATTTTTTTGTGCAAAATGTATTGACTTGTTGTCATTGTCTCTGATAAATTGTAAAGGCGAAACATGTTCAAATGTAAATTTGAAAACCTATTCATTTTGTGAAATGTAAATTAATAGTTAGACCGGAGGTGGGTAACCTAACCGTCAGGAGGATAGATAGATCCAGGCGGACCAATGCCATGTGGATGGCAAGCAAGCAGCGGCCTGTTGCACAGCAGTATTAGAGCAGGCGCACCGTAAGGAGGAAAAAGAATGGCAAACCCGATGGTTCAACAAAGGGGTACAGAACTTAAACAGCATAAGTCGTGGTTAAGCTACGTGCGCCGGAATTATATCCTGTATCTATTTTTGGCTCCGGCCGTAATTCTTACAGTTATATTCAAATACGTTCCGATGTACGGCGCTATTATTGCTTTCAAGGATTTCAGCCCGCGCAGAGGCATCATGGGCAGCGCATGGGTGGGGTTCGAGCATTTTCAGCGTTTCCTCTCATCGCCGAATTTTTACGATATTTTAATGAACACGCTTAAATTAAGCGCTTACGGGCTGATCCTTGGTTTTCCGGTGCCGATTCTGCTGGCGCTTATGCTGAATCTGATCCGCAGCGCGAAGCTCAAGAAGAATGTCCAGCTGATCGTGTATGCGCCTAACTTTATCTCGGTCGTGGTGGTCACAGGGATGCTGTTTGTGTTCCTGTCGCCGACCGGTGTGGTGAACGCGATGATTACTACTTTTACAGGTAAGCCGGTGTCCTTCATGAGTGATCCCGCTTATTTCCGATCCGTGTATATTCTGTCGGGTATCTGGCAGACCGCAGGCTGGTCCTCGATTATCTATGTGGCTACGCTGGCGGGTGTGGATCCGCAGCTTCATGATGCGGCGACGATTGACGGTGCCTCTCTGCTGAAGCGCATCCGCCATATTGATCTGCCTGCGCTGAGGCCGGTGATGGCGGTACTGTTTATCCTTGCGGCGGGCGGCATCATGTCCATCGGTTATGAGAAGGCCTTCCTGATGCAGACGGCGCTCAACACTCCGACCTCGGAGATCATTGCTACCTATGTCTATAAAGTGGGTCTGCAGGCCGGCGATTATGCCTATTCCACCGCTATCGGATTATTCAATTCCGTCATTAACGTAATCCTGCTGGTCTTCGTCAATACCGTCGTTAAGCGGCTGAACGAAGGGGAAGGGCTGTATTAAAAGGAGGTAAGTATGGATATTCAATATTCCGGGAAGGACCGGATTCTGCTTGTTATCACTTATATATTGCTCGGTTTGTTCATTCTGGTCATTCTGTTTCCGCTGGTGTATGTCGTGCTGGCCTCCTTCTTAACACCGAATGTGCTCATTACCAAGGGGCTGGCGATTGCGCCATCGGACTGGACGGTAACAGGCTACATCAAAATTCTCAGCAACGACGCGATGATCCGCGGCTTCTTCAACGCCGTATTCTACTCGGCCGCCTTCGCGCTGGCTACGGTATTCTTCTCCGTCTTCGCGGCGTATCCGCTGTCCATCGAGGGACTGGCCGGAAAGCGGCCGGTGATGATTTTTTTCCTGATTACGATGTTCTTCGGCGGCGGTCTGATCCCGACTTATCTGGTCGTGAAGGATCTGGGGATGCTGAATACGGTGTGGGCGGTAATTCTGCCCGGAGCGATCAGCGTGTTCAATATTATTCTGGCCAAAACCTTTTTCCAGGGCCTGCCCAAAGAGCTGTTTCAGGCAGCCAGTATCGACGGGGCATCTGATCTGGGCATTTTCTTCCGGATTGTACTGCCGCTGTCCAAGCCCATCATCTTCGTGCTGGCCTTGTATGCCTTCGTGGGGCAGTGGAACTCTTACTTCGATGCCATGATTTATCTGGACGATTCCCGGCTGTTCCCGCTGCAATTGGTGCTCCGTTCGATCCTGATTCAGAATCAGGTGCAGCCCGGCATGATTGCCGATGCGCTTGCCCAGGCAGAGCTTAAGAAATTGTCCGAAATGATCAAATACTCTTCCATTGTCATCTCCAGTCTGCCGCTCATCGTAATGTATCCGTTCTTCCAGAAGTATTTCGAGAAGGGTGCTATGGTAGGCTCCATTAAATAATATATAGGGGGAATCTCATATGAAAAAAACATTGCAAACCCTGTCCGTGCTGGCAATCTCAGCTTCGGTGCTTGCCGGCTGCGGCGGAGGAAACAGCAATTCCTCGGCCTCCGAGGATTACAAGCTGGAGAATGTGACGCTGCCGCTTAAAGAGAAGGTATCGCTGCACTTCATGTCCCAGAGCTCGGCGCTGGCGCCTGCCGATCCGAACGAGAAGCTGATCTACAAGCGGCTGGAAGAGAAATCCGGTGTACACATCGATTTCACCAACTTTACGAATGACTCTTTTGTCGAGAAAAGAAATCTGGCAGTAGCCAGCGGAGACCTGCCGGATGCAATCATTGATGCCGCCTACTCGGATTATGATCTGTTGACTCTGGGCAAGGATGGAACAATCGTTCCGCTTGAAGAGCTGATTGAGAAGTATATGCCGAATCTGCAAAAGGTGCTGGCAGCCGCGCCGGAGTACAAATCAATGATGACGGCGCAGGACGGCCATATCTATGCTTTCCCGTGGATTGAAGAGCTGGGTTCTGGCAAGGAGAGCATTCATTCGGTCAACGGGATGCCGTGGATCAATGTGGAGTGGCTGAAGAAGCTGGGACTCGCTATGCCAACCACGACGGAGGAGCTTAAGAAGGTGCTGGTTGCCTTCAAGAATGATGATCCGAACGGAAACGGCCAGAAGGATGAGATTCCGCTGTCTTTTGTGCTGAATAACGGCAATGAGGATATGAACTTCCTGTTCGGCTCGTTCGGCCTGGGGGACAATTTCGACCACACCGTGGTTACCAATGACGGCAAAGTAGTCTTCACTGCTAATCAGGACGGATATAAAGAGGGCATCAAGTATCTGAATGAGCTGTATCAGCTGGATCTGATCGACGAAGAGGCTTTTGAGCAGGACTACAATACGTATCTGGCCAAAGGGCAGAGCGAGCGCTACGGTCTCTACTTCCAGTGGGATAAAGCCAATATTACCGGGTTCAACGATAAATACGATCTCATGAATCCGCTGGCTGGACCAAACGGTGAAGTCAATGTAGCCCGCACGAACAACTTCGGATTTGACCGCGGCCGGATGGTTATTACCGGTTCGAACAAGAATCTGGAGCTTACCGCCAAGTGGATTGACCAGCTGTATGATCCGCAGCAGTCGGTTGAGGATAACTGGGGAACGTATGGTGATGAGACTCAGCAGAATATTTTTGAATACGATGAATCCGCCAAAATGCTGAAGCATCTCCCGCTGGAAGGCGCGGCTCCGGTTGAATTGCGCCAGAAGACCAGCATCGGCGGACCGCTGGCTATCCTGGACGAATACTACGGCAAAGTAACCACCAAGCCGGATGATGCCGCTTGGCGTCTGGACCTCATGAAGGAGAAGCTGGTCCCTTATATGAAGGCAGATAATAACTTCCCGCGTGTCTTCTACTCGCTGGAGGATCAGAAGGAATTGACCGCCATCGAGACGGACATGTTCGCTTACGTCAGCCGCAAGCGTGCGGAATGGACCAAGACCGGTAAAGTGGAAGACGAATGGAAGGATTATCAGGCAGAACTGTCCAGACTCGGGCTGGACAAATGGCTGGAGATTAAGCAAAGAGGATACGACAGCTATCTCAAGAACAAGGGCTGAGGCTACAATAGCTGCGGCACATGATAAACATATAAACAGATAAAGGTGGTAATGGAGTGGAAATTATGGAGAGAGCCAAATACAGGCCTATACTGCATTTTACGCCCAAGCAGCATTGGCTGAATGATCCGAATGGAATGGTTTATTTTGAAGGCGAATATCACTTGTTCTATCAGTATCATCCGCATTCCTCTATCTGGGGGCCGATGCACTGGGGACATGCAGTTAGCAAAGACATGATATCCTGGGAGGAGCTGGACATTGCGCTGTATCCGGACGATCACGGCTATGCGTTCTCCGGCAGTGCAATTATAGACTGGAACAATACGAGCGGACTGTTCCCGGAGAAGCCGGGTATCGTCGCAGTCTACACCAGTCATCTGGAGCCGACGGAAACGTCGCCTGCCGTGCAGAGACAGAGCCTGGCCTACAGCCATGACAATGGCCGGACCTGGATCAAGTATGCAGGCAACCCGGTGCTGAGCCATCCTTCCAAGGCGGATTTCCGTGATCCGAAGGTGTTCTGGTCAGAAGCTCACGGAAAATGGATTATGGTGCTGGCGACGGATCAGACGATTACGTTCTACTCCTCCCCGAATCTGCGGGAGTGGCGTCTGGAGAGCGAATTCGGCGACGGCGCAGGCTCTCATGATGCGGTATGGGAATGCCCGGACCTGTTCCAGCTCCCGGTTGAAGGGACAGGAGACAGCAAGTGGGTACTGCTGGTCAGTATCGGTGATGACAGCGGGCAGAGATATGGCTCGCGGACGCAATATTTCGTCGGTGAGTTCGACGGCTCCGTGTTCACACCGGAGCACAGCGACATCCGCTGGCTGGACTATGGCAAGGATAACTACGCGGGGGTCAGCTTCTCCGACATTCCGGCTGCGGACGGGCGGAGAATCCTCATCGGCTGGATGAGCAACTGGCGGTATGCCAACCATATTCCAAGCCAGGGCTGGCGCGGAGCGATGACGATTCCGCGGGTACTGACGCTGCATGATGCGGCAGAAGGCCGCATGTTGATCCGTCAGCAGCCTGTAGCAGAGCTGGACCGCTATTTCGGGGAAAGCACGGCTATGCCGGATATGCTGTTGACTCCAGGTGAACGCCAGTATGTCAGCAGCAAGGATTCGGCGATGGAGCTGCGGCTGGAGCTTGCGGACAATGAAGCGGAAGAGTTCGGTCTTATTATTCATCATACAGATACCGAGTATACAGAACTCATCTACTCTTCTGCCGAAGGTACGCTAACCCTGCGTAGAGATCAGTCCGGCGAGACCGGCTTCTCGGAAATATTCCCGGATCTACAGAGCACCGGGGAAATTGGCAGCCTGAAGAACCTGCGTATCCTGCTGGATGCGTGTTCGGTCGAGGTATTCGCCAATGACGGCCTCTCCGCAATCACCAGCCTGGTCTTCCCCGGAGGAACCTGCTCGGGCCTGACCTTCTATTCTGCCGGCGGCAGTGTACAGCTCCGTGGCAACCAGTCATTCATCCGATAAATAATATATAGGATTAACCTGATAAAGGGTGTTCTACAAGCTGGGAAACAGCTTGTGGAACACCCTTTATTTGCGCCACAGGAGAGCGGCAGCCAAGCTTAGATTTTCCGGCCCTCATCTGCCCTGAATTCCCGCCGGAGCAATAGGGCCTCCGCATAAGTGATCAGCATCTGGATGATGACAAGGAAGATCTGGTTCACCAGATCCATAGCAGAAGAGAAGATAACTACGAATGAAATCAGACCTGTGAGGAGCGACAACAGAATGAGTCCTTTGGAAGCTTTGCGGTTCAGTCTCGCCTTGAACACATTCGTGAGTGTAATGAATACACCCTGAACGAGAATACAATTGGCGAACAGAGTGAAATACGTCCAGAACCGGGCATCGAGTGAACGGCCAAACCAGTTAATCAGTACAAGAGCCACGACTAGTAGGAGAAGAGAGATACCATCCTTTCGGCTGAGCATGGCACAACATCCTTTCTATTGGCTGATTCAATCCAGTTGTGAAAGATATCCATTATTACCCTCAGACTGGTTAAATCAAGCAAACGTCAGGCGCTATGCGCTGCAGCCGGAGCCGGAAACATCCGGGTGAACAGGAAACGGGTCAGCGGACCGACAACAATCAGCTGCAGCGGCAAGGCGCAGATGAAGTTGAGTCCCAGGACAGAGAAGTAATGACGGAAGAAGTTGTCCCCGAATCCGAAGTGTGCTAGTGTGCCATATAGAGACATGAGGATGACCATTCCGCAGACCATGAAGCATGAGATCGTCAGTACTTTCTTGATCATCGGGGCGGAAGGCTTCACGATCTTGAAGGCCAGGCCTTTGGCGATTTTACTGACTATAATAATATCGCAGAACAAGGCAACGGCAAGTGCCGGCAGCAGACCAATCGCCACATCGGCGAACAGTCTGTTATTGAATCCGTTAGAGATGATTACATTATAAAAAGACATGAAAACGACCATGAAAAAGCACATGAGGCTTGTGAAAATTAAAGCTTCTTTTTTATTGCTGCCCATTTCTCAAACTCCCTTAAATATAAGTTTTTCAAACCTCACTTATAGTAGCAGGGGGTGCGAATATTGTCAACCTAGTTGACAATTATCAATCCAGAACCAATGCACCTTAAGACTATAACTAACACAAGCAACGGGTTAATGGAGGGCGGAACATGCATTGAATATTACGGGCGGGCAGGCGGATGGGCAGCAAGGGATAAGCGGACAAGCGGGCAGGTGGGCAGGCGGGTGGGCGGACAAGTGGACTAGCGGATGGGCGGGTGGGCAGCAAGCGGACAAGCGGGCAGGCAGATGGGCAGCAAGGGTTACCCGGGTGGTTCTGCGGCTGGCTAAGTGAGCGAACTTAAGTTCACCAGTAAAGACAGGCAGGCCTAAATGTTGTACGTAGTGCAACTTGGACCTATGGATAATGGCAGATTCGTAAGGATTGTTGTATGAAATACAAGAATTTCCCGGCTTAGCGGCTTGAATAAGGGAGGAATGTTGCCTTTTATACAACAATTCTTGATTACACCCGATATTGTGAGGGGAATGTTGTATTTCGTGCAGGATTTTAGTTAGCAAATTAAGCTCAGCTCATTAAATTAGACTTTACGCCAAATTGTATGTATATATTGGAGGCCATTTTGATGAAAGAGTATATCCTTGGTTTGAACCTGGTCGATTTAATCAGCGAGAAGCACAAGGTTCTGCGGGACAGGGTGAATATGGCGAGCGGGGAGAAGCTCAATAAGACCGAAACACATATTCTTGCAATGCTTGAGCTGCATGTCATGCTGTCCATTTCGGAGATTAGCAGGCTGATCAGCATTTCCCGCCAGGGGACGCAGAAAACGATCAACCATCTGCTGGCTGGAGGGTATGTGGACACGGCGATTGTAGAGGGGAACAGCCGGGACAAGCATATCGTGCTTACTCCGCGGGGGGCGGAGGTGTGTAGGAGTATGCTGGAGATTAAGCAGGATATTGAGGCGGAGATCGCAGCCCGGATCGGCAAGGATCAGGTAGAGGTATTGCGGAAGCTGCTTACAGAGGATTGGCTCTGAGACTGGAGCTGTTGCCGGGTGTCCAGGCAGATTCACGGTTTGTCACGGTTAGAATGGCGTTCATTCAAGGTTCCCGGGAGGATTCCGGCGGGCTTTTTTGTCAGATACATACATATGCTCAAAGCCAAGATCCAGCGTATGCCCGATTTTGAGGATTAGCAGGGTGATGATTACCGGACGGATCGCCGGCTGGGATGTAGATGATAGCGGTAAAGTTACACTTAACCCGATGTATTCCCTTGAATCCCCTAGCTTCTCCTCATAGGGATCTGAGCTGCAGAAGATCATTACAGATGCAACGTATAAGTTCATTCTTGAAAAAATTGATCTCGGCGGATTTAAGCAGGAGGTTAAAAAATGACGTAAATCCGGCGGCGATGCCATCATCTCCGAATATGAAGCCGCTTATAAGCTGAAAACGGCTGATTGCTGAATATAAAAGCGCATTGAGCAACTATGGACGAAGCGGAATGCCTGCTTCGTCTTTTTGCCGTGGTCTTGGCAGAAGGGGTAAGCATAGTTTCGGAAGTATGTGCAGTTATTAGAGAAAATATACAGATTTTATTCCTAAAAACCGAAAATGTCTATGGTATCTGCACCTATACAGAATGTTATAAAAGGATTAAGGTATTAACCAGGCGGCGCAGCAAATATAGTGTCTGCATCCAGTTATAGGGCCAGATTATAATTGAGCGCCAAGGGTAATATAACTTTAAAAAAAGTCGGTGAGCTGAGATGATGTCTTCGGTAAAAAGATTCCTGATTGGACGGCCGCTGAAGTCGGATCAACTGGGCGAACAGAAATTAAACAAAACCAAAGCTCTTGCCATTCTATCCTCGGATGCCTTGTCTTCGGTTGCTTACGGTCCAGAGCAGATTCTGCTGGTGCTGATTACGATTAGTGCAGCAGCCTTCTGGTATTCCATTCCTATCGCTGTAGGGGTACTCGTGCTGCTGCTGGCGCTGATACTTTCCTACAGGCAGATTATTTTTGCTTATCCCCAAGGTGGCGGCGCCTATGTGGTATCCAAAGAGAACCTGGGCAAGTATCCGGGTCTCGTGGCCGGCGGCTCACTGCTTGTGGACTATATATTGACCGTGGCGGTAAGTGTATCCGCCGGAACAGATGCCATCACTTCAGCTTTCCCTAGTCTTCATCCTTATAATGTGATTATTGCCATCATCTTCGTCCTTCTGATTACGACGCTGAATTTGCGGGGGGTCACTGAATCGGCGTCCTTCCTGGCTTATCCGGTCTATCTGTTCGTCCTTGCCATGTTTATCATGATCGGTCTTGGCTTGTTCAACATTGTGACCGGCAATGTGCCTGCCGAACTGCATACCTCACTGGGTACACCGGTGGCTGGAGTGAGCTTGTTCCTGCTGCTCCGGGCGTTCTCTTCGGGGAGTTCGGCGCTGACAGGGGTAGAGGCCATATCGAACGCCATACCGAACTTCAGGGCTCCGGCACCGAACAATGCAGCCAAAACACTTGCCGCGATGGGCATACTGCTGGCGCTGTTATTCTCAGGGATTGTCTTCCTGGCTTATTATTACGGGATTGCCCCGCGTGAGGAAGTTACCGTGGTTTCCGATATTGCCGAGCAGGTCTTCGGCCGGAACTTCATGTATTTCTTCGTTCAGGGGACCACGGCACTGATTCTGGTTCTGGCCGCCAATACCGGATATTCCGCGTTTCCGCTGCTGGCGGTGAATCTGGCCAAGGATAAATTCATTCCCCGGATGTTCACGGTCCGCGGTGACCGGCTGGGTTATTCTAACGGGATTCTCAGCCTCGGTATCCTGTCGATCATTCTGATCATTGCCTTCGAGGGACGGACTGAGCACCTGATTCCACTATATGCGGTAGGGGTATTTATTCCGTTCACGCTCTCGCAGACCGGGATGATGGTCAAATGGATCCGGCATAAGCCGGAGGGCTGGCTGCCCAAGCTGATCATCAATACGATCGGAGCGCTCATCAGCTTCATCGTAACCATTATGTTCTTCCTGACCAAATTCCCGCAGATCTGGCCGGTGCTGGTCTTCCTGCCGCTGATTATCCTGTTCTTCTACCGCATCCACAAGCATTATGAATCGGTGGCTGATCAGCTGCGGATCACCACCTGCGGCGAACCGCCGCTGGCGATCGAAGGGAATATCATTATTCTGCCGGTGGCCGGAATTACGCATGTAGTGGAGAACTCCCTGCGTTATGCCAAGTCGCTGGGTGCCGAACAGATTATTGCAGTCCACATTCCGTTTGAGCGGGAGGATGACGCTATATTCGAAGAGAAGTGGAAAAAATTCCATCCCGAGGTGCGGCTGGTGACGCTGTATTCGCCCTACCGCAGCATCATTCATCCGCTGACCAAGTTCATCGATACCGTCCAGCGCAAAGCAAGTGAATCGAATTATCAGGTTACTGTAATCGTTCCGCAATTCATTCCGAAGAAGGGCTGGCATAACATCCTGCATAACCAATCCAGCCTGCTGATCCGCGCGCATCTGCTGTACCGCAGAAATGTAATTATTACTACTGTGCCTTATCATTTGAAAAAATAACTGCGTGATGCACGCAAAAAGCCCCCAGCCACGATAACCGATGGCTGGGGGCTTTATAAGCTTGAGGCTAATCTTGCTTTTCTCCCAACAGGAGCATATGGTAAGCTAAACTGTGACCTTCCGGAGATTCGCCTCTGGCAGGTTCGGTTAAGCAATAGCAACAGGCAGCGGATGGAGGGACAGTTGTTGAAAGTACGAGGCTTGAACGGATTCAAAGTTAAGACAGTGCTAATGATGATGATGCTTGTGCTGCTGCTCACGGGCTGCGCGCAGGGAACGGCCCATATGACGGTGAAGAAGAACGGTTCTCTCGATCTGGCCTTCAGCCTGCTGCTGGATTCCCGGGCGGAGAAGCTGGTCAGCGGTAAAATAGAGGAGCTCCTGACCACGCGGCTTGCGGCCGCAGGGATTGAGCTGAACAAAACGGCAAGCGGTAAATCTACAGAATATCAGTTTCGGAAATCCTATGCCTCGATCGAGGAGCTGCAGTCCAGCGGCAGTAGTCTCGATATTGTGGAGGCGGAGGTCGGGCAGACAAACAGATGGCTGTATACCCGGTACGATGTAGTGGCCCAGCCTAAGCTGAACGCCTATTCGGATGAAATTATTGATGGCATCGGCAGCTTAAGCGTGCCTAAATCCCTTGTGCGGCTGCTGATGGGTACCTTCTCCGTTGATTTCAAATTAACGATTCCCTATGATCTGTACGGGCCTAATAATGCGGCAGAACAAGACGGCAATACTTTAACCTGGCATATTTCACTTGCGGATTCCGAGCCCCTGCGTCTGGCTGTATACGTGCCGGATATCCGGAATATTGCCATCGCTGGCGGCGGCCTCCTGCTGATTCTGGCCGTACTTATAACGTTCTTTATCCGGTCAAGAAAATCACGCAAGCTCAAATCCGCGCCTGAGGACCCTGCGCTTAATAATCATCGGGCACAGCCTTAGGCTTCGAGCTGAAGTTGTCGCGGTACTGGCCGGGGGTCATCCCCTCCTGCTTGCGGAACGAGCGGATGAAGTTCTGCGAGTTGTTGTATCTGAGGCGTGAGGCGATATCCTTCACCGGCATATCGGTTTCCTCCAGCCATTTCTTGGCCATTTTGAAGCGGTACATTGTAAGGTAGTCACTGAAGTAATACTGGGTCTCCTTACGGAACACACTGCTGATATAGTTGGCGTTATAATGCAGCCGGGAAGCACATTCCTCCAGCGTCAGATCCTTGTCATACTCATGCTGGACGATGTCGATCAGCTTCTCGGAGATGTTATGATACTGGGCATTCTGCCTGCTGTGGAAGATGACGATGACCGGCTGGATGACGATGGTCCAGAACCAGTCTTCAATCTCCGCAACAATATGCAGATCGGTCAGCTCTTCGAACAATGAGCCGTTGGCATGATAGATCTGATTCAGCGTAATCCCCGATTCCTGCATCATAATGAGCGTATTGTTCAGCAGCCGTGTCAGCGGAATCTGGTATTCCTGCGGTGAGAGCCCTAGTGCAAAAATACACTTGAACAGCTTATGCAGCAGTTCCTTCGCTTTGTCGCTGTCAGCCAGCTTGATGGCATCCATCAGGTCATTTTCGGTATGGGTAGGGTAGTTCAGATTGAGATAATGCTTGCCGGAGTTAATGTTCTCGTACTGGATGATGATGCCTTTGCCGAGCGTGATCCGGTGCTTCAAGGCTTCCAGGCCTTCCCTGTAGGCAATGGACATTTTATCAAAAGAGTGGAACGGCAGACTAAGCCCGATGCTGACCTGCAGCTTCAGGTAATTATTAATCTCCTGCTGCAGCTTCTCCGTCAAGGCATAGAGCGTACGGTGAAAAGATTCCGTATTGCCGTCACTGCTGCCAATTACGGTCGCCAGGGCATGCCCCATCATCACAGGGGTCAGCCTGTTATCCGCCGATACCAATTCCTCAATCATATTATGCGCCGCGAATAACAGCAGATTGAGATCCTTTTTCTCATAGCTGCTCTCCTCGGAGAAGTCGATGCTCAGCGTAATGACAGCCATTGTCTTCCATTCCTCCACCTGCTTGCGGTACCCGTATTGCTCCAGTTCCTCCAGCAGCTCACGTTTCCTCAGATTGCCCTGAAAGGCCTGAATCAGGAAGAAGGTCCGCACCTGCCCGATGTGCTGGCTGACCTCTTTCTCCAGCTGTGATTTGGATTGGAACAGGGAATGCACCTGCTCGCCGATGAGCTGGAATTCATCCGTATGCCTGGCCCGCAGGCCGGGGCGGCGTTGCCCCATCTGATTAAGCAGCCGTTCGATTGGAGTGTACATACGCCGGGAGCCCAGCCACGCCAGCAGTACAGACAGCAGCAGCATGAACGTACAGACAAATACCGTATAGGTGCCGATTTTGCCGGATTCGCGGGTCAGACTCTCAATGGAAGTTACCGACAGGTAGATCCAGCCGTTAAGCTGGGAGCGCATATAGGTTATGGAATAATCTTCTTTGTTGATTTCGGTCTTGAATTGGCCTGAGGGCTCGGCTGCTGCGGCAATCCGCTGGAAGCCCGTGAATCCCCCTGCTTCGGCGGGCTGGCCGATCAGGGTACGGTCAGGATGGAGCAGAATCCGTCCGGATTCGTCCAGCATAATAATGCTGTCCAGCGGCTGCACATCGGAGTTGATGAAGTCCTGGAGACTGCAGGCGGGAATATTGGCCATAGCGAGCCCGTATTTCTGGAGCTTGGTGGTTGGGAGCTTCTTAATCAGGCTGATGCTGTAATTGCACCCGGTAACGTTAATACTCTCTTCGCTGTAGAACAGGGAGGAGGGATTCAGCACCCAGGACGATGTGCCTTGAATATTCATCAGGTTCGTGAGCTGCTCGTAATTCTGGTATTCATTCAGGCGGTAGAGCCCGGAATTCTTGATCATCCAGTTCTGCCGCTGATTTAATAGAATGACATCCTCCAGCTTCGTATCGAAAGATTGCATGTTGCGGATTTCGTTTCTTATGTCATTATATAAAATGAAATCGGTTACATTTAGCGGATTATTGAGCGCTTTTTTCAGCACAGATGAGTTCACTACCTGGTTCAAGGTCTGGTTGACAGTGGTAAGCTTATGTTCTACATTTGAGGTAATTTGTAAAATAAGTTCCATTTTGCTTTCGTTAACATTTTTTTGAATTTCCTTGGAGGATGTGAAATAAGAGAAAGAACCAATGAACAGCACCGGCAGGATGCTGATTGCAAACGCGAACATCGTTAATTTACTTAGAAAGCTTAAGGATTTCACTAGATTCAGCACCTTTGTATGAGTAGTCGTAATCACTGCTTTAAGTGTATGCATCACGAAGGATAATAACAATAATCATCTGGTGCCGCAATAATCATTTTCTCTAATAATCACTACACATGCTAAATTATTCAATAAATAGGGCCTTATTGTATATAAATATTTCGATTTTAGGAGGTTATGAAATGTTCAAAGGATTGGCAGGCAGGCAGGTGACTCTTATATGCTGCTCTATTCTACTACTCTCGTTCGGTTTATTAAGTGCTTGCAGTGAGGGGCAATCTTCCCTTTCAGATACTGCCGGAGAGAAGCCGTCCATCTCAATTCTTGCGCCGCTGCATTTCCCGCAGACCCCTTCCAAGGATCTTATCGCCGAGATTGAGAGATTGACCGGGACGCAGCTGAATATTACCTGGGTGCCGGAGGGCGTGTACACGGACAAAATGAATACGGCGCTGACCACCGGTGCCCTCGGCAAAGTTACATTTGTGAAATTCACCGATTATAATCCGGTCAAGAATATGATCCGTTCCGACGCTTTTTGGGAGATTGGACCGTACTTGGAGGAGTTCCCGAATCTGCGCCAGCTGGATGCTTCTATCCTTAAGCAGACCACGGTGGACGGGGGGATTTATGGCCTCTATACGGAAAGACCCGCTTCCAGGCAGGGGATTATTATCCGTAAGGACTGGCTGGAGCATCTGCACCTGAGCCCGCCGGGGACACTGGATGAGCTGTACGAGGTGATGAAGCAGTTCACCTATAATGATCCGGACGGGAACGGCAAAGCCGATACCCTCGGACTGGTAGACCGCAATGACCTGGTGTACGGGGTATTTAAGACGTTAAGCTCCTATTTCGGCACGCCGAATAACTGGAAGATTGAGAACAACCGGTTTATTCCGGAATTCGCCACCTCTGAATACATGGACACGATGAATTTCATGCGCAAATTATATAACGAGGGGATTATCAACCAGGATTTCGCCCTGACGAGCAAGGATGTACAGCGGGATAAGTTCATCCGCGGGACGGCAGGGATATTCATCGGGAGCATGACAGACGTGCAGCGGCTGTCGATTGAGGCCAAGGCAATTAATCCCCAGGCGGAGCTTACTCTGATTAACCGGATTAAGGGGCCGGACGGGTACAAGGTATGGTCGATTCCCAAGTACAACGGCCTGTATCTTTTCTCCAAAAAAGCCATTGCCACAGAGCAGGAACTGAAGCAGGTGCTGGGGTTCTTTGACCGCACGATGGATAAGGATGTAGCCAACCTGATGGTGTACGGCTTCGAGGGCCGGCATTATCAGCTCGATGGGGAGGGGAAGGTGATCCTTCCAGAGGAAACCTCCCAGCTGCGTGTATTTGAGGTGAATCCGCTCTATTCCCTGATGATTGCCGATATCGGTAACAAGAACATTATGGAGGTGGCGCAGAAGGAGCAGCTGACGGCCCTTGCCGACCAGCTGAGCCAGGATAATGAGCAGTTCCTGGTCGATGACCCGGCAGTACGTTTAACCTCCGCTACCTATGATGAGAAGAACGCCGAGCTGTCAGCCATTATCGTAGATGCTACCTACAATTATATTCTGGGCAATATCGATGCGGACGGATTCGCCGGAGAGGTCGAGAAATGGCAGAACAGCGGCGGCAGTATGATCATCCAGGAATATACGGAGGCGGAGGCGAAGGCGCGGGCTAGTGAGGAATAATTGGTAAAAGTACATATTAAGCTTGTCCACCCTACTTCTAACTGGTATATTTTGTATAACGAACAAGGTATTATCAGTTATCGCAAATATGGTTAGAAAGGTGGTTATGAATTGAGGACAATGAACACGATATTATCAGAACTGGAAGATTACTTGAAAAGAGAAGCTTTGACGATAACCCAATTCGCCAGGCATTCCCAGCTTCATTCCGGGACACTCAGTAATATCGTTCATGGGCACCGGCCCATTGCGATGCAGCAGCTTGACCGGATCACCCGGGCGATGGGGCGGGAGGAAGGCTTCTTCTATGACTTGTATATCGATAATTATATTATCGAAGGTTCTTCAGACTGGCGCAGAATTGGCCCGCTGCTGCTCCGCTGTGCAGATCTGGACAAGCTGGACAGCATTCAGAGAACCGCCCGCCATATTATGGACAACCTGATGTATGCCCCCCTGTTGTTTGATACGGCGGAGGAACTGTTCACTGCCGGGAAAATGGAGGCAGCCGCCGCAATCTATGAGATTGTCGCCGAAGGCGAACGCTTCCAGCATTCGGAACGGCTGGCGCTATGCCAGTACAGGTTATTTATGATTTCAATCAGTGATGATCAAGACAAGAACCTGCGGATAGCTAACCGGTTCGAGCCCTTCGTTGAGCGGTTGGATGAAGTGGACCAGCTGGATGCACTCAAAGAGCTTGCCAATACATACCGTTCCTTGCAGCGCTGGGACAAGGTTGAGGAATTTGCCGCCAAAATGGGCCATAAGGCCAGAATTCAATATGATATGAAGTGCAGTTCAGGACGGAGAACATCCGAGCGGGTCAAACATCCCGGGAGACCCTTGTTTTTCTATATAGCGTACAGTAACCTGCTTCGCGCTAATGTGTGTGATGAGTATGGTGATTATGAGCAGGCCTTAGCCTACATCCATGCATATGCAGATCTGAGCTGGGTAAAGGAGCAAGGAGATGAGGTAGAGCATTGGAAGAACCTGTTTATAGAGTGGTCCAAAGCTAATGTTTGTTTGACCAGGCTGCTGAGCGGGGACTCTACGGTAATCGGGCAATATGCTGCTTACATCGACTCTCAGCGAGAAGAAAGACTAACCGGATTATTATATATTCTGAAGGCCGCCAATAAATATAACCTTAATGTTGACGATACCTTGCAGCAGTTTAATCAGGAAATCGAAGAGAGTGTTAATGATCTGGTCCAGGGGAGATATTCCCGGAAATTAGTGTTGGACCGGCAGGCGAATCTGTTGCTGGAATTGGCCAATTATTTTCTGGTTAAAGGGGAATATGACAGCGGCTTGGAATTTCTCTCTAAATCGGTTAAGAAGTATCAGGGGATCAATGATGAAAAGTATAAGATTCTCGGCGCATTGACCAAAATCCTCAAGCAGTCCGGTAGCAGTGCGGGATAGCAGTTGAAAGGCTACGCTTTCCGTAATGCTCTCTTTAAGTTTCATCACCAGCCCCGCCGCAGAAGCCCGCAGTGGGGCTTAACTGTGAAAAACTGTTTTTTCTTAACCGATCTGAAGCTCAGCAACAGCATATAAAACTGCAGAGCCGCTTATTTTTACACGATCCCCGTCATTTATACAATATAATGTTCCTCCGCGTTTGGAGAGCTGCCGGGCTACTAATTCGTCCTTACCAAGCCGCGCTGCCCAATAGGGGATGAAATTACAGTGAGCAGAGCCGCATACAGGGTCCTCATTCACATTCAGCTTAGGAAAAAAGCTGCGGGAAGCAAAATCATAGGTTTCGCTTCTGGCCGTAATCGAGACCCCGAGTCCATCGGGAAGCTGCCGCAGTTTAGAGAAATCAGGAGCAGCGTTAAGCACATCTTCTTCTTTTTCCAGCACGAACATTAAATCTCTGCCTAAATAAGTCTCTACCGGCTGAATGCCGAGAGCTTCAACCATTTGACTGGTTAATGTCCAAGGCTCCGGCATCCTGCTGGGGAAATCCAGCTCGTAATACTCCCCTTTTCTTAGAACAACCACTTCACCGCTCATCGTCTGAAATTTAAAGCTTGCTGCATCAGTTTCATAAAAGTTAGCCAGGACATAAGCTGTTGCGAGAGTAGCATGGCCACAGAGTTCAATCTCATCAGCCGGAGTAAACCAGCGTAACCGGTAATGGTCCCCCTCCTTGACGGCAAAAGCTGTTTCCGAGAGATTATTCTCAGCAGCAATTTGCTGCATTGTCTTATCCGGAAGCCAGTCCTTCATAATACATACTCCCGCGGGATTACCTTCGAATAATTTCTCCGCAAATGCATCCACAACATAATATTTCATATACCCGCCTCCAAAAACTAAATTACCTATCATATTACTGTATGCTCGTATAGTTTACGACTCTGTACTATAAAAGCGATGAAGAATCTAATCCAACACGCAAGCGGCAGACGATATTCTCATCACTCCATTGTGCCGCTGTACAACTGCCCAGTCGAAGAAGTTCTTGGGTTGCTCGGGTTGCTGATTGGCGAGGGGCGTTGATTCGTTAGTTGAAGAGGGTGAGAATGGGTGGTAAGTGCGCCAATTGCAGCTAAGTTCACTCTGTATCCACAAAATTGTTGTACGAAATACAACTTTGGTTCACAGATATCCGGGTAATCCGAAGGATTGTTGTACGAAATACAAGAATTTCCCCGCTGTGCCGCCAGTTGGAGGAGAAATGCTGCATTCTGTACAACAATTTTGAAATTCGGCCAGTTTATTGAAGGAAATGTTGTATTTGGTGCAGGATTTTTGAGTAATAATGTGTTTGCTCACCTCCCGTTCCCCTCTGCAGCTCTAATCATAACCCCGGCGCTCCTTCATCCCCGTCCTTATCACACTATTTCCAGTTCTTAATCAAGTCCCGCTTGTTCCCCAGCCCTGCCGATCTATTCCCAGCTCCATAGGTTCTACCCTCAGCACTCAAATCCCAGCCCCGCCGCGAGCGAAGCGGCGGGGCATTCCCTTTGCCCCTTTCAAGGATATACATTGAAAGGGCCCACCCGAGGAGCGGCAGAAAGGGACGGAGGGAGGTTTGGAACTGTAGGAGCGGAAGCGTCCGCCTTTAGGTTTGGATTTCTACCGCAAGCAGCGGTCCGAATCAAGAAATCCAAACCTAACAGCGGCCGGAAGTCCAAAGCTCACGCAGTCCCGCCCGCCGCCGCTAAGCCTTGCCCCCGCAGTCCCGCCTGCCCCTGCTCTCCCCAGCCTTGCTTCACCGCTCTGCCCGCAGCTTGTGATCCAAAGCTCCGACGCGAGTGAAGCGGCGGGGCATTCCCTTTGCCCCTTTCAAGGATATACATTGAAAGGGCCCACCCGAGGAGCGGCAGAAAGGGACGGAGGGAGGTTTGGAACTGTAGGAGCGATAGCGTCCGCCTTTAGGTTTGGATTTCTACCGCAAGCAGCGGTCCGAATCAAGAAATCCAAACCTAACAGCGGCCGGAAGTCCAAAGCTCACGCAGTCCCGCCCGCCGCCGCTCCAAGTCCTGCTGTATTCTCAGCTCCCCTGGTTACCCCCAGCTCCGCTGCTCTCAGCCCCCATGCCCAGCCCACCGCACAATGTATATCCCCCTCCCCCCCATCACACGATAATCATTAACCCACACCCCCAGCCCCAGCGCGCCTTTATGAGTAAATGATTGTATTCGTAATCCTCCGTGGACTGTAATGTGAGGCTTGTAACCAATACAAGTTAAACGGAGGTCAAAAAGGAATGACAAAAAAATCCTTCACCCTGCTCCTCAGCTCGCTGCTGACACTCAGTATGCTGTCCGCATGCGGCGGCAACAACAATAATGAGGCGGCGGCAACCAAAGATCCAGGTGCAAGCACCGGAACCAACACGGCAGCGGCTACAGAGCCGGCAGCAGAACCGGAGAAGCCGACAGAGATCAAAATCATGCTCCCGCTGAACACAACAGATACTCCACCGGACACGATCAAGACGGAAGTGGAGAAATTGACGAATACGAAGCTGACCTATCAGTTTTTCCCGGCAGATACTTATGAAGAGAAGCTGAACTCCTCCTTCGCCACAGGCTCACTGCCGCAGGTTACCTATCTGAAGAATCAGACGACCTTCCTGCAGATGAAGGAAGCGATCAAGGACGGACAGTTCTGGGAGATCGGGCCGCTCCTCAGTGAATTCCCCAACCTGAACAAGCTGAAACCGGAAATCCTCAATAACACCAAGGTAGACGGCAAGCTGTATACCCTGTATATCGGCCGTCCGCTGGCCCGCCAGGGGATTATCTACCGGAAGGACTGGGCGGATAAGCTGGGACTCGCAGCACCGGCCAATACCGAGGAACTGTTCGCAATGGCTAAAGCCTTCACGGAGCAAGACCCTGACGGCAACGGTGTAAAAGACACGATCGGGGTGGTTGACCGCAATGAGCTGGTGTACGGTGCGTTCAAAACCGTCTCTTCCTGGTTCGGCACACCGAACAACTGGGCGGAGAAGGACGGCCAGCTGGCACCGGAATTCACCTTCCCGCAGTACTTTGACACTATGGATTTCTTCAAAAACCTGCGTGACGGCGGATACATGAACCAGGACTTTGCAGCAACCAGTAAAACGGATGCGGTAAATATGTTCACCAGCGGCAAAGCAGGACTGTATATCGGCGGTTCCATGCAGGATATCGATTCCCTGAATAAGGACCTGATCAAGAACGTTCCGGATGCTGTGCTGGACACACACAGTATGGTGGCCGGACCTGACGGCAAGTTCGCCCAGTGGATGATTCCCGGCTATAACAACGTAGTACTGTTCCCGAAATCAGCGGTTAAGGATGAAGCAGAGCTGAAGAAGATTCTGAAGTTCTTTGATTACATGATGACTCCTGAAGTCTCCAACCTGATGTACTGGGGGATTGAAGGTACACACTATACCGTGGAAGACGGCAAAGCCAAAGCAACAGATAATAAAGAGCTGATCGAACGTGAAGTCAAAGGATTCAAGGACAGCGTAATCGGCGAATACGAAACGAACGGCATGTACCAGAGTCTGAACGTGCTGCCGGGCCGCATTCATGCGGAAGAGCTGGTGCTTGAGAATGTGAAGGTTGGGGTCGCAGATCCTACGGCGGCGCTGGATTCGGCAACCTATACGTCCAAGGGTGTTGAGCTTCAGCAGATCATTACGGATGCCACTTATAAATACATGTATGGCCAGCTCGATAAAGCCGGTTTCGAGAAAGAAGTCGAGAGCTGGAAGAGCCGGGGCGGGGCTCAAATCATCGAAGAATACAATGCCGCGTACAAAAAATAAGCAGAACGCCGCAGCTCTGACTGCGCTCTGAACACATGAAAGAAGGCTGCTTGGCTTAGCGCTTCGGCAGCCTTTTTTTCAAATATAGAAGAATTTACAGAGAAAGGAAGAGAATCATGCAGGAAGTTACCGCCCAGCCCCGCGTAGTTCCCGAACCAAAGCCTAAGAGCTATAAGAGCAGCAGTGAGCTTAAGAAAAGGCTGTGGAGAAACAAGCTACTCTATGTGATGCTGATCCCCGGAGTGCTGTATTTCATTATCTTCAAATATTTGCCGATGTACGGACTGATTATCTCCTTCCAGGATTACAAGCCTTATCAAGGGATTTCGGGGAGCGAGTGGGTTGGAATGAAGCATTTCAGCCGGCTATTCACCGAACCCGATTTCCTGAACATTCTGGGGAATACCCTGATCCTGTTCGGGATGAATATTCTGATTTATTTTCCGATTCCGATTATTCTCGCATTAATGCTCAATGAACTCAGAGGCACTTTCTTCAAAAGATTCTTCCAGACCCTGGTCTACCTGCCTCACTTCATGTCCTGGGTTATCGTCGTTTCGATTTCCTTCGTTATGGTGACGATGGACGGGGGGATTATCAACGAACTGCTGGCCTACTTCGGATTCTCCAAAATCAATTTCCTGCTGAGTCCCGGCTGGTTCAGACCGATGTACATCATTCAGGTCATCTGGCGGGAAGCGGGCTGGGGAACGATTATCTATCTGGCTTCTATCGCTGCGATCGATCCCGGGCTCTATGAAGCTTCGCGTATGGACGGAGCCGGAAGGCTCAGACAAGTCTGGCATATTACACTGCCGGCGATCCGCGGAGTTATCATTACCCTGTTTATTCTGAAAATCGGTTCCGTTCTCGATCTTGGATTCGAACATGTCTATCTGCTGCTCAATTCCATGAACCGGGAAGTTGCGGAAATTATCGATACGTATGTCTACACCGCCGGGCTGCGGCAAGGGCAGTTCAGCTATAGTACAGCCATCGGCTTCTTCAAGTCGATCGTGGGTCTGATCATGGTGATGACCGTCAACAAGGTATCCAAGAAAATAGGAGAAGAAGGCGTTTATTAAAATGCCGCGGGAGGAATTGAAATGGTAGAAGACCGTACGATTAGCGGCAGAATATTCTCCGCTGTCAACTTTACACTGCTTGCACTCATCGCTCTGATAACGGTGCTTCCGTTTGTCCATGTAGTAGCAGGCTCCTTCACAACCAGCGCTGAGCTGGCCGCTAACAAATTTGTACTGATTCCGAAAGTGTGGAGCCTGGAGGCTTACAAATTTATTTTCTCAACGAATACGATCTTCAGAGCCCTGGGTGTGTCGATCGGGGTAACGCTTATAGGGACTTTGTTCAGTATGTTCATCACGTCGCTGATGGCTTATGGTCTCTCCCGCAGGGATCTGGACGGACGCCGGGTGTTTAACTTCCTGGTGGTGTTCACGATGCTGTTCCATGGCGGAATGATTCCGACGTTCCTGGTGGTCAAAGAGCTGGGCCTGATTGACTCGTACTCAGCATTAATTCTCCCGTCGGCAATCAGTGCCTTCAATATGATTATCCTGAAGAACTTCTTTCAGAATATTCCTGAAGGGCTGGAGGAATCGGCCAAAATCGACGGCTGCAACGACTTCGGCATTCTGTTCAAAATCGTATTGCCTTTGTCGCTGCCGGCGATTGCGACCATCTCCCTGTTCTACGCCGTGACCTACTGGAACACTTATATGAGCGCCATTCTGTATCTGGATAACAGCGCCAAGTGGCCGATTCAGGTACTGCTGAGACAGATTGTCGTCCTGGCCAGCGGGATGGATCACAGTGCAACACTCGATGGCACGGTGCCGCCGCCGGATCAGACGATCAAAATGGCTGTTATCGTGGTAGCAACGCTGCCGATTCTGATGGTGTATCCGTTCCTGCAGAAGCATTTCGCCAAAGGCGCGATGCTGGGCTCGATGAAGGGCTGATGCTGAGGGCAGGCCGGGTATTCTGAAATATGAAAGGGGTATAACAATGATAGGCAGTCTGCCGCAAACACCTTTAGAATGGGCGCAAAAGGCCTGTGATTCTTTGATGGATACGTATCAAGCGGGGGAGCTTCCGCCTGCGCACCGCTGGCATTATCACCAAGGCGTGTTTCTATGCGGGATGGAGCTGCTGTGGGAGGCTGTCCGGGAGGACCGCTATATCGAATACATCCAGCAGTATGTGGATGATCTGGTAGATGAATACGGAAATTTCTATTTTGCCCGGGATGAGCTGGATGCCGTACAAGCGGGGCTGCTGCTCTTCACGCTGCATGAACGGAGCGGCAAGCTGAAGTACCGGGAGGCTGCGGCTAAGCTCAGGAATCTGCTGCGGACGCTGAACAGAACCTCCGAAGGCGGCTATTGGCATAAGGACAAATATGCGAATCAGATGTGGCTCGACGGGCTGTATATGGCCGGAGTCTTCTCTCTGAAATATGCGAACGCTTATGGTGAAGAAGACTTGCGTGCAGCGGTGCTGCACCAGGAGCGGCTGATGCGCAAATATATGAAAGACGAGGCTACCGGCCTGCTCTACCATGCCTGGGATGAGAGCCGCCGTATGCCATGGGCGAATCCGGAAACCGGCTGCTCGCCGGAGTTCTGGAGCCGGTCGCTTGGCTGGTACGGGCTGGCAATCTCGCAGTTTATGGATGAGCTGCCGGAGAATGATCCGGGCCGGGCGGAGCTGGCAACCGAGCTGAGCGGCTTCGTGCAGGCGCTGATCCGCTATCAGGACCCGCAGAGCGGTCTCTGGTATCAGGTGGTCGATAAGGGAAATGAGCCGGATAACTGGCTGGAGACCTCCGGCTCCTGCCTGTTCGTCTACACGATTGCCAAAGCGGTGAAGCTGGGCATTCTATCGGCGGAGGCTGAAGCTGCAGCTGCAGCGGCGGCACGGAAAGGCTACGAAGGCTTAATTCAGGTGCTGGAGTGGGATGAGCAGGACCGGCTGATTCTGCCGGATATCTGCATCGGGACCTCAGCAGGGGATTACCGTAACTATGTAACCCGCCCGAAGGTCAGCAATGACCTGCACGGAGTAGGGGCGCTGGTGATGGCCTGTGTGGAGATGCAGGCGTTGTACCCGGCCAAAGTGTAGCAGAGCCTGAGGCTGGCGGTTCGGCAGAATCGTAGTGGAGTTTGAAGTGGCTGTATCCGGCGGAAAGCGCAGCAAAGCTTGAGGCTGCCTGGACTAGCAGTGGATTACCTGGACCAGCAGTGGATTAGTAGAAAGGAGGCGCGCAGTGTTTAATATTGCGGATTACGGAGCGCTCCGGGATAGCGGGGTTCCGGCAACGGCAGCGATTGCGGACGCCATCTGGGCAGCGTACAGCGCCGGCGGAGGCACGGTGTATGTTCCGGCCGGTACATTTGTGACAGGTGCAGTGCGCCTGCGCAGCAACATTCAGCTGCATTTAAGTGCGGGAGCGGTATTGTCCTTCAGTACCGATCCGGAGGATTACCCGGCCGTGGTATCACGGTGGGAAGGGGTGAAGCAGGAGGTGCACGCGGCCTGCATATATGGAGCGGATCTGACCAACGTCTCCATCACAGGCAGTGGAACCATTAATGGAAACGGTGCGCCCTGGTGGGAGAAGCACCGGAACCACCCGGAAGAGCTGGAGTATCCCCGCCCGAGATTAATCGGCTTCGATAACTGCAGCCGGGTAACGATCAGGGATGTCCAGCTGATCAATTCTCCGAGCTGGACCGTAAATCCCATCGGCTGCAGCAATGTGATGATCGATAATCTGTCGATCCTGAATCCGGCAGATTCGCCGAACACGGATGGCATTAATCCTGAGTCCTGCCGTGATGTCCGCATCAGCAACTGCCATATCGATGTGGGCGATGACTGCATTGCCATTAAGGCAGGCACCGAGGACACCAAGGAGCGGATTCCCTGCGAGAATATCACGATTACGAACTGCGTCATGGTCCACGGCCACGGTGCGGTGGTGCTGGGCAGTGAGATGAGCGGCGATATCCGGGGCGTGACGATCAGCAATTGTGTGTTCAAGCAGACGGACCGCGGCATCCGCATGAAATCGCGGAGAGGGCGCGGCGGGATCATTGAAGATATCCGTGTCAGCAACATTGTGATGGAGGATGTGATCTGTCCCTTCACGCTTAACCTGTATTATTTCTGCGGGCCGCGGGGCAAGGAGAAGTATGTTTGGGACAAGAACCCATATCCGGTAACGGAGGAGACGCCGCAGTTCCGGCGGATTCATTATGCCAATATTACAGCGCGTAATGTCCACGCTGCGGCGGGATTCCTGTACGGGCTTGCCGAGCAGTATGTATCGGAAATTACTTTCACTAATATTGATATTTCGATGGCGAAAGATGCAGTGCCCGGTCATCCTGATATGATGACAGGCATCGAGAACATGCAGCGCCGGGGATTCTACCTGGGCAATGTCCGCGATGTGCAATTTCAGCAGGTCAGTATTGAGAACCACGAAGGACCGGCCTTTTACGTTGAGAACGGGGAAGATGTGGAGTTTCTCAACTGCCGGTCGCGGAACACAGCGAAGCCGGAGAAGCTGGTGGAGCAGGTTACGGTGGAACTGGCGGGGAAATGAGATTGTAGTGCCAATGGGCCGCCGAATCCCCGGAGATGAAATCCTCCGAATGTAGTAAGAGAGCTGTATGCAGAAGAGCCTGGTCCTGTTAAGGGACCGGGCTCTTCTTGTATGTATGATCAGTGTAGCGTTGCTGTACCATCCGCTGCACTGGAAGCTTTCGCCCAATTGTACTCAAGGGAGTCATCCATCGGCTGGCCATCATTCGATATAACTGTATTTTGTACAACTAAAATGATCAATTATTGCGCAAGTGGAGGTTTAATTGCACTCTATACACTTATATAACTCCCCTATGCTATAAAGAGACACTTTTCTCTATTTTAATTGTACAGAATACAGTTATTCCTGCTTTTCCGGTCTTTCGCCGTCTTTTAACTGCACGAAATACAACTATTCCGAAATGTGCATCCGCACTCCTTAACTCTAGAGGAGCTTTGCGGCGTAACTGTCTGCAACACAGGCTAACATCCGCCTTTGCTGTCGGGCGGTAACCCGGAGTGTGCAGCGTAATCCCCAGTCAGTTTTTAAGTTCAATATAGTTAGCTGAAATCTTGCACGAAATACAACAATTCCCTCGTGATAGACAACAATCCTTACGAATATCCCGGAATTTATGTATCCGAGTTGTAATACGTACAACATTTGTACTTTTCTAGGCAAATGTATCTGCAACCGTGTCCGCATTCGCAACCGTATTTGCAACCGCATTCGGATCAACGTCAAAGTACCCTCATTTACATCGGCCTCCGCAGGCGGACGTCAGCTAGAGTTATAGAATGAACTTAAGAATCTAATCTATCCTGCTGTATTGCGCTGCTCTATTGCGCTACTGTATTGCGAATTCCTTGCTCGGCACAGGGGCGTTAATCGGCTAACTGTCATTCTTAAGTTCAGCTTATATAGCAACTTTTGCTGCCGGGCGGCGACCCGGAACGTATGGCGCAAGGCCCGGCGTAACAACCATTACGATCAATACTTGTACTGGCGTGCGTTCAGTATATTTTACAGCCTTCTGAGTATATCTTTTCTCTTCAAGCCGTTCTTCTTGGCGGTAGCATTCCAGAAGGAGTGGGTCGCGGCGAATTTCCAGGCGAAGCGCGGGAAGTTGGGGCTGAACAGCATAGAATCATCTGCGCTTCTGGATTGGATATTAGCGGCCATGCTGTGCATTGCTTTTCCCAGGTTCTTAAGCGGACCCTTGCCGGGAGGGACCTTCTCCAGGGAGCCCAGCATTTCACCGGCACCTTGACCCAGCGCCTGCCCGAAATGAACTCCGGCCCGTGTGCACCAGTGTTTAAGGATATCCAGAGCAATGTGATTCTGACTGCCCTCATAAAAGCCATTGTTGATCATAGCATAGACGTAGATATCCTGTTCTTCCTGTTCTTGCTCCTGCTCTGATTTAAGGTATTCCTCGAGGGTTGCCAGCAGCCTGAACAAGTGTGAAGGGATGGCATCTACATAGAGCGGGAAGGCAATCACCAGCACATCCATACGGCACAATTCGCTGTATTGCGCAGGGGTGAGCGGTCTTTTGTTCGGATTATAGTAGGTTAGTTCATTCCCCGTGCGGATAAGCGGCTCGAGCATTTTCAACAAAATACCTGAGTTACTGTTAACGGGCTTGGGGCTGCCGTTGATCATGGCGATGTTCATTGGATCGCCTCCTTAATGCTGTGCAGGCTGTCATGGAAGTACACATGGTTTCCTGCAGAATACAAATTCAGGCTGTTCGCGGTGACCAGCGATCTGGCTGTGTCTTTTTCAGCCTCGGTGATGTCGTCCCCATAGAAATGCACCGATAATTCGAACAGGTGATCATACCGGTTGCGGTGATGGGTTTCTCCATTCTTGGTGACAAAATAGGGGAGGACGTAGGAAATACTCCGGTTCAGCACATTCAGGACAAAAGGACTGTAGCTGCCGTACATACATTTGCTGATGATAATCAGTTCATCGCTTTTGGAGAACAGCTCACCCAGATTGTTATAGCCATCCCGTATCACGCATGCGCCGGGCGTCCGGGTCCAGCAGCCGAAGCAGCCCATACACTGGCGGATGGTACCATTGTCCGAGATAACAGTCAGCTCTCCTTGCCCGCCCTCTGCCCATCCTGCGAATTCCTGCTCCTGCAGATCGTGTACAATCATTCTCATGGTTCATGTCTCCTTAACTACAGATTCGAGCGCTAACAAATCACGCCAGTTCCCCGAATAACGCACCCCGTTATTGGTAAGCAGTGAAGCAATGCCGTGCACCATCGCCCAGTGTGAAATCAACTGACGGGAGAACTCTGCTTCCGGCAGTCCGATGCTTGTGAACAATTGATAGGCAGTGGTCCGGAATAGAACGAATGGCAGATAACTGTCGGAATTATAGTTGTCTAAATCAATGACTAAGCCTGAGTGGTAGAATAAAAACTGGAAATATTGCGGATGCTCCATGAAAAAATCAATGTACGCCTGCCCCAGCTGGAACATCGCTTCCTGGCGGTCCTCCTGTCCTTGAACGGATGCACGCAGGGACTCCATAAATTGCTCTGTGACATGCTCACCCATGGCGGATACCAGCTCATCTATATTTTTAAAATGGCTGTAGGGGGCGGTATGACTGACATTGCATTCGGCTGCGACCTTGCGCAGGGAAAAGCTGTTGATGCCGTCTGTGTTAATAAGCTTAATGCCTGCTTCTATAAGCTGGCTCCGTAAATTGCCGTGGTGGTAGGGTTTATCCGTCACTTCCTGCAGCCTTCCTTTCCGTTATCTTTACACTGTAAAGATTGTAGCACTGAATCTTTACGATGGTAAGATACATTGATCACACAAGGCGAGCTGGAAATCATTTTCACCTGTAATTTTTTTGCAAAGTAATTCAGTTTAAGTTATTATTAGTACCAAGTACTAATATCAGATACTATAACTAACGATGAGGTGATATTGATGAAGGGTGCAAGAATTACAGCGATCGGCTCTTATGTACCGTCCCGGAGACTTACGAATCTTGATCTGGAGCAAATGGTCGATACCAATGACGAGTGGATTGTTCAGCGGACAGGTATCCGGGAGCGCCGAATCAGCCGCGCAGATGAATATACCAGTGATTTATGTGCCGCCGCCGTGCAGGATCTGATGAAACGTTATGGCAAAAGTATACAGGATGTCGATATGGTGCTCGTGGCTACCAGTACGCCCGATTTCTCTTTTCCTTCCGTGGCAGCCATTGTGCAGAACCGTCTCGGCATTCCGCTTACTTCGGGAGCGATAGATATGAGTGCCGCCTGTGCGGGGTTTGTCTATGCTCTGCATACGGCTCATGCGCTGGTGTCTTCGGGACTACATCATAAAGTGCTGGTCATCGGCGCTGACGCGCTGTCCAAAATCACCGATTACACTGACCGCAGTACCAGTATTCTGTTCGGTGATGGTGCAGGAGCTGTGCTGGTGGAGAGCGGCGGGGATAAAGATCACTTCTTAGGGTTCAATCTCGGCAGCGACGGGAGCGGAGCGCAGCATGTCTACCGCACGGGGCTGGCGGACAAGGTGAACGGAGTGGAGCTTGCCGCTACTGGCATGCTGGTACAGAACGGGCGTGAGGTCTTCAAGTGGGCGGTCCGGACAGTTCCGCAGGGGGTGCAGCAGGTGCTGCAGAACGCAGGAGCGGATCTTGCAGAAGTGGACTGGTTCATCCCGCACAGCGCCAATCTGCGGATGATTGAACCGATCTGTGAACGGCTGAAGTACCCGTTCGAACAAGCGCTGTACAGCCTTGAATATTTCGGCAACACCTCGGCGGCCAGTATTCCGCTTGCCCTCGATCTGGGCATCCGCGAAGGAAAGGTGCAGAATGGACAGCGGATATTGCTGTACGGATTCGGTGCAGGTCTCACCCACGCGGGCCAATTGGTCAGCCTGTCACTGGACCCGCAGGTGGTTGCCCCAACACCTCTTTAATATACACTCTGCATCAAAGCGGTTTCCGAATCATTAAATCGTCAGATATCGTGAGATATGTATTAGACCAGCCACAACTATGGAAGACAGTGGCAGCCGTGGACGAGATAACAAAGTCCTGGACTGCCGCTGTTTTATTGAGCTAAGGTTTCCCGTTAGCTTAATTCCGAAATCCCTCGGGCAGACCGAGGGACAATAGCCCAATGCTGTTAAATATGTTGGTATCTGATGGATTTGCCTTCTATGAAATGCTAATCTCTCTTTTACTTAATTTCTTAAATGCAGAGTAATCCTGATCGGATTTAATATAACTTAATATTTTATCGGCGCATTCTGCGGGACTCAACTCTTCCGTATTTACTTCAAGGTCATATTCATCAAAGGAATATATTGTGTCGTACTGAGAATTCGCTAGTCCAATCTCTCGATCTCCTCTGAGTTGCTCTCTTCTTGTAAGTTCTTCTTTCGAGCATAACACGCATACAAAAAATGTAGGATGATCGAACAATAGATCAAGGTAATCATTAAACCGCTTGTCATTGTCGATTACGGTATCGACGAGTACATTCAAGCCCATTTCTGAAAATAATTTAATTGTTGCATAGTACACTGACATTATGGGATCAAAAAGAATTTGTCCGACATTATCCACTTCTCTTGTAGGTTCAATATCTGGAAATTTATTATCAATAAAATCATTGTAATTACCAAAAAAATCATCTATGGATAAATGATGAAAAGGAATCTCTTTCTGCTTTTTCAATTCCATAGAAATACTAGTCTTTCCTGAGCTTGAAGTTCCGTTTAAGAATACAATAAGTCCTTGTTTCAAACGAATCACCCTCACATATAAGTTTTGCGCACTTTCAGATAACGTCATATTCACAAAGTTCATGAAAAAATAAGGCTCTGCTGTGAGGCATCACCATTCTCCGGTCCCCGCAATACGTGTCTACTTTACTTTATTCAATAAGATTGTCACCATTCTGCTCAACGTCCCTTGATCGACAAAAGGAGCAAGGCTTGCCAGCAGGTCTGGGCTAAGCTGCTCAGCTTCGACTCCATTAATCAACTTCTCGAGATTTTCCCTGTCCAAAAAAGGTGCGAGGCTCATGATCCGGTTCGCATCGATGGTGCCATCTGCAACCCGGTCTACCAAGCGGCTTAACGTTTCTCTGCTAATAAAGGGTGCCAGCCCTTGAACGGAATTCCAGCTCACGCTGCCCTCATCTGCCTGATGAACCAGTTCATCCAATATACCTGTTCCAAGGAACGGAGCCAGCCGCATGATCACGTCTAAGTTAAGGATGCTGCTGTCTACTCGTTCTGTAACCTTATGCAGAGCGCTTGCTTTTACAAACGGCGCTAACTCTACAAGCTCTTCCATCTCCACCTCACCGGTATTGACCATCTCTGCAACTTGGTCCGGCCTGTTCTCTGCGATCTCCTCAACGATCGTTCCTAGGTGCTGATGCTCCCGATTTTCTATGTTGTCACCTGCATTTAGAATGTCGTCTACCGTTTTGCCGAATAACCTCGCAAACTGCGGAAGCGTTCCGATATCCGGTAGCGATTCGCCTCGCTCCCATTTCGATACCGCCTGATGACTTACATTCAGTTGATCGGCAAGTTCCAATTGGGTCAGATCCTGGTCTTTGCGAAGCTTCGAAATATAAGCTCCAATTTTACGCAAGTCGAGCATTGTATACCTCCAATGAAACAAAATGTACAGTGCGCACTGTCGAAAACAGCATAGCATTTTCGCAAACGCAATCCTATCAAGCGATGGTTGAAGGGTCACATGCGCTTTATTCAACTGCCGGTAGAATTGTCCAGTTTGAACTTTAATCCTGCCCGTTCGCTTTTAAACACAAATAATGGGGACCAAGCCGAAAAATGGTCCCCATAACCAGAAAAACGGTACCTTGAACCATCCCATCAAATGAGAGATTATAGTATCGAAAGCAGTTTCAGTATGGTTCAGGTAAGTACGGAATGAT
This sequence comes from Paenibacillus sp. FSL E2-0178, assembly GCF_038593005.1. Classification (NCBI taxonomy): domain Bacteria; kingdom Bacillati; phylum Bacillota; class Bacilli; order Caryophanales; family Paenibacillaceae; genus Paenibacillus; species Paenibacillus sp. FSL E2-0178. Next base: position 5,926,358 of record NZ_CP151953.1, read on the forward strand.
GAAACAGAGGGGAGGTAGTAAGCTGCACCCGGAAGAAGGCGCAGCTCAGCGGTTCAACCCGCTTCCGCAGGATTCACGGATGATCAGCGCCGGCTCAACCACGAAGGAGCCGCCTTCCGACTGATTGTTAATGAGATCGAACAGCATATGGGCCGCGAGTACACCGAGCCGTTCCTTGTTCTGGCGGATTGTAGTCAGTGTCGGACTGGTATACTGGCAGGCCTCGATATCATCACAGCCGATGATGGCGACATCCTCCGGCACACGGAGGCCATGCTCCTTCAAGGCGCGGACCGCTCCCAGGGCGAGCAGATCGGAGGCGGCGAAGATGGCTTGCGGCAGACTGCCGGTCTGGATCAGCTGCTTCATGGCTGCGTAGCCGCTGGGCTCGAAGAAATCATCACCATGCACGAACCAATTGGGATTCATCGTCAGACCGAAACCGGCAATGGCTTTGACATAGCCCGCTTCGCGCCGGTTGGAGATATCCGAATCGGCCGTACTGCCGATGAAGCCAAGCTCCCTGTGGCCGAGCAGATAGAAATGCTCCACCACTTTGGAGGCAATCTGGTAATTATCCGACATCACATAGCCGGATTTCTTGCCGGTCAGCTCCAGGTCAACGCCGATGCAGGGAATATTGCTCCTATCCAGATCCTGTATGGCAGGCTCCATCTGTTGTCCGGAGATAATGACGCAGCCATCCACATGGAAATGCAGGCAACGCGAGAAATAATCGCCGCTGCTGATGAATTTCTCATTGGAAAAGAAGATCAGGTCGTAACCCAGCACGCCCATCTGCTTCTTGAAGGAATTCAGTACCTCTACAAAAAAAGGATGGGTAAACTCCACATTCAGCTCACCGGCAAAAATAACCCCGATCAGATTCGACTTCTTGGTAGCCAGTGTCTTGGCGGAGCTTGAGGGGGTATATCCGGTTTGTTCGATAATCTCCAGCACTCTTTGCTTCGTTTTTTCGGAAACATCGCTGTAATTATTCATTATTTTCGAAACTGTGGATACAGAGACCCCGGCCATTTCGGCAATTTTTTTGATATTCATCTGCATGCTAAAGTCACCCCCGCTTAATAGTTGTAACAGGGCCAAAAGACGGGTATGCCAGGGTTTCTCAGGCTATAGGGCCGTTCATCGGACACTCGGCTGCTGCTAAGAAATAGTTCTTTCTAGAGTCTATTCAACTTGCCGAAACAAGTCAAAGGTTTATTGCACTCAAGGGATAAGTATGGATATTATCGAAACCGATTTCGATTATTGCAGCTGTGAAATACCCGGCCATGTGATTGCGGAACGGGCGATACTGGAAACTAGAGGAGGCATAATGGGAATGAAAAGAAATGTATCTGCGGTGTTAGCGGCCGCTGTGATCATTACCGGACTATTGTCACCGCTGGGCGGCGGAGCTGCAGGCGCCTTGCCTGCGAAGAGTAAGCTGGCAGCTGCGGGGAATGCACCAGCTGCGGTGCAGAACGGGAATTTGACTGCCGCTGAAATGAAAGCGTTTACCGATGTGAGCACGGACAATTGGGCGGCGGATGCCATACAGCGCTGGAGCCGCAGCGGTGTGATCTCCGGTTACGGGGATGGCAGCTTCCGGCCGGATCATCAGGTGACGCGGGCAGAATTCGCGGCCATCATCAACCGCATATTTGGCTACAAGGAAGCGGCAGCCTCACTCCCGTCAGATATACCTGCGGGAGCCTGGTACAGGAACGATATCGCCAAGGCGGTAGCGGCAGGGTGTCTAAGCACAGGAGCGGATAACCATATCCAGCCTACAGCTAAGCTGAAGCGCGGGGAAGCGGTTGTGGCGCTGCAGAGGATTTTCCGGCTGGAGACTGTCAATCATGCAGGGCCGGTGTATAGCGATCTGGCCGGGGCAGCCAGCGAGGTCATTTCAGCAGCGGATGCATTGACTGCAGCCGGTTATATTCAAGGCTATCCGGGAGGCTTATTCAAGCCGGACGGGAATATTACCCGCGCTGAGCTGGCTAAGATGGCCGATACGCTGGTGCAGGAGCTCCAGTCCTCCGGCGGGGAAGTGAAGCTGGGAACGGTACAGGGGAATGTGGTGCTGAACCATGAAGGAGCTACACTTAAGGACAGTGTAATTGAAGGCAATCTCTATCTTACCGAGGGCATCGGAGAAGGTGATATCCGGATTCAAGGTGTTCAGGTAAAAGGCACAACCTATATCCGCGGCGGCGGTGAACACAGCGTGACCCTTGCGGACAGCAGCCTTGGCACTATTCAGGTTGCGAAGCCCCGCGGCACAGTCCGCATCGTTGCCAGCGGGACCACAACAGCAGGAACCATACAGCTGAACTCTGGTGCCATCCTTGAAGAAGGCAATCTCACCGGAGAAGGATTCACCAATGTTGTATTGTCAGCCGGAGAGAAGACGGTCACCCTTAAAGGGAATTATGGAGTGGTGTCCACCGCAGATCCGGCAGGAAGCCGCATTGCACTGAACATCTCCGGCAAGCTCGCTAAGCTGGTCTGGGGAGCCTCCGGTACAATTGTGCTGATGGACAAAGCGCAGGTGACCGAGCTGCTCATTAAAGCCGGGGCTAAAGGCTTGGCGATCCAGGGCAGTGGCAGCTTCGGTACCGTGCTGAACCAGGCGGATGATGTTACTGTAGGCGGCTTTGCCCTCAAGCAGGGCAGCAGCACGAATCTGAATCCGGCTGCACCGCAGGCCAGCCAGCCTCCTGCTGCCGCCGGCGGCGGAGAGACTGCCGCTACGGCTACACCGGCTGTGACCCAGACGCCGGAAGCTACACCAGCGCCGACGCCAGTGGTAACGCCGGAGCCAACACCGGAAGCTACGCCGGAGCCAACACCAGCGCCGACGCCCGAACCGACGGCAACACCGGTAATTACGCCGAGTCCGCTGCCTACATCGACCCCATTGCCGGAAGTCACACCAACTCCGGTACCGACCAGCGATCCGTGGACTCTAGTGTGGAATGATGAATTCAACGACGGTTCTATTGATCCGGCTAAATGGACTTATGACCTTGGAGACGGAACCATAGTCGGCAATCCGGGCTGGGGCAACAATGAGCTGGAGTATTACACGAACGACGAGAAGAACGTGAAGGAAGAAGACGGCAAGCTGGTCATCACCGCGCTTAAAGAAGCTGTGGGCGGTAAACCGTATACCTCCTCACGGATCAAAACCAAGGGATTGTACAGCAAACTGTACGGTAAATTCGAGATCCGGGCGAAAGCACCGACTGGCAAGGGGCTCTGGCCGGCGATCTGGATGCTGCCGGAAGATTACACCTACGGCAATTGGGCTGCCTCCGGAGAGCTGGATATTATGGAAGGCTGGGGCAGCCGCCCGAATGTGGTTGCCGGAACCATTCACTATGGTTCCCAGTGGCCGGATAATGTCTATTCCGGCAAGGAATATGTGCTGCCGGGCAATTCCACGATTGAAGATTACCACACCTACTCCATCGAGTGGGAGCCGGGGGAAATCCGCTGGTATGTGGATGGAGTCTTATTCTCCACCAAGAATGACTGGTACAGCAAGAGCAGCGGCCAGCCGGCAATGAATGCGTATCCGGCACCGTTCAACCAGAGATTCCACCTTCTGATGAACCTGGCGGTAGGCGGTAACTTTGACGGTGACCCTACAGAGGATACAGTATTTCCGAGTTCCATGGAGATTGACTATGTCAGAATATATGATCTGACCGGACGCGAGTACCGGGAACCGGTACCGGTTGAGTTTGAGAAGGAGCCTTATCTGGAGGGAGCTAAGCTGCCGCTTGAGGGCGGCAACTTCATTTATAACAGCGGCTTCACCGAACAAGTGGAAGGCGATGCCGGAATGGGCATTCCGAATACAGCGCACTGGGTATTGTACAAGGATGAAGGAGCGGATGCAGCTCTATCGGTTGAGCCAATAGGCGGGCGGAATTTCCTTAAGGTAAACATCAACAGCGCCGGCGAAAATTCTTATTCGATTCAGCCGCAGGCCATCGTCTCAGTCGCGAAGGGAAGATACTACAAGCTGAGCTTCGATGCCAAGACGGATACGGCGCGTGATATTAGTGTCCGCCTGACAGGCGGGGCACCGCTGGGATTCCCGTCGTATTCACCGGCATTTAAAGCTGATCTGACAACGGAGATTCAGCATTTCGAGACGATGTTTCAAATGAAGGAGAGCTCGGACAACGTAGCGCGGATCGAGTTCAATATGGGCACGAATGCTTCACCGGTATGGCTCGGTAATGCTAGGCTCGAAGAGATTGAGAGTATCCCCTTCGATCATGACAGTGCCAAAACGCCGCTGGGCAGCGGCAACCATCTCTACAATGGCAGCTTTGATCTGGGCGAGCCGGACCGGCTGAGCTATTGGCACACCACGGCTGCAGGCGGTGCAGCGGTGCTTCCGGTTGTAATAGACCCGGGTGTCCTGAAGCTTGAGATTTCAGGCGAGGATGGCGGCAGCGCTGACGCTGCATTGCTGCAGAAGGGAATCTTCCTGGTGCAGGGGCAGGATTATAAGCTGACTTTTGAAGCCGAGAGCTCCTCCGCACGGACAGCAGTAATTGAACTGCAGGGCAATAACGGGGAGGTATACGCTTCACAGCCCGTGCAGCTTACAGCAGACAAACAGCAGGTAGAGGCGGTGTTCACCAACCTTGCAGGAGCAACGGATCATCTGGGTCAATTCGTCCTGCGGCTTGGCGGGACTGCCGGAACCGTGTATGTGGATAATTTCGTTCTGCTGCGCACCAGCTTCTATTATGACCCTACCCTGACCTATTACCCATTGCTGAACGGGGACTTCAGCTTCGGCCTGAACAGCTGGGAGCGGCTGGTTACGGAAGACGGCGGGCAGAGTACTGCGGCGGCAGTGGACGGGGCGGCGAAATTCAGCATTACGAATACCGGTAACCAGGCATATTCGGTCATGCTGTTCCAGAATGGGCTGAAGGCGGCTGCCGGCTCCGATTATGTGGTCGAATTCGATGCCAGCTCCAGCGTTGCCCGCCAGATCAGCGTGAAGGCGGAGAATGCAAAATACATCTCTTCAATGGATAAGACAATCGATGTATCACCGGCAACGGATCATTACAGATTCGAATTCCGGCAGGCAACGAATGATACGCTTTCGCTGAAATTCCTGCTTGGCAAGGTGGGCGGTGTGAGCGTTCCGCAGAGCCATGACATCATCATCGACAATGTGAAGTTCGAGATCAAGGACGCGCCGGCCAAGCCGCAGGAGCTGCTCGCAGACAGCACCGGTAACCGGATGTCACAGCCGATCGAGCTTACCTTCATAGAGAAGGGAGACTGGTCCGGCAAAATTAATGCCGTGAAGGTGGACGGTGTCACGCTCGCGGATGAACTTTACAGTCTGAAGCCCGGCGCGATTATCATCGGTGCCGCAGCATTCCCGGCAGAGGGCAGCTATAAGATTACCGTGGAAGCTGACGGTTATGTAGGCTCAAGTGTCGTTCAGGCCATTCTGGCCAATGACAACAATCTGGTGGTCAACGGTTCATTCACAAGCGGTGACTCGGGTTGGTCGACATGGTCCGGGGGAGGCGGAGTCTCAAACTTTAAGGTGAACGAGGGTGTCGCAGAGATCGAGATTGCCGCTGCCGGCGGCGATACCTGGAGTACACAGTTCTATCAGGAGCATATCAAGCTGGAAGCAGGCAAAACCTACGAGCTGAGCTTCAAGGCCAAATCTACGGTTGCGCGGCAGATTATTGTGGAGTACAGCGAAACCTCGGCCCAGTCAGCTCAAGCGAAGTTCGATGTCACCGCAACCTGGGCGACTTACAGCGCGCAGTTCAGTGTTACGAATGACAGCCCGCTGAAGCTGAACTATCTGATCGGCAAAACCGTAGGTGAAGACGGGACGGCCAACGGTACTGCGCACACCATTTCGCTGGATGATATTGTGGTCAGAGAGGTTACAGGCGGTCCGGTCATCGAACCTGCCAGCGGCACGCTGGATAACGGCACCTTCAATGCGGATCAGGGCATTAAGGGCTGGACGCAATACTTCGACGGACCCGGCTCAGCCGCAGTCCAGAACGGCGAACTGGCGGTCTTACTGAATTTCACAGGAATAGCCAACTTCGCTGCGCAGGTCGATTACAGAGACCTGAAGCTTGTGCAAGGCAAGACCTATACCCTGACCTTCAAGGCCCGTTCGGATGTGAACCGGCTGATTGAAGTGGCCGTTGAGCACTTGGGCCCGGATTACAACAAGTATTTACCGGTGACAGCCATTGCTCTGACCGGTGAGATGGAGGCGTACAGCTTCACCTTCACTATGAATGACAGTACCGATGCAGGTGCACATCTGGTATTCCTTATGGGGCTCATTGACGGAAACAACGCACAGACCAACACGGCCATCCAGGCCGGCAACCATATTTATATCGATGATGTCAGTCTGGTTGAGAAACTGTAACCGTAAAATAACAGAGAACGATAAACGGCCGCGATCCTTGAATTTAAGGATCGCGGCCGTTTGCATTTGTGCGGATAGGATTAACGTATATGGCTGATATTATTCTTTAGGGATCAATTCAAAAATCTTGCCGGTCTCCAGCGCTTCGATCAGCTTCAGCAGCCAGCGGTAATATTTGATCGCTTCCTCAATTTTGGCCTCATCGGTCAAAAGCAGACGTCCGATGTCCGGCTCGTCCGCATATTCTTGCTTCATCTGCTGGATCTCGGACAATGATTTGTTAAGTGCAGTCATATTACCCTCGACTGCTTTTCTCCATTTAATGGAGAAGTAGTCGCTGAAGTTCTGATGCCAGTCGGGAACCACCTCGAACAGATCCTTGCGGGTGCCTTTTCCCCAGACCTTATCGATCATCTTCAGATCCAGCAGCGTACGCACACCGGTACTCATCGATGTCTTGCTCATACCCATAGTGCTGCTCAGTTCGTCCAGTGTAACCGGACCCTGATTGAAATACATGTAACCGTATAAATGCCCAATGGAGAGGGTAATCCCGTACAAATCCATATTTTTACCGATGGAATCGATGACCCGCTCCCGGACTTTGCTGATTCGCTCTATTTGTTCGGGCAGAAGCCCCTCTAAATCATTCATGATGTCCCTCCTGAGGAATAGGCTGACAGGCAACAAACCTCTCCAATGTATTGTAATCAAATCCGCTGCTATAAGTAAAGAATTCATCTAGAACGGAATATGGCGTTAAACAGAGTATTCTATACGTAAAGTTCGTAAAGTTAAAACTGTACACTAAATTTTAAGCGAATATGCGCTTTGCGTCTCTTTTCACAAGTCCGTTACACTAGGTCAGGAGAACTAACCTGAAATATTAAGGGGAGAGAAGGAGGTCACCATGGCAATTATAGAGGTGAAACAGCTTACCAAAGTATTCGGTCATGATGCGGTACGGGCACTTCCATTATTAGAACAAGGCTGGTCCAAAGAGAAGATTGCCCGGGAAGCCAAGCTGACGGTTGGCGTGAATAAAGCCGAATTCAGCATTGAAGAAGGAGAAATATTTGTCATTATGGGATTGTCGGGCAGCGGTAAGTCCACGCTCGTCCGGTTATTGAACCGGCTGATTGAGCCCACTGGGGGCCAAGTATTGTTCAAGGGCAAGGATGTTGTCCAGATGAATCCGGAGCAGCTAAGAGAGTTCCGGCGCAAGAATATCGGCATGGTCTTTCAAAAGTTCGCGTTGTTCCCGCACCGCAGTGTGCTGGCCAATGCTGAATACGGACTGGAAGTGCAAGGTGTGGAGAAAAGCAAGCGAACCCGTCTTGCCATGGAGGCACTCGAGCTGGTCGGCCTTAAGGGCTGGGAGCATCACCGCCCGGATCAGCTGAGCGGCGGCATGCAGCAGCGTGTCGGTCTGGCCAGAGGGCTGGCCAATGATCCGGATATCCTGCTGATGGATGAGGCCTTCAGTGCGCTTGATCCGCTGATCCGCAAGGATATGCAGCAGGAGCTGCTGGAGCTGCAGGCCCGGGTGAAGAAGACCATTGTATTCATCACGCATGATCTCGATGAGGCGCTGCGGATTGGTGACCGGATTGCACTGATGAAGGACGGCGTCATTGTCCAGATCGGTTCGCCGGAAGAGATCCTCATTCAGCCTGCGAATAAATATGTAGAACGATTCGTTGAGGACGTCGACTTGTCCAAGGTGCTGACCGCCGCTCATGTCATGCGCCAGCCGGAGATGATCCGTCCGGAACGCGGACCCCGGGTAGCCCTGCAGCTTATGCGGGACAGCGGAGTATCCAGCCTGTATGTGGCGGATAATGAAATGAAGCTCCAAGGTGTAATTACAGCGGAGAATGCGGCACAGGCACTGAAAGAGAACCGGAGCATTCTGGAAGTCATGCAGCGGGAGATTCCCCGTGTACGGCCGGATACCCTGCTGAATGACCTGTTCGAGATGATGTCGGAGACGCATCTGCCGGTTGCCGTAGTAGACGAGGGTGACAAGCTGAAGGGCATTGTCATCAAGGGAGCCGTGCTGTCCGCACTTGCCGGTAATGCGGTTCCGGAAGGAGGACTTGGTTCATGAATTTACCCAAAATACCGCTCGGAAAGGGCGTAGAATGGCTCGAAGACTGGCTGACGACTTATTTCGGCCCCTTCTTCGATCTCATTCATGCTGTGATCGGCGGAATGGTAAGCGGCATTGATGCGGCGCTAACATTCCTGCCCGCGATTGTGCTGACCATACTTATCGCCGCTTTGGCTTATTGGATCGGCAAATGGCGGATGGCATTGTTCGCAGTGATCGGGCTGCTGCTAATTGATAATCTCGGATTATGGGACCCCTCAATGCAGTCGCTGGCCCTTGTGCTGACGGCTTCCTTACTGGCTGTAATTATCGGGGTTCCGCTGGGCGTGCTCTGTGCGCAGAGCAAGACCTTCCAGAATATTGCTACGCCTATACTTGACTTTATGCAGACGATGCCGGCGTTCGTATATCTGCTGCCTGCGGTATCGTTCTTCTCTCTGGGTGTAGTGCCCGGGGTGATTGCTTCTATTATATTTGCTATCCCGCCAACCATCCGTCTAACGAACCTGGGTATCCGGCAGGTATCGCCGGAGCTGGTGGAGGCTGCGGATGCCTTCGGATCGACAGCAGGACAGAAGCTGTTCAAGCTGCAGCTGCCGATTGCCCTGCCGACTATTATGGCCGGTATTAACCAGACCATTATGCTGTCACTGTCGATGGTCGTAATCTCGTCCATGATCGGCGCCCAGGGTGTCGGAGCCTATGTGTACCGTGCGGTATCACAGGCCAAGACGGGGGCAGGCTTCGAAGCGGGAATTGCCATTGTTATTATTGCGATATTGCTGGACCGTCTGACCCAGAAGCTGTTCAAGCCCAAACAACAAGGATAGAGGAGTGTTTAATTCATATGAGTAAATTTAAATCGATGAAACTGAGCCAGCTTGGCTTGATTATGCTATTGATGATGGTTGTTGTTATTTCCGGATGCTCGTCCAAGGATAATTCTTCGGTGAAGCTGGCTTATGTGGCCTGGGATTCGGAAATTGCCAGCACGAACGTGGTTAAGGAAGTACTGGAATCGAAGCTTGGCGTTACGGTAGAAATGCTCCAGGTCGATGCCGGTCCAATGTGGGCAGGGATTGCCGATGGAAGTGCGGATGCGATGGTAGCCGCTTGGCTGCCGGGCACCCATGCTTCTTATCTGGAGAAATACGGTAATGATATCGTAGATGCCGGTGTGAATCTGGATGGAACGAAGACTGGACTTGCCGTTCCTGCTTATATGGATATCAATTCCATTGAGGATCTGAACAATGCGGAGGTTGCGGCTTCGCTGGATAACATGATTATCGGAATTGAACCGGGTGCCGGAATTATGACGGCTACTGAAGCGGCAATTGAAGCGTACGGATTAAGCGATTATACGCTGCTTGAGAGCTCTTCGGCGGCGATGGCACAGGAGCTGCAGAAAGCTTTTGACAACAATGAACCGATCGTAGTTACCGGCTGGACTCCGCACTGGATGTTCGCGAATATGGATCTGAAATATCTGGATGATCCCAAGAATGTATACGGCGGTGCTGAACAGATCCATACTATGGTACGAAAAGGTCTGAAGGATGATATGCCCGATGTATATCTGTTCCTAAGCCAATTCAAATGGACCGCAGACGATATGGCTCAGGTTATGGTCAAGATCCAAGGCGGACAATCGCCGGAGGAAGCAGCCAAAGATTGGGTCGATAACAATGAAGCCAAGGTGAATGAGTGGATTACCGGAGTGAATTTGTAGAGATTGTTCAGCGAATCAGCTATTTGGCAGAGAAGATCGATGTGTGCTATGATTGAAAGAACATAGGCTACAATTCTGTAACTTGTACGCTAACGACTGTTCTTTAGATGTACATATCATAAGCAAACTCATTCAACAAACACCCCGAGAGGGGTGTTTTTCTTGAAAAGATAAGAATGTATATGCTTCGCGTAATAAATGTTCCTTATCTTTCTCGCTGAAACGGTACCGTCCTTATTAAAGGACGGCAACGCCGTTTCCACTTGAGATTCACGAAACAAACGTTAATGAGCGATTCCCTTATGTTCAGTATGAAATCAGGAGACAGCTGCTGCAAGGAGTCAGGAAAGGGGAGAACTCCGTGACCGAGACCATTAATGCCTGGATCGACTGGCTGCTGCAGAGTCTTGGATTGAGCGGCCCTTCCATTCTATTCGCTACCGTTCCGCTGGCGGTACTGCAAAGTTTATTCGGATTTTTCCCACTAGCGATCCTGATTGTGCTTCACGTCTCTGTATTTAATGTTATTGGCGGGATGATTGTCAGCTGGCTGGCCTGTAATATTGGTGCGGTGCTCGTCTACTTCCTGTTCCGGCGCTATCTTTCGGAGTGGTTTGACCGGAAATGGGGATATAAGCTGAAGCGCTATGACAAATGGCAGATGTATCTGGACCGCTACGGCATCTGGACCCTGGTGCTGCTGCGTACGATTCCGATTGTGCCGAGCAATATTATCAATCTGATGTCGGCCGTTTCTCCGATTAAGCCTGCTGCTTTTATCTGGGGGACGGTGCTTGGGAATCTGTCTTACATCTGGCTGTTTGGAACGATCAGCTCCTCGCTGATTGTCCCCCGGGAGGAGTGGAACGGATTCCTTACGTGGTATGCGGTGTTTATGGTGATTCTGATCGCTATTTTTGTCCGCCGTCACTGGGGGCATCTGCAGGAGGATAAGCGTAAGCGGATGGGGTAGGAGGCAATATAGATTAAACTTAAGATTTTAAGTAAAGAAGTATTCGTAACTGCGGTGAATATTTGGACTTCCGGCCGCTGTTGTCTACAGATTTCTTGATTTGTACCGCCTTTAGCGGTAGAAATCCGTAGACAAAGGCGGACGCTTCCGCTCCTACAGTTCCAAAATTCCCTTCCGTCACTCCCTTCTCCAACTCAAATTCCAGTTCAATCTATATAAAGGATAGAAGGAAGTAGAAGCGTAGAGCAGTTCTTCGGTGTTACACCGGGAACTGCTCATTTTCGGTTAAAAAGGATAAGTGTCTTCACTGCTTTCCCACATTGTGGGGTTATTTTGCGTTCGTCCCGAATAGCCTTATAGTACATGGGCGGCTTGACCGCAGGAATGTCGGGAGGGACTGCAAGGCATGGGCAGAATCAGAAAATGGGGGAACCGGCGGGCAGGCGTATCAATCTTCGGGCGTCTGCGTCTGCCGAGGTTCAGCTGGAGCGGGTTGCCGAGACCGGCCGGGCGCAGCCCGTCGTTCAAGGCTAAACCGTCGAAGGCTGTCTTCCGGCCGCCGGGTTCGGGAGCAAGATTCGCGGCGAAGCCGTCAAGGTCCGGGGCGGGGGCATCAAGCCGGGGCGGGGTATTCGTGGCGAAGCCTTCGAGGTCGGGACTCCGGCCGGACAGGAAGGAAGCGGGTTATGAGACGGCTTCGCCCGGTGCAGGAGCAGGAGCTCCGGGTTATCGTGTCTGGCGTAAAGCCAGCCGGAACGGGGGATTCAGCCTGTTCCGCGGCAGGGAGCGGAAGAAGCAGGAGGCTGGCGCAGGGAAAGGACGGAAGCCGCGCCGCCGGGGCAGATTCTGGATCATCCTGAGCCTGCTGCTGATTCTGGCTGTGCTTCAGGGGCTGCGTTATGTGGAGCAGCATTTGAAGCCGCCGATCCTCCATCTGGCGCAGATCCGGGTGAAGCAAATCGCTACGGAATCCATTAACAAGGCGATTACTTCCCAGGTTGCGGACGGCGGGAACGCGGAAGCGCTGATTGACTGGAAGACGGATAAGAACGGCAAAATATCCGGGTTCATGCTCAACTATAAGGAGCATATGCGGATTACTTCACAGGCGGCCGAAGTCATCCAGTCCACGCTGCAGGAGCTGCATAACCAGACGGAGCATATTCCGCTGGGCCAGGCGCTGGGCAGTCCGCTGATTGCCTCATTTGGGCCGGATATTCCGATCAAAATCGAACCGCAGGGCGCGGTAAAGGTGGAACTGAACACGCGGCAGCAAAATGCCGGCATCAACATGATTCTCGTTGAAGTCTTTATTCATATTGTTACCGAGGTAGCGGTTGTCATTCCGTTTGATATGGAGCCGCAGATCGTGGATACAGAAATTCCTGTCTCCTACCTGATGGTTGTCGGCGATGTCCCGATGTACTATTACGACAATCAGGGCCAGCCTGTCGGCGAGAATGGCAGCAGCGCACCTGGAATCGCGATTCCGGCGCCTTCGCTGAACACAGAGAAGAGCGGCACCGGTGCGGACGGTACAGCTGTTGAGGGAAGCGGGGGAGCCGGGAATACGAACAGCGGAGAGAATAACACACCGGCCGGGAGCGGCAACTCTGCGCCAAGCACAAACGCCGGAAATGCCGGGGCCAATGCGGGCGGTGGAGAGTAATGGGAGATTGGTAGAACATATAAGTGGAAAAACTCCATCTGCTGTTGGCAGAATCGCTGATCCCGGTGACTTAGTTGGAAAAACGGCACTTAATTTCAGCCGGATTCGCTGACGGCGGGGATATAGACAGGATTAAGTGTCATAAATCCAACTAATTTCTGTAAGGCAAGCAAACCGGAATGATTAAGTGGAGAAAATCCAACTGCTTACCTTGAAGGGTCAGGGACAGCGATAATGCGGGCCTGCGGGCGTTTAAGCGATAATGAAAAAGACTATAATTTGCAAGCAAGAGCCGCCAATGAAATGGGCGGCTCTTCTGTATTTGCTCGGACAGGAACGTTAGCCTCTCTTAACGCGGCATAGAAACGTGAAAACATCGTACCACGTTGCTGTTTGCGTGACAGGAACGTTAGCCTCTCTTGACGCGGCGTAGAAACGTGAACGATCATACTACATTGCTGTTTACGTATCAGGAACGTAGCCTCTCTTGACGCGGCATAGAAACAGCTTCCCTCCCGAACTCCGCGCACGCTCCTAATAATAGTCCACCAATCCAATATTAATGCACTATGAATAAGCCGGAACGGCTTTTATAATTAGGGCAAAGATGCGGCTGATATGTAATTCAAACCAATTCGGGGGGCTGAGCATAGTGAGAATATTGATCGTGGATGATGAGCCCAGACATCTCAGAGGGATGGTCAATCTGATTGGGCGGCTGCGGCCGGAGGACCAGGTGGTGGCGGCGAAGGATGGCTTGTCGGCCATGGAATTGGTGAAAGCCCACAGCCCGGAAGCTATATTGACGGATATCCGCATGCCTGGCATGGATGGTCTTGAATTTCTGGAACGGCTTAAGGTAGAAGGCATTAAAACCAGGGTTGTAATGGTATCCGCTTACAATCTGTTCGAGTATGCGCAGAAGGCGGTTCGTCACGGCGCTTTTGATTACCTGCTGAAGCCTGTGGAGATTGAAAAAATTACGGAGGTCTTAAGCCGGATCGACCTTCAGCTGACAGCGGAACAGCAGCAGTACCGCGAAGAGGAAGAGCTGCAGCACCGCCTGAAGCTGGCTTCTTCCGCCTACCTGAGCCGGTTGATACTGTCCTGGCTCAACGGCAGTGCGGCCCTGGAGGAGCTGGAGGAGCTGAACCGTTATGAGTGGCTGCGGGAGAGCGGTGTGGCTGTATATTCGGAGCTGAAGCACCGCCGGGACAGCGGGGAACAGCAGGACAGCGGCTCCTTCGTCCGCTCTCTGGAGCAGGCCTGGAGTCGGTGGGGAGAGGCCATAACCGTTCCCTTGAGCGGGATGATGGAGGACGGCGTTCAGGCGGCCGTGACCTTGATTACGCTGGAAGCGCTTACCCAAGGCAAGCGGGAGGAGGCCCGCTACATCGCCCAGTCTTTGGCGGCTGAGTGGGTGCATGCGGGACAGCTTGTCCACGGGATTGGGCCGCAATGCCATTCCCTGCTTGCCGAAGCGCCGCGGTCGTATCTTGCAGCCAGGACGGCCAACAGCTACAATTTCTACGATTTCCGGCAGGGATTGCTTTTTGCGGATGAGCTTATTTCAACCCCCGGAGCTGGAGCTCCTGACTGGGGCAGGCTGTATGATGCTTTGAAAATGGACGATGCCGCCCTTGTTCAGGAGGTCTGCGCTGAGACCGTCTATCAGCTCGCGGATGCCGGACAGGCCAGTCCCATGCTGCTGAAGGAGCAGGCTTCGCTGATGCTGCTGCAGATCCGGAGTGACCATCAGGATATTCTGGACAAAAAGACGGGGCAGATACTGACCGATACGGCCACGATGCTGATCCGTTCATGCAGCTCCTACCAGGAATTAATGACCAAACTTAACCATGCGCTCCGGGAAGCGCATCTAGCCCTGGCCTTATCCAGACAGGATAAGAGTGAGGTGGTCATCGCGGAATGCCTGGGCTGGATACAGGGGCATACGAAAGAGAACCTTACACTGGAACGGGCAGCCGAGCATTTCCATTTTAACCCCTCCTATTTCAGTACGCTGATCAAGAGCAGGACGGGAAAGACCTTCTCCGAGCATGTGACGGCGGTCCGTATGAAGCGGGCCAAAGAGCTGCTTGCAGCGGAGCAGTTCAGAGTATACGAAATTTCCCTGGAATGCGGATTTCAGGATACGAAATATTTTTGCCGTGTATTCAAGAAATATCATGGCATGTCGCCAAAAGCTTATAAGCACGCACTTTCGCAAAGGAAACGGGAGGCATGAAGATAACCTTCCGTTACCGGCTGCTGGCAAGCTACATCTTGCTGATCGCGGTTCCCCTGCTCGTACTGGGGGCATTGTTCTATCGGACCAGCCTGAAGATTATCACGGAGCAGGCGCAGAAGAATGTGTATGAGATTGTCAAAAAAAATAACGAAGTCATGGACACGAAGCTGCGGATCGTGGATCAGAACAGCATGTCCTTATTTCTCGATAAGGATCTGTTCCGAATTTTCAGCCAGCTGGACCCCGCGAACCAAGTGGAGCTGTTTGCAGCGGACCGGCAGGTGACGGCAGTGCTCGGCAAAACCTTTTCCCAGAACCAGGATATCTATGCCTACCAGCTATGGACCTCCTACTTTACCTTCGGACAAACGCTGCCGCAAGGAGACCCGGTTCAATCGGATATATACGATCTGGCCCGGCAGGCAGGGGGGAAGCTGGTATGGATTCCTACCTATGATTTCGTATCTATGTTCAACCAGCCTTATCTGGAGGACGGGAATCTGGAGTTCCGTTATTTGTTCTCGGCCACACGCGTGCTTGATTTCACCTATCTAAGCAATACGAAGCTGGAGAAAATGGATGCCGGGGTGGAACGCCCTGTACTTGCCATTAGCTTCAAATCCGAGGTGCTTAAATCCTTGTATGAGGACAGCATACCGGGAAGCTCTCGCTATATGGTGCTCGATCCGCATGATAAGGTGGTCGCCAGCAGTGAGCCGGGGGCTATTGCGCAGACCTATAAGGAGGCGTGGCTGGACGAGCTGCAGCAGGAGAAAAGCGGTGCGCGGAGAATGACGCTGGACGGCGAGGCAGTGATCGTCTGCTTTGACCGCTCGGAGGTTACCGGCTGGATGTCTGTCGTGTGGATTCCGGAAGCAGGGCTGGTGAGCAGCTTTGTGCCGGTGATCCGCGCTTCCATTACTGTCATGGCTGTTGTGATGGGGATAGTGGCGCTTATCCTCGCTTTTTTCATTGCCGGCAAAATTACCAAACCGATCAAGCGGCTGTTAAGCGCGATGAGATCAGTGGGCGAAGGGGATTTCCAGACCCGCGTGGATGTGGTAAGCAACGATGAATTCGGCATTCTGACGCAGCGCTTTAACCGGATGAATGACCGGATTCATCTGCTCGTGACAGAGAATTACGAGACCAAGCTGAAGGAAAAGGAAGCCGAGATTCAGGCGCTGAACATGCAGATGCATCCGCATTTCCTGTACAATACCCTGAATGTGATGAACTGGACGGCGATTGAGAATGATCAGCAGGAGCTCAGCAAAATGCTTGTCTGCCTGTCCAATATGCTGCATTATACTTCGAGGAAGACATGGGGCGCCGTGCCTTTGTCCGAAGAAATGAACTGGATGAATAACTATTTCTATATTATGTCGATCCGGTTCGAGGACAAGTTCACGGTAGAGTATGATATGGACCCGCGGCTCTTCGAATACGATGTGCCACGGCTGCTGTTCCAGCCTTTTGTGGAAAATGCGATTCTGCATGGCTTCGATCAGACCGAATCGGGCGGCATCATCGGAATCCGCGGCTGGATTAACGGCAGAGTCCGGCATTACGAGGTGGCCGACAACGGCCGTGGCATGAGCCAGGCGACTGTAAATGCGATTTTGCACCAGAAAGCATCTTCCGTGGGCATTAAGAATACCATTGACCGCATTCAGATGACCTATGGCGGCGAGTACGGAATCTCCATCTTCTCTTCTCCGGGAAAAGGCACCAAGGTGGCCATTACACTCCCGCTGTAAACCCAATCACAGTCCACCAATCCAAAGAGATTAGGGTTATGTAAGCGCTATCCTGTAATTTATAATAAAGGCATCATAGACTGCAGCTATGAACCCGTTGAACTTAGAAATCGAGAGGGGCTCGGAATATGTTGCTACCAAGAAAACCGGTCTTCATTACATTGGCTCTGATTCTGATGCTAGCCGCTGTGCTGTCTGCGTGCTCGAAGTCGGGTACAGCAAGCCCTGAGACTTCCACGCCTTCCGGGAATGCCGGATCGAAGGAGAACATTACGCTGCGGATGACTGTATGGGGATCACCGGAAGAAGTGGCTCCTTACAAAAAAGCCATCCAGAACTTCGAGGCCAAGCATCCAAATGTCAAGGTTGAGCTTCAGCATATTGCCGCTGATTATGATACCAAGCTGACGACCATGGTTGCCGGAAATGATGTTCCGGATATCGCCATGATGGAATCGGGTACGATTGCCTTTCCGATGGCGGAGCAGGGCAAATTCTATAATCTCCAGGAATTTCTCGATACGGATGCCGACATCAGTCCGGATACGCTGGTTCCCAATATTACCTATTCACTGGAGCCGGGCAATGTAATTGGAATCGGACCGGGGCCGGAATCCTTCGGACTGTTCTACAATGAGGATATCTTCAAGGAAGCCGGCATTGAGCCTCCCCCGTCGAATGTGGCGGATGCCTGGACCTGGGATGAATTCGTCGAGGTCGCCAAGAAGCTGACTGTGGACACCAATGGCAAAACAGCAGCCGACCCGGACTTCGATCCCAAAAAAATTAAGCAATATGGCGCAAATCTCTCCACCTGGTGGGGGGTATACAGCAACTTTATCTATTCAAATGGCGGGGATTTCATCTCGGCGGATGGCAAGACCTTCGCGCTTAACCAGCCGGAAGCTGTTGAAGCCCTCCAGAAAATAGCCGATCTGATGAATGTGCACCACGTATCCCCTTCACCCGTGCAGTCGAAGAATATTCCGGCAACGAATGTAGCTCTCCAGACCAAGAAGGTAGCGATGACGGTGGACGGGCAATGGGCAAGCGCAGGCCTCGCCCAGTCGAAGTTCAACTTTAACGTCGGGGTCATGCCTGTAATGAAAGAGCCGGTAACCACCGTGGTCTGCGGCATGTTCTCGATCTTCAAATCCACCAAGCATCCACAGGAGACCTGGGAGCTGCTGAAGGCGCTGCTCGATCCTGAAGCCTCCATTGATATGCTTACAGCCGGAACCTGGATGCCTTCTCCCAAGGACTGGTACACCGATCCGGCGCTGCTCGCCAAATGGACGGAGAATCTGGATGCCAGACCCTCCGGCTATAAAGAAGCCATCGTCGATGTAATCTTGACCAAAGGGCATCAGACGCCGACCGGCTATGTGAAGAATTTCAACAATATTATGGATCTGGTTAATCCTGCCCTGGATAAGGTATGGCTCGGCCAGCAAACTGCCCAGGAAGCGATGGACTCAATCGCCGTAAAGGCCCAGGCCCAAATTAAGGGACGCCGTGATATCAAGGAATAACCAACTGCGAAACTAGTAGTAAGGAGCGGCGTCCGATGCCTCGTTCGCCGTTCTTTTTGCAAATATAAGAATTTATATGCTTACGCTTTAAATTATCCTTCTATTTCACGCTGAAACGGTACCGTCCGTCTAAAGGACGGCAAAGCCGTTTCTACTTGCGAAATTCGAGACTGGAGGCCGGTATGCGAAAGGGAATGTTCTATGGGCTGCTGTTCACCGCCCCCGCAATACTTGGGTTTGCCATTTTTACGCTGGGTCCCATGATCGCAAGCCTGGTGCTCAGTCTGACCAACTATAATGTGTTCAAGGATCAGACGTCTTTTGTCGGTCTGGATAATTTCGTGCGGCTGTTCTCAGGTGAGGATGAGCTGTTCTATAAATCGCTGGGAATCACCTTTTATTTCGTCGTGCTGCGTGTGCCTGCAGTTATTCTTATTTCCTTCGGCATCGCGCTTCTGCTCAATCTCAATGTAAAGGGAAGAGCCATCTTCCGTACGATTATCTATCTTCCGAGCATTGTTCCGGCGGTGGCCTCGGCCATGATCT
Source organism: Paenibacillus sp. FSL E2-0178 (assembly GCF_038593005.1). Classification (NCBI taxonomy): domain Bacteria; kingdom Bacillati; phylum Bacillota; class Bacilli; order Caryophanales; family Paenibacillaceae; genus Paenibacillus; species Paenibacillus sp. FSL E2-0178. Next base: position 5,945,400 of record NZ_CP151953.1, read on the forward strand.
GGATGTGGCTGCTCAATCCCGATCTGGGCCTCATCAATTCGCTGCTCAGCCGGCTGCATCTGCCGACCAGCGACTGGCTGTACGGGGAGAGCAGTGTCATCCCGTCAGTGGTTCTTACCACGCTATGGGGCATCGGCAGCACGGTGATTATTTTTCTCGCCGGACTTTCCGGTATTCCCCGGCAGTATTACGAAGCGATTGAGGTGGATGGAGGCGGCTGGTTCCGCAAGCTGAGCCACGTGACAGTTCCGATGGTCACCCCCACGATTTTTTTCAATACAATCATGACCATAATCGGCTCCTTCCAGGTCTTCAACGAAGCTTATATTCTGACGCAGGGGGGACCGAACAACCGGAGTCTTTTCTATGTATTTTATTTGTGGAGAACGGGCTTCCGGGATGCTGAAATGGGATATGCGTCTGCGCTGGCCTGGATCTTGTTCATCATTATTCTGTTCTTTACCTTTATCGTCTTCAGAACCTCGAAGTCATGGGTGTATTACGAAGGGGGGGACCGTGCTTGAGGCCATCGAAGCTATCACTTACCGCAAGCTACGGAGCGCTTATCCTGATCTCTGCCATGTTCGTCATTCCGTTTGTCTGGCTGATCCGCAGCTCGCTGATGAATTTGTCACAGATTTTCACCATGCCTCCCGAATGGATACCGAAGCCGTTTCAGTGGAGCAATTTTCATAAGGCGCTTACGGTGCTGCCGTTCGATGTTTTCTTCAAGAACACGCTGATCATCGTGGTTACGGTGCTTGTAGGGACCGTAATTACCAGCAGCATCGGGGCCTTCGGATTCTCACGGATTCAGTGGAAGGGCAGGGATACGGTGTTTGCCATCCTGATGACCAGCATGATGCTGCCGGCGGCGGTCACAATTATCCCGAGCTTTCTCGGCTGGCAGCTGATGGGTCTATACGATACGCTGTATCCGCTGATTGTACCCGCTTATTTCGGCGGCGGAATCTTCAATATCTTCCTGCTCCGGCAATTCTATCTGACGATTCCGCGAGACTTTGATGAAGCGGCCTTTGTAGACGGGGCGAATTACTGGCAGATCTATACCCGGCTCATCTTTCCGTTAAGCCGTTCCGCGATCATCGTGGTTGCCTTATTCAGCTTTCTGGCCTCCTGGAACGATTTCATGGGCCCGCTGATTTACCTGAAAAGCGACAGTCTCTTCACCCTTGCCCTGGGCCTGCAAATGTTCCAGGGTACCTACACCGCGCAGTGGGATCTGCTGATGGCGGCCTCGGCCACCGTCGTTCTGCCCTGCGTCATTGTGTTTCTGGCCGGGCAGCGTTACTTTCTGGAGGGCATTACCTTAACCGGATTAAAAGGATAAAGGAGGCGGGGAACGGAAATGGCAGAGCAACAAGCGAAGCTGTATGCCTGGCAGGGTGTGTCTTTTACGAGTATAACCATTAATGATCATTTCTGGCGGCCGCGCCTGGAGGTGCTCCGGCAGACCACTCTGCCGGACTGCTTATCCAAATGTGAGGATACCGGGCGCATCGATAACTTCGCCAAGGCCGGGGGCCTAATGGAGGGGCATTACGAAGGCAAATATTATAATGACTCGGATGTCTACAAGGTGCTTGAAGGCATAGCCTATGCGCTGATGCCCAGGCGGGATGAGGCGCTGGAAGCTGAAGCCGACCGGATTATCGGGCTGATATCGGCAGCGCAGGAAGCGGATGGATACCTTAGTGCTTACTTCACACTGGAGAATCCGCAGGGCAAATGGACGGATATGGAGAAGCACGAGATGTATAACGGCGGCCATTTGATTGAGGCGGCGGTTGCCTATTATGAAGCGACCGGTAAGCGCGGGCTGCTGGAGGTGGCCTGCCGTCTGGCCGATCATTATGATGAGGTGTTTGGCCCCGGCAAGCGGCACTGGGTGGAAGGGCATCAGGAGATTGAGCTGGCGCTGGTGAAGCTGTACCGCGTGACCAGGGCCGAGCGCTACTGGAAGCTTGCGCTGTGGCTGCTGGAGGAGCGCGGCCATGGACATGGCGCGGGCGCGATCTGGGACAATCCGGAATGGGGGCCGGCCTATTGCCAGGATGATGTTCCCGTCAGCGAGATTAAGCAGGTGACCGGGCATGCTGTTCGTGCCATGTATATGTACACGGCAATGGCGGATATTGTCCATGCTTCAGGGGATTCCGCTTATGCGGAGGCGCTGCACCGGGTCTGGAACCACACGGTGCAGCGCAACATGTATGTAACGGGCGGCATTGGGCCGTCCAGGCATAATGAAGGCTTCACCTTCGATTATGACCTGCCCAATGAAACAGCCTATTGCGAGACCTGCGCCGCCATTGCCATGGTGTTCTGGAATCACCGGATGAACCTGACGTTCGGAGACGGCAAATACGCCGATGTGGTAGAGCGTGAAATGTACAACGGCGCCTTATCCGGAATATCTCTGTCCGGGGATAAGTACTTCTATGTCAATCCGCTTGCTTCACAGGGCGGGCATCATCGTGTGCCCTGGTTCGAAACCTCCTGCTGTCCGACCAATCTGGCCCGCTTCCTGCCTTCCCTGGGCCAATACGTCTATGCGTCTGCAGAAGAAGGCCTGGTGGTCAATCAATACATGAACAGCGAGGCAGAGCTTGTGCTGGGCAGCGGACTGGGCGTCAGGCTGAAGCAAAGCACGTTGTATCCCTGGGATGGCCGGATCGAGCTTGAGGTGAACCCAGCAGCAAGTGCCGGCTTCAGCATCCGGCTGCGTGTGCCGGAATGGTGCAGGGGGTACCGGCTGGAGGCTGGCGGCGTCAGCATCAGCGGGGCCGGAGCCTTGACGGATCAAGGGTATCTGGTGCTTAACCGGCATTGGTCGCCGGGAGATACGGTTGTGCTTGAACTGGATATGCCCGTGAATCTTGTGCGGGCCAAGCCGGAGGTGGAGGCGGACAGAGGTAGGGTTGCCGTTCAGCGGGGACCCGTGGTGTACTGTCTGGAGCAGACGGATCATCCCGGATTGTCCTATGATGCCTGCTCCATTCCGGCCGGGGCGCAGTTCCGGGTGGAACATCTGCCGGAGCTGCTGGGCGGGGTGACGGTGCTGCAGAGCCGGGATGAAGAGGGCAGGCCGCTCCGGTTCATTCCCTATTACGCCTGGGACAACAGAGCGTCCGGCTTCATGCAGGTCTGGATCCGGGAACAGGAAGAGAACGGATTATACAGCTGTTAATTTGCAGGTTGCGGAGAAAGGAGGGAGGTTCGCTTGCGAGGAATTACGAACCCGATCGTGCCGGGCTGGTATGCAGACCCCGAAGCCAGGACCTATCACGGCAGGCATTATATTTATGCCACCAGATCCTTTACGGAATATACGCGGCAGATGAATCTGGATGCCTTCAGCTCCGAAGACCTGATCGATTGGAAGGTCCATGAGAGCATTATTGAAATGGATGATTTCCCCTGGATCTGGAGAGCGGTATGGGCTCCGACCCAGATAGAGCATAACGGCCGGCATTATCTTGTCTTTGCCTCGAACGATATCCAGAAGGATGGTGAAGCAGGAGGGCTGGAGATTGCCGTTGCAGATGCTCCCGAAGGCCCCTACAGGGGGTACCTCCACCGGCCGCTGATCAGCAAGTTTATTCACGGCGCTCAGCCCATTGACGCTCATCTGTTCAAGGACGATGACGGTGCAATCTATCTGTATTACGGAGGCTGGGGGCATTGCAACGTGGCCCGGATGAATGAGCAAATGACGGGTTTTGTCCCTTTCCCGGACGGACAAATGATCTGTTCTGTTACGCCGCCGGGTTATGTGGAAGGACCGTGCATGATCAGGAAGGACGGTCTGTATTATCTGATGTGGTCGCAGGGAGGGTGGACCAACGGGACCTACCGGGTGGCCTACGGTGTAAGCGATAATCCGCTGGGGCCATTCGATAACAAAGGGACCATACTGGAGAGGCAGGAGCCTCTAGCGGAAGGCCCCGGCCATCACGGATATTTACATCTTCCTGACCGTGATGAATGGCTGATCGTCTATCACCGGAGAATCATCGGAGACCCGGAGCCGGGCAACCGTATGTTATGTATTGACCGAATGGAATTCGATGCCGGCGGAATCAGGCCGATAGTAATGACAGGCGGGTGGTAAAAGCGACCGCCGCAGTTTGACGTGGGTATCCGCTTGGCGGATACTATCTGCCGAATACGGCATAAACAGGGATACCTGCCCCATCCCGCTCATACATTATAGACAGCACAGTTATGACCATTGGAGTGTGAGTCTGGATGTCCTATGAAGCGATGGATGCAATCCATACAATTGAAACCATGAATACTGTTAAAGCTGTCAGCACGGAACGTCTGGCGGGAAGATACAGCTATCTGGAACGGGAGGGGCTGCTTCCGCTGCCGGTGCAGGGAGGCGTTACGCTTGTGGTGGAGCTGCGGCATGCACAGTGGTCGGCAGAGTGCCTGCGGCTGCTGCTCCGGCACTCCGGTTCTTCTGTGCGGCTGATTGCCGTTCCGATGACTGCTGAATTTCCGCTGCAATGGTTGTCAGAGCAGTTCTCGGGGGAGCCGAATCTGGTATTTCTCCCCTTTGCCGCCGGGAATTATAGGGTGAATGAGGCCTTGGCTTATGCTGAGACCTCTTTTGCCGTTCTGCTGGAGGACCGTGTGATGGTGTCCCCCGGCTGGCTTGGCAATTTGCTGTGGCCGCCTATTGATGATCCAGCGGTGGGCGTGGTGGCTCCCCGTTCCTCCAGTGAACGAGGAGAGGGGCAGGAACAGCTGCATTTTGCCGGATACTCTGAACTGTCAGCTTATGCAGCCCACATCCTGGACAAAAGGCAAGGGGAGTGGAGGTATGCGGAGGTACTGGGCGGGTCCTGTCTGCTTATAGCAAGAGAGCTGCTGCTGAGGGTAGGAGGCTTCGATTCATCACTAGCGGAGCGCAGGCTGATCATTGCCGACTGGTGTCTGCGGGCCCGGATGCAGGGGGCAAGTCTTGCACTCAGTGATCCGGTGTATGTGCATGTTCTTCACCCGCTGGAGGAAGGCGCTGTGATTAACGCAGGCAATGCGTCATCAGCAGCGGGGGAGCGGGCATACCGCCGGAAATGGAATCTGCAGGACAGTCCTGCTGATGCGGGTCTGCTCCAGATTCCCGGTGATCTGTCCGCTTGTCTGCCGCAGCCGGTAATTCCGCTGGGCCGGCATACGGCGGAGACGCCCCTTGTGACTACTGTTGTCTATTTCGAAGAAAACTGGACGGCAGCGGATTCGCGTGAGTGGCAGCAGACGCTGCAGGAAGGCCAGAGCTACAGCAATATCCGCTGGGTGTGGGTCCGGGACAGCTGGAGCCAGTCTTTTCCCGAATTTCCGGTGCATGAGCGTGACGCTGTGATTACTGTGCATGGCGAGAAGCCCTGGCTGCACGCGCTGGAGAATATCTCGGCTCTCTATGGCAGCGAAGTCATTGTCTACTTATCCGCCTCTGCGGCATATGACAGCCGTTACATCGAGAAGCTGGTGGAAGTCCTGCAGCATAGCCGGGCGGATATCGTAGTCAGTGCGGACTATGCAGCAGAAGACCCCGGGCAGCGGCCTGGGGCAGGCGGGACAACGCAGCATCTTCCACTGGAACGCATCGCACACAGAAGCGGAATCACGCCCGGAAGGATTATGAAGCGGGAGGGCTTCTTCCGCAGTCTGGCGCTTATTCCTGATCCGGATCTGTCGGTGGGCTATGCTGGTGAGCCGGCAGGCGGCCGGGATAAGCTTCATCCGTCAGCCCCCGGCGGGGAGGGGGAGGGACACTTATGAACTATATCGTGCTTAGCCGTGTTTCCTGGGAAGATTATGAGTATAAAAGAATGCTGGAGCTGCTCCCGGACCGTGGGGAGGTCTGTTTTGCCGGACGAATGACGCCTGCCCGGCAGCGGAGCAGCGGGATCAGGTCCGTGACGCTGGCCGAATTGTACAGTCTGAATGCCAAAGAATATACGCTGCTTGTCTCTTCGCCTTATTGGCTCCCGGATGTGCTGGCGCTGCAGCCTGCTTATACTGTAGCCCTGCTGGAACTTTGTCCGGAAGGGGAGGATAGTGTTCTCTGGGACAAATACAGTGCGCTGCTCGCGGCGAAGGCCGATCTGGCGGGAACCACGTCAGAAAGGATATATCTGGAGCAGAATCTGCGCCGGAAGGGAATTGTGTATCTCAGCGGAGACCAGCCCTTATCCTACGGACTGCTCCGCCGGGAAGAGCAATTGTTCTTCCTGTCCGATTACGAAGCGATCTGGAACAGGACGCTTACGGAATTATGGCAGCCTCCCGTGGTTTCGGGTGAGGAGGCCGGCTGGCTGGACATCCAGCGCCGGCACCGCACCGCATTCTATATATCCATGTGCGCCAAGATGCCCCTCCAGCCTTCGGTGCACTATTTAGCCGCTTCTTATTTATATTTGCGGGGAGATGAAGCCGCTTCGCTGTATCTGGCCCAATCCTTCGAGCTGATGCTACTGCATGATTATACGGATTGTCTGCATTCGCATTACCGTTTCTTCTCGGCGATTGAAGCGAAGAAAGGCAATCTGGAGCATGCCGTCCGGCAATACGAAATCACGGCGTTTACGGCCGGGGAAAGGGCGAAGGCAGCGCAGATGAGGCAGTGGCTGAGTGGCGGCGAGGCGGAGCATGAGCTGCTCCGGGCAGAGATTTTCACGGTAAATGAGGATGGTGCGGCGGCAAATGAGATTCTGAGCCGGTTATCCGGGCCGGAAGCCCGGCAGCGGCTGCTGCTGAATTATATCGGAACCTTTCAGTGGGAGAAGGCGCTGCAGCTCTATGAGGAAATGGAGGCGGACGGGACGGCTGCTGCGGAGAATACTGGGCTGGGCGGATTTGCAGGATTTGCAGGAATAGCAGGGGCTCCTGAGATTCCGGGGCTTGCGGGGGGCACCGCTCCGGCGTTTGAGGATGCAGTGCAGCTTCCGGTGATTGAAGGGACACTGCATTTGCTGTATGGCCGGCGGCATGAAGCTATTCGAAGCTTCCTTCGTTCGGCGGGAGCGGACCAGGGAGCCAGACAGCTGTTTGCGGAAATGGCCGATATGGAAGAAGCCGTACAAGGCTTGAGAGGGAGGGTAATGGATGGCGAAGAGCATGCATGAACCGCTGCGCAAGGCATCCGGCAACCGCCTGACGGCGATGATGCAGGTGCGTAATGAAACCGGCCGTTATCTGGAGCAGGTGCTGGAAGAGCTGAGCGAATTTGTCGACGATATCGTAATAGTGGACGACGGCAGCACGGATGGTACGGTACGGCTGTGCAACTCTTTTGCCAAGGTTAGCAAGCTGGTGACACTGGAGCACTCTATCTTCGGCCGTGAATGGGAGCTGCGCAAAACACTCTGGGATCTGGCGGTATCTACCGGCCCGGATTGGCTGCTGTCCGTAGATGCGGATGAATTCTATGAAGACCGGGCCAAGCAGGAAATGCGGCGTTTGATCGATCAGGACGCTTACGACTGGGTAGGGTTCAGGCTGTTTGATTTCTGGGGCGGCACGACCCATTACCGGGAAGATGAGCACTGGAATATCCACACGAAGCACACGCGCACACTGGTCCGCTATCTGCCCGGCTTCTATTATTACACCCCGCGGATGGATCACCATGTCCCCCGGCTGGCGTTGTCCTATGCGGTCCTGCCGGGCTTCCTGGCCGAGCTGCGGGTGAAGCACTACGGCTGGGCACTGGAACCCGAAGAGCTGCGCCGCAAATACGACCGCTACATGGAGCTTGACCCCGAAGGAAAATGGGGAAGCCTTGAACAGTACCGCTCCATTCTGGATGAGCATCCCCGGCTGGTGGAGTGGAGGGAATAGGGGGGGGGGCAGAGGCCGGGAAGGAACTGGGTGTCTAACTGAACAACTAACTGAACGACTAGCTGAACAACTGACTGAACAACTGACTGAACGATTAGCTGAACGACTAACTGAACGACTAACTGAACGACTAACTGAACGACTGACTGAACATCTGACTGAACATCTGACTGAACATCTGACTGAACGACTAGCTGAACGACTAACTAAACAACTAACTGAACACTTAACTGTAAATCTCTATTGGCTGGACTTAAGGTTGCAGCTTATAAAACTAATTCTACACCCTGCGATTATCTGGACCTCCTGACGGTTGCAGTTGCCGCAGGAATTCCCCGGTTCATCCGCCCGCTTTCTGCGGTGGAAAGCGTAATTTTTATAAAATCCTGCACATAATACAACATTTTTCTCAGGATATCGGCTCAAATCCGAAAATGTTGTATAAAATGCAGGATTTTTCCTTTTTCAAGCGATTTAGCAGGAGGATTGTTGTATTTCTTACAACAATTCTCCCAAACACCCAGTTATCTATAGGTAGAAGTTGCATAACGTACAACATTTAGGTCTGCGGTGCATACTGAGAAGTCTCCATGTTGCCGGAAACGAATAAAAGTGATAAATATTTACGTATTCTGCTATCCCGCAGTGTTTGAACGTTAACTTTCGGGGTTGTTGTCTAAATTCAGTTTATCTAACTGTTATATCTAATCGTATATCTAACCGCTAATTTAACTCTAAGCCTAAACAAACCGGGGAGCTTGTTCTATGCTTTTACACAAACTTCTTGATGTTACTTTGGGAGCAGCGGGCGGAGGGTGGGAGGCGGAAATACCTTTGATAGCGCTGGAAGTGGTCGATGTGGGGAATAGGCGATACGAATACCTTTGATTGCGCTAGGAGTGGGCGGGATGGGAAATGAGTAATATTACTGGGCTTGTCCTCAAATGATGAAATGACTCCATTCTGCTGTATGTGCAAGCAGAATGGATTGAAGCGGCTGGCTATCTGCATTTCTATCTATCGTGCGTCATGCAATCAGCTGATGACAGCCAGTATAGAGTAGGGTTGAGTGATGCTGAGGTGTTACTGAGTGTGCTGAGTGATGCTGAGTGATACTGAGTGATACTGAGTGATGCTGAGTGATGCTGAGTGATGCGGAGTGATGCGGAGTGATGCGGAGTGATGCGGAGTGATGCTGAGTGATGCTGAGTGTTGCTGAGTATTACTGAGTGTTGCTGAGTGTGCTGAGAGTTGTTGAGTATTACTGAGTGATGCTGAGTATTGTTGAGTGTGCTGAGTGTTGCTGACTGTCGCTGAGGCCCATAGAGTGTTACGAGACCTTTTAGCAGTTTCTATAAATTTTAAGTTCTATTAATGTTGTGAGAGATACTGAGAAGCGGTTCCTGGCAGCTAAGGTCCGTGTCACGGTGCTGCCTGGAGGGCGGACTTTACAAGCAGCAGCCAGGGGATGCTGCCGGAAACGACAGGTATTCCTTGCGGGTGAACCTTGGCTGCGAGCAGCAAGTTGTGGTAGCTGAGGCCAATGGCTGCCGCAGGTCCGCCGGATTGTCGCAGCGCCTGTTCGTCAGCGGGGTCAAGCCGGGGAAGCAGCCCGCAAGAATTAGCCATCGCTGCGTATAGCAGCCACTCGGCAGCATCGCAGGGCGAGCTGTAAAAATGAGCTTGCCCGGTATACATAGTGAACCACTGCTCCTTAACCGGAGCAGGAGCGTGCAGCAGTCCGTAGAGCAGAGGCTGGGGCAAGCGGCTCCAATAGAAACGTGAAGCTGCCATTGGACTGAATAACAGCAGCAGAGTATACCAAGCGCCTGTCTGGACCAGCAGTTGTGCGGCGTAAGAAATATCCGGAAAGCTTAACGGTGTAACGGGGCTGAGCTCAGGATGGGTTGAGCTGCCGGAAGGCGGAGCAGAACTGTCTGCGTGTTCGTCAGCGGTGCGCTGCGGGACGGCGGAATTGCTGGATTCAGCATGCCGGGGACCTCTTTCCCGCCATCTGTCAGTTCCCGCAGCTTCAGCAGGCTCATCGGCCGCACATTCCGTATGCGCATCCGGCTCCCGCTCTGCCGGATGAGCTGATGCACCGGCGGTCTGCTGCGCGAGCCAGCGGTGCACAGCAGCAATGCCTGGCCTGTGCCGGGCCAGGCGCTCCAGCCATTGTCCTGCTGCAGCGGGCCCGCCGCTGCGGCAGGACAAGGCCCACAGATAGCCGGATATCCATGGCTGATCCGGCTCATCCAGCAGCATCCGTTCCAGCCGGACGGATGCGGTACAAGGCTGTTCCGGGTCCCGGAACAGCGTATCCAGCAGCACCTGCAGAACCTGCCGGATGGCTTCCGGCAGATGCGGTGCTGCGCTGAGCGCCGCCAGCCACCCGGCGGCGCGGGCATTGAGTGCGGCAGGCACCAGCCTGCTCAGCACTCTCTGGGGCAAGGCAGGGAGCAGCTGACGGGTGATGGCCGTCAGCTGCTCCTCTTGTCCGGACAGCAGGCACAGCGGTGCCAGCTGTGCCCAGGCGGCGGAATCGTCAGGGGTGTAGACCAGGACCTGCCTGTAATGGTCCAGCGCCTCCTGATATAGAAACAGCTGCTCGCAGACCTGCCCGGTGAATAAGCGGGTGCGGCTTGTGCCGCTGCCGGAGGAGGAGGGATATTTATGCGCGGTATTACCGCTGTCCAGCGCCCGCTGAAGCAGATCGTAAGCCCGCCATAACTCCCCTTGTTCCATCAGTAGCCCGGCATAGCTCTCCAGCAGATCCGTGAAATCTGCATACAGAATGCTCCCGGCCTCGTAGACAGCCTGAGCCTCTTCCGGACGTCCTCCGGCCTCCAAAGCGTAGGCTGTTTTGAGGTAAAGGTCAGCGGTATATCCGGAGTCAGCCGGAACTTCTTCCAGCAGCGGGAGGAGAACCTCCGCCGCAGCATTGTAGTTTCCCTGCTGGTAATACTCCGTACCCAGTGCGTACCGCAGATGGATGCTGCGGGGTTCAAGATGCAGAGCGGAGTGGATCAGCTCCAGATTGCGGCTGGTTTTATGCTTGCGCTGCAGCTCACCATCCAGATACCCATAGTGATGCACCGGCAGAGCTGCGTATGCGATATGTCCTCCCGGCAGGCTCCAGATACTGGAGGCCACCTCCTCATGAATGCTGCCGCGAAACAGGATGCGTTCATCATTGCGGAACAGCCGGCACACATTGTCCGTAACATAATCTCCTTCGGAGAACTCACCCACATAGTGGATAAAAGGCAGAAAATAACCGTCAGCACTCTGCGTCTCCAGCAGCCGCTCCACCTCTTCCGGCTTCCAGCCTGCGATTGCTTCATCCGCATCCAGCACTAGAATCCAGGTATAGGAGGCCAGCCGCAGTGCCCGGTTCCTGGCCTTGGAGAAATCATGCTCCCAGGGCACCTCAATGACCCGGGCACCGGACCTGCGGGCGATCTCCATGCTGCCATCCGTCGAGCCGGTATCGGCAATGATGATCTCGGAGACCAATCCCTGCACGGATCTCAGACATTTCTCCAGATGCTGCGCCTCGTTCTTAATAATCATGCAGAGCGATAGCCCTGGATTATGCATAGTCAGAAGCTCCTTCCTAATCAGCGGGTCTGGGAAGCGGAAGTGCGAGACGTGCTCTTGCGGCCGCCGGGGAAAAGCCGGATGAAGCCTCCAGCGTAGCCAGTACCTTGTCAGCGAGGGATATCCAGGGCTGTACCGCTGAAGCCGCAGATTCGGAGGCGGACATTGTCCCGCCTGTTGTTCGGGCAATCGCAGGATGCTGAAGCAGCGCTGCGATATCGCCGTACGTCAGCTCTGCTGCGGGAATGGCTTCCGCCCGCTGAAGCAGCCGAATCAGAGAATCGGCAGATGCTGCCTCCGGTTCTCCAGCGTAATCTTGCCCTTTCTCAGCATGCGCCCCCGAACTACGTTCATTTGCACCAACCTCCCGCGCAACTGTTTCCCCCGCAGCAAGCTCTCCCTCACCAAACTCCCGAACGACCTGCTCTCCTGCAGCATCCTCATTCACCCCGCCGCCCAACACATCAGCCGCCGCCGCATAACAACCGTCCGTTACCAGCAGCCGCACAAGCTCCGGGCGCTGCTCCGCCAGGATGACGGGCAAATGCTCGGCCAGCCAGCCCTTGATCTCAAGCTCACGCCCGGCGCATTTGAACAGCCGCACTAGCCGGGTGACCAGCGGCAAGGGCTCCGGATGGAGCTGAGCCGCCCTGGTGTAACAGGCTATCGCTTCATTATCCTCGCCGATCTGCTGGCATGCCTGCCCCAGAAGAGTTCGGGTAAGGTAAGTGCCGAGACCGGATTCCGTATGGTAGGCGGGAGGCGAAGCTCCGATGTCCAGCGCCCGGCCCAGCGCAGCTTTGGCCTCGGCAAAAGCCGACACCTGCAGCAGCAAAGCCCCTTTTATATGATGAAGATCGGGATAGTCCGGGAAGAGGGCAAGGCCCCGTTCACAAGCCTCCAGCGCACCCGGGAGATCACCTGTTACAGCCAGGCAGCGGATTTCGTATTTATACAGCAGATGAATATAGCTCGTATCCGGCTCCACATGGTCCAGCGAGGTCAGGATATGCTCAAGGGCATGCCCGTAATCGCCCAGCCGCATATATTCTACCGCCATATTGAAATGATGAAAAGCATCCCCCGGATTCAGCCTCAGCTGTTCCTTAAGCAGCCCGATATTGCGGCTGATTTTATCTTTCTTCTCCACAACCCCGTCGGCATACCCGTAATGATGAACCACAACGGTGCTCATATGCATCGCGGCCGCCGGGGTTTCCTGCACAATCACAGCGGCAATCTGCTCATGAATAATTCCGCTGAAACGATAGTTCGGGCAGCGCTTAAACATGCGGAGAATCGGATTGACCGTAATGGTCTGCGAGGCGCGGTCCGTCCCCTTATGGTTATGAATCCGCACAAAAAACGCCTCATACTCCGTATGCTCCGCGCACACCAGCAATTCTTTTTTACTCCCGGGCTCCAGTTCTTCATCCGCATCCAGCACCAGAATCCAGCTTCCACGCGCCCCGGCCAGACCAGCATTGCGTGCGGACGCGAAATCCCCGGTCCAGGGGAACGGGATGATCCGGGCACCGAAGCTGCGGGCGATGGAAACCGTGGAGTCGGTGCTGCCTGTATCCACAATTATAATTTCATCGGCAACACCGCGGACACTCTGCAGACAGCGTGCCAAAGTGTCGGCTTCATTTTTGACGATCATGCATAAGGAGATCAGCGGTTTGCGCGGTGTTTTTTTCATAAGCTCAGGTCTGCTCCTCTCTGCCGCTGTTTGTAATTCCAAGCCGTATGCCAGGGCGTGCGGTTCAGCACCTCGATGGAATGGGCAATCGCTGCCCGATCCTCCTGAAGAGGCCCGTGGGCCTTCTCCCCCTTGAAGCTGTTTGCAACTTCTCCAAGCCCCAGCTCCGCCAAATGCAGATAACAGAGCGCCAATCCGGCACTGGCTGCCTCATCCCTGGGAGCTCCTTCGAGCGAAAGCCGGTACCAGTCCGCTGCTTCGGCATAATGCCCTTTATCCGCCAGCATCTCTCCGAGATACCGCAGTGTCGAGCCCCGCGCTTCTTTGCTGCTGACCAGACGGATGAACAGCTCCCCCGCCTCCGCCCGCCAGCCTTCTTCATAGAGCGCCTCCGCCAGATCGCCTGTATAAGCAGGAAAACGCTCCACAAGCAGCTTACCCAGTGTCACAAGCTCCAGCTTCACAGCGAGCCGGATTACCTCGGTAATGAGCGTAGAGTGGCTGGAATCGGCAACGGCTGCTTGCGGTAGGACTGCTTCTGACGACAGCTGTGTATCGATAAAAAGCAATCCGGAGCGCAGCTCCGCAGGTGATTGCAACCATTTCTCCTGCTGGAGCTTCTCGCCAAGCTCCCACGTACAGACCGCTTCAAGGAGCCATAGCTGCCGCATAGTCTCTGTATCCAATTCCCCGGGAGACAGCAACAAGGGTTGTGCCCGCAGCTTGGCTGCAGTCCTGCTGAACGCATGATATTTCCCGGTGCTGACCCAGGAAGAGAGGATAAGCAGCACAGTATCTGTCTCCAGCGGAAAAAGCTCTGGCGGCAGCTCAGCAATTACCTTATAAGCGCCAAGCTCATATAAAGTGCGGATAATTGCGCCTCTTGCTGCGCTCTGCCCGGTACCGGACAGCTGCATTAGCAGCCCGGCGATGTCCTCATCCGGCACCTCCAGCTGCTGGAAGGCAGAGGCGATACCCTGCATCGCCGGGAGATACAGCGAATGATGCTGCAGTGAACGGTGGAACAGACGGGCGGCCTCCTCCTGCTTGCCAAGCTGCTGTGAGATGACCCCCATGCGGTGCAGCGGGCGGAAGCTGTCCATGCCTTGTTCACTGACATAAGCTCTGTGCGGAGCAGCGGCGGAGGAAGTGTCCACTGCATGCTGGTAAGACTGATACGCACGATCAGGAAGCCCCTGGCTCTCCCAGGACTGGCCCTGAATATAATGTAAGTCGGGATAATCGCCATAACGCGTAAGCTCGCGTGTCAGGAGGCTGTCGAGCGCTTTTACTTTACCGGTGGCCAGATAGATTTTGCATAGATCACGAATCATGGACGGACGGTAGGAGACCTGAAGCGGAGCATGGCCAAGCGTATGGCGCAGCAGTTCTTCGGCTTCCTTCAGCCGCCCGTCCTGACAGCAGGTGACCGCCAGATTATAGCTGTAAAAGGCATCGTCCGGCTCTTCTTCCAGCGCAAGGCGCAGCAGCTGTTCGTTGCGGCTGATTTTATTTTTGGCGCTCATAATGGAGGGCAGGTAGCCGAGGTGAATGATCTCTATGCTGCTGGTTCCGATTGCGGCGGCTCCATGTATTTTTAAGATAGAGGGATCTACACTTTCATGAATTCTTCCGCTGAAAAGATAGCCCTGTCCATTGCGGAATAACCGCACATTGCTGTGATACAGACGGTCCTCCGGATTACTCCCCAGCCAGTTCTCTATGCGCACTGTATAAGCTTCGGCTGTGCTGCCTTGAAGGATGTCCTTGATTGACTCTATGGAAGTCTGCAGTACTTCATCCGCATCCAGCACCAGTATCCAGTCGGTATTCGCGCAGGACAATCCGGTATTGCGTGCTGCCGAGAAATCATTACTCCACCCGACCGCATATACGTCAGCCCCATAAGCCCGGGCAATGTCCATCGTTTGATCTGAAGAGCCGGTATCGGTAACGATGATTTCATCGGAACCATTCAGACTGGCAAGACAGCGGGGCAGGAGCTCGGCTTCATTTTTGACAATCAGCTGCACTCCAAGCGTGGGTTTGGCAGGTTTATTCACGATTGTTCCTCCTTGGCGGGCCATATCATTCGGTACTGCTTATTGCTGGTTGAGGCACAGGGTCGCGTTTTGCCGTCTTATGTAGAAGCAGAATGCTGCACAGGAAAGAGTACATGGATATCCATGCACTCTTTGCTTCTGCATCATATGACGGGCATTTCTTTTACGTTCCTTGTGCATCAAAAATGACATTAAGCGTAGAAGCCGCACCCGGCGTAGAGGATTGATAGGAGAGGCGGGTGTATTTCAGGAACCGTGCAGGCACGATGACGTCAACCGAACCAGCCGGCAGCGGATTGTCGCCTGTAGTATCCACGAAATAGTTAGTTCCGTCCGCGCTGATCTCAACACGGGTATTCACCGGATTGGCTCCGGTATTCACAATGAAGTAAGAATAGGTGCCCAGTACGCTGGTAGTATTGGCCGGCAAAGGCGTGTAGGTATCTGAAGTTGCAATTCCGGTTGTAGCCAGCTCAATAAAGCTGCGTTGTGAAATCGAGGTTACGCTGCTCAGCGTACCGGCAGTAATTGTAGCCCCGAGCACACTAGTAATCGTACCGGCGAGGATGTTAGTAACCGTACCAGCGGACGACAATGTACCGGCAGTAATCGTAGCCCCGAGCACGCTAGTAATCGTACCGGCGAGGATGTTGGTAATTGTACCAGCTGAAGACAATGTACCGGCAGTGATGGTAGCACCAAGCACACTGGTGATAGTACCGGCTAGGATGTTGGTAATTGTACCAGCGGATGATAATGTACCGGCAGTGATGGTAGCACCAAGCACACTGGTGATTGTACCGGCGAGGATGTTAGTAACCGTACCAGCCGAAGACAACGTACCTGCAGTGACCGTAGCCCCGAGCACGCTGGTGATCGTACCATCGAGCAGGTTAGTAACCGTACCAGCGGATGATAATGTACCAGCAGTAATGGTAGCGCCGAGCACGCTAGTAATCGTACCGTCGAGCAGGTTAGTAACCGTACCAGCGGATGACAATGTACCAGCAGTGATTGTAGCGCCAAGCACGCTAGTGATGGTACCGTCGAGCAGGTTAGTAACCGTACCAGCGGATGACAATGTACCAGCAGTGATCGTAGCGCCGAGCACGCTGGTAATCGTACCGTCCAGCAGGTTGGTTAACGTACCAGCAGTAATCGTAGCGCCAAGCACACTAGTAATCGTACCGTCGAGCAGGTTAGTAACCGTACCAGCGGATGACAATGTACCAGCAGTAATCGTAGCCCCGAGCACGCTGGTGATCGTACCATCGAGCAGGTTAGTAACCGTACCAGCGGATGATAATGTACCAGCAGTGATCGTAGCGCCAAGCACGCTGGTGATCGTACCATCGAGCAGGTTAGTAACCGTACCAGCGGATGATAATGTACCAGCAGTAATGGTAGCCCCGAGCACGCTAGTGATCGTACCGGCGAGGATGTTGGTAATTGTACCAGCCGATGATAATGTACCAGCAGTAATGGTAGCGCCGAGCACGCTAGTGATCGTACCGTCCAGCAGGTTGGTTAACGTACCGGCAGTAATGGTAGCGCCGAGCACGCTAGTGATCGTACCGGCGAGGATGTTGGTAATTGTACCGGCCGACGATAATGTACCGGCAGTAATCGTAGCCCCGAGCACGCTAGTGATCGTACCGTCCAGCAGGTTGGTTAACGTACCAGCAGTAATCGTAGCGCCAAGCACGCTAGTGATCGTACCATCTAACAGATTGGTAACCGTACCAGCCGAAGACAATGTACCAGCAGTGATGGTAGCGCCAAGCACACTAGTAATCGTACCATCGAGCAGGTTAGTAACCGTACCGGCGGATGACAATGTACCAGCAGTAATCGTAGCACCGAGCACGCTAGTGATCGTACCGTCCAGCAGGTTAGTAACCGTACCAGCCGAAGACAATGTACCAGCAGTAATCGTAGCGCCAAGCACGCTGGTAATGGTACCGGCAAGGATGTTAGTAACCGTACCAGCGGATGATAATGTACCGGCAGTAATGGTAGCGCCGAGCACGCTAGTGATCGTACCGTCCAGCAGGTTGGTTAACGTACCAGCAGTAATTGTAGCCCCGAGCACGCTAGTGATCGTACCGGCGAGGATGTTGGTAATTGTACCAGCCGATGATAATGTACCAGCAGTAATGGTAGCGCCGAGCACGCTAGTAATCGTACCATCCAACAGGTTAGTAACTGTACCAGCCGAAGACAACGTACCAGCAGTAATCGTAGCCCCGAGCACGCTAGTAATCGTACCGGCAAGGATGTTAGTAACCGTACCAGCTGACGATAATGTACCAGCAGTAATGGTCGCTCCAAGCACGCTGGTAATCGTACCGGCAAGGATGTTAGTAACCGTACCGGCAGATGTTAATGTACCAGCAGTAATCGTAGCCCCGAGCACGCTGGAGATGGTTCCGTTTAAGATAACGGTGGTCAGATTTCCGCTGGCATCCGTTGTCAGTGGGCGGTCAATCAGAGTCGAAGGGTCCCGGCCGAAAATAAGCGTGCGCAGATTGTCCGGATTGGCTTGAAATGAACTGAAATTCGGCAAAGTTATTCATCCTTTCTTCATAGAATGGATATCGTCTGCTTACTCATGAAAAAACCCAAACCGTCGTCTGGGTCTCAAGCATATATAAGCTGGCGGGTGGAACAGGGTGAAGCCTGTACGTTTAAGCTGGACCATTCGAATGGTGTGATATTACTATATGGAGAATTTAAGAGGATGACTGGGTTGCGGGTGCAAAAATACGCATATTACCGAACAACCTGCCAGACGTCCTTGCATACTATGAGAATATGCTAGAACGAGGGAGGGTAAAGCTATGCCCAATGATGCTGTATTCAACCAGAACAGCCAGCCGCTGTATACAGAGCAGGTCAACACCTATATTGCTCCCGGTATTGATACCCTGCCTGAGGCGGGAGCCGCCATGTCAGGCTTATTGTTCGGATTTTCCTTTGCTTCCACAGTTACTACTGCAGCTCCGCTTGTGATGCAGGTATCCAACCCGGGCGGCAGCGGACGTACGGTGTATATTTCGCGCGTAATCGCGAGCACCGGGACAGCAGCGGTAACCTTAACACTGCTGCGCAATGCAACAGTCGGGGGATCTATCGTAACCCCGGTCAACTATAACTTCGGCAGCGCCGTCACCAGTGTGACGACTGCACGGACAGCAACGGCGGCACCCACCGGAAGTCCGGCAACGTTAATGTCGCTGCTGCTGGCCACAGGTCCGGTGATTCTTGATTTGGACGGAAGAATAATTCTGCCCCCCGGCAGCTCGCTTACGATAAGCATTACAATTGCATCTGGCAGTACAGCGGCTACCGGGAACATCAGCTGGTGGGAGAACTAGAACCAGAATCAGATCAGAGCCAGAACGGGAGGGAGCGGATCATGCCTAATAATTATGTAATTAATGATAATGACCAGCCGGTCTATGTAGAGATGACGAATACCTTTCGGGCACCGGACATTAGCGCACCGCCGGAGATAAGCGCTTCCCAGTCTGCCGTTTTATTCTCGGCGAATGCTTCGAACTCAGCAACGATTGTCCTGGGACTTGCTTCTGCCATCATCACAGTGCGCATCAATAATCCGGCCGGCAGCGGCAGAACCTTGTATTTATCCCGCGTAAGCGGCAGTATCGGCGGGACCTCGCTGCTGACCTCCATCTCAGGAACCTTTACCATTGTTAGAGGAGGGACAATCACTTCGCCTGCTACTGTAACTCCGGTGAATAATAATCTGGGCAGCCCGGCGGCCAGTGCCATGACGGTTCAGTCCTCTACCGCGGCAATCACCGGAGGAAGCGTATTAGCCACTTATCAATTAGCGCCGGGAGTATTTACTCCGGCTTTTACCGGAAGTATCATTGTTCCGCCTAACAATGCACTCAGCATCAATGTAACCTCCTCAAGTGCTGCGGTCGGAACCATTATCTCCGCGTTGAGTATGACCTGGTGGGAGAGATAACCGCTGTTATGCAGTCGGTCTATAGCAGGAACAGGGAGTAAACCTTGACTTCGGCTCTGTTAAGGTTTATTTTTCTATAAATGGATATTAATAAGGTGTGAAATGAGGATACATGATGGATAGCTGCCTGTTAATACACGGCTTCACCGGAGGCGAATATGAGATTGCTCCATTGTCCCAGTATCTCGGAGAGCATGATTGCCTGTCCAGAACGTTCACGTTACAAGGACACGGGGGCAGCCGGAGTGATCTGCTCCAGTCGGACCGCCAGGGTTGGCGGCAAAGCGCCGAGGATGAGCTGAGTACATTGCTGACCCGGACAGAGGGCGTACATCTGATAGGTTTTTCTACAGGGGCGCTGATTGCTTCCCATCTATCGGTTCAATATAAGGCCAGGATCAAATCACTGACTTTGCTGTCCACCCCTGTGTTTCCGCTGAATCCGGTCCAGATCCTGCGGACGCTGGGGCAGCCGGAGATGATCAGGAATTACATCCGTAAATGGGGCTCCACTCCCGCGAAGGCCACAAGAGAATTTCAGCGTCTGGTCCGCGAGAGCTTTGAGATCTATCCGCAGATGGATCTGCCAACCCTCATTGTGCAGGGCAAGCGCGATCATCTGGTGAAATTCAAAAGCGCAGGCTATCTGGAGCAGACCATCCCCTCCGGCCGCAAGCAGGTGCTGATTATGGAAAAGAGCGGGCATATGGTCTGCCACAGCGAGGAGAGCCCGGCGATGATGAGGGAAGTGCTGCAGTTTATCCGCAGCTCCGGTCATTAATAGGGAAGGTAAACGGACAAGCCGAAGAGCCCCTTTTCACAATTCAGTGGAAAGGGCTCTTCGGCATGCAGTTCTTATTGTATGATTTCACATTGACATTGCCTATAGCGCGTGTTAATTTCAATTTAGGGAAACCGGTTTCCCGTGGATGGGGCCGTTATAGCCCAGCCAACTCCAGTCCGGGTAATTCATTCGGACGAATTGCCTCATTTAATCTATTCTGTCCGCAGGCTACTTACTGCTTCGCAGGGAAGACAACCTTGGAATCAGCACCGGCTCCAGCAGCTGTCCGCTCTCAGTAGTGACCGTGGTGCCAAGCTTGTCCATTAATAACCGTCCTGCGGAGACCCCAAGCTGGAAGGTATCCATATTGAGTGAAGTTAGCGGAGGTGTGGTATAGGGAGACAGCGGGTATTCATCGAACGTGGCGATGCCCAGCTGCGCCGGAATCTGAACCTTCAGTTCCCGGGCAGCCTGGAGCACTCCAAAAGCAGAGAAGTTACTCATGCAGACAATAGCATCGGGCGGTTCTGCGCTTTGCAGCAGCTGCATAGCCGCGTCATAGCCATCCTCTTCGGCTGCTCTGCCGTTGATAATCCGGTCGCTGCGCACCGGAAGACCCGCCTGCTGAAGTGTGGTCCTATAACCGGCAATACGGCGCAGGAACAGAGGCTCGTTCTGTTCTCCGCCAATAAAAGCAATAGAGGAATACCCCTGCTCCAGCAGATGTCCAGTCAGCACAGTTCCTCCAAGCTCATTGTCACAATCGACCCATGTCCCGGGAGGATTAATTTCACCGATCGAGATATAGGGGAACTCCAGCCTGTTAAGCTCTGCGCATAGCTCAGGAGTCAGCACTGAAGTGTTGGCAATGATACCGTCCACCCGCTTATTCAGCACCAGTCTGTGCAGGAAATGCCCCTCAGCCTGATCATGCTGAATGTTGGCAATGGTCAGCTCATATTTCAGAGGTCCGATGACGCTCTCCACCCCGCCGATGATGTTATAAAAGAACTGATTCAGAAATTCGCTTTCCTTAGACATATCGATCAGGATTGCGACCGTATTACTGCTTTGTCTGGCAAGTCCGGTGGCAATACTGCTGGGAGTATAGTTCATCTGCTTAATAATATCCCTGACCCGGGTTTTCGTTTCCTCGGATATTTTGGGAGAGTCATTCATTACCTTGGATACGGTGGATTTGGCAACTCCTGCCGCCTGGGCAATATCCTTAATCGTAACTTTCATAGCGATCCCTCTCGGTCATAACGGTATTTGTATTCCATGACAGTGAACTCGTTCTACCTGCCATAATAACACAGATTGTGCAAGCTACTCTATGCAGTACCAAAGGAGACTGAACCTGATGTCCAAGCATTTGTTTCTGTACCATACGGCCGAGGACCCTTTCGCTTTCCCGGCAGGTCCCGGCACCCTTAAATTGCGTTTATTTGTGCAGAGCGGACAGTCGCTCTGCTGTACCGTTATCCATTCCGACCGCTACGATTCACCCGGCAGCGAGCTTCCGCAGGAGATGGAGCGGACCGGTTCTGCCGGGGCCTATGACATTCATGAGGCGGTACTCCGGACGGAGACCGGCAAATGCCGGTACCAGTTCCATATCAAGAATCCTGCAGGGGAAAATGTATGGTATGGAGAGAGGGGAATATCGGAGAACCGGGAGCAGGCAGGGGCTTTTCAATATGCATATATTCACCGTCCGCAGGCAACCCTGCTGCCTTCCTGGACTGCAGATGCGATTGTTTATCAGATTTATCCCAGCAGCTACAACCAGGGGACGTTACAAGGCATTGCAGACAAAATCCCCTATTTGCACGGGCTGGGTGTGACCGCCATTTATATGACTCCGATCTTCGAATCGCCTTCAGAGCATAAATACAATACATCCGATTATTACAAGGTGGACCCGGGCTTTGGGACGATGGAGGATCTGAAAATGCTGGTTGATACAGCACACCGATACGGGATGAAGGTTCTGCTCGATGCGGTATTCAATCATGCCGGGGATACGTTCTTTGCCTTCAAGGATGTGTTGGAGCGGGGAGAGGCATCACCGTATAAAGACTGGTTCTATATCCGTTCTTTCCCTGTACGCCAGGCGCCGGTTCCCAGCTATGAGACCTTCGCCAAAGCGGAAGCCAGCATGCCGAAGCTGAATATGGATCATCCGGATGTAGCCGATTATATGATGGAGGTAGCCAAGTATTGGGTACGGGAGGCGGGAATCGACGGCTGGAGGCTGGATGTGGCCAATGAAGTGTCCCCGGCCTTTTGGCCGCGGTTCCGCCGGGAGTTGAAGGCCGAGTTCCCCGACCTCCTGCTGATTGGTGAGATTATGCATGCTTCCGGACCGTGGCTCCGGGGAGACCAGTTCGACGGCGGGATGAACTACGTGCTGCGGGATGCGGTGCTGGAGTTTTTTGCCGGACAATCTGCGGGACCGGTCCGATTCATGGAGCAGGTGCTGCACCAGGAAGCCCTCTACAATGATCAGGCTAATTCAGCTATGTTCCAGCTGCTGGGAAGCCACGATACCTTACGTTTTCTGACTGCCTGCAAGCAGGGAGGCAGGGGCTGGGACCGGGAATCCACAAGCTTAAGCCGGATGAAGCTGGCTGTATTTTTCCAGATGACCTATTTAGGTCTGCCCATGATTTATTACGGCGATGAAGTTGGAATGGAAGGGGCTACGGATCCCCACTGCCGGCAGCCAATGATCTGGGAAGCTCAGGATCAGAATATCCTGCTGCAGGAATGGTACAAACAGCTGATCTCTCTGCGAAAAGAACATGAAGTGCTGCGGACAGGCGGATTCCGCCCGTGGTTTACAGACGAGCCCCGCAATGTCCTAGGTTATGTGCGGCGCAGTGAACAGGACCGGATGGGCCTTATTATCAATAATTCTCCTAATGCATACCAGCTTGAGCTGTGCAATTACCGCCCGGACAAAACGGTGCTGGTTGATCTGTTGAGCGGACTCACCATCCGCACCGATAAGCGGATGCTAGTGGAGATTGAGCCGTTTGGCTGTCTGATGCTTCATTAAATGAAGACTGCATGAAGCAGAGGCTCATTTCTTGTTTTTGTTTTTTTTGAGCTGCCGGAATTCCTGGTTCTCCCACTGTTTGAGCAGCGGATAGGGATCGAAGGCCCATTCGGTAATTCCGCGGTCACGGTAGATCCCGTAATGCAGATGGGGCGGGAATTTGCCCTGGGTGCCCGGACTGCCGTATCCGGAGCTGCCCACCCAGCCGATGGTCTGGCCTGGGATCACAATATCCCCCCGGGATAAGGACTTCTCATAACCCATCAAATGCGCGTAATAATGGTAGCGGTTCTCGATATCCCGAATGCCGATCCGCCAGCCGCCGTAACGGTTCCAGCCCTTGGTCTCCACCACTCCGAAGCAGGTGCTGCGGACGGTCAAGCCATGCGGTGCGAACAAATCCGTCCCTTCGTGGACGCGTGCCCCGCCCCAGCTCCGGCCTGTTCCCCAGGTGCTGCGGTAGGCGTAGTTCGTACCTATGGGCAGCGGGAAGGCGCTGCCTGACAAGTCAAGCCGCCCGAAATGCTCATACAGCTTGGCGAACTGGGCTATCCGCTGAGCTGCGCGGCCGTTATGGTAATACTCCCAGATGCCGATGCTGAAGTCGCTGGACGATCTGCCGTACTTAAGCAGATGCTCTGCCATGCTATAGAGCACGTCAATATCATTCCCGGGATCGGCAATGCCGTCTCCCGTGCCGTCACGGCCGAAGCCGCCGAAGAAGGTGATGGATTCCGGGAATTTATCCTCCTGATTAGGGTTTAGGGGTCCGGACCATACGGGTGCCGGGATGGAGATACCGGTGAGCCGGGCCGGAGCTGCTGCGGAGTCTGCTTCTGACGCCGCAGGGCTTTTTTTCTTTTTGGCGACAGACCGTTCATATTGATCAATCGCAGCGAACCGGAACCAGGGAATTCCGGTTGCTGCACTCATCTGTTCATAGAGCCCTTTGCGGGCAGCGGCGGCGGCTTCCTTGCTGTCTGCGGCTACGGGACCGCTGGACGTCAGCTCCGGAAGCTCATGATAACGGGCAGCGTGGGCTGGGGTACTCATAGCAGGGCTGCTGCCCCAGAGCAAGGCGGCTGCCGACATGCATATAAGGGTTCTCCGGGTGTTATAACTTCTGAATAGGGCAGGCATAATCTCAACCTCCTGTGTTCCGGACGCTTAGTCATCTATACATCCTCATGAAATGGCACCTTGCAGGTGCTTTTCTTTAGATTGAAGCAAAAGCGTTATTTTTATCCGTTACCGCCCAAAGGTTCACAAAAACAGGCAAATGACTATTCCACATGCTATAATATGAGGCAGCAACTTTTAACTATGAAAATGACATTCAGATCGAAAGCGGGGTTTCATCATTTTGACTAATAGAACAGCCAAACAGCCCAAGCCAGACTGGATCAAAATCAAGTTAACCACCGGTGAAGATTATCAGGAAATTAAGGGCATGATGCGTTCCAAGACGTTACATACCGTATGTGAAGAAGCGCGCTGTCCGAATATTTATGAATGCTGGGCGAACCGTACGGCAACCTTCATGATTCTGGGTGATATTTGCACACGGGCCTGCCGTTTCTGCGCTGTAAATACAGGCTTGCCGACTGAACTCGATCTGCTCGAACCCGAACGTGTAGCTGAAGCTGCAGAAGGGATGATGCTTAAGCATTGTGTGGTTACCAGCGTGGCCCGCGATGATCTTAAGGATGGGGGCGCGCAGATTTTTGCCGAGACGGTAGCCGCTATTCGTAAGCGTCTTCCTCTGTGCAGCGTAGAGGTACTGATTCCCGATTTCCTGGGCGACCGCGGGAGTCTGGAGATCGTGATGAACAGCAATCCGGATATTCTGAATCACAATATTGAGACCGTGGAACGCATGTCGGACCGTGTCCGGGCCAGAGCCAAATACCGCCGTTCCCTGGAGCTGCTGCGCCGCGCGAAGGAGATTAAGCCGGATATTCCAACGAAATCGAGCATTATGCTTGGGGTCGGCGAGGAGTGGGACGAAATTCTGCAGGCGATGGATGACCTGAGAGCGGCAGATTGTGATATATTGACATTAGGACAATACCTTCAGCCTTCGCCGAAACATCTGAACGTGGAGAAGTATTATCCGCCGGAAGAATTCGCTATGCTGAAGGAAGAGGGAATGAAGCGCGGCTTCAGCCATGTGGAGGCGGGTCCGCTGGTGCGCAGCTCCTATCATGCGCATGATCAGGTGAAGTCTGCTGCGGTTGCGCGTGAGGCGCGATCGGTTTCCCAGGCTTAAGTTTATTTTTTAGTTTTAGTGTTGTAAAAAAGGGGCAAAGAACCGATGTTGCGATAGCGACGAGGTTCTGGGGTGTGCGGTTGCACCACCCCTCCGCGTTGATGGAGTCATGGAGAGGGATTTTGAAATTGTAGGAGCGGTAGCGTCCGCCTTTGTTGGCTGATTTCAACCGCCCAGCGGTTTAAATGGAAGAAATCAGCCAACAACAGCGGCCGGAAATTCAAAATCCCGCGGAATGACGGCTTATCAACGCCCCCAACCCTCTCATAGAAAGGCAGGCGACACACGCTTGATCGTTATAGGTGGAAAAGGTTATGAGCTCATGCTCGATCATAAGGACGGATGGAACCCGGAAGCATTTCGCGGAAGATACAGCGAGGTGCTGGACCGCTACGATTATATTATCGGCGACTGGGGGTACAGCCAATTGCGTCTGAAAGGCTTCTACCGGGATAATCACCCCAAGGTGAACCGGGATACGGCTATTTCAGGCATGGTGGATTACATTAATGAATACTGTAATTTTGGCTGTGCATATTTTGTGCTGCACAAGCTGAAGGAAGCTCCGCAGGAGGGAACCTTCAAGGATATTCTGATTAAGGAAGTTCCTGAACCGGGAACGGAGGAAGAACTGGAGCAGGAGTCTGCCGAGCCGGCAGGGAATGTGAAAGATCACCGCGAATCCCCGTCAAAGGGAGGAAACCGGGACAAAGATAACGCAGGCGGTTCAGGTAGGGAGCATGCTGCCAAAGACAGACCTGTGCGTGAACACCAGAGCCGGAATCACCGCAACAAGGAGCAAGGCAAGAAGAACCACAAAGAGTTCCAGGGCCGAGGCCAGCAGCAGGGGAATCAGGGTGGCAATCAAGGCAACTCGAATAATCAAAAGCAGAACAAAGAGAACAGAGAAAATAGAGAGAACAATCCCAACAGACAGAACAACCAGAACAAGCAGGATAACCCAAGCAACCAAAACAAACAGGATCACCAGAACAACCAGAATCCGAATAACAGCCAAGGGTAGGCAACGCCTGTTCACGGGGCGGTTATTCAGAGGTTTTTTCCGGTGTTTCGGTGCATTCCCTCGAAGTGTCGCTTAGGCGCTGCCGATAACTTAAAGAGTCCCTTCAGCCACATGGCTGGAGGGACTCTTTCGATGTCAGTGCTGTATTTTAGCTATGAAGTCCAATTATTTAACCGATAATTTCAGCTGATTCTGGGCAGCGTTGTAGCTCCATGTAAGCAGCGGGAACTTTTTCTTGAAGGCACCCAGCTCGATGAAGGTTTCGCCGTCCTGGTATAGCGCCTCTTTGGCGGCCAGGGTGAATCCTGAACTTTTGCCGGCTCCGGTCGTAATCAGCACCTTCTTGTTCTTCGCGTCCCAGGTTACTTCGCTCTCTACAAGTGCGGACAGTACGCGGGAGGAGGCATAGACTTTATCCCCCTGCTTGATCAGACCGACATTTCCGGCAAAAGCAGCACCGTTAATATCCAGAATATGATTGTCACCGGAGGCTGTGATTCCGGTCAGACCGGCGATTTGCAGAGCGGTGATCAGCTGGGCTGTTTTGCCCTTGATCTCAATATCAGGAGCGAGTCCGATGTGGTTGAAATCCTCCTTGCTTGGAGTCAGATACTTCATTGTTGTCAGCTTCAGCTCGCCGCCGTCCGACATGGGAATCAGACTCTGAATCCGCGCCTTGCCGTAAGAACGGGTACCGACGATTGTAGCCAGTTTGTTGTCGCGGAGTGCCCCGGTCAAGGCTTCGGAAGCACTGGCGGTGTATTCATTGGTCAGTACGACAACGGGAACGCCGATTTTGCTGCCGTTTGTGATCGTTACAGGTGTCAGTACGCCGCTCTGATCGGAGGTGTACATCATAATACCGGCATCCATGAACTTGGCGGCAATGTTCTGGGCGCTATCCATGTAGCCGCCTGTATTGTCACGCAGATCGAGCACCAGTGACTTCATTCCGGCTGCCCGCATTTTATCCAGCGCTGTGGAGAACTCTTCGTCAGCGGTCTGTGTGAAGCCGTTGATGGCAATATAGGCAACCTTGGACCCGATAATTGTGCTGGTAACGGATGTTGTGGTAATTTCACTGCGGGTAACACTGTAGGATTTGCTAACGCCGTTCCGCTGGATCAGCAGAGAGACCTTCGTGCCGGACGCGCCGGCAAGCTCATCGCCTGCCGTATCATCTACCCTTATACCGTTGATCTTAAGAATGATATCCCCGCGTTTCAGACCGGCTTTCTCTGCGGGGGAACCGCTCATCACTTCTTCAATGTAGAGTTCTTTGGGCGTATATACGAGCCGGACGCCGATGCCGACATATTCCAGATCAACCGCGTGGCCGAAGTCCGCAGCTTCAGCCTGATCGAAATATTGGCTGTAGGGATCATCCAGCGTACTTACCATGCCGTCAATCGCACCACGGATGAGCGTATCCTGATCAATACCCTCCACATTGTAGTACTCAAGATATTCCATAATTTCATTGATGATATCCGTTTTGGAGGATTGCACTGCTTCAGTGGAAGCAGCAGCGTCTGCGGCCGAAGCGGCAGGAGCCCAAGCGATGGATAAAGCCAAGCAGCCGCTGAGGACTGCAGTAAGGATTTTGGCTGATTTCATAAGTTCATACATCCTTTTGATATATTTTGAAATTCTAGGATTGCGTACTATCAAAGCTGATGTGATAAGTGTCGTCAATGGTCCATGCGCCGCTTTCCGATTTGCTCAGAATGAAGATGAGGGACTGGGTGTAGCTCTCTCCCGATTCACCGTCTTTAATAGAGACTTCCGTGTAGACCGCAGCTTCGTCGGCCGCATAATAGTAGATATTCGCATTCGTCAGCGAGTAGCTGAGATCATAGGAATCGAAAAGATCCTGCAGATCGGCTGCACTGGCAGCGTCATATTCCTCACCGTAAGAGGTCATTAGTGCCAGGGTTCCATCAACATTCTGGGTAGTCATATTCTGATAATATTTGCTGAGATTATCCTTGATTACTGTGGCGTCACTCTGTGGAAGCACCGCCTGCTTCATGCCTTGCTCGCGGGTAAGCAGCACCGTGGATTCCTGAACCTCCATTCCGGAGATTTTCCAGGACCCGTCCTTACGGACCAGTGTGTACAAATATTCGAACTGCTCATCCGGGATATAATAACCGCCGGTTCTAACCGAGCTTTCGACAGTGTAGACAGTAGCCTCGTCTCCGGCAAGACTCAGAATCTTAAGGCTTGTAATGGTATTCTTGAGGTCGTACAGCTCGAACAGGGAATTCATATCCGTTACAGATTCCATATTATCGGATTCGGAATCTACCAGGGAGTAGAAGCTGATGGCTTTTTCTTCATTATAATATTTATTGGATAATTGAATGAGTGCTGTAATATCCTTCTCATCGCTGGAGGAGGATTGCGGTACGGTAATTTTTACGCTCCGGCTGGCTGAATCCCAGACGGCTGTTCCGCCGGTGGCTTCAGCTATGAAACGCAGCGGTATGTATGTTGTACCTGCCGTGGATACCGGAGCAACCGTAAGCTGCTTGACCGTACCGTTGACAGTAGCACGTTTGCTGCCGACCTTAAGGCTGATATTCAGGCCTGTACCTGTCCCTGTAACTGTTCCTGTCTTGGAATCCCATAGCACCTGCAGCCCGAGCTTCTCGAATATAACCCGGAAAGGCACCAGCACCGTATTATCCTTCAGATAAGGGGTTCCGGCGGTGAAGGTAAGATTACTGTTGTTTATGTAGACTTTGATAGGTTTCTCTGCTGCAAAAGCGGGAACGGCCAGTACGAGGGCCAGCAGGCTCACGCCAATGAGGGATAGTAGTTTTTTCAATAGATTCTCTCCTTTTAATTAGCAAACTTTGTAAAATAGGTTCATTATACCATTTGAAAATTCCCTCTGTCCATTTCTTATGAACGATGCTCCGGAGGTAGCAGGACTCCGGGCAGGCGGCATGATAAAGCCGGAGAGGCGGGGCATCTCCGGCTGTAAGAGCAATGGAAAGCAGACGTATCATCTGGTTCGGATATCCTTCTATTCCCCAGAAATCCTACACTAGAAACGCTTCACGGACACGGTTCCAGAAAGGGAAAGGGCGGTACCGGGCAAAACTGATTTTTTTGTCGGACACCTGACAACGTACAGAGATCAGATCATCCACAGGAATATTGTTATGGTCCACGGTCAGCAGCAGACGCTGATCCTTGCGCGAGAAAATATCGCAGTGATGATGCTTGGGCAGCAGCAAAGGCGAACCCATCGTGCGGAATACCCGGTTATTAATCGAAGCAATCTCCGAAATCTGCAGCGCCTCGATCGTGGGATGCACCATGGCGCCTCCCAGACTTTTGTTATAAGCGGTACTGCCGGAGGGGGTAGAGATGCAAATGCCGTCACCGCGGAACATTTCGAAGCTTACATCGTTAATATCAATCTGGATGACAACCGTTCCGTCTACGCCTTTAAGTGTGAATTCGTTCAGGGCAATATGCGAGCTTGAACCGGACTTCTTGTGAATTTCCAGTTCAAGGAGCGGATACTGCACCATGCGTGGATTATGCGGCCCTATATCTCCGCACATATAATCGATCAGGGTCGGCAGCTCTTCAGCTTGCCAGTCCGCATAGAAGCCCAGATGCCCGGTATGCACACCGACAAAAGCCAAATTAGGAATCTGGTCGATAAACGTATGAAAAGCATGCAGCATGGTGCCGTCGCCGCCAATCGATATCACAATTTCCGGAGACTTGGCATCCAGCTCCAAATCCCGCTCCGCCGCCAGCTTGTGAAA
Source organism: Paenibacillus sp. FSL E2-0178 (assembly GCF_038593005.1). Classification (NCBI taxonomy): domain Bacteria; kingdom Bacillati; phylum Bacillota; class Bacilli; order Caryophanales; family Paenibacillaceae; genus Paenibacillus; species Paenibacillus sp. FSL E2-0178. The sequence continues at coordinate 5,975,566 of NZ_CP151953.1, forward strand.
TTGCTCCGCTAGTTGGATGGACAATTCATCTCCGCGGTCCAGAACATAATATCTCAAGATGTACAGGCTCCTTTGTATGATTCAGTCATACACCGATCATAATCAATCTTGACCCGGAACACAATATTTGAATGAGTTAAAAACGCCGCAGCCTGCCCGCCAGCAGCATCAGCAGCGACAGCACAAGCATGCAGGCCAGCAGCAGGCAGAGCAGGCTGAGGCTGCTGATCAGGGCCGAATCCGGTGAAGCCAGGCCGGAGGCAACAGGCAGCGCACCCCACTGCCCGGCCAGTCCTGAGCTGACCACCGGCTTCCAGAGCAGAAGAACAAGCCCGGCAGAGAGCAGGGCATGCACTAACCGTGCGGCCATAAAGGGCAGGTAACGCAGTCCGGTGCCATTCAGTATACTGGCTACCTGGGCGTGAACGGATAATCCGCCCCAGGAGAGGATGAACGCTGCAGCGGCCACCTTGAACTGCAGCGGAATTCCTGCAGCCGCTTCTCCGGCCGAGCGGGCCCCGAGTGTCACCTCGAATAACCCGCTGACCAGAGCGGCCGAGAGCCCCGGCGGGAATCCGGCCAGGGACAGCAGCCGGCCGGTGGTACTGAACAGCATGGACATAATTCCGGCGCGGGCAAGCAGCTCCATCAGCACATTGAAGAATACTACCAGCCCCCCAACGACAATAATAAGCTGCAGCGAAGACTGGATGGCGTTCCTCAGCAGTTCGCCGAGACTTCGGCCGTCTTTGCGGCGGGCTTCAGCCATGGCACTCATCGCGGTGCGCAGTCTGCCGTAGCTTGGTCCTGACGGGGCTGCAGATGTGGGCTCTGCGGGGGGAGAGGGGGCTGTCCCGGAGTCCCCGGGTCTGCTGCGGCCATGAAATGACATCAGCAGGCCAACGATGAATCCGCCCCCGTAATGGGCAAGGGCGAGGATAAGCCCGAGTGAGGCATCATGGAAGAACCCGACGGACACGGCGCCAAGCAGGAAAATAGGGTCTGAGGAGGTGGTGAAGGCCACCAGCCGCTCCCCTTCCACCTTGCTGATCATTCCCTGCTCCCGCAGCTTGGCGGTTAATTTGGCCCCGACGGGATATCCTGACACATATCCCATGGCAGCCACGAATCCGCCGCTGCCGGGTATATTGAAGAGCGGGCGCATAAGCGGATCAAGCAGCGCCCCGAAGAGGTGGACGATGCCAAAGCCCAGCATGATTTCAGAAATGACGAAGAAGGGGAACAATGAAGGAAAGAGCACGTCCCACCAGACAGCCAGCCCGCGAAGTGCCGCATCCAGAGAGCTGGACGGATGGATCAGCATCAGCAGCATGCAGCCCGCCAGCAGGATACCGAGCAGCGGGCCGGCAATTTTGTTCAGTGACATCGATGGCACCTCCAATTCTATGCTTAGTTGTATGCCGGAAGTGGGACAAACAGCACAAAAATAACGCGGAAAGCGGTTACATTTACCGGTGCTTTTTCACCGGAATTATGATATTATAAAATTAATTAATGCACATCTGATCAAGATTGATTTAAGGGATGGAGTGATGGTGATGAGTGTAGTTGCCGGAGTTCTTGTTTGTGCTTTTGTATATGTAATCCGGGTCTCTCTTGTCCCGCCTGGTGATGAAGAATTTAGAACTTACTGACTACAGTAGTTAACGAGCGCTGAACTTAGGTTTGGCGCCTTTTTTTGTGTTTTTTCCCTTAGGATGCATGTCTTAAGGCAGGGATAACTGTGGAGCTTATTTTTTGGTATAATAAAATAACTGCTTGTCAGATTAACAGGGAAGAAGGCTGAAGCCTCCAATGAATTCGAATGAGAGTCTGTTTGATAACCTGGGAGGTGCCGAGGGAGTTCACCGTCTGGTGGAAGTGTTCTACTCCAAGGTACAGCTCCACCCGCAGCTAAGTCCGTTATTTCCTGAAGATATTACTCCTGTACTGGAGAAGCAATATCAGTTTCTAAGCCAGTTTTTTGGTGGTCCTGCCCTTTATTCGGAGCAGCACGGCCATCCCATGATGAGAGCCAGGCATATGCATATTCCCATCACTCCGGAACGGGCGGATGACTGGCTGAACTGCATGAAGGCCGCACTTGAAGAGACCGGTGTGGAAGAGCCCCTGCGTTCGTTCGTACTCAGCCGGCTGGCGGGTCCTGCGCATCATTTTGTCAATATGCCCCATGAATAAGAGCTGCTGTGAAAGGATGAGGGCGTTTTGCCGGAATTAATACCCCTGTATTCAATTAAGGTTGTATGCTGCAACTGCGAACATGAATTTTCAACATCCAGAGTACGTCCCAGTCTCAAAAAAGCCATCCGCCGTGATGCTGATTTCTGCTCGTATTACAAGGATGAGAATCCTGACTATTATGTTGTGCGTGTCTGTCCGAAGTGCGGCTTCGCATCCACGGAGAATTCAGCAGACAAACTGGTGGAATGGCAGCGCAAATCTTTTGATGCGCAGGTGGGCAGACGCTGGGTAACCCGTGACTTCGGGGACAAGCGCAGCTGGGAGGTAGCTCTGGAGACTTACAAGCTGGCTCTGATCTGCGCACAAAGCATCAAGGATAAGGAACGGATCATTGCAAGTCTGCTGCACCATATTGCCTGGCTATACCGCTATCAAGGGGATACGGTACAGGAGCAGCGTTTCTTGCGTTACTCGCTTGATGAGTATGTGAAGGTGTTCGAGAATGATTCCTCGGGAGGAAATGATGCCCGACTGATGTATCTGATCGGGGAGCTTAACCGCCGTGTCGGCGAGTTCACTGTCGCTGTAAGGTGGTTTTCCCGTGTGATTAATGACCAGAGAATTACAGATGCGGCTATGATCCGCGCTTCACGTGAACAGTGGGCCATTCTGCGGGAGCAGATGCGCGGAGAAGAGATTGATCCGGACGGCCTTCCGTCGGCTACATAGAGAACCGTACTTGGATTTTGAATGTCGGTCCGCAGTCATCCGGACACCAAAAAGGCGTAGAAGAGAAAACTCCTCATACGCCTGTATTTGGTGACTGAAGCGGGGGCACTGTCTTCCGCTGCTTAGCGGACAGCCCGGTCGAACAGCAGATAGTCCCCGTCATTGTCGATGACCGTGGGGCTGGCACTGCAGCAGGGGAAGACCAGCAGCTTTTTTTTGCCGTCACGCACGATTTGCAGCTCTTTGGGCTTCATAGGCAGAAGAACATTCTCCTGGTCGCAGAACGGGCAATACTGTACGTACATGTCACCCAGAATAATATCATAAGGCCAGGTATGGCTAAAGGGAATCATTCCTTGTCCTGCTCTGTACTTGCTTTCTTGGATAATTCGGCGATTTTTTGCAGCAGGATATGTTGAGGCATATGCATCAGGTGTTCCAGCGGAACGCCGAGTTGTTTGGATAACGTAATGGCCGTTTCCGGCGAAATTTGCAGTGGCTTCACAAGGGTGGCCTCCTTAACATTGGTGGACTATCGTAATTCACTTTACCATGGCTGCAGCACAAATACAAAGAAAACCAATATGAACAAAGGAATGGTGAGAATACATGAAACAGCCTTTATCATTGACCTGGGAACTGGAATCCATTTTCCCTGGAGGTTCGGCTTCCCCCCAGTTTGAGAGTTTTTTGAACCATCTGGAGGAAGACATTGAAAGCTTGCGCCGGCAGGTCGCTGCGGCAGTTGCGCCAACCGATGCTGCTTCTACGGAGTCGCTGGACGGTGTGATCGAACTGCTGCAGAGCTGTGCCGGACGCCTCACGCAGGCTGCAGAATTCACCGGCTGTCTGGGAGCCCAGAATCAGCAGGACAAAGGGGCTGTAAGGCTGTCGTCCAAGGTAACTGGCATGCGGGCCGGATTCGAGGGCGTCAGCTCTGCATTCGACAATGTGCTGCGCCAGACTCCGGACGGGGTATGGGCTGAATGGATGGCCCGGCCGGAGATTGCCCCGCTGAGCTTCGTGCTCAGTGAGAGCCGTGATCAGGCCCGGGAGAAGATGAGTCCGGAGCTTGAGAGCCTTGCGCTTGAACTGGCAGTTGACGGATACCATGGCTGGAGCGAGCATTACGAAACGATTGTGAGCCGGGTCCAGATTCCTTTTGAGGATGAAGAAGGCCTGAAGCTGCTGTCTGCCGGCCAAGCCTTCAACAAGCTGGATGACGAGGACCCTGAGGTCCGCCGTACCATGTTCCGCAAATGGGAAGAGGCCTGGGCCGGCGCTGCTGATTATTGTGCCGACACCCTTAACCATCTGGCCGGCTTCCGCCTGAAGCTGTATAAGGGCCGGGGCTGGGAGGATGTGCTGAAGGAGCCGCTTGGCATTAACCGCATGACGCGGGAATCGCTCGATGTGATGTGGGAGGTAATCACGAAGAACAAGCCTGCGATTGTGTCCTACCTGCAGCGCAAGGCGAAGCTTCTGGGTCTGGAATCCCTGGCCTGGGTTGATGTGGAAGCGCCTGTTGGCAAGTCCTCCGGCAAAATCCCTTATGAACAAGCGGCAGCCGATATTGTTACCCAGTTCCGCAAATTCAGTCCGAAGCTGGCGGATTTCGCCGAACATGCTTTTGACAATGACTGGATTGAGGTCGAAGACCGTGCGGCCAAACGCCCCGGGGGATTCTGTGTATCATTCCCGGAGAGCAAAGAATCGCGCATCTTTATGACCTACAGCGGTACTCCGTCCAATGTATCGACGCTTGCGCATGAGCTCGGTCACGCCTATCATTCATTCCTGCTGGATGACCAGCCGCTGTTCAATCAGAACTATGCCATGAACGTGGCTGAGACGGCCTCCACCTTCGCCGAAGTCATAGTGGCTGATGCACAGGTGAAATCCGCAGGCAATGCTGAGGAGAAGCTGGCGCTGCTTGAAGCGAAGATTCAGAACAGCGTAGCGTTCTTCATGAATATTCATGCCCGCTTCCTGTTTGAGACCCGCTTCTACGAGAAACGCAAAGAGGGTCTGGTGAATGCGGAAGAACTGTCTGCCCTGATGGAAGAAGCGCAGAAAGAAGCCTTCTGCGGTGTGCTCTCGGAGTACCACCCGCATTTCTGGGCCTCCAAGCTTCATTTCTATATTACGGATGTGCCGTTCTACAACTTCCCTTACACTGTCGGATATATGTTCAGTACCGGACTGTACCGGCTTGCTTTGCAGGAAGGTGCATCCTTTGCTGATAAATATGACAGCCTGCTGAAGGATACCGGAGTTATGACACTGGAGAATCTGGTGTCGAAGCATCTTGGCGTGGACTTGTCCAAGCCGGACTTCTGGCAGGGGGCCGCAGATTTGATTACTGCAGACATTAATGAATTCCTGGAAATGACAGCGCATCTGGCCTAAGAATTTGTCGGAAATAAGGCGAATTGAATTTTTTGCAGTAAAGCAATAGCTATAGAATATGGTATGAATACGCAAAGCCCCTGGAAACAGGGGCTTTTTTAGTTGCGTTTTTGTCGAAAAAGGGCGATAAAAGGATTGATTTAGCTAATGGTATTAAGAAATTTGCGCATTCATAGGGATAATAACCCAATTATGTTGGATAATGTTGAATGCGTTTAATTAGTGACCTATAATGTGCCTAAAGCCTTATATAAGGGCTGTCAGGCTGATACTTTACTACTCTGTATTTTTACCCACACAAAACTTAAGCCATAGCTTACGAAGCGGGTTTTGTGAAGCTGAATCATGGAATTTGTATCACCCACAAAACTTCTAGGAGGATATGTATGTTGAGGACGGAACAACTATCGCTGGCAAGACAAATCGATCTGGTGTTTAAGGAACTGCAGGAAGAATTGTCAGGATTGACTTCCGGTATCGTATTTGTGCAAATCAGAAATAACGTCATCGGAAAGTTCGGCATCCGCCATAATCCGCTTGCCGGTCGCAGCGGGAGCTATGCAGCGGAGCAGGAAGGATTAACTGCGGGTCAGCAATCTTCTTTCCGGGTGATGGCTCTGGAGAGCCTGAAGTACAAGAAGCGCTGGACTCATGGCGAGATCAGCTATGAATTTGCCGTCCGCCAGGGGATGGTGGTGGTGGATGCGACACTGGAGTCTAATTACAATATGGCCAACCTGATGATCCGCTACCCCCGCAGTAACCATGGCGATGTCTCCGACCAGTCCTTTGGCTGATTACCCGATTATATATATCTTTGCATGCCCATATAAAAAGCCCCCCTACGCTTCGACGAGAAGCGCGGGAGGGCTGTGAAGCTGCTCGGCCTAAGCTATGCGCTTGGCCGGATACTTATGATAAGGCTGCTACTACGAACGACCGGACAGTTGTTGCTCTGCCAGTTGCACCAGACGTTTGGTGATGTATCCTCCCAAAGAACCGGTTTCGCGGGAAGTGTAGTTCCCATAATAACCGTCAGCCGGGATAGTTACTCCAAGCTCTTGTGCTGCTTCATATTTCAACTGCTGCAGCGCTGCATTCGCTTGAGGAACGACCAGGTTGTTAGAACGGCTACCACGACCTTGTTGACCTGCTTGACCCATGTTTGTTCACCTCCTTCGCCCGTTGTGAAGATAGTATGAGCGCTAGGGGAAGAATTCATGCACGAATTTCGAAGGTTTAGAGGCTGGTAATTATATGAAATTTATTGGCCGGGATAAATCATCTGCAAGCTGCTGCCGAGCACGAGTGTCTGGCCCGGTTCAAGCGTGACCATTCCGGTGAAGGAAGCATCCTGCTGAAGATTCGGCGCATCCGGAAGCCAGGTGAGCGGTTCAATGCAGAGGAACTGGTCAGCTTCTCCTTTGGTATAGAGGACCCAATGGCGGAATTGTTCCTTGTCCACCGAATAACGCAGTCCATAGCCGTCATCGCGCATCAGTAACGCTTCGGCAGGCTGATGATCATCCATCCTCAGGGCCGTATCCAGATTCTTGCCTTGGAGGTTCATATGGCTGTTAAGACTATCGAGTTCACCGAGCGGTAATAAATGTCCGCTAGGCAGAAGTTCATTATTTAGCTCATAAAGACTTTGCACAGGGAGAGTTAGGCTCCAGCGCTCAGGGGCGCCGTCAAGCATGAACCATGTATGATAGCCGATACCAAATGGAATGCGCCTGCCGCCCAGATGGGTAACCTTGAGTGTCTGCACCAGGTCGGGGCCCTGCAGGCGGAATGTCATCTCAAGCTTCAGCGGCTCGGGAAATTGCCTGATCCACTCCGGATCATCCGTAGTTGTGAATTCGGTTGTTACCGCGCAGCCCTCCTCGTCCTCTTCAATATCGCTGACGCACCAGGCTTGGGTACGGTGCAGGCCGTGAATATGATGATCGCCTGAATTCCGGTCGAACTGGTAGCTGGTGTCATCGAACGCGAACTGCCCGTTTCGGATACGGCCGGGCGGTACCAGAAGCGGAATGCCGAAGTGATAAGGTTTCTGAATATAAAAAGCCAAGTCGCTTTCATCAGGCTGGCGCAGGATTTGCCGCTCCTCCTTGCGGTCCCATAAGGAAATTACATTGTTCCCCAGCCGGGGCAAAAGCGTGACTTCCAGCTCACGGCTATGCAAAATGTACGTATCATAACCGTTCCACTGCCCTTTGGTCACCTGTTTCATAAGAGATATGCTCCTTTGATAAACTGTAATCAGATCATACACGAATATCCTTATCATACCAGATTTATTCGGCGGTGGTTAGAGATTTGACAACTTCTCCGGCACGCTCTATGATGAAGGCAACAATGAATGACAACAACGTGATGACAGGGACAAGTAAGCATGGACTGTACCTTCAGAAAGCCGGTGGCTGATGTGAACCGGTGGTGCACCTCTGACCGAATGGACCCTTGAGCGCCGCGATCGAACGGGCTGCATAAGCCTTCAGTAGACCGGCCGGCTCTTCCCCGTTAACGGAAGCTAAGGCTGCTTGCCTGTCCTTCAGGGATAACTTAGGAGCAGCGAATAAGGGTGGTACCACGGTCTCACGTCCCTTGCGGATGTGGGGCCTTTTTGCGTCCTGACGCAAACGGAATAAACAGATGATGGAGGATAAAGATCATGGCTAAAAAAGTATTATCGGGGATTCAGCCCAGCGGTTCGCTCACACTCGGAAATTATATCGGAGCGATCAAGAATTTCGTCAAGCTTCAAAGGGAATATGAATGTTACTTCATGGTGGTGGATCTGCATGCCATTACGGTTGCCCAAGACCCCGCTGCCCTTCGTGAGAATTCGGAATCGGTAGCTGCATTGTATCTGGCTGCAGGCATTGATCCTGCCATCTCCCATGTCTACATGCAGTCCCACGTGCCTCAGCATGCTGAGCTGGGATGGATTCTGACGACACTGACTGCTATGGGTGAGCTGGAACGGATGACGCAGTTTAAGGATAAATCGGCAGGCAAAGAATCCGTAGGAGCCGGATTATTCGTATATCCATCGCTGATGGCTGCAGATATCCTGGTCTACAACGCCGATCTGGTACCGGTGGGTGAAGACCAGAAGCAGCATCTGGAGCTGACCCGCGACTTGGCGGGGCGCTTCAATCACCGGTTCGGTGATTTCTTCACCATTCCTGAGCCGTATATTCCTGAAGTCGGGGCGCGGATTATGTCTCTGGATGACGGGACCAAAAAAATGAGCAAAAGCGACCCCAATGCCGGCAGCAGAATCGGTCTGCTGGATCCGCCGGATGTCATCCGCAAAAAGATCAGCCGCGCAACCACGGATTCAGGACGCGAAGTGGTATTTGATCCGGCCAATAAGCCTGAGATCAGCAACCTGATGAGTATCTATGCCGAATGCTCGGGAATGAGCCTCCAGCAGATAGCTGACAAGTATGAAGGGCAAATGTATGGCGGCTTCAAAAAAGAGCTTGGCGAAGTAACCGTCGCCCTGCTTGAACCCATCCAGCAGAGATACCATGAGATCCGCAGCTCAGGCACACTGGGCGATATTCTGGCTCAAGGTGCCGAAAGCGCGCGCAGCAGTGCTGCCCGGACACTGGAAGGCGTGAAGGAACGGATGGGCTTCCTGCCTTACCGTTAAGAGGAGGGCAGCTTGCGCTCGGCCTTGCGTCTCAGCCGGGCTTTGATGATGAAGCCCCAGCCGATATTGAGCACGCACAGGGCGCCGAGCAGCAGCGCCAGCCAAATGTTATAGCTGATTGAAATGGAAGCTGCCGTAAGTATGAGAATTGAAGAGCAGGCGAACCACAGTGACAGACCTTTACCCATATGTTCCAGCCTTCCTTTCTGCTGCAATAGCGGTGGAGCGAGTCCCGGAGTGCTTTCTGCACCCCGGGATTTTCAATTCATATCATGAAGTATAAACTGTAACCGCTTTATTGTGATTGTGCCTTATGCGGTCCGGGGCGTCAAGAGGCGGTGAGAGAATTAGACCTCAGAATCCAGTAAAGGGTCCAATGACGGAATCCTGCACGGAATACAACATTTTCTTTATTAAATTACCTCTTATCGGAAATTGTTGCACAAAAGGCAGAATTATCCTCCTTCATAGCCGCTAAGCGGGGGAATTGCTGTATTTCATACAACAATTCGTAAAGAGGGTGAACTTCAACTCATTGCCCGTATAAATTAAAAAGATGGCATCCGCATGGGCGGATGCCATCCATCTACATGATATGCCTTGTTTACGCTGCTATGTCTTAACTGTCCCCGGATCAATGGCGAAGCGCTCATCCAGCTTCTCACTGCTGAGCCAGCCTACATAAGTATTCAGCGGATGATACTGGTTGTCCATGACCAGTACTGCAACGAACGGGAATTGCTTACGGTGTAAATAACGAACATCCCCCCAGCGTACAATATAACCAGAGGGCAGCTCTTCGACCTCGGCGACAGCGTAAGAGGTGAAGTATAGAAAAGCCTGAATATCCGGATGGGATTTCGAATGTTCAACAGCGGGGTGAGTGGAGCACACCGCATGCTTGAACCATTCCAGCTTGCCGTTGTTCAGCAGTCCGACGTTGTAGCTGCCATCCGGCTTGGCTTTGACCACGTTCCAGCGTGTAGGCGAAATCGTAGGGATGACAAAGTACCGGTCACCAGCATTATGGTGCACATCCTTGTTCTTGATGTTGCGTGTGATACGCGCATGTACGAGCGTCCGCCAGATGTAATACAAGACGATGCTTGCGTATAGCGTAATGAACAAGGGCGCCGGAGGCACAATCCCGCTGATCCAGAGAATGATCGCTGCCGCATGGCTGCCGAAGATGAACGGATCGAAGATGTGGATAATATTCCAGGCAATCCATTTCTCGGTGAACGGGCGTGCCGCCTGGGTCCCATAGGTGTTGAACAGATCCGAGAACACATGGATGGCAACGCCGATGAAGCTCCAAAGCGCAATATGGCTTAAGGCATGGAGATCCGTTAATCCGAAGACCGGACCTATGACCACTGTGATCAGAGCCGGCCATAACAGTAAAAAGGGCAGGGAATGGGTGATTCCCCTGTGATTGCGGATATAAACTGCGTTGTCCTTCAGCCGCAGCGCAGTATCAGCATCCGGTGCCTGAGAAGCGAGTACAGTAGCGACCATTACGGCACCGGCAAGTGTCCCATTCGCGGCGACTGAAGGATCAACGAACGACAGACCGGCGAGTCCTAGTCCCATAACAAAATGTGTAGCGGTATCCATTGGTCAGATCTCCTTTGTACGGAAGTTCTCTATTAATAACTACCCAATTTAGCGTCCAGTTATTTAGGGGGGAGGAAATAAATATTGTCACGTAATTGTCGAATTGATGAACATCATGGTCAATGATTGTCAAAGTCTTTCCCAGTTTGCTATGATAAAGTTAATAGCGGAGCGAGTAATATTATCCAGATGTAGCCGAACGGTTACTCAGGCTCCGGCGGAACGTTAAGAAGTCCCTTAGAAGGAGGAACACCATACGTGGACAATCAATTGAGATATCAAGCTTCTTCCGATTCCGCATCAATGTCTGCCAAGTCTCCACCGGAAGGTGCAAGCTGGCGCGACTTCATTTCGGTGACGAAACCCGGTATTATCCGTTCCAATCTGATCGCTGCTTTTGCAGGCTACTGGGTAGCTTCAGGCTGGGATGTACAATATGGGCGCTTAATCCTTACCCTGCTCGGCACTATGCTGGTTATGGCCTCGGCCTGTGTATTCAATAATTATTTCGACCGGGATCTGGATATGAAGATGGAAAGAACCCGTGAGCGTGGCTTGCCTACAGGCAGGCTGAAGCCTCAGACAGTGCTGCTGTACGGCATTGGGCTCGGTATTGCCGGCCTGGCTGTGCTGTTTGCTTTCTGCGGAGTACTGGCCGGACTGTTTGGCATCGTCGGCATGTTCGTATATGTTGTAGTGTATACCCTTTGGCTCAAAAGAACATCTACCTGGAGCACATCCGTGGGAGCCATCTCCGGTGCCATGCCGCCTGTAATCGGTTATGTGGCTGTTACCGGAACCGTAGACCTTGGTGCCTGGCTGCTGTTCGCCATGCTCTTCCTGTGGCAGCCGCCCCACTTCTGGGCACTTGGTATCCGCCGCAAAGAGGAGTATAGGGCCGCAGGGTTCCCGCTGCTTCCAGTGGTCAAAGGGACACGCCGCACCAAGTTCCAGATGATCCCTTATGTGGCACTGCTGCTGCCTATCCCTGTACTGATGTACATGTATGACTATGCAGGAATATTTTATCTGATTGTATCGTCAGCTTTGTCGCTGGCCTGGCTCTATTTAACCTTAATCGGATTTAAGGCGAAGGATGATGATGCCTGGGCCAAGAAAAATTTCTTCTTCTCCATTAACTATCTGACCATAAGTCTGATTGTGCTGGTATTGAATACGATCCACGGTTAAATTTTAGATACACGCGGTGGAAGTACGGATTCTTATGATGAATGGGGAGGGGTCCTGTGCAGACCTTGAAACGCTATAAATGGACCTGGCTGATGCTGCTGGCGGCGGTAATTATGGCCGTCTATCTGGTAGTGAATTCGCTTAGCTTCGGAGACAAGAAGCTGCCGGTCATCGGGGAGGTACAGGACTTCTCTCTGGAGAATGTGGATGGACAGCAGGTGAGCCTGGCGGATACGGCAGGCAAAGCAAGGCTGGTCTATTTCTTCTTCACCGAATGCCCGGATGTGTGCCCTATTACTACTTACATGCTGTCACAGACACAGGATCTGCTGGTGAAGGATGGCAGCTTCGGCAAGGATATTGAATTTGTCTCCATTTCCTTTGACCCGGAGAACGACACACGTGAAGCGATCAGGGCATTCGGCGACAAGTTTCATGCCGATTATAACGGCTGGTATTTCCTGCGCGGGGATCAGGAGCAGGTACGCAAGCTGGCGGCTGAATCATTCAAGGTTCTGATCTACGGCAACAGTAAGGATGATTTCGCCCATGCCAACCTTATTGGTCTGGTAGACCGGACCAACCGCCTCCGGGGATTATATGATGCCGGCGATACGGAGAATGTGACTCCCGAGTTTCTGGCCGAATCGGTTAAGAAGCTGGCCCGTGAATAGATTTGCCGGAATATACCAAACGCCTTACCGGACTCCTTCCATTTAAGGAGGGACCGGCAAGGCGTTTTTGGTGTTGAACTATAGACCGGAGCCAGCTAGTTGTTACTGAACGGCTGCGGATAGAGAATATATTCCTCAAGGCCGGCTTTTTCGAGCTGGGTGATGCTGTACTCGTCAGGAGTGCCTTCGACACCGACATAACCCCGGCGGGTATACATATGCACCGCATCGGGAAAGGCATCGCGCAGTACGCCGCGGATTTTTTTGCCGGAGCTGTCATTGTCCATATACAGGTATACTTCTCCATCACCGACAGTGCGGCGCAGGGATTCCAGCTTGAGTGTGTTCAAGGTGCCGAAAGTGCACAGAATGTCGACCTCCGGCGCGAGCAGCCGTCTCAGCCGGCTGCGGTCATTCTTGCCTTCGACAATAATGGTAATAGACATTGTTGCTCACTCCCGGATCGTAGTTGGTTATGACGATATTGTACCTAAGCTTCGCCAATTTTAACAGTTCCAAGAGCAATATGTATTCATTCCCCGGGAAATGTCGTAAAAACAAACGTCATCAAACAAACAATCACCCGGCAGAAAAAATGCGGGTGATTGCTGGCGAATGCGGCTGGAATCAGGCGGCATGGCCGTTCAAGCCCGGAGAATAAGCAGCGGGACTGCCGGATCTCCCGGGGGGAAGCAGCAGAAGGGCTGTCATCAGCAGCACGAAGGCAATGAAGTAAGGGGAGACATAGTCCCGCAGCTGTCCGGCGGCTACCGGCCCGGCAAATGCCCCGAGCGACATGGCGATGGATTGCAGCGAGAAGGTACGGCCCATCCGGCCTGCACCGCCCAGACTGATGAACAGGGAAGCCATGGCCGGGAATAACACACCTTTGGCTGCGCCCAGCATGAACAGAACGGCTCCCGCCGGGATGCTGCGGAAGGCGGCCAGAGTGAAGAAGCAGATCGCCATTCCCAGCAGGGCGGCAGCAATGCGGATGCCAGGGGCCAGCCGGTTCAGGAAGAACAGGCTGAGGGTCAGTAGTGCCCCCAGGCTGAGCAGCGACAGCAGAATTCCGGTCGAAATCATTCCGCCGCTTCCTTGAGACAGCGGAAGTTCAAAGAAGAGTACCCCTTGGGAGCAGGATACGAAAAAAGGCAGCAGATAGTAGCGCTTAGAGACTGGAATATCGGCTGACAGCGGATTCGCCGCTTTCTCCTGCGGCAGCGGCAGAGCGGGTTTGTGTACAGCCAGCGCAGGAGAATGCTTCGGGACACTGAAGAAGGCCATCACACCTGTCAGGATCAGCAGCCAGCCCAGCGTGCTGAAGGTACCGGAATAGCCGGCCTTGGCCACGATGAACGCACCGGCCGCCGGTGAGACCACAGAGGCCAACGTGTGGATGATCCCGTGGCCTGACATGTACTTGCCCTGGGTAGCCGGGTCAGAGGAGAGGGAGGCCAGCAGGGTCATGCAGGCAGGCGAGAGGAAGGCCAGCGCGAAGCCGCTTGCTGCGCGCAGCAGCAGCAGATGCCAGGGCAGCTGGGCATGGGCCTGCAGCAGCAGAATAAGCCCGGCTGCTGTAAGGGCAAAGACAATGTAACGGCGGCTGCCGTTGCGGTCAACCAGTACACCGGCCAGCAGGTTGCCGGGGAGGTGGGTCAGCGAATACATCCCCATCATCCAGCCGATGAAGGCCGGCCCAGCTCCCAAAGACATGGCAAACGGCGTCAGAATGGGATACTGGGCATGCAGGTCAAAGAAGGCCAGGAACAGAAACAGATACAGCCACAGCGCGGTTTTCACGGGTAACACCTCCAGATTGGTGGCCAGCCGATGAGTAATGGAACGGAATTCACTTGGAAGAAACGGCCTACTTGTACTTTACGTGCGCCGGAGGGGGCTTATACCATTTTCTTGGCCAAACTCTGTATGCGCTTCTGCAGCCCGGGAACCATGAATTATAAGAGGCATTCATGTATAATAATGATTATTATTGAAATGTCTGACGGGACAGGAGTCCCGGAGTGGCGAAATTTGCGATAGGGGTGTTGTGAAATTGATGGATCCGGCAGTGTGGTCACAATTTATCAGAGAGAATTGGCTTGTTATCGTTATTGCGCTTGTCCTGCTGTTTGCAGTAATTAATCTCGTTAAGACTGTACTGAAATGGGCAATTGTTATCATTATCGTTGCAGGCCTGTTCATCTACAGCGGGGTGACCATGGATCAGATAGGTAATGCTGTTAACAAAGTGGCGGACGGGACGGTCAGCACACTGAAGAACGAAGCGCAGGAAGTCATGCTTAAGGAAGCGCAGGATGCGGTGTATACCTCCGGCGGTGACGGTACTTTTACGATCACTACTCCGAACCTGGAAGTGAAGGGCTCAGCAGCAGAGGATAAGGTTGAAGTAATCTTCCGCGGGGTCAGTCTTGGAAAGTGGAGTGTAACGGATACCACCAAAACATTTATCGATGAAGCCCGGAAACAGGCCGGCAAATAAAAGTGCAGCTGAACCAAGGACTATATAGCCGCAGAAGGAGGAGCGAGAGAGATGCTAAACAGCTGGATAGATAGTCTTAGTGAGGCCAATATCATCTCGATCGTCCTGCTGGTGGTCGTGCTGTTCTCCGTACTGCAGGGTTGGGGCCGGGGCTTCAAAAGAGCAGCCGGAGGGCTGTTTGGACTACTCGGCTCAGGAATAATGGCGATCGCGGCCCTGATCATGGCGGTTCCGGCCGCTGTATACCTCTCGCCACTAGCCGGGGAGTGGGCATCAGGCGTTGTTCTCCCTGACATCCGGCTGAGCCAGTGGCAGCAGGTGTATTACACAGCAGTATCGGTGCTGGCGAACTCTCCGCTTGTGCGGTTCCTGCTCCTGCTCCTTCTGTCCTACAGTCTGATCCGCCTAATGCTGGGTCTGCTGTTCCTGCTTCTGCCTTTCCGGCTGCCGCGATTTTCTTCAAGGACTACAGGGAAGATTACGGGGGCCAGCCGCCTGAGCGGTGCCGTTCTCGGCTTTGCTGCAGGGCTTGCCCGCGCACTTGTCCTGGTCTTCGCGCTCTACATCGGCGTAGGGCTGAATCCGGACAGCGGCTTCAGCCGCTACGTGGAGTCCTCGCCGATCTACAGCCAGAGTGCGGCAGCGGTATTTGAGCCGCTGGCCGGTGAACAGGTCCGGGGTAAGCTTCCGGTGCTGACCAAGGCGGTAGCCGCCGAGATGAATGATATTTTGCGGCGCAAATATGAAGTGATTGACCATGATATCTCCGCGGACATCGCCGGTGCAGCCGCAGATATTGCCGGACAGGCTGACGGGGATGAAGAGAAGGCTAAGCTGCTCTATGATTGGATCGGCTCACGCATCACCTATGACTATACCAAGGCAGAGAACTATGAGCAGAAACGGATCTGGCATGAGCAGACTCCGCAGGATACCTTTGATACCCGGCTGGGGGTATGTATAGATTATGCCCGCCTCTATGCCATGATGGCCCGTTCGCAGGGCCTTCAGGTGCGGGTTGTAACCGGCAGGGGCTATGACGGGCAGGGCGGTTATGGCCCCCATGCCTGGAATGAGGTCTATATCAGCAGCAGGGAAGCCTGGATTCCGCTGGATTCTACCTGGGCCAGCAGCGGTAATTGGTTCAATACCAAGGATTTCGATTCAACGCATATCAAGGAAAACATCCTCTGACAAGAAGCGGGAGCTCCTCCATCTATGGTACAATAACAGCGTGTAAGAAGAGCTCTGCCTGTGGACTGCCGGATACACGGTTTTGCATAACATACAAGGAGAGGACATGCTGTGAGATGGTTCGGTAAGCCGGGCTCCCGCCCGGATGGAGGTTCTGCCCGAAACTACCTGAGTTTACGCATAAATCTGTTTTTCTTCGGCACTTTTTTTATTTTCTGCATCATTATTATCCGCCTTGCAGGGCTGCAGTTTGTGGAGAGTACTGAGCTTACTGAGGTCGAGGCCAGCCGGGAGACCAAGGATGTGCCGCTTGCGGCGATCCGGGGAATTATTCATGCTGCCGGCGGTGAGAAACTTGCTTATTCCACATCCATTCAGTCGTTATATATCACTTTAACCAAAGAATATACAGCCAAAGTCAAGAATAAGGACACCGGAGTATACGACTTCACTGCTCAAGCCAAGGCAAGGACGAAGTCACTGGTGGCGCGGCTCACGTCAGTTTTTAATGAATATGGTGATCCTTCCGCAAAAAAACTCTCACAGGAGGATATCCTTGCTCTGCTGGATCTTGATTATAAGAAATCGCTTGGTTATGTCCCGCGCAAAATCAAGACGGGACTGACAGTGAAGGAAATCGCTCATTTCATGGAGAACAAGGAAAGCTATCCTGGGGTAGCTGTTGTGGAAGAAAGCGTCCGCCATTATGACAAGGATACAGTGGCAGTTCAGACGGTAGGTTATATGAAGCTGTTCCGTTCTACAGAGGACTATAATATATACAAGAATATCCGTAATGCCATGAAACAAACGGGTGCTGATCCCGGCCTGACTTACAGGGAAGATGAATTTGTCGGTATCTATGGTCTCGAACAGCAATATCAGCGCGAGCTTAGAGGCAAGAACGGTTATCAGACCCTCTCCGTTAATCCGCAGAACATGGCTGAGGAAGTCATTGCATCGGTTCCGCCTGTCAAGGGCAACGATATCTGGATGACGATCAATAAAAGCGTGCAAATGAAGACAGAGCAGGCGATTATGGATCAGATCCGCTGGCTGCATACCAATCCGGTACAGGGTAAGTATCATCCGGATGCCCTAACCGGGTATGCGGTTGCGATGGAAGTGGATACAGGCAATGTGGTAGCCATGGCCAGTATGCCTGACTATGATACGAATGTCTGGAATGCCGAGAAGCTGCTGCCGGAAGTGTACGATAAGATCAAGGATAATTACCAGAACGGGACGATTAATGAGAATATCTCCGGCTTCTCAGGCAATGGGCTGAAGTCCTTGATTTTCCTGGGTTCCACGATCAAACCGTTAAGTGTGTTAATTGGTCTAAATGAAGGATTGTTCACCACCACCGATACGTATACGGACAAGGGAATCGCATATTTCGGCAAAGATGACAGTTCCTCAGTGAGCAATTCCTCCGGTCACGTTCTGGGGCCGCTTGATCCGGCCAAGGCGATCCAGGAGTCATCCAATGCTTTTATGGTAGACTGGGTCGGCAATGCGCTCTATAAGAAGTATCAGAGTGAAGGAATCGCGGTATGGGACAAGTATATGAAAGCCTTCGGACTTGGGGTGTCGACACAAAGCGGACTGCCGGGTGAGAGTGCCGGAGTTGCCGATTATATTAACACGAAGCAAGCGGGTTCTGTCCAGGCGGCGTTAGTCTTTGCCTCCTTCGGTCAGAAAGGTAAATATACCGCACTGCAGCTTGCCCAGTATACAGCGACGCTTGCCAATGAAGGGGAACGGATCAAGCCGCAGCTGGTCAGCAGGATTACAGATGCCGAAGGCCATACGGTTAAGGAATTCGGACGGGAAGTGCTGGACAAAATTACGTTTGATCCTTCGTACTGGAAGGAGATCAAGCAGGGGATGAACACGTCGGTTAAGGTGTTTGACGGATTCCCGTATGACTTCGCCCGCAAGACAGGGACCTCTGAAATGGATGCGTACGGTGCGGTCCGTGACAACGGAGTCTTCATTGCTTATGCTCCGCGCGAGCATCCCAAGCTTGCTGTAGCGGTGATCATTCCGGAAGGCGGCTTTGGATCGAACAGTGCTGCACCGGTGGCCCGCAAAATATTTGAAGCCTATGACTCAGAATACGGGCTCGATGGAGTCCCCAAAAAAAATCTTCCGCCAGTAGCGGAGAAACAAGAGTCAACTGTGAACTAAGAGGTTTATATTATTTTTCCCGCTGAAACGGTGCTGTCCTTATCAAGGGCAGCCAAGCCGTTTCCACTTGAGATGTAGAGGAGTGAAAAACTGTGAGTGTTTTCCGAAAGCAGGCCTCTCCCCCGGACGAGAAGGACAGCAAGAGTTCGCTTGGCCTGCGGCTCAACGTGTTTTTCTTCAGCACGTTTGTAATCTTTTGCGTAATTATTATCCGTCTGGCTGTTGTGCAGTTTGTGGAAGGACCTAAGCTGACCGAGGTGGAGACCAGCCGGGATACCAAAAGTGTACCGCTCGCGTCCATCCGTGGTGCGATTCGCGCAGCCGGAGGAGAAGAAATTGCCTATTCGACCTCCGTTCAATCGCTGTATATCACCCTGACGAAGGAATATACGGCCAAAGCCGTGGATAAGGAGACTGGAATCAGTGCACTGAAGCCGGAATCTAGAGCTAACGCCTATGCGCTGGCAACCCGGCTGGTCGAGGAATTCGATAAACATGGTGATCCGGACGGCGAGAAGCTGACGGTGAATAATGTAATTACTTCATTGGATTTATATTTCAAAAAATATTCGGGTTATATGGCACGCAAGATCAAGTCCGGTCTTACCACCCAGGAAGTTGCTTATTTCATGGAGCATAAAAGCGAGTTCCCCGGTCTTGAGATTGTTGAAGAAGGCGTGCGGCATTATGACAAGGACACAGTTGCTGTGCAGACAGTCGGGTATATCAAGCCCTTCAAATCGTCCAGTACACTTAATATCTATAAGAACATACAGAACGCAATGAAGAAGATCGATGCCGATCCCGGCCTGAACTATAAAGATGATGAGTTTGTCGGCTTTGACGGTCTGGAGCTGCAATATCAGCGGGAGCTGCGCGGCAAGAATGGTTATCAGGTCATTTCAGTGAATCCGCAGAATATGGCCGAGAAGGTTGAAGAGGTTGTGCCGCCGGTCAAGGGTAATGATGTCTGGATGACGATTAATAAGAACGTCCAGCTCAAGACGGAAGAGGCCATTACGGAGCAGATCAGCTGGCTGCACAGTCATGCCGTTCAGGGCAAAACCCACCCCGATGCACTCACGGGTTATGCCGTAGCTATGGAAGTGGATACAGGCAATATTGTTGCCATGGCCAGTATGCCGGATTATGATACCAATGTCTGGACGGCGGAGAAGCTGGATTCCGATACTTGGAATAAAATTATGGGTAACTATCAGAATGGGACGATTACTCCGTATTCTTCGGGGATGTCGGGCCATGGATTCGGTTCAACCGTATTGCTGGGTTCAACCATTAAGCCGCTGAGTGTGCTTGTGGGCTTGAACGAAGGATTCTTCAGCACCTCTTACCGGTACAATGATAAAGGGATCGCTTATTTCGGTAAGGATGACAAATCCTCCGTACGCAATTCCTCCGGACATGTCTACGGTTCGATGGACCCGGCCAAAGCGATTGAGGATTCCTCCAACGTATTCATGGTGGATATGGTCGGCAAGAAGCTTTATGAGCAATATAAGGGCAAGGGGATTGAAGTTTGGGATAAGTATATGAAGGAGTTCGGCCTCGGTGTCTCCACACAGAGCGGGCTTCCCAATGAGTATCTGGGACAGATTAACTATACCGATATCAAGGCAGCGGGCAGTGCGCAAGCCGCACTGGTCTATGCCTCCTTCGGACAGCAGGGCCGTTATACGGTGCTGCAGCTGGCACAGTACGCTTCAACTCTTGCCAATGAAGGTGTGCGCATCAAGCCGCAGCTGGTCAGCAAGATCACCGACTCTGAAGGCAATGTGGTCAAAAAGTTTGAGCGCGAGGTGCTGGATGAAGTAACGACCTTTGACCCGTCCTTCTGGAGAGAAATCAAACAGGGCATGAACAGTAAGGTTACTGCATTTACGGATTTCCCTTATGATTTTGCCCGTAAGACAGGTACCTCCCAGCAGCTGGGGAAAGGTGAATTGCGTGATAACGGGGTATTTATTGCTTTTGCCCCGCGTAATAATCCTAAGTTAGCAGTTGCTGTGGTCATCCCTGAAGGCGGATTTGGTTCCAACAGTGCCGCGCCGGTCGCGCGTAAAATATTCGATGCGTATGACTGGGAGTACGGGCTGGATGGCAACCCGAAGAAAAATGTAAAAACTGCAGATCCGGCCAACGGAGATGCTGAAACTACTTCGGAAGGAGCAGATAATGCGGCAGGAACTGCCGGAACGACAGGAACAAACTGACGAACCGCCGTAGCCTGATTGACAAATACACAGCTGCTCCCGACCGGGAGACATACAAGAATGGAGGGGTGGCAAATGATTGCCAAATACCGCCTGCTTGCATTGGATATGGATGGAACCCTACTGAATGATGAACAGAAAATTACCCCCAAAACGGTGGAATGGATCAAAAAAGCGATGAATGCCGGCGTACATGTCTGCCTGTCTACCGGACGTTCGTCCCGGAGTGCGATGCCTTATGCCGTGCAGCTTGGCCTCGAGACCCCGATGATTATGGTAAACGGAAGTGAAGTCTGGCGCGCACCGGGAGAGCTATACCGCCGGTCCCTGATGGATGTGGAACTGGTCAAACAGATGCATAAGATTGCCGAAGAGTTCGATATCTGGTTCTGGGCATATTCCGTGGATGAAGTATACAACCGCGACACCTGGGACGGCGAAATTGACAGCAGGGAATGGCTGAAGTTCGGTTATTCTACCGAGGATAATGATATCCGCCATAAGCTGCTGATGCGTCTGCAGGAGCTGGGCGGGCTGGAGATCACCAATTCCTCGCCGTTCAATCTGGAGATTAATCCGCTTGGCGTCAACAAGGCATCCGGCATTCTGGAAGTCTGCAAGCTGCTTGGCATTAACATGTCCCAGGTTGTGGCTGTCGGCGACAGTCTGAATGATCTGGCGGCCATCCAGCAGGCCGGATTCGGTGTAGCGATGGGCAATGCCCAGGAGACCGTTAAGCAGGAAGCCGATGCTGTTGTGGCTACGAACAATAATGACGGGATCGCGGAAGTGATCCAGAAGTATATTCTGGCGGAGGCCGGAACCTCGGCCGGTAGGATTTCTAAGCAGGCTTAGGCTGTGAGGCGAGTAAGGTGGTTTGGAAAGGTTTAACCTAATACATGAACTGAAAAGATAATGACTAGTGGGAGTAACGGAGAGGAAGTTTGAGCTGTAGGAGCGGTATAGATCAAGAAATCTGGGGACAACAGCGGCCGGAAGCTCAAACATTCACCGCAGTTACGAGCGACACCTTTTGGAGTTCTTTTATTGCTATCAAAACTTGAGGAGTTGAAGGAATTGACGATCCTGGGTTGGATTCTGATCATTGCTTTGTTTGCAGTAGGGCTGGCAGGAGCGGTATATCCAATCCTGCCGGGCGCGCTGGCGATTTATTTGGCCTTCTTCGTATACGGCTGGTTCTTTTCCTTCCACTCCTTCGGCGCCTGGTTCTGGATTATCCAGACACTGATTGTAGTGGTCCTGTTCGTTGCCGATTATGTGGTCGGGGCCTGGGGAGTCAAAAAGTTCGGCGGCTCACGGGCATCCGTCATCGGCAGCACGATCGGCTTGATTATTGGCCCCTTTCTTATTCCGGCCTTTGGTCTGCTGATCGGCCCGTTCCTCGGGGCCTTTGTCGGCGAACTGATTGCCGGCTCGAAGCCCGGCAAGGCGGTCAAGGTCAGCTTCGGCTCCTTGCTGGGGCTGTTCAGCAGTACCGTAGTCAAGATCATTTTGCAGATTGTTATGGTCGTCCTCTTCTTTATCTGGATCGGACGGTATTAAATTTATTGTGAAGAAGGCGAAACAGCTTGTCCACCAAGAAAGAATCTTTTGTTAAAGGCACGCTTATTCTGGCTGCGGCCGCACTTGTGGCCCGCATCCTTGGACTTGCCCAGCGGGTTCCGCTGGAACATCTATTCAATGATATCGGGAATGCATCCTTTACACAGGCTAACAATGTGTATCTCCTGCTCCTTCCGCTGGCGACCGCCGGAATACCCAGCACGCTGAGCAAAATGGTATCAGAGCGTTATGCTCTGAACCGTCCGCATGAAGCGCAGCAGGTATACCGTGCCGCCCTTATTTTTGCAGCTGTTGTAGGTGTTGTAATGAGTACAATACTGTACATAGCCGCTCCGTATTATGCGGAGTACACCAAAGTTCCTGAGAGTACGCTGGCAATCCGGGCGATTGCCCCGGCGCTGCTGCTGTTCCCCGCAATCGCGATGATGCGCGGTTACTTCCAGGGGCGCAATAATATGATGGCCGGAGGTATCTCGCAGATTATTGAGCAGATTGCCCGGGTATCTACTGCAATTCTGCTGGCTTTTATTCTGCTGCGCCAAGGCTACAGCAACACATGGATGGCTGCAGGCGCTTCTTTCGGCAGTGTGCTCGGGAGCGTCGGCGCTTTCGGTGTCATGCTGTATTACGCAATGAAGATGCGCCGCAGCGAGGAGCAGATTGCTCTTTATGAATCGAATGAGGCACGCCTTCCGTTACTTGGAATTTATAAAGATATTTTTAAGCTGTCCATTCCAATTGTATTATCTTCGATCACAGTACCTGTTGTGAACTTTATCGATACTTCCTTTATTGTACCGCTGCTCAGCGGACGGATCGGAATGGAGGAAGCTACCCGGGCTCTGGGGATCTTCGGCAGCCGTGCACAGAGTATAGCGGGTATTCCGCCGGTGCTCTCCATCGCGCTTAGTACGTCGCTCATTCCGATTATTTCAGCGGCGTACGCCCGCAAAGATGAACAGCATCTGAAACGCCAGGTTACCCTGGCCATGCGTATTTCCATTCTTACCGGCACACCGATTGTACTCTCTCTCGTTGTGGCGGCATATTCTGTCAATGGACTGATCTTCAGCAGTCTGGACGGCAGCGGGATTGTAGCGATGCTGACGCTGGGCACTATTTTTCAAATCACTATGATGACTACGAACTCTATTCTGCTCGGAATGGGCAAATCGCGGATTTCAATGTATTACGTGCTAGCCGGGATTATCGTGAAGTTCGCTTCCAACTTCCTGTTCAGCCAGCTGTTCGGCATTTATGGCATCATCGGCTCTACGGCCCTGTGCTTCATTGTCATTACGCTGCTTAATCTGCGGATGCTCAAAAAGATCATTCCCTTCGAAATTCTCGGCAAACGCTGGGGCGGATTCTCAATCGCTGTACTCGCATCGGCCGGAATCGGTTATGGCCTCAATGAAGCGGGGATTATGCTGACTCATCTGATGCCGGCAAGACTGGCATTCCTGATTACATGTCTGGTCGTTGGAGCTGCCGTGGTTATCATTTACCTGGTGCTGTTGATTGTTCTGGGTGTACTGAGCAGCCAGGAAATCGCAGGTTACCCGCGTCCGCTGCGCAAACTGCTGAATCCTTTAATGAAGCTGCAGCCTGCGCACGTGCGTGCAAACGAATAAAGCTGTGATCATTGTCTTATTTTGTCTTTTTTATTTGACTTATTCCGTACATTTTGCTTCACTTAAAGAGAAGAGAATCATGGGTAACGGTTAGATGAGAAAGGATGGATAATAGATGGACAAAATTAGTTCTCCTGCTGAGTTTCAGGTGTCAATACAATCTCCGCGCTTAACGGTGGCGGTATTCAAGGCGGATTGGTGCTCGGATTGCAAATTCATTGATCCGTTCATGCCGGATGTGGAACAGAAATATAGTGACCGCCTTACACTCGTTGAAGTGGATGTCGATGCAGTAGGCGACGTCAGCCAGGAACAGAATATTCTGGGCATTCCGAGCTTTGTCGCGTATACCGATGGACGGGAACTGGTCAGATTCGTGAATAAGCTTCGTAAGTCCCGTGAGGAAATTGAGAATTTCCTGAATACGGCGCTGGATGTTTACCTTAGTATCCACAAGTAATGAAGCAGCACCGCTTTCGCCCTACCCGAGCAGAAGCGGTGTTTTTTTTCTAGAATGGTCTGCGGGCGCAATCATTATACTAATTCATTCCTATAAAAATGCGGGTGATAACATTGACGACCCTTCAATTAAAATGGCTTAGCTATATAACCTGCCTCGTTATGTTTCTGGCGCTGCTCGGCGGAGCGGTGGTTACCAAGACAGGTTCGGGACTGGAATGCGGGAATGAATGGCCGCTGTGTCACGGAAAGCTGATTCCGGCTTATACCGTAGGCTCCCTGATTGAATATACCCATCGCCTGTTCAGCGGACTTGCGGGTCTAATGTCACTGGCTTCCATGTTTGCGTTCTGGCGTTATGCCCGTAAGCGCAGGGATCTGCTTACCTATGCCTTGTTAACCCTTATATTCGTAGTGGTGCAAGGCGGAATGGGAGCGCTTGCGGTAATCAAGTCGCAGTCTGCTGCAGTAATGGCTCTACATATGGGATTCTCGCTGATTGCGTTCGCCAGCTCACTGATGCTTGCGCTTGGAGCCAGACGGATCTACCTTTCTGGGGAAGAGAATAGCACTGCAGAATCGAAAGTTAGCAGGGGCTTCCGTAACTTAACCTGGTTTACTGCGTTATATTCTTATATGGTCGTGTATATTGGAGCTTATGTAAGTCATACCGATTCACAGGGGGGCTGTTCAGGCTGGCCGCTGTGCAACGGGGAATGGATTCCCGAGCTGTCTGGCGGGGTGGGCATTGTGTTCATACACCGGGTTGCAGCGGCGCTGCTGTTCCTGCTGACTGCTATTCTGGGACATCTGGCTTTCTGGAAATACAAAGAGCTGCTGGAGCTGAGGGCTCTGGGTCTTGCTGCAGTGCTGCTCTGCCTGATGCAGGTATTCAGTGGAGCTGCTGTGGTTCATACGCTGTATAATGAACGACTGTACATATTTACCGCGTTGTCGCATATTTTGCTGATTGCCGGTTTGTTTGGGGTTCTATGTTATATGAGTGTCCGTGTCTGGCAGTTAAGCGGAACGGACAAGAAGCGATAAGATTACCGTTAAGGGCATGGGGACAAGGTTCGGGCCCGGTTCGAGGAGGAACGCTTAGTGGGATACGGTAATTTGCGACAATGGATCGAACAGCTCCGCAGAGACAAGGATCTTGCTGTGATTGATGCTCCGGTTGATCCGCATCTGGAGCTGGCCGAGATTCACCGCCGGGTGGCCGGTGAGGAAGGCCCGGCGCTGCTGTTTACTAATGTACAAGGAACGCCGTTCCCGGTTGCAACCAATCTGTTCGGTACTGTCCGCCGGGTGAACAAGGCCTTCGGGACCCGCCCGGAACAGTTAGTGAAATCCATGACGGCAGCTATGGAAACGATGATTCCGCCATCAGCTGCCGGACTATGGAGAGAAAAGGGCCTGCTGCTTGACCTGATCCGAGCAGGAACCAAGAATATACCGCAAGGTGAAGCACCGGTACTAGGCATCTGCCGCAGCAGTAATCCGCTACAGGAATTACCCCGAATTACCAGCTGGCCTAAGGACGGAGGGCCGTTCATCACCCTTCCTCTGGTCTATACAGAGAGCATAACCAACCCCAAAGACCATAATCTCGGGATGTACCGGGTCCAGATTCATGATGACAGCACGACCGGCATTCATTGGCAAATCCATAAAGGGGGCGGCTTCCATCACCGCCAGGCTGAACTGCTAGGGGAGACCCTTCCGGTCTCTGTCTTTATCGGCGGGCCTCCTGCCCTGATTGCAGCTGCTGTTGCCCCGGTTTCAGAGCGGCTTCCTGAATTGATGCTGGCATCCCTTATGCTGGGCGGTAAGCTTCCTATGGTGCAGGACCCGCTGGGCGGTCACCGCATTCCATCAGAAGCCGAATTCTCCATCCGCGGGCGGGTGTCTCCGTTTGAGCGGAGACCGGAAGGCCCTTATGGCAGTCAATCCGGCTATTATTCGCTGCAGCATGATTTTCCTGTGATGCATGTGCAGCGGATGTGGCACCGCAAGGACGCGATATTTCCGGCCACGATTACCGGTAAACCCCGCCAGGAGGATTATTATCTGAAGGATTATCTGCAGCGGCTGCTGGCTCCGGCCTATCCGCTGATGATGCCTTCAGTAAAAGCTCTGTGGGCGTACTCCGAATCCGGCTCAAACGCCTTGGCTTCGGCTGTTGTCAGGGAGAGCTATCCGCGTGAGGGACTGGCTTCGGCTTTCCGTATCCTGGGGGAAGGCCAGCTCTCCTTAACGAAATTCCTGCTCCTGACGAATGAACCGGTTGAGCTTACGGATTTCCCCAAACTGCTGGAAACCGTGCTTGAACGCTTTAATCCGGCATCCGATCTGGTGATCTTCGCTAACACCTCCATGGATACCCTTGATTATACCGGCCGTAAGCTGAATCATGGTAGTAAGGCTGTGATGATGGGCACCGGCAACCCGGTGCGTGAGCTGCCCAGAACCTATACGGAGGGCCTGCTTCCAGCAATCACCGGCGCCGTGCCCTATTGCGGCGGATGTTTAGCCGTTTCCGGAGCATCCTATATAGAAGACCCTGAGCTTCCCGTCAGGCTGGCCGCTTCCTTCAAGGAGAAGAGTACAGCCTGGCCGCTGATTGTTCTGGTGGACGATACTGCAGAAGCGGTGCGCACACAAACCTCCTTCCTGTGGACAGTGTTCACCCGGTTTAATCCGGCGGATGATATCTATGCGGAGACCCATGTACTGCGTAACGCAATCAGCTATTCCCTGCCGATTGTAATAGATGCCCGGATGAAGCCGGGGTACCCGGAGGAGCTGGTTCCGCATGAGGACACGGTTGAACTGGTGAACCGGAACTGGAACCGTTATTTCCCTCTTGTATAGATCTTAAGTATTCTGAGGAGGACAAATATGCTGCGGACATTACTGGGAGAGCCGCCCCGCGAGAACAGTGGGGTACTGGCCGAAGCCATGGACAATATGGCGAAGGTTGCCTCCATGCTGCGCAAGGAGATGAACACACATCAAGACCGTGACCATGAATACCGCAAGCTGGAGATATGGACACGCGGTCTGATCTCATCGCTGGACGAGCTGGAGCAGAGCTGGTTCGCCGCCGCCTTTTACCGGAAGTCGGTGGTTGCCGGTTATATGGATGATATGTCGCCCACGGAGCAGGGAGAGTACGCCAGGTATGTGTATTTCTATAAGGATGGCTTCATCCGGGTGTTCTCCCTGCTGGACAAGCTGGGTACGGTCCTGAACAGTCTGTATGATCTGAATACAGGTAAAGTCAAAGCACATTTCTCTTACTTCACAGTGCTTCGCCAATTTCAACTGCTTCAGGCGCACAACCCGCTGGCCCATGAGCTGGAGAAGATCAGGAGCTCTTACCGCGAACCGGTGGAGAATCTGCGCAAACGGCGCAATGCCGAGATTCACTACATGAACGCTGAGATGACGGATGATCTCTGGCAGCGCCATCAGGGGCTGCATGACAAAATCCAACTGGAGGATCTCGACAGCCATCTGGAGGATTTGAGGCAGAGCCTGGAGATGGTGTGCAAATCTTTGGCGGCAGCCTTCAGGTACAGCAATGAGCAGTGGCACAAGAATAAAGCTGCATCCAGCCAGCGTTCAGAGCACCGACAGCCGTAAAAACTTACCTTTGACAAAGAACCGGAAACTTAATATACTTATGCAAGTATTTACTTCTAACATGAAACGGCATATATAACTTCATACTATAATCTTATCGAGAGCGGCGGAGGGATAGGCCCGATGAAGCCCGGCAACCGATTTGTACACAGCTTAGCTGCTGGCTGCAAATGTCATGGTGCTAATTCCTACAATGCCGCTAGGTTTGCGGTCTTGGCAGATGAGACGGCATTGTTTACTTCACACACACGGCCTCTTCCGATCTGCACGGATCGTAAGAGGTCTTTTTTTGTTATAAATTGCATGGAAGAAGGAGGACGGGGCGATTGATAGAGCTGAAAGATTTAACGAAAGTATACGGTAAGGGAAGCAAGGCCGCAACGGCGCTTTCCGGACTAAGCCTGTCGATTAAGAAGGGGGAGATATTCGGTGTGATCGGCCACTCCGGTGCCGGCAAAAGCACGCTGATCCGCTGCATTAATCTGCTGGAACGTCCGAGCGAGGGTGAAGTATGGGTGGATGGGGTGGAATTGACCGCACTCAGCCAGGGACAGCTGCAGGAGCAGCGGCGCAAGATCGGGATGATCTTTCAGCATTTCAATCTGCTCTCCTCCGCAACCGTCTATGACAATATCGCCTTTCCGCTGCGGCTGGCCGGAACCTCCAAGACGGAGATTGAGCGGAAGGTTCAGGATCTGCTGGCTCTAGTAGGACTTGAGGAGCACCGGAACAAATATCCGGCTCAGCTGTCCGGAGGCCAGAAACAGCGGGTCGGAATCGCCCGTGCTCTGGCGAGCGATCCTGATGTTCTGCTGTGCGATGAAGCGACTTCAGCGCTGGACCCGCAGACAACGGACTCAATTCTGCGCCTGCTGCTGGATATTAACCGGAAATTTCACTTGACGATTGTGCTGATTACGCATGAGATGCATGTTATTCAGAGCATTTGCGACCGGGTGGCTGTCATTCATGGGGGCGGGATTGTGGAGCAGGGCGACGTTGCCCAGGTTTTTCTGAAACCGAGGCATGAGGTTACGAAAGAATTCATCCGCAGTGAAACTCAGGCAGACGGACCGCTGCGGCAAGCGATTGATGCTGTACATGCCGGATATACTAAGGCGGTCAAAATTACTTTTCTCGGGCAAAAGACGTACGAATCGACCCTTTCCCATGTGGCTCAGGGAACCGGAGTTAACTTCGCCATTCTGCAGGGAACCATTTCTACTATCAAGGACGTCCCGTATGGTCAGCTGATCGTCCGGTTTGAAGGGCCATCCGAAGCCGTGGAAGCAACACTTTCCGAGCTTGCGGCTGAAGGCCTTGATGTGGAGGTGATTTCTTAATGGGCGGACTGGATTTTAGCGCGATTAACTGGGAAGAAATGCTTGATGCTACGGTCGCAACTTTAAAAATGTTAGCTTTTTCAGGAATATTCACAATTATCCTTGGTTTACCGCTCGGAATTGTGTTATATTTATGGGGCAAGTCTAATAACACTATTATCAGGGTTGTTTACTCGGTATTATCATTCGTCGTAAATATTCTGCGTTCGGTTCCCTTTATTATTCTGATGGTTGCCCTGATTCCGTTCAGCAAGTCGATTATGGGTACCTCGATAGGCGTACTTGGAACGATTCCGGCGCTGGTGATCGGCGCGGCTCCATTCTTCGCCAGACTGGTAGAGACCGCACTGCGGGAGGTTGACCGTGGGATCATCGAAGCGGCGCAGGGTATGGGAGCATCCACGGGACAGATTGTAATGCGTGTGTTGCTGCCGGAGGCTCGTCCGGGTCTGCTGGCCGGTGTTACGATTACGATTGTTACCCTCGTCTCGTATACCGCAATGTCGGGGATGATAGGCGGCGGCGGTCTGGGTGACCTGGCGATCCGTTACGGCTATTACCGTTATGAGAAGGAAGTCATGATTATCTCGGTGGCCCTGATGGTTATTCTGGTGCAGCTGCTGCAAATGGCCGGTGACCGGCTGGTAAGACATTTTACACGGAAATAAGGTATGTCCATATAGAGCCTTATTCATACAAATTATTGATTAGAGGGGGATTTACAGATGAAAAAAGTACTGCTCACATTCTTCAGCTTGACCATGATATTGGTGCTTGCAGCTTGCGGCAACAATAACGCTGCGAATAACGCGGCAAACTCTGCGGCTACAACGGCGCCAACGGAAGCTGCTGCTGCAGAACCGACCACTGAACCTGCTGCAGAACCGGTAACCCTGGTCATTGGAGCTTCTCCTGTACCGCATGCGGAAATTCTGAAAGCTATTGCTCCGCTGCTTGAAGCACAAGGCATTACGCTTGAGATCAAAGAATTCACGGACTATATCCTTCCGAATACACAGCTTGCCGAGAAGGGGCTGGATGCGAACTTCTTCCAGCACAAACCTTACCTGGATGACCAGAATGCCAAGAACGGCACGGATCTTGTATCTGTAACCGCGGTTCACGTTGAGCCTTTCGGCGCGTATTCCAAAAAGATCAAAGCGATCAGCGAACTGGCTGACGGTGCCAAGGTTGCTATCCCGAATGATGCCACCAACGGCGGACGCGCATTGATCCTGCTGGCTAAGAACGGTCTGATCAAACTGAAGGATGACACCAACATCACTTCCACCAAAGCTGATATCACTGAGAACACTAAGAAGCTTGAAATCATTGAGCTGGATGCAGCAATGCTGCCGCGTCAGCTGGACGAGGTAGATCTGGCGCTGATTAACACCAACTATGCGCTGGAAGCCGGCCTGGTTCCAACCAAGGATGCTTTGTTCATCGAGGGAGCAGATTCCCCTTACGCCAACCTGCTGGTAGCCCGTCCGGACAACAAAGATTCCGATGCGATCCAGAAGCTGGCTGCGGCCCTGAACTCTGCTGAAGCCAAAGCCTTCATCGAAGAGAAATATGAAGGTGCAATTATTCCTGCATTCTAAGCCTAAAACTTAAGCTGAACAACTAAAGAGAAGACCAGAAATGCCCTGTCAGCCGGGAACGGTTAACAGGGCATTTCTGGCCTTTGGGAGGGATGGGTAAGTTTACCGGGAACGCGGCGGGTTGATCCTGCCTGTGAAATCCACTATAATAAAAAAAATCCCGGCCTTCTCAACGGAGGCCGGGATGATCTATGATACGGGATTAGAATACTTGAATAACTTCTTCCACGCCTTCTACTTCTTCAACAAGAGCGCGTTCGATCCCGGCTTTCAGCGTGATCGTGGAGCTTGGGCAACTGCCGCAGGCACCCATAAGCTTCAACTTAACGATGCCGTCTTCTACATCGATCAGTTCGACGTCACCGCCATCGCGCTGCAGGAACGGACGAAGTTTATCGAGCACTTCCAATACTTCATCGTACATGGTTGCACTTTGTACATTCTCACTCATTTCTCAATCACTCCTTTCGTATGTTTATTATAGTACAAAAAGTTAAAAAATAAAATGGTTAGCGCAGAATAGGGAGATCATCATGAGACCAATTATAGAATTTTGTGCCAGTAATATCGGACATGGTACAGAAAAGCTCAAAAATAAGCTGGAGCAAAACCCCGAATACGATGTGGTGGAGTACGGCTGTCTGAACAACTGCGGACAATGTTATCTGCAGCCCTTCGCCATGGTCGACGGGGAGATTATTGAAGCCGAATCCGCCGACGGACTTGAAGAGGCGATTGAGGCAGCCATTAAAGAGGCTGAGGCATGGGATAGCCTTGAAATCGACTAAACCGCAGCCGTGGTTTGGTTGTCCTACCCGAAATGGCGCTTAGACATCCAGAGCACACCGCTTTTGAGCAGGCGCGGAACACGGCCCATGACGGAGCGGCGGCCCATCAGGCCGAAGCCGGCATTTTTACCCAGTGAACCGAGAGTGCCCTTAAGCTTGATCTTGTGCAGCTTCGGCGTCTCACCCCGCCATAGGGCCTGAATAATCTGCCCCACCTGTTCTCCCTGGGCACCTGCGGCTTGTGCGCTTGGTGCGAAGGGCAGGCTGGCGCAATCCCCAATCACGTATACCTCCGGATAGTCGGCCACATTGTAATAATTGCCCACAATGATCCGTCCTCCACGGTCTTTGGGGAGTTCAAGCTGCTGGACCACCTGCACCGGCTGAATGCCGGCAGTCCAGACCGTAACATCAGCAGGAATTGCCTGGGTGCCATTGAAGATGGCATCCTTTTCTACATGGGAGACGGATACCCGTCCTATGGTCTCCACATGATGCTCATTAAACCATTCCTCCACATACTGTGACAGCTTGGCCGGGAAAGAAGACAATACCCGTTCCCCGCGGTCCAGAATGGAGATGTTCAGATCAGGCCGGCTCTCCCGCAGTTCTGAGGCAATCTCAACTCCGCTCAGTCCTCCGCCTACAATGTTGACCGTTCCGTAAGGCTTCACATCGTTCAGCCGGCGGTAGGTTTCGCGGGTCCCGGCAAAGCTCTGAATACTGCAGGCATAGTGCTCGGCTCCGGGAATGTTATGGTAATTATCGGTGCAGCCGAGCGCTATCGCGAGAATATCATAAGATATCGGCTCCCCGGTATCGAGGAATATCACCCGGCTCTCCAGATCGATGGAGCCCACCTGACCATAGCGGATCGTTAAGCGGGGATGAACCGGGAATTGAATCCGCAGATGATAATCCGTTACAGTTCCTGCGGCCAGTGCATAATATTCCGTCTTAATTCCCTGATACGGCATCCGGTCAACCAGGACGATTTCCACATCATGGGGGAGATGGTTGTTAAGTAGCTGCTGAATGAGGGCAAGACCGCCGTAGCCGCCGCCCAGGACAAGTAGAGTTCTCATGCGAACCGATCTTCCTTTCAGGTATGGTGCGAGATGGGCAAGGCAGTTCCGCAGGATTATAGGCTGGTGCGGTTAGTTGTTACTCGTATACTTTAATCTCGTTGTAGAAAGTATCCCGTTCAACCGGAATCCGTCCGGCCCCTTTGACGAGCCAGATCAGCTCTTCACGTGTCAGACCTTCCGGGGTCAATGCGCCTGCAGCATGGCTGATCCGTTCTTTGAGAATCGTGCCATGTACATCTGAAGCTCCGAAGCTGAGGGCGACCTGGGTCAGCTGTGCCCCGATATTAATGAAGTAGGCTTTGATATGGTCAAAGTTATCCAGCATCAGACGGCTTACTGCAATCGTCTTAAGATCCTCGTAAGCAGAGTTCCGGCGCATAATGCCAGCATTCTTGTTCTTAGGCTGCATGGAGAGCGGAATGAACACCATGAATCCGCCCGTTTCGTCCTGCAGCTCGCGGATTTGCAGCATGTGGCGGATGCGGTCCTCGCGGGACTCAATGGAGCCGTACAGCATAGTCGTATGTGTTCTCATACCGATATTATGAGCAGTGCGGTGAACCTCCAGATATTCCTCAACATTGGCTTTGTCCACACGCATTTTTTTGCGGTACTGGTCGGACAGAATCTCTGCCCCTCCCCCGGTAAGGGTCTTCAGTCCGGCGGCGCGCAGTTGCTCCAGTACTTCACGGATGCTAAGGCCGCTGATGCGGGTGAAGAAGTCAATCTCTGCTGCGGTGTAGGCCTTGAGAGTGACGTCAGGGAAGTGCTCGTTCAAAGCTTTTAGCGAATCAACATAGTACTGGAAGGGTACGTTATCATTATGGCCTCCGACAATGTGGAACTCGCGTACGCCGGGATGGATATGCTGCTGCACATATTGCACCATTTCCTCGCCGGAAAGGGTATAAGCGCCGTCTTCTCCCTCATCCTTGCGGAAATTGCAGAATGCGCAGCGGGATTCGCAGACATTGGTGAAATATAGACTCATGTTTTCGATAAAATATACTTTATTCCCGTTTTTTCGCTGGTTAACCTCATTGGCTAATTGCCCGATCGTTAATAAATCATTGCTCTCATATAAATAAACGCCATCTTCCAAATTTAATCTTTCTCCGCCGCGGACCTTCTCAATGATGTTCGCCATCCGGGCATCCATGTGGGGTGTTATAAGGGTAGACATATAATTTCCTCCTGAAGGTTGGCGAGGCAACTGCATCGCAGAATCGTGAGCTAATGAAATGAGCCGGCAGCAGACCGGCATGAAATAGAGGTTAGATGTAACCTCGTGACAAATTTCCGAATTTTTACGTATATCGCTTTTCCTATTATAAACCTCTCCCGGAGGGGGAGCAACCGCCAGAAAACTTAAGGGAACCCGGCATGAAATGCATAACTGCGGTACGTTTGCGACTTGAGGCTAAGAGAATAGTGGAGTATACTTAATTTAAATTATAGAAGTGCAAATTATTTGAACATTACCTGAGGCCTTAGGGCTGGTTGATAAAAGCTATTGCAGAAGTATGCTCACAAAACTTTTGGGAGGTTAAAGTTATGATTAACATTAGTGAATTAGCAGCAGGCCAATTGAAGACCATGCTTGCTGAGCAGGAGGTACCTGATATGTTTCTCCGTCTGGGCGTAACACCCGGGGGCTGCAGCGGATTCTCTTACGCCATGGGCTTCGATGATAACGAAAGCGAGCAAGACGTGTATATGGACATTGAGGGCTTGAAGGTAGTCGTAAGCAAAGACGATATCCGTTACCTCGACGGCCTGGAGATCGACTTCGAAGAATCCGGCATGACCGGCGGCTTCACCATTAACAATCCGAACGCCACTGCTACGTGCGGCTGCGGATCTTCTTTCCGTACGAAGGAAGATGCAGGCAAGCCGGCGGCTGAGCCTTGCTAAGACGGGTAAATGATGGGATGTAGCACTGGTTTTTAGCTTAATGAGCTAAACCGATGCTTTTGGGATGAACTTGTTGGTAAAGTAAGCGTAGGTTGTGAATTGCATAGGAAATTAAGCACACCGCAATTATCATTTTGTGTGTTAACAACCCTAAAATGATCTTGCGAGGATTGCGGCTTCCGAAACCTCTTGAATTGTGTATAATGCAAACTACACTTTCAGGAGGTTTTTTTATGTTGACCAAGAAACAAAGGAGAGCGCCCATTGGAAGACGACCTGACCAAGAGGAGTTTCCAAGGATTGGTTTTTTGCAAGGACTTGATTATGCGATTAATGCCAAACGAGCGGAGGGGCTTAGAGATCGAACGCTAAAGGACTACAATAAGCACTTTGGGTATTTTTTTACATGGCTAACCGAAAGTTACTCCGAAATGCAATTCATCGATGAACTTACACCTACCATTATCCGTGACCACATCAACTATATGAGATACGATGCCAAGCGATACGCTAAGCATAAGTACATTAATTCGGAAAAACAGACAATTGGATTATCTGATACTACGGTCAATATTCGTCTTAGGACATTAAAGGCGATTTTCAACCAACTTCGTAGGGACAAACTTATTGAAATTAATCCCTTTGAATCCGTCAACTTGCTTCGTCAGGACATTGATTTAACAAACTGTCTTGCAGATGAAGAGGTCAAAGCCATATTGAATCAACCTAACCAACGTGATTTTGTAGGGTTCAGGGATTACGTTGGAATGGTGACTATGCTTGATTCTGGATTACGGATTCAGGAATTATTGAGTCTAAGGGCGGGAGATATTGATTTCCAGGCAAGGTTCTTCACAATAGTTGGGGAAGTGAGCAAGAACAGAAAGCCACGCTTAATCCCTTTCTCCAGCTACACTTCTAAATTGCTGCTCCAATTGATCTCGGAGAACAAACAACACTTCAGCACGGATCGCGTTTTCTTATCATGTTTTGGTCAACCCTTGGGAGCAAATCAATTCAATAAGCGCTTGAAATACTATGGTGAAAAGGCTGGGGTTAGCGGTAAGAAGATGACAGCTCATGTATATAGACATACTTGGGCTAAAAACATGACTTTATCTGGTGCAGACCCGTTTTCACTTCAAAAGATGGGGGGCTGGTCAGATATTCGTACTGTGCGGCGCTACATTCAAATGGATACTAGCGATATCAGGAAGAGTCATGATGATCATTCACCAATAAATAAGCTGGTAGGGGCAAAAGGACGAGTATAAGGCTATAACAAGCCCGATTAGTAAGGAGTAAGGAATTGTGCCTAGAACACGACAAGGCTCTACTAGGTACATCTGGTTGCGTCAGAGTGGCATTTAAATGAAGTGAGGCGAAGAACATGGAGCGAGGGGATAAACTAGGCTTGGATGATATGGAATGGCAGCGTAAGACCTGCCAACATATCATTAGAATAATTAAGGACGAGAAAGTGCTGCTGGATGAGGCGTTGCACCCTAAAGTGGTCAAAGCTACGATTGAGTTCATTGATATATTAATGAAAATGGTGTAGGAAGGGAGAGAGAAAATATAGTAAGTCGCTAAGATTTACATGGTCGGGGTTCCATACGATGAACTAAATCGAAACTAAAAAAAGGATATTGCGGATGAAGTAAAAGGCTCAGAAATTGAGCCTTTTTTTAAATGTTCTAGGAGCGTAGAACTTCATGGTAACGGTGTAGGGGGGGGAGTGCTAATTAATAATATGTTGACAATTAAGAAATTTTATTGTATAATAACGACATCTTAACAAGTGTAAAATAAATTAAAAGGATGTTATTTATGACGAAAGACTCATTAAATAAAATAAAAGTCTCTTTTCTTAATAACTATCCCGTATCTACACAAATAGTTTATAAACACTTTTTTGAAAAAGTCTCAACGATGGAATTAATAAAAGGTAAGGACTTGAATAAGTTTGATATTAATGACATCGAAGAGCTAATGAGAAGTTTTTCTATTATATATGTTGGTGTTGCGCGATCTTACGGTACGATAATTTCTTCATACATTAATTGGTGTATTGATCATAATATTATAGAAGGTCCTAATCCGCTTAGTGAGTACAAAACAGAATGGTTTGAGCAATTTATCGATAGTAGTAAAATTCCGATAAGATGGACATATAGTGATATTATTAGAATATGTGATATGTGCGAAAATGCTCAAGATGGTGTGATTTTATTGTTTGCCTTTGAAGGAGTTACAGGACGAGAAAATGCTGAAATGCGGAACATTAAAAAATCTGATTTGAATGTTGAAGATAACACAATACTTTTAACAGATGCGGATGGAAGCCAAAGAACGATTAAACTCTCAGATAAATGTATTAAAGAAGCGATAAGTGCATCGAAGCAAAAAATATATATAAAGAAAAATGGAATGATGATACAGACGGATAATGTTAGAGATCATACTGATTTGATTGATAATGATTATGTAATTCGTTCTTCTATAACTAAAACATTTGAATTAGGACCCGTTAACAAATACGTGATATATAGACGAGTCGCAATAATAGCAGAGTGCTTTGGACTTACTGAACTGAATATTAAGAATATAGTAAGAAGTGGGATGATTTATTATGGGAAATGCTTGAGGGAAGAGCAAGGACAATTAGGAAAAGAGCAACTTTTATTAGTAGCTGAAAAGTTTAAAGTTAAGTCTTTGCATATGGTAAAAACAATTGTAAATGAAGAAAGTATAAAACAACTATATGGAAATTAGTCTTAGTTGTTTTGCATAAATGCAATATAAAATAAAAAGAGGAGATGTGTTAATGAACGATGTAATTGATTTTTCTATGTATGACTCTTTCGATCCAGAGGCATTTGAT
The DNA here is from genome assembly GCF_038593005.1 of Paenibacillus sp. FSL E2-0178. NCBI lineage: Bacteria > Bacillati > Bacillota > Bacilli > Caryophanales > Paenibacillaceae > Paenibacillus > Paenibacillus sp. FSL E2-0178. The sequence goes on from NZ_CP151953.1 coordinate 6,013,125, forward strand.
GATGAGGAATATGATGTTAGCATTAAAAAGATTGCCAAGAAAATTAAAAAACTGATTAAAAAAAACAGGAAATTAATTCCTGAGATGAATGATTTAAAAAAAGACATAAATGATGAGTTGGAGAGGGTCATTAAATTTAATAGCCATGATTATTATGATGATCATAATGTAGCTTATGACCAACTTGAATGTAACAAAATAATGATGTCATTTACATTGAATAATTTTGAAATATGTAGATTATTAGGTCTCTTGAAAAGGGTAGACTCTACAAAGTTTGATAAATTTAATGAAGAAAGACTAAGTTTAATTATATAGTTTTTTTCAAGTGCAAAATAAAACAAATTGAAAGCGAGGAAATTATTTGAACAATCTGAACAACCATGAAATGCAGAGGGCAGAGGCTGTGCTGAGCAGCCTCCACCCTATAGCTTACGAGGACACATTAAATGTACTTAAGAGTTATGTGACTGCGTGTAACAAGCAAAAAGATGTTCATTGGGTGTGCGATTCTGCACCAGGGCAAGGGAAAACGACTGCATTAAAAGCACTGACAAAGGAAATGGCTTTGAAGCGAGCGGCAAACCCACTACTCATAGTGTTCAATAACAAGGACACCATGAATAGCTATTACGAGGAGATTAGTGAATTTGCACGTAAGCATCACAGACCGTTCCTGATTCAATACTTGAATGAGGATAATTTTACTAGGGTCTATGATGAAGTCGATCAATATCAAGTTCTCTGCATCACTCAGCAGCGGTTACGTGATCTTCGTCTTGGCTATGGTGACTCTTGCAAAATTATGTATGAGGCGAAAGAAGGACAACGAGCTAGAGAACGATTGCTTATCATTGATGAAACGCCCGTTTTCATGAACGATGCCGACTTTGATATCTCAAGTAAAGATAATGCAGTTGATTGGTTTGACCACTTGGGAGATGTTAGTTCTTTAGACGAAGAAGATATGCACTTCGGGAGAATTCTTATTAACAAACTTATTGCAAAGGAGATGGAAAGTGGGGAGCAGATCACGAAAAATTTATTCAGATATATTGAGGGTGGAGAGTCTGGAGTTAGGCTGAATGAGATATTGAGTAAGCTTAAATTGGATACTGCAAAGCGGGAGCATGTTGATAAGTACAAATGGTTTCTTAAGTTATTGCGACAAGATAATGTGGGAGTACTCGAAAGATCGAAGTATGGTACTAAGATTATGTGTGCAGAGGCTATAGATTATAAACCAATGGGTAATATTCTCATTTTAGATGGTACGAGTTATCTCATGCCTAGCTTCTATAGCGGCTACATTATGAAAGAGGTTAAGAATTATCATAATTACAAGGGTAGACTCAATCTTCATCATAGAGCAATAAGTACATCGGCTTCAAGCAGAACTCCTGAGACCATAGAATTGATATCCGAAGATGTGATTATGCTTCGTACGAAGTATGGTAAGGTTTTGCCTTTGATGGCTAAAAGTGATGTCCAAAGATACATTGATATGAAGGTCTTTGCTGAGAATCAAATCTCACTCTTTGAGACAAAGACGATTCGTGATTTTACGGAATCTCACAGTGAAATGCCATTAAATATTTTTAATACGGTAGGCAAAAATGTATTGAGTGACTTTGATTCGCTTGCTTTATTGAACCTGCCTATAAGACACCCATCTTCTTATAAGAAATATGCAATAGCTTTGTTCGGAACCGAAACCAACATTAGAATCAATGATGGAAACTTTTCGAATTGGTTTGAAGATGAAGTGGTTCAAGGTTTATATGAGGAAATGTTCATGGCAGATATCGTACAGATCATTCATAGATGTGCGCTGCGTAATATAAATGAGACTACGCCAGTTCACATTTTCTTGTACACAAATCAAAAAAGATGGGTTGAGCGATTACAAGAGCATTTTGGATTACCGAATCGTAACATGACGAAGGTTCAACTTAGAAGCAAAGTGCAGGAGAAGTTTAAAAATGATTGCGAGACATGGGCTGTGAAAAGCCTTGAATATTGCAAAGCTGAACTGAAAGTAAATAATACCCCTTTTGGAGTTAGTGTTTACTCATCAGCAATAGGTGGAAAAAAATTAAAAGAGTGGATGAAGTCAAACTGGAACGATGAGATTAAGAGAGAGAAAATCATTGAGGCGTTTGAGAATAAAGGAGTAAAGATAAGAGTAGCCAGCAATGGATATAAAATGATTGAATATAATGAATAATATGGAATTTAGTTGAATTTAGAAGTGGGGTGTTTTACTACTATCACAGGGAAAAAACACCCCACTTTGATATTGAACTATTATGAGAGGAGAAATCAGAGTCTATACAAAGGAACAGAAGAAACGAGCAAGACAGTCAAGTTTAGTCGAGCTATGCGAAAGACAAGGGATAATGCTTCAAGCTGAAGGTTATGACAACTATAGAGTGCCGAAATATGGTGGGTTGATAATCAAAGACAATTTTTATTACTGGAATGCAACGGGAGAACAAGGTAGTGCCATAGATTTTTGCATGAAGATATTGGGGATGCCCTTTGTCGATGCTGTGGAGGAGTTACTCATGTGTTCGGAACTTGATGCTGACCAACAGGAAGTCACCCGCCTTCGGCGTGTGAAGGCGAAACAGGAAAGAAGGTTTGAGCTGCCGGGTAAGGCTCCAATAGGTGCGAGTGTTGTCTACCTAACTAAGCATCGAAAAATCCCCATGAAAATAGTACGAGAGATGATTAATCTTAAGCTACTATACCAGGATGAAAATGCAAACTGTGTATTTCCATGTTATGACAAGATAGATGAGGCGAGAGGAGCAATCATTCGAGGAACCAATAAAGACAAGATTTACAAAGGCAAGGCAGAAGGTAGTGATGGGAAATACGGCTGGGTCATACGTCCGGTCAATTCCTCAGACAAAGTGATTGTTTTTGAGGCGCCGATTGATGCTATGTCCTTCTTACAACTCTACCCAAAAGCCAGATCACATCACGTTCTTGCTTTAGGTGGTTTAGATATGGAAACATTAGAGACTTTCTTGGAGGAGAACAGAGAGGTTACAGAAATATGGATGGCTTTGGACAATGATGAACCCGCAAGAAAAGCTATTGCTGGTTTTATTGAGAAAAAGAGTGTAGGTTACTCTGTTCATGAATTTTATCCTACAGGTGATTTAAAGGATTGGAATGAACAATTGGTGCAGCAAGGTGACTGAACCTTCTTTCCAGTTTCGCCAGCCTGCCGTAGGCAGGCTAAGGATTGGCAAAGGATTTTAAGACAGCGATGTAATAAAACAAGGTGAGAAGCTTGTAAATATATAAAGGATGATAAATTGTGAAAAATAGTGCGAATGTAAAAATAAATATAAAAAATAACCAAATTCAAAATCCGTTGACAAAAGCCCTGGCTAATATTTTTTCGAATGAAGAGTATAACGTAAGAGCCATTCTGGTTGATAATGAACCGTGGTTTGTATTGAGTGACGTATGCAAAGTGTTAGGAATTGGAAATCCCAGTGATGTAAAAGGTAGACTAGACGACGATGATTATTCAATCGAGACCCTTCAAACTGCAGGTGGCATGCAGCGAATGATTACCATCAATGAAAATGGATTATACGATGTGATATTGGAGTCAAAAAAACCAGTGGCTAAGACATTTCGTAAGTGGATTACCAAAGAAGTTATACCTTCTATTCGTAAAAGCGGAAGTTATAATGCTCAAACAAATGAATATTTGTCTATGTCCGAAGAAGATAGAATTATTGCGTATTTTACTAAGGTAAAGGCTGATAAGGAGCTGCTTAGACTCGCAGAACAAAATAAGCTTACACAGTGATTAAAGAGAAACCCAATATCTTAATGACGTATTGGGTTCTCTTAAATGTAGTCATGAATTTAGAGAGTCCAATTTTGGACCCTCCTCATATCTGAGTAAACAAAACAAGGAATTACCAAAGGATTATATCATACAAGATGGATTTGAATTCCTGGTCATAGGATATACAATCAAAAATATTGATTGTGGTCCTGAATTTCGAAGGAGGTATGTTGGAATGATGCCCTTGTTTGCTAAACTCAATTTTGCGTTGGTTGATTAAACTGATGGTAAAGGCGAACTTAGACAAAAATACCACATTTCAATTTATCCCATAGTAAAGTAGCTAATTTAGAAATTAGCGAATTGATAATTTTCTTGTCAAAGAATGTATAATAATGATATATTATAGATGCGAGATTGGGAAACATCCTCTGTAATAGCAATATTGCCCTAGTGGCGAGAAGTTGACTGCCCGATATTCGATTTTCCTCTGATGTCGCGGCGATAATGCTCACTGAAGATTGAGCAGAGGTCTAAAAGGGTTAGAGTTGATTCGATTCTGTCCCAAAGTCCATACCCTACTAACTATTTTTTATTGATGCAGAGGGGGCATTTATGCCTACCAATAATAATAGGGGGATAAACAAATGGACACTCGTAAGAATCGTTTGGAAAAAGCAAGAAAGAAGAGGAGAATCGCGAGAAATCGTAAAATTGGACGTGCAGTTGTTAAAGGATTGAAATATATACCTGTATCTTGGGTGCAATATTTGTTCATCCACAACTCTAATACGTTCAATGGATACCTTGACAAAATTGCAGATTTCATCAACTCTATCCGCTTTTACCACCAAGATAGGAGCATTAAATGTTAAATTATGCTTTATGTCGATTAAATGGATTTAGTAGTAAAAAAAGATTGTCACTTTTTTTGAAAGTTGATACCTATAAATTTCGGAATGTTGATGAATTTTTTGTTTCTCCTTCATTTACTCAGAGAGACTCTAAAGGTAAAGATAGAGTTTTGTATAATCCTAACAAAGAATATAAATTAGTTTTAAATAGGATTTGTAGGGATTTGCAAAGAATTGAGTTTCCCAATTATGTGTTTGGAGGATTAAAAGGAAAGAGTTATGTTCAAAATGCGGAATTTCATATAAATGGATTATTTTATTTGACTTTAGATCTGGAAAATTTTTTTCCTTCAACTAATGACTACTATGTATTTAACTTCTTTAGAAATAAGATGGGGATGTCGGTAGATATCTCTAAGGTTATGACATTATTAGTGACGGAACCTAATAAAGAAAATAGCGAAATTAGAAGCTTGCCCCAGGGATTTCCAACTAGCCCAGTGTTAAGTTATTTATGCTATGTAGATATGTTTCAAGAAATTAACAAATATGCAGAAGACCATGGTATTAAATTCTCTTGCTATTATGATGACTTAACTTTTTCTTCAGATACTAAAATAAACAAGAGCTTTAGAAGAGATGTCGAAAAAATTGTTGAACAATATAGATTGAAAGTTAATAAGAAAAAAACCAGATTAAAGAGAAACGTTAATGGAGTTAAAATCACTGGAGTTATTTTGAAAGAAAATCGGTTATTAGCTCCTAATAAATTACATAAAAAAATGATGGATAGGTTTAACCAATTAACCAGTCTTGATTTAGAAAAAGCTAGATATAAAAAAATCGATAAGTTGTGTAACTCTGTTCGAGGGTGTTGTTCAGCTATCACATCCGTTGATAAATCAATGCAATTTCCTTATATTTTAAGTGAAGTTAGAAAGTATGATAAAATAAAAAGTGAATTGATTAAATAATGGTTTTTTAAATTTAAGTCCGTTAACCTATGCAAGATGTTAACGGACTTTTTGTATAAACTATACTTTGAACAATCCGCTCTCCTCAATGTCAAATCCAGGCTCAATCCATCGAAATAGACCATCCACGCATTCAATTATCTCCGGCATTTCACAATCACTTGCACCTGCCCACCATAATACTTCATCACTATTAGCTAGACGATAGTTGGGATGTTGTAGTGCTTCCTGCTTATCAAATGTGATGTTTAGACGCTTAGACTTGTACCATGTTCCATTCTTTATGTTGTATAACAACAGTCCTTCATAAGCATAGGCTGTACTTGCGTTGTGAAATTTAAACGTCATATTTAGCTTTGTTTCGTTATTAATCAATTTTATACCCTCTATTCTTATTATATACTCCCGATATAAACTTTTATTCGCCTGTATTTTGATTAAATGTAAATAAATAGTGTATACTGGGGCTGGAAAGCAGCTTATAACGATATCGTTATAAAGTCAATAATATTTTTGGAGGGATTTCAGATGATGAAAATACATATTAAGCTTGGATCAATAATGAAAGAGCGAAAGATGACTCAGATGCAATTATCGGAATTGTCCAATGTTGCACAAGCCAAAATATCCAATATATGTAACAATAAGTTAAAGGAATTGAATATCGGAATCCTAGAGCGCATAGCTGGAGCGTTAGAAATAGATGATATCTCGGTGTTGATGCAATTGGAAAGTGTAGAGGAATAGGTAAGCTAAGTGAATGGACTAGAGCGGAGAGGGGAGTCTAAGTTGTGTTCAACAATGTGTATGGTGTTATATAGCGCCGTTAAATAGAATTAACTACATCGCACCTGTAAAAGGTGGAAATTTTTTTAGAAAATACATAATATGTATAAAATTTTGTGTCGGTACAAATAAGCATTAAAACAACGTAAATAAGTTATGTTTTATGTTGTCACCTCGGCATGTCGCGGAACGCTAATTCCACGACATACCGGGGGTAGGTTATAACATGGAAAACTGCTTTCGTTTCTCTGTACCCCATGGGCACTGCAACTTAGCGCGGCTTCGATATTTCAGATATGTATTGCAAGACTCCGTGTACTTAAACCACTAATGTAACACTCAGATCCTTCAACGGTTAAATCCTCTTTCATTTGTTTTAACGTTTTCGCCAAAATACGTTAACGGTAGATATGTTCTATTCAATGCAAAAAGGAAGCAGAGTAATCCCATAGAATGTTGAAGTTACAGAGATTTTCAGCATAATTAACCAAATAATATAATGTGTTTCCGTTAAATTAACAAAACGAGCATCACCAACGATTGTGTAGGCTTTGACAAACGGAATGGTACTTTTTTTCATAAATCAAATCCAGCGAAGAATAAGGGATTACAAGAAGCGCAGCCATAGATAAAATTCAAGTTTTATCTACATAATTTGGTGTTTTACTCAATCAATTTGTTTAGGTTTGAGATCATCATATAATAGGTTTCTTCTATATCATTTTGTTTTAAATTGTCAAAAACTTCATTTTTAATGTGTTCTATGATTTTTTTTCGCTCTGTGCTATCTTTGAAAACTTTGACTAACTCTTCATTTATTGTGGTCAAAATAGTTTTAGACGAATTCTTAAATGAATCTTCCTTAATGAGGGGGAGATTAGAGTACTCCTTATTCAAATTATCTATTGCCTTCACAAAACAACGTGGTTTTATAAAATCTTCTACAGTATATACAATTATTCCATCTACTAATTCATCATATCTTTTCCAAACACCACTTTTTCTTAATTCCACAAATTCTTCTTGTTTTTCTCTTGCTGGATTATCATTATCGCTTAGAATTATATAGTTCCGCCCAGCTAGTTCTAAAATGTTTGCAATATGTTTTATATCTTTTACTCCTCTTGCGTGACAATTCCCAATGTGCTTTAGCTTTCGAATTTCTTTATACTTTTCTGGTATCCTTGATAAGGCAAGATTAAATATTTTTTTATCTTTCCAACCCTCGAAAATTATATTACTGTTTTTAAGCGTTTCAAAAACGGAAAACCCTAGTGCATTAAAAATTACTTCTTCATCAACAAAGTTAGATTCATCAACTTGAGTTAAAGTTGTTCTTTCATTTTTTTTATCAACGATTAAATGTCTTGAAATATTATTTTTGTCAATCATGAAAATAGAATGAGTGCTATATACAATATAATTGTTTTTAGATATTTTGAATATTTCTTCACGTAAGTATTTTTGTCCAGAAGGATGAAGAGCTAGATCAGGCTCATCAAACAATAATAGTGTGTTTTTCATCTGCTTACTTTCTACTTTTGCAGAAATGAAAAGTAAAAAGCTAACAAACCGTTTGAATCCATCACTTCGTTGAGAAAGCTCATAATTGTTAAAGGTATCCTTAATACCTGCATCTATACATATACCATTTGGACTTAAAGCAAATTCAACATTATTATATTCATTCCAAACTGTTCTAAAATGTTCAGTGGTTCGCTTAGCTACCCTTTCCAGCAAATTTCTTAAACCATGTCTATTTTTGCTAGTTGCTTGGTTTATTGCTTCAGGAATATCATTTATTCCTGCTAATTCAAACATAGATTTTAAAGCAAGGCAATGATCAGGGTTTTCTATAAATTCGTCAATTTCAATGTTGGATGGTAAAAGGTATTTATCGTTGTACTGCCATAAAAGGGTTTCTGGTTTATTAGTATCTACCCAATCACATACCTTGCTACCAATGTAATCTTCAATATCTTGAAACGAAACATCTTGAAGGTATTCAACTGGTATCTCAGAATAAGAATCGAGATCTATTAATTTGAATTTTGAAATAGAAGTATCTATATTATTTATTTTTATTTTAGCTTCAATGTTAGATATTGGTTTTTTTAAACTTGCTTTAACACTAATTTTGTCATCCGTTGACCAATAAGTAGAATATTTTTTTCCTGGAATCATTACTTGGTAAAAGCCTTCTGTAAAATAAGAATCAATATATTGTTCTAAAGTCATTTCTCCCTTTGAGTTACTTAATAGTATAGGAATATTTGTTGACAACATCTCACTTTTTAGCGAATTGAAAATTTCTTTTCTATCTTTTAAATCTAATGTGAATGCGAAGGAGATTTCACCTTCGGTGACTAACTCTTCACTAGGTAAACCTTCTCTTAGGTCAGTTTTATCAAGAGATTTATTATTTTCAAGCATTGATAAGGCTTTTAATATATTTGACTTGCCCACTTCGTTTTTTCCTACAAGAACTCTACATGAAGGCTCGAAAGTAATTGTAATATTTTCAATTGAACGAAAATTTTTTATTTCTACTCGATTTAGCTTCACCTTACACCATCCTATTTGTAATTGTGGTATTTTCTTTATTGTTACATATTTTTCAATTTATTTTAAGCCCTTTCTTGAAAAAGGTGTAGAATAATAGTGTAGATGATAAAATTTTATTGAGTAAAATTTGTGTTTTTTTTGAAGCGAATAATTTAAATTGTTGAATGATTTCAATGTCAAAACCCATACTTTTTGTTCGGTCTTATATTGCTTCTCAGAAGCATGTCAAAATATACATAAAATAGTTTTGAAACATTTCATTGTTGTGATATACTATTTGACACATAGTTTATGTCAAGGAGGATGATGAAATGAAGATTGGATATGTCCGAGTCTCCACAAAAGACCAAAACACTCAACGTCAAATTATTAAGATGAAGGAGTTGGGCATTGAGGAACGGTATACGTTTATCGACAAGGCAAGTGGTAAGGATTTTAACCGACCTCAATATCAAGCGTTGAGGCTTGTGATTCGTGAGGGCGATTTAATATACATAGACGCATTAGATAGGTTAGGTAGAGACTACGAAGGAATCATTCGGGAATGGAAGTACATCACACGTGAAGTCAATGCGGATATCGTAGTGCTTGAAAATGAAACGCTATTTGATAGTCGCAAGTTTAAGGACATGGGTGACTTAGGACGATTGATGGAAGATCAATTCTTGAGCTTACTTAGCTATGTAGCGGAACAAGAACGGAAGAAGTCGAAGCAAAGGCAGGCAGAAGGAATTGAAGTTGCTTTAAGCCAGGGAGTTAAGTTTGGAAGACCGAAGCAAGAAATCAACGATGATTTTATCAAGGCGTACAACGAGTGGAAGTCTGGAGGGATTACGGCTGTTGATGCAATGCGCAGAGTGGACATGAAGCCAAATACCTTCTACCGAAGAGTAAGTGACTATGAAAAGAGCATAATCGTATAATTTGGATGCAAGAGCCTTCTGTCCTGCTGCGGTGTTGTTGAACTAACGTATTACCGTTAGTTCAACGTATTCACACTCATATGTTGCGTTACACCGCGCTGCCTAAACGGCAAATTTGGAAAAGTACCACATGGGATGGTCCTTTCTCTTTTGTAGATCAAGTTTACTGACTAACAATTTATCATTCAATCCATTACTACTATACGTTTATAAGAAAGGGGCAACAAATCTTTTACATCAACTTTTACTGGATTTCCTTCCTCATCGTTTAGGATGACTTTGATATCAGGGCAATAATTAATGAGCATCTGGCGACAGTTCCCGCATGGAGGTACTAAATAGTTATGAGCCTTATCGTGAGTAGCGACTATGGTATCAAAATCTCTTTCACCAGCAGTGATAGCTGCACCGATTGCTATGTACTCCGCACATGAGCCGTGAATCCCATCACAATTAACGCCCAGATATACATTGCCATTTTTACAGCGGATAGCCCCTCCAACTGTATGGTTGTAAACCCCGTCATCAAAGTTTTTTTCTAGTACTTTCATTGCCATTTCGATTAGTTCGTAGTCATCTCGAATTAATTCATATGTCTTCATTTATACACCTCCTATTATAAACGCAGTCTTTTACCTACATTCGTTACTTATACAATTTTATCCTTTTTGTGTACCGTAAGGTCAATTATCCTGCACATTATTTAATGGGGCGTTGTGAGTCGGATACTTTTATTTTCTTTCGACATCTTTCTAGTGAAGGTTCTTTCCAAAATCATAAAGGGGCTGATTTTAAACCTGCAAAGATTATTTTGTTCCACATACCCCTGAGTACTGCAAACGAGCGCAGTCAAAAGAAGCGGTATGAATTTCCCACTTAATACTAGGGATACTTCATACCGCTTTGATTATTGCGTTGCTTATTTGCTTTTAAAAACCTCATTCAATATAGTCCTAGCCCTTTTCAATTCCTTACTGTCCAAAGACAGTAACAGGTCCAAGACATCATCAAATTCGTCTAGTTTTTTTGAGATTTGTCTTTCAGCCTTATGATCAATGAAAAATTCATATAGGTCCACATTTAAAGCGTCAGCTATCTTTTCAAGATTCTTAATGGATACATTGTTCTCTCCTCTTTCGATTCCACCAATATATGAAAAAGAAAAGCCACATTTTTCTCCAAGAGCCTCTTGTGAAAGTCCACGACCCTTACGTATTTCCCTTATACGTTTTCCCAACTTATCCAAAGCGGTTACCATCAGCTACACCTCAACTAAAAGTGTAGACAAGAAAACACTGACAAAACATACGTATTTATCGGTCAAAAAATATATAAAATGATACATATAGTAGTCATTTTATGGTACTATTTGGCTATCCTAAACTCAAGGGAGGGATAAATAGTCATATTGTTACTAAAGCGAGCAAGAATTTATCATTAATAATTTTCTGAAGAATACAATGAATACTATGGAGGTAATATTAATGGAATATTGTAGAGAATGTGGGAGTGAAGTAATCGCAGGGAGTAAATTTTGCAATTCATGTGGTAAGGCATTACATAAAGAGACACCAGCACATGACTCTTCACATATTGAAAGAAAGGATGTACCCACTCCTTCCTTGAAGGCTTCAGAAAACAACAACTTAATAAGATTTATCAAATCTAAGTGGGTTATCTCCATCATTGCATTGGTTATCCTGGGTTTTGGCGCTCTATACATTTATGACAGATACTTCACTCTTGAAGGAGAAGCCAAATCAGTGGTGGCAAATTACATAAAGGCTATCCAAAATGGAGATACCACATATGATTTTAGGTCGATTGATGTGGACGATTTTTACAACGTTACTGACTATAAATTTATAAAAGCTTCGAAAACGAAAGTTGAAACTATTATTCATTTAGATAGGGATGACTGGGACAAGGACTTTTTCGTTGGACGAACCATAGAGAAAACATATGAAAAGGAGAAAGAATATTATCGGCATGCATATGAAGCTGCGGGAGTAGGGGGCAAGGTAATTGCTGAAGATGATGATACAATGACCATAAAAACGGGATTGCAACATGATGAGTTAACGTTGCTATATGATCTACAAGCGATCAATGGACTTGGTGAATCTGTAATGAAGAGAGCATATTTTACTTTAGAAAATGATGATTATGGTAAAAATATGAAAATCACTGATATAACTTATTGATACTCTTGCTGATGCATAAGAGTCATGGGGGTTCCCTATGGCTCTTGTATTATGAAGTGAGGTATTAAGCTCATATATTAGGGAAAAACTGCACCGCTTCTGTAAGGAGGAAATGAATTGTAATATGGTTTTAAATGTAAAATAATGAAAAACCAGTTTACAACAACCCGGACTTTGGGTATAATCCGTTTAGCATCATCCACAATTTAGGAGAGATGCAATCCATAATCTACTTTACAATCAACAATACCCAAAAAGTCCAAAAAACCTTGATAAATCAACGTTTTTGGTTCTGGTCTTGGTCTTGGCGGCTTCACCATTAACAATCCGAACGCCACTGCTACGTGCGGCTGCGGATCTTCTTTCCGTACGAAGGAAGATGCAGGCAAGCCGGCGGCTGAGCCTTGCTAAGACGGGTAAATGATGGGATGTAGCACTGGAATCTAATATAGACAGCTGAATATGCAGCCGTTAATCACGGCTTCCCAACCTCTTGAATTGTGTAAGAAGTACTTTACACTTTTCAGGAGGTTTTTTATTTGGCCAAAAAGCAGAAGAAGATTGGAATGACAACGGATCAAGGTTAAAGGAAATGCCGGAGGGATGGATAACTATAAAATTTATCTAAAAAAGCTGAGAATACTCCACCCTCGATAGGGTGGGGATAAATCAGCGGTTTTCGATTTCGAAACGAACGTATGTGCTATAATATGAATGAGATCACTAAAAGGAGGTGTTGCACATGCTCGTGTCTGCGCAGGAGGTTTCTTCGAAACCCCTGGTTCATCAAGCCTATAAATATCGGATCTACCCCAATACAGAGCAACAGCAACTCATTCGTCGAATGTTTGGCTGCTGCCGTTTTGTGTTCAATTACTTCTTGGGAGCTTGGAATCAAAGGTATGCGGAAACGGGAAAAGGCTTGTCTTATCACGCTTGTGCAACACAACTCCCCGGTTTAAAAGCACAATACGACTGGCTGAAAGAAGTCGATAGCATCGCTTTGCAGTCGGCTGCTCGTCATGTGGCGGATAGCTTTGATCGTTTTTTTAAGAAGCAAAATCAAGCGCCACGCTTCAAGAGCCGAAAGCATCCGATTCAAAGTTACACGACCAAATTCACCAACGGGAATATCGCCATGGAGGGCAGTCGCTTGAAGCTCCCAAAAGTCGGCTGGATACGTTTTGCAAACTCCCGGAAGCTGGAAGGCCGGATATTGTCCGCTACCGTTCGTAAAAACGCCAGCGGGAAATTTTTCGTTTCGCTCGTTTGCGAAGTTCAAAAGAACCCTCTGCCCCAAGTGGATACACCTATTGGCATCGACTTAGGCTTGAAAGAATATGCAGTATGCTCAAACGGGGAACATATCGCCAATCCTCGCTTTTACCGTCAATACGAGAACAAGCTGGCGCTTTGGCAGCGGCGGATGGCTCGGCGTACTCCGGGCGGCTCCAACTGGAAGAAAGCAAGGCAGCATATCGCTCGTATTCACGAACGCATTGCCAATAAACGAAATGACTTCCTCCACAAGCTGACCACGAGACTGATTCGTGAAAACCAAACGATTAGTATCGAACATCTGCGTGTGGCGAATATGATTCAGAACCCCAAGCTTTCAAAATCCATTGCTGATGCGTCTTGGGGCGAGTGGGTGCGACAGCTGACGTATAAAGCGAAATGGTATGGACGAAATCTTCGGATCGCCGACACGTTTGAGCCGACCAGTCAGCGTTGCCATGTGTGTGGCACGATCCACCCCGAGGTGAAGAACCTGTCCGTTCGGGAATAGACGTGTACGGCCTGCGGGACGATCCATGACCGTGACGAAAACGCCGCTCACAATATTGAACAAGTAGCGGTTTAACCGCCACCTAACCAAACGATAGAATTCAACATTTCACTTGCGTCAAAAATGTAAAACTGCGGGAACGCAGGGATCGCTTGCTCCATAAGAAGAGGGTACTCTTCTGTTCGCAAGAATCCGCCACTTCAAGCGTTAGCTAAGTGGGGGAGAATTCAAGGAAAAATAATCCGATAATAAAAAAGAATATCCTATATATTTAATTATAAATTACATAGGAAATATTGCTGTGCGGACAAAGCGGGAGGGTGGACATGGCGTCAACGAAGCTTATATTTAACGAGGATGAAGTCCAGCGCCTGCAGACCAAAATAGGCCAGGTAAGCCAGGACACTAACCGGCTGTATTTGCAGCTGAAGGGCCAGTCCAGCGGCTGGGGCGGAATTCCCATGGGAGACCACCTCGTGAAGGCTCAGGTCATGATCAACGAATTAACCGTAGAAGCGGAGAAATTGGAGGATATTATCCGGACCGCCCTGAAGGGGGTTGCAGGACTCCAGGAGGAGAATAAACGGCAGGCCGACAAGCTCACGCAGCAGTTTAGTCTTCTCGCGGGTGTATTCGGAAGCTTTGGGACACAAGGTCCTGCCGGGCGGATTTCCATTCCTGCCATTGTGCAGAAGAGTGTAGCGTATCTGATCACTTCTGTTACCGTCCTGCTGGGAAAGGATGAGCTGAATAACGATCCGGCAGTGCAGAAGCTGCGGAATATCATCCAAACGTCCGGGCTTTTGACCGTAGAGGGTATTGCGGCCCTAAGCAAGCTGAAGGATATCTTCGCGGCGCGGGATGGGATCGCGAAGGCGCAGATGGCCTTCAAGGTCTATGAAGCGTTCGGGAACAAGACGCAGATGGAGGCCGTCCACGCGCAGGCTGAGGAAGCACGCCAGAAGCTGGCTTCGCTGGGTGTAGCCAAGGTCCAATATGAAGCAGGGAAGGATCTAAGCGGCTATTTCAAGCAGCCGGCTGTTAAGGCCTGCAATTATGATCCATCGATCACGGCGGAGAGTGTACCGCTGATACATAACGAAGAATATCTCCTGCTGCTGCGGCTGGCGATGGAGAAGAGTGCTGCTGGGAACTACGCGCGAAGCCAGCTGGAGGTGAAGCGGGAGGAGATCAGGATCGCTGAGGCTGTGAGGCAGGTCCAGGAGCAGATAGAAGCAGCAAGACGGCTGAACGGTCCGCCGCTGGAACTGCCGGATGGCACTCCGATAACGGCAGGCAACAAGGAAAATGAGACGACGCTGGCTTTTTATGTGGACAAAGTCTATGTGCCTAATGATTTCACACCGATGTATACCAGCTACCTGGGGTGGCTGGATGATACATACGGGTTAACGAAATGGGAGAAAAGAGTTCATCAGGCAGATGCGGTGGTGCTGGCCTTTACCGAAGGCTTGGTGAAAGAGGTAGTGATGGGCGTGGCAGATACGGCTACGGTTGCCTTCAAGCTTGTGGTCGACCCGGTCAAAACAACGACAGAAATGAAGGATCAAGCGGTTTATATCATGGAGCATCCGGAAGTACTGGTGGAAGCGGCCAAGATGGCTTATCATCAATTTGACGAAGGAACGCCGGAAGAGAAGGCAGCGATGCTGGGTTCGGTAGCTTCCCTCCTTGTCCCGGGAATGCAGGTCACCAAAATCGGCAAAGCCGGGAAAGTGTTCAGCGGGGTGGAAGACGTTGTCAGCCAGGCGGCGAAGGATGCCCTGAAAGGAATCAGGTCGAAGCTTCCGGAGCTGGGTCCGGTCTTACAGACACCGGAAGGGCTTGCCTTCAAGGCAGGTGAGATACCCGATGGACCTTCACTGCCGAGGACGCCGGTGCAGCAGCAGTATATGGATGCGATGGATGAGATGGGTGGCGGTGCGAATGGGACTGGCAGCGGGTTTAAACGAACTATACCTAATAAACTCCCAGATGCGAATGCTGTACCCAAAGGAAACCCGGCTAAAATCGAGAAAAATGCAAGTCCAGAAAAAATCAGGGCATTAGAAAGAGAAAACGAGGCTGCAAAAAAATTAGCGGAATATGGGTATGATATTGAACAGAATCCAAAGATAGGACCAGCTGATGGTATAGGTTTGGATAAGAAACCTGATTTTAGTATAGGGGGTACAATATTTGATTGTTATTCTCCAAGTCCTGCGAAAAGTGTGAGGGGAGTTTGGAGTGAAATTAGAAATAAAATAGAAGATCTTCAAACGAAAAGAGTAGTTATTAACTTAGCTGATTGGGAAGGGAATATAGATGATTTAATCTATCAATTTAAGGAATGGAAAATAGAAGGTTTAGAGGAAGCAATGATTATTAATAAGAATGGTTCGATCTTAACTATTTTCCCCTAAATCGTAGTGAGGAGGATTAATAAGTGGCAGTAGAATATAGTTTATATATTAAAGGAAGAAAAATTACTTTGAAAGAGGTAAAGGATTTATTCTCTAAAGAAGGCATTGAGATTATTTCCACTAGTGATAATCAAGAAATAAATTATCAACTAACTAATTTTAAACCGGAAATTGGACTTCAAATTACTGTAAGAGAAAAGGGAGAGTATCCCGCTGAACATCCAGCGAATGCCATAGATACAATATTTTTGAAAGACGAGTTTATTTACGACTATAGGATTACTTTTAGGCATGATAAATTTTATGAAGATACTTTATCTCAAAACAGGATAATGTATGTAATGGTTTTTGAAATAGTTGAGTACTTGGATTGCATTGCCATACTCTTCGGTCCTGGAGGTGAAGATATCTGCTATTTTAGTAATAAGGGAGCGTATATTATAAAAGGAAACGTTAATTGGTTCGAAAATGGATGCAAAGAAGATGTATTGTTGAGTGGGGAAATAATATATTTTGATGGAGAACCAATGTAGGTCTGGTGATTACCGGATTAAATAATAAGAGAGAAACTGAATATTATGTGTTGTATAGATGTCTGCTATGAATTGTGGGAGTACCCAAGTGAAACATGACCTTAGCAGAAGGTTCAGGCATAAAAGACCCCCAAAACCACATCAACATGGTTTTGGGGGTCTCTTTTATTTGCGCATAAGAATTCGGTAAATTAGCACCGCCGCTTCGGCACGCGTGGAATTTGCAGTGGGCTTGAGCTGCTGCCGGCCGTCTCCCTTAATGAGACCAGCTGCTGCCAGTGCTGCAATATCATCGGCCGCATCAATGGTGATTAGGTGGCGATCTGTAAAGCCGTCTAAACCGGAGGCAGGTATCGTACCCGGATTCCAAACTTCTGTAGCCTTTAGGGCTCTAGCCGCCATGACAAACATCTCTTGTCTGGATAGCGGTTCATTCGGAGGATTGGATGACACCTCTGCGAAGCCGTCCCCTTCTGCTCCACTCAGTCCCAAAGCCCGAACCAGTAAAAGTGCGAAATCCGCATGTGTAACGGCCTGCTCCGGTCTGAATTCGGTGGCTGACACACCGTTAATTACGCCTTTGGAGGTGAGGACCTCAACTACAAACTTTGCCCAATGCGATTGGGAGATATCCTGGAATGTCTTGTGATTATAGACTGCTGCATAGTGGCCGGAGGAGAAAGTGGTTGAGAAAACCGCTTGCTGCCTCTCTGCATTATAATCCCCGCTGACTACAGGCTGGATGATTCCCTTGTCATTGACATGCCACACAACAATAAAGGCATTGCCCGCTGCAGGAACGGCTGGTGAATGCGGAAGTCCGATCTGTATGGCTGATTGCAGGCTGTCTGCTTGAAGCTTTATCCCATCCAAACGAAGCTCATACCCGATTAGCGGGCTGTCTCCTAACTTCCCTTTAAGCGTTCCTTCCGTATCGACTGTTCTTACTAGTAAAGTTACAGTCTTCACGCCGTCGAGGATTGCTGCAGGGAAGAGACTGTCTGGTAACATAATCGTGGCCAGTGACGAGCTGACCTCTATCTGCAAGGCAGAAGCTCCTGAGCGAAATGCTGAAGCAGGTAAGTGTAACTCATATTCCTTGATGTCCTTGGCCGGATCAACAGTAAGCGGAATCCGGATAGTTTTAATACCGGTTGAATCCGCTTTGGCCAAAGCAATTATCTTTTGCAGGGAGGAATCCATCAGTAAGGCGCTGGCTTTCCCTGCATCAACCGTTATGGGCAGTTCAATTCTGACGCTGCCATCCAGCAGGAGTACGGTCGTAGAAGAATCTCCAATGGCTGACCCGGAACCGCCGGTGTTTGGTACAGCAGCGGGACTTGGTGTAGACGTGGGACTAGGTGTAGCCGTAGGACCCGGTGTGGCAGAAGGAGCCGGAGTAGCCGAAGGACTTGGTGTCGGGTTTATCTCTGGTTCCGGTTCTGGCTCTGGCTCTGGCTGAGTTCCCGGTCCCGGCTCCTCAAAGGGAATGAACTTCAGGAAGTCACCCCAGATGATATTTCCCTCCGCATCCCTCGTATAAGAGTTTACTGGATTCAAACTAGCAAAGTTAGCATCTGTCAGCTGCTTGCCTGACTTATTGACTGACGCTGTACCATCGTACATGAAGTTATTGTCGGCAGCCAAAGCAGCTGGATACTGGTCTTTCCCGATGCTGCCCGTCTGGTAGGATACAAAGCCGTCGATCCTAAAGTCTGCAGTGATTTGGTCATAAGTGGTGAAGCTCATATTTCCGCGCGTATTATTAAATCCGATATTGTTAATAGCAATCACACCCGGATTACTGTTACTGGTGAAACCATATGCGCCATTTCCGAAGGCAATGGAATTGCGGATGGTATGAGGGACGTGGATGCCTTCTCCCCCCAGCTTGAATCCGTTCTTATCACCGGCGCCAACCGTTCCGTCTGTTAAATATCCGTTATTGAAGGCTGCACTATTCTCGATTAATACTGGACCGATCGCGCCTGAGCCTGCCTTGGTGTACAGGTCCCAGCCATCGTCAATATTATTATGTGCCAGGCATCCTCTGAAAATATTTCCAATACCTGAAGTTAATTTCGCGGCAAAGCCATCTGCATTATTGTCTGCCGGATCGCGGTTATCGAAGGAGGTGCTGTTCAGAATCAAGTTGTAGGATGGCCATTCGTCGAGTTCTTGTGCCGTTCCGTCTGTACGGCTGATTTGAAGACCCGTATCCCCGTTAGCGTAGAAGCGGCTATTCTCTACGATGTTATAGTTACCCCCAACCGTAAAGCCCTTTGTATTCCCGGCCGACCGGGTGAAATCAAGCCCCTTCACATGCCAATAGTTCCCGCTGAGCAGCACGCCTTCTGTTTTTTTGTCAAAATCGATGACGGGTCTTGCCCCTGGTGCTGCCTCCAGGTACTTCTTAGCGGCTGCGGTTCCATCATTGTACCTCTGAATGACAAGCGGTGATTTCCGCACATAAGTGCCGTCTAGCACGATAATATGCTGACCTGGTCTGACATATTCAATGGCGGTGTCGAGATCAAGCGGGAGATCAGCCGTACCATCCCCGGCACTTGTTCCCGCAGGAGATACATAGATATTTTCTCCCTCCCCATAGCTGCTCATGGTTACTGTGAAGTTATGGACGATTTTATCGTAAGAGGTCAAATACTGGGTATCATCTGGTACAAAAGTAATGCTGAAGTTCGTATCCCCC
Source organism: Paenibacillus sp. FSL E2-0178 (assembly GCF_038593005.1). Taxonomy (NCBI): domain Bacteria; kingdom Bacillati; phylum Bacillota; class Bacilli; order Caryophanales; family Paenibacillaceae; genus Paenibacillus; species Paenibacillus sp. FSL E2-0178. Next base: position 6,032,703 of record NZ_CP151953.1, read on the forward strand.
TGATCACCGAGTAGCGCCGGAACCGCAAGTCGCTTATCGGCCTTAGCCTCGATATCCTGGGCGATGACCTTAGAGCCTTGCTTTACCGTTACGGTTCCGTTGACATTAGGACGAACAATCATTTGATATTGTGGTGTAGAGGTCCTGCTTAGAGATAGGATGCTTAAGCTTGGGGCAACCGGAGCTGCCGGTGGTTCAACCTTAGGAGAATCTGTAGCTGCTGACGTCACCGTCAACTGGATATTGCGGATATTAATCGTGGCGAGACGTGCCGCATAGAATCCGACATACATTTTGGAATCTTGTACGTTAAGAATATCCGGCTCAAAAATGATAGCTTCCTGATCATTGTTAAGCTGGCCGCTAAAGCCGCTATTCGTCTTGGAGAGCGTTAGACGATAAGGAGCTGCAGGAGCCGTGTTGCCGGGGGCAGGCCGTTCATTCCTCAGCATGATGGTCTGAATGCCTTTACTTCCGGTTCCGTCAGACTTCAAAATACCGGACCGGACAAACAGCTGGGTGCCGATCGCGCTTTTGGTACCGCCGCTGTAGCCGCCGATAGCAGCGATATTCGAGGCGAATACGCTGGAATTTCCAGGCGTCCCAATAGCATCCCGTGCCATGATGCCGAATGACTCTTGTCCGTCATATGGAGTTTTGGCAAAAGCCGACACGGAGATATCCGCAGACAGCATGAAATTATCTTCTGACGCATCAAGCTCTGTGTAATAGAAGGTAATGCCATCGTGGTCTTCAGTCACCTTGCCGCCGCCTTCCAGGGCAATCAGCTCTACTGTTCCGTCCTCTTGTAGAAGCATCTTGTTATTTGCAGCGGATGTGGATTGGCCGAATTGAATGCTGCGCCAGACGGGTTCAAGCTTCTCTTTTACCGTGACTGAATACGTAATCGGCTGAATGGATGTATCCGCAGGGATGATCCCGATGTCATATACTCCGGCCCTTTGGTTATCAAACTTGGAGCTGTCCAGGATGAAATCGCTTAGGACTTCCCGGTCCAAGTTGTCATAGACTTTCGATACGATCAGATGATCGCTGTTAAAGTTATCGCCTATAAAAAAGGTCGTTGCCGGATAGCCTGTTACTTCGATACCGGTTAGCTCTTTAATTTGGACCTTAACGTGGAAGGTTGCTGTTGATGCTTTATGAGTTACTGTGATTTCTTTATCTCCTGGTACCGAGGTGTTGAGGGGAGAGACGGTATATTCATCTTTGGTCAGGCGGATCTGAGTGCCATCAGAATAATGGGCATAAACTGCTAATCCTTCTAATTGGATGGAATCACCGATGTAATAGACGGTTTGTTTGGGTTCATGTCTAATCTCCAGCTTGGACAGGGCAGCGTCAATGACTTCAACGTTAAAGGCAGCCGCCATGGATGGAGTCTCTGTGGAGGTGATATGGATTTCATATGGACCTGAATCCGTAAACACATGCGGTGATGTATCAGTAACGGGCTGTCCGCCGATGGAGAGCGAATAGAGACTGCGGTCCAGTTCTGTGATCAGGTAATGATCATTATAGTCAGCAACGACCACAAGTCCCTCCGGATCAAACGTATCTCCCGGATAATAGACCGTTTTGGCCGGCTCATATTTTACCGATAAGGAGGTCACTGTCAGCGGGATGATTTGCAGCGGGATGGTTGCCGAAGCGCCGTTATAATTAATCTTGATCGTATTCTCTCCAGCCTTAGTGCTGTCAAAGCCGGTAACAATATAATCAGCGGAAGACAACACGGCCTCACTGTTATCAGAAAAGACAGCCTTAACGGCCAGTCCGGTCAGATCAAGAGGTTCACCCACCAGATAGGAGGTTTTGGTCATCCCGCTTGTATCAGCAATTAGGCTGGATACGCTTTTGGTCTCGACCTTGATGTCTAGTTCACTGAAGGTTACTTCCGCATCTCTTGCTACATAGATTCCGGCAAAGATCGTCTCCGTGAATGTATCGTCGAGTGTTACGATTTGAGTCTGCTCACCGATGCTTAGCAGATAAGTATTGCCTGATTTTTTAATGCTAAGATCATAGGCTTCGCCTGCAGCAGGGGCATTGATTCCGCTAAATGCAGGAAGCTTTATTTGTGAGGTTTTTTTATAAAATCCTTTCATTACCTGATCCAACGCACCGACTGCAGCATAATTAGAAATGTTTTTGCTGTCATCTCCATTTGTTCCAACAGTATCCCTGAGCATAAGTCCGAAGGATTTCTGATTAGGCGTGCTGACGCTGGATCTGCTGTTAAATAAATTCACTGTAGCTTTGGCTTGGAGCTCAAAGTTCGTGTCAACGGGAAGTTCTTTGTAATAAAAGGAAAGTCCCTCCTCTCCAGAAGCAATCTTTCCGCCGTACGTACTCATTATTACTGTATTTGGATCTTGAACAATAGGTTCGGGGTTCGTAGCTGGTACTGTACCCGGTCCGAAGGCGCTGAACGCCCAAGGTCCCAGATCCACCTGTTCTTCTTGGCGTACTTCCTCTGCAGACAGAGATAGTGGAATAGACGAGAACAGGAGCAGGAAAATTACAAACATAGCTGACAAGCGTTTTGATTTTCTCACAATGATTAAAACCTCTCCTTATTGGAACGATTTGATCAATGTAAAAGTCTGATCTACGAGATTATACGTTACGTGTGAAAAGTACAGCTATAATCAATACTTCACAAACCGCAGTATATAAGGAATTAGAGGAAGGATGTGAGTTAATGACACTTGGTTTACGAGGGGAGGATAACAGGGATATATCGCGAATCATGAATAGTAGGCATAATTAAATTTACGAGTATTGGAGGCAGCGGCATGTTGAAGCTATTCGAGTATAATTGGCAGGTGCGCAAAGACTGGTTCGACTGGTGTGAGACGGTGGACGGGGAAGAGCTGATGAAATTACGCACTGGAGGCATAGGATACATTCTTCCTACGCTCTATCACATTGTGACCGTCGAGTATGGCTGGATCTGTGGCGGGATACAAGAGAAGGAGATTGAGATTCCTTCATTCGAGGAAGTGGCCAGCTTGCAGCAGGTCAAGGATTTATCCGCGCGGTGCCATGAGGAGCTGGCTCCATTCGTGTACGGCTGGAATGACAGCCTGGAAGACCGGATCATGATTGATATCACGGATGAAGGGGAACACGAACCCCACAAATACGGCGAGGTTATGCGGCATCTGATTGCCCACGAGATCCATCACACCGGTCAATTGTCTGTATGGTCACGGGAGATCGGGAAGCCGCCGGTTACGGCTAACTTTATTGGCAGAGGACTGTTTAACTAAATGCTGAAATTGACCCGGAAAATGAAGGTAATAGCTGCGTCAGGTATATTGTTAATAGCACTGCTGATGATCTCTTGGGGAGTCTATGCCAAGCCGGTGCATGCTGCCTTGGTCAATTACTCTAGCATGGTTGAAGTGGCACCGGATGTTTATATAGAGCCGGATATGTCAAAGGAACTGCAGGATCAGCTGCTATATTACGTTGAGCTTGCCCAAGAGAAGGTCACGGCTATTTTTGGTGAGCGAACTTCAACTCCGTATTTGATTGTGGCGCTAACTTCCAGGAGTCTGGGGAAATACACTGAAAATCCGACCGGACAAACCTATTACCTGCCCTGGAATAACTATATTGTGATCGGCCCGGACGGGTTTAATGAAAATGTGATTTCGCATGAATTCACACATGCTGAATTGAGGGAACGACTGCGCAACCGCAATGTAGTACCTGTGTGGTTTGATGAAGGTCTGGCTTCAATGGTAGACGGGAGATTGTCTAATAGCACAGTGGCATGGGAACAGGTAACGGATAAAGGTAAGAAGCCTGTGGATTACGGCCTTTTAGACTCGTATGATGCCTTCAATTATGGAACTCCGGAAGCCTGGGAGAATTACAATTTGGCTTGTTATGAAGTTACGCGGTGGTTCTCTCGTGCAGGAGAAGAGGGGCTTCTCAAGTTAATCCAAGCGTTGAACCAAGGGGAAGATTTCACAGAACAATATGCAAGAATTGAACTTGCTGAGCCATGAAGCCTCCCCGGATTACAACAGTAAGCATAAGGATGTGACCAAGCATGCAGTTTGAAACAAACCGGCTGCTGATCCGGGAATTCAGGTCTGAGGATGTCCAGCAGGTGCATGAGTATGCCTCCGATCCGGCAGTGGCCAAGTATATGATTTGGGGACCCAATTCCCTGGAGGATACCCGGAGCTACATCCGGCTGACCCTGGATATGCAGCAGCAGGAGCCGCGCCAGGGGTTCGAGTACGCAGTCGTTCTGAAGCAGGAGAATGTACTTGTGGGCGGCTGCGGGATACATATCAGCGGAGAAGGGCAGGGAGAAATCGGTTATTGCTATAACCGGTTGTATTGGGGACAGGGTATTGCAAGTGAGGCCGCCGCCGTGCTGCTGGAATGGGGCTTCAATGGCCTTGATCTTCACCGGATCTACGCGACCTGCCGCCCGGAGAATATCGGCTCTGCCAGAGTCATGCAACACATAGGAATGGTATACGAAGGACATCTGAGAGAACATATGCGCCATAAGGGGAAGTGGCTGGACTCTTACCAATACTCTATCCTGAAGGACGAGTATATGGCGGCACGCGGCTGAATTGGAACAACAACCCGTTCGCGGAGCGTCCATTCAAGTATACACGTTGATCTTAAGCAAAAAAAGAAGGCGTCCCAGAAGCCGTTTCATGGCTTTTGGGACAGCCTCTTTTTGCTGTTCTCTAGTCTGGCAATAGTACAGTTAGAGCGGCATAGCGGCAACTTCGTTAATCTTGACTGCTTCTTCCGGATCAGCTGCAATCAGCTTGTCATACACTGCCTGATCCTGGGCACTCTGTGTTCTCTGCTGTACAGCGAGATACCAGCGGGCCGTTTCCCGGTTGACGGCATCGTTATAATCCTCATTCAGCCCTTGCTGCAGTGTGGCAGCGGCGGCCTGGAATTGTTTCGACAAATATTGGATCTTACCGGTGTTCAGCAGCATAGCCGAAGTAATCATCGATCCCCGTCCCTGCTGATCTTCAGCCGGAAGGGTACTGAACCATTCTTCATCCGCAGCCGCATGGGCATAAGCGTCCAGACCGGTTTTGAAATACCGTTCCTTATTAACCGTCTCCTGATCCCCCAGATCCGTCTGGCCCAGTGCATAAGCATCCAGTGCCCGCTTCAAGGCTGCAGCTCCCAGCTCCTGGGAACGGCTGATCACTCCGCTGTACCAGTCTGTAGTCCAGAGTGTAGCGGTATCCGTCAAGTCTTCGTAACCATTGATGAAGCCTTGCTTCACCGTTGCCCCAGCAGCTTCCTCGTCTCCGGACATGGATTGGATTCGCCCTGCATTCAGAGCAATCGTTGAGGTAACGAAGAATTCACGGCCCTGAAGCTGCTCGGGTGGAAGAGTCTTCAAATGCTCAATGCCGTCCGTTACATGCTTGTAGGAAGCCAGCGCACTGTTGAAATACTTCTGTTCCCCTGCTTCATCTCGCTTCGCATAGGCCTGCAGCCCAAGGAGCGAGGTCCGGCTGATCAGATGATCATACCAGTTAATATCCCACATGAACTTGTCCGCATTATCGAGATACACCCGGTAAGACTCTTCACTCTGGCCCTTCAGATCATAGTATTTCGCCAGCTGGGATAGCAGATCTTTGTTATAGGGCTCACCTTCAAGTGCGCGGGTTAACACCGTATAGGATTCGTCCAGAAACTGTGTATTCTGTGTTTGGGTAAATACCTGCTGATCCAGCATGGATAGATAAGCCGCCGATTCGGGATGATTCGGGCGGGTTTTGAGTGCTTTTACCAGAGGGGCCTTGATCTCTTCATAGGATTGGCTGACGTTGACCAGCTTCTTGGCGGTATAGGCTTCAGAGCTGGAACTGATATACCCCAGAGACAGGAACAGCAGATACCCGGTGCCGATTCCCAGCAGCCCGAAATACCCGGCTCTGATCCAAAGCTTGTTCCACTTGAGACGGAGCGGTCTGCTCTCCATGACAACGGTCATCCCTCCCAGAGCGAGGAAGACCAGAATCCCCATGAACGCATAGCTCATATTGAAATCAAGCAGGCTGTGAACAAGAATTGACAACGCGATAATGAGATAGAAGAACCCATTATTGTAATCGTCTTTGTCGCGTTTCAGGTATCCTCTTACATACTTGCAGAAAATGAACAGGATGAAGCCCATGAACACGATAAAGCCGAGAATGCCCACTTCAATCAGGTACTGCAGGAAAAAGTTGTGGACCTGGCGGCTCAGGTAAGGGTTGTTCTGGTAGTGCTCATAGAGTGACGCCCAGCCCCCGCCTCCGGTCCCCAGTACCGGATAATCTTTGACCACCTTCATGGCATCTTTGTAAAAGGTGAAGCGTTCAAGTACACTATGCTGCTTGAAGTTGATATTCTCCAGCCGTGTTCCGATATTCTCCGGCAGAATATTACGCGCACGGGTTCCGATAAACAGGAAGGCGATAATCAACACACCGGCAACGGATACCACAGGAATCCATACTCCGCTCCAGCGGCGTGATTCTGTGCTGCCGAGCTTGCGGCTCAGCCAAGGGGCAAAGTAATGCTGGACAACCCAGCAAAGAGCGGCGGCGCAGAATGATGCACCCAGCAGGTATCCCCAGCCCTCAAGGGCAGCAGAGGAAGTGAAGGCTGTATTCAGCTCCAGGCCCAGCCTGGTTACCGGATTCGTAATCAGCAGAGACAATACGCCGGCAATGGCGAGATTAATAATCCAGAGTATCTGCTGCACAGGCTTCAGGAAGAGCAGCAGAATAATGAATACCACAGGCAGCAGGACCAGACCGCCGCGGGATAAGGTAAGCAGCAGCGAGACAATGAAGGGAACCAGCATAAATCCGTGCATCAGCTGTCCGTACCATTTCCGGGAGCGGATCAGCGCGAATAAGGCGACGAACAGAAAAGCCATCAGGAACGCTGCATATGTATTGGCATACTGGAAAATGGAAGTCAGGCGAAGCCCGTTCGAATCGGTCATCACCGCTTCAGTGTACTTGCCGTTGACCACAGTATCCGAGAACCAGCCTACAAGACTGCCGGCAAGCTTCCAGCTTCCGAGCCAGTTCAATAGACCGAAACCGACGATCAGATAAGCGATTGCGAGGATACCCAGCTGAATAACATTATTGAGCTGCCTCTGGCGGAGCAGATACACGCTGGTAATGAAGACCGCCACATAAGTAAATTGGGTGAACAGCATGTTCATAGCCATATAATGCGAGGCAGCGCCAAACAGTGACAGGGCGTACGTTAACGGGAGCAGGATTGCGGCGAGGGTAAGCAGATCGCGCTGCCCGTCCAGCCTGAAGGTCTTGAAGTACAGGACAGCGCAGACCAGCAGGAGTAGACCGCTCAGCAAGGCAGCGACATAAATGGGCTTCTCGAATTCCACTCTCATTCCGTTGAACAATCCAACCTGGAAGGGGGTCCACCCCAGGAACAGGATGAAGGCAATGCAGAGCGCCCATGCGGGTCCGGAATTCTTTTCGATCATTTTGGACGGATCCGCTTGTTTGCCGTATACAGGTTTCGACACGTTATATTCTCCTTTTTTCGAGTATTCACGCTACTAATTCTAACATAGAACCATATAAGGTATATTGTGTAAAATGATGATAATGTGAAATTATGGATGGATATGAGTGTTCGAGTACTTTGGAAATGTGGAGGAAGAGGAGCTGGAACGGTCCGGCGAAGAGGTGAGAGAATCGGTAACGAGGCAGTTGGCGGTGTATTTTGACGGCAAGAATTGAATTCAGGTGTGGCGTGTTACCGGAGGTGCTGCAAGGCTTGAGAGATTCAGCTAATGGAGCTGTCCATCGGCACAGGCCAACCCTTCACGGTTTCATAGAATATAGTATCTCAGGCGAAGGCGAATCTATGAATCTTACAACCGTAATTCCGCTCAAAGGCAGCGATGATAAAAGGCAGTCTGCTCTACGGATGTCTTTTGTCATAGCTGCCGGGAGCTTTGCTTCAGGCCGGAAGGATGAATTTGAAATTAATCATGAACACGATCAGGGCAGCGGCCCCCAGGGAAAAGGCGATACAGCCGGCGCCCAGAACCCTGCGGCGGTCTTTGATGAACTTGAAGCCCAGCGCGCAGACGAGTATTGTGGTTCCTGCCAGTACAACAGACATACCGATCATCGCAAACCAATACAGGATTTCAAAAAACTGTGCCATTAGGAAACCCTCCCCTCCAGGCTATAATACAACGAATTTTAAGAATATTCCAGCTCTGGAATAAACGGAACACCGGGACATACGGCCCTTGCGGCTATATGCCCTTTTTTGCTGTTGACTCCCTTACCACGGACAATCATACAGGAGGGTGCGGTCTTTCGTGAGTAATCTATAGGGTAGGCTGGGAATTCGAAAGGAGAGGGCGAAAAAATGGCGGGGAGAGAACTGGCAAGCAAGTTGCTGAAGACCGCGGCGTTGCTTAGCGATTCACGGGTTGCCGGTTACATTCCGAGAACACGGGAATATAGTGCTGCCGGACTGTTGGCGATGCTGGGAAGATACGGGAATGTTGTGATTAAGCCGGTTGTCGGCGGCGGAGGCTACGGGGTGATCAAGGTGTTCCGGGATCACCGGGGTTACGGCTTCACGTATATGCATAATACACGTATATATCGTGATTTTGCTTCGATGAGGTACGCACTGGACCGCTTCAAGGTAAAGCGGAGATATTTGATCCAGCAAGGCATTTCCCTTGCCCGGATTTCCGGGCGTCCGATTGATTACCGGGTCAAAGTGGTGAAGAACGGCGATCACTGGGAATTCCGCTCCATGGTAGGCAGAGTAGCCCGGCCGGGATTGTTCGTTACTAATCTCTGTAAAGGGGGAACGATGCTCAGCTGCCGTCAGGGACTGAACAGATCGCTGCCGAGAATCCGGACCTCCGCCAAGAAAGCGGAGATGCGCCGGCTGACTTTAGTCTGCATTGAGCTGCTGGAGCGGCATTTCCCCGGCATCGGTGAGCTGGGGTTCGATTATGCTGTGGATCAGCGGGGGAAAATATGGATTCTGGAAGTAAATACAAGACCAAAATAACCGGAAATTGATTAAGAAAATTTTAATAATTGACGATAAATACATTAATAAGCTAATATTGCGTTTAGTCGTGTCAATTCCGAGGTAATATGAACATAAATATCCCAGCCAATTATGAACATTCTAAAAATTATTTTTAAGGATAAGCGGGATATCTGCCCTGTGCATAACTATTATCCCCATAGTCCACCGTGCAGTACCTGACATTACAACCCTTACTAACATATTATGCACAGGATCTCCACAGTAGCTTGTGGATAATGAGAACGCTTGTTCGAATAATGATAGTTTGCTATGATAGATTCAGATCCAAATAAAGGAAAGGTAGGTGAACGTTATGGTTGAATTGTCGGATGAGATGCTGCTGGACTCTTATCATAGAGCGATAGAGCTGCAATTGGAGCATGATTTCATCGCTCTGCTACTCGCTGAAATTCGCAAACGGAACTTACACTCTCCAGTTCATGCGGTTCTTCACTAAAGATCAGAGCATACCTTTACAGCACCCAGAATTAATCAAACCGCAAGTAACACAGAATAGGGTATCTTTTCAAGTTGAGGTGGAATCAACCTGAAAGGATACCCTTTTATTGTAGGTTTTAGGTTATACGCAATCCTAGAGTTTGAGATTACTGCTGTGTCCCGGGGACAGCTTCGCTTCCGGATCAATATATACCTTGGCGTTATTCACAGCAGTCGGCGCTTCTCCGAAGCCTACAGCAATCAGCTTCAGCTTGCCCGGATACGTGGTGATATCGCCTGCGGCGAAGATACCCGGAATGCTGGTCTCCATGCGGGAGTCAACCACAATAGAGTTACCGTCGATTTCAATTCCCCATTCCGCAATCGGTCCCAGTGAGGAAACAAAGCCGAAATTGACAATGACACTGTCTACTTCGATTTCCTGCGTTTCTTTGGTCTTGATATGAGACAGGGTTACCTTGGTGATGAACTCTTCACCATGCAGCTCAGTGATCTCGGATGGCGTAATAACATTAACCTTGGAGGCCATCAGATTCTCGACACTGTGCTCATGCGCGCGGAATTTATCCCGGCGGTGAATCAGAGTTACCTGCTCCGCGATAGGCTCAAGCATAAGTGCCCAGTCTACGGCAGAATCGCCGCCGCCGCTGATCAGCACTTTCTTGTCTTTATATGCATTCAGATCGCTTACAAAATAATGCAGATTGGCTTTCTCGAAACGCTGCGCATCAGGTACTTCCAGGCGCCGCGGCTCGAATGCGCCTACACCTGCTGTGACAATAATAGCTTTGCTGTGATATTCAGCTTTATCGGTGGTGACGATGAAGTGGCGCTCGTCCTGCTTCACAACAGATACAACCTTCTCCTCCAGACGGATATCAGACTGGAAGAGCTCCATCTGCCGTGAAAGGTTATCCACCAGCTCCTGTCCGGTGATCTTGGGAAAACCGGCTACGTCGTAAATATATTTTTCGGGATAAAGAGCAGCAAGCTGCCCCCCCAATTGGGGCATACTTTCAATAAGTGTTACCGAAGCCTGGCGCATACCGCCGTAAAAAGCGGCAAACATACCGGCTGGTCCCCCGCCTATGATGATGAGATCACTCATAGGAACGGATTGCTCTAGTGTCACGTAATATTACACCTCCGAGTTGATAGTTTCAAATTGCCATACTTGCGTACCTACTCATTATAAACATTGTGGCACCCCGCTGCAAAGCCTTTGATTTCACTGAAAAATGTGACATTTTGTTGTATGATTGTATTTGATTAAAACGATACTAAGGTTTACAATGGATATGGTTATTTTAGAAATCCTTTAAGTTTAATTGGAAATTCTTCTGAATTTAAGTGTATAAATTCACAAAAGAAACCTAATTTTTTTACAAAAAATAACACATAGACAGATTCACCTGTTGGAAGGAGCCGGAACATGAGCAGTATTCCCAAAATTGTTATCCTAGGCGCGGGATATGGAGGTATCTTGACCGCCCAGCGGCTGCAGAAAGCTTTGAATTATAATGAAGCGGATGTAACCCTGGTGAACCGCCATGAGTATCATTATTTCACGACCCATCTGCATATGCCAGCAGCCGGAACGGACAGCATCGAGCATACCCGCGTATCCATCTCCAAGCTTATCGATGAATTCAAAATTGATCTTGTTAAATCTTCCGTACAGGAGATCCGTACCCAGCAGAAGAAGGTTATTCTGGAAGACGGAACCCTCTCGTATGATTATCTCGTAATCGCACTTGGCGGCGAGCCTGAGACCTTCGGAATCCCGGGACTCGACAAATATGCGCTGACCATCCGCAGTATTAACTCCGTGCGGCTGATCCGTGAACATATTGAGTATCAATTTGCCAAATACAAGAATGAGAATAATGCACAAGAGCATATCAACTTTGTTGTCGGCGGCGCGGGCTTCAGCGGCATTGAGTTTGTGGCTGAACTGGCAGACCGGATTCCGGCGCTCTGCAAAGAATATGATGTCGATCCAAGTATGGTCAACATCTATAATGTTGAAGCTGCTCCTACAGCGCTGCCTGGCTTTGCTCCGGAGCTTGTCGAGCATGCCATGACAGTGCTTACGAAGAAGGGGGTAACCTTCAAGTTCGGCGTGGCGATCAAGGAATGCCTGCCTGGCGGTGTCATCCTTGCAACCGGTGAAGAAATCAAAGCTTCCACGATCGTATGGACCGGCGGTATCCGCGGCAACCGTCTGATTGAAGCTGCCGGCTTCGAAGCCATGCGCGGACGTGTGAAGGTAGACGAATACCTGCGTGCTCCAGGACATGAGAATATCTTCATCATTGGTGACGGTTCCCTTATGATTAATCCGGAAGGGCGTCCTTACCCTCCAACGGCACAGATTGCTATGCAGCAGGGAGAATGCTGTGCGCATAATCTTGTAGCGGCCATCCGCAGCCAGCAGCCGAAGAAGTTTGCGTTCAGCAACAAGGGCACCGTAGCCTCGCTGGGCAAAGGCCAGGGGATTGCAGTAGTGGGCGATAAGACCTATAAGGGCTGGACAGCGGCGCAGCTGAAGAAGGTTGTAGACATGCGCTACCTGCTCATTATCGGCGGCATTCCGCTGGTACTCAAGAAGGGAAGATTCCTCTAAGATGCGCCATTGCAGCGTACAAGTTCGCGGACTGCTCACGCGTGAGGAGCTGGACCGCTACAATGCTCTAATTGAGGTTGGTTCCTATCTTGAGGATCAGACACGATATGATCTGGCTTACAATATCCAGAAGGAAATCGACATTCTCATTCTCCCGGCCATAGAGCGCCTGAAGGATAAGGGCCGCGCGCGTGACCGGGCGACGGCTGAATATCTGGAGAGTCTGCGGGATGGGGACGAGGATGATGAGGACGAAGAGGCTGATGGTAAGAATCCGTCCGATTGAAGGATATAGATTTGTGAATATGACACGACAAATAGACCGCATACCTTCGCGAGGGGGCGGTCTATTTGCGTATATTGGACAGCAGCGTCATAAGCAAGTTTCTTGTTACTATAGCAAAAGTCCAATAAAGGGAAGCTTTCCTGTAAGGAAGACTTCCCTTTAAATACTGTTGGTTATTCTCTGTTTTAGAGCTTCAGCATCTCTTCGAACGATTCCTCAGTCAGCAGATTGCCGACATAGAAGGGACCGAACTCGCCGTAGCGGGCACTCACTTCATCAAAGCGCATCTCATAGACCAGCTTCTTGAACTGCAGGGCATCTTCAGCGAACAGGGTCACGCCCCATTCCCAGTCATCGAATCCGACGGAGCCGGAGATGATCTGCTTCACCTTGCCGGCATATCCGCGGCCGATCAGGCCATGGGAATGCATCAGCTCACGGCGTTTGTCCATGTCGAGCATGTACCAGTTGTCCGCAAGCTCGCGTTTCTTGTTCATCGGATAGAAGCAGATATGCTTCGCTTGCGGCAGAATAGGCTTCAGCCGGGCGGCAACATGCGGATTCAGCATCGGATCGCTGCCGTCTCCCGCAGTTCCTCCTGCGGCATAGTTGCTGAGTTCAACAATACTTACATATGAATAGGCTTTGGTAGTATATTGGGCAAAGGCAATTTTGTTAAAAGCAGTCTCAAGCGCATTCAATGCTTCCAGGCTTTCCCGCAGAAACATCATCACGAAATCAGCTTTCTGGCCAACGATGGAATACACGGTGGAGCTGCCTTCCTTGGCTTCTTCCACGGGCCCCCATTCCTGCATGAAAGCATGCAGCTCCTCCAGGGCAACGGCGCGTTCTTCATCATCGGCTGCCGTCCAGGCAGTCCAATTGAGAGAGCGGAAGTCATGCAGGGCATACCAGCCTTCCAGTGTCAAAGCGGCTTCGTTCATGTTCTCACTCCTTTAAAATTTGCATACGTTTAATATGTACAAACATATTTCCGAAAAGAAACGTGCACCGTTCTTATGAAGACGCTGCAGCCGTTTCCATTTGCTATTTGCATTGTATCGCATGCGAACGGCCAAGAGCAAACTCTACAGCGGCCATTTGCGCTGATCGCAAACCACTGGACGATAATGTTCATTGCTTCGCTACATTTTTTCTAGTAAACTTACTATTAAATAAGGTTTGGTGTGCGGTTCTTTATAGAGAGAGGGGATGGCGGTACGATGGGATTTATTCCAGTGTTTGTTCTGGCCGTTTTGTTCTTTGTCATGATGTTTGGCATTGGCTTTATCCTTAACATGTTAATGAAGACTACCTGGTTTCCCGCATACCTGTTCGTAATCGTTATTCTTCCCGTAGTGGTCTACTCCATCTGGGACCGGAGCTCCATGTCGTTATGGGAGCATCTCTCTACCTTTCATGTAGTCGACTATCTGACCGGTATAGCCGGACTTGCCGGTGCTGTACTGAGCGGCTGGACCATTCAGAAGCTGCGGCTGGGCGGATACAAAATGTTCTGAGGAATGTGCAGAGCAGGCAAGACAACAAACGGCTGATCTCCTTCAAAACTAAGGGGAAGCCGTTTTTTCTTATCTTTTCCGCTAGAATCAGCAAGTGTTACAAAGCTGTCGATAATAGGGGGAAAAGCAGCTTTTTTGGGCCTTTTTTTACATTTCCGGCCGGGTGTTTTGTGATAGAATAGAAATCTATATGAATTCGTATAGAAGAGGGGGAGGTTTTCCGCAGATGCGTATGAGCAACCTGCATCATTTCACCGAACATCATCGGTACTGCGTTTCCCGCGAATTCGGTCTAAGCCATGTGGATGGACGAATGCTCGGTTCGGTCTATCAGCCGATGGTCGGTGCTTTTGCCATCAGCCTGTACAGACTGCTGTTCGAGCATATTCCGGCTGAATCCATCGGGTACTCCGGTGTGGAGCAGCAGCGCAGGCTCTTTATGACCCTGGGCGTGGAGCCTAATGAGAAGGGCCGCAAATATTTAGTTGACCAGGCTTCACGGCTAGAAGCGGTGGGGCTGCTGCAGACCTGCCGGATTTATGCCGCGGAGAACGATGATTATATGTACGAGTACGAATTAATGCCGCCATTGTCGCCGTCGGAATTTTTTGCGACCCAGCATTTAACGCTGCTGCTCAGGGATAAGATCGGCAAATTTGCCGTATTGTCGCTGCGCGAGCAGTTCTGGAACCGGGAACCGGAAGAATGGAGCCGGCGGTCGGTCGGTAAAGAAAATATTTCGCTGCCCTTTTATGATATTTTTGAGCTCAATACACATGTCATTGATTACGAACTGGAGCAGGCGCTGGCCGAGGTGGCTACCGTGCGTCAGCCGGGAACAGTTGACGATGGTGAGCCGAATATCGGCTACAGCGACATCATTCTGCGGTTCCCGCGTGAGTCGGTCAACCGTGCGCATGTGGAGAAGCTGCGTTTCGATCATAACCAGATGGGCGTTATTAATTATGTGGCCCGCAAGTACGAGCTTGGCCCGCAGGATCTATGCCGCCTGCTGGACGAGGACGATGTCTTCACGCCGGATGGCGAGGTGATTCTGGATACACTGCAGTACAAGGCCAGCCAGCATTTCCGCCAGGATATGAAGCGCCAGGAGAAACGTGAGATCGCCGCTGCCAAGGTGGTATCGCTGCGCTCTGCTGCCGCTGATGAGAGTGATCCTTCCGGTGCGCCGGTGGAGCAGTCTGTCGAAATGGAATTCTATGTAGAAGTGCCTCCGCAATTTATGTCCAAATGCGACATTCACCAATATAATATGATGCTGCGCAACGAACCTTATACACGTCTGCTGCAGACGTTTTTCCCCGGGGCTGTTCCGGGCCAGCTGATGGATATCTTCGAGAAGATCGATTTGAATTACAAGCTTAACGGTGAAGTCATCAATGTACTGATTCACTATTTGATGACCATGGTGGCCTCCGGCGGCGACCAGCGGATGAACCGCAATTTCGTGGAGGCCATTGCCTCCAACATGCTGGTCAAGCAGGTGAATACTTACGAGAAGGCTGTGCGTTATATCCGCGACCAGTCCAAGGTGAAGGGCAAAGGAGCGGCTTCCGGCTCTGCCGGCACGGCCGCGGCGGGGACACGCCAGCGTTCATATACGAAGAACACCGGACGTTCCGGCAAGCCGGAGATCCCGATTGTGCTGGATGACGGCAGTGCCGGGACCGTATCGGATGAGGAATTCGCGGCGATGATGAAGAAAGCGGCCGAGATTAAGGCCAGTAAGAAAAAGGGCGTCCTGAGAACGCCCTAAAGAAAGCGAGGTGCGGCGATGGAGTCTATGGGCGAAGTGCTGCGTTCGATGAACAATTCCGCTCTGCGCCAGCGCTCCCGTGATCTGGAGCAGGGACTGTTTAATAATCCCCTGGTCAAGCAGCTTCAGGCTGATCATCCCGAGCTGGATGAGTCAAGGCTGAGGCTGCACTTAAGCCGGCTCTACCAGTATGTCGAGGAGGACCGCCACTGCAAGAACTGCCCAGGCCTTGAGAACTGTCCGAATGATTTCCAGGGACACTACAGCAAGCTTACGGTGGAGACTGTTAACGGGATACCTGATCTGTATGAGCGCAAGACACCCTGCAAGCTGAAGATCGCGCAGGATAACCAGGATAACATCCGCAAGCGGATCCGCAGCTTCTATGTGGATGAACGGGTGCTGAACGGCGGATATGATGAGATGGACATTATGGGCAAGGACCCCCGGCGGGCCAGTGCCGTGAACCGGATATTTGATTACATTGCGACTGTGCGGGCCGAGGGCCTGACTTCGCGCGGGATCTATCTGCAGGGCAGCTTCGGGACAGGCAAGACCTTCCTGATGTGCTATCTGCTCCATGAGCTTGCGATTGCCGGTCACAGCGGCGTGATTGTATACATGCCGGACTTCATTGAAGAATTGAAGTTAATTATGATGGACAACCAGAAGCTTAAGGAAATGGTAGATACAATGAAAAACTGCGATCTGCTCATTTTTGACGATATCGGTGCCGAGAACCTGAATCCCTGGGCCCGTGACCATGTGCTGGGTGCGATCCTGAATTACCGGATGAACCGCAAGCCGACCTTCTACACCTCGAACTATCCGCTGGATGGGCTGGAGAAGCATCTAAGCATGACCAGCAAGGATGGCGAAGAGGTCTACAAAGGCCAGCGGCTGATGGACCGGATCGCCCCGTTTGTGGATGTTATTCCGCTCCATGGGGACAATCAGCGGGGTACGGTAAGATAAATTCCGCTGCATGATATATATTACTGGACGGATCATTTATAATCCCGCCGCTTAGCTGGCTACGGAGGTTATGAGTGGTCCGTCTTTTGTTGCTTAAGAGGCCTAAATGTTGTAAGGAATGCAACTTGGGAGCATAAGAAATGGGGTGTCCATCGATTTGGGCTGCTTAAGCGAAGAAAATGTTGTATTTGGTGCAGGATTTTGCGTTACTCAACGATTCAAATCAGTGCCGCTCTGCCGCACACAAACAGCGGCGGGGCCCGGACATTGAAGTCCCTGGCCCCGCCGCTGTTTGGTATGAGTTCTCCGTATGCATCTAGCTTTTGCGTAAACTTCGGTGTTGCTCTGCTGCCTGCAGCTTTATTCGGACATAATGAACTTGATGATAACCATCCCGAAGAAAACTACGGTCATAAATCCTGTCATTCCAAAAAAACCGGCCATTAGGTCGCCAAGGTCATTACGGGGCTCTTCGTTGACATGCTCCCGCGGGTCACGGACTTGCGCGTTGACATCCATCGTTTCTTCCTCCTTGCTGTTGCATGACTGTGCAAAGTAAGTTACAGTTATACATGTGAGAGAAGTCATTGACAATTAATGCGCTTTCTTCAAGTATACGAACTTGCCGGGAAGATGTAAAGATAAGATCAGCGCCTAGCCTTGTATGAGATGCAAAGAGGTGATTCGATGATAAGTATTAGACCTATGGAACCGCAGGAATACGATTTTCTAATGGATATGCATTATGAGTCAATCAATATAGTACAAGGGAAGCCCTCCAGGAGTGAGCTGCTGAGTTCACCGGATATCGTGAAGTACAACGAGAATTGGGGAAAAGAAGGTGATAGGGCGCTAATCGCTCTGATTGACAATCAGCCCGCAGGTGCTGCCTGGTACAGACTGTTTGATGAGACGAACCAAGGCTATGGATTCGTGGATGCTGAAACCCCGGAATTAGGTGTCGCTATACGGCCCGGCTATAGAAAGCGGGGCTTGGGAATCAGACTAATGGAGGCCATCATCCAGCAAGCCGTATCCGATGGATACCCATCGGTTTCTCTTAGTGTAGATCCGGAGAATCAGGCGGCCGTCCGCTTATATGACAAGCTTGGATTCGAATATTTCGGGATATCCGGAACCTCCCGGACGATGAAGTTAAACCTTAGGCTAATTTGATTTTATACAATATAATTTTATGAAACCTATATTAAATGCATTGTATTTATGTTATACTGTGGATGTGTCGCTAAATGGTAATCTGGTTATCATATTACATGAAGCATTTTATCCCGCTATATTCTCGGAGTAATTTTCGCCGCCTTGGCTCACGCTATAGAAGCGGATCTTATTTCGTACAGCTAAGCTTAGGCTTCCAAGTATTTTGAACAATACTGTTTCAGGAAGCGGATGCTCACAAAACTTTGAGGAGGAACAATATCATGGCTATCGTGAACGTGTCTGACCAATCCTTCGTTAATGAAGTGGAAGGTCAAGGTACTGTAGTAGTAGACTTCTGGGCACCTTGGTGCGGCCCTTGCAAAATGCTTGCCCCTATTCTGGAGGAATTGTCCACCGAGCTGGGAGACGGCGTAAAAATTGCTAAATTGAATGTAGATGAGAATCCTGAGACGGCTTCCCGTTTTGGAGTGATGAGTATTCCTACTCTGATCTTCTTCAAAGACGGCCAACCCGTGGACAAAGTCGTAGGACTGAACTCCAAGGATTCCCTTAAGAATATCGTAGCAAAACATCAATAAAAGATTAATTCCGATGTATCCGGGGGCCTCGCGGCCCCTTCACACAAAGCGCCTTCGGTCATCCGAAGGCGCTTTGTGTGTCAAATAGAAACGGGTGTTCTATAATAAGGCTTGAATCTGTAGTACATTCTATTCTAAACTTACCTTATAACAGTGTAGTAACAGGTGGGGGAGAACTCATGGATTATATGGATAATATCCGCAACAAACTGGCGCTGCTGCCTGATCTGCCCGGCTGCTATCTGATGAAGAATGATGAGGGTACGATTATTTATGTGGGCAAGGCCAAGGTGCTGAAGAACCGCGTGCGCTCTTATTTCACCGGCAGCCACAACGGCAAGACGCAGCGGCTTGTCGCCAATATTGTTGATTTCGAATATATCGTCACATCGAGCAATATGGAAGCACTCATTCTGGAGTGCAATCTGATCAAGAAGCATATGCCGCGTTACAACGTGCTGCTGAAGGATGATAAGACTTTTCCGTATTTAAAAATAACGAATGAAACGCATCCGCGCCTTGAGGTCACGCGGCGGGTGCTGAAAGATAAAGCTAAATATTTCGGCCCGTATCCGAATAGCTATGCGGCACAGCAGACCAAGAAGCTGCTGGACCGGATGTATCCGCTGCGCAAGTGCGGGGTGATGCCGAAGGAGGTCTGCCTGTATTATCACATGGGCCAGTGTCTGGCTCCCTGCGAGAAGGAAGTGCCGAAGTCTGCTTACGAGGAGATTACGCAGAGCATTTCGTCCTTCCTGAACGGGGGGCATGATGCCGTGAAGAAGGATCTGCAGAAGAAAATGCAGGAAGCCGCAGAAGAGCTGTATTTCGAGCGGGCCAAGGAGCTGCGGGATCAGATTATTCACATCGATGCCCTGATGGAGAAGCAGAAGATCAACACGGTTGATACCAAGGACCGGGACGTCTTCGGCTATGCAGTAGATAAGGGCTGGATGTGTGTGCAAATCCTGTATATGCGGCAGGGGAAAATGATTCAGCGCCACTCGTCGGCTTTTCCGTTCTACGGGGAAGCGTACAGTGATTTCATGTCCTATGTGACGCAGTATTACAGCGATAACCCGGCATTGCCGCAGGAGATCCTGCTGCCGGATATGCTGAGTGACGGAGCTGTCAAAGCGCTAACGCCAGAGACCGGTACAGGTGCTGCGGTAACGGGCTTGCAGACTGCTGCAGGCATGCTGGGCAGCCGGGAAATGCAGGCAGCGCTGGAGGCGGAGGATAGGGCGGAGGTTGCAGCGCCGCCGCAGGAGCAGGCGGAACAGGAAGCGGCTGCTGAAGGAACCGTGGACGCGGCCGGAGGAGCGGCAGCCCTGCAGGAATGGCTGGGCATCAAAGTACTTGTGCCGCAGCGCGGGCTCAAGAAGCAGATGGTCGGCATGGCCTGCCAGAACAGCCGGGTGGCGCTGGATGAGAAGTTCCGTCTGATTGAGCGGGATGAGGAGCGCACCTCCGGTGCGGCGAGCAGTCTGGGACAGAGCCTGGGACTTGAATCGCTTAACCGGATTGAAGCTTTCGATAACTCGAATATCCAGGGGACGAATCCGGTCTCGGCCATGGTTGTGTTCATTGACGGCAAGCCAGCCCGCAAAGAGTACCGTAAATATAAGGTCCGCACTGTGCAGGGGCCGGATGATTATGAGACGATGCGTGAGGTCATCCGCCGCCGGTATGAACGGGTGCTCAAGGAGAATCTGCCGAAGCCTGACCTGATCGTGGTCGACGGAGGCAAAGGGCAGATCTCCTCGGCGATCGATATTCTGCAGAATGAGCTGGGTCTGTTCATTCCGGTCTGCGGTATCGTCAAGGATGATAAGCACAGAACGGCGCAGCTGCTGGTCGGGGATTCCGCCGAACCGGTGTCGCTGGCCCGGGACAGCCAGGAGTTCTATCTCCTGCAGCGGATTCAGGATGAGGTTCACCGGTTCGCAATTACGTTCCACCGCGAACAGCGCGGCAAATCGATGGTCACCTCGAAGCTGGATTCGGTTCCGGGAATCGGGGAGAAGCGCCGGAAGTCGCTGCTGAAGCATTTCGGCTCGTTGAAGAAGATCAAGGAAGCTTCCGTGGAAGATTTCCGTGTTCTGTCTATTGGCGAGAAGCTGGCCCGGCAGATTCTGGATGCGCTCAAGGATGAGGAACCGTCATTATAAATAGGCTCAAACGGTAACGAAACAGAGGCCGGCCCCATGGGGGCCGGTTTTTTGGTGATTTAGGAAATTATGCTATACGTCAGGAATTCCGCTGAACCCCCGGAAGACGGGCCGATG
This sequence comes from Paenibacillus sp. FSL E2-0178, assembly GCF_038593005.1. Classification (NCBI taxonomy): domain Bacteria; kingdom Bacillati; phylum Bacillota; class Bacilli; order Caryophanales; family Paenibacillaceae; genus Paenibacillus; species Paenibacillus sp. FSL E2-0178. The sequence goes on from NZ_CP151953.1 coordinate 6,053,529, forward strand.
GAGGACCAAATGTATGCGAAAAATCGAATACAATGTGCTTCCCTCAGGGTAACCGGACCAAATGTATGCGAAAAACCGAATACAAGCAATCTGCTTCCGTGAGGGTTATCAGGCCTAATGTATGCGAAAAATCGAACACAATGTGCTTCCGTGAAGGTAACCGGACCAAATGTATGTGAAAAATCGAATACAATGTGCTTCCGTGAAGGTAACCGGACCAAATGTATGCGAAAAATCGAATACAATAAGCAACTGTGAGGGTTATCAGGCCAAATGTATGCGAAAAATCGAACACAATGTGCTTCCCCGAAAGAAGTGAGGAGCATTGGTGCTCTTTATTTCGCCGGAGGCTGCCCTAGAAGTAGCCTCTATTTTTGTCCGTTAGATGATGAAGGACCGGGCTTTTGCTGCGAAAATAAGTTAATCCTTACTTTCTGCATAAAATCGTTGATTTGTATAATTGCAACCGGTTTCGGTAAAAGGTACGCTTAGCTTGAATCTATGAAAGCGCTTATATAGATGGGATGTAGACTGCTTAAACCAAGGTAAAAGGAGGCTGATGATCACACCGGGAAAGAATTTGCTATGAGCTGGATGGCTGCATACCAATAGACATGAGGAGGATTAAGGGTAATGACATATTCCAAAAGGTTAAAACGCAAGAAAGGTATAAACGGCACCGCTTTTTTTCTGAGCATAATCATGCTGTTAAGTGTCGCATTGGTCATTCCACCCGGCCGGGCGCATGCCGCCGGCTCTTATCTGCTCTCCCAGGACCGCCCTGCTTATGCGTCGGGCACGGAGGGCAATAACACCCCGGATCTGGCCGTGGACGGCAATACGGGTTCCCGCTGGAGCAGTGCATGGGGGGCAGACCCGAACTGGATTTATGTTGATCTCGGGGCATCTGCCGCAGTAGACCGCGTTGTACTCCGCTGGGAAGGGGCGTATGCCAAGTCCTACAAAATCCAGGTATCCGCGGACGAATTGAACTGGAGTGATGTCTATTCCACAACTACGGGTGATGGCGGCGTGGATGATCTCACGCTTAGCGGCACCGGCCGCTATGTGCGGGTATTTGCAACCGTGCGGAGCCTGACGCAATACGGCATTTCCCTCTTCGAGTTCGAGGTTTACGGCACGGGGGGCGTTAATCCTCCTCCGGTAGTGCTGGGGCCGAATGTGGCCTTGAACAAGCCGGCGACGGCATCGTCTTATCAGGTGGCTGACTATCTCCCGGCTGGCTCCACATTGCCGGCGCTGGCGTTTGACGGTAACTTGACCACGCGCTGGTCCTCCAACGCTACCGATAATGAATGGCTTAGCGTGGACCTTGGCAGCGTACGGACGCTTGGCCGGGTCATCCTCAATTGGGAGGCTGCCGCCGGCCGGACCTATGATATTCAGGTTTCGAATAACGGCAGTTCATGGACTACAATCTACCGGGAGCTTCACGGCGACGGAGGCACGCTTAATCTTCCGGTCTATGCCAGCGGCCGCTATCTGCGGATGAACGGCATCAGCAGAGCGACCTCCTTCGGCTACTCGATCTTTGAATTCCAGGCGTATGATTATGTGACAGGCGATCCCAAGCCGGTCTATAACATTCCGGCACTGCCGGCGCTGACAACAGTGGCCGTAGGTCAAGGTAGCTATGCCGCGAATGACCTCTCGGTTCCCCAGCCCAAATATCCGCTGTATAAATCGGATGCACTGACTGCACCGCTGCCTTCCAACGACTGGTGGCAGTCGATCATGATCAATCAGCTTGGCAACGGCATTATTACACTTCCGCTCAAATCGAAATATACCAAGCAGGGGCTTAGCGTTCTGAACCCTGGCGCAGGCTACTTAAGCGCCGACGGCAAGGCGCAGGAAGCTGCAGGCAGCCCGGATCTGTTCCTGATGGCCAGCAATATTAATACTTCAGGGATGTCGAACCGGATAACCGCTTACGGCGACTGGTCAGCAACTGCCGTGCTAAGCGATGGCACTGCTGAGAAGATGAAGACGACCTTCGTCAAAGGCTCGCCTTATCTCTATTCACAATTCAGCGATCCGGCCAGTCCTGAAGTCTACCTGCCGGCAACGGCCCGCTTCTTCGATGACAGCAATAATACGATTCTGGCGGCTGACGGCGCCACGGTTACTGCAGACCATATCGGCATTGCGGTCACGAATTCCAATGGCGCGCCAACGCCCGTAATGGTGACCCGAAACTATGGACTGTATGCACCGGCCGGCACAACCTTCAAGAAAGTCGGCGCCAAGCTCAAAATCCAGCTGGGCGGTGGCCAGAACTACCTGAGCTTGTCGGCTCTTCCGGCACCCGCAAATCTGAATTACTTCTACCAGCACGGATATGCATTCGTGACGGATACGAAGGTGGCTTATACCTTCAACGAGACCACATCGGATGTCACGACCACCTTCAATGCGACTACAGAACTCAAGCGTTCGGGCTTTCCGAATACAACGCTGATGGCGCAGCTTCCCCACCAGTGGAAGGTTACTACTACGCCGCTGACTGCGGTCTCGTTCCCGTCGATCCGCGGAACGATGAAGGTTACGGAGGGCAATTCCTTTGCCACTGCCGATAAATTCTACGGCATTGTGCCGCAGTTCACCGAGCCCGGCGATTCCGGCTACTCCCGACAGGATCTGCTTAATTATCTGGCGCTGCTGGATACGGACACCGCCACCAATCTGATGCAGGCTGATGCGTACTGGCAGGGCAAGAAGCTGCATCCGCTGGCAATGGGTGTGCTGATCGCCGATCAAATCGGCAGCGAGAGCTACAAGAATCTGTTCCTTTCCCGGATGAAGACGGTGCTTACAGACTGGTATACGTATACTTCGGGAGAAGTTAACTACTATTTTGACTACAATTCCGACTGGGGCACCCTGATCTATAAGAACAGCGAGTTCGGCGCGAACTCCGGCATTACAGACCATCACTTTACGTATGGCTATTATGTCTTTGCTTCCGCCGTGCTCGCTACCTATGATACCGACTTCAGGAACAAATTCAGCGGGATGGTTGATGAGCTGATCCGCGACTATGCCAATCCGTCGAAGACCGATCCGAAATATCCGTACTTCCGCAACTTCGACCCGTATGAAGGACATTCATGGGCCGGCGGTTATGCTGACAATGACAGCGGCAATAACCAGGAAGCGGCAGGGGAATCACTGTTCGGCTGGGTAGGCCAGTATATGTGGAGCACACTGACCGGCAACACAGCATTCCGGGATGCGTCCATTATGGGCTTCACGACCGAGCTTAGAGCAGTGCAGCAGTACTGGTTCAACTACGACCAGGACAACTGGCTCCCGGGCTATACACATAAATCTGTCGGGCAGATTTACGGAAGCTCAAACTTCTTCGGAACCTTTTTCAACGGCAATCCGGTGTATGTCTATGGGATTCACTGGCTGCCTACGGCAGAATATTTAACCAGCTACGGGTTCGACACAGCTAAGGCTGCCGGATTATACAGCGGCTTCGTAGCCGATAACGGCGGGCCGGAAACGGACTGGTACCATATTGTCTGGCCGATTCAGGCGCTGAGCGATCCGCAGGCTGTACTGAATAAATGGAATCCGGCACTTCCGCAGCAGAATGAATTGTTCAACACGTACTGGTTCGTGCATAACATGGCCACTCTTGGATCACGCACCAAAGACATTTGGGCGGCGAACGGGTATAGTGCAACTGTGTATAAGAAAGGATCGGCATATAGTGCACTGGTCTGGAATCCGACGAATGCGGCAATTACCGTTACGTTCCGCAACGCGGGAGGAATTACGGGCTCAGCTGTAGTTGAAGCCAAGAAGCTGGTGAGGGTTGACCCGACGAAGGTGAATTCGGGGACGCTGCTCACTCCGCCTGCCCTGACAGCGGATACAACGCAGAATGCAGCCGGCCAGCCGATTGAGCTGACATTCACAGATAATGCGGCCTGGAGAAGTGCGGTCAGTACGGTGAAGGTGGACGGAACCTCAGCTGCGGCAGCGAATTATACCGTGGCAGCCGGTAAAATCACGCTGAACACCGCGCTGTTCCCTGCTGCGAAGACATACACGGTTACGGTGTCGGCAACGGGCTATAACGATGCTTCAGTGCAGCAAGTGGTCACTGGCGGAGCAACCTCCGCGAATTTGGCCCTGAACAAGGCGGTTACCGCCTCGGAGAATCCGAGACAGCCGGCTGCGGGTGCAGTGGACGGAGATCCGGGCACCCGCTGGGAATCGGCCTTCAGTGATCCGCAGTGGATTCAGGTTGATCTCGGCTCTGCTCAGACGGTCAGCCGTGTCCTGCTGAACTGGGAGGGAGCGTATGCCAAATCCTACACGATCCAGACATCAACAGACGGCACGAACTGGGCTACGGCATATTCGACAACAACCGGAGACGGGACCCTTGACGATGTCAGCTTTAACCCGGTCAGCGCACGTTATGTGAAGGTAAACGGGACGGAGCGCGGCACACAGTACGGGTATTCTTTGTGGGAACTGGAAGTGTACGGCAGCGGAGGCATCGTGACACCGCTTGCTCCGCCTGCCCTGGCAGCCGATTCAACGCAGAATGCAGCCGGCCAGCCGATTGAGATGACATTCACGGATAATGCAGCCTGGAGAGGCGCAATCAGTGCGGTGAAGGTGGATGGAACTACAGCGGCGGCAGCGGATTATACCGTTACAGCCGGTAAAATTACGCTGAACACCGCGCTGTTCCCAACTGCGAAGACTTATGCGGTTACGGTAACTGCAGCTGGATACAATGATGCCTCCGTGCAGCAGGTAATTACCGGCGGAACACCGCCGTCGGTGAACCTTGCCCTGAATAAGGCAGTTACCGCTTCGGAGAATCCGAAACAGCCGGCTGCCGGCGCAGTAGACGGGGATCCTGGCACCCGCTGGGAATCGGCCTTCAGTGATCCGCAGTGGATTCAGGTTGACCTCGGCTCTGCTCAGACGGTCAGCCGCGTCCTGCTGAACTGGGAGGGAGCATATGCCAAATCCTATACCATTGAGACTTCGGCAGATGGCACGAACTGGACAACGGCCTATTCGGCGGCAACCGGAGACGGGGAACTGGACGATATCAGCTTCACCCCGGTCAGCGCGCGGTATGTGAAGGTGAACGGTACGGAGAGGGGCACACAGTACGGCTATTCTTTATGGGAAATGTCGGTCTATTAATCAGGGCGGCATTGGCGATAGAATAGAGGCATCAACGTAAAGAAATGGTGAGGATTATGCACAGGTCAATGTTATTGCGGTTCTTGCAGGAAAGGCAGAACCGGGCTGCCTGCAATGGGGGGAAGGGAGGAAAATTGCTGCAATTGCTGTTAGTTATGCTGGTTCTGGGTGGTCTTGCTGCCTGCTCAAACGGCGGTCAACTAACGGACCTCCAAACGCAGGAGGCCACTTCGGAGGACGGCCCTAACGCACTGAGCTCAAGCCGAACTGCCGATGCCGGTAGCACTGGTAACGCCAATACCACTGACAGGACTGGTAATGCTGATAGAGCTAATCGCAGCAATTCCGGCAGTTCCGGTGATCCCGGCAATACGTTGCCTGCGGATCATCCGGCCACTGCCCTTTCAGCATTGGCTGCCAAGGTGAAGCCGGTCCGGTTCACCGTATTTGTGAACTATGACTGGTATACGGCGCCGACCTGGGAGGGCAGGCCGCATAGCCGGTGGATCACCGATAATCTGAAGGTTGCGCTCACTCCGGTACAATCCAGCGGGGCTGCCGCCCAGAAGCTGAACGCGATGATTGTCTCGGATCAGCTTCCCGATGTGCTGGTCATGGACCGGGGCAAGGATGTGGAACGGCTGCAAAAAGCAGGCAAGCTGGTGGCACTCGACCCTTATCTGGCGGAATATCCTGAACTTGTCCAGACCATAGGCGAGGATACATTGAACATGCTGCGCAGTGAAGACGGCAAGCTGTACCAGATTCCGAACTGGTATATTAACGGCAGCAACGGCAGCGGTAACGCCGGTTTCCTGGTTGAGAAGAAGATCTACCGGGCACTTGGCTCCCCTAAGCTGGAGACATGGGATGATCTGGAGGCTTATCTGAAGCGGGTGCAGCAAAAGTATCCTGAACTCGTCCCGATTGACTTCGGGGAGACCCGGGACGGAGCGGATATACAGATGATCGGCATGCTGTACAGCGGTGCGGCGGATAACCGGACACCAAGCTTCATCTCTCCCGGTTCAGGACAAATCTTCGGTGTGCCCGCCGGCTCCCGATTGACTTCTGTGTACCGGGATCCGGCTTTCCTGGAGACGCTGCTGCTGGCTAACCGGCTGGTCCGCCAAGGGCTGACGTCTCCGGATCTATTAACCGAAACCCGGGATCAGGTGCTGGAGAAGCTCAAAACCGGCCGGATCGCTGTATTCGGCGCGTATGACGCCATCGTGGAAGGGATTGGCCGCGAGGCGGATAATCAGCTCTCGGCCAAAGATCCGCAAGACGGATACGATATCATCTGGCCGGTGCACCGGGCAGGTGTGGATCCGGATAAGGTATACCCTTCCGGATACAATACGCTGGGCTGGAATGTCAATGTGATTACAACCGGGGCCAGAGATCCGGAGGCCATTTTCTCCTATATGAACTGGGCGACGAGCCCGGAGGGACAGCGTATTATTTTCTTCGGGCCGCAGGGGATGTTTTATGATAAAGTGGAGGATGGAATTCCGGTTCCAAATGATTCCTATATTGGCCGTAATTTGAAGCAGTATGATGCTCTGAAGATCGGAGAATTCAACTGGTATGGTAATACCTCATATATTGATTCAGCCAAAGCCAGACGCGAGAAGCTGCTGCCTGCGGAGGCCCGGGACTGGACAACACTCGGGCAAGCGAATGTAACGTTCAGGACGGCGATGAACATCACCGAATTCTCCAATCTCGATCCGGCGCCTGCCTCCGAAGAGGGAATCATTCTGCAAAGACTGAAAGACCAGTATGCGCAGGTAATCCCCCGGATGATTTTTGCGGCAAGCGGGGAAGAGGTCAGGCAGCTGATGGAGGAAGCAGACAGGGAGGCGGCGGGCTTGGGATATGACAGGCTGCTCGCCTGGAAAACCGGAGTATGGCGGAACAATCTTAAGAAGATCAAGGCCTATTCCCCGCAATACTAAACGTTTGGAAAGAAGAGGGATACGATACGTACCCTCTTTTCCGCATGAAGGAGTGCTGATTGCGATGTACAGAGCCGTCTTGGTGGACGATGAAAATTATGACTTGGAGGGTCTGCGCTGCCTGATTCCCTGGAGTAAGCTTGCCATTGAAGTGGTCTGCAGCGAGAGCAATCCGCTTGCCGCTCTTCAATATATCGAGAATCATGAGATTGATCTGCTGATCACGGACATCAGGATGCCCGTGGTTTCCGGCATGGAGCTGTCCCGCCTGGCGCTGGAGCTGAATCCGGGGCTGAAGATCGTGTTCATCAGCGGATACCAGGAATTTCACTATGCGAAGCAGGCGCTTGATTTGAAGGCGCATGCCTATATTCTGAAACCGGTTGATGATGAGGAGCTCATCGGCGTGCTGCGCACCGCTACGGCTGAACTGAATCTTGAGCGGAGCAAAGGTCCGGAAGACGGCGGCGTGATCGCGTCCTTTGATTTCATCAAAAATGATGTGCTGCAGCACCTGCTGGAAGGCAGTATTGACGGTGCGACACTGGGGGCCTTCCTGGCCCGGTATCCGCTGGATCTGGCCTTCTCCAGCGCCTCCGCAGTGCTGATTGAGGCAGATGATGTCCTCCGGCGGGTGCAGGAGCATCCGGAGGAGGTCTATGCCGGTCTGGACAGGCTGTTCCAATATATTGGGACAGAGATTGAATCTGCCGGTGCGGGGAAATGGTGCCGGCTGAACCGTTCACAGCTTGGTTTCGTGTATACCGGGCAGCGTCTGGAGCTGGAGGAGTGGCTTCAGCAGCTGGTGCTGAAGGTTCGCCGGCACACTGCTTACACTATTACTGTGAGTTATGGAGCTGAGGTGTTTGCTCTGGAAGCGCTGACCTCATCTTTTTCACAGGCCAAGGCGTATATGAACGGAAAAATGTTCCTCGGCAAGAACAGAGTGATTCCCCCCGTAATGAACAAGCCGGGAATGACCCAGGATATTAAAGAGCTGAGCGTCGTGCTGGAGGGAATGTTCGGGGCTATGGCAGGCTACAGGCTGGCTGATATTTGCGACTGCATCGATGAGCTGTTCGAGATGGCGGCCCTGTTCGAGCATCCGGTGAAGGTCTATCATTTCTCCATTCATATCGTCACCCGGCTCGAAGCCTATCTGGGGACGCTGAACGAAACCTATGAGAGTCTGCAGCAAATGGACGCCATTCATCATCTGGAGACGGTGGATGATATTAAGCGCTGGCTGCGGTATACGCTGTTCCAGATTTCCGAGATCCTGTTCATGAAGAAGCAGCATAAGAACCGCCGGCTGATGGAGCAAATTGAGGTCTATATTCAGGAGCGGCTGACGGAGAATCTTACCTTACGGCTGGTGGCCAGCCATTTCGCCTATTCACCGAACCATCTCGGGGTCCTGTTCAAGGAGCACACAGGCGAGAGCTTCAATGAGTACCTTGTGCGGATCCGGATGGAGAAGGCGATTCTCCTGCTTGATCAGCATCAATACAAAATCTACGAAGTGGCTGATAAGGTGGGCTACAAGAATATCGCTTATTTCAGCAGACAATTCCGGGAATATTTCAATATTACCGCAGCCGATTACAGAAAGCAGAGCTGATCCGGCATGCAGAGGAAGCGTATGAAACCCGTATACCTGCCGTTGGGCTACAAGCTGCTTATTTCCTATCTGCTGCTGGTGCTGACACCGGTTATCGGCATCGGAAGCTACGCCTATGTCTCCTCCGTGCGTTCCACTGAGGAGCACACCAGAAGCAATCTGGAGGTGGCTGTCAGGCAAATTGCCAGCAACGTCGATTACCGGCTGAAGGATGTGGTCCGCAGCACCGACGAGCTGTATGCGGATCAGACGCTCTCGCGTTATTTAACAGGTTATCATTCCGGCTGGGAGAAATATAGCATCATGTCGCAGTATATTCTTCCGAGGCTGGAGAATGCTGCGAATCTGCCGGACCCGGAGGTTAAGCTGTCCGTGTATGTCAGCAACCCTAATGTCGGAGAATTCTATTACAACGAGAGTGCAACGGGCGATGTCCGTAAGTATTCCCTATTTCACATGGACCGTATTGAGAATGAAGACTGGTATAGAAGGCTGAAGCTGCATTACGGCTCCTATGAATGGCGGCAGGTGGGCAATGACAGGACGGACGCGAGCATCTCCTACCTGCGTCCCTTGATCAATTACGATACACTGCAGCTGAACGGCCTGATCAAAATGACGGCAAATATGAAGTATATCTTCTCTGATGCCGGTTCGGGACAGCTGGGCGAGGACAGTATTCTGTTCATCGTGGATAATGACAACCGCCTGCTCTTCATAAGCTCCCGCAACAAGGTTAAACCGGATTTGCTGCCCTCAGCTGCTTCAGGCTATATTCAGCAGCCGGATTCCTATATGCAAATTAAACAGCCGGTTACGAATATGCCCGCCAGCGTAGTAGCCTGGATTCCGTATTCTTCACTGCAGAAGAATTCACAGCAGGTCCGTAATGTGACCATCGGCATCTGTCTGATCACTCTGATCCTGCTCTTTCTGATCAGTCTGGTGATGTCCCAGTATTTCGCACGGAGCTTCCAGAAGCTGATCGCTTCCCTGAAGTCTTTTAAGGAAGGGGATTTCCACAAACGGATGCCGGTGCAGGGCAATGATGAGTTTGCGGAAATCGGCAGTGCTTTTAACGACATGGCTTCAACGATACAGCGGTTAATTGACGAGGTCTATATCGTCAACCTGGAGAAGAAAGAGACCGAGCTGCAGGTGCTGCATTCCCAGATGAATCCGCATTTCCTGTATAATACCTTCTCTTCGATCAGCCGGATGGCCAAGCTGGGGGAGATCGATAAGCTGCATGAGGTCATCCGTTCGCTGGCCAGGTTCTACCGGCTGACGCTGCACCGCGGGGAGATGATCATTCCGGTGGAGCAGGAACTGCAGATTGCCGAGTCTTATCTGGATATTCAGCGGATTAAGAATGTGGACCGTATCCAGGTGGCTTATGATATTGCACCGGAGGTTCTGGAGAGCGAGAGCGTGAAGTTTATTCTGCAGCCATTTGTGGAGAATGCGCTGGAGCATGCCTGGTACGATGATGAGATCTCGCTGATCATCCGGGCGTACCGGGAAGGAGCGGATATGATCTTCGAGGTGGAGGATAACGGGCTCGGGATGAAGGAAGAGCTGATCGGGCAGATTCTGGAGCCTGCGGGCCAGGGAATCGGCTATGGCATCCGCAATGTGGACCAGCGGATTCAGCTGCAGTACGGCAAGCAGTATGGCGTAGCCATTCACAGCTCGCTTGGTGAAGGGACGCTGATCCGGCTCCGGTTTCCCTGCCGTCCGTATCAATCTGTGCAGGACGAGGCCTAAAGACGGTGTACCTACCGGATTATGAGCAGAAGGGGCTATCCCATAAGTAGAATTTCTTCTACTTGAGACACCTATTTAGGGCTCCCAGCGGTTTATCTTTGGGCTTCTGCAGCAATCGTTCTTCGTGCTCCCGCGTCGCAAGTTCAAGTTTCTCACCACTGATTTGGATTTGGAGGACTCGCCGAGTTCATCCAACAATGCAGCAATTGATGTATTCAGTTCCAAGTGGGAATTCACTAATAGTTGTATACTGTGCAATTAAAAACTGCGAAAAGGCAGGCTTGCCTCTTATAACTGTAGTCTGTACAACTAAATCTGCCAGAATGGTGAAAATGAAGGTTCACATGGCCATTTAATTGTACGAAATACAACTAAACGGAGAATCGGTTATAAATCAGACGATTTAGTTGTACGAAGTGCAATTAAGTATACCGTATACCGCATACCGCATACCGCACACCGTAATCGGGGCACTGTAAACGATTGGGCGGGACGAATAAGTGCGCTGGGGATTGGCGTAGATGATGGCTATGGTGAGCCTTTCAGGAGGGGAGCTGTCGCGGCCGCCACCGGGAATAGGCAGCGTCAAAGAGGGTGTCGTTCAGCCGGTTGACGGCTGCATCCACGACACGAGCGAGGGGGTCCAAAGGAATGTCATTTTCCAGATCCATTGGCAAGCAAAGTTGGTCCATGGACTATTGAATGTACAAAGAAATCGCTCCTTTTGAAATGGTTGGGTGGTACCTCCATTTTACCAAAAAGGCGATTTCTTTTTTTGTGTTTGTTGAAAAAGTGTTTCGTATCCCGCATAAACAACGGTCCGTTCGCGGAGCGTCCACCCAAGTGCCCACGTTGATGCTCCTACAACATAAAGAGCTGTCCCAAGCAGCCATTCATGGCTGCTTGGGACAGCCCCATTTGGATATGCAGGGCGGATCGATACGGTTCCGTCTATGTCTAGGTCAGAGGCTGGACCGGCTCCGCCTGCCCCGGCCCCCGCGGAGGGTTGAAGCGGTACACGATGTAGCCGACGATGAACGGCAGGATGATCGTGACAATACCGGCGCCGATGTTCACCTTATCCTGCATGAAGATCAGCGTGGCCCCCATCAGGATGCTGTCAAACACCACATGGCTGAACATCACAGCGATGAAGCCGTAGCGCAGGAAAATATAGCTGAACAGCAAACCGATTACGGTTAGCTCAATCGGGCGCGAACTGACCGGATAGATCGGATAGAGGGTATGCCCGAGCGCCCAGATCAGCGTAGTGATCAGTGCAGCGATGAAGGTATTCTTCACGAGCTTCTTGAGCATCCGGATGCCGAACAACCGGTAGACAGCCTCTTCAGAAAGACCGGCAAGCCAGGCGACAATTGGCAGCAGCCAGGCGTATTTCATATTGTAGGGAGACTGGCTGGCATCCGTAGTGGACCAGTTATCCAAGGCGAACGACAGAATAATGAACATGATGGTCTGCACGCCGAGCAGGACGAACGCCCATACATAACCGGCGCGGATACTGTCCAGTACATACTGGCCGTAACCGGGCTCTTTGGCACGGGGCCAGGGGTTAAGCTTCTCTTCTGCGCGCCACAGGCCGTCGCCTCCAACCAGTGAGAAGTAGAGCAGTGAGGACATTAGCAGGCTGTACAGAACATAGATGATGAACATCACTACAGCGGTAATCCGCGCTTCGGCACTGCCACCGCCTGATTCGGGAAGCACATTGTAGCTGCTGACCATCATAATCAGGAAGTGGGCGGAGCTAAGGAAGAGCCCGCGCCTCCAGGACGTGTGACCCCGGCGCAGAATGCTGTAGATCAGCGCAAGAATACCCAGAAGCAGTGTAGGCAGACCATAGCCGAACAAGGTGAGCTTCTTGGCAAGAGCGGTCTGGTCTTCAACATAGCTATCATGCCAGGCCGGGGCAGTGAATCCTGCGCGGAAATAGGAGACCTGCTCACCGGAGAAGTTAAAGTTATAATGCAGCAGCGCATCTCCGACCTTAACCGAGCTCTCCGTGTAGACAAGCCCGTACTCATCGCTGCCCGTCTCGATCTGGAGCTTCGCCGGATTTGCACCCCATAGCTGCAGCCACGGGCGGGCCAGCTTTTCTTTTTGCTCAAGGGTAAGACCCGCTTCACTGCTTGCAGTTATTGCAGTACCGGCAGGGCTCGTTACAACCTTGGCCGGTCTTTCCCCGTAATCAAGTCCTGCGGCATCGGCATCGGCTCCGCGGGCAAAGGCGACTACTTCACCGGTATACATATTGATATCCACGGAGAGCAGGGCATCCGCTTCACCGGAAGGATAAAGTGCGGCATGGTAGACATCGAACGGGTACCGCTGGTCCAGCTTGTTCTTGGTGTAATCCTCAAGTAGCTTCTCCCGGGACATATAGCCGTAGAAAGAGGAGTCTGTTTTATAGAGGATAGTCCATTCATCCTTCACTCCTGCTTCGTGGCCGAGCTGCTGTGCTGCGAATGCGGCGGCTTTGTCCTGTACTTCGCTTTTGCTGATAATTGCTGTGTCCTCACCGGAGCCTTGGAAGAGCTGGGGGGCGACCTGGAACATGACAAACACAATAAGTCCGAGAATTCCAGCAAGGATAAGTTTGGTGGTAAGGGGCCGCTGCTGTAGGGGCTGGCCGACGGGATTCATGAAACGCCTCCTTGAAATGAAATACTCTTGTACATTTCATTATAATATTACTTGCCCGGCAGTTACAAAAAATTGCCGTATTATCCTTTTACGTGGAGAGGTCCAAGCTTATGCTTGTTTATTTGCAGATTGTTCTTTATTTGTACTCCAGCTTATTTTGAAAATGATTCTTTGTGAAGTTAGGCAATAACGTATATAATTTTGTATGTTTATTTGATATTGTACAATTCTTAACTTCCAATAAGGAACCTGAAAGGATGAGGAGTTTGGTTTCACCGTTTCCCAAAATAACGGGCTTCAGATTTCTGAAGCTTGCTCCTCCGCAAATCCTGGTGCTTGGGTTCGCCGCAGTAATTATGATAGGCACTTTACTGCTTATGCTTCCGGTATCAAGTGTAGCCGGGGAGCCGCTTCATTTCATGGATGCGCTGTTTACTGCGACCTCTGCCGCTTGTGTGACCGGACTTGCCGTTGTGGATACCGGAACCCACCTCACCGGATTCGGACAGGCCGTCATTCTGGTGCTGATACAGATCGGCGGGCTCGGCTTCATGACGATGGCCACGCTGTTTGCGCTTGTGCTTAAACGCAGAATCTCGCTGCGGGACCGGCTGATTCTCCAGGAAGCAATGAATCAGAGCTCGATGGAGGGGATTGTGCGCCTGATCCGCAAAGTGCTGATCTACTCGCTGGTTATTGAGGCGGCAGGAGCCATCCTGCTGTCCGTCCGCTTTGCCTTTGATATGCCGCTTCCGCGTGCCTTATATTATGGCCTGTTTCATGCGGTGTCGATGTTTAACAATGCCGGTTTTGATCTGTTTGGCGGCCATGATAACAGCCTGACAGCATATGTCGGTGACCCTGTGATCAACTTGGTCGTGATGTTCCTGATCATCTCCGGCGGGATTGGCTTCATCGTGATGTCCGATCTGGCCGAGTACCGGCGGAAACGCCGGCTGTCGCTGCACAGTAAGGTAGTGCTGTCGATGACCTTCGGACTTATTCTGACAGGGATGGCAGTGATCTTCATCTTCGAGTTCACCAACGCACGGACGCTGGGACCTATGAATCTCGGAACCAAAATCTGGGCGTCCCTGTTCCAGTCCGTTGCACCGCGTACAGCCGGAGCTAACACGCTGGACATCACAGGACTGCGTCAGGCGACACAATTTTTCATCGTCATTCTGATGTTTATCGGCGCTTCCCCCGGCTCAACCGGCGGCGGCATCAAGACGACGACCTTCACGCTGATGATAGGAGCAGTAATCTCCATGCTGCGCGGCCGGGAGGACATCGTACTCTTCCGTTACCGGCTGGCTCAGGAGCGGGTGTTCAAGGCGCTTACCATTACGCTCCTGGCTCTGCTGCTGATCGTTGCGGTATCGATGATGCTCTCGACCACGGAGGGGCTCCCTTTTCTGATGATTCTGTTCGAGACGACCTCGGCCTTCGCCAATGTGGGACTAAGTCTGGGACTGACGCCGGAGCTGACACAGGTCGGCAAAATCCTGATCTGTCTGACGATGTTCGCCGGACGGCTTGGACTCCTGACGCTGGCCTATGCACTGGGTCCGAAACAGGGTAAACCTTTGTATAAGTATCCGGAAGGCAAAATGATAATTGGATAAGGGGAAATAGAGACATGAAAGCACAACAGTTTGTTGTTATCGGCCTGGGCCGCTTCGGTTCAAGTCTGGCGCTAGAGCTGATGTCCATGGGCTATGAGGTGCTTGGGATCGACCATCAGGAGGAGCGGGTGGAGGAAATGACCGGCCGGCTGACCCATGCGGTGATGGCGGATGCTACGGATGAAGGGATTATGCGCTCCCTCGGAGTGCGCAATTTCGACTGCGGGATTGTGGCGATCGGCGATAATATGGAGCGGAGTATACTGGCCGCAATTCTGCTCAAGGAGCTCGGCGTCAAACAGGTGGTCGGCAAAGCGATCTCGATTCTGCATGGGCGCGCATTGTCGAAGCTGGGCGTGGACCGGGTGATTTTTCCGGAGCGTGATATGGGAATCCGTGTGGCCCACCAGCTGGTGACACCCAACTTACTGGACTATATTGAGATCTCGAAGGATTACAAGGTTGTTGAGCTGACGGTGCCTGCCTGCATGGACGGCAAAAGCCTCTCCGAGCTGAACACGCGCGCCAAATACGGCTGCAGCATCATCGCCCTGAACCGTGAGGACGGCATCATCGTTGCCCCGACGGCGCATGATCATGTGCATCAGGGAGATATTATGGTGGTTATCGGCTCCAATGACAGCATCGGGGAGTTCGAGGATGAAGCGGTGAATGCGGATTAGGTGCGGAAGACAGTCTGCATATCTCTATAAAAGAATGCAAACAACGTCCGGCTGATGTGCAGCCGGACGTTGTTTGCTCTTCAGAAAGACGGCTACATCCGTATGTCAGTCCGGCGGTATATCAGCCACCCGGCCCCCGCGCACAGGGCGATGATCCCCCACGCGAGGAGAGTGGTTCCAGGCTCGAGCATTGCGGGATCTGAAGAGAATAATGCGAAGTTCTCCATGTACTCCATCGAAGGGAACATTTGGGAAATGAGGGCGACAGCTCCGAAATACACGATGGCCAGCAGGGTTCCGGTGATTACTTTGAATCTGTAATAACAGGCACCGATCAGGAAGGTGGCTACCGAGACATCGAGCAGGGTCAGCATGAACACGTACGCAGAGAGCAGGATCGGCCGGTCCACATCAACCGGGAGTCCGATCGAAGGAAGAACAGCCCGGCCGATCAGATAAACGGCAGTCTCCGCCAGCGCAGCCGTTATGCAGAAGGCCAGCAGAGCCAGCAGCGAGCTGACGTAGAAATTGCGGCGGGTCACACTGAAGCTGCTCATCAGCGGAAAGGTAATGGCCACCGTAACGATCATGCTGATAATCATGAAGATAGACATAATATTGCGGTTAACGCTGAAGATATTGTCCGCCGTTCCCATATCCCAGGCGGGCAGAAACTTCATCAACAGTACCAGGGCGGTGTCCACACAAACGAATATACTCAGCAGAATCAAGGCGCCTCTGCGGTAATCTTTCAGGTGAAACTTCATTAAACTCCGGTAGCTCATCGGTTTCCGCCTCCTTGCGAATTCTCTGCATCGCGCAGCGTCAGATATACGAACAGCTTCTGCAGCGGAACCGGAGACAGCTCAACGCCCTGATCCTGGAGCATTCTGCGTTCGGCGGGGCCGGAGAGATCCTCAAGCGCAAGCAGCAGCTTGCCCCCTAGGCGTTCACTGTGCAGTATCCGGACATCCCCCAGCAGCTTCTCCAGCACGGTAGCGGGCCCGGAAGCATAGACGGCGTTGGCGGCAAAATCCTCTACAGGACCCTGGAAGGCGACACGACCTCTTTTGATATAAACCATCCGTTCAAACAGGTTCTCCGCTTCTTCGATCAGATGTGTAGTTACTACAAAGGTGCGTGGATTATTGCTGTAATCCTCAAGCAGGGTCCGGTAAAAGATTTCGCGCATCGAGGCATCCAGGCCGATTACCGGTTCATCCAGCAGCGTCAGCGGAGCACGGCTGGCCAGCCCCTTAATGATCCCTGCCATGGATTGGCCGCCGCGCGACAGCTGCTGGTAATTCTTGCTGCCCTTAAGCTGGAATTTGTCCATCAGCTCACCGGCCAGCTGCTCATCCCAATGGGGGTAGAAGATCGAGGCGAACTTGAAGATTTCCTTCAATGAGTAGTTCTCCCAGGAGCGTTCATAGGTCTTGACCAGACAGATCTGACTCAGTGCCGCTGCATGCTCATTCACATGATCGCCGCCATACGTGATCAGTCCGCTGTCTGCGAACCTCTGGCCGGCAATGAGGGAGAGCAGGGTGCTTTTGCCGCTGCCGTTGGCTCCGATCAGTCCATGAATCATCTCCGGCTCCAGGCTCAGCGAGATATCATGTACGCCCTGGCCTCCGCGGAAAACCTTGCTTACATGGCTTAAATCGAGCCTTGCGCCGGATGGAGCTGCCGCTGCTTCATGCTTCTTCCCCGTAACCATCATCGGTTCTCATCCCCCTTACGGATCATTTCAGACAATTGTTCCGTTGTAATGCCCAGCTTCGCGGCCTCACGGATCATTGCCACCACATATTGCTCATAGAACTGCTGCCTGCGCTTATTCGTCAATTCGGAGCGTGCTCCCGCTGCAACAAACATTCCGATCCCCCGCTTTTTATACAAGATTCCCTGCTCTACGAGCAGATTCACACCTTTGGCCGCCGTTGCCGGATTGATGCTGTAAAAGGCTGCGAACTGGTTCGTGGAAGGCACCTGGGTCTCCTCGGGCACGGTTCCATCGATGATGTCATTCTCAATCAGCTCCGCAATCTGCACGAAAATCGGCCGGTTGTCATCCATCTGGATACCCACCGCTTCACCACCTAACTGGTTAATTACTTATGTAACTAACCTTAAGCGGAAATCGGTCCGGTGTCAAGTGACATTCACCTGCAACTTGAGGGAAATGGGCTTCGTTTTCGAATTTGTTTGAAAAAATTTCCTATACACATATGTAAAATGTAATCTGAAATGTTAAAATAAAAACATTGAAGTGATCCGGACGGAGAGATTTGCCGCGAGGCACAAATTAATTGTCTCAGGGGGTTGGAAAATTTAAATGTAAGCGGTAACATATTGATACAGCCAGCTGAGGTATGGACAGAAGATAATTTCAAGGCAGTTATATATAGAGACATCCTTAGGGGGATAGCAATATGAAAAAAACACCGATGATCCTGCAGCTGGCACTGATACTATTCTGCATCATGGCCATTCCCACAGCGATTCTGACATGGTACAGCGGGTCACAGATTATACAGAACTCAGAAGCAGCCATTGGAGAATCGACGCTTGCCGGACTGAATGCCAACCGCAAGTTAAATGAGAACGCGCTTGCCAATCTGGCCCAGGACACTTCGCGTCTGGCGGCGACGAATATTTTTGACCGTATCCGCAGCTTTGAGACGTACGATGAAATTAACGCAAATTACAACAATGTGAGCCTGGCACTCTCCGTGACGAAAGAGCTGCTGAACTTAAACCGCCGGGTAGACGGTGTGTACTCTTCGTACTTTTATTTGAATGATTCGGATTATGTGTTCTCTACTGACAGTAGCATCACGACGCTGGAACGGTACGAGTCCATCGATTGGATCACAGAAGCGCTTGAAGGACGCAGAGGCATCAGCGGGGTATGGGTTCCCCGTAAGCTGGAGTCGGGTGAAAATGTTGTGTCGTATGTTTATCCCCTCAACCGCCTGTCCTCCACCACCCGCGGGATTATCGTAGTCAACCTGAAAGAGAGCCAGATCGGCAAATATCTGCATGCTACAGAGATCGGAGACAGCAACTACCTGCTGCTGGACTCAGACGGTAAGGTCATTTCCTACAATGATCATTCACTGCTGCTCTCTGACGGTCAGAAGCTGCCTTACCTTCAGGAAATACTGAACCAGGAATCCAGTGAAGGCTATACATTCCACGAGCTGGACGGCAAGCGGATGATATACGCATGGAGCCGTTCGGCAATGTCCGGATGGTGGAATGTAAGCTGGAGCTCCATGGATGAGCTGATGATCAAATCACGGGATATGCAGGGGAATATCATTCTGCTTACCGGAGCTATCATTTTACTTGGGACACTGCTTGCCATCTTTCTTGCGACCTGGCTGTCCAGGCCCCTCCGGCAGCTGGTGCGGACGATCCGCTCGAAGAGCGACCTGGGTGTGGTCAATAAGAATGAGCTGGCCTTCCTGGATATGGCGTTCAAACGCATGCAGGAGGAAGAGGAAAGCCTGTTCCAGCTGCTGCAGGAGCGTGAGCAGGATACCCGGAGTCTTGCAGTTCACCGTCTTTTGCGCGGTGAGATTCCGCCCCGGATCACGGAGGCTTTTCCGGAAGTATGCTACAGGGTTGTCGTGGTCTCTATTGACCAGTACCGGCGGTATGTGGGCAATACCAATGTGGAGACGCGCAGCTATCACCGGTATCTGCTGAATGCGAAGTATGAGAGCTTCTTCCCGGAGGGGATACTTGCCCGCAGTGTCTATCATAACGATGGCTGTATAGTGATTGTGCTGAACTTTGCTCCAGATGAGTCTGGGGAGAAGGCGGGGCTGATCCGTCAGGCGCTGGAGCAGATCCGGGATCAATCACTTGAATTGCTGGAGCATTCAGTCACGATTGGTGTAAGTGATTTGGCTGACGCACCCGAGAGGGTTGCCCTGCGGCTGTTTGAAGCGATGGAAGTCATCAAGCGCCGGATGATTAACGGGGCGGGAAGCATTATGTACTGGCACGATGAAGAGGAGGGCAGCCGCAAATATCTCGATTCCGAGAGCAGTGAGCGGAGGATTCTCAACTTCCTGGATGCCGGTGATCTGGCCGGGATATTCAAAGAGCTTCAGAGCATCCGCAGCCAGATCGCTTCGGAAGAGAATATTTCCTACGATAATATTATGTTCATCTACTATCAGCTGATGGGGGCAACGATCAAGCACCTCCGTGAGAATCATATCAGCACAGGCCGGATGGTTATGGGCAGAGGGAATGTGTATTCCATTCTTGCTGCAATGGATACACTGGATGAGCTGGAGGAATATCTGCATGGTTTCTTCACTGAAATCGTACAGAGCCTGGACCGCAGCACGAGTGAAACCAATCATGCGGAACGAATCATTCATTATTTGAAGAAAAATTTCCGTGAAGAGATTGTGTTCGAGGATATGGCCAAGGAAATCGGCATCAGCTATTCTTATATGCGCAAGATCGTCTATGAGCAAACCGGCAATAGCATGATTGATTTCGTGAATCAGCTGCGGATCGAGAAGGCCAAAGAGCTGCTGCTGGATACTGAATGCTCCATCAAGCAAATCGCAGCAGAGGTTGGCTATTATAATGTTCAGAGCTTCAACCGCTTTTTCCGTAAATATGAAGGCATGCCGCCAAGCAGCTTTAAATCGGCCAAGAGTAAGAGCTCCTAGGAGTTCTCCTGGCCGTTTTTTTTGCCTATTTATGAAAGCGCTTTATTTTTGGGAATGCCTATCATATTTGATCATTATGGCGCGGTAAAGCCTTAGAAACCGCACTTCAATCAATTTTGATGGTGATCATCAATACTCATGATTTTCAAGATCAGGCAAAGGGGATAGCATAGGAATCGAGCCGGAGGACATTGGCCGGCAAGAAGAACATTGAAGGCAGGAGGTGAAAATTTTGAAAGTTGCAAGCGCTTCACAAACAAACAACAGTCCTCTATTAAGAAAGAAACAGGGATTCGGATATTATTTGCAGCGTGACTGGCAGCTCTACCTGCTCGTTATGCTTCCGCTGGCATTTGTAATCGTATTCAAATATTTGCCGATGACCGGACTTGTAATTGCTTTTAAGGATTACAAAATTGCACGGGGCTTCTGGGGCAGTGACTGGGTCGGAATGGAAGTCTTCCAGGAGCTGTTCGCCAAGGCTGATTTCATTAAGGCCGTCCGGAATACGCTGCTGCTCAACGTGCTTGACCTCTGCTTCAGCTTCACGATGCCGATTGTGCTGGCGCTGCTGCTGAATGAGGTTAAAAGCATACGCTTCAAGCGCATTAATCAGACGATATTGTACTTGCCTCACTTCCTGTCCTGGGTCATTATCGGGGCTATCGCTTATCAGCTTCTTAGTGAAGGCGGCGGTGTTGTTAACAATCTGATTGAACTCATGGGCGGTACCCGTATTCCGTTCCTGCAGGAAGACAATAACTGGCTGATCAGCTATCTGGCCATCGGTGTGTGGCAGAGTATGGGCTGGGGCACCATTATCTACCTGGCGGCGATGAGCGGGATTAACCCGGAGATGTATGAAGCGGCTACGGTTGATGGAGCAGGACGCTGGAGAAAAGTGTGGAATATCACGCTTCCTTCCATCCGTGCGACCATTGTGACCTTGCTGATCATGGCTCTGGGGAAAGTGATGGACGGCTCATTCGAGCGTATTTACGCTCTGCAGAATAAGGCCACCACTGAGTTCACCACGACCATTCCGGTGCTGGTGTACCGCTGGGGGATCGAGAGCGGCAACTTCAGCCGGGCGACAGCCATCGGATTGTTCCAGTCCGTCATCGGTATTATTCTGGTAATCTCAGCGGACCGTGTGGCCAAGAAACTCGGTGAGGATGGAATATTGTAGAAAGGAGAGGAACCATGAGAGCAACAGCCGGGGGCTCTGCCGCACCCCATAAAGCACGTGTAGATATCTGGGAATTTCTGATTCGCTTCGTCTTAATTCTAGTTTCACTGGTATGCTTATTGCCGTTTATCCATGTCGTATCTAAATCCCTGAGCTCTGACTCCTTTGTCATTGCCAATAAGGTCTTTCTGTGGCCGCAGGGCTTCACCATTGAAGCGTATAAGAAAATCTTCGCGGATGACAGTATCCTCCGTTCATTGTATATCACGGTTATCGTGACTGTACTGTTCACGATTCTGGGAATGATTCTGACCATCTGTGCCGCATACCCGCTGTCGAGAGCCCAGTTCAAGGGCCGCCGGGTCATCACCTTCATCTTCCTGTTCACCATGTACTTTAGTGGAGGAATTATCCCGGATTACATGAATATTAACAATCTGGGACTGATGGATACGATATGGTCACTGGTCCTGCCTTTGTCGTTCAGCGCCTTCAATCTGCTGATTATGAAGACCTCGTTAACGCACGGTATTCCGGTAAGTCTGGAAGAATCGGCGCGGATCGACGGTGCCGGGCATTTTCGAATCCTGTTCAGTATTGTCCTCCCCTTGTCCAAACCGATTATGGCGACACTTGCCCTCTTCTACGCAGTTGGCCGGTGGAATGCTTACCAGGATGCACTGTTCTACATCAAGCATGAGACTGCACTCCGTCCGCTGCAACTGAAGCTATATTATCTGGTTATTCAGGCCAGTGAAAGCTTCCAGCTGGAAGCAACTACGGTATCACTCAGCAATCCGGAAGTCCTTAAGGCATCCGTTGTTGTATTTGCTACCCTGCCGATTCTCTGCGTGTATCCGTTCGTCCAGAAATACTTCGTTCAAGGTGTTATGCTCGGGGCAGTCAAGGAGTAGTCCAGCGCCCTAGTATATAAGTAAATCTATTGAATCCGAAAATTACAAATGGGGGAATTGCGATGAACAAAAAAGGTTTTGTTTCATTAATGATGGCATCTGTGATGACGGCCGGTATGCTGGCCGGATGCTCCGGGGGAAATAACAACGCTAAGAATGCCAACACTGAGCCTACCACTGCCCCGGCAGAATCAGCCGCAGCCACGAACCAGACTGAGGGAAGCTTCCCTGATTACTCCAAGGGCTTCGAGAAGAAGGTCTCGCTGGATATTCCTGTCTACGAACGGGCGTATGAGGGCTGGAATGTGTCCGATAACTATTATACCCGCTGGGTACAAGCGGAATTTGGCGACAAGTACAATATCGAAGTCAACTATGTGCCGATTACCCGCTCCAAAGAGGTAACAGATTACGAGCAACTGCTGGCATCGCATAAAGCCCCTGATATCATCTTCCATTACGATATGCCGCAAGCGCTTACTTATTATGGTGAGGATGTTATGCAGCCGCTGGATTATGCTGAAATCGAGAATTACGCACCTACCTATTGGAAAAACATGGGCTCCACTATTGAGCAGTATGGTACAGTGGATGATCAGAAAACCTTCTTCTTCGCGGCACGCCCTGAAGCTGACAACTTTGTCAACATTATCCGCAAGGACTGGGTTGAAAAGGTCGGTATGAAGGTTGAAGATTTGACTTCGCTGGAGAAGTACAATGAGATGCTGGTGAAATGGAAAGAAGCCGGACTCGGCGTGACTGGCGGCAACCTGCAGCAGAACTTCTTCAACTTTAACTACGCCTTCCGCGAATGGCCGGTTGACGCGAAATACCGTGCGCTGTATTCCGACCTTAGCGTAGCTGATCTGACCACCGCTGATACAGAAGCTTACTTGCGTAACATGAACTATCAGTATAATAACGGCCTCGTTGATAAGGAGTTCTATCTGCGCAACGACGAGCCTAAGGTCAAAGCTGAATTTGTTTCCGGCAAAACAGGGAACTTCGGCTTCTATCTGGCAAATAATACGGATGTCTTTGCAGCTACCCTGCAGAACAACCCGGATGCTGAATTTGCCGTGGTGCCTCCTTATGCAGGTGTTCCGGAAGGCAATAAGCCTCAAGGACGCGCTTACTGGCCATTCGGCTTCATCATGGGGATTAACTATGAATCTACACCTGAAGAGCGTACTGCAGTCTGGATGTATCTGGAATGGCTGAGCCAGCCGGAGAACCTGTTCAAATTCCAGAACGGTATCGAAGGGGAGAACTATACGCTTGATGCAGACGGCATCGCGCTGAAGAATCCAGATTTCAAAGGCGAGTCTGTCCTGGCACAGAATAATAATAAAGACTACTGGGGTCTCGTGACTGAAATCGCGCAGTATCCGGATGCAGCCAAAACCCGTACGGCTAATCTACGCAACTGGGCACCGGCCGGCTATGAGACGCTTGCCGATGATCTGGTGAAGTATTACGATGAAGTTGCCGAATTCCGTACACCGGATGCTCTGTTCAACGTTGTACTGGAGAAGGTAAACGAATACAAAGCGGACCTGAATACACTGTTCCAGGAACTGTATGTGAAGGTCGTGCTGGCTCCTGAAGCTGAATTCGATGCTACCTATGAAGCAGCCAAGAAGACTTATCTGGATGCAGGCTACCAGGAAGTTCTGGATGAGAAGCAAGCTGCCATTGATGCAGGCAAGTTCCGCTAATTCTATGTCATAAAACCTCTGTTACACATTTCACCCGGCAGGCTAATCCATAGCGATATGGAAGCTTGCCGGGTGATTTAGGTTATTCGCGTCCGGACAGAAATACCTCCTCGGTCACCTGGACGAGACAGCGCGCCGCTGTGCTGAGTCCGCCGCTGCCCTGGTAGATCAGGCAGGTGGTCCGCTGTGTCTGCTCCAGCTCCTTGATGTGCAGGGAGATTAGTCCCCCGCCGTTCAGCAGCTCCGGGCGGAGATAAGACTTCGGCAGCAGCGCGGCCGCCTTGATGGTCGGCAGCAGCCGGACAATCGCTTCGAAGGAGTCGATCTCCATCCGCACATCGGGATCAACGCCGCAGCGCTGGAACAGATCATCAGTCGTCCGGCGGTACCAGGTGCCCTTGGAGAAGAGAATCATCGGCAGCCGGGAGAGATGCTCCATCGTGAGCCGCGGAGACTGGGCCAGCGGATGGTGCTCGGCAACGACCAGCCGGAGCTGGTCCTCGAACAGCGGGATGCAGCGCAGCCCCGGCTCCTGGACCTGGGAGGCGATGATGCCGACATCGCATTTGCCCTCGCTGACTGCGGTAACCATCTCATGCGTCTTCCCGGTGATCAGCTTCAGCTCGGCCGCCGGGTATTTCTCCATGTAGGCATTCACCAGCGGAGGCAGCGTGGTTTGCAGTGTGGTCAGGCTGGCCCCAAGCGTGACGAGCTGCGGTTCGCCTTCCTTGAACTTGGACAACGCTTCCAGGAACTTGGAACGCTGCTGCCGCTGCTCCAGCGCATAGGTATAAGTAAGCCGTCCGACCTCTGTAAGCTCCAGCCGCTTGCCGAAACGATGAAACAGGGCAACGCCGAGCCGTTCCTCCAGCTTGGAAATTTTACGGGACAGAGCGGGCTGGGACAGGTTAAGCTGGCGGGAGGCCCGGTTCAGGCTGGAATGCTCCACAACTGCAGCAAAAGCGTCTAAATCATCGTACATTACAAGCACTCCTTTGTCCCGATCTGTAAACGGCGGATTGTATTAGATGATTGCTGGTTAAGGATTCCAATGAATTAGTGATAAAAAGCATAGCCGGGAGCCGGGAGATACGTTGATTTATATGAGTATTCGTCTGAAACTGAAGTGAATTCTTAGTCTAAATGAGAATTATTATCATATTAAAAATATTCTTATGCGTTTATTGTATAACGATTAATAATTAGATTGCAATTCCCTTATAAGCGAAAAAAGAGTAACATGAAAAGTGACACAAGATATTCACATATTGTGAATAATAAAGCAAAGTCCGGGAAAACAATGAAAAGTGGTGCAAATAGACATTTTGCTGCTTACTGCAGCCTGCCGCTGCCCTGTTTCAACTGTACTCCCGGCGGTGTATGCTCTTTAAAAAGATAATTTGAAAACGCTGTTTTAATTGGAAAGGGGACACTTTGCATGAGAGGATTTTATTCCAGAAAGATTCATTCCTTGCTCGGCATTATCCCGCTTGGGGCCTTTTTCCTTGAGCACATGCTGACGAACTTCGCAGCAGTAGAGGGTGGTGCTTCCGGTTTCACAGACAGTGTGCTGTGGCTGAACAGCCTGCCGCTCGTCTTCTTCCTGGAATTGTTCGGCATCTGGCTGCCGCTGCTGTACCACGGAGTGTACGGCCTGTACATCGCTTATCAGTCGAAGCCGAACCTAAACCGCTACAATCTGGAAAGAAACTGGCGTTATACGCTGCAGCGCATCAGCGGAATCGTCACCTTCATCTTCATTGTCTGGCATCTGTACGATACCCGTGTCCAGGTGGCGCTTGGCAATGTAGAGCATGAAGAACTGGGCGGTGTCATGCACAATATTGTGACTAATCCGCTGCTGATGACCTTCTATATCATCGGTATTGTAGCAGCCTGCTTCCATTTCTCCAATGGCCTGTGGTCCTTCCTGATCAGCTGGGGTATTACTGTGGGGCCGCGTTCGCAGCGGGTGTCCTCTATCCTCTGTCTCGGTGTGTTCGTACTTGTCACCTTCATGTTCGTACTGTCACTGGTGACTTTCCGTGACGATGAATTTCAAACCGCGGCCACGGCGATGCAGTCGCTGCGCAGCTTTATTTAGGAATATACAGATTTTAATATAGGAGGGGAACAATCATGGCATCAGCCGATATCATCATCGTGGGCGGCGGTCTGGCCGGCCTGATGGCTACCATTAAGGCCGCCGAATCCGGCGCGCATGTACATCTATTCTCACTGGTCCCTGTCAAAAGATCACATTCGGTCTGCGCGCAAGGCGGCATCAACGGCGCAGTAAATACAAAGGGCGAGGGAGACTCGCCCTGGGAGCATTTTGATGATACCGTCTACGGCGGCGACTTCCTGGCCAACCAGCCTCCGGTCAAAGCGATGTGCGAAGCCGCACCGGGCATTATCCACCTGATGGACCGGATGGGTGTTATGTTCAACCGCACACCGGAGGGGCTGCTCGACTTCCGCCGGTTCGGCGGGACGAAGCGCCACCGGACAGCGTTCGCCGGAGCGACAACCGGCCAGCAGCTGCTGTATGCGCTGGATGAGCAGGTGCGCCGCTGGGAAGCCGAAGGCCTGGTGACCAAGAGCGAGAACTGGGAGTTCCTCTCGGTCATTCTCGATGACGAGCGTGTATGCCGCGGCATCAGCGCCCAGAATCTGAAGACGATGGAGATTCAGACCTTCCCGGCGGATGCGGTCATTCTGGCGAGCGGCGGTCCGGGAATTATTTTCGGCAAAACGACGAACTCGGTCATTAACACAGGAACCGCTGCAAGCGCTGTATATCAGCAGGGTGTACATTATGCGAACGGGGAATTCATCCAGATCCACCCGACAGCCATCCCGGGCGATGACAAGCTGAGGCTGATGTCGGAATCGGCACGCGGCGAAGGCGGACGTATCTGGACCTATAAGGACGGCAAGCCATGGTATTTCCTCGAAGAGAAATATCCTTCTTACGGCAATCTGGTGCCGCGCGATATCGCAACACGTGAGATTTTCAATGTGTGTGTGGATCAGGGGCTGGGCATTAACGGCGAGAACATGGTGTACCTGGATCTTTCGCATAAGGACCCGAAGGAGCTCGATGTCAAGCTGGGCGGCATTATCGAGATCTACGAGAAGTTCATGGGGGATGATCCCCGCAAAATTCCGATGAAAATCTTCCCCGCTGTGCATTATTCGATGGGCGGCATGTGGGTTGACTATAACCAGATGACGAATATTCCCGGCTTGTTCGCCGCAGGGGAATGTGAATATCAATATCACGGGGCGAACCGCCTTGGAGCAAACTCGCTGGTATCGGCGATATATGGCGGCATGGTATCGGGGCCGAAGGCTGTGGAATACATCAAGGGGCTCAAGAAGTCGGTGCAGGATATCTCCTCCACGGTGTTTGACAGCTTCCACAAGACTCAGACGGACAAATATGAGTCTCTGCTGGGGATGACAGGTACGGAGAATGCTTACGTAATCCACAAGGAGCTTGGCGAATGGATGACGGCCAACATGACCGTGGTGCGTGAGAACAAGAAGCTTGAAGCGACCATCGGCAAAATCAAAGAGCTGAAGGAACGCTACCGCAACATTAACATGAGCGACACTTCACGCTGGAGCAACCAGGGCGTTGCCTTCACCCGCCAGCTGTGGAATATGCTGGAGCTGTCAGAAGCAATGACCCTCGGGGCGCTGCTGCGCAACGAGAGCCGGGGCGCGCATTACAAGCCGGAGTTCCCGACGCGCAATGATGAGGAATTCCTCAAGACGACCAAGGCTACCTGGACGGCCGATGGCCCGCAAATCTCTTACGACGAAGTCGATGTCTCGCTGATTCCTCCGCGGGTCCGGGATTACTCGAAGGACTGATAGGACAAAGCGGCAGTACAGTAGGGACGCTGAATGGCTGGCATGTCCTGGCGGCGGGGAATCTGCAGTTTAACTGTATTTCATACAGCTATTCCTGCACCGCTGCCGCATGGGAGACGAATAACTGTACCCAGTGCAGTTAGAATCTTCTGGACTGGCTGGAATGAGCCTTTTTATGAAATATAAATGTATAAAGTGCAGTTAAATCGTAAATTAGGCTGGAACCTCTGGTTTTAATTGTACAAAGTGCAGTTAGCGCCGGAATCGAAAGATCATCATTACGTTAAAAACTTAAAGCGTGTGCTTCCGGAGCGAGTTTGGCGAACTGGATTCGGAGAAGGCTATGCTATCCAAAATTTTAGGAGGTAACTGACATGGCGGAAACTGCAGCAGCTCCCAAAAACGTAAAATTTATCATTACCCGCCAAGACGAGCCGGAAACGAACCCGTATACGGAGGAGTTCGAGGTTGCCTACCGTCCCGGAATGAATGTGATCAGCGCGCTGATGGAAATTCAGCGCAATCCGGTGAACGCGAAGGGTGACAATACGGTTCCGGTGTGCTGGGAATCGAACTGTCTGGAGGAAGTATGCGGCGCCTGTTCCATGGTGATCAACGGCAAGCCGCGGCAGGCCTGCGCAGCGCTGATCGATAATCTGGAGCAGCCGGTGCGCATTGAGCCGATGAAGACCTTCCCGGTCGTGCGCGACCTGGTGATTGACCGCAGCCGGATGTTCAATGCCCTGAAGCGGGTTAAGGCCTGGATTCCGATCGACGGCACTTATGATCTGGGTCCGGGACCCCGGATGCCGGAGAAGAAGCGCCAGTGGGCTTATGAGTTATCCAAGTGCATGACCTGCGGTGTCTGCCTGGAGGCTTGCCCGAATGTCAACGAGAAGACCAATTTCATCGGTCCTGCAGCCATCTCGCAGGTGCGCCTGTTCAACGCCCACCCTACAGGTGAGATGAACTCTGATGAGCGCCTGGAGGCACTGATGGAAGACGGCGGCATCGACGGCTGCGGTAACTCGCAGAACTGCGTGCGCGCCTGCCCGAAGGGAATTCCGCTGACCACCTCCATTGCCGAGATCAACAAGCAGACGACGAAGCATATGTTCAAGCGCTGGCTGGGCGTGTAACTATACAGCTTGCATTTTCTTTACGATTTATATCTGCGGCAGTGTAATCAGCTGCTATCCTTAAACCACAGGCCGTTCAGGAGTATTTCCTGAACGGCCTGTTTGCGCCAGGAGTTCATTTCCTGTTCCGGTTGGAACTGGAAAGGGCTAATGCAGCAGGATATGTTTCTTTCAGGGTGGAAAAAGGGTACATTTTTAGACAGTCTTATATTGTGTTTCGCATACAATAGAGCCGTTAAGGTGCGCCGCATTCCAATAAATATAGGTGGATATGTTATAATCTACATAGTGGATGGCAGGATTCAGACAGCGGATAACGGGGAGGAATTACAGTGATTTGTCGTGAACAGGACGGAGCGTTTGTGATGGTGAAGCAGCATGAGCACGGGCTGCTGGCCGGGGAATTTGCGAAGTGGTTCAAGGAGGAGCATACGCCTGCGGAAGGCCGCCGGGAGGAGGTGCTGCGGGCGGTGAGCAATCATGACCGGGGCTGGATCGATCTGGATGAGACGCCGTTCTGGAACGATGCGGAAGATGCGCCGTACAGCTTCATCGACTTCCCGGTTGTGCCTAAGCTGACTTTTTATAGACGGGGCATCAACGAGGTTGAAGCGGATACGCCTTATGGGGCGCTGCTGTGCAGCTCTCATTTCGAGCGGCTGATCGAGGTATCGGGTGAGGAATGCCCGGAGCTCACCCGGTATCTGCAGGATGAAGCGGAGCGCAGAGCCCGTATCCACCGTGAGCTGGAGCAGAGCCGGCCGCTTGAAGAAGGCGAACTGTATTATGACGCCAGACTGCTGCAGTTCTGTGATGACCTGTCGCTGTTTCTGGCGCTGAGCGAGCCGGGCAGCGCCGAGTCCGAGAAGCATCCCTGGTTCGCAGACGGCTTCTCGGGCAGCGAGGAATTCAGCTTCACCTCCGGACGTGCGATTCAGGCAGAGTGGCAGGACAACGCTACGCTGACGCTTACCCCGTTCCCGTTCACGAAGGAGATCGGAGTAAGCTTCAAGCTGCGGCGGGTCAGCCGCAAGGATATAGAGCATAAAGGCATCGCTCTGGCATACAAGGAGACACCGGAGGAAGAATGCCGGATCACTGTAATCAGCGGAGCAGGAGAAGACGATGTGCAGGTGAAGACAGGTACCGGTGAACGCACTGCCGGTTAGGCACAGGGGGCAGGGCCGGATCGCAGCATTATATCCGCGAGGATAACGGTACCTTCAGGGCAGGACAGGAGTCCGGGGCCGTAGAACAGGAGAGTAAGGCATGGCGTGGTGGATATGGATTTTCAATTTTGCTGTAATCATATTGCTGGCGCTGTGGTTTCTCCGGATTAAGCTGAGCTGGATGGGCAAAGGCGTTCTGCTGGCTCCCATTCTGATCTATGCCCTGATTTCGGTTGAGGATCTGCTGAACCTGATCGATCTGGGCACCATTGTACCCGGCAACCGGGGACTGCGCGGTCTGATTCTGATTTTTGTCCTGGCTTCGGTCCTGTTCTATATTCTGTTTATTTTTCATGAGATCAAGGACTCCAACAGCAAGGAAGTCAGGCTGCAGCAGACACTGGTCCGGATCAGCATCGCGGCGTTTACCTGCATTATTTTTTTTACAGTCGTATATACATCCATATATAAGCTGTTTGGCCAGTCCTCCTTCCAGGGCGAGGGGATAGGCCAGGATCTGCTCAGCCAGCTGATCACCTTCCTGTACTTCAGCGTAGCTACATTTACGACAGTCGGTTACGGGGATGTGGCTCCCATAGATAACACTTCGCGGCTTGTTGTAGTTATGCAGATCTGCTTCAGCTTCATAACCGTTGCCTATGCCCTGTCCATGCTTGGCTTGTTCCGCAAAATTCTCGGACCCGGCACCACTGAAGAGGAGATTGAGGCAGCGATAGAAGTAGACATCGATGACAAGGTGGAAGAAGCTGTAACGGATAAGCATGAGGAGAGGGAGCAGGAAGAACAGGAAGAAAAGGAAGCACCGGATGCCGGAACCCCGCCGAAGCGGCCTGGAAGCGATAAGATGTCTGATGAACCAGCGGATTAGCCTGAGCATTAGCCGTATCTCAGGCGCTGATGGATGAACCGGAGGAAATGTTGCCAATAAGCGCAGCATGCTCTGTATACGAACATAAGCGGCATTAACCGAATAGATTTCAGGATAGAAAGGAGAATCTCCCTATGAGTACAAAATCGTCCGGGGGCTCTCCCAGGTCTGACCTGCCGGCAGCAGGCACCGGCGGTCATACCCCTCCGCAGAAAGAGGGGGCCGGCGGCCGCAAAATGACCCGCCGCCAGTTCCTCGCCCGGGGGGCGGCAACCGTAGTTGGCGCCGGCCTGCTTACCGGCGGCTATGCCTGGCAGGGCGAGCCGAACTGGCTGGAGATTACGCGGAGGGAGCTGCCCCTGAAGGATCTCCCTTCGGCTTTTGCCGGTACCCGGCTCGTTCATTTCAGCGATGTGCATCTGGGCTTCAACAAGGATGCGCATGATCTGGCCCGGCTGACTAAGCACATCAAGGAGGAGAAGCCGGATCTGATCTGCTTCACCGGGGATATTGTGGACAGCTACGCTGAGGATTTGACAGACTCGGTCGCTATACTGGCAGAGCTTGAAGCTCCGCTGGGCAAGTACGCCATCCTGGGCAACCATGATTACAAGAATACGGAGCTGCTAACCCGCCTGCTGAACGAGTCCGGCTTCCGTGTGCTGCGGAACCAGTCCTATCTGATCAAGCAGGGCGGCGCCGTGATGGCGGTGGCTGGACTGGACGATATGCTGCATGGCAAGCCGGACCCGGAGGCCGCAATCCAGGGCATCCCGGACGGCACGTTCACGGTGCTGATGATGCATGAGCCGGATTACGCCGATACGGCGGAAGGGTATCCGTTTCACCTGCAGCTCTCAGGGCACAGCCACGGCGGTCAGATCCGTCTGCCGCTGCTGGGAGCGCCGTTCACGCCTTACGGCTCGCAGAAATACATAGACGGCCTGTATTACACAGAGAATAAGGCGATGCCGGTGTATGTGAACAGGGGATTCGGCGAAACCATGATGCCGCTGCGCTTCATGTGCCGGCCGGAGCTTACTGTACTGACTCTGCGCCGGGAGTAAGACGGCAGAGCTTGAGGATGCGGCTTAACGAGAGCAGCAGAAGAGGGTGAAGTTCATGAGCACTTATGAAGCGATTATGGGTATGGCGCTGCAGGGAGCGGCGGTAGAACTGAAAAGTATGGCATCCGCTGACGGTGCAGTGCTGCGGGCGCTGCTCTCCCATCCGGAGGTGCAGCCGCATATTCAGCTGCGCCAGGGCTCATCCTCCCAGCAGGGCGTTCTGGATAAGCTGGTGAACCGGATGCTGCATGGTTATGACCCTTGCGCATTGCATGCAGGCATCTATCTCAAAGGACAGCCGGAGCTGATCGGATCGGTCTCCCTGCAGAACTGGAACCGGCATGAGGGCAAGGCGGTGCTGGGGTATATGCTTAATCCTGCATGGTGGGGGCGCGGCTTCGCCACTGAAGCACTGGGGCTGCTGCTGGCCTACGGGTTCCGCGAACTGGAGCTGCTGAAGGTGGAGGGACGCTGCCGCGGGGACAACCTCAGATCGGAGCAGGTGATGCTCAAGAATGGTCTGACCCTGGAGCGTACACTGCCGATGGCGGACGGCTCGGGCGATGTAATGAAGGTATTCACATTGTTACACAATTGAAATAATGCCGTTATCAAACTCTAACAGTCTCCGGTTAAACTAAGTACATGACCCCCTTTTGAAAATATAACTGCTGTTGGGACCCGATGATTCGGGTCCATTTTTTTGTGGCGTGCCGTATGCCGGATTCCGGTATCACCGCTTTCTGCTGGCGGTAGCCGGAGTCATTAGGCTATGATGGATATACAGAAACAGCATTTGGCGAGGAGGACATAGCTCTTGAACGAAGTGATTAGACTACTTACGAACCACCGCTCTTTCCGGCAATATACAAGGCAGGCGGTAGAACCAGAGAAGCTGAAGACCATAATTGAGGCAGCCCAGGCCGCACCATCCTGGGTGAACGGCCAGCAGGTATCGGTCATTGCGGTACGCAGCGAAGAACGGAAGCGGCAGCTGTCGGTATTGAGCGGGAACCAGAAGCATGTGGCCGAAGCGCCGGTATTCCTGGTGTTCTGCATGGACTTTCATCGGGCCCGGCTGGCGGCAGAGCTGGAAGACCAGCCGTTTGAAGCGGCAGGAGATGTGGATGCGCTGCTGGTCGGTGCAACCGATGTCGGCATCGCTTTAGCGAATGCGGTGGCTGCTGCGGAGTCGCTGGGACTGGGGATTATCCCGATCGGCGGCGTGCGCCGCCGCACAGCGGAAGTGATTGAGCTGCTGCAGCTGCCCGAATATGTATTCCCGGTGGCCGGGCTGTGTATCGGCTATCCGGGTGAAGAGCTGCCGAAGAAGCCGCGCCTGCCTATGGCGGCTGTGTATCATGAAGAAACATATAACCCTGATCAGAAAGCCCTGATCCAAGAGTACAATGAGACCCACCGTGAGTCGCTTAGGGCTCAAGGGCTGACCGAGAGGGATTGGAGCAGTACAATTGCCCGCTTCTATGCCCTGAATCCGCAGTACGGCGACGCCGGGCGGACGCTGAAGCAGCAGGGCTTCACCTGCGATAATCTGAATAAAAAATAACCTTAGCAAAAAGCACCGCAGCGGTAACGGCGGACGATGGCAAGCATCGTCAACAGCCGGACCACATGCGGTGCATTTATTTTGTCCAGCAGAGAATTAAGCCGTCTCCGTTATCTACAGCTATAGTCCTACTGTAATCTTCTCGCGCCGTTTGTAGTAGACCCAGTGCTTAAATCCGATCTCCTTAAGCCGCGCGGCAACGCTATTGCGCTGATCAGCCACCCGGGAAGGCTTATGGGCATCGGAGCCGAAGCTGACCTCCACGCCGAAATGCAGCGCCCGCTCCAGAATCTCATCCGACGGATACCAGCCGCCGCACAGCTTGGTGCCGCCCGAGGTGTTGATCTCGATGGCCAGCCCGCATTCGCTGATTGTGCTTAAGGCTTCGTCAATCTCCCGGGGAGCGGAGATCTCCGAGAACTGCGGGTAGTTACCCTTCATCGCATCAATGTGTCCGAGGATCTGGAACATGCCGCTGCGCGCGGATTCGGCGATCAGCCGGTAATACTCCGCTTTGGCTGCCAGCTGCTGCTTCGGACCCAGACCCTTCCAGCGGCTTTTATTAAAAATGCTGTTGCCGTCCACGCTGTGCACCGAACCGATCACATAGTCAAACGGATAAGCAGCAAGCGTCTTCCGGTACAGCTCCGCATGCTCGGGGAAATAGTCGGACTCAATGCCGAGCAGGACATCAATGCGGCCTTCGTACTCCTTTTGCAGAGCCAGTACTTCCTCCACGTAGTGGACAAGCTCCGATTTGGCCATCGCGATACGCGGAAAAGCCTGCTCGGACGGACTTCCGAAATAGGGCGTGTGATCGGAAATCCCGATTACATCAAGACCCGCGGTTATCCCGGCTTCAATATAATCCCTGATGCTTCCGTCAGCATGACCGCAGCGGAAATGATGGGTATGCAGGTCGAAATTCATAGAGGTAACATCTCCTTAGGCCAAGGTGGCAGAATAGGTTGCAGGTTGCTGATCATTAGTTACTCTGAGCCGATGAACTGGGTTTCGGGCATTCCCTTAAGATCGCTCAGAAACTGCCTCATGGCCGAATTGACGTACTTCCCGGATTTGGTGATAACGCCTACAGGGTGGGTGACCTCAAGCTCAATGATCGGGACGATTTTGAGCGTACCGCTTCGGACCTCGGCGGTTACGGACTGTTTGGAAATAACGGCTGCCCCGAGATCCAGCTCCACCATCCGTTTCACCTCTTCGCTGCTGGTCAGCTCCATGATGACCTGGGGCTGGATGCCGTGTTTGGCGAGTACTTCATCGGCGAATCTCCGGCCGACGGTGTCCGGGGACAGCAGGATGAGCGGTGTTTTGCCAAGCGCCTCAATACCGGCCGATTTGACCTGGGCCAGAGGATGGCGGGGCGAGACGACCAGTTCAAAGGTATCATAATACAGGACGGAAGTTGTCATTCCGGGACTGCGGCCGATCAGATAGCCAATGCCGACATCGACGAGACCATTCTCGACATGCTGATAGATTTGTGAAGAGGACATGGACGAGATCGAGGTTTTGATATGCGGGAACTGGTCCTGGAAATAGGACAGAATCCGCGGCAGAATCTGAATGGCAATGGAGGTGGTCGTGCCGAGAATAATATGCCCCTGGGGATTCTCTTCGAGATCCGCAAGACGCTGCTTAAGCTCTTCAACGATACCTACAATCTGCTCCGCATGCGTGAGGAATACCTGGCCCCGGTCTGTCAGGGTTACAGGCTGATTCCGGTCCACAAGCTGGGTCTTGAATTCTTCTTCGAGACTTTTGATCTGTGCTGAAACCGCCGGCTGGGTCAAATTGAGTAGTTCTCCCGCCTTGCGGAAGCTCATGGTTTTGGAAATGGTAATCAGTGTTTCAAGCTGGCTGATATTCATGGACTGCCCCCTAATGGCTACCGGTATTGGTGCCGCCGTATATTGGTATCGTTGTGGGAAAGTGACTTCTTTCCAGAGGACGTTTGCGCCGTTAACAGCTTGATGGGCCAGGGTCTGCATGCTGCGGATT
This sequence comes from Paenibacillus sp. FSL E2-0178, assembly GCF_038593005.1. NCBI lineage: Bacteria > Bacillati > Bacillota > Bacilli > Caryophanales > Paenibacillaceae > Paenibacillus > Paenibacillus sp. FSL E2-0178. Next base: position 6,089,317 of record NZ_CP151953.1, read on the forward strand.
GTCTGCCAGGAATGAGGGGGAAATACGCAGTGAGTGCTGCACCCGGAGGGAATTGCGCCGCAAATCTTACGTTCAGTGTTGGCATTTGATTAAATTATAGGAGATTACACCCGGCAGGGCAATGTCGCCGTCCAAACTATCTTGTGAATTCATTCGACAAGACCATTAATTTTTGATGAATAATGCCGATATATGAAGTATAATAAATCATTATTGCTTAGGACTTTTGGTATATGACTAAAGCCTGGTCGAGGGGGGACAGCACTTTCATGAAAGCAGAAGTAATCAATCCGTTTCTAGAGTCTGCACGAATTGTAATTGAACAGGTGATACAAGTCTCGCCGTCTACCGGTATTCTGGGTATTAAGGACATTGAACTGATCGATAATCATATATGGATTCAAGTGGGAATGACAGGTCAGCTCAGCGGGAATATTATCTTCGGGATCGCCGAGCACGTGGCGCTTAAGATGGTTTCGGCCATGATGGGCGGCTATGTGATTACGGAAATGGACGAGATGGGCCAGAGTGCCATTTCGGAGCTTGGCAACATGATCAGCGGCAATGCCAGTACTATTCTCTCCAATCAAGGGGTTTCGGTAGACATTACACCGCCGAAGTTAATGAAGACAGAGAGCATGTCCATCCTTCCGCGCAGAGCGCTGAGTATTCCGCTTATGATGGAGGGCATCGGGGAGCTTGATATTCAGGTTATGATCTCTTAGGCGGATATTCGGGAGCTGAACACATTCCATGGCATTACAAGGCAAGGTTGTTGTTATTACAGGAGCTTCGAGCGGCATCGGTGCGCTTACGGCACAGATGCTCAGCCAGCGTGGGGCCGTTCCCATTCTGCTGGCCCGTTCGGAAGACAAGCTGAAAGAAACCGCGGCCGGGATACCGGGCGTTTTTGGACTGTTCGTCTGTGATGTGACCGATGAGGCGGCAGTGGAGCGTACCTTCGCGGAGATTCTTGAACAGTACGGCAGAATCGACATTCTTCTCAACAATGCCGGTTATGGCAAGTTTGCGGCTTTTACGGAGATGGAGCCCGGCGAATTCGATGCCATGATGGACGTGAACTATATGGGGATTGTCCGCTGCACCAAGGCGGTAGTGCCTCATATGCTGGAGCGCGGTAGCGGTCAGATCGTGAATGTGGCCTCGATGGCCGGCAAAATCGGCACAGCCCGCGCAGTTGCCTATACGGCTACGAAACATGCTGTTCTCGGCTTCACCAATGCGCTCCGCCAGGAGCTCCGCAAGAGCGGAATTATTGTCTCGGCTGTGAACCCCGGACCCATCGCCACCGAATTCTTCAAGACCGCCGATCCTTCAGGCAATTATGAGAAAAGCGTGAGCCGGATCATGATGACTCCGCAGCATGTGTCTGCGAAGATTGTGAAGCTGATGGACAAAGGCAAGGAAGAAGTGGATCTGCCCGGTCTGGCAGCCTTCGGGATTCGTCTATACGGCTTGTTTCCGCGGCTGGCGGATAAGCTGACCTATAACGCAATGAACAGAAAATGATTACTCAGCTATGAAGCAAACGGCTTGTCCCCTTTTGCATGCAGGATGGAATTACATATATAAAATATGGCGTAGATTGGAACTTATGGCCTTCCATTTGGTGGAGAGGCCTTTTTGGCATATAATGAACATATTATCTTAAGCGAAAAGGATGAATTACTATTATGAATAAAGCTTCTTTTGCAGCTATCGGCATTCAGGAAGACCTCGTTGCCCGATTGTCTGAATTCGGCATCACCGAACCATCCCCTGTACAGGAGCAGACGATCCCGCTTCTGCTGGAAGGAAGAGATGTTCTGGCCGCATCCCAGACAGGGACAGGCAAAACTCTGGCCTACCTGCTGCCGCTGCTGCAAGGGATCAATCCGGACCAGAAATCGGTGCAGAAGCTGGTGCTGGCACCAACCCAGGAGCTGGCGATGCAGATTCTCCGCGAAGCAGAGCGCTACGGAGCCCACCGGGGCATCCGGGCGATGGGGCTGATCGGCGGGGCGGCGATCAAACGCCAGATTGACAAGCTGCGCGAGCATCCCCAGCTGGTTGTAGGTACACCGGGACGCGTGCGGGAGCTGATCGGGCTGCGCAAGCTGAAGATGCATGAGGTGACGACGATTATTCTTGATGAGGCGGACCAGATGTTCCAGCTCAGCGGCGCAGGCGAAGTGACGAAGATCGTCAGCAGCGCGCTGCGCACACGCCAGTTGGTTATGCTGTCCGCAACCATCGGACCGGAGACCAAGCTCCTGGCCAACAAGGAAATGAAGAACATCGCAGAGGTGGGCATTGATCCCGGCATGATGACGGCCCAGAGCCTGGAGCATCACTACGTGGTATCCGAGGAGCGGAACAAGGTGGATATGCTGCGCCGGGTGATCCGCCACTACAAGCCTGAACGGGCGATAGTGTTCGTGAATGCGACCGATGATATTGCTGAGGTGACCGCGAAGCTGAATCATCTGGGACTACCTGCCGCAGCGCTGTACGGCGATGCCGACAAGGTTACGCGCGCCAACGTGCTGGCCCGCTTCCGGGACGGCAAGCTCAAGGTGCTGGTCGCCAGCGACGTGGCGGCCAGAGGCCTGGACATTGAGAATCTGACGCTGGTCGTCAGCTTCGATCCGGCCTTTGATTCCGAGCACTATGTCCACCGTGCCGGACGCACGGGGCGCATGGGCAAACGCGGACTGTCCGTAACGATTGTTACGGAGCAGCAGACGTTCATCATGCGCAAATTCGCCCGCGAGCTGGATATCCAGCTGGACGAGCGGGAAATGGCCTTTGGCAAGGCGCTGACGGAGGGCGAGCGCAGTGAATTCCGCGGCGGCGGTGCAGGTGCAGGCCGCCGCGAAGGCTCTGCCCCGCGCGGCAGCGAAGCCGGGCCGCGCACCGGCAAGCCGCAGGTACGGACCTCGGCGGCTGGAACAGCCGGAGGGACGGGCGGCGAAGCTCCGGCAGGGCAGCCGGGCGCAGCTGGCGCTGGGGATGGGGCTGGTACGGTGCGGCGTGAGCAGCACCGGCCGGGGATTGCCGCGAGCACGCGCAGCGCGGCATCCCCCGCAGGCAAGGCACGCAGCAATGCGGAGCGGGACAAGAACCGCAAGAACAAGGGAGCCCCGAAGTGGCTCAAGAACAAAACCCCGAGAGGTGACGGCCAATGAACACAGCTCCCGTATTGCAAATTACGGGCTTAAGCGGAGGATACAGCCTGAACAAGCCGGTGCTGCATGATATCGGCCTGCAGGTTCAGCCCGGTGAAATGGTCGGGCTTATCGGTTTGAACGGCGCAGGCAAAAGTACAACCATGAAGCATATTCTTGGACTCATGTCTCCGCATAAGGGCGAGATTACTGTGCAGGGCAAGACGCGCAGCAGCGATCCTGAGAGCTACCACAGTGCGCTTTCCTTCGTTCCGGAGTCCCCTCTCCTCTATGAGGAGATGACCGTCCGTGAGCATGTTGAATTTACGGCCAGAGCTTACGGCGTGGAGCGCAGCGATTATGAATCGCGCACCGGCCAGCTGGCTGCACTCTTTAATATGGAGGACAAGATGGATACGCTGTCGTCCCATCTGTCCAAAGGCATGAAGCAGAAGGTGATGATTATGTGTGCGTTCGTTGCACGCCCGGCACTGTATGTGATTGACGAGCCGTTCCTCGGCCTCGATCCGCTCGGCATCCGCTCTCTGCTGGATTTCATGCTGGACCTGAAGAAATCCGGGGCGTCCATTCTGCTGAGCTCGCATATCCTCTCCACCATCGAGAACTACTGCGACCGGTTCATTGTGCTGCACCGCGGAATGGTAATTGCGGAGGGAACACTCGCCGAGATGACCGCGAAGGCCGGGCTGCAGGGCTTGAACTTGGAGCAGCTGTTCTACGAACTGGTTCAGGGAGGGAAATGATATGGATTTGAAGGAGCTGCGCCGGCAGCGGCGCAGCCGGTTTACAGGAAGCCTGATCCCCTATATGGGGTATATCATCCAGAGCGGGGTAGCCATGGTGTTCCTGCTGGTGCTGATCATCTTCTCCGCCTGGTACACTTCCCTGCTGCGTGATATCCCGGCAGGTATCCCCATCCGCTGGATTATGCTCGTCCTGCTGGTGCCGGCGGCGGTGCACAGCAGCTTCCGGACCTATCTGCAGACTCCGGATACGATCTTCCTGCTGCCGCAAGGCCACCGGATGAAGGAGTATTTCGCCCCTTCCTGGGTCAGCGGGAATGTGTGGAAGATCCTGCGGCTGGCTTTTGTACTCATTACCTTATGGCCGCTGTACATACGCACGGATGAAGCCCATAAGGGGCTGCTGGCCACGCTGCTGGTCCTGATCCTGGTGAAGCTGCTCGCCAGCTTCGGGTTATGGCGGGAGACCGCTATGCTCTCCCGGCCAGCCGCCATAGGTTACAACTTGCTGCGCTGGGCAGTGGGCACCCTGATGGTTGCGGCCTGGGTATGGCAGCCGCCGGTCCGCGCGCTGATCTTCATCGTAATTCTGGCCGCAGCCTACGCGGCAGCGCTGGCCGTACCCGGCCGGCATTCTGTTCCGTGGGAACGCCTGATTACGATGGAGAAGAATCAGGGGACCCGGGCGCTTATGGTCCTCGGCTGGTTCGTTGATGTCCCTGGACGTGAGCAGCGGGTCTATGCCCGGCGCTACCTGTCCCGGTGGGGCGGCGGCATAACCTGGCAGCGGAATTCCGCCTACCGCTTCCTCCTGACCAAAAGCTTCGCCAGAGGCGATATCTTCGGAATCGTTCTGCGGATTGCCGTATTGGACCTGTTCCTGGTCTGGATGAATCAGGACAGCTACACCGGCAGCGGCATTTATATCTTCTTCCTCTTCCTGATGGGGATTCAGCTGACGGCGCTGCGCAAGCTGCACAGCGAGTCGTTCTGGCTGACCGTGTATCCGCTGCCGGAAGGCAGCAAGAGCAAGGGAACCATCCAGTTTGTATTCCGGGCGCATCTGGTACTGGCTCTGCTGACCGGACTGCCTCTTCTGCTTCAGGCGGGAGCGCGCCCGCTGCCGGTTCTGGGAACATTGGCGTGCGGAGCGCTGCTGGCCTATCTGTTCAAGGCCTACTCCACCCGCAAGGAAGCCCGGACGGATGAGGATGACTTATAGAACAGACTCTTTTAGCAACAAAAATGTGCACATTAAAAATGACCTCATACTCTGCTGACGCGGAGCGTGAGGCCATTTTTATATAGAGGGAGTTGCCCTCTTAATTTCAAGTGGAGCAGGGAATGCTGCAACACGGGGAGCGGAGAGAGCGCTGGGCTCCCTCCAGGGACTTATTCCCGGTTAGACAAAGAGTGAACGGCTGATGATAACCAGCAGGATAAAGAGAACCAGAATTGCGCCTGTGCTTGTGAATGCACCGTGTCCGTATCCGTATCCGCCTCTAACTTCTTCGCTCATGTTCATTCCCCTTTCGCGTTTGAGTTGTTGTACTTGAGTACATCGTATTGTATGTGCGGAGGGAAGAACGTGTATAGGCCAATGCCATAGGGCAGGGCAAAAAAAATCAGCCCCGGATTTCCGGGGCTGACTAACGTATGTCAAGGCTGGGATCAGGCTTTCTCCAAATCGCGGATGCCTGCATAGACCAGATCGAACAGATCCTCGAGCTGATTCTCTTCGATGCAGGAGAAGGCAATGCGCAGATCACTTTCGCCGAGGGCGATGGTGCCCAGCCCGTAATTGTGGATCAGGTGGAGCCGTAAAGTTTCAGCCGGCACGGTGAGCAGCTTCAGGCACATGAAGTACCCGGAGTTGAACGGATAATAAGTCCATACGTCATCTCCGTATTTGCCGCTGTCCAGCAGCGCCTTCACTTTGTTGGCCCGGCCTTTCATGATCTGGAACTTCTCTTCCTTCTGGGCGGCGAATTCCGGCGCCTTCAGCGCATCCAGTACAAAGGTCTGGGACGGATGTGCTCCGCTGGAGATGGTGGCCCGGATAATCCCGAGTGTCTTCTGCTCCAGGGCAGCCAGCAGCTCTTTGTTCTCGGAAGCATAGGTGATGAAGCCGACGCGGAAGCCCCAGACAAATTCTTCTTTAGTGGCTCCGTCAATCTTAATTGCCAGCACACGGGGATGCAGGTTCGCGAGCTTGCCAAATAGCGATTCCTTCAGTGAATCCTCGAAAAAGAGTCCGAAATAAGCATCATCGCTGACGACTACGACATTAACGCCTTCTTCAGCGGCACGCAGGATTGCGGCAACGATGGCTTCACCTTCTTTAATGCCTGGTGTATACCCTGTCGGGTTATTAGGGAAATTGAGGAGGACGATGGCTTTGCCGCGGTCCTTCTGGGCCAGCAGCGCATCCAGCAGTCCTTCGCTGTTGAAGCTCATATCTTCGGTGAACAGCGGATAGTTAACGGTTTCGGTCAGACGGCGGATGCCGAAGGTCAGCTCGTAGTTCTCCCAGTTTTTGTCCGGATAGATGACGGCATCCCCTTGTTCTGCGAACAAGTCGGCAACTATGCTAAGCCCGTGTGTCAGGGCGTTCGTAACGACAGGATTGCTGAAGGATTTGCCTTCAAGCGACGGATTCTCACGCAGCATCTTCTCCCGCCATACCGTACGCAGCTCCGGCTTGCCTGCAGGAGGCGCGTAGCCGTACAGGTCTTTGGGGCTGTAGGCGGAGAGTTTATCCTGGATCACACCAAGGTGCATCGGCATTCCGTTCTCGGTAGCAATACCGATGGTAGCATTATACTTCTTGGCATGAGCCGTCGCTTCTGCAGACTGGCTCAGGATTCCCTCTTTGGGGAAATAGATTGCTTTGCCGAGATTAGAGAGCATATCGTACACATGTTCATTGCCTGCCTTGATGCTGTCATTCAATTGTCCAGCCAGTGGATTCATCAGTTTCATCCTTCCGGTATTCTTCTGGGATATATACGCTAACATTGCCTAACATTATATCACCGTGAATTGCCGCCGTCACTGAGGAATGCCGCGTTTTCACAAATACTTTTGGAATAAGCCGGGCGGCTCCTCCCAGATCTGGACTTCGACGTAACGCTCAGGACCAGAGTCTCCTGCTGCGTTCCATTTCTGCGGCAGGCCGTATTCGCGGACCACCTCAAGGATCTCTTTCAGTGTGTAGACCTGCCCGCGGTAAGGTTTGCCGTCCGCATAGCGCATAGTGGGAAATAAATCGCCATAGGTGAAGCTGATCCGCTCAGGGCTGAAGGCCGCAACCGGGATATTCAGCTCCATTCCCTGTGGATACCACTGCTGCAGCCAGGGGCATCGCCCCAAAGTCATGTAATGCGGATGCCGGCGGACCGGCTTGCCTCCTTTGGCGATAAATTGCTCTCTCGCCCTCTGTTCAAGGCTGTGGCGGATCTGCAGATAATCGGCGGAACGCTGGCTGGCAAAGCCCTTACTCTGCTCCCGGATATCCTGCAGCACCGTCTCCGCTGATTCAGGCGAAAGGTCAGACAGATTCCGGAAGGGGCCGGTGGATTCATCATAATAGTGAAAGAGATAGTGGTAGTCCATATACTTCCCGCCGATCTATAGTAGGATGATTCCTATATTTTAACAGATAGAGTGTTGATAGGAACAGTCCTGCGGGTAGGGGAAGATGTACAAAAGGGAACCGGACAAGGTATTATGAAAAGTAAGCTTACGCATTCGAAGCGGGTGTTACTGCCAGTTATTTCGAAGGAATACAGGGAAGGCATGCCCACAAAACTTTAGGAGGGACCAATATGCTGCATGCATCGCCATCCTCTTTTGTAATCCTCCCGGCCCTGGCGAAGATCGTCTGTGAACCGGGCTGGAAGTGGCAAAAAAGAGAGAAGCCGCTGCAAAATTATGATTTGTTCTATGTCTGGAGCGGGGAAGGAACCGTTGTGCGCAGCGGGGTGCCCTATCAGGTGGGGAAGGGAAGCTGCTTCCTGTTCCGCCCGGGGGATCACACCAGTGCTACACATAATCCGCAGAAACCGCTTGTGCTTACATATATTCATTTCGATGTCGCTGAAGAGGTGACGGAGATTCCTGCGCCTTATCACGAACTGACGGAGACCGTGGAGTTCGAGCATCTGCTGGCCCGTTACGTCCGCCTGTTCCTGGTGCAGACCTACGCTGCAGAGGAAGAAGGCCGCCTGATCCTGAAGCAGCTGATGATTCATCTGCTGCGGCAGGACCAGGTCGTGCCAATCGAGCGCCATGTCAGCAACCAGCTGGCTGAGGTGATCCACGAGGTGGCTAACTATGTCAGCCAGCATCCAGGGGCTGCGCACCGGGTGGAGGATCTGGCCGCACGGGCAGGGCTGTCGCCGCGTTACTTCTCGATCAAGTTCAAAGAGATCACCGGCTCCTCGGTTCAGTCCTATGTGATCCGCACCCGGATTGAACGGGCCCAGCATCTCTTGCTGTACGCCGGTATGAATGTGACTGAGGTGGCGGATGCGCTGGGCTACCGCGACATCTTCTTCTTCAGCCGCCAGTTCAAGCAGCACACCGGCAAAAGCCCGTCGGAAATACGCTGACAACCAGCGCTCCCGAATACGGATGGATGGCCCGGTGACCCGGGAGCACAGCGAAAAAGTATGTAAGCCCTTCTCGTCCAGGCGGGAGAAGGTCAGTCCTGCCGGATTACCGGCAGGGTTTTTTGGGGAATAGATAATACAGACCTCTGACGGAACGGCGCGCCCATTCAAGGCGGGGCCGTTTCTTCTATTACAATGGCTGCAGGGAAGCCGGGAACGTAAAGTTGAAGAGAGCATCTGTCTGTGACAGAATATAAGAATGAACCGCATAAGAACTGAGAAGCTGCCGCTAAGAGCAGCTGAATAAACACACGGGAGAAGGAGAGAACTTATGTACGAAATAGTACTGATACGGCATGGAGAGAGTGAATACAACCGGCAGAACCTGTTTACGGGCTGGAGCGATCCCGATCTGACGGAGAAGGGTGTGGAAGAGGCGAAGAAAGCAGGCAAGCTGCTGAAGGATGCGGGATACACGTTCGATCTTGCCTTCGCCTCGGTGCTGAAGCGTTCAATTAAGACACTAAACTATGTGCTGGATGAGATGGATCTGCTGTGGATTCCCGTGCAGAAATCGTGGAAGCTGAATGAGCGCCATTACGGAGCGCTGCAGGGCCTCAGCAAAAGTGAAACCGCACTGAAATATGGAGAGGAACAGCTCCATATCTGGCGGCGCAGCCTCTCGGTCCGGCCTCCGATGCTGGAGCCGGATGATCCGCGTTATGCCAGAAATGATATCCGCTACAAGGAAGTGCGTCCCGGCGATATTCCGCGCGGTGAGAGTCTGGAGGATACCGTGCACCGGGTTGGTGATTTCTGGGGCAACCGGATTGTGCCGCTGATCCGCAAGAAGGAACGCGTCCTGATCTCGGCGCATGGCAACACGCTGCGGGCTCTGATCAAATACATGGAGGATATTGATGAGACGGCGCTGCTGGATCTCAATATTCCAACCGGCGTCCCGCTGGTCTACAAGCTGGATGATGATGTGAAGCCGATCAGCCGTTTCTATCTCGGCGAGCCGGAAGAGGTACAGGAGAAAGCGCGTGAGGTGGCTAATCAGAGTAAGATTACGGAGTGATCCGGGGAATTAGAGGGATAAATCCCTTTGATTAAGCTGGAAATGGGCTGGACGAGGGAATTAGAGGGATAAATCCCTTTGATTAAGCTGGAAGTGGGCTGGACGAGGGAATTAGAGGGATAAATCCCTTTGATTAAGCTGGAAATGGGCTGGATGAGGGAGTTAGAGGGATAAATCCCTTTGATTACGGTGGAAGTGGGCTGGACGAGGGAATTAGAGGGATAAATCCCTTGGATTAAGCTGGAAATGGGCTGGACGAGGGAATTAGAGGGATAAATCCCTTTGATTAAGCTGGAAATGGGCTAGGCGAGAGAATTAGAGGGATAAATCCCTTTGATTAAGCTGGAAGTGGGCTGGACGAGGGAATTAGAGGGATAAATCCCTTTGATTAAGCTGGAAATGGGCTGGATGAGGGATTGTATGCGAAAAACCGAATACATTGCACCAAAGATAGGGCAGACGAGCCGAATGTATGCGAAAAACCGAGTACATTGCACCAGCGATTGGGTAGATGAGCCGAAGGTAAGCCGGGTATACTGATGCTCAGAGAGCGAAGCAGGTAAGGAATACCTTTATACGGTAAATATACGATTAACGCAGGAGTCATCCGGTCTGGATGATATTGCGAAGGGTATCTTCAACCCCATAATAAAGCCCCGCACAAGATACACTCACGTATCCTGGTGCGGGGCTTTGTCTGTCTGGGGAGCCTTCCATAAATTCATCTTAGTTATTTCATTCAAGCCGGACTCTGCCCGGCAGCTAAGTAGCCCGCTGCATCTCACCCAGCAGCTCTCCCATCTTCACCTTCGTGTCTACGGTAAGCCCGGGGCGCGGGGTGAAGGTGCCGCTCTCCAGCAGCAGGACTACGGTAGAGCCGAACTCGAAATAGGCCAGATCGTCGCCTATTTGCCATTCAGTAGCGGATTCATCCGTGTAGCGGATACTGCTCACATTCATTGCGCCTACCTTGACCACGGCGGTTTCGCCATAGCTGCCGGCTATATAAGTAATCAGCCGTTCGTTGCGGCTCAGGACACTCTTCATATGCCGCATGCCGAAATCATTCACGGGATAAGCCCGCCCGCGGATATAATCGCTCTCCCGCAGCTGTCCGGTTAACGGGGAATGAATCCGGTGATAATCGGTGGGGCTCAGGTAGAGGACGAAATAGTAGCCTTTTTTATACAATTCGAGGTGTGGCGAATGATTAAGCAAATCCTCCAGCGTATAATCCTGACCCTTCACATTCATTATTGTTCCGCAGTTAATGTCGCCCATTGCCGTAATCATGGCATCCACAGGACTTGCCACAGCCTGTTCACCGCTTGCCACCGGCCGCATTCCCGGCTTCAGGCGTCTGCTAAAGAATTCATTAAGTGTACGGTATTCTCCGGCAGTCTTCTCCGCCTCGGCGGCAGGAATATGATAGGAACGAATAAATACCGGAATCATAAAGCGGCTGAGTCTGCTATGGGAAAAAGCGCCCATTACCCGGGAAAGCCATCTGTGTGAGGATAGCTCGGTCATCAGCCGCAGCAATTGTTTAACCATGCCCATCTCCCTTCCATCATGCAGCAGCAAGGTCCGAGTAACCTCGGACCTCACCCGCTCTGCATTATATTGACATAGAATAGAAGACAAATCAATAAGAGTTATGCCGTGCAGCCTCTTCATACAGGTATCTGGCATAGCCCATGGGCCGGCGGTAGCTTTCTTTCCAGATGGGGCCGAGCCCGGCTTTCTTGAAGCCGTAACGCTGGTCGCGCCCGTTGCATTCGATGAAATATAAGCGTCCGCTCCCCGTAACCCCGATGTCCAGACCGATATCGGCAAGGCCCGGGAGGCTCTGCTCCAGCTCACGGGCAATGGCGAGACTGAGGGAGAGGACTGACATGCGGATCCGTGCGGCTGCTTCACCGGGGAAAGCCTTTTCCAGAGCGAAGGATGAACTCAGTGCTTCGCCTCCCCTGGCGATGTTGGACACGAAGCCGCCCGGTGCCGCCAGCTTGGCGAACATGCCGGTCACCTGCCAGTCTCCGCCCCAGCCGCGCTGTACAGTAATGCGCAGATCAAAGGGGCGGCCGTTTATCTCAGCCAGTGGTATCCGCTCCTGCACCAGGTACGGTACCGAAGAGAGTCTGGCGCGGAGTGCCCGGGGGATGGCGCCCTGATTCACCGGCACACTGTACCAGCGTCTTGAGCCGTTAGGAGAGTAGCTCCATTTCCACCGCCCGGCCCCGCTGATCCTTGTAAGACGCATAACCCCGTTGCCTACACTTCCCCGGCAAGGCTTGAGAATGAGATCCGGATATCTCTCCATCATTTCCTTCAGGCCGGACATTCCGGCGGATGTGACTGGCAGAACCGTCTGCAGTTCCTGGTTTTGCTCCAGCAGGCCGTGAATCTGATCCTTGCCGTAGCGGTTGCATGTATTGTATACCTGAATACCCTGCCGGAGCAGCCGCTGGACGCCACTGCTGCCCGGGTCATAGATCGCCCGGTTATGGATGACCTCCGGCGTCGGGATGACTTGACTCCGGTATCCGTGCGGACCCTTTATATATGCCCTGCTGAAGCCGGTCTGCGTATCGATGCCGGACAGCTTCAGAAAGCAAGGGGTTAATCCGTATGCGGCGGCGGCCTCCTCGTAGTTGGCCAGAGATTCCTGTCCGGTTTTTAACCGGGGAACGCCCCCGTGCACAGCGGCATTTAGCAGTATCCCAACGAGCTTTTGCCCCATGTTCGTTCCTCCCGTTATCTTGAAGTAGCTTCCCGGCTGATTTTTCGTCTCCTGTCATTGTATGTGTGTACGTGCCCGTCAGGGTTGGACGGATGCGCGGCGGCAGATGCCCTTTTTTGAAAGGAGAGAATGGAATTCTTTTGAACACTACTCCCTTTTCTTAACAAAGCTTAGCCGGGGGAATGGTGTCATCAGCCCATACTACTGCATATGATGCCTAGGAGAAACAACAGATGGAAGGAGGAGACTGCTTGTGAAGAGTTCCAAAAGAAATCAGCATCGCAGTTCAAAAAAGCCGCTCTATTATGTAGATGATCCCAATAAGACTGAACTTAGCATGTTGAAAAGCAGTCCCAAAATACAAGAAGTGAAAGAATCTGCCGCCGTAGAAGCGGTGGATACTGTGGACCGGACGCTGCAGGTCAGCGGGGTGGAAATCCTGGAGGCGCCGGAGGCGGTCCGGCAGACTTTGCTTGAACCAGAGGCTATTCAGGAAACTGTAGTGGAAGAGGACCAGGAGGAGCATGAGGATGTTGAATCTCTGGTGGAGCCGGCTGTCATTGTAACTGTGGAAAAAGAGCGCCTGCAGCCCGTCTATACCGATGATCTGTCCGATGCCGCAGTCACCGGTGCCAAGATTGCTCCGCGTACGATTGACGGGTCCAAGCTGAAGTTCGGCATCATTGGTACGCCATGGCTGCAGGACTATGCTGTGCAGAACATCAACATCGCGGACAAGGCGATTACTTCCTCAAAGATTGCTCCGGAATCCATTGCCGGCGAGCATCTGGCGGAAGGCAGTATCAGCGGAGGGAAGCTGCTGGATCATTCCATTGGCGGAGAAAAGCTGAAGAATGGCAGCATCGGTCCGGAGAAGCTGGCGGACCGGATTATTGGCGGAGGGCAGATTGCCGACGGAGCCATCAGCAGCCGGCATCTCAGTGAGTTCATCATCACGGCGGAGCTGCTGGATGACGGTGCGGTTACCGGCGAGAAAATTCTCAGCAGCAGTATTGTCAGCCGCCACATCGGCAACGGCAGCATTGACCGCTCGAAATTGGCAGATGAAGCGATATCCGGTGACAAAATCGCCGATGGAGAGATCAGCGGCGTCAAGCTGGGCGACGCGGTGATTGAAGGCCGCCACGTAGGTGAAGGCGTCATTACATCGAAGCATCTGGCTCCTGGCGCAATTGGACGGGAGCAGCTGGCTACCCGGCTGATCGGGAAAGAGCAGCTTCAGGCGGGCATCATTGACGGCGGGCATCTCGCGGACGCAGCAGTTGGATCACGGCAGATTAAGGAGAAGGCTGTCCGCAGTCAGCACTTGAGCCCGGAGAGCGTAAATGCGGAGCATATCGCTGACGGGGAAATTGGCAGCCGGCATCTGGCAGACCGCAGTATTTCATTCGTGAAGCTGGCAGAGGGTGCAGTGGGTACGACACAGCTGATCGAGCAGGCGGTGACTTCCTCCAAGATCGCGGACCAGAGCATCCTGCCGCATAAGCTGGCTGATGAAGCGGTAACTACACGCCATATCGCCAAATCCGCAGTACGCGGACCGCAAATTGCCCTGCAGGCCATAACCTCGGCCCATCTGCAGCGCGAAGCCGTAGACAATTCCCACCTGGCTATGGAATCCGTCGGATCCCCGCAGCTCCAGCAGCATGCCGTTCTTGCCGGACATTTGGCTCCCGGGGCCGTTACGGAAGAGCAGCTGGCGTATGACTCTGTTACGGGAGAACATCTTAGTCCCCAGAGTGTCAGCTCAACCAAGCTGGCGGACGGGAGTGTCATTTCCGCCAAGCTGGCCACTGGTGCGGTTGGCGGAAATGCCCTCGCCAGAGAAGCGGTAAGCGGAGAACATATCGCCGTCTGTGCCGTTGAAGAGAAGCATCTGGCCGATGGCAGCATCAGCAGCCGCGTGCTGCAGGAGGAAGCGGTTGACGCTGAACATCTGGCTCCGGGAGCTGTAGAACGCAGGCATCTCGGGGAAAATAGTGTAACTTCATCCGCCCTGCAGTCCGGTTCGGTATCGGGAGATAAGCTGGCTTCCGGAGCAGTGAAGGAGGCACACCTCGCTGCCAGTATTGTACAGCCGCATCATTTGGCCGACCATGCTGTAACTTCATTGAAATTATCGCCCGAGAGCGTCTCAACAGACAAACTTGGCGATTTATCGGTTACCTCGATCAAGCTGGCTGACGGCAGTGTGAGTGCTTCAAAGCTGGCAGCTTTAGCTGTGCAGAGCGAACATCTGGCAGCAGGTGCCGTTGGACCGGATTCCATCAGCGATACATCGGTGCAGGGCAGACATCTCGCGCCGGGAAGTGTGGGCGGAGCGCATATCCGTCCGATGTCGGTCGGTAACGGACATATCATTCCTAGCTCTGTATCCTCCATCCAGATTCAGGATGGCAGCATCGGTGCCGCCAAGCTGGCGGAGGGTGCTGTAGCCGCCCGCCATCTCGCGGCAGGAAGTGTGACTGGCAGCCACTTGGCTGAATCCTCGGTAGAAGGACAGCATATAGCCGGCGGCAGCATCAGCTTGACTCATCTGGCGGAAGAAGTCCGCAGCGGGGAGCTTCTGCCGGACGGCAGTATCAGCGGGGAGAAGCTGGCGCCGGGGGCTGTGGAATCCGTCCATCTGGCTCCGGACAGTGTGCAGACTATCCATTTGACGCCGGAAGCCGTAGAAGGGCAGCACATCCGTGCAGGCGAGATCACGCTGGCGCATCTGGCGAAAGAAGCGCGCAGTGCAGATCTACTGCCGGATGGCAGCATCGTAGGCAGCAAGCTGGGAGCAGGCGCTGTAGGTGCTTTTCATCTGGCGGCAGGCAGCGTGTATGGCGGCCATCTGGCTGCAGGTGCCGTAGACAGCCGTCATATCCGGCCCGGCAGCATCCAGCTGGCACATCTGTCCCAGGATGCACTGACCTCAGATCTGCTGCCGGATGGCAGCATTAGCAGCGAGAAGCTGGCCGCAGGTGCGGTAAGCTCGCTGAATCTGCAGCAGGAGAGTATCTATGGCGAGCATCTGGTTGATGGCATACTGCAGGAACGGCATTTGCATTCCGGTCTGATCAAGCTTGAGCATCTTGCAGATGAAACCCGGAGTGCGGAGCTGCTGCCGGACGGCAGTATTGGCGGAAGCAAGCTGGCGGCAGGTGCGGTGGGCTCCTTCCATCTGGCTGCGGGCAGCATCTATGGCGGTCATCTGGCTCCAGATGCAGTGGACAGCCGCCATATCCGCACCGGCAGCATCCAGCTTGCACATCTGGCTTCCGAGACGCTGAGCGCCGAGCTGTTGCCGGATGGCAGCATTGACGAAAGCAAGCTGGCCACAGGAGCTGTACATTCACAGCATCTACAGCTGGAGAGCATCCACGGCGAGCATCTTGCGGATGAATCGCTTGAGGAGCGGCATTTAAGTTCGGGTATCATTAAGCTTGAGCATCTGGCAGACGAAGTACGAAGTGCTGAGCTGTTGCCTGACGGCAGTATTGGAAGCAGCAAGCTGGCGGCAGAGGCAGTGGGGCCGCAGCATCTGAAGCCGCAGAGCGTCCACGGAGAGCATGTCGCGGAAGGGTCGCTGGAAGGGCATCACTTGGCCTCCGGCAGCATCCTGCTGGAACATCTGGCGCAGGAAGTCCGCAGCTCTGAGCTGCTGCCTGACGGCAGTATCAGAGGCAGCAAGCTGGCGGCTGGCGCAGTAGGCTCTGTTCATCTGGCTTCCGGCAGCGTCTATGGCGGTCACCTGGCACCGGAAGCAGTGGACAGCTGCCATCTGCGCGGGGGCAGCATCAAGCGTGAGCATCTCGCTGAAGATACGCTGAGCTCAGAGCTGCTGGCAGATGGCAGCATCACCGGAAGCAAGCTGGCGGAAGGTGCAGTGGGTGCTCAGCATCTGCAAGGGCAGAGCATCCAAGGAGAGCATCTGGCAGACGGCGCATTGGAAGAGCGTCATTTGAGCAGCGGTATTGTGACGAAGCTGGAGCATCTCGCAGCGGAGACTCGCAATGCAGGGCAGATAGCAGACGGCAGCATCACCGGCAGCAAGCTGGCGGTAGGCGCTGTAAGTGCCCAGCATTTGCAGGAGCAGAGCATCCAGAGCGGACATCTGACAGACGGTGCGCTGGAAGAGCGTCATTTGAGCAGCGGTATTGTGACGAAGCTGGAGCATCTCGCTGCGGAGACTCGCAATGCAGGGCAGATAGCAGACGGCAGCATCACCGGCAGCAAGCTGGCGCTAGGCGCTGTAAGTGCCCAGCATCTGCAGGAGCAGAGCATCCAGAGCGGACATCTGACAGACGGTGCACTGGAAGAGCGTCATTTGGGCAGCGGTATTGTGACGAAGCTGGAGCATCTCGCAGCGGAGACTCGCAATGCAGGGCAGATAGCAGACGGCAGCATCACTGGCAGCAAGCTGGGGCTAGGTGCAGTAAGTGCCCAGCATCTGCAGGAGCAGAGCATCCAGAGCGGACATCTGACAGACGGTGCGCTGGAAGAGCGTCATTTGAGCAGCGGCATTGTGAAGAAGCTGGAGCATCTCGCAGCGGAAACGCGTAATGCGGGGCAGCTGGCAGACGGCAGCATCACCGGCAGCAAGCTGGCGGCAGGTGCAGTGGGTTCCTATCATCTGGCTCCGGGCAGCATATTCGGGGGCCATCTGGCCCCGGGCGCGGTAGACGGCCGCCATATCCGCACCGGCAGCATCCGTCTGGACCATCTGGCCGAGGATACGCTGACCTCCGAGTTGCTGGCAGACGGCAGCATCACCGGAAGCAAGCTGGCGGCAGGCGCAGTAGGTGCCCAGCATCTGCAAGGGCAGAGCATCCAAGGCGCGCATCTGGCAGACGGCGCACTGGAAGAGCGTCATTTGAGCAGCGGCATTGTGAAAAAGCTTGAGCAGCTCACAGAGGAAACGCGCGGTGCAGGGCAGCTGACGGACGGCAGCATTACCGGCGAGAAGCTTGCTCTTGGCAGCATCGGAACCAAACATCTGACCGAAGGTTCGGTAGGGAGTGCAGAGCTTCAGGACGAAGCGGTGGATGCTTCCAAAATCACTTCATTTGCCATTCAATCCCGCCATCTGGAAGAAGACAGCGTGCAGAGCTATCATATTGCTCAAGGTGCAGTGACCGGAGACCATCTGGCGCCCGGAACGGTTAATCCCGAGCATCTGTCGTTCAGTCCGGTACAGAGTGCCGGGAACCGGGAGGTTCTGCAGCAGTTCGGCATGACGGCCTTCATGTTTAATGGAGACGCGCAGAGTGTTGAGGTAACTGTATCTTTTGATGAAAGCTTCGGCCATACCGGCTATGTGCTGGTCGCCATGACCAACCAGCCGTATTTCCATGCTTCGCTGAAGAACAGATCGGGCGGGGACGCGACGATTGAAGTAGTGCGCCTGCGCGAAACTCCTCACTTCTATGGAGTGCTGTCCTGGATCGCCCTCGGTTCGCCTCTGGTGAAGCCGGCTGCAGATCATCGTGTGTTTGATTAGAGCAGGAAGATAAACAATACTAGAGCGCAGCCGGAGGCTGCGCTCTTTGTGTTGATAAGGCCGGCGAAATCCGGGTTCAACCGGACTGCGGCAGCGGAAGGGCATTTGTCCAAATTTCTGCTCGGAGGGAGACACTTGCCGTTACCCGGGACAGCGGATTACATAGACTGTGATGTAACCCTCAGCCCGGAGACCATGCCCTGCAAGGAAGGTGGATGAGCTTGAAGCACATACGTACATCTGCCCGCCGCACGGGGCGGCGGGCTTTGCAACCCAAACGGCGGATTTCCCGGCCGGCGCGCCCTGCCGTGCCGCTCCCTGCGGCCAACCACCCCGCTCCCTATGTGTCGGTGATCATTCCGGCTATGAATGAAGCCGGAACGATTGGCAGGGTGATTGCCAGAGCCAGGGAAGTCCATCCCCGCTGTGAGGTTATTGTTGTGGTTAACGGTTCTGCCGACAATACGGCAAAGATTGCATTGTCACTGGGAGCACATGTCATTCACTTCGAGCAGCCGCTCGGTCATGATGTGGGCCGCAGTGTTGGAGCAGAGGCGGCCAAGGGAGAGGTCCTGCTCTTTATTGACGGGGATTTTGTGCTTAACGCTTCACAGCTGCGTCCCTTTGTGGCCGCGGTCAGTCATGGAACAGATGTGGCTCTGAATGATTACTCCGGTCCGGTCCGTCAGGAATTCCCGCATCCGGTGGTGCTCTCCAAGCATGTGCTTAACATTATGCTTGGCCGTCCGGATCTGAAGGGCTGTTCGCTGACGGCGGTGCCTCATGCACTCAGCCGCAAAGCTCTTGCCTCTCTGGGGAGCGGCCTGTTATCACGGCCGCCTCTGGCACACGCGCAGGCGGTGCTTGAGGGCCTGCAGGTGAAGGCCGTGCATAAGGTGCCCGTCGGCAGGCTGAATGCCGTACGGCCCAAGCAGGCGGGAACAGATCCCTTGCGTGAGGTTATTCTCACGGATCATCTGGATGCGGCAGGTCTGGTCCTTCAGCGCAGAGGCGAAAGAGCAGGCTTCATTGACGGCAACCGGCGAAGGGGGATGGTGAGATGACAGCAGCACCGCAGCCTTCGCCCGGACACCGGCAGGAGGTTCACGTATCTTCCCGTGTAAAAGCATCGGGCAGGAGCAGGGCCTCTGCCCGGCGTACCCGGCCGGGCAGCTCCGCCTCCCGGAGCAAGGCGGCCAAACCAGCCGCTGCTGCGCCCCGCCGGAGCGCCGCCGCCAAAGCCGCAGTTGTCCGGCGGCAGGCGGCAGGCAAAGCGGGTTCCCGCCGCACGGCAGCGGGGGCTTCTGCCGCCGGCAGCGGAGCAGGACGGCAGCTGCCGGCTCTGCACGGTTCATTGTCCGTGGTTATCTCGGCCAGGAATGAGGAGCAGACCTTGTTGAAGCTGCTTGATCAGGTAACCCGGCTCAAGCCGCTGGAGATTATTGTCGTGCTTAACGGCTGCAGCGACCGCAGCTTCCAGCGTACCCGGCTGTGCCCCCAGGCGACAATTGTGCATATTCCGGAATCTGCCGGACATGATGTGGGACGGTCGCTTGGCGCCAAGCTCAGCCGGGGGGATATTCTGCTGTTCCTGGACGGGGATATGGTGATTCCCGCCCGGCAAATGTCTCTTTTTGCGGAGGCGGTGGATGGCGGTGTTGATGTAGCCTTGAATGATCTTGATCATCTGCTGCCCCCCTTTGCCCTCAGCGATGCGGTTACCCGCTGCAAAATGTATCTGAATGCCGTACTGGGGCGGAGTGATCTGGGCGTCAGCTCGATGACAGCTGTTCCCCATGCCATGTCAAGGAAGGCGCTGGAGCGGATCGGCTACCGTGAGCTTATGGTGCCGCCGAAAGCGCATGCGCTCTCGATTATGCGGCAGCTGCGGGTGGAGAAGGCAGGCACGGTGAATGTGATCAAGCATAACCGGCTGCGCCAGAGCAACACAGGGGCCGGAAATGCGATGGAACAGCTGATCGCCGGTGATCATGCCGAGGCGCTGGCCCAGGTTCTTGGAGAGCAGCAGGCAAGCGGGCGGCTGTCCGAGAACCTTCTGCAGGAGCAGCGCCGGCAAATGGCGGCGTGGAGGAATGCCCTATGACACTGACCAGCATTATTATTCCGACGTATAACAGGCTCGGCCTGCTGCGTTCCTGTATTGAATCAATCAGGGCGTATACGGATTCACCCTATGAAATTATTGTAGTCGACAATGCTTCGAGTGACGAAACGGATGCTTACTGCCGCATGAATAAGCTGACCCTTGTTTCCCTTCCGGAGAACCGCGGCTTTCCGCTGGCCTGCAATCTGGGGCTGCAGCTGGCTGCGGGAGATGAGCTTTTGCTGCTGAACAATGATGTTATTGTGTCGCAGGGCTGGCTGGCGAATCTGAAGAGCGCTTTGTACAGCGCCCCGGATATCGGAATGGTGGGTCCGGTGACCAATTATGCCAGCGGACGGCAGCAGGTGGAGACGGGGTATACGGATATTCCGGGTTATCATGCTGAAGCCCGTTTGGCGAATGCTCCGGATGCGGCGAAACGGCTGGAGGCCAGAAGGCTTGTAGGGCTGTGCTTATTATTCAAAAGAGAGCTCATGGATACCATCGGCCTGCTGGATGAACGCTTTTCACCGGGCCATTACGAGGATGATGATTACTGCTACCGCGCCAGACTGAAGGGATACCGGCTGCTGATCGCGGGAGATTGTCTGGTGCATCATGAAGGCAGCGCCAGCTTCAGGGAAGTCTACTCTTCCTCACTTCAGGAGCTGGTGGAGCGTAACCGCAGATTATTTATGGAGAAATGGCATGTAGATCCCGCACAATTCATCTGAGGGGCCAGGCCAAAGGCTAAAGACATAGATAAAGAGGAGGAAAGTAAGTGAAAGGAGTCATACTGGCGGGCGGAACAGGAACAAGGCTTTACCCGTTGACCCGGCTTATGAACAAACATTTGCTTCCGGTCGGCAAGTATCCTATGGTGTGTTACGGCATTGACCGGCTGCGCCGGGGGGGTATAACCGATATTCTCCTGGTCATCAGCAAACAGTCCGCAGGACAGTACACCGACTTTTTGGGCAGCGGCGCGGAATTCGGTGTATCCCTGACTTACAAAATCCAGGAAGCTGCAGGAGGCATCGCGGAAGCGCTCGAGCTGGCAGAAGGATTTATTTTGCCGGGGGAACGGTTTGTTGTGCTGCTTGGTGACAATCTTTTTATGGATGATCTGAAGCCTTATGTGGAGAGTTATCTGCAGCAGCCGCAGGGAACGGCGAAGGTGTTATTGAAACCGGTCGATGATGCGCGGAGATACGGGGTTCCGGTGTTTGACAGCGGGGATTCGTCCCTGATTGCTTATATTGAAGAGAAGCCGGAGCGTCCGAAGACTAAATTCTGTGTTACAGGTATTTATATGTACGACGAAGCGGTATTCGATATTATCCGCCGCGTATCCCCTTCCAAGAGGGGGGAGCTGGAAATTACCGACGTGAACAATATTTATGCCGCAGAGCGCAAGCTTAGCTATGATGTGCTCAAGGGCTGGTGGAGTGACGCGGGAACATTCCAGTCCTTGCGCGAAGCCGGAGAAAAGCTGAGAGATACGCTGCCCTGAGGGGCAGCTTTTTTAATAGATAGGTATTTATATGTTTTGGGGTCCCCGCAAAATACCAGTATCATCATCGAAGCTAATGGCGGGCCGGGAGATTCTCCACCAGAGCAGGTCTTCGGTCTCCCGGTACAGCTCTGCATCCAGATGCTGCAGGACACGGTGCGAGGCGGTATTATCCTTGTCGGTATCCGCGATGACCCAGCGTGCATCCGGATGATTGAAGATCCAGGCCGTGATGTGCCGCGCTGCTTCTGTAGCGTAGCCATGCCCCCGGTACTTCTCATCAATGACATAACCAAGGATGACCTCGCCTTGCTCATTCGGCCCGCCCTTGAGGATCAGGAAGCCGATAATCCGCTGCTCCTCCAGATGAATAATGGCCCAGTTGGTCAGCCATGGATAGTTCTGCTCATCCTGGAGAACCTTGGCGTGCCTGACCCGCATGGCATAACGCATCTCTTCGTCATCCAGCAGGGTTGGGGCTGCGGTTACGTTCAAGCCCAGCGATTGCTCCAGCTCCGCGTAATTGTCCAAGGCCAGTTCCAGCTCGGCTGCAGTCAGGGGCCGCAGATTCAGACGGTTGTCTGTAAGTT
This sequence comes from Paenibacillus sp. FSL E2-0178, assembly GCF_038593005.1. Lineage (NCBI taxonomy): Bacteria > Bacillati > Bacillota > Bacilli > Caryophanales > Paenibacillaceae > Paenibacillus > Paenibacillus sp. FSL E2-0178. Next base: position 6,111,398 of record NZ_CP151953.1, read on the forward strand.
TCATAGATTACCTCCAGTTCCATTCCGGATACATAGATCCGGACAACTATAATATAGCTCCGATTTCAGCCAAGCATAGTCTGCTGTTGAGCTGCTTGTCAATATCCTCCAGCCGGTAACCTTCCCGTAAGCCCTGGCCTTATCCGCTCTAGTTCCCCTCCATGCCCCACGAGTTCCGCGCCACTGCCCCTCGGGTTCCGCGCCAGTCCCCTCCTCGAGTTCCCCGCCAGTGCTTCGCGCCGGAAGCAGTTGGATTTTCTCCACTTAATAATCCCGTTTTGTCTTTTGTATCCACCCTAAGTGGAAAAAAGGCATTTAATTCTTCCCAAATGTACTTTTTTGCCCGGCCAATATAGAAATAGTTGTCCTTTTTCCACTTGTTGCTCTGATTCCCGGTCATTCGAATAAATTAAGTGACGTTTTTCCACTTAGCAGCCGCAGCATCTGGAGCCGCAGCGCTTAGCGGTCTTATGACACGCGGACCTCCATAACTTGCGGAGCTTCTCCGGCACCGTCACGGCTGATGCCGCATATGCTGTAGCAGGGCGTTTGAGCAAAGGAGACATGAAGGTGCAGAGTAAAATTACAAAAGTCCTGCAGCACATGGCCCATACGCACGAACAGATGGCTCGGATTCTCGACGCCGAACGCCACGTAGCCGTCCGTATGTCGCAAATAGTTCACGATCTGCCGGATGCGGACCCTGATTTCGGCGGATTCAGTGGGCTGGTAGAAAGCTCAGGTCAGGTTAACAAGAACATTATTGCTTACTTGAATGCACTTGCCGATCTTGAAGAAGCGATGGCAGAAGGAGTAGGCAGAGTGATCAAGGAACTAAACGGTCAGGAAGAAGAGTAGCGCGTAACCAGAGCAAGGAGGCGGAAGATGAGCAGAGAAAAGGCTTATCTGCAAATGCTGGAGTCGACCGCTGTAATCCAGTGGAACATCGCGATGATCCTCGAGGCCAAAGCGGTGGAAGCGGAAAAAGTGAAGCAGTGGACCCATCATCATATCCACGCTAGAGCATTCGACTCCCATGAAGACCAGCTGAAGGAATCACTCTCCATCCACGAAGTGATCGTAGAGATGGTGGAGGGGCTGACGAAGCTGGAGAACGGGCTGTACAGTAATCTGAAAGCAGTACTGGGCAGCGGTGAAGATGAGGGCGGCGGTGATTTCGGCGGAGACGGCGGGGATGGATTCAGCTTCGGAGACGATAGCAAATGAGCGGCGGGCTTCTCTCCGAACATGCCGTTAAGCTGGAGATGATCCGCTCGATCGCCCGCAGTCAAGCCGCGCTCGCAGCCATCCTCGAGAGCATTGCCGAAGTTACGGGGCAATCGGAGCTGACAGCCCGCAAGCTGAGCGACAATATCAGGATTCTGAGCGGGTACCAGAGTTCAATGTGCCGGATGATATCCGGCATTTCACTGCATGAGCCCAAACAGGGAGTTCCTGCTGCGCCATGGCTGAGCAAGGATTGCTCAGAGGGTACTGCTGCAAGAAGTAGATGAAGTACAGGAGGAGTAGACAGATGAAGAGAAAGAGACTTGGCAAGCTGCGCTCAGGCAGCAAGGGCCGCAGACGCACACTGCTGTTGTCACGGAAGACCAGGGTGCGCAGAGGCCTTGGACGCAAAACGCGCAGAGGACTGATCCGCAAGACGGGCAAGAGAGCGCCGCTGCTGCGCAAGAAAAGAAGACTCCGCCGCCGGCTTGTCCGCAGGGTGCATGTGGTTCAGCCGCCGGTACAGGTTGTTCCGGCAGTCGAAGCGCCGCCGGTAGCGCAGGTAGTCCCGCTCCCCCCGGATCTGGGCGTCCCTCCGGAGCTGCCGCCGGGAGACGCCTTTCAGCAGGGCTACACCGAAGCATACAACGTGGGGTTCGACGCAGGTTTCGCCAAGGGCTTCGAGGACGGGCATAAGCTGGAGCTGGGCTGAGCGAGCAGCAGCAGTGGCTTAGAAGTTGAGCGGCTATAGAGGTTGGCAAGTTCTCCTGCCGCCTCTATAGCCTATGGACGATACTGGAAATGGCGGCCTATCGGAATTTTCGCCCGGATATGGTAGACTTCTTAACAGAACTTTACCGGGTTCGAATGCCAGGTAGGAAAGCGGGGACCATACATGATTGGGAATGAGATACGAAGAGCACAGAGCAATGAAATCGGAGAGATTATGGATCTGATTGCCAAATGTGTACAAGTTATGCAGGCAGGCGGAAGCGATCAATGGGATGAGAGCTATCCGAACCGTGAGATCATTGCAGCGGATATTGATACAGGCACATTATTTGTCTGTCTGGACAACGAAGCCATTGCCGGTATTATTGTGCTGGATGAGAATCAGGCGGAGCAATATGGGGCAATTGAATGGTTACAGCAGCAGGGGCCGCATCTGATCATGCACCGGCTCGCGGTTCATCCGGAGTTCCAAGGTAAAGGGATCGCCCGGCAGCTGATTGCTTTCGCTGAAGAGCACGCCCGTCACAGCGGGTATAGCAGTATTCGGATGGATACTTATGCGAAGAATGAACGGGTACTCAAAATTTATCCCTCGCTTGGCTATGTGCAGAGAGGCGAGATTCATTTTCCCGGCCGGGTAGCGGCTTTTCCTGTATTTGAGAAGGTGCTGACGGAGATTTCCGGATAGTTTATGTAATGTTATATTACATATTTGAAGATGATAATAGCGAATAATCCATTTTTATCTGCTGAAAATAGTTTCGTGTTAATATTTATAACTTATGTTGACAGGAAAGTTGTCTTTACTTTATGATGGGATTATTCAGAAGCAATTGAATAGTCCTTTTCGTATATCCTTAATAATTGGTTTAAGGGTCTCTACCGGGAACCGTAAATTTCTGGCTACGAAAATATGCTGAGGCATATTTTTGTGGCCTTTTTGTGTTATAAGCCAGCTGGACATCAACAAGGACAAGGGGGAATGGGTTATGGCGAACATCCTGATCAAGCATGCGGAGATTATTACAATGAACAAGCAAGAGGAGATTATATACGGGGATATCCGCATCAAGGATGATCTGATTGTGGAGATCGGCAGCGGCCTGGAGGCGCAGGGGGAAGAGACAGTAATTGATGCGAAGAACCGCACGGTAATTCCCGGTTTTGTGCAGACCCATATTCATCTGTGCCAGACACTGTTCCGCGGCAAAGGCGATGATCTGGAGCTGATGGACTGGCTGCGCAAGCGGATCTGGCCGCTGGAGGCGGCGCATGATGAGGAGTCGCTGTATTATTCCGCTATGCTCGGCATTGGGGAGTTAATTACAAGCGGCACAACGACCATAGTGGATATGGAGACGGTGAATCATACAGATTTTGCCTTCCAGGCAATCGCCAAAAGCGGCATCCGTGCCCTGTCCGGCAAGGTGATGATGGATCAGAAGAATGCGGATGCACCGGCAGCGCTGCAGGAGGATACGGCAGCTTCCCTTCAGGAGAGCGTGGATCTGCTGGAGAAGTGGAATGGTTATGGCAACGGGCGGATTCAATATGCGTTTTCCCCGCGTTTTGTCATTTCCTGCACGGAGCCGCTGCTGAAAGAGGTGCGTAATCTCTCGGAGCACTACGGGGTCAAGGTGCACACCCATGCTTCCGAGAATCTGGGGGAGATCGAGATTGTGCAGGCGATGACCGGTATGCGTAACGTGGTGTATCTGGATCATCTGGGGCTGGCGAATGAGCGCCTGATTCTGGCCCACTGCGTCTGGCTCGATGAGGAAGAGAAGCGGATTCTGCGGGACCGCGGAGTTCATGTCAGCCACTGCCCGGGCTCCAACCTGAAGCTGGCCTCCGGCATCGCCGACACTCCGGGAATGCTGCATGATCATATCCATCTTAGCCTTGGCGCGGACGGTGCTCCATGCAACAACAACCTGGATATGTTCAATGAAATGCGTCTGGCGGCGGTGATCCAGAAGCCGCAGCATGGGCCGACCACGATGGACGCCAGAAGTGTGTTCCGTATGGCAACGATCGGCGGTGCGAAGGCGGTGGGGATGGAGGATCAGATCGGCAGCATCGAGGTTGGCAAAAAAGCCGATCTGGCGATCCTCAACCTGTATAATTTCCATACCTTCCCTTCCTATGATGTAGATCCGATCTCGCGGATTGTCTATTCCGCCACCCGTGCGGATGTGGAGACGACGATTGTGGACGGACAAATCCTGATGCATAAAGGCCTGCTGAAGACCGTCGATAAAGAAACTGTGCTCCATGAAGCTAACCGTTCCATCAAAAGACTGCTGGTGAACACTCCGCTTGGGTAATGGCTCTATTTCTGAAGCGCGCTCAGGATCATCACACATTTCGCTCTTAAGAGCTAACTAACCGGTGTTCCGGGAACAGAGCGGCAGGAAGTCGCAATATTCACCGCAATTGGAATCGGTGCGAATAGTGGGCAAGCCTCTCGTTCAAGCTATATACTATGCAGGGGACTCAGGTCCTCTGTTTTTTTGTTTTTTTGAGTTAAATACACGCTGTACTGGCGGAAATGTTGTATCCTGTGCAGGATTTTTAAAGTAAAAAATTTACGCAACAACGTGGGCTGCCCGGGAAGTCCGCTTTTTCACTGAGGAGCAGGCTGGATGATGGAATGAATGAAATTTATATTAGAAAAAGTGAACCCTCCCTCCACTCTTGAGGTCAAATATAGTGAGGTGAACCCATTGGAACTGGATGGATTGGAGCAGGCGGAGGCTATCAGTGAAGAGCAGCTGCGGCAGATAATGAAGCTTTATGGGGAAGATGTGTGGAATTATATTTATTTCTTGACCAAAAACAGTGATCAGGCGGATGAGCTCACGCAGGAGGTGTTCATCAAATGCTATTACCGGATCGGTACCTACCGGGGGATTTCATCGCTCAAAACCTGGCTGTTCAGTATTGCCCGCAATACGGTATTCTCCTACCGCAAATCGCGGTTTTTCCGCTCCGGGCTGTGGGGCGGGATGCAGCCGTTACCCGCTACGGCTCAGGAGCAGCAGGATGCTGCGGGGCAGGCGGTTGTTGCCCGTTCGGCGGAGATGGAATATCTCGGTAACCGGCAGGTGGATGAGATCTGGAGCATGATAATGAAGCTGCCGGATAAGCTGCGTGAGGTGCTGGTGCTTGATCTTAAGGCAGAGCTGTCGGTCCGAGAAATCGCAGAGCTGATCCGGATATCCCCGGGCACTGTCAAATCGAGGCTGCACCGCGCACGTCATAAAATCCAGGACAAACTAAGGAGGATGGAGTAATGGATAAGCGTGAGCAGGAGCCGCAGTGGTATGAACTGGCCCGTAAAGGCCCGTTTCCGGAAATGAAATTTACGGAAGAAGCTGCTGGCGAGGTGGCCCGGCAGATTGGAATGGACGGTTCCTCACTAAACCAGGTGTTGCCATCCGGCCGGCGACGCAGGGTGATCCGCCTGCGGATTCTCTCCGCAGCCGCCGTCTTTCTTCTGTTGTTCGGAGCCGGGGCGCTGGTTCTGGGAGGCGATGGGTTTGGGCGGTCTGGCGGCTTTAATCCGTTACAGGTAAGCAGCGCCGGAATAATCGATCCTCCGGTTGCGGAGCAGGCTGATCTTACGGATGAAGGGCTCAGGGCGACCGCTGAACAGGTAATGCTTGAGCAGCTGGGAAAGAAGCTTCCCTTTGTGAGCCTAGAGCCGCTCGTGGAAGAAGGAGAAATCCTGGCCGAATTTAAAGATGGGGATAGTTTTGCTAAAATCTGGTTTGAAACAGAGACTGGCAAGGTAGTGCGGACGTACATGGATACCTTTTTCGCTCCTGAACAAATCGATTCTAAATTCATTGATGAAGCGATGGATCAGCTGCGGAAAGCTGGTTACAAGGGAGAATTCACAGTTACTGCGCTTCACCATTCCGTCCACTACGGGACAAACGCTGATGAACAGGGCATTCAGACCGATGACAGTCTCATAGCGGAGGAAGGGCAGATTGATTACGAGAACGGCGTCTACCGCAGCTCGACCTTCAAAATGGGTGAGAATGAGGTGAGTGCGGAAGTGAAGCAGGAAGGTCTTAAGGCAATTAAGCTGCTAAGGGAAAAGGGCACCGATCACCTCTATTCCATCAAGCGCACCGTTGCGCAGAGATGGGATGTCCTCGTTCTAACCTATGGAGAGAGTCAATATGGGGCCGCTACCGTGCTTATGGACTATGCCACACAAGAAATAATTCAAGTACTCGATATTTCACTCCACGATGAGAAGTCATCGGATTCCAGGATTCGCGGTGAGCAGGATACAAATCTGCTGAATATGGATAAGGCCAAGCTTCAGCTTGCGGCTTCTGCCATCGCCGATGAAATGTTCGGCATCCGGCTGGAGGATTATACATTTGTTAAAGAGATGTCGGGCATAGGTACGATTGCCTTCAAAAGCCCGGACGGAGCAACTGTAATTACCGGTTCGTATAATATGGACGGAGTCTTTTACATGATGCAGCAGACTGACGCTGTCGAATAATCTTTTAATATGAGCCCTGAATAGAATTCCTGAGTTTCAGATGAAATAGTAGTGCTTTAGCCAAGACGCATGCCCCGCCAGGGCGGCGTCTTTTTTACTTTAATAGAACCTCCAGTTTTGATAACTATTTCAAGTATTGCTATACTAGAGAAATCTGAACTTTTACAGAAAAATGCAATAGAGTTTACACAGATTTTCAATATAGAGAGTAAGAGGGGAAAGTATTATTATGAACGACAAGAAACTTGCGCCGGTGCAGGCTCATTTCTATATCGTTATCGGACTGGTCTGGCTGAAGCTGCTGCTGCTGAGAGGTTTGTTTTTTGACCGGATTGCGTGGGAATGGATTGCTGCGGATATTGCCCCGGTGCTGCTGATGATGGGGGTGCTGGCTCTTATTACACCTGTGCGGATGAGGAAGGCCGTTTTCTGGAGCTTCAACGGTCTGTTGTCGCTGCTGTTCTTCGCGGCCAGTGTGTACTTCAACCATTTCGGCTCGGTGCCGACTTATCTGGCGCTCTATGAGCTGAATCAGGTGTTCCAGGTGAAGGAAAGCGTAGAATCTACGATTGAGCTGATTGATTACCTGTTTTTTGCCGATCTGATTATTATGATTATTTATTTGCTGTTCCGCAGATGGAAGAATGGTCCCGTACAGCAGCACCGTGGAAGTCAGTCTTCACGCAGAGCCCGGAGAGTCTATCTGGTCGCCCTGCTAGTTGCTATTATCGGCGGCGGTTCGTTGTCGGCCTATTCCATTGATTCGGCACGCGGAATTACGAATGAGCTGGTTCAGGCGGAAAGCGCCGGATTTCTGAACTATGAGGTGGTTGCCGCGATCAAAGCCCAGGAGGATAACGGCCTCATCGGCACTGGGGATATTAATGAAACAATTGCCAAGGTGGAGGCGCTGGAGGCTGGTTATCCATACAAGGATATCGCAGGGGGACTGCCGGAATATTTTGGATCGCAAAAGGGTAAAAATGTAATTGTAATCCAAATGGAGGCATTTCAGAATTTCCCGCTGCATCAGTCGCTGGATGGCCAGGAGCTGACACCGGTGCTGAACGGCTTGGCCGGAGAGGGCTTTTATTTCCCGCATGTTTTCCAGCAGGTCGGTCCGGGCAACACCTCGGATGCGGAGTTCATGAGCAATACTTCGGTTTATCCGATTGCAACGCTTGCGATGTCAACGGGCTTCGGGGACCGGGAACTGCCGGGCCTGCCGCGTCTGCTGCGGGATAAGGGGTATGAATCTTACACCTTCCATGTGAACAAGGTAGGCTTCTGGAACCGCAATGAGCTCTACCCGGCGCTTGGCTTCAATGGCTACTATGATAAAGGGTATTTTAAAAATGATCACTTCAACGCCTTTGGGGCTTCGGATGAGCAGCTGTATGCTACGGCGGTGGAGAAGTTGGCGGCATTGCAGAAGAAGGGGACGCCTTTTTATGCCCAGCTTGTAACGGCATCCAGCCATCATCCTTTCCAGATTCCGGACAGCTTCAAGAAGATTAAGGTTCCGGAGGATCTGCAGGGCACAATGCTGGGCGATTACCTGACGGCAGTGAATTATACGGATTATGCGGTCGGCACTTTGATTGACGGGTTGAAGCAGCAGGGCATGTGGGATGATACTGTGCTGGTGCTGTACGGCGACCATTTCGGCCTGCAGCCGAAGGATGTCCCGGCGGAGCAGGTGGAGGAAGCGCTTGGAACTCCGTACGATGACCGGATCAGCCGCTTTAATATTCCGTTAATTATTCATGCACCCGGCATGGAGCAGGGACAGGTGGTAGAGCGGACCGGCGGACAGCTGGATGTGCTTCCTACTGTGGCCAACCTGCTGGGGGTATCGCTGAAGGACGAAGGCTTTACCGCTTTTGGGCATGATCTGCTGAACATTGACAGCAATGTGGTAGGGATGCGTTATTATTTGCCGACAGGCTCCTTTTTTAATGATGAGGTGATGTTCGTGCCCGGGAAAAGCTTCGCGGACGGAGAGGCCATCTCCCTGGATACGTATGAGCCGGTGGAGGATTTCAGTAAATATCAGACCGATTATGACTATATCCTGAAGCTGATGGGCTTGTCCGATGAATATGTGAAGCTGCTTCCGCAGCGCTAGGAGGAGAGACAGGGATTTGAAAAAGCTGAATAAAGCAGAGACTCTTGTGGCCCTTGCGGGCTGCGTTCTGATCCTCTATCTTCTGTTCCTGAAACCCTTCACCGGCGTTGCCGACAACGGGGATTTCAAACGCATGATGGAGACGGTCGGACTGAATTATTATGACAGCACAGAAAGCTACGCGGACCGCTTTTTCGGCTATAGCCATAGCCGATTTTCCTACGAAAATCTGTTCAAGGGCTTCTATCCTTCTTCGCAAATTCTCGTTGTGCTGGTGCCAAGACTGCTTGCCGGGCTAGTACATGGCAGCTATTTCGATATCCGGCTGGTTGCCTGTGTCTACGCGCTGCTGCTGCTGTCTGCGACATGGCTGATCGTGAAGCTGGGGGCCAAAAGCTCCTATATTACGGGTCTGCTGCTGGGTGCGGCGCTGTTGTTTGTCTTCTATGACATTGGTTATCTGGCCTATTTTAATACGCTGTTCGGTGAGCCGGTATCGATGGTGTTCATGCTGCTCACCTTCGCGCTCGGACTCCGGCTGGCCGGATCCGAGCGGCCGGCGGCGGGCGGGCTGAAGCTGTTCTTCGTGGCCGTGCTGTTTCTGATCTGCTCCAAAATCCAGAATGCACCTGTCGGCCTGGCGTTTGCGCTGATCTTCCTGCGTTTGCGGACGCTGAATGGAACAGGCAACTGGCGCAAGCTGGCGCTCCGGTTCGCGGTGGCAACAGCGCTCGTGTCCGTGGCTTTGTACGTGGCCGCACCGAAGGAACTGAAGCATATCAATCTCTATCAGACCGTATTCTTCGGAATCCTGAACGAATCTCCGGATGTGCGCGGTGATCTGCGTGAGCTGGGTCTGCCGGAGCGGTTGGAAGTGCTGGCGGGTACGAATTATTTCCAGGCCGGCACGGCCATTAAGCAGGATGATCCTTCGCTTACAGCGGATTTCTATAATCTTGTATCTCATACAGACGTACTCTTCTTCTATCTGGGACATCCTTCGCGACTGGTAGAGAATATGAAATATGCAGCGAAGAACAGCATGTCCATCCGTCCCTATTATCTTGGAAGCTATGAGAAAAGCATGAATAAGCCCAAGGGGGCTATCGACTATACCTATAGTACATGGAGCCAGTTCAAGAAGAATTATCTGCCGCATACACTCGGGTTTCTGGCTCTATTCTACCTGGTGTATTATGCGATTGTAATGACTCACTATTTCCGCAGCAGGGGGCAGCAGGCGCGGATTGCCGGTGAACTGATGATGCTGCTGGGACTGATCGGGTTATTCTCATTCCTTGTTCCGGTGCTGGGTGACGGCCGGGCGGATATCGGCAAGCATCTGTTCCTGTTCAATGTCTGTTTCGATATGATGGCGGTAGCGATGTTTGGCTGGGCTGTGCATAAACTCGTTATGCTTTTGAAACCTGTTTTCGCGGCAAACCGCTAATTGACCCGTTACGGATTATAGAATACAATGTGTTTGGAACTTTAGTAAAAGAGTGGAAAATGGCTTGGAACAGCCTCATCCTACAAGGGGGCCGCTATGGGTAATGATGATTACAAGGACAAGATTGAACAGGCAAGGCAGGAACTGAACAAACTAGCCCTGGAACACGGGATGCAGGATGTAAGGGTGCTTCGCCAATCGGTAAAGCTGGATGCGCTCCTAAACGAATACAGTGATTGCAATACAGAGAAGGACGACCAGCTTTATTAGAGAATCAAAGAGCAGCTTTGTAAATTCAAAAGACACTTTAACGGCAGATGTGCCGCTAAAGTGTCTTTTTTGATTGTATAGGGAAATAGGATATTCGTCTGTTGTGGATATGTTTCTTTGGAAATTGGAGCAGGTCCGTCTGAAGGACAAATTGGTTCTGGTACCGGCAATCCCACCGAATCCCCGAAAGCCGGAGGTGTGGGAGCAAAGGGATAAATCCCTCTGATTCCGCCGGATGCGGGCGGCAGGCAGGAATGAGGGGCAAAAGTGCCCCTGAATATGCCGAAAGTGGGCGGCAGGCGGGAAAGAGGGGCAAAAGTGCCCCTGAATCCGCCGAAAGTGGGCGGCAGGCAGGAATGAAGGGCAAAAGTGCCCCTGAATCCGCCGAAAGTGGGCGGCAGGCAAGAATGAGGAGCAAAAGTGCCCCTGAAGGCAGGAGAAGATCAAAGGATAAATCCTTCTCAATCCGCCGAATGCAGGCGGTATGGGGAGATTAAAGGGATAAATCCCTCTAATTCCGCTGAAAGTGGACGATATGAGGAAATTAAAGGGATAAATCCCTCTGATTCCGCCAAAAGTGGGCGGTAGGAGGAAATTAGAGGGATAAATCCCTCTAATTCCGCTGAAAGTGGACGATATGAGGAAAGTAAAGGGATAAATCCCTCTGATTCCGCCGAAAGAGGGCGGTATGAGGAAATTAGAGGGATAAATCCCTCTGCTGATTTCGCCGGACACTGGCCCAAGGCAAGAATGAGGGGCGAAAGTGCCCCTGATTTTACCGGCGGCTGCCCCAAACAAAAGTAGTCAGAATAGAGCAAAGTGAGATGGGCTTAAAATCTACATCAGCTGCACCGGCTGCATAGCTCCAGCCTAATTCACCTGCTAGGGTGATTTTGTTCTGTTATATGTCCGAAGCATCCGAAGCATAGTCATCTCCCAGCAGCTCACGGAGCATTCTCTGCCGGTCGGTCATGAAGGCCCGCGTCACCGTATAGTGGTCTGTGTCTTCCAGAGCCACAGGCGTAATGCTCTCTCCCTCCAGCAGGAATATATCCGCACCCGGATAGGACATCAGAATCGGGGAGTGAGTAGCGATGATGAACTGGGAGTTCTGTGCTGCCAGCTCATGCATCCGAACCAGCAGCGACATCTGCCGCAAGGGGGACAAGGCCGCCTCCGGCTCGTCCAGGATATAGATGCCCTGTCCGCCGAAGCGGTGGACGAAAGTGGAGAAGAAGGATTCTCCATGGGACTGCTCATGCAGAGAATTGCCGCCGTAGGAGTCTTTGATGGATCTCCCAGCCTCCGGGTCCTCGTCCAGCTCATCGATATAAGTAGCCACATTGTAGTAACTCTCCGCACGCAGGAAGAAGCCGTCCTTCGGCCGCTTGACCCCTTTGGCAATCCGCAGATATTCATAGAGACTCGAATGCGAGGCTCGGGTGTTAAAAGAGAAGTTCAGCGTCCCGCCCTCCGGATTGAACCCCCAGGCGGCTGCGATTCCCTCCAGTACAGTCGATTTTCCTGTTCCGTTCTCCCCTACAAGAAATGTGACCTGCTTCCGAAAAGCAATCCGCTCCAAAGCCCGCACCACCGGCAGATTAAACGGATAGGTGTCAAAGGAAGGCACCTGTTCACGAAGCAGGTCTACATGGCGGAGATAGAGCATCGGGTCATACATCGAACTCATTTTTAAATCCCTCCTCTTAGCCGGATAGATGGAAAACTGTTCCTTCGATTCTATATGAATTTTAGGGTGCCCGCAAAGCACCTGACTAAAGGCTTCGGCGCTACCCCCGCACTTTTCGGGGAACTGGAGTGGATGAAATCTGCAAAGGTTCGGGCCATGCGGGCGAAAGACAGGGGGCATGTGCCAATTTCGCCGCAATACAGACAGATGTCCATGAGGCGGATGCTGACTCCGCATATAGTACACTGTCTTGAGAATATGACGGGGCAGGGTGAAGGCCGTGAAAGCAAAAAAGAGAAACGTGCGTCCGCGGGATTACCGAGACGGTTACACGCAAGGGTACCATCTCGGCTTGTGTGAAGCCGTGAAGCGTCTGAATTCTCCTGTAGTGGGTGCATGCCGGCCGTTTAAGCTGATGTATGTCCCCCAAGGGTTTCAGGCGATAGACACGGGAGTAACAGAAGCGCTGCGGCAGCTGGTCAGTGAGCTAATTATCTGTTCTCCGGAAACCATGCTGGAGGTGGCATCGCGTGAGTCGCCGGGAGCGGTGCTAGTGATGAACGGGCTGCATGTGTTTCCCGAGAACCATCTGGAACAAATTACGGAAATAAGAAAACTGGGTATTCCGACAGCGATCTGGTTTGTGGATGACCCTTATTTTACCGAGGACACATCAGTCATTTGCCGGCACTATGATTACGTGTTTACACACGAACTGGGCTGCGTGGAGTTCTACCGTTCGCTGGGTGTGACTTCGGTGCATTACCTTCCGCTGTGCGTCAACCCGCAGATGTTCTACCCGCGCCGTACCGGACCGCAGTATCAATACGATGTTGTGTTTATCGGCAATGCCTTCCGCAACCGGACGGAGCTGTTCGATGAGCTGGCCCCGTTCCTCCGCGGCAAGAAGGTGCTGATCGCCGGTGGCTTCTGGGAACGGCTGAACACCTTCGAAGAGCTGTCTCCATTCATCAAAAGCGGCTTCATCCCTCCCGAGGAAACGGCCAACTATTACAGCGGTGCCAAGCTTGTCATTAATATTCACCGTCCGTGGGAAGGCGGGCAGGACAACCGGAATACCTTCCAGCTGCCGTCCCTCTCCATTAATCCCCGGACCTATGAGATCAGTGCCTGCGGAACGATGCAGCTGACCGATATCCGCGAGGACCTGGGCAGCCACTACCGTCCAGGTCATGACCTGGAGACCTTTGCCTCTGCCGACGAGCTGAAACGCAAAATTGACTATTACCTGAAGCATGAGCAGGAGCGCCGCAAGTATGCGCTGCGGGGGCTGCAGACGACACTGCGCCACCACACGTTTACCGCGCGATTGCCTCATTTGCTGGGAGTTCTTGCTGCACAAGGGTGAAATCCATTATGGGATAGAAGGAGCGAATAAACATGAATAATCAATTTATAATGCCTGCGCCGCCTCTGCCGCGGACCCCTGCGGAAGAGCAGAAACTGAGTGGCCGCCTGACCGGCTTCAAGGTTGGATACGACGAAGGGTACCTGCGCGGACGCCTGGCGATTCTGGATGGCCGGCCGGAAGAGCCGCTTCCGGTACGCAATATCCATGTCATGTATGTGGCTTCAGGCAAAGGGTATCCGTATTCTCCGCTTGATGATGCGGTACTCTTCGCCCTGCAAAGACTGACCGCGCAGGTAACCATTACGGATGTACGCCAGAATCTGGTGGAGCTGGCTTCGGCCCAGCGTCCGGATCTGGTCCTGGTCCTGGACGGTCTGGATTTACCGCTGGATCAGGTCGCCGTTCTGCGCGGCAGAGGCATTAAGACTGCGATATGGCTCACCGATGATCCGTACTATACGGATTTCACCATGAAAATCGTCGCCCACTATGACTATGTATTCACTCTGGAGCGTAATTGCGTGGAGTTCTACCGCGGCCTCGGGTGCACTGAAGTTCATTATCTGCCTTTTGCCGCCCACCGCGAGCATTACCGCCCGACTACCGGACGTTCGCCGGTCAGCCGCGATGTCAGCTTCATCGGGTCTGCTTACTGGAACCGGATCAATTTCTTCCGCGATATCATGCCGGAGCTGATGAGCTACAACACGGTGATTAACGGAATCTGGTGGGACCGTCTGCCGGAAGCGCCTATCTATGGTGACCGGATTGAGATCGGTAAATGGATGTCTCCGCAGGAAACGGCAGTCACCTACAGCGGTTCGAAGATTGTCATCAACCTGCACCGCTCCCACATTGATGAGGTAGCCAATAACAATACGCTGTATATTCCGGCCGCATCGCCGAATCCCCGCACCTTCGAAATCGCCGCCAGCGGCACGCTGCAGCTCAGTGACGCCCGGGATGACATGGGTTCCTTCTATAAGGTCGGGGAAGAGATTGACACCTTCTCAAGTCCGCAGGAAATGATGGATAAAATCCGTTTCTACCTGACGCATGAGGAGGAACGCCGGGATATGGCGCTGCGCGCTTTTGAACGGACCCTGAAGGATCACACCTACACCAAACGCCTGAATCAGCTGCTGACGGTTATTTACGGCTAAACACTCCGCAGAACGCTTCAAAAATGTGCGCATCACCGGGGACAGGTGTCGTGCCGGCATCTGTGCCCCCTCAATATACTGGATGGAGTACCGGGTTATGATGTTAGCCTGCCTGCGGCGGATATCCACCGGATGAAAGAAAGTAAAACTTAGCGCATGCTCGTAAAACTTAAGATGATGCTTCCGGAGCGAGTTTTACACGAAGAAATGCTCTGCAGTGAATGCTTCGTAAAACTTAAGTATATGCTTCCGAAGCGAGTTTTACTGCGATGAAAATGCTCTGAAGTGAATGCTTCGTAAAACTTAAGTTTATGCTTTCGAAGCGAGTTTTACTGCGATGAAATTGCCTTGATGCTAAGCTTCGTAAAACTTTTAGGGAGGTGAATGGCTGCTCCACAGCCCCTCGCGGGGGAGCGCCGAGACACCATGGCCGACAAAGCTACAATCGTCCTCTTTTCCCATGTTTCCAATACACGCAGTATTACGGGTGCGGAGAAGCTGCTGTTGTTCTTCAGCCGGGAGCTGTCTCCTTACTTTAATTGTATTCTCGTAGCCCCGCAGGACGGGAAGCTGACGCGCCTGGCTCGGAGCTACGGAATCAATGTCCAGCTGTTATCTATTCCGCTTGTCTATGGAATGTACACTCCATACGCAGGCCTTCCGGCAGACATCCGCAAGCTTCAGGAGAGCCGTGAGTACCAGGAGCTGAGTGACTGGCTTGCGGGTGTGCGCCCGTCGTTCATTATTTCCAGTACCTGTGTGCATGCTCTGCCGCCGATGGCAGCGAAATCACTGGGCATTCCGGTGGTGTGGAAGATCTCCGAGACCATTACGGATAATGAATTCACTCCGATCAGCGTGGAGCTGATCCATAACAACAGCGATGAGATTCTGGCCATCTCGCAGACGGCTGCGGCTTGCTTCCCCGAGGATATCCGTGAAGGCAAGGTGACCCAGCTCCCCCCGTCCTGGAATGAAACGGAAATGATGTTTGAAGCCTGGAGCAAGCTCCGGGGAGAACGGCGGAGTGAATTGAAGGTAGCGCCGGAGGAACCGCTGATCGGTTATGTCTCTTCCTTCATTAATAAAGAAAAAGGTCTGGAGCATTTCGTCAAAATGGCTGTCCTTGTGCATGAGCAGCATCCGGCAGCCCGCTACATTGTAGTGGGTTCCCCCGGAGACAAAAGCTATTATGAACGCTGTGTCCGCAAAGTGAAGCTGGAGGGGTTAACCTCCCGGTTCAGATTTGTCGGATATGAAGAATGTCTGCCCGCAGCCTACTGCGCCATGGATCTGCTGGTCGTTCCCAGCCTGATCCGTGAAGGCTTCGGCATGACGGCACTGGAAGGCTATGCCTTCGGTAAGCCGGTAGTCGCTTATGATTCCGGCGGCTTGCGGGAGATTCTGAACGCTGCAGGCTGCGGTGAGCTGCTTGTGCCTGCGGCCAACATCGGTGCGCTGGCCGAGCGGGTGAACCTGCTGCTGGCTGCTCCGGCCATGGCGGCTGCCATTGGCAGCCTGGCGCGGGAACGCATCGAGGCCGTCTACGGCCCGGCGGCTTACCGCGCCCGCCTGTACGGCTTAGCGGAGAGGTGGCATCTCCGCTACTGCCTCGCGCCGCCGCAAGTCAGCGGCGCCGAAGAAGCCCCGCCCGCAGCCCCGCCCGCAGCTCCGCCGGCGGGCGGGGCGGGGGCCCCCGCGGCAGAGGCGCCGCGGGTACGCCCCTCGCGCCGCGCCGCGCGGCTGCGGGGCGCGAAGCTCCGGCGCGCGGCAGGCTGCGCCGCGCCAAAGCCCGGGCGCGCGCGGCGGGAACGCGCCCGCGCCGTAAGAAGCGCGCGGCAGGCTCCGCGCGCCGGAAGGCCAGCGGCGGCGGCAAGCACCGCCGCGCGGGCCATGCGCGCCGCCGGGGAAGACGGCGGCGCAAGGCGGGCTGAGGTCCGCAGGGAGTCCGCGGACCGGCACTTTGCCGGCGCTGCGCCAGCCGCCGCCGGAACCGCACTCCTCAGAGGGATAAATCCCTCTGAATCCGCCGCCCCCGCCGGAATCGCGCTAATTAGAGGGATAACTCCCTCTAAATCCGCCGCCCCCGCCGGAATCGCGCCAATCAGGGGCACAAATGCCCCTGAATCTCGCTCCACCCGCCGGAATCGCGCCAATTAGAGGGATAAATCCCTCTGAATCCGCTGCCCTCGCCGGAATCGCGCTAATTAGAGGGATAACTCCCTCTAAATCCACCGCCGCCGCCGGAATCGCGCTAAATAGAGGGATAAATCCCTCTAAATCCGCCGCCCCCGCCGGAATCGCGCCAATTAGAGGGATAAATCCCTCTAAATCCGCACTACCCGCCGGAACCGCACTAATTAGAGGGATAACTCCCTCTAAATCCACCGCCACCCGCCGGAATCGCGCTAAATAGAGGGATAAATCCCTCTAAATCCACCGCCCCCGCCGGAATCGCACTAATTAGAGGGATAAATCCCTCTAAATCCGCCGCCGCCGCCGGAATCGCACCAATCAGGGGCACAACTGCCCCTGAATCCGCCGCCCCCGCCGGAATCGCGCCAACCAGGAGCACAAATGCCCCTGAATCCGCCACCCCCGCCGGAATCGCGCCAATCAGGGGCATAAATGCCCCTGAATTCGCTCCACCCGTCGGATTCGCGCCAATCAGGGGCATAAATGCCCCTGAATTCGCTCCACCCGCCGGAATCGCACCAATCAGGAGCACAAATGCCCCTGAATCCGCTCCACCCGCCGGAATCACCAGAATCAGGGGCACAAATGCCCCTGATTCAGCTACAACCGCCGGAATCACCAGAATCAGGGGCACAACTACCCCTGATTCCAACGTTACTGGCGGGCCAGCCCTTCGCCGCCGCTGCGCCGGACCGGCTGCCAGCTCTGACAGAACCGCCTGCCCCTTACTTGAGGGCAGGCCATAATCAAAGGGGAGTGAACCCATGAAGATCATGACGATTTTGGGCACACGGCCCGAGATCATCCGCCTCAGCGTCATCATTCCGCTGCTCGATGAGCATGCGGAGCGGCATGTGCTGGTGCATACGGGACAGAATTTCACGGCCAGCCTCAGCGGGATATTCTTCGCCGAGCTGGGACTCCGCGCACCGGACTATGTGCTGCAGGATAAGCAGGCCGGACTCGGGGGCCAGCTGGCCGCCATGTTCGGGAGCCTGGAGAGCATCCTGCTTCAGGAGAAGCCGGACCGGATTCTGCTGCTCGGCGATACCAACAGTGCGCTGTGTGCAATCCTTGCCGAGCGGATGGGTATTCCTGTCGTACACATGGAAGCAGGCAACCGCTGTTACGATTTGAAAGTGCCGGAGGAGAAAAACCGCCGTGTCATAGATGCCGTCTCGACCATAAATATGCCTTATACCCAGCAGAGTAAAAGACATCTGCTCAGCGAAGGATTTCCCAGCCAGCGTATCGTGTTAACCGGCAATCCGATCCATGAGGTGATTACGCATTATGAGGAGCAAATCGGGTCCAGCGATATTCTGTCCCGGCTGAGCCTTGAAGCAGGCCGGTATCTGCTGGTGACTGCCCACCGGGCCGAGAATGTCGATGATCCTGAATCCCTGCTCCAGATTATGTCGGGACTTAACCTTGTGGCTGAACATTATGGACTCCGCCTGATCTGCAGCATCCATCCCCGTACACGCTCCAAGCTTACGGAGCAGTTCCCGCTGACTATGAACCCGCTGGTGGAATTCCATGAGCCCTTCGGATTTTTTGATTTTGTCCATCTGGAGCGTTATGCCCTGTGCGCCATTACGGACAGCGGCACCGTTCAAGAGGAATGCTGCCTGATGGGGGTGCCGACAGTGACCATCCGCCGGACCACAGAACGTCCGGAGACGGTCGATTGCGGAAGTAATGTAGTATCCGGCGTAGAGCAGAACAGCATTCTGCGCTGCACCCGGCTGATGACGTCGCTTAAGCCTGCCTGGGAGGCGCCGGAAGGGTACCTGACCCCCGATGTCTCGGTTAAAGTAGTTAAATTTCTGCTTGGAGGGAACCTGCATGTTCAATAATAAACGGATTCTGGTTACAGGCGGTACCGGTTCCTGGGGGCATGAGCTTATCCGGCAACTGCTGCCGCAGCATCCCAAAGAAATCATCGTATTCTCCCGCAGCGAGTCTGCACAGGTAGCCATGAGCCGTGAATTTGAGGATAAGCGCCTCAGCTTCGTCATCGGCGATATCCGTGACAAGGATGCCCTCGTGGCTGCATGCCGCGGAGTGGATTATGTGTTCCATCTGGCGGCGCTCAAGCATGTTCCGGTCTGCGAAGACCAGCCGTACGAGGCGCTGAAGACCAATGTGGTCGGCACGCAGAATGTGATCGAAGCAGCGATTGCCAACAATGTGGAAAAAGCGATCTACATCTCCACCGACAAAGCAGCCAATCCGTCGAACTTCTACGGCATGACCAAAGCGATCGGCGAGAAGCTGTTCGTATACGCCAACCTGATCGGTTCAGGCACCCGCTTTGTAACGGTGCGCGGCGGCAATGTTCTGGGGACGAACGGCAGTGTCGTCCACTTGTTCATGAAGCAGATCAAGGACAAGGGACAGGTGCGGATCACAGATATGAATATGACCCGCTTCTTCTTCACCCTGCGCGATGCCATCACGCTGCTGTTCAAAGCTTCAGAGGTCAGCATCGGCGGCGAGATCTTCGTCATGACCATGCCAACCTGCCGGATTGTGGATTTGGCTGAGGTACTGATCGAAGCTTCGGGCAGAAGAGATGTCAGCATGATCGAGGCTGGGATCCGCCCGGGTGAAAAAATCCATGAGATTCTCATGAGTGATTTCGAGAGCTTAACTACCGTTGTCTACGATGAGCAGTATCTGGTTATTCTTCCTACCCTGGATATGCCGGAGCTGAAGGAGCACTACCGCGAATACCCGCATGTGTCCTTCAACAGCTTCAGCTCGGAGAACAATCTGATGGATCAGGCAGAGATCAAGGACATTCTGATCCGGGGAGGGTTCCTCAAGTGAAGCTGCTTATCCTCGGCGGAAACGGTATGGCGGGTCACATGCTGGCGGATTTTTTTCGCCGCCAGGGCAAGCATCACGTCTTCCATACAACCCGGGATAAGAACGATCTTGGCGGGCTGTATGTGGATGCCGATGACATCGCCGGCGTAGAGAAACTGGTCGAAATCGTCTCTCCCCATTGCATGATTAATGCAATGGGTGTCCTGAATCAATTCGCCGAACGTGATGTAATCGGCGCTTACCATGTCAACGGATTCCTTCCCCACCGTCTGCGGCGGGCAGCGGACAGCGTCCATGCCCGGCTCATCCACATCAGTACCGACTGCGTGTTCGAAGGAACGCGCGGAGGGTACACGGAAGAGGATGCCACTGACGGCACATCGGTTTATGCCATCACCAAAAGCCTTGGAGAAGTGCGTGACCCCGGCCACCTGACGATCCGCACCTCCATTATTGGTCCCGAAATCCGCTCCGGCGGCATCGGGCTCATGGAATGGTTCCTGGCCCAGAAGGGCCGGGTAACCGGCTATGAACGTGTGATGTGGAACGGAGTCACCACCCTGGAGCTGGCCAAAGTGATCAGTTCCCTGCTGGACTCTGATCTGTCCGGGCTGATCCATCTGGCCCATCCCCGGCCGGTGAGCAAATATGAACTGCTGCAGATGATGCAGTCGGCGTTTCATAAGGAGGATGTCAAGATCATCCCCGAACGGGTCCATGTGCAGGACCGGACGCTGATCAGCACCAGAAGCGACGTGAACTTCGAATTACCGTCCTATCCCGAGATGCTTGCGGAGCTGGCGGACTTTATGCACGGCTCAGAGATGCAGACATGAAGGGCCGGAGGCTGCTGATAACCGGAGCCGCCGGCTTTACCGGCAGGCATGCCGTAGCTTATTTTGCGGCTGAGGGAGCTGAAGTGACCGCTGTGGTACGCCGCAGCGCAGCGGAAGCTTCCGTCTTCCCGGCAGGCGTTCAGCCCTATGTCTGTGATCTCGGTGACCGCAAGGCTGTCGCCGGAATGATTGGAGAGATCATGCCGGATCAGGTGCTGCACCTGGCAGGCAAGAACTCGGTTCCGGAGTCCTGGCAAGACCCGCTGCTCTATATGGAGACTAATGTAATGGCTACATTGTATTTGCTTGAGGCGCTGCGTTTCCAGCCGGCCAGCCGTATCCTGGTGGCCGGCTCCCGGCTTAAGTACAGACCGGATTCCGGGGCAGGTCCGCCGCATCCTTACAGTCTCAGCAAGACGCTGGAGGAACTGGTGTCGCTGGCCTGGGGGACGCTGTTCAAACAGCCTGTTCTGATGGCGGAGCCCTCCAATCTGATTGGTCCCGGACCATCCACCGGCTTCTGTTCCTTACTGGCACAGCATATTGTGCGCAGTGAAGCTGCGGCCGGCAAGGGAGAAGCTCCACCGGCAGCCTTCAGGCTCTCCTCGCGGCATGTCCTGCGCGACTTTCTGGATGTGCGTGATGCCGTTAGAGCGTATGGCTATATTCTGAATCACGGAGAGACCGGGAAGATCTACCGGATCGATTCCGGGACGCAGCGGGAGCTTGGGGAGATTGCCGGGAAGCTGCTGGCTCATGCAGCGGTTCCGGTGGAGATGGACTGGGGACCGCAGCATGCGGAGGAAGGTCAGGCTGCTGCTTCCCCAGCATCTGCCGTTCCGGCGAAGCCTTCGTCTGCATCTGCTGGTAGAGAAGTGCTGCAGGAAGAACCTGAGGACAATGCCGCTATTCTTGGCTGGAAGCCGGGGATCGGTCTTGACCGGTCACTTGCGGATATCATCGGCTATACAAGGGCCGGCAAGGAAGGAAGAATATGATGAAGCCCAGAGTATCGGTAATCATTCCCTTTTATAATTGCCCTTATATTGAGCAGGCGCTGCAAAGCGCCTTGGCTCAATCCTGGCAGCCTTATGAGATTATTGTGGTTGATGACGGATCATTCATACATGCAGAGCGCATTGCTCCGTACTTGCCGCATATCCACTACCTGGGCAAAGCCAATGGCGGTACCGCCTCCGCACTGAATCACGGTATTGCCCATGCTACAGGGGATTATGTAGTCTGGCTTAGCTCGGATGATATGTTCTATCGTGACAAAATCAACAACCAGGTTCTGTTCATGGAGCAGAACCGTTTGCTGATCACGTACACGAATTTCAACTTCATTAACGGGGATTCGCAGCTGACCCAGCTGAACGCAGCCGCTGTGTTTCATAACCAGCTGGACTACTTACGCTGTTTCCTGCAGGGCAATCCCATCAACGGCTGCACCGTGATGTTCAAGCGGGAGATATTCGGAGCCATCGGCCTGTTCAATGAAGCTCTTCCGTACACTCATGATTATGATTTGTGGTACCGGGCGATTCTGAACGGATACCCTCCTATTATGCTCAATCAGTCTTTAACGGCCTACCGCCGGCATGACGGCATGGGGACGATCAAACATTATGATGTCATCATGGCTGAAGCCGCAGCGACTAATGCCCGCTATCATGCCCCGCTGAGTAGCCTGATCGCTTCCATGGGCGGCTAATCAGGAGTAGAAATAAGAAGCGGCTGCAACTAATCAAGCTCTTCCGCAGTGAGTTTTGCGAAGAGAGTTCAGGAAGTTGATGTTATCACAACTTTTAGGAGGGAAAGCATATGTACCGGGAAATAGAAGTGAAAGACTTCCTGCCGGTCCTGCTGGAGCAGCTGAAATTCTCCGAGAGTATCCTGGATATCGGCAGCGGTACCGGTACGCTGCTGGAACGATATGAAGCGGCTGTTGTGCTGGGGCTGGATATCCACAGACCTTATCTGCTGCACCGCAAATACAAATCCCCGCATATCATTCCGGTTCATGCCGATGCCAGCCATATTGATAAGCTGTTTCTGCCGGGAACATTCTCTGCGGTTACGCTGATTGATTCCCTGGAGCATTTCTCGATGAGAGAAGGCACGGAGCTGCTGCGGAAAGCGGAGATCATTGCTTCGAACCGGGTAGTCGTATTCACGCCGCGGGGGTTCTTCCCGCAGGAGGGAAAGGATCATTTCAACCTGCACGGAGAGTATTACCAGAAGCACTGGAGCGGCTGGGAGCCTGAGGATTTCCTGAAGCTGGGCTACGCTGTAACCGTACTGAAAGGCTTCCATCATGCGGAGAATCCTTCATTCCGTGAAGCGTTTGGCGAGGATCATGCGCCGCTGGATGCTTTGCTGGCCTGCAAAACAGTATAAATTGAATCGGGAAGGAGGTGAGCGCATGATTCCAAAAACCAAGGTTTCGGTGGTGATTCCCTTCTACAATTGCCCTTATGTGGATCTGGCGGTGAAGAGTGTGCTGGCTCAGAGCTACCCGGACATTGAGCTGATCGTTGTCGACGACGGGTCTACACGCTATATGGAGAAGCTTGAGGCGTACAAGGACAATATTGTGTATATCCGCAAAACAAACGGTGGCACCGCCTCGGCGCTCAACATGGGAATCAAGGCGGCCAGCGGAGCTTATTTTGCCTGGTTAAGTGCTGACGACCTGTTCCACCCGGATAAAATCAAAAGGCAAATGGAAGCCATCCGCAGCTCTGGAACCTCCTTCAGCCATACGGCCTATTACTATATTAATGAGCTCGGAGAGCGGTTCTCGGGAGTCATCAGCATGCCGTTTCATAACAGGGGTGATCTCATTGAGACCATGATGTCAGGCTGTCCGGTGAACGGCAGCTCGGTTCTGCTCGACATGGAGATTTTCAATAAGGTTGGACGGTTTAACGAGAAGTTCCTGTATACACAGGATTATGATCTGTGGCTGCGTATCCTGCCGCATTATGAATGGTCCTATATCGAGGAGCCGCTGCTGGATTACCGTGTGCACAAAGAGATGGGCTCTGTCATACACAGTGAAGCGCAGAACCGGGAGATTGCTCTGGTGCAGAGCAGGCATCAAGGCATTCTGACGCAGCTGCTGAGAAAGGAGAGAGGGAAATGAGACTGACATTCCCGATTCTGACGTTGTCCAGAGGCGGTGCGCAACGGATGCTGGCCGAGCTGGCTAACCGTCTGGCGGAAATCGGCCATGAGGTGGTTGTTCTTTTACCCAGTCACGGCATTGTGGAATATGAAATGAAATGCCCCATTATCACTGCACCGGCAACGGTGCTGACCGAAGATGATTTTCCATACGGGGATGTGATCATCTCCAACTATTATACAACGGTGCCGGTTGCAGAGCGGGCCAGTAAACAGGGCAAGGGGCTGCATATCCGGCTGGCCCTATGCTATGAGCCGACTTTTTTACCCAATAATAATCTGTCGTTCGCCTCTTATAATATCACCCGCAACCTGCTAGTACTCTCACGCTGGCAGCAGGAGATCATACGGATTAATCATGGCATTAAGGGCAGAATTGTTCCGATTGGTCTAAACCCTGATTTCACTAATACCCATTTACGCGGCAGAGGCGGGAATAAGATTGTCGTCTCGGCCATTATGCGCCGTCCCGAGGGCGGGTTCTCCGGCCACCGGGAACAGGATTATCTGCTTCAGCAGCTGGATATAGTGAAACAGCGGCATCCTGAAGTGGAGATATATATTATCACGCCACCGTCAGAATATGCTTCCTCCGAGACGCTGCAAGCGCTGCTTGGGGATGGACGGTTTCAAATACGTACTCCGGGTAATGATTCTGAGCTGTCGTATCATTATAACGAGAGCGACATTTTTGTCAGCTCCAGCACCTATGACACCGGCTCATTGCCGGGGCTGGAAGCTATGCGCTGCGGTGCCGCGCTGGTCACCGTATATTCCGGGGGCAATCTCGAATACTGTGTACACGGGCATAACTGCCTAATGTCGTACCGATATGAGAACCGGTTGGCCGAGGATGTCTCTGCACTTGTGTACAATAAAGAGCTCCGTCAGCGTCTGGCCGCGAGAGGAGAGCTGGACTCGGGGCGCTTCACCTGGGAGAGAAGCATGCAGATCTTTCAGACAGAGCTGTTTGAGATTGTATCCAAACAGGGCGTATAACCCAAAAGAACCTTCAAGACCCGGATGCTGTACGGGGTTGAGGGTTCTTTTTCACGTTATTTTCAGAAGATAGAGAAGGAATTCATCATTTCACGGAAGGAGTGGGCATATTGCTCGAATCCAAACCGCGATACCATATGCTGGCGGCCCTGCTGGCGGATCGCTTCACGCAGCGGAATGTTGTTCATTAGCTCCAGCCCTTCGTTTACAGCCGCTTCCAAATTTCCGATCGGGTAAAATTTACCCGTAATGTTGTGGGTAATAAACGATCTGACCCCGTCAGAATCGGTGCTAAGTACAGGACAGGTACAGCAGATGGCCTCAGCTACAGCATACCCGAAGCCCTCTGTGATAGAGCTTGACAGCAGGAACCCCCCGGAACCGGCGATGGATGAGTAATATACCGGCATAATATGATTTGGAATGTTGGTGAACACACTGAGGCGGTCTTTCAGGCCCAGGGATTGCAGCTCTCTGTTAAATTGTTCCTTCTGGTCATCTGCAGCAAGATCGGGATCATGAAACATCCAGAGATGAAGATCAGGCTTGTGGAGCCGGATCTGATGGGCAATCTTCAGATATTCACTCCAGTTCTTATTGGTTTCCAGCCGTCCTACCCAGGCGATGACCGGATCGCAGGGCGGTTCACCGGGGATATGCTGGAAGGACTGCACATCCACGATGTTGGGAATGACATAACGGTGCAGCCAGGGACAAATCTCGATAAACAGCTCCAGTAAGTGATCGGTCGGGGGGATCAGAACAGCATTGCAGTAGGAGCGGAGAAAAGGCACAGAATCAATAATCAGATTCCTCGCATCACTGCGCTTGCCAAGTCCCTGAGATTCATATATCAGAATACGGCCATACCCCAACCGGCGCAGACGTTCCAGCAGTAAATAGTCTGAAGTTACAATAATGGCATCATAATTATGCGTATCCAGCACCGCTTTGATCTCTGCATCCACGGAAGTGATAAACACCGGGAAGTTTGTCTGGTTGTGGCTTCCGGACCCCGGCATGAGGTAGAGCACGTGGCATTCGATGCCGCTTTTCTGAAGACTCTCACACCGCAGCTTGTTCAGTGTCTCTACCCCGCCGCTTGGTACATAAAACGTGAATAAAACCTTCAAGATCACCCCTCCTGACATTAACCTTGCGGAGAAACACAGTCTGCTGTTTATAAGATACGCCAAGTTTCACTTACGCGTGACGGTTAAAGAGCGATGTGCCAAATCCTTTCAGGATAGCTTGGCAGGGCAGAGGCCATGCTAAAGCTTGTTACGCTGCACTTAACTATTCTTATGACGGGGGATGAACGGATGTTACGGTCGAAATTCGGTCTAACGGTTTCTGCTGCGCTGCTGCTGGGCGCGGTGAGTATTACAGGATGCGGTGCGAATAACTCTGCAACGGGCAATACGGTGGAAACGAAAAGTGTACGGGGGACGGACGGACGTATTCACGTCAACTCTGCACAGAACGGAATGCGTGCGAATTCCTTCGACAGTATGGAGATGAGCGAGGAGCTGGCGAACCGTGTGGCGGCCATGCCGGAAGTCCGTTCAGCCAACGTAATGCTGGTAGGCAAAAGCGCTTATGTAGCCGTAATGCTGGAAAATGCGTCCGGAGGAGTCCATGCCAAGAGTACCCGGGGAATCCAGTCGTACAGCTATGGCAGTACCAGCGGCAGCGGCACATCCGGGATGCTGAGCGGTACAGGCAGACCGGCAGGCGGACTGGAAACAGGGATAGGTGCCGGAATGGGTGGAATGGACAACAGTATGCGTACCGGTAGAGGAACCGCAGCCGGTAATCCGGGCATGACAGGAACAGGCGGTTCTATTGCCGGAATTCCGGGAAGCATGACGGGCACGGGTACAGTAGGCGGTACGGGCGTTGCAGATCCGGAGAATTATCTGGGGAACGGCAACAACGGTATCATGTCCCGCAGCAATATGGTCGATGGACGCCATATGAAACGCGACATCGATGAAAGCCTGGGCAATACCATCGGAATCCGCAGTGTAACGCCGGGTAACGGAACCGCGATTACGGATAAGGACACGCTTACCCAGGACATGAAGGATAAGATCGCCGCAGAAGTGAAAAAAGGGAAGACAGACCTTAACAATGTGTATGTTTCGGCCAACCCCGATTTCGTTGAGCGGGCAGATTATTATGCACAGGAATTCCGTGCAGGGCATCCGCTTAAAGGCTTTGCGAATGAATTCCGCACGATGGTCGAACGGATTTTCCCTACGCGCAGCGGGTATTAAGCGTTAAGCATTAAGTAAACTGCCCTGTCTCAATTAGGCTAGTATTCCAGAGGAATATGATGCTTATTCAGTATGAGGGCATAGCACAGACACAAACAGCCAAGCAGCCACTGCACCCGAATCCGGGCCGAAGGGCTGCTTGGCTTGCTTATACATATATAGAATGGATCAGGGCAGCAGCAGACAGCTCGCAGCTTACCCGATTTCAGCCTCCAGCTTGCGTCCGCCAATCCAGACTCCGCGCAGATTCAGCTCATCGTCCAGCAGCAGGATATCGCCGCGTTTGCCTGCCTCCAGCGACCCGATAGACCGCTGCATGCCAAGCGACACCGCAGGGGTAAGGCTGGCTGCCTGTGAAGCTTCCTGCAGGCTGAGGCCGATCTCCTGAACCAGGTAGCGGAAGCCGCGGATCATGGTCAGTGTACTGCCGGCGAGCGACTCAGGATGTTCCTTCAGCGTGGCAATCCCGCCGCTCACAATAACGGGCAAATCGCCGATGGCATATTCCCCGTCGCTGAGTCCGGTCGCCGACATGGCGTCTGTGATCAGCAGCAGGTTATGCCCGTTCTTGAGCCGGGCGATAATGCTGATCGCTGCCGGATGAACATGAATGCCGTCAGCAATCACCTCCGCGCGGATGCGCGGATCGAACAGGACGGCACCTGCGGTCCCCGGCTTGCGGTGATGCAGCGGCGTCATGGCATTGAACATGTGCACAGCCTGGTTTAAGCCGGCATCTGCAGCGGCAATAACCTCTTCGAACGTGGCGTCCGTATGGCCGAGCGCTGCCGTAATTCCATGCTTTCGCAGCCACTGGATGGCTTCCAGTGCGCCCTCGCGTTCCGGAGCCAGTGTAACCTGGCGGATCATCCCCGGATACCGGGCTTCCCATTCCTCCAGCCATAACGTATTGGCCGGAACAATATGCCCGGGATTCTGTGCTCCGGGCCATTTCGGGCTGATGAACGGCCCTTCTAGATGTACGCCTGCCAGCTGGGCATAAGGCATGCCGCCTTCAGCGGAGCGATAAGCATTCACTTCAGACAGCACGCGGTCAATGTCATCCTTGGCGGCAGTCATAGTTGTAGCCAGCATAGACGTTGTGCCTTGCGAAGCATGGAAGCGTGTAATGGTATCCAGTGAATCAGCGTCGCTGTACATGAAATCGTAACCGGCCCCGCCATGCACATGTACATCAACAAATCCGGGAATCAGCAGTCCCTCTGGTTCAGGTGAAGTTCCCGTCTGCCAGCTAGCATAGGCTGCCGGAAGCCAGGCCGCCTCTCCGGCATATTGGATCAGGCCTTCCGAGACGGCAATTACGCCCTTTTGGATGACCCCGTCAGGAGTAAGGACTTTGCCGTACAGCAGTTCACCGGATGAAACGTTTATTTCAGCCATTTTGCTGCTCCTTCATCAAGCAGGACCACAACATTCGGATGGCTCTGCAGCAGCGAGGCGGGGCATTGGGTAGTGATTGGACCCTCCAGCGCATTTTTTACCGCTTCCGCTTTCTCTTCCCCGCGCACCAGCAGCACAATCTGCTTGGCCTTTAGAATACCGCCGATGCCCATCGTCACGGCCTGCCGGGGCACATCCTCCAGCCTGTCGAAGAAACGGGCGTTGGCTTCCAGTGTTTCCTCCAGCAGATCAACGACATGCGTGCCGCTGCTGAGGCTGGCATCCGGCTCATTGAAGCCGATATGGCCGTTGCTGCCGATGCCGAGAATCTGCAGGTCCACAGGACCGTTATCTTCCAGCATCCGGTCATAAGCCAGGCATTCGGCATCCAGATCCGGCGCATTTCCGTTAGGGACATGGGTACGGGCCAGGTCAATATCGATATGGTTGAACAGATGCTCATTCATGAAGCTTCTGTAGCTCTGCGGATGATCTACGGGCAGACCGACGTATTCATCAAGGTTATAGGAAGAGGCTTTGGCGAAGCTCACAATGCCCTTGCGGTGCATTTCCACCAGCTTCGCGTACACGCCGACCGGAGAGCTTCCGGTAGCCAGACCCAGCACGGCCTTGGGATTGCTCTGCACCAGGCTGGCGATCAGGTTCGCCCCGGTTACTGCGAAATCTTCTTCGTTCTGGAATTTCAAAATATTCATTATGATTGTCCTCCCCGTTTATGACGGTAGTGTTGTACATTCAAATACGACTGCTCCAGCTTGGGAATGAAATCCCCGAACCGGGTGCTGACCATGCCGGTGAACAGAATATCGATAATATGCAGCTGTGCGATCCGTGAAGCCATATCACCGCGCCGCATACCCTGCTCAAGTGATGATGAGAACAACGGGATATCGGCCAGTGTTGCCAGTGTGCTGCTTCCGTATGATGTCAATGAGACTGTGGCTGCGCCGCTTGCCGCGGCACAGGTTAACGCATCGATGGTCTCCGGGGTTTCACCCGAGTAAGAGACCGCAAACGCGACATCACCGGCAGCGAGCGAAGAAGCGGAAGTAATCTGCATATGCGAATCGGCAAAAGCTGTGCAGTTCACGCCGATGCGGATCAGCTTCTGATAGAAATCCTGGGCGACAATGGATGAAGTTGCCATCCCGTACAGATCGACCCGCCGTGCCCGGCAGAGCAGATCGATCACGCTCTGCAGCCGTCCGAGATCGAGCAGCGAGGTGGTATCCCGGATGGAGGCCAGATGATTGGCCTGCATCGCCTCCACAATGAACGGCAGCGGATTGCCTGCTACGATATCCTGGTAAGAGGAGCCGCCATCCTGCGGCGAAGCATCGCTGTGGGCGAGCTCAGCCGCCAGCTTGACTTTGAAATCAGGGAATCCTTTGAAATGCAGCACCTTGCAGAACCGCGTAATGGTTGCCGGGCTGATGCCGCACTCTTCGGCCAGATCCGTAATCCCCATATGAACAATTTCCCCCGGAGAAGCCAGTATGCGCTCCGCCAGCTTGCGTTCCATTTGCGACAGCTTGGGCTTGTCATGCTCCAGGGCATGCAGAATTGGAGACAAGTACTCACCTTCTTTTCTTCGTTCTTTGTAATCCTGTAGTTTGTTTGTACTTATGTTGACGCTAAAGCTGACGCTGATTTCTGTGTTTTGTGGAATAGATGAGCAGTGAAGCTGAAATATTTCCTGAAATTATTTTAACCAATACACCAATAATAAAGAAAATTATTTTCATACTCAGAATAAAACAAATCGCCCCAGGATGCAATAGTGAGTTTGCCCTAAGGGGGCGGGAGACATGCCGGCTGGAAGTGTGATAGCTGGGGAGGTGCTTGATGGGGTGGCGCCTGCGGTGGACACGTCTGCCGAGAATATGGTACGCCGGGGAGGGAAGTACTGGCTGGTGATTCGCCTGCGGGACGCGTATGCCGGGGATGTGTCTGTTGGAGAAGCGTCTGCCAGTGATGTGTCTGCTGGAAGTGCGTATGGGGGAACGGCCCTCCGGAGGGGGGCCAGCTGGAAATGCATCTGCTGTAGACGCGCCTGCCGGGACACACCTAGTCGTAGACCTGCCTGCCGGAGCTCGTCGGATGGAACCACGTCTGCTGGAGAAGCGCCCGCCGAAGATGCGCTTGTTGGGGAACGGCCCTCCGGAGGGGGGCCAGCTGGAAATGCACCTGCCATAGAAGTGCCTGCCGGGACACACCTAGTCGTAGACCAGCCTGCCGGAGGTGCGTTTGATGGAACCGAGTCTGCTGGAGATGCGCCCGCCGAAGATGCACTTATTGGGGAACGGCCCTCCAGAGGGGGGCCAGTTGGAAATGCACCTGCCGTAGACGCACCTGCCGGGACACACCTAGTCGTAGACCTGCCTGCCGGAGGCTCGTCGGATGGAACCACGTCTGCTGAAGATGCGTCCGCCGAAGATGCGCTTGTTGGGGAACGGCCCTCCGGAGGGGGGCCAGCTGGAAATGTGCCGATAATGTATCTGCTGGGAATACGTCCGTCCGCCGGGGAATTAGTTGGATTTTCGTCATTTAAACCAGTCTTATTCTGCTTGTTGTTGAATTTAAGTGGATTTATGTTACTTAATTCTACTCATATCTTCGTCGTTTGCTATTTGAGTAAAAATAAGTGTTGTTTTTCCAACTGTGATACTGTAAACAGGATTTCTTCCATTATTAGGTGACCTTTTTCCACTTAATTCTCCTTTGCAGGCTGGGTGTAACAGTCAGGGAGAGGCTGAAGGCGCATTTGAGCTAACAATGGCATCATAGGAAGGGCAAAAGGAAGAAGCAGAGCGTGGCAGAGGACAGAGAGCAGGTGTTGGGAAGCAGAGAACAGATAACAAAGGGCAGACAGGAGAAGCTGGGGTAGGAAATAAAGGTTAAAGGAGAGGGCAGAACAGATAATAGGGAGCAAAGGGCAGAAAATAGAGAAGAGAGAACAGAAGGCGGCGGGTAGAAGCTGGAGAGCAGTGAGCAGTGAGCAGTGAGTAGGGAGCAGCGAGTAGGGAGCGTGGAGTTGGGAGCAGGGAGTAGAGGGGGACAATGAATATGGCGGACTGGCAAAATAGAAGCTGTCATCTGCGGTGTTTGAGGTCACTCACGCAGATGACAGCTATATGT
The DNA here is from genome assembly GCF_038593005.1 of Paenibacillus sp. FSL E2-0178. Taxonomy (NCBI): domain Bacteria; kingdom Bacillati; phylum Bacillota; class Bacilli; order Caryophanales; family Paenibacillaceae; genus Paenibacillus; species Paenibacillus sp. FSL E2-0178. The sequence continues at coordinate 6,142,852 of NZ_CP151953.1, forward strand.
TAGTGTGTTTATTTGGTTAACCGGTTTGGTGTGCGCATTCTGCGGGAAGCTTGTCTGCCGCGCAGCAGCTCCCAGAGGATGAAAGCGAGAATGAGTATTTGCGGCACAAAGGTCTCCCAGGTCGGATACAGGCCGAGCCAGCCGATGGATGGGAGGCTGCTCTCCGCATGTGCCGGTATTTTGCCGGCTACCTGGAGCGCATGGATGCTCTCACCAAGGAAGCGGAACACGAGATAATAGATCAGCACTGTAGCGGTGCGGAAGAAGGCGGCAATCGGCAGTCTGGCGCTCAGGGCAATGATTGCGTAGCCGAGAACGATCAGTATCGCAAGTGCGCCGCCAATGCCGAGCAGCAGCTGGGAAGTAGCAATGGCTGGAGCCATACCTGCGTAGAAAATCGTTGTTTCCGCTCCTTCGCGCAGGATTGCCAGTGCAGCGATGAAGAACAGGTACCATAGATTGCCTTTGGCAAGCGCACCCTGCATCTGGCGGTCTACATACTTATTCCAGGCAGCCGTACTGGATTTACCATGCAGCCAGCGGCCGACGGTGAGCATCATGACCACGGCGACCAGCCCGGCAATACCTTCGATCAGCTCACGTGCTCCCCCGGAGGCTGCCTGCGAGATGGTATAGGTTAGCAACACGGCGATGCCGATGCTTCCGGCCAGCCCCACTGCAGCCCCGGACCAGACCCAGCGCCGGGCTGCGGGTTCTGCTTCCCGGCGCAGATAAGCGAGGAGTGCGGCGAGCACAAGAATCGCTTCGAGCCCCTCACGCAGCAGAATGAGTGCCGCATCCCACGCAGTATACGTCTGTTCTCCGGCCAGCGGAGTCAGCTCGGCGAGCATATTGTCCATGATCTCCAGCGCCCCGGCAAGCTTCGGAGGATCGGAGAGCAGGTAGCCGGTGACGGCGGTGCTCTCATTCTCGATATTGGCATAGACCTTGGGCGAGGCAATCTGTACGGCGCCTTCTGCTGACGGCCAAGCTATGATGAACTGCTCCATTATCGCGGCTGCTGCCGGACTGTCTCCGGCTTCGGCAGAGGCTGAAGCTTTGTTCAGGTAGCTGATCAGCTCTTCAATGGAGGCGGGCTCTGCTGCCGGGGTACCGGTATCGACCGCCTTGCCCTCGCTGTAGCCGGACAGCAGCGCAACCAGCGCCTCGGCTTCCGCCAGCGCGGCTTCTTCGCGGAGCGGCTCGGCCTGCAGCGCAATGCGCAGCAGGCTCATCTTCGTCTCCAGCAGGCCGTAGACGGCGGGATTGTCCACCCGGATGCCGCGCTCCGCCGGCGTCCAGCCGTTCACGACGGCGCGGTAGGCTTCCGCCGCCGCCGTCCAGTCGGCGCTGCGCGCCGCATCCCGCGTGCGCTCCGCCGCGGGCAGCAGCTTCGCCGCCGCTGCGCGCCCGGCGGCGCCTGAGTCACCGCCGCCCCCGCCTGCGGCGGCGGTGACGTACGCGTCCACGCTTCTGGCGAGCGTGGACAAGGCGGCCTTGGCGGGCGCTCCGCCGCCGGCCGCAAGGGCCTGCGCCGCGGCTGCCAGCGCGGCGTCGACTTCAGCTGCCGGACCGGCGAGTGCCGGGTCCGGCGTGCCTTCGTTCGCGCTGCGCCACAGCGCCGCGAACGATTCTACATCGGCCGCCGCCGCATCCCAGCGGCTCTGGCCGGCCTCTACTAGCGCGCTGCCTACAGGCGGCAGCAGCTCATCGAGCGGCGCGCCTGACGCAGAAGCCGGCGCGCCGGGCAGCAGCAGAAGCAGGCCGATCAGCAGCAGCGCTGCCCGGATCTGCCGCCATGGACTGATTTTAACCGTTATGATCATCGGGATCATTCCCTTCGCGAATAAGCATGCTATTATGTTTCCTCTATAGAAGGCGGACTTAAGAGTTGAGCCTGAAACGAGGTTGTTACTGCAGTGAACATTGGGACTCGGGGCGGCAGTAACTGTTGTACCTGATTCTCCGCTAACAATCCTGCACGAAATACAACATTTCTTTTGAAATATTGCCCCTAAACTAAAATTGTTGTATGAAATGCAGCATTCCACCGGTTCCAGGCTGGTAAACGAAGCGATTGTTGTATTTCATACAACAATCCGTCCCAATAGGCAGGAAACTAGGTATTCGAGTTGTACCCAGTGCAACATTTTGCCTGATTCCGTTTGCTGCCGTGCCAGCTGCCAGCCGCCCCTCCATTTACTCAATCCCGCCGCTGCTCCGTTTCTTTCCGCAACTTCCGCGACACACTTTCCTGTTCTCAAATCTCCAGTCTGCTCCGGATTATTTGTTCTGGATCGTTCGTCCCACATCTCGTTCATCCCGCTGATTCTGATCACGCCGAACAAGAACAACCTTAGGCACCCGGATATATCCAGCGCCGAATTCAGCGTCATTTCCTCACGCTGAATCCGGACTTAGCTATATCTGCCGTCACCCCAGCAGCGTCTCCCCGATATAACCACCTTCCCGTACTCCGGGGAAGCAGGCAAATACGGCGCTGCCGGTATGGACCATATATTCATTCAGCCGGTCATTCTTCGAGAGGCGCTGCTGAATGCTCACGAACTGCTTCACCAGATCCTTCTGGAAGCTGATGAAGACCAGCCCTGCATCCAGCTGTCCGGTTTTGAGATCCATGCCGCTGGAATAGGAGTAGGAGCGGCGCAGCATTTTGACTGAACCGTCCCCATGGGCGAGGGCCGAATGGGAATCCGGCGGAATGACAGGCTTGCCGCTGGCATCCGCCGCCTCCAGATTGAGCTCGGCGAATTCATCCCGCGCTCCAATCGGGGCGCCGCTCTGCCGGTGACGCCCGAACGTTGCTTCCTGATCGCTCAGCGTAGAGCGGTCCCAGACCTCAATGCGAAAGCGTACCCGGCGCAGTGCGAGATACGTACCGCCGTTCATCCAGGCGGGGCCATCGCCGCTTCCGCTCCAGACGACATTTCGCATCTCGGCGTCATCGCTGACATCGGGATTGCCCGTGCCGTCCTTGAAGCCGAGCAGATTACGCGGTGTGCCGCCTGCCGGGTCGGCGCTGCCGGTGCGCTGGAAGCCCTCCTGCGTCCAGCGCAGCACGGCTACGCCCCGGGCGATGCGGGCCAGATTGCGGATGGCATGGAACGCCACCTGCAGATCGTCGGCGCAGGCCTGCACACAGAGATCGCCGCCGCACCACTGCGGCTCCAGGCTGTCTCCCGTGAATGCCGGGAGATCGGTGAAGGAGGCCGGCCGTTTCCCAGCCAGTCCGAACCGGCTGTCAAAGAAGGCAGGACCCGCCCCGAAGGTAAGCGTACATTTGGAGGGGGTAAGACCATCGGCCTCGCCGGTGTCGGCAGGCGGAAGATTGGGATTGTCGTTCACGCTGCCGATCAGCGTACCGGCAGTAAGGGCAGCGGCGGCGGTGGTCCAGGCCTCCAGCAGTTTTTTGACCTCGCTGAGCTTGGTTGTTGTCAGATCAAACGAGGCGAAGCACAGGAAATTCTGCGCAGGCGTAATGATTCCCGCCTGATGATTCCCGTGGAATGGAATAATGTCCGCTCCCGCGTGTTGCGGGGAAGTGAGTGCCTGACCCGCCTGACCCGCCGCTTTGCGTGCTGCCAGAATGCCGCTCACACCGCCGCCGCCCAGCAGCAGGCCGAGTCCGGAGGCGCCAGTAAGCCGCAGCATATCGCGGCGGCTTAGTTTTTTATCGAATATTAGCTGATCTTTAGAAACATCCTTGGAGAGACCGCTCTCTGTGGCGGGAGTTTCCCGGGAAGTCCTGTCTTTCTTTTTCATACCGGTCACACTCCCAGGATAGTTCCCATGTTGGATAGAGGCTCAGCTAAGGCGTCCAGATTCTGGCTTAACGTCCGGACCTCAGCTTCTTTCAGCGTTTCGTAGGAAACGTAGCCGTCACCGGATTTAAACGGCGCCAGCTCATTCAGCAGTGCCGTGAAGCGTTCACCGATCGTTTGCTCCAGCGCAGGGTCTTTTTTGGCCAGCTCGGGTTTCAGCAGCTCATAGATCTTCTGGGCACCTTCCACATTGGCGACAAAATCATACAAATCCGTGTGGGAGTAACGTTCCTCTTCACCGGTTACTTTGGAGGAGGATACTTCATTCAGCAGCTCTACAGCTCCGGTAACGAGCAGGTTGGCGTCAATCTCAGCGGTTTCCACCTTGGCACGCAGCAGCTGCGCATCCTTCAGCAAACGGTCCGCGACATCAGTCATTCCATCTGTGGTATTGTTCTGCCAGAGGGCCTGTTCAATCTTGTGGAAGCCGCGCCAGTCGGCAGCGTCAACATCGTTCTCGCGGGCATCAATATTCGGGTCCAGATCTCCGAGCGCTTCAGCAATGGGCTCAATCCGTTCATAATACATGCGTGCCGGAGCATACAGCGCCTTGGCGTCTTCAAGCTTGCCTGCTTTCACCGCATCGGTGAAGCCTTCGGTCTGTTTCACGAATTCGTCGCATTGTTCAATTACATATTTCCGGTACTCGTCGATGGCCGTGGTGAAATCCGCCGTAACGCCAGCAGCAGTTGAATCTGCAGTTGCGGCAGGTGCACCGGTTGACCCATTGCCCGTCTGGGCTGCGGCATTATTCCCGGAGGTATTGCTGTTATTGCCGTTGTTGCCATTATTATTGTTATCATTGCTTGCACAGCCGGCAAACAGGAGGGAAGCCGCAAGCAAACCCGCGGGTACTGCATAACCTATCTTCATTCTGTTGGACACCCCTTTTGTTTATGTAAATGATAATCGTTATCAATGATGGACCTATCATAAATCTCCATCCAGTACCTGTCAATAAAAATGTGATAATTATCATATCCATGCTGACTCACACAAATAAAACACCAAAAACGCCTCCCGACAGGCGGAAGACGCAGTTTAATTTTTTGAGTATATAGGAATATATACTTTTTCATATGATAACTTATCCTTCAAGTTCCCCTGAAACGCTACCGTCCCCTAAACGGACAACGTTACTGTTTCTACTTGATTCCTGCACGAAATACAACAATTTACTCCTAAAAACGGCTGAACTCAAGAATTGTTGTAGAAAAGGCAGCAATTCCTCTTGTTCCAGCAGAAGATCGGGGGAATTCCTGTATTCCGTACAACATTCCTCCCGGACACCCGGGTATTCATGAACCGGAGTTGCACTACGTACAACATTATGCTTTTACAGGCTGAAGCAAAACTTAATTATCTTACTCTAAGCTCGCTCTGCTGCCGGTGTCCCAGAGACAACAGCGTGATCCCCGGCGGAATGCCTGGTATACGCAATGTTTTTTAAACGTTCCGCCATACTGAAGTTTATAGCATTCGTGACAGCGCTGGATTAACTCAGCACGAATTATTCCGCGTACCCACCGGCAATTGACCGTTTGGCTAGGACGAGTATAACTTTGAGCGCGTGTTGGACATGCCTATCACAACTATTGCAGCAACAAGCAGTGATCGCAGATCGCTGATTCTACACCGTGGACCGCTCAATAATCCGGTAATCCAGCTTGCGGTAGACCGGGGCTGGGTTGTCTGAGCTGATCTGCTCATGGATAATACGGAAGGCGGATGCACCCATCTCATACAGGTGATTGTCTATGGTGGTGATCTCCAGCAGCCGGCCGATCGGCTGGTTATCGAAGCCCATGACCGCGAGGTCTCCCGGGATACTAAGACCCGCTTTGCGCGCCTCAATCATCAGTCCGGCTGCAACATGATCACCAGTGATGATCATAGCTTCAGGCCGCTCCGGCATCTCCAGCAGCAATCGTGCCACGGCCGCACCGTCTTCTTCCGTCGTGCAGTCGTAGATCATCCATTCCTCCTGAAAAACCAGCTTGTGCTCAGCAATGAATTCGCGAAAAGCGGTCTGCCGGATAGAGGCGCTGCTGCCATTCTGCCTGCCTTCGCAATAGCCGATGGTGCGGTACCCTTTGCCCTTCAAATACTGCAGCCCCTGCCGGAAAGCCGCAAAATGCTCAATATATACAGAGGAATAACGGCGCTGCCCGCTGTCCTGGCAGGTTACAACCGGACCGTAGGCGGTATACTCCTCAATCGTTTCGGGCTTCAGCGCAGTCGATACAATGATCACACCGTCGATTTCTTTATTGCGCAGCATCTCCAGCACTTTAATCTCTTCATCCGCCAAATAATTGCTCTGGCACAGGATCAGCCGGTATTGCGCGAGCAGTGCCTCATGGGCAAGACCATTCATAATAATCGAGAAATAAAAAGCATTGATATACGGAAGAATCACCGCCACTGTACCGGTACGGCCAGTAATCAGGTGGACGGCGTTCATATTGCGGGTGTAGTTTAACTGCTCAATCGTATCGAGGACGGCGGCTCTTTTGTCTTTGCTGACATAAGGATGATTATTCAGCACCCGCGAGACGGTCGTTACGGAAACTCCGGCAATCCGGGCGATTTCTTTAATATTAGCCATGGCGTATGCTGCCCCCCGAGTCAGAATTGGAATGGTTTTATTTTACCATAGAAATTTTCACATTTTCGCATATAAAAAAGCTTGCTATGGAATCCATTTCATAAATTACACTGGGGTTGTTAGCAGCCTTACCGGATTAAGCCGGCGTGACCGAAAGGGCGTGACGGACCGGTAAAGTTTGCGGCGTAACGCTGCGGGCGGACGGAGTTCCAGCAACATTTTTTTTGCCTAAGCATTACTTAGCAGCGTGTTTTCTATAGACTTTGCCCCAACGGATGACGCCCTTAACGATAGGAGCTGAAGCCGTTTTTATTATGCGTTTTGGTCAGAAATGCCAGGGTTGTCCGCGATCCGCGTCTGTCCCCGCCCAAATTAATGCTGCAACAGCACCATTAACTGCCACCCTACATAGTATGGTTTGACTGTATCCCTTTACCTTGTTATACCAAACAAACCCAGAGCAAGGAGGGGTGACACCATTGAAAGGGAACGAACATCATAGCAAATTTCTGTTGACGCATCGTGAGCGCGAAGTATTCGAGCTTCTAGTGCAGGACAAAACTACACGGGATATTGCAGGACTGTTATTCATTAGCGAAAAAACCGTCCGCAACCACATTTCCAACGTCATGCAAAAATTAAACGTAAAAGGCCGTTCGCAAGCGGTTGTCGAGCTGATCAAGCTTGGGGAGCTGAAAATATAGCTGCCGTGCTTCAGGGGTGACGCGTTTAAGCCTTCTCTTATCCTTCGGGGTGAGGGGAGGTTTTTTGTTGTGACAGGTCTCTGAGCAAAATAATCCGTTCAACAAGCTTTTCTCAGTAAATGGTATTATCGTTTCGGATGATTATTTTGAAAAATAAACAGGAATAGACCAAGTGACTGCCGTCCGAGTGAGGAGGCGTCATTTGGTCTATTTTTCAAGCTGGACAGTCATCGCTTCAAAATCCACTTGGCATTTGGTTCTCATCATAAAATCAATGCCAATAATTCCATCAAAGCCGTAAGGCTCTTGAATCGAACCAAGCTGTATGGGGAAATCACTCAAATCGATATCTTCAATGCAAAAGTCGGGAATCTGCTGCTCATAACAAATTTCGCTCGTTCCCCCTACTCCATACATTCGCTTGGCTCTTCCGTTAATAAAATCAATATCGATACCTATTACAGCTAGTATATCGGAATCAAAAACGGTTGCAGCACAGCCAGTATCAAATAAAAGATTTTTAAGAGAAATGGATTCACCATGGTGAGTTAGAGTCAAAGAAACAATAGGCAGGCCATGCAGAAGGTGTAACTTCATATCTGTTGCCGTACTCCTGAGAAAAACTCTTCCACAACCTCAACATCATTTCTGCTTGTATGAAATACATACAGTTCACGGTTTGGATGAAGCTTATGCAGCTTTTTATAGCCGCTCCAAGCTTCTTGCGGGTTATCGTAATCTTGTATGACTGCCATATCCTCTAACTGACGCATGCGGTTACTTGAGCTTGCTTTAATTGCTTCCACCAGTACAAAGCGGCTTGGGTGTAATTCTGTAATCTCTCCCCACTTCATTGGCTTCACCTCGCTTAGTTTATCATCTTTTCAGTATAGCATAGATGCTTAAGGATGACGGAAGTGAGTGCAGTAATTGTAATTATATGGATGGTGCAGCTTGTGACGCCGGTGTTTTGCATTCAACTGAAAATTATGAAGAGAAGCTATTATTAAAAGTACTACAAACAAAAATGAAAAAGAAAGAAGTTCAACGAAGAGTTTTCCTGATCCTTTAGGAAGCCAGCTAGGGGTAGTGGTTGTACTTTTACGGCATGGGGAAATAATTAATAAAGAACCTTTCAAAGAGTTCATTGGAATTGATGAATTTTATGATTTAGTGGTACAAGAGGGGGATTTTGATTATCAGAAATTTAATTTGGAATGGTTACCACATCTCAATGAAGATGAAATTAAGAAGATACTTAGTGACTCTAATAATAAGGAGATTATAAGAAGTAAATTTGTAAAATCACTTGTAGAAGATGAACTAGGGCATAAGATTAAAAAGTTTTATTTGGAGTATTTTGAGTAGTAGTGCATTCGAAATGACTTTTCTTGTGTACTTCCTTTCAAACTACATCCAACGTAATGCGGAAATTAAATGTAAAAGGCCGTTCGCAAGCGGTTGTCGAGCTGATCAAGCTTGGGGAGTTGAAAATCTAGCTGCCATGCTTCAGAGGTGATGGCGTTTAAGCCTTCTCTTATCCTTCGGGGTGAGGGGAGGTTTTTTGTTGTTATTATGGTATGAAGAGATTATCCTTGCATTTTACTAATGGCTGTATAATATTTTTAATATGCGGAATTTGTGAATAGGGAGGCCGAGAATGATAGACCCGAAGATGTTAGAGAAGAAAGAACAACTGCTGCAGCTAGTGCGGGGGTTCTGCCAGGAATATCTGGATGAAGATTATGAACAGCTGTCCTGCAAAATGGTAGAAAAGCTGGGACGCAAACGGACTGTTCCTTTTATGAGCGGAAAGCTGGAAATCTGGGCAGCAGGCATTATTCACGCCATTGGCACGATTAACTTTTTGTTTGATAAAAGCTTTGAGCCTTACGTTTCTGTGCATGACATCTGTGAATATTACGGTGCTGCTCAAAGTACAACCTCACAGAAATCCAAGTTACTACGCGATATGTTCAAAATGGGGCATTTCGGAGGCGAGTTTGCCACACAGGTCTCTGAGCAAAATAATCCGTTCAACAAGCTCTTCTCAGTAAATGGAATTATCGTTTCGGATGATTTTTTTGAAAAATAAACAGGAATAGACCAAGTGACTGCAGTCCAAGTATGGAGGCGTCATTTGGTCTATTTTTCAATAATCAGCGAATATTAAGCTTTCTGCATTTTATGGATTGACGGCTGGGGAAATTGGTTGTAAAATCTGTGTAAAGTATAAACCTTTAAACTTTAAGAACGGTTTTTAAGTTTTGGATAAAGAGAAAACTCACATCTAATGTTCGATTTTCAGTTAGTACGCAGTTTTTGCGAGAGGAGTTACTCTTTTTTATTACCCTGAAAGTTAAATCGATTAAACTTTTGAGTTTGGAGGCATAGATACTTAAATGAACATTCATGATGTAGCCAAGAAGTCGGGGCTCTCTGTAGTGACCGTATCCAGAGTTCTAAACAATTCACCCTCTGTACGTGAAGGCAACCGCCAGAAAGTGCTGAATGCCATTGAGGAGTTGAATTATCAGCCCAACTCGGCGGCGCGGAGTCTCGTTCGCGGCAAGACAGGAGTTATTGGGATGTCGATTACGAATTTTAACGACTCTTTCTATGACCGCGTGATTCGCGTGGTGAACCGGAAGCTGGCAGAGCAAGGGTACTTCCTGGCCTTGTCTATAGCTGAGAATGAGGATGATGGTGTGAACTTCCTGTTTCAGAAGGACCGCGTGGACGGAATTATCCTGTTATCTCCGCTTGAGGAGAAGGAATACGTGGAGGAGCTGAAACGAAAAAACATTCCGGTTGTCCTGCTGGATAACCAGTTTCAGCATGAGGATGTTCCGAGTGTACTCGTTGATAACTATCAGGGAGGGTATGAGGCTACTAAGCATTTGATTGGTCTTGGGCATACCCGGATCGCCTATATCGGTGGCCCTTCGGTGTTCCTGAGTGTAACAGAGCGCAAACGGGGGTATGTTCAGGCGCTGGATGAAGCGGGGCTAACGCCCTTCGGCACGGAATATTGCGGATTTACGGTAAGCAGCGGTTATGAGGTGGCGAAGAGATGGATTCGCGAGGATAAGCTGCCGACAGCCATTTTTTCGGGAGACGACTTTATTGCGCTCGGGGTTGTTCAGGCCCTGCGTGAGGAAGGAATTCTGGTACCGCAGGATATCTCCGTGGTCGGCTTTGATGATCAGCAGTTCGTAGGTGAATTCTACCCGCGGCTCACGACAGTCAGGCAGCCCGAGGCGCAAATGGGCAATATAGGCGTTGAATTACTGCTGAAACTGATCAACGGGGAGGTGACGCAGCCCGCTGTAACGAAGCTCGCTCCTCAGCTGCTCATTCGTGAATCCACCGCATCTGTCAGATTAACTTGAATTATAGGAGTGAATCATCTGTGAAGTATTTCTTGGGAGTGGATGCAGGTGGAAGTAAGACCTGCGCAATGATTGCAGACGAACAGGGGAAGGTCATGGGTGCAGGCAAAAGCGGGAACGGGAATCATCAGTTAAACCGTGAGCAGGCGGCGGACAGCTTGCACCAGGCCGTATCGGAAGCCATTACGGCTTCAGGGCTGACCCGGGATCAGCTGGATTACTCCTGGTTCGGACTGGCGGGAGCGGACAGAGAGGCTGATTTTAGAATTTTGCGGCCGATCATCGGCAGCCTTGGCCTTCCCCGGACGGAGATTTCCTGCGATACCTGGAATGCGCTGCGGTCAGGTACAGAGAAGAACTATGGGATCGTGCTGATTTGCGGATCGGGCGTGAACTGCAGTGGCAAAAATCCGGCGGGTGCTACCTACCAATGCGGCGGCTTCGGCTACCGGTTCGGGGATTTTGGCGGCGGCTATGACTTAAGTATGGAAGTGTTCCGCAGCGTCCTCAGGGCGGATGACGGAAGAGAAATGGAGACAGTGCTAAGCAAACGCTTAACTCAATTGCTGGGCTATACCACCGTTTCAGAGTTAAGAGAGGATTACCTCGATCATTTCAGAGACCTGCCTCCCCAAATTGCGGAGCTGTTGTTTCAAGCGGCAGAGGAGGGGGACCCTGTTGCCAACGGGCTGCTGGTCAAGCAAGGGGATGAGCTGGGTTTGGCAGCGGCATCGGCCATCCGCCGGCTGTCCATGGAGGAGGATGTCTTCGATATCGTGCTTGCAGGCAGCCTGCTGACCAAGGGAGACCGCTCCGGCATCATCCGGCGGGCCATTGAGCGAAGAGTGAAGCTGGCGGCTCCGAATGGCACTTTAAGGATTCTAACCCGTGAACCGGTTGTAGGATCGGTCATTCTGGCGATGGAAAGCAGCGGTATGCATGTGAATCAGGAGGTTCTTGATCATCTATCAGAGGGTAAGGAGGGGCAATTGTCATGGAGGAAACATTGAAGCTGGTTGTCATCGGAGCGGGGTCATCGTATACACCTGAATTAATTGAAGGGATCATCCTGCATCACCAGGAGCTTCCCATCCGCGAAATATGGCTGGTGGATATTGAGGAGGGCAGGGAGAAGCTACATACGATTGCGGAGCTGAGCAAGCGCATGATTGCACAGTCCGGACTGCCGATTACTGTAGCAGAGACGCTTGAGCGCAGGGAAGCCATTGCCGAAGCGGATTTCGTCTGCACGCAGATCCGGGTAGGCATGCTGGAGGCGCGCAAATGGGACGAAAGGATCCCGCTTCAATACGGTGTCATCGGTCAGGAGACGACCGGTCCCGGAGGAATGATGAAAGGCCTGCGGACCATCCCGGTTATTCTGGATATTTGCAGGGATATCGAGGAGCTGGCCCCAGATGCCTGGCTGCTGAATTTCACGAATCCGGCCGGGATGGTGACTGAAGCTGTCCACAAATATTCATCGGTCAAAAGCGTAGGCCTGTGCAACTCGCCGATCGGTTTCCAAAAGTGGCTCTCGGGGTTCTTCGGACTTCCCATAGAGAAGATCTATGCGGAGTTTGTCGGCATCAACCACCTGCACTGGGTATCCGATGTCGTGATTGACGGGAAGAGCAAGCTGCAGGAGCTTATTGATTACCCCGAGAGCTACAGGGCAGGCAATGTGCCGTTTGATGCCTGGGATCACCGGTTCCTGAACAGTTTGCAGGCCATTCCCTCGTATTACTTGAGCTATTACTATATGACAGACGAGATGCTGGCGGAACAGAAGGAAGCAGCTGCAACGACCGGATCACGCGCTGAAGTTGTGAAGAAGGTGGAGGAAGAGTTGTTTGGGCTGTACCGGAACCTAGAGCTGAAGGAGAAGCCGAAGCAGCTGGAACAGCGCGGCGGAGCCTATTACTCGGAGGCGGCGGTGCTGCTGATGCGCTCCATTCATAATGATTCCCGCGATATCCAGACGCTGAATGTAAGGAATAACGGGATTATTGACTTCCTGCCGGACGATGCCTCCATTGAGGTGAATTGTGTGGTCACCAAGCAGGGGCCGCTGCCGATTCCGCTGCGCAGAGTTCCTCAGTCCGTCAGAGGCCTGCTGGCTTCGGTCAAGCAATATGAGAGCCTCACCATCGAGGCGGCTGTTCACGGAGACCGGGATGTGGCTCTGCAGGCTATGGTCCATCATCCGCTCATGCCTTCAGTCACCGTAGCTGAACAGCTGCTGGATGAAATGCTTGAGAAGAACAAACCGTTTTTACCGTTGTTTCACTAGAATCGTCCAGAGGAGGTAAAGCGGATGAACACGGCCGGAAAAGCGAGCAGGTGGAAGAGATTTACCAGTCAGTTGGATTTGCAGTCCATGGTTTGGCCGGGCATTATATTTGTATTCATTTTTAGCTACATTCCGATGTATGGCGTGGTGATGGCGTTCCAGCAATACGATATTTTTAGCGGCATGATGAAGAGCCCCTGGGTTGGATTTATGCAATTCAGAATGTTCTTCGAGGCCCCGGAGTTCTGGAATGTGATGCGAAATACGATTGTGATTAGCCTGCTCAAATTGATTATCTCTTTTCCTGCCCCGATTCTGCTTGCGCTGATGCTGAATGAAGTCGGTCATATGGGCTTTAAACGCGTGATCCAGACCGTCAGCTATCTGCCTTATTTCCTGTCCTGGGTTATTGTATCCGGTTTCGTATTTTCGCTGCTATCCGTAGATAACGGAACGGTGAACTATGTGCTGGAGCGTTTCAATCTGGCCGGGGAGCCCATTAACTTCCTGGCGGTACCCAAGTACTTCTGGTCCATTCTGGTAAGTGTAAATGTGTGGAAGGAAGTCGGGTTTGGGAGCATTGTCTATCTGGCTGCGATAGCAGGTATTGATCCGACCCTATATGAGGCTGCTTCTATAGACGGAGCAAGCCGGTTTAAGCAAATTCACCTGATTACACTCCCCAGCATTACCCCTATTATTGTCATCTTTATGATTCTTGCCATCGGCAGTCTGCTCAGTGCGGGCTTCGAGGACATTCTGCTGCTGGCAACCAATCCGATCCTGCGCCCCTACTCCGATGTTATCGACACCTATGTGTACCGTGTTGGGATATTAAATGCCAGATTCTCTTATGCGACAGCTGTAGGGCTGTTCAAAGCGGTAATCAGTATCATTCTGCTGGTGACGGCCAACACAATCGCCCGCCGGGCAAATGTTAGTCTCTGGTAGGTACTACTACTCATAGCGAATGCTTCCGGTGAAGTTTTATTGCGATGTATCGACTGTGAGTCATGCTCCATAAACCTTTTAGGAGGGGTGAACAATGAGACTAAGCCTGGGCGACAAAGTGATGCAGCGGACTATTTATATCCTTTTGACACTGCTGGCGCTACTCATGCTGTACCCGTTTTGGAACGCGTTAGTCATTTCTTTTAATCTGGGCAGTGATACGGCGCTCGGCGGTGTAACCCTGTTGCCAAGAGCATTTACCCTGGAGAATTATTATATTGTGTTTCAGGATGACCGCCTGCTGAATTCTTTTCTGATCACCATTCTTAGAACGCTCGCTGGCACAGCTTTATCCGTTTTCTTCACCGCCCTGTTAGCCTACGGCATGTCCAAGAAGACTTTGCTTTTCCGCAAACCATATATGGTGTTCTTCATGATTACGATGTTCTTCAGCGGAGGGCTCATCCCCAGTTACTTACTAATTCGCTCTTTGGGCATGCTGGACACCTTTTGGGTGCTGATTATCCCCGGCATCATCAGCGTCTGGAACATGATTGTCATCCGCACCTTCTTCAGCGCTTTACCTGAGGGACTGGAGGAATCAGCCAAAATCGACGGCAGCAGCAACTACGGCATTTTCTTCCGGATCGTGATTCCCGTCTCCGGCCCGGTGCTGGCCACAATATCTTTATTCACCGCAGTAAGTTACTGGAACGACTGGTTTACGGGAGCGATCTATATTACCCAGGATCACTTGCTTCCTATACAGACGCTGCTGCGGCAGGTGATGAACTCCAACATTATGACCCAGATTGGCTCCTCGAATGCGATCGCGCTGGATCATATGAACCGGAACCGGACGATTACCACGAAGTCACTGACTATGGCTACGATGATGGTCGCTACCATTCCGATTATCCTGACGTACCCTTTTCTCCAAAAGTACTTTGTTAAGGGCGTAATGATCGGTTCATTGAAAGAATAGCAGTGTCCATATTACGTAGAAAGAAGGGAAAAGAATGCGCAAACGCCTGAAAGGGGTAGCTCTGTTGCTGACTTCGCTGGTGCTTCTGCTCGCTGCCTGCAGCGGAGGTGGGAATTCTGACGCTTCGCAGAACAATCTGAATACCGGGACAGCCCCGGATGACGGCAGCGGGATCAAGCCTGTTACCTTCAGCTTCTATGGAAACTACGACTGGCTTACAACCTCACCCTGGGGGGAGAACGAGGCGACGAAGTGGATTCAGGAGAACCGCAAGGTTACGGTTGAACCGATACAATCCGGAGGAGCAGCCGGAGAAAAGCTCAATACGATGATCGTCGGCGGTGATTTGCCGGATGTTATTTTTACGGACCGGGGGTCCTCAGTAGAACGGCTGGTGCAGGCAGGGCAGCTCGTTGCACTGGATGAATATTATGAGAAATATCCGAACTTCAAGAAATATGTGAAGGAATCGACCCTGAATCTGCTCCGTTCAGATGACGGGCAAATCTATCAGATCCCGAACTGGTATACCTCCGGGCAATTCGGCAACGGCGGGTGGATGGTGAATAAGGATATTTATAACGCACTCGGCAGACCGGCGCTGGAGACCTTTGATGACTTATATCAGTATTTGCTCATGGTGCAAGACAAGTACCCGGATGTAATCCCTCTGGAGGTTGGGGAGAAGGGGGCAGGTCTGGAAATTATGTATGGTGGTTTCAGGGAGAACTCCACCAGCAAGTTCGTTACACTCATGGGGCATCCGGAAGGCGACAAGCTGACATCTATCCTGGATGATCCCGCTTACGAGGAGATGGTGCTGTATATCAATAAGCTGTACCGTGAACGGCTGATTACGCAGGATGCGCTGCAGCAAACCCAGGATGCGGTCAAGGAAAAAGTCAATACCGGCCGGGTAGCGGTCATGGTCGAATCCAATATCACTACGTATGGAGCTGAGGGACACCGGGCATTGACAGCAAGCCATCCGGACAGCGGCTATGAGATTATTTGGCCGATCCATAAAGCCGGCATAGACAAGACCAAAGTATTTGTAAGCGGCTTTGAGACGCTGGGCTGGAACGTCAGTGTTATTACGAAAAAGGCCAAGGACCCGGAGGCTATTTTCGCTTACTTTGACTGGATTACGGGTCCGGAGGGACAGAAGGTGCTGTTCTTCGGCCCTAAGGGCTTATACTGGGATGAAGAGGACGCGGATGGAGCGCCCATTCCGAATGAGAAATACAAGACCACTCCTGCTAACGAGCGTACGGATACGATGCGGAAATTCGAGGACTTTAACTGGGCCGGGAATACGACTTTTATTGATACGGCGAAAATGAGCCTCGAGGCGCTGCTCTCGGCGAACCAGAAATCATGGGAGACCGTGGCGCAGTCCACAGTGACCTGGCAAACCGCGCTGGATATTACAGAATTCGTAAATACCGACCCGCTTCCCGATACGGAGACCGGCATCATCGCACAGAATGTCGCGGATATCTATACCCTTGCTTACGCCCAGATGGTTCAAGCCCAGTCGGACGAAGAGGTGCTGGCGGCACTGGATACCGCAAGAAAGAACACCGCAAAAGCGGGGCTGGATAAGCTGCTAGAGTTCAGAACTGAAAAGTGGCAGGAGAATGTTAAGAAAATCAACGCTACGAAATAATTCTTGTTATATAGATTGAACTATAAAACTATAGAAGGATGAAGCAACGGAGGGGATTTTGGAACTGTAGGAGCGGAAGCGACCGCCTGAAAGCTTTCCGCAGGAAAGCTCGCTACGGAAGCATAATCAGTCACCGGATTTCTACCGCAAACTGCGGTTTAAATCAGGAAATCTGGGGACAACAGCGGCCGGAAGTCCAAAACTCACCGCAGTGGCGACTTATCCTTATATCAAAAATTTGAGTTCAAACTATATAGAAGTTCAATGAGACTATGATGTGGAGGCGAGATTATGGCGTTTACGCTGAGATCGAGGTTTATGGCAGTGTTAAGCTTGGTGTTGGTTTCTTCGGTAGCGGGTGGTTCCCTTCCCTTGCCGGCCCAGGCCGAGCAGCAGAGCAATCCCCCATTTGAGACGGAAGTGATTGTACGGACCGTGAACCAGTTCAAGAACATGGCGGATGTCCAGAATTTCATCAGTCTGTCCACCAGCTACGGGGTCGATGTCATCAGCATGAACGTGAAGCAGGACGAAGATGATGAGGTTCCGTCCGGCAGTGTATTTTATCAGAGTGATATCGCGCCCATTGCCCAGGGCTACCAGAATTTCGATGCCCTGCAGGCTGTCATTACGGCAGCTCATGCCGCAGGAATCAAGGTTCATGCCTGGATTCCCCAGTTCCATGACCAGCAGGCCTTCCTGGCTCACGATGAATGGCAGATGCAGGCGCTGGTGGACGGAGTTCAGACTCCGTTTACAGGCTCAAACGGCAACGAATATTTCGTCAATCCAATTCATCATGAAGTGCAGCAGTATGAGCGTTCCATCATTCAGGAAGTGATTGAGAATTATGATGTGGACGGTGTTGTGCTGGACTGGATCCGCTTCGACAATTACAACATGGACGTCAGTGATTATACGGTTGCAAAGTATCAGGCGGAGTTCGGGTATTCGCCGCTAAGCATTGACTTTGATACGGATTCGCCGCAGCGTCAGCAGTGGAACGAATGGAGAACCGAACAAATTGGGCAGTATGTAGGCGATATCCGTGAGGATATTTCCGCATCCTCGAATCCGGATGTGCAGCTTGGTGTGTATATTTTGCCGCCGGAATTTACAGAGGTTGGACAGAATGTAGCCAAGTTCAAGAACGAGATCGATTTTGTCGCACCGATGGCGTACTTCGATGACTGGGAGTTCAACAGTGATTGGGTATACAGCACTTCCTACGGCATCCTGAAGGATACGAGCGACCGGATCAGCAGCAGTGCTGCGGACATCGTAGCCACCTTGGATAATGACTGGACCGATGATCAATATCAGGAGGTCTACAAAGGCATCCGCGAGAATTATCCGGACGTGAAGCGCCTGGCGTTCTTTGCCTACGGGGCCTGGCCGGAAGATGAGCTGGCGAACATCCATGAACGTGAGACCTGGCCGACACCAGGCTGGACGGCTCCGGTAGAGCAAGATTATCCGGCCCAGCTGCCCGCTGTGTGGAAGGCGCGGAATATCGGTTCCATGCCGGGGAACGCCACCTACAATGCTTCCAATAAGCAATTTACACTCAGCAGCAGCTCGACGGATATTTGGGGGAATGCAGATCAGCTGAATTATATATACCAGCCCGTGAGCGGCAATGCGGAGATTGTTGTTAAGTTGCAGTCCACCAGCTGGCTGGACAGCTGGGCCAAGGCCGGCATTATGATCCGGGAGTCCATGGGCCATAATTCCAGGCACGCGGATATGATGCTTACCCCCGGGAATGGGGCGACCTTCCAGTATCGTACTGAAACCGCAGGCGATATGACCGACCATACTGCGGCCGCCTCTGCTCCGAAATGGCTGAAGCTGACCAGAACCGGAAATACGTTCAAAGGGTCGATTTCGGCAAACGGGAGCAGCTGGCAGACGGTCGGAACGGTTCAGATCCCCATGAAACGTAAGGTGTATATTGGCATAGCGCTCAGCAATCCGGGGAATGATTCGCGGGGTAAGGCCGTGTTTGGAAATGTGAAGGTTACGGATTAAGCCTAAGTCTGAGAGCGGGGAAATGAAGTTTACTTTGATAGGCAGGCTGAAGGAGGCGTGAATATGACTATGCCGCTACGGGAACGGCAGTATTACTTCCGGGACTACTACGATCAGGGTGAGGAGCTGGTGCTGGAAGGGCAGCAGCTGAGAATCGGGCTGACTTCAAAGTTCTCCATGATCCAGAAGTGGGAGTGGCCGCTTGCTGCGGATGGCCCGATTGTAATTATTGAACCGCCGCAAGAAGGAGAGGCACCCGCAACGGGCAATGTCACGCTGGAGCTTGAATATGAGGGATTGCTTAAGGCGGATGGCTACCGGCTGGACATCCGTAAGGACGGCAAAATTACAATTGCAGCCTCCAATAAGAGAGGACTAAGGTATGGGATGGATGCTCTGCACCGGCTGCTGAGCATAGATGAAGGCAAGTGCCGGTTGCCCGTCGCTACAATTCACGATGAGCCTTCTTTTCCGGTCCGCGGCATCATTGAGGGCTTCTATGGCACGCCGTGGAGCTTTGACGACCGGATAGATGCTGTGCGTTATCTGGCTGCTCACCGCATGAACGCCTTCATGCATGCTCCCAAGGATGATCCTTATCACCGTGAGCTGTGGCGTGAGCCTTATCCTGAGGCTATGTTTGACCAGATTCGTGAGCTGAAGCAGGAATGCGATGCCCAGCTGGTGGACTTCTATTATTGCGTTAGTCCGGGGAATGATCTGCAGTTTCGCAGTGAAGATGATTTTGCCAGTCTGGAAGCGAAGCTGAGAGCGATGATCGCCATCGGTGTCCGGCATTTCGCCCTGCTCATGGACGACATCGACTACGCATTATTAGGGGAGAACCTGCATTACCTGGAGCGTTCCGGACTGGCGCACGCCTATGTGGCAAACCGTGTGTATGACTATTTAAGCCGTCAGTTGCAGAAGGTTACTCTGGTGATGTGCCCCTCTGAGTACTGGTCTAATTGGGATACCGAATATAAGCGGGATATCCGCGAGAAGCTGCATACGGATATCAGGATATTCTGGACCGGCTCTTCGGTCTTCGCCCGGCAAGTCGGAAGCAGGGATGCACGGAATAATTACAGCTATTACGGACATGAGCTGTGGCTGTGGGACAACATCCCCGTTAATGATGCCGACTACGACCGGTTGTTTCTGGACCCGGTTCGCGGACGTTATTCGCAGCTTGGTCAGACCGGACATCAGGCAGTGGTAGCGAATCCGATGATTCAATGGGAATGCTCCAAGATTACGCTGAATACAATGGCCCACTACATGTGGAACAGTGAGCGTTATATGCCGGAGCTGTCCTGGGAGCTGTCGGTCCGGGAATTCGCCGGAGAGCTGGCAGAGGATATGATGTTCTTCTGCAGCCAGAATCTAAATAGCCAGCTCTATAGCGGCGGGTATGAGGAACTTAAAGTGGCCTTGCAGAGAAAAGATATCCACTGGCTTGACGCGTATTTCGACCGCCTGGAGAGCGTCTCCTACCGGTTACTTGAAATGGGGAATTCCAAGTTTAAGGAAGAAGCAGGGCCCTGGCTGCAAAGAGCCCTGGCGGATGTAGAGCTGTGGAGAGCCTTGCGGCAGAAGGTTGCCGGGACGCCTCTGCCCGGAGCCGATGAAGAATTGCGTAAGCGGGCCGAAGCCTGTCAGG
This sequence comes from Paenibacillus sp. FSL E2-0178, assembly GCF_038593005.1. Taxonomy (NCBI): domain Bacteria; kingdom Bacillati; phylum Bacillota; class Bacilli; order Caryophanales; family Paenibacillaceae; genus Paenibacillus; species Paenibacillus sp. FSL E2-0178. Next base: position 6,162,990 of record NZ_CP151953.1, read on the forward strand.
CCTTTGAGGTCCGGCTGGGGAGTGATCCAGCCTGGAGAGCCGCCGAAGCCTGGGGGTTTGCTGTCCGGGAAGGAAAAAACGGATACCGGCTGACGTTGGAAGCGAAGGCTGGAATATAATCTGCAGAGCACAATGTCGGCAGAGCACAGTGCCAGGCAGAAACTTATAAGCCGTGCGAAAACGGTTGCCCTAACTGAACAGGCTGGGAGAACTGGAAATATAGCGGCCGTGCTTCAGAGAGACGTATGTAAGCCTTCCTTTCCCTTTTGGGGAGGGGAGGTTTTTGTTTACCCTATCAGTGATTTTGATGAGAATAGAGAGGTACTGCCTACAAGAATATAAGGACCGCTAATTATGAACTTCTTTCTTCCTTACTGCGGTATTTCTGCTTGTGAAATCCATTTGTGATATTGATTAAATTCATAATTCCTTTGAGATCTTCAGTTTGTTTACAAAATCAAGAAATATTTTGCACATCTTTTTCAAGTTCTTTAATATATTTAAAAATATTTTTCTTGAATTTTTTGGATACTTCATTTTCAGTTAGTTTTAAAGCATCGCGAACATCAAAAACATCTCTTAGAACAGTCCTTTGTGCATCTAAATCAAAATCATCGAAATTAGGTATATAGTTAGTGTTTTTGAGATTAAACACTATTTCATGGTAGGTTCTTACAAAACGCTTAATTCTTTTTTTGACATTTGAATCTAAATCTATTTGTTTGCATAATTTTTGTATAAACCAATCAAGATGGTAAAGTAACTTCTGGTCATCAATTTGAGAATAGAAAAATAACCAACCATATTTTTTATTTTCAAAAACACAACCTGTAATTTTTTTATTTAGCTTCCAAATAAATTTTTCAATTCCATTTGTTTTGTTGAATTTATATTCGGAAAATATTTTAATTATTGATTCTTCAAATCTTTTAATAGATTCATCCCGAACGGAAAACCCAAATTCATTTCCTATCTCTTTGTAAAAATACCCCAAGTAAGAAAAACCTTCAGAAATTTCTGCCTCTCTATATTTAGTGGGACTTGTTTCAAGATCTAAACTTTTTAATTTGGTCAGAATATCATTTTTGATATCTGAAACATTAGAATTTTTACATAGAATTAGAATATCATCTACGTAACGAAAATATTTGAAATCAGTGTTAGGAACTGAAAAATTATTGTCAATATCAGATAAATATATATTCGCAAGGATACTTGATATAGAGATTCCTTGAGGAATTCCAACTATATTTGGAGAATGAATTTTTGTTGGAAAAGGAATGGTTGGTGTTTTTATGGAATTCTCAATTAAAGTTAATATTTCCTTTTTGCGTATCTTTTTATGTATAAGTTTCATTAATTTATCGTGAGAAATTGAAGGGAAAAAGTTTTTAATATCAATTTTAATAAAATAATCAAAATGACCTGAGAGAATAGATTGTTTTAATTCATTAACTAGAGTTTGAATTATTTTATTATTTATATTGCTTTCAAATACTTTCGATAAACATTCATTAAGCAAACTAAGTGTAACTTTATCTCTTATGGTTGGGATAGATATCTGTCTCGGCGGCTTGTCGTAACCTTTCGAAATGAGTTTTTCTTTGTAAGGAATAAATTTGTAGCTACCATTCAGAGCTTTCATCGAAATAATAGTTACATACTCATCAATACGATTTTCAAAGGATGTTCTATTTATTTTATCAATTCCAGGAGTGCACTTATAGATTATTTTTTCAAAGTAGTTTTTTTTATATTTTTAACCTGAAATTTACGTGTGAATACTTTTGAAGCTGACATTTAATCACGCCTTTGTTACAAGATATGATAACATTAGAGGTAAAAGTATAATTATGGATATTGATATAATAAATAAAGCTCTTTTAAAATTAAAATACCACCACTGACTCTTACTAATTTCACTTGTATTATTAAGTACTTTTAAATAGTCCATTGGAGTATGATTTTCAATACTGTTCATGACTTTATTGTATTTTTTTTGTATTTTTGAAATATCCTCTAAACTTAACTTATCTGGAGAGTCTTTAAGCAATTCACATTCGTTATATATTTCATCAAGCTTTATATAGCAACTTTTAAATGTGAGCGATCTAATCTTAAAATTTCTAGCATTGACAAATATAGATAGACCGAAAAGAAGTACTGAAGCAATTATAGTAATTACAGAAATTAATTTCGCATTAGATTCATCATAAAGAGTCCATATACTTAATCCTACAATCACAAGAGTGTAGTAATTAATTAGCATCTGAGTGAGGAAATCAAACTTTTCCAAACGTTCCTCAGCATTTATTCTAGCTTTTCTAGTGATCCATATTTTATTCGACAAACTATCAAGTCTATTTTTAATTACATTCTCTGACATGAATCATTTTCCTCCAATATAGGTATTGGTAGAAAGCCCGGAAAGCCCCCAATTGGCGTTACATTATTACCCAGATTGTTCTAGGTCAAAAATAGAGAGGTTAGTCCCTGTTAATTAGTCATATTCCAGTTGGGAATCTCTTGATAAACAAGATGGGGGCGATCCAAAGTGAATTATGTCATAAATTGTCTTTGTCGTAAATAAGAAATTTATTTTACAAAATATTAGTTCAGTAACGGAAGAAGAAAAAAGTTTCTAAACTAATATTTGTCAGTTTCAATACGCAAAATCAAACGTAAAAGACCGTTCGCAAACGGTTGCCCTAACTGAACAGGCTTGGAGAACTGGAAATATAGCGGCCGTACTTCAGACGACACGTTTAAGCCTTCCCTTACCCTTCGGGGTGGGGGAGGGTTTTTGGTATTTGTATTTTTGTAATATGAAAAGTGAATGAAATCACAATCTATTTTTAACGGAGTGGTAAATTAAAGCTATCAAGTTAAACCGGGAGGATTTGTTATGACCAGATATGAACAACAAAGAAATTTTCTGAAATCCAATTTTCATGAATTCAAACATATTAAAACAGACAAGATCAAAGGAATTGCCCAGCCGCCAATTGTTAAGCCGTTTGATCCGGAATCACTAATTATTGATCTGCCGAAGGTTAGCAGAGACGTAGTGAGTAAAGAGGATATTTTTGATTGTATCGGGCAAAGAAGAAGTACACGCTTCTATTCTGCGGACACTTTGAGTCTGGAGGAGTTGTCCTATTTATTATGGGCTACCCAAGGGATTACCGGCATGAGCAAGAACGGGCTTACGCTGCGGACCGTGCCCTGCAGTGGGGCGACACACACCTTTGAAACCTATTTAATGATTATGCGGGTAGACGGCATTCCGCAAGGGATCTACAGATACCTTCCGGTGGAGCATAAGCTCCTATTTATATTTGAATTAGATCAACTGGAACAGAAGATTGATGCGATCACTTTGGATCAGCCCTTTGTCCCTAACTTTGCCCGCAAAGCTTCCGTGCTGTTTGCCTGGAGTACCACACCCTACCGCTCCGAATGGAAATATGATATTTCCGCCCACAAAAAAATCCTCATCGATGTAGGACATGTCTGCCAGAACCTGTATTTAGCCAGCGAATCCATTGGTGCAGGTGCCTGCGCCATTGGCATCTATGATCAGAAGCTGATTGATGAGGTATTGGAGTTAGACGGCGATGAGGAGTTTGTTATCTATCTTGGCGCAGTGGGGAAGAAACGGGAATAGCTGCTTTGGCGATTTGAATGCGGATAAAGATTTTAGAAATTTCCTGGGCTATTTTGAGCTTACAACGGAAACATCCCTAAAATATCTACTGGATCATGAACTTGATAAAACAGAAGATAAAAATTACTATGAGGAAATTGAAGACTTTTTAAATAGTCCAAAGGTTATTCATTTGAAAATGAATATAAGCCGTTTATTAAGTGATATTGGAGCTGATAAACTATGCCTGATATTAAAAAACTGGATTGGATCACCGCCAAAGTAAATGATTTTACAGTTAATGATCTGAAGTTCATTACGGATTTCAGATATTGGGTTGAAGTGGATACGGTGCAGCTGTTTGATGAATACAATACTCCCATGCTGCTGATCAACTTTATTTTATTGTCTAAAGGGGATAAACGAACATATAAGGTCACTATTCATTTCAAAAAAGTAGGGAGCCTTCAACTAGCTGCTGGAGGAGCAGTAATCCAATTAAGCTGGTTTGAGATTTTGAATATTTCGGATAGGGGCTGGGAATCGGTTAAATATCTTGTCAGGGATTATGAGAATGAGGACCGGTTTAACTTCTATTGTGATGACATTGAAGTCATTGCTATTGAGGAAATCGATTGGATTATCGGCTAGATGTTATATTAAAGGCAATCTGGGTAATGCAGATATGTTAATCACATCCTACCGGCAGTATTGTTGTACATATTGCAACTCTGAGGCCTAGATATCAGGGTATCTCATAGGATTGTTGTATAAAATGCAAGAATTATCCCGTTAAGCCGCGTGAAGGAAGAGAAATCCTGCCTTTTGTACAACATTTCTGGAGTTATGGCCGAGATGAGTGGGAAAATGTTGTATTTTGTGCAGGATTCTTAAAAGTAAGCGAGAGGGAGGTTTGTGGGCCCCTATCTATTCCCAGTAATATATTGAAGATACTCTGCTGCGCTCTGATTGATTTCTTCATCACCCGCCTGAAAGGAGGCTCCGAAGACGGCGAAATAGGGTAATGCGATCGCACCCACATGCACGGCACTGGCTTTAAACGGGACTATAACCTCATCTACAGTAAAAGAAACGGAACCGGCAGGCAGGTAATTTTCCTGCTTATCACCGATTGACATAGCTATTCCCAGCTTCTTTCCTCTCAGCTTATTCCCGTTTGAACCATACGCCCAGCCGTGGGTGAAGACGTCATCCAGCCACTTTTTCAGTAAAGGCGGGTAGCTATACCAATATAAAGGAAATTGAAAAATAATATGGCTGTGTGCTTCGAGTAAACGTTGCTCTGTCTGAACATCAATGCTCCAGTCCGGATACTCCGTATAAAGCTCATGGACCGTAACTTCCTCTGGATGCTGCAGCAGCTCCTGTTTCCATCTTTTATTTACTCTTGAATTCTCAATATTAGGGTGTGCTAGGATCACAAGGGTTTTCATATTTAATCACCTTTCCGGCGGATATTGGTTTTGTGCAGCTGTTTATATTATTTTGGATGCCTGTAAAAATGTAAATACACACAATAAAGTAACATGGTTACCTCAAAGTGTGCATTGGACTCCGGATCGTTATATGGCATGATAGAAATCATAAGATAAGATAGGCTAAATTAATTAGGGTGTGATGAGGTGGCAGGTATGAAAGAATATCATTTAGGCATAGAAGCAACACTTGAAATTCTCGGAGGAAAGTGGAAAGGGTTAATCATATGTAATCTAATGTCGGGTAAGAAACGGACAAGTGAATTACAGCGCAGTATCCCGGGCATCTCGCAAAAGGTTCTGATTCAGCAGCTCCGCGAACTTGAAAGGGACGGAATGATCGGCAGACAGGTCTATAATCAAATGCCGCCCAAAGTTGAATATTATATAACGGAATATGGAACTACAGCCAATGGAATTATTGACGTAATGTGTTCATGGGGCAGAGCCAACATTGCAATCAGACAGCAGCAGGGTGAAGAAGTAATGTTGCTGGAAAATAATCCGGACGATGAGTAAACCTGCATTGCCTCACTATATAGAATGCCGACATTGACAATGGTTTGATATCAAACTATAATCCGTGTATGGAAACTAGAGATGTGATTTCGCTGATCTCCAAGATCAGAGAGAAGGTTAACCGGTTCATTGTTGCAGAGATGGTGAAGCAGGGGCTGGAAGGTATCGGCACTTCGCACGGGGACATTATTTATGCGCTGCTGCAGAAGCCGAGGCTTACTATGGCAGAGATCTCCGCCAAAATTAATAAAGACAAATCGACCGTCACGGCACTGGTTGATAAGCTGGTGCGGCTTGGCATGGTGACGAAGGAAAGGGAGAAGGAGGACACCAGGTTTGTGTACGTTGCTCTGACGGGGAAGGGGAGGGAGCTGGAAACAGTTTTTGAGGCGATATCCGCAGACATGCTCGAGCAGTTTTACCTCAATGTCACCGAACAGGAGAAGGAAACGCTGCTGGGCATTCTAATTAAAATCAATAACAACTTCTAAAAAAATATATTATATAGTTTGATATCAAACTAAAATTCAAAGGAGGAATTACTTGTGAGAGATTACACGACAGAATTGCCGCAGCATACAGAGAAATACATCGGTGAGAACGATCTGTATCTGCAGATATTCGCAGGAAGCAACCTCCCGGAAGACGCTGACCGCAGGCCTCCTTTACTATTCGTGCACGGTGCCTTTACCGGAAGCTGGATGTGGAGCAAATACATTCCCCATTTTATCCGTGAAGGCTGGACCTGTTATGTCATGAATCTGAGAAGCCATTACAGAAGCCGGGTGCTGGATATGACGGAGATAACCTTCGGGGACTATCTGGAGGATATAAGCGAGGTTATCGCTGAGTGCGGGGCTCCGCCTATTGTGATCGGGTTCAGCATGGGCGGGATTCTGAGCCAAAAGCTGGCGGAAACAGCAGAACTAGCCGGGCTTGTGCTGATCGATTCAAGTATTTGTAAGGAGGTTCATGATAGGGTGCCTTACCGGGACATCGTCCGGACACAACCAGGCCTCGTAGTGCCTGCCCCGGTTCGAGAGGAGCTGACGGGCATAGATGAATCGGCAGAGGATGTGGCTTTTCAAAGAAAGTACCTGACTATGGAGTCCTCCAAGGCGTTTAGCGCTTTTTCTTATCATTACGGTGCGGACGGAATCCCGGTGGACAGCCGGTCCATTACTTGCCCTTGTCTGGTTATCCATGCTGTTAACAGTGCGGAGGACGACCGCCGGGGCAAAGTAAACGCAGATTATTATCATGCAGAATATAAAGGCCTGTGGAACACCACGCATACGGGGTTACTCGTAGGGCAGCGGTATGTGGAAGCAGTGGAGATTGTTCTGGAGTGGTTGAAAAGAGTATTTTAACCAAAATAAGCATAAAGATCCGAGGTGACAAAATCTCGAATCTTTATGCTTTCTATTTGTTTGTTTATTGCTTGCAGTGGGCTATGAAGTTCTCCAGCCACTCTATCGTTACCGTCTCACGCAGAATTGCGCCATCCAGCACAAGATAATCACCGAAATTATCGCTGTCGAGTGGGGGGATGCTGTCATACCGCTCTTTATTTCTGCTTAAATGCTTCAGTCTCTCCTGATGCTGATGCAGCTGATGCTCCAATAGATGAATCCGGGTGGCAATATCCAGATTATTGGAGAAGTACATTCTCAGCCGGAACACATCTTTAGGCGTAGGCTCAAGCGGCTCTTCTTTTTTCAGCCATTGCAAAAAAGCTTTCTTGCCCTGCTCCGTAATCGAATACAGTTTTTTCTCCAGTATTTCTCCGCTAATTTGGATCTCGAATACAATAAGTCCCTCATCCAGCAGCTTTTTTAATTCCGGATAGATCTGACTGTGCTTGGCATTCCAGAACTCACCTAAATCCTTGCCGAATTCCTTACCTATATCATAGCCAGTCATTGGCTCTTTGTTTAATAACCCCAAAATAGCGTATTTCAAAGTTCTCATAAGCTTCGCTTCCTATACATATTCGTCGTTTTCTACTTCGCTAGTATAGCATATTTAGCCAGTCGACAATAACATTTGTTACATATGTAAAGAAACGTGTTGTATTAAACATATAAATATATACATGTTTGTATTGATATAAATAAGAGCCTGTGCTAATATGAAATCGGATTAGATGTGAATAAATTCACAATACGATTGATGAAGGAGAAGAAGATTGCAGTGGAACTTACAAAGAAGAGATGGATTATTCTGATTGCGAGCTGCTTTATTAACCTGTGTATTGGCTCAATCTACGCCTGGAGTGTATTTGCTGCCCCGATGGCAGCGTATTTGAGCGGGCTGACAGGACTCAGCTTAACACCGGGGGATTTGGCTATCGCTTTTACGATTACCAATTCAGTCGGTCCAATTACGATGATTTCAGGCGGATGGATTAATGACAGATTCGGGCCTAAGCGGGTAATTCTGGTAGGTGGCCTGTTATTCGGGGGCGGGATGATATTGTCCGGGTTTGCAACCTCGGTTAGCTTCCTGGTCCTTACGTACGGCATCGTACTTGGCCTTGGAACTGGCATGGTCTACGGCTGCACTATCAGTAACTCCATCAAGTTCTTCCCTGACAAACGGGGATTGGTTGGCGGAGTAACCACTGCTGCCTATGGATTAAGCTCGGTCATCATCCCTCCAATTGCCAATGGCTTGATTAGCTCGTCTGGAGTGAAATCAGCATTCTTAATCATCGGCAGCGCATTTCTTCTTATCATCTGCTCCGCTTCTTTCTTCATTGAGAAATGCCCATCTGATTTCGTTCCGGCAGGCTGGACACCCAAGTTGCCGGGTACGGGCCGTTCTCTAAAAAGCGACAAAGACTGGAAAGGCATGCTGGCAAGTCCGCTATTCTACGTAATGATCCTGTTATTAATCAGCGGTGCTTTTGCCGGACTAATGTGTACCTCACAAGCTTCACCTATCGCTCAAAAAATGGTTGGCCTGTCTGCGGCGGCGGCAACGACTGTGGTTTCTGTACTGGCTCTGTTCAACACGGGCGGACGCATCCTGGCGGGCTATATTTCTGACAAAATCGGCCGGATCAACACGCTTACCTTTGCTTCACTCTTATCTGTAGTGGGGCTCACCCTGCTGTATATTTCAGGAGCTAATAGTGTGGCGACCTTCTATATCGGTATTTCTGTGATTGGCTTAAGCTTTGGCTCCCTGATGGGCGTATTCCCCGGATTTACTGCAGATCAGTTCGGTGCCAAGAATAATAGTGTGAATTATGGAATTATGTTTATCGGCTTTGCATTAGCGGGCTATTTTGGCCCGTCCATTATGAAGAATGTGTACAGTGCAGACGGCAGCTATCAGAGAGCCTTTGTGATTGCGGCCATCTTTGGCATCACCGGAATTATCCTGACCTTTGTCTATAAGTGGGCTGTCAAATATCAGGCGAGAACTGCTGCTAAGCCTCAGGAAGCTAGTATATAAAGAACAGAAGCAATGTATAGAGAGAAGGAGAATGAAATCATGATTAGAAAATATCCGAACCTGTCTAAACCCATCACAATTGGTAATGTAACCTTCAGAAATAGAATGTTTGGCTCTCCTATGGGCGGAACCGATATTACAGCAGACTGTACGATTGGACCCAAATCCACAGCGTTCTATGAATTAAGAGCTAAAGGCGGCGCTGCCTCAGTTACAGTCAGTGAAGTTGTTGTACATCCCGAAACCGAAGCCTCCCATATGTACCATCTGGACCTGGGAACTGTAGATTCTCTTGCCAGCTTTACTTATACTGCAGATGCTATCCGCCGTCACGGAGCTATTGCGAGTGTTGAGCTATCCCATTCCGGACAGTACGCCGGTACATATCTGACGGACAAGAATAAGAAGCAGGAATTGGCCCAGTGGGGGCCCAGCCCCGGAGTACGCCCAGACGGCAGGGAAGTGAAGGAGCTTACACAAGCACTAATTGATGACATCGTAGCAGCCTATGGCAGATGTGCCGGACTGGCTAAGAGAGCCGGTTATGAGATGATTATGGTCCATGGCGGACATGGCTGGCTGATCAATCAGTTCTTTTCTCCGTACTTCAACCGTAGAACCGACAAGTACGGCGGAACTTTGGAGAACCGGGTGCGGTTTGCCCAGGAGGTTCTTGACAGTGTCCGCAACGCTGTAGGTCCTGGCTTCCCTATCGAGTTCAGAATAAGCGGTTCGGAGTTGTTTGAAGGCGGATATGACCTTACTGAAGGTATTGAAATTGCCAAGCTTGTCGAATCTAGAGTCGACCTGCTGCATGTATCTGCGGGCACGTATCAGACCGGCTTCGGAATCACCCATCCGTCGATGTTCTTGCCGCATGGCAGTAATGTGTATCTGGCAGCAGAGATCAAGAAGCATGTAAGTGTCCCCGTTGCTACGGTCGGCGGTTTAAATGACCCGGCTCAGATGGAAGAGATCATTGCCAGCGGTCAGGCGGATGTGGTTGAGATGGCCCGCGCACTGCTGGCTGATCCAGAGCTGCCCCGGAAGGTCATGAGCAACCGTGACGAGGACATTATTAAATGTCTGAGATGCTTCACCTGTATGGCGGAGCGTGCGGAGACCTCTACAAGACGCTGTACGGTGAATCCGTTAATCGGCCGTGAGATGGACGGGACAGAAATTTATCCTTCGGCTAATCCGCGTAAGGTTCTGGTAGCGGGTGCTGGCCCCGGCGGGCTGTATGCGGCGATGACTGCTGCCAAACGCGGACATCAGGTCATTTTATGTGAGAAGTCGGATGATGTGGGCGGTATTCTGCGGGGAGAGCAGGCGCTGCCCTTCAAATATGAGATGTATGAGCTGGGAGTTACTCTCGGGAAATTAGCCAAAGACGCAGGCGTCGAGATTCGTCTAAATACACCTGTGACCCAAGCGTATGTTGATAATGAAAATGTGGATGCGTTAATTATAGCTGTCGGTTCCGCAGCCATTGTTCCGCCAATCCCGGGACTTGATGGTGATAATGTAGTTGTAGTTAATGACTACTATCTGGAGAAAGATAAGATTACCGATAGTGTGGTTGTACTGGGAGGCGGCCTTGCGGGCAGTGAAGCAGCGATTCACCTTGCCCAGGAAGGCAAAACGGTACATTTGGTCGAGATGAGAACTGAGCTGGCACCGGATGCCAATATCAGACATCGCCCGATTATGCTGAAGGAGATCGACAAGCTGAATATTAAGGTTCATCTGGGGTATAAAGGGTTATGTGTTACGCCGGAGGGCGTAGTTTGCCTGAATCCAAGCGGGGAAGAGCAGCTGATTCCGGGAACCTCCGTAATATGTGCACTTGGACAACGGGCAAGAAGAGATATCGTAGAGGAGTTAATTGATTGTGCTCCTTATGTGGCTCAGATCGGGGACTGTGTAAAAGCGTCAACGATCACTACTGCAATTTATCAGGGATATCATGCAGCGCTTGATATTTAGTGACAGTTACTGAAAAAATCACGGTCACATTCCAGTAATGACTGGGTTTAGCCTTCCTTCATCCTGCAGATGAAGGAAGGCTTTTTTAAAAGATAAGAATTTATATGCTTCGGTATTAAATGTTCCTTATCCGTTTCTACTTGTTTGACGCATATCCCTCCAGGGGGGATACTGGGTATAGATGTTTAAGACCGTTTCATACTATAGGATATGGGGGATTCCATTGGCAACAAAGCAAAGAACTGCGGTCATTTGGGCGATCCTCGCGGCTGCACTATATGCAATCAGCACGCCGGTATCTAAAGAGCTATTAAAGGAAGTTCCGCCAACAATGATGGCTGCGCTTCTGTATCTGGGTGCTGGTATGGGGATGTCGGTCATCGGTTGGTTTCGTTCCAGAAGAGAAGTAGCGAAGAGGGAAATGCGGCTGACCAGGCAAGAGCTGCCTTTTACAGCTGGGATGGTTGTCTTGGATATCGCCGCTCCTATCTTCCTGATGATCGGACTAACGGTGACAACACCTGCAACGGTCTCACTCCTCAATAACTTTGAGATTGTCGCAACCGCGCTGATTGCCCTTCTGCTGTTCAAGGAGTCGATCAATTCAAGATTGTGGCTGGCGGTTATCCTCATTACAGCTGCCAGTATGATTCTCTCTGTCGAGGATTTCGGCAGTATCTCATTATCGTGGGGTTCAATATTTGTGCTGCTTGCAGCTGTCTGCTGGGGACTTGAGAATAATCTGACCTCCAAGCTGTCCGCCAAAGACCCATTACAGGTTGTAGTGATCAAAGGATTTGGTTCAGGGTTAGGCTCACTTGTCATCTCACTCATTCTTGGAGAAACTACAGATCGCATCGGGTATATCTTTGCTGCGTTGCTGCTGGGATTTGTTGCTTATGGACTGAGCATCTATTCGTACATATATGCACAGCGGTATCTTGGAGCGGCGAAGACAAGCGCTTATTATGCCATTTCTCCCTTTATAGGAGTGCTGCTGTCACTGATCATGTATTTCGATTTACCGTCCTTTTCGTTTATTATGGCACTAATCATTATGATCGCTGGTACTTATTTTGCCTCTACGGACCGTAAGGGGACACGAAATAAATAAAAGGCCGCATGAACCGGATGATCCGGTTACTTGCGGCCTTTTTAGTGTGGATTTTTAAGTGTGGCTATAGTTCAATCTATATACATCCGGTTAGATTAATGGAATTTGACAGTCTTGATCCGTGATTCCTGTTCGTAAGTAAGCGGGCTTGGCGTTTGCGGTGTGTGCAAATGGCGCTCTACGCTGTATTCCATTTTCCGGTAGTCTTCTTCTCCCGAAGCCATCCCAGGCTGCCACATTCCGGTTACCCAATTCTTCAGTTCCTTAATTCCTGCCAGCATTGCATTCATCCTCCTTGGCGATGAAATCCGATGGAAAATAGGGTTTCGATCACTTTTGTTTACGCTTTCATTATAACACGGATCAGTCGAAAATCAAAGGTGTGTCCGTGTGAAATAGACAATAAAAGAGTACAAAGTGTGAATTGGAGAGGCTTTGTGCTTTGTGAAAGGAGTTGTGTCCTTGTGGGAGAGACAATAGGGGATGAGGAATGGTAAAAGAAAAAGCGACTGCCGGATATGGCGGTCGCTTGCAGCAAACTCCTGTAGGGAAAGCTTATTTGATACGTTTCAATGCGGCTTCCTGATCAATAGAACGTCTGGCCAGCATGTCCAGTGTAGCATCATGTACGGTTAATGTTTTGTCTATCCGCTCAAGAGTGTCCCGGGTTGCAATGACTTCAGCATTGACTTCGGATACAGCCTGCTGGATCAGCGGGATCAGCTTCGTATTTTCTTTGATGCTGTCAATATCAGCCTTCATTGTGCCCAGCTCGGACCGTATCTCTTTGATATCGGATTTCATATCTGTAAATTCAGCCTTCATCTCTGTCACTTCAGATTTCATTCCCTGTAATTCCGTAAGAATCTGTTGCAGAATCGGATCGCTCATCGTCACAGCTCCTCAAATATAGATTACATCAGAAGCGGGCTCTTTGGATTATGTTTAATTATTATAGCATAAGCCGGGGGGACAGGCCGAGGAAAAAGAGCAAACTGGCTGAAGCGCGGCATTCCTGCCTGGAACAAAGAAAATCTCTAATTATGAGTGTTTTTTACACTAATAATTGGGATATTTACCAATCGGCAAAGATGCTATATTGATTTTGGTAAGCGGTTGCATAAAAATCCTGAAGCTGATTTTATGCATCAGCCGATCACAACAAACCGGGAGGAATAAACGATCCATGCCAAAAAAGAAATCGTTTCTGTCATTCATCTTCACCACGGTCTTGCTGCTCGCTATGGTCACACCGATGGTCTCTGCTGCAACGGAAGAACAGGCGCCACAGGAGCAGGCAGCCGTAGCTGCCGCTGCATCCACAGGTCTTCAATCCTACGTAGATGCCATGCAACCGGGATGGAATCTGGGCAATTCACTGGATGCGACCGGAGCCGATGAGACTTCCTGGGGTAACCCGGCCGTCACACAGGCTCTAATCAAGAAAATTGCTGCCCAAGGCTATAAGAGCATCCGGATTCCCGTGACCTGGGATGTACATACGGGAGCGGCTGCCCCGTATACAGTGGATGCGGCCTATTTGTCACGTGTCCAGCAGGTTGTTGATTGGGCAGTAGCAGAGAATTTGTATGTCATGATCAACGTTCACCATGATTCCTGGCTGTGGATCAGCAAAATGGAGCAGCAGCATGATCTGGTGCTGGCCCGCTATAAGGCAGTCTGGACTCAGATTGCGAACCGCTTCAAGGGATATTCCAGCAAGCTGATGTTCGAGAGCGTGAATGAGCCGCGTTTCACCGATGGCGGAACGACGGATGAGGCCAAGGCGATTCAGATGCTGGATGAGCTGAATGTGGCTTTCCATGGCATCGTCAGAGCCTCCGGCGGGAATAATGCCACCCGTCCGCTGGTGCTGTCCACGCTGGAAGCTTCACCGACGCAGACCCGGATGGATGCCCTGTACCAGACCATCACCAGGCTGAACGACTCCAATCTGATCGCAACCGTACACTATTACGGATTTTGGCCGTTCAGTGTCAATATTGCGGGATATACCAGATTCGAGACCGATACCCAGAACGATATCGTGACTACTTTTAATAATGTCTATAACACCTTTACGGCCAAAGGCATTCCCGTTATTGTGGGCGAGTATGGGCTGCTCGGTTTTGACAAGAATACAGGTGTGATCGAGCAGGGGGAGAAGCTGAAGTTTTTCGAATATCTGGCTTATTATCTGAAGTCTAAGCAAATTACACCGATGCTGTGGGACAATGGCCAGCATTTCGGCCGCACTTCCTTCCAGTGGTCCGATCCGCAGCTTTACAATATGATGAAGGCCAGCTGGACCGGCCGTTCGTCCACTGCTGAAAGCGATCTCATTCATTTGAAAAAGGGTGCCGCAGCCAAGGATGTGACGGTTAAGCTGAATCTGAACGGCAATACGCTCTCTTCAATTCTATACGGTAGCCAGCAGCTGGTGCAGGGAACGGATTATACCCTAAGCGGTGACCAGCTGACGTTCAAAGCAGCGAAGCTCACCAGCCTGACTTCTTCCGGTAAGCTTGGCGTCAATGCAGTTTTGACGGCCCGCTTCAACAAAGGAACGGATTGGAATTTTAACGTAATTCTCTATAATACGCCAAAGTTAAGCAGCGTTCAGGGAACAGCCAGTGCTTTTAAAATACCGGCTGTGTTCAATGGCGATACTCTCGCTACTATGGAAGCCGTATATGCTTCTGGAGGGAATGCCGGCCCGCAAAACTGGACGTCTTATAAAGAATTTGCTTATACGTTTACGCCTTCCTATACCACGGGTGAAATCAGTCTGCTGCCGGCGTTCTTCAATGAAGTGAACAATGGTGACGTGATCCTGAAGTTCCATTTCTGGAGCGGCGAAGTCGTGAATTACAAGATCACCAAGAACGGAACGAGCGTTACCGGTACGGCAATGTAGATGTAGCACAAGCAGAAGATGTACATGATAGCCTTCTTTTATCCTGCGGGATGGAAGAAGGTTTTTTATTGCGGCAGCCTTAAATATCCAAGAAAATCTTGGGGATACTATACCAAACGAACGGGGAAGGAGGGCATCTATGGAACCGGACACACAGAATATTCCTACGCTGCGGCATATTCTTGATGAATTCGATCAGTGTGCGGATCTCAGCCACCGGCGCTTTCCTGAACTCTCCGCTGATATTGTGTATTTCCCGCATACGGTGGATAACAACCTGCTAATCCAGGAAATATTGCTGCCCTTTGACCGGCTTCAGGCGGATGGGCTGGATAAGTTGTTCCTCCAGTCCCAATTTGTTGAGACAAGGGAGTCCAAAGCCGTGGTGGTCGGCATACTGGAGGGCTGTGTAGCTGTCTTCCACGGGGAAGCTGTCTACTTACTGGACGCCTACGGCCCGGAAGGCCGCAGTGTACAGCAGTCGGAAACGGAGACGGTAATTGCCGGCCCTCATGATGCCTTCGTGGAATCCGCTCCTACGAACCTGAGCTTAATCCGCCGCCGGATCAAAAGCTCGCATCTGAAAATTATCCGGTGTGAGATCGGAGAAATTTCCAAAACAACTGTGTACATCCTTTATATCAAGGATATTGCCAATCTTAAATATGTCCAGGATCTGCAGAACCGGATCAACCGGATTGAGACAGATGCGATTAATGACGGCGGGACGCTGACCCAGTTCATTGAAGATATGCCGAATTCGGTGTTCCCGCAGTTTCTGACTACGGAAAGACCTGATGTGGCTGTGTCGAAGCTGGCGGCCGGGCGGATCATCACCATCGTTGACAATAGTCCGACAGCGATCAGTGCGCCCTCCTCCTTTTTCGAATTCTTCTCATCACCGGATGATTACTACCAGCGCTGGGCACTGGGGACGGCACTGCGGCTGCTCCGGTTTCTGGCTCTTGTAATAACGATATCATTCACGGCGATGTATGTATCGGTAACTACCTTTCATTACGAGATGATTCCCGAAGCGCTGCTCCGAACGTTGGCTGAATCACGGAACAGGGTGCCGTTTCCTCCTGTTTATGAAGCGCTGCTGATGGAAATCATGATCGAGCTGCTGCGGGAAGCCGGAGCGCGCCTGCCAACCAAGATTGGACAGACGATCGGGATCGTGGGCGGGATTGTGATTGGTCAAGCGGCTGTACAGGCTGGCCTGACAAGCAATGTGCTTATTATCGCAGTAGCCTCATCTGCCATTGCCTCTTTTGTGATTCCCAGCTATATGATGAGCGCCTCTATCCGCCTGATCCGCTTCGGAATCATAATACTCACCGGAATATGGGGCAATATTGGACTTGTAATGGGTATAGCCCTGATCGTAATTCATTTATCCAACCTGACGAGTCTGGGTTCGTCCTATCTGACCCCTATTGCTCCAATGAAGACGGGAGACTGGAAGGATGTGTTTATCCGTGCTCCTTTCTCGAAGCTGAGCAGCCGTCCGTCCCAGAGTAAGACCATGAATTCCATCAGGCAAAAAAACAAAAAGTAGGAGTGGACGTTATGCCCGAAAAGCTGCGCCCCTTTCATATTGCCGTTCTAATGCATATGACCCAATCCGGAATTGTGATCTTCACATTGCCCCGCAATCTGGCCGACTATTTCGGTACCAACGGATGGCTTTTTCTGGTGCCGTGTATCGTAGTCTCTACCTTCAATATCTATTTAATTTCACTGGTCTTCCGGCTTGGCCAAGGGAGGTCTGTATTTGAGATTATGGAGCAGACAATTCCAAGGCCGGTGCTGTATCCCTTTTATGGCGGCCTGGCTGCGGTCTGGCTTGTTTTTGGCTGCATGATCGGCAAGAAATACGTACTAATCTTCCAAATGCTGTCCTTCCCGACAACGAATCCCATGGTGTTCAAGCTGGCTGTGGACATTCTGGCCTTTCTGATGATTACCAAAGGAATCTATTCCATCTCCAAAGCGGCAACGCTGTTCTTCTGGCTGTCTGCCTGGATGTATCTGCTCATGCTGTGGTTTTTTCCGGCGTTCCGCTGGGAACGCCTGACTCCGTTTATTCTCAAAGGCGGGCATAATCAGTTCAAAGGAGCGATGGAGATCTATTCCGCTTTTCTCGGTTACGAATTATCGATACTGCTGTTCCCTTACGTGAACAAGAACAAAAAGGCTATGGCGGGCGTCTATGCGGGAAATCTCTATTTAGCTGTGCTGTATATCTCGCTGGCGATCATCTGCTTCGGGTTCTTCAGTCTGGGGCAATTGAAAAAACTGCTCTATCCCTTGCTTGATTTGCTGGCGTATATCCAATTTCCGTTTATAGAGAGGCTGGAGAATCTGCTGTACGGGCTGTTTCTGTTCCCGGTTCTGGTCACTGTTGTAATGTACTGGTGGGCGGCACAAGAGTCGGTACGAAGAATGCTCCCCAGAATAAAACTATCCGTGCTCTCTTTCCTGCTGATTGCGATTTCCTACAGTATCTCTTTTATTCCGAAGACACTGGATGCAGTGGGGGTCTGGATCACTAACCTGGGGTACGCGGTGACCGGGATTGCTTTCGGGTTTCCTGTACTATTGCTTCTATTGCTGCTGATTCAGCGGAAAGGGGGAGAGGTCCGTGCATAGACATAATTTTTGCATGGCAAGGTTGTTCCTGATTCTATTGCTTATGCTTCCTCTGCTGCTGGCCGGATGCAAAAGCGACGAGAGAATCCTTGAGAAGCTGGGCCTGGTACAGACGGCGAGCTACGATCTTGCAGAGAATAACAGGATCAAAGTTACCTCCTGCGTCCCGGTCATTGACCCGGATTCCTCCGTACGCCGCGAGCTGCTGTCTACTGTCTCGGATAGCATTAAGGAAGCGAGAATCATGTTCTCCAGACAGACAGATTTGACGGTTGTCAGCGGGCAGCTCAGAGATGCATTGTTTGGTCTGAAGCTGGCCAAAGCGGGACTCGGGGATTACATTGATACCCTGCTGCGGGACCCCTCTATAGCCCTTGGCGTCAAGGTTACAATTATTAACGGGGATGCCGGTGAAATTCTGGCCAAGGATTACAAGCCGCATACGGATACCGGAAGATATATCAATCATCTGCTGGAGAAAGAGGCGGCCGGCAACAGCATTCCCAATACCACACTGTATGAATTCTCCCGCGACTATAATGACGATGGCATAGATCCGGTGGCACCGATAGTCAAGGATAGCGGGGACAAAGCCATTATTGACGGCATTGCCTTATTTCAGGAGGACCGTTACAGAATGAAAATTCCGGCTCAAGACGGGATATTCTTCGGACTGTTCCGTGATGACCTGAGGCAAGGGGAGGCCGCTCTCCATTTGGGGGAAGAGGATGGCCGGCAGGTGGTAGTGATGTTCAGTTCATTATTGAATTCACGCAAGGTGAAGGTTCATCGTCTGGGGCCCGGCCGGTTCAAAGTCGAGCTTCTGGCGAATATCCAGGGCTCCGTGCTTGAATATACCGGACACCATTATCTGAATAAGGCCGGGGTAAGACAACAGCTGGAGCGGGATATCGCAGATGTGATTATGGCCAAAGCCAAAGAAATGGTGTCGCAAATGCAGCAGCATAACGTAGATAGTCTCGGAATCGGGATACAGATAAGGAATACTTTGAGCTATAAAGAGTGGAATCAAATGAATTGGCGGGAGGTTTATCCGCAGGTGGAGATAGAGTGCAAGGCCAAGGTGACAATCAAGGATTACGGGAAATACATGTAGGCACTCCCCTGATTATTTCAATTTATAAATATACAAAATAGGGCAATGGGTGTAAAATTGCATTACTTAGGTCTTCCCGGCGAGCAGAATAGGAATCGGTATCCATAGAAACGAGTGCCGTGCTTTGAAGGGCGGCATGAACGTTTCTACTTCTATGCCCATATGTGAATAAATGCGCATGGACCTCTGGCCTGAGGGGGCTATGCTGCACTACACCACAGGATGATCCTGTTCCCGGAAGCAGAAGCGAAGCAACAGCAAGAAGATGAAGAGAAAAGAGACGGAGGAATTAAGATTCATGGAGAGAAAAAACTGGAAGCACCTTATGAAAATAGCAATGTTGACTGCTGCGGTTGGTCTGGTAACGGCTGGCTGCGGAAATTCGAATAATGCCAATGCAGGCAATGCCAATACTGCAAGTACCGGAAATGCTGCGGAAGCTCCCGCCGAGGCGGTTACCATATCGCTGGGTCTGCTGCCTTCTATTGATGCGATTCCGTTTATTATTGCGCATGAGCAAGGCTTTGATAAACAGCATAATGTAAACCTCGATATCCAGACCTTCAAGAGCGCCAAGGACCGTGATGTAGCTTTTCAAGCCGGCAAAGTAGATGGTCTCAGCGCAGATCTTGTAGCGATTTCCATCTATAATGAAGCGGGATTGGATGTCAAAATTACCAGTACTACCACGGGTGAATTTGATCTGCTGACCGGAAATGATGAAGTCAAAGAGGTGAAGGATCTGAAGGGCAAAACTGTCATTCTGTCCAAGAATACCTCGACCCAATATACCGTGGCGATGATGCTGAAGCAGGCCGGTCTGACCGAAGACGATATTACAGTGACCGAAGTGCCGCAGATTCCAACCCGTCTGGAGCTGCTCAAGAATAATAAAGCCGATGCAGCCGTCCTTCCGGAGCCGTTCGTGACCATGGGCAAAACTGCTGGCCTGCGTGTCCTCAGCTCGACCCATAGTGCGGGAATCAATCCGTTCGTGCTGGCTTTCCCGCAGAGTGCGATTGATGCCAAGGGACAAGGTATCCGTGATATGTACGCCGCTTATGATGAAGCTGTAGATTATATGAAAACGCATGACCAGTCGGAATATATCGATCTGATTATCAAGGAAGTGGGTTATCCGGACACGCTGAAGAATGAGATTAAGGTGCCGGAATATCTCCCTGCTTACCAGGTGGATGTGAAGGAAGTAGAAGCGGCCTTCGCCTGGGCGCGTGAAAAAGGACTGCTCACCAAAAATATATCGGCTGAAGAAGTGATCTCCGATGTCCAGTTTAAAGAATAGCGGACTCCGCATTAACAACCTTCATGTAGCCTACGAAAAGGGACAGCTGGCGCTCGGAGAGATGAATCTGACCCTGCCGGAGCATGGGATATACACAGTAATCGGTCCTTCCGGCAGCGGCAAATCCACGCTGCTGCGGGCGATTGCCGGACTGCTGCCGGGGTATGAGGGAGAACTGCTCTTCAACGGCAGATCCGTCCATGAGAAGGAGACGCTGATTGGCCTGGTGCCGCAGAATTATGGCCTGCTGCCCTGGAAGACAGTCCGTGACAATATCAGGATTGCCATGAAGATTGCCCGCCCCGGCAGCGGGAGCACAAACAGGCAAGAGCAGGACGGGCAAATCCTGCATTGGCTGGAGTCCATGGGTATAGCCGGGCTGGCCGGCCGGTTTCCGCTCTCGCTGAGTGGAGGACAGCAGCAACGGGTGGCTATTGCCCGTGCATTCGCCATTCTGCCGACCATTCTGCTGCTGGACGAGCCGTTCTCGGCGCTGGATGCCATTACGCGGGAAGGGCTGCAGCAGATTTTTATCGACAACTGGCAGGCGCATCCGGCAACCACACTGTTCGTCACCCACGATATAGAAGAAGCGATTCTCCTGGGGCAGAAGATTATCGTGATGCTGCCCGGGCAACAGGAGCCGCCGGAGATTCTCGACAACTCCGCTGTGTTTGCCATGAAGCATGTGGACAAGCGGGAGAGCGATGAGTATTTCGAGCAGAGTAAGAGAATCAGAAAGGTTATGATGGAGAAATGGTGAAAAAACGGCATCTCCCTCACCTGCTGCGGCTGCTGTTCGTTTTTGCGGGCATGAATGTAATCTGGTATATAGCCTATCTGCTGATGAATCATTCCATTCTGCCAAGTCCGGGTGCGGTCTATGAAGCTATGTTTCAGTTAGGCGCGCGTGATGTGGCGCTGAATGTGGGCTACAGCCTGCTCCGGATCTTCGAGGGTGTGCTGCTGGCGCTGCTGCTCGGATTGATGGTAGGCCTGCTGATGGGCCGCTCTCCGCTCTGGAACAGGCTGCTGGATCCGGTGGTGTATCTGACCTATCCGATTCCCAAGATTGCGTTATTGCCTGTAGTGATGCTGTTCTTCGGCCTCGGAGAGACCTCCAAAGTGCTGATGATCATGCTGATCCTGCTGTTCCAGGTAATCATATCCGTACGTGATGGTGTGAAGGCGATCCCTGAGAGTACATATGATGTTCTGACGAGCATCGGCGCCAGCTCCATGCAGAAGTTCTGGAATGTGACGCTCCCCGGCGCATTGTCGGTCATTCTCAGCACCATTCGTATCTCCCTTGGAACGGCAATATCGGTGCTGTTCTTCACCGAAATTTACGGTACGGAGCATGGCATGGGCTTCTTCATTATGGATGCCTGGCTGCGGCTGGATTATCCGGAGATGTATGCGGGAATTATGCTGTTCAGTCTGGTAGGCTTTGTCCTTTTCCTGCTGGTGGATCTGCTGGATTACCGGTTTATGAAGTGGCGGCGTTAGTCTGTACACGGGTATTGTCCGCATAAGGACGGTGCCCGTTTCTACTTGTTTGAGAATGCTGTAATTTCCTGTCGCAAATATAACATGGTAAATATATCTAAATATAATTATAATTAGAATATCCATGTTACCTATTTGAGGAGGATGAAATGTTTTGAACAGTAAACGTAATCAATTTATTCAGCAAACCGCCCGGACAGCCCTGATTACTTCGGTAGCGCTTGCATTACTGCTGCCTGGCGGGCTGGCTGCTGCGGATTCCAGCTTCACTTCGGTAATGGTGCCTCTCTCCACAGCAGCTGCCGGACAGGCCGCCAATTCCGCAGCCCCGGACCCGGCCAAGGCCAAAATCACACAGGAGCAGGCCATTGCCAAGCTAAGAGAGCTGTTTCCCGTTCTGAAGGAAGCGACGGTATCCAATGTACGGCTTGGCACGGATTCTTATCCTCCTTCCGGGAACCAGATGGTGTGGAATGTCCAGTGGCAGTACCAGCTGGGCAGCTCAGGTTACGGGTTCTCCAGTTTGGTCGATGCGATGACAGGTGATCTGGTTAATACGTATATTTCTTACCCTATGTTGAGGGAGAATGCTTTTTACCCTCCGGAATTCTCCCGCGAGGAGGCACTGGCGAAAGCCCGCAGCTTTATTGCCGCGGCCGCACCATCCCTGGCAGCCAAGGATCTTGTACTGGATGATAACGACCAGACTTATATGGGCAGGGACGCACTCTTTGGTATGTTTGAATATAGATTTCCGTTCAGAATCTTGAGAAACGGGCTTGCCTCGGCAGCGGATATGCTGAACATCTCCGTCGATGGAAACGGGAATATCGTTCAATTCAGCAAACCGGCTACAGACGGAGTGTATCCGTCAGCGAAGCCGGCGGTCTCCCCGGAATCAGCAAGCAAGCAATTTGCCGGGAACTTTAAGGTTGGGCTCTATTATATCCCTCTATATAAAGATGGCACGGCAGTGCGCTGGATTCTGGGCTGGCGCCCTGAGAGTGAATCCCTGTCCCTTATAGATGCCCAGACTGGCAAAAGCATAGATAATGAAGGTAAGGCAATTACGGCAGCTGTCACTTATGAGGCGGTTCCAGAGCGGAAGAATGCTTTCCAGCCGGCAAGCGCCGCCGGGCTGACCGCAGCTGCAGCGGCGAAGCTGGTACAGCAGGTCGCCGCGATTCCTGCAGAACGCAAGCTTTCAGGTCAGAACTCTGGCATGAATTCCCAGAATGATAAGCAAAAGCTCTGGAGATTATCCTGGGAAGCAAGCCGCACGGCTGCGAATATGGCAATGCCGGAGCGTACTTACGCTGAAGTAGACTCCAGCACCGGAGAAATCATTCAATTCCAGCTGGATCAGTATGGCGGCCAGGAATTGAAGGAACAGCCTGCACCTGCAGGCGGAACCAAACTGACGCAGGCACAATCCAAGGAGAGAGCGATAGAGCTTATCAACCGTCTGTATCCTAAGGCCAGCGGAAGTCTTAAGCTGGCTGAGCATGGAGGAAAGTGGAGTATCCTTGAGGACGGGAAGGGGTACCGTTACCAGTTCGTGCGCTATTATCAGGGTATTCCGGTTAGTGACAGTAATATAGTCATGACTATGGATGTTTACGGCAGACTGCTAAGCTACATGAATACAGGCAGCACCGGTTATGAAGCGCTCAAAGACAAGCCCGTTCCGGCAGTTTCCGGGGCGGAAGCACTTCAGAGCTATCTCGGCCGATATGATCTTAAGCTGCAGTACAGCAGTATAGGCGGATATAATATAGACAATAAGTATGTTGAACCGGCAGTTAAGCTGGTATATGCTCCGACTCCGGCAGATTCTCAGGATACCTATAAGGTACTGGATGCGCAAACTAAGGAATGGGTCACGACCTACGAGAACCCGTTGCAGTCACGGAGTGGAGCGGAGGCAGTTGATCTTAAGGGGCATGCAGCAGAGCAGGCACTGACCGAGCTGCTGAACTACGGCGTGCTGAGCGTAGATGCGGATAAGAAGGTGAATCCGGACCAGGAGATAACGGCCGGAGACTGGTTCACCCTAATTGCCAGATCCTCAACACCGTATTATGCAGGGTATTCGAATGGTTCTGAACCTAAAGCCGTGGCTGGAGTGAGTCCGGACAGCCCTTATTATGAAGCTGTCAGCTATGCGGCAGAGCGTGAATGGATCAGCAGAGAGGCTGCGCTGCAGCCTGAGAGTAAGTTAAGCCGCGAACAGCTTGCTGTTCTGCTGGCCTCCTTCCTGAAGTACGATAAGCTTTCAGCTTTTCTGGGTAATGATTCTGTCATAACCGGCTTCAGTGACAATGCGGCAATTCAGGATAAAGGGGCAGTGGCACTGGCTGTTAAGCTGGGATTGCTGCAGGGAGAGAACGGGAAGTTCAATCCACAGCAGATTGTAACCAAAGCGCAGGCAGCTAATGTGATCATGAAGCTCGTAGAGCTGCAGGGCAGAACCGATCAGGTGATCGGCCAATAGAGAACGAAGCACAGCAAAGCCCGTTTCCGCCACTATGGCGGGAACGGGCTTTTTGACGTCGCATTATGAAGTGGAGAAGCTTATTTGCCGAGCTGTTTGTCGACTTCCTTGACGGGATTCTCGCCGACATTGTCTTCGGTCTTGATGCTGCTCATGAACCAGCCTGTAGCCGCAATAATAATCAGAACTACGTAGAAGGTCAGTTTCCACCAGGTGCTGTGCGCGAAGTCTTCAGACAATACACCCAGCGAAGGATGTGCAAGAGTGATGACGGCAAGCTTAATCCCTACCCAGCCGACAATGAAGAAGGCGGCAATTTCGAGACCTGGACGTGTGTGGAGCAATTTGACGAAGAAAGAAGCGGCAAACCGCATAATAACCAGGCCGATGAATCCGCCCGCAAAGATTACCAGGAACTGTCCGCCGTCAAGTCCGCCAATATGGCCGATTCCGCTTGGCGGAAGAGCAACGGCGAGGGCGACAGCTGCGAGGATGGAGTCTACTGCAAAGGCGATATCTGCAATCTCAACCTTAAGTACGGTGAACCAGAAGCTGGCTTTCTTCTTGTTGACAGCCCCGGAAGTGCCGCTTTCAGCTGCTTCATCCGTGACCGGTTTCTTGAACAGTAATTTTCGGAAGATGTGATTCCCCGCGATAAATAACAGATAAATTGCGCCGATAGCTTGTACCTGCCAGATATCGACCAGATAAGAGATGACGAAAAGTGATCCGAACCGGAACACAAACGCTCCTGCCAATCCGTAAAAGAGCGCCTTCTTACGTTCCTCATCAGGAAGATGTTTAACCATGATTGCCAATACAAGTGCGTTGTCTGCGGCAAGCAGCCCTTCCAGTGCGACCAGAACGAGCAATACCCATCCGTATTCTAATAATAATCCCCAATCCATTGCTGTTTCCTCCTCATGTGGCTCTGGATACTTTTCATAAAAAATACCCTTATTACCATTATTGTAACCAAAACTATATAAAAAAGACCTTTACCAAACAGATTAGCCTTTGGAATAAAGGTAACCTGATTGGTAAAGGTCTCGCTAACAAAATGAATTGCCGATAAAACCGGAGAATATCCTCATATTCTCGTATTGACGATTTTATCTAACAGCTACTCCCCTTTACGGGATATATGAAATTTTAGGATTTACGTATCTGACTAAAAGTATCATATATGAGTTGAGAGGCGTTGTCAATGCTTATGAGAATAAATATCATCAGGAAATGATTGTTTTGAAAACGGAAACATGGCACATACGAGTTATATAACTTGACATACCATATGTCGAAACTGCAAACATAAGGAAATTAAGGGCAAATCAAGCTTTATCCTAATTGACGATGCCCTGTTATGAAAATATGATGAGACTAATTAAAGCAGCCAAGCGACGTTGGTGTTAATTAATATAACATAAAACTAAGCTGGCAGCCAGTTGACTGTCGCGAATGGGAATGTCAGGGAAGCTTAGCCTACAAATCTTTTAGGAGGTGGGAAATGATGCAGCCGTCATGTATATCAAGTGAAGCGGAGGAGGAGATTAGCCGCCACCCTTGCTACAGCGAGGAGGCCCACCGGTTTTATGCCCGGATGCACATCCCGGTTGCTCCCGCCTGTAACATCCAGTGCAATTACTGCAACCGCAAGTTCGACTGTGTAAATGAAAGCAGGCCGGGCGTGGTCAGTGAAGTGCTTACACCGGAGCAGGCGGAACGCAAGGTGAGAGGCGTTGCCGCTCAGCTGATGCAGCTCTCGGTTGTGGGTGTAGCCGGACCCGGAGATCCGCTGGCGAATCCGGAGCAGACATTTGATACCTTTGCCCGGGTCAAGAAGTATGTGCCTGACGTGTCCCTCTGCCTTAGTACCAACGGACTTACGCTTTACCGGCATGTGGATGAGATTATCGAGCTTGGCATCCGGCATGTCACCATCACCATTAATGCCATTGACCCTGATGTCGGCCAGGCGATTTATCCCTGGGTATTCGATGAAGGGGTCCGGTACGAAGGAAGGGAAGCAGCTGAGCTGCTGATCAGCCGCCAATTGCTGGGGCTTGAGATGCTGGCGAAGCTGGGGATTCTGGTCAAAGTGAATTCGATTATGATTCCGGGGGTCAACGATCATCATCTGCCCGCCGTGTCCCAAAGAGTAAAAGAACTCGGGGCCACGCTGCATAATGTAACACCGCTGATTATCGCGCCGGGCAGCCAATACGAAGCGGATGGACGCAAAGCGCCCCGTCCGAAGGAATTGCTTAACCTGCAGGAGCTGCTAGGCCGTGACGGCATGAAGGTCATGCGCCATTGCCGCCAATGCCGGGCGGATGCGATCGGGCTGCTGGGCCAGGACCGCAATCAGGATTTCCCGCTTGAAGCGATGGAAGCTGAACCGGTCATTAATGAAGAAGCCCGGGCAATGTTCCAGAGTGAGCTGGATACCAAAATCCGCGAGCGCGTCAAAGCCAAACAGGCCAGACGCATTCAGGCAGGCGGGCCGAAGACCAGAGTCGCAGTTGCCACTAGAGGCGGCGATAAGGTGAATCAGCATTTCGGTCATGCCACTGAGTTTCTGATTTACGAGACTGACGGCGCAGATGTACAGCTCCTGGGTGTCCGCAAAATACAAGCATATTGTCATGGCAAAGCAGACTGTAACGGCGACAAAGCCGCCACGCTGCAAGAAATCATCTCTATTCTAAGTGATTGCCGCATTCTTCTCTGCTCCGGTATCGGCGATGCTCCAAGAGCCAGCCTGAACAAAATCGGAGTCCTGCCCCTCGTCCGCAAAGGCGGAATTCAGGAAGCCATTCTCGAAAGCGTCAAGTACAGCTCTTATTTTGAAAATATAAACATTTCGAAGGGATGATGAACAATGAGACAAATAGCTTTCTACGGTAAAGGCGGTATTGGTAAATCGACAACTTCACAAAACACCCTGGCTCAGCTGGCTACAAAATTCGGACAAAGAATAATGATCGTAGGCTGTGACCCTAAGGCAGACTCTACCCGTCTGATCCTGAACACGAAAGCCCAGAACTCGGTGCTTGAACTGGCGGCTGAGCTTGGCTCGGTAGAGGATCTTGAGCTTGAAGATGTATTGCAGACAGGTTTCGGCGACATTATCAACGTAGAATGCGGCGGCCCTGAACCTGGAGTAGGCTGCGCAGGACGCGGGATCATCACCGCCATTAACTTCCTGGAACAGGAAGGTGCCTATCAGGATCTGGACTTCGTATCCTATGACGTACTTGGTGACGTTGTATGCGGCGGTTTCGCCATGCCAATCCGCGAAGGCAAGGCGCAAGAGATCTACATTGTCTGTTCCGGTGAGATGATGGCGATGTACGCGGCGAACAATATCGCCCGCGGTATCCTGAAATATGCTACCAGCGGCGGTGTAAGACTGGGTGGCCTGATCTGCAACAGCCGTAACACGGACCGTGAAGATGAGCTGATTATGGAATTGGCCCGCCGCCTGAACACACAGATGATTCACTTTGTGCCACGCGATAACATCGTTCAGCATGCCGAGCTGCGCAGAATGACTGTTGCCCAATATAATCCTACCCATCAGCAGGCGAAGGAATATGAAACGCTGGCTGAGAAAATCCTCAATAACAAAATGCTGACCATCCCTACTCCGATTTCCATGGAAGAGCTGGAAGAGCTGCTGATGGAATTCGGCATCATCGAAGATGAAGAAGCTGCAATCAAGAAGCTGCAGGCTTCCGGTCAATAAGACTCTAAGCCGTAATCTACAGAGTGATCCGGTGAACGGGAGTGGAGAGACGGCCTTCGCCGGATCATCTCAGGTGGTATTAGCCACGCAGGCGGCTTAGACGTCCTGCATCAAGAAAAGGAGGGTCAATACATGGGACTGAATATCGAAGATAATAAAAAACTGGTAGAAGAAGTTCTGGAAGCTTACCCGAAAAAAGCGAAGAAAGACCGCGAGAAGCATTTCCAGGTTGCTACAGATAATGCAATAGATTGCGGTACTTGCGCAGTCAAGTCCAACATTAAATCCCGGCCGGGTGTGATGACTCCGCGCGGTTGTGCCTATGCAGGCTCCAAAGGTGTAGTCTGGGGCCCGATCAAGGATATGGTTCACATCAGTCACGGACCGGTCGGCTGCGGCCAATACAGCTGGGGCTCACGCCGTAACTTTGCGAACGGGACGCTGGGTATTGACAACTTTACGGCTATGCAGATCACCAGTGATTTTCAGGAGACGGATATTGTCTTCGGCGGAGATAAGAAGCTAGCCGTAATCATGCGTGAAATCACCGAAATGTTCCCGCTGGCCAAGGGGATCTCAGTTCAATCCGAATGCCCGGTCGGTCTGATCGGTGATGATATTGAAGCGGTATCCAAAAAGATGTCCAAAGAGCTGGACATGCCGATTGTTCCGGTACGCTGTGAAGGGTTCCGGGGGGTCAGCCAATCGCTGGGCCACCATATTGCCAACGATGCAATCCGCGATTTCGTCATGGGACGTGCGGAGCTGGCGGAGACCGGCCCGTATGATGTCAACATTATCGGCGACTATAATATCGGCGGTGATGCCTGGGCATCCCGTATCTTGCTGGAGGAGATGGGCCTGCGCGTGATTGCCCAGTGGTCCGGTGACGGCTCCCTCAATGAGCTGGAAGTAGCCCACAAGGCGAAGCTGAACCTGATTCACTGCCACCGTTCGATGAACTATATGGTAGATCATATGGAGAAGGCCTACGGTATTCCTTGGCTGGAATACAACTTCTTCGGACCGACCAAGACCTATGAGAGTCTGCGGGCGATCGCCGCCCTGTTCGATGCTACGATTCAGGAAAACTGCGAGAGAATGATTGCTAAATATAAGCCGGTGATGGATGCCATTATCCATAAATTCAGACCCCGGCTGGAGAACAAAACGGTCATGCTGATGATCGGCGGATTACGTTCCCGCCATACCATCGGAGCGTATGAGGATCTGGGGATGGATATTGTAGCTTCCGGTTACGAATTCGCCCACAAGGATGACTATGAGAAGATGCTTCCGATGCTGCAGGAAGGAACCATCATTATGGATGACCCGACAGCCTATGAGCTGGAAGAGCTCACCCAGAGAATGAACATAGATCTGGTAGGTTCAGGTGTGAAAGAGAAGTATGTGTATCACAAAATGGGTGTTCCATTCCGCCAGATGCACTCCTGGGATTACAGCGGTCCTTATCATGGCTTCGACGGCTTTAAGGTTTTTGCCAAGGATATGGATATGACTGTGAACAGCCCGGTATGGGATCTGGTAACCCGGAAATCCAAAATCCAGCCAGAGGAGGCGAGCATATGAGCAAGGATGATCTGAACATTAAAGATAATACCAGCTTGTTTAAGGAAGAACGTTATGTTCAGCAGCGGGAGAACAAGAAACAGTTCGAAGCGCCTTGCAGCGAGCAGGAAACTGCTGAAGCACTCGCTTACTCCAAATCCGCTGAATATATGGAAAAGAACTTCAGCCG
This sequence comes from Paenibacillus sp. FSL E2-0178, assembly GCF_038593005.1. Taxonomy (NCBI): domain Bacteria; kingdom Bacillati; phylum Bacillota; class Bacilli; order Caryophanales; family Paenibacillaceae; genus Paenibacillus; species Paenibacillus sp. FSL E2-0178. The sequence continues at coordinate 6,192,718 of NZ_CP151953.1, forward strand.
CCAGAATGTGGTCATCAATCCGCATAAAGCCTGCCAGCCGCTGGGTTCCGTAATGGCCGCGCTCGGATTCGAGAAAACACTGCCGTTTGTACACGGCTCGCAGGGCTGCAACGCCTACTTCCGCAGCCATCTCAGCCGTCACTTTAAAGAACCCACGCCATCCGTTTCCACTTCAATGACCGAGGATGCGGCTGTATTCGGCGGAATGAATAACCTGATCGACGGTCTGGAGAACAGTGTCGCGCTGTACAAACCGGAGATGGTTGCCATCTGTACCACCTGTATGGCTGAGGTTATCGGGGATGACCTCAACTCTTTTATCGGCAATGCCCGGATCAAAGGGGTGATCAGTGAAGAATACCCGGTAGCTTTCTGCAACACCCCAAGCTTCGTAGGTTCGCATATCACAGGCTATGACGCCATGATCAAAGGCATTCTGAGCTACCTCTATACCCGTTCGGGAATCGAGAGTAAGCCGGGAAGCGGTGCGGAAAGCGGAGAGAAGCTGAATGTTCTGCTTGGGTTCGAGCCGTACACCGGCAACTTTGCTGAACTGCGCAAGATTCTGGCGGCTTTTGATACCAAGTACACGATCCTGGGAGACCACAGCGGAAACTATGACTCCCCGGCCACAGGAGAATACGAATACTATTATGGCGGCACGAAGCTTGAGGATGTTCCGCAGGCAGCGAATGCACTGGGAACCTTGTCTCTGCAAAAATATACGCTGAAAAAGACGCAGGAATATATCAGCGGAACCTGGAAGCAGCAAATCTCCGCATTATCGACACCGCTTGGGATTAAAGGTACCGATAAATTGCTGGAAACGATCAGTGAACTGACGGGACTGCCGGTTCCTGCTTCACTTACTGAAGAACGCGGCCGCGTAGTAGATGCGCTCATGGACAGTCATCCTTACCTGCACGGCAAGCGGGTTGCGCTTGTAGGTGATCCGGATCTGCTGATCGGTCTGATCGGGTTCTGTCTGGAAACCGGGATGGAGCCGGTGCATATCGTCTGCTCGAACGGTGATGTTGATTACAATGAAGTGAAGTTCAAGGATGAAGCAGAGGCGCTGCTGGCGGCAAGTCCTTACGGTTCAGAAGCAACTGTGCATGTGGGTAAAGACCTGTGGCATATGCGCTCGCTGCTGCTGAATGATACGGTTGATCTGGCAATCGGCAGCTCCCATCTGAAATTCGCCGCCAAGGATGCCGATGTTCCGCTGATCCGGGTCGGATTCCCGGTCTTTGACCGTCATCATATGCACCGTTATCCCATTATCGGGTATCAGGGGACGTTAAATCTGCTTAGCTTGATTGTGAATACCATCCTTCAACAGCTCGATGATAATAATTCCGGATTTAACTTTGAGCTGGTGCGCTAAACATAGTTTTATCAGCTATCTAAGTTAAAGTGATCACTAAGAGTGAGAGGGATTACTGAAACTTTCTGAAATGAAATGTATATTATTAATGTAATTATTTGAATAAATGTAAAAATACTAAGCCTGGCATCCTTCGTCCCCCGGTACGTACGGCAGCGGTTATTATGACCGGAATCCGCGGGGGCAGCGGAGGGCCGGGATTCTTGCCATCATGTGCAAATGCCGCCTCAGGAACAGCGCAAGATTTGCGTGAAACACAGCATCTTAAGCGAAGGAGATGAAGAGCCGATGGACCCTGTTCGAAAAGACGAATTTGATTCCGAGGCTTGCGGGAGCATAGCCCCAAAAGCAAAGCCCTGTCCGCGGCCCAAACCGGGTGAAGCAGCTGGAGGCTGCTCCTTCGACGGAGCCCAAATTACGCTGCTGCCGATTATGGACGCTGCACATCTTGTCCATGGACCGATTGCCTGTGCCGGTAATAGCTGGGAGAGCAGAGGAACGTTATCAAGCGGCCCCTCCCTATCCCAATATGGCTTCGCCACGGATCTTACGGATTCCGATATTATTTTTGGCGGCGAGAAGAAACTGAAGGAAAGTATCGACTATATTGCCGAGCGCTTTGCGCCTCCGGCAATATTTGTATATTCAACCTGTGTGACAGCGCTGATTGGCGAAGATATGGATGCGGTCTGCAAGACGGCGGCTGAGCGGATCGGGATTCCTGTGATCCCCGTGAACAGTCCCGGCTTCGTCGGCAGCAAGAATCTCGGCAACCGCCTGGCCGGTGATGCCCTGCTGCAGTACGTCATTGGTACGGGAGAGCCGGAGCCGCTGACGCCGCTGGGCGTGAATCTGATCGGAGAGTATAATATCGCCGGTGAGATGTGGGATATCGAGAAGCTGATGAACAGCGCAGGGATAGCGGTAACCTCACGGATAACGGGAGATGCCCGTTACAAGGAGATTACCTGGGCGCACCGGGCGAAGGTGAATATGGTGGTCTGCAGCCGGGCGCTGCTGGGCCTTGCCAAGGAGATGGAATCCAGATACGGCATTCCATATTTCGAAGGTTCATTCTATGGTGCCAAGGAAACGACCTATTCGCTGCGGCAGATGGCGTTTCTAATGAATGACCGTGAGATGGAGCGGCGGGTGGACCGGCTCACCGAACGGGAAGAGGCCCGGTTAAGCCAAGATCTGCGGCCTTACCGCAAGCTGCTGAAGGGGAAACGGGCGGTGCTCTATACCGGCGGTGTCAAAAGCTGGTCGGTGATCTCGGCGCTGAAGGAGCTGGGTGTCCAGGTAGTCGGTGTAGGCACGAACAAAAGTACTGAGGATGATGTGCGGCGGATTGCCGACCGGGTGGGCGACGATACGGAATACATTCCCGAAGGCGGAGCAAGCCGGATTATTAAGACGGTCAGGGAACGCAAGGCTGACATTATGATTGCCGGCGGACGCAATATGTACGTGGCAATGAAAGAGCAGATCCCGTTCATCGATATTAATCAGGAGCGGCACAAGGCGTATGCCGGATATGAGGGACTGCTGAGGCTGGCCAAAGAGCTGACCTATTCCCTGGCGAATCCAATCTGGAAGCTGGCGGCGAGCCCGGCCCCATGGGATAAGGAGGCTCCTCCTTATGACCGTTAACCGGAGAAAGAAGCCGGCATCTGTCAACCCGCTGAAGATCGGGCAGTCGCTGGGTGCCGTGCTGGCACTGCAGGGCTGTTACCGGGCCATGCCGCTGATTCACGGCTCCCAGGGCTGCTCCGCTTTTCCGAAGGCGCTGCTGACCCGGCATTTCCGGGAACCGATTGCCGTGCAGACCTCGGCGCTGCAGGAGATGGATGTCATCTTCGACGCCAACCGCAATCTGGAAGAGGCGCTGAATCTGGTGCTGAGCAAGCACCGTCCCGATATCATCGGCATTATTGGAACAGAACTGACCGATGTGGCGGGTGTAGATTATCAGAACATGCTTAAGACGTATAAAAGAGAGCGGAATATGCGCGGCGGTCTCGCCTTCTCCGTCGTGCTTCCGGATTTTCGCGGATCACTGGAATCGGGCTTCAGCTCTACGGTAGAAGCCATGATTGACGAGATGATCCAGCAGGTCGGGCACCGGGGGTCCAGGAGTGTAAACACCCGGCAGATCACCTTGCTGCCGGGATCATTCTTAACCCCGGCCGATGTAATGGAGCTGAAGGAGATCATCTCCTCCTTCGGGTTCGAGGTGATTGCGCTGCCGGATATCTCAACGTCCCTGTCGGGCCATCTGCTGACAGGCTTCTCGCCGCTGACCCGGGGCGGGGTTCCGCTGGATTCCATGCTGCAGAGCCTGCAGTCCGGGCTGACGATTGCCATAGGCGGGAGCATGGAGCGTCCGGCCCGGCGGCTGCACAATGCGCTGGGCACGCCTTATAAAGTATTCGAAGGCGCAATGGGACTCAAAGCCACCGATGAACTGCTGCATTTCCTGCATCAGATCAGCGGGGAGCCAGTGCCGCTGCGCTATTGCTGGCAGAGGGAGAATCTGCTCGACAGCATGCTGGATGCCCATTTTCAGTTTGCCGGAATGTCGGCTCTGACGGCGCTGGAACCGGATCATTTGTATTCGGTCTCGGGATGGCTGGAGGAGCTGGGGGTAGAGCAGACGGCACTGATTACCTCATACGAAACTCCGCTCGTTGCCGGAATGGAACGCGAGGTATGGGTGGGGGATCTGGATGATGCCGAGGTACTCGGCAAGGGGGCGGATTTGTGGATCAGCAATTCCCACGGGCTCGCTGGCGCGCAGCGGATTGAGGCAGCGTTTATGCCGGCCGGATTCCCGGTCTGGAATGAGCTGGGTGCTTATATGTCTGTCTCGGTCGGGTATCGAGGCGCTATGGAATGGAGTAATAAAGCAGGGAATTTGTTAATGCAGAGGGAGGCAGGACACCGTGAAAGTAGCGTTCGCCACAGATGATGGAAACCGTGTAAATGCCCATTTCGGCCAAAGTCCGATGTTTGCTGTATATAATGTAACGAAATCAGGCGCCTCACTGGTTGAGCTGCGCAAGCTGCCAGCGGTGCTGAACCAGGATGAAGCAGGCAAAATCGACAGCCGGCTGGATGCGGTAAGCGACTGTACCCTGATCTTCATCATGCAGATCGGTGCGTCAGCAGCCGCGCGGGTGACGCGCCGCAAGATCATGCCGGTGAAGGTGCCTTTCGGCAGTCCCATAGAGGAACAGCTGAAACGGCTGGTGGAGATGCTTCAGGGTAAGCCGCCTATGTGGCTGGCCAAGGTTCTGCGGGCGGAGGAGAACAGCGGGAGCGAAGGGGGAGAAGCGAATGGAACCCATGGCTAATGAGCATGCGGTGCAGCAGGATACGGGGAACACGGAAGCCCCGGCAATGAGGCTGCGCAGCCGGAAAGTGCGCAAGGAGCTGAACCAGGAGACAGTGGATGCTCTGGTCCGGCGGCTGTGCCATCTGCTGGATGCCGGAGATTTCTTCGGGCGTAATGCCATGCTTCCGCCGCTAGAGAAGATCGGGAAGCTGTTCCTGGCTACTGCCGAGGATCAGAATCAATCGGAATTCAATTGTGCCGTGTCACCGAAGGTGCGCCAGCAGGTACCGCTGCTGTTCCAGGCGATGGCCGGAGTGATGGAAGAAAGAACGGGCCTTATGATCCAGAGTACCGCCGAGATTAATGGCGAGGGCTTTGGACGGGGGCTGCTGTACAGCGGCAGAGTTATCCTGGTACTCAAAAGCTTACGCGCCGGCGCCCCCTTCCCGTTCACTTCTGCAGAGAAGACGATCCGGTACGGGGTGGAGTGTATAGAAGAAGGGCAGGCTTTTCTGGAGAAATACAAGGTGATGACTTCAGAGCACGGGCTGCTTAGCTTGGAGGGCTAGGGCAGATCTCAATTCGCAGTTACAGGGGGATTCAGGGATGGAGCAGCTTGCCGGAGGTTTGGAGCTGGAACGGTATGCCCGGCAGCTGAAGCTGCTCGGGGAAGACGGGCAGAAGGCACTGAAGGAAGCGACGGTCATGGTGGCCGGCATCGGCGGACTTGGCGGAACAGCTGCACTCTATTTGGCGGCGGCAGGTGTCGGTAAGCTTATTTTGGCCCATGAGGGAATCATTCTCGCACCGGATCTTAACCGGCAGATTCTGATGGATAGTGATCATTTGGGGCAGGAGCGGATGAGTACGGCTATTGCCCGGCTGCGGCGGCTGAATCCGTATGTGGAAATTGAAGGCTATAATTCTAAAATTGAATATAATGCGGCCAGACCCTGGGTAAAAGATGCAGATATTGTGATTGACGCCCGGTACGATTTCCCTGAGCGGTATGCGCTGAACCGTCTGTGTGTCGATACGAACACGCCGATGGTGGAAGCGGCAATGTATGGCTTTGAAATATCACTGACAACTGTGATTCCAGGACTTACGCCTTGCCTCGAATGCCTGTATCCGGATGTGCAGCCGCAGTGGGAGCCGTTTGGATTCCCTGTTCTGGGTGCAACCTCCGGGATTGCAGGTTGTCTGGCAGCGCTGGAAGCCGTAAAATGGATTACAGGGGTAGGGACAACTTATGCGGGCGTAATGCATCGCTTCAGCTCACTCGACTTCGCCTGTTATAGCGTCCATATTACCCGTAATCCGAATTGCGCTTGCTGCGGAGAAGGAGGTAAACCGTGAAAAGTCTCAAGCTATGTGACACGACACTAAGGGATGGTGAACAGGCGGCTGGAGTTTCATTCACGAGGGCGGAAAAGCTGGAAATCGCAAAGTTGCTGTCGGAGTGCGGAGTAGAGCAAGCAGAGGTAGGGATTCCTGCCATGGGCAAACGGGAGCAGGAGGATATCGCGGCCATCGCTGAATTGGGACTGCCCATGAAGCTGATGACGTGGAACCGTTCGGTTCCCGGAGATATTGACAAGGCAAAGGCTACCGGAGTGAACTGGAGTCATGTCTCCATTCCGGTGTCGGAGATTCAGCTGCAGGGCAAGCTGGGATTGTCGCAGCATGAAGGTCTGAACAAGCTGCTTCGTGCAGTGGAATACGGGCTGCGGCAGGACATGACGGTGTCGGTAGGCATGGAGGATTCCTCCAGGGCAGATCTGAATTTTCTCATTGAAGTGGTGAATACATTATATAAGGAAGGCATCCGCAGGTTCCGTTATGCGGATACCGTCTCGGCGCATCATCCGGGGCAGATGGCAGAACGGGTGAGCCGGCTGCTGGGTGCAGTGCCCGGGGATGTGGAGCTGGAGGTGCACTGCCACAATGATTTCGGTCTGGCCTGCGCGAATACGCTTAGCGGCATCGCGGCAGGGGCGGTATGGGCCAGCACGACGGTGGCCGGAATCGGCGAACGGACCGGCAATGCGGCCATGGAGGAAGTAGCCATGGCCTGGCGCTATTTGTACGGCGGGGAATGTGCGGTCCGGCTGGAGCTGCTCAAAGGCTTGGCTGACAAGGTGATTAGCGCATCCGGCCGCAGTGTCGGCGACGCGAAGCCGATTGTGGGGCAGCTTGCCTTCACCCATGAATCGGGGATTCATGTGGACGGGCTGATGAAGGAGAAGTCCACATATCAGTCCTTCGATCCTGCGGAGGTAGGCCGGGCTCACCGCTTCGTGCTCGGCAAGCATTCCGGCAGCGGCGGTGTCACGCATGTGCTGGAGCAGCGGGGCCTTGAGGTCAGCGCTGACACGGCCGGGCGGCTGCTGGAGAAGGTGCGTGAATATGCGGAAGCCCGCAAAGGCACCGTGCCGGAGTATATGCTGGTGCAGTGGCTGATGGAAGAGCAGCAGCGGGCTCAGAATGCGGTATAGAGCAGCATTGAAGTGTTGATCATATTAAGCAGCGCAGGTTTTCCTTAGGGAGAACAGTGCTGCTTTTTTGCTGTGAATCCGTCATTTTCTGAAAAGATAACTTGCATCGTTTGCAGGAAGCATCTACACTTTGAGCAGGATGTTACTTCGGAAGAAAGCAAGGAGAATGGGCAGCTATGACATTGAGGAAAACGATCTTTTTTGATATTGATGGCACAATTTATGATGAAGAAAAGCAGATTCCCTCGTCCGCCAAAGAAGCAATAGCCGAACTGAAAAGACGCGGCCACCATGTGGCGATTGCTACCGGAAGAGCGGACTATATGTTCGAGGAGCTGCGCGCGGAGCTGGGGATCGATTCCTATGTTTCGCTTAACGGGCAATATGTAGTATATGAAGGAAAGCCGGTGTACAGCAACCCGATTGAGAAGCCTACACTGGAGGAACTTACCTTGTTCGCTGAGAAGCTGGATCATCCGGTGGCATACACAGATACGGCGGGCATGAAAGTAAACGTGGCCGATCATGAGTATATCAAGACGAGCATCGGTTCGCTGAAGCTGGTGTTTCCGACGCATGATGCAGAATATTTTCTGAAGAATGACACGCATCAGGCGATGATTTTCTGCCCGCAGGAGAGTCAGGCTATATACACTGAGCGGTATCCGCAGCTGAACTTCATCCGCTGGCACCCGCTGTGTATGGATGTGCTGCCGGGCAATGGCTCCAAGGCTAACGGAATTGCGGAGATGCTGAAGGTTATCGGCGTCCGGAAGGAAGATGTATATGCTTTTGGCGATGGTCTGAATGATGTAGAGATGCTGGGGTTCGTCGGCTACGGTATTGCTATGGGCAACGGGGAAGCTGAAGCGAAGGCTGCCGCCGCTTACGTAACGAAGCATGTCAGCGAGGACGGGATTTACGAAGGCTTGAAGATGGTCGGCCTGCTGTAAGGCAGGGATGGATGGTATAAGCGGAAGCCGGGCATTACATGGCGAGAGAGCGATGCCGAAGGAGTATTCTATTGCAGATTGTGCAGTAGGATGCTCTTTTTTGTGTGTGCCCGGCTTCCAAAGGGCGGGTTGTCCGGCAATAGTATATGTTTTGGCTGGACGGGGTGTGATAAGGCGGGTGAACAATTATTGGCTTGCCCGGATGTATTCAGCTTGTCCAACCGGTATAAATGACCACTTTTCGCTAAAATAAATATTTGCCTACGGGATGAATGTCCATGCCCTGTCTGGGTAATCGGAGTAGGATACATAAAGTCTATTGGAGGTGCTAATTATGGGTCGTCCGGAACTTAAGAGAAAAAAACGTATTTGCAAAGACGATGTATTGGAGTGTCCGCTGCCAAAAATTAAACGTCCGAAAAGAAAAGTGCATGATAACAAATGCAACTGCAAGAAGATTATCGTCAAAAAGCAGATCGTCCGCGTTAATATTCCATTAGGGGCATTGGGAGCAGCCGGGGCAGCAGGGGCCCTGGGTGCTGCCGGAGCTGTAGAAGCGCTGGGAGCGGCTGGCGCTGCAGGTGCGGCAGGTGCGCTTGGCGCAGCAGGAGCAGGCGGAGCGCTCGGTGCACCGGGCGCCGCCGGAACACTCGGCGCAGTCGGTGCGGCCGGAGCGCTGGGCGCTGTAGGCGCAGCAGGTGCTTTGGGTGCCCGTGGAGCAACCGGCACATTTGGCGCGGTAGGTGCCGCCGGGCTGCTGGGAGCGGCTGGAGCCGCTGGAGCGCTAGGCGCAGTTGGAGCCACAGGCGCACTCGGCGCTGCGGGAGTCGCCGGCGCCTTGGGTGCTGCCGGAGCTGCCGGTGCAGCGGGAGCGCTGGGCGGAATCGGTCCGGCGGGAATTGCCGGACTGGTTGGCCCCGCAGGGCCGGCGGGCGCAGCAGGACCTGCGGGACCTGTAGGACCGGCAGGAGCAGTGGGGCCTGTAGGGCCAGCCGGAGCAGCTGGAGCAGTTGGGCCAGCCGGAGCAGCCGGAGCAGTGGGGCCAGCAGGACCGGCCGGAGCAGCCGGGGCAGTGGGGCCTGCAGGACCGGCCGGAGCAGCGGGGGCAGCCGGGGCCACTGGTGCCACAGGTGCGGCCGGCCCGGCGGGAGCGGCAGGTCCGGCGGGGGCTACCGGAGCAACCGGAGCCGCTGGCGGGATTGCCCAGTTCGGTTATGTATACAATCTCGGCGCACAGGTGGTGCCGATTGAGGCGGATGTATCTTTTGATACGAATGGGTTTCTTACGCCCGGGATTACGCATGCTCCGGGTACAACCACCATTTCGGTTACCAATGCGGGTGTCTACGAGGTTAATTTCTCGGTATCCGGTGTAGAGCCGAGCCAGTTTGCCCTATTCGTGAATGGCGCACAGGTTCCGGGGACGGTATATGGTTCGGGTGCAGGAACACAGCAGAATACCGGGCAGGCCATTTTCTCCCTGTCTTCGGGAGATGTGCTGACGCTGAGAAATCACAGCTCGTCGGCAGCAGTCACACTGCAGACCCTGGCTGGCGGAACACAGGCGAATGTCAATGCGTCGATTGTCATTAAGCAGCTGGCCTAGCAGTAGCAGAAATCAGAGAATTGAAGGTTACAGAACAGGCTTGGAGGGAGGCGGGGTACCGGGTAGAGGGTATCCTGTCTTTTTGTTGTGCAGGCTGCAGGCGGGTGAAGAGGTACCTGGCGCTATTTTTCAGCTGGAATTGAACGGGCTTAAGCCGCAGGTCTATTCCATGGACGGAGTGGAGCTGTCGCTATATCTCTTCGCTTCCGCAGAGGAGCGGGCTGCAGGCTGGGAAGACTTCGGGGAGCAGACGGCTGCTGCAGATTTGATTCCTTTTAAAGCCTATCAGGAAGGGGCCATACTTATGTTCTACATCCACGGGGAATCTGCAGCAGAGGGGCAGAAGTGGAATGAGCAGCTCGATAAGCGGCTGAAGGCAGCCATACGGGGATTGATTGCGGCGGAGTAGGCGCATGCTTTTCGAATAAATTGTTATCCTCTTCCTTCGGTCTGGTTAAGATATATTAATATGTCTTACAGAGGCAGGAACCAATAGAAGCGGAGGGAATCTAAATTGAACCCCAAATGGTGGAAAGAAAGTGTTGCCTACCAGATTTATCCGATCAGCTTCATGGACAGCAATGGTGACGGGAAGGGCGATCTGCGCGGAGTGTTATCGAAGCTTGATTATTTGCAGGACCTCGGCGTAGATGTGATCTGGATCTGCCCGATTTATAAATCACCGAACCATGACAACGGCTATGATATCAGCGACTATTGCGACATTATGAAGGAATTCGGCACGATGGATGATTTTGACCTGCTGCTGCGCGAGATGCATACCCGCGGGATGAAGCTGATGATGGACCTGGTGCTGAATCATACCTCGCATGAGCATCCGTGGTTCGTTGAATCCAGAAGCTCGAAGGATAATCCCAAACGGGACTATTATATATGGAGAAAAGGGAAAAACGGCGGTCCGCCGAACAACTGGGAATCCTATTTCAGCGGTTCGGTCTGGGAGCTCGATCCCCGTACGGATGAATATTATCTGCATTTGTATTCCCGTTTTCAGCCCGATCTCAACTGGGAGAATCCCGCGGTGATCGACAAGCTGCATGAGATGGTGGAGTGGTGGCTGAAGAAGGGGGTTGACGGCTTCAGGTTTGATGCGATTGCCCATATTGTGAAGGCCGAGGGTTATCCGGATGCCCTGAATCCCGGCGGCACGCCGACCGTACGCGCTTATGATATGTTCTCGAACCTGGAGCATGTGCATACGCTGCTGCAGAATCTGCATGATCAGGTGCTCTATTACTACGATATTATGACGGTAGGGGAAACCTCGGGTCTTGGGCCGGAGCAGGCGCTGGATTATGTCGGTGACGGACGCCGCGAGTTGAACATGACCTTCCAGTTCGAGCATATGAATCTGGATGCCGCCTCACCGGGCAGCGGGAAATGGGATGTCGTGCCCTGGAAGCTGGGTGACCTGAAGAAGATTATCAGCAACTGGCAGACCGTTCTGCATAACCGGGGCTGGAACGCCAACTATCTGTGCAACCATGATCAGCCGCGCTCGGTGTCGCGGTTCGGCAATGATCTGTTCTACCGTATCCCGTCAGCCAAAATGCTGGCGACCTTCATCCACATGCTGGAAGGCACCCCCTACATTTATCAGGGTGAAGAAATTGGGATGACCAATGTCGCCTTCGAGTCGATTGATGATTACCGGGATGTAGAGACGCTGAACTTCTACGAGGAAAAGCGGACCGCCGGCGTTCCCGAAGCCGATATTATGGCCGCTATTCATACCAAAAGCCGCGATAATGCCCGCACGCCGATGCAGTGGGACGATGGTGAGGATGGCGGATTTACGACGGGGGTTCCCTGGATTAGGGTGAACTCGAACTCCCGGGAGATTAATGTGGCTAATGCAGTCAAGGACCCGGACTCCATTTACAATTACTATAAAAAGCTGATTCAGCTTAGAAAACAACATCAGGTGATCGTCTACGGTGAATATGGTCTGCTGCTGGAAGAGCATCCCGAGATCTATGCCTACACCCGGACGCTGGAGGACCAGCGGCTGCTGGTCATTCTGAATTTCTATGAACGTGAGCCGGTATTTGAGCTTCCGGAGGAATTTCAGGCGGCGGAGAAGCTGGAGCTGCTGATCTCTAATTATCCTGCAGCCAAAGAGGATGATCTGCGCAGTCTGAAGCTGCGTCCATATGAGGCGCGTGTATATCTGCAGCGCTTAAGCAGCAAAACGTAAGGCCGGACCCGGGTTCCCGGACCGCCGACTGAAGAACCCAAAACAGCAGTCCGGGAGTGGTCTCCGGGGATTGCTGTTTTTTTTCACGAAAATAAATAATTATTCAATCTATGTTCCGGCTGAATTGTGATCCTGATGCTTTGTTTCCACAGTAAAAGACGGTACAATAAGCGTTATTAAAGAGAGGCATAAGGCCGTACTGGGAAAAAGGCTGTGGAGGGAGTAATAGAGAGATGAGTGAGTGGTACGAAACAAGCTTTGGCGAGGACTATTTAATCGTATATAGACACAGGGACTTCGGCGGTGCACGCCATGAGGTAGAGACGATGATCGGCTGGCTGGACTTGCACAAGGGTGCCAGGGTGCTTGATCTCTGCTGCGGTATGGGCCGCCATTCGCTGGCTTTGTCGGAGGCCGGTTATGAGGTGACCGGGGTTGATCTATCCGAGGCGCTGCTGCGTGAAGCGCGTTCGCAGGCGGGGGCGGAAGCCGTAACCTGGCTGCGGTCTGATATGCGTGAGCTTCCCTTGGAGGGCGGATTCGATGCAGTGGTCAATTTGTTTACTTCGTTCGGATATTTCGAAGAAGACGAGGAGCAGATCAAGGTGCTGAAGGAAATCTGCCGGATGCTGAAGCCGGAGGGCAAATTTATTATTGATTTTCTGAATCCGGCTTATGTCATCCGCCATCTGGTGCCCCACTCTGTCCGTGAGGACGGGGATACTCTGATCGATGAATCACGCCGGATTGAGGAGGGTTATGTGAAGAAGGATATCCTTCTGATCTCGAAGGCTGGAGGGGCGCCCCGGAAATATCATGAACGGGTGAAGCTCTATTCCGTGGACAATTTCCGCGAGATGATTGCTGCTGCCGGGCTGCGGCTTGAAGCTGTGCATGGCAGCTACGATGAAGAGGAATATGATGCTGAGTCCTCAACCCGGATGATCTTCACAGGAGCTAGACCATAGATGGCGGCGGGAAGAAGAGCCGGAGGAGGAGAGAGGATTTTGCACAAGGCGGATATTCAATCTTGGGATGGCGGAGTTCTGCAGGTCTCTGTGCCGATGGGGCTGCCGCTCCGTCAGGTGAACAGCTATATTCTGCCTGACCGGGACGGCAGGATTACGGTGATTGACCCGGGTCCGCACACTCCGGATGCAGAGCTTGCCTGGCAGGGTGTGCTGGAGGAATTGGATCTGTCCTGGTCCAAGGTGCGGGATATCGTTGTTACCCACCATCATCCCGACCATTATGGTCTTGCCGGCTGGATGCAGTCGCGCAGCGGTGCTCGGGTCTGGATGTCGGAGCGGGCTCATGCTGAAGCCGGCCTGGCTTGGGGCAGCGGGGCGATTCTGGATGAGGCTTTGCCGTTGTTTTTCCTGCGGCACGGCATGCCGGAGGTCTGGATTCAGGGCATCCGGGAGCATCTGGAGAGCTTCCGGCCGGAGGTGACCCCGCAGCCGGAGGTCACCTATATCAATGAGGCAGAGCCGTTTGTGATGGGCAGCCGCAAATGGCAGGTTCTGATGACCGGCGGGCATGCGCCGGGTCATGTGTCGCTCTACCACGGCGGCAGCGGGCAAATCTTCTGCGGCGATGCTGTGCTGCCACAGATTTCGCCCAATGTCGGCCTGCAGCCGGGCAGCGATCCGCAGCCGCTGCGGACGTATCTGCAGGGGCTGCGGGAGCTGTGCAGCCTTGAGGTGCAGCTGGCGTTCCCGGGCCACCGGGAACCGTTCAGCGGGTTCACGGCGCGGGCGGACAGCCTGCTCCGGCATCATGAGGAGCGGCTGGATACTACAGCCGCATTGCTTGCCGGCGGACCGCTGAGCGGGTTCGCCGTCTGTGAGGGGCTGTTCCGCAGCCGGATCGCGACGGCGCATCAGATGCGGTTCGCGATGAGCGAGGCGCTGGCCCATCTGGCCGAGCTGGTGCGCCGGGAGCGGGCGGCCGAGACGGAGGACGGCCCCGGCGGGAGCATATTGTTCACGGCGGCGGTGTCCGGATAAGCTGCAATAGAATGCTTGTTGCAGACCTAAGTCCATCTGTGTCCGTTGCCGTCTCTCCTTGAGGCTGTTCTTACAACCGTTGCGGGAACCGTACCCTTTGCTGTTACCACTACTATTACTTTTACTATTACGACTACATCCAATGCCAAACAACGACCAGAATACAGCATACTTAAGAGAAACGGGCACTATCCGCCAAGGAGGGTACCCGTTTTTTGGTGCGCCTCACAGTCGCACCATCTAGGTGGTTCAAATCCACCCGGTAACTTTACCCTTTAAAGTGCCGTAGCCGAAGTAGATATCCGGCAACCGAAGGTTGCACGGATAGGCAGGGTGTCTTCCGTGAGGAAGAATCCGAAGGGCCTGCAGGCAAAGTCCAGCCCGGAATGCAGTGAACCAGAGGTGGCGGCGATGTCGGGCGACCCGCCCGAAAAACGGGGAAGCTTATACGAGAACGTATATTTTACAGGAAAACAACCAAAGGGAAATGACCTGTAGAACTCATCGACGTGATTAGGGTCAGGATGGATGGAATAGAAGGTGCAGATAACTGAGGGAAGTCTCGTAGTCTCCTTGACGCAAACGCGGACAAGGTAGGGGAGGTATAACCGAAAGGGAAAGCCAAGCCGAAGGATTGCGAGATGGCGGATCGTTTCGTAGTAGTGAGTAAATCCGGGCCAATGAAAGCTGGTAACAGACTGGAGGAGAAAACCCGGATGAGTATGCGCCTGGATTTTTTTTTTTGAAAGGCAATTAGCCAGAAAAAAAAGTGGTGTCGCATACCCTGCTCTCACTCCAAAAGAGGAGAGACAGAGGCGAAGGGAACGTGCTTCGTCAAAGCCTGTGAGTGTTCGTGAGTGGAGATCGTAAACGTCTTAAACCAGCGAGGGTTTGACCGAGGGGGTACGTCCCGCCGAGAGCGAAAGAGCGCTTGGGGATGAGGCAAACTGGCGACCTGAGTACATCCAGGGCAGCAGGAGCGATTGAAAGTTTTTTTTTCTAACACGCAGTTGCCGGGATGGAATAAGCAAGGAATCGATCTATGTAGCGGAAACAAGACCAGCTTGGTGAGTAGCGGTAAAGGTGGTGAAACACCAATGAAACCGAAAAGACGTTATTATTCCTTAATCGATAAGGTTTACCAAATGAACAATCTGCACGAAGCCTGGCTATCGGTAAAGAAGAATCAAGGAAGTGGCGGTGTGGATGGCGTCAGCACCCTAATGTACGAGAAGAATGTGAGCATGAACCTAAGAGAACTCCAAAGGTTATTGCAGCAGGGGCGTTACGTTCCAGATCCCGTGAGGCGGCATTACATCGAGAAGGAGAATGGGAAGTTAAGGCCGTTAGGCATTCCCACGATCCGGGATCGGGTATGTCAGCAAGCGGTACGCCAAATCATTGAGCCTATCTTTGAAGAGGACTTTTACTACTATAGTTTTGGATTTCGGGCAGGATACTCGGCGCATCAAGCCATACACACGATCCGGCGGGCCAAACGTAACGGATATGAATATGTAGTGGACCTGGATATTGTATCTTTCTTCGATGAAATTCCCCACGAGGGACTCATGGAGAAGGTACGAGAGCGGATCACCGACGGAAAAGTGCTGACGCTCATTCGCGGATGGCTAACGGCGGGAATCATGGAAGATGATCAGTTCCATGAAACGGAAATCGGCTCTCCACAGGGCGGGGTTATCTCGCCGCTGCTGGCAAATATCTATCTGAATACGTTTGACTGGGGAATGAAGGAGCAGGGATTTGCCGTTGTCAGATATGCAGACGATGCTGTGATCCTATGCAAGAGTAAGGAGAAGGCAAAAGAGGCATATCTGGCAGCAAAGAAGATCCTGGAAGAGGACCTAGGGCTGCGGATGCACCCGGAGAAAACCAAAGTGGTGGATTTTAAAGAAGGATTTCGTTTTCTGGGATTTGACTTCAGGAGGAACTATGTGAGCTTGCCGGAAGCGAAAATGAAGAAATATAAGGAACAAATCCGAAACGCGACCCGAAGGCAGCAAGGAACCAACCTGGAGGGAATGCTCAAGAAGCTAAACGAAATCATCCGAGGATTTGGAAACTATTTTGGGATAGGAGATGTAAAGAAAAAGTTTGAACGTCTGGATAAATGGACGCGGATGAGGGTGCGAGCCTTCAGGCGCAAAAAGAAATCTACGGTGTCAAACCGGTTGATTCCAAATAAGGAACTGGAAGCAGCGGGAATGGTATTTCTAACAAGCTTACTCACCACGCGTTCCTAATTCAGGAGTGAAATAGGCAATCCGGCGATGGATGAAGGAAACTCACTCCTGAAGATGGGGAACTGACGAAGGAAAGCCGTGTGCGGGAAATCTGCATGCACGGTTTGACGGGGAGTCCGAGGGAGTAATCCCTCGTCTTACCCTACTGTTAGTTAGAAAAGTACCAAGGTACTCCGAGTGGCGGGAACAAGAAGTATCTTTAAATTCGCCGGAAGTGGGCATATGGGCCGAATGTATGCGAAAAATCGAATACAATATGCCAGCGCGAAGGTAATCAGGCCCAATGTATGCGAAAAATCGAATACAATCGAGCAATGTGCCAGCGCGAAGGTAATCGGACCCAAAGTATGCGAAAAATCGAATACAATGTGCCAGCGCGAAGGTAATCGGACCCAAAGTATGCGAAAAATCGAATACATTGTGCTACCGCGAAGGTAACCAGCCCAATGTATCCCGTTGTGCTGAACCGCTGGGCGCATATAGCGCAGTGTGGGGGGCAGGGCAGAGCAGAGCACGGTGACGATGTGCACACTTGTTGATTTATTGACATTTGTTAAATATAATAAGTGCACTAAGCAACTGGACGACAAGTGAAAGGGAGAAGCTTATGGACAGACGTATCGGCAAAACGCGGGAAGCTATTTTCGAGGCTTTTATCAGCCTGATGGCCGAGAAGAACTTTGAGCAGATTACGGTAAATGAGATTGCAGCGCGTGCCAATGTAAGCAGAGGAACAATCTATCTCCATTACGTAGACAAGTACGATCTGCTGGATCAGTGTATAGAGACACAAATGGAACAGCTGTGCGAGAGCTGCCTGGCCGGCGGGGAGGACGCCCATATCGCCTCCGGGGGCGCGCTGCTGCGCACAGCCGAATATCTGGAGCGGCACGCATGGGTCTTCACTACACTGCTTAACAATAAAGGCGTTCCGGCCTTCCGGACCCGTCTGCATGCGATTTTGCTGCAGGGTCTGAGTGAGCAGATCGACATGAGCGGCCTGAACCGCGGGATGAACAAAGAGATGCTGATCCAGTTCCTGGCATCGGCTGTAGTAGGTGTAATGGAGTGGTGGATCACCCATTCGATGCCATACCCGGCCAACGAAATGATCGAAGACATCCTGGCTCTGATGGAGCGCAATCAAATGGCACCACGGCCGCTGGATACTGTGCAATAGATCTGTAGAAGCCGGCAGGTTGCAATATTATTCCGAGAAAAGACATCCCGCTGTTATATGCAGCAATTGATGTAGTAGCTCCGAGTGGGAATTCAGTGATAGTTGTAGAACGTACACTTAAAAACAGCAAAAAGGTAGGCTAGTATCATATAACTGTATTCTGTACAACTAAATCTGCCTGTATGGTGAGAACCAATCTATAAATCGCATTTTAATTGTACGAAATACAACTAAACGGATAATCGGTTGAAAATCAGACGATTTAGTTGTACAAAGTGCAATTAAGCATACCGCCAAATTCGTAATCGGGTCACTGCATATCTTCAGCAAGCAATTTACTAGGAATCCTATGAATCCGATTCGATTTTTTTCATTTTGGACGGGTTGTTGACCTTGTATTTAACCGGATGCTGCGTGAGCTTCTTGGCGACGATTTTGGCCTCGAAGGATACTTTATCGCCGGGATTAAGCTCCAGCTTCTTCAGCGTTGCGCTATGGCTGGACCAGACTTCCTCAATCGCCAGATCATGGCCTTCTACCGAAACGGCTTCATATATAATAACTTCATCATCGTTGTCCGAGAAATGGTTGGGGACGGTTGTGAACTCTTTGACCCTAGCGGTAATCGCGAGCTTGTCTTCAGGCAGCTGGACAGCGGCTTTCTTTTTGGAGGCGGCTGCTTTTTTCTGCGGGATTTCCGGTATCGCTTGCTTTGGTGAATCTGAATCTGCGCTTTCCGGAGCAGACAGAATCTCCCCGCTTGCTGTTTCTGCCTCCGGTACTTCCTGGCTTTCCTGCTCCTCCAGAACGTTCACGGCTGGCAGAGTCGCTTCCGTTACCTCTGTGGAATCATCCGCCTTGGCTGCTTCAGCCGCCGCAGCGCGTTGTCCGAAGGCAGCGGTCTGCATTTCTTTCAGATAAGCGGGATGTATGCAGTGCTGCTGTTTATTCTCAAACTGTATCACCACGGTCAGGCTGTCCACGTAGCCTACAATTTCTACCGGCATTGTCAGGCCGTTTCTTTTATACTGATAAGTTTTGACCCGGGTGGCTGTAGCGGGCAGGAGATTCCATTCCTTACACCGGTCAATCAGCTCATCTTCACTGTCAAAATCAAGAACAGACACAGGCTCAACTACAAACGAATAGGTCATTCACACTTCGCACCTTTCAAAATAAAATCAATGTAATATTGTCTTACTCCAGCTCCTCATTCTCCGGAACCTTTCTCCGCGCGGCTTCTTCAACATCCTCCGGTGCATGGGGCAGGCCAAGCTCCTGTTCGCGTTCTGCCTGCTTCCGGTGGGCAATGCGGCTGCTGGCAGCTGCGGCCACGGCACCTACGATGTCATCCAGATACGTGTGGATCTGGCCGGTGGTCTTGTCATTCAGCCGCTCCAGCACTCCGGGCTTCAGCTTGTCCACATAGCCGTAGTTGGTGAAGCCTATGCTGCCATATACATTCACGATGGAGAACGCCAGAATCTCATCCACCCCGTACAGCCCTTCATCATTCTCAATCATATCCTGCAGGGGAGCGAACAGCTTGCCTTCCTCGGCCAGTACATCAAGCTGGATGCCGGTCAGCACCGCATTCTGCACCTCCCTTTTGCTCAGCACCATCTCCACATTATGAACGCATTCCTCCATGGTCAGGTTCGGATAATACTTCTTCTGCAGCAGCATGACAAGCTCGGCAATCTCAAGTATGGTTACCCCGCGTTTCTGCAGCCAGAACCGGGTGGCTTCGGCGACAGCTTTGCTGTTGAGGCTGTAAGGGATTTTGGCATCAGTCATGAGAAGTCCTCCATTCGTAAGTAAGTTAGGATAGCTGTTTGTACTAAATTGTACGCAAGCGGCAGACTGATGTCCAGAACCGTGCGGATTCGCGGGCTGTATCTGGCTGCATCTGGCAGTGTGCTGGCCGTATCCGGCTCTGCCCGCCCGTCCGGACAGAACTTCTGCAATTTTGGATAAGCTGTTGTTATTTTTTGGACTAAGGGCTCGTATACATAGCAGTACAAACTGATCTTAGCGTTGAAAGGGGTAATGAAGATTGAATAAGCCTATGAAACACATCCGCGGGGTTTCCGCGGCTTGCCTGCTGGCCGTTCCGATTATGCTCTCCGGCTGCAGTCTGTTCGGTTCGGAATCGGCAGCGGTAGACCCGCCTCCTGGTGAAGTCGAAGCACAAATGCTGCAGGTCAGCGGAGAAGGCACACTCGACACCGGGGTTCTGGGACCGGTCTCGCTGGATGAGAGTGATCTCGCAGCGGGGGTTAAAGATGCGGCAGTCTCCGCTGCGGCTGGAGAACGGACAACCGTGTACCTGGAGGATCAGCACGGCCTGCTGGCACCGGTGTCTCTTGCCCTTCCGCAAGGGGAGGGCACAGCAATGCTGGAGGACTCTCTTACTGCGCTAGTCAGCAAGGGGGCATACAAATCTGTACTGCCCGAAGGCTTCCAGGGCGTACTGCCGGCAGGGACGGAAGTGAACAATGTATCTATCGGCCAGGATAAGGTGGCCATCGTTGAATTCAACTCGGCATTCAATGACTATAATCCGGCGGATGAACGCAAAATTCTGGAGGCAGTCACTTGGACCCTGACGGGTCAGGAAGACATCCAGGGCGTACAGCTCTGGGTCGATGGCAAAAAGCTTACCGAAATGCCGCTGCAGGGTACTCCGCTGGATCGGCCGCTGTCCCGCGCCATGGGCATTAACCTGCCGAAGCAGAGTGCGCTCATGATGAATTCCAGCGCAGTGACCGTCTACTTCTCTGCTGCTTCTCCGGATGGCATTCACCAGTATTATGTTCCGGTTACGCGCTTTGTACCCGCAGGGGGAGATTCGGTGAAGGCAGCTCTGAACGAGCTGATTGCCGGTCCACAGTCCGAGAATGGCCTGGAGATGGTCATGACTCAGGGCACGGTGGTGGATTCCGTGGAAGCAGGCCAGAATGGGGTAGTTACCGTTTCCCTGAAGGATGAGATGTTCGAAGGCAGCACAAGCGTTCCTGAAGAAATGCTCGAATCAGTTGTGCTGACGGTTGCGCAGAATACGGACGATGCCCTGGTGCAGATCCGCTTGAACGGTAAAGAAACAGTTACGGGAACCAATAATGTCGATTACGGCCAGCCGGTCTCGGCGCCGGAATATGTGAACGAGCTGCCGCTGTAGAAGGATATGCAGAGTAAGTGGAATGGGCTGGGCGTCCTTTTAAAGCCTATGCTTTCGAAGCAGCGCTACTACGTACCGCTTTCAGGCACCCGTTTCAGCGAGAAAGATAAGGAATATTTATGGCGTGTAGCATATAAATTCTTATCTTTTTAAAAAGATGCTTTTGTGCCTGCTCTTTGATAGAATAAAGGTTCATTGATCCGGATATCTTGACAGGAATAGCGGTGCCGTTCTCTGAAGCAGAGGACGGCACCCGTTTCTGCGTATAAGATAAGGGATGGATTCGTGTACACACAAACTTAGGGCTATACGATGTAGGAGGCAGAAAAGATGAGATCAAACGGGCGCCAAGAAGACCAGCTCCGGCCGCTGACGATAACCACCCAAACCAACAAATATGCAGAGGGCTCTGTAATTATTGAGATGGGAGATACCAAAGTCATCTGCACGGCAACCGTGGATGAGAAAGTTCCGCCGTTTCTGAAAGGACAAGGCAAAGGCTGGGTCACTGCCGAATATTCCATGCTTCCCCGGGCTACCCAGACCCGTAACCAGCGCGAAGCAGCACGCGGCAAGCTTACCGGACGGACGATGGAAATTCAGCGTCTGATCGGACGGGCACTCCGTTCCGTAGTGAATCTGCAGGCACTGGGCGAACGCAGTATTACGCTGGATTGCGATGTGATTCAGGCGGACGGCGGAACACGGACAGCTTCGATTACGGGCGCTTTTGTAGCGATGGCCTTTGCCATTAATAAAATCGCACTGCAGCACAAGCTGGCGGTATTTCCGATTACGGATTACTTGGCGGCGATCAGCGTCGGTGTCGTCGGTGACAAAACGCTGCTCGATCTGAACTATGAAGAGGATTCCAAAGCGAAGGTTGATATGAATGTGGTTATGACAGGCGGCGGCGCGTTTGTTGAAGTGCAGGGTACCGGCGAAGAGCGGCCGTTTACCCGCCAGGAGCTTGACCAGCTGCTGGGTCTGGGCGAGAAGGGGATCTACGAGCTGATCACCGTTCAAAAAGAAGTACTGGGCCCTATTGCGCTCAAAATCCCTTCCGGCCAGCCTGGCCAAGAGGTGTAATATGAAGTCCGGCAGCGGGATTCTGATTGTCGCGACGAAGAATAAAGGCAAGGTGCGGGAGTTCCAGCACGCCTTTGCTCCCCTTGGACTCACCGTCAAAAGCATGTTCGATTACCCCGATCTGCCGGATGTGGTGGAGGACGGGGTGACTTTTGCCGAGAATGCCTTCAAAAAATCCCGTGCGGTAGGGGATGCACTCGGATTTCCGGTGCTTGCGGATGATTCCGGTCTATGCGTGGAAGCGCTGGACGGCAGTCCGGGAGTATACTCGGCCCGCTACGCCGGGGAGCCTGCAGATGATGAAGCGAACAACCTGAAGCTGCTGAGCGAGCTGGAGCGGCTGAAGCAGGGTGAGGATACCGGCCAGCCGCTGCTCAGTCCGGCCCGGTTCGTCTGTGCTCTGTCGCTGTATGATCCGGCGGACGGGCGGGAGCTGACGGCGGAAGGGACAGTGGAAGGCTGGATTACCTCGGAGCCTGCGGGCGGAGGAGGCTTCGGCTATGACCCGCTCTTCTATCTTCCGCAGTTTGAGAAGACGATGGCGGAGCTGACGCTGGAAGACAAGCAATCGATCAGTCACCGGGGCGCAGCACTGCGCCTGCTGACGGAGAAGCTTGCTGCCGCGCAGAGTGATGTGAAATAGAAGCTGAAGCTTATCCGGAAGCCTCCATGCATGTGTAACATGCAGGGGAGTTTCCGGATTTTTTAAAATATAAGAATTTATATATTTCATGCTATAAATTATCCTTCTATTTCTCGCTGAAACGGTACCGTCCTTTAAAAGGACGGCAAAGCCGTTTCCACTTGTTGAGATATGGAAATTAGATGATAATCCCCCCTCAGTATGGAAATTTACCCCTAGCGCAGCAGCGTGCTTTGTATGAGAATAAGAGTTGACTTCACCCCTTTCGAACATCCTGCATTCTTCCGCTACCCCATTCCCTTCACAAGTTTTGCAAACAGAGGCAGCCTAGCTGAATGACGCAAAACTTACTACACAAGCATAAGCCATAGTTAAGAGTAGACACCCGGCAAGAGAGCACGAGATCCGCAGGTATGCAGCTTAGCTGCGCTTTTTTGGGCTGGACTATAGTATTCAGCCTGCTAGTTGTGAATTTAATAGATTTACAGGGTGGGGGTCAATAGGGTCCTGGAGGTGAGTGCTGAAGCTTTCTGTTTGGGTAACGCATTGAACCGGGGAGGTAATAACGAAATGGTCTTTATCAAAAGTAAATCTCGTAAACCCTTTGTGCTTGGCTTGGCAGCAGTTCTTATCCTTACCCTTTTTTCGGCTTTCGGTACAAATACCAGAACGGCTAATGCAGCTTCGGATTACAAGCTTGTCGGGTATTATGCTTCCTGGGCTGCTTACGGGCGGGCCTATAATGTAACGGATATTGATCCTAATAAAATGAATGTAATCAACTATGCGTTTGCGGATATTTGCTGGAACGGGATACACGGCAATCCAGACCCTACCGGTCCGAATCCGGTAACCTGGTCCTGCCAGAATGAGCAAGGACAGACAATTAGCGTCCCGAACGGCACCATAGTGCTGGGTGATCCCTGGATCGACGCCCAGAAAAGCTTCGGCGACGATAAATGGGATGACCCGATCAAGGGTAACCTGAAGCAGCTCTGGAAGCTGAAGGAGAAGAATCCGAACCTGAAGACGGTCATCTCCGTCGGCGGCTGGACGTGGTCCAACCGCTTCTCAGATGTGGCTGCGACTGCGGCAACCCGCGAGGTATTCGCCAATTCCGCCGTTGATTTCATCCGCAAATACCAGATGGACGGCGTTGATCTGGACTGGGAATACCCGGTCAGCGGAGGACTGGCGGGCAACAGCTACCGTCCGGAGGATAAACAGAACTATGTTCTGCTGCTGCAGAAGATCCGCGAGAAGCTGAATGCTGCAGGAACTGCCGACGGCAAAACGTATCTGCTGACCATTGCTTCCGGCGCAGGACCTGCTTATATCCAGAACAATAATCTCAGCGGGATCGCTGCAGTGGTGGACTGGATTAATATCATGACCTATGACTTCAACGGAAGCTGGAATACAACTACGGGCCACAACGCACCGCTCTACTATGATACGGCCGCTGCTTCATCAGGGCTGACGGAGCCGGCGAATTACAATATCGACAAAGCGGTCACCAGCTATCTGAGTGCCGGCGTGCCGGCGGGTAAACTCGTGCTCGGCATGCCGTTCTATGGCAGAGGCTGGGGCGGTGCTCCGGCTGCGGGGAACGGCCAGTACCAGGTCTCGGCGGGAATCTCCTCCACAGGCACCTGGGAGAAGGGCAACTATGATTTCAGTGATCTGGAAGCCAACTACATCAACAAGAACGGCTACACCCGCTACTGGAACAACACTTCCAAGGTTCCTTATCTTTATAATCCATCGAATCAGACCTTTATCAGCTACGATGATGTAGAATCCATCGGCTACAAAACAAGTTATCTGAAATCCAAAGGCCTGGCCGGAGCCATGTTCTGGGAGACCAGCGGCGACCGTAACCGGACACTGCAGACGAAGCTAAGCGCTGATCTTAGCGGCGGAGTGGTAACTCCTTCACCAACGCCTTCGGCAACGCCAAGCCCTACGCCAACAGCTACAGTGAAACCATCGGCAACACCGAGTGCAACCCCATCGCCGACACCTACGGCAACGGTTAAGCCGAGTGCCACACCGACTGCTACAGCCACACCGACCGCAACAGTTACACCTACTGCAACACCGGGTCAATGTACGGCAGCGGCTTGGAGTTCAACCGCCGTCTACACTCAAGGACAGCAGGCCTCCTACGGCGGACTGCTCTATCAAGCCCAGTGGTGGACGCAGGGCGAACGGCCGGATCTCAGCGGTGCCTTCGGAGTCTGGAGGGTTGTCGGCACTTGCGGCAACACTACACCGCAGCCTTCCGCTACAGCCACTCCCACTGTGAGTCCTTCGGCTACGCCGACAGCAGCACCAACCGCGACGCCTGTGGTCACGGCAACCCCGACGGCAACCCCGGGTGCCTCAGCCTGGGCTGCAGGAATTGCTTATAAAGCGGGTGATGTTGTAACCTACAGCGGGAAATCATATACCTGTCTGCAGGCACATACCTCGCTGGTAAGCTGGGAGCCGTCTACAACACCGGCTCTCTGGAAGCTGAACTGATTTTAATTGGAATCCGGGTTAATCCACTGAATTCGCCAGGCTGTGCAGCATAGCAATCTCCGCACGAAGAAACGGTGCCGGCTTAATGCCGGGCACCGTTTATTTATGCGCTCTAATCAGAGTCTCATTTTTCCATTCCCGCCTTTTACTGCTTCGTTTGAATAATTTCATGTTTACATATACTTAGTTATATTTAACCGGTGTTCATAAGCTTCCACAAGCTGAAATATAATGAAAGAGGCAGGCGGCTGTCCCGGTCAAATATATTTATGGAACGTGATGCCGTTTATTTCGTTATAGTAGTATATAGCGGAAGGTGGTGGATTCACCGATGGTTGTTTGGGTATTATGGTTGATTGCCGCTGGCGTCTTGTTTGTTGTAGAAATGTTTACGTTTACATTCTACCTATTATGGCTTAGTCTCGGAGCATTGGTTGCCGGCTTGGTCGCGCTTCTGCTCCCGGATGCATTATTGCTGCAAGTGGTGGCCGGTTCACTGGTGGCCTTGATATTGACGGTTTTCACCAAACCCTTGGCAGCGAGATTACGCAATTCCAGGGGCTTCAAGGATACCGGTACCGATATTGTCGGCCGAAAGGGTCTGGTCGTCGAAGCGATTGAGCCTGGCCGTTACGGACAGGTCAAGGTAGGCGGCGATACATGGAGTGCAACATCCACAGTGGCGTTAGGTAAGGATCAAGAGGTTATTGTTGTAAGAAGAGGCACCACAATTATCGAAGTAGAACGATGGGGGGATATGTACTAATGGAGTTAGCTATTATCGGAATTATTGTTGTTGTTGTCGTAGTATTTATCGCACTGACTATCAAGATTGTCCCGCAGCAACGAGTGGGGGTCGTGGAGCGTCTCGGTAAATTCAACCGCCTGCTTACACCGGGTCTGAATATTCTGATTCCGGTAATTGATCAGGTGCGGGTCTATCATGACCTGCGGATTCAACAGGCGAATGTACCGCCGCAGACGGTAATCACGAAGGATAACGTACAGGTACAGATCGACACGATTATTTTCTATCAAGTGGTAGGACCGGAAGAAGCAACTTACGGAATTTCCGATTATGTCTATGGTGTACGTAATATCTCTACTGCCACCATGCGCCAGATTATTGGTAAGCTGGAGCTGGATGAAACCTTGTCCGGCCGTGAAAAAATCTCCTCGGATATCCGTCTCGCGCTGGATGAAGCCACTGAGAAGTGGGGCGTGCGGATTGAGCGTGTAGAAGTTATCGACATCAAGCCGCCGCTGGATATCCAGGAAGCGATGGACAAACAAATGAAGGCTGAGCGCAGCAAGCGTGCGATTGTACTGGAGGCGGAAGCTGCCAAACAGGATATGATCCTCCGCGCTGAAGGGGATAAGCAGAGTAAGATCCTGAAGGCTGAGGGGGATAAGGAAGCACGTATCCGTCAGGCGGAAGGTCTCGGCCAGGCGCAGGAGCTGGAAGCCCTCGGCCAAGCCAAGGCGATTGAAGCGGTCGCGCAAGCCGAGAAGATGCGGATTGCTCTGATCGCCAGTGCAGGACTGGATGAAAGAGTACTGGCTTATCAGTCCTTCGAAGCATTGACTGAAATCTCCAAGGGACCGGCGAACAAAGTGTTCCTGCCGACCAGTGCTGTTGAAACGCTTGGCAGTCTCGGAGCTATTGCAGAAGTATTCAAGGCGAGTAAGGACGGCAAATAAGCTCAGAACTATTTTACAATTGCGGCACATTCCGTTAAAGTTAAAAGCAAAACTAAGCCTATGCTTACGAAGCATGCAACGCAAAACTAAGCCTATGCTTACGAAGACAGTTTTGCTACGCAAAACTCTAAGGAGAAGATACTGTGACGCAAAAAGAGATTTCACCGCTCGTAGAAACGCTTGGGCTGCAGCCTCACGTTGAAGGCGGATGGTACAAGAGACTTTGGAATTCATCCTTCGAGATTCCCCAGGAGACTCTGGGCGGAAGCTATTCGGGGCCGCGTGCTTCAGCTTCCTCAATTTATTTCCTGCTACATGCTGACGAGACTTCGGATTGGCACACTGTGCTGTCCTCCGAAATCTGGCTGTATCATTCCGGCAGTCCGATTGTGCTAAGCCTGGGCGGCAGCGGTGAACAGCCGGAGAACGTGACGGAAGTGATTCTGGGGCTGGACATCGCCGCAGGCCAGCAGCCGCAGGTAGTTATTCCTGCCGGAGTATGGCAGGCAGCCCGTCCGCTGGGTGAAGAGCCGGTGCTGGTCTCCTGTATCGTATCACCGGAGTTCCACTTTGATGATTTCAAGCTGATTGACAAGAAATAAGAGCAGGAATGAAATGGAGTACAGCCGGAGAATAGGCTGTACTCCATTTTTTATCCGAAGCAGCCAACGATGACCGGACATGTTTTTGCCACTTTTGGCGGCTTTGCTCCTATCTGTTATACTGATTCTGATTTTGGATGATTATGAAGGCGCTTTTAAGGTTAAGGATGCTTGATGAACTCAAATTAGGCTTGGAGGGTAAACATATGAGTCAATTAAACGCACCATTTACAGGCGGGCCTACCTTGAACGACGGAGTGACCATGCCCTGGCTGGGTCTTGGCGTATGGCAGACCAAGGATGGCGATGAAGTTATCCAGGCAGTGAAGGCTGCCGTGGAGACCGGGTACCGCAGCATTGATACGGCAGCCGGGTACAACAATGAAGAAGGCGTTGGACAAGCTATCCGTGAATGCGGGGTACCCCGTGAAGAGCTGTTCATTACCACTAAAGTGCGCAATCCTGATCAGGGCTATGAATCTACGCTGAAGGCTTTTGAAGTCAGCCGGAAGAAGCTGGGTCTGGAGCAGATTGATTTGTACCTTATTCACTGGCCGGTTGCCGGTAAATATAAAGAGACCTGGAAAGCGCTGATTCATCTGCAAAAGGAAGGCCTGGTCAAATCAATCGGCGTCAGCAACTTCCAGACCCATCATCTGCAGGATATCATCGATGACAGCGGTGTGGTACCTGTGGTTGATCAGGTCGAGTTCCATCCGCTGCTAACCCAGCGCGAACTGCTGAAATATACACGGGAGCATGACATTCAGCTGGAAGCGTGGAGCCCGCTGATGCAGGGGAATCTCGACTTGCCGCTGCTTAAGGAGCTGGCGGAGCGGTACGGCAAGACTGTAGCGCAGATTGTCCTGCGCTGGGATCTGCAGCAGGGTGTGATCACGATTCCGAAATCCGTGCATGCGGAGCGGATCATCGAGAATGCCGGCTTCTTCGACTTCACCCTCAGCGATGACGATGTCAAGGCTATTGAGGACCTGAATCAGAATCACCGCTTCGGCCCGGACCCGGATAATTTCAATTTCTAGGGGTGATGTAGATTGAACTGAAGTTATTAGCAATAGAGATGTTGGTCGTAACTGCGGTGAATATTGGACTTCCGGCCGCTGTTGTCCCCGGATTTCTTGATTGTTACCGCTATAAGCGGTAGAAATCCGGTGACAAAGGCGGTCGCTGACGCTCCTACAGTTCCAAAATTCCCCTCCGTACGATCATCTTTTATTGGTTTTCTCTTAGTTCAATCTATGGGTGGCGGAGTATAAAGAAAGGAGCAGGCTCTAATGGGGCCTGCTCTTTGCTTTTAAAAGCAGGACAACAATCCAATGGCAAGACATCAAAGCTCATCGACATCCGCTGCCCCGGCTTTTATGATGAGAATAGAAGGAATCAATGGGAGGGCACAACGTTGGAATTGATCAGAGATTATCCGGAGAAGCATGGATTGTCCTCGCAGGCTTTAAGCCGTTTTTTCATGGAGGTCAGGGAACGGGGGCTTGAGGTTAACAGCTTCATGCTGCTGCAAGGCGGCAAGGTTACGGCAGAGTTCACCCGGATGCCTTACCGTCCGGATACCCCGCAGATGCTTTATTCACTTAGCAAAAGCTTTACCTCTATAGCCATAGGCATTGCCTGGGACGAGGGATTGCTGCAGCTGGAGGATGCGGTGATCTCCTTTTTCCCGGACAAGCTGCCTGAGGTTGTGTCATCTAATCTGGCGCAAATGACAGTGCATCATCTGCTCTCCATGAATGCGGGCCATCATGAAGATATTTATCCTGCTGTAGTCAAGGAACAGGACTGGATCACCGCCTTCCTCGCCCAGCAGGTTGAGCATGAGCCGGGAAGTTATTACCGCTACAGTACCCCCTCCAGCTATATGCTGGCGGCCATCCTCGAACGGGTGACCGGGCAAAGTATGGTCGATTACCTGATGCCGCGTTTGTTCGGACCAATGGGTATCCCGAGACCATCCTGGGAGACTTGTCCGCAGGGAATCACGGCTGGCGGGATGGGACTCAGCCTGTCTACAGAAAGTGTAGCCAAGTTTGGCCTGCTGCTGCTGAATAAAGGTGTGTATAACGGGCGGAGAATTGTATCGGAGCAGTACATACAGCGGGCTACAAGTGAGCAGAGCGACAACCGGGCCGGAGCGCAGCGGATTGACTCGGCGCAGGGCTATGGTTACCAATTTCATCTGTGCCGGAGGGGCTGCTACCGGGGAGACGGATCTTTTGGACAGCTGTGTCTGGTGGCTCCGGAGCAGAATATAGTCATTGCTGTGGCGGCAAGCTTCGGGAGTATGAACCGGCTGCAGGTATTGCTGGATCTGATTTTTGAATATATTTTCGATACGCTTGGAGATGGACCGCTGCCGGATTCCGTGGATAACGCCGGTCTGCAGGAGCTATTGTCCGATTGGAGTACTTCAGCCTTACCTGTGGCGCAGCAGTTTTGTCCGGAGAGATGGCTGGCGGATGGTTTGAGTGGCCCATACCAGATGGGCGGTAATCCCCATGGGCTGCAGCGGATTACTTTTACCAGGAATAACAGGCAACTGGAGCTGCAAATGGTGTATGGCGACAAGCGGGATAATGTGCTGCCTTTCGATTTCAGCAAACCGGCATGGACGGAGGATGTGTTTAATAAAGACCTCGCGTTACACCGCCAACAGGTAATTACTTACGCGAACTGGCTGACGGAGGACGCACTGAAGCTTACGCTGTACTACATTGAGACTCCTTATGTGGTCACGTACACGATTATTTTTGAGGACAACAAGCTGGAATTCCGGTTCAATATTAACGTTTCGCTATATATTGCGGAGTATGCGGCTAAAGGCGAGCTTATACTGGCTTAGTTCATATTATGTAAAAAAACATGCCCGCCTGAACGTATGCTATACGGTCTTGGCGGGCATGTTCACATCTATTTGGCATTAGCCGATGGAGACATTGTATTTCCGCAGCCACAGATCTACCTGGGCCAGATAAGCGAATAATTGCGGGCCGGACATCAGCTGGCCGAACCACGGCAGATTGCTGGAGGATTCCGGTGATGCGGCGATTTCCCGGATTTTGGCCGGATCAATCAGCGGAAGGATTGGCGAAGAAGGATCATCCAGTATACTCAGTACCTGTGAGCGCACCTTGTTGAGATAGGCAGGGTTATGCGTTTTAGGGTACGGGCTTTTTTTGCGGTAGAGCACATCGTCCGGCAGTACACCTTCGAGTGCTTTGCGCAGAATGCCTTTTTCACGGTTGCCTACGGTCTTGATCTCCCAGGGAATGTTGAATACATACTGCACCAGGCGGTGATCACAATAAGGAACGCGTACCTCCAGGCCCACGCCCATGCTCATCCGGTCCTTGCGGTCCAGCAGCGTAGGCATGAAGCGGGTAATGTTGAGGTAGGACATGACGCGCATCTGCGCCTGTTTGCCGGTCTCACCGTCAAGCTTCGGCACCTCGGCCACGGCGTCGCTGTACCGGTCACCCAAATATTCCAGCGGACGTATCCACTCATTCATTTCCGGCGACAATAGACTGGCGCGCATTTTGGGTGCTACCGACCAGGGGAAGGTGCCGGAAGACAGCATCTCCTCACGGTGGAACCAGGGGTAGCCGCCGAAAATTTCATCCGCAGCTTCGCCGGAGATAGCGACAGTCGCCTTCTTTTTGATCTCCTGGCAGAATAAATAAAGTGATGAATCCACATCGGTCATCCCCGGCAAATCGCGGGAGTAGAGGGCGTTATCGAGCGCCGTTACCAGTTCAGGTGTATCAAAAGCAATAAAGTGATGGTTCGTATTCAGTTCATCGATCATCCGCTGAATCCAGGGGCCGTCGGCTCCGGGCTGGAAGGAATGGCTTTTGAAATGCTTGTCGTTGTCTACATAATCCACCGAGAAGGTATCAACCCGGCCTTGGCCGGTCCGGTTGTAATAATCTACGGCAAGCGCAGTTAAGGCGCTGGAGTCCAGTCCGCCGGAGAGCAGAGAGCAGACCGGAACATCGGAAACAAGCTGGCGCTCCAGCGTATCCTGGAGTAATTCCCGCACCCGGGCTGCCGTTTCATCCACGTTATCCGTGTGCTGGTCGCTCTCCAGCTTCCAATACGCGTAGGTACGGATACCGCTGCGGCTATAAATCATGGCATGACCTGGACGAAGCTCGAATATATCTTTGTATACACCATGTCCCGGTGTCCGGGCCGGACCGATAATGAAGATTTCGGCAAGGCCTTCCGGTCCAACCTTCGGCTGGACTTTGGGATGCTGCAGCAGCGCCTTCGGCTCGGACCCGAATACGAAGACATCGTCCACTTGGCTGTAGAACAAAGGCTTCACGCCCAGGCGGTCGCGGGCCAGGAAGACCTGATCGCGCAAGCTGTCCCAGACGGCAAAAGCGAAGATGCCATTCAGCTTCTCCGTG
The DNA here is from genome assembly GCF_038593005.1 of Paenibacillus sp. FSL E2-0178. Classification (NCBI taxonomy): domain Bacteria; kingdom Bacillati; phylum Bacillota; class Bacilli; order Caryophanales; family Paenibacillaceae; genus Paenibacillus; species Paenibacillus sp. FSL E2-0178. Next base: position 6,224,357 of record NZ_CP151953.1, read on the forward strand.
CAGTCCGGTCCCCATTCGATATAGGCATGCAGGAGTACCTCGGTATCGCATTCTGTGAGAAAATGATGGCCGCGCTGCTTCAGCTCTTTTTTGAGCTCAGGGGCATTATATAGCTCGCCGTTATACACAATTGCATACACCTTATCGTCATGGCGGGCAATCATCGGCTGTGCGCCGTTCTCGGGATCAATGACGCTGAGTCTGCGGTGTCCGAAGGCAATGGGTCCTGAAATCCAGGTTCCGGCTGCATCCGGTCCGCGGTTCGCTAAAGTTTCAGTCATTCTGACAAGCAGTTGCGAGTGCCCTGTAAGATCACCGCGCCACTGGACAAATCCGGTTATTCCGCACATGTTGGTTCATCCTCTCTTTTGTGCGATTGTTGTCTGTCCTTTCTTTTTTGCCAAGTAATACAGATATATGCCGAAGGAAGGGATAAAATGTATGTCCTTATCCGAACACTAGGGGAGAGGGAAATTTGCCAGGAGGGATGGATGACAAGTGTATTACATTAAAGACGCCAAAATCCGCAGAATGACCGAGTATGACGGAGCACCTTGCGCAGAGGTTGGCGTATTGCCTGGAGCTGTGGGCGATTCCGCACTTTTGGTGTATATTGTTGAGGACCGGCGTGAGGAGGGTTACGAAATTGTCCGTATTTTGACGAATGATGCGGACACCGCCACCGATTGGTTCGATAACAATCTGCATGACGCTTTCAAGGACGTGACGGTCAGCGGCTTCACCGGCAGCACCGTAATGAGCCCGGAGGATGAACGGTCCAAATTCCAGCGCGAGCTGCTGATCTTCGGAGAGCTGAAGAAGCAGCTGGGTGAGCATTTCAGGCAGTACTCTTGATTCCGGCGGGACCTCTTGCAACGAAGATTCGCTGCACAATTACCAACCAATAACCTATAGGATGGACCATAGAGCAGGAAGCTTGCCGCATTCAGGATGCGGGAGGCTTCTTTTTTATTAGGGTTCGTATATCAGGACATCTACTGGATCGTTCAGAAGTCGCCTGCACAGTGGGGTGTAGGGGACCTCATTTGCCGGCTGGGAGAGTTTAGTCTTGATAAATTCTGTGAATCAGGTATAATAAATAACGTTGCATTAATACATATGATCTTTACAGCTTTAGGTTTCATGATTCTTCATTTGTCCCGGTAGCTCAGTTGGATAGAGCATGCGCCTTCTAAGCGCACGGTCGGGGGTTCGAATCCCTTCCGGGACGTCAAGTAACAGCCTTCCTTCGGGAAGGCTGTTTTGTTGTCCGGAGGATTACTTTGAAACGGGACCCTCACGTTTAGAAGCAGCGTGTCGGACTGAGGTGATCTTATTTCGGCGGATCACATCATTTCGCAGTCCATGCGGACTCAGATGCCGTTAACTAACCCGTTTCCCCTCATTTTGAGCTCCAAACTGCAATATAAAGGCCTCTGAGTCCGCATCAATCAGAAAAACAGATTTTTTCGCCAAATAGCGTCATCTGAGTCCGCATAGCTTAGCAGAAGACTCTATCTGCAGAGTGCAGACGATTTTCCTGGAAGTCCCTGCTGTCTAAGCATTCAAGTCACTCTTTGTACAGCGATCCGCTAGACTACTGTTACTCAAACCCCCGCTCGCCTACAGAGATCCCCCAAGTAAGCAACATCATTCTCCTAATGAGTACAGTTATCTACTATAAGCCCTACTTGAACTATGCGGAGCTCTGCACAGCTTCTTCCCCCCCAGCTTACATCCGCTCCGGCTTAGGCAGACCGAGTACATCCAGCGCCTCGCCTAAAGTATCGGTGAAGCTCCGGGTTAGCCATAGACGGAAGGCTACGCTGGAAGCCTCTCCTTTGAGGATCGGGCAGGCGGAGTAGAAATTGCTGAACAGTACGGCCAGACTGTGCGCATAGTTACAGATCGTATTCGGAGTAAGCTCCCGGCTTGCCGTATATAGGGTGTCCTGCCAGAGGCTGAGCTGTCTCAGCAGGGAGAGCTCGGCTGCTTCAAGCTGCGGCGGAAAGAGCGGAAGGTCTCCATGTGCGCTGCTCCCGTTATCCCCGTTATCCCCGCTATTCCCGTGCCCCCCATACTCCCGGCTCCCGCCATGCTCGTTACCGCCGCTATTCCCGGTACCGCTCTCCGCCAAAGCGCTGCCTTTACTGAGCACACGGCTTGCCCGGGCATAGGCATACATCAGATAAACGCCAGTGTTGCCGGAAATTTCCATGGCCTGATTGAAGTCAAACACAATCTCTGTACCCAGATTGAAGCGCAGCAGATAGTAGCGGATGGCAGCAGTGGCGATGAGCCGGCTGGACAGGCCGTTTTTGTCGGAACGGGTAGTCTCGATGGAATGCTCCATAAGCCGGACCAGCTCGGTTACCTTGATGCCGATGCCCTGGCGTCCGGACATGGCGTAGGAGCTTTTGCCGGCGGAGGTGTCCAGACCGAGCCCCGCAGCAGAAGCCGGACTTAGCGAAACTACACCATAACTTACATGATGCAGCCGATCCGCCTGCTCGCTGTAGCCCAGTGCCTGGAAGGCCTGCTTAACCATCGCCTGCGGATACTCCTGTCTGTAGTCGATCACGTTCACGACCTTGTCTGCGCGTCCAAAAGGCAGCGTCTCCCCCCTCAAGCCGGTCGTCCACAGCCCGCTGCCAAATTCGCTGTAGGCGAAGTCCTTGTCCAAGAGGCCGAATTTCCACAGATGATATGCGATATCCTTGGCCGTATAGGTCAAAATCCCGTTCGAGCGCACCAGCACCTTATCCTTCTGATGCTCCTCTTCTGTCTCTTGTGTCTCCTGTGCGCCAGTGCCAGCGGATTGCTTCAGCACCCAGCAGCCGTCCAGCTTGCCTTCCTTCTCCTGAACGAACACATCTGTCTGCGACAAAAGGCCGAAGGCGGAAGACCAGAAGCCTTCTTTCAGAATACTGCTCTCCCAAACAAGCAGGTCGTAGTGAATGCCGAAGCTGCGCATCTCCTCCACATGCTCTTTTACAATCTGTCCGGCGACAAGGTTGCCAATCCAGGCGGTATTGCCATGCCCCTCTTCCAGCGCGTGAAGAATTTCGGTCCGTTTATTTACACTTTCAGGATGCTCCGCGTACTCCTTGTTGATCTCAGCGTAAATATCCCAGCAGTAATCTCCGAAACGGGCATGCTTCCCGGCAAGCGGGACATTCAAGAGGCCGACTACAGTATCTGCAAGCTGATTGCCAAGATCATCCACGTAGTTGTGCACCTCGACGGTATGACCGGTTTTTCTCAAAATTCTAACCAGTGCATCCCCGATACAGGAGTTTCTCAGGTGCCCGATATGCATGGATTTGTTCGGGTTCACCGAGGTATGCTCTACAATAACCTTCTCACCGCCAGCCTGCGGAATTGCAAAATCAGTCGTGGCCCATACCTGCCAATCGATGTACATATTAATGAAACCCGGCGGCGCAACCTCGATTCTCTGCAGCAGTCCGTTAACGGAGCCCGATGACTTCAGCTCGGCGATGATCAGTTCTGCGATGACGGCCGGGGCTTTGCGCAGGGTACGGGCCAGCTGCATGGCTATATTGCTGGAGTAGTCTCCATGGTCCGCATTCGCCGGTTGCTCCAGAGCCACTTTTACCGCAGAGCTGCCGGGAATCCCCAGGTCTTCAGATACTTTGTGAATACATTGTTCCAGACTGTTCTTGATCAGCTGACTTAGCATTAACATGAGTAAATACCTCCTATATTTGTGAAAAGTGTAAGCGGCCGCTAAAGGCCGTAGGGTAGTGCAGAATTCTAAAAGACAAAGAATAGACGACAAAAAAAGCCTTCGTCTCAAAAGAGACGAGGCTTATGCGCTCGCGGTACCACTCTCGTTGCTGAACCTACAGTTCAACCACCTTACAGGTTAACGGTCTTTAGCCGGGGCTTCCTACTCTTAAGGTTCAGAAGTCCATCTCACGGGTGCGCTTCATAATCCTGATCTGTACCGGCTTACACTCTCCCGGCTCGCTGGGGACTAGGGTTCAGGGTTATTACTCTCCCGGTCATCGATTCAATATGATTTTTATCAGTATAGCGAATTTCTGGAAGAAAGCAATAGCCGAATGTCAAGCGGAACCTTGTTGCCGGAAAATGCAACCCATAGCATCCGGTATTTGCAATAGATATCCGGCTTTGTCCACACCTCCAGTGATGGCTCGAATATAGTAAGTTGTTATCACTATTAAAATATTCGGAGAGGAGAACTCAAGATGAGCTTTTTATCTACAGGACCGATTGAAAATAATGCGGTAGGCGGGCTTAGACCTACCCAGCAGGTCACGGTCAAAATCGATAACCGAAGCGATACCATGTCTTCCTTGGTGACGGTAGAAGGTTACTATCTGGATGGAACCCGCACGCTATATGTCAGTGAAACGTTGAATGTACTGCCTAATCAGGTAGTGACAACCACGTATTATGCGGATCTGGATGCATTTGAGTTTATTTTTATCACTTCAGGAACCATTGATGAACATGTGCAAGTCTCAGTCTGGGGAAAAAATAGCTCAGGCGGCTTAGTAACGCCACACCGCCTGGTTTCTGCTGAACTTCTGGGAGCTACCACAGGAGTAACGGGCATCACAGGCACGACCGGGGTTACGGGTGCGACAGGCACAGCTGGAGCAACTGGGGTTACAGGTGCGACGGGCATAGCTGGAGCGACCGGGGTTACGGGTGCGACAGGCATAGCTGGAGCAACTGGGGTTACAGGTGCGACGGGCGTAGCAGGAGCAACTGGGGTTACAGGTGCGACAGGCATAGCTGGAGCGACCGGGGTTACGGGTGCGACAGGCACAGCTGGCGCGACTGGGGTTACGGGTGCGACAGGCATAGCTGGCGCAACCGGGGTTACAGGTGCGACGGGCATAGCAGGCGCAACCGGGGTTACAGGTGCGACAGGCACAGCCGGAGCGACTGGGGTTACAGGTGCGACGGGCGTAGCAGGAGCAACTGGGGTTACAGGTGCGACAGGCGTAGCAGGAGCGACTGGGGTTACAGGTGCGACAGGCACAGCCGGAGCGACTGGGGTTACGGGTGCGACAGGCACAGCCGGAGCGACTGGGGTTACAGGTGCGACGGGCGTAGCAGGAGCAACTGGGGTTACAGGTGCGACAGGCGTAGCCGGAGCGACTGGGGTTACAGGTGCGACAGGCGTAGCCGGAGCGACCGGGTTTACAGGTGCGACAGGCACAGCTGGAGCGACTGGAGTTACAGGTGCGACAGGCACAGCTGGTGCGACTGGGGTTACGGGAGCAACAGGCACAACTGGTGCAACCGGGGTTACAGGTGCGACGGGCATAGCAGGCGCAACTGGGGTTACGGGCGCGACTGGGGTTACCGGTGCGACCGGCAACACAGGTGCGACTGGGGTTACGGGTGCGACAGGCATAGCTGGCGCAACCGGGGTTACAGGTGCGACGGGCATAGCAGGCGCAACCGGGGTTACAGGTGCGACAGGCACAGCCGGAGCAACTGGGGTTACAGGAGCGACAGGGGTTACGGGAGCAACAGGCACAGCAGGAGCGACCGGGTTTACAGGTGCGACGGGCGTAGCAGGCGCAACTGGGGTTACAGGTGCAACAGGCACAGCCGGAGCAACCGGGTTTACAGGTGCGACGGGTATAGCAGGAGCGACTGGGGTTACAGGTGCGACGGGCGTAGCAGGCGCGACTGGAGTTACCGGTGCGACGGGCACAGCTGGAGCAACTGGGGTTACAGGAGCGACGGGCGTAGCAGGAGCAACTGGGGTTACAGGTGCGACAGGCGTAGCAGGCGCGACTGGGGTTACCGGTGCGACAGGCACAGCCGGAGCAACTGGGGTTACAGGTGTGACAGGCACAGCCGGAGCGACTGGGGTTACAGGTGCAACGGGCGTAGCTGGAGCGACCGGGGTTACGGGTGCGACAGGCACAGCAGGCGCGACCGGGGTTACAGGTGCGACAGGCGAAGCTGGCGCGACTGGGGTTACGGGAGCGACGGGCGAAGCAGGCGCGACTGGGGTTACCGGTGTGACGGGCGTAGCAGGCGCGACTGGGGTTACCGGTGCGACAGGCACAGCAGGAGCAACCGGGGTTACGGGTGCGACGGGAATCACAGGTGCGACAGGAACCAGTCCGGCTGGTCTTTCCGAGTATGCGTATATTTATAATTTGGCTGCCCAAACGGTTCCATTGGAGGCCGATGTTACTTTTAGTAATAACGGTCCTATAATTGGGGCGATTACACACACGGCAGGGAGCTCTGTGATTACTATAGGTACTGCTGGAGATTATGCAGTCTGGTTCAACGCAACGGGAGTGGAGCCCAATCAATTTTCACTTTTTCAAAATGGTACTTCTGTTGCGGGCGCCACATATGGTTCCGGCGCCGGAACTCAGGCCAATCCCGGAATGGTGATTGTTGTAGCGGCAGCGGGAGATTCCCTGACTCTGCGCAATCATTCCAGTTCAGCGGCAATTACGCTGCAGACGCTGTCAGGCGGAACACAAGCCAATGCCAACGCCTCTATCCTGATTCAAAAAATAAACTAAGCTTGGCAGAGTAGAATTCAGAGATATTCGGATTTCAGTGAAGCTAAATAGCCCGTCACCGATGGATTGTCGGTGACGGGCTATTTAAACTTGCCAGGCGTTTCGATCCCAGCCTCACAAACAGGGTGCTGTCCCCAATAGAGTTAGGGTAGCTTTTTGTATCATAAGTAATCACATGGATGCCGCTTGGCAATGGACTACAAAGCCAGCTCGGCAAGCAGACCTCTTCAGAATCTCTGACAGAGGAAATGCCTAGTCCGCAGTAGGCGCACCGGTCAGATTCTTGATGTCCGTAGAACCATAAATCAGCAGGGCAATTACAATCACCAGCAGCAGACCTCCGGCGAAACCCTCCCCGTCAAAACTGTCCATATCCCCGCGCCTCACTTTCACTTTCTAATTAGGTGATCAGGAGTTTTCGGCTTTCTTTTTCAAAGCGGTCATAATCTCGTTCAGGGTGAGACTGCTGTTGTCATCAAGGAAGCTGACCAGCTTATCGACGTTGTCGTTGCTCAGATCACTTAAGGTTTTATATTTGCCTACCAGACTGACGAACATGGATGCGTCCGTATACATCTGGATGGAGTCTACTTTCAGCTTGCCGGTCAAAAGAAGGGCAGCCACCGCGAACTCAAGCCCTTTTGGAGTTTGTGTTTTGGAGCTGGCCGGTGGTTTTTTGGCGGCAGGTCTCTTTCCTTTTCCAGGAGGGGGCATGGGACTCCCTTCTTCCATTGGTCATTCTGCAGGAAAGCGGCAGCAAGGGCGGTCTCTCCTTAATTAAAAGATATGCACCCCCGCAGATATTGGTGAATGGAACCTGTCTTATGTCCACACCGACCGGAGGACGCCCGAATATTATTATATTGTGCGATTAAAGATCAACCGTCGCTAGTAACTGAGTTTCACGCCGTAAATGCTAGATATGGAAGGAGGGATGAGACGGGATGCCGATTTTATCAACAGGACCTATCGAGAACAATGCCGTTTCGGGAGTAAGACCTACGCAGACTGTTACGGTAAAGCTGGTGAAGCGTGATGGCATGACCGGATCTTCAGTCAGTATTCAGGGCTACTTGCTGGGAGCGACAAGAACACTGTATGTAAGTGAGGTTATCAATATTGCTCCGAATGAAGTGGTAACCAGGGATTACTTTGCCGATTTGGATGCGTTCGAATTTATTTTTACGATCGGAGAAGCAACCGAGGAGGAGATCGGAATTTCAGTATGGGGCAAGTCTTCTACCGGCCAGCTGGTGAATGCCCATCGCATTGTTACACATGAGAAATTAAGCTCCGAAGTATAGAGATTCATCCCATTCTACTAGGAAAAGGAGTGCTGAAACGATGAGTTTTTTATCCACGGGACCGATAGAAAATAACATGGTTGGCGGTGTGAGACCAACTACCCAGATTACAGTCAGAATTGATAACCGCAGTGATATCACTGCCTCCACAGTATCGGTTCAGGGGTACTATTTGAGCGGCGGCGTCAGAAACCTCTATGTCAGTGAGGCGATCGATGTTGCTCCGAATCAATCGATAACCACTACCTATTTTGCTGATCTGGATGGTTTAGAATTTACATTCTTAACACCTGCGACAGTGAATGATCCGGTCCAGGTTTCGCTCTGGGGTAAGAGCAGTACGGGGGCATTGGTAACCGCGCACCGTCTGGTTTCTGCAGAACTGCTGGGCGAAATCTTCGGTATTACCGGAGCAACGGGTGCCACCGGAGCTCAAGGCGCCACAGGAGCGACAGGTTCGGGTGGCGGAGCTACCGGTGCTACAGGTGCAGCAGGAGCAACGGGTGCCACCGGGGCTCAAGGCGCCACTGGCGCGACGGGTTCTGGCGGCGGAGCGACTGGGGTTACCGGTGCGACAGGCACAGCCGGAGCGACCGGGGTTACTGGCGTGGCAGGCACAGCTGGAGCGACTGGAGTTACGGGTGCGACAGGCACAGCCGGAGCGACTGGGGTTACTGGAGCGACAGGCACAGCGGGAGCGACCGGGGTTACGGGTGCGACAGGCACAGCCGGAGCGACTGGGGTTACTGGCGCGACAGGCACAGCTGGAGCGACTGGGGTTACTGGCGCGACAGGCACAGCTGGAGCGACCGGGGTTACTGGTGCGACAGGCACAGCCGGAGCGACTGGGGTTACCGGCGCAACAGGCACAGCCGGAGCGACTGGGGTTACGGGTGCGACAGGCACAGCCGGAGCGACTGGGGTTACGGGTGCGACAGGCACAGCCGGAGCGATTGGGGTTACCGGTGCGACGGGCGTAGCAGGAGCGACTGGGGTTACGGGTGCGACAGGCACAGCCGGAGCGACTGGGGTTACGGGTGTTACTGGCGCGACAGGGGCAACGGGTTCAGGAGCAATCATTCCGTATGCTTCCGGCCTTCCAGTATCTTTGACAACGGTACTCGGCGGACTCTTGAATACGTCCAGTCTTGTAGGTTTTGGCAGCAGCTCTGCAGGTGTTAGTGTTACAGGCGGGATCATTGACTTGACAGGCGCGGCTGGAACCTTACTCAACTTTGCTTTCTCAGTGCCGCGTGCAGGCACCATTACCTCACTGGCAGGCTATTTCAGTACGACTGCGGGACTTAGCTTAGTGGGTTCAACCGTAACCATAACTGCGAGATTATTCCAATCGACTACACCCAATAATAGCTTCACGGCAGTACCAGGCGCCACAGTAACTTTAGCTCCGCCATTGACAGGAGTTCTTTCCCTCGGTACGATCAGCAGCGGTCTGACTACCGGGCTTAGTATACCGGTCACTGCCGGTACCCGTCTGCTGATGGTCTTCTCGGCAACGGTATCAGCCGGAATTGATGTAGCGACAACGGTTGCCGGTTATGCCAGCGGTGGAGTTACAATTGTCTAAACCTGGCGCTGCAAGCCAAAAGAAATAAATAAACAGGGACGCTCCCAAGCCTATAGGCTCAGGAGCGTCCCTATTTTAATTATGACCTAGAGAACTCAATTGTAGTTGTATATTTGTACTCTGTGTAGCTAATGTTGAAGTATGGGGTTCTGATTTCATCCGCTGTTGGTGGCACAGATCAGGTAACTTTAATAAAATCCTGCACAGAATACAACATTCCCCCCATTAACACGCCCTAAATCTATAATTGTTGTACAAAAGGCAGCAATTCCCTCGTTCCAGGCCGATCAACGAAGCTATTGTTGTATTTCATACAACAATCCTCCCGCACACCCAGGTATCTAGGGATCAGAGTTGCAAAACGTACAATATTTATGCCTTCGTGCGTACTAAGAAGCCTACATTCTGCCGGCAACGAATTGGTGTGTAAGGAATTAACATATTCCTCTCGTCCCGCCGCGATTAACCAATAAGCTGGTTAGGTTGTTGTCATAAGTGTGGGTTATATAGCCGGCCGTGTTACACCAGATCGCAAGCCTCGGCCGGCATCCAGTGGGCATCCTGGCCGTCCCATTTCACATTGCAGCCGATCGGGTTGGTCAGGGGTTCACTGACCGGTTGCCCGGATACCAGCTCTGTCAGGGCGTTATCCAGATTGTTGACGGTCAGCTTGCCGGTCTCGCGCGGATTATCAACGCCGCGTCCGGTGTAGACCAGCTTGCGGGCTTCATCGAAGATATAGAAGTGGGGCGTGCGCAGTGCGCCATAGGCCCGGGCGGTGTCTTGCGTATCGTCACGCAGATAAGTCCAAGGGAACTTATGCTCCTCCATCCGGGCAACCATATGCTCGAACGAATCATCGGGATGCGTGGTTTCACTGTTGGCATTGATGCCAACGAATTGGACACCCTGATCGCGGAATTTCTCCGCTGCCTCACGGGTAAGCTCATCGGAACCGACTACAAACGGGCAATGATTGCAGGTGAAAAAAACAACCAGGAACCTGGCGGACGCGAATTGCTCCAGGGAATAAATCTGTCCGTCCGTCGCCTTCAGGGCGAAGTCAGGGGCTGAGTCTCCAAGCGCCAATGTAAAGCTCATTTACAAGCACCTCCTGAATAAGATACAAGCCTTCCCTTGTAGTATACCGGACTTGCCAAGCGCTTCCAAACTAAGCAGGATTACCGTCATTCCCCAAACATCACAGGAGATCTTCAGCATGATTGTACTTTGTGCAACAGAAGCCGTATGATTTGGCGCAGAAACCCATTCTATTGCAAGCCTGCCGTTGTCATATCGCGAGTATCTCCCGGATATCCTGCTCGCTCAGGCTGGACAGGGCTTCCTGTCCCGGCTGAATTACTTCATCAATCAGATTCTTCTTCTTCTGCTGCAGCTCGTACATCTTGTCTTCTACGGTTCCCTGCGCAACCAGGCGGATGACCTGCACGACCTTCTTCTGTCCGATCCGGTGGGCACGGTCCGCAGCCTGCTGCTCGACAGCCGGATTCCACCACAGATCGTAGAGAATGACCGTGTCGGCTCCGGTCAGATTAAGGCCGGTGCCGCCTGCCTTCAGCGAGATCAGAAAAAGATCACGTTCCCCTTCATTGAAGCGGGTGCACAGCTGGGTACGCTGGGAAGCCGGTGTTTGTCCGTCCAGATAGAAATGCGGCACACCCAGCAGGGCCAATTCGCGCCCGATCATCCCCAGCATTTGCGTGAACTGTGAGAAGATCAGCATCCGTTTGCCGGAGCTGCGGCATTCATCGATAATCTCCAGCAGCTGTTCGAATTTGCCCGATCCTCCAGTGTATCCGTCCACGAACAACGAGGGGTGGCAGCACAGCTGGCGCAGCCGGGTGAGACCGGCGAGGACTTTGATCCGGCCGTTGCCGAAGCTGTCGCTGTCCAGATGCTTGAGCGCTTCCTTGCGCAGTCTGGCCAAATAAGCGACGTAGAGCCTTTTCTGCTCCGGCAGCAGCTCAGAGGCCTGCAGTGATTCAATTTTGTCCGGCAGCTCCTTCAGGACATCGCTTTTGAGGCGGCGCAGCAGGAAGGGGCGGATACGCTTTGCCACGGTCTCCCGGGGAAGGTCATGGAAGGCCTTCTTGCCGGGGAACAGCCCGGGAAATACCACGCCGAAGATTGACCACAGATCCTCGAGCGCATTCTCCACCGGCGTTCCCGTAAGCGCGAAGCGGTACCGGGCTTGAAGAAGCTTAACTGCCTGGGCAGTCTGCGTCTCATGGTTCTTAATCATCTGCGCTTCATCCAGGATGAGGGTATGGAAAGACCGCTTGGCGTATTCCACGGCATCTCTGCGCAGCAGCGGATAAGAGGTAATGATGACATCATGGCCGGCTGAATTCCGCAGCGTCCGGTTGCGTTCATCCGCACTGCCGTCGGCAATGGCTGCCTTGATGTCCGGGGCGAAACGCTTTAGCTCATTATGCCAGTTGTAGAGCAGCGAGGCCGGGGTGACAATGAGCGCAGGGACTCCGCCCTGACGGATATCATCAAGCTCGGAGAGCAGGAAGGCGATACTCTGCAGGGTTTTGCCGAGACCCATATCATCCGCCAGAATGCCGCCGAAGCGGTAGTGGGCCAGCGTCTTCATCCACTGGAAGCCGTACTGCTGATAGTCGCGGAGTACAGGGGCCAGACTCTCCGGCACAGGGAAGTCCAGATTCTCGGGACTCGCCATATTGGCCAGCAGCCGCCGGAACGACCGGCCGATCTGGACGGAATCGCCTTTGCCGGTATCCGCATGCAGGCGAAGGCCCCGCACCAGCGGCAGGGAGAACTCTGCGTGATTGAAATCCCCGTTCTGAACGCCAAGCTCATTCATCAGGGCGATAATTTCCAGGAATTCTGCAGTTTCCAGCGGCAACAGCGCACCATCCGGCAGCCTGTAATACTTACGCTTTTCCTGCAGGGATTTCAGCACCAGCACAATATCCTTCTCTGGAATACCATCCATGCTGAACTTGAAGTCCAGCCAGTCGGTCTTCTCATTCCAGCTCAGGCTGACCTTGGGCATGGCATGCTCCGTAAGCACTCTTTCCTTGACCGCAGTTGTGGCATAGACCTGAAGCAGCGGCTCCAGCAGCGGAATGGTATGGTGGAGAAAATCGAATTCCCCGTCCTCATCCCGCATGATATATCCGCTCTCTGTCCGTGCGAAGGACTCATGGGCCATCAGGTCGAGAATCCGCCGTTCGGCCTCCCCGTCCCGCATCAGGATCACCTCATTGCTCCGCTCATGCGCCTTCTCATCCAGCGGATTGATGACAATCCCCCCATATTGGAATTCAAGCCCGGCGAGCAGCCGGTCTCTGACCCGGTCGAGATAGAGTCTGGCGTGAAGCTGCGCCTGAACGATTCGGTCCGCGATGGCATCGGCAATAAACACCTGGCCCAATTTTTTGAGTCCGGGAATGACGCCCTCCATGAATGGCTCCATCTGCTCCGGGGCAATGGCAATTCCGTCCTGCCGCGAGGGGTTCAGCAGCTTTTTCAGCTCAGCGAGACGCCCGCATTCCTGCGCCGGCAGCTTCAGCAGCTTGCCTTCAGACAATACAAGCCCGTAATCTTCCAGAATCGTAAGCTGCTGAAGCCCCTGGACATCCAGCCGGTACCCCTCTCCTTGCGCCTGATCGAACTGGAAGCTCAGCGGAAGAGCCTCAGCGGAGAGAGAGAGACGTTCGTGCAGGACCTGGCCGTGCTGCAGACGGGCTGCAGGTACAGCCAAGAGTGCCGGCAGCAGGCTCTCCCAGAAGAAGGGAGGAACAGCCAGCAGCCGTTCATTTCCCGAGGTGCCGGTATGCGGAGCGTAAGGGCTGATGCTGCTGCGGTATATTTTTTCATTCAGCATGATTTCAATCAGCTTCACGAGCACCTCATTATCTTCCTTCGAGAAGCTGTGCAGGGCGGGATCATAACTGAAATGTCTGGAGAATTCAAAAGGCTCACCCCGGTGAACACGTTCCAGAAACCCCCGGATTTTGGGCACGATATAGAGGCGCTTAGGGCCTACTTTCAGTTCTATGCCCAGCATTGTGCTGCCGAAGCTGTAAGAGAAAGGTTTGCAGATGAACTCTACCTGAAGCGGTGTCCGCAGATCCATATAAGCTCCGGCTCCGCTCGGCCGCTGCCGCACTCCGGTGAACATCCCGAGCATGCTGCTCACCAGCTGCCGGTCCCCACTGCGCCCGGTGTATCCGTCTCCGGCAGAGCCGGAATGGCGGGGCGTAAGTATACCGGTCTCTCCCGTGAACGCCTCCGGCTCCTGCCCATCCGGATCGGGAGTCTGGCCCATGTCCATATCTTTGCCGAGATAAAGGACACTAACCAGTGCAGCTGCAATATGTTTGCAGAAAGGTCCGCCGCGGTAGTAGGCCGGGCAGGTACACTCCCCGTTAACATCACCGTCACTATCTATGGTCAGCACTACTTCATGGCTTTCCAGACCATGAACCGCAGCGCGGTATTTCGAATATTCCCCTTCATCGTTGTGCTCTGTATAGATAAGATCAACCTTATGAGCGTGATAATAAGCTACCCCCTGATCAAAAGCGGCTCTGCCGCACAGCAGCTTGATTACCCGTTCCGGTACCTGGAAACCCAATGTAATCCTCACTTCCTTCTATTCCTGATGGCTAACTTGCTCCCAAGCCAAAGCCTGGTTTGTCCCGTTCGACAATCGTTATAGTACCCATAATAACAGAACAGGCGTACGCCTTCAAAAGGGTTTATGCTGAGAGCAGTTCTGTCTGCTCTGTCCTGAAGAATTAAGCAATGCGGGAGTTATCTTGATGGATAGCAGCGGACTGGGGTGCTCTATATGCCCGGACAACATCATTCACCGTGCCTGCGGACCCCATTGCAGTTATTTATGTGTAAATTGTGTACAAGGAGTAGTAAGGTGGCAAATAGAACCGGGCAGGTGGATGAGCAAGAATAGCAGAGAAGCAGAAGTTCGCAAGGTATAAGTGAGGGAGTAGAAGCAGCAGAACTAGTATAGCGTCAGATTTAAAGTAGTGAAAATCACATGGGTAAATCGCTTGCTGAGGGTTTGAAGTGACCTGATTATGGCTTATGCGTATGCTTAATTGTACATTGTACAACTAAATCATCTGATTTACAGGCGATTCTCCGTTTAGTTGTATTTCGTACACTTAAACTGCCTTATCTAGACTGGTTATCACCAATTCGGCAGATTTAGTTGTACAGACTACAGTTATAAGAGACAAGCAACGTTTTTCGCTGTTTTTAATTGCATAGTATACAACTATCACTGAATTTCCACTTGGAGGAACTGATTACATCAATTGTTGCATTGTTGAACCAGTAGAACTAGCAGCAGCCAACCAAGTAAAAGCCAGCCTGGCCAGCACGATGTGCTCCCAGACCGGCTCAGACTGTCCCGAAATGGCGTAGCTGCTCCAGCAATGTCCCATCCAGCCGCCTACAGTGTCCTTGCCCCGCCAATTCCGTGCATGATGAAGCTGACGGTCTGCTCAATTTCTTCCTCGTCATTCCAGTCATGGTCCGGCATCAGCAGCAGGCGGGCCAGCAGATAGCCGATGACCGAAGAGATGGTGAAGCGGATGATCGCAGGAGTAGGAGCATCCATAATCTGGCCCTGCTCCTTGAAATGCTCCGTAATTACAGTGACACGCTCCAGCACCTGGCTGAGAATATTCTCGACCAGCTGTTCTCTGAGCGCGGGCTGGAAGGGGATCTCCTGGATAAGGATTCTGATAATTTTGAGATTCTTACGGGCGAAATCGAGCCGGTTCACCATAAATGCCTTAAGGAACGCTTCATAGCTCTCAAAGGGCACATCCAGCACACCGCTGAAATTACGCATCACAAACGGAGCGATCATCCGGCTCATGGTGGGGACTACGATGGCCAGCAGCAGGTCTTTTTTGGTTTTGTAGTAGCGGAAAATCGTTCCTTCAGCCACGCCTGCCTTCTGGGCGATCTCACTGGTGGCGGCTGCCGAGAACCCCTTCTCGGAGAATGTATCAATGGCCGCCTGCAGAATGGATATCTGCTTGGGGGTCATTTGTTCCTTTT
Organism: Paenibacillus sp. FSL E2-0178; assembly: GCF_038593005.1. Taxonomy (NCBI): domain Bacteria; kingdom Bacillati; phylum Bacillota; class Bacilli; order Caryophanales; family Paenibacillaceae; genus Paenibacillus; species Paenibacillus sp. FSL E2-0178. The sequence continues at coordinate 6,239,893 of NZ_CP151953.1, forward strand.
CACTGAGGGCCAGCAGCTCTTGAATCCACTGCTCTTGCCCCTGCTGCTCAGCAGCATTGTCTTTCTCCATGATGGACCCTCCAACTCTCTTGCTCTTACCTCCAAGTGTACCACAGCCTATACCGCGAATTCGAAGTTACATTTTGCGGTGCTTGCGCAAGGCCAGCACATTCAGCAGCATGAACAGCAGGGAGAAGCCGATCAGCATGAATACATCAAGGGCGATATCATTCCAGCCTTTGCCGCGGATCATGATATCCATCAGCGCCTGGGCGCCGTAGTAGATGGGGGTTGCCAGTCCTACGCGCTGCAGCCAGAGCGGAAGGGTGTCCAGCGGAAATAATCCGCTGAGGAAAATCTGCGGCACAATGACCAGGGGAATGAACTGGATCATCTGGAGCTCATTAGCGGCAAATGCCGAGAGCAGGGTGCCCAGCGTCAGTGCCGACATCGAGAGCAGCAAGGTCATCAGCAGAACGTAGCCGAAGCTGCCCGCCATCATAATGCCAAGCACCTGAATTGAGAACCAGGAGATCAGCAGCGCCTGAAAGACGGTGAAGATACCGAAGCCGCAGACATATCCAAGCACGATCTCCCAGCGCTTCAGCGGAGTGGAGAGCAGGCGTTCCAGTGTTCCCGTGGTCCGCTCGCGCAGGAAGGAGACACCCGCGATCAGGAAGACGAAAAAGAATACAAATACCCCGATCATAATCGGGCCGAAACGGTCGATCGTCTTCATATCCTCGGCGCCGTAGAGATAGCTGATCTGCGGCTGATTCTGTACGCTGCCTGCCGCTGACGGCTGCAGGCTCTGCATAGCTTCCTGAAGGGCCATCATTACGGCGCGGTTAGCGGCCGGGTTGCTGCCTTCCAGCATGATCTCAGGAGTGGTTCCTTTCATTGTAATATAAGCATCAATGTCCCCGGCCTGAAGGGCGGCATTGCCGGATTCATCATTATCATAGCCGGTAATTTCAGCCTTCTGGGCTTCAAGCGCGGTGCTGAATACTTCAGCACCGGAGGCGACGCCGATCTTCGGCTCATAAGCATCGCCGTTAAAGACCAGGCTCATCAGGCTGAGCACCAGCAGGGGCGCGATGAACATCAGCGCCATGGTTCTTTTATCATGGATGAATTGCTGCAGAATTCTCAGGGTAATCGCACGGATTCTCATGGACGAACACCTCCATAGTACAGGAAGGCTTCTTCAATGGTAGAGGAGCCTGTTGCCTGCAGCAGTCCGGCAGGAGTATCTACTGCGAGCAGAACACCATCCCGGATCATAGCCAGCCGGCCGCATTTCTCCGCTTCATCCATAACATGTGTGGTGAGTACAATCGTGGTGCCTTTATGGTTCAACGCCTTGAGTTCCTTCCAGATCGACTGGCGCAGCACCGGATCAATCCCTACCGTGGGTTCATCCAGCAGCAGCAGCGGCGGCTCATGCAGCAGCGCGATGGCCAGTGACAGGCGGCGTTTCATGCCTCCGGAGTATTGGTCTACTCTTTTGCGCAAATGCTCCTGCAGGTTCACCAGCTCCATTACATCTCTGATCCGCCGTGTGCGGTTGCCGCCCTTCAGCCCGTAGAGGGAAGCGAAGAACTCCAGATTCTCCTTGGCGCTCAGTTCTGTGTATAGCGCATCGGATTGGGCCATATAGCCGATCTGCTGCAGCATGGCAAGCTTCGGCATCCGTACCCCGAGCACATTAATCTCGCCGGAGGTAACTTCGTCTATGCCCGTGAGCAGCTTGACCAGTGTGGTCTTGCCGGAGCCGGACGGGCCCAGAATCCCGAAGGTTTCCGCATGCTCCACCTGTAGCGTGATATCCTTCAATACCTTCTTGCTGCCGAAAGCACGGTCAACATGAGTTACTGTAATCACTGGGTTGGCATGTTTCATTGTGATCTCCTCAATTCTCTGCATAATGAGTGAGTACTCACTCATTATAATAATGATTCTCTTGATAAAAGTAAATCTCTTTTCCAAGTACACAAAAATATATATCTGACGCTCTATTGCTCTCCGTTATTGCGGACAAATAAAGGAATCTGAGTCCGATTAACCTGGGAATCTGCATGTTTTACCCGAAATAGCTGATTGTAAGTCCGCCAGACTGGCGGACAGATTATGAGAAGCTTCGTCAGGCTCCCGCAGAGCACATGCACGATGTATTAAGGACGTGGAGCCGTTTCCGCCGCAACAAACATATTAAATTTTATGGATTCCCCGTTTCCACCTACCGGTTATCAGGGTAATAAGGAGAATACTGGAGATTGCCGGCAACCGGAACCCATTACATTAGAAGGTGGTGCGAATCATGGCAGGACATAAGCTGCTCCTTACTCTGGGAGTGCTTCTGGCAGCGGCCGGACTTAGCGGCTGCAGCAGTACAGACGGAGCCGAAGCGGACAGCGGAGCTTTTCATACCCTGGCGGAAGAGAATGCGGACGCGAAACAGTATTTGCCTGACGATCTGCCGATACCGGAAGGCGCGGGCATTACTTTTACCCAAGGTGAAGTGGCAGAGGGGAAGAAATCCTCTATGCTGATCTATGAGACAGAGGAAAGTATGGCCGTTCTCGGAAGTACATATCAGAAATATGTAAGGGACAAGGACCTGGAACGCGGCACAGAGATTGTCGACAGCAACAACATTCTAATTAATGGCAAGGTGAGCGGTTCTTATTCGTATTCTATTATCGGCAGCAGCTCGGACTCGAAGCCCGGCGGTAATGAGATTATTGTGACGTGGATATTGAATTAACATCATTTATACAAACGGCGGGTCCTGGAGTTATTCCGGGGTCCGCCGTTTTATTTTCCTCCCCAAACACAAATATTCACCGCAGTGGCGATTGATCCTTTTCTCAAAGAAGCCCAAGTTCAATCCATTTAGAAGAGAAAAGCTGTGATTACTTTTACAATTAATATTTCCATAACATTCCTCTGCAACAGAATTGACATTCGTAGATGAAAATAACATTAGCAGTTACCTATAGGAAAAGGGTGAATCTAATTGACAAACAGTAAATGGATCGGCGCCGCTTTGGCTACAGCACTTCTCGTAACAGGGGGATCAGTAAGTGTTTTGGCTACAAGCAGCAGTGTGAGCGCCGCCGCCGTCAAGACAGCCGCAGTCGGGGAGGGAAGTACTACATGGAGTATCAATGGTACGCCGGTTGCACTCAGCACAATCAACAGCGGTGGATATAAACTCTATTCGTTAAGCCAGGTGGCAGGGGAGCTTGGAGCAGGACTTGTGCTCGGCAGCAGCGGATTTCTATTAAATGACAGCAAGGGCCTACATAATGTACAGATTCAGGCGGGTGTAAAAAGCTATCAGGTTGATGGTGAAGCACAGGAATTTACAGTAGCACCTGTCGTTCATAACAGCAAAACCTATGTTGAACTTACGAAGCTGGTTACCGCACTGGGCGGTGAACTGCAGGCTGAAACCAGCAGTATCCTGAGCTTCGCCCGGCCGGCTGGCCAATTTGATACCCTTCACTGGAGTGCGGACGGCAGCCTGATCGCCAGCCAAAGCGACGCTGAATCCACACTGCTCTATAAATTCAGCCAGGTGCCGGGCAATTATGAATGGTTCTCTTCCAACAGCAGTGCTGTGGATTATGCAGTTTCTGCGGATCAGCAGTGGGGCGTGTTCAGCAATGAGACAGGCCTTCTGCAACTGATCAACCTGTCCAGCGGAGTGATCACTACCCTTGGCAAAGACACCAGCGTGAAGACGGACCTCGTATGGTCCAGCGACGGCAAGACAATCTATTTCATTCAAGGCGACAAGCAGGAGAAGCTGGCGCAGATTTCTGTAGAGACCGGAGAGGTTAAAGCGCTGCTTGAGGATAAAGTGGAGAATAAATCGGAGCTTCGCGTATCGGCGGACGGCAAAACTGCCGTGTACATTGTCAATGTAACAGGCACGGCCAAAAATGATGCCGACAGTACAGAAGATTCACTGACTGTAGACTTCAGCAAAGCCGGAGAACAGCTGTACAAGCTGGATCTGGCCACCAAAGGCGCGAAGCCGGCAGCCCTGACTACTGCGCTCGACAACAAGCTGTACCCGGAGATTCTTGCTAACGGCAGCGTAGTGTACCTGAGTGCGGATCCGGAGGGCACTGCCGCCAACACCCTGAAGTCGATTACAGCAGATGGCACCAGCACAGATATCACCTTGAGTGCTGAAGCCAACTGGTCTGCCGGAACAAGTGCAGGTCTGGTGGTTGCAGGCTTGAGCGCAGATGGCAGCACCGTAATCTACTCTATTGCGGGCGGAGCGGCTCCGGTTGAATTATTCCGCACGGCAGAAGATGTGTCTGAGGTATCTGTCTCGAATGACGGCAGTAAGGTGGCCATTGTCAGCGACGGCAAAATCCTTGTAATTCAGAACGGCAAAGCAGTGCAGCTGTCCAACTAATACTGAGTTTCACTGATTCACAACAACATATATCGGCGCTGGCCGCCGGGAGGAGAAATTATACATGAAGGTTTTCCGGAAATTAACAGTTACAGCGCTCACCGCGGTTATCGCGGTTACCGCAGCTTTTGCAGGGGTTGCCGCTGCTGCGGACAGTCTCAAGGGTAAAATCACCGTTAACGGCTCGACCGCACTGCTTCCATTGACGCTGCAGGCTGCAAAAGAATTCCAGAAGCTTCACCCTAAAGTAAAAATCGCCGCTTCAGGCAAAGGCTCCGTAACCGGCCCCCAAGCCGTGAAGAAAGGCATTGCGGATATCGGCGCCTGCGACTGGGATGCCAGCATTGATGTTCCGGGCTTCAAAGCTTTTGAAGGACAGGTAGCGAACAAGGTAGCGGTCATTCCTTTTGCAACCATCGTGAACAAAAACGTCGGTGTAGACAACTTGACTACAGAACAGCTTAAAGGAATCTACTCCGGCAAAATCACGAACTGGAAGGAAGTCGGCGGAGCAGATGCCAACATCGTGGTTATCACCCGTGCCTTCGGTTCCGGTACCCGGGTCAACTATCAGGCGAAGGCACTTGCCGGCGGAGATATTGTGAAGAAAGAGAAGAACTACAAGGAAACCGGCTCCAGCGGCGACATGAAAACAGCTGTGGGCACTACTCCTAACGCTATCGGATACATCGACCTTGTCTACGTGACCGGCAGTGACATCAAAGCTGTGAAGTTCAACGGTGTGGAAGCGACTACGGACAATGTTATCAACGGTTCTTACAAGATTTGGGCTTACGGCTACTACATGACCAAAGGCCAGCCTACCGGCGCTACCAAAGAATTCATCGAATACGTGCAGAGCAAGAAGTTCCAGCAGGGCTCGCTCAAAAAGCTTAAATTCATTCCGATTGCTGCCATGCAATCCTAGGATCATCCCTAGTACAAGGTAACAGACTGATAGGTAACAGCGGCCAGCTCCGGAGCTTCATGCGGGGTTGGCCTCTTACAGGAGGGAAAGTATGGGGGCACCGGTTCATAGCCTGACAGCACAGACACAGAAGAGCCTTGAGGAAGTTAAAGTAAATACCAGAAGACATAAGAGACATCTGCTTGGCAACACGATATCCCGTTATTATTTCCTGTTCAGTATCCTTGCGCTTTGTGTGGTGCTTGGACTAGTTATTGTATTCATCGGCAAAACGGCGCTGCTGCTGTTCGGGAGCGTCTCGCCGCTCGATTTCTTCTTCTCGTTCAACTGGACACCGGAAGAGGATGCCTTCGGCGCCGCTGCCTTTATTGTAAATACATTATCGCTTACCGCATTGACCCTGGTCATCGCCGTACCAATCTCAGTCGCTATGGCCGTGCTCTGTGCGGAGATCGCGCCTAAATGGCTGACAAGCTTCATCCGTCCGGTGCTGGATCTGCTGGTCGGTATTCCTTCTATTGTATACGGCTATCTGGGCTTGACCGTACTGCTTCCCTTCCTGAGGAGAGTGAGCGGAGAAGGCCTGGGGGACGGACTGCTCGCCGCAGCCCTCGTGCTGGCGCTGATGGTGCTGCCGACCATTTGCCGGATCAGCGATGATGCCATTGTGTCCGTTCCGCGCAAATACCGTGACGCCGCGTATGCGCTGGGCTCGACCCGTCTTCAGGTCATTATGCGCGTTGTACTGCCGGCAGCAAGCCGGGGAATTGTCTCGGCCGTTATTCTCGGCATGACCCGTGCGATCGGCGAGACCATGGCGGTGGTTATGGTGATCGGCAATACGCCGCAACTGGCGAAGACCCTGTTCACGCCAACCTCCGTGCTGACCAGCAACATTGTAATGCAGATCTCTAATGTTGAGTTTGAGTCCACCTGGAACTACTCCCTGCATATGATGGCCTTCCTGCTGCTGCTCATTTCCTTTGTGCTGATTCTAATTATCCGCGTGCTGGGCCGTAAACGGAGGGATGCCTGATGAACGGATTTACTCGTACACGATATACGGCAAGGGCGCAGCGGCGTAACAAAATAGCAACCATCGGTTTCTACACACTGGGCGCTCTGGTGATGCTGCTGATTTTCTGGCTGCTGTTCACCATCTTAAGCAAAGGCCTGCCGGCGCTCCGGCCCGACTTCCTGATCAAGCAGCCGGAAGAGATGGATGCCGGCGGGGGGATCGGCCCTGTGCTTTTCAACTCCTTCTATATTCTGTTCATCTCGCTGCTGATCTCGGTTCCGATCGGGATCGGGGCAGGTATCTATATGGCGGAGTATGCGCCGGATAATGCCTTCACAGGCGCATTGCGCATCTGTGTGGAATCCCTGGCCTCCGTTCCGTCCATCGTGTTCGGCCTCCTGGGCCTGGCGATCTTCGCCGAGTACTTCGGTGTCGGCCTGACCATCCTCGGCGGAGGCGTCAGCCTGGCACTGCTGAATCTGCCGATGCTGGCCCGCGTCACGGAAGAAGCCGTGCGTGCGGTCCCCGGCGAGATCCGTGAAGCCGGCTATGCACTCGGCATGACGAAGTTCCATGTCATCCGCAAGGTCGTGCTGCCGGTAGCCCTTCCGGCAATCATCACCGGCGTCTGCCTCGTGGCCGGGCGCGCCTTCGGGGAATCTGCGGTTATTATCCTGACCGCCGGACTCAGCACCTCCGGCGAGATGTGGGATTTCAATCTGTTCTCGCCGGGTGAGACCCTGGCGGTCCATCTGTGGTACGTGCAGTCCGAGGCGATTGTCGAGGATGCGCGGCAGATCGCGGACAAGTCCGCTGCGGTGCTGGTGTTTGTAGTCCTGCTGATTAACTTTATTTTCCGCTTTCCGCTGTGGCTGGGGAACCGCCGCCGGGGGCGCTGAGACTTAGGCTGAAGCTGTTTATGCGAAATAATAGGCTGCTCTGCTGTGGATAATCCACGGCGGGCAGCCTGTTTGACGTGACAGGAGACGCGGAGAGGATCGCAGCCGCCGGAGGGCTTTTTTCACAGGGGAGCCTATCTATTTCCATTACTTAAAATTATAATAATACTAGAATGAAAGCGGTTATAAGGAACAGGGGGTATGCCGAATGCCTGACCGTATGTCCGAGCAGGAACTGAATAAGCTGATTAATATGCTGGAGCTGTCGCAGGGTGACGGTGATATCGAGTTTGATATTTCATTTATGGTATCCGATGACCCGGATCATGACCACGGGGGGCGGGTGCTGGTCCGGGCTGACAAAATCTTCGTACAGGACCCGCTGCCCGGCGGTTCGCCCGCAGTGATTATGGGGGTTCTTCCGGTTAATCTATATGTCAACGGCGAGCCGGTTTCCGGCCCGGCCGAGGTGACTACGGAGGATACTATAGAGTGGGAAATCTCGGAGCCGCCGCTGTATTCGATTACCGTGTCGGAGGATCGTCTGCTGGCTTTTTTCACCCTCCATTCCACGAAGAAATTCTCCTGGAAGCTGAATGACCATTTATCCGCCGGTATGGTGGAAGTAGACGCCGTGATGAATACGGAGAATGTTGTCGGAATTCTGGGCCTGAACCAGATTATTGCCGATTTTGAGCGCCGGGGGATCATTCAGAACCTGAATATCTCCGGAATTCATGCTGAACTCCAGAATCCCACTTATCAGCCAATTACCGCTGCCCAGGGCAGAGCGGCTGTGCCGGGGGAGAATGCGTATCTTGAACTGTTTTTCTCCGAGACGATTGAGAATGAATTCAGCGAGATTGAAGGTCAGGTGGATTACCGCAGTCATCTGCGTATTCCTTCCGCGATCCGCGGTGAAGTGCTGGCGCGCAAAATTCCGGTTATCGAGGGGATTCCCGGCTATGATGTGTATGGAGAGATTCTATATCCCCCGCCGCCTGCAGACCTTTCGATTCTCGCCAAAAATAATACAGTTCTGCTGATCGGCAATGAAATCCGCGCCCTGCGTGAAGGCCGGCCCCGGGTGACCGGTGACCGGATCAAATATTTCGACATCTGCACATCCTACATCGTACCCGGCAATGTGAACATTAAATCCGGCAATATTGTATTCTCCGGCGATGTCATTATAAGGGGCGATGTCGAGGACAATATGATCATTGAGTCGCTGGGTAACGTCTATGTTGCCGGCAGCATCTATAACTCCACCATCACAGCTACCGGAAGCATTCTCGTCAAAGGCAATGTAGTGAACAGCAATCTGTACTCCGGGTATTTCGGCGTGATGTACAACCGGATCTACAACTGCTCCAAGCTGCTGATTGAAGAGACCAAGATCCTCCAGACCGCGGTCCGGATGCTGGTCCAGGCCGTCCAAGGCCGGAAGCAGAGCGTGAAGTACGGACAGGCTGTGCTGCTGCTGCTGGAGAGCAAGTTCCAGAAGATCCCGCAGCTGATCAAGGAGCTGCTCTCGGTGCTGGCAACCGTTCAGGCCTCCTATCATCAGGATCTGGAGCAGACGCTGCATTTCCTGAATCTGTTCCTGAAGCCGGCCCAGCTGGTGGATTATATGAGTGAAGCTTCGCTCAGCGGAGTGATCGGCATGCTGGAGGAGCTGCATATGGGTGTGGCCCGGATGCAGGAGACCAAGGTCGAGGTTAACATCGGCAAATGCCAGAACAGCACGCTGAAATCCAACGGCGATATCATCATCCACCGGGACGGGATTGTGCAGAGTGAGCTGTTCTCTTCGGGCAATATTACGTTTCTCAAAACATTCTCCGTCTGCCGCGGCTCCAAGCTGGAGGCCGGGGGCAGCATTTCTGCCTTTTATGTCGGCGGGGAGAGCGGCGCACAATCCTACCTCAAGGCCAAACAAAGTATCTCCGTCCGCAAAATGTACCTGGGCAAAGTTACCATTGACCGCTACACCGCAGACATCACCGAGCCGGTGGAGAACCTGGTCTTCGACGCCGAGAGTCTGCGGAGCATGAAGCTGGCTGCAGAGTCCGGGAGAGGGTAGTGTAATATAAGAGCGTCCTGTATGCCTTGTGGCTGCGTGGGCGCTCTTTGTTTATGTTGTAGTGTGAAGTTGGGGCGAAGTGAAGGAGAGCGTCTGAGTGCGGGGAGAAACAGGCAAGATAGAAGAAGCGGTAGCGGTGAGGAATAAGGTGAAGACGAAGAGGGGCGCTGTTGACTGTATGCGAGGAGATATAATATTCAAGAATATATGCGGAATCAGATGACCTTATTTGGCGAAAAAGGCGGCTTGTCTGCCCGTTGCGGACTCAGGAGCGCTTATATTGTAATTTGGAGCTCAAAATGAGGTGAAACGGGTTACTTAACGGAATCTGAGTCCGCTTGGCCTGCGGAATGGCGTGATCCGCCCAAATAAGGGCTTTCCAGTCCGCATGGAGGCTGCCGGATCGTAACGATTCACTTGTCTAGATATGCTATAATCTTATGTGGAAAAATTGCTGCAACTTGATGATAAGGCATGAGTAAATTGATAAGGAGGCAGGATCATTTGGGTAATCGGAAGACAAGCCGTAAAGAGCCGAAACGGAAGGATTCGCCCAAAAGTCATATGAATGTAACGCTGCCGCTTCCGGAGATGCATGCAATTCTGCGGGCAGCCGATGATATTATTGCCGAAGGTGGACGTACACTGCTGTCCAAAATCCTGAAGGGCTCGAAGGAGAAAAAGCTGCTTGAGCTCGGTCTGGACCGCAATCCCTCCTATGGATTTTACCGTGATATCACGCTTGAGCAGATTGTGGAGAAAGTGGATGAATTAATTGATGCCGATTATCTGCGAACCGAGTACTCCGGCAAGCTCCCGATGATCGTGTTCACTCCGCGCGGCTGGGCGGTTGAACGGGAACGTCGGGCGGAAGAATTTTTGCGGGAATGGGATCAGTGGCTGGCTAACGGGGTTACGCCGGTCAGCATGGAGTATTTGAAGGAACGAAACCGCGGCATGATCTTTATGTTCTTGTTTAAAATCCTATGTTCTGGTGATAGGAAATACATACCGTATTTGCAGCAGTGGGAACCCATTGACTTCAGCAGGGTGCAAGCCGAAATCCGGCAGGTGATCGAAGCCCTGAATGGGCGTGACCAGCTGGAGGAGATGCAGTGGCATTCGCTGCTGCGGGAACGCGCACAAACACTGCTCGTACGTTCGCGCAAGCCGGTCATACTGGTATGTAAGGAATGCGGGGACCCGTTTGCTTTTGATGAGCTCTTGTTGAGCTGTTACAAGGCGGATGGGCTTCATTTTCCGGAGAAATGTTCTTATTGCAGGCAGCAGGAGGAACAATCGGTATGAATAGGCTGGAGCTGCGCAAGAAAGTACACGGAATAGTCGATGATCTCATTTCGGAGAAGGGCGTTGTCAGTCCGCTGGATGTATTCTTAAGGCTCGGGACCATTACCCCTAAGCTGGTAGAAGAATGGCGCTTCGGTAGAGTTCCTTATTTGGAACGGGCGCTTCACGGTAACCTGGCTCAATTCAGCTATATCATGTCATTACTTCGCGGGAAAGCGCGGGAGCTTGATCTGAATCCATCCTACACTGCTTATATGAGATGGGGCAAAGGCCCCAAGCGGCCGCTTCGCTTTTCGAAGTCCGGGGATCACAATATTGAAACAAACTACGCTACCCACTATGTGCTGAAGAAGCCGAAAGAATCTTAATGAGAAAGGGACATGCTGATGTTTACTACTGAACAAGTAAAAGGTTTTATCCTCCATCCGGAGTCATTTGTAAGTAATACAGCCCTGCAATACTTTGCCGACAGCTTTTTATATGAGAACGATACTACTCTAATGCCGCTTGTGTTAGAAAAACTGAAGCAATCCAAGGAAGCCGGGACGGTTCACCTGCACCATACTTATAAATTCCCGCTAACTGAAGAAGCGATCCGCGAGCTGCTGGCTTTGCACCAGTCGCCTTCTATTGATAATAATACGAAATTTCATTTGCAGATCATCTTGCGTCATTGCAGTCCTGAGCAGTCCATCCCCTTTATGGAGTTAGTCGGGCAAGATCCGAGCTGGCAAAAGCTGCTGGATCAGAAGAGGAATCTTGCGAACATGGATGACCAGGAACTGTTGGATGTCTTCAAGGTGTTTATTGAACAAAGCACAGGGAAAAGCTGGGATGAGTTTGATACGGCTTACGGGGACGAAATCGTAAATGAGCTGTCCCGCCGGAGATGTATGGATACCGAAGCTGTGCTGCAGAAGCTGCGCGACAATGATCCTCAAGACCCAAGCTATGAAGTGCCTTATCTTATCCAGCTGGCAGGTCTACTGAAGCTGGAGGCGGCTATTCCTGTGCTATGCGGATTTTTCGGTTCTGAGGATGACTTGCTTCTGGAGAATGCCAAAGAGGCGCTCGTTCGTATCGGGACAGCAGGGGTGGTTACGACGCTCACTGAGCAATATTCTATTGCTGAACGGGGAAGCTACCGGCTGTATGCCTCTGGTGTGTTCGGTAAAATCAAGCTACCCGCCTCAGAAGAAGCATTGCTCAGATTGTTGCCGGAAGAGCGTGATCTCACCAACGCGACTATATTGGCTGACGGTCTTTGTGAACTTGGTTCAAATAAGGGGCTTCCTATAGTCCAGGCTATGCTGGAAGGAGACTACGACCGAGGATTGTTGAATCTCACGGAGTCAATCTATGCTTACTGTGTAATCTCGGACACACCTCATCCTTCATTACAGGATTGGAAGAAGCAGCTTGATGCGCAAGAGAAGCGGATAGCCAAACAAAAGAAAGAATCCGACCGGATGTTTAGCATCAAAGCTCCCATAGGAACTTATAACAGACTAAACGGAACTGAAAAAACTTATATAAGCCCGGAAAAAGTAGGCCGCAACGATCCTTGTCCTTGCGGAAGCGGGAAGAAGCATAAGAAATGCTGCGGTGCGTAGGTAGGGCGTAATTGTACCTGAGAACGGGGAATTATGGATTTAGCAATTAGTGTAGCAACAGTGACGGACACCATCTGGTGTCCGTTTTTGGTGAGCTTAGGGGCTGTATTGGCAGAAAAGCGGCATGAAAGCACACTGCTGGGGTGGAGATGCGGATGGTGCGTGAGCTGGCGGAGCCGCTTGCCGAATTATGCGGACTCAGATGACCTTATTTGGCGAAAAAGCCTGCTTTTCTGCCCGTTGCGGACTCAGAAGCGCTTATATTGTAATTTGGAGCTCAAAATGAGATGAAACGGGTTACTTAAAGGAATCTGAGTCCGCATGGCCTGCGGAATGGCGTGATCCGCCCAAATAAGCGCTTTCCAGTCCGCAAGGATGCCGCTATGTTCTGGCACGGACGTCCCGGAAGGGATACAGCCACAATTCGGCTGATGGCGAAGCAAGTGCTAACGAAGCGTATGCTTGGGCGACCCCGGCTGACGCCAAGGGTTCTCATCCTCCGGACGCACAAACAGCCTCCCCGAAGGGAGGCTGTTCTATGACGTCCCGGAAGGGATGCAGCCAAAGTACGGCTGATTGCGAAGTATTCCTAACGAAGAATATGCTCCAACGTCCCCGGCTGACGCCAAGGGTTCTCATCCCTCCGGACGCACAAACAGCCTCCCCGAAGGGAGGCTGTTCTATGACGTCCCGGAAGGGATACAGCCCATTCGGGCTGATTGCGAAGCAGGTGCTCCCGAAGAATATGCTCCAACGTCCCCGGCTGGCGCCAAGGGTTCTCATCCCCCCGGACGCACAAACAGCCTCCCCGAAGGGAGGCTGTTCTATGACGTCCCGGAAGGGATTCGAACCCCCGACCGTGCGCTTAGAAGGCGCATGCTCTATCCAACTGAGCTACCGGGACATGGTGCCTGACTGAAAAGCAAGCAAAAATTATGTTATCATACATAGATTATTTTTTCAACTTGTTTTTTTGAAACCGTACGGGGATATGCTATAATCTACAATTGATTAGGGTGCGGATGAAGAGGAACGGAGAAAAGGAGGTGCCCTCATGAATCAATTCAATTCCCCTGCCAAAGAGAATATCGTGCTGTTCCCGAAGACGCTGGATTATTACCAGATCCAGCTTACGGTAATGCTGGAAAGTGAACGTTACGGGGAAGCGATGGAACTGCTGCGTTTTCTGCTGCAGTGCCAAGGACAGGAAGAGCGGCACTACGAGGAGTGGCAGTCGCTGCTGGATTGGCTGGAGGCGGCGTTTCCCTACGCCGCACAGGGCGGGGATGCGGATGGTGCCCCCTCTGCAGAAGAGCAGGATCTGAAGGAAGAGGATATGGCCCGGATTCTGGCCATATCCAAGCTGGAGGAGGATGCGGATTATCCCGATAAGCTGCTGAAGCGGGTCATGAATGAGCCGCTGTCCGAAGCGACCGTGCTGGCGCTGGAGCAGCTCTCCTACCTGGAGGGAGGCCATGTGGATGAAGCGCTGACCGGCTGGCTGCAGCAGGCTGAGGTGCATCCGCTGCTGCAGTTCCGCACGCTGCAGACGCTCCGCCGCCGCGGGGCACAGGGCGCGGTCAGGCTGAGCCGCGGCCACGAAGCCGCTGAGGTGGAGATCGAGGCTGTGCCGCTGCAGAATGACGAGTTCCCGCCGCAGGTAAGCCAGGTGCTGGAGCGGGTGGCGGAGCAGGCCGAGGTGCATGAGCCGACGCTGTACTATTTTGCCCAGGAGCTCTGGGGGCAGTTCATCATGTCGATTTATGGAACGAAGGAATACCGCAAGCTGCTGGACGGAGAGTATTCGCTGCTGGATATATGGGCTGGAGCCTTGCACCAGATGGTGTCGGAGAGCCTGAACGGAAACCGCAATGAAGAGGAAACACGGAGTATGTACGGGATCACGGACAGCATGCGCTTTCAATTCGAAGGGGCCTACCGTTCGCTCAAAGGATTTGTAAAGAGTTCTCTACTTGATAAATAAAGTAATGTTGTATATAATATAATGGTTATTCTGTGCGTGAATTGTATGACTTTTTTTAAGTAAACATGTAACCAATTTTGGAGGGAAAAGTATATTATGAAAGCAACCTGGGAAAAAATAGAGAAGAACCTTGGAGTTCTTGAAGTCGAAGTAGAAGCAGACCGTGTAGCTGCAGCACTCGACAAAGCTTTTAATAAAGTGGTTAAGAAAGCAAACGTACCTGGATTCCGTAAAGGTAAAGTGCCGCGGCCGATTTTCGAATCCCGTTTTGGCGTGGAAAGCCTGTATCAGGATGCCATCGACATTCTTCTTCCTGAAGCATACGGCGAAGCGGTTGAACAAACCGACATCTTCCCTGTAGACCGTCCTGAAGTAGACATCGAGCAATTCGCCAAAGGCCAGCCGTTCATCTTCAAAGCGAAGATCACTGTTAAGCCAGAAGTGAAGCTGGGCGAGTACAAAGGTCTGGAAGTTCCAGTACAGAAGGCTGAAGTAACTGATGAAGAGCTGGACGCTGAACTGACACGTCTGCAAGAGCGTCATGCTGAGCTTGTTGTAGTTGAAGATGAAGCAGCAGTTAACGGCGACATCACTGTGATCGACTTCGACGGTTCCGTTGACGGCGTTCCTTTCGAAGGCGGACAGGCTGAGCGTCATTCCCTTGAACTGGGAAGCAACTCCTTCATTCCAGGCTTCGAAGAGCAAGTAGTTGGCATGTCCACTGGAGACTTCAAGGATGTTGAAGTTACTTTCCCTGAGGCTTACCATGCTGCTGAGCTTGCCGGCAAAGTAGCTGTATTCAAAGTGAAGCTGCACGAAATCAAACGCAAACAGCTTCCTGCACTGGATGATGAATTCGCTAAGGATGTAAGTGAATTCGACACTCTGGAAGAATACAAGGCAGATCTGAAGGCACAGCTGGAATCCCGCAAACAGGAAGAACTCAAAGGCGTTCGCGAAACTGCAGTAGTTGATGCAGCTGCTGCTAATGCTGAAGTTGAAATTCCTGAAGCTATGATCGCCAGTGAAGTAGAGAACATGGTTCGTGATTTCGACACCCGTCTTCGCCAGCAGGGCATGAACATGGATATGTTCCTCAGCTTCTCCGGCCAGACACGTGAAGACCTGCAGGAACAAATGAAGGGCGATGCCGAGAAGCGCGTTCGCAACAACCTTGTTCTGGAAGTCATCGCTAAGGAAGAGAAGATCGAAGTTTCCGAAGATGAAGTTACGCAAGAGCTTGCTACTATGGCAGAAGCTTACAAACGTACTCCTGAAGAAATCCGCAGCATTCTGGCGGCCAATGGTTCCCTGAGCAGCCTGAGTGACGAAATTTCGCTGCGCAAGACTATTGAGTTCCTCGTTAGCAATAGCGTAGAAGTTGATGCTCCGGCTCCGGCTGCAGAAGCACCCGTTGAAGAAGCGGCTGCAGAAGAAGCAAGCGCTGAGTAGTCATCTGCTGAGTAGTCTTCTTTAGAAATTTTACCTAGCACGGCCATTTCCATTAGGCCTCCATAAAGAGCAGATAAGGCACGTAAGTTTTTGTTACGTGCCTTATTTTTATCGGGGCGGACGTTATGTGAGTACATACCACGAATCAAGAATTGGCATTGCCCGCGGAATTGCGATATAATGGCATGCACATGAGCAGTGCGGTTAAGAGCAGCAGTGAATAAATGACATCCCGCTTTGAACGTGTTAAAATATTTCTGAAACGGAAAGACTAATCTGTATAGAGAAAAGAGGTTGGTGGCATGAGTCTGGTACCAATGGTTGTGGAAACGACAAGTCGGGGAGAACGCTCATACGATATCTATTCCAGATTGCTCAAGGATCGCATCATCTTCCTAAGCAGTGCGATTGACGATGATGTCGCCAATCTGGTTATTGCCCAGTTATTGTTCCTGGCAGCAGATGACCCCGAAAAAGACATTCACTTGTACCTCAACTCGCCCGGTGGTTCTGTCACAGCCGGCATGGGTATATATGATACGATGCAATATATCAAACCGGATGTTTCAACGATTTGTGTAGGGATGGCTGCCAGTATGGGATCATTGCTCCTTACAGCTGGAGCGCCTGGCAAGAGATTTGCGCTGACCAACAGCGAGGTTATGATTCATCAACCGCTTGGCGGCGTTCAGGGGCAGGCATCCGATATCTGGATCCATACCGACTGGATTCTGAAGACGAAGGCGAAGCTGAATCAGATTTATGTAGAGCGCACAGGTCAGCCCCTTGACAAAATCGAACGGGATACGGACCGCGATAACTTCATGAGCGCGGAAGAAGCGAAGGAATACGGGCTCATTGACCAGGTACTCTCTTCACCGATCATATCTTAAAGGGGTGGTAAGATGTTTAAATTTAATGATGAAAAAGGGCAACTGAAATGTTCTTTTTGCGGCAAATCGCAAGAGCAGGTTCGTAAGCTGGTAGCAGGACCTGGCGTTTATATATGTGACGAATGCATCGAGCTGTGCACGGAAATCGTGGAAGAGGAGCTCGGTCACGAAGAAGAACTGGATATGAAGGATATTCCGAAACCGAAGGAAATCCGCGATATTCTGGATCAGTACGTAATCGGCCAGGAGCAGGCGAAGAAATCGCTCTCCGTTGCCGTATACAATCACTACAAGCGTGTGAATAGCCAGAGCAAGATTGAAGATGTGGAGCTGACGAAGAGCAACATCCTGCTGCTCGGACCTACAGGCTCCGGTAAGACCCTCTTGGCGCAGACGATGGCGAAGATCATCAACGTTCCTTTTGCCATTGCAGATGCCACTTCCCTTACGGAAGCAGGTTATGTCGGTGAAGACGTTGAGAACATCCTCCTGAAGCTGATTCAAGCGGCTGATTATGATGTGGAGAAGGCCGAACGCGGCATTATCTATATAGACGAAATTGACAAGGTAGCCCGTAAATCCGAGAACCCGTCCATTACCCGTGACGTTTCCGGTGAAGGCGTACAGCAGGCTCTGCTGAAGATCCTGGAAGGTACTGTAGCTTCTGTTCCACCGCAAGGCGGACGTAAGCATCCTCATCAGGAATTCATCCAGATCGATACCACGAACATTCTGTTCATCGTAGGCGGTGCTTTTGACGGCCTGGAGCAAATGATCAAACGCCGTATCGGCAAAAAAGTCATCGGCTTCAACGCAGGGGCTGAAGGTCAGAAGGACCTGAAAGCCGGCGAATACCTCTCCATGGTATTGCCTGAGGATCTGCTCAAGTTCGGCCTCATTCCGGAGTTTGTCGGCCGTCTGCCGGTCATCTCCACTTTGGAGCCACTTGATGAGAACACACTGGTACGTATCCTCTCCGAGCCGAAGAACGCGCTCGTGAAGCAGTACATTAAGCTGCTCGAGATGGATAATGTAGCGCTGAAGTTTGAACCGCTTGCCCTGGAAGCTATTGCCAAGGAAGCGATCAAACGCAACACCGGTGCCCGCGGACTGCGTGCAATCATCGAGAGCATTATGCTCGACGTGATGTATGAGGTTCCTTCGCGTGATGACATCAAGGATTGTGTCATTACCGAGAAGGTGGTCCAGGAGAAGTCCCTGCCGGAGCTTAGTCTCAAGAAGGATAAGAAAAAAGAAGAAAGTGCGTAAGCAATGAGTAATCATCTGCTTAGTGCAGCTTAACAATACAATTCAGGGTCTCCACTTTCTCCCGCACACCCCGCAGTACCTGCGGGAGCGGAGAGGGTGGAGCTTTGATCGTTATGGGGGAGAAAACCATGTTCTTGAGACACCAGACCCGTCCCGTCAATGTCGGCGGGGTTATTATTGGGGGAAACAACGAGGTTGCTATCCAAAGCATGTGTACGACCAAAACCGCCGATGTGGAAGCGACCGTAGCCGAGATTCTGCGGCTGGAGGAAGCCGGATGCCAGCTCGTGCGTGTGACGGTTAATAATGAAGAAGCGGCGGCGGCAATTAAGGAAATCAAGAAACAGATTCATATCCCGCTGGTAGCGGATATTCATTTCAACTATAAGCTGGCCCTGCTGGCGATTGAGAACGGCATCGACAAGGTGCGGATCAATCCCGGCAATATTGGACGCCGCGATAAGGTAGAAGCTGTAGTTAAAGCCTGCAAGGATAAAGGGATTCCAATCCGTATCGGGGTTAATGCCGGTTCCCTGGAGACGCATTTGCTGGAGAAATACGGCTATCCTACACCGGAAGCTATGGTCGAGAGTGCCCTGTACCATATCGGGATTCTCGAAGAGCTGGATTTCCATGATATTATCGTATCGCTGAAGGCATCCGATGTGCCCATGGCCATTGAAGCCTACCGCAAGGCGGCGGAGGTTATTCCGTACCCGCTGCATCTGGGAATTACTGAGTCCGGTACACTGTTCGCAGGAACCGTGAAGAGCTCCGCCGGGATTGGTGCGCTGCTCTCCATGGGGATCGGCAGCACGGTACGCATCTCCCTGAGTGCTGATCCGGTAGAAGAGGTGAAGGTGGCACGTGAGCTGCTCAAGACCTTTGGTCTGATCTCGAACGCGGCTACACTGATCTCCTGCCCGACGTGCGGACGCCTGGACATTGATCTCTTCTCTATCGCCAATGAAGTAGAAGAGTACATCTCCAAGCTGAAGGTGCCGATTAAGGTATCTGTACTGGGCTGCGCTGTGAACGGGCCGGGTGAAGCAAGGGAAGCCGATATCGGCATCGCCGGCGCACGCGGGGAAGGTCTGCTGTTCCGTTACGGCAAGATGATCCGTAAGGTTCCTGAAGCGGAGCTGGTCTCCGAGCTGAAGAAGGAAATTGACATCATTGTGGCGCATTTTGAAGAAACGGGTGAGATTCCCGGCCGCAAGCATGCGGGACTGGCTCCGGCTGTAGTTGTTGGTAACCCAGAGGGCAGCAATTAACTGAACTGATTCTATCGCATCCTATCCTAATAGCAACTATGTTTATATACATGAAGCGCCCCGCTGCAGAGGTCTGTTCGTTCAGACTGACTGCGGCGGGGCGCTTTTTAATAGCTAAGAATTGATATGTTTTAGGGTTATTTTATGTTCTTTTCCGGAAAACAGCCTTCTTCAGCAGTGTAATTACATAGATCATAATAGGGATCAGCAGGAGGAAAATGAACGAGAACTTCCCCCATACCGTTCCGATAATGTCATTGACGTAGACGGTGTTGATATATGTATTCCAGGCGATGATGAGGAACAATACGGCCAGCGGGTAGATCAGATGCTGTGGAGCTTTGAGCCCGAAGACCGTTTGGATACCTTTCAGGATGGAGAGGTAGAGCAGCGAAATTTTGATGAAAAAGGTTAATATCCAGATGGTGATCAGGATCCCCTCGACGCGCTGCAGAATATTCCCGATATTGATCGTTTTGGCCAGTGCGTAAGCAGGAAAAGTGCTGTTCTCCGTCTGCTCAATGCCAAGCACCAGAATGCTGAGCAGTACAATAAGGAGCAGCACGATACCGCCGGTCAGAGTGCCCCACAGGAAGGCCTTCTCCCCGCTTTTTCGCTTATGGACCAGAGGCAGGAACGTCATCATCACAATCAGCTCCTGAAACATGGCGGACTGAAAACCGGCCTGGAAAACGGGACCTGTGCCCCCCTCCAACACAGGCTTGATATGATTCCATTCAATCTGGGGGATCAGCGTGAGGACAAGGATCAGGAACAGAAATAATACCCAGGGAAACAGCAGCTCCCCCAATCTGGCGAGTACGACAACCCCCATGCCGGCACTTATAACCGCAGCAACCAGGAATACAATCTGGACCGCCTCAATCGGTGTTTCCGGCATAATCTCACTCGACATGAAGAATCCGAGGTCACCCAGCAGAGTGCCGGTGAGAATGAGGAAATAGAACAGATACAGCAGTGAGATTATTTTACCGGGCCATTTGCCGAAGGCAGCTTCGTGAATTTCAAAGAGATGTTTGCCGGGGTGAAGCCGTGCGATGAATAGATACAACACCACCATGACCAGGTTGATCATAAGGCTGCAGAGCGAGGCGATCCAGGCATCTTCTCTTGCGGTATGCGCAAGTCCGCTCGGGATGACCAGAATAGAGGTACCGATGGTTAAACCGAATGTCATAATGTAGAACTGCCTCGCGGCAATACCGGTACGGCTTTTCACCTCTATCTCACATCCTTTCCGCAAAAAGTATTCAGGACAGCAGCTCCATGATGCTGCGAACCCAGTCAAGCGGCCTTAGCTGGGGCAGATCCGCCTTATCTGCGAGAGTAACTATGACAGTCAGAGCCCAGATTCCATAGAAAGCGGCCGTATCCCGGGCGGAACGGAGCCTAAGAATGCCGGGTGTCTTCAGGAAGAGTACAAACAGCAGGAAGAACAGTAGCAGCAGACTCCAGTTCATTTCTCCTCGAGCTCCCTTTTGAGCGGCTGGATGACCGAGCCGATGCGCCGGACCGCCACCTTGGAATGAACATCAATCTTAACGGTCTTGAAGGTGTCCGCCCAATGGTCGCGGTAATCCTTCCACAGCTTCGGATATTTGCGGTGCAGCGCTTCTCCGAAGCCGAAGATATCCGAGTTATATTTCTGCTGGATCTCCCGGATATCACTGGCCATTCTGTCGTCGAAGCGTTTCTCCAGATTCTTCTCAATGCCCTCAATGCTGGACGGCTTGTTCAGGTCGAGGGTTCCTTCTACTGTCGTCAGATTGGCTTCTATATTCAGCTGCACCGTGAATTCGGGTTTGCCCTGGTCATTCAGCTTGATATCCATCGAAGTGTCTGCCCGGTAAACAATGAAGCCTACGGTTCCGCCATCCGGGCCGGGGACATTTCCAACCGTTGAGTCTACATCGTTCAGCGTATAATTAACACTCTTGCTGAGCGGTTCGCCCAGCCAGCCGACCAGCTTGTCTTTTTTGAACACGGCGATGCCGGCATGCTGGATCAGGGTCTTCGGGCTGATGCTCTGCACATTTTTGGCGGACTCCCCGTCCTCCAGATCTCCTTTTAATTGTACTCCTGACATGATCGGGTTCGAGCCTCCGCGCTCCAGCTCGGTAATGAACTGCTGCAGGGTTACCTTCCCGGTCGCTGCCCATTTCTTATGGGAGACGAGAATGGAAGAATACAGGGAGTTCGCCGGAATATGCTCGAAAGGTGTGATAATCTCCAGGATCTTCGAGGCTTTCGAGTTCTTGGCTACCAGCAGGTAGAAATCGGTACGAAGATCATGGTCGCGTGAGATGAAGTCCAGCGCATCGCTGACCCCGCTGCGGGCCAGTTCTTCCCCTAAGACAAGCACACGAATATGGGCCAGATACAGCATACGGGGAGTCATGCCCAGCATCCGCTGCAGCGCATCGGGGACGGTACGGCCTACGGATTTGTAGGTTACGACAGGCAGGCTTCCGGAGGAAGCCCCCTTCTGGTTACCGGCCTCGCTGGGATTCATAACCTGGGCGGTGACCGCATACCCCTCCGGAACCAGATCAATGCCGAGCGCCATGACCAGAGCAAGATCATTCAGTTCTTTGCGGCTCCAGCATCCGGTAAGTGACAGGAGACTTAGAATCAGGAGGATCGTAAGGGCGCGTCTTCCCCGCATCAGGCAGCGTTCCTTTCGTTATAGATTCACAGGCAGGCAACCTCTAGTTTCGTCCAAAAAACTTCTTCATGCTGCGCCGCGAGACGCGGATGAAGGTATCCCGCTGGCTCTGCCAGCGCATAGGTGCGAAGGAGGTCATGTAAGGAATGCCCACCGATTCTAGGCTGCACAGATGCAGACCCAGAATAATCATCGCGATAATCATCCCGTACAGGCCGAAGGAGGCGGCAATCGCCATCAGCACAAAACGCAGCATCCGCACAGAAATGCCGACATTGAAGGCCGGCAATGCGAAATTGGCGATCGCTGTGATGGACACCACGATGACCATGGCTGCTGAGACCAGCCCCGCATCAACCGCGGCCTGACCGATAACCAGAGTTCCGACGATGGACACGGACTGGCCGATGGATTTAGGCAGCCGGATACCGGCCTCGCGGAGTATCTCGAAGGTAATCTCCATAATGAACGCTTCAAGGAAGGCCGGAAAAGGAATGCCCTCACGCTGGCCGATCAGGCTGATCAGCAGAGTGGTCGGAATCATCTCCTGATGAAAAGTAGTGATGGCGATATAGAAGGAGGGAGTCAGCAGCGCAACAGCGAAACAAAAAAATCGCAGCAGCCGCACCAGACTGGCGAAATCGCTCCGCTGGTAATAGTCCTCACTGGATTGAAAGAATTGTACCAGCAGTGCGGGAACCACGAGCACAAACGGAGTCCCTTCCACCAGAATGGCGATCCGACCTTCCAGCAGTGCCGAGGCCGTGACATCCGGACGCTCGGTATTATAGACGGTCGGGAAAGGGCTGTAGCGCTTATCCTGAATCATCTCCTCGATGTAATTGCTCTCCAGTACGCTATCCAGCCTGGCGTCATCCAGCCGTCTGCGCAGCTCCTCCAGCACGACGGGATCGGCATTGCCTTCAATGTACATCACCGCGACATCCGTCTGGGTCTGCTCCCCCAGCTTGCGCGACTCGATCCGCAGCTTCGGGTTCTGGATACGCCTGCGGACCAGAGCGGTATTCTCCCGTAGGGATTCGGTGAAGCCTTCTCGGGGCCCGCGGACTACCGACTGGGAGACCGCATCCTCCACCGCACGCTGCTTGAGAGCCTCCGTGCCGGCAGACAGCGCCGTAACGCTACCTTCAATGAAGAGAATCGTGTTACCGGCCAGGATTTCCGTTTCAACCTCTGTATAGTTGCTGATCTCTCCAACCTTGCCCAGAGTAAGCGTCCGTTCCTGCAGCAGCTTCAGGCAGGTTACCGGCGTGAAATCGTCCAGCTCATGGAACAGGCCGGCATCCTCATGAACCGCTTGAATGAGAGACTGCGGATCAGACAGGCCTTCAATAAAGACAAGCACAGCGGACAAAGAGCCCAGTGTGATGAACCGGTAGATGATATCTGTACTTTTGCCCAGGCGGACTTGCATTCCCTCTATAAAAACAGACAGAGATTCCGGCAGCTTCTCCTGCGGCGATCCTGCATTTTCCAGCTGCGTCATGTGCATTCGCCTCCTGTTATCCGGTATAGTCTTTCCGTTTATGGGAATCGTATGCAATCTGCGGGCCGGGAAGGGTGCAGGCGGCTTCTGTTTTTTTGGCACAGGCGTTTACGAATGATTGAAACGGCTATACTACCTAGTAGTAGTTAAATACTGGACAGGCAGACGGAAGGAAACAGGAGGGTGTGCTATGCAACTAAGTATATTGCTGATGATCGTGCAGCTCTTTTTCGCGCTGGTCATCGGCGTTTATTTTTGGAATCTGCTGCGTGGACAGAAGACCAACAAGACGGCGGTAGACCGGGAATCGCGCAAGGAGCTGGATAAGCTGCGCAAGATGCGGATGATCTCTCTGACCAAGCCGCTCTCAGAAAAAACACGTCCGGCCTCCATCGATGATATCGTCGGACAGAAGGACGGGCTGCGCGCACTTAAGGCCGCGCTCTGCAGTGCCAATCCGCAGCATGTTATTATCTACGGACCGCCTGGTGTAGGCAAGACAGCCGCTGCGCGTGTGGTCATGGAGGAAGCGAAGAAGAATGCGCTGTCCCCGTTCAAGCGCGATGCCAAATTCACAGAGATCGATGCCACTACCGCCCGCTTCGATGAGCGCGGGATTGCCGATCCGCTCATCGGCTCGGTGCATGATCCAATCTATCAGGGTGCGGGGGCCATGGGGGTGGCCGGAGTTCCGCAGCCGAAGCCGGGAGCGGTTACCAAGGCGCATGGCGGGATTCTGTTCCTGGATGAGATCGGGGAGCTGCATCCGATTCAGATGAACAAGCTGCTGAAGGTGCTGGAGGACCGCAAGGTGCTGCTGGAGAGTGCGTACTATAATTCAGAAGACAGCAACACGCCGGCGTATATCCATGATATCTTCCAGAACGGCCTGCCCGCCGATTTCCGGCTGGTTGGTGCAACGACACGTTCGCCGGATGAAATCTCGCCTGCGCTCCGTTCGCGCTGCATGGAGATCTATTTCCGGCCGCTGCTGCCGGAGGAGATTGCGGTGATCGGACGGGATGCCGTCCAGAAGGTCGGACTGAAGCCAAGCCCCGAAGCGGTGGAAGTGGTGCAGCAATATGCCACGAACGGCCGCGAGGCCGTGAATATGATCCAGCTGGCCGCGGGATTGGCCCTGACCGAAGGCCGGGATACCCTGAGTGCTGCCGAAGTGGAATGGGTCGCGGGCAGCAGCCAGCTGCCGCTGCGGACGGAGCGCAAGATTCCAACGTCTCCGCAGATCGGGCTGGTTAACGGCCTTGCCGTCTACGGGCCGGGCATGGGTACGCTGCTGGAGATTGAAGTCTCCGCCGCACCTGCCGCTAATGGACAAGGCAGACTGAATATAACCGGTGTAGTTGATGAAGAGGAGCTGCGCGGCGGCTCACGGACGACCCGGCGCAAGAGTATGGCCAGAGGCTCCATCGAGAATGTGCTGACCGTACTGCGTACGATGAAGCTGGACCCGGACCACTACGACCTGCACATTAACTTCCCAGGCGGCACGCCGATTGACGGCCCGTCCGCCGGAGTAGCCATGGCGGTCGCTATCGTCTCCGCCATCCGGCAGCTGCCGGTGGATAACACGGTAGCGATTACCGGGGAGATCGGCATCCACGGCCGTGTGAAGCCGGTCGGCGGCGTGGTCGCCAAGGTCGAGGCCGCGTTCCAGGCCGGTGCAACCACCGTGCTGATTCCTAAGGAGAACTGGCAGTCGCTGTTCGCCGACCTCGGCCCCCTGCGGGTCATCCCCATGGACACCGTCGAAGAAGTTTTCCGCCACCTGTTTGGCGCGGATACGGCAGACGTGAGAATGCCAGCCGTGTCGGGCGAGACCTTCTCTTCGGCGCCTTCGCTGCTGAAGGCGGATGCTTCGGGGGAGAGCTTGCCGGGATAGCAGCAGTCTATATGAAGAGGTCCCTCAGATCATGTACTGGGGGACCTTTTTTTGCGGAATTTGCTGGAACGGTACCATCCTTTGGAGAATGGAGGAGCTGTTTCCACTTGTTCGTTATGTAATGATTCCTGAGCCTTACGGACCGTAAGGCCGCTTTTTTAGCGAAAGGGGGACTCGGCACGGGGCTAACGGACCGGATGCAGCTGGCCCGGAAATAGATGGATTTTCTACACTTGCTGAGGAACGAATGAATCCTTCGGAAACAGCAGTTGGATATACGGCACTTAAATTATTGTCTTTCACTCAAACTAGCTAAATCACCCGAATTAAATGTAGTTTTTCCACTTGCTTGCCCCCGATCCGCCGAAATCAACAAATTAAGATACCTTTATCCACTTGCTTGTGGCATCAGTCCGTATCCCCGCGGCATCCTCCCCTTTTGTCCGCGGAATGTAGCTCTTGGGGGTCCCCCCCGTAAAGTAATTGATTCACCGTCCAAGCTAAAACACGACTCTGCGGGCTATTTCCACTTGTTCCCACCTGGTACAGGGATCAGGTTTCTTGAGAAGAAGTGCTGACATTCCTCCGCCTGAAATGATATAATGAATAGATCAGTGTGTGGAGATATTAGTCTTTTATAGACTAAAAATATATGTCTCAGGATACGTCTGCCATCTGAAATACTATTTTTATGGAGATGACGTACATGCACGGAGAAACAAGACTGCCCAGAAACGCCAAAGAAGGTTTATTATTTTTATTGATTGTCTCAATTATTTCAGTCAATACCATTGCTCCTCTTATCGTAGGGTTGGAACTCGGATTCAGCAAGGAAGTATATCTGGATACACTGAAGATCCTTCCATTCATGTGGGTAATCGTAGTTCTGCTGGTACGGCTGGTGGCCGGACCTATTGTCCGCAAAGTGCTGCCGAAATTCACAGGACAAACTGACGGATTTAATGCCAGGGTTCTCCTGAATATTATTTTGAATGTTACAGTATTATCGGTTTCAATGTCGGTTATCGGCACATGGGTTGGAACGGGACATGTAAGTCTGGAGCCCGTCAGAAACTTCCTTCATATCTGGCCAAGGAACTTTGGGATAGCCTTCTGGATTGAACTGCTGGTTGCGCAGCCGATCGCAAGATTGGCAATGAAGACGTTGCATGCAAGGCAGGACCGTAAGGCACAAAGTGTAAATGCGTGATCAGGGCTAATCGTCCAAAATAACAATACATTCGGGGAACGTCCATGCCGGGCGTTCTTTTCTTTTAATGGATCAGGCACCCTTTAAGTAAAGGCAACGGCATAGTACACTTAAGTTCAGCGAATACTAAAAGACGACTGCGCCACAGCATTTGCCGCGGCACAAGGCTTGTTGGTGTTTTCATGCCGCTTTTGTTAGAATGAATGCATATGACACTACTTATGAACCATGGGAGGTGCGAAAGCGATGATACAAAGCAAATCGAAAGGTCGTCGTTTTCCTTTATTACCGCTTAGAGGTCTTCTTGTATATCCCAGCATGGTTCTGCATTTAGATGTAGGCCGCGAGAAGTCAGTCCGGGCACTGGAAAAAGCTATGGTTGAAGATAACCTGATTCTCCTCTGCTCCCAGTCGGAAGTGAATATAGAGGAACCGGGACAGGAAGATATTTTCCGGGTGGGTACAGTTGCGAATGTGCGGCAGATGCTGAAGCTTCCCAACGGCACGATCCGAGTGTTGGTGGAGGGCGTAGAGCGTGCCGAGATTATTCATTATACGGATAACGAGGAGTACTACGAGGTAATGGCGCGTGAGCTACCGGAGCAGGAGGATGTTGATCAGGAGAGCGATGCCCTGATGCGTACCGTACTGAGCCAGTTCGAACACTACATCACCTTGTCGAAGAAGGTTACTCCCGAGACGCTGGCTGCTGTCTCCGATATTGAAGAGCCGGGCCGGCTGGCCGACGTGATCACCAGTCATTTGGCGCTGAAGATTAAGGAGAAGCAGGAGATTCTGGAGACCATTGACGTCAGCAAACGTCTGGAGAAGCTGCTCGATATCCTCAATAATGAGCGTGAAGTGCTGGAGCTGGAACGCAAGATCAGCCAGCGCGTGAAGAAACAGATGGAGAAGACCCAGAAGGAGTATTACCTGCGCGAACAGATGAAAGCGATCCAGAAGGAGCTTGGCGAGAAGGAAGGCCGGGCAGGCGAAGCGGATGAGCTGCGCGCCCAGATGGAAGAGAAGAATCTGCCGGAGCGTGTGCAGGAGAAGATCGAGAAGGAAATCGACCGTCTGGAGAAAATGCCGGCAAGCTCGGCTGAAGGCAGCGTCATCCGCAACTATGTGGATTGGCTGCTGGGTCTGCCGTGGAGCGAAGCAACCGAAGATGATCTGGATATCAAGAAGGCGGAGCAGGTGCTGGATGCAGACCACTACGGTCTGGAGAAGCCGAAGGAACGCGTACTGGAATATCTGGCGGTACAGAAGCTGGTCAAGAGTCTGAAGGGGCCGATTCTGTGTCTGGTAGGTCCTCCGGGCGTTGGTAAAACCTCGCTCGCCCGCTCCATCGCCCGCTCGCTGAACCGTAAGTTTGTCCGCATCTCGCTGGGCGGCGTGCGGGATGAAGCGGAGATTCGTGGTCACCGCCGTACCTATGTCGGTGCTATGCCCGGACGTATTATTCAGGGGATGAAGACTGCAGGCAGCATCAACCCGGTCTTCCTGCTGGATGAGATCGACAAGATGGCAGCGGACTTCCGCGGCGATCCGTCGGCGGCTCTGCTGGAGGTGCTTGACCCAGAACAGAACAATACGTTCAGCGATCACTTCGTAGAGCTGCCGTTCGATCTGTCGAATGTCATGTTCGTCACAACAGCGAATGCCGTGCATAATATTCCGCGCCCGTTACTGGACCGGATGGAGATGCTGTTCATTCCCGGCTATACGGAGCTGGAGAAGCTGCAGATTGCCAGCCGCTATCTGCTGCCGAAGCAGCGCAAGAGTCATGGCTTGGAAGATGAGCAATTATCCATTGAGGATGATACGCTGCTGAAGATTGTCCGCGAGTACACACGGGAATCCGGAGTGCGGAATTTGGAGCAGCAGATTGCTGCCCTGTGCCGCAAAGCCGCCAAGCAGATTGTCTCGGAAGAGAAGGAACGCGTAAGCATTCTTCCGGAAGAGATTAAGGATTATCTGGGCGCTTCGAAGTACCGCTATGGAATGGCGGAGCTGGAGGATCAGATCGGCACCGTGACCGGGTTGGCCTGGACCGAGGTTGGCGGCGATACGCTTCTGATCGAAGTAACGGTTGTGCAGGGTACGGGCAAGCTGACGCTGACCGGACAGCTGGGCGATGTGATGAAGGAGTCGGCGCAGGCCGCCTTCAGCTATACCCGCTCTAAGGCGGAGGAGCTGGGACTGGCACCGGATTTCCATGAGAAGAACGATATTCATATCCACATTCCCGAAGGTGCGATCCCCAAAGACGGTCCGTCTGCAGGGATTACGATTGCAACAGCACTGATCTCCGCCCTGACGAAACGTTATGTCTCGAAGACTGTGGCGATGACCGGCGAGATTACGCTGCGCGGGCGTGTGCTGCCAATCGGGGGCCTTAAGGAGAAATCGCTGGCTGCCCACCGTGCAGGCTATAAGAAGATCCTCATTCCTAAGGACAACGAGCGTGACCTTAAGGATATTCCCGAGAGTGTCCTGAACGATGTGGAGTTTGTGCCGGTAGCCCATATGGATCAGGTGCTGAAGCATGCACTTGTGGATCATGAGGCCGTCAGCGGCAGAGACACAGATACGGATACAGAAATAAGTATTGAAGCGCCAAGTAGTGTGCATTAGAAGGGGAGTATTATGAAAGTTAACAATGCCGAATTTGTGATCAGTGCCGTGGGCCCTGATCAATACCCTGAGGATGCCTTGCCGGAGATTGCTCTGGCAGGGCGCTCCAATGTAGGGAAGTCATCTCTGATTAACCGTATGATTAACCGCAAGAATCTTGCCCGCACCAGTTCTACACCGGGTAAGACGCAGCATATGAACTATTATCGTATTAATGAAAGTATGTATTTCGTCGACTTTCCGGGTTACGGCTACGCCAAGGTCTCCAAGACGCAGCGCGCCTCCTGGGGCAAAATGGTTGAGAAATACATGTCCGAGCGTGAAACGCTGAAGATGGTCCTGCTCGTTGTAGACCTTCGTCATCCGCCAACCGGCAATGACAAGATGATGTTCGACTGGCTGAAGCATTATGATCTGCCGCTCTGTGTAGTGGCAACCAAGGCGGATAAGATTCCGAAGACCCGCTGGCCGAAGCATATCAAGGTTATGAAGCAGGAGCTCGGTGTGCTGCCGGGTGATAACTTCATTGCCTATTCTTCAGAGATTGGACTTGGCAAAGACGAACTATGGGAACTTATCGATAGACATACTCTTCCTACCGAAGAAGAACCTCCGGCAGAACCGGACGATCAGGATTCCGGGGATGAACCACAGCACGAAGACTCTTCTGAGACTTAAGGGTTTGTCATAGAATTGAGGGATGGTTATGGCTCAGCGTCTGGCTATGGAATATGTGAATGCAACAATGCAAATGACCGAATTTCAGCTGAACCAGTTTCTGCTTACCGCCGATACCAGCTATATCAGCCACCGCGTGAAGATCCTTGGCGCAGGTGAACAGGAGATTGTGCTGGAGGAAGCCGGGGGCGAGGAGGTACATCTGTCTTTTGAACGCAAAGGCGGCATCTATATTGGTTCCTTGTCCTGCAGGGTAGTGAATCCTCATCTGATCAATGCGGTACGTAAGCTCTTCTTCATGTATAAGGGCACGGGAACCGTGAACCGGATTTATAAGGAATTAACCATGATGTACTATTATGAGGGTGGCTCGGTGCGCCGGATCTCGGAAGTGAGACCCGGCGGCACCAAGCTGATCTATCAGCATAAATATTCATTAGTAGAGATGATGTCTATTTACAAGCTGCAGACGGTAGAGCAGGAGATAGAACAGGAGCGCCGGAAGATTAATAGACTGCTGGATCTCCGCAATACTTGTCAGCATGAAGAGGCTATCCGTGAAGTAGACGAACAGCTTGCGCTGGCAGCTTACAGGCTGTTTCAGTTAGAAGCTTAAGAAGATTAATTTAAAATTTAGCAATCATTTCCTAGTGAAATGGTTGTATTTTTTTGCGAAATCTATACATATCCTCCCGAAAAGGACCGATAAAAGACATATGATAGATATCCATAGCCACATTCTACCCTTCATGGATGACGGAGCCGCTGATGTTGACGCCGCTCTCGCCATGGCGCAAGACGCCAATAACGATGGTATTACAACTGTAATTGCCACCCCGCACCATGCTAACGGAGTTTATATGAATCCGGCTCCAGATATAGAAGCAGCTGTGCGGCTGCTGAATGAGAAGCTCCAAGAAGCGGGCAATCCCCTTCAGGTGCTGCCGGGCCAGGAGATTCGTATCTACGGCGATCTGCTGGATGATCTGGAGAAGGGACAACTGCTGACGCTTGCAGGCTCCAGGTACATCCTGCTGGAGATGCCCTCCTCGCGTGTGCCCCGCAACATGGAGGAGACCTGCCATGAGCTGATCATTCAGGGCTATGTTCCGGTAATTGCCCATCCGGAGCGTAATGCCGAAGTCGCCGAGAATCCGTCCAAGCTGGAGCGGCTAACCGAACTGGGAGCGCTTGGACAGCTGACGGCACAGAGTCTTGCCGGGACCTTCGGGAGTAAGCTGCAGAAGCTGTCGATCGACTTGTGCCGGCGGGGGACTATACATGTGATTGCATCAGATGCCCATGATTCTAGTAATCGTCCGTTTGGTTTAAGCGAGGCTTACGAGGTTGTGAAGAAGCAATTGGGAAATGAGACATTCGACTTTTTTCTACACAATGCGCGCAGAATTGTGGCTAACGAGGAGATAATTCGAGTTAATCCTGTTCAATCTAACAGCAAACTTCATAGATTGTTCGGATTATTTTCTCGTAAAGGGTGACCTCTCAATGGATTAATGGTAGAATGGGTATTACTGGATTAACGCTCTATTATTTATAAAAATACATACAAAGAGGTGGATGACAAGTGACTTTGAAGAAAAAATTGGCAGTATCTACACTAGCAGTAAGCATGGCAGCGGCATCCGTTGCCGGATTCCCGTTCAGCAGCAAGGGGCTGGCCCAGCATCTTGGGATCGTAGGTACGGCTTCTGCGGCAGCGGTTACTCACGCAGATGCGAAGCTCAAAGTGAAGAATGTATATGATCAACTTACTGCAGCAGACAAGGAGAAGCTTCTGGCTTATGAATTAGAAGCAGGCAACATTGACATTACTACATTCAAAGCTATCTTCAAGCCAGTGCTCGACAAGCTTACATTCTTGAATGATGGTGATGTTGCAACTGCCCATAAAGCATTCAAGAGTGTATCCAGTGTAGTTTATGATGTGTATGCTAATGATTTTGCTGAAATTAAAGCTATTCGTTATGATTTGGATAATGTAAACCTGCTTAATAAGATCGCTGCAGAAGCTGGCGTGGCTGAGCTTACATTTGATGACCTGATTGAATTCCTGCTGGGTAGCAATGGTGTGGAAGCAGAACTCCGCGCATTGGTCAGCAGCAAGACAAATGCTCAACTGCTTGATATTATCGCTAATTCCACAAGCCAGGATGCTCTCATTGATGATGCCATTACAGCTGTGCTTAACCACAGAACAGGTACAGGAGCCCTTACAGTTAGTCAGGTAGTATACAATCTTGATATTGCTCCTGCTGATGTGAAGCTGACTCTGAAGAACCTGAATGCTACACTTCCAACAGCGAAGCCTGCGGTGAAGGCTCTTGCTACTGCTTATATCAAAGCATACGGCTTCAATAGTGGCGGTGATGGCGGTAGCAGCGGTGGCGGTGGCGGAACTGTAGTAACAACTCCAGTTACCAATCCAACAGCTACACCTGGAATCTACGATGTATCCAAGCTGGTAACTATTGTTGGAGACAAGGCGACACTTAAGCTGGTTGATGCTGATGTAATGAAAGCATTTGATGCCCTGGTTGCTGCTAATGCCGGTAAGACAGGCCTTACACTTACCCTGAACCTGGGTACAGTGAATGCTGCAACAGTTGAAGTTCCATTGTCCAAAGCAATCATTGATGCCGCTAAGGCTAAAGGCATTGCCAACATTGCAATTACCTTCAACGGTTTGACCGTAACGATTCCAGTAGGCCAATTCAACGATGCGGTTACACTGACTGTATCCACAATTGCTGACACTACTGTAACCTCGATTTCCAGCCTGAAGCTGGCATCAAGCGTATATGAATTTGATCTGACTGTAGGCGGCGTTGCTACAACAACCTTCCAGCAGCCGTTGACAATCAAGCTGCCACTGAAGAATACAACAGGCCTAGACAAAGAATTGCTCTCCGTTGCTAAGGTTGTATACGGTGCGCTGCAGTTCCAGGGCGGTGTTGTAGACGGTGACTATATCGTAGAACCACGTGACACGTTCTCTTCCTACGCAGTAGTTGAGAACAAAGTAAGCTTCAAAGACATTGCAAGTGTACAGGCTTGGGCGGGAAGACAAATTGCCGTTGTAGCTGCTAAGGGCGCAATCGAAGGCGTGGGTAACGGCAACTTTGCTCCGAAGAGCAATGTGACCCGTGCTGAATTCGCCAAGATGCTGATTCGCGCACTGAATCTGGAGAACAACTCCGCTAAGCAGAGCTTCAGCGATGTTAGCTCTACTTCCTGGTATGCCCCATATGTAGCTGTAGCTGCTGAGAAAGGGATCATCACCGGACGCAGCGCTGCACAATTCGATCCTAATGCAACCATTACCCGTGCGGAAATGGCAACCATGATCGCCCGTGCAGTTAAGTCGGTGAACCCTGATGCAACTACTAGTGCAAGCGCGCTAAGCCAGTTCTCTGATGCTGCCAAGATCAGTGCATCGCTGAGAGACGGAGTTGCCTTCGCTGCCAGCAATAACCTGGTTATCGGTAACGCAGGCAAGTTCAACCCTAACAATACTGCTACACGTGCAGAAGCAGCAGTTATTATCTACCGTACAATCAACTTCAAGTAAGTAAATAGTAAGTGTGGAGAGCCTCCTCTCGTCTATTAGAGAGGAGGCACTTTTTTAGAAATATAAGAATTTATATGCTCTACGCTATAAATTATCCTTCTATTTCTCGCTGAAACGGTGCCGTCCTTTAAATGGACGTCAAAGGCGTTTCTACTTGCTTAGGTGAAATATTACAGAAACAGCTTGGAGGGAAATTCACTTGTCAGCACAAGAATTGGATCTGCGCGATTATTTCCAGATTGTCAGGAAGAGA
The DNA here is from genome assembly GCF_038593005.1 of Paenibacillus sp. FSL E2-0178. NCBI lineage: Bacteria > Bacillati > Bacillota > Bacilli > Caryophanales > Paenibacillaceae > Paenibacillus > Paenibacillus sp. FSL E2-0178. The sequence goes on from NZ_CP151953.1 coordinate 6,273,518, forward strand.
CTGTGGATGATTGTCAGCATTGTTATCGTGGCATGTGTTCTTGCCGGGGTCTACAGCTTATACATTAAGAATCCGGTGTATGAGGCGTCAACGAAGATTATTGTTAATCAGACACCTACCCAATCTACGGTAGGGCAACTGGATCTTAACCAGATTAATACGAATATTCAGCTTATCAATACGTACAAGGAAATTATTAAGACACCGGCAATCCTCGACGTTGTGGCTAAGAACTATCCGCAATTCGCTATTACTGCGGAGGAGATGCTGAAGAAGGTTAATGTTAGCTCCGTAAACAATACGCAGGTGATGACACTTGTCGTTCGAGATAATTCATATCAGAGAGCCGCAGAGATCGTGAATGCCATATCACTTGTGTTCAAGCAGGAGATTCCGAGCCTGTTCAATGTGCAGAATGTGTCCATCCTCAATGAAGCTAAGCTTAATCCCCCGGTTGCTCCAGGACCGGTAGAGCCGAATGTGGTGATGAACCTCGCGATTGCCTTCATTGTATCCTTGATGATCGGTCTGGGAATTGCCTTCTTGCTGGAATACTTAGATGATACGTTGAAGACAGAAGATGACATTAAGAAATACCTTGGACTGCCGACGATCGCCATGATTACACGGCTTGGACAAGAAGAAACGAAGACTACTGAACAGCAAGTACAGACGCAGACCAGAAAGGCGGGAGATCTCGAACATGTCACAGCAGCCAAATAAACAACGCCATCTGATTACCGTGACGAACCCGCGCTCACCTGTATCTGAAGCTTTTCGGGCACTGCGCACGAATATTGATTTCTCTTCGGTAGATGAACGGATTCAGGTCATTATGGTCACTTCTTCCGGACCGGAGGAAGGGAAGTCTACAGTGACAGCTAACCTTGCCGCTGCTTATGCTCAAGCAGATAAGAAGGTGCTACTCATTGACGGTGACTTGCGTAAGCCTACAGCACATAAGACTTTTTCGCTCAGTAACCGTTACGGATTGTCTTCACTATTATCTCAGCAGGCTGAGCTGTCTGAGGTGATTCAAGAATCAGGAGTGAACAACCTTTCTTTAATGACTTCTGGTCCGATTCCGCCAAATCCGGCAGAGATGATGGCCTCCAACCGTATGAGTGCGGTTCTGCAAGAGCTGCGCCAGCTGTTCGATGTTATTCTAATCGATACACCGCCACTATTGGCAGTTACAGATGCGCAGATTGTGGCCTCCAAGAGCGATGGCGTTATTATGGTCGTGAGTTACGGCAAGGTTAAGCGGGATATTGCCGTTAAGGCAAAGGCAGGTCTGGACCGGGTAGGGGCAAGAATGCTGGGAGTAGTACTGAATAATGTTAAACGTAAAGCCAGTGAAGGCTATTATTATTACTATTATGGCAATTAAGTTTCCTATTGATGAAAATTGTTATTTTTGGAGGCACTAAAAATGACAGCGAAAACCAGGGTGTTGGTATTATTTCTGATCGATATCACAATCATATGGTTCAGTATCGTGACTTCCTATCTCTTCCGGTTCACTAACCATATTCCTCAGGAATATGTTGTCCAGATGATCGTATTCGGTGTGATTTCGACTGTTGCCTTCGGGGGAAGTCTGGTGTATTTCGGCCTGTACCGCAGAATGTGGCAATATGCCAGTATTGGCGAGATCATATCGGTACTCAAAGCTATTGTGGTAGGAGCCGTAATCTCATACTCGGTAGCTTTATTTATTCTGCCCCACCAGGTTCCCTTAAGCATAGAAGTGCGTTCGGTGGAGACGATTCTGTTGTTGGTAGGCGGAGTACGGTTTGTCTGGAGAGTGTTCCGCAATGACCGGATTAACAATAAGGATACGGAGATCCATACACTTATTGTAGGAGCAGGGGACTGCGGTATCCTGATTGCCAGGGAAATGATGGGGCCTTCATTCGCTCATACACGGCTGGTAGGATTCATAGATGATAGTTCAGACAAATATCACCTGACCATATTGGGTGTCCCTGTGCTTGGTAACCGTTATGATATCCCGCGGATTGTCAAGGAGAAGGAAATTCATGAGATTATTATTGCCATGCCTTCCGTCTCCCGAACCGAAATATCCGAGATTATTAATCTGGCCAAGGCTACGGGCGCGAAGCTAAAGATTATACCGGCATTGAATGACCTGATCGCAGGCAAGATTTCTGTCAAGAAGCTAAGGGATGTTAGTGTAGAAGATCTGCTGGGCCGTGAGCCAATTGTAGCCGACATGAACAGTATCCTGGGTTATGTCCATAATAAGACCGTACTTGTTACGGGAGCAGGAGGTTCTATCGGATCAGAGCTATGCCGCCAGATCTCTCCCTTTGCACCGGACAAGCTGTTGATCCTTGGACACGGAGAGAACAGCATCTATACCATAGAGATGGAGCTGCGCAAGAGCTTCCCTTATCTGAATATTGTGACGATTATTGCCGATGTTCAAGACCGTACAAGGCTGATGGATATATTCCAGAGCCACAAGCCGCAGGTGGTCTTTCATGCGGCAGCACATAAGCACGTTCCCCTGATGGAGCGTAATCCTTCCGAGGCGATCAAGAATAATGTCTTCGGCACACGTAATGTAGCTGACTGTGCAGACAAATACGGAGCAGAACGTTTTGTGCTGATCTCTTCAGACAAGGCCGTTAACCCTACCAGTGTCATGGGGGCAACGAAACGAATCGCTGAGATGTATGTTCAGAGTCTTAATGTAACGAGCCCAACGAAATTCTCGGCAGTACGTTTCGGCAACGTACTAGGCAGCCGTGGAAGCGTAATTCCCGCATTCAAGCAGCAGATTGCTGCCGGAGGACCGGTCACTGTTACGCATCCGGAGATGGTCCGATTCTTCATGACGATACCGGAAGCCGTACAATTAGTGATTCAATCAGGTTCCTTTGCAAAAGGTGGCGAAGTCTTCGTGCTGGATATGGGCCAACCGGTAAAAATTCTTACCTTGGCAGAAGACTTGATTACTTTGTCTGGCTATGAACCGTATAAGGATATCGATATCACTTTCTCGGGTATCCGTGAAGGTGAGAAGCTATATGAAGAACTGCTGACAGATGAAGAGAACCTGAGCTCAACTCAGCATGACCGGATCTTCATCGGCAGACCTAATGTCATTAGCCAGAGTCAAATGGAGCTGGAGTTCAAACGGCTAGAACGTGTTATTGCTGAAGACGGAGAAGCCATTCGTGAAGTAATTAATCAGATCGTGCCGATGCAGCCTGTGATCCAGGCGGCGATTAGCTAATTAGAACTTGGAGGTACCTGAAGTGAAAAGATGGAAGAAAGTATTGATCTGGACGCTGTCGGTCATCGTGGTGTTGGGCGTTGGCGGACTATTCGCTGCCAATTATGCTGTTGACAAGCTGATGAATTCTATGTCGGATGGGTTTGATGTGGAAGCGGAAGATACTGTTAATGTGCCTCAGGGACAGGTTGTTGAGCCTACAGTAGCGGAGAGTGATCCGTCTGCGGAACCAGCGGCTTCAGTTGCTCCAACATCAACAAGTCCGCCAGACAGCACTCCAGCTTCTACGGATGCCGGAGAACAAACGGCTGTCAGTACCACTAAGCCAGCAACTACTCCAGCTCCAGTGGCAAATAAGAATACGGATTCTAAAGATGGATATACCGCTCAAGTTTCTACGGATAAAGCTAAAGAGATTCAGGACAGTGTGACTGTGAAGGATAAGGCGAATGTTGCAGCTATAGTAGCAGGGCAACTAAGTGTATCAGATATCAAGAGACTTCAAGAGTTGGCTAAGGGCGGCCTAACCATTGATGAGAAGCGGGAAGCACGCAGCATTATTCTTGGTAAAGTCTCAGAGGAACAATATAACGAACTCTCACAAGTAGCCAAGAAATACGGCGTTAGCCAAGGGAAGACACGTGATCAAATAATTGCTGAAGAAGAACAACTTAAAGCACAAGAAAAAGGAAGTGAATGATCTTGTTTAAGGTGAAAATTCCCGCAGCAGCTCTACTGACAGTAGCGTTAATAGGATCAGCACCATTAACAGCATCGGCGCCTATATCGGCTTCAGCTGCTGTTTCTACAGTAACTCCAAAGGCTTCAAATACAATCAAAGTGCAGAATGTAGATGTGAAGTTGCTCTTTGATGGTGTGGTTATGCAGCCACCGGCAGGTCAATATGTGTTTATGTACAATAACACTACCTATGTTCCTCTACGTTTCATGTCCTATGCACTCCAAAAGAGCGTAAGCTGGGATGCCAAGAATCTTAAGGTAACAGTAGCAGAGCCAAGCAGTTCGGAAATGGTCGTAATTAAAGAATATTTGATGAATGTTACAGATAGTTCCGCTTTTGCAACGAAGAGTATTGCTCTGAACAACGTAAATGCAAGTTATGTATTTAATGGGAATAATAAAGCGTTACCCAAGGGCCAATCCAGTTATCTACTGAATGGTTCCATCTATGTACCACTAAGATTCTTATCGGAATCTGTAGGGAATTCCATTAGCTGGGATCAGAAGACAAAGACTATTACTGCAAATTCTAAGAGTTATGAAGAAAACAATGCTAATGTGAATCCGAATATTAACGGATCGAGTCCATCTGCTAGTGCAGCACCGACAGCAACGGCGACTACTGATGTAAATGGAGCAGGTTCAGCATCCGCGGGAGCAAGTTCGGGGAAGGTTTCCTATGAGTCTATTACAAGCGCAACAGAAGCGAAGTTGAATGCTTTACAATCGCAAAGTGCGTCTACGCTACTGGGAACCTTAGCCGAATACTTGAGTGCGAGTGATGATGCGACCAGAGAAAGTATTAAAGCCAAAGGGAAACAGCAGATAGCATCCTTTAGAGCTTCTTTCAACAGTATAATCGCTGACGCTGAACAAAAACTAAACAATAATGGATATAGCACTAGTATTATTCAGCAGTATAAAGACACATTTGAAGCGACCCTTCAGGGCGGTATGGATGAAGCTGCATCTCTGGTGAATTAACTTAATGGTTTTTATTTTTTAAAAATAGAGGTTGATAGTGAATGCGGCCATACTTAGTCGTGAAGAGAATTGTTGATTGGCTTATTGCATGTTTACTTATTGTTCTAAGCTCTCCCATTATGATAGCAGCAATCATTGCAGTAAAGATAAGCTCTAATGGCCCAGTGCTGTTTCGGCAGAAACGTCCAGGCAAGAATTGTAATATTTTTACGGTATACAAGTTCAGAACTATGTCTTTAGAGACGGATGAGAGCGGAGAACTTTTACCTGACATACAAAGAATGACACGGGTAGGTTCTTTTTTGCGGAAGACAAGTATCGATGAACTACCGCAGTTAATCAATATTCTCAAAGGCGAAATGAGTTTCATAGGTCCGCGTCCACTATTGGTAAAGTATCTTGAATATTATACTCCAGAGCAAAATCGAAGACATGAAGTAACACCGGGAATTTCAGGCTGGGCCCAGGTGAATGGAAGAAACACAATTAGCTGGGAAGAAAAATTTGATTATGATGTTTGGTATGTTGAAAATGTTTCTCTAAAACTGGACATGAAGATTATTATGAAAACAGTTAAAAATGTACTTATTAGAGATGGTGTAAATAATTCACAGACAGATACAATGCCAATTTTCACTGGCAGTAATGCAATAGAAGGTTGATTCATCAAACCAAGGTCAGGTGAATTCAGTTGGATAACTTACTAATCTTGGGGGCTGGTGGGCATGGGAAAGTTGTTGCTGAAACGGCCATGCTTACTGGTCGCTGGAATAATATAGCTTTTTTGGACAATGATAATACCCTTAATAGGGTGCTCGGGATTCCTGTCATTGGCGATTTTGATACTTATCTGGACCATAAAAAAACATATTCGAATGCTATTGTTGCAGTAGGAAATAACCGTAACAGGCATGTTTGGCTGACTAAACTTGAAAAAGCGGGCTACAAAATTCCTGTTATAATTCATCCATCTAGTATAGTAAGTAAATTCAGTGGAATAGAATCTGGCACTGTAGTTCTGGCTAATGCAGTGATCAATGCAAATGCTAGTATTGCTCAAGGATGTATTCTGAATACTTCATGTACTATCGATCATGATTGTGTTATTGGAAAAGGGGTTCATATTTCTCCGGGAGTAAATGTTAGTGGAACCGTAACTATTAATGACTACTCCTGGCTAGGTGTAGGGGCGAAAATTGTAAATAATATCACTATAGGTTCCAATGCGATTGTTGCTGCCGGTGCAGTGGTAATCAGTGATATTCCTGATAGTGTGATGGTAGCAGGCGTACCGGCACAAATAAAAAAAAGCTTTGGAGATGAATTGTAATGCAGGAACGTATTTTTTTGTCACCCCCGCATATGAGTGGGAATGAAATGAAATACATACAGGAGGCATTTGATAGCAACTGGATTGCCCCCCTTGGGACTAATGTTGATAAATTCGAGGAAGAACTATGCGAATATATAGGTATAGATCATGGATTAGCGCTGTCTTCTGGAACAGCAGGTATTCACTTAGCGTTGAAATATTTTAATGTGGGTCCTGGTGATTATGTGTTTTGTTCAGATCTTACATTTGCGGGAAGTTGTAATCCAATTTTGTATCAATATGCTCAACCAGTATATATAGATTCAGAACCAGAAACTTGGAATATGTCACCTATAGCTTTAGAGAAAGCATTTGAGTGGGCAAAAAAAGAAAACAAAATGCCGAAGGCAGTTATTATAGTTGACTTGTACGGCCAGAGCGCAGATTATGATTTGTTACTTCCTATTTGTGAACATTATGGAGTTCCAGTTATTGAAGATGCGGCTGAGGCGCTCGGGGCAACATATAAAGGTAAAAAATGTGGAACGTTTGGTCATGTGGGGATTTTTTCTTTTAATGGAAATAAGATCATCACTACATCTGGTGGAGGTATGGTCGTTTCTAATGATGAAGAAGCTATAAAAAAAATGAGATTCTGGGCCACGCAATCCAGAGAGCCGGCAAAGCATTATGAGCATAAAGAGGTAGGGTATAATTATCGAATATCCAATATAAGTGCCGGAATAGGTCGAGGACAACTCCAAGCTTTGGATGGTTTTATTGATACCCGAAAGTATATATTTGCCCAGTATGAAGATAAATTTAAAGAATTACCTTTACGTTTCATGCCGATTTCAGAGTTAGGAAGCCCTAACTACTGGTTATCGGTCTTAACTTTAAATGAAGATGTTGTCCTCACTCCTGAATCTATAATTAATGAACTTGAATTAAAGAATATTGAGTCGCGTCCTTTATGGAAACCAATGCATTTACAGCCAATATTCATAGACGCACCTATGTTCTATCACTATGAGACTGAATGTGTTGGAAATTATTTATTTCAATATGGAATTTGTCTCCCCTCAGGTTCTTCGATGACTCATGATCAGCAAAGCCTAGTTCTAAATACGATTAACGAAATTTTTATATCGGTAAAGAAATGAAAATCCTATTTCTGACACTAGCTTATCCAGAAGGGGAAGTCTCCAGAAATTTATATGTAGACTTGATGAGAGAGTTTAAAGATCGTGGTGATGAAGTTTTTGTTATTTGTCAGCGTGAGAAAAGATATGATAAACAAACAGAACTTAAAAATGAACTTGGAATACAAGTATTAAGAGTGAGAACAGGAAATGTAACTAAAACTGGGCTTCTTGAGAAAGGAATATCTACCTTATTAATTGAAAGACAATTTATAAAAGCAGTAAAAGAGTATTTTAAAAATATTAGATTTGATTTAATTATATATTCAACTCCACCAATTACTTTTGTAAAAGTAGTAGAATTTATCAAAAAACGTGATGGAAGTAAAACTTATTTGTTGTTAAAAGATATTTTCCCACAGAATGCGGTTGATCTAGGAATCATTAAAGAGAGAAGTTTGATATGGCAATATTTTAGAAAAAAGGAGAGAAACCTTTACGCACTGTCTGACAATATTGGCTGTATGTCAGAAGCGAATGTTGATTATGTGATTAAACATAATAGCGAAGTTGATCGTAATAAAGTCGAGGTTTGTCCTAACTCTATTAAACCAGTTGAAATGCATGATTATTCCTCAATAGAGAGGAATGATATACGGTTGAAGTACAATATTCCTACAGAATCAGTGCTGTATATTTATGGCGGGAATTTAGGAAAACCACAGGGTATAGATTTTTTAATGGATGTTTTGGATTCTGTGAAAAATATGGAGAATATATTTTTTTTAATAATAGGCTCAGGTACTGAGTTCAATAAAATAAAAACCGAAGTAATTAGAAGCAAACAAATGAACATAAAGATCGAAGAATATATGCCTAAGAATGAGTTCGATGAGATTTTATCTGTAAGTGACGTTGGGCTCGTATTCTTGGATAAAAGATTCACTATTCCAAACTTCCCGTCGAGAATTAATTCTTATATGGAGTTTGGATTGCCAATTTTAGCTGCAACTGATCTGAATACCGATGTCAAAGATATGTTGCATGAAGCTAAATGTGGATTATGGTCTCCAAGCGGAGATTTAGAAAGCTTCATGCATAACGTTGTTAACTTGAACAGTAATGAGGTTTTGCGTTTGGAAATGGGATCTAACGGAAGAACTTATCTGGAAGAAAATTTCACTGTGGATAGAACTTACGAAATTATTATATCTCATTAAATAAAAATGGATGCGGGGTATTACTGATGTTTACTGGAAAAACGTTATTGATAACTGGAGGCACAGGTTCTTTTGGTAATGCGGTTCTAAAGAGGTTCTTGAACACAGAAATTAAAGAGATTAGAATATTTTCCCGAGATGAAAAGAAACAGGATGATATGCGTAAGGAATTAAGAAACGATAAAGTCAAATTCTTTATTGGGGATGTTCGAGATTATAATAGTGTGGCAGCAGCTATGCATAAGGTGGATTATGTATTCCATGCGGCAGCCCTGAAACAAGTTCCTTCATGCGAATTTTTTCCTATGGAGGCTGTGAAGACTAACGTTATGGGGACTGAGAACGTTCTTAATGCTGCCATTGCTTTTGGAGTGAAGAAAGTGGTTTGTCTATCGACAGATAAAGCAGTATATCCTATCAATGCTATGGGGATTTCAAAAGCGATGATGGAGAAAGTTATGGTTGCCAAATCAAGAACAGTATCTCCTGAAGATACATTAATCTGTGGAACTCGTTATGGAAATGTGATGTGCTCCAGAGGTTCTGTTATCCCATTATTCATTGATCAAATTAAAAACTATGAGGATATTACAATTACAGATCCTGATATGACTCGCTATTTGATGTCCTTGGAAGATGCTGTTGAGCTAGTGTTGTTTGCCTTTAACAAAGCAGTACAAGGAGATATTTTTGTTCAGAAAGCTCCTGCATCCACAATAGGTGAATTAGCTACTGCGCTAAAAGAGCTATTTCAATCGGATAGCTATACAAGAGTTATTGGAACTAGGCATGGGGAAAAGTTATATGAGACTTTGCTGACGCGCGAAGAAATGGCTAAAGCAACCGACTTAGGAAGCTATTATCGGATTTCTGCGGATACCAGAGATTTAAACTATGATAAGTTCTTTGAAGAAGGTAATAAAGAAATTTCTGAGGGATGGGAATATAATTCTCATAATACAGAAAGGTTAGATATTCAAGGTATAAAAGAACTCTTGTTAAGTCTAGATCTGATAAAAAAAGAACTTAATGGCAGGAGCTTATAATTATGAAAACTGTACTGGTAACCGGTGCTTACGGATTTATTGGACGTAATTTAGTAGCGTCTTTAAATAGAAGAGAAGATATTGAGGTTATGAAGATCGACTCTAAACATTCACTCCAAGAATTAGAAGAATATGCACTAAAAGCTGATTTCATCTATCATCTTGCTGGAATTAATCGACCTGAGAATTCTGAGGAGTTCATGATTGGTAATTTGGGGTACACTCAACATCTAATCAACATATTGAATGCAAACAGAAAGAAGACTCCAATATTACTCTCTTCATCGATTCAAGCTGAACTTGACAATCCATATGGGAAAAGCAAACAAGCAGCAGAGGATGCTGTTTTAGCCTATGGAAAGAAAGAGGATGTTTGTACTTTTATTTACAGGCTACCAAATGTGTTCGGAAAATGGAGTAGACCTAACTATAATTCTGTTGTTGCAACTTGGTGCTACAATATTAGCAGAGAAATACCTATTCAAGTGAATAATCCGGAGGCAGAAGTTGAGTTAGTCTATATTGATGATGTAGTTGAGTCTTTCATAGCTGCTATGGATGGTCCAGATGCACTTGATACAATTGTTTACCATGGTATTTCGCGCTCTTTCAAGGTAAAGCTTAAAGATTTGGAAGCCAAACTAGTATCCTTTAGAACGAGCCGAAATACACTCGTGATTTCGAGCCTGAAAAGTGATTTTGAACGTTTTCTTTATAGTACTTATCTCTCTTATTTGCCCGAGGACAATTTCGGATACGATCTGGAAATGAAGCATGACAACAGAGGATGGTTAGCTGAGTTCATTAAAACTGAACATTCCGGTCAAGTATTCATTTCCCGTACTAAGCCAGGTATCACTCGAGGTAATCACTGGCATCATACTAAAGTGGAGAAGTTCCTTGTGATTGAAGGAGAAGCTGTTGTGAAATTTCGCCAGATTGAAGGCGGAGAAGTCTTAGAATATCCGGTGAATGGACTATCATTGCGAGTGATAGATATTCCACCTGGTTACACACATTCCATCACTAATACAGGGTCAACTGATCTAATAACCCTATTCTGGGCTAATGAACTGTTTAATCCTGATAAACCAGATACATATTACTTGGAGGTTTAAATAAATGGAAAAGCTTAAAGTCATGACAATCCTGGGTACCAGACCAGAGATCATTCGTTTGTCTGAGTGTATTAAAGCTTGTGACAGATATTTCAATCACATTCTAGTTCATACTGGACAGAATTGGGATTACACATTAAACGAAGTGTTCTTCAATGAACTTGATCTTCGGCAACCTGATTACTTCCTTGAAGCAGTGGGAACAAATCTTGGCGAAACGATGGGGAACATAATAGCAAAATCGTTCGAAGTTCTAGAAAAAGAAAAACCTGATGCCCTGCTTATCTTAGGTGATACTAATAGTGCACTAAGTGCGATCGCTGCAAAAAGACTTAAGGTACCGATTTTCCATATGGAAGCAGGAAATCGATGTTTTGATCAAAATGTCCCTGAAGAAATCAATCGCAAGATTGTTGATCATATCTCGGATATCAATTTACCTTATACAGAGCATTCTAGACGGTACCTTCTATCGGAAGGGTTTCGCAAAGAACATATTTTTGTTACGGGCTCACCTATGCAAGAAGTTCTTCAAGCTCACATGGATAAAATCGATGCAAGTAATGTTCTTGAAAGATTAAACCTAGAGTCAGGGAAGTATATAATTGTTTCCGCCCATCGTGAAGAAAATATTGATAATGAACAGAATTTCATGTCATTGATGAATGCCATTAATAAAATTGCTGAACGTTATCAAATGCCAGTAATATATTCTACTCATCCAAGAAGCATGAAGTATATTGAACAACGGAATTTCAAGTTTCATCCACTTGTACAGAATTTAAAACCATTTGGTTTTCTAGATTATAATAAACTTCAGAAAAATAGTTATTGTGTACTCTCAGATAGTGGTACTTTGTCTGAGGAGAGCGCTATGCTTGGGTTCACAGGCATACTGCTAAGAACTTCTACAGAACGTCCTGAAGTGCTTGATAAAGGAACTGTTGTTATCGGTGGCATAGGTGCTTTAAGTACTATTCAAGCCATACAACTTGCTACAGCAATGAATGATAATAAAGAACAAACAGTCCTTGCTCTTGATTACGTTGACACAAATACATCTGTAAAGGTTGTTAAGATTATTCAAAGTTACACAGATATAATTAATAAAGTAGTATGGCGTAAAGAATAAAGTATTGGAGTTGTTCATATGGACATTCTTTTTCTTGGGGGATTGTTTCCAAAAGATGAAGAAAATTTAATTTACAATAAAAGCAAGGGTGTTATTCAATTTGCTGCCAATGTATTTCAGTGGAATATAGTAAATGGTCTGGAAATATGTTTGAATACTCCCATTAAATTAATCAATTCAATGTTTCTAGGCTCTTACCCAAAGCATTATAAAGAAATATTTGTTATGTCTAGGTTATGGAATCATAGTGAAGATTTAAACCATATTGATATGAACATAGGATTTTTGAATTTGTTTGGAATTAAACAAATATGGAGAGGTATATCGGTTTCCAAACATTCTAAAATGTGGGCAAAAAAGCAGGAAACAAGAGGGAAAATTATTATTATTTATTCTATGAATACACCTTTCATTTATGCGGCTATGAAAGCAAAAAAAGTTAACCCAAGTATTCATATTTGTTTAATATGTCCTGATCTTCCTGAATTTATGAATACCGATGAAAAAAAAGGTTTTTTGTTTGAGTTTCTAAAGTCAACCGACAAACGTATTATGGATATGTTATTAAAGTATGTGGATTCATTTGTTTTTTTGACTAAATTCATGATAGAAAGAGTCAATGTACAAAATAGACCATGGACAGTTATAGAGGGAATAGCGAATACTTATCAAATAGAGAATAATTTCGACCTTATAAATGAAACAAATCAAAATAAATGTAAGAGTATTTTATATACGGGTACTCTAAATAAAGCTTATGGAATCATGGATCTTTTGGATGCCTTTAAAATGATTAAGGATGATTCTTTACAACTTTGGATTTGTGGAGCAGGTGAAGCCCAAAAAGAAGTTGAAAATTTAGCGATTATTGATAAAAGAGTTATCTATTATGGACAAGTTTCTCATGATGAAGCAGTTAAGCTTCAACATCAAGCACATCTCCTTATAAACCCAAGAAACAACGAGGGTGAATACACTAAATTTTCCTTTCCTTCCAAAATAATGGAGTATATGCTTTCGGGTACTCCTGCATTAATTTATAAGCTTCCTGGTATACCTGATGAATATTACGATTATTTACTTACGATTAATGGAATAGGAGCTACAGCCATTGCAAACAGTATAAAAGAGATATTCGGTCAAAAGGAAGAGGATTTAATTGAATTAGGGAGAAGATCAAGAGAGTTTGTTCTATCTCAAAAGAATCCAGAAGTTCAAATAAAAAAAATTATTGAATTATTCAGAATCTCGAAATAAAGAAAATATGGATTAGAAAGGAAAAAATGTGAATTGAATAAAGAACCTGTATATCTTGGTCTGACAAAATTACAAATAATTATTTGGATGGCTGTTATTCTATATTTTTTTAATATTTTTAATGTTGGTCATTATTTGATTTTTGCTCTACTTCCATTAATTTGTTGGTTGATTTTTCGAAATACAAATAAAGTTAACTATTTTCAATTACTGCTTTTTTTATTTTGTTCTATTTATACTTACTTACTTTTTAATTATCATCAACGGCCTACTGGAGTTTTAATAGTTACTTTATTGTTTCCTAGTGTTTTTTATTTTTTTGGAGATTATTTAGCTAAGAATGACACCAGTTTTAAAAAAACATATTTCTTACTACTATCTATTACTACAACTCTGGTTACGTTTGCTTTCTTAAGTCTTATAACTTCTGATATCTCAAATTTAGCAGCATGGAGAGGTGTTAGTAGTATTTGGGGAGAGAATATTTCAGCTACAGGACTTAATACTTATCTTTCGCTTGGTCTTTCTTTACTCCCTATATGTTTATTCTCAACTAATAAAAAAGTTCGGCTAATAGCATTACTAAACTTTATCCTGTCAGTATATTGCATGCTTAAACTGGGAAGTAGAACTGGAATAATTATTATTGCTGTACCTACCGCTGTATCTTTTTTGCTATTAGGCAAAATGAATATACGTAAGGTGCTTGGTATAATATTTTTTGTGTTTTTATGTTTTATTACTTGGAATTATATTGATTCTACGTATTTATTTTCACGTTTGTCTAGTATGGATAATTTTAATGATCCTAGATTTGCCGTATGGAAGGATGCAGTAATAGGAATATTCAAATATCCTCTTGGTGGTAATAAGGTAAGTTTGCCTCTAAAATATGCGCATAATATGTGGTTAGATGTAGGAATAGAAAGCGGTATTCTTCCTTTTGTTTTATTGATTATTCTTACAGTCTCCCCGTTTATAACTTTATTTTATTTATTAAGAAATAACTTTCCTAATACATTAAAGATGAGTTTCATTTGTATATTATCTTCCTTTTTCATTTGCTTTTTTTTAGAACCGATTATGGAAGGTTGGTTATATTATTTTAATGGATTTTGCTTTTTCTTAGGTATAATGAACAGGATAGTTAAAGAACACAGAAGCAACACAATTAATGAAATTTATTCATATAATGTAAAAAGTCATTTACTAATTATTAGTTTAGTTTTACTGTTATTCTCATTAAGTATGGTTATATATTTGACAACTACTTTTAATATTTAATTTAGTCGTATTGTTAGAACTCTGATATGTGGAGTTGGTTAAAATTTTGGCTGGAACGAGAAAGGAATCTATATCATGAATATTTTATGGCTTACTAATATTCCATTGCCTGAAGCAAGTATTTTGATGAATATCGAACCTCTTCCTTTCGGTGGATGGCTGGTTAATATGTCCAAATTTTTAGCGAATTCTGAAAATATAAAATTATCAATTTCTTTTCCATCTAGTTCGTTCACAGCGATTGATACGCTACATGGGGAAAAAATTAATTACTACCCTTTTTCCCTGAATGAAAATAAAGATGAAATCAGTGTACATCTCAAAGAGATAATTGAAAGAACTAATCCTGACCTTGTACATATATTTGGAACAGAATACATTCATACACTTTCAATGGTTAATATTTGTTGCCAAAGAAATATAAAAGTACTTATTTCTATACAGGGATTAGTGTCAATTTATGCGCAACATTATATGGCTAACTTACCAAAAGAAATTCAAAATAGCTTTACTTTCAGAGATTTAATTAAACAAGACAATTTAGTACAACAACAGAACAAATTTAAAACAAGAGGAATTTCTGAAATATCTGCATTGAAGAAAGTTGGAAATGTATTAGGGAGAACAACCTGGGATAAAGCTTGTTCAATACAAATCAATCCAGACATTCATTATCACCATTGTAACGAGACTTTAAGAGAGAGTTTCTATAATTCTGCATCTGTATGGAACATCGATAAAATTGAGGAGAATTCAATATTTCTTAGTCAGGGGACTTATCCTATAAAAGGATTGCACCATATGCTGGAAGCAATGCCCGTTATATTGAAGAAATTTCCAAACGCAAAGCTTTATGTTGGGGGAATTAATGTCTCAAATCTTTCAGGATTAAAAGCAAAATTGAAAAAGAGCACCTATGGAAAGTACCTAAACCATCTTATAAAAAAACATAGACTTCAAGATAAAGTCTCCTTTACAGGTAGTCTAAGCGAGAAAGAGATGTGCGAGAGATATTCAAAATCTCATGTATTTGTTTGTCCTTCATCTATTGAGAATAGTCCAAACTCGCTCGGAGAAGCAATGATCCTGGGAGTGCCTTGTGTTGCATCTTATGTTGGAGGAGTAAGTGATTTATTAATTGATAAGCAAGAAGGATTTTTGTATCAAGCAGATGCACCCTATATGTTGGCACATTATATCTGTGAGATTTTTGCTAATAATGATTTAGCCTTGAAATTTTCTAGCAACGCAAGAGAACATGCTCTTAAGACACATAACAGAGAATATAATTTAAAAAAACTAACTCAAATTTATAATAATATAGTTGAAACCAATTAATTTTATTGGCATAGCTTAGACAAGCCTGAAAAGTATAAAAAAAGTGGGAAAACAACTTGAACCTATTTAACCTTGCTAAGGATAAATTACTAGATAATGAAGTAGCCAAAAAAATATTAGGAAACTCTAGTTGGTTAGTTAGCGATAAAATTTTTAATATGATTCTAGGTATCTTTGTAACTGCAGTAGTGGCTCGTTATTTCGGCCCGGAATTATATGGCGAATTCAATTATGCTTTAGCTATCGTATCTTTATTTACAGTGCTATCTACCTTGGGTTTGGAAATTTTAACTGTTAAAAGTATTGTTGATAAAGATCATGAAGAAGGAACGATTCTTTGCACAAGTTTCTTGTTAAGAGTGCTAGGTGGAATCATATTGACTGTTGTCTCTTCTATAGTAATGTGGATGTTAGAACCATCGAATAATTACTTGCAACTCATAGCTCTTATAATGTCCTTCTCAATGGTAATAAGATCGTTCGAGGTTATTGAATATTGGATACAGGCTCACCAAATAGCGAAAATATCTTCCTTAATAAGAATTATCGTCAGTTTGGTAACTGCAACTTTGAAATTATTATTGGTATATTTTAAAGGCGATTTAGTTTTATTTTCTTTGATCTACACAATTGATATTACTATAATAAGTGCTGCTTTAGTCATCGCATATATTAAATTCCGCCAAGAAAAATCTCGTTGGAGATTTAGCATAAGTTATGCTAAAGAAATTCTATCACAAAGTTGGTATCTTGTTCTATCAGGCTTGATGGTTTCATTATATATGAGAATTGATCAAGTTATGCTTGGTACTATAATGCCAAATAAAGATGAATTGGGTATTTTTTCTGCCGCCGTTAGAATTGCGGAAATGTGGTATTTTGTTCCAATGGCTATTATTGTATCTTTTAGACCAGTAATTATTAGTAAAAAGAAAAACAATAATGAAGGTTATATGAAATCAATACAGTTACTTTATAGTATTGTTGCTTGGATGGGCATTGTTTTTGGTATTTTCATATTACTATTTTCGAAATTAATCATTGGTATATTATATGGGCCAGAATATATAGAATCTGCTAGAATATTGTCGGTAAGTATTTGGGCAGGTACATTTGCAATGTTAGGTTCAGCTAGAGGTGTTTGGTTGGTGACTGAAGGCTTGCAAAGGTACTCAATGGCATATATAGCTGCTGGCTGTATTATTAATGTGTCTTTAAATTTTCTTTTGATACCATCTTATGGGGGATATGGAGCAGCGATAGCTACACTAGCCTCACAAGTAACAGTAGCGATTATTGCTCCGGCATTTTTTAAACCCACGAGAATTTCGTCTATTATGATGTTAAGAGCATTTAATTTAAGAAGATTGTTTTTAGATATTAAACATAAATGAGGATGATGATTTATTATGGGGAAAAAGCGATTAATTCGGATTGTTAAAAGATTAAATGATCCTCGTTATATTCGATACGCCCTCAGACATTATATTGGAAAAGTGCATCTGAGTTACGGATTGAGGAAGCTCCATAGATACCATTTGGGTGACAAGATGAGTTTTGAAAATACTAATAAAAACTCATTATTCAAAATCCTAAAATATGCGAAAAAGAATTCTGCATATTACCAAAAAATATTCACTGATAATCAGATTGATATAAAAAATCACGATGACTTCTATAGAATTCCCTTTCTTAATAAAAGTATTATCAGAGAAGAGAAAAATAATATAATGGCAATCCCGAACTCGAAAAATTATATTGGGTTTGTAACAACTGGTGGAAGTACAGGGGAACCATTAGGGTTTTATACATTGGGGAGTTATGACGCAGAGCATCAACATTTTTTATACAGAATGTTTGGATATTCTCCAGGAGATAAAATTTTGGCAATGGATGGATCAGTCATACCAGATGATTTGTTGGAAAAAGGAGTATTGTGGATAAAAAAAAGCGAAAAAGATATTCCGTACGGCAGTTTTGCTTTATCCTCTCAATATCTTACTAATGATAATAAAAGTTTGTATGTTAAGTACATAAAAGACTTTAAGCCCAGCATCATTAGAGGTTATCCTTCATTTATTGATTCAATAGCAACTTATATTAACGAGAATAACATTGAGTTAGGACTAAATATAAAAGGGGTTGAATTAACTTCTGAAAGTTTTTTTGATTACCAAGTAGAAAATATAAAACATGCCTTCGATACTCAAATTATTAATCAATACGGACATGCTGAAGCAAGTGTATTTGGATATTCTATCGATGACACTTTAACAACATATTGTTCACCATTCTATGGATTTACTGAAATTATAGGTGAGAATGGAATCCATGTGCAACCGGGTGAGATTGGTGAAATTGTTGTGACTGGATTTAATAACTATGCCATGCCATTTATACGTTATCGTACAGGAGATCTGGCTACTTACGATGGTATAGAGAACGGGATAGTGAGACTTAAGAGAATTTTGGGAAGAACACAGGATTATATTTATACAAAAGATATGAAGAAAATTTTACTAACTGCTATAGTGTTTGGTAGGCACTACAAGGCTTTTAATCATATCGAAAAATGGCAGATTGAACAAGAGATTCCTGGAGAGGTTGTATTTAAAATTATTAAAAATGAAGACTTTTCACAAGAAGATCAAATTGAACTTCAAGATAATTTTTATGATATTGCAAACATAAAAGTATATTTTGAATTTGTAGAAGATTTGCCTTTGACAAAGAGAGGGAAATCAAAATTACTGGTTCAAAATTTACCGGTGTGAGGTGTAACTATGTTAGCCCCTGTATTAATATTTGTATATGCACGACCAGAGCATACTAGGAAGACAATAGAATCATTGGCCTCTAATTATTTGGCAAGTGCCACAGACGTCTTTATTTTTTCGGATGCACCTAAAAACGAAAAAGCCAATGAAAAGGTGAAGCTTGTAAGAGAGTACATTGATACACTTTCTGACCAAGAAATTTTTAAATCATTAAAAATTATTAAAGCAGAGTATAATAAAGGACTAGCAAACTCAATAATCTCTGGGGTTAATGAAATTATTAAATTGAATAGACAAGTAATTGTTCTTGAAGATGATCTGATAACTTCTCCGGACTTTCTGGGATATATGAATGATGCGCTGGAATTTTATGAAAGAAATAAAAAAATATGGTCAATAAGTGGTTACACTTTTAATTTAGATTTCCCAGAAAAATATAAAAGCGAAGTATACTTATCGTACAGGGGTTGCAGTTGGGGATGGGCAACTTGGGAGGATAGGTGGAACGCTGTTGATTGGCAAGTTTCTGATTACATGACCTTTAAAAAAAGTAAAAGTCTTCGGTATAAATTTAATCGTGGTGGAAGAGATATGTCGGCAATGCTAGATGCACAAATCGATGGGAAGATAGATTCTTGGGCAATACGTTGGTGTTATAGCCAATTCAAATTAAACATGTTCACAGTATACCCCAAAGTTTCAAGAGTGAAAAATATTGGTCTTGATGGATCAGGTACTCATAGTGGTATAAGTAATAGGTATGATACAAGTCTCAATACAAGCACTAAGAAATGTGAATTTGATCATCCAGAGCTAGATGATGAAATAATAAGATTGTTTAAAGATAGGTTTGGAACCAGATTTGAGTATTTTGTTATATGGAATAAAAAACTCATTAAAAAAATGTTAAGGATATGATTATATATGAGAATCTCTGTAGCAGGAACAGGTTATGTAGGACTAGTAACGGCTGTTTGTCTAGCCGAAAGAGGAAATAATGTAACTTGTTTAGATATCGATGAAGAAAAAATCTCTCTCATGCAAAATGGTGTCTCTCCAATATTCGAGCCTGGTCTAGAAGTACTTATGAAGAAAAATAAAGAGAATATTACTTATACAACCGATTATCAAAGGGCATACTGCAATGCACAAATCATTATTATTGGGGTGGGTACCCCCGAAAAAAAAGATGGATCAGCAAATCTAAAATATGTATATGAGGTTGCTCGGCAAATAGCACAAACGGTAGAAAAGGACTGTATAGTTATTGTTAAGTCAACTGTTCCAGTAGGAACTAATGATAAAGTGGAACAAATTATAAAAGAAAATAAGAAACATAATGTAACTATTGAGGTTGCTTCTAATCCTGAATTTTTATCTCAAGGTACCGCAGTTAAAGACACCCTGAATGCTACAAGAATAGTATTAGGTGTCGAGTCAGAAAGTGCAGAGAGATTATTGAAAAAAATGTATAGTGAGTTTAATATCCCCTTTGTAGTTACCGACCGTAGAAGTGCAGAAATGATTAAGTATGCTGCTAATGATTTTTTAGCTTTAAAAATATCTTATATTAACGAAATGGCTAATCTTTGCGAAATTGTTGGAGCTAACATCGATGATGTTGCTACTGGAATGGGAATGGATCCAAGGATAGGTGATCGATTCTTGAGTGCTGGTATAGGTTATGGCGGCTCGTGTTTTCCCAAAGATACCAAAGCCTTGCATTGGCTTGCCAGCTTTAATGATTATGAATTAAAAACAGTAAAGGCTGCAATTGAAGTAAATGAGAATCA
This sequence comes from Paenibacillus sp. FSL E2-0178, assembly GCF_038593005.1. NCBI lineage: Bacteria > Bacillati > Bacillota > Bacilli > Caryophanales > Paenibacillaceae > Paenibacillus > Paenibacillus sp. FSL E2-0178. The sequence continues at coordinate 6,293,927 of NZ_CP151953.1, forward strand.
AAAAATAAAACTCATAAAAAAATCCAGAAAATATTATGATAGTTTTAGTGGCCTTAATATTGCCGTGTTAGGCTTAACTTTTAAGCCTGGGACAGATGATTTAAGAGATGCTCCTTCTTTAGTAAATATCCCTTTAATGCTTGAGGATGGCGCTCATGTTAAGGCGTGGGACCCTGTGGGGGCAGAAAATTTTAGAAAACTGTTTCCTAATGAAATTAATTACTGTGAATCAATAGAAGATACTTTATTAGATGCTGATATATGCTTTATCTTTACGGAATGGGCAGAGATTAAGAATTTTCCACTTTATAAATATAAAGAGTTGATGAAGAATCCACTTATACTTGATGGACGAAATTGTTACTCCCTTACTGAGGTAGAGGAAGCTGGATTAATATACGAGTCAATTGGTAGAAGAAAAGTGAATAGCTAAATCTTATGCTTATTATAAAAAGAAAAAGAATCCTCAGATTCTTTATTGGTATATCTGTAATGTTAGTGCTTTTGTTTCTAATAGCGGGAAGTTTTTTGAGCCTGTCTACTTCTCCAAAACAAGCGGATATAATCATCGTTCTTAGCGGTGGCGAAGGTCGTATTGAACATGCTGCTGATTTATATAAATCCGGTTATGGATCGTACATTCTTTTATCCAATTCCAAAGAGTTAACAGGCCCCTCCGGCGACATGCACCAAACCGCCCTCGCCCTGGGTATCCCTGAAGAGGCTATTTTGACCGAAGACGCTGCTCAAAGCACCTATCAGAATGCCCAGTTCACGTTACCAATCATGAAGCAGCATGGCTTCAAGTCTGCCATTGTTGTGTCCTCTGACTTCCATATGCGGCGGGTGAAATTCATCTTTGATCATGTCTATAAGAAGTCAGGGATTGAACTGACCTATATAGGCTCCGATTCGGGCTATAATGCGAAGACATGGTGGAGTGACCGGAACAGCCGGGAGACTACTTTTAACGAGTATACTAAGATGATTGGCAATGCCTTCGGCTATAATGGCCCGGAAGCGAAGAGTGCGCTTGAACAGATTAAACGCTGGTTCCGCCGGTAAAAGGAAATATGGACACCTTTGCGATGGATACAGATCCGGTTCTACCGGGATGATGCGGATCGGCTGTGGATTAAACGGCGGCGGCTTTTAAGTAAACAGGGAACAGAAGCGATAGAGACCTTACGAGACCACTAGGGTCTCTAATTTTTTGCTATAACCGGGAAGTGTAATCTATTTTCAATAAAATCAAGGAGAGTGACAATTGGGTTGCCCGCAGTTCACGGATTATACTAATCTGCAATATGCTACACTATTGACCATTGGAATAATGTGACATATTATTACGACTATAGAACAAATATATAATATTTGGATTCCGGTTAGGTGGTGTCTGCGTGGTCCATACTACAACTATGATTCGCGATGCACTGGCGACGTATCTGTCGCAGAAGGGAATGTCCATTAATCAATTTTCCGGACAATCCGGTATTAATTCAGGAACGCTCAGCCGGATACTCAGTGGTCAGCAGCCGATCGCTATGGACCATCTGGTGCGAATCACTAAGGCGATGGAGCTGCCGGAGGATCATTTCTACAGCTTATACGTGGATGAATGCTTCTATTACTCGGCACCAACCTGGCGGCGTCTGCGGCCTTTTCTTGTGCGTTCGGCTGCACTAGGCCGCCTGGATTGCATTGAACAGGTGGTTCAAAGTCTGCTAGAGAAGCTGGTCTATGCCCCCATGCTGTTCGAAGTGGCTGAAGGACTGTTTCAAGAGGGGCTATGGCAAGCTGCCGAATTGTTATATAAGAATGTGAGTGCCAGTGAGAAGTATCAGAATTCCGAGAGACTCGCGGTATGTCAATACCGTCTGTTCCGAATCGCTATTGGAGACGACCAGACGCGGAATTTGCAGGCGGCACATCTCTTCGAATGTTACCTGGACCGGCTGGATGAAGCGGATCAATTGGATGGGTTGAATCATTTGGGTCATGTCTATGGTTCAATGCATCGGTGGCATAAGGTGGATGAGCTTGCGAAAAAGATGCTGCAATTAGCAACTCTTCGTTATAATCTCCAGCGCCAGTCGAACCGTAGAGAGAGTAACGAGAAAAAAACCGAGAAACCCCTGTACTTCTACATCCTATACGGGCAGCTTATCCGTTCAACTGTGTGTGAGGAATCAGGAGACTTCAATTCGGCATTAGATTGGGTGTCCCTCTATATGGATGGAAGCTGGATACAGGAGGATAATGAAGAAGTGAAGCGGACTGTAGCCCAGTTTCAGGAGTGGGGGACCGCGAACCGTCTGCTCTATCGGGTGATGGCTGGACAATATGAGGCTCTCTCTGAATATGTCGAATATATCTCCCACCGACCAGATGAAATATTCATAGCATTATATAATATTATCTTATCGGCTAACCGCTATGATTGGAATGTTGATTATATTCTGGAGCGGTTTGCTTCCTATATCCCTTACCGGACAAATCTTGCAGAGTATGGCATTGTTCATAACAAACAAGTCATAGCTAACCAATACTCCCGATTTCTCGCTGAAATGGCAACCTATTATTTACATAACAAGCGCAAAGAAGGAATTAAATTCATCCTGCAAAGTTTGGAATCGTCCGCTAGAATCAATAACGAGAGCAATGTAATCAAATGTGTCGATCTGTTTGGACAGCATCGGAATCAAGCAGATGAAGAAGAGAATGAACAATACAAACTTCAAATTGGAGTATACCTATAAGTACAAATGACTCCCTAACAAACATTAGCGCTCATATGTCGGTTCAAACTATGGGACATGGCTTCGGTGGCGGCGGCTTTTAAGCAAACAGGGAATAGAAACGACAGAGACCTTACGAGACCACTAGGGTCTCTATTTTTTTGCAATAACCGGGAAGCGTAATCTAATTTCAATAAAATCGAGTGCGATTGGCAAGTGGGTTGCCCGCAGTTCACGGATTATACTAATCTGCACTATTCCATACTATTGACCATTGGAATAATGTGACATAATATTACATCTATAAACAAATATATAATATTTGGATTCCAGTTAGGTGGTGTCTGCGTGGTCCCTACTACAACTATGATTCGCGATGCACTGGCGATGTATCTGTCGCAGAAGAGAATGTCCATTAATCAATTCTCCGGACAATCCGGAATTAATTCAGGAACGCTCAGCCGGATACTTAGCGGTCAGCAGCCGATTGCTATGGACCATCTGGAGCGAATCACTAAGGCGATGGATCTGCCGGAGGACTATTTCTACAGCTTATACGTGGATGAATGTTTCTATTATTCGTCACCAACCTGGCGGCGTCTGCGGCCGTTTCTTGTGCGTTCAGCTGCGCTAGGCCGTCTGGATTGCGTTGAACAGGTGGTTCAGAATCTGCTAGAGAATCTGGTCTATGGCCCCATGCTGTTCGAAGTGGCTGAGGGACTGTTTCAAGAAGGGCTGTGGCAAGCTGCCGAATTGTTGTATAAGAATGTGAGTGCCAGTGAGAAGTATCAGAATTCCGAGCGACTCGCGGTATGCCAATACCGTCTGTTCCGAATCGCCATTGGTGACGACCAGACACGGAATTTGCAGGCGGCGCATCTCTTTGAATGTTACCTGGACCGGCTGGATGAAGCGGATCAATTGGATGGGTTGAAGCATCTCGCTCATGTATATGTTTCAATGCATAAGTGGCATAAGGTAGATGAGCTGGCGAAGGAGATGCTGGAATTAGCGACTCTTCGTTATAATCTCCAGCGTCAGTCGGACCGCAGAGAGGACAACGAGAGAAAAACTGAGAAACCCCTGTACTTCTACATCCTGTACGCACAGCTTATCCGTTCAAGTGTGTGTGAGGAAATAGGTGACTATCAATCGGCATTGGATTGGGTGTCCCTCTATATGGATGGAAGCTGGATACAGGAAGATAATGAAGAAGTGAAGCGGACTGTAGCCCAGTTCCAGGAGTGGGGTACCGCGAACCGCCTACTCTATCGGGTGATGGCAGGGCAGTATGAAGTTCTCTCAGAATATGTCGATTTTATCTCTGAGCGACCAGATGAGATATTCTTAGCTTTGTACAATATTACCTCATCGGCTAACCGCTATGATTGGAATGTTGATTCAATTCTTGAAAGGTTTGCAGCCTACATCCCTTACCGGACAAATCTTGCAGAGTATGGCATTGTTCATAACAAACAAGTTATAGCCAACCAATACGCCAGATTTCTCGCTGAATTAGCAACTTATTATCTACATAAAAAGAACAAAAAGGGGATTATCTTTATACTTAAAAGTTTGGAATCGTCTGTTAGAATCAATAACGAGACTAATATCATCAAATGTGTTGATCTGTTCGAACAGCATCGGCATCTGGCAGATGAAGAAGAGCAAGCGCAATACAAACTTCTAATTAGAGAGGTGCAGGACTCACATGAAAAGAAAATTGTTCAAGCTTCTAGCTTCCTGTAGTCTGGCTATTGTAATTATTATACCTGTGGGTACTACTGAGCCCGTAGCAAACAGCAGCACTCAACTTCTGATGCAAACTATGGGACACGGTTTAGGTGATGGTTGATACTTACCGGGCAGCAATAATTTGATTTCGTATCTGGCAGATGAAGAAGAGCAAGAGCAATACAAATTTCTAATTAGAGAGGTGCAGGACTCACATGAAAAGAAAAATCATCAAGCTTCTAGCTTTCTGTAGTCTGGCTGTTGCAATTATTATTCCTGTTGCAACTCCTGAACCTGTAGAAAATGGAACTAATGGAACTACTCAAGCGCTAATTCAACTTATGGGGCACGGTGTAGGACGCGACTGAGTTTCTACCATTCGCAATGATTGTTTCCAAGTGTTCTTACTGTTCTCCATTTTGCCGAATTCCGCAAACCAAGCAACGTTCCCGGTATTCCGGGAACGTTGTTCTGTCTATGCAGATGTTGAAAGGGATCAGATGCTCCTGAAAGCTGCGTCAGTTGCCGATCTCCTTTTTTTTCTTAAAATGCAGGTGTATGATATTCAGTAGACTATAGAGAAGGAGTTATGGACATGAAGCCTGCTGAGAGAGTACAACAATTAAGAGAATGGATGTCTGAGGGCGGGATTGGGGCCAGCGCTATATTAAGCGGAGATGCTCATTTAAGTGAATATGAGGGAGAACACTGGAAAAGCCGCCGCTGGATTACCGGCTTCACCGGTTCAGCCGGAACTGCTGTGATCACGGCAGATGACGCAGGCTTGTGGACAGATGGAAGATACTACATTCAGGCACAGCGGGAGCTGGAGGGATCGGGGATCCGCCTGTTCCGCATGGCAGAGCCTGGTGTTCCGCAATGGGACGAATGGCTGGCAGAGCAATTGCCGCAAGGCGCCAGCTTTGCCGTAGACGGCAGAACCTTGTCTGTGTCCGCCATGAAGAGCTTACAGGCTAAGCTGGCTGAGAAGGGTATTCAGGCGGTAACGGACCTCGATCCGGTAGGTACGATCTGGGGGGACAGACCGGGAATACCGGCCGAGCCGTTAATGCTGCATGATGAATGTTATGCAGGACTCAGCCGGGGGGCGAAGCTGGAGCAGATAAGAGAGGCTATGAAGCGTACCGGCGCTGATTATTATGTGCTGTCCGCCCTCGATGATCTGTGCTGGCTGTTTAACATCCGGGGACGGGATATTCCGTTTAATCCGTATGTGACTGCTTTTGCCGTTGTAGGTGTACATAATGCATTATTGTTTGCCGGGGAACATAAGGTTACTCCCGAAGATAAGACGATGCTGGGCAAGGACGGAGTGGAGATCAGAGCATACGAAGACATCGGTCCTTTCCTGGAGACGCTGCCCGAATCTGCTTCGGTTCTGTATGATCCGGCCAAAACCGGGTACAGTCTCGCGGCTGCCATTTCGGCATCGGCCCGCATCATTGAGGCTCCGGGTCTTGTCGTGGCGCTCAAGTCCATCAAGAACGATGTAGAAATCACTAACATCCGCGATGTCTACTTGAAGGACAGTGTAGCTCTTGTAGGGCTGTTCAAATGGCTGCAGGATACCGTCCCCGTCCGTCCGGTGACAGAACTCGAAGCAGACCAGAAAGGGCTGGAGCTGCGCCGGCAGCAGCCGTTATTTGCCGAGCTAAGCTTCTTCAGCATCTCTGCCTACGGTGAGAATGCTGCGATGATGCACTATTCCCCATCCGCCGATCATCCGGTCCAGCTGGAAGTCAGAGGCTTATATCTCCTCGACTCGGGTTCCCATTTCCTGAATGGGACAACGGATATTACCCGTACGCTGGCACTTGGCCCGCTAACGGAGGAAGAGAGAAGAGATTTCACCCTGGTGTTGAAATCCGTCATTGCCCTGTCTACAGCCAAATTCCTGTATGGCTCCACAGGCTCTACACTCGACATCCTCGCCCGTAAGCCGATGTGGGACAACGGCCTGGATTACAAGTGCGGGACTGGACATGGTGTGGGCTATTTCTCCAATGTGCATGAAGAGCCGCAGCGGTTCAGCTTCAAGCCGAATGATGTTCGCCTGGAGCCTGGGATGATTATCACGGTGGAGCCGGGAGTATATAAGGAAGGCCGTCATGGTATCCGTACGGAGAATACGCTGCTTATTGCGGAGGGTGTGACCACCGAGTTCGGCAGGTTCCTGCAATTCGAAGACCTGTGTTATTTACCGATAGATTACCGGGCGATCGTGCCCTCCATGCTAAACCGGGAGGAACTCGAATGGCTCAACGGTTATCATGCCAAAGTCTATGCGAAGCTGGCCCCGCTGCTGGATGAGGAGCACCGGCTGTGGCTGAAGCAGGAGACGGCAGCCGTGTTTTGAGCAACGGGTAGTAGTGCCAGCGTAACCCCTCATAATATTCTAGCCCCCGCACCCACAAACCGACAAAAAAACTAGGTATCCCGGTCTATAATTAGAAGCAAATCTATTTATAGTCTGGGAGAGATGGACCATGCCTAATTATCATTTTAGGGAAATATGGACACCTTTGCGATGGATACAGATCCGGTTCTACCGCGATGATGCGAATCGGATGTGGATTAAACGGGGTAAACAGCGGAGGCAGCTGCTTCGCAAACGGGATATAGAGACGACAGAGACCTAACGAGACCTGAGGGGTCTCTATTTTTTTGGCTTCAAGCGCACTTTCATTCCCTATAACTTACACATATACGCAAAAATGTTATGGAAGGCTACACTTTAGAGGGATGGCGGATCTTGGATTTCACTCTATACTCTAGTTGAAATACATATGAACGGAGAGGCAGGTGAGGGGATGAAGCCATATGATTATTCTTTGGATGCGATTAAGGGGATTAGCTGTATTTTGATGATTATTGCGCATATACCGCTGTACTTCTACGGCAATGAACGGGTGTTCCAGATTGTTGCGGGTGTGGCTCCTGTCCTGTTCTTCGCGGTCTCAGGTGTGACTACTACGTTGCAGGTGAAGCGGCGCAGCTTCAGTTCCCTGCTTGGCTTCTATGTGCTGTTCGCGGTCATCGGGTTCGCCTACAATCTGATGTGGAGACCGGATGTACAGGCTTTTCGCATCATGGATGTTCCCCAGATCATCGCGCTTGGCGTCCTCACTGTCTATTTGCTGGAGAAGGTTCTTAAGCCCCCGCTCTATCTGTATCTGCTATTGTCGCTGGCCGTGTTTGCGGTACATTCGTTCATCGGGCACCGGCTGCCGGACTTTCCGCTTAAATCTGTAGTATTCACTGAGACGGTCGGGTTTACGTATTTTCCTTGGCTGTTTGCTTTTTTGGCGGGAGTCTTTGCGTACCGGGCCAGTAACCGGGTGAACCTCATCTTGACTTTGATTGCCGCCGCGCTGCTGGTGATTGTAAGTTACGGAGGTGTGAGTGAGGCGGATTACGTGAAATATAACATGTCCATGCCTTATCTGCTGTTGTCTATGACTGTGCTGTTCGGGGCGTTCTCTCTCTTCCGAAGCATCAAAAGCTATGCTTCCACAAGTCCGCTGCTGTATGTCGGCAGGCATTCGTTGCTGTTCCTGTTTACCCATCTGTTCCTGATCCTCGCGTTTGACCGGCTGGGTCTGGGCCGTCTGCATATTGTGCTGATATGGGGGCTGGTGCTGATCTGCACCTATGTTGGCATGCATATTCTGCTGTGGTTTAACCGCTATATAGCGCAGTACCTGGAGCACTTCCTGCCATGGGCGGTTATTGTCATTGGCGTAGTTGCGGTTCCGCTCGTGATCCCGAACAGGGACCTCATCATCCTGATGGAGGCGGCGCTGGGTATGCTGTTCGCCATGAATTATAAGCAGCTCTCCAGCCTGATGTCGGCAAGTGCGTCAGCGCGGCGGGAGCCAGCTCTTCCGGAGGTTGTGCGTGAGCGGGCTTGATTGTTTTTTGCTCGGCATAAGCGGAACTGCTCCGTGATAGGTATAGAAACGATGGAGACTTGAGAGGTCTTCGTCGTTTTTTTGCGTACTCATAGTACGAATTGCAGACAAAATGTGACAAATCCGTAGTAGGAAGGATGTTTTTCGACACCCTATTAAGGAATTAATAGACATATTCATGAGAAAAATGTAACATCTTTGTTATGAAACTTTTTAATAGAATTACTTGGGAATGGAGGAATATTGTAGTTTCAATTAAAGGTTATGATGAATGAACTGGGGAGAAGGAGACAACGTATGATCTCGAAAAATTTTAGAACTACGGTTTCGCTGATGTTAGTACTATTGTTATCATTTATGAGTGTGCTTGAGGTATCTGCAGCCTCGTTTAAAGCGGGGGTAATCTCAAATGAACGGTTGCCGGACGGCAAACAAAAGATTACGGTCAACAGTGTGGTAGACGTGACTTATAGCGATCTTAAGGTTCTAACTGGGGTTAAGTTCGTACTTAAGAAGGACGACATCGAGATAGCCAGTCTGGCGAAGGCGAGGAATGTAGCCCAGCTTACTGTGCTGGATTCAGTTTATACATCTATGACGTACAACAATCTTTCTTTTGAAGGTCTGGCAGCCGGTGAGGAATACTTCCTGCATGCAGAATATGCAGGCGAGAAAGGGACGATTGTGACACCATCCCAGAGCATCCGTGTACCTTCTGCTACAGGAATTGATATTTCGCTGGAACGAATGACCAAAGATTCTAATACATATGAAAGTTCCTCTACTTCGGAAATCCGCAGTGATGATAAGAATGTAAGACTTACCATCCTGAATAATGGTGTTCCGCTTGCGGGTGAATCTGTTGCAGTGTGGAGTAATTATAGTTCGTACTATTATACTACGGATGCGAGCGGGCAGATCCAGCTTAAGGATAATACGAAACTGGTGCTCAATAAATCGGTTATGTTTGTATTACTGAAGCAGGGAAGCGAGCAGTATGAAGCTAAGCCTATCTATGTAACCGATCTTCAAAAAGCAGGTACTTATACTGTAGCTATTCGTTATCTTGATGCCAAGGGGAGATTGTTCCGCGATCAGAGCAGAAATATCTACGGGTTAAGCGGACTCGACGATCAGAGTGCTGTCCCGGGGTATGCTATGCTGGTACTCAGAACTGGAGAGGTATCAGGGAGTTACAGCTCTTATGTACTTAATAATAATGAAACGTATTTGTTCCAGACACCCGTTTCTTCATTGTACTCGTCAGTAGACGGGGTTCATAAAGAAGTTATTGAGGATGCGAGCGAGTTCAGCCGTGTGCATCTCCAGTACACCTGGGATGATAAACCTGTGATTGTGGACTATTACTCCTTAATTGATAACAGTCTGTACAAACAGATTAATAGTACAAGCGGTGCTCCAACTTTCTATGGAAACACAGTCTACCTGAAGAAGAACAAAGAATATGAATTTACAACGCTTGGAAGAGTCGCCGGTGTGGAAGGTAAGATTGTGTTCCGGAACAAATTCAAGCCGGTGGAAGCCAGCCATGAGGTAGCGCTTGCTGCGAAATCCAGTGATTTCAGTAAGCTGAATATTCAAGCACCTGTTATGGATGGAACCCAGGCAAAAGTTCAAGTATCTTATCTGAATGGAAGATTCAACTACAACCAGATCAGTATGTATGCTCCTGCGGCTGGCAGCGATGTATACGTACCTAAAGGTGAACAAATTCACCGCCTGACCACAAACGTTGCTTCGGGAAGTTCTTATGCCAGCGACACTAATACGAATGCCGTTGCACTGGATTCGTATTTCACTCCGACTGCTGATGCTTATGCCTTCCATGGCGGCAGCACTTATAAGACTCAGATTAGCTTCAGGGTGCAGGACACTAGTTATTATTACAGCGAAGCCGAAATGCGGAGTCAGATTGTCCTGGGCGAGAGTGTAGAAGCTTTGGTTAAAGTGACAGATGAGCATGGCAATAGTCTTGATGTGAGCAGTAATTATAGGCTGGTAATTACGGATGAGAGTGGCACTGTCATTTCGAACGAATACCTGAGCTGGACTAGTGAAGAACAGGAAGGTAATCTGCAGCGCATAAACAAGCGGGATTGGAAGCCTGCTAAATCGGGAACTTATAAGGTTCAATTATTCCCGTATGTATACAAAGATGGCGGATATGTATTTGGGGCGCTGTTGGGCGAGGCTGAACTGAAGGTTCTGCCGAAGAACGAGCTTGATATCGAAATTAGAGGCGCAGACGGCAAACTGGTTGACCTGGTAGACAAGCCATACCTGACCGTTGACCAGGCGCAGAAGGTAACGATTACAGTACGCCAGCATGATACTGGTGCACAGGGACAACCGGTGGCTGGAGTAAAGATCAGCCGTTATGATGAAGTGCTCGGTACCACCGATGAGCAGGGAACGTTCACGATTCCTGATGACAAGGCTTATTATATTGGTGAACTGTACTTCAACAAGACTAATTATTTAACTAAAAAGGTATATGTAGCGATCATTAATCCGGAATCTCAAGCTGTAATCCGTGTGCGGGGCTTGGATAAAGCTGAAGGTACGGGCTATGAGGGCGGGGTTCCACTGGATTATGCCAACATCCAGGCTACAGTTAGAAGAAGTGACGGATCTTATTCAGTTACATCTGATTACCTTAGCACTTCTGAATCACAGGGGTTTCTGGTGGTGGATTCTCCTTCAGTGGTAGGCGTTGACTTCATGCGCTACGACAGAAGCTATACCGGAGTAGAGGCCAAATATGGTTACTACATGTATGGTTCCATTAGCACAGAACCCGGCAAGGATTATTCGCTGGTGCTGGACGCAAGACAAGAACTTCAGGAAGTCAGCAAGGTTATTCTGGATAAGCCGACAGAAGAACTGTATGTGGTGCGGAGGGATTTAGCCGGGGCTAGTTATGTTCCCCATGTTATCGACAGCAACGCTGTAGATGAGAATTATTTCTACGCTACGCAAGGAACTTACAGTATGATGGCACAGACCCAATCGGGCACTTTTGTATACCGTGATAACGTTGTAATCAATGCAGGAGACAATAGCTTAACCATGGATGATTCTGCTTCCGGGCTGGCTTCCTTGGTGGCACCAGAATCCGGAACCATCTATGCTGTTGAATATACCACAGCCAACAAATCGAAACTTCAAGGCTATGCGTACAATGCCAATCAGGTACAAGTGACACCAGGAGATGTAACGGTGTATGTAGACCAAATCATGGGTGCTATAGAATACCAGTATAATATTCATTTCGCACCTGGAACTTTGCAGGCAGGTACGCTCACTCAGCTTGCACCACAAGCCTTGCAAGGAATAGATATTGTAGGACTGCAGAACGACAAATTGATACGCCCGGCCGGTGCGACCTCGCTGGAGATTGGACTGGTCGATGCGGCAGGCAATCAGATTGCACAAATTAAGAAGCCACAAATTCTGGTTGCCAATGGGGGCTGGAGCAGTGGCAGCAAGAGTCTGTATCCTGAACATGCTTCTTATGAACTCCAGAACGAAGCGGGGGAAGTGCTGTCCTCACAGATCTCACTAAGCTACCCGCTAACGGCAATTACTTATAATTATGCAGATGGCAGATATTTGACTGACGGTACGTACTTGATCAAAGCTTCCCTGACCATTGACGGACAAATCTATACACTGGACAAAAAAGTAACTCTGGAGACGGCTACAGGCACTGTGGTTGATCCAGGTCAGAATCCGCCGGGAACAGATATTGGAGGTGGTGGAAACGCCGGTACTACTCCAACGCCAACGCCAACGCCGACACCAGCTCCAGGGGGATCCGGGTCAGGAACTTCCGGTTCTGCTGCCACTCCGGCTGCTTCCTCTCCTGCAGCAACAGCAGGGGTTAACGAGAATGTACAGCAGCAGAATGACAAGCTGCAAGACCTGTTGAAGAATACTTCCGGATCAGCAGCAGAGAAGGCTTCAGCAGCACAGAAGGCGCTGTCTAGCATTGCCGAGTCACTCAAATCGGTTAACACTCCTGCACAAGCTGAACAGAACAGTAAGAGTCTGACTCTAGCCATGGATACGGCAGCACAACTCCTGGACACCATCCAGGATCCTGCAGAGAAACAGAAGATTGTAAGTTCTATTACTGAATTGGTAGGCAGTGCGCCGTATTTACTGAACAAATTGGACAGCTCTGACAAGGCAGTTGAAGTCGCCCATGCACTTATTGAGAATGCGGCTGCAGTGCTGAATCATGCGCTGGGCATCACGGCGGAAGAAGTTCAGAAGTTAAAAAACGCTGTCATCTCCTCTAGTCAGGCTGCGCTTAATAAAGCTGGTGAGGTGACAATCGCCAAAGAAAATGTAACCGTGGAAGGAAACGCTGTTTCTTCACAGCTGGATTCGGGATTAATCAGCGCACAGATTGAAACGGCGAAGCTGGCGTTGGCATCTGTCTCTGGAGATTTGACAAGCAAGCTTGGAGCCGGGACCGCTGCTGACCTGAAGCTAAGCCTCACGGTTAAGGTACCTCCAGTGAGTGAAGGGATTCATAAGCTGAATACCACGCTCCCATCAGAGATTCTTACGCTGGTGAAGGAGAATGATATTGCCGGATTGAAGATTCAAATGGACCAAACGGCGTTCACCATCGAGCCTGATACCTTCGGAACGGTTGAAGCAGGCCAGAAGATTAACCTGGCAGCAGAAGTTGTAGAGAATGCTGTGATTAACAAACCTCGTCAGGCAGAACCGCTGGCAAACATCCCTGTGATGGAATTCAGTGCATCTGTTGGAGGTCAACCTGTTAAGAGCTTCGCCAAACCCATAGACGTGACCTTCGATGTATCTTCTATTGATACTTCGAAATACTCAGAGGCTAATCTTGAGAATCTGACCGTATATGTCCTTAATGAGGAGAGTCTTACTTGGGAAGCTGTCGGGGGGAAATACGATCCTGTCACACAAACCGTAACTGCTCCGAGAGGACATTTCAGTAAGTACACAGTGATGCTCGGGTCCGCTGCCTTCACGGATGTTCCTGCTAGTCACTGGGCAGTTAAAGAAATCAATTATTTGTTGACCAAGGGCGTTCTGGATGAGGGCGGAGCGTTTGCTCCATCCGACAAGATTACCCGCCAGCAATTTGCGGCAATGATATCCAGAGCCTATGGATTGAATGGGGAAGGCGTAGCCTTGCATTTCAAGGATATTAAGCCAACGAATCCATATGCGGATGAGATTGCGGCTGCTTATGCAGCGGGGATCATTAACGGCAAATCGGCGGTTGCTTTTGACCCTGAGGCAACCATCACGCGTGAAGAGATTGCAACGATGCTTGCACGGGCAATTACAACGTATAACGGTAAATCGGCTGTTGCCCAGCCGGCAGCAGTGAATGCAACCTTTAAGGATGCAGCCAAGATATCGAAATGGGCTGCTTCAAGCGTGGCGTTGACTAAGAGCATTCATTTATTCGAAGGCTTCGAGGATCAGAGTTTCCGTCCTGCTCAAACCGCCAGCAAAGCAGAAGCCGCGGCCTTAATCTATCGTTTGTATCAGCTGAAATAGTAACTTGTAAGTCGAATTATAAGTAGAGCCCGAAGAAACTGACCCGCCGTTGAGGTGAAGTCGGTTTCTTTGGGCTTATTGTAAAATCGAACGTTTGTTCTATTTATCATATGCTAAGCCAGTGAAATGGAATATAATCACATGGACAAGCTGTGTTTTTGAAACGGGAGGCGATAGAAATATCCATACCGCATGATGAAGCTTTTAAGAAGCTGCTGGAGACGTTCTTCAAGGAATTTATTGAATTGTTTTTTCCTGAGCTGGATTCTATGCTTGATTACAGTGAAAGCCGGTTTCTGATGCAGGAATTGTTGGTGGACATCGTTGGCGAGGAAGCACGGGAACTGGATTTGCTGCTGGAGATCCGCTACAAAGGGCTGGACGGTTATATTCTAATCCATCTGGAGCCGCAATCGTATAGAGACACACAGTTTCACGAACGGATGTTTATTTACTTCAGCCGTCTATTCGAGCGCTACCGGAAAGAGCATAAGCTGATTATTCCGATAGCGATTTTTACTTCAGACGAGATCAGGGAAGAGCAGGACACATTGGAAATGAGTATTCCGGAGCACCAAATCCTTCGCTTCCAGTTTCTAAAGGTGGAGCTGCGTAAGCAGAACTGGCGCCAATTTATTAATTCGGATAATGCAGTGGCTGCTGCGTTACTAGCCAAAATGGGTTATACTACAAGAGAAGCGAGAGAAGTGCGCGGGGAGTTCCTGCGAATGTTCATGCAGCTAAAAGCACGTTTGGATCAAGGACGGCTGGCGCTGATTATGTCCGTGGCAGATTTGTATTTCAAGCCGGATCGGGCACAGGATGAAGAGATTCTAAGAGAATTAATGAAACAATACCCGGAGGAAGGTGAAGCAATAATGGAGTTGATGCCACACTGGAAACGTTGGGGATACGAAGAAGGAAAAGCTGAAGGAATAGAAGAAGGAAAAGAAAAAGCAAGAGAAGAAGCCCAAGCGGAGATTATCCGTAAATTGCTGCTTCATGGATTTACTCCGGAAGCTGTATCCAAAGCTGTTGAGTTACCACTGGATGAGATTAAGAAGCTGATGTAAGAGAGCTTTTCTAATTAGATATATAACTTTAATAATCTAAAGAAGACCTTGGTGAGTGAGAGTACCCAAGGTCTTCTTTTCGTTGTATAGGAAAATCAGTACGTTTATCCACCCGTTAGGGTAATAGTGCTTCTGCCATCTTTCCCAGAGGATGATTTTCTATAACCCGTCCCCCTCCTCCCGCTAATCAACAAGCTAAGCACCGGGACCTTCTGAATCACCAGGTTCAAGGCGAGCGATCCGGCTACTGCAATTATAGTGGTCGGGAACCAGCCCAGATAGGTGTGTAGCACATAACGTTCGAGGAAGTTCAGCAGCAGGATGAAGACGCCGTAATGGAAGATCAGGATGACCAGGGATTCTTGGCCGATGTAGGTCAGGAGGGCCGCGAATAATTTGGATTTGGACAGTAATTGGGTGCCTTTGATGGCGAGCAGGCTTCCGGCGATACCGGCGAGGTAGAAGAGGAGCAGGTTGCCGTACACCCGGTTGTTCATATCGACATAGGAGTTGAAGTAGGCGGCAGCCAGGAAGATGAACAGCAGGATTAGCGTATTCAGATTGAAAATACGGATATTGCTCAGTGCCTGATGCTGCTTCAGCTTATAGCCGATGAACACATAGAGCTGGGCGACGAGGGCCACATCGATGTTCCAGGGCAGGAAGATAACCCGTCCCAGGCCGTAGCCGGTCAGGCTTAAGGCAAGCATGATCCCGAGCTGGAGCTGCCAGGAGCGTGTGTGTATGTAGCGCATGGTGATGCAGAAGATGATCTGTGTGACGAACAGGCAGGTCAGGAACCAGATGGGGATGTTCAGCAGCAGTCCATCGGAATAGTTACCGTAGAGGAGGGCAGCCAGCGGCTGGACCCAGCCAACACCCGGACTATGGTCGCTGGCGAGCATCCGCAGGAGTGCCCAGAGGCAGTAAGTCAGCAGCCCGGCGGTGAAGTAGGGGAGGACGAGAGTCAAGAGCTTGGTCCGCAGTAATAGCTTAAGGTTGTCAAAATACCTGGAGGCGCTGAATAAGTAACCGGAGACGATGAAGAACAGCGGGAGGCGGAAATCTCTGAACATATCGTTCAGTACAGCTGGAGTCAGGCCGGCATGTCCAACGACGACCAGCAGGATGGTGATGCCGCGGACCATATCGATAACTTTCAACCGTGTAGTCTTCGGCGTACTGCCATTTCCTGCAGATAATGAAGGCTGTGATGCTTGCATGGGGTAACATCTGCCCCCTTCCATAGGTGAGTTATAAACTACGATATCGGATATAAGTGGCAGGGACAATGGTACAAAATAGTTATTTCTATATACTACCTTAGCTGGTTGTATATTCTTCGCAGATTGATAGTAATACCATGAAGGAGAGTTCGCTGGCAGAGCCGTCGCTCTGTTTTGCGGGCTTTTTTGGTATGTGGAGTTTGGATATCGGACCAATATCTGTATATTAGCCGGCAAGTTTATAGAAAAACACCAGAAATTAAAGGATTGCCTGCTACTGAAAGCGTTCTCTCCGCTTTAGATTAAAGAGGCAGCCGGATGGTTATTCCACAGGCAGCGCACGGTTTCAGCAATCCATTACATTCAGGAGGGTCTCACACATGAGAAAATTCAGCAAAACGATCTCGCTGGCCGCAGTGACTATGCTTCTTGCATCATCCCTGGCAGCCTGCTCATCGAACAACAGCAGCAATAATGCCACAGCAGCAGGAGGTGCGGATGCGCCGGGCAATTCCGGCAGTCCGGCTACGGCAGCCGCCGAGTCCAAGCCGGACCTTAAACGGCTGAGCATCTGGCAAAGCGAGGACTACAATACCTATCCGGTAGCGTCGATGCTGCAGGAGAAGACCGGCTACAAAGTGTCGTACGACATGCTGCCACAGGACAAATGGGGCGAGAAGCTTAACCTAATTATGTCCTCCGGGGAGCCGTACGATGTGATCACCACCTACAATGACATGGCGCTCTATTCTGATTATGCGCAAAAAGGCGCACTCGTCGATCTGACGCCGCTCATTGATGAATACGGTCCCAATATCAAGAAGGCGATCTCCCAGGAGTCGATGGACGCGCTGAAGATTGACGGCAAACTGTATGCCATCCCTGTAGTGGTCACTTATAAAGTGAACAGCAGCATCCTGATTCGCACGGACTGGCTGGAGAAGCTGGGGCTGAAGATGCCGACGACTACCGATGAACTGACCACGGTACTGAAAGCATTCCAGGAGAAGGACCCGGGCGGCAACGGCGATCAGAACATGCCGCTGACGATCCGCGGCGACCTGCCGATGCTGGATAACCTTGTCGGCGCATTCGGCATGCCGAATACGTGGAATGATGTGGACGGCCAGCTGGTACCGCGCCTGCTGGACCCGGCGTATAAGGACTACATCACCTATACTGCAGATCTCTACAAGCAGGGCTTGCTGGACAAGGAATTCGTCGTGAACAAGGACGCCACCGCCAAAGAGAAATTCACCAGCGGCAAAGCCGGAGCGATTATCGTCCACTGGGCGGATATCGGCGGGATCGCCGAGGCGTTGACGAAGAACATCCCGGATGCGAAGTTCGCCTTCGTCTCGGCGCTGAAGGGACCGTCGGGGGAAGCGGGCTTCTCGGGCAATGCCGGATTCGACCGTCTGACGTTCGTGCCGAAGGCGTCGAAGCATCCGGAAGACGCAGTGAAATGGATCAACGCGACGCTGGAGCCGGAGACGTTCAAGAATCTGGCGATCGGGGAAGAAGGCAAGACGTACACGTTCGAGAACGGGGCGTACCTGCCGATTCTGCCGGCCTTCAACGATGAGCGCAACCTGTCGAACAACTACATGTCAGGCACGGACGAACAGAACTATCCGCTGTACTGGCAGGCCCGGGCACGGAAGAATCCGGTGCAGTTCGAAGCATTCGACAGCCTGAATAACCAGCTGCCGGATGAATATAAGATCCAGAATATTCTGGGGCTGGCGCCATACATGCCGGAATATGCGAAGAACAATCTGCAGCTGGAATCGATGGCGGGGGATTACACGATTAAGCTGATTGCCGGAGCGGATACGCTGGACGGACTGGCAGATTTCCAGGCCAAGTATAAGGCCGCCGGGGAAGAAGCGAGTGCGAAGGAAATCAATGACTGGTACGCAACCTTAAGCAAATAAACCAGAGGAGCGGCAGCTTGCAGTCCGGGAGTCTGCCGCTTTCTTACAAGGCTTAGATAATTACGCGTATGAGCTTGAGCAGCAGTGAGTCAAGCTGAAACGAATATCAGATTAAACTACCAGCATAGAAGGGCAGTGATTATATGAAATTCATGAAGAGGCTGAAACAGACCATTGCCGTGCTCAGTACCGTTGTTCTGCTGGCCGCTCCGTTTCCGGGGCATTCCGCCATTGCAGCGGCGGAGGGTGAGCTTGCAGCTCATGGCGGCACGCACATTCTGCAAGCTGCGCTTAAGGCAGGGGCAACCGATTGGGCCTATACGGAGCAAACGGTCTCCGGAATAACGGCCAATACCGCCTATACCTTCGGCGTCTGGGTAAAAGGCAGCGGGATCGTCACGCTGAAGCTGTCGTCGGGCGGTTCGACGGTAGCTTACACCCGGCCTGTCGCAAGCGGGGAATGGACATACCAGTCGATAGATTTCAATTCCGGTACGAGATCAGGGACCATGGTCTTCTCCATTGTGGACAGCGCGGGAACCGCCTTCCCACAGAGCCAGGCCGCCGGAACGATGGTTCTGGACGATGCTTTTCTGGGGCTGACCGGCTCCACGGATAATCTGCTACAGAACGCGGGCTTTGAGCAAGGCTTCAGCGGCTGGAACAAATACGAGAAGGATGTCTTTACTGTAACGGAAGCCGCTCCGGGGGAGGAACCTGCCCAGCCCACAGAGCCGCCGGTTAACACAACGGTATATACAGGAACCCACTCGCTGAAGGCGGACCTTCAGGGCAAAACAAGCGGCTGGGCTTATGCTACCCAGAAGGTCACGGGCATAACCCAGGGTACAGTATATGAGCTGGGTATGTGGGTGAAGGGCGGCGGGGCCGCCACACTGAAGCTGTCCAAGGGCTCAAGTTCTGGAAGCGCTTCACAGTATGTACGCCAAAAAGCGACCGGCAGCTGGGTCTACTGGACAGCGGATTATACCGCCACCTCAGCCGAGGATCTGTATGTATCCATCTATGACAGCGCCGTCTTCTCCGGCTCGGGCTTCACGCAGGCGGAAGCGGCGGGCACCATGTACATTGACGATGTATTTTTTGGAGTCAAAGGTACGGCGTCCAATCTGCTGCTGAATCCGGGCTTTGAGGCTACAAGTGGACTTACAAATTGGACGGTTGCGAATAACAGCTCGCCAGTTGTGTTCGCCGTTACAGAGGGAACCCCGGAGAACGGTACACCGGTTCCGAGCAGCACACCGAATCCGAGCAGCACGGCGGCTCCGAGCAGTACGCCGGTCCAGACAAGTACACCCACCCCGGCTGCAACAGCAACTCCGGCAAGTACACCAACTCCAGCACCAACCGTAACACCAACGGTAACACCAACGGTAACACCAACCCCATCCGGCTCACCGCTCCCGAGCGCACCGGTGGATGCAGCGAATATACACAGCGGGAACCGTTCGATGCAGGCGGTGACCAAAGGCAAGAAGTCCGACTGGAAAACGGTCACACAGCAGGTGGGCGGAATTACCGCGAATACGGATTACACCTTCGGCCTGTGGATGAAGGGCAGCGGCGCGGTCACGGTGAAGACCGCCAAAAGCAGCGGTGAGAATCTCCAGTTCATCAGACCTAAGGCTACAGGCACCTGGACTTATGTAACTACCAGCTTTAACTCCGGCACGTATTCCGGGTCGCTTGTCTTCTCGATCTCGGACAGCGCGGGAAGTGCCCTGCCCGAAGCGGAAGCGGCGGGAACGATGTATATTGACGATGTCTTCTTCGGGTTAACCGGCGGCGCCAATCTGCTGCTGAACAGCGGCTTTGAGCAGCAGCTCAAATATTGGGGAGGCGATAAGGGAACGGTCTTTACACGGTATCCCAACCAATCGGATAATCCCCCGGCCGAGCAATATGAGGGTATTAACAATCTGGGCGTGTATGCCTGGGACCGGAACCCGGACGGGGTAACGGATTTCGGAGACTGGGTTGGCCGGACCCCGTATCTGGCGGAGGATTTCCTGGAGCAGAATACATGGTCCGATCTTGAAGGCGGCAACCGCCTGGCTGCCTGGCAGAATACACCTTATGCCGGTAGTATGCTGTGGGCGGCATATCCGTTCCCTAAATCGGGCGGAAGCCTGGCAGAGGCGGCAAGCGGAGCCTATAACGGGCATTACCGGAAGCTCGGGGAGAATCTGATTGCCTCCGGCATGGCGAATGCGACGATCCGCTTCGGGCATGAGTTCAACGGCGGCTGGTATGTATGGTCGGTCGGAAATGCCAATGATCCGGACCATCTGCAGAAAACCGAGGATTTCGCGGAAAGCTTCCGCCAGTTCGTTAACACGCTGCGCAGCATTCCGGGGCAGCAGTTCAAATTCGTCTGGAATCCGGCCACCGCAATCTGGGGCGTAGACCTGGAAGCGGCCTTCCCGGGCAGAGACTATGTGGATTTCATCGGGATCGACCACTATGACCAGACCTGGACACAAAGCGGCGGGACACCGATATACGGGACGGCCTACCAGAACGCCGATCCAGCCGAACGGTTAAGAAGACAACAGCTGGCCTGGACGGCCGAGGTGAATGACGGCAACTGGGGACTGAATATGATTGCCTCCTTCGCCGAAGATCAAGGGGTTCCGCTTGGTCTCTGCGAATGGGGGCTGGCTGCCCGGTCAGACGGAATGGGCGGGGCGGATAATCCTTATTTCATCCAGCAGATGCATGAGTGGATCGAGAACAACAATGTGGCCTGGCATGTGTACTTCAACGTCTCGGCCAGCGACGGCGACCATGATCTGTATGACACGGTAGCTTTCCCGCAGTCCTCGGCCAAATTCAGCGAGCTGTGGAACCCGGCCGGAGCGCCGGATACATCCCCGGCCATTGAGCCTGCGGATATCCCCGGCATCAGCGGGCCGTATGTCCGGATCGAAGGCGAAGACGGCATCCTGACCGGTAGCGTCAACAAGCTTCACGGTGATCCATGGGCATCCGGTGGAGAATTCGCTGTGATGTACAAATCGGTCAACGCGCTTACCTTCACCAATGCGAACCGGGCGGATAACGGGCTTGCCATTGTCTATCAGGGCTGGCAGTCGGACCAGAAAGCTTCTCTCTACGTCAACGGCGTTCTGGTCAAAGCGGGTATCCTGTTCCCGCAACATGGGCGCTCCTGGTCGCACAGCTACGGCTCTGTCGTCATTCCTGACGTACAGATCCCTCAGGGAGCTACCGTCAAGCTGCAGATCAATCCAAGCGATGAGCTGGACAACTTCGATAACTTCAAGGTCGACTATATTCTGCTGCTGGGAGCAACGGGGACTTATGTCCCCGGCGATCCCGCCGATATCGAAGACGGGTCTCAGGCGGTGAGTGTGCCTTCGCGGACATCCTTCACCCGCAGCGGGGTATGGTCGCTTACGGCCAATGTGAAAGGCACCGGAGATACCAACGGTTCCAGTTATAGTACGCAGCCTGTGCTTACCGCAGGCAAGAGCTATACCTTCGGCGCATGGATCAAGGGCTCCGGCAAGATGGCACTGGTAATTCAGAATACAACGAGCTGGGCGGAGGTGCTTGTGAAGCCCTTCCAGGCCACGGCTGACTGGCAGTATGTCTCGGCCACGTACACGCCTTCCGCCACCGGCCCGTACAACATCAAGCTGGGGGACAGGGACACCAGCGGCAATACAGGCCGGATCTATATTGACGATGTGAAGCTGGCGGGAACGGAGGACGGGGTTGCCGTGATCGACGAGAATTTCGAGGACGGCGGAACCCATTGGTGGAATCCTGCGAACTTCAAGATGACGGATTACTCGCGTAATGCGGGCAGCGCAGATGCCCATAGCGGAAGCTGGGCGCTGAAGGTCAGCAGTGGCGGGGCAGCAGCGGGAGTAGAGTCAGCCCTCTCCCCGGCGGTTCGCCTGAAGGGAGGCGAAGCGTACAGCTTCAAATTCTGGGCGAAGGGGAGCGGCAGTGTCTCGGTTCAGCTGCAGAACAAGGACAACCAGCAGCAGCTGGCCGATGAGAGCTTCGCCGTGGCTTCAGCGGGTGACTGGGAAGAACACAGCTTCACCGTGCAGCCGGCGGCAAGCGGTGACTATATCCTGAAGCTGGGGAGCGGAAGCAGCGGCGGGGTGCTGTACCTCGATGATCTGCTCCTGAACGCCGCAGGAAGCAATAATCTGCTGGCGAATTCCGATTTCGAGCTGGGTACAGGGTACTGGCAGGAGAATGCTGCATTCACCGTCCTGAATACCAATGAACTGCAGCTGGCGGATGGGCTGATCGACGGGCTGGACAGCCTGGACAAAGTGAAGGAATCCGCCAATATCAAGATCGACAACGCCAATACAGCCTGGTATGGCGGAGATTCCGCGCGGGCTGTCCAGGCCGGGGCGGGCGGCGGCTATCTTCTGTACGAGCTGCCGTCCGGCATCACCTCCGTTTCTATCACCCTCTATGAAGATGAAGCCAATACGCCAAAGGGGATAGCCGCTTCCGTGTCTGACGGAAGCGGTTTTGAGCCTCTGGCCCTGACCGCCGACACGTATGCCAATGCCGGGAAGACGAATCTTCCGCTCACCGTCTACCAGAGCTATGGCGTTCCGGCAGGCATGACCCTGCTTAAGATCGCCATTCCGGACAGCGTTGGCGCCGGGACTGTGCAACTGTCGGAGGTTGCCATTAATGCTGTCGCGGCTCCGGTGACGGCAGAGCCGGGAGCCGGGGAGATGACTCCCGGGCAAGCCGTAACGCTCGCCACAAGCGAGAGCGGCGGGAATATTTACTATACGCTCACGGGAAGCGGGGCGAAGCTTCTCTATACCGGGCCGGTCACCCTGGACCACTCCGCCACACTGACCGCCTGGACGGAAGCTGCGGGCAAGCGCAAGAGCATCACCCGTTCGTTCGCTTACGTGAACACGGAAGAGATTGTGGTCGATGCCTACGGGCAGATCCGCACGGCCGAGTTCCCGGGCAAGATTCATAACGACGCGGAATTCGCCGGGGCTGCGCTTGCCGATCAGGCCTATACGGACGGGCTTACCGCTCCGGCAGACCGGGATGCTTACGGCGGACTGGCCGGAAGCCAGGCAACCTATCATTTAACGCAGACCGGATACTTCCATATTGAACAGCTGAACGGGAAATCTGTCATGGTCGATCCGCTCGGCAATCTGTATTTCAACCTGGCTGTGAACGGCACGGGATATGTGGATGAGACCTTCACGGTCGTGAACGGGCGCGAGAACGTCTATGAATGGCTGCCGGCGAAGACCGGACAGTTCCAGAGCGCCTATGACGGCAGCGGGAACTTCTCTTTCTATGTGGCGAATCAGATCCGGCGGACCGGACAGCCCTTTAGTCAGGCCCAGTATTCCGCGGACAGCGTGGATTTCGTGAAGTCGCTGGGCTTCACCGGACTCGGCGCCTGGTCCAAAGCCAGCGGCATGCCTTATGTGGACTGGCTGCCTATGCCGAACCTGAAGATCGGGGACAGCGGCTTATTCGATATCTTCCACCCCGATATGCTGAACCAGCTGGATGAGAGATTCAGTGCACTCGGGGCCAATACCGGTAATCAGCAGCTGATCGGCTATATGTTCGCCAACGAGCTTCCTTACAACAAGCTGAAGTCCGCCGTTCCGGCGGCGAATGCCTCGACCGGCAGCAAGGTCAGGCTGGTGGAGATGCTCGCGGAGGAATACGGAACGATTGACAGCTTCAATACCGCCTGGGCGATGAACGCCGCCAGCTTCGAGGCGCTGAAGAACACCTCCTTTGCCGCCAAGACAGAGCTGGCTACGCAGGATATGGACCATTTTACAGCGCTGTATCTGGATGAGCTCTACAAGCAAATTGCCTATTACACCAAGAAGTATGACCCGAATCATCTGGCTATGGGTGACCGGTGGCTGGCCGGTGTGATGAATGACAGCAAGCTCCGGGAAGCCCTGGCCCAGTATGCGGGCAAATATATGGATGTGCTGACCTATAATTATTACACCTATGATTTGAACCTGGATATGCTGAAGCATCTGTACGAGCTGGCTGGAGAAACGCCGTTTATCATGACGGAGTTCCATTACGGCGATCCGACCACTGGACTGACGTTCGCGGCCCGGATGGCCGAGAATGAGCAGGACAAAGGACTGATGTACAGCAACTACGTGGAGCAGGCGGCAGCTTCAGGCATCATTGTCGGCGCCGACTGGTTCACCTATCTGGACCAGGCGCCTACGGGAAGATGGTTCCAGGGCCTGAACGGCGAAGCCGGCGCCATCGGGCTGATCAATGTCGCGGGACGGCCGTATCAGGACTTCCTCCAGTCGGTGTCCGGAACCAACGCCAAGATCTATGACATCCTGCTCGGCAACACGCCGCCTTATGACCATGTGTTCAAGCCGGGACAGACCGAGCGGACTTCGGATAAGGTATTGTCTGTAGCGAAGGCAGCTGCTGCTCCGGTACTCGGTAATTTGGACACGGAATGGACAGGTGCCGCGACTGCCTCTATTACCGATGTCGATCTGGTGCTGGGTGTGATGAAGACAGGCGTCGGCGGCCAGATGAGCCTGACCTGGGATGATGATTACTTCTATTTCCGCTCCCATATTGATGATCCCACGCCGATGCAGAGCCCGAATGTAATCAAGGGGCTCACCGTGCCGGCGGCCAAGGCCTACCTGTGGGCCGGAGATGCCATTGAGCTGTTCTTCGGGCCGAAGAATGTGGATGAAGGCGGCTCGATGCAGTTCAGCGACAGCCAGATTCTGCTGGCAGCGGCCATGGACGCAAGCGGCAACGCACAGACGGCCTATTACTGGGCCGGGTATAAGGAGCAGGAGCAGCCGGCCATCGATATGGCGGCCAAGCCGGATGAGGACGGCAAGGGCTATACCCTTGAGGCGCGGATTGCTTTTGCGGATCTGGGAGTAACCGGTCCATCAGACGGTACGGCCATCCGTTTCGATATGGGCTTCGATGAAGGGGGTGCCGGCGGCCGTGAACGTCAGTTCTACTGGAACGGGGTAGAGAGCAACTCCGCGAACCGGGAGAAATGGGGCAAGATCATTCTCGCGGACGGCGGCACCGCTGCTCCGGCCGGAGTGCCCGGCACGCCGGTGCTTGCCGACAACAACGGCTACGATACGGGATTGGCCGATGGCGATTATCAGGTGACGATGAATATGTGGTGGGGGAACAACGGAGATACCTATAAGCTCTACGAGAACGATGTTCTCATTGATACGCAGACGCTGTCCGCCCATTCTCCGGATGCCCAGACAGCGGTCACGTCCATCAGCGGCAGGAAGAACGGGACTTACCGCTATTACGCAGAGCTGACGAGCCGGGCGGGGACCACAAGAAGCGCTCCGCTGACCGTGGCTGTAACCCAGGCACAGCCCGGTACCCCGGTCCTGAGCCACAACAACTGGGATCAGGACGGCAGCTTCGAGATCAGCATGAACCTGTGGTGGGGAACGAACGGCTCCGTATACAAGCTGTATGAGAATGGCGTGCTTATAGATACTCAGACGCTTGCCCAGCGGACGCCAAATGCCCAGTCTGCCTTGACCAGGGTTCGCGGCAAAGCGCCGGGCAGCTATGAATACCGCTGCGAGCTGATCAACAGCGCGGGGGTGTCAACCAGCCAGATGATCGTTGTCCAGGTTACAAAATAAACTTTCACCGAAAAAGTCTATACAATAAGCCGGGAAATTAAAGGATATTCCATGGGGAAATGAAGCGCAAATTGATAGAATGTGGGGGAGTAACAGGGACCCGGCCAGAGCTGCTGGCCGGGTCTTCCATATCATTAGGGGGTTTAAGAACATGGCAGAAATTATTGGCAGCGCGTTACCTAACATTCCGTGGCAGGACAAGCCGGACGGAATTCAGGATGTAGTCTGGAGACATAACGCCAATCCGATTGTGGACTGGAATCCGATTCCGGCCGCTTCGCGGATCTTTAACAGTGCGGTCATTCCATACGAAGGCGGATTCGTCGGAGTCTTCCGCGCCGAGCATAAGCATGGCATGCCCAATCTGCATCTGGGACGGTCGGCGGATGGACTGAAGTGGGAGATCGATAATGATATCATTGTCTGGAAAGACGAAGCGGGAGAGCCTTACCAGCCGAATTATGCCTACGATCCCCGGGTGGTGCAGATTGAAGATATGTACTACATCATCTGGTGTACGGATTTCGGCGGTGCGGCTCTGGGGCTTGGCATGACCCGGGATTTCCGGGAGTTTGTCCGGCTGGAGAATCCGTTCATTCCTTTTAACCGCAACGGCGTACTGTTTCCCCGGACAATCAATGGAAAGTACGTGCTGCTCAGCCGTCCCAGCGACAGCGGGCATACCCCGTTCGGCGACATTTATCTGAGCGAGAGCCCGGATATGGTCCATTGGGGACACCACCGGAAGGTCATGTCCAAGGCTGCCGCCGGCTGGTGGCAGGATGTGAAGATCGGAGGCGGACCTGCGCCGATTGAAACGTCGGAGGGCTGGCTGATCTTTTACCATGGCGTCGTCGGCACCTGCAACGGGCTGGTCTACAGCATGGGTGCGGCGATTCTCGATCTGGATACCCCTTCCAAGGTGCTGTACCGGACAAGGGATTATCTGCTGACCCCGGAGAAAAATTACGAAGCGGTCGGGTTCGTCCCGAACGTGGTCTTCCCCTGTGCAACGCTGCAGGATGCGGCAACCGGGCGGATTGCCATCTACTACGGGGCGGCGGACACCTATGTGGCCGTGGCCTACACCACCATTCAAGAGCTGATTCCCTATATCAAGGCGAATTCCGCGCTTGCTCCGGGTGACGGCATCGACTTCAGATAAATTATAAGGAAAGGGGCTGGAGCACCATGGCTGGCTTCGGCAATTTCACAGAGAACGGCTCAGAGTTTGTATTTACCGGCACGCAGACCCCGCGGCCTATGCTGAATTATATTTGGAACCCGCGGATACTGTCGGGCATTAACCATTTCGGCGGGGGCGACGGGGCTTATGGCTCGCGGAGTGCCGCCTATATCGACCCGGAGGGAAGAGGGCGCTCAAGCCTGTTCCGCGGCGGCAACCGCTATTTCTATATCCGTGACGGGGAAACGGGTGAATTCTGGAATCCGGGCTGGTACCCGGTCAAGCGGACGCTGGACCGCTACTCCTGCACCCACGGGCTGGGGTATACCCGGCTGGAGGGGGCTTACGGCGGAATTGCCGCGGGTGCCAGAGTATTCGTCAATGCGGAGGACCCGGTGGAAATCTGGACGGTCACCCTCACGAACGAAAGCCCGCGTGAACGGGAGATTAAGGTCTATTCCTTCGTAGAATTCTCACTGGAAGGCTATGCAAGGTACAGTGAATATAACTCCTATGTCTACTGCGATTATCTGGCGGAAGACGGTATTATCGTCGCGCACAACCATGCCCAGGAGCGGCCGCATGAATGGTTCGACGGCTTCGCGGCGGCGAGCGTGAAGCCGACAGGCTATGAGACGGGAAAACGGGCATTTTTGGGGAACTATGGCGATACCGGCAGTCCCCAGAGCGTAGTCCGCGGAGCCTGCTCGAATTCACTGGCCGCCTGTGAGGATATGGTCGGCGTGCTGGAGCACACCTTCACCCTGAAGCCGGGGGAGGAGGTTACCTATCATACCCTCTGGGGAGCAGCCGATGGCAATGAGACGGCGCGGGAGCTGACCCGCAAGCTGCTGGCACCCGGCAGGATCGAAGCTGATTTCGCGCGGCTGCTGGCGGAGAAGACAGCGATGACGGAGGATATTGCCGTGCAGACGCCGCTGGATAAGGTGAATCACATCACCAATATGTGGGTCAAGCAGCAGGTGCTGCTCTGTGCCGAGGCCGGCAGAGCCACAGGCAAGGGCTTCCGTGACCAGCTGCAGGATGCCTGGGCGGTGTCCGCTTTTCTCCCGGGATTGGCTAAGGAGAAGATCAAGGAAACCCTGAAGTATCAATACAAGGACGGGAAATGTGTCCGGGGCTGGCTTCCGCTGGACCCGCATATTTATTCTGACGGTCCCGTATGGATTGCGCCGACGGTGAATGCCTATCTCAAGGAAACCGGTGATTATGCCTTCCTGCAGGAGCAGGTGCCTTATCTGGATGAAGGAGCGGGCACGGTCTGGGAGCATATGCTGACAGCGGTCCGTTATTCTTCCGGGGACCTCGGGGAGCACTCGCTGGTGCTTGCACATGACGGGGACTGGAACGATTCGCTGAACGGAATCGGTACGGGCGGCAAGGGCGAAAGCGTCTGGACCTCGATTGCCCTGTATCATGCCCTGAACGAAACTGCGGAATTGGCCCGGGAAGTGGTCCGGGATGAGGGGCTTGCCCGGGAGCTGCTGGAGCTTGCGGCACGGATCAAGGACGCGGTGAATGCTAACGGCTGGGACGGGGACTGGTACCTTGCGGCTTACAATGACCTTGGGGACAAGGTCGGTTCCCATACGGAACAGGAGGGCAGCATATACCTGAACAGCCAGACCTGGGCGGTCATGTCGGGACTGGCTGAGGGTGAACGTGCCGGGCAGTGTCTGCTGGCGGTGGACAGCAAGCTGGACTCCCCGTATGGACCGCTTACCCTTTCGCCTCCTTATACGGAATACAATGCCTCCATCGGCCGCTTAACCGGCTTTGTTCCCGGCATCTGGGAGAACGGAACGCCTTACTGCCATGGGGGAACGTTCAAGATTGTTGCCGATTGCGTGGCGGGAAGAGGCAATGAAGCCTTTGACACCTACAGCAAAATACTGCCCGACAGCGCCGCCAACCCTTCGGATTATTCCGGCTGCGAGCCTTATGCGTTCACGAATATGTACTTCGGTCCGGCGAATCCGCGGGCCGGAGAGACGGCATTTGCCTGGGTAACCGGTACGGCAGGCTGGATGTTCCGTGCGGTGACCCAGTATATGCTCGGCTTCTATCCGGGCTATGACGATATTAAGATTCGTCCCTGCATTCCTGAGGACTGGGAAGAATGCTCTATGAAGCGGGTCTATAGGGGCGATACCTATCTGCTGACCATACGCAACAAGAACCGGAAGCAGTGCGGGCTGGAGCGGCTCACCGTTGACGGCAAGGAGATTGCCGGGGACGTCTTTCCTATTTTTGGAGACGGTCTGACGCATACTATTGAGGTGGACATGTAGAGACAGCGCCGCAGCTCCATAGTGCCGCAACTTTATAGAATAGCACCAGAAATTGAAGGATTGCCTTCTACTGATAACGGTATCGTTTCTTTACAATAAAGATACAACAGACAGAAGAAGGTGATAGATTTGAGCAAAAGCGAAATCTCGCTGGGCCATCAGCAGGCGGTCAAGACAGGGGCCGGCGGACGGCGCTGGCGGCTGATCCGCAGCAATCTCGATATGTACGCGCTGCTGCTTCCGGGGCTTGTCTTTTTATTATTGTTCAAATACACGCCGATGTACGGCATCCTGATTGCCTTTCAGGATTTCAACATTTTCGGCGGTATCGGGGGAAGCGAATGGGTCGGGCTGGCGCAGTTCGAGAAGCTGATTCATTCCAGCGATTTCATGAATGTGCTGATCAACACGCTGGTCATCAGCCTGTACAAGATCGTCATATTATTTCCGATTCCGGTATTGATCGCTTTGCTGCTGAATGAAGTGAAGCGGATGTTCTTCAAGCGTACGATCCAGACGGTTATTTATCTGCCCCATTTTCTCTCGTGGGTCATCATCTCCGGATTGTTCATTACCATTCTCTCCCCGGCGGGCGGGCTGGTCAATGTGATCATCAGCAGCTTCGGCGGGCATCCGGTCTCGTTCCTGACCGACAACCAGTTCTTCCGCAGCGTCATTGTCTTCACGGCAGGCTGGAAGGAAACTGGCTGGAATGCCATCGTCTTCATCGCTGCCATTGCGGGCATCGAGCAGGAGCAGTACGAAGCGGCAGCCATCGACGGTGCGGGACGGATCAGACAGATGATCTCGATCACCCTGCCCGGCATTCTGCCCACCGTTGTGCTGATGTTCATCCTGCGGATCGGCAGCCTGCTGGAGGCGGGGACGGAACAGATTCTCACCATGTATAATCCGCTGGTCTACCAGACGGGCGATGTAATTGGAACCTATGTGTACCGCCTCGGACTGGGGCAGCAGGATTACAGCTTCAGTACAGCGGTCGGATTATTCAATTCCGTCGTCGGCTTTGTGCTGGTGTTGTCCGGCAACATGCTCAGCCGCAAATTTTTGAACCGCAGCATCTGGTAAGGGAGGGGAAGTGTGAACATGCGCAGCAAAACAATCGGCAGTCTGTGCTTTGATGCCGGAATCTATCTCTTTTTGACCGCGATGGGACTGATCACTCTGCTCCCGTTCGCCAATGTACTGTCGAAGTCGGTAAGTGAGGAGTGGGCGATCACCTCGGGTAAGGTCGGTATTTTCCCGGTAGGGTTCCAGCTGGATACGATGAAATTCGTCGTCACCTCCAGCCAGTTTCTGCATTCCCTGCTTATCTCGGTTATTGTCACGCTTGTGGGAACGCTATTGTCGCTGCTTATCACCGCCATGACGGCCTACCCGCTGTCCAAGCGGGAGCTTCCAGGCTCCGGCATTCTGATCGTCATGTTTATCTTCACGATGATGTTCAGCGGCGGCATTATTCCGAATTACCTGTTGATCCGCCAGCTCGGCCTGATCAATCATCTGGGCTCGCTGATTCTGCCGGCACTGATCAATGTATTCAACATGCTGGTGATCAAAAGCTACTTCGAGAGCCTCCCGGAAAGCCTGGAGGAATCAGCCAAGCTCGAAGGGGCGAGGAATTATACGATCCTATTCCGGATTATTCTGCCGCTCAGCGCTCCGGTGCTGGCTACGATCGGTTTGTTCTACGCCGTATCGTTCTGGAATGACTATTTCAATCCGATGCTGTATATTAACAGCTCTAACTTGAAACCGCTTCAGCTCTATCTGCAGGATATCGTCATGAATGCGGACAGCTCCTCCCTCAACCGGAGCGCCGATGATCTGATGAACGTTCCGGCGGAAGGCGTCCGGGCAGCGACTGTCATCGCCTCGACCGTGCCGATTCTGCTGGTGTATCCGTTCCTGCAGAAGTACTTCATCAAGGGTGTGCTGATCGGTTCCGTCAAGGGCTGATCAGAATTCTGGAATTCGGCTTCAACTGTAAATTATAGATATATCTTTCAGGAGGGTCTCACATGAGAAAAATCAGTAAAACAGCCGCACTGGCCGCAGCGACCATGCTTCTTGCATCATCCCTGGCAGCCTGCTCGTCGAACAACAGCAGCAATAATGCCACAGCAGCAGGAGGTGCGGATGCGCCGGGCAATTCCGGCAGTCCGGCGACGGCAGCCGCCGAGTCCAAGCCGGACCTTAAACGGCTGAGCATCTGGCAAAGCGAGGACTACAATACCTATCCGGTAGCGTCGATGCTGCAGGAGAAGACCGGCTACAAAGTGTCGTACGACATGCTGCCGCAGGACAAATGGGGCGAGAAGCTCAACCTGATTATGTCCTCCGGGGAGCCGTACGATGTGATCACCACCTACAATGACATGGCGCTCTATTCCGATTATGCGCAAAAAGGCGCACTGGTCGATCTGACGCCGCTCATTGATGAATACGGTCCCAATATCAAAAAGGCGATCTCCCAGGAGTCGATGGACGCGCTGAAGATTGACGGCAAGCTGTATGCCATTCCGGTGGTCGTTACCTACAAAGTGAACAGCAGCATCCTGATCCGCACGGACTGGCTGGAGAAGCTGGGGCTGAAGATGCCGACGACTACCGATGAACTGACCACGGTACTGAAAGCATTCCAGGAGAAGGACCCGGGCGGCAACGGCGACCAGAACGTGCCGCTGACGATCCGCGGCGACCTGCCGATGCTGGATAACCTGGTCGGCGCGTTCGGTATGCCGAATACGTGGAATGATGTGGACGGCCAGCTGGTGCCGCGTCTGCTGGACCCGGCGTATAAGGACTACATCACCTATACTGCAGATCTCTACAAGCAGGGCTTGCTGGACAAGGAATTCGTCGTGAACAAGGATGCCACCGCCAAAGAGAAATTCACCAGCGGCAAAGCCGGAGCGATCATCGTCCACTGGGCGGATATCGGCGGCATCTCCGATGCGCTGACGAAGAACTTCCCGGATGCGAAGTTTGCTTTCGTCTCCGCGCTGAAGGGACCGTCGGGGGAAGCGGGCTTCTCGGGCAATGCCGGATTCGACCGTCTGACCTTCGTGCCGAAGGCGTCGAAGCATCCGGAAGATGCGGTGAAATGGATCAACGCGACGCTGGAGCCGGAGACGTTCAAGAATCTGGCGATCGGGGAAGAAGGCAAGACGTACACGTTCGAGAACGGGGCGTACCTGCCGATTCTGCCGGCCTTCAACGATGAGCGCAACCTGTCGAACAACTACATGTCAGGCACGGATGAACAGAACTATCCGCTGTACTGGCAGGCCCGGGCGCGGAAGAATCCGGTGCAGTTCGAAGCGTTCGACAGCCTGAACAACCAGCTGCCGGATGAATACAAGATCCAGAATATTCTGGGGCTGGCACCGTACATGCCGGAATATGCAAAGAACAATCTGCAGCTGGAATCGATGGCGGGGGATTACACGATTAAGCTGATTGCCGGAGCGGATACGCTGGACGGACTGGCAGATTTCCAGGCCAAGTATAAGGCCGCGGGAGAAGAAGCGAGTGCGAAGGAAATCAATGACTGGTATGCAACTGTAAACAAATAAACCATAGGAGCGGCAGCTTGAATTACAGGAGCTTGCCGCTTCCTTTCCATGAAGGGAGACGGAAAATTTGAATAACCTGGAATATTCATTTCAGCGGCAGGTTCAGACGGTGCTGCATGCTGAGGTTATTGTCATAGGCGGCGGTCCTGCGGGTACGGCGGCGGCAATCAGTGCGGCAAGATGCGGCAAGCAGGTGGTGCTGCTGGAGAAATCGGCACAGCTCGGCGGGATGGGAACCCTGGCGAATGTCAGCGTATTTATGCCCATCGGGAATGTGACCGGGATCTACCGTGAGATTATTGCGGAGATGCTGGCAGAATCTTTGCCGCAGGGGCATGACGAGTCGATTGCACCACAGTATTCGCCTTTTCTGATGCGGCAGTATATGAATGAGAAAATGAAAAAAGAGCAGGTGCAGGTATATTACCATGCCGAGTTCGTGGGCACGGTGCAGGAGGGCGGCAGGATCAAGGCGGTCATTGTCTCCACCCGGGAAGGACTGAGGGCTTTTGAAGGGGAGCAGTTCATTGACTGCACGGGTGATGCAAGAGTAGCGGTTGAGGCGGGAGTCCCGTATCACTCGGGCAGAGAAGAAGACGGACTGACCCAGCCGATGACCCTGATGTTCATGATGCAGAATACCGGCAAGCCGGTGATCCCGATCCTTCCCGAAGGCTGCTATGAATACAAGGAGCTGGCGGATCTGCCGCAAGGGCGCGAGCTCTACTGGGAGCAGAACGGCGACGGTACACTGCTTGTAAATATGTCGCGCGTGAAGGCGAACGGAGCTAAAATAGAAGAGGTGAATTACGCGGAGACGGAAGCGCTCCGGCAGGTGTTCTCGATTGTGAATTATTTGCAGAGAAACGGCTTCGGGACGTATGCACTCTCGCATGTTGCCCCGCAGACCGGGGTCCGGGAGAGCAACCAGATTGAGGGAATTTACACCCTGACCGAGCAGGATGTGGTCAGCGGAGCCCGGTTCCCGGATGTGGTCGCACAGACCAACTACGAGATTGATATTCATAGCCCCGACGGAGCGGGAACGACCGATGAACGGGCCATCAGCGGGTATGATATTCCTTACCGGTGCATGGTGCCGGAGCAGGTCGTGAATCTGCTGGTGGCCGGAAGGCCGATATCGGCTACACATGTGGCCATGTCCTCCATGCGCATGCAGGCCACCTGCTACGCGCTGGGCCAGGCGGCAGGCGCTGCGGCCGCCATCTCGCTGGATGAGTCTGTGCCGCTGCGGGATGTTCCGGCCGATAAGCTGCATGAGGCGCTGAAGCGCCAGGATGTGCGTTTTATAAGTTAACATTAACTATATAGATTGAACTGAAGAACTTCACGCAAGATTTCACATCACTCTGTGAATATGGGACTTCATGGTGGCTGCTGTTGCCGCGGGATATCCTCGATTCATCCGCTTTCCGGGCAGTGATCAGGTAGATTTTCATAAAATCTTGCACATAATACAACATTTTCTTCATTAAATCAGCCCAAATCCGAAATTGTTGTAGAAACTGCAGGATTTCACCTATTTCAAACGAATTTGCGGGAGGATTCTTGTATTTTATACAACAATTCTCCCGAACATCGGACTATCTATGAACTCAAGTTGCAAAACGTACAACATTTATGTCTACATTGATTATTTAAAAGTCAACACACTGCCAGTAACGGATCAAGTGTAAGGTATTGACGTATTCCGCCAGGCCCACACAATTAGATTCTGAAGTTCAATCTATATAGGTGCTAATGTAGATAAAATGAACTTAAAAACTACCCCAAGAAAGCAAAGGTACGGAGGGGGATTTTGGAACTGTAGGAGCGACAGCGTACGCCTGAAAGCCTTCCGCAGGAAAGCCCGCTTCGGAAGCATCAGCAGTCACCCGGATTTCCACCGCGACCAGCGTTACAAATTCAAGAATCCGGGGACAACAGCGGCCGGAAGTCCAAACATTCACCGCAGTGGCGACTGATTCTTGATTCTATATCTCTAGTTCAATCTACATAAAGGAGGACGGGGCTGTGTACAAACTGCTAATTGTGGATGATGAGCCAACGGTTCGCTTCGGCTTGCGCTCCTATTTCAACTGGTCCTCGTACGGTATTGAAGTGATTGGTGAGGCGGATGACGGGGATGTGGCCTTTGAGGTGATCGGGAAGGAGCAGCCGGATATTGTGCTGACCGATGTCCGTATGCCCAAGATGGACGGGATTACGCTGTCCCGGCATATCCATGCCGGGTATCCCCGGACGAAGATTATTTTTGTCAGCGGCCATGATGATGCCGATTATCTGAAATCGGCGCTTAAGGTAAGCGCGGTCGATTACATCTTCAAGCCGGTGAATCTGGAGGAGCTCAGCGCGGTGATCCAGCGGGTGGTCAGCCATCTCGATGCCGAGCGGGCGGAGCACCGGTTCAAGGTGGACATGCAGAGCAAGCTGAAGGAAGGGATGCCGCTGCTGCGGGAGAAGTTCCTGCTGTCCCTGATCAGCACCGGCGCCCCCCGCCAGGGTCTGGGTGAACGGCTGCAGTTCCTCGGTCTGAATCTGCCGCTTACTGCCGTGTACTGGGTGATCGTGATTTCTGTCGATGATCTCGCAGAGGTCACAGGGAGCCGTTCGGAGACGGATCAGCAGCTGCTGTGGTATTCCGTGCTGAACATCTGCCAGGAGCTGATCGGCCAGCACCTTACCGGCTATGCCTTTGAGCACCGGATCGGGGAGTTTGTCGGCATTCTGCGGGAGAATCCGGAGGACGGCGGCGCTGCGGACAATGCCGAAGCACTGCTGGAGCTGGCGGGGGATATCCTCGGCAATCTGGAGAAATGGCTGAAGATCAGCGTCACCATCGGCATCAGCGAGCGGGTGACCGGCCTTCCCGGGCTGGTTCATTCCTATAAGCAGGCGCGTGAAGCGGCCGATCATAAATGGTATTTGGGCAAAAACCGGATTATCACCATGGACAGCCTGGAGAATCCCGAGTCGGAGCCGGCCAGCTTCACTAGATACGATCCGGATCATAGCGAGCAGCTGCTGTCGGCACTGAAGGCGGCTGATCCGGACCGGATGCGCGAGGTGCTGGACCAGCTGTTCACGGATTTGAACCGGGGCCGCCGTGACGGGCTTAAATACGGGCGCAACATCTGCCTGCAGATTGTCCTCGCGGTCGGGCAGCTGCTGCTGGAGCTGAATGCCGGGTCTCCCGAGCTGGAGGCGGCGGAAGCCCGGCTGTGGGAGACACTGTTCGAGCAGGAGACGCTTGGCGAGATGCGGGAGCTGATTGAAGCTCATCTCAGCAGTGTCTGTGCGCGTATCCGCGAGAAGCGGACCGGCAAGGTAGCCAATCTGATTGAAAGGGTACGCGAGATCATCAAGCAAAGATATGCGGACGGGGCCTTGACGGTAACGGACATTGGCAAGGAGGTCTATCTGACGCCAACCTATGTCAGTCTGCTGTTCAAGCAGGAGACCGGGCAGACAATCAACGAATTCCTGACGCAGATCCGGGTGGAGAAGGCGAAGGAGCTGCTGCGCGATCCGCAGTACAAATTCTATGATATCTGTTATGCCATCGGCTATACGGACCCGAGCTACTTCACCAAGCTGTTCAAAAAAGCCACGGGAGTTACACCGAGCGCATACCGGGACAGCCATGCGTAGGGCAGCTGCAAGACTCTGGCACCTGTTGTCCTCAGCCTTCGGCTCGGCCGTAAGCCTGGCCCGCCGCATCCGGATTCCCCGGCAGTGGCTGCTGGCCTATCTGCTGCTGATTGTTGTTCCGGCGGGAATCTTCCTGTATGGCTATTACGAGCGTTCGGCCTCCATTCTGAAGAGTGAAGTGATCCGGACCATGCAGCAGGCGCTGAAGCAGGCGGGAAGCAACCTGTCTTACCGCCTGGAGCATATCTACGATATCAGCAATGCGGCTTTTATGAACCCGAACCTCCACTCGTACCTCTCCGTCGGCGCCGATGACCAGTCGATGGAGATTCAGCTGCAGGTCATTAAGGACCTGAGATTTCTCGTCGATACGGTACAGTCGAACTCCGATGTATTCCATGTGCGGCTGTATGTTGATCAATCGAAGCTGTATGCGGGTGAGAAAATCAATTTCTTCTCGCTGGACAGCCTGAAGAACAAAGCCTGGTATTCCCCCGTCATTGGGGCCAACGGAGGCATTGTTCCGATTGGGGCTTACGAGGAATCTTTTCTTGATATCGGGAAGGCCCGCGTGTTCTCGTTCGCCCGTATGCTGCGTGATCCGGACCGGTACGATAAGGTATCCGGCGTGCTGATGATTGATGTACAGGAGAAGATGGTGGCGGATATTCTGTCCGCGCTGCAATTTGCGCCGGGCACGCAGGTCTATCTGACGGACGCGGACGGAACGATTGTCTATCATCCTGACCGCGCCATAATCGGTACGAAGATTGCTCCTGCCATTCTGAAGGATATGAAGCTTAGCAGTGAGGGCAGCTCCACGCTGAAGATAGGCACGGAGGTCAACGATGTGATGTATACGACGCTGCAGCCCACCGGCTGGAGGCTGGTCGCGCAGGGAACGGAATCCCAGCTGTCTCGCCGCGCCCTGGAGCTGACGCAGCGGTCGGAATGGACCTCGCTGATGGAGTATGTGGCGCTGTTCCTGATCCTGCCCTTTGTGCTGCTCGCCATCATTGTCCGCGGAATGAACCGCAGAGTCATGCAGGTTATTACCGTCATCCGCAAGGAGGGAAGTGAAGGGCTGATTGAGCTTCCTCCGGTCAACGGCGATTTTCATATGCTGGAGCGGAGTGTCGATCATCTGATTCTCCGGGTGCGGACGCTGGTGGAGGAGAAGTACAGAGCCGAAATTCATGAACGCGAGGCCCAGCTGCAGGCGCTACAGGCCCAGATTAACCCGCATTTCCTCTACAATACGCTGGATACAATCAATTGGATTGCCATCGGCAAAGGGGCAACCGACATCAGCCAGATGATCGATAGCCTGGCTAAATACTTCAGGCTCAGCCTGAGCAAGGGCCGGAGCATCGTCAGCGTAGAGGATGAGCTGAGTCTGGCCGCAGTCTATCTGAAGATCCAGCAGAGCCGGTTTCTGGATGCATTCGCCTTCGTGCTGGATACCGAGCCCGGGCTGGGTGCCTACCAGATGCCCAAGCTGATCCTGCAGCCGATTGTCGAGAATGCCCTTTTGCATGGAATCCTGAAGTCCAAAGACAAACGCGGAACGATTACCATCTCCGTCAGAGAGGAAGAAGGCGATCTGATCTTCAAAGTGTCCGACGACGGAATCGGCATGGAAGAGGAGCAGGCGCGCCAACTGCTGATGGAGGAGCCGCATGAGGCAAAGCCTGATTCCACCGGCAGCTCCTACGGGCTGTACAACGTGAATGAGCGCATCAAGCTCTATGCCGGCAATCATTATGGAATCAGCATCGCGTCTAAGCCCGGCGCCGGTACCACGGTTACAGTACGCCTAAAGGCGGAGCCGGCCAAAAGACCGCTATAACGGCATAATACGCAGCACAACAGGGGAGAGAAGTATGGCAATGATACGTATTGAGCATCACGAAGCTATGTTGCATGTGCTCATTGAAGTGACAGACGAAGGCAGCGTGAAGCTGCTGCATTTTGCCTCCGGGACGTATGAAGAAGAAACGCTGGACGATAAAAGCTATGCGAACCGCCGCCTGGTGGATGTGCAGATTACAGGAGAGGATCATGTGATCCATCACGGGCTCAAGCATATCGGAACGGTGCCGGGCACCCGCCTGAAATATCAGTCACACCTGTTCAGTGAAGCCGGAGACAGCCGCAGGCTGGAGATCCGCCAGTCCGATGCCGCCACAGGGCTGGCTGTGATCAGCCATTTCCAGTTCTACAAGGGCCTGTCCCTGGCGAGAACCTGGACCGAGCTGCGCAATGAAGGCGGTCACCCGCTGCCGGTCGAGTACGTGTCTTCCTTCGCCTATAACGGCGCGGCCAAGGAAGGCAGCCTCCCGTGGGACCAGAAGATGATGCTGCACCTGCCGCGTAATTCCTGGTGTGGAGAGGTGCAGTGGCAGCAGCATAGCCTGCCTGAATGGGGCCTCAGCCGGGTATTCGATCATTCGGTGAACCGGCTGTCGGTGCATTCGCTCGGCACTTGGTCCTCCTATGAACATCTGCCGGTAGCCATCCTTGAGAATACAGAATCAGGCTCCTGCCTGTTCTGGCAGATTGAGCATAACGGCTCCTGGCAATGGGAACTCAGCGATGCCGAGGTGAATGAGCTGTATGTCAGGCTGAGCGGGCCGAATGAGGACGAGGGACACTGGAGCCGGACGCTCCAGCCGGGAGAGAGCTTCGAATCGGTTCCTGCGGTAGCCGGAGCGGTTCAAGGGGGCTTCACCGAAGCCGCCCGGGAGTTGACCCGTTATCTGCGGCAGGTGCGGAGGAAGAATGAAGATAACCGCACGCTGCCTGTAGTCTATAACGATTTCATGCACAGCTTGTGGGGCGATCCGACTACGGCCAGAGTGCAGCCGCTGGTGGACGCGGCTGCGGCTGCCGGCTGCGAGATTTACTGCATTGATGCAGGCTGGTATGAGGGGGAGCTGGGAGAATGGCTGCCGTCGGAGGGCCGCTTCGAAGGCGGTCTCGCGGCAATGACCGGCTATATCCGCTCCAAAGGCCTGATTCCGGGATTGTGGCTGGAGCTGGAATCGGTGCACCGGGACAGTCCGCTCAGCAAGAAGCCGGATGACTGGTTCTTCTGCAAGCGCGGCCGCAGAGTGGTCGATGCCGGGCGGTACCAGCTTGATTTCCGCAACCCGGAGGTTGTGCGGCATGCCGATGATACCGTGGACCGGCTCATTGCGGAGCTGGGCATCGGCTACTTCAAGTTCGACTACAACCAGAACGCCGGAACCGGCACGGATATCGCGGCGGAGAGTCTGGGTGATGGCCTGCTGGGTCATAACCGGGCTTATCTGGCCTGGGCGGACCGCCTGTTCCTCCGTCACCCGGAGCTTATTGTCGAGAGCTGTGCCAGCGGAGGCATGCGGATGGATTATGCTACCCTGGAGCGCTTCAGCCTGCAGTGTGTCAGCGACCAGATGGACTACCGGCTGATGGGCATGATTGCCGCCGCAAGCCCGTCGGTCATACCGCCGGAGCAGGCCGGAATCTGGTCCTATCCGCTGACCACTTCCGATGATGAAGCTGTCATCTTCAACATGGTCAACGTGATGCTGTCCCGCGTCATTCTGGGCGGACCGCTGGCGGAGCTTGGCGAAGCCGGCAGCGCTCTGGTCCGCGAAGGCATTACCTGCTACCAATCGCTCCGGCAGGAGCTGGCGGAATCCGCAGCCTTCTGGCCGCTGGGCATTCCGCAGCAGCATTCCAGCCGGGCCTGCCTGGGTCTGCAGCTGGGCGGCCGGATCGTACTGGCCGTCTGGCGGATGGATCAGGAAGAGGAGCTTATCGAGATTCCGCTGGGCAAGTGGGCGAAGGGGGCGGCGCAGGGGAAGAACGCTGGGCAGAGTGGAAATGTTCGATGCCTCTATCCAGCCCGGGCGGAATCCGCTGTGGCCGCCTGGGATGCCGAGCGGGCGGTGCTGTGTGTCCGGCTCCCCCAGACCTATTCGGCCAGAGTCATTGAGATTGGCTGACAGTGTATAGCGACAATAAAGAACCTGACCCTCCAATGAAGGAGGAGTCAGGTTCTTTGTGTTGTGACTGATAGGCATAACCGTGAAGTTAAACATCTTCCGGCTGCTTCCGCTCCGGAATAACAAAAGAAACGGTGGTGCCGGCTCCAAGCTGGCTGTGAATGACCAGTCCCTGGCCATACAGCTGTGTCAGCCGCCGGTTGGTATTCAGCAGTCCGATGCCGCGGGAAGGCAAGCCGAGTCCGCTGTCATCCAGCAGATGAAGAACCTGCTCATCAGGCATCCCTTTGCCGTTATCCTCTACTTCAAACGATGTGTACCCCTGCCGGCGGTGAATACGGATATGCAGCAGTCCGCCGGCCTTCCGGCTCAGCAGGCCGTGTCTGACCGCATTCTCGACCAGCGGCTGGAGGGTAAGCGGCGGGAGGAGCAGCTCGATCTCCGGTTCCACATCCCATTCGATCTGCAGGCGTTCGTCAAACCTGGCCTTCTCAATAAACAGATAGGACTCAACCAGCTCCAGCTCATGGGACAGTCCGACTAGCTGCTGCGAGTTCATATAGTCGAAGCTGATTCGCAGATAGGAGGAGAACGCCTCTCCGAGATCACGCATCTTCGGGAGGTCGAATTCACTTAAGGCCAGCAGTGCGTTCAGCGTGTTGAACAGGAAGTGCGGCTGAATTTGCGCCTGCAGGTAAGCAGCCTCCAGCCGCAGGCTCTGATTAATAGACTGCTTCAGTCCGGTCAGGGAGCGGACCCGGTATTTCAGCTCCAGAGCATCCACGGGCTTCGCGACATAATCATTGGCTCCGGATAAGAATCCCGTATAGATATCCACCGGCTGATTGCGGGCAGTGAGCAGCAGGATCGGCAGCTCCGAGACGGAGAAGCGCTGCCGGGCGATCCGCGTCAGCTCGTAGCCGGACATGTACGGCATCATGACATCGGCGATCAGCAGGTCCCAGGGTTCGGTGCCGAGCAGCTCCAGGGCTTCCTGGGCGCTGGTGACGGTGACTAGCTGATGCTGTTCATCCGAGAGTATGCTGGCGAGCACCTTAAGATTGACCGGATCATCATCCACGGCGAGAATAAGAGTCTTGGCCGTCATGGAGGTCTCCTGCAGCTGTATCTGAGGGTGAGAAGGGATCTCCTGTGATGCAGCGCTGCCGCTGGTATCAGGCTGCTTGAATAACAGTCTCCCCTGTTCAAGCAGAAGGTCTTCCATGTCCGGGCTGTCATTCATCCTTGCAGCAGCGGCCTCTTCCGGCGCATGCCGGACCTCAGAAGCAGATGCGAGGGGAAGGGTGAAGGTGAACACGGACCCCTTCCCGGGTTCGGAATCCACGGTAAGGTCTCCGCCGTGAAGCTCTGCCAGCTGCTTGCTGATGCTTAAGCCGAGCCCGATTCCGCCTCCGTCATTGATGCCTTTACTCCCTTGCTCATAAGGGGAGAAGATCCTCGCTTGTGTCTCCTTGTCGATGCCTATACCGGTATCGGACACGCTAATCTTTGCGGTCTTGCCGGTAACCTCGGCAGATATGGTGACTGTTCCGGCCTGCGTGTATTTGATGGCATTGCGCAGCAGGTTATAGAGAATCTGCACAATCCGCTTCTCATCCCCCCATACGGGCGGCAGGGAAGCGGGTAATTCGTTACGCAGCTGCAGCTGCTTGCTGTCCGTCATGAATTCAAACATATTCAGAATTCCGGTTACCAGCGGCCCGATGGCCAGCGGTTCACGCTGTAATAATATCCGCTTCTCCTGCAGACGGGTCACATCGAGCAGATCATTCAGCATATGGGACATCCGGCGGCTGATGGTAATGAGCAGCTCCAGATCCTGGTAGCTTTGATGATCCAGGAGGGATTTCTCCTTCGCTGTTACGGTTTGGGCGATGCTGATGATGCCGTGCAGCGGTGTTCTGAGTTCATGTGCAGTATTCGCCAGGAACTGGTCCTTCAGATGATCGCTTTCCTTCAACTGCTGGTTAAGCAGCCGGTTCTCTTCTGCATTGCGGAAATACCGCTTGAACCAGTAAGCGGAGAATCCGATGATGGCTGCGATGACATCTACCGGATAATACAGAATACTTGCTTTGCTGCTCGATTCCAAGGATCCGCCAAGGACACTGGAGCCGATAGCCGCGGCGGCAAACAGCAGAAATACGGAGTCCTGCTCCTGCCGGGCAACCATACGGCCAATGGAGTATACGACGCCTGCGACCGGAAGCAGGTAGAGCACTGAGAAGAGAGGCCTTGCATATACAACATACTGCGCAGGCAGTACCAGTACATAGACGGTGTAGAGGCACAGGGCAAGGAGGTAACCTTTGAACAAGCGGCCCGGGCGCTCCTGTGCGGAGAAGCTGCGGGTCAGCAGCAGCATGAACAGGGAGATCGCAGGATAAGCCAGCATTTTGAGCTTCAGCGCCCAGGTATAGTTGATTGGCAGCCAGAGCAGCAGCAGGGTATCATTATCGGTCACTATTGAAGCACCTACCGCCAGGAGCAGCAGGCAGAACACCAGGAACGCTTTTTGCCGGCGGTTGAAAAAGAATAGAATTCCCGCATACATCGCATGCAGCAGCATGATCACAAAAGTGACCATCTGGAAGCCGATAGAATACAATCGTTCTGTATCAATCGCTGCCTGGGAGCCGAAACGGATGGAGCGGACAATCCCGCCTTCAAGCGGGTGGTCGTAATTGGCTGCACGGACCAGCAGCGTGATCTCCTGCTGTCCTGCCGCATTATAGGCCGCCGTATAGGAAACAGCCTTAGGTTTGTAGTCCTGGCGGCTCACGGCCAGTTGACCGAAGCTGCCCTCAGTCTGTCCGTTAATCTCAATGCCGGAGGAAGCTTGAATACGCTGAATCCAGAAGCCATACGGCTGCTGCTGCAGCTGGTCAACCAGAATGCGCAGCCTGTAAGTTCCGTAGCCGAAGGAAGAATGTCCTTCTTCAGGGAAACCGCTGCTCCAGTCGCCGGGAACCTGCACAACATGCTGCGCAGCCGGGGTAAGCCCGGTGAAGCTCTCTTGGGTGAGGAATTGGCCGGGATAGAATTCCCATTCACCATCCAGCCGCACAGACCGGGAATTCTCGAAGTCCCAGCCCCGCATATCCAGGACACCTTGCTTCACTTCCGGGTGCTCCGGCGCGGCATACGCGTTGAACCACAGATAACGTATGCTGATCAGGAGGGTCAGATATAATAGCAGCAACAGAGCATGCTTGAGATTCAATATGCTTTTGGTATTGATCATGGTTTGCTTCGTTAAGTTAGTCTTCATCATACGTTCTTTATTCGACATGTTTCGAGGTTATCCTGCCGGGAAATGGCGGGTGCCTGCTTTACCCCCATACCCCGACAAGCAGAATGCCGCCGAAGATGACTACAGAGCACAGAATCCGCCGCAAGCCCTGCTGCTCTTTCAGCAGGAGGATGCCCAGGAACGTAGCGAATATGGTCCCGATCTCCCGCAACGGGCTGATATGGGCGAGCGGCGCCTGCTGCAGCGCGAAGAGGAACAGCAGATACGAGCCCGGATTCAGCACGCTTCCCAGCAGGATGGTGAACTTGTTGCTCTTCCACTCCTCCAGCAGCTTGCGCGATTTCAGGACTGCCGGTGTCAGACCGGCGACAAAACCGATATTGGTGACCTCAAGCAGCGCCAGCGGAGACATATGCTGGAGGTTCAGCTTATCGACGAATACATAGCAGGTTGTGCAGAGTCCCACGCAGAGCGCCATAAGAATCGGCGTATATCCGGACTTCCGGGAGGCGGCGGATG
This sequence comes from Paenibacillus sp. FSL E2-0178, assembly GCF_038593005.1. Lineage (NCBI taxonomy): Bacteria > Bacillati > Bacillota > Bacilli > Caryophanales > Paenibacillaceae > Paenibacillus > Paenibacillus sp. FSL E2-0178. The sequence goes on from NZ_CP151953.1 coordinate 6,338,410, forward strand.
TGGATGCAGATAGGGATGCGGATGAGCTTCTGGAGCCCAGTCCGCTGAGCACTGCGAATCCGCCGAGCATGAAGGCAATGCCGGCCCATCCATAGACAGACAGCGATTCGCCCAGAAAAAGAACACCGATCAGCGGGATGAGCAGCGTGCTCGTCCCCCGCATCACCGGATATATCTGTGATAAGTCACCCATCTCATAGGTTCTGGATAAAAGCCAGGAATACAAGGCCTGCAGCGCTACAGACAGCAGCAGCAGGGCATAAGCTCCGGCTGCAAGCGGGTGAGTCCACAGCTCGGTTATTAGGATAGGGAGCAGCAGAATAGTAGAGATCATCATGATCGACCACAGGAAGATGCTTTTGTCCCGGCTTCTTTTGGTGAACATGCTCCACACCGCGTGACACATCCCGGAAGCCAGAACCAAAAGAATTGGCAGCAGCATTAAATTTCAACCCCTTAAGAAATGATTAGTGTTCTGAATCAGCGGCAGGTGCAGGGGGATGGGAGGGTTGTTCCAGCAGAGCCGAGCCATCCTCAAGCCGGAGCCAAGTCTCGAACTGCTTATCGCCCTCAGTCAGCCGGATGACACGTGCACCCCGCATGAAGCCTTCCCGCCCGTAAGTATTGTAGCCGGTGGCCCGCCCATAGCTGAGCCGGATGCCATGCAGGCTGCCGGTGAAGTCGTTAACATGATCATGTCCGCAAAAAGCACCTGCCACATCGCCCATTTCCACCATAGCTGTGAAGAGTCCCGAATTAAGCACCGGAGCACAGACCTGCTCGAATTTATGGCCGTAGCAGGTCTGCGTGGACCACATCTCGGCATATTCCGGGAGCGGGATATGGAAGAATGCCAGTGCAGGCAGCTTGTCCTCACCTGCCTGGGGATTCAGCCGGGCCGATTGCTCCGTCAGCCAGCGGATCTGGCTCTGCCGGACCCAGTTATAGCCGGGAATCTGCGCAAGCACGGAGTAGGCGCCGGTGTCCAGCATATAGAGAATGGCGCCCGCCGTGGTGCCGGTGCCCGCGATCTCAAGCGTATAATTGCCAGAACCGGCCAGCTCTGCCGGACCTGCTTCAGCCAGGCAGTGGGGGTGCTCCAGTGCAATATCCATCAGCTCACTATAGGAGACACCTTGCTCGGTATCATGATTGCCGAAGACGAAGGCCCAGGGAGTACCGCTCTTCTCTACAGCAGCCACAGCCTCCCGGAACGCCCGCTTGGGCTGCTCGCATGCCTTCTCTCCTTCGGGGACAGGTCCGGTATAGATCAGATCTCCTGTGAAAATAACGAGATCCGGCTGCTCCGCTTCCATCACGCGTTCCATAAGCTCCCGCGTTCGCTGATCCTCGGCTCTTCCATCCATCCAGTGAAGATCGGTGAATTGTACGATGGTAAAGGTTCCGTCCTGGCGGAATGATAATTTGTGCTTCATGTGAAAATCCCCTCTCTGCCTGAATAAAGTTATGAATTTAGTTCATTAGGTGTTAAAGTGCTTTTGTGTTGTTTTGTATTTTATTATGTTGTTTCATGTTGATTTTAGGATGATAATCCGTTTCTGTCAATCTATAATTGGATGGATTGCACTTTCTGCAATAGAATTCACTCAAACCGGTGTGAAATCTCATTCTGCTGTATTTCATACAACTGGTTCCTCTCATTTCACTCCAAAAGACTCCTTTTACAAAATTCTAGTGTACAGAGTGCAATAGAACTATAGTTGGAAGTATAACCGGTGCGGAACTTTACTCCTGCTTGAAGCAGAGCGATTTCTCGCTTCGCAGGCTTTAACTGTATTTTGTACAACTAAAGTTGCCGGATAGGTGCGCCAGAGCATTTTAACTGCATTCTATACAATTAAATAGACCGCCATTCCCTGAATGATCGCTACACGCCATGTTTAGTTGTACAGAATACATTTATCGCAATAAATTCACGCTTTAGCTAACTTTTAACTGTACGAAATACAACTATTCAATTCATCGCCACCTTCGATACGTACGCAAACCGCAGGCATGTGTGTGAACAGAAGATAATGACGCTAAATGCAGGGAGCATTGGTGGAGTAAAGAAACTTAAGGAATTAAGGAATTAAGGATTTAAGGAATTAAGGATTTAAGGATTTAAGGCTTCTGATGCGTAAGCGTAAGCAGATACACTCGTCCACTAGAGAAATCTTTTGATAAAAGCAGCTGCATTGACAAGTGGGATTCGGCTCCATATACTGAGGAAATCAACAACAATACACTCAAAACAACATTACATATACATATGGGTAACCTAAATCGGATAAGGCAATTAGCATTCGCGAACGCGAATTCACTATAACTGGAGGAATCATACATGTCCCTGACCTATGAAGAACGCAGGCAGACCATCCTCTCCCAGCTGGATCTGGAGGGGAAAGTGCAGGTGCATTTTTTGGCTGAGCGGTTCGCTGTAACCACAGAGACGATCCGGCGCGATCTCGACCGTCTGGAGAAGGAAGGGCGTCTGCGCAAGGTGTATGGGGGAGCCGTGCGGATTCGTTCCGGGAATAATGAACCCACCTTCATGAAGCGCTCCCAGATGAATCTGACGGACAAGCAGGCCATTGGCAGGCTCGCGGCTTCGCTTATTCAGGATGGCGAGACAGTAATCCTTGATAACGGGACGACCACGCTTGAGATTATGCGCCAGCTTACAGACCGCGCCCACGTGACGGTCATTACCAACTCGGTTCCGGTCCTGAACTGTGCGCTGGAACAGTTTCAGGGGAAGATTATTTTTGCCGGGGGTGAGGTGAATGCCGCTTATCAGGCGGCTGTAGGCATCACCGCTCATGAGCTGCTGGGCCAGTTCAAGGTGAATAAGGCTTTTATCTCTGCCGGAGGTCTGTCACTCTCGGAAGGAATTACCGATTATCATCTTGAAGAAGCACTCATCTCCCGCAAAATGATGGAACGGGCCGAAGAATCGATTCTGGTCGCCGACCATTCGAAATTCGGAGTCACTACCTTTGCGCAGATTGCCCCGATGGAACATATCTCCATGGTTCTGACCGACAGCGGCTGCACCCGGGAGTGGAAGGATACCTTTGCCCGGCTGGATATAGAGCTGCTGACAGGTTCATAACATACAGGAGCATAACTTACAGAAGCCGCATAGAAAATCAAAAAAAGCGCCAATCCTCTTACACCCTAAGGTGAGGAAGATTGGCGCTTTCTGGTGTGCCGCCAGCTATAGGCGGCTTTCTGGTGTACAGCTAGCTGGTTATGGATAGCAATCTGAAGCTGTGCTTACCCGCCTGAAGCTAGCTATATGAAGCGATCTGAAGCTGTGCTCACCCGCCTGAAGCTATAAGCAGCTAACTGAAGCTGTACTCACCTGCCTGAGGCTAAGTGCAGCCATTAGCAGCATCTCAGCCGATCCAGATCCGCTGCGTAGCGTGATCGCCGGAGTTCCGGCCGATCATTATATCGAAGTCTCCGGGCTCGAACACAAGCTCATCGTCCTGGCCGTAGAACATCAGCATCTCGCGGGTGATCTCGAAGGTGATAACCTGCTTCTCATGCGCGGCGAGGGTAACCTGCTTGAAGCCCTTCAGTTCCTTCACGGGACGGACCACACTTGCGGTAACATCGCGGATATAGAGCTGGACGGTCTCCTTGCCGGTAACCTCCGAAGTGTTCTCTACCTCAATGGAGGCGAGCACCCGGCCATCAGCCGCAGCTTCAACGTTGAAGCTGCTGTAAGCAAAGCTGGAGTAGCTCAGGCCATAGCCGAAGCAGAACAGCGGATCATTCGGGATATCCAGATACCGGGTTACATAACGCACATTCGGATACTGGGGATCATACGGGCGTCCCGTCTGATAAGCATTATAGTACACAGGAATCTGTCCCACAGAGTAAGGGAAGCTCATGGACAGGCGTCCGGACGGATTATAATCGCCGAACAGCACATCCGCAATGGAATTCCCCGACTCACTGCCCAGGAACCAGGCCTGTACCAGCGCGTCGCTTGCATCAAGCACTGGCGCAAGCTCCAGCGGACGGCCGCTGAATACGATGGTGACGACAGGCTTGCCGGTATCCTTCAGACGCCGGATCAGCTTCTCCTGATTCGCGGACAGCCGCAGGCTGGCTTTGCTGCCGCCTTCCCCGGTGTCATGCTGGTTCTCGCCGACAGCGGCTAGAATGACATCGCAATCCTTCAGCTGTTCGAAGGCTTCCTCAGCGTGGTCTTCCACATCGAAGACACCCTCCAGCATGCTTCCCAGCTCGCCGGTCATTGCTGTAACAATATCTGCTGCCGGGATTTTGCCGGTGATGCCGGTGTAGAGGGAGACTGCCGGATCTTTCTCGGCGCCTGCCCAGCCGCCCAGTACATGAATAGAGGTGGCGAATGGACCGGCCAGACCGATCTTCATCCCCCGCTTCAGCGGCAGCACTTCATTCTCGTTCTTCAGCAGCACCACCGAGCTTGCACCGAGTTCCCGTGCAGCTTGCAGGTGCTCAGCGCTGGGCTTATCCGCTTCGTCTGCCACCGGATCGGCATCCTTGAACGGGTTGTCGAACAACCCGAGGGCATCCTTCAGCTCCAGTACCCGGGTGACCGCTTCGTCGATCAGGCTGATATCGAGCAGCCCTTCTTCGACCAGTGCGGCCCCGTGGTTCAGATAGTGGGTGGACATCATCTCGATATCCAGACCTGCGGCAAGGCTTTTGTGGGCGGCTTCGCGGCCATCCTGCGCAGCGCCATGGGGCACCAGCTCATTCACAGAGTTGAAGTCGGCGATGGTAACGCCGTCAAAGCCCCATTCCTCCCGCAGAATTCCGCGCAGCAGTTTGCTGTTGCCGCTGGCCGGAATCCGGTCAATGGTATTGAACGCGGCCATGACCATTGCGACACCGGCATCTACTGCAGCTTTATAAGCCGGCAGATAGAATTCGCGCAGTACACCGGTGGACATATCCACCGTGTTGTATTCACGGCCGCCTTCGGGCGCGCCGTAGCCGGCGAAATGCTTCACGCAGGCTGCGATCCGCCCCGGCTCCTTCAGGTCTGTCCCCTGATAGCCCCGGACCATGCTCTCGGTCACGCGGGCGTTCAGGTAAGGGTCCTCACCGGAGGTCTCCATCACCCGGCCCCAGCGCGGATCGCGCACGAGGTCAGTCATAGGGGAGAAGGTGACGTGAATACCGGCAGCGGCGCTCTCTCTGGCTGCGATTTCAGCGAAGCGTTCGATGGCTTCAAGGTCAAAGCTGCTGCCCATCGCCAGCGGAATCGGCAGGATGGTCCGGTAGCCGTGAATGACATCCGCCATGAAGAGCAGCGGAATCTTCTGGCGGCTGGATTCCAGATGCCGGGTCTGCAGCTCAATGACATTCCGTGCGCCAATGCCGTTCAGAACGCTTCCGATGTTCTCCATCACCTGCGGCTTGATGTTCAATTCTTTGAATGGACCCGTTAAATCCACGGTATCATCCAGACCCCAATAGTAAGGACCGAGCTGGGTTAGCTGGGCCATCTTTTCGTCTAGTGTCATATCGTTCACGAGATCTTGGATAAACGGTTTAGTCATGGCTAACTCCTTCGTTAAGCGTACTGAAAGTTATCGTCTGTATATATTATTGTGCCAAATAGATATGCAGTTCATCACCAGGCAGTGTAAGCAGGTTGTTCTTGGCGATGCTTACGGCACCCGGGCGGTACGGATTGGACAGGACCTGGCCGGTAACCGCAACTCCCGCTGCATGCAGCTCCGGAGTACGAGCCGGGCCTGAGCCGATGTGATAAACAAAGGTTAACGGACGGCCGAAGCACTCATAAGTGAAGCGCAGTCCGTCAAGACTGGCCGGCAGTACCGGATCAATGATCAGCTCTTCTTCGCTGAAGCGGATACCCAGGATTGCTGAGATGAGCTGGTTGAGATAGATTCCGGGACCGCTGGAATACAGGCGCCAGCCGCCTTTGACTTCTACACTGCCGTCGCGCAGCTGATCGAAGTTCTGCTGATAGCTGTAACGGTCAGGGAAATTCCCGTCCGAGCTGCTGAAGTACATATTGCTCTGGCGCAGCTGGGCATTAGGGACGCTCTGCCGGATGTTGATCGGGTTGATCTGGAACAGGCCTTCCCAGGCGCGCTCAGCTTCGCCAAGCTTGGCGGAAGCTTCGAGATAGCGGATATGGGCATGCACATACTGCAGGCTGATCTCGCGGCCGACACTGGCGGCTTGCTCGGCACGGCGGAAGATCGTACTTACGCCGCCTTCATAGCGGGCGGGACGATCCATCAGCCGCACGCCATCCGGGTGATTCAGATACTCGTCAATCAGGCGGAAATTGGCAACCGCTTGTTCAGGGGTGACCAGTTCAGCGATGATACTGCGTGTCATCGGCAGTAACCGGTACTTAATGCCCGTCTGCTGATCCAGCGGATGAAGCATATAATCAATGCTTCCGTCTTCCTGGAAGTAGGCGAAGCCGGCGATTACGCCATCCTTGATCAGCAGCGTCCGGAAGGATTCCTTCATCTCTTCGGCCATTACAGCAAGGCTGGCGGAGAATTCGGCATCGGCTGTAGTGACCTGCGACAGGTTGCGGATGACCTGGAAGGCCAAAGCGACAGTCCAGGCACTTACGAGCTTGGTCTTCAAGGCTTCATCAGCAGGCTGCAGGGTATCATCCCAGTCGCCGCCGGCATAATTGATCAGGGAAGTGCCCGGTACGAAGCGTTCGCGGATCGTCTCTACAGCAGCTTTGACATGCTCAAGCACCGTTTCGGTCTGCTGGCTTGGCAGGGCATCTGCCAGATGGTGGTAAGCTACCTGTTCCTGAAGGATCGTGTAGTCTCCTGTAGCCATAATATAATCGCTGATGCATTTCAGCGGCCAGAGTACGACATCGCCATGCCATTCATGGGCTTGTACCGGATGCTGGTCGAACATGAACCATTGCGGCCATTCCTTGCTCTCCCACAGCTGATGGGAGTAGATCTTCAGCAGTACATTTCTGGCCAGCTCATAATGCTGGGTCATCAGGAAATACTCCATCGGCCCCTGGCATACATCGCGTGTGCCCCATGCGGCTCCGCCCGGCTGTTCAAGGCCATGCGGCATAATGAAATGGGTCATCGCATTATGGGTGTACCACCATACAGTTTCGTTCAGAATATCAATCCGTGACTGCTCTTCTCCTTCAAGCTGGAGGTGGAAGCCCGAAGTAAATGCTTCATAGAAGCCTTTAAACAGCGCTTCCTCGGTTTCCGGAGTGTAAGGAGAGACCAGGGGAAGACTGTCGGCCTGTGTGAGCCGGCCTTGGATTACAAGCTGGAAGCTTGCCGACTGCGTGACGGAAATCGTCAGCAGCGTTCCGTTGCGCGGCTGTCTGTCCGTATAGAATATCCGGTCATCGCTGTACGTATAGGCAGTTCCCGGAAGCTGGATATCGAAATGCAGACCGGGATAAGGAAGCTGCTGTACAGACGCTTCGTCAGGAAGAACCTGCAGAATACCGTCCTTGGCTTCAACTCTTACCGGCTGCTGGAATTCATGCTCACCCATAACAAGCTGGTTCGTGATCAGATAATCATAGGATTTGCCGAGCTTCGACTGAACCTGCAGGGCAACATCCGGCTGGCCTGCTGCGGCAAAGACGGTAACCGTGAGCAGATCATCCTCAACCTGGTAATGCCATCTGGCAAAGTTAACGCCCATTTCGTAAGCTGCCGGGAGCGTAAGAATCCGGTAGACCCCATCCAGACGGACATAGATCCGCTGTCCGCTGTTCCGCTGAATATTCAGCAGGCCGCGTGGTGTGGAGAGCAGTTTATGGAAAGAGGTATTGCCGACAACCGTCTGGCCGTTGAAGATTCCGTACATATAGTTAGTGGAAGAAATTAGGTTGTTATCGACTTGGCTTTTATCGAGCAGCGTAGTGATGATATGGCCGTGCGGACGTTCAACCAGCAGCTCCTTGGGCTGCAGAACAACATGGACATGCTCCTCAGTGAAGAAGGAGAGCAGTTCCCCGTTCTCAATTTCTTCAAGCTTCCGGTTAGGGTAAGCCGCTTCAATCTCAGCTTGTGACCACTGTGCAGAGACATAAGGTGCGCCAATATCAGTACTTAGCACAGGCACATCTCTGGCCGGCGCAGCCTCACCCGCGCTCCAGTCGATTTCATCGTAAGCTGCCTGCAGCTCGGCCTGGAACTCTAGCTCTGTTACAGCAGCCGGATGAGTAGGGCGGAAGAGCCCGTAGAAGGCGAATTCAGCGGGAGCGGACAGCGTTATAAGCTCTGTCTGCAGCGCGGTATAGGCCAGCTCGTATTGATAATTGCGGTTCTGCAGATTGCCGCTGAGCACCTCAGGCACGTAACTGCCTTTGTAGGACACGCCGAAGAACTGCATACCGTCAGTAGAATAACCTACTGCGCGGGTACCCACTGCACCCTGCTGCAGATAAGGGAAGGCAGTCCCCTGCGGCTGGTTCTGGCGGGAGCATACGGCATAGCCGTTCGTGCCTTCCCAGATGCTGTGATCCAGGTATTGGCTCATGTACAGCTCATTGGCCAGCACGCCGCCTTTGCCTGCGACACCGATATCCTGTCCGTAGATCACATCCACGGTCTCACCGCTGCCGGAGAGCTGAATATGCCAGAACCAGATTCCGTCCCGGGCGGGCGCGAAGGTGACACGGTAGCTGATAGCTTCTATAGAACCTTCAAAAATCAGTTGGTCTTGACTATGGGACAGCTTGGAGCCCGAGCGGATTCCGAGTAAAGGATAGCTGCTGATTCCTTGCTCCGTATGCACGCGCAGATAGATATTATTAGCTGAACCATCTACAGGATTGCCTTGGAACTGATTAATGAGAGTAGACTCATGGGTGAACTCGAAGATGTCTCCTGTTGGCAGGAACGTATAACTAAGGTCATCCCGGGTTAAGGTAATCATGTTTGATTGTTGTTTGAAAATCATAATAACCCTCTCTTTCCAGTACGTGATTGGGACATGAATTAGTTAGGGGGAATTCATCATCAGATGTCACAAGAACAAGGTGACATGTCCGTGTAAAGAATAAATAGAAACGTTTCCATAAGTGATACATCTCGATATTAGTCTGAAGACGAAAAAAAGTCAATTATCTGCGAAAAAACGACCGAATTATCGTTTTTGTAACGCTGAATGTAATTTTTTTACTTGTAATTCGAAAATAAAAAATGTTTGACAGCGTATACAACTTGGGAGTATGCTCTGAGCAAGGGGAAACACAAAGAAATAATGGAAACGTTTCTATACTGTCCAATACGGTTAATTATTAAAGGTATGCACGCAGTTGTCATTCCGGCTGCAGGACAAGAAGTGAAACAAAGATATGCATGTTGTAAGAATGCATCGTTCAATTTGGAGGTGGGCTCATTGGCAAGATTTGTACATGCGGGCGGAAATATCGTCCGGGAACTGTTTAAGAACAAAGTGCTGTATCTCATGCTGCTGCCTGTCATTGTGTATTTCGCGGTCTTTCATTATGCGGTAATGCCCGGCGCTTATGTTGCATTCGTGGATTACAAGCTCAACAAAGGTATCTTTGGCAGTGATTTCATCGGTCTGAAGAACTTTGAATTCCTGGTGCAGACCGGAGAGCTCTGGAATATCACCAAGAATACGCTGCTCTACAATCTGGTATTCCTTGCTTTAGGTAATATTATTCAGATTGTGTTTGCCATCATGTTGTCGGAGATAACCGGGAAATGGTTCAAGAAGATCTCCCAGTCCGTTATTCTCCTGCCAAACTTTATCTCGATGGTTATCGTTGGTGTGTTTGCTTACAATCTCTTCAACTTCAACTCCGGATTCATCAATACGATGATCTCGGGGGCAGGGCTGGACCGTTACGAGTTCTATAACGATCCGGGAATCTGGAAATACATTATTGTGGCCTTCAAGATCTGGGCGGGTACCGGCTACGGTATGATTGTCTATCTGGCTGCGATCACAGGGATCAATCATGATCTGTACGAGGCTGCCTACATGGATGGTGCTACTACCTGGCAGCGGATCCGCTACATGACCCTGCCTATTCTGAAGCCGACCTTTATACTGCTCCTGCTGTTCGGTATGGGCGGGATTCTCAAAGGCTCCTTCGACCTGTTCTACAATCTCATTGGCACAAACTCCGTGCTGTATCCGCAGACGGATATCATAGATACGTATGTCTTCCGCTCCCTGGTGGGACAATTTAACTTCTCGATGGGTGCTGCAGTAGGATTCTACCAATCCTTATTCGGCCTGGTCCTGGTGCTTGTGGTTAACTTTATTGTACGCAAGGTTGAACCGGACAGCGCGTTGTTCTAAGACAAGACACGAAACAGGGGTGATGAAAATGGCAAGTACATCTATTAAAATCAAACAGGATTCCGGCAGTGTTTTCATAAAAGTGATCAGTTACATCTGCATCACGATCTTTGCACTGTTCTGTGTGTTTCCTTTTGCGCTGATGATCTCTTCCTCCTTCATGAATGAGCAGGAGATTGTCCGCGAGGGATATAAGCTGATTCCGAATGAGGTTTCCTTCAAGGCCTACGAATTGTTGCTCAGTAACTCCTCCAAGCTGGTGGATGCTTATCAGGTTACGATTTTTATCACAGTCGTAGGTACGGTGCTCGGGCTGTTCATGATGTCCATGGCCGGATTTGTCCTGAACCGCAAGGATTTCAAATACCGTAACTTCTTCTCCTTCCTGATCTATTTCACAACCTTGTTCAGTGGAGGATTGATTCCGACTTATATTCTGATGGTCAAGCATCTGCATATGAAAGACAACCTGTTCGCCATGATTCTGCCGGCTGTGGTAGGGGCGTGGTCGATCTTCCTGATGCGTAACTTCATGAAGGCGATCCCGGATTCCCTGTATGAATCAGCCACGATTGACGGCGCAGGCGATTTCCGCATCTACTGGCGGATCTTCATGCCGCTGGCGGTTCCTTCACTGGCGACTATCGGGCTGTTCTCGGCGCTGGGCTTCTGGAATGAGTGGTACAACGGGATGCTGTACATGGACTCTCCGACCAAGTTCCCGCTCCAGTACTTCCTGCAGCGCATGATCAACCAGGCGAATATGGGCAGTCTCATCAACTCGGGAGCGGTCATTAATACAGCCGATCTGCCAACTCAATCCATTAAAATGGCTACAGCCGTGCTGGCCACAGGCCCGATCATTCTCCTGTATCCATTCATTCAGCGTTACTTCGTAACCGGTCTTACCGTCGGTGCTGTTAAGGGTTAATAGACGCCTGCTTCAATCGAAGGGTGTTTGTTATAGATGCAAAATCCATAATATAGAAAAGAAAAGGGAGGCTTACCGAATGAAAGGTAAAAAGATTGCTTCTTCTCTAGCTGCTGTCCTCATGCTTACTGGAGTGCTATCCGCTTGTTCGTCAAGCAATAATGCAAATGGAAATAATTCAGGTTCGTCCAACACTCCATCCAGTTCCACTAATGCCGGAGGAGTAGACACCTCTAAGGAAGCAAAGCTGGTGTACTACCTGTGGGGCAGTGAAGGAGTTACCAATAAAGAAATTCTGGCTGAGATCAATAAGAAGCTTAAGGCCGATCTGAATACTACACTTGAAATCAAGTACATTGACTGGCCGGACGTAGCTACCAAGTATCCGCTGCTGTTCGCTTCCGGCGAATCGTTCGATCTGTCGCATGCTTCTCCGGGGGCCGCTGTGTCTTACTACACCCTGGCTACTGAAGGGGCGCTGACTGACATTACCGACATGCTGGACAAGGTGGCGCCTAAGCTGAAGGCGGAGATTCCTGAAGCCTCCTGGCAGAACACCAAGGTCAATGGCAAAATCTACGGCGTACCGAGTCTGTTCAGTGAATACACGCCTGCCGGTTATGCATACCGTACGGATCTGCTGAAGAAATACGGCATGACCGAAATTAAGACAATCGATGACATGGTTAAATACATGGATAATGTGGTTGCCAACGAATCCTTCCCGCCAATTAACGGTAAGGCTGAGGATGCACAGAACATGTACAGAATGCTCGTAGATACTACAGACATGTGGCTGAACGCACCTGGTATCTCGCTGAATGAATTGAATCTGGTCACCAAGAGCCCGGAGGATTACAAGACCGTATTCCATCCAGCCTTCACCCAGGAATTCGAAGATTGGGCTGTGAAAATGCGTGAGTGGGGCGACAAGGGCTATTGGGGCAAAGACGTTCTGTCCGCTTCCCTCGGCAGCAAGGACAACTTCAGAGCAGCGAACTCTGCGGGTTATCTGACTCATGCCCAGGACTGGATCGGGCAGTACGGCGGAGATATCAAGGCACTGCCTGACTCTCCTACAAGCTTCTATACTTTTGCTGAAGCGAACAAGAAAATCAAGCGTAAAATGGGTGTAGACAACTCGACAGTAATCAGCGCGAATTCCTCTAATCCAGAGCGCTCTCTGATGGTAATTGAGAAATTCATGACCGATGAAAGCTACTACAACCTGATGCAATACGGTATTGAAGGCAAGCATTATGTAATTGAAGATGGTGTTAAGAAGCAGCCTGAAGGCTTCAATGAAAAAACAGACGGCGGAGGCTTCGCAGCCTGGTCCCTCAGAAACGACAAGTTCGTGATTCCGAGTGATACTGAGAACCCGATCCGTAAAGACCTGTTTGCTGAATGGGATAAAGAAGCAATCGATGATCCGTATAACGGCTTCAGCTTCGATCCTTCGAATGTAACAACTGAAATTGCTTCGATCTCGAACGTCAATGCACAGCTCGGTATTCAGCTGATGCTGGGTAAAACAAGCAAAGATCCAAAAGCAGCCGTTGCAGATTACCGCGACCAGCTGACAAAAGCAGGAATTGACAAGGTCATTGCCGAAGTAGAGAAACAATTGGCAGAATTTGTACCCGTCAACTAAAGGAATGTAGAGGTACCTGGGAGCTATAGTCTATAGCTCCCTTACCTATAAATGGGGGAGTAGTGTGGACGTTAATATTAAGGATATCGCGCGGATATCCGGAGTCGGCATCTCGACTGTATCCAGGGTCATCAACAATAAGGGACTGGTGAGTGATGCGACCCGCGAGAAGGTTCTGAGTGTCGTGAAGGAATACAATTATATTCCGAATTCCAACGCACGGAATTTAAAAACCACGCAATCCAAGAACATTGCACTCATGGTCAAGGGAATTACCAATCCGTTCTTCGCCATCATGATCAAGGAAATTGAACGGCAGGTCAATCTGCGCGGCTATCCGTTTCTCATCCATCAGGTAGAGGATGGAACCGATGAGATCAATGCGGCGATTCAACTGGTGAAGGAGAAGAACTTAAGCGGGATTATTTTCATGGGCGGTACGTATAACCATTCCGAAGAGAAGTTCAAGCAGCTGACGGTTCCGTTTGTACTGACGACGATTACTACATCCCAGGAAGTGGACCCGGCCATATTCTCCAGCGTAACCATCAATGAATCGAAAGAGGCCTACAAGGCAACCAGTTATTTAATCTCACTTGGACACAAGAACATTGGCTTTCTGGCCAAATCACCTTTATTGGATGAAACTACGGGCAGCCGGCGGCTTATGGGATATAAGCTGGCATTAGAAGAAAATAATCTGCCTTACAATGCCGGGCTTGTAGAGGATTGTGAATACAGTCCGAGCTCGGGCTTCAACGCTGCACGCAGACTGCTTAACCGGGACAGAGCGGTGACCGCAATATTTGCTGCTTCCGATACCATTGCCATCGGTGCGGCCAAGGCTGTGCTTACCGCCGGCTTGTCCATCCCTGATGATATTTCGATTATCGGCTTTGACGGCATTGAGATGGCAGAATATTATCATCCTGCGCTGGATACGATCAGCCAGCCGGGTACGGAAATGGCTCTATCCAGTGTAGGGGTATTATTTGATCTTATTTCGAATCGCACGAACCATCAGCATATTGTCTATGATGCAGTCTTGCTAAAACGGGGCTCCTGCAAAATGATTAAGAGCCGATAACAGCAGGGCGCTGACTATAAACGTATTGGAGTTGATATCCAGGATGCAAGAATCTTTGAGAATAGGCACTTTGGTCCGGGGCGGTGAAGCCGTCCAGGTCATTCCGCAGATTGTGAAGCATGGCTTCGAATCCTTCCAATTGAATTTCTGGCAGACGACAGGTGATACAGATTTAGTGGAGACGGCTGCGCGGCTCCGCGAGCTTGCTGCCGAGCATAATTTCGTCATCTCCGCCGTGGGGATCTATGGCAACCCGCTAGGCGGCAACGTTGAGAGCGCAGATACACTGGCCGGCTGGGAACAGCTGATTGAACATGCCCACTTGTTCGGCACGGACATTGTCGGCGGCTTCACCGGGCGGCTGCCCGGCTCTTCAATTGACGAGTCCCTGCCGAGATTCGCCGAAGTATTCGGAGAATTGTCGAAGCGGGCCGCGGACAAGGGTCTGCGGATTGCTTTTGAGAACTGTGCGATGGGCGGGGACTGGCAGAAGGGCGACTGGAATATCGCGCATAACCCTACAGCTTGGGAGAAGATGTTCAATAGCGTTCCGGCAGATAATCTCGGCCTGGAATGGGAGCCTGCCCACCAGTTGACCGCGCTGATTGACCCGGTCCCGCAGCTGCGCAAATGGGTGGATAAGATCTTCCATGTGCACGGTAAGGATGTCACTGTCGGCTGGGATATAATCAAGGAATACGGGATTCATGGTCCGAAGCCTTATGTATGGGACCGCACGCCCGGCTTCGGCGATACCAACTGGACCGATATTATCACCATTCTCCGCCAGGGCGGCTACAAGGGCACGATCGACATCGAAGGCTGGCATGATCCGGTTTACCGTGATGAGCTGGAGATGACCGGCCAGGTACATGCCCTGAATTATTTGAAGAATTGCCGCGGAGGCAGCATTGTGCCGAATCCGGTGGTTTGACTTTGACGACAACAAGACCTCGTTATCCACGCATGTGGAGGATGGGGTCTTTGTTGTATATGGAACTACTCCCCCGGAAGGGGAGTGAAAGCGGGCTGGCCGGGAGCGGGATACGTCGGCGCGGGAATAAGGCGGGAAGGACGCGGGAATGAGAGGGAGTATAGGTCGCCGCCAGGAATCTTGCAGAAAATACAACAATACCGGACTCAAAACTGCCGATACGCAGTAATCTTGCAGAAAATACAACAATAAAGGGCTTCAAGCTGCCCAACCGTCAGAAATCTTGCAAAAAGTACAACAATACCGGATTTGAAGCGCTCGACCGCCAGAAATCCTGCAAAAAGTACAACAATACCGGATCTGAAGCCGCCCAACCGTCAGAATTCCGCACTTGCAGGAAACATGGTTACTTGATTCTGTCCAAAGTGAGTCCGGCGCAGGAAAGAGAAGCAGAAAAACACCGGACTCCGTCCAAATGAGTCCGGCGTGAATCAGAAGCGTAAATACCCCTGAGTCATTCCGCCAAAAGTGAGTCCGGCGAAGGAAACAGAGGTAGATACTTTATTTTGGTGACAGTTCGCGGAAACTAGGCCTTAAACGAAACGCTTGATTGTCCAGTAAGGGACAGTGAAGCTGCCTTGGTTCGTTGCGATATGCAGTGCGTCTGATGAGTGATCTATTTTACATACTCCGGTGTAGGTTTCTCCGCTGATCAAGTGAACGCGTTGCCACAGATTGGAGAGGAGCGCATGTTGAATGTCCTTTTTTATCATACTCGTTCACTTCCTTAGTTGCTCTTAGTTGCTGTATGTTAGTAAGCTTCTGTACTTATTATTTAAACCGCAGAGCAATAATGTAACAGCTCAATTGGTTACAGTTTTGTACCATTTATTATATACATTGAATTACAGGAGGTTTACTCTTAATACACTCATAAAAGTGAACATAGACCCGCAACCCTCCGAGGTTAGGCTAACAGGTAGATTTCTCGAATTATGGAGTCGGAGAGGGGAATACGCGTGAGTAACAATCAAGGAATACAAGGGATACAAGGAATAGAAGGAATACAAGGGATACAAGAGGATTACCGGGAGATTAGTGAGCGGATTAAGCTGCTGATCGGAGTGAGTTCACGGCTTGTGCTGGTGGAGAATTCTTCTGAGATGATTGAAGGCGGCATCTACATGTGGGACAAGGTTGTCCGGGCAGGCGATGGTGTAAGGGAAGCTCTAATTGAGGATTATATGACACTGGTTACCAGAATGCGCCTGGATTTCGAGGACAAGGATAATCATTGCCATATTAACAGCTTCGATCACAGCTGCAAGACGGTGCTGAATTACCTGAAGCAGGATACGTATGTATGGGAGAATTCGCTGGAAGGCGTGCTGAAGTCTGTGCTGCGGGAACTGACTGTGCAATACTGCATTCTGACTCAGCGTGTACAAGTATAGAGGCCCTGATACGGATTTGCTTGAATTCACGTCTTGAACGCAGGTCTTGGACCCTGGTCCATGGGAGCAGAGAACGCTTGTCTTAGCAAGCGTTCTCTGCTTATTCTGCTGTTACTCGGCAACCAATAGAAACGTCGGCATCGGGGGAACATTCGGAACGGTTGAGACTTCTTGCAGCAGCCGGATTTGCGATTGCACCAGTTCGGTTAGCTTGGGCGGGATCCCTGGAGCCTCTGCTGCTTCCTGCAGGCTCTCCTGCAGGGTGAAGCCCACTTCCCAGCGTCCGTCCTGCAGCAAGGGGGAATGGATGGTATCCTCGGCGGTCACTGTCCACCCGGCTTGTGCGATAAGGTCTCTAAGATCAGCTGGCACGAAAAGAGTGCGGATGTTGGAGCTGCTCCCCTGCTTGAATGCTTCAATCTGGGCCTGGATGAGAGCAGCCAGCAAATGCGGCAGCTGTGCAGTGTCGGTGATCCGGGTATCCCATTCGGCGAAACAGAGCTTCTTGCCCCACCTCCGCGCCTTCTGCAGGACAGCCGCCAGCTGCTGCGAGGACTGGAAATACCACGAGCAATGAGACAATACCACAAGATCGTATGTATGTTCAGGATAGTCCACCTCCGGTGACAGCAGATCCTTCCCGAACTCGAAATGAATCCGGCCGCCAAGCGGTGACTGCTGTAAATGAGCCGCTGCCTGACCCAGGGTCAAGGGAGCGCCGTAATCCGGGGAAGCCTGGTCAATGGCATGAACATATCCGTTCTCACCGGCCATATATGCCAGAACAGCTGTGGTGTCCCCCTGCCCGCAGCCGATCTCCAGAATCTGGTCTCCAGGCGATATCCCCCAGAATTCTGCCAGCCTCAGCCGGTGGGCAGTCTGAATCTCCTGTGTAAGTACATCGCCGCCATGTATGGCCATACAAGCAACAATCTCATCTTGAATGCTCATGTGCAACTCCCTTTCTTCAACTTGACTTTATTGCATAGACAGGGCTAATGTAAGCCTATTGTTATCCGGGTCCGGGATTAACGCAAGCTGTTTCTCCATTTAATGGATTTGTGCCGGAAAAGCAATTACACAGCGCAGAGTAGCAGTCCGCATACAGGGTATATATATTCTAGGAGGTGTCACCAATGAATTGGACAACCAGATTGCAGCAGATCACATTAACTCTCCTTACCGCTAGTCTCCTTACTCTAGGCTGGGGGACCTCGGCTTCTCCGGT
Organism: Paenibacillus sp. FSL E2-0178; assembly: GCF_038593005.1. Lineage (NCBI taxonomy): Bacteria > Bacillati > Bacillota > Bacilli > Caryophanales > Paenibacillaceae > Paenibacillus > Paenibacillus sp. FSL E2-0178. Next base: position 6,356,039 of record NZ_CP151953.1, read on the forward strand.
GCAGGCGGCGGCGCCGGCGCCAACCCCGGATCCGTCCTGCAGCACGGGAGATCATGGGCTGCTTCAGGAGTTGCAGGCAGCACACAGCGGAGCAGATGCGATCCCACTTAGCTTCTCTGATGTAGAGTTTCTGAGTGCAGATACGGGGCGGGCAGCCGGGAACGGATTCCTGATTGGAACCTCGGACGGAGGCTGCCATTTCCAGAAGATTTATGAAGGGCAGTGGAGCTTTCAACAGATCGACTTCCCTGATAATATCCATGGCTGGGCGCTTGCCGCGGTCAATGACGGTCAGGCTAAATATCTGATCCGGACCACGGATGGAGGCTCTACCTGGAAAAGGCTGTCGAATAGGGCTGTGACCTTTGAGCGGGTGGAGTTTCTGGACAGCAGCAAAGGATTCGGCTACAACCGTGCGTCCACCTATTATACGAATGACGGCGGAGAAAGCTGGAGTCTGATTAAGACCCCTGCGAATACGCGCGGAGCGTATTTCACCAGCCTGAGCAGCGGATGGGCCGTGGTCGTTGTACCGGGCAGCGGGTATCAGGTGATGCGGACGGCAGACGGCGGAACGAACTGGAAGCTGATGCTGAAATCTTCTTACGCTGAACCCTCATTCGGACAAATCTATGCGAACGGCAGTCAGGTGTATGCCGTACTGTACGGCGGTTACGGAATGTCTCAGACTTCGTATTCGCTCTACGGCAGCGCTAACTCCGGCGGCAGCTGGACCCGGGTGATTGCCCAAGAGACGGCTGGAGGCGGTCCGGCTCCGGGAAGCGGCGCGGCCAAGGTGAAGAAGGGGCCCGCTTCGGGCAGCCCCGGCAATCTGGTGGTGATCGGCAAAACAACGGCTTTCCTGGTGGGATTCCAGCCTGCAGCGGAACAAGTGGGGATCGGATTCACCAAGAATAACGGGCAGGCCTGGAGTAATCAGATGACGGTTCCCGGCTTCGAAGGAACGATCTCCTTCACCGATCATAATCAAGGCTGGCTTGCGGTGAGAGACCTGAACAGCTCGACACTTTATGTGACGAAGGATGCAGGTGCCACTTGGACGTCCAAGTTTTCTTTTGAGACTACGGGGCGGTAAGATTTCTCATGAATGAAGATACGGGTGTCGTCCTGGCGAGGGGCGGACCCGTTTTTTTTGTACACCATAGATATATATATATTGATTGAACTGAAAAATGTACATGACTTATAAAGCGGAAGCCTGCGTACGGAGATTATAAAGCGGTTCGTTCGGCATCCGTTCAGCGTCAATGGATAACTGTATTTCCTGCAATTAAAAGACTAAGAAAAACCCGATTTACCGGGCGAAGTGTATTCTGTACAACTAAAATTGAGGAAAGTGTACCTTTATGGCAAAAGTGGATTTTTTAAGTGTACGAACTGCAATTAAAGTTCTCAAGAGTGATTAAAAATCACTTTTAGTTGCAGAAAGTACAGTTAGAGTAGGGGCAAATGTAGTTACGGGGGTTAAATAGCAGATGCCCTGTTTCAATCCAATTTGCAGAATATCTGGTGCTGTGAAAAATTTACCCGTATGCTGGGTAATGAGATAGAGGTGGGAGGTGGAGCATGGTTAAAGCCGTTAAAATACTATGGATCAGCGCTGTTGTGCTGAATATCGCATCAATCGTGTTCTTTTTCATGCTGACGAATCATTGGCTTACCCAGGGATGGGTCATGGATATCATCAGTACGGTAGTGCTGCAAATTGTTGGAATTCCATCGGCGGCTCTGATTGTTGTCTCGCTTTGTATTTTTAAATTTAACTGGAAACCGGCCAGCTGGGTGGGGTACTTAGGGGCTTTAATTATTATTGCTGCGCTGCTGTGGATCGCGGGATATCTGTTCCTTTTTGCATGGCTGTCTATATAGAGGAGCTGGATAAAAGGGAGGGGATGGAAGTGGATAGTCATTACGATCAGGGTGAAGAAGCGTATGCCAGCGGGGATTTCGTTCGCGCGCTTGCACTGTTCACGGAGGAGTGGGAAAGACCAGTGTTTAATCTCGGCCGGGTGTATTTCAGACTGGGGGAGCTGGACAAAGCGTTCCATTATTATGAGACAGCTCTGAGAATGAATCCGGCCAGTGAAGATGCTCTATATTATATGGGAACCTATTATTATGAGGTTGAGGACTATGTCCAGGCGCAGCAATGTTATGAACAATCCTTGAAGCTCAATGAAGCGCAGTCTGAAACGCATCTGAACCTGGGAATGTGTTACGTTAGGATGTCTGATTCCAAGTCGGCCTTCAAGGAGTTTGAGAGAGCCTCTGAACTGGATCCGTCCTTTTATGATGCTGTGCGTAATAAAGGTCTTGTTCTTCTGGAAATGCGTGAATTTAGGGCGGCGCTGGATGCATTCGGGCTGGCGGCCAAAATCCAGCCGGATGAAACGGAGTGCATGACCGGCATCATCTATTGCCATGCTAAACTGAAAGACTATGAGATGGCACTAAGAATAGCCCGTAAACTGCTGGAGCTTGAGCCCGGCAGCAATCAGGCTTTGCGCTTTATTGAGAAGCTGGAGGTCTCGGTGACCAGGCAAATTCATGGAGAGAGTTAAGCGAGGGGCTTATTGGGAACACGGTGAAATTAATACTTTACCGTTCGTTCTCGATATGCTAAGATTGCAAACGTGAGGCGGATAAATTTTTTTTGATAATAGTAGAACGTTCGGTCTCAAAAACAACCAGAAGCCTGATTACACAGTAACAAGTAACAACAAATAAACTTATAACTTAAGGAGTGTTCACGATGGGGAAGCTTGAGGGTAAGGTTGCCTTGATTACAGGAGGGAATAGCGGAATCGGGTTGTCTGCCGCCAAATTGTTTGTTGCTGAAGGTGCTAGAGTCGTTATTACCGGCCGCAATCCGGTATCTTTGCAGGCGGCGGTAGAAGAACTGGGCGCGGAGCATGCCATTGCGGTTCAGGCCGATGCGACAGATCCGCAGAGTGCTGTGACGGCTGTGAATGCAGCCATGGAGGCATTCGGCAGACTGGATGTTGTCTATGCCAATGCAGGCATAGCGGCTTCAACACCACTCGGCAGCACAGACTTGGCTACTTTCGAGGAAGTGCTCAAGATTAATGTGACCGGTGTCTTCTTCACCGTTCAGGCCGCATTGCCTCATCTGAAGGCCGGGGCATCAGTTATTCTGACCGGCTCCGTACTGGCGAAGGCTGGCAGACCTGGCAACTCCGCATACGCCGCCAGCAAAGGGGCGGTCAGCAGCATGACCAAAGTGCTGGCTTCGGAGCTCTCCCCGCTGGGCATCCGGGTTAACAACATTGCCCCTGGCGTGACGCGCACACCCATCTGGGGGCAATCCGCGATGGATAACTGGAGCCAGGTGGAAGCAGGCATGTCGCTTTCCATTCCGCTGGGCCGTGCGGGTGATCCGGAAGAGATTGCCAAGGTGGCGCTGTTCCTGGCCTCGGATGATTCCTCTTATATCCAAGGTGCCGATATCGCTGTAGACGGCGGAGCGGGCAGCTCTCCCCTGGGTGCACCGGTTTACCGGCAGAATGCATAAGCGCGTTTTAATGAGAGAAGCACCTTAACCGGTGCTTTTTTCCGCTTTTCCAATAAGAGGTAATGGGTATACATTGTCGAATAAGACATACATATACAAAAGTATTCACTTTGTGTACGCAGCTGAAAGGAATGTAAACGCTCACAATAGACCCGGGAGGCGAATGGAAGATGGACGGAAGCAAGTCGTTGATCTATCAAATTCTCAAGACGATTGAAGAGGGCAAAGAACCGGTGCTGGAGAACCTGGAGGGTATAACAATCGGGGGATATCATAGTGCACTGGAACAGATTGTGGAGAATAAGCTGGCCAATAATATCAGTTTCTCCCTCAGCGGCAAAGGGAAAAAAGCAGTCCGCGTTGCGAATACGAGCGGCTCTAAACTGACCGCACAAGGCGTTAACTATATTCATGTTCAGGACAGCCGCAGTTACTAGCGCCCGGCGGCAGGAGCGCCTGCTATCTTCGGCTTGAATTTGTTATCCCCTGGCAGCGTCTTGTTGATTGCACAAGAATTAATGCGGTTAATAAAGGGCATGCATGAACTCAGGGGATAAGAAGTATGAGAGGAGGAGCGGCTCCATGGAAGATAAGCGCAAACATAACATCCACATCACTCCGGGGGAAGACGGAGGCTGGGACATTCAGGGGAGCGGAGGCGGGAAACTCAGCCATCACCACACCAAGGAAGAAGTTGAACGCGCCGGTAGAGCAGAAGCGAAGAAGGCTCATACCGAGCTGAAGATTCACAACAAGGATGGCAGAATCTCCGAATCGGTCAGCTATGGCAATGATCCTTTTCCGCCAAAGGGCTGACCACAGGGCAAGCTGAATAAACATAATTAACCGAACACCCGCAGCCAGAGATAACCGATCTCCAGTCTGCGGGTGTTTTTGCTGCGCTTAAGGTGTTTCAATGACAAACAGGAATTAGCTTAAAATCCAACAGTGATGAGGACTAAACTTATGAAGCAAGCTTAGTTTAATCGCCCGTCTCCACAATCCACACCTCAGGCAGATTGCGGAATTGCTCGGCGTAATCCAGACCATAGCCGACAACGAATTCATCGGGAATGTCAATGCCGCAGTATTCGACCGGAACTTCGACCAGGCGGCGGGAAGGTTTGCTTAGAATGGTACAGATACGGACGCTTGCAGCTTCGCGCAGGGCGAACAGCTGCCTCAGATGCTGCAGAGTCAGGCCGGTGTCGATCAGATCTTCGACGAGCAGCACATGTTTGCCGCGGATATCGGTATCGATATCCTTCTTGATCGTGATCACTCCGGAGGAAGTGGAGCTTGCCCCGTAACTGGAAACTGACATGTAATCAATGCCGACCGGAAGGGTGATTTCGCGCATCAGGTCGGACATGAATACAGCGCCGCCCTTAAGAATACCGATTAGTACAAGCTCTTTGCCTTCATAGTCACGCGAGATTTCAGCGCCCAGTTCCTGAACTCTTTGCTGCAGCTGGTCCTTGCTGACCAGAACTTTGGTAATTTGTGTCATGGTTGACGCTCCTTATGGATTAGGATGTGATCAGGAGGATGATCTGTCCTTTTCCTTAAGCATAACATCATGTGCGCCTCCTTCAAAGATCGTTGTGGAGGAAACCAATGTAATCTTCGCCTGCTTCTGCAGTGCCGGAATGGTCAGCGAGCCGCAGTTGCACATGGTTGATTTGATTTTGCTGATACTGAGATCCAGATTATCCTTAAGCCGGCCGGCATAGGGAATGAAGGAATCCACGCCTTCCTCGAACTCCAGCTTGCTCTCTTTGTCGGCATTGCCGAAGTCATAACGCTGCCAGTTGCGGGCGCGGCTCGACCCCTCACCCCAATATTCCTTGACGAAGTTCCCGCCGACCAGCAGCTTGCGTCCGGGGCTTTCATCGAATCTGGCAAAATAGCGGCCCAGCATCACGAAGTCAGCACCCATCGCCAGCGCCAGCACAATATGGTAATCATGGACAATCCCGCCATCGGAACAGATCGGGACATAGATGCCGGTCTGCTCATAATATTCCTGGCGGGCGGCCGCGACTTCAATGACGGAGGAGGCCTGGCCGCGTCCGATTCCTTTTTGCTCCCGGGTAATACAGATGGAGCCGCCGCCGATACCGACTTTGATGAAATCCGCCCCGGCTTCCACGAGGTACAGGAAACCTTCCTTGTCGACGACATTGCCCGCCCCAACCTTCACTTTCTCCCCGAAAGTATCCTTAATATAATGGATGGTTTCGGCCTGCCATTCGGAATAACCGTCAGAGGAATCAATGCACAGGACATCCGCCCCGGCTTCCACCAGCGCCGGTACGCGCTCCTTGTAATCCCGGGAGTTGATGCCCGCGCCGACAATGAGCTGTTTGTTGTCATCATGCAGCTCCAGCGGATACTCCTGATGGCTGTCATAATCCTTGCGGAACACAAGGTGGACGAGATGGCCGCTGGCATTAACAATCGGCAGGCAGTTCAGCTTATGATCCCAGATCATATCATTGGCTTCGGTTAGGGTGATGCCTTCTTCGGCATAGATCAGTGAAGATAACGGCGTCATAAATTCAGTGATCGGGCACTCCGGCGGCAGACGGTTCTCGCGGTAATCACGGCTTGTGACAATGCCCATCAGCTTGCCTGTCGGTTCCCCGTTGTCGGTAATGGCAATGGTGGAGTGGCCGCTGCGCGCTTTCAGCGCCAGTACATCCTGCAGTGTATCCTCCGGCTTCAGATTGGAGTCGCTGAGGACGAAGCCGGCTTTGAACTTCTTGACCCGGCGGACCATCTCGACCTGCTGCTCGATCGACTGCGAGCCATAGATGAAGGAGATGCCGCCGCTTTTGGCCAGAGCAATCGCCATGTTATGGTCGGATACGGCCTGCATGACCGCTGAGGTAACAGGCAGATTCATGGTCAGCGCCGGAGTCTCGCCCTTGCGGAATTTGGTTACTGGCGTCCGGAGATCGACATTCCCCGGGATGCAATCTTTGGTGGTCAGACTGGGCACCAGCAGGAACTCACTGAAGGTTCTTGAAGGCTGCTCATAATAATAAGCCATGGCTTGTCACTCCCCTGCTAAAGTTTCATCAATTCTGCGGTTGTTGATTTATACACTTCATACCTTGGATAGAAACCTTACCGGCACCCCGATGTCCGTTTCCAGCTGCTTGTAGTGTTCCCCTTTGGCCAGAATTGCCTGCACACCGACAAGCTCAATGCCCATAACGGACATTTGCTCAGCGATGCAGCGGATGGTAGCGCCTGAACTAATCACATCATCCAGCAGCAGCACGCGGTCACCGGCGGAGAATCCGTCAAAATAAATATAATTTTCGTTATACGCCGTCTCGCGTTTGATGCTGACCTCGTAATTCTCATACAGCTCCGTGCTGAGGCGCAGGATATTCATCGGCTTCATCAGCTTGTAGGCTGCAAGCATGCCCCAGGTATGCCCGCCCGGTTCAGGCGATACGATGTAATCGAACTCCGGGAATTGTTCCGTAACGGCCTCTGCCAGACTGTCGGTAATCTCGCTGATCAGCTCAGGGGCAATGTAAGTTCCGCGTTCTCCGAAAGGGTACAGCTTAAAGTCATAGGCGGTATCTTTATTCTTGTAGATCCTCACATTCTTGGCTTGGCTGATCGATTCACTTAACCGTGCGTAGGATGCACTCATTGCCCTCACTCCTTCTATTATAGATGCCAAAAACCCCAGGACCAAGAGGCGCAGGACAAGACTGGTACGTCAGGAGGAGAAGCCGGGCATAGCCGTGTTCCCTTCACTGGTTGCTCCAGTGTCTTGTCTGGCCTCTTGTAGCCTGGGGCAATTTACGGTTGCCTGTAGATACGCTCATTCCAAATTAACGAGCTTATACAAGAGATATTTAATTAGATAATATGACATATTAATGACTCGGATAGTTTATGAATGATTGTTTTCGACTACTGTGTTATATAATATTACGCGGTTCATTTGTTATATGCTATCATCCGCAATAATGTGTGTCAACATCTTGTTTTAATGTTATGTAAGGTGACGTGCGTGTGATCGAAATGATTTTTAAGCCGGTTTATTTGTTCCGGACCCTCACCGGATTATATTTAATACAGATAACCTGCGGATTCATAAAAAAACTCTAAATAACCCATTCTAAAGCATGGTGCTTTGGTGGATTTTTATTTATAATAATTATTATCTGCAATTCATAAATAGTTCAAAGGTTTTGTAAAAAGCCGTATTTTGATGTGATATACTTAACACAGCGATTTGAGATCTTGTGAAATTGATACTAATACATGCTAACAAGCAGTAACAGTGCCTACACCAATGAATAGAGATTAGGATGGTGAACAAGCGATGCATATTGTCGTCGTTGGCCTGAATTACCGTACGGCTCCCGTAGAGGTGAGAGAACAGTTCGCTTTTGCCGAGAAGGATCTGCCTGCTGCGCTTCATCAGCTGATGCAGACGAAGAGCGTTCTGGAAGGGGTCGTAGTCGCCACCTGTAACCGGACGGAAATTTATGTGGTCGTGGACCGCCTTCATATGTGCGGATATTTCATCCGCAGCTACATGGAGCAGTGGTTCGGTGTAAAAAGTGATGTATTTGCGCAGCATATGTATATATATGAAGACGAGCAGGCGATTGCCCACCTGCTGCGTGTAACCTGTGGCCTGGATTCCATGGTGATCGGCGAGACGCAGATCCTGGGACAGGTACGCAGTGCTTTTTTGACTGCCCAGGCGGAGGGTGTAACCGGAACGTGGTTCAACCGGCTGTTCAAGCAGGCCGTGACACTCGGCAAACGTGCACATAGCGAAACATCTATCGGCGAAAGTGCGGTTTCGGTCAGTTATGCAGCGGTGGAGCTGGGCAAGCGGATCTTCGGGATGTTTACCGGCAAAAGAGTGCTCATTCTCGGCGCCGGCAAAATGAGCGAGCTGACGGTGAAGCATCTGTACAGCAGCGGCGCGGCTGAGGTTATCGTCGCCAACCGGACGTTGTCCCGGGCGGTGGAACTGGCCGAGAAGTTCTCGGGCAAGCCGAGTACGATTGAGGAAGCGCTGAAGCGTCTGGATGAAGTGGATATTGTGATCAGCTCCACGGGAGCGGACGGTTATGTGCTGACGGCTGCCCAAGTGGCTGAAGGGATGAAGCGCCGGCCGTCACGGCCGCTGTTCATGATCGACATCGCCGTGCCCCGTGATATTGACCCGGCTGCGGCAAGTGTGCCGGATGTCTTCCTCTATGATATCGATGATCTGGAAGGCATTGTGGAGAGCAATCTGGAAATGCGCCGCAGTGAAGCGGCCAAGATTGAAGTGATGATCAGTGAGGCAATGGATGAATTCCAGCTGTGGCTGAAGACGCTCGGTGTCAGACCGGTGATCCGTGCGCTGCAGGACAAGTCGAACGGGATTTATGAAGAAACGATGGACAGTCTGTTCAACAAGCTGCCTGAACTGGATGAGCATCAGCGTAAGGTCATCCGACGCCTGACCAAAAGTATTGTGAACCAGATGATGCATGATCCGATTAATGTCATCAAGGAGTTGTCCGGCGGGAAGCAGGGGAATGAAGCTCTGGAGTACTTCACCCAGATTTTTGCACTGCAGGAGCAGCTGGACCCGGGTCCGGATGACCGTAGTGCTGTACCGGTTGAGGAGGCGCCTGCTGAAATATCCTCCGGCGGAAAGTTCGCGGTGCCGGGGGCGGTGTTTGCTCCGGCCGGCCTGCTGGGCGGGTGAGCGACATGCAACTGCTGAACGGAATATATGATGCCGCTCTGCTGCTATATGCCCTGAGCCTGCTGTTTGTTTTCTCGGATTGCCTTCGGCGCAATCCGGGCGGAAAGCGGCTGGGCACAGGGCTTCTTGCTGTTGTGGGCCTGCTGCAGCTCGCAGGGCTGGCGATCCGCTTCTCCCAGGAGGGCGGTCTGCCGATCTTCACACCGTACGACTTCCTGTTCTGGTTCTCCTTCAGTATGGTGGTGATCTCACTTGCCGTTGCGTACACGCGGGGCGGCGAGTTTACGATTCTGCTGCTCAGCATGGCAGGGTTCAGCGTGTTTCTGCTGAACCGGGTATGGCTGACCGCAGAGGATCATGCCTTGCAGAGCTGGAGTGCGGTGCACGGCTGGCTGGCGATGCATGTGATTTTGGCCAATTTGAGCTTTGCCGCACTGACACTGGGGACCGTATTTGCGATAATGTATTTGTTTCTGCATACCAAGCTTAAGAATAAGAAGTGGGATGACCGTGTCCGCAGGCTCCCAAGCCTGGAGACAATGGACAAATATTCGTATACTGCTATCCTTGCCGGTGTGCCGCTGCTGCTGGCCTCGCTCATTCTGGCAGGCTTATCGATTATTGCGGAAGGGCGGACGCCGCTGTTTCAGGATCTGAAGGTGCTGACTACGCTTATCGGCCTCGGAGTCTACATACTCTATATAGTATTGAAGGTTTCCGGCCGCAGAAGCGGCACTGCGATGGCACGCTGGGCGATCACCGGCTATGGCTTTATCATCCTTAATTTCCTGCTAAATTCATGGTCTGAGTTCCATGGATGGGGCGGGTAGTAGGGCTGTAAGCTGGGTGCTGAAGTGCGGAGGCGGTAGTGTGCTGAAGTGCAGTGGTGGCTGGTGTGCTGAAGTGCAGAGGCGGTAGTGTGCTGAAGTGCAGTGGTGGCCTGAATTGTGCTCGAGAGCACAGGTGGATGAGAAGCAAGGGGTTATGCTGGAATGTACAGGCAAGAAACGGGAAGTTATACGGGCAGGTTGTGGCGGCTATGGAGCGCAGGCAATTGTCTGAAGTGCTATGGTGGCTAATGAGCGAGTTATTGTACTGAAGTGCTATGGGCCTAATGAGAAAGCTTTTCTAGTGCGCTGTCCTGCTGTCCTGCTGTAGTGGCAACCGGGGACTGATTTCTTAGTTGAGCAAGCTGGGTATTGTGGTGTGGAGTATAGTTAATTTTCGGATGCTGGAGTGAGGCGGGATGAGCAAATATTTGCCCATTATGCTGGATGTTCAGGGCAGACTGGTGGTAATGATCGGCGGCGGAACTGTGGCTGAACGTAAAGCGGCTCCGCTGCTGGAGGCAGGAGCGGAGCTGGTGATTGTCAGTCCTGCGCTTAGCGGGACGTTGTCCGCAGCGGCTGCGGAGGGGCGGCTGAAATGGGTCAGCCGCCCCTATGCTCCCGGAGATCTCCAGGGAGCTGTCTTGGTCTATGCCGCCAGCAGCGACAGGGCGGTGAATGAAGCGGTGGCCGGGGAGGCCCGGATGCTGGGCCTGCCGGTCAATGTGGCCAGCCACGCCGAGGCGGGCAGCTTCATCACGCCCGGTATCCTCCGGCGGGGGCGGTTGACGGTTGCGGTCTCGACCTCCGGGGCGGGACCGTCCGCTGCTGCACAGATCACGGCGCAGATCGCCGGGCTGCTAGGCGAGGAATACGAGCCTTATCTGGATTTCCTGTATGAGCTGCGCACCGAAATCAAGCGGCTGGAGCCATCGCCCGAGGTTCGCGCACGGCTGCTCCGGAAGCTGGGGAAGCTGGATGTGTTGAATAAGATGAGACAGGGCACCTTTTTACCATGGACATCAGAGGTTATAGAATCATGGATTGCGTGTAACCGTGAGGAGTAGGCGGAATGATCGGGTGGAGTCGGCCCATCGGGAGGCGTAGATCGAATGAGTGGGTGGAGCAGGTCATCGGGAGGCGTAGATCGATTGATCGGGTGCAGCAGGTCATCAGGAGACGTAGATCGAACAAGCGGATAGAGCAAGCATCAAGTACAACTGCTGCGATTGTGGAGTAAGTTTGCATCTGCTATGGCTGCTTCAAAACTAATTCATCAATCATTAAGACTGCTTCAAAACTAAGTCTGCAAAGACTTAAGCGGCGGCAGAAATTGACTCAAGCTGCCGACAGAATCGTGCAGCTGAAGCTGCTACAAACGAAATGGCGGGCTGATGCCGATGCTGACTGTCCACATATTGAATAGACGATTAAATGGACGAACGGCCGAACGCCGAATGATTAGAGAAATGGACGAATAAGTAGAATAAGTGGATGTGTTTATGACGTTGAACTGGGCGGATTCGCGGGTATGTGACTGGAATGACCAAAGCTGACTGTTGTGCGGTAAAATAGAGGGATAAATCCCTTTGATTCGGGCTAAATCCGCCGAAATGAGCAAATTAGAGGGATAAATCCCTCTAATTCGGGCAAAACCGCCCGAAATGAACAAATTAGTGGTATAAATCCCCTTAATTCCAGCAATAGTGGCCCAGAATGAGCAAATGAAGGGTAAAAGTGCCCTTGATTCCAGCGAAATTGGCGCGAATGAGCAAATGAAGGGCAAAAGTGCCCTTAATTCCAGCAATAGTGGCCCAGAATGAGCAAATGAAGGGTAAAAGTGCCCTTGATTCCAGCGAAATTGGCGCGAACGAGCAAATGAAGGGTAAAAGTGCCCTTAATTCCAGCAATAGTAGCGCGAATGAGCAAATGAAGGGCAAAAGTGCCCTTGATTCCAGCAATAGTGACACAATTGAGCAAATGAGAGGTATCGTGCAGGAAACAGGGCGGGTGCAGGTAACTTGAACAGGGGGAATGGTTCATGCGGAAGATTATTGTGGGCAGCAGACAGAGTGCGCTGGCGCTGACGCAGACAGGGCATGTGATTGCCGATCTGGAGCGGCTTAGCGGGGAGCATGGGTTTGATTTTACTTTTGAGGTGCATAAGATTGTTACCAAAGGCGACCGGATTCTTGATGTCACACTGTCCAAGGTGGGCGGTAAGGGTCTTTTTGTGAAGGAAATTGAGCAGGCCATGCTGGCCAAAGAAATCGATATGGCAGTACATAGTATGAAGGATATGCCTTCCGAATTGCCGGAAGGCTTGATTAATGGTGCAGTACCGAAGCGGGTAGATCCGCGGGACTGCCTGATCTCAAGCAGCGGAGCTGGCCTGGAGGAGCTGCCGCAGGGCGCGCGCGTAGGCACAAGCAGCCTGCGGCGCTCCAGCCAGCTGGCCGCGCTCCGGCCGGATCTGGTAATTGAGCCGGTACGCGGCAATATTGACTCGCGGCTGAAGAAGCTGGAGAACGGCGAATACGACGCGATTCTGCTGGCAGCGGCAGGCTTATCGCGGATGGGCTGGCAAGACCGGGTAACGGCTTATCTGCCGCCGGAGGTCTGCTTGCCTGCTGTAGGCCAGGGAGCACTCGGCATCGAATGCCGTGAGGACGATGAGGAGTTGCGCAAGCTGCTCGCGCTCTACAATGATGAGCGCACCGCTCTTACGGTGACGGCGGAGCGCACATTCCTCGGCGCACTGAACGGCGGCTGTCAGGTGCCGATCGGCGCCTACGCTGTGCTGGACACGGAGGAAGCCGTGACAACGGGAACAACCGGGACTATTCATTCCGGCGGGACTTCTGGAGAAGGCGGCCTGTCAATCACTTTAACCGGAATGGTGGGAACACCGGACGGATCGGTAATCCTTAAAGAAACCTGTACCGGGAAGGATCCGGTGCAGCTCGGTGCGGAGGTTGCCCGCAAGCTGATTGCCAGGGGCGCAGAGAAGATTTTGGCGGATGTAAAGGGACAGGATATTTAGGGATAAGGTGATAGGGGGATGACGGAGATGGCGGGGAAGGTTTATCTTGTAGGTGCAGGTCCGGGGGATGCCAAGCTGATTACGGTTAAAGGTCTGGAGTGTATCCAGAAGGCAGATGTGCTGGTCTATGACCGGCTGGCGAGTCCAAGGCTGTTGAAGTGGATGAAGCCGGGCGGGGAGAAAATATACGTAGGCAAGCTGCCGGACCGCCATACGATGAAGCAGGAGGACATTAATCAGTTGCTTGTCGATCTCGCTCTGGAGGGCAAAACGGTAGTGCGTCTTAAGGGCGGAGACCCGGTGATTTTTGGCCGGGTGGGTGAAGAAGCGGAGCTGCTGCGGCGGCATGGCATCTACTACGAGATTGTGCCGGGTATTACCTCGGCTATCAGCGTCCCGGCGTACGCCGGTATTCCGGTAACCCACCGGGAGGCTGCGTCTTCCCTGTCGATCATTACCGGGCATGAGAGTCCGGATAAGCTGGATCACTCCATTCATTGGGATAAGGTGACGAATGCCACGGGAACCCTGGTGTTCCTGATGGGCGTCGCCAAAATCGGATATATCAGCGCCCAGCTGATGAAGCACGGGCGTCCGCCGGAAACGCCGGTGGCGCTGGTGCGCTGGGGGACACGTGCCGATCAGGAGACACTAACCGGCACGCTTGCCGACATTGAAGCGAAGGTCAAGGCGGCGGATTTCCAGCCGCCGGCCGTTATCGTTGTCGGCGATGTAGTGCTCCAGCGGGAGCACCTCATGTGGGTTGAAGCGATGCCGCTGTTCGGCAAGCGGATTGTGGTGACGCGGGCCCGCAGCCAGGCCAGCGAACTGGTAGACCGGATCGAGGAGCTTGGCGGCGAACCATATGAGTTCCCTGTCATTGAGACGGTTATGCAGCGTGATGCGGACAAGCAGGCTGAGATTGCTTCAGCGCTTGGCCGGCTTCCAGAGTACGACTGGGTGTTCTTCACCAGTCCGAACGGCGTGGACTTCTTCATGCGCCATCTGGCGCAGTTGAAGACGGATCTGCGCGGTCTGCACCGCGCGCGGATATGCGCGGTGGGACCCGGTACAGCTGCGGCGCTTGCCGGGCGCGGGCTGATTGCCGAAGAGCTGCCTGGACGGTTCCAGGCAGAAGGACTGATTGAAGCCTTCGGCGATCAGCTGCAGCCGGGGCAGAAGGTGCTGCTGCCGCGCGGCGATCTGGCGCGCGAGTGGCTGCCCGGCAAGCTGAAGGAGCTGGAGCTGGAAGTGACTGAAGTGGATACGTATGAGACTGTGGTTACTGGTGAAGATGATATTGAACTGGTGAAGCTGCTCGAAGAGAAACGGATTCATGCGGTCACCTTCACCAGCTCTTCCACGGTGCGCAACTTCATCTCTATCCTGAAACGGATGGGCCTGGAAGATCCGCTGACGCTGCTGGCGGGGGTCAAAATCGCCTGCATAGGTCCGGTAACCGAACAGACTGCTGTGGAGGCCGGGTTGACTCCGGGCTTGCTCCCGGACGAAGCGACGATCGAAGGGCTGGTGCAGGAGCTCTGCCGCTGGAATGAAACAACGAGGCTCAGATAACCTGCGGCCTGGTTTCCGCTAATGTAGTCTGGGCCCTGCAATTTTGAACAATGCATTTCAATATTGCATTTTGTGTTTTCATATTCGAATAAGGCTTGAGACAGATAGATGTGTTTAAATACTTACTGTACAGGAGGAAACAGCAATGAGCTTTCCAATAACTAGACACCGCCGCTTGCGCGGTACAGCCGGAATCCGCGGAATGGTGCGGGAGACTGTCCTGAACGTGCTGGACTTTATCCAGCCGATATTTGTAACCTACGGTACCGGTGTGAAGAATGAGATTGGCTCCATGCCCGGCGTGTATCACTTCTCGCTGGATACCCTGAAGGCGGAAGTGGATGAGATTGCCTCCCTGGGAATTCCGGCCGTATTGCTGTTCGGCATTCCCGAAACGAAGGACGCCATCGGCTCCTCCGGATTCGCTGAGGACGGCATTGTGCAGGAGGCTACCCGGCTGATTAAGCAGTGGTATCCCGAGCTGCTGGTTGTCGCCGACACCTGTCTGTGTGAATTCACCGACCACGGCCATTGCGGCATGGTGCATACCCATACGGTAGACGGCGTAGTTCACGGTGATGTTATCAACGATGCTTCACTGGAGCTGCTGATCCGCACGGCGGTATCCCAGGCCCGGGCCGGTGCGGATATTATCGCGCCTTCCAATATGATGGACGGGTTCGTGCAGGCGATCCGCAGCGGCCTTGACGAGAATGGTTTTGAGCATGTGCCGATTATGTCCTATTCGGTAAAATACGCCTCCGCCTTCTACGGCCCCTTCCGTGAAGCAGCAGATTCTGCACCGCAATTCGGCAACCGCAAGACGTACCAGATGGACCCGGCCAATCTGCGGGAAGCGATCCGCGAAGCCGATTCTGATGTACTGGAAGGCGCTGATATGCTGATGGTTAAGCCCGCGCTGGCTTATCTGGATGTCATCCGGACGATCCGCGACCAGTTCGATCTGCCACTGGTGGCTTACAACGTGAGCGGTGAATATTCAATGGTAAAAGCGGCTGCACAGCAGGGCTGGATCGATGAGCAGGCAGTTGTCCTGGAAATGCTGACCGGCATGAAGCGCGCCGGAGCAGATATTATTATTACGTATTTCGCCAAGGATGCAGCCCGCTGGCTGCGCGGCTAGACTATATTCAGCTGTATAATTCAGCAGAGCAGGAGTGAAGAAGCATGGGCAATGTGCCGCTTACACGCAGGGAAGAGGCTTCCCGCACAGCTTTTGAAGAAGCGAAACAGTATATTCCGGGAGGGGTCAACAGCCCGGTCCGGGCGTTCAAATCCGTAGGATTGACCCCGGTTTATGTAGACAGAGGCGAAGGCTCACGTATCTACGATATCGACGGCAACAGCTTCATCGACTACGTCTGCTCGTGGGGACCGCTGATTATGGGGCATGCCCATCCGGAAGTGGTGAAGGCGCTGCAGGAGACTGCGGTTAAAGGGACAAGCTTCGGCGCACCGACACTCCTGGAGACCGAAATGGCCAAGACTGTCGTGGAACGTGTAGCATCGGTGGACATTGTGCGCATGGTGAACTCGGGAACAGAAGCTACGATGAGCGCCATAAGGCTGGCCCGCGGATATACCGGACGCAGCAAAATCCTCAAGTTCGAAGGCTCCTACCACGGCCACGCCGACAGTCTGCTGATCAAAGCCGGTTCCGGGGTTGCCACATTGGGATTGCCGGATAGCCCCGGTGTGCCTGAAGGTGTAGCCATCAATACCATAACAGTACCTTACAACGACCTGGAAGGGGTCAAAATCGCGTTCGAACGTTACGGCAATGAGATTGCCGCTGTGATTGTTGAGCCGATTGCCGGGAATATGGGCGTAGTGCCACCGCTTCCGGGCTTCCTGGAGGGTCTGCGCAAGGTGACGACCGGGTATGGCGCGCTATTGATTTTTGATGAAGTGATGACCGGCTTCCGGGTGGACCGCGGCTGTGCGCAAGGGTTGTACGGTTTGGACCCTGATCTGACCTGCTTCGGCAAGGTTATCGGCGGCGGTCTCCCGGTAGGTGCCTATGGCGGCAAAAGAGAGATTATGGAGCAGATCGCTCCCTCTGGTCCGATCTACCAGGCAGGCACGCTCAGCGGGAATCCGCTGGCCATGGCGGCTGGTTACAGCACGCTGAAGCTGCTGACACCTGAAGTATATACCCGTCTGGAGGTGCTGGGTGCACGTCTGGAAGCGGGCCTTAAGCGTAACGCGCAGGAAACTGGCATCCCTCTCACGATTAACCGTGTGGGCTCTATGGTCTGCCCGTTCTTCACTGAAGGACCGGTTGTCAACTTCGAGACGGCCAAGACCAGCAACCTGGATCTGTTCAAGCGTTATTTCGGCAAAATGCTTGATCAGGGCATCAGCGTTCCCCCATCCCAGTTTGAAGGCATGTTCGTATCCGCTGTGCACAGCGAGCAGGATATTGATGATACGATTGAGGGCCATTATAATGCCCTGAAGTCGCTATGACAGGCGGGCCGGAGGAGTTGTCCGGCACAAGTATCCCTGGTGGAGCGGATGCAGACGCAGGGAATACTGGCGCGGTCATCAGGAACATCACCGGCGGCGGCAAATGGATCCGGCGCGGAGAGTGGCTTCAAGTCATGCCGGGCCGGGTGATTACGGCTGCGGCCGACAGGCAGGCAGCCATTGACGCCTGGCTGCTCGGCACGGCCGGGATGCCGGAGAAGCTGCACGCACGGCTGCGCCGCGAAGGCGGCATCCAGTGGAAGGGCGACCGGCTGATGCTATCCCTGTTCCCTTACCGGGAAGCAGGTATTGAGCCGGTATGGGAGGAGCTTGAAGTACTGTACGAGGATGACTTCTGCCTCGTGGTCCATAAACCGGCCGGCATGGCGGTTCATCCGGATGGCAGCGGAGCAGGCGTAACGCTGGATCATATCGTCGCAGCGCATTACGCCGCTTCCGGCGGAGGAGTAGCCGTCCGCCATATTCACCGCCTGGATAAGGATACAACAGGACCTGTGCTCTATGCGAAGAACGAATACGCCCAGCTTGTGCTGGACGAGGATATGCGAGACAAAACCGTATCCCGCCTCTACGCGGCGATTGTGGAAGGCATTGTGCCGCCTGAGCTTACCGTGATTGATGCCCCGATCGGCCGTGACCGCCATCATGCGGCGCGCCGGCGGGTCTCTCCGGGAGGACAGGCGGCAGTCACGCGAATCATAGGGCGGGAAGCGCTGCCTGGCGGAACTGTGCTGAAGGTGCAGCTGGAGACGGGGCGCACGCACCAGATCCGTGTCCATCTTAGTCATGCGGGCCATCCGCTGTACGGGGATGACCTCTACGGCGGACCCGGCTGGCATACGGCCAGTGTCCGTGCGGGCGGCAGCAAGAACGACAAGCTGCCGCTGCGTACGGAGCCGGGTAAGGTGAAGTCGGCGATTACAGCCTGGTTCGAAGAGCAGGAGAAGGCGGGCATTACACCGGGACTTCAGGAGCCAGGCAAGCTGGCTGGTCCGGGCCGGCCGGAGATTAAGCTTAAGGCCAAGGCGAAGCCGGCAGGTGCAGACCGGCAGGCGCTGCATGGCGAGAAGCTTATTTTTGCCCACCCCTGGACCCGAAGCAGGGTTGAAGTATCCGATCCATGGCCGGAGGATATGCGGAAGCTTCGCATGCAATTAGGCGGGGAGCCGCTGAACTAGTATAACGCTTAGGAGTATGCGGCATGCTTAATTGCACTTTGTACAACTAAATCGGCTGAATAGTAACCGGTTATCCGTTTAGTTGTATTTCGTGCAATTAAACTGCCGGTTATAGAAGATTTTCACCGATTCGTGCGAATTTAGTTGTACAGAATACAGTTATAAGCGGCAAGCAGCTCTTTTCGCTGTTTTTAATTGTACATAATACAACTATCACCGAGTTTCCATTTGAAATGGAATTTCATATAGCAGCTGATCGTCATCCGCGAAGCTATGTAAATTAACCAAGCAGCGATTCTCCCATAGGAGGTTGCTGCTTTTTTTTGCTTTCTGCAGAACAGTCTGATAGAAGTGACAGAGATTGGCAGAACGAGGCCAACGCCGCTATTTCTTCTCCAGCTCTTGCTGGTCTGTTACCCAAGCCTATCCGGCTGTAAATATTCCGGCGGAGCGCAGGGTCCCGCTGATACATTTCCGCGTTGCTGTTCGTCTTACTGTAAAGGAGATGAGTCTATGAGACAGAGTCGCAGAGTAATCCTGGCAACAGCACTGGGTGCAGCGGTTATTGCCACCGGACTGATACTGGCCGCACAGTTGAACAGCAAATACGGCATTTTGAGTATGGCTGCCCAGTTCCAGAGCTTCAAGGTGACAGTAAACAATGAGTCAGACTTTGATCTGAGCATCCTTGAGACTGGTGTGGTTACGAACGCAGCTGCCGGTGCCTCCACAGATGAACTAGGGAAAACGCTCAGCAGCGGAAAAACAATCAAAATCAGACCCCGTCTTAGCTTAAGCGGCGAAGGGGGCATTTATCTGAAATATACAGATCCAAGGGCGCCGGAGGTAGCTCAAACTGTTGGAATATGCTCCTACACCGAATCTTTATCCGGATATTCCAAGGTTACGATAACGAATAATAAAGTGACTGTGAAAGAGAATTGCAGCTGATATTGTTGCTGATATTATGGGGGCGATCTGCTTTTTAGCGCGTTTCACCTCCAGTTATCCCTTCATTTCCCTGTTAAAATTACATATCCCAATTATTTGCAGTTTACTAGTAACATTTGTAACAGACGGATATCCAATATATTGATAAATATAGTATGTAAGCGTATCTCATAACATTAACTGGGGGAATCTTTGTGAAAAAAGTAACAAAACTAATGCTCGTAGCTGGTATCTCGTTGGCACTTGTAGGGGTAGGCAACAGCGGCGCCCTGAACAGTGTAACATCTGCAGCGAGCGCACCACTTAAGGTAGGCCGGGTGGAAGCGGCTGCCCATGGTACCAAATGCTTCACAGTAGCTGTTGCTGTAGTACAGAACGGTGTAATCGTTGCAGCTTCGCTGGATGATTATCAATTCCTGGGTACAGATGTAGCAACTGGCGTTCCTAACTCCGACAAAGACTTTGGCCTGAACGGCTACAAAGACCCTAACGTAGTTCTGGCTTCCAAGAAAGCTAACGCTAAATACTACAGCGAGCATATGGCTGAAGCAGCAGGCTCCACAGTTTCTTATGACAAGAACATTGCTGCCGTTGAGAAATTCGCTACAGGCAAAACAATCAAATCCCTTGAAATGACGCTTAGCAAGAAATCCGCAGAGCAAGTAGTTGATGCTGTAAGCGGTGCTACTCTGGTGGATACCTCTAACTATCTGAAAGCAATTTTGGACGCTGCTAAAGCTGCCAAATAATTGCCCTTTTAATATTTGCTTACGGGACTCCTTCACGGCTGCGGCTGTGCGGGAGTCTTTTTTATGTCCGCTTTACGGGGAGAGGCGAGTGGGACCCCTGCGTTTATGGGTATAACAGTATTAAGATGAAATACATCCTGTAAACCGGAATTCATAACTGGGGGTTGGGCCATGAAATGGCAGGGCAGAAGAGGCAGTTCGAATGTAGAAGACCGCAGAGGAAGCAGAGGCGGAGGCGGCAAGCTGATTGGCGGCGGAATTAGCGGGATTATTATTGTGGTGATCGTTACGCTGCTGAGCGGCGGGAATATCGGTGACATTATGGGCAATCTGACTTCCACAGGCTCCAGCACCGGCTCTAACGCACCATATGAGCAGACAGCGCAGGAGAAGGAATTGTCGGAATTTGTGTCTGTCGTACTCGCAGATACCGAGGATGTCTGGTCCGAGGTCTTCCAGGAGCAGGGAAAAACGTACCAGGATCCTACGCTGGTACTCTATAGCGGCAGCGTGGACTCTGCCTGCGGAACCGCCAGTTCGGCAGTCGGGCCGTTCTATTGCCCCGGGGACGCTAAGCTGTATATCGATCTCAGCTTCTACGACGAGCTGCAGCAGCAATTCAATGCGCCGGGCGATTTCGCCATGGCTTATGTAATTGCCCATGAGGTGGGTCATCATGTGCAGACACTGCTGGGGGCTTCCGAGCAGCTGAATTCGCTGCGCCAGAGCCTGAGCGAGACCGAATTCAACAAAGTTCAGGTCCGCTTTGAGCTGCAGGCCGATTATTATGCCGGGGTATGGGCGAAGCATGCCCAAGGAATGAACCTGCTGGAGGAAGGGGATCTGGAGGAAGCCTTAACCGCAGCGAGCGCAGTGGGGGACGACACGATCCAGAAGCGGGCACAAGGCTATGTGGTGCCTGACAGCTTCACTCACGGCACCTCCGAGCAGCGCAAACGCTGGTTCTACAAAGGGTTCAACTCCGGCACCATTGAAGGTGGAGATACTTTTAATGCCACTGAGCTGTAGAGGCTAAGCTGTAGATACTGAACGGTAGAGGCAAGCGTATCCGTCCCAATGTTGGTTTTTACTGGCGAAGACAGGCCCTCTGTCTTCTCAAAAGCTTTAAATGTAATAAAGCAGCGATTCTCTTGGTCATTGGAGGATCGCTGCTTTGCGTTTTTGTTCTTGTATAGGAAATTACGATATTCCTCTGTTGTGGATAAGCTTCTCTGGAAATTGGAGCAGGTCCGTCTGAAAGACGAATGTGTTCTTGTATCCGGAATTCCACAGAATTCCCGGAAGTCGGAGGCTTGGAAAAACAAAGGGATAAATCCCTCTGAATCCGCCAAAAGTGGGCGGCAGGCGGGAATGAGGGGCAAAAGTGCCCCTGAATCCGCCAAAAGTGGGCGGCAGGCAGGAATGAGGGGCAAAAGTGCCCCTGAATCCGCCAAAAGTGGGCGGCAGGTGGGAATGAGGGGCAAAAGTGCCCCTGATTTTACCGGAGGCTGCCCCAAACAAAGCAGTCAGAATAGAACAATGTGAGATGGGCTTAAAATCTACATCAGCTGCATAGCTCGGGCTGATTCACCCGTTAGGGTGATTTCTTTCATTTGCGGCTTGCTTAGGGATATTCTAACGTGCCGCTTTGACCATTTGGCGGGAGGTTGTGTGGTAACTCCATTTTACCAAAGGACGGTTTCTTTTGTGATTTTAGAAAGATTTGAAGAAACTACTTCCCGCTTAAACAGCGGAGCGTCCGCCCAAGTGCTCACGTTGATCCTACTCCAAAATAAGAGCTGTCCAAGCAGCCATTTCATGGCTTTTGGGACAGCTCCCTCTTGCTTGCAATGCACAGCGCTCCCGTACCTGATCTTCACCGTTCTAAAGTCCGGCTACGGACGAAGGTCATTGCGGTACGAGAGCCGGTTGCGGCCGAGTTTTTTGGATTCAAGCAGAAGCTGGTCGGCGTAGACATAGCCTTTTTCCATAGAAGTCTTCTGGCCGGGGTCTGCCTTGTAATAGTACAGTCCGAAAGAGGCGGAATACGGCACGCGGATCATCTGTTCCTCGAATTCTGCGGCTACGCTGTGTCCGTGAAGGCTGTCCAGGATTGCCTGAATCTGTGACTGGCACTCCTCAAAGGTTCTGTTCCTGAGAAACACGGTGAACTCTTCTCCGCCACTGCGGAACAGGATGTCTTCCTCCTGCAGAAATTGCTTCAGTGTATCGGCAAAATCAATAATGACGCGGTCACCGACGGCGTGGTTGAAGGAATCGTTGATTTTTTTGAAACGGTCGATATCCGCCACTACAATTCCGATATATTCCCCGCTCTGGTTCAGCTCCTTCATCATCTTGTCCATGTGGGCCCGGTTATAGGTTCCTGTCAGGAAGTCGCGGTAAGCCATCTGCTCGAACTTGTCGCGTTCATATTTGTGCTGGGCGCTTTGCGATTTGGAATAGAAGGAGAGGCTGACGATGTAATTGAGCAGGAAGAGGGCAATCAGCATTTCCCATTTCTCCATTTGCAGCAGGCGCAGGAGCAGCGCATTGGTCAGGGCTACCTTGCTGAAATCAAGCAGGTTACGGCTCCGGAACAGCAGGTGACGGGCTTCCTTACGTGTCTTGATGTCTCCAGAGAGCGCGAAGGTTATGATCAGGAACGTGGAGGACAGCAATGTGGTGACACAGACGACCAGGAGAAACAGGAGCCAGTATCCGAGCGGAAATCTCTCCGCAAAAGGGTGAAGCACAGTGTACAGATAATACGCGGCCGAGCCGCCCAGTGTGAAGGACCCGATGTTGTAGAAGGTATCGAGAAATTCGCCGGGATCGGCGGTTTTTGTCTTCTTTTTATAGAAAAACACAATGAAGCGGTATACGGTTTCGAACAGAAAGGTGCCTAGCGGTCCGGCGAAAATTCCGAACGAAGAGGTATAGCTGATAGCATAATCTATCGTAGAATTCCCGCTCCGGGTCACGATGCGCAATTGAAAGTAGAAGCTGGAGAAGATCGTATAGAGCACCAGCGCTTTGATATATGTATCGTCCAGAGCTATAGCATGTTTGGGAATGAAGGCTATAGCAACGGAAGCGGCAAACAGGGAAAGGTCAAATACCCGTGCTTTAGACATGACAGAAGTTTTCCTTTCAGGATTTATACCGATTATAACCGAAAAGACGTTTTTTGATTATAAAGTTATTTTGGAATTTTTATAGATTGAACCATACACCCATGTCCTATATCCGGCAGCGGTCATATAATACTTTGTTAATGTGGAGCCGTCTGCTCTCGTGCAGAAGTGAATCTATAAGCCGGGGAGAGGAAGTTATGAAAATATTGCTGGTTACCTACTGGGGCCTTACCAATATGGGCGGGATCTGGACGTATATGAAACAGCTTGCTGATAAGCTGAGCGAACAGGGACACTCCGTTACACTCATGGGAAGCCATGTGGAGAACAACACCTTGTATTTGCTCGGGCAGAATGCTTCTTTTGATAAAAAAGCTTTCTATACCCTGCTGCTCCCGCACCTCGATATTACCTTATTCCCGCATCTGCATCTGGAGCATGGGATATTCAGCTTTGAGCTGGGGCGTTATGTATTTGAGGGTGGAGCGGCGGTTCTGGGGCTGGAGAATTACGATGTCATTCATGCCCAGGACCCCATTGCCTCCTACGCGCTGCGGCGGATTATGCGCCGTCCGGTTCCTCTCGTCTCCAGTGTGCACGGGGCATTGTCCCGGGAAGCTTATTATGAATACAAAGGGCTTGAGCCTGAACTTACCCGCGAGGAATATGAGCGCCGGCCGATCTGGCGGTATTTCCGGCGGATGGAGGCGCTCGCGGCCCGGTCGGCTGACTTGATTATGGTCTCTTCGAACTGGATTGGTCAGCTGACCCAGGAGCTCGGTGTAAGCAGAGAACGGATTCATACTTTGCCGTATGGAGTGAATCTGGAGCAGTATGCGGCCAGGGCGGCGAAGCCTTCACCGCTTAAGATCGGAGGCGGAACCAAAGTAATCATGTATGCCGGACGCCTCGAATATATCAAAGGTGTACATGTGCTGATCGAGGCTCTGGGAATGCTGCAGAAGCACCGCACAGACTGGACCTGTGTAGTGGCCGGCATAGGCAGCCTGCTGGAAGAGCTCAGGGAACAGGCGCGCCAGCTTGGGATTCTGGAGCATATCCGATTTGCCGGGAAGCTGGATAATATTCCGGCAGCACTAAGCGAGGCTGATATTTATGTACAGCCTTCCCTGCAGGATACTCAGCCGTTCTCGGTCACCGAGGCTCAGCTTGCCGGCATTGCCCCGATTGTTGCCGGCACTTCAGGTATGCCGGAAATGGTCCGCCACGGGGAGACGGGCTGGATCGTTCCGCCCGGTGATGCCGCCCGGCTGGCCGGGCTGCTGGAACAGCTGCTGGATAATGAGGAGCTGAGAGTACGTACCGGCTTCCAGGCAAGGGAGTGGGCGCAGCGCAGCCGTTCACTGGATGTCATGGCGGCCGGAACGCTGAATGTATACCGTAAAGCCATAAGTATGCGGGAGAGCGTACAAAGCCCGGCAGTCCGTTCCACCTTGGGAGCAGAGCCGGCGGCAGGACCCGTTCCCGGAGCCTTCCATCCGGCCGATGTGCTGAATGCGATGTATCCCGGCATTCCGCTTGCGGCGAGCATGCGGGCAAGGCTCCCGCAGGATTATTCCATTCCTGATCCTCTTACGGTACTCACCGATCCGAAATAAATTCCTGTCCGCCGAAGTAGGCGGCAAAGTTGTCATGCCTTCCTGATTGAAGCATATACATGAGTGGAGTAACATTTTGGGCTTATGCTCTGGGCTTGTCTCAGGGATAGATTATGCCAAGAAGGAGGACATTTCCCGTGTTTGACCAGTCACACGGCTTGCGGTTTGATATTTATGAACGCATTCACCTTTCGGAAGAGCTTCCGGGAATAGCTGAGCTGGAGGAAGTCGAGCTGATTCCCGACATCCAGGTAATCCAGCGGGAGGACCGGGCGGAATTGCACGGGCAACTGCTGCTCACCGGACTCTACCGGGGGGAAGATGATCGCACACAGCGTCTGGAGCATGCGATTCCTGTTGAAATCACAGTCCCGCTGACCCGGGTCAGCTCACTTGAAGACATAGGGGTTGAGATCGAGAATTTCGATATTGACCTGCTTACGATGCGAACCGTCAACATAACAGGGGTACTCTCGCTGCGCGGAATCGGAAACGCGGATGCCCAGCCGGCCTGGCAGCAGGAGGAATATACAGTAGCCTACTCCCCTGAGGCTGAAGCGGATAACCGCGGGCCGGAGAATGATGCGCTATATGAAAATTCGCTCTGGACCTACGGGGAAGGTGTCGCGGAGGTTTCAGTGGAGGATCAGGAATATGCGGATTCCGTGGAAGCCGCGGGTAATCCGCTATTCCTGGAAGGCTCTTTATACACTCAGCCTTCGGCCTTAGTATCCGCTCAGTTGAAGGACAAGGAACCCAAGGTAAGAACGCATAGCCTGGATTCCTCACCCGCAACCTCTCCATCCGGAACAGCGGATTCCGGGCAGAGCTACAGCAAATCTGCGGCTGAGCCGGTCTCCAGTCATTTTCTTCCTTCCCGGGAGAAGACAGAAGAGCCTGCTGCGGTAAATGATTCGTTCAAGGCAGGTACGGAGGAGCCCGGTTTCCAGACGGGGACAGCCGCGTTGAATACTGTGGATCATTGGGGTACTGCCAGTCTTCATGCAGTCAATCAGGCAGAGCCGGTATTCACATCCGCAGCCAGTGATGATGCAGCGGTGCTGGCCGAGAATGAAGAAGTGCCTGAAGAGGTTCAGGCTATAGACAATGAGAGCTTCGTGTCCGAGGAATTCTTACCTCCCCAGGAGGAGAAGCAGGATCTCAAGATTGCGCTGGGCAGCAAAAAAGATCCGGCAATTGCCGAGCAGGAGCCATTGACCTTCTCTTCGCTGCTCAGCTCCAGCCGTGCGCGCAAGGAGCAGGAGATTCTCCATTCCGAGGAGGTAGCCTCCAAAGCGGCGGTTATTCCTGAGGCAGGGAATGATACCGAATGGAAAAGCCGGTTCATCGGCGGTCTTGGCGGTACAGAGCTATTCCGCAAAGTGCGGCTCTGCATCGTCCAGCGGGAAGAAACGCTGGATACGATTGCCGAGAAATATCAGCTCAGTACCAGAGAGCTGTCCATGTATAACCGGCTCTCCGGACAGAATGTAGAAGAAGGCCAGGTTTTGTATATTCCCTAGGATGGACAGGGGAATGCGGCAGGAAGTTGCGGGGGGCTGTCCCACAAGCCATGACATGGCTGCTTGGGGCAGCCTTATTTTTTTACATAGGATATATATATCTTGGCCCGGCCTGTTGCGGGTTCATATTTGCTTAGGCAGGGTTAATGGTCACTATCGGCTTATGTACTTGCAGATTCAACCAGCTGTGCGCCGGTATACACTACTTCTTGGGAGGATGGGATATTTATGAAGAAAAAAGTGACGGCAGCTGCGATCGCATTGGGCGTGGCGCTGACTGCTTCAGCCGGCGTCTATGCCGCGGGCAACCTGCAGGAGATTCGGGCATCGCTGAATTACAAGCTCGGGATCATCGTGAACGGTCAGGTCTATGCGATGAAAGACGGCAACGGTAAAACGCTTGCCCCGATCACATACAATGGCACAACGTACCTTCCTGTACGCTCAATCAGTGAAGCGCTGAACACCTCTGTCACTTATGACGCCGCAAACAGCCGGGTCGTCATCGGCGGCTCCGCTTCTCCTGGCACGTCCTCTCCGGAACCGGCCGCGGTACCGGTACAGCGTCCGAAGAGCCTGCCGTCCGACTTCCCGCTTCCGTCCGATGCCAAAGTATTCAATCTGATCGAAGGCTCGGCGACCGGCACGCCGTCTGCGACGTTCAGCTATCTGACGAAGCAGGACCTGGAGACGCTTGGCAATACGTACAAAGAGTATTTTGTGCGCAAAGGCGCCACCGCCAAATCCGAGGAGATCTCCGCGGAAGCCTTCTCGATTATCGATGCCGGAAGCACGTTTTCGGTTACGCTGGACGCCTACCTGGGAACTGGCAGCTATGGAGGCTACAATATCGTCAACGTGATCTGGAGCGGGAAGTAAGATATTTTTTTGAACCGGGCGGTATAAACTCTGCCCTTTGTGTGTATGCTGGTTGACTAGGAATAGGACTGAATGTATTATTGACATAAGTAATAACTAGCATAAAGACTGGGAACGGGAAGAGTAGGCGGTCAGCCCTTCAGAGAGCGGAATTGTAGTTGCTGTGAATTTCCGCAGGATGCAGCCCCCGAAGTCGCCCCGGAGTCGCCCTTCTGAGCTTGCCTCCATATATATGGAGACCAGGTTAGGATGTGGCCGGACGCAGCCGTTATCTGCATGAGTGTCGCGCTAAGCTTCCGGACCTGTAAGGGGTCTGAGGCAGGGGTTTATTTTTTGTTAGCGCGAAACAAAGGTGGTACCGCGAAAGAATGGCCTTTCGTCCTTTGAGACGAAGGGTCTTTTTGTATTTAAATATAAGGATTTATATGTTTCACTCTATCAATTATCCTTATATTTCTCGCTGAAACGGTACCGTCCTTAGACAGGACGGCAAAGCCGTTTCCACTTGTCAGATTGTTACAGAATACAAAAAGCTTCTCATCATTTTCTCTAATGGAGGGTTCACAATGGCTGATAACAACAATACAGCAGCAGAGCTGACGAACCAGCTGGAAGCGGCAGAAGACACCGCTACTGCAAATCACAAGCAAAGCGATATGCCGACTACCTATGATCCGGGGTCGGCGGAGAAGAAATGGTATACTTACTGGATGGAGAACGGCTTCTTCGAAGCAGGCAAACGTCCGGATGCGCAGCCTTACAGCATTGTTATTCCCCCGCCGAATGTAACAGGAATGCTGCATATCGGGCATGCGCTTGATTTCACACTGCAGGATGTTCTGATCCGTACCAAACGGATGCAGGGCTATGATACGCTGTGGCTGCCGGGAACGGACCATGCGGGAATCGCTACGCAGACCAAGGTAGAGCAGAAGCTGCGCGAGCAGGGAATCTCCCGCCATGATCTGGGACGCGAGAAGTTCCTGGAGCAGGTATGGGCCTGGAAAGACCAGTATGCAGAGACGATTCATGACCAATGGGCCAAGATGGGCCTGTCTCTGGATTACTCCCGCGAACGGTTTACCTTTGATGATGGAATGAAGAAGGCGGTAAGCAAGGTGTTTGTTGAGCTGTACCAGAAGGGCCTGATCTATCGCGGCAAACGCATTATCAACTGGGATCCGGCTGCACGCACGGCTCTGTCGGACATCGAAGTTGAATATAAAGAGGTAAATGGCTATCTGTACCATCTGCGCTATCCGCTTAAGGACGGCAGCGGCTATATTACTGTAGCTACAACCCGGCCGGAAACGATGCTGGGCGATACTGCGGTAGCCGTGCATCCGGAAGATGACCGTTACAAGGATCTTATCGGCAAAACCCTGATCCTGCCGATTACCTTGCGGGAAATTCCGGTTATCGCTGATGATTATGTAGATAAGGAATTCGGCAGCGGCGCGGTGAAGATTACCCCGGCACATGATCCGAATGACTTTGAGATGGGCGTGCGCCATAGTCTTCCACAGATTAATGTGATGGATGAAGGCGGAATTATGAATGCGGAAGCAGGCAAATACCAGGGACTGGACCGCAGTGACTGCCGCAAGGCGATCATTGCCGACCTGAAGGAGCAAGGTGTGCTTGTATCCATTGAGGACCACGTACATCAGGTTGGACACAGCGAGCGTTCGGGAGCCGTAGTTGAGCCTTACCTGTCCACCCAGTGGTTCGTGAAGATGCAGCCGCTGGCAGAAGCGGCCATCGCAGCGCAGAAGGATGGTAGCGGTGTTAACTTCGTACCGGACCGCTTCGAGAAGACTTACCTGAACTGGATCGAGAATGTACGCGACTGGTGTATTTCCCGCCAATTGTGGTGGGGCCACCGCATCCCGGCCTGGTACTCCGAATCTACCGGGGAGATTGTAGTTGCACATGATGAAGAAGAAGCACGCCGCATCAGCGGACTGTCCGACCTGAAGCAGGATGAGGATGTTCTGGACACCTGGTTCAGCTCGAACCTCTGGCCGTTCGCCACACTGGGCTGGCCTGATGAGAACAGCAGCGACTATCAGCGTTACTATCCGAACAATGTGCTGGTTACCGGCTACGATATCATCTACTTCTGGGTAGCCCGCATGATCTTCTCGGCTCTGGAATTCACCGGACAGAAGCCATTCTCCGACGTGCTGATGCATGGTCTCGTACGCGATGCTGAAGGACGCAAAATGTCCAAATCACTCGGCAACGGTATCGATCCGCTGGATGTAATCGAGCAGTATGGCGCAGACGCTATGCGCTATATGATTACTACAGGCAGCACAGCCGGTCAGGATCTGCGGTTCCGGATGGAAAAGGTAGAGCAGGCGCGGAATTTTGCCAACAAGATCTGGAATGCCTCACGCTTTGCACTGATGAATCTAGAAGGTTTTTCTTTTGAAGATATTGACATTACAGGTGAGCTCAGCACGGCGGACCACTGGATTCTGCACCGCCTGAACGAAACTTCCCGCGATATTACGCGTCTAATTGACTCGTACGAGTTCGGTGAGACCGGCCGGCTGCTGTACAACTTCATCTGGGATGATCTGTGCGACTGGTATATCGAATTCGCCAAGCTCTCGCTGTACGGAGCGGACGCGGCTGCCAAGGCCAAGACACAATCGGTTCTGGCCTATGTACTGGACCGCACGCTGCGCCTGATTCATCCGTTCATGCCGTTCATTACGGAAGAGATTTGGCAGCATCTGCCGCATCAGGGCGACACCATCACGCTGGCCGAATGGCCGAAGTATGATTCTGCGCTTGAGAATCCGCAGGCAGTAGCAGAAATGAATCTCCTGATGGATGTTATCCGTGCCGTTCGTAATATCCGTGCGGAAGTGAACGTGCCGATGAGCAAGAAGGTAGAACTGATTATCAAAGCCGGGGGTCAGGAAACCCTGGACATTATTTCCCGCAACGACAATTACATCGGGCGCTTCTGCAACACCTCTTCCTTCGAAGCAGGACTTGCGCCGCAGACACCGGATAAAGTGATGTCCGCTGTGGTTACAGGAGCCGAGCTGCTTCTGCCGTTGTCAGGACTGATCGACATTGAACAGGAAATTGCCCGTCTGGAAAAAGAAGTCCAGACACTGAACAGCGAAGTTGAACGCGTGGAGAAAAAGCTCGGCAATCAGGGCTTTGTCGCCAAGGCGCCAGCTAAAGTCATCGAAGAGGAGCGGGCGAAGCAGGCGGACTATTCCGATAGACGCGAGAAAGTGCTGGCCCGTATCGCAGAGCTGAGAGGATAAGGGACATGGAAGAGATCACACGGAGCGGCAGTGCCGCTCCCTTAAGTTCTTATACAGAAGCAGTAGACTGGATTAACAGCCTGATTCCTTTCGGTATCCGGCCGGGTCTAGAACGGATAGAGCTTCTGATGGAGAAGCTGGGTCATCCGCACCGCAAGCTCAAGTTCATTCACGTAGCGGGGACGAACGGCAAAGGCTCTACCTGTGCTTTTCTGACCCGTGTGCTTATTCAGAGCGGTTACACGGTGGGGACCTTTACTTCTCCTTATATCACGAAATTCACGAACCGTTTCCAGTACAATGGAGCAGATATTTCCGAAGAGACTTTGCTGGAACTGGTTAATAAACTGCGTCCGCTGGTTCAAGAGATCGCGGGCGGTGAGCTGGGTTCGCCGACAATGTTCGAGGTGTCGACAGCACTGGCCATTCTCTATTATGGCGAAGTCTGTTATCCGGATGTAGTCGTATGGGAGACTGGTCTTGGGGGAAGGCTGGATGTAACGAACATCGTTACCCCGGTTGTGTCTGTAATCACGAATGTGGGGCATGATCATACCGATGTGCTGGGAGATACGCTGGAGCTGATTGCCGGTGAGAAAGCCGGAATTATTAAGCCGGGCGTTCCCGCAGTCAGCTGTGTGAGCCAGCCGGAGGCCGTTGCCGTGCTTAAGGCGAAAGCGGCGGCTACCCGTTCTACTCTATATTTGGCTGGAGAAGATTTCAGCTATAGTGGCGTAGAGCTCAGGGACGGCCACCAGCATTTCACCTTCCAGGGTCCATTCCGCTCGTTAGAGCTGGATATAGCTATGAAAGGCGAACATCAGCTGGAGAATGCAGCGGGAGCTATGATGGTCCTTGAGGTGCTGCGTCAGTATATGGCCTTCATGCTGGAGGACGAGGATGTGCTGGAGGGATTCCGCGGTACCTTCTGGGCCGGAAGGCTGGAGGAAGTAGGCACTTCGCCCAGAATTATTCTGGACGGAGCGCATAATCCGGAAGGTGCAGAGAGCCTGGCTAAGAGTCTTCCGCAGTTTGGGCCATACGGTAAATTAAATTTGCTCATGGGGATGCTGGCAAATAAGCATCACGAGTCGTATCTCAAGCATATACTGCCTATAGTGGATACGCTCATCCTGACCGAACCGGATTTCCGGAAGAAAATGGACGCGGAAGATCTGCAGGCCATCGCAGAAAGTCTGCGGAATAAATATGCCAAGGAAAACTTGGAAATCATAGTAGAACGTAATTGGGGCCAAGCGCTGCATCTGCTGCAGACGATCACAGCGGACGATGACCTTGCGGTCGTGTCCGGAACGCTGTATTTGATTTCTGATGTACGCAGTACGCTTTTACGGCAACCCGATTCTGAAAAAGGCTGGTGACGAACTGTTGGATACTACTGAACGTGTGCATTTTATAGGGATCGGCGGCTACGGTATGAGCGCGATTGCCCGGGTGATGCTGGAGATGGGATATACAGTTACGGGTTCTGACGTAGCTGCCCAAGAGTTAACGGAGAAATTGATTGCCAAAGGTGCCAAGGTCTACATTGGACATACGGCCGAACAGGTCAAAGGCGCAGATCTGGTCGTATATTCTACGGCGCTTGCATCGGATAACGTAGAATGGGTAGAAGCGGAGCGTCTCAAAATACCGATTCTTCACCGTTCGCAGATGCTTGCCCGTCTGCTGAATGAGCGCAAGGGTGTGGCTGTTGCGGGTGCGCACGGCAAGACTACCACCTCGTCGATGATTGCTCTGGTTATGGAAGACTGCGGCGTGGATCCTACGTATATTATTGGCGGGGAGATCATGAACGTCGGTACGAATGCCAAGGCAGGACAAGGGGAATTCGTCGTAGCCGAAGCGGATGAGAGTGATGGCTCATTCCTGCAGTACCATCCTTGGCTGGGGATTGTAACGAATATTGAAGCCGACCATCTGGAGAACTACGGCGGTGATTTCGGCCAGCTGAAGGAAGCTTATGTGCAGTTTATGAACCAGCTGCGTGAGGACGGAACGGCTATTGTGTGCGCGGATGATGAGAATGTGAAATCTCTGCTGCCTCAAGTAAAAGGTACGGTTATCACCTACGGAATTTATTCGGAGACTGCAGATTACACGGCGACCGACATCGTTCTGGGCGACCGCCAGGTGTCGTACACGATGAATCGCGGTACGGAGGTTCTGGGCCGTATTGAGCTTTCCATTCCGGGGCAATACAATCTGTATAATTCAATGGCGGCGGTAATTTCCTGTCTGAAATCCGGCATTGCCTTTGAAGCGATCGCTGCAGCAATTGTGAAATTCCACGGTGCCAAGCGGCGCTTCCAGGTGCTGGGAGAGATCAACGAGATTCTCGTCATTGATGATTATGCGCATCATCCAACGGAGATTCAGGCTACCATTAGTGCTGCCAAGGCTACAGGCAAACGGATTATCGCCGTGTTCCAGCCGCAGCGCTACACGCGTACCTTCTTCCTGCTGGATGCGTTCAGCCGTGCGTTCAGCGAAGCGGACGAAGTGATTATTACCGATATCTACTCGCCTGCCGGAGAGAAGCAGATCGAGGGAGTCACCTCCGCGAAGCTGGTGGAGCTCATTGTGCAGAACAGCAACGCCGGTGCACGGCATCTGCCGACGAAGGAAGCTGTGCTGGCTGACCTGCAGGACCGCATTGCTCCCGGTGATCTGGTGATTACAATGGGTGCGGGTGATATCTGGAAGGTCGGGTATGCACTGGCGGATAATCTGAAGAATCGTTAATAGGGCTTAGGCCATTCTATGCAGATAACACATATCTCTTTACAGTAATAGGATAGCTAGGTATTTTAACAGAAACGGTTTCCGTTCCTTGAATAAGGACAACGAAGCCGTTTCTTCTTTTTATGTCAGGAGGTATCTGGCGGTCTGAGAAATTAGAAGTGAAATTAAACCAACATTTTGCCGATATAGCTTGTGAATGATATTGTCCTTAAAAGAGAAGGTATTCCCGCATATTTGGTGGTGTACTCATGAGCTTTCAGCTTGATATTAATACATTGTTGTACTTGTTCATCTTGGGGAACTTGTTTTCCGGCCTGCTGATTACCTTTTACCGCTACCATTTCGCCAAGGATACCGCCTCGGTCCTTTTTATAACTGCAAAGTGGCTTCAGGTCGTCTTCTGGGGCTCTATTCTGCTATGGGATTATATCCCCCATTGGATCGCCGTACCTCTAAGCAATGCGCTCATTCTGGCTGGAGGAGGTCTGGAAATTTCGGCCCTGCTGATGATGATGGGGATGATGGACCGTAAGGCGAAGCTCTATTATTCGGGGCTGGTTGCGGGCAGTGTTCTGAGCTTTTGTATCATCGCCCTGTTCTTCAACCATGCGAACCTGCGGGTGGCCACGACCTCGCTATGGGTAATGCTGTTTGTGATCTACCCCGGCTACCGTTTGACGGCGGGTAAAGAACGTTCTCCGCTCCAGAAAATAATGGGAAGCGTATTTTATACCATTGCTGCCGTGATGCTGTTGCGGTCCTTTGTCGCGCTGATTCTGGAACCGGAAATGGGACCGCTGACAGCTAATCCGGCACAGTATTTGTATTACCTGGGGATGTTTTTGATGCTGGTCGGGGGAATTGCGGCGTTCATCCTGCTCTCCAATGAGCATTCATATGAGAAGCTGAAGCGCATAGCCGCTTATGACAGCCTTACCGGAATCCTTGGCCGCAGGGCTTTTCTGATAGAGGCTGAGCTGAAGCTGGCGATGGCGGCAAGAAAGCGGGAATACTGCTCAATGCTACTCTTGGATCTGGACCATTTCAAAATAGTGAATGATACATATGGACATGACAAAGGCGATGTAGTACTTCAGGATTTCGCGCTTACCATTGAGAGCCGGCTGGGAATCGGTGACTTGTTCGGCCGGGTTGGCGGCGAAGAATTCGCCATTATGCTCTATGGGCAGGATGCGGAGAACAGCAGCCGCAAGGCGGAAGAACTGCGCCAAGCCGTCAAGGAGGCTTCGGGAGACAGTCTTGCCGGCGGGTACACCGTAAGCATCGGAATGATTACAGTGCTTCCGGATCAGCAGACAGCCTTGAATACCCTGTACAAGCTTAGTGACAGAGCCCTGTATCAGGCGAAGCAGGACGGACGGGACCGTGTGGTCAGAGCCGGGTAAAAGAACGGGATTATACACATCATACATATGACATCGATGAGCAAGGGGGTGGACGCTATGGCTGCCAGTCTGGATTTCAAGACACTGCTGGCGTGTCTCTTTTTTGGTAATTTCTTTACGGTTATGCTCACTCTGGCTTACCGGTCGCGTTATCCGAAAGATGGTACATCCCTGCTGTTCCTGACCGCCAAAATTCTGCAGCTGGTGATTATGATCCTTCTGCTGTTAAGGGAATATCGTGAATTTAAGGTTGTCCTTCCCTGCATTATTCTCTTGAATCTGGCCGGTGGAACCGCAGAAATCTTCGCACTGCTCAAGATGCTGGAGGTCTATTCCGAACGGATAAAGCGGATTTATTATACACTAACCGGATGTGCCGCACTTGCTCTGCTCCTCCTGTATCTGCTGTCTCCGGACGTACCGCGGCTAATTGCAGCTGCCTCGCTTGCCGGGGCACTGCTGCTGATCTATCCTGCGTATATGTTATGCTGGAAAGTGAAAAAAACACCGCTTCAGGAAATTATGGGCTTGCTCTACGGAATTGTTATCCTCTCGATGCTCTGCAATGCAAGCAGACTGGTATATCCTCCGCCTGAGGGCTCACCCATTGGTGAGTGGATGCAAGTCTTTTTCTATATTGGAATATACCTGCTGATGTTTCTCGGAACCGCCGGCTTCATGCTGCTCTCCAGGGAGCAGTCCTATGCGGAACTTGAGCGTGCAGCCACATACGATGAGCTCACCGGCATTCTTAACCGCAGAGCCTTCGTGCTGCGTGCCCGGCCCCTGATTGCTGCGGCTGCCAAGGAGATGGCGCCCTTCTCTTTCCTGCTGCTGGATGTGGACCATTTCAAACAGGTGAATGATACCTATGGCCATGACACGGGTGACAAGGTGCTGCGCGACTTTGCCCGCAGAATTGAGCGCGAGCTTGGCAACGGGGACCTGTTCGGACGGTTCGGCGGGGAAGAATTCGCTGTGCTGCTGCACCGGGCGGATGAGGAAGCGAGTGAGGAAGTGGCTGAGCGGCTGCGCCGGTCCGTGCTGGACGCCACCATTGATGGGATAACGCTCTCTTATACAGTGAGCATCGGTCTGATTACGATCGTCTCGGGCGAGCGCGTC
This sequence comes from Paenibacillus sp. FSL E2-0178, assembly GCF_038593005.1. Lineage (NCBI taxonomy): Bacteria > Bacillati > Bacillota > Bacilli > Caryophanales > Paenibacillaceae > Paenibacillus > Paenibacillus sp. FSL E2-0178. The sequence continues at coordinate 6,391,920 of NZ_CP151953.1, forward strand.
CCGCTCAATACTTTGTACAAGCTGAGCGATACCGCTCTGTACCAGGCGAAGCAGCGCGGACGCAATTGTGTGGTCCGAAGCCACGGCTATGCAGCGAGGGAGCTTGAAGTACATTCCTGAGTGTACTGACCATAAGTCTAAACTGCAATTTAAATAAAATCACAAAATTAGGAACAACAGCGCTTCTCCTTTTACTGGAGCAGCGCTGTTTTTGTATCCGGGCTTCGTAAAATGACAGTTTTTTGAAATTATTTTTGCATTAGCCAAGAAACGACAAAACTCCGCTGAACTTTGGGGTAATATATGCTAGATACTTGGCACTGCCAGACACAGACAGATAAATGGAGAGTAGGAGAAGAAGCCATGAGGGAAAAATTGCTGTTCATATCTGCAGAGAATCCATTTCCGCAGGATAGCGGTGGCAAGCTGAGAACGGGCAATATTCTGAATATTTTACTCGCCAAATACGATGTGGATCTCTTAACGTATTCAGGTTCCAAAGACACGGAAGCCATACCGTCGCTTACCGTGCATGAGGTGAAGCGCACAATGAATTACCGCAGGGCGATGCTTCGCTCCTTGTACAAATGGCGCAATTGCTCTTATATGAGCCATGTAGATGTGGATATGAAGGAGAAGATTACAGAGCTCTGCGTACAGCATGCATACAGCCATGTCTTTATTTCGCACAGTCTGCTCGGCTGCTGCATTGACATTGTGCGCCGTTCCCTGCCTGGCACTGTTATAATCACGGACGCGCATAACTTCGAGAGCGGATTGTCTGCACAGCTTGCCCGCAGGAAGAGGGGGATCGCCAAACTCTTTTATTCCCTTAATGCGGTATGGACGCGCAGAGATGAGCTTAAGCTGATGGACAAGACCAATCTGCTGCTTACAACATCCGAACAGGACGGGCTGAGCTTCAAGGCACTTTCCTTTAAAAATTCCTTTAAGGTCCACGTGATTCCTAACTTCATACGTATGGGCGATTATCGGACAAATACGCTTTTTCCGAAAGAGCCGTGGATTATTCTCCCGGGCAATATGAACTACTTCCCGAACATTAATGCAGCTACCTATTTCTACCGTCAGATCTATCCGCTCATCAAAGCCAAGGTTCCGGGCATCAAATGGTATATCGTCGGCCGGGATGTGCATCCGGAGGTTGCCGCTCTGGCGGACAAGGACCCTTCCATCATCATCACCGGATATGTCGACAGTGTGGCGGACTATATACGGAAGGCGCAGGTTGTGATCGCTCCTCTGCAGGAGGGCAGCGGAACACGCCTGAAGATACTGGAGGCCTGGGCGCTCAAGACTCCTGTCGTTTCAAGCACCAAAGGAGCAGAAGGGCTGCTGTATGAGCATTCCGCGAATATTATGATTGCCGATGATCCGGTTACGTTTGCCGAAAGCGTGACTCAATTACTTCAGGATCACGAAAAGGGAGTAGTGCTTGCGGACCGTGCCTACCAGACCCTGCTGGCTAACTATGAGGCGGAAAGTGTCCGGGAAAAGCTGCTAAGTCTTGTCTAATTGTAAGGGGAATACAAAAAAAAAATTATTTCATCCCATAAATCGACAATCTTTTTCCGGGAACTGCGTTACTATTGATCTACATCTAAAGATTCATAAATGAAGGCTGGATGTAATCCGGCCTATTTTTCTTTGTATACAATAATAACCATTTACATAGAACCAAGGAGCTATAGCCATGAGAGAGAAAATGCTGTTCCTATCAGCCCAGAGTCGTTATCCCGAAGATTTAGAAGGAGAAATAAGAACAGAGAATTTTCTTGATATTCTGCTGGAGCGGTTTGATATTGATCTGCTCGAGTATTGTCATTGCCGCCGGGAGCCTGCGGTAGAGTATGGACCTGCGCTTACAGTGCACCAGGTGAAGAGGTCTTCTGCTTCACAGAGATCCCTGCTGCACCCGCTGAACAAGCTGCGCTCACATTCTCCGCTGATCGGTACTGACAAGTCTTTGCGGGCGGAAGTCACAGAGATGTGCCGCTTGAATACATACAGTCATGTGTTTATTTCGTATTATATGCTGAGTAATTGCCTGGATATTGTAGCCTCAATGCTTCCGGAGGCCGTCATCATTACAGATGCCCACCGTTTCGGGAGCAGAATGCTGGAGAATAGGGCAGCCGGCAAACGCGGAATTAGCAAAAGCTATCATAAGCTGAATGCCGCACTGATCCGCCGGGAAGAGCGCCGATTAATGAACAAGACCAGTCTGCTGCTGACCGCTACAGAATGGGATGCCCTTTCTTTTAAGGCGTTATCCTTTGCGGATGCAGGCAAGGTGCATGTAGTTCCGCCTTACATTGACCTGAAGGAGCCTGCTTATGCCTCCGGTGAGACCGTAATCAAGGAGAAATCCATAGTCCTTCATTGGAATATGAATACCGGCCAGGGCAAGAATGTGGCTTTATTGTTCTTAAAGAAGATATACCCGCTGGTCAAAGCGGAGGTGCCGGATTTCCGTTGCTATATGATCAGCGATAAAGTACATCCGGAGGTTGCCGCTTTGGCCCGCAATGATGCTTCTATTGAAATTGTCAGGGAATTTGAACATACAGCCGATTACATCCGGCGGGCCAGCGCCGTGGTAGCTTCTTTGCGCGAAGGCTGCGGGGGGCAGATTAAGATCCTGGAAGCCTGGGCGCTGCGGACGCCGGTCGTCTGCAGCTTGAGCGGTTCGGAGGAATTAATCTGTGAGACGGGACGGGATATTCTGCTCGCAGGCACGAGCGCAGTCTTTGCCGGCCAGCTGGTGAAGCTGCTGACAACGCCTGAGCTCGGCTCCATTATTGCGGATCAGGCTTACCGGACACTGCTCAAGCATTACGCGGCAGAAGGGGTCAGGGAGAAAGTACTTAGTTTGGTGTAAATATATTAAAATAGCATATCCATCTCACATCTATCATATATTTCAGTATAGAACTGAAGATAGCGAGGTGGGAGCATTGAATAGCGGAAGAATGACATTCCGGTTTGATGGGGAGACGGCAGAACGTAAGGCGGAAATGGCAGATCGCCGTATAGGAAGAGAACCTGTTATAACCCTGGAGGTTGAGGACAGGGAACAGCGTGAGGAGATCAGAACGGCCCCTCATCTCCGTGCAGATGAATATATAGTTGATCTGGAGCGGGTGGAAATCCCCCGTGCAGCTGAAGTATCTTATATGAAATCCGCTGGTCCGCGCCGCCGGAACTGGGATGATTCAGATGGAGAGTATGATACTGGACAGTATTCATATCTCCCAGACTCAAGTACGCGCACAATTCCAGTTTATGCGGAGGTTTACAGGGACGATGATAATGCACCACCAGGTGAGCACTACCCGCTGTTTGAGGATGAGCGGGGCGCTGAGCAGGAACGGTTCGGGCAGTTCAGCACACACGGGAATCTGTATGGAGGCTCCTACCATACCCGCCGCCCTTCTTATTGGTGGAAGTTCGCTTTGTCAGTAGCAGGGGCATTAGGCACAGGAATCCTGCTCGGCTATGCAGCGCTGTCCTTCATCAGTGGCGGAGGGACGGGCACCGGGAATGGAAGCGGCAGTTCCGCTGTTCAGACGGGGATCGTTCAGAGCCAGAATGACACTGGCGGGGGAGCGGAGGCAGATATCACAGGCGTGCCGGTTGAAGGAACCGGTGAAGCGGTGGCAGCGCATATTCCGGTACAGATTGCGGCGCAGAGCTATTATCTGCTCCAATACGGCGTATTCAGCACACCGGCTGGTGCTGCGCAGGCTCAGCAGGAGCTGCTTGCCGCAGGGCTTGCTGCAGGTCTGGACCCAGCGGACGGCAACCGGGTGTATGCAGGGATGTCGCCTGAGCGCGAGCAGGCCAAGCTGCTCAGCAGCGGTCTGAAGAATCAGGGCATCGAGCTGTACGTAAGGGAAGTGGCCTTGCCCGCTGTGGATCAGGTCAGCTATAACGGAACGGCGGAAGCGGTGGACAGCTATTTTGCAGTCAGCAGCCAGTTGTTGAGTGAGCTGAGCGGCCTGTCCGCTTCGCTGCTGAGCGGTACGGCCAGCGGTACAGACAGCTCAGCGGTAAGTGATCTTCATATGCAGTGGACCGAAACCGTCAAGCAGCTCGAGTCCGGGCTGTCTCCGGAAGGGAAGAGTATTGCCACCGGGCTGGAGAAATCCATGAGCCGGGGAATATCCGCACTGAACGAGTACGGCAAGAATAAGGCAGAGGGCCTGCTCTGGGAAGTGCAGGAGGCTATGATGAGCTTTTTGACCGGCCAGAAAAGTCTGCTGTCTGCGATAAGCTGAACGTTCACCCCATTGTATAAGGTGTTGCCAATCCCCCGTACCGGCTGTTTGCCGGACGGGGGATTGCTGTGTTTCTCGCCAGTATAGCTGCTGCATGATAAATCAGTTGCCTATTGTGCCGGAGTCGGATAATGTTAGTGGACCACACCCGGCGGAGACTGGTGAAACCGGGCTTTATGCGGCACGGCTGTGGTAAACATTCCCTGAACGGATTTTGCGTTTGTATTGAACTCCGTTTCACCGTATAATAATTAGGGTGTCAAAAAATGGCGAGGGAAGACCAAAATGAAGAAGAAAAATGTAGGAACACTGCTGTTATTTCTAATTCTGGGCTGGCTGGCCGGAGCATGGATTGCCAAGCTGCTGGAACCTGTAAAAGCTCTGTCTTTTCTTACAACCTCGACTGTACTCAAGTGGTCGCCGCAAGCTGATTTGGACATCATAACCTATGACATCACTATCCATTTGAAATTGTGCCTGCTCAGTCTTGCCGGAATGATAACAGCTGTATGGCTGTACCGCAGACTGTAGCGTTCGCTGCCGGCATCTAGAAGGGACGTTTATTACAGTGGAGCATGACAACACGCGACACATTATTCTTGCTTCGGGTTCGCCGCGGCGGCGTGAACTGTTAGCCTCGCTTGGCCTGCCTTTCGAGGTTCTGGTCAGTGATGCTGATGAGAGTACGCCGCCGGAATGGACGCCTGAGACCATCGTGCGTAATCTGGCTGTGCGCAAAGCGGAGGCAGTACTCCCTGCAGCCGGAGACCGGGATGCTGTTATTGTCGGCAGCGACACGATTGTCGTGCTTGACGACAAGGTGCTCGGCAAGCCGGTGGACGAGCAGGACAGCGCTAAGATGCTGGCCATGCTGCAGGGAAGGACACATCAGGTATATACCGGGGTGGCCTGTATCGGTCTCGCAGAGGGTCGGACCCTGGTAGATCACAGGGTAACCTCTGTAACTATGAGAGCAATGAGCGAAGATGAAATCTGCGCCTACATAGCGACCGGGGAGCCTGCCGACAAAGCCGGCTCTTATGCAATACAAGGGCTTGGTGCCACCCTGGTGGACGAAATTGAAGGCTGTTATTTTAACGTGGTCGGTCTGCCGTTGTCGCTGCTAAGCGGCATGTTGTCCGGGTTCGGCATTTCTGTACTGAACCGGCAAGGATAGCAGGAAGAAAGAGGGTTAGGGATGGAGTCGCAAACATTTATGCTGCGTGACCTCCCCCATGAAGAACGACCACGAGAGCGCATGATGCATTATGGGGCGGAATCATTAAGTCAGGCGGAGCTGCTGGCTATTCTGCTGCGCACAGGTGCGCAGAGTGAATCGGCTATTCATATCGCCCAGCGGTTGCTGGGGATTACAGGCGGCCTCCGCGGGCTGGCGGACCTGAGCATTGAAGAACTGACAACAATCAAAGGCATTGGCCCTGCCAAGGCCGTGCAACTGAAAGCAGGCATAGAGCTGGGAAGACGCATGGCGAACTCCCGGCTTACAGAACCGGTTATCATCCGCAGTCCCCAGGACGCGGCGGAGATTCTGACCGAGCAGCTGCGTTATTTGCAGAAGGAGCATTTTATCTGCTTGTTTCTGAATACGAAGAATCATGTTATTGCGCAGGAAACATTGTCCATGGGCAGCCTTAACGCCTCCATTGTGCATCCCCGCGAGGTGTTCCGGGCAGCCATGAAATGCAGCAGCGCAGCTATTATATGCGCACATAATCATCCGAGCGGTGATCCGACGCCGAGTCCTGAAGACATCTCCTTGACCTCAAGGCTGATGCAGGCAGGTGAAATCGTCGGCATCGACGTGCTGGATCACCTGGTCATTGGTGACAGCAGCTTTGTAAGTTTGAAAGAAAAAGGTTATATGTAATACAATTGTCTAGATCCACAAGGAAAAGGAGCATACAAGATGTTAGGTGGTTTTACGAAAGATTTAGGAATTGACTTGGGGACAGCGAATACGCTTGTCTACGTGCGCGGTAAAGGGATTGTTGTAAGAGAGCCTTCCGTGGTAGCCATTAACACTGATACTAAGACGATTGAAGCTGTAGGGGAGTCCGCCAAAAAAATGATCGGACGCACACCGGGCAACATTCGTGCCATTCGTCCGATGAAGGACGGGGTCATTGCCGATTTTGATACTACGGCAACAATGATCAAATATTTTATCCGCCAGGCACAGAAGCAGCGCTCGATGTTCCAGCGCCACCCGAATGTCATGGTCTGTGTACCATCCGGAATTACGGCTGTTGAACAACGCGCCGTTGAAGATGCAACGAAGCAGGCGGGAGCGCGTGAGGCCTATATCATTGAAGAGCCTTTTGCCGCTGCCATCGGAGCAGATCTCCCGGTATGGGAACCTACAGGAAGCATGGTTGTGGATATCGGCGGCGGAACTACCGAAGTGGCTGTCATCTCACTCGGTGGTATCGTAACAAGCCGTTCTGTCCGCGTAGCCGGCGATGAAGCGGATGAATCCATCATCCAATATATCAAACGCCAGTATAATCTCATGATCGGGGAACGCACTTCGGAGCAGCTGAAGATGGATGTGGGTTCTGCTCTGCCGCTCGAGAAAGCCGAAACTATGGAAATCCGCGGCCGCGATCTGGTAACGGGACTTCCTAAGACGCTGACTATTACCTCTGATGAGATCTGTGAAGCTTTGTCGGATACAGTGAATGCTATTGTTGAAGCTGTAAAAGTAACGCTGGAGAAATGTCCGCCTGAGCTTGCTGCCGACATTATGGACCGCGGTATTGTGCTTACAGGCGGCGGTGCGCTTTTGCGTAACCTGGACAAGCTGCTGGCGCGTGAGACCGGAATGCCGGTTATCGTTGCCGAGAATCCGTTGGACTGTGTAGCTATTGGTACAGGCAAGGCACTCGAGAATATTCATTTGTTCAAGAGCCGCAGCAGTTCGAGTCTTCGTTCCAAACGCTAGGACAATTCTGACCTGAGAACGTCAACCCCTGATGTGGGAGAAATTCGGTTGTTAGAGGGTGTTGAAACTGTTTAAGCTTTTTAATAATAAACGTTTATTTATATTGCTGATTACACTGGTCATGTTTATCGTGGTGATGGGCTTCAGCCTGGGACAAAGGAAAGCCTTGTCCTGGCCGGAGAACTTCCTCAGAGATACGACCGGTTTCGTGCAGAATTTGTTCTACAAGCCCGCTGGATACGTAGCGGGCTTGTTCCAAGATATCGGGAACCTGCATGATCTGGCTGAAGAGAATAAGCAGCTCAAAATCCTGGCAGCGCAATACGCCCGGGATAAGGCGCAGTATAACTTCATTAAAGCCCGGAATGAGCAATATAAAATAGATCTTCAATTCACTGAAGCTCAAAAGAATCTGTATAACTATGAGTATCATATCGCTAACGTAGTCAGCCTGACGACAGAGCCAAGCAACAACATGCTGGTCATTGATCTCGGGGCTAAGGACGGTATTAAGCTGAATATGTCCGTAACTTCCGTCGAAGGGCTCGTTGGGGTGATAAGCAATGTGAGCAATTTCACCTCCACCGTCAAGCTGATGACGATGATGGACATCAATGATCCCAACTCCCAGCCGGCGATTGCGGCAACGGTGTTCAACAAGGAAGGCGAAACCTTTGGGATGATTGAGAAATACGACCAGCAGACCGGTATGCTGATGATGAACAAAATTCCGGCAGGAAATCCGGTTGCCAAGGATGACCTGATCATCTCTTCCGGCATCGGCGGACTGTATCCGCTCGGGATGACCATCGGTACGGTTCAAGAGGTGAAGACTGGGGAGTTTGGTTTAACCTCCACTGCAATCATCAAGCCGGCGGCAGGATTCCAGGACTGGAAGGAACTCTTCGTTGTCTTTACGGAGGAGCGTGCGGAATAGTGAGGATGCGCAGATCCGTTCTAATTCTATTGTTGTTCCTCTTATTTATCCTTGAAGACACTATTCTCCCCTGGCTGATTCCGAATGCCTGGGAGATGCGGATTATCCCTGATCTCGTGTTCATTGTAATCCTGTTTGTGACGGTATACCATCACCGTCATACGGCACTTATTCTTGGCTTATCCTTCGGAATGCTGCATGATGTGGTGTTCTATGGCCGCATTCTTGGGGCGCATTCTTTTGCAATGGGCTTATCCGCATATCTGATTGGTCTGATATTCCAGATTCCGCGTGCACCGCTGCCGCTGATGATGACGGTGGTGCTGCTGGGCAGCCTGCTGGAGGACAGCATGCTTTTTGCCATTTACAGTGTCTTTAATCTGAGTAAAGAGCCCTATAACTGGGCGCTCCTGCACCATATGCTGCCTACTATGCTGTTTCATTTTGCCATCGGCTTGCTTCTCTACATCCCGCTCCGGCGCCAGCTGGAGCTACTGAAGAAAGAGACCCGCAAAGAAGAAGCTGCTTAAGCCGCTGCTGCATTTTCTTATCCTATAAAGAAGGAATTTGCCCGGCCCGGCACGAATGAATGAGGATGGGGGGACAGGCATATGACAGTTAAATCCAAGCATGTAAGGATTAAGGGCATCAAGGATGGCCTGGTATTCCTGCTAGACGACAAGTGTCCCTTTGAAGATCTCTTAAGCGAGCTTCGCTACAAGCTGGAGCACAGCCATCAAAATATTCTGACCGGACCGATTGTGCATGTGGACATCAAGCTGGGCAACCGTTCTGTTACCGAAGAAGATAAAGAGGCAGTTCTGGATATCCTCAAAAGCCAGGGGAACTTATTAATCCGTTCCGTTGAAGCCTTGGAGGACCCTGAAGAGAAGGATACGGAAGCATTATTTATGATGAGCGGAATGCTCCGTTCCGGCCAGGTGCTGCATCATGAGGGCAACCTGCTGTTTCTCGGCGATGTGAATCCGGGAGGAACCATCACCTGCTCGGGGGATATCTATATTCTTGGAGCGCTTAAAGGGATGGCACACGCCGGAATCAACGGCAATCAGGAAGCAATTATTGCGGCTTCGCTGCTGGCTCCTACCCAGCTCCGGATTGCTGATATTATCAGCAGGCCGCCGGATGAATGGGGAACCCGGGAGAGCAGCATGGAATTTGCCTATTTATCAGGCGGTGCTATGCAAATCGACAAAATTCATAATATAGTCAAATTACGTCAGGATTTAAATGTTTTTAAAGGGGTGTAGCCTCCATGGGAGAAGCGATTGTCGTAACCTCGGGCAAAGGCGGAGTTGGCAAAACAACCACAACAGCCAACATTGGGACCGCGCTTGCATTGCAGGGCAAAAAAGTATGTCTGGTCGATACTGACATTGGACTGCGGAATCTGGATGTAGTCATGGGGCTGGAGAACCGGATCATTTACGATCTTGTGGATGTGGCGGAAGGCCGCTGCCGTCTGAATCAGGCGCTGGTCAAAGACAAGCGTTTTGAAGAGCTGTATATGCTGCCTGCAGCCCAGACCAAAGACAAAACCTCAGTCACACCGGAGCAGGTCAAGGATATTATTCTTGAACTCAAGAAGGAATACGAATATATTCTGATCGATTGTCCGGCCGGAATTGAACACGGCTTCCGCAATGCCATTGCAGGGGCCGACAAAGCTATTGTGGTCACTACTCCGGAGCATGCTGCGGTGCGGGATGCGGACCGGATCATCGGTCTGCTGGAGCAGTCACACGTTGAATCGCCGAAGCTGGTGGTCAACCGTATCCGTCCGGGAATGGTGAGATCCGGCGATATGCTGGATATCGAGGATATTCTGCAGGTGCTTAATATTGATCTGATCGGGATTGTGCCTGATGATGAGCTGGTCATCAAGGCAGCGAACAGCGGTGAACCTACCGTGATGAATCCGAATTCTTCAGCAGCAATTGCTTACCGCAATATTGCCCGGCGTATTCTTGGCGATGCGGTACCGTTGATGCAGCTGGACCAGAAACCGGGTGCTTTTAAGAAGTTTAAGAAATTTTTTGGAATGGGCTGAACCCTGGCCAGGCACTTGTTTATAGCGATCTTTCGTCTTGACCCGCCTGCTGAGAAATCCTTGGCGGGTTTTTTTGTGCGAATATACGGAGTAAGGCCGGTACCTCCACTTCCGCTTGGTAGTTATCTCCCGCAGGGCTTGTTCTAAAGCAGCTTCCGCTACTCATAAAATGGAAGTAAAACAAGCCCGTCCGGAGGGATCAATATGGAATACGAGAGAGATATCAAAAATCGCCGTAAGAAACGTATACAGAGCTTATTAGAGGATCAGACCGAAGCCGGATCAGCGCCTGCGCTTTTCACGCTGCCTGACAACACTATCCCATTCAGGGAATGGGGGGCGGGTCCCCGAAATGAATTCACTGCTTCAACGGAACCTGATCCTGAGGTAATGTGGAAGAAGCAGCGCAGCAGCTGGGAGGACGAAGGCGGGGATGGGCCGCGCTTTGGCGCAGGTTTCATGCGGAGGACGATAGCCAGCCTGCTGGTCTTCGGAGCGGTGTGGGGAATCTTCGCAGTGAGTGAGCCGTGGGCCGTGAAGTCGCAGTATTTCATTACTGGCGCACTCAGTAATGATATGGATTTCGCCGCAGTGCAGGTGTGGTATGAGGAGCATTTCAATGGAGCCCCTTCGTTCATTCCGATCTTCGGAGATAAAGAGGTGCCGGCAGAGAAAGTGACAGCCGTTCATGAACTGAGCGCCCCCTTGGAGGGAAGCATTGCGCGTCCCTTTGCCGCGTCCCTTAAGGGGGTCGAAGTGATACCGGCAGATGATTCAGGCTCGAGTGTCACAGTGGAAAGTGTAGATACGGGCCGCGTATTGTCCGTGTCCAAAGAAGCACAGGGAGGCATCCGGATCACAGTCCGCCATACCGGAAATATAACGGCGGAATACGGCCATTTGAGCGGGACGCGGCTCGCGGTGGATGACTGGGTACAGAGCGGAGATGCGGTGGGCTGGATTCAGGGGACAGAGGATGCACAGATTCCGATGCTTTTTTTTGCGATTATGAAAGACAAGTCTTATATTGATCCTGCTGAAGTGGTATCGTTTGATTAGGATCTTCGGTATTGAGCTGTCACTGCATCCGCTCTTCGTGCTGATTCTGTTTTTCTCCGTGCTTACCGGACAGTTCCTTGAAATTATTACTCTGTTTTCGATTGTATTTATCCATGAACTCGGACATGTATGTGCGGCACTATTGACCGGGGTTACCGTCAAGTCCGTGCAACTGCTGCCGTTCGGGGGAGTTGCGGTCATTGAGGATCATGGACGGCTGACAGCCGGACGTGAAATGGGGATTGCCCTTGCCGGACCGCTTCAGAACGGGATTATGATCCTGATGGCGCTGGCCCTCAAGCAAGCGGAGTATGGCAGCAGCGCTTATCTGGATTATTTCATCGGGGCCAATGCCATGATCGCGCTGTTCAATCTGCTGCCGGTGCTTCCGCTCGATGGAGGCAAAATCCTGCAGGCAGCTCTAAGCCTGCTGCTTCCGTATTATTACACCCTGCTGTGGATCGGCAGAGTCAGTATTGCGGCCAGTCTGCTTGTTGTGGTGTTCGCCCTGCTTCCGCTGGGAACCGGCGGCGGACTCCGTCTTAACCTGCTGATGATTGGTGCCTTTCTGCTATATTCCAACGTAACGGACCAGCGTAACCTGCCTTACCGGTTTGTTGCCTTTTTGATGAACAGGGAACAGATTTATGAGCGGTATCTGCAGTCGGATAGCGCTGCCCGGCCAATAGTTGCGTTCTCTGCGAAACCTTTGGATGATATATTGCGTCTATTTAAACGTAACCATTATCATTTTATCTATGTAATGAACGACGACAGGGATATAGTGGCTGTTCTCCCTGAGCAGCGTCTGATTTCTTCTTATTTCGGAATATAAAGCTAGAATGATTCAAACCAGAGGTGAAGCCATGAAACAAATGATCGTTCACTGCACACAGCATATTACTCGTATGGCACTTCTGGAGAACGGGAGGCTGGTGGAATATGCGGCTGAACGCGATCAGCAGCAAGGCCTGGTCGGGAGTTATTATAAAGGTCGGGTTATGAATGTGCTGCCGGGTATGCAGGCGGCTTTTGTAGATATCGGACAGAAAAAGAATGCCTTTCTATATGTAGACGATGTACTGCATCCCCATTTGGAGAAGCAGCCGGAGGTGAAGCCCTCTATTGAGACGCTGCTGCAGCCCGGTCAGGAGATCGTCGTCCAGGTGAGAAAAGAGCCGCGTGGCGGCAAGGGGGCGCGGGTGACTACCCATTATACCTTGCCCGGACGCTGGATGGTGTATATGCCTTTTGCCGAGTATGTCGGGGTTTCCAAAAAAATCAGCCGCGAATCCGAGCGCAGCCGGCTTAAAGGAATCGGCGAACGGTTGCGCCAGGGTGAAGAAGGAATCATTATGCGTACAGTCTCCGAAGACGAGCCTGTGGAGGCTGTTGAAGGGGATCTGGCCTTTTTGCGGGCCCAGTGGGAAGTAATTACCCGGCGGGCTAAGGAAGCGGACGCGCCGGCGTTGCTGCACTGTGATCTGAGCATCGTTCAGCGGTTTATCCGGGATGCCTTCAACCCGCAGCGTGATGAGCTGATGATTGATTCGGCCAAGGCGGTTAAAGAGGCGGAAGCATTCCTTACGGATATGGCTCCCGAAGGGTACAAGCCTGTAGGATTCTATCGTGGACAAGAGTCCATCTTCTCGGCATATGGTGTGGGGGAGCAGCTCCATAAGAGCTTCAGCCGCAAAATCATCCTTGAAGGCGGGGCTACGCTCATTTGGGATGAGACAGAGGCGCTCACTGTTATTGATGTGAATACGGCTCAGTACACCGGCGGGACGAACCTCGAGGATACTGTAACACGGACCAATCTGCTGGCGGCGGAAGAGATCGGGCGGCTTGTCCGTCTGCGGGATACGGGCGGCATTATTATCGTTGATTTCATTGACATGGAGCGGGAGGAGCACCGGAAGCAGGTCATCGCGAAGCTGGAGAGCATCATCAGCCGTGACCGCACCAAGACGCATATTCTCGGCTGGACCCATCTGGGCCTGCTGGAAATGACCCGCAAGAAGGCGAGGCATGATTCGGCCGGATTTGCTCCGGTGATCTGTCAATGCTGCGGCGGGACCGGCAAAGTAGGGACATGGCTGGAGTAGGGCAGGTTTTTCACGCTAAGAGGGTACCGTCTGTTAAAAGGATGATAAAGCCGCTTTCTACTTGACTTGGGCTAATTAGTATGATAATATCTTCAAGTATGTGTTTGGTTGTTAAATTCCTGCACATGCTGTAACCGCTCCGATCGGGTATATCAAGTGCAATTCCTCCGGGGGTTGCCACCTAGACTAGGCGAGTCTGAGACATGAGGAGGTGCAAGTACAATGTATGCAATTATCGAAACTGGCGGTAAACAATACAAAGTCCAAGAGGGCGACGTGTTGTTCATTGAGAAGCTGGAAGCTGAAGACGGCGCAAGCGTAACGTTTGACCGTGTCTTGGCTGTTTCTAACGAAGGTGGTTTGACTGCAGGAACTCCGCTGGTAAGCGGCGCGTCTGTAACAGCCAAAGTCGAGAAACATGGTAAAGGTCATAAGGTTGTAGTTTACAAATACAAACCTAAGAAGAACTACCACAAGAAACAAGGCCATCGTCAACCGTACACCAAAGTAACTATCGAGAAGATTCAGGCGTAAGAAGGTGCGTTAATGATTAACGTGCGGATTACACGGGCTTCTGCTCAAGGTGTCATTGTCGGTTTTGCCGTCAAAGGGCATGCGGAATACGCAAGGAATGGTAAAGACATCGTCTGCGCGGGCGTTTCGACCGTTACGGTTGGAACTGTGAATGCGATTGAAAGCCTGACCGGTGTAGTCCTGGATACTTCGATGAAGGATGGTTTTCTGAGTGGAACCCTGGTTCCCGTGAATGATCCTGAAGTCTCCGCCAAGGTGCAGCTTTTGCTGGAATCCATGGTGCTGATGCTCAAAGATATCGCTAAATCTTACAGAAAATTTGTTCAGATACAGGAAGTCATTATTTGAAGAAGGAGGTTGACAACATGTTGAAATTGGATCTTCAATTATTCGCATCGAAAAAAGGTGTAGGTTCCACAAAGAACGGACGTGATTCCCACTCTAAACGTCTTGGCGTGAAACGTGCTGACGGTCAAGCAGTAACCGGCGGCAACATCTTGGTTCGTCAACGCGGAACAAAAATCCACCCGGGCACTAACGTGGGCATCGGTAAGGATGATACACTGTTCGCACTTGTGGACGGCGTAGTGAAGTTCGAACGTTGGGGTCGCGATCGCAAAAAAGTGAGCGTGTATCCGGTTGATGTCGCTCCGGTAGCAGCGGCACTGGAAGCGTAAGCTTTCGGAACCTATTTAGATGAGAAGCCTCCGGCATGAGTGCCGGGGGCTTTTTTTGAAAATATTCGCACCTATAGAATTCAAGTCAAACACCCGGCAGGAATGCTGGTGATTGCAGGGAAAGCCTGTGTTATACTGGGAAATGGAAAATATCGAGCAAGATAAGCAACCGCTACATTGGAATGAATTTTGCGAACCGAGGGACGGGGAGAAAGAATGAAATCCTGGAAAATTATTGTCTGGGCAGTCATGTTATCCGCAGTGCTTCCTTTAGGTCTCGTGTATTGGCAACCCTCCCTTTTCACATGCCTGCTGCTCGGTGTATGGGTAGCGGCAGTGCTTGCATTCAGCTTTCTTTACAACCGGCGTCATTATGAAGAGGAACTGCGTATACAGGAGAACACTCTGCAGCAGGCGGCAAACCGGACACTGAATCACCATCGTCATGATTGGATGAACGATTTGCAGGTGCTTTACGGATATATCCAGCTGGGCAAGCCTGATAAATCCGTGTTATGTGTGGAAAGAATAAAGGAGCGTATCGCGCTGGACAGCCGTATCGCCAAACTGGGGGTTCCTTCACTGGTGTTCTACCTGCAATCCTTCCGTACCTACAGAAGCAGCCTGGAGCTGGAAATAGAGGTGGAAGAAGGGCTACAGCTGGAGGACAAGCTCAGTCCCGAAACAGGCGATGAGCTGACATCTGTGATTATGCAGACCGTTAGGGCGTACCAGTACAGCGGACTTGCACCGCAAGGAGAAGCGCGGAAGCTTCGGCTCGGATTTTCACAGGAGGGAAGAGACATTCTTATCTCTTTCGAAGGTGAGGGAGATCATGGCAATCCCGAACTGCTGCAGGGGCAAATTTATAATATAGTACAAGGAAAAATCATGAAGGCGGAGCAGTTTCAGCCGAGCACAAGCTATGTAGAACTGCGTTTACCGCTGGAGATGTAAGGAAGGTGAACATTAATGTTCGTAGATAAAGCTAAGATTTATGTTAAGGGCGGCGACGGCGGAGATGGTCTCGTGGCGTTTCGCCGTGAGAAGTATGTACCGGAGGGCGGTCCTGCCGGCGGCGATGGCGGCCGCGGCGGAGATGTGATTTTCCGTGTAGATGAAGGCTTGCGCACACTGATGGATTTCCGTTATCAGCGCCATTTCAAGGCCGATAAGGGAATTAAGGGACGCAATAAGAGCCAGCACGGGGCAAACGCTGATCACATGATCGTGCGCATTCCTCCGGGAACTGTGCTGATCGATGATGATTCCCAGGAGATCATTGCCGATATGACCCGTCATGGACAACAGGTCGTTGTGGCCCGCGGCGGCCGTGGCGGCCGGGGGAATACCCGGTTTGCGACTGCAAACAACACTGCGCCGGAGCTTGCCGAGAACGGCGAAGAAGGCCAGGAGCGTTATATCGTAATGGAACTGAAGGTAATGGCAGACGTAGGTCTGGTAGGATTCCCGAGTGTGGGTAAATCTACATTGCTGTCGGTAGTATCTGCTGCCCAGCCGAAGATTGGTGCCTATCACTTCACAACAATTACACCAAACCTTGGTGTAGTTGACGTTGGGGATGGCCGCAGCTTTGTTATGGCGGATCTGCCGGGCCTGATTGAAGGTGCGAGTGAAGGTGTGGGGCTTGGACATGAGTTCCTGCGCCACGTTGAACGTACACGTATCATCATTCATGTCGTGGATATGTCCGGCTCTGAAGGCCGTGATCCCTTCGAGGATTGGGTGATGATTAATGACGAGCTGAGGCAATACAACACTGCCCTGATTGACCGTCCGCAGATCGTTGCGGCGAACAAGATGGATATGCCTGATTCCGAAGAGAATCTTGCCGCCTTCCGCGAGCGTGTGGCGGAGCTTCGTCCGGATCTTGAAATCATGCCGATCTCCTCGCTTACCCGTCAGGGAGTGCAGGAACTGCTCTACCGGGCAACGGACGTACTGGATAGTATTCCTGTCGCACCGGTCGTTGAAGAAGTGGCTGAAACTACTGAGCGCAAGGTGTACAAGCTGGAAGCGGAAGAAGATAATTCCTTCACCATTACCCGCGACAATGAAGCATTTGTAGTCACCAGTCCGCGTATTGAGCGGATGCTGAAGCGGATGCAGCTGAGTACACATGATGCTATCCTCAAGCTGGCCCGTACCTTGCGTCACATGGGTGTGGATGCCGAACTGCGCAAGCGCGGTGCTGTAGAAGGCACTATTGTGCGCATTGCTGATTTCGAATTCGAGTTTGTTGAGAACAGCAGCTACTATTAATATCTGCGCTTGTTGCTGAATGCTGTCAAGCGGCTTTGAATATGCCGGCTGTGTTTCCCGTGAGGGGACACAGCCGGCTTTTTTAATAGACAGGGAATAAAAGAACGGCTTTGTATAAAGTCTGCTTTAAATATTTGGCTAAATTTACTACAATCATATGTGGGCCAAAGAATAGGGATAGGTTATGGGCGGACGGATTTATCTGTAACCGAATCCAAATAAGGAAATCCCCGTATATAATTAAGGGCAATAAGCACTAATTTCCAGCTGAAACAACCGATAATATAAATACAAACCTGTCATGAAAGAGGGAATAGGCAGATGGCAATTATTGAAGTAGTCAAATATGACGGGCCTGCAGGCGTCTTCGCCTGGAAATATCCTAATCAGGAGCTGGGCACATGGACACAGCTGATTGTGAATGAATCCCAGGAGGCGATTCTGTTCAAAGGCGGTGAGGCACTCGATTCCTTCACAGCGGGACGTCACACGCTCAGCACGGCGAACATCCCGATTCTGTCGAATGTAGTGAATCTGCCGTTCGGCGGCAAATCACCGTTTACAGCGGAAGTGTGGTTCGTGAACAAGATGAACTCTATGAACGTCAAGTGGGGGACAAGTTCGCCGCTGCAGCTGCAGGATCCCAAATACCAAATCATGATCTCTGTCCGTGCCTTCGGCCAATTCGGAGTCAAGATTGAGGACCCCCGCAAATTCCTGCTGAAGCTGGTGGGGACGCTGCCTTTATTTGATCAGGACACTATGGTGAGTTATTTCCGCGGGCTGCTGATGTCCAATATTAATGAATTGATCTCTTCTTATCTGGTGCACAAAAAAATCAGCATTCTGGAGATCAATGCCTATGTCGTAGAAATTTCGAAGCATATACAAGGCCGTCTGGCGTCGTCCTTCCTGGATAGCGGGATCGAGCTGAATAATTTCTTTATTGATTCCATTAACATTCCTGATAATGATCCGGCCATACTCCGTTTGAAAGAGGCTTTAGCCAAAAAAGCAGAGATGGACATCATCGGCTTCACCTATCAGCAGGAACGCAGCTTCGATACCATGGAGGAAGCCGCAGGGAATCCGGGTAATTTAGGCGCCGGGATGATGAATACCGGCCTGGGGCTTGGTATGGGCTTTGGCCTTGCCGGACCCGCGACTGATATG
The DNA here is from genome assembly GCF_038593005.1 of Paenibacillus sp. FSL E2-0178. Classification (NCBI taxonomy): domain Bacteria; kingdom Bacillati; phylum Bacillota; class Bacilli; order Caryophanales; family Paenibacillaceae; genus Paenibacillus; species Paenibacillus sp. FSL E2-0178. The sequence continues at coordinate 6,410,025 of NZ_CP151953.1, forward strand.
ATGAACCGGATGACACGCGGCATGTCACTAGATGGCGGTACGGCGGCAGCACCGGGAACCAATTCCAAATCCTGTGCAGGCTGTGGAACACTTAACCCGGCAGAGGCTCGGTTCTGTACCGGCTGCGGTCAGAGCCTGCAGCCGGTGCCTGCTGCAGCTAGCAGTACTTGCCGCAGCTGCGGCAAGCCGGTAATTCCCGGCGCCAAATTCTGCCCGCACTGCGGGGAGAGCCTGATCATTAAATGCACGGGTTGCGGGCATGAACTGCAGCCCGGCCAGAAATTCTGCGCGGAATGCGGAACAAGGGCGGCTAATGGGTGAGCCGGATGAATAAACAGAGGTCTTACACGGGGCTTATCACTGTCATTTATGCTGCTGTTCTGGCGGTCACTGTTTTCTCCTTCTTCAAGCTTGGATTTTCTGAGTCGCTGGTACGTTTCATAGTGACCCTGCTTGCCGTATGCATTGCTGAGACTGCCGTATATGGTTATTGCGTATTTTGGCTGCGTTCCGCTCCTGATGTCAGCAGGACTTCACCGCTACTCCTGAGCGGGGCTTGGATTATTGCCCTATATGTATTCGTGGTAATTGCGTTAGCTGTGCTGCTTGACTGGATTCTGGAACTGAGCCCGCTCTGGTATGCGGGAGTGCAGCTAGTTGTGTTTGTTACTGCTGTGGCTGTTCTGGAAGCGATAGGGTTATATGGCCGGAATGCAGCGTCTCAGGAACAGAGGGATGCCGATGCCTCAAGGAATCTGCGGCGTTACCGGCAGGAGCTGCGTGAGATTAGAGAGCTTGCGGGGAGCTGGAAGCATCCGGAATCCATTCGTTTGACTGAACTGGTGGGTTCCTTGGGGGAAAAGTTCCAGTACAGTGATCCGGTTTCGAATCCGGAATTGGCCGCAACCGAGGATATGATAAGCCAGCAGATTTCTCTGCTTCATGACCACGTTGCCTTATTGCTTGTACTGAAGGAGCCGCCAGCCGGCTGGGAAGCGGAAACGCAGGAATTGACGGAGAGTATTGCCGGCACGCTCCAGCGGCGTAACCGGGAGCTGGCGGCACTTAAATAGGAGGAAGATTACGGAATGGGTATCGTGAATGAGCTAGAGGGACTGCTGCCGGGCCGGGAAGGCCAGCCGTCTGACGGTCTGCCCAAATATGAGCGGACAACATTTGACTATGTAACTATTGGAGTGGGCTACCTTGTGATGCCGCTCGGGCTTGTGCTTGCTTTGATCCGCTTCTTTGGAACACATTACAAAAATTACCGCAAACCCGTCAACTACAGCCTGCTGTATCATGTTTTTGTAGGGGGATTTGTGCAGATGATGGGCTTTATCCTTTATTCTATATATAGTGACGACGGGATCGATGTCATGACGCTAATTATAATGTTAATCCTCTTTGCGCTTGTTCTGCTCCTGCCTGCGTCAGCTTTTGCCAAAAGGGCGGCCAAAGCCAGATTCCGTTTCTCACAGCTCGCCAATCAATATGTGCAGCTAATCACTGCCGGCAGAGTACGTTATATTGGGAATCTGGCTGACGGTACCGGGCAAAGTGAGGCGGATGTGAATCGGGATCTGATCTACCTCAAGAAGTATGGGGTGCTGGACTCAGGCCTGCTCTTCAGTGAGGGAGCGGATACTGAGCCTGATGCTCCGGTTAATCAGGCGGATTCATCGCCATTTTCTTCCCCGGGCGGACAAACGGTATATCAGGCGCCAAGACCGCAGCAGCAGCCGAAGTCTATACGCTGCCCTGGCTGTGGTGCGCAGAATACCGTCTCCCCTCTGCAGTCCAAGAGCTGTGACTACTGCGGTACGACCGTCTCTTACAGTTAAGTGAAGGCTGTTCCTCCTGATTAACGGGCGGAATAGCCTTTTTTGAAAATTCAAGGTCACATGCTGTCAGAGGAAAAAGTGTTGCAATTTAAGTCTTCAATCCCGTATAATGTCCACTATGTACATACAAAAGTCTTTGGGGTGAGGACGTTCGTGAAAGAACGCTATTATTTGGTCCGGGAGGACATATTGCCCGATGCTGTACTGAAGACCATGCAGGTCAAGCAGCTGCTGGAAGCAGGAGATGCCAAAACGGTACACGAGGGCGTGGAGCAGGTTGGGCTTAGCCGCAGTGCTTTTTATAAATACAAAGACGGAATTCATTTGATTCATCAGCTGGAACGTGAGCGTATAGTAACCATCTCGATAGATCTGGAGCACGAATCAGGTATGCTCTCTAAAGTGCTGGGTTCTGTAGCTGTTCACGGGGCCAACGTGCTGACGATTCACCAGAGTATCCCGCTGCAGGGGCGGGCCAACGTGGTGATCTCTGTGGAAATTTCTCATTTAAATGAAGAATTAGGCGATTTACTGGATAGTCTAAAGGCAATCTCGGGTGTGAAGCGGGCGTTAATTATCGGCCAGGGCTAGTATTGCTTAACAAAACTTAAGCCTATGCTTACGAAGTGAGTTTTGCTTGAAGTGAATACAAGGAGCAGACGCTCGCAAAACTTTTAGGAGGATACAAATGAAGCCGGTTAAAGTGGGATTGCTGGGTTTGGGTACAGTAGGTACGGGCGTAGTCCGTATCGTTGAAGGGAATCAGGAGGATTTGAGCAGCCAGGTAGGCTCGCCGATCCTGATTGAACGTATTGCCGTGAAGAATACGGAGAAGCCGCGGGAAATTGAAGTCGATCCATCCAAGATCACCGATGACCCGTGGGAGGTTATCCGGGACCCGGAAATTGATGTCATTGTCGAGGTCATGGGCGGTATTGCGGGAACGAAAGAGTACATTCTAGAGGCGCTGGAGCGCGGCAAACATATCGTTACAGCCAACAAGGACCTGATGGCCCTGCATGGCTCGGAAATTCTGGCCAAAGCTCAGGAGAAGCAGTGTGATGTGTTCTACGAGGCCAGCGTGGCTGGAGGCATTCCGATTATCCGTACACTGATTGAAGGATTCTCCTCCGACAAGATTATGAAGATTATGGGTATCGTTAACGGGACAACCAACTACATACTTAGCAAAATGAGCCAGGAAGGCGCGTCTTATCTGGATGTGCTGAAGGAAGCGCAGGAACTCGGGTATGCTGAATCTGATCCAACCTCCGATGTGGAGGGTCTGGATGCTGCCCGCAAAATGGCGATCTTGGGCACTCTTGGCTTCCGGACCAACGTTGAACTCAGCGATGTCAGTGTGAGCGGGATTTCCGGCGTGAGCAAAGAGGATATTGCTTTTGCCAAACGGCTGGGTTATGAGATGAAGCTGCTCGGCATTGCCGAACGCCAGGATGAAGAATTCAGCATCAGTGTGCAGCCTACGATGATCCGTGCGAGCCATCCGATTGCATCCGTGAACGGAGTATATAATGCCGTATATGTGTATGGGCAAGCTGTAGGGGAAACGATGTTTTATGGTGCCGGAGCAGGAGCAATGCCTACCGCAACCTCAATTGTGGCAGATCTTGTGGCTGTAATTAAGAATCTGAAGCTGGGTGTGAATGGGCTTAAGCAGATTGTCCCCTATAAGCAGAAGAAGCTGAAGAGCGATGAAGATATCTTCTACAAGAACTTCCTCCTCCTGCACGTAGATGACAAAGCGGGTGTGCTGGCGAAGATTACTCAAGTGTTTGCCGAATATGATGTCAGTCTGGATTCCGTAGTGCAGCAGGCCAATACTAATAATCCGGATGCAGAAATCATTATTGTAACGCACAATGCCAGCAAGGCGAGTATGAATAAAGTAATGCGGCATTTAGAGCAATTGAACGTCATTCACCGCATCAAAAGCCATTATCGTGTAGAAGGCTGAGTACCGCATTCCGAGATTCATCGGCTGCGTGCAAATATAACGAAGGAGATTTCCCACGCCATGAGTATTTACGGAAGGTCTAGAGTAAAAGTCCCTGCCAGCACCGCCAATCTCGGTCCGGGATTCGATACACTGGGCATGGCACTGTCACTGTATGCCTGGATTGAGATGGAAGAGGCGGCAGAAACGGTATTTCACCTGTATGGTGATGAGATGAAGGGTATCGCCCGTGACAAAAGCAATCTGCTCTACAAGGTAGCCCAGATGGTGTTTGCAGAAGCCGGGGTTTCGGTCCCCGAGCTATCCATCTCGATGTATTCAGAAATTCCGCTCACCCGGGGTCTCGGCAGCAGTGCTTCCGCAATTGTTGGCGCATTGGCCGCAGCTAATGCTATGATTGGTTCACCGCTTGGGTCTGCGAAGCTGTTTGATATGGCCACAGCGCTTGAGAAGCATCCTGATAATGTTGGAGCCTCCATCTTCGGGGGTATTATCACAGCAGCATGGGATGGGCAGCATGCCGATTATATCCGGATAGAGCCTCCACAGGCACTGGAAGTGCTTGTGGTTATTCCTGAATTTGAGCTGGAGACAGTCAAAGCAAGAGGGCTGCTGCCTGCCGAAGTTACAATGGGCGATGCTGTCCATAATATCAGCCGTACCTCACTGCTAACTGCAGCACTCTCCGCCGGCCGGCTCGATATGATTGGCAGAGCGATGCAGGACCGCTTGCATCAGCCGTACCGTGCTCCCATGGTGCCGGGTATGGAGAAGCTGCTTGCTGAGGCGCCCGGGCGCGGTGCTCTGGGGATTGCGCTAAGCGGCGCAGGCCCTACATTGTTATGTATGGTGGACCGTAGCAGCGATAAGAAGCAGGAACTGGAGCATTTCCTGACAGAGACAATGCAGGAGAATGGGATTCCTTCCCGGACTGTATGGCTGTCGCCATGTACTTCAGGTGTTACCACGGAGCTGCTTGAAAGAAACGGGATGCAAAACGGATCATTTTTGGATATGATAAAAGGAGAATTACAGTCATGAAATCAATAGCGGTATTGCCTCAGGGCTCGGTGTCGCATGAAGCGCTGCTGCATTTATTTGGGGGTAACCCGGTAAATATTGAGCATCATAAGCTGATATCCGATGTCTTTCTGTCTACGGCGAACGGAGTTACGGATTACAGTGTGATTCCGATTGAGAATACGATCGAAGGCTCGGTCAGTCTGCATATTGACTGGCTCATTAACGAGGTGAATCTGCCGATGCAGGCGGAGTGGATTTTTCCGTCGGTGCAGAATCTGATCGGTAATCCGCAGGAATTCACGGATGGGAGCGGGCATAAGGATTATACGAAGATTGTCAAAATCCTGTCCCATCCGGTTGCTATGGCACAATGTCTGCAGTTCATCCGCAAAGCCGCACCTTGGGCGGAGCTGGAATCTGTGGGCAGCACTTCCGAAGCCGTTGAGATTGTAAAGGATAATCCCGGCAAGGGCTGGGCCGCTATCGGTACGTCACTGGGGGCAGCTACGCACGGGCTGGAGATCGTGGAGCGGCAGGTTACAGACCATAACAACAATTACACGCGTTTTGTACTTGTTGGCCAGGAGAAGCTGGAGCTGCCGCTAGAGAGCAGCGGGGACAAGACGAGTATTCTTGTGACGCTGCCTGAGGATTTTCCGGGTGCGCTGCATCAGGTGCTGGCTGCATTTTCCTGGCGGAAGCTGAATCTGTCGCGGATTGAATCACGGCCGACCAAGAAGAAACTGGGTACTTATTATTTCTATATTGATGTGCTGGAACCGATAGAGTCTGTGCTGCTTCCGGGGGCGATCGAAGAGATCAAGGCCTTGGGCTGTCAGGTACGGATTCTGGGGTCCTATCCCACATACACCTATGAGGAAGAGAAAGCGGAGGTGCAGTAAGTTCATGGCTGAACAATGGATCTATCTGGATGGACAACATGTAACGAAGGACAATGCTAAGGTATCGGTATTTGATCACGGCTTTTTATATGGAGACGGTATTTTCGAAGGAATCCGTATTTATAACGGCAACATCTTCAAATGCAAAGAGCATCTGGACAGGCTGTATGATTCGGCCAAATCGATTATGCTGGAGATTCCGCTGACGTATGATGAGATGCTGGAGGCTATGGCTGAGACTATCCGTCTTAATGAGATGCGTAACGGGTATATCCGTCTGATCGTTTCGCGCGGTCCTGGTAACCTGGGACTTGATCCGCGCCGCTGTCCCAAAGCAAGTGTCATTATTATTGTAGAGCAGCTGGCGATCTACCCGGAACAGGCTTATCTGAACGGACTCCGCGCCGTGTCGGTATCCCAGCGCCGCAATATCCCGGATGCGCTGAATCCGAAGATCAAATCGCTGAACTATCTCAACAACATTCTGGTGAAAATCCAGTCTAATCTGGCGGAAGCCGATGAAGCGATCATGATGAATGCGCAAGGATATGTAACCGAGGGATCGGGCGACAACATCTTCATTATCAAAAGAGGAGTAGTCTACACGCCTCCCTGCTATTTGGGCGCGCTTGAAGGAATTACCCGTCTGGCGATTATCGAGCTATGTGAGAAACTGGGCTTGCCGCTGAAGGAAGAGCCGTTCACCATGCATGATGTATATATTGCCGATGAAGTTTTCTTCACCGGTACCGCAGCCGAAGTTATTGCGGCCCGTGAAATCGATGGCCGGATTATCGGTTCCGGTCACGCCGGTCCGATTACCCTGCAGCTGCTTGAAGAATTCCGCAATGTTGTGGATAAAGACGGTTACAAGGTGTGGGAATAGTTCCTTAATAGTTATTCCGCAAACCAATGAATGAATATAGCAGCAATCCTCCCATAGAGCTATGGGAGGATTTTTTTTGTATTAGGGATGTCATTCGCCCATGGGCTGCATAAGATGTAGTAACGAAGGAGGCGGCTGTACCGCATATACCATGCTGAAGTGCAGTAATCCCTGAACCGGGGGGCAACGTCGATCAACAGATATTTATTAGGAGGTAAATGCTGCGTGAAAATACACATTGTTAAGCAAGGCGATTCGCTGTTTGCGTTATCGCAGAAGTATGGAGTGCCGCTGCAAAAAATAATTGAGGCCAATCCGCAAATCACGAATCCAGATGTACTCGCTGTCGGAGATAAGGTCAAAATACCGGCAGCCCCGATACCTGTACCAGATAACAGTGAGGTCTATTACAAGCATACCGTCAAGCAAGGCGATACCTTGTGGAAGCTCTCCAAAGCATGGGGCATTACGCTGAAGGACATGATTGATGCCAATCCGCAGCTTAAGAATCCCAATGTTCTGATGACAGGGGAAGTTGTGAATATCCCTAAGAAAGCTAATACTGCTTCTCCTATTCAGGCTCAGTCTGTCTCTCCGGCAAAAGCTAATACTACTCCCATTCAGGCACAATCCACAGCACCTGCAGTCGTAGACAAAACAGCTATTGGCGGAAAAACCTATACCGGGCCCATAGAAAAGCCGGCTCCTGTCGTGTCCCCTGCCGCAGAAGCTGTCCCGGTTCCCATTGCTGCTCCTGTACCGGCGCCTAATCCTGCACCCAATAAAGCACCCGAAGTGATGCCGATTCAGGAAATCGTTCATGAGAAACAAAGCTTATTTGTACAAATCTCAGTTCCGGCACAAGAAGCCATCACATATGAGATGCCCAAAGAAGCACATAAAACTGAGGTTCAGCCATCGGCATGGAACGATGGTAAAGTCTCTCCATGCGACAAGAGCGAAGGTTATCCTGGTCTGAATGAGAACCCGTATTTCATGAATTGTCCGCCGGTGTATCCTGTGTATGAGCCCATGGGAATGATGGATATAAACGCTGCTCCTAACTACATTCAGCCTGCAGCTTTCATGCCGGATTGCCCGCCGTACTATGCTTATCCTGCAGGAGATTATCCCGGAGCCTGGTACCCGAACGCTGCGCCAGACTATAACAATGCGGCAATGTCCGCAGTGAGCCCGATGAGCGATAACGCATCTTTTGTATCTCCGCAGTATAGCGGCCAGCCGGTCAATCTCCCTTGGCCTTCCTGCGGATGCGGCGGAATGTCTATTCAGCCTTATCCGTATGAGCAAGCAATGCAGCCTATGTACAATACGTATCCGGTGTATGGTATGCCGCAGCCGGGAATGGTATCCCCTTATTCAGCAGAAATGAATTCAATGCCTAGTGCGCTGTCACCGGTGTACGATCAGCCAATGGTATCGAATATCCCGGCTTATCCGTCCTACCCCGGTATGGAGAACTTTGCCCATAACCGTGTACCTGAAATCCAGGTTCCAGAGCCTGCAGTGCAGGAAGCAGCGGAGACTCCTGAAGCAGTACGCGCTGAAACGCCGTCAGTGAAGAATGCAAAGGGCGGGGCTTCCAAAGCGGCGGCAAAAGTGAAAACTTCCAGCCAGACAACCACCGCCAAAGCTAAGACTTCTTCCAAAACAGGTTCAAGCTCAAACGGACGTTCAAGTACAGCCAAAAAGAATAAGAATCCATGGATTTCTAACTAAGTCTGAAACTATAGTTTATGGAGTGCATGCAGGTCACGCATAGGATGCGGGCTTGCTGCACTTTTTTGGAATTTTGCAGGTACAGAGACTTGTATAGTATAACTATGGAGTTCTATAGAACCATTTTTAAAATGGTAAATATTGAGGGTTGTTTTTAGTTATAAATGCATGGTATATTATAAATCCAGTCGCGAGGCGGAAGCCTTTTCACAAGATTGGACATGTTACTCTGACGAGTATGTAAACAACTTCTGGAAAATAAGTGTTGCATTCAGATGAGAAACATGATATATTATAAAAGTTGCTGGTGACGCGGTAAGCGGCGCTGACAATGAGCTTGATCTTTGAAAACTGAACAACGAGTGAGTGGGAAATCACGAAAGTGACTTCCAAAATAGAGAATGAAAATTCTCGTCAGATGTTTCAAAATGAGCAATCGCTCTTTCTAAAACCAATTTGGAGAGTTTGATCCTGGCTCAGGACGAACGCTGGCGGCATGCCTAATACATGCAAGTCGAGCGGAGTTTGAATGGAAGCTTGCTTCTGTTCTTGCTTAGCGGCGGACGGGTGAGTAACACGTAGGCAACCTGCCCTCAAGACTGGGATAACTACCGGAAACGGTAGCTAATACCGGATAATTTCTTTCCTCTCCTGAAGAGAGAATGAAAGGCGGAGCAATCTGCCACTTGGGGATGGGCCTGCGGCGCATTAGCTAGTTGGTGGGGTAACGGCCCACCAAGGCGACGATGCGTAGCCGACCTGAGAGGGTGAACGGCCACACTGGGACTGAGACACGGCCCAGACTCCTACGGGAGGCAGCAGTAGGGAATCTTCCGCAATGGGCGAAAGCCTGACGGAGCAATGCCGCGTGAGTGATGAAGGTTTTCGGATCGTAAAGCTCTGTTGCCAGGGAAGAACGTCCGGTAGAGTAACTGCTACCGGAGTGACGGTACCTGAGAAGAAAGCCCCGGCTAACTACGTGCCAGCAGCCGCGGTAATACGTAGGGGGCAAGCGTTGTCCGGAATTATTGGGCGTAAAGCGCGCGCAGGCGGTCATTTAAGTCTGGTGTTTAAACCTTGGGCTCAACCTGGGGTCGCACTGGAAACTGGGTGACTTGAGTACAGAAGAGGAAAGTGGAATTCCACGTGTAGCGGTGAAATGCGTAGATATGTGGAGGAACACCAGTGGCGAAGGCGACTTTCTGGGCTGTAACTGACGCTGAGGCGCGAAAGCGTGGGGAGCAAACAGGATTAGATACCCTGGTAGTCCACGCCGTAAACGATGAGTGCTAGGTGTTAGGGGTTTCGATACCCTTGGTGCCGAAGTTAACACAGTAAGCACTCCGCCTGGGGAGTACGGTCGCAAGACTGAAACTCAAAGGAATTGACGGGGACCCGCACAAGCAGTGGAGTATGTGGTTTAATTCGAAGCAACGCGAAGAACCTTACCAGGTCTTGACATCCCGATGAAAGCATTAGAGATAGTGCCCCTCTTCGGAGCATCGGAGACAGGTGGTGCATGGTTGTCGTCAGCTCGTGTCGTGAGATGTTGGGTTAAGTCCCGCAACGAGCGCAACCCTTGACTTTAGTTGCCAGCAGGTTAAGCTGGGCACTCTAGAGTGACTGCCGGTGACAAACCGGAGGAAGGTGGGGATGACGTCAAATCATCATGCCCCTTATGACCTGGGCTACACACGTACTACAATGGCCGGTACAACGGGAAGCGAAACCGCGAGGTGGAGCCAATCCCAGCAAAGCCGGTCTCAGTTCGGATTGCAGGCTGCAACTCGCCTGCATGAAGTCGGAATTGCTAGTAATCGCGGATCAGCATGCCGCGGTGAATACGTTCCCGGGTCTTGTACACACCGCCCGTCACACCACGAGAGTTTACAACACCCGAAGTCGGTGGGGTAACCCGCAAGGGAGCCAGCCGCCGAAGGTGGGGTAGATGATTGGGGTGAAGTCGTAACAAGGTAGCCGTATCGGAAGGTGCGGCTGGATCACCTCCTTTCTATGGAGAATCGTCACCTGCAACGGTGACATTCAAATCGGAAGTATTACTTCCAAAACTCAGGTTTAGGCCTGTTACTCACTCGTTGGTCAGTTTTGAGAGTTTAAGCTCTCATCTTTAAACTGTCTGAATTTTCGAACATCACAGTCGTGATTGTACCGAAATTTCAGCACCTTGATCCTTGAAAACTGGATACCGAAACGAATTTGCGTTTTAGAACATCTTTTAGCTGAAACTTGTGTAAGCAAGTTGAAATAGTTATTAGTGCAGAACGAAGGTTTTCGATTGTGCAGCGACCTTTGGCTTTGAATGTGTTAGTGAATGGAGCAATCCATGAGCGGCATTCAAAACAAGAGGAGCAAGCAAGCGAAACACCGGAGTGACGGTTAAGCTAATAAGAGCACACGGAGGATGCCTAGGCGCCAGGAGCCGACGAAGGACGTGGCGAACAACGAAACTGCCTCGGGGAGCTGTAAGCAAGCTTTGATCCGGGGGTGTCCGAATGGGGAAACCCAGCTGTGGTAATTCGCAGTTACTCATTTCTGAATACATAGGAAATGTAGAGGCAGACCAGGGGAACTGAAACATCTAAGTACCCTGAGGAAGAGAAAACAATAGTGATTCCGTCAGTAGCGGCGAGCGAACGCGGAACAGCCTAAACCAAGGGGCTTGCCCCTTGGGGTTGTGGGACGTCTCACATGGAGTTACAAAGGAATATGGTAGGCGAAGAGGTCTGGAAAGGCCCGCGATAGAGGTAAAAGCCCTGTAGCCTAAACTGTGTTCTCTCCGAGACGGATCCCGAGTAGTGCGGGGCACGTGAAACCCCGTATGAATCCAGCAGGACCATCTGCTAAGGCTAAATACTACCTGGCGACCGATAGTGAAACAGTACCGTGAGGGAAAGGTGAAAAGCACCCCGGAAGGGGAGTGAAATAGAACCTGAAACCGTGTGCTTACAAAAAGTCAGAGCCCGATCTATGGGTGATGGCGTGCCTTTTGTAGAATGAACCGGCGAGTTACGTTTAACATGCAAGGTTAAGGTGAGAAGCCGGAGCCGCAGCGAAAGCGAGTCTGAATAGGGCGATTTAGTATGTGGACGTAGACCCGAAACCGTGTGATCTACCCCTGTCCAGGGTGAAGGTGCGGTAACACGCACTGGAGGCCCGAACCCACGCATGTTGAAAAATGCGGGGATGAGGTGGGGGTAGCGGAGAAATTCCAATCGAACTCGGAGATAGCTGGTTCTCCCCGAAATAGCTTTAGGGCTAGCCTCGGTGAATGGAGTGGTGGAGGTAGAGCACTGATTGGGTGCGGGGCCCGCAAGGGTTACCAAGCTCAGTCAAACTCCGAATGCCATTAACTTCTTGCCGGGAGTCAGACAGTGAGTGCTAAGATCCATTGTCAAAAGGGAAACAGCCCAGACCATCAGCTAAGGTCCCCAAGTGTGTGTTAAGTGGGAAAGGATGTGGAGTTGCACAGACAACCAGGATGTTGGCTTAGAAGCAGCCACCATTGAAAGAGTGCGTAATAGCTCACTGGTCGAGTGACTCTGCGCCGAAAATGTAACGGGGCTAAACACACCACCGAAGCTATGGCTAGATGCTTTGCATCTGGGGTAGGGGAGCGTTGTATGTAGGTTGAAGGTGTACCGTAAGGAGCGCTGGACAGCATACAAGTGAGAATGCCGGTATGAGTAACGAAAAGATCAGTGAGAATCTGATCCGCCGAAAGCCCAAGGTTTCCTGAGGAAGGCTCGTCCGCTCAGGGTAAGTCGGGACCTAAGGCGAGGCCGAAAGGCGTAGTCGAAGGACAACAGTTTGAAATTACTGTACCACCGTAATCCGCTATGAGCGATGGGGTGACGCAGGAGGGTAGTGACGCGGACTGATGGAAGTGTCCGTCTAAGCAGTGAGGCTGATGTGTAGGCAAATCCGCACATCGATAAGGCTGGGCTGTGATGGGGAGCGAAAATTGTAGTAGCGAAGGTCATGATCTCACACTGCCAAGAAAAGCCTCTAGCCAGGAGAAGGTGCCCGTACCGCAAACCGACACAGGTAGGCGAGAAGAGAATTCTAAGGCGCGCGGAAGAACTCTCGTTAAGGAACTCGGCAAAATGACCTCGTAACTTCGGGAGAAGAGGTGCCTCGGTAGGGTGAATAGCCCGAGGGGGCCGCAGTGAAAAGGCCCAAGCGACTGTTTAGCAAAAACACAGGTCTGTGCGAAGCCGCAAGGCGAAGTATACGGGCTGACGCCTGCCCGGTGCTGGAAGGTTAAGGGGAGTGGTTAGGAGCAATCCGAAGCTGTGAACCGAAGCCCCAGTAAACGGCGGCCGTAACTATAACGGTCCTAAGGTAGCGAAATTCCTTGTCAGGTAAATTCTGACCCGCACGAATGGCGTAACGACTTGGGCGCTGTCTCAACGAGAGATCCGGTGAAATTTTAATACCTGTGAAGATGCAGGTTACCCGCGACAAGACGGAAAGACCCCATGGAGCTTTACTGCAGCTTGATATTGAATTTGGGTACGATCTGTACAGGATAGGTGGGAGCCGTTGAGGCAGGAGCGCAAGCTTCTGCGGAGGCGCCGTTGGGATACCACCCTGATCGTATCTAGGTTCTAACCTAGTGCCCTAATCGGGTACGGGGACCGTGTCAGGCGGGCAGTTTGACTGGGGCGGTCGCCTCCTAAAGAGTAACGGAGGCGTTCAAAGGTTCCCTCAGAATGGTTGGAAATCATTCGAAGAGTGCAAAGGCATAAGGGAGCTTGACTGCGAGACCAACAAGTCGAGCAGGGACGAAAGTCGGACTTAGTGATCCGGTGGTACCGCATGGAAGGGCCATCGCTCAACGGATAAAAGCTACCCTGGGGATAACAGGCTTATCTCCCCCAAGAGTCCACATCGACGGGGAGGTTTGGCACCTCGATGTCGGCTCATCGCATCCTGGGGCTGAAGTAGGTCCCAAGGGTTGGGCTGTTCGCCCATTAAAGCGGTACGCGAGCTGGGTTCAGAACGTCGTGAGACAGTTCGGTCCCTATCTGTCGTGGGCGCAGGAAATTTGAGAGGAGCTGTCCTTAGTACGAGAGGACCGGGATGGACGTACCGCTGGTGCATCAGTTGTTCCGCCAGGAGCATGGCTGAGTAGCTACGTACGGACGGGATAAGCGCTGAAAGCATCTAAGCGTGAAGCCCCCCTCAAGATGAGATTTCCCAATTAGTAAGACCCCTTGAAGACGACGAGGTAGATAGGTTGGAGGTGGAAGTGCAGCAATGCATGGAGCTGACCAATACTAATCGGTCGAGGGCTTATCCAAATTTCTTAGAGCGCAGATTCGTTTCGGATTCAGTTTTCAGGAATCAAATTGTAATTTATAGAGCTCAAGTAGTTCTATAGAGAAAATTTGTTTTCAGCATTTAGCGATGCTGAGACCTGAATCATAGCATTTGTATATCAAATGCCCGTTTGGTGGCGATAGCGGAGGGGTTCCACACGTACCCATCCCGAACACGACCGTTAAGCCCTCCAGCGCCGATGGTACTTGGACCGAAGGGTCCTGGGAGAGTAGGACGCCGCCAAGCACTTAAGACCACTGTTGACATTCAACGGTGGTTTTTTGGTGCGCCTCACAGTCGCACCATCTAGGTGGTTCAAATCCACCCGGTAACTTTACCCTTTAAAGTGCCGTAGCCGAAGTAGATATCCGGCAACCGAAGGTTGCACGGATAGGCAGGGTGTCTTCCGTGAGGAAGAATCCGAAGGGCCTGCAGGCAAAGTCCAGCCCGGAATGCAGTGAACCAGAGGTGGCGGCGATGTCGGGCGACCCGCCCGAAAAACGGGGAAGCTTATACGAGAACGTATATTTTACAGGAAAACAACCAAAGGGAAATGACCTGTAGAACTCATCGACGTGATTAGGGTCAGGATGGATGGAATAGAAGGTGCAGATAACTGAGGGAAGTCTCGTAGTCTCCTTGACGCAAACGCGGACAAGGTAGGGGAGGTATAACCGAAAGGGAAAGCCAAGCCGAAGGATTGCGAGATGGCGGATCGTTTCGTAGTAGTGAGTAAATCCGGGCCAATGAAAGCTGGTAACAGACTGGAGGAGAAAACCCGGATGAGTATGCGCCTGGATTTTTTTTGAAAGGCAATTAGCCAGAAAAAAAAAGTGGTGTCGCATACCCTGCTCTCACTCCAAAAGAGGAGAGACAGAGGCGAAGGGAACGTGCTTCGTCAAAGCCTGTGAGTGTTCGTGAGTGGAGATCGTAAACGTCTTTAACCAGCGAGGGTTTGACCGAGGGGGTACGTCCCGCCGAGAGCGAAAGAGCGCTTGGGGATGAGGCAAACTGGCGACCTGAGTACATCCAGGGCAGCAGGAGCGATTGAAAGTTTTTTTTTCTAACACGCAGTTGCCGGGATGGAATAAGCAAGGAATCGATCTATGTAGCGGAAACAAGACCAGCTTGGTGAGTAGCGGTAAAGGTGGTGAAACACCAATGAAACCGAAAAGACGTTATTATTCCTTAATCGATAAGGTTTACCAAATGAACAATCTGCACGAAGCCTGGCTATCGGTAAAGAAGAATCAAGGAAGTGGCGGTGTGGATGGCGTCAGCACCCTAATGTACGAGAAGAATGTGAGCATGAACCTAAGAGAACTCCAAAGGTTATTGCAGCAGGGGCGTTACGTTCCAGATCCCGTGAGGCGGCATTACATCGAGAAGGAGAATGGGAAGTTAAGGCCGTTAGGCATTCCCACGATCCGGGATCGGGTATGTCAGCAAGCGGTACGCCAAATCATTGAGCCTATCTTTGAAGAGGACTTTTACTACTATAGTTTTGGATTTCGGGCAGGATACTCGGCGCATCAAGCCATACACACGATCCGGCGGGCCAAACGTAACGGATATGAATATGTAGTGGACCTGGATATTGTATCTTTCTTCGATGAAATTCCCCACGAGGGACTCATGGAGAAGGTACGAGAGCGGATCACCGACGGAAAAGTGCTGACGCTCATTCGCGGATGGCTAACGGCGGGAATCATGGAAGATGATCAGTTCCATGAAACGGAAATCGGCTCTCCACAGGGCGGGGTTATCTCGCCGCTGCTGGCAAATATCTATCTGAATACGTTTGACTGGGGAATGAAGGAGCAGGGATTTGCCGTTGTCAGATATGCAGACGATGCTGTGATCCTATGCAAGAGTAAGGAGAAGGCAAAAGAGGCATATCTGGCAGCAAAGAAGATCCTGGAAGAGGACCTAGGGCTGCGGATGCACCCGGAGAAAACCAAAGTGGTGGATTTTAAAGAAGGATTTCGTTTTCTGGGATTTGACTTCAGGAGGAACTATGTGAGCTTGCCGGAAGCGAAAATGAAGAAATATAAGGAACAAATCCGAAACGCGACCCGAAGGCAGCAAGGAACCAACCTGGAGGGAATGCTCAAGAAGCTAAACGAAATCATCCGAGGATTTGGAAACTATTTTGGGATAGGAGATGTAAAGAAAAAGTTTGAACGTCTGGATAAATGGACGCGGATGAGGGTGCGAGCCTTCAGGCGCAAAAAGAAATCTACGGTGTCAAACCGGTTGATTCCAAATAAGGAACTGGAAGCAGCGGGAATGGTATTTCTAACAAGCTTACTCACCACGCGTTCCTAATTCAGGAGTGAAATAGGCAATCCGGCGATGGATGAAGGAAACTCACTCCTGAAGATGGGGAACTGACGAAGGAAAGCCGTGTGCGGGAAATCTGCATGCACGGTTTGACGGGGAGTCCGAGGGAGTAATCCCTCGTCTTACCCTACTTGTACAGTTAACACATGAATTTCATGATTTTAGCCCGCTGCCTGAGGTGAAGAAACGGAATGCATTTAAAATTCCTGCGTATAATACAACATTCTCCTTATAATCTCAGCTATAATCCAAAAATGTTGTATGAAAAGCAGCATTTCTCTTCCTACAGGTGACATTAGCGGGCAATTCTTGTATTTCATGCAAAATACGTACAACATTTAAGCCTGTACAGTGGTAACTTAAGAATATCAAATCTGAAAGCGACGAATCAGGTGTGGGTAATTTAATAAATTACGTATCACATAAGCAGTAATCGGTTACTAATTTAGTTGTAATCTAAAGTATGGTTTATATAGTCTATTTGTATATGGATTATAATTGGTGTATGTATCGGGGAGGTACGTATGTGATTATTTGGCTGAATGGAACCTTTGGTTCAGGAAAAACGCAAACGGCGATTGAGCTCCACCGGAGTATTCCACATTCTTATGTATTCGATCCGGAGAATGCCGGCTATTATATCCGTGATAACCTTCCAGGAGGCATGTCAAAAAACGATTTTCAGAGCCATCCGCTCTGGCGTGAGCTTACGTATTCAATGCTTAGATACATAGATTCAGAGTATAATGGAACGATTATTGTACCTATGACCCTAGTAGATCCAGACTACTTTATGCAGATTGTGGGCAGACTAAGAAGCGAAGGGATAGTGGTTCGTCATTTCACGTTGACTGCTTCCCCTGAGACCCTGTATAGCAGACTGAAGGGCCGTGGTGAAGGCAGGAGATCCTGGGCTGCTGTACAGATGGAGAGATGTCTTACAGGGCTGGAGAACAAGGTCTTTGAGTGTTATGTGGACACTGAGCAGATATCTATTCCAGAGGTAGCTGGAATTATTATGTCTCTGCTGGAGACCGGGGAATAGAAAAGGGAGATCTGCAATGGCGATCCAGATTAGTGTTGAAGTGGAAGGATAATAGATTTTAATAATTATTGTGTTTTCTATTGCACTATAATCATATATTTGATATAATACTTTTTGTTGTCGAAAGATTGTTTGTTGATATGGCTCGTTGGTCAAGGGGTTAAGACACCTCCCTTTCACGGAGGTAACATGGGTTCGAATCCCATACGAGTCACCATAATCTTCTTCAATCTCTAAAGTTGAAATAAATAATGATTGTATATCTCATGAGAATGTGTTATGATCATTAAGTTGCTTCTTCGATGGAGGCTTAGCTCAGCTGGGAGAGCATCTGCCTTACAAGCAGAGGGTCGGGGGTTCGAACCCCTCAGCCTCCACCATGGAGACTTGCAAGATAGAAGTGAATACATTTATTACTGACGCGGGGTGGAGCAGCCCGGTAGCTCGTCGGGCTCATAACCCGAAGGCCGCAGGTTCAAATCCTGCCCCCGCAATTGTTTTGGAACCGTGGTGTAGTTGGCCTAACATGCCTGCCTGTCACGCAGGAGATCGCGGGTTCGAATCCCGTCGGTTCCGCCATTTTTATTTAAGTAACATAATGAATACATACCGTGTGCGGACGTGGCTCAGCGGTAGAGCATCGCCTTGCCAAGGCGAGGGTCGCGGGTTCGATTCCCGTCGTCCGCTCCATATTTTGCGCCCTTAGCTCAGCTGGATAGAGCGTTTGACTACGAATCAAAAGGTCGGGAGTTCGAATCTCTCAGGGCGCGCCATATTTACTTCTTGAATAATCAAAGTGTCCTTAAGGGATATGTACTTATAATTTGCCGGCGTGGCGGAATGGCAGACGCGCTCGACTCAAAATCGAGAGGGAAACCGTGGAGGTTCGAGTCCTCTCGCCGGTATCATCATAAACAGGCTTACAGATTTGCTTTCGGGCAAATTTGTAAGCCTGTTTTTTTTAAGGATATTATACAGGTTGAGCAATTGTCGATTACCTTTAACTTGGCTCCAAATAAGCCAGTCATTCCAAGCGGTATAATTCCTCTGACTCTTCCGGCATCCCCCGCCGGTTTTCTTCATTGTTATGACTATCCGCAGTAATTAATAAGAGGCCGGTGACTGTGACTACTATGCAACAAACGGAATTCCTTGCTGAAGCGGACTGGTAAGTCGTTATTTTGCCGAAAACATGCCTCCTAAGGTGAAAGAGGACTGAGAATCCGCTATGTTGTTCATTTGGGCTTAAAATGCAGCAGTTCAGGACAATTAGCGGAATCTCAGTCCGGATACTCCGTGATTTCGCCAGATCTGCTCAAATAAGGGAATCTCAGTCCGCCTGCTGAGCGGATAGTTCATGTAGAGCCCGGTAAACTTCAGCTGATGTGAAACGCAATCAATAAGTATGATCTGGATTCACCCGTAGGGTGAATTTTGTTTTTAAGGGGCAAGCTCTAGCACTGCCATCTGGTGATTCTCGAGATAAGGAACCATATATGTGAGCTCACCGTTTCGGCCTGCTGTGAAAGGCAGTTCAGTCATCGAAGGAGCCAGATAGACCCGCTGGACTTGGGCAGGAGACGGAAGGTTCAGGCTGACAGAAATGTCCCGCAGCGGCACGATGTCCTCGATGACTTCGATACGGCCCTTCAGTGCAGGGGCGGCATAGAGCAGATGGTGCACATAGCGCTTCTCCGCAGGCTGGTACTGCAGGGTCGTTATTCCCCGGGCCGGCAGACAAGTGCGCAGGGTGGGACGCGGAAGCAGCCGGGACAGGGCATGCAGCACCATTTCTTTGAGGATAAGGTGGCCGCCTTCCGCATAGTCGCTGAACACATCCCAGGCGATGTAGATACCGCTGCTGGTCTCAACCATGGCTGGTCCATTATCTTCTCTGGTACCTGGTGTATGCTGATGCGAACAGAAAGTAAAGACATCGCGGTTGAAATACGGATTCTCCAGGTGACCCAGCGATTGTCCTTCCCGTAATTCTACCAGCTGACCTTCACCGTACATAACATAAGAGGCAGGCAGGAGGGCGCCGGGCGTGAAATACGGATGGAAATACGCCGGACGGTACGGGTTTGTTCCCTGCCAGCGGATACCCAGATTCAGCGCAAAGGTATCACCTGCCGGATTCAGGCCCGAACGTCCGGTGGCCAGCACCTTGCCGCCCCCTGCTGTAAAGGCTTCAATAGCGGAAGCCAGTTCCGGCCATACCGGCACTTCATCCGGCAGGATCAGGACTTTGTAAGCGGCAAAATCGCTGAATGTATCTACGATATCATACAGGTAGTGTCCTTCACTCAGTATACGCACTGCTCCTGCATCAGCCAGATTCCGCTGTCCCTTCAGCGCCTGTCCGTCTGGGCAGGCTTCACGGGCCGCCTCCAGGGACAGGACAGCGATGTCCGCAACGGACTCCACTCCGTTGCACCATTGCTCCTTCGGCTCCACCTCGGCATAGGCAGCGCCGATTAGGGCATAGGTCGCTTCATCCATAAACCCCGAAGGGTGAAGCTGGTCACCGATGGAGCATTTTGCACCGTGGGCAAGGCTGAGCGCGGCCTCATACCGCAGCGCGTTCGGATGCTTGTAGCCGCCGAATTCGCCCCAGGAGGTATGGAATTTGCCGGTCATGCCTAGAAATTCCATGCCCAGGGTCTGGGCGTACCGTGCTGACAGCGGGAAGTGATCGTAGCCCCAGCCTCCGGTTGGGAGCGACTCCAGCTCGAGGTGGCTGTTAACCTGGACAAGATCACGGCGGCCCCGCTGCTGATGACCATTGTTATGATAGACCGGAAGGCCTGGCTTTACCGCGTCAATCGTCTCCCGGACACGGCGTGCATAATTCAGATAAGTCTGTTCACCGAGGGCAGTAACGGCTGCTTCATCGCGGGGATCCTGGCCGGCTGCCTGCAGTGCCGAGACGCAGTACTGGCAGCGGCATTTACGGCCGCCGACGATATCGAGGAAGATACCGTCAGCATCATAACGGGAAACTACTTCATGGATTTGCGCCAGCAAAACGTCCAGATAAGGTGTATTCATGCAAAACTCATGATAACCCGGCGTCATGAAGTCCTTCACCCAGCGTGTGCGGTCCTCTGCATCACGGATCAGCCACTCGGGATGGCGGCGGGCCAGCTTCTCATCAAGGCCAGCGGACAGATATACCGGTGTCTTGACTCCGATTTCGTGAGCCGCACTGATCATATCCCCCAGAAGGTCGAAGGAGAGATGCGGATGGATTTCATTGGCTTCACTGAAGTGATAGGCCCAGCCGTGATGGCATTTGGAGAATACCGTAACAGAGTCAACATGACCGGCACGCAGCATGGATTGAAACTGGGATTTGGTGAAATCTTTGCCGATGCCGGGAATGAATTCAGAAGTATGGAAGTCCAGGTGAACCTGACGAAAACGCATGGATACACAGCCCCTTATACGATTTGGATGAAAAGCGGATTCCCAGTCAATGTAACTCTTTTATGGCGGGGCAGCCAGTGATATTATAGACTTTGAATAGCACAAAATCGACTTGGACAGGAGAGATAGCCAGTGCTGTGTCTGGAATTAGCGATTCCGCCGCTGCCGCAATTCGTCACGGTGGGACATGCCGTCTGGCCGCCGGGAGACCGGCATTTCGCCCGTACCTTCGGTGTGTATGATCTGCTGCTGGTGAAGCGCGGAACGCTCTATATGAGAGAAGAGGACAAGCAGTATGCGGTGGGTCCGGGAAAGCTGCTGGTGCTGGAGGCGGGACTGCCGCATGAAGGTTACCGGGCATGTGAGGAGGATACAGAAATATACTGGGTGCACTTCATCCATGAATCTAAGCCGGCATATATTCGGCGGGAGGATATTCCCTGGTCATCCCTGCTGGCCAAGGGAACGGTGGAGGATGAGGAGCCCTCTGCACAGCAGCGTCTGTACATGCCGAAATACGCCACAGTCGACGTAGAGACGCTGGAGCCGATTCTGCATGAGATGAACGAGATCCACAGCAGGCTGAGTGCAGGTAATGCGCTGCGTCTCCACCTGCTGCTGGCCGGGCTGCTGGAGGCGCTTCAGACGGAATGCATACGGACTGCACAGCCAGAGCCGGCGGTCCGGCTGGCCCGGGCAGCGGCAGGCTACCTGGATGTCCACTGGAGACAGCCGTTCAATCTTGCAGGACTTGAAGAGGAGCTGCATTTCCAGGCGGATTATATTACAAGGTGCATGAAACAGCATATCGGCACCACGCCGCTGCAATATGTACTCCATCTGCGTCTGGAGGAAGCCAAAAAGCTGCTGGGCGGTACGGTGCTGGGTATTTCAGAAATTGCCGAACGGGTAGGCATTCAAGATCCCAACTATATGACGCGCCTGTTCAGTTCGAGATTTGGACTGACTCCCGGAGCGTACCGCCGGCGGCTGCGTCAGAGGGAAGATACAGCTGCCTCTACCGGCACGGAGGAAATCTAAGAGCCGCTGCGGGTGCTGCCAAGAGCGCTGTCATGTCGATATCATGCTAAAGAAAGTCGGGATCGTTAAGGCGGAAAAGGGCAGGTGGCGCTACCATTAGATTGCAGGAGAAACGCTTGGCATAGGCCAAGCCGGGGAAATGGCGCAATGATCAGGAGGGAAGATATGCTGCCTTTAAATATTAATACGATTATTGATAGCGTGACAAAAAAAACCGCGAATCTCAAGATTATGTTCCTCGGGGACAGCATTACGGCGGATGGCCTGTATATCCGCTTAATCCGGGAATGGTTGAAGCAGCACCGCCCGGATCTGGCGGTGGAGCTCATCCCGTGCGGTGTACCCAGCGAGACGGCCTCGGGCCTCAGCGAAGCGGCGCATCCGTTTCCGCGTCCCTGCATCCATGAACGGCTGGCAAGAGAGCTTGCGGCAGCGTCTCCGGGTGTGGCCGTAGCTTGCTATGGAATGAACGACGGGATTTATCATCCCTTGTCGGAAGAGCGTTTCGCAGCCTATCAGGCGGGAATGCAGCAGCTGAGCACACAAATCCGTGAAGCCGGGGCCGCTGTCGTGCTGATGACACCGCCGCCATTCGATGCCCCGTCAATGAACGGCCGGCTGCAGCCGGCGGATGCGGCTGATTTCAGCTATCTGGCTCCTTACCAGAATTACGATGAGGTGCTGGAGCGTTATGCGGGCTGGCTTCTGTCCGGTGAATGTCCTGCGGATGGCATCATCGATTTGCGCACACCGCTGCTGGAGCATATCCGGCAGGAGCGGTCACTGAATGCCTCGTATAGATATGGCGACGGAATCCATCCGGACGCAGCGGGACACGGGGTAATCGCACGGACACTTCTGCGGAATTTGTTCGATGCAGAGCCGGATACGCTGCCGGGTGCGGAGGAATCGGGGGAGGCGGCCCGCGGAAAAGCGGATTGACAAGCAAAATGGCGCGGGATTATATTAAGGTCACCCTATGAACCGGGAGAGATCACCTATGAATGTACTGCAGACGATCCGCTCGCGGAAATATTTACAGCGGATTATACTCAGCTTTATGCTTGTTGTTGCCACACTGGCTGTGGCTTCGCTATTTGTGAACTCGAATGCCCGCGGCAAGGTGCTCAGCCTGCAGAACGAAGCCGACCGGAAGCTGCTGACCCAAATCAATTACAATATTGAGAATATGAATGGTATCGTGAAGGATTTGGCGGTTTCGCTGTACAATGACGAAGAACTGCTCGCCCTGAAGTCCGGCGCGGATTACAGGCAGAGCATTCTCAAGATTGAACGCCTCAACCATACTGTGGCAGCTTCCCCGTATTTGCATGCTGCCGTCTTTTACAATGGGGCCCAGCACCGGTTCTTCTCGTCGCTTAACCATGAAATTAACAATAGTCTCCTGTACGATTCCCTTAAGAACTATATGGCCTCGCGGGCGGATCTGCCGAAGCTGCAGCTGATTCCGCTGGACCTTGACGGAAAGGATGAGGGGATAGACGTATTTGCGATCTTTATATATGACGGGGACACTCTCGGTTCCATTAATGACAATGTGCTGATTCTGACGGTGAAGCCGGGCTGGATGTTGGATAACATGAAAGCGCTTAATCATGTGGCGGAGCGGGAAGATGATGTCCTCTTCATTACGGACAGTGACGGCGAGGTGCTTATTTCAACCGACGGGCTGCTTCCGGTCGGTCTTGACATCAAGGCGGACCTGCTGCCGCGGATTGCTTCTTCGTCTGCGCCGCTTAATTCTTTTAACGAAACGTATGGAGACAGGAAGTACAAGGTCACTTATCTGAGCAAAGCGCTGAATAACTGGCAGATCGTCAGTATGCAGGATTACGATGTTGTGCTGGGCAGCGTACGGCAGATGAAATGGACGGAGATCGCGGTCACACTGTCTGTTGCTTTGCTCGCTATCCTGCTATCCGTGTTCTTTGCCTTGCGGCTGTATAAGCCGGTGGGCCAGCTGCTGACGCTGGTGCCGCAGGATGTACGCAGTGCTCCGCAGGCGAAGGATGAGTTGTCGCTGATTGCGGCGAATGTAACCGAGATGATCAGCAAGCTGAAGGGTCTGGAGCTGGAACGGGCCTCGCAGTCCAATATTGCGAAGCTCTACCAGCTGCGCAGCCTGATCGGGTCAAGCCATAGCCTCGATGAACAGGCATTCCTCCAGATCAGGGAGCAGCACGGAATAGACATCGCCTATCCGTCGCCGCTGCGGCTGGCGCTGGTGCAGATTGACAATCTGCAGGGGCTGGCGGCAGAGCCGGGGCTGCCGATGGAATCCCTGCTGTACTTTGCCATTGCCAATATCGGCCAGGAGCAGCTACGGCTGGAAGGGACTTGTGAAGCGGCCGATATGAAAAGCGGCCATCTGGTCTTCATCACCGGCAGCGGAGCCGGGACACTTGCGAAGCTGGAGGAGCGCTTCCGGGAGCTTCAGCAGACGATTTTTGACTACTACCATATTACCTTTACGGTTACGCTGAGCGAAGTGTTCACGGATTACCGCTGCATCACCCGGCATTACAATTTGGCCATGCGTCACTCGAACTACCGGATGGTCTTCGGCAAGGGAGCAGTGATTGAGCCTGAAATGCTGCGGGAGAATGAGCGGAATGAATCGCTGCGTATCCCGCAGGAGCTGGAACGGCAGCTGACAGAAGGACTGAAGGGCGGGGATCTGGCGGAGACAGAGCAGACGATCCGCAAATGGAGAGAATTGCTCGGCAGCTTCAGCTACGAGAATATGTTCTCGGCGGTTCTTCATCTTGCGGTCACCTTAAGCAATACGCTTGGCGAGATGAATAACCGCAACGTCAACCCGGTATCGGTCAACCTGCAGGCCGTTAACCGGCGTATTCTGGAAAAAGAGACGCTGCATGAGATTGAGGCCGTACTTCTGGAGGTTGTGCGCGAGGTGGCTGAGCAGCGGCGCAGCGGGCGGGAGGATAAGAACCGGCTGCTGGCCGAAACGGTGAAGGAAATTATTGATAAGCATTACGCCGATCCGGATCTGAATGTGCAGCGGATTGCTGATATGCTTAAGATGAACTCCGTCTACCTGGGTCAGGTGTTCAAAGCGCAGGAAGGCACGACCGTGGTGGATCAGATCAATGCAGCCCGCCTGGCCTATGCCAAAGAGTACCTGGAGCAGAAGGACCTGACCGTTACAGAAATTATGGAAAAGGTCGGGTTCGGCAACGAAAGCTATTTCTACCGCCTGTTCAAACGCCGCTACGGAACGACACCGAAGGAATACCGCCTGAAGTCTGCCATTGACCGCAGCAAGTAAACAAAAGCAAATAAACAAGTTTTTTTCAGCCTTAAGCCAGGCCCGCTAAATGAGCGATGTTCATGTAGCGGGCTTTTTGCTGCGCCACGTATGGCTTCGCCCGGCCGGAACAGGAAACTGGCAACAATACAGCCCCTCTTTACAGCAATCTTGCAATTGTACAGTAACGCCGAAGCTTAATTCACGCTATTGTTAGTCATGCAAAGCCTGGTACACAGGCAACCAGCTGCAGCTAAGGAAGGAAAGGAAGGGGCTTTGGTTATGTTGAATAAGGTTCCACTAGCGGAACAAAGAGCAAGTTCAGGTACGCCGCCGGGAACGCGCAGAAGAACGTGGATTGGAAGAGAGCTTCACCATTTCCGGAACAACCGGGAGCTGTTTCTGCTCTCACTGCCGGGACTCCTGTACAAATTGATTTTTGCGTATATTCCAATGATCGGCCTGATTATCGCCTTCAAGAATTACCGGTATGATCTCGGCATCTTCGGCAGCAAGTGGGTGGGACTGGATAATTTCCGTTATTTATTCACTACGGATACGGCGTGGCGGATAACCCGTAATACGGTTCTATATAATACCGCCTACATTGTGGTAGGTACCTCGGCAGCACTGCTGCTGGCGATTCTGATGAACGAAATCAAGGCCAAGTGGAGCAAGTTCTACCAGACAGCCTTGTTTCTGCCACACTTCCTTTCCTGGGTACTTGTGGGTTATGTGGCCTATGCCTTCTTGAACCATTCGGATGGTTTCATCAACCGCACCTTGGAATCCTTCGGGCTGAATCCGGTGAGCTGGTACCAGAATGCGGGGCCATGGCCGGTGATTCTCATTCTGGTTCAATTATGGAAAGTGGTGGGGTTCAACACGCTGATTTATTTTGCCGGCATTATTGGCATTAACAGCGAATATTACGAGGCAGCGCGGATCGACGGGGCGACCAAACGGCAGATGGCGTTCAAAATCACAATCCCCCTGATGGCCCCTATCATCATCATTATGCTGATCTTGTCCATCGGCAACATGTTCCGCGGCGACTTCGGCCTGCATTATTTTATCCCGAACAACTCAGGTTTTCTCTACGGCTCTACGGATATCATCGATACCTATGTGTACCGTGCGCTGCGTGAAGTCGGCAATGTAAGCATGTCTGCGGCTACAGGCTTTTACCAGTCGGTTGTGGGTCTGGTGCTGGTGCTGACGGCAAACGGAATCGTGCGCAAAATTGATTCTGAACATTCCCTGTGGTAAGGAGGTGCCCTTAGCGTGGGCAAAAAATTCGAATTTTCCAAGCTGTTCATTAATCTGCTGTTTACGGTGCTGTCGATTGTGGTCGTCCTGCCGTTTCTGCTGGTCATCGCCGTATCGCTGACGGATGAGAAGTCGCTGACCGAAAACGGGTATCAGTTTATCCCTACAACCTTCAGTCTGGATGCCTACCGCTATCTGCTGGACGCTCCTGACATTCTGCTCCGGGCCTACGGGGTAACCTTCACGGTGACCATTATTGGTGCGCTGGCCGGCCTGCTCCTGACTGCGATGACTGCATACGTGATCTCACGGCAGGATTACCGGTATAACCGGGCGACGACCTTCTATGTATTTTTCACCATGCTGTTCAGCGGGGGACTCGTTCCTTCCTACATTCTTATTACGCAATATCTGCATCTGAAAGACAGCCTGCTGGCGCTGATTCTGCCCATTCTGCTGTCACCGTTCAACATCATGGTCATGAAAGGTTTCATGTCCAAAATTCCGCTGGAGATCATTGAATCGGCCAAAATCGACGGGGCGCGGGAATTCCGTATTTTCTTCAAAATTATCCTGCCGCTGTCGACGCCTGCGCTGGCTACTCTGGGTCTTCTGATTTCCTTCACGTATTGGAACGAATGGTTCAACGCGATGCTCTACATCGACGATCCGAACAAGGTGCCGCTGCAGCTGCTGCTGGTGCGGACGCTCAACAGCATCGAATTTCTCACTACGAACTCTGAATTTACCGGACAGCTGGGCATCGATCTATCGAGTTTCCCCAACAGCTCGGCGCGGATGGCGATTGCCGTACTGGCCGGCGGACCGATGCTGGTGATCTTCCCGTTTTTCCAGCGGTTTTTCGTCAAAGGGCTTACGGTTGGCTCCCTAAAGGGTTAACATACAATTACATGTACAAAGTACAGGAGGTCACTTACATGAAAAGGAAGCTGTTTGGAGTTCTGGCATCCGTATTGCTCGCCTCATCGGTGCTATCCGGCTGCGGAGGCAATAATAACGGCGGTAACAGTAATGCCGGGAAAGGTACCGATGGAAGCGGCGGAGCGGAAACCGCGCAAAGTGCGGCCCCGGAATCAGGAAATGCAGGCGAGCTGAAGCCGGTCGAACTGACCTGGTATTATCCGCTGTCGCAGCTGCAGGCTGATCAGGAGAAGGTGCAGGAGGAAGTCAACAAGCTGGTGAAGGCGAAGATTAATGCCACAGTGAAGCTGATGCCTGTTGCCATCGGGGACTATGTGCAGAAGATGAACACGGTGCTTGCGGCGGGCGAGAAGTTCGATATTCTCTGGACCGGCTACATGCTGAAGCCCGAAGAGCTGGTGCGCAAAGGAGCCATCCAGCCGATGGATGCCCTGCTTGATGAATACGCGCCGGAGCTGAAGGCGGATGTGCCGCAGGTGATGTGGGACGGTCTGTCGGTCGATGGGGAGATTTACGGTATCCCGAACCAGCAGATCAACGGCTCCCGCTACGGATTTATTATCCAGAAACGTTTCGCTGACAAGTACAATCTTGATACCGCTTCCATTAAAAAAATTGCCGATATTGAACCGTTCCTGGCCCAAATCAAGCAAAATGAACCGGACATCATTCCGTTTGGCCTATTCGGCACTTCCTTCATTAATCCGCAGTCCCATGACGACAAATACTGGGTAGTTCCGGGGCTCGATGACCATTTCTATATCAAAACAGATGATCCTACGTATACATTGCAGCGCTATCCTGAGGAAGAGCTGGACAATTTCCGGCTGGCCAGCAAGTGGTATAAGGAAGGCTATATTTACAAGGATGCAGCTACAGAAAAAATGAATGATTATCTGGTGAAAGGCCAAATTGCGGTCGATTTCAACGTTACTCTGAAGCCGGGTGTGGAAGCTGAGGTGAAGGCCAAAAACGGCGGCAACGAGGTTATCACGGTTCCGCTTAGTGACTGGTTCTCCAACGGCTATTCGGCTACGACCAACCAGTCGATCAGCCGTACGGCTCCTAATCCGGAGCGTGCGATGATGTTCCTGAATCTGGTGAATACCGATAAGGAGCTGTACAATCTGCTCTGCAATGGTGTTGTTGGTGAGCACTATGACAGAACCAATGGGGACTACATCAAGGCAAAGGCTGATTCCCGATATCTGCCGAATGTGGACTGGGTTTTTGGTAGCGTATTCAACTCTTATCTGAAAGAAGGACAGCCGGAGAATGTCTGGGAAGAGACCAAAAAGATCAATTCCACTTCAGAGGTCAATCCTGTAGGTGCCTTCAAGTTCAATTCCGAACCGGTGAATACGGAGATCGCCAACCTGAATGCGGTCTGGGGTGAATATAAACGGGGACTGGTTACCGGAACACTCGACTTCGAAGAGACCTGGCCTGCATTATACGGCAAGCTGAAGGAAGCGGGCGAAGAGAAATATGTAGCAGAGGTAACCAAACAATTCGAGCAATTCCTTAAGGATAAAGGTCTGAAGAAATAAGCCTCATAGAGAATATACCTGCACCTTTGGAGGAGATCACAGGAACCTGCTGCTCATGGATGGCTTCGCCAAGATAGAATACCGGCGGAGCCGTTATCATTCCAACCGGAAAGGAAGAGGAGCCTTGGTTAGAAAACGTTTGCTTGCAGCCCTTGCCGCCAGTATGTTGTTCACGATCAATCCTGCCCCGCCGATTGCGGGTACTGTATCAGCGGAGGGCACGACTCCAGGGGCGGTCATTTATGTCGCCACAAATGGAAGCGATTCCAATAATGGGACGCAGAATGCCCCGTTTCTGACTTTGGAGAAAGCCCGGGATACCATCCGGACGCTGAAAGCGGAGGAAGGCTTGCCGGAGGGCGGCGTCACTGTGTATTTACGCGAAGGAAGGTATGAACGGACGTCCAGCTTTGAGCTGCGGCAGCAGGATTCAGGCGAAGCCGGCAAGCCGGTGACTTACACGGCTTATCCGGGTGAGTCCGTGACTTTGTCAGGTTCGGAGCAGCTGGCCAAGTCAGCGTTCGTTCCGGTTACGGACACGTCGGTGCTCAGCCGTATTATAAGTACAGAGGCTAGAACCAAAGTGCTGGAGGTGGATCTTGCAGCGCTCGGGATCACCGATTACGGTCAGCTCAGCCGTCATGGCTATTATCTGGCCAATGATCTGAGCGAGGTGCCGCCGATGGAGCTGTATGTGGCCGGGCAGGGCATGACGCTGGCCCGCTGGCCCAATGAGAGCACCGTCCAGATGGATGAAATCCTTGATCCCGGCCCGACAAGGAAGGACCCGAACGGGGAGGTGCATACGCGTGGCGGCACCTTCACCTATACGTATGACCGGCCCCAGTACTGGACCCAGGCAGATGATATCTGGCTGGACGGGATCTTTGGCTACAGCTGGGAATGGTCGTATAACAAGATTGCTTCCATTGACACGGCTGCCCGAAGCATCACCCTCCGTTACGGGGAAATGAGCGGCATCTTCAAGAACTGGTATCCGGACTTCCATTTCGCGCAAAATCTGCTGGAGGAAATTGATATGCCGGGCGAATATTACATCGACCGCCAGGCGGGCAAGCTGTATTTCCTGCCGAACGCCGAGTTTGCAGCGGATAACCCGGATATTGAAGTGACGATGCTGAAGAGTCCGATGATTAACGCGCTCAATGCTTCGTACATTGATTTCTCCGAGCTTGTGCTTGAGAATGGCCGCGATTCTGCTGCAGTGTTCATGGGCGGAAGCCATATGCGTATTCTGAACAGCGAGATCCGCAATTTCACCAACAGCGGGGTACTGGTTAACACACAGAGCCGGTTCTATTACAACAACTTTGAAGGAGCACCGGGAACGGACCACGCCATCATCAGCACCCATATTCACCATATCGGCGGCACCGCCGTCACGCTGGCGGGCGGCAACAAAACGACGCTTGCGCCAGGGAATAATGTGGTGGAGAATTCGCATATTCACGATTTTGCCTACTATCACAAAGCCTACAATCCCGGGGTGCTGTTGTCCGGCGTCGGCAACCGCATGTCGCACAACGAGCTGCATGATGCGCCCCATCCGGGTGTGCTGATCTTCGGCAATGATCATACCGTGGAGTATAACGAGATCTATGATGTATGCACCACCTTCTCGGATCTCGGCGCGATCTACATGAACGCCGGCGAGCAGCCCCATGAGCGGGGCACGGTCATCAGGCGCAATTACTTTCATAACATCGGCGAGAGCAAGGCCGGAGTGGAGGGCGTATATCCCGACAACTTCACGATGGGATTGACTATCGACGAGAATATTTTTTACAAGATGGGCAATTCGGCTATTAAAAACAACGGCGGCGCGCATATCCTGACCCGCAACAATATTTTTATCGACAGCAAAATTCCTTATGATTATGCGGATATGTTCCTGGGCGATGAGCCGGATGATCAGGTACCGCTGAACTACATGCCGAAGTGGCAGGCGCTGTTCGCGGCAAACAATAATTTCACCGGAACCCCGTATCTGACGAAGTACCCCGAGCTGGCGGATTTCTTCACGGAGAACCGGTATTATCCCGACACCAATACGTTCCAGGGGAATGTCGTCTACAACCCGTCGGTTCCGCGCAGTGTAACGACCAATGTGTACGGGGCATACGACAAGTTCGGGCTGGTCCAGTACGCCAATAACTGGGTGACTGCCGCAGATCCCGGCTTCACCGACCTGGCGGGAGGCGATCTGTCGCTGCGGCCGGATGCAGATGTCTTCGATGTCATTCCCGGGTTTCCAGACATTCCGTTTAACGACATCGGCGTTACTGGCAAAGCTGGCACGACAGCAGGCACGGACAGTTATCCTGTTCAGGGAGTAGCCGTCTATGACAGCGAAGTTACCGTGGACCGCTGGAAAACGCTGAAGCTGCGCACGGCGGTGCTTCCTTGGAACGCGGATCATCCCATCCTGACCTTCACTTCGGCCGATCCCGGTATCGCAGCTGTGGATACGGCAGGTATTGTAACCGGCCAGGCGGTCGGCAGCACGGTCATTACGGTAGCCTCGGCGGAGAATCCGCTGCTGACGGCCACGGTTACGGTGAACGTGGAGGCAGGGGACGGCGTGATGGACTTCACGGATTTCGAATCCGGTGCGAACGGCTGGCTCCAGGATGCCAACCGCAGCATTGAGAAGATTGGCACGAACCGCTGGTACAAGATTCTGAACGGAGCCTCGTCGCTCAGTGCCAAGTCCTTCTCCGATTACGAACTGAGCTTCAAGCTGAAGACACCTGAGGTTATAGGGGATAATGCGACCCTGTATATCTTCGACCGTCAAGTTGGCAGCGGCTCCAGCCGGATCGGGTACAAGACGCGGGCGGACGGAAGCTCCGCCTGGCTGCTGTACAATTCGGCCTGGACGGTGCTGAAGGAGGTTAAGCTGCCGGGACATGATCTGCAGCCGAATACGGAGTATGCGGTTAAGATGCTGGTGAAGGGGGGCGACATCAGCGTCTATCTGGATGGAGCCTTCCGCCTGAAGGGCAATGATCCGGGGCATAACGCGGCAGGAAAAGTCGGCTTCTATGTCAGCAATGTCAGCCAGATGCATTTCGATGACATTCAGTTCAAGGCACTTACGACTACGCTGGCCGGAATCATTCCGGCGGAGAGCAAGGTGCGTATTGCCGCAGGGGAACAGCGGCAATTGCAGCTGGCCTTTGATCCTGCGGATACGCCGGACA
Organism: Paenibacillus sp. FSL E2-0178; assembly: GCF_038593005.1. NCBI lineage: Bacteria > Bacillati > Bacillota > Bacilli > Caryophanales > Paenibacillaceae > Paenibacillus > Paenibacillus sp. FSL E2-0178. The sequence goes on from NZ_CP151953.1 coordinate 6,441,870, forward strand.
CAAGCGTAACCTGGCAGTCGGCCAATCCGGCGGTTGCCACGGTGGATAGCACGGGAGTGGTTCACGCCGTATACGAAGGGGAAACCCTTATCTCGGCTGTGTCAACGGTAAATCCGCTCATTAAGACGGATATTACAGTAACCGTCTCGAGCATCATGCATGAGACGGATTTCGAGAACGGGGGCAACGGCTGGCCGGTAGATCCCAACCGCAGCATCGCCGCTGATCCGGACGGGAACCGCCGCTATAAACTGCTGAACGGTGCTACCGGCCTGCTCGACCGCAGCTTCACTTCTTATCAGCTGGAGTTCAAGCTGAAGACGCCGCCAGTGATGCCGGATAACGGCATCCTGTACATCTTCGACCGCCAGGACAGCTCCGGATCCACCCGGATCGGCTACCGTACCCGGGCAGACGGAACCTCCGCCTGGATCCTGTATGACACAGCCTGGCAGAAGCTGACCGAGACGGTCCTGCCTGGACATGACCTGCTGCCGGATACGGAGTATGAGGTGAAGGTGACGGCCCGGGACGGAGATATTGCCGTATCTGTGGACGGCTCGCCAAGGCTCTCCGGCAGCGATCCGGGGCACCGCCCGTCCGGCAAGGTCGGCTTCTATACCAGCGGCTTCGCCTATATGCTGTTCGACGATATTATCTTCTCGGTATTGCCGTAAATCCAATCTAAGCTTCGAGGGCGCTCTTCCTGCGGGAAGGGCGCTTTTACAGTTGAGCAGGCTGGGAATCTAAGAGGAGCATTTATGTTCCCACGTTAACGAGCCACCAAGGTAAAAAAAGAGCATCCGAGGCTGCGCCTCAGATGCCTTGTATTTAATATTGTTCTACGACTGGTTAAAATCTTATAAATCTTCTACACTGGCAGGCAGATTTTTACCCGCTGCATTTGTCTTCGTGTACATTTTATTGAGTATCACCGTTTGCATGATAATGAATATACCGCCTACCGCCCAATATAACGGCAACGCGGCGGGCATAGCAAAAGAAGATAAACCCATCATAACCGGTGATAACAATCCGATAAAAGCCATTTGGCTATTTTGATTCTGCTGAGGCTGTACTGAAAGAGATTGAGACACACGGAACTGAACGTAATACACCGCAGCCGCAATCAGCGGCAAAATCATATCTGTTGTCCCCAAGTTAAACCACAGAAAATCGTGAGCGGCAATCTCCGGGGTACGGCGAATGGCATAATAAAATGCGAGAGTGATCGGCCATTGGAGAAGCATCGGTAAACACCCCATGTTTAAGGGATTGAATTGATGCTTCTGGTAGAGCTGCATCATCTCGGTTTGCTCTTGTTTTTTGGCATCCGTACTGACATCGTTCTTATACTTCTCCTTAAGTGCAGTTAATTCCGGCTGGAGGACGGCCATCTTTTCTTTCATAACCATTTGTTTCTTGGTTTGATTCATCATGAGCGGCAGGATCGCAAGTCTGATGATGAATGTCATCACCACGATCGCTAATCCGTAGTCTCCGTGAAAGGTATCCGCAAAGAATTTGATTAAGAGCGAAAATGGATAAATGAAAAAATGGTTAAATATCCCTGGTGAACCGGCATTAATCGGATTGGATTGGGATGCTGCCGAACACCCGCTGAGCATAATGACCGGAATAACTCCAATCAAGATGACGAGAATGGGCTTGGCCCATTTTTGTAGCAACATAATCTTTTTCATCGTTGTCCTCCCTAATTGAAAGTATGGATATCAATGTGGGGAAGGACTATGGTCTTCATCATCAGGTGCTTCTCTTCGTCTGACGGTACGTACTATCCACTTCTGAATGCTGCCCGGTTGAGACAGTCTGACAGCCACATACCAGGTTGAACCGGCTGCAGCAATTGTTTCATGACCCCAGTGTATCTCTTGTAAAGAAAAATGGGTGAATGGAATTAACACTAAGGAAGAGATGAGCGCAATTGAGAATGCCAATTGAACCAAGTCATAAAAATGCTCCAGTCAAGTTCACCTCCGTATGAGCTGTATTGGGAAAATTTGAATAATGGTTATACGATTCGAAGAACTGTGTGGTTTCATTAACCTGCCTGTTAACTTAAAACCTTAAAAGCGGTTCACCGCGTTATAGATTCAATGGATGCTGTTCCTGTATTTCTCGGGGGAGATTCCTTTATTCTTCTTGAACATCTGGCTGAAATAAGACGGGGACAGATTACCTACTTCTACCGCGATTTCCCCGATGGATTGGCTGGTGTTGGCGAGCAGGATACAGGCTTCTCTGACACGCCGCTGCATCAGATATTCGGAAGGTGTGATGCCGGCATATTGTTTGAATACATGCGAAATATGGTAGGGAGACAGATGCAGGCTGGCAGCCAGCGCCTCAAGGCTGAATGGCTCCTTGTAATGTTCATCCAGCCATTCGGTAATCCGCTGGACATGTGAGCTGCCGCGTGAATGAAGGAGATTGTCTTCGGACAGGACACCAGGCAGCCGGGTCTGAAACAGCCGGATAAGCTGGAGGATGAGAATTCCTGTGTTCTCTTCCTGTCCGGCAGCAGCGTGCTCGGTGCACTGGTGCAGCTCTTTCAGCACCTCGGGAATCCGGGTGTCATTCATTCCGTAGAATACCGGCTGCCGCAGGCTGCCCCTCCACAGGTTCCGGAAGAATTGCCCCAGGATAGGGAACGCGGAAAGATAATGGTCCATGAAACCAGGATCAAAGGTCAGATTGGTCCGGATATAGGAACGGCCTTCTGCCGGAGGAACCATTACACGGTGCAGCTGATAGGGCTGAAACAAAACCAGTGTATGATCCTCAATAGGGTAGGTCTGATTCTCCACCATGATCTCACCGCAGCCGCTGTAAATGTACAGGATTTCAATTCCCCTATGCGCATGAAAATAGAGGGATTCGCCGTCAATATATTTATATTTGTACATAAACAAACCGGGGTCCATTCCCTCGGGCAGATGATTGTTACTATTCCTGTCCATGCTTATGCGACGCTCCCTTATCAACCATAGTTTACTGCTATTAATTCCATTACTGCTAACTTCAGTATAAATAGGCGGCTGGCAAAAATAAAACTGCGATTTCGGCCACTCTTATAAGACTACAATCGCCAACCAAGCAACGAACGAACCAAGCAACCAAATAACCAGCCAATCCATGGCTCTGTGGCAGGGTAACTGTGAAAATCCCATCCTCCACTCCTAAAATGTTGTAAGTAATACAGCTTTGGTTCCCGGATACCAGGGCGTTCGGGAGAATTGTTGTATGAAATACAGGAATCATCCCGCTAAGCCGCTTGGAGGAGGAGAATTGCTGCATTTTCTGCAACAATTCCGGATTTGGGACGATTTGATGAGGGGAATGTTGTATTTCGTGCAGCAAAAACCGGCAGGCCTCACGGAAGGGGGGCTGCCGGTATAAAGGGTATCAACCGGATGCCACAGTTGATGTTGCGCACCAGCAGATCAGATTCTAGTCAATGAAGATGCAGTACATGCTATCCTCGTTCGTACCAATACCCCGGAACACCCTGCTGCAGACGCAGCAGCGCCTCCAGGAAGAAGTAATCCCCCCAGATCATGAAATCATCCGGAGATGAGTTCCCTCTGACTGAATAGGAGCCATGACGCAGAAAGCCTTCTTCCGATGGGCTGCCGGCGGTAAAGTAGCGGTTCAGCAGAGAATCCATCGATTTGTTGACGGCTTCCTCATACCATGCCCGTTCCGGGTCCTCCTCCGGCAGGTGCTCCAGCAGCTCAAGGAGACCGCATACAACGATGGCGGAAGCTGAACTGTCGCGTGGAGTGGACTCCTCCTGCAGGGCATCGAAATCCCAATACGCGACATGGTCGGCGGGAAGATGCTCCAGGAAATAGCGGGCCATTCTTCTGGAGGTTTCCAGATAATGAGGCTCTTTAAAATAGCGGTAAGCTAAAGCAAAGCCGTAGACCCCCCAGGCTTGTCCCCGCGTCCAGGTGGAGCCGTCCTGATAACCTTGTGCGGTTCCTCCGCGCAGGGCATTCCCCGTCTGCTGGTCAAAATAAAAAGTATGGTAGGAGGAGTCATCTCCCCTCACCAGGAAGCGGCGGCTTTTCTCGGCGTGAATCCGGGCATACTCGGCATAGCTGGGATCTCCGGTCTGTTCAGTGGCCCAGCAGAGCAGCGGAAGATTCATCAGGCAGTCGATAATAATCCGGCCCCCGTTGTCTGCATCACCCTCCGGTCCCCAGGCCTGAAAGAGCTGCGGGGCAGAGCGCCAGCGCTTCATCAGTACATCAGCTGCCTGCAAGGCCAGCAGACGCGAAGCCTCATCCTTCTCGGTGATCCAGCGTGCCTTGGCGGACAGTGAATATAGGAAGCCGATATCATGATGATCGAGCTCCTTTCCGGCAATCATGCGATTGTTGAAGGACTCAACCGTCCGGATGGCGGCGGCGTGAATCTCCGGATCTTGGCTGTATTCATAGCTCAGCCACAGGATACCGGACCAGAAGCCTTCCGTCCAGCTGGTATGGTCTGTCAGATGATATTTGCCGTCGCCCATGCTTACAATTGGAGATTTGTCACCAAAGCGCTTGATGTTAAGGCGGGTGGTAGAGAGCGTGTGCTCAATCGCATTTTTCCAGTTCATAATAACCTCCATAATATCGCTATATTGTTCTTATGGTTATTATAAGCCTGCTGCTATGTTGGTTTGTTGCGCGAATTCTTAGGTGAATTGCGGTTTAGTAGGAACGGTGCCGGAACCTGTTACGCGGGGAGAGAGTTGTTTGTCACAGAACTCCGGTCTAGTTTGTCTACAGGATGTACAGCAAAGAAAATAGGATGGAGGCAGAGCGCCCGTGGCAGGGCGGTTTGTGTCTGTTGCAAAGCGTTTACTAAATACCGGCCTATGGATATAGGCTATAAACCAGGAGGAAATAGACATGAAAATTGTAGTGGTTGGCGGCAGCGGACTTATTGGAAAGCAATTGGTGAGCCGGCTTCAGGGGCTGGGTCATGAGACTGTGGCTGCATCACCTTCTCTGGGCATCAATGCTATGACTGGTGAGGGGCTGGCAGAAGCGCTTAAAGGGGCTGATGCCGTTGTTGATGTAGCAAATTCACCTTCGTTCGCAGACGATGCTGTGCTGGAATTCTTTGCGACAACGACCCGAAATCTGCTGGCTGCTGAAGCTGAAGCAGGAGTGAAGCATCATGTGGCATTATCTGTAGTGGGGACTGACGGCTTGCTGCAGAGCGGTTATTTCCGCGGAAAAATGGCTCAGGAGGAGCTGATCCAGGCTTCCCCGGTTCCCTACACCATCGTGCGTGCGACTCAGTTCTTCGACTTCGCCGAGGGCATTGCCTATACCGCTACAGAAGGGGATGTCGTCCGCCTGCCTTCAGCCTGGGTACAGCCCATAGCCTCTGAGGATGTAGCAGCTGCGCTGGTTGATTATACCCTTGAAGCCCCAGTGAACGGGATAGCCGACCTGGCCGGACCGGATAAGCTGCCTCTGGATGAATTCGTCCGGCAAGCGCTGAAGGCTAAGGGGGATGTGCGTCAGGTGGTCGGCGATTCGGAGGCACGTTATTTCGGAACAGCATTGCAGGATCACTCGCTTGTTCCGGCCGGAGACCATCCGCGAATTGCGCCGACACGGTTAACGGACTGGCTTGCAGCTTCTGTATCAGAAGCTTAATAGATCTACAAAGAAACCGCCATCCTCCGGGCAAGTTTGCAAAAACTTCAGCCTGATGGGAATGGCGGTTTTTTATCTAAAAAAGCTGAGAATACTCCACCTCGATAGGGTGGGGATGAATCAGCAGTTTTCGATTTCAAGACGAACATATGTGCTATAATATGAATGAGATCACTAAAAGGAGGTGTTGCACATGCTCGTGTCTGCGCAGGAGGTTTCTTCAAAACCCCTGGTTCATCAAGCCTATAAATATCGGATCTACCCCAATACAGAGCAAAAGCAACTCATTCGTCGAATGTTTGGCTGCTGCCGTTTTGTGTTCAATTACTTCTTGGAAGCTTGGAATCAAAGGTATGTGGAAACGGGAAAAGGCTTGTCTTATCACGCTTGTGCAACACAACTCCCCGGTTTAAAAGCACAATACGACTGGCTGAAAGAAGTCGATAGCATCGCTTTGCAGTCGGCTGCTCGTCATGTGGCGGATAGCTTTGATCGTTTTTTCAAAAAGCAAAATCAAGCGCCACGCTTCAAGAGCCGAAAGCATCCGATTCAAAGTTACACGACCAAATTCACCAACGGGAATATCGCCATGGAGGGCAGTCGCTTGAAGCTCCCAAAAGTCGGCTGGATACGTTTTGCAAACTCCCGGAAGCTGGAAGGCCGGATATTGTCCGCTACCGTTCGTAAAAACGCCAGCGGGAAATTTTTCGTTTCGCTCGTTTGCGAAGTTCAAAAGAACCCTCTGCCCCAAGTGGATACACCTATTGGCATCGACTTAGGCTTGAAAGAATATGCAGTATGCTCAAACGGGGAACATATCGCCAATCCTCGCTTTTACCGTCAATACGAGAACAAGCTGGCGCTTTGGCAGCGGCGGATGGCTCGGCGTACTCCGGGCGGCTCCAACTGGAAGAAAGCAAGGCAGCATATCGCTCGTATTCACGAACGCATTGCCAATAAACGAAATGACTTCCTCCACAAGCTGACCACGAGACTGATTCGTGAAAACCAAACGATTAGTATCGAACATCTGCGTGTGGCGAATATGATTCAGAACCCCAAGCTTTCAAAATCCATTGCTGATGCGTCTTGGGGCGAGTGGGTGCGACAGCTGACGTATAAAGCGAAATGGTATGGACGAAATCTTCGGATCGCCGACACGGTTGAGCCGACCAGTCAGCGTTGCCATGTGTGTGGCACGATCCACCCCGAGGTGAAGAACCTGTCCGTTCGGGAATGGACATGTACGGCCTGCGGGACGATCCATGACCGTGACGAAAACGCCGCTCACAATATTGAACAAGTAGCGGTTTAACCGCCACCTAACCAAACGATAGAATTCAACATTTCACTTGCGTCAAAAATGTAAAACTGCGGGAACGCAGGGATCGCTTGCTCCATAAGAAGAGGGTACTCTTCTGTTCGCAAGAATCCGCCACTTCAAGCGTTAGCTAAGTGGGGGAGAATTCAAGAAAGACAGGATCGATATGTTATGAGGCGGGTACCAGCGGGCTTCTAGCGGACCTGAGTATAAACATTCCAGCTGTTCACCAAATGACCCACGGCAAACAGGAATGCAGGGATCAGGAGCAGCCAGGACTCAAGCCAGAACCCAAGCAGCATGAAGTAGATTGCCGGAAAGACGGCCATAGGAATAGGAATTCCAAGCCAAGGCGTGAATAACACGGCAAATTCTCTCGCATTCCAGTAAAAGCGGGCCCAGCATACATAATAAATCAGCAGGCAGACAGCCATCAGCACGGCAGACAGGCCAAGGGACTGCTCTGCAAGCTTACGGCCCAGGAGAATAGGCATCATGAAGCAAGTGATCTGGCCTGCCCGCTCCAAGATCGTGAAGATCAGGGGTGTAGAGGCCAAAGAATCAGGAGCATTCCGGGGCGGGAAGAAAATGAAGATCAGATTCGGCAGCAATACTAATAAGGGTATGATGAATCCTTTAATGTGCAGACCCATGTGAACTCTCCATCCTATAGTTCCAAAGTAGATTTATGCATTCTGGCATTGCGGAAATGAAGTTTGTCTTTGCCTGATACTACGATTGCGTTCCGCGGACAGTTTGCCGCACACTTCATACAGAAATCACATTTGTACCCATGGTATGGCAGATCATCGACCACTACTATATTACCGGTGGGACATTGCAGAACGCATAATTCACAACTGATGCACTTGGAGGGGACTGTCCGCAATCTGAGCATCAGCCGCATCGACATCCAGGGCAGCACGGTTCTTCTGGAGAGAACGGAGACGGCCTTCGACCCGGGATACTCTGACTTCCAGGCGGATTCACCGGCAAGTGCCTGATGGATAAAAGTCTCAGCTTTCTGATAGGCTGCGCTCAGCCGGGCCTGATCCTCCTCCGGTCTTGCTTCAGCATTCAGCATATTATTAGGCATACTGATCTCGCAGGCGGAGACAGGGATGTAGCCCTTATTCTTCAGCAGGGTATAGAGCGGCTCCAGAATATGGGCTGAGTTATTGAGCGTAGCGATCACATATACTTTGGTGCCCTGGCTCTTCGGGAGCCGCCGGAGGAATCTCCAGATGAACGGGGATACGGACTGCGAATTGACCGGGAAGGCAAGCCACAGGTCATTAACCGGACTGCTTGGCATATATCCGCTGCCGATCAGGTTCAGGGAGATGCGGATGTTATAGGTCTTAAGGGTTCTGCACACGAAGTCTACAATCGCTTTCGTATTGCCCGTACCGGAAAAGTAATACAAATCCACGGTTTTATTCATTCGGCGGGTTCTCCTGTTCTGCGATTTCCTGCTCCAGCAAAGCTATGGTCTGCCCGCACCAGTCCGCATAAGACTCCCACAGCTTCTGGCCAAAGGACAGGACCATCAGAATGCGGCTGTGATTACTGTGGACATCCAGATTCTGCTTCAGCTGTTCCTCGAATTTGCCGAACAGCTGCTGCTGCCGCCGGTGGTTGATTTCAAACTCCCGGACATACTCCAGCATGGTGGCGGATGAGGAGGAATTGGAAAAATACAGCTTAAGCAGCAGCTCGTAGCGTACGGTTTCTTTTTCCACCGGTGTCTTAAGCCATTCCTGTAATTCGTATCTTCCGGATGCGGTTATCTGGTACTTGATGCTTTGTTTGCTGTTCTTGCCTTCCACAGAAACAGGTTCCTCACACACAGCGATCAGGCCCCCCGCAGCCAGCCGCTTCAGTTCCGGATAGATCTGGCCAAAGCTCTCACTCCAAAAAAAGGAAAGCCGGGTATCTACAATTTTTTTGATCTCATACCCAGTCAAGTTCTCTTCGTTTAATAGTCCCAGTAACACGTAACCTGTCTTGCTTCTGTTAGCAGCCATATGCACGCATCCAATCTGTAAGATATATCTTTTAGATATAAAATACTGCAAGGATTATCTAAAGTCAACCGTTATTTTATGCCCGAATTGGAGCGATAACCTGGAATCTGCACGCCAAAAAGCCGCTCCCGGTGAAGGGAACGGCTTCATGTATTAGGCGGAACGCTTATACCATATTGGGAATAGCAACAGCAGGGTCGGTCTCGGCTTCGTAATCCACGCCTTCGGTGCGGAAGCCGAACAGATGGAAGAAGTCATCCTGGTAGCCCTTAAGGTCTGCAAGTTCAGGAACATTATCCGTTTCAAGCTCGTTCCAGCGTCTCATGACCTCGATCTGCACATCCTCGCGCATCTCCCAGTCATCAATCCGGATCAGGTGGCTGCCGTCTGCTGCCGCTTCACCGCCATTATACAGGTGGTCTGCGAACAGGCGGTACATCTGCTGAATGCAGTTCTCGTGCAGTTCTTTTTCCTTCATGACTCTATAGAGTGCGGAAATATACAGCGGCACCACAGGGATGGCGGAGCTGGACTGGGTAACCAGAGCCTTGTTCACGGAGACGAAGGCCCGTCCGCCTGTAGCAGAGAGCTGCTCGTTCAACGAGATCGCCGTCTGTTCCAGATGGTTCTTCGCCTGGCCGATGGTTCCGTCCCGGTAGATGGGATGGGTGATCTTAGGTCCGATATAGGAATAGGCCACGGTTGTTGCGCCGTCTGCAAGCACGCCTGCTTCCTGCAGCTGATTGATCCACATGCCCCAGTCTTCTCCGCCCATAACTGCGATCGTCTGGCGGACTTCGTCATCCGTTGCCGGCTCTATAGTAACATTAGATACTTCCCCGGTGTGGAAGTTCATCGTCTTGTTCGTGTAAGCATACCCAACCGGCTTAATAACCGAGGAGAAGACTTCTCCTGTAACGGGATGGGTACGGCGCGGGGAAGCTACGCTGTAGATAACGAGATCAACGGTGCCGAATTCAGCTTTGATGAGGTCGATGGTCTTGGTCTTAATGGCATCCGAGAAGGCATCGCCGACGATGCTGAATGATTTCAGGCCGAGCTTGGCCGCTTCCTGCTCAAAAGCAGCGGAATTGTACCAGCCTGCGGATGCTGTGCGGGCACCTTCAGCGGCTTTGTCGAAGAAGACGCCGATGGTGTTGGCACCTGCACCAAATGCGGCAGCAATCCGTGAAGCCAGCCCGTAGCCGGTAGAAGCGCCGATGACCAGCACGTTGGCCGGACCGGTAAGTTTCTTTTGTGCCCGTACATAGTCAATCTGTTCCTGTATTTGTCCGGCACATCCCTCCGGGTGAGCAGTCGTGCAGATAAAGCCGCGTGTTTTTGGCTGAATAATCATCAAGGATATCCCCTTTGTTTTAGTTTTTAACTTTTTTCGCTAATATAGAGTATAGCAAATGATGGCATAGAAAGATAAGCTTGAATCATTTTTTGATACCAGGAATCCGGGAGGGTCTATAGGTGCTGATAATAAACGGTAAGGAAGTTACGGAGATTCTAACGATGGAGTCCTGCATCGCTGTGATGGAAACCGTCCTCGCTGATCTGTCGGAGGGGGAGGCTGTGCAGAGTCTCCGCCAGGTCCTGCCGCTGGAGGAGCGGAATGTGCTCGGATTGATGCCCGGGTATCTGCGGCGTGAAGGGATTGCTGGTGCCAAGATCATCAGCGTATTCCCTGGCAACCACGGGAGCGGCCTGCCGTCGCATCAGGGGATGGTGTCGTTGTTCGACGCCGCCACCGGCGTGCCGCTGGCCATGGTAGACGGCCAGTCGATTACAGCCATCCGCACGGCGGCGGTCAGTGCGGCGGCGACGAAGCTGCTCGCCAGGGAAGAGGCGGAGTCCCTGGCGGTTCTCGGCACCGGGGAGCAGGCCCGGAGCCATCTGGAAGCGATGCTGCAGGTGCGCGGCATTAAGCGCGCCAAAGTCTGGAGCAGAACGCCGGGCAAGGCCCGGGCGTTCGCCGATGCCATGAGCAGCCGGTGGAACGCAGAGATCACGGCAGCGCTGTCTGTGCAGGACGCGGTGATGGACGCGGACATTATTTGTACGGCAACGGCGGCGGGGGAGCCGGTGCTGCACGGCGCCTGGGTGAAGCCAGGCGCGCACATCAATGCGATCGGCGCATGCAGGGCGCATGAACGGGAGCTGGACACGGCGCTGGTAGCCGGGGCGAGGCTCTATGTGGACCGGCTGGAGTCGGCGGTCCATGAAGCGGGGGATTATCTGATCCCGCTCAGCGAAGGGGCGATTACGGCGGACCATATTATTGGCGAAATTGGCGGGCTGCTGAAGGGGCGTATCCCCGGCCGGGGAAGCGGCAATGAGATTACGCTTTTTAAGGGACTGGGGCTTGCCGTTCAGGATCTTGCCGCAGCCTTCTATATTTATAAACAGGCGGTTGCTCTGCATAAAGGCGTGGAGATTTCATTTTAAATAGAACTCGGCATTTCTTATTAAGAGTAACTAGTCCAGCATCAGATCTAATGAAGTGTGTCGATTCAACAATGCAGCAAGCGGCAATGGATGTATTCAGCTCCAAGTCAATCTTCAGTGATAGTTGTATAATGTACAATTAAAAACAGTGAAAAGAGCTGCTTGCCTCTTATAACTGTAGTCTGTACAACTAAATCTGCCCGAATGGGTGAGAACCTTCTACATTGGTCAGTTTAATTGCACGAAATACAACTAAACGGATAATCGGTTGAAAATCAGACGGTTTAGTTGTACAAAGTGCAGTTAAGCTTAGCGTAATTGGTTACTGCAAAGCCTCAGCAAGCGATTTCTGAAATGGCAGGAGCGGCGGCAGCCGGAAGCCCAAATATTCACCGTAGGGACGAACGAGCATCAAGTAAATACAGGTAGTTTCATGGAGGAGGGGCTGGATCAATTGAGTTTACAGGAACGGGAAGGCTGGTATGACTTCGGACTGAGTGCTGCACAGGAGGAGCGGGCGAAACGCCTGCATGAGGAGAATATCAATATTGATCTGCTGTTCCAGGGGCCCTTGTCCCCAAGCGCTATCCCGGAGAGCGTCTCGCTTAAGGTGAAGGAGCTGTGCGAGCCGTACAAGGATGAACCGATGGTCTACAGCGCCATGCCGGCGCAGATCATTACCCGGCTGTCGGCCAGTGGTGAGATTGCGGAGTACAAAGAGGAATGGTACAAGTCCGGCATTACGGCGGGGAACCGCGAACTGCACCTGAATGATATAGAAAGTATGATTACCAGTATGGGCGAGGTTCAGCTGCAGTTCGATTCCGCAGACTGGCTGGTGAAGGCACTGACGGCGGAGGATATCCGCAGGGCTAAACGGGAGGGCAAGAAGGCAGGGATTGTAACGGCACAGGAAACGGATGCGCTGGGGAAAAATCTGGAGCTGCTCGATGCGCTGCATGGCTTTGGTCTAAGGATTCTGCAGCTAACGTACAACAACCAGAATCTGATAGGTTCCGGCTGTGCGGAGCCGGGCAATGGCGGGCTGTCCAAATACGGCCTGCGGTTTGTGGAGCGGCTGAATGCGCTGGGAATCATCACCGATACCGGACATTGCGGCAGACAGACCACCCTGGATGCCTGTGCGGCCTCAAAGGCGCCGGTTATCGCCTCGCATACCGGCGTGGAAGCTATCTACCCCCATATGCGCTGCAAAAGTGACGAGGAGATCCGCGCGATTGCTGCGACCGGCGGGGTGATTGGTATTTTTGCGATGCCGTGGTTTGTGCATGAAGATCCGGACCATACCACCATTGAGCATGTACTGGACCATATTGAATATGTGATCAGGCTGGTAGGCGTAGAGCATGTGGGTATCGGAACGGACTGGCCTATGAGTGACCTGGAGTGGTCACTGGTCTTTTTCAAGGAGCAGATTGCACCTAAGCTGGGGTTCGCCAAAGGGGATGGTCCCTCCACGGAAACCGTAGCAGGGCTTGAGAAATACAGTTATTTCAGTAATTTCACGCGGGGACTGGTGGCGCGCGGGTACAGTGATGAAGAGATCGCTAAGATTATGGGCGGCAACTGGCTGCGTGTGTTCGAACAAATTTGCGGATAGGGGACTTTTACAGATGAATTCATACTTACAGCAGACAAGCTTCAACTTCTATTGCTCGGGGATATATAGCGGCACTATCCGTTTCACGGACAAGGAGGTCATGCACGCCAAGGTTGACACCCGCAGACGCACACAGATGCAGGAGAATGTGCTGGATGCTGGCGCGAAATATGTTCTTCCGCTGGCGCGGATCGCGGGGCAGCTTCATGTGTACACCGATGCGGAATGGGCCGGGGACGAGGTTATCCTCAAGAACGGGGACAAATATCAGAAGCATATTACCTATCAGGCGGAGATCTCCGGTGTAGAGCGGACTTCGCAGGTATGGGCTTACCGCGGGGGCACGGCGCTGGATATTGTAACGCTGGACGGGGAGGTGATCGCCTTTCTGACCCCTAACCGCTATGGCATTGAGCTGATCGTTAAGGCAGGATATGAGCAGCTGACCCCGCTCGCCCTCTATGCTGAACCGCTGCTGTCGCAGCCGGAATATGGTGTGAACGATCTGGGAACGTATCTTGTGCCGATGCGGGATGGCGTGAAGCTGGCTACCGATGTATTTCTTCCTGAAGGTCTTGAGCCGGGAACGAAGGTGCCAACTATCTTGGTGAGAACCTGTTACGACCGGAATGGTAAAAAAGAAATCTTCATGCGCTGGGCGAACAAAGGCTACGCCGTGATCTCCCAGGATGTACGCGGCCGCGCGGATTCGGAAGGTGAGCTGATCCCGTTCTACAATGAACGCGATGACGGCTACGATACCATTGACTGGATTATTGCCCAGGAATGGTCTGACGGCAAAGTTGGAATGTGGGGCGCCTCCTACCTCGGCTATGTTGTTGTAGCAGCCGCTACCAGCGGTCACCCGAACCTGCTGGCGGTGGTGGATGAGGTTAATGTAGGTTCGCCGTTCGTGGACACCGCGCGCAAAGGAGGAACGCTCTGCTCCTGGCCGCTGCTGTCCTGGACGCTTGCGCAGTCGGTGGGGACGCGGACGGACTTTGATATTTTTGGCGGCATTACAGTGGACCCGGAAGCGGCGGTCGATGCCAGACCCATCAGGGATATCCCGCAGCAGATGATTGGCCGCACTTCGGGGCCATGGGAGCTGTGGAGCCAGCATCCCGAGTATGACGATTTCTGGAGAAACTGTACGTTCACCGAACGCGGAGATCAGGTTAAGGTTCCGATGTATGTGATCTCCGGCTGGTATGACGGTGACAGCCCGGGGGTATCGGAGACCTGGCGGATGCTGACGGAGCATGATGTGAAGAGCCGCAAAATCCGCCTAGGTGCCTGGGAGCACGGACCGAACCGGGCGCGGGATCTGCTGGACGTATCCTTCGGCAATGATGCAGTGGTGTACGATTATGATATATCTGTGCTGCGCTGGTTTGACCGGTTCCTGAAAGGTATTCCGAACGGCATCGACCAGGAGCCGCGGGCTTCCTATTATGTGGTGGGCGAGAACCGCTGGAGAACCTCGGAGGATTGGACACCGGCAGAAGCAAAGATAACTCCGTTCTATCTGGGCGGAGACGGCCGGGCGAATTCATCCCTGGGCGATGGACGGCTGATTATGGAGCCGGAGGAACATTCAGCAGCAGACACTTACATCTATAATCCGGCTGACCCGGTGGCCGACAGCGGCGAGCGGGAGCCGGAGAATATGCGGAAGCATGAGCTGCGCAGCGATATCGTTGTCTATACCAGTGAGCCGCTGGCGGAGAAGCTGACCATTGCCGGTGAGCTGTCTGCGGTCATCTATGCGGCAAGCTCAGGTCTGGATACGGACTGGGTCGTGACGCTGAGTGATGTGAATGAACAAGGGGATTCCATCCGCCTGTCCAATTACATCGTGCGGGCGAAATACCGGCACGGGCTGGAACAGCCGCAGCTGCTGGTGCCGGGGCAGGTGGAGCGGTACGATATTTTCATGCAGAACATCGCCCACTCGTTTGCCGCGGGACACCGGGTCCGCTTCACAATCACTTCTTCCAGCAAATTCGTGGCCTTTCCTAACACAAACACCGGAAACAATCCGTATGAAGATACGGAAGCGGTCATTGTGCAGCAGACGATCTGCCATAACCAGGAGTATCCGAGCCATATTAAGCTGCCAGTGGTGCCGAATTTCTAATGAATATCTAAGCCGGTCATTTGCAACTTTTTCCAATTGGGATCGTCCATGAATGTGAAAGGGCATCTGGTACATAGCCTTGCCGCTTCGGATGAACTCAAGGAGGGAGCTATGATGATCAAAAGAATATCCGTACTCTTGTTAGCCGTGCTGCTCCTGGCCGGCTGCAGTAAAGGAGGTTCCAAAATGAGCTATTCAGAGAGACAGGCAGCTGCAGCCGGGCTTGATTTCGGACTGGCCGAGAGAAGTAACCGGCTGGGCGTGATGCTGTTTGGCCAGTTGTGGAAGCCGGGCGGCGGGAATCTGACGGTGTCACCTTATAGTGTTGCCGCTGCGCTGGCCCTTGCTTATAACGGTGCGGACGGAGAGACAGCAGAGGAGCTGGGAACGCTACTGGGCTATGCACCTGATGAGCGGGAGCAGCTGAATACCGGCCATCAGGCTTTGCTGCAGCTGCTGAATGACGCCGGACCGGGAATTGAGCTGAAGATCGCGAATTCGGTCTGGGGCATGAAGGGGCTGCCGCTGCGCAAGGACTATCTCAAGACAGGTAAGGATTTCTATAACGCAGAGATCAGGGCGACAGACTTAGCTGCAGAGAAATCTGTGACGCAGATTAATGATTGGGTCTCGGACCACACGGAGCATAGAATTAATGAAATGCTCACGGAGCCGCCGGGACCGCAGGCTGTGGCGGTACTTGTCAACGCGCTGTATCTCAAAGCCGGCTGGAGTGATGTGTTTCCGGAGGAGGCAACTGCGCCAGCAGACTTCTATCCCCCGGACGGGGTAGCAGTGCGGGCAATGATGATGAAGCGGAGCGGATATTTTCAGTATGCTGAGAATGAGGACTGGCAGGCTGTGAAGCTTCCTTATGGAGAGGGCCAGATGGAGATGACCGTAATCCTGCCGGGCGGGGAATCTTCCTTGCAGGAGCTTGCGGATCAGCTTGCGGCGGGCAGCCTCCCGCTTGATGAGGGCTTCGCCAGTGCCCGGGGGACGCTGCGGCTGCCGCGTTTTACAGCGGGCTACGGGGCAGAGCTTACAAAGGTTCTGCAGGCGCTGGGTGTGAAGCTGGCTTTCGACCCGGACCAGGGGGATTTCCCGCTGCTGGCGGACCTGAATCGCCCGATTTATTTAAGCAAGGTCATCCACAAAACCTACATCGATGTGAATGAGCGGGGAACAGAGGCGGCGGCGTCCACAGTGATCCAGATGCGGGCAGGATCAGCTGCTCCTGCAGATACGCCTTTTGAAATGACGGTCAACCGGCCGTTTCTGTTCATGATCAAGGATGTACAGACTCAGGTGGTCCTGTTCCTCGGAGCCATTGAGAATCCGCTGGACACAGATTAATTCCGCTTGGAATGAATTTCAAGCAAAAACGCATAAATGCTCCCTTCACAGGTCACAATAGGGAAAAACCAGAATGAAGGGATTAACGTGAATGCTTTTCGCTTGAAAAAACAACTGTGGCGGCGGTGGAGACGTTGGAAAAAGGCTCCCTGGGTGGGGGCGGCATGCATCGCGCTTACGGTGCTGGCCTGGCGTGGCATGCAGGTTCCGGAAGAGATCAGCCTGCTGTTGGAGCATACAGCCTGGACGTTGCCTGGAACACTAAGCGGAATAGAGGAGCAGAACCGGGAACCCGGCAGCAGTATTCCGGCTGTGGCAGCCGTTTATAACCATACAGGGAATGAAGCAGAAGATGAAGCTGCAGTGATGGACAGCAAAGAGCTGCTTGAAGCGGTCAACCGGGAAGCGGTCAGCAGAACGGTGCACCTGAAGACAATTTATGTATCCGGTGAAGAGGTGCAGACACTGCCTGGCAAACAGACACCGGCCCAGCTGAAGATGATGATCGGACAGCATTCCGATTGGAGCGGCTGGCTCAGCGAGGAAGGCGATTTGTGGCTGGAGCAGAGAGTTAATGATCTGTCGCCGCTCACCAAAAAAGAGGCCTACTTCGGAGTGGATGAACAGGGGAATCTGACGCTGTTCAAAGGACCGCCGACATCAGAAAAGGTGATGAAGACCTTCTTTCAGCTGGATATGGGCTCGATGAAATCCTCTTTGCCGGAGGGGATCTGGGAGCAGCTTCATCAGGGCATCCGGGTGCAGGACATGGAGGAGTACAACAGTGTACTGTCTACCTTCAGCGACTATGCGCGGGACTCGGCGGAACAGGTGATGCATGCCGAATGAAGTGAAGGATATAACTGTTTGAAGACTCGTGGGCAGGAGGCTCACGGGTTTTTTTGTTTGAAATAGCAGCCTGATTTTAATTTCCCCGGGACAAAGTTTTTGTCTCCCCGGGGAAATTTTTTTGCTATAATGGGTAGAAGGAATACATATGTTCGCTTTAGGGCGGATTCATGGATGAACCCGCAGGGGCTATTCTGCCCTGGCACAGAGGAGAGAGAAGGATCTTGCGCATCTTGGGGATTGATCCGGGGCTGGCGATTGTCGGCTTTGGTTTTGTAGATAAGGTTGGTAACAAATTGACTCCGGTCCAGTACGGCTGCATCCAGACTGAGGCGCATACTCCGGAAGAAGAACGTCTGCTGCATGTCTATGAAGGCATGGTACAGCTGATTGATAAATATAAGCCGGATGCGGTTGCGGTAGAGAAGCTGTTCTTCAGCCGCAATGTGACAACGGCCCTGCCGGTGGCGCAGGCGCGCGGAGTGCTGATTCTGGCGGCCGTGCAGCGCGGGCTGCCGGTGGCGGAATACACTCCTATGATGGTGAAGCAGGCAGTAGTAGGGTACGGCAAGGCGGAGAAGAAACAGGTTCAGGAGATGATCAAGCTGCTCCTTAAGCTGTCGGCTGTACCGAAGCCCGATGATGTGGCGGATGCACTGGCGGTGGCGGTATGCCACGCCCATTCCGTGAGTCTTAATTCCAAATTAAATGAGGTATTGCGAAAATGATAGATTTCCTAAGAGGACCGGTTGTACATTTGGAGTCAGAATATGTAGTACTGGATGTTCAAGGCGTAGGATACCGGGTCTTCTGCCCGAATCCGTATGCTTTTGCCAAGGTGGAGGGTCCGGTGACCATCTTCATTCATTATCAGACCCGTGAGGATGCGACGCTCCTGTTCGGATTCCCGACCCGTGAGGAGCAGAAGCTGTTCCGCAAGCTGATCGAGGTGTCAGGCATCGGCCCGCGTGTGGCGCTGGGCATTCTGACCGGCGGAACTCCGGATCAGCTGATCTCGGCGATCTATCAGGAGAACATCACCTTCCTGACGAAGCTGCCGGGCATCGGCAAGAAGACGGCGCAGCGGATGATTCTGGATCTGAAGGACAAGCTGGACGGCTTCGGCGGCGCTGCCCTGCAGACAGGCCTGTTCGCTGTAGCGGCTGAAGCCCAGGCTAAGGCCGAGGCACTCCCGTGGGAAGAGGCCAGGGATGCCCTGAAGGCGCTGGGCTATACCGATACCGAGCTGGACCGCGTATGGCTGAAGATGAAGCAAGAGGGAACGGATACCGGACCGGTTGACGTGCTGATGAAGAAGGCGCTGGGGCTGCTTTTTATAGCCAAATAGGTCCCTGAAGAACGGAGTGAGGAATAATGGATGACCGGATTATATCAGCAAATCTGATGATGGACGAGCAGGCGGTTGAATTAAGTCTGCGGCCCCGTTATCTGGGTGAATATATCGGCCAGAACCAGGTGAAAGAAAACCTGAAAATATATATTGAAGCCGCCAAGATGCGCAGCGAAGCGCTGGATCATGTCTTGCTGTACGGGCCTCCGGGTCTCGGCAAAACAACGCTGGCGAATATTATCGCCAATGAGCTGGGTGTGAATCTGCGGACCACCTCCGGTCCGGCAATTGAGCGGCCGGGTGATCTGGCCGCGCTGCTGACCAACCTCCAGGAAGGCGATGTGCTGTTCATTGATGAGATCCACCGCCTGCACCGCACGGTGGAAGAGGTTATGTATCCGGCGATGGAGGATTTCGCGCTGGATATTATGATCGGCAAAGGCCCAAGTGCCCGCTCGGTGCGGCTGGACCTGCCGCCCTTCACGCTCATTGGAGCAACGACACGCGCGGGGCTGCTGTCCGCTCCGCTGCGCGACCGCTTCGGCGTAGTCAGCCGGCTCGAGTACTACACAATCGATGAGCTGAGCTTCATCGTAGCCCGCAACGCCGAGCTGCTCAGCATCGAGATTCTGGGCGATGCTGCGGAAGAGATTGCCCTGCGGGCCCGGGGGACTCCGCGGATTGCCAACCGTCTCCTGAAGCGGGTGCGCGATTATGCGCAGGTCCGCGGCGACGGTATTATTACGCCGGAGATTGCCGCTGAATCGCTGAAGATGCTTCAGGTAGATCCGCGCGGACTGGACAACATCGACCACAAGATGCTGCAGTCGATGATCAGCTCCTTCCGCGGCGGACCTGTCGGGCTCGATACCATCGCCGCTACGATAGGCGAAGAGAGCCAGACTATTGAGGATGTATACGAACCCTATCTGCTGCAGATCGGTTTCCTGCAGCGCACGCCGCGCGGGCGCATAGTGACCCCGGCGGCCTATCATCATCTGGGACTTCCGCTTCCTCCGCAGCAGAACTGAGGCTGCCCATAATACAACATTTTTCGTATGATCCCGGCTATAATTCCCGAATTGTTGTATCAAAGGCAACATTTCTTCTCCTCCAAGCGGTTTGGCGGGACAAATCTTGTATTTCATACAACAATCTGTCCCAACCGCCAGATATCTAGGGGATCTATACAAGTGAGAAGCTTAAGAATTTGAATGCTCTTTGCAATGGAATAGGTGCGAGAAGTTGAATAAAACGTTCGTCACATAAGCGCCGACCGGTTGCTTAAATGGTTACAGTCTAGAATGCCTTTTGTATAACACAATTAAGAGTATGCTTCCGAAGGTGGTTTGGAACGAAGCCTAGTCAGGCAGCAGATACTCTCAAAATTTTTTAGGAGGCCTACAATGAATCTTGCCAGGTGGAAAGAAACAGGGTTAGGGCTGCTGGGCCGCGGAGTATTGGCCGTATCACTGGTAGCAGGCAGCCTTCTGACCTTTGCGGGTACCACTCACGCCGATACTGGCGGGGCGATCCGGGTTGCACTGTATGCCGATATTGGCAGCAAATATAAATCTACCGTACCGCTGGTCACGCTGCAGTCCGATTTGGGCTTCAGCCTGCTCTCGCAGGCCGGAACACCTCTATTGTCGGTTCCTGCCCAGAATAAAGTCCGTGTCAGTCTGGACGGTTACCGGGTGAAGGTGCTGGAAACGCCAACCTGGCAGGTGGCAGCGGATGCAGCCAAGAAGCTCCAGGCTACCTCCGATAAACCCCAGCTGTTTATGGCATCACGGGGCGGAGCCAAGGTGTATCAGCTATATACTGGAAGCTATGCCAGTGAAGCTGCCGCCAAAACGGGGCTGACCTCCGTGATGAAAGCCGGAGTAAGCCTTCCGGAAGGACAGACCCCGGCTGTTACCGGGACCAGACATCTGTCCGCAGGTTCCTACGCGACTCTTGAGGAAGCGCAGGCGGTTGTCGGCAGCCTAACCGCTGCCGGGTTCGATGCCTGGCCGGTATTCGTGTCCGGAGAAGGCGGCAGTGCACGGACTGAAGTTTGGGTAGGCGAAGCGGCGAGCGACAGCGATCTTGCAGCGGTCTCTGCCTCGGCAGCTGCACTGCTCCCGCAGCTTGTTCTGTCGCCGGTGGCGGCAGGTACAGCGGGACTGATTATTCGGATGGATGCAGGACTTGATTTCGGCAGTGAAGTCCAGGCCTTTCATTATCTGTTATCCGGAAGCGACGCGAAGTTCACGGCCGCCGGCAATGAGAAGGGGATTCTGCTTACGGAGAGATCCAAGCGTACTTACCGCGGCAATCTGGAGCTGGGCAATCTGAACGGTTCATTGTCGGTAATCAACGTAGTGCCGCTGGAGCAATATCTGTATGCGGTTGTCGGCGGAGAGGTTTCATCCGGCTGGCCGGAAGAGGCGCTCAAAGCCCAGGCCGTTGCGGCGCGCAGCTATGCGCTGGCCCAGGGCAACCGCTTCGATGTAGCCAATGTTGTCGATACCACGCTGAGCCAGGTGTATAACGGCATAGGCGCTGAAGCTCCGGTCATTACCAAGGCAGTGGATGCTACTGCAGGCGAAGTGCTGATGAGCGGAGGCAAAATAGTAGAAGCCGTGTTCTCTTCCAACGGCGGCGGCGTTACTGCAGATCCGTCTGAAGTATGGAACAACGGCGGCGATACCTTCGTCAGTGTAGCCAGTGCCGAGGATGTTGCGGCAGTTGCTTCATCTAAAAAGTGGTATTATGTGCTGCTGAACAGCGGCATTTCCGGTTATGCCCGTGAAGACAATATCAAATTGACCGGGAACACAACGGCGGCTGGACTTCCGCTGGCTACGGCAACCACCAAGGATGTGAATATCCGGCCTTTGCCTATTATTGAGAGCAGTGTTACTCCCGCAGGCAAGCTGAACCCTGGCGATAACGCCGTAGTGCTGGGCCAGGTCTATGAATCCGGCAGCTACAGCTGGATCAAAGGGCCGTATACCTCGGCAGAGCTGCTCAAAAGCCTGTCCGGCAAAACAAGCAACGCTCTTCCGTCTTCCATAACCAGTCTCCAGGTGACTAAGCGCGGCCCTTCGGGGAGAGCGGTGGAAGTCAAGGCTAACGGCCAGATTCTGCAGGTGAAATACCCGGATCTGTTCCGTTCATCCTTTGGCGGATTGCCCAGTACTTTGTTTGATATTGTCCCGGCAGGCAGTTATACTGTACTAGGCGCTGACGGCACTACAGCCACAATTGGCAGTTCGACAAGCGCTGGAGTGCTCTCTGCAACCGGCAAAGTTACTGCAAATGGCAGCGGAACCGTAGTCATGGGTGCTGATCAATCTTCCAGAGTGGTCACCAGCAGTCCCGGATTCTATTTCATCGGCTGGGGCAACGGGCACGGCCTGGGCATGTCCCAATGGGGCGTAAAGGGCATGGCAGATAGCGGGTATGATTATCGTCAAATATTGCAACACTATTTTAATAACGTTACTATAGTTAAGGAATGAAGATCCCATCATGAATGTAGATAATTATGATTTTAATTTGCCGGAGGAACTGATTGCCCAGACTCCGCTTGCCGACCGCAGCTCATCCAGACTGCTGCTCGTAAACAAGGAGAACGGTCAACTGGAACACGGGCATTTCACAGATATACTGCAGCAATTCCGTCCCGGAGATACGCTGGTGTTGAATGATACGAGAGTTATTCCGGCCAGACTGTTCGGTGTCAAGGAGGATACCGGGGCGAAGGCAGAGGTTCTGCTGCTGAAGAATCTCGGTGAAGACCGCTGGGAAGCGCTGGTTAAGCCCGGCAAGAAGCTGAAGACCGGAGCGGTGATTATCTTCAGCGAAGAGCTTCGCGCCGTAATAGAGGACGAAGCGGATATGGGCGGCCGGACGCTGCGCTTTATCTATCAGGGAATCTTCCAGGAGATACTGGACAGGCTCGGATCGATGCCGCTTCCTCCGTACATTAAGGAAACTCTGGATGACCGCGAACGTTATCAGACAGTCTACGCGCGGCATGAAGGATCGGCGGCCGCCCCTACGGCGGGACTGCATTTCACTCAAGAGCTGCTGGAGCAGATTGCAGCGGCCGGTGTGAATATCGCTTATATTACCCTGCATGTAGGTCTCGGCACCTTCCGTCCGATGTCGGTAGAAACCGTGGAAGAGCATGTGATGCATGCCGAATATTACGAATTATCCCAAGAGACAGCAGAGATGCTGAACTCCGCGAGAGCCAGAGGCGGAAGAATTATCGCTGTCGGCACCACCTCCTGCCGGACCCTTGAGACGGCCGGGAGACAAGCGGCGGGCGGACCGCTCAAGGCATCAAGCGGCTGGACGGATATTTTCATCTATCCCGGCTACGAATTCACTGTCGTCAATGCACTGATTACCAATTTCCATCTGCCGAAGTCTACTTTGGTCATGCTGGTGAGCGCTTTGGCCGGCCGGGAGCATATTCTCGCCGCCTATGAAGAAGCGATTAAGCAGCAGTACCGGTTCTTCAGCTTTGGCGATGCAATGTTCATTTATTAAGCAAGAGGAAGGGTTAAACCTATGGCAGCAATCACTTATGAACACATTAAGACCTGTAAGCAGTCCGGAGCAAGGCTCGGAAGAGTCCATACTCCACATGGAATCATTGAAACACCAACCTTCATGCCGGTAGGCACACAAGCCACCGTCAAAACAATGAGCCCTGAAGAGCTTAAGCAAATGAATGCGCAGATTATTCTGAGTAATACCTACCATTTGTTCCTTCGTCCGGGCCATGAGATCATCGGCGAAGCCGGCGGTCTGCACAAATTCATGAACTGGGACCGGCCTATCCTGACTGACAGCGGCGGTTTCCAGGTATTCTCGCTGAGCGACATGCGCAAGATTACCGAAGAAGGCGTTCATTTCCGCTCCCATTTAAATGGGGACAAGAAGTTTCTCTCGCCGGAAGTAGCGATGGAAATCCAGAATGCACTCGGTTCCGATATTATGATGGCCTTCGATGAATGCCCGCCCTATCCGGCAGAATATGAATACGTCAAAAAGTCACTTGAACGCACCACCCGCTGGGCAGAAAGATGCCTCAAAAGCCATGCACGTCCTAATGATCAGGGGCTGTTCGCAATCGTACAGGGGGGCATGCACGAGGATCTGCGCCGTCAGAGCGCCGCAGATTTGACTTCCATGGATTTCCCGGGGTATGCTATTGGGGGGCTCAGCGTCGGAGAGTCCAAGCAGCTAATGTATGAAGTGCTGGATTATACAGTTCCACTGCTGCCGCAAGGGAAACCGCGCTATTTAATGGGCGTAGGTTCACCGGATGCGCTGCTGGAAGGGTCAATCCGCGGAATAGACATGTTCGATTGTGTTCTGCCTACCCGTATTGCCCGCAATGGAACGACGATGACCAGTCAGGGAAGACTCGTTGTACGCAACGCGCAGTATGCCCGTGATTTCGGGCCGCTTGATCCGGAGTGTGATTGCTATACCTGCCGGAATTATTCCCGCGCTTATTTGCGCCATCTGATCAAAGCCGACGAAACCTTCGGCTTGCGGTTAACGACATACCATAATTTACACTTCCTGCTGGAATTGATGCGTAAAGTGCGTGAAGCCATCATGGAAGATCGGCTGCTTGATTTTCGCGATGAGTTTTTTGCACAATACGGATTATATGATAATCTAAAAGGCTTCTAAAAGTACTGGGTGATATGTTAAATTTTTTGGAAAGGGGGGAATGATATGTCACATTTTCAACTGGCAGCAGCTTCAGGCGGCGGAGGCAATATTCTTGGCCTGGTAGGTCCATTTGTACTTATGTTTGTTGTTTTCTACTTCCTGCTGATTCGTCCGCAGCAGAAGAAAACCAAAGCACGCAACGGAATGCTCAAGTCTTTGAAAAAAGGCGATAAGGTAGTTACTATCGGCGGTCTTCACGGAACAATTATGGAGATTTCTGATGACATCGTTGTATTGCGGGTTAATGACGTGACCCGATTGACCTTTGACCGGGGTTCGATCAGTCACTCTGTCGTGGAAGTAGAAGACAAAGATTGATTTGTCTGCACCAAATTACATAAAAACCGGCGTCTCTCGAAAGAGAACGCCGGTTTTTTTTGCATTATACAGTTCAAAGGTTGATGTTAACGCACATCCGTAGCCCGGCTTCGTACTCTCAGCCGTTCTTCCCCGCTGCGCAGGGTAAGTTTGGCGAGCTGCACTGCGACAGTTGTGGACAGAACAGCCAGCAAAGTGCCGCCGAGCATATCGGTCAGCCAGTGGATACCGAGATAGAATATTCCGAAGACGATAGCAACGGCCGAAATTGTACTAATCACCATCCAGCGGCGGTTGCCGGAACGGTAGGCCAGCAGCGCCATGGATACGGAAATGGCAGTATGCAGGCTGGGGAAGCAGTTGTTAAGGCCCGATAGCGGCCGGTACTCCTGTTCAAACTTCGGAAAAACATCCAGCATGGTAAATCGCACCCCTGCGGGCAGATAGGACCACACTTCATTTACCGGAAAATACAGATAGAAGGGAATAGCAACGGCATAGGTTATCATGATCGTGTAGCAGGTCGCATAGAGCATCACGCGGTTCTTATCCAGCAGATAGATACCGAGCGAGGCGGCGAGCACCGATTGCAGCATGAAGATATAGAAGAAGACGATGATTGGGGTCAGCCAAGGCGTATAGAACAGCTCTTGCACATGTCTGACAAAGTGGCCCTCGAGACCAAAGACAAAGGCTGTGTAATCCGAAGTCAGGTGCATCTTCCGCTCGATCTGCAGCTCATATTTATTCAGAGCAAGCACGCTGAACATTCCTATAATAATCAGAGTGAATTTATAGGACCGCAGCAGCTCTCTCCCGATTTCAACTAGGGCCATTAGCGGATTGCGCCGGGCGCCGATCCAAATCAATACCACTACAATGGCAACGGTGTATACAACTACAAGATTCATGGACTGGTAAAGCAAAGCATTCAAAGCCTCCTTGATAAATCCCTCATATGAAGTCAGATGCACTCAGTGTAACATATTTTCAAGGATAGGTTTCAAATTTCGAAAAATTATATTAATTAGGATTTCTGCAAATTAACCCCAAATATTCCCCCGAGTGCACCAATGCCTGCTGCAGCCAGTACCCAGAGGAAATCAATCCCTGCCGGTGCGCTGTCCAGCGCCAGGAATCCGATCAGCAGAACTATCAATCCATAGAATGCGCCAGTGAGTGCTCCCTGATACCAGCCTTTGCTTGAAGCTCTGCCGCCTGCGGTCAAGCCTCCGAAAGCGGCAGCTATGCCGTGTACAATATAGGTGTACATGGTAAGATCCTGTTCCTGCAGTCCGCTGCCCCAGAGCAGCAGGGAGAGAACGAATGCGCCCAGCAGCATCCACAGGAACGACCGGCATAAACCCGACAATACAGGACTAGATATTTTCCATGAGAATAGACGCCTAATTAACGACATGGGTAAAACCTCCTAAAAGTTTGTTTGCGTTACTTCCTGGACGGGCTCCTTACAAACTGGCTTGGAAAGCATACGCTAAGTTTGCTTGCGGTACTTTCTGGTTGGGCTTTGAAAAAAGTGTCCTGCCTGAGCTGGTACTAATCATTGTATGGGAAGGCTTGCCCCAATAGTACAAGAATGGCAGACAGGACTTTTACCAGTAATTAATCAGCAGGCTTCCGAATGTTCCCTTGGCAGGCAGGTCAGAATAGGGGTACATTAATCCGCCCGTTATGGCTCTCAGCCGCCGGGTGAGAAGCGGAAGGGGAGCGAAGAGAATATGTTGTTCCAGCATATTACTGCCCACATCTTTCTGACCGTGCTGATGTATATCTTCATTTTCCTGAGTATGCGGATCATGGGCAAACGGGAGATCGGCAAATTGTCGGTGTTTGACCTCACGATTTCAATTATGATTGCTGAGATTGCTGTGTTTGTAATTGAAGATATCGAGCGGCCCATCTATGACGGGTTCGTGCCCATGGCAACGCTGGTTCTGATTCAGGTGTTGGTCGCACAGCTCAGTCTGAAGAGCCGGAAGCTTCGCCTGCTGGTGGATGGCAAGCCGAGTATTCTTATTTCGGACGGCAAGCTGCACCGGGGCGAGATGCGTAAACAGAGATATAATATTGATGACCTGCTGCTGCAGCTCCGAGGGCAGAACATCGACAGTCCGGCTGATGTAGAGTTCGCCATTCTTGAAACCAGCGGGCAGCTTACTGTAATTGAAAAGAATAAAGGGGTATCTTCAAGCAATCAATCAGGAAACAGCAGTTCAGGCGCGGAGCAGAAAGAACAGAACAGCGGAGACCAGCAGAGCTCCCGCAGTTCAGATAATTCTGATAAATCAGACAGTTCAAGTACGGTTAAGCTTCCGAAGCACAAAATCCGCTACGAAGGTCTCCCGATTCCGCTGATTATGGACGGAAAGGTGCAGGACGACAATCTGGAGATGATCGGCAAGAACAGATTCTGGCTTAGAACCCAGATCCGCCAGAAGGGTGTCTCCGATTTCCGTGATGTTTTCCTATGCTCAATTGATCATAAGGGGCAGATATATATTGACCCGATCGGCTCCAGATAAGGAGAAGATGTTAGCTGCGCCAGCGTTTGAAGAAAGGTACTCGCTCCAGATCACGCCTGGAGATCAGGCCTGATAACAGGCAAATGCTAAAGTATACGCCCATCCCGCAGGCAGCGGCTGCCAGAAACTGTATCCACTGTGAGGAGGAGACGTGAACTGAGGTATAGACGTAAGACATTCCGGCAGCCATGATGATCGTAGCCGCTATAATTTTGACCGGATCCGACCATCTTAAGGACATGGCTGTCAGCCGGATAACACTGTATCCATGCAGTATAGTCACAAGGAGGCTATTGACAATAATGGCGATGATGGCTCCTTGAATCCCGTATTCCGGCCTGGAGGCGAGCAGCAGAATCAGCAGGATTTTGACGACCGCACCAATCAGTGTATTAACCAGTGCCTTCCCCGGGCGGTCCATTGCCTGAAGTGCGGCTTGCAGCGGGGCCTGGACATAGAGGAATAAAGCGAACGGTGCCATCATCCGCAGCATAGGTGCCGTATCCGCTGCATTGCCGTACATCAGTGTACATAACGGTACGGCAAGAACGTACATAACAGCAGCAAACGGAGCGCCCGTTACCATAGCCAGCCGCAGGGCCTGATGCATTCTTTTATGAATCGTGGGCAGGTCATTCCTGGCAGCTGCCTCGGATAAGGAAGGGACGAGGGACACGGCCAGCGAGGAGCTGAGCACACCCGGCAGCAGCAGCAGCGGGATAACCATTCCCTGCAGGGAACCATATTGTGCAGTTGCAGCCGCGGCGGCTATTCCGGCTAGGGCCAGGCTGCGCACGGTAATGATGGATTCCAGCAGATACGAGAAGGATCCGATCAAACGTCCGGCGGTTACAGGTACAGAGATGCCGATCAGCCGCTTAAGCACACTCCCTGGTTGTCTCTGCGGTTCATCTCCGGACTCAGCAGAGCTACCGGAAACAGCCGTTCCGGCAGGAGGCGGAGCCTCATTCTTGTCCTTTTTGACGATATAATAATATTGCAGCAGCAGGGCCAGCATTCCGCCAATCTCACCCACAGTAACGCCCAGCATCGCACCTGCCGCCGCAAAAGCAATTCCTTTCGGGAGCAGCAGCCAGGAAAACCAAAGCATAAAGAAGATCCGGATGAATGATTCCAGCACAGAGGAAAACGCCGAGGGAAGCATATTCTGCCTGCCCTGGAAATATCCGCGGTAGATGGACGAAACGGCCACGATTGCAATCATTGGAGTCATGCTGACAAAGGTGTAATATACCCGCTGGTCGGTCAGGATAACGCTTGATACCCATGAGGCGCTGAGCAGAGCTACAATGGTGAAAAAAATACCGAGCGTCAGGCTGATTGCCAGGCCCGTATGCAGGATTTTGCGGGACTGTTCCGGCCGGTTCTCTCCTTCTGCTTCAGCAACCATTTTGGCAATTGCCAGCGGCAGCCCGCCGGTAATAACGGTTACCAGTACGATAAAGAACGGATATCCAAGCTGATATAGTCCTACTCCTTCGGCGCCGATGATCCGCGGCAAAGCAATCCGGGGAATAAAACCAAGCATCCGGTTAATGATGCCTGCAAATAACAGGATTAATGTTCCTTGTATAAAGGTCTGTTTCCTCAAAGGGCACTCCTTCTTCCCAAATTAGATGAAAACTTCCGGTGAATTTGTTCCTCTCCCAAGCAGGCTTGTATAAGGATATGCTGCTACAGGTCAACTCCATGACAAGCTTTCCATATGACAAGTTTTTGGCCGAAAGAAGGAAAGAGCGGCAGAGGGGTCGAATATTTATCTCTGAGCATACGTAACGGGGAATCTTTGGAGGTGTCAACACGTGGAATCGGAACAATGGAGATATGACGAGCTTAGTGAAGAAATCGAAGCCATGTGCATCAGCAAAGCGGAGGAATTCCGCCTCCTCGGCTATGAATATGTGACCGGTAAGGATATTTGGGATTGTGTCAGCCGTAATTATGTTAAGGAAGGAAGACCTCCTCTGCATAAACTGGTCAATGATATTTATTCGCTGAAATCAGGCAGTTACATGAATTACCTGACCATTGCGGCCTACCGGGGGTTGAACTGACGGCCTAATTTGCCAAAAGGAACGATTTTCTTTTGCAAACGGCTACAGGAAGCAGTAAAGTAAGAGAAGAGTAATTCAACAGTTCCTATCCAAACGGATGGTTTGTGCCCAGAAGCAGAACCGGCCGTTTCTTTGTGTGAATCCGGCACCGTCATTCCTCCTGAATTGACGGTGATTTCGCACGTAGCTATAATAGGAATATTGAGTAATGAAAGGGGAACTAGCTAGAGCATGAAGAGAATGTTGAGCTTTATCATTACCGTGGTCGTTCTAACGGGCGTCATGGGATTTACAACTCCCGGGCTGCTGGACAAGGTCCGTCTAGGTCTTGACCTGAAGGGCGGATTTGAGATTCTGTACCACGCCGAGCCTATGGATACGGGAGGAACCCTGACCCGTGCTTCGCTGCAAAAAACAGCGGAGAGCCTGGAAAAACGGGCGAATGCACTCGGAACAAGCGAGCCTGAGGTTACAACCGAAGGTACGGACCGCATCCGTCTGAAGATTGCGGGCGTTACTGACGAAGCCGAGGTCCGCAAGAAAATGAAAGAACCGGCAGTTCTGACCTTCCGCAGTGCCGCTGATGGTGATGCACCCGGAGTCTTCAGCAAGATTGAACTGGTAGGCAGTGATTTTGTTGAAGGCGCGGCAGACGTGCAACGCGATAACCTCAACCGTCCGGAGATCAGCATCTCTATTAAGGACAAAGATAAGTTTGCGGAAATTACCGAGCGTCTGCTGGGTAAGCAACTCGCCATTTATCTGGATGAGACCCTGTTGTCCGATCCTCCTTATGTTAGGGCAG
The DNA here is from genome assembly GCF_038593005.1 of Paenibacillus sp. FSL E2-0178. NCBI lineage: Bacteria > Bacillati > Bacillota > Bacilli > Caryophanales > Paenibacillaceae > Paenibacillus > Paenibacillus sp. FSL E2-0178. The sequence continues at coordinate 6,472,162 of NZ_CP151953.1, forward strand.
TGCTGACCGATGGTAAAGCTTCCATATCCGGGGGCTATACACTAGATGAGGCCCGTGAGATCGCAGATACGATCAATCTCGGTGCATTGCCGCTGAAGCTTACGGAGAAATATTCCCAGAGCGTAGGGGCAACACTTGGTAAACAGTCTCTTGACCAAACGGTTAAAGCAGGTATTGTAGGTTCCCTGATCATTCTGGTCTTCATGATGTTTATGTATCGTCTTCCGGGTGTACTGGCCAGCTTCGCGCTGATTCTTCATACCTGGCTGCTGATTCTGGTGTTCGTTATAGCTGATTTTACCTTGACCCTTCCCGGTATTGCCGCGTTCATTCTCGGTATAGGGATGGCGGTCGATGCCAATATCATTACCAATGAACGGATTAGGGAAGAAATGCGCAGCGGTAAGAGTATTTTGTCTTCCGTCAAAGCAGGTAACAAAACTTCATTCCGTACCGTAATGGACGCGAATGTCACTACGATCATTGTAGCGGCTGTCATGTTCGCCTTCGGTACAGGTGCGGTTAAAGGCTTCGCGCTGATTCTGATCGTGGAAATTGTACTTAGTATTGTAACAAACCTTTATTTTGCCCACTGGCTGCTGACAGTGCTGGTTAAAGCCGGCGCACTCAAAAAGCCGAAGCAATTTGGGGTAAAGGAGAGTGACATCAGTGCGCTTTAAGAAAGAGCTTGATTTCGTACATTTAAGCAAGTTTTTCTATATCTTCTCCATCGCCATTACGGTGGCTGGTCTGGTCTTTCTGGCGACCTTCGGCCTGAATTACAGCGTTGATTTCAAGGCCGGGTCCAACGTGGACGTTGCCCTCTCCAAGAGCATCACGCTGGCTCAGCTGCAGCCGGCTTTGGATGAAGCAGGAATCGGCCATGATCCTACCATTACCATCGGAGATCAGCGGGTTAACATCCGCTACGATGAAGAGCTGGATGATACTCAGAGTGAAACCCTGAAAGCAGCAATCACCAAGATTGACGATCAGGCATCCTTCGAAGTCAACACAGTAGATACAGAAATGGCTAAGGAACTGGCCCGCAATGCGATCTATTCGGTGCTTCTGTCCAGTATCGGGATTATTATTTATGTGAGTATCCGCTTTGAATGGCGGTTCGCACTGGCATCCATCGTGGCGCTGCTCCATGATGCATTTATGGTTGTAGCGGTCTTCTCCATCTTCCGTTTGGAGGTAGACATAACCTTCATTGTCGCGGTGCTGACCATAATCGGTTATTCCATTAATGATACGATCGTTATCTTCGACCGGATCCGCGAGAACCTGCGGTTCGGGAAACAGAAGTCGTATGAGGATCTTAAGTTACTGGTCAATAAGAGTGTGTCCCAGACCCTTATGCGCTCTCTGTATACAGCCTTTACGGTATTTATTGCCGCATTCTTCCTGCTGATTATGGGCGGAGAGTCGATCAAAATGTTCTCGCTTGCCATGGTAATCGGCTTGCTCTTCGGAGCCTATTCTTCGATCTTTATTGCAAGTCCGCTCTGGCTGCTGCTCAAGAAACGCCAGAAGACACCGGTAAAGAGCAACCCGGCCAAAGCCTAAAACTTAAGTTTCAGGAAAGCCGCGTCACAAGCGACGCGGCTTTTCGGAATCTTTGGATCAGCATCTTAAGCCGGCTTCATCATCATGAGATTACTTGCTAGTGGTAAGGAGGACCTCGTTATGAATGACAAACAATTAGCTGCAAGAGACACCGTTGCCTGGACCGGAATACTCAGTGATATTATGCTGGCTCTGGCCAAAGGCGCCTTCGGCTATCTTTCAGGCAGCAAAGCATTGATGGGGGATGCCATCTATTCCGGAGCAGATGCCGCCGCCAAGCTGGCAGGGGTTATTCCGTGGAACTCGAAGCAGGGTCACAAGTATGCAGGATCATTAGGCAGCCGGGCCGGTCAACGAAATAAAGAGCCGATGGCGGCCATTCTTTTTTCTGTGCTTATTCTTATGGGCGGGCTGCAGATTGCTTTCTCGGCCATTCGTGATTTAACCCGGGGACATTTATCGGCACCTGGGCAGTCGGCACTTGTAACCGTCTTGATTTGCATTGTGTTCAAAGAGGCTATCTTTCAATATCAGTACCGTTATTATAAAAAAAAGAACGATGGCAGTCATGCCGCGTATGCGGATACCCACCGTTTCAGTCTATATACTTCCATAACCGTATTTATAGGTATAGCTCTGGCCATGACGGGCGGGTATTTCAATTGGCATCCAATGCTGTATATGGACCCGATTGCCGCACTGCTGACCGGATGTCTGGTTATCCGCAAAGGCTATTCTCTGATTACTTCCTCTGTCTACAGCAAAAAGATTCAGGAGCTTCCTTCCGAGGAGGCCGCCAGCTTCATTGAGACCGTCCAGCGTGTGCATGGAGTCATCCGGGTGGAGCAGCTCAAGGCAATCGAGGAAGGCAGTTATGTGAATCTTCATGTCAAGATCAGCGTAAATCCGCGGATTAGTGTGATGGAAGCCCAGGATATCTCGGAATGCGCCCGGAAGCTGCTGCAGCACCGGTTCGTTCATGTAGGCGAGGTTCAAATGGATGTTGTGCCGTATGACCCGGGTTATCCCTATAAAAGCAACCATGAGCTCGTGGATAATGATATTCCCACGCTGCTTCAGTAGTCTGCAAGGTGAGAGAAAGGTGAGCTGTATTGCTTCATTCAAAAACAAGATGGCAATCTCCGGCAGCCGATCCCGAGAAAAACCGGGAACTGGCCCGGAGCCTTTCTATTTCTCCGCTTCTGTCCTCACTGCTCGTGCAAAGAGGCATGGATACTGCCGATAAGGCGCTGGTATTCATGGATGGCGGAGCGGAGGATAGTCATGATCCATTCCTGCTCAAAGGAATGGCCGAGGCTGTGCCACGGATTCGAAAGGCATTGCAAGATGAAGAACATATTCTGGTGTATGGCGATTATGATGCAGACGGGGTGTCCAGTACTTCGCTGATGATCTTTCTTCTGCGTCATCTGGGCGCTTCTTTTGACATTTATATCCCGCATCGTTCCAATGAAGGCTACGGTCTGCATAATCATGCGCTCGACTGGGCGCTGCAGCAGGGAGTATCTCTCGTTATTACTGTGGATACTGGTATCAGTGCCTTCCAGCAGATTGCCTACGCTTCAGAGCTGGGCATTGATGTCATAGTCACAGATCATCATGAGCCGCCGGAGCTGCTGCCTGAGGCTTATGCACTCATTAACCCGAAGCTGCCGGACTGCCCGTATCCTTTCAAGGGGCTGGCCGGAGTGGGGGTAGCTTACAAGCTGGCCGAGGCCCTTCTTGGCAGCGAAGTTCCTGAAGAATGGTGTGAGATTGCCGCTATCGGTACCGTTGCGGATCTGATGCCGCTGCTTGGAGAGAACCGGAGTCTAGTGCGCCGGGGGCTAACCAGCATGCGGAATTCGCCGTTTCCGGGAATCCGGGCGCTGCTCTCTGTCAGCGGGATTACGATGAGCACCGTGAGCGCTGTTAATATTGCCTTCGGCATGGCGCCGCGCATCAATGCCAGCGGAAGGCTGGACCATGCAGGCCGGGCGGTCACACTGCTCACTACCGCAGATGCTGAAGAGGCTGAACAATTTGCCGGAGAGCTTGACCTCCTGAATAAGGAACGTCAACTGGTCGTGGAGAGAATTGTAGGGGAAGCTACGGCCAAGCTGGAGCAGAGAATCAGTCAAACCGGGCTTCCGGATATTATTGTGCTGGCTGAGCAGGGCTGGAATGTCGGTGTTGTCGGGATTGTGGCCTCTAAGCTGCTGGAAAAATATTATCGTCCGGTTATTATTCTGGATATTTACCCGGATACAGGGATGTGCAAAGGCTCTGCCCGCTCGATCCCCGGACTGGATATCTATGCGGCGTTATCCTCATGCGCCGGACTAATGGACCATTTCGGCGGGCATCCGGCTGCGGCCGGAATGAGCCTGCCGCAGGACAAGCTTGAAGACTTTGATGCAGCGCTTAATGCATATGCTGCATCTATCCTGACACCGGAGGACTTTGTAGCCGTGACGGCTGCAGACGGTGAGGTCTCGATTGCTGATTTGTCACTGCAGGCTGCGCTTGAACTGGAGCGGCTTGCCCCCTTCGGGATGGCTAACCCGCTGCCGAGATTCATACTGCGCGGAGCTGCTGTGAAGGAGACCCGCAAGATGGGTCAGGACGGCAAACATCTGAAGCTTGTCCTGCAGCAGGATAAGGTAACGATCGAAGCGGTGGCCTTCGGCAAGGGATCCCTGGCTGATCTGCTGCCTGATGGGACAGTCATTGATGTGCTGGCCGAGCTGTCGGTCAATGAATGGAACGGCTCACGCAAGCCTCAGCTGATGCTGCAGGATCTTGCAGTGCCTGCCGCGCAGCTGTTCGACCTGCGCGGTGCTGCCGATGCAGTTAAGCAGGCAGCGCATATTCAGGAGCTGCTCCGTTCGTATAACGGCAGCAGCCCGGTTAAGACAGCGGCGGTATTTCAGAACAGCCGCAGGTCTCCACTGCGCGAGCTGAAGGGCATGTCGCTGTGGGTCTACGATGAGGCTGCCGGAATTTCACCGCTGCATCAGGGTGAGCCGGGGAATGACGAAGCAGAGATAACACTCCTTTGTCTGCTGGATATGCCGGAAACGCCGGAGCAGCTGGAAGCACTGTTCACTGCGTTTCCCCGCGCAGAGAATATTGCCCTGCTGCATTCGATCCGCGACGGCCGTGACCGGCTGCAGGTTCCTACGCGGGATCATTTCAAGTCATTATATAAATTGATCGCCTCGATCGCAGCAACCGCAACCCCCGAGCATGAAGTGCTGCTGCGGCTCAGCCGCCAGTCTGCACTGGGTGTGCGTATGCTGGGCAGGATGCTTGATGTGTTCGCTGAGCTTGATTTCATTGAACGCAGCGGCGGCAGCATTACCTTTGTCACACAGCCGGCCGCCAAGAGCCTGACGGCGTCAGAGCACTTCATCAGGCTGGGCAAGACTGCTGAAATGGAGCAGTATTTCATGGAGGGCAGCCGCGGCGAACTGCAGGAATTCATGCTGTCACGCCGGTTAGGCGCCTCGTAACGGGTGTAGCGTGCTTTCGAGTAAGAGCTTTTACAGAGAATTCAGGTGAGGATAACCTATCCTCATAACTTTTAGGAGATGATACTTTTGGATTTCAAAGACAGTATTCGTGTGATTCCGGATTTCCCGCAGCCGGGAATCAGCTTTAAGGATATTACTACCCTGCTTAAAGACGGCGCCAAGTACCGTGCGGCTATTGATGAGCTTAAGGCTCTCGTTGCCCATCTGGAGATTGATGTCATTGCCGGACCGGAAGCGCGCGGCTTTGTAGTAGGCGCACCGCTGGCGTACGCACTGGGTGTTGGCTTCGTGCCCATCCGCAAAAGCGGCAAGCTTCCTTACGAGACGATTGAAGTGGGATACGATCTGGAATACGGCAAAGATACCCTTGCTGTACACACGGATGCTATCCAGCCGGGACAGAAGGTTCTGATTGCCGATGATCTGCTCGCTACCGGCGGCACGATCGCTACTTCGGTAAGCCTGGTGGAACAGCTTGGCGGACAAGTTGTCGGCGCTGCCTTCCTGATTGAGCTAACGGCTCTGACCGGACGCAATAAGCTGTCGGATATTGAAGTGGTTACCCTGTTGACTTACGAGGATTAATTCGCCCGGACAACTTTTCCCGGGAAATATAAAGCGGACTGCTGTCGATTTAAGGACAGCAGTCCGCTTTTTGTATTATAGTTGAACCGGGTAAATGGAAAGGGGCTTAATGAGCGGATTTCTCTGTTTCCTGTTCATTGGACAGGCCAAGAACTTCAAACAGCTTGAAGAGCAAGGAGAGAAGCATACCGACGATAGTCGCCAATGCCATCCCTTTCAGCTGTACACCGCCAACCGTTAATGTGATGCCGCTGATACCTACCACCAGTACCAGAGTAGCCAGAATCATGTTGGTGGCTTTGGAGAAATCGACCTTCTGCTCTACGAAAATACGCAGGCCCGATGCGGCAATTACACCAAACAGTAAGAGTGAGACACCGCCCATGACCGGCTGGGGGATATTGGCAATGACCGACGAGAATGTTCCGGAGAACGAGAGCAGGATGGCAATCACTGCAGCGCCGCCGATTACGTATACCGAGTACACCTTGGTCAGCGCCATAACGCCGATATTTTCACCATAAGTGGTATTCGGGGTGGAGCCCAGGAATCCTGAGAGTACCGTGGAAATCCCGTTACCCATCAGTGAGCGGTCCAGTCCGGGATCTTTGGTCAGGTCTTTGCCGACAATGTTGCTGGTAACCAGCAAGTGTCCGATATGCTCAACAATTACAACAAGCGATACAGGGATGATTGTGAAAATTACTGACCATTCGAAAGACGGGGTGATAATCGTTGGATGGGACAGGAAATGGGCTTCAGAGATAGCACCAGTATTTACCTGGCCCAGGATATAAGCGAGTACATAACCGGTAACGATACCGATGAGGATGTGAATGATTTTGGGGAAGCCGCGGAATAACACGGAGCCGAGTACGGTAACGCCAAGCGTGACCATGGACAAGGTAATAGCTTTACCATCCGGAATCCAGTCTGTGACGGCCACACCTTCAGGAGCAATCAGTCCGGCCATGCGTGCTGCCACAGGAACGAGCTCCAGTCCGATGGTGGCTACGATAGCGCCCATAACCGCCGGAGGGAATACGACATTAATCCAGCCGGTGCCCGCATAACGCACGATCAAAGCGACTAGAATAAAAATAACACCGGTAACAATAAATGCGCCAAGTGCAAGCGAATATCCATGCTCATGATCGTCTGTGTGTTTAGCCAGGACCATAAGTACCGGCGAAATAAAAGCAAAGCTTGAGCCAAGATATGCGGGGATTTTGCCGCGGCAGATCCAAATGTAAAGCAAGGTGCCGATACCATTCATCAGCAGGATCATGCCGGGATCTACCCCGAACAGGTTGGGAACAAGCACTGTGCTGCCGAACATGGCGAACAAATGCTGAAGACTCAGGAGGAAACCCGGGCCCCAAGGGAGTCTTTCGTTAACTTGAATTTCGCGTTGCAATGGAGTTCACTTCTCTTTCTGATCTAATTTGATGTAAGCCTGGCGCTAAAAAACCGCCTTTACTAGATTAAATAGATCGGCGCCTTTTTACAACAACATTTTTGCGCGCGCCACAAAATTGTCTTTTCTTGTCCCTTTCCCTTACAGGAATACCACGCTATGGCAAGTGTTGACGTAATCCTCCGTAAGCGTCATAATTATAGACAACTTTAATCTGTGCGTAGTGCAGTTTGGAACATATGGAACCTGCAAATTCTGCACGGCTTGCGGGTTCATTTTATTATAGAAGGGAAACGGATACGACGAGAATGGGCATAGAGCAATTAACCGAAAAGGCCGGCGCCTATATAAAAGAAAAAGATCTTCTCCGCATCCGGGAAGCTTATGAGTTTGCCGATCAGGCTCATCACGGGCAGGTTCGGAAATCGGGGGAGCCATACATTCTGCATCCGCTGGCGGTCGCAGATATTGTCGTCAATATGCAAATGGATGTTATATCTATTATTGCAGCGCTGTTACATGATGTTGTAGAAGATACGACGGTGTCACTGGACCAGATTCGCGCGAAATTTGGCGATACCTGCGCAATGCTGGTCGATGGTCTGACCAAGCTGGAACGCATCCGGTTCCGCTCCAAGGAAGAGCAGCAGAACGAGAATTACCGCAAAATGTTCATCGCTATGGCTCAGGATATCCGGGTCATTGTGATCAAGCTGGCGGACCGTCTGCATAATATGCGCACGCTCAAGTACCAGTCGGAAGAGAGCCAGCGCCGTATTTCCTATGAGACTCTGGAGATTTTTTGTCCCATTGCAGACCGCTTGGGGATCTCTGCGATTAAATGGGAGATGGAGGATATTGCCCTCCGTTATCTGAATCCGCAGCAGTATTACCGGATTGCCAATCTTGTACACAAGAAACGGGCAGAACGTGAGCAGTTTATCGACAGCGTTATCGGGCGGATCCGCGCCAAGCTGGATGAAATGGGCATCGAAGGCGATCTTTCGGGACGCCCGAAGCATATTTACAGTGTCTATAACAAGATGAGCACCAAGAACAAGCAGTTCAACGAAATCTATGACCTGTTGGCCATCCGCATTATCGTCGACAATATTAAGGATTGTTATGCTACGTTAGGAATTATCCATACTCTTTGGAAGCCGATGCCTGGCCGGTTCAAGGATTATATCGCCATGCCCAAAGCGAATATGTATCAGTCTTTGCATACAACGGTAGTGGGTCCCGGCGGGGAGCCTACTGAAGTGCAGATCCGTACATGGGAGATGCACCGCACTGCCGAATTCGGGATAGCCGCGCATTGGGCGTATAAGGAAGGCAGCAGCAACAATGTGAATCCGGAGAACCGGATGCCATTCTTCCGCGAGATTCTGGAGCTGCAGCATGAAGCCAAGGATGCGGAGGAATTCGTGGAGTCGCTCAAAATGGACTTTTTCTCCGACCTCGTCTTCGTGTTCACGCCTAAGGGTGAGGTTGTAGAGCTGCCTGCAGGCTCTGTGCCGCTTGACTTCGCTTTCCGCATCCATACAGAGGTCGGCAACCGGACGATCGGCTCCAAGGTCAACGGGCGCATCGTACCGCTCGACCATAAGCTGAAGACCGGGGATATCGTGGAGATTCTGACCTCGAAGAACTCGTACGGGCCGAGCCGTGACTGGCTGAAGATTGCCCAGTCTTCACATGCACGCAGCAAGATTAAGCAATGGTTCAAGAAAGAGAAGCGGGAAGAGAACGTTGAAAAGGGCCGTGAAGCGATTGAACGCGAGCTGAAGCGCCTGAACGTGGAGATCTCTGACTGGCTTACAGAAGACAAATTGTCAGAAGCGGCGAAGAAATTCGCCTTTAATGATGTAGAGGATATGCTCTCTGCAGTAGGCTTTGGCGGGATTACAGCCGCGCAGATTGCCTCCAAGCTGACCGAGAAGCTGCGTAAGGACCAGGAAGATGCTGCCGGTCATCTGGAGCTGACTTCTGAGATGAAGGAGATCAAATCCAGCGGGGAGAAGCGCAATCAGCCGACCAACGGTGTGCGTGTCAAAGGGATTGATAATCTGCTTGTACGCTTCGCACGATGTTGTAATCCCGTGCCGGGCGACGATATTATCGGTTATGTAACCCGCGGACGCGGCGTATCCGTGCACCGTGAGGATTGTCCGAACATTCCGGGTGAAGGGGACGGGGAGGAATCAGCCCGCGTCATCGAAGTGGAGTGGGAAGGCAGCATGGAAGCCAACTATAGCGTCGATATTGAGATTACGGGCCATGACCGCAACGGACTGCTGAATGAAGTGCTGCAGGCGGTATCGGAGAGCAAGACCAATATCTCGGCGGTTACGGGACGCTCTGACAAGAACAAGATGGCGATGATTCATATGACGATTCTGATCCGCAACACCGATCATCTGCAGTCTGTAGTGGATAAGGTGAAGCGCGTGAAGGATGTCTATACGGTTAACCGCATTATGCAATAAGGCTTGAAGGCAACAAGGCAAGGAGCTGAAGGATGGTATGAGAGTGGTTGTACAGCGCTGCAGGGATGCGAGTGTTACGGTGGACGGAACAGTGACCGGAGCGATTGGGGAGGGCCTGATGCTGCTGGTCGGCGTAACCCATGAGGATACGGAGAAGGATGCCAAGTATTTGGCTGATAAGGTAGCCGGACTGCGGATTTTTGAGGATGACGCCGGTAAAATGAACTTCAGCGTAACGGATGCCGGAGGCAGCGTCCTGTCCGTGTCCCAGTTCACCCTGTACGGGGACTGCCGCAAAGGCCGGCGGCCCAATTTCATGGCTGCGGCGGCTCCGGCGGAGGCCGAGCGGCTCTACGACTACTTCAACCAGGAGCTGCGCAGAGGCGGGCTTCAGGTGGAGACCGGTATTTTTGGAGCGATGATGGACGTCTCCCTGACGAACTGGGGACCGGTTACCCTGCTGCTGGACAGCCGGGGCTAAGCCTTGAATGAGGCGCAGCAGAGCGGGCTTAATATGCCGGTCTAATTTTACAGCTTGATGTGAGGACTCCACGTTGTGGGGTCTTTTTTGATATAGGATAGCGGTCTGCCCTGCTGGATAAACTAGTGATGAACGAATTATATTCACAAGTTGCGGGGAGTCAGTAGCATGAGACAATCACAGAAAGCATGGATATGGAACAGTATACAAGGCCATACGGCGGGGTCGATGACAGAAGCTTCCGCAACGGCAAGGGGAGCCGGGGAGCAGAGGGATCTGCAGGTGCTTAAGGGAACAAGCCGCAATCTTCTGCCGCGAACGTAATGAGTGCGGGGAAGGCGGCTTATTTCTCTGTTTTTTGGAGCGTACAAATGGTGTTTAGCCGGCGGGAATTCGCGAAACCTGTGAGGGCTCGTTAGAAAGCCGGGGAATGCGGGTAATAGAATGACGAGAACAGAATAGCGTAGAGAGGAGAAATTAATCTCAATGAGTAAAGTAGCATTTCTGCTCGCTAATGGTTTTGAAGATTCCGAAATGAAGGTGCCTTATGAAGAAGTACTGCAGGCAGGACATCAGGCAGAGATTATTGGTCTGAAGAAAAATGAGACCCTGCTCGGTAAAAAAGGCAGCGTGTCTTATGCCGCCGACAAAGCGGTCAGCGAGGTAAAAGCCGGTGATTATGATGCTGTAGTCATCCCGGGCGGATCTTCGCCGGAGAATCTTCGTCTTGACCAGGATATCCTGCAATTTGTAAAAGATGCGGACAGTGCCGGCAAGCCAATAGCTGCTATCTGTCACGGGCCGCAGATTCTGATCAGTGCCAATCTGGTACAAGGCCGCACGCTTACCTCCTATCCGCCGCTGAAGGATGATCTTATCAATGCCGGTGCGGAATTCAAGGATGAAGAGGTCGTCGTGGACGGCAATTATATTACTTCACGCACACCCAAGGATGAGCCCGCATTTGTGCGTGAGCTGCTTAAGGTGTTGTAATACATTTAAACAAACCACTGGGAGGGATTGACAATGACTAAAAGAATCCAAGCCTATTTCAGCACGGAAGATGCAGCGGAAGGTGCCAAGACTGCACTGATTCCATACGGTGTGGAAGGTATTGAAGTGTCGGCGCTGACAGATCCTCTGGATACGGGCGGAAACAACCGCCGCAATATTCTGATTCCGCTGGCTCCCTATAATACTTCGGCTACAGCTGCCGGAGGGGTCTACGCAGCAGGGGGCGCGACAGGGCCGCTTACCGGAGCAGCCATTGTGCCTGGAGTTACTGTTGATGATGATCTGGGCCGGACAGATGATGAACGTAAGGCGGGAGAGGTTCACAGCGGCTCTGATTTGAAAAACAGCGATCTGGAGAACCTGCATTACGTCATGGATCTCAAAGTGGCTGAGAATCATTACAATGAGGTTGTTGAGGTTCTGCGCGGCAAACAGGCTTATGTGGAGATTTTTGATTAAGCAGGAGACCTTGCTTAGTCCGGATAACCAATTCAGCTCCAGTCCTCCCTTAGGGAGAGGCTGGAGCTGTTTATTTACCCGCAGGGCAGCGGAAACTGCATGAATTCTCTAGACAGGGAATAGGGTTGTAGTGTAACCTGTTGTGTAGGGTTTAGACACAGGCATGGACCACTCAATAAAACGCTTTCTTTTCTGTAATGCAACTGTAATATTACATTCATGATTCCTTAATATAGCGTGTTTATAATAGAAGCATGACCCCCTTTTTTATAATATATGATGATGGACCTGCAGCAATCGGCTGCAGGTCATTTTTTTGGAAATCTAAGAATTTACATGCTTCAGCGCTCTTGTTTACAATATCAGAATCTATATGTTTCGGGGTCCCCGCAAAGTACCTGAGTCATCTATCTACGCCAAAGCCCCGCTTTGTGGGGGGATTTTAGAGGGGATTTTTGACTTATTGCAACTGTAGCGGGGATGCTTGGAGCAGAAGGGCGTCAGTAACTGGCAGCGTGAAGCAGACCGTGTAGTGGATCGTCTAGCGGGCCGTAAAGCGGACTGAGAGGCCCTTATTTTCCATAAAAGCTTACTTTAGAGGATGAAACGGACTGAGATTCCGTTATCTTGTTCATTCGAGCTCGAAATGAGGCATCTCTGGACACATAATGGAATCTGAGTCCGCTTGCCCCGCGATTTTGCCGGATTTGTTCAAATAACGGAATCTCAGTCCTCCTGCGATACTTAACTCAATTCAATTCATTCCTTGACTTTAGCGCAGTGGTTCAGTAGAATCTAACAATATACGGTATGTTATATTGTTTTGATGACGGGACCAAGTAATCCGTAACCCACAACCCCAGAGAGGAATCCCGCTGATCCGGCGGCTGTCCAAGAGAAGGACGGCAACACCTGATCCGCACGGCTGTAAGGATTCTGTTGATGAACGGATGAATGACCTCCCCGAGAACGCACGGCGAAAGCAGGCAGCAGCAGGTTGCCTTAGAGTCAGTAGCCGATTGCGCGTAGGCGGGCGTTAACCGCTTAGAGCGGATTTGGAGCAGCGCAGCTGCTTAAGTCCGGAATGTGGGTGGTACCACGGGTGAATTATTGGTTATGATAATCCCTCGTCCCTGTTTGTAATTAAACAGGGCGGGGGATTTTTTGTTGTTTTTAGAAGCAGAGACAATGGGTTCCATGAGGAGTAAGAGGGGTTATTTTCAGGAGGGATAGGCTGTGGCTAAAGAAAGATTCGAGAAACCAACCGGTACGCAGGATGTGCTTCCGGGTGCAGTGGAGAAATGGCAGTACGTTGAGGGCAAAGCAAGAGATCTCTGCCGCCGCTTCAACTACCGGGAGATCCGCACACCGCTGTTCGAGCACACCGGGCTGTTTGAGCGTGGTGTAGGCGAGACAACGGATATTGTAGAAGGGGAAATGTATACCTTCAAGGACAAAGGCGACCGCGATCTGGCGCTGCGTCCCGAAGGGACTGCAGGCGTCGTACGTGCGTACGTGCAGAACAAGCTCTATGGTGAGCCGGATGTCAGCAAGCTGTATTATATCGGCCCGATGTTCCGCTACGAACGTCCGCAGGCAGGCAGATACCGCCAGTTCCACCAATTCGGCATTGAAGCCTTCGGTGCAGTGGACCCGGCAATCGATGCGGAAGTGATTTCGCTCGGATACCAGTTCTATCTTGATCTGGGGCTGAAGGATGTCAGAGTGGAGCTGAATTCCGTGGGTAACGCGCCTAGCCGCGCGGCGTACCGGGAGAAGCTGCTGGATTTCCTGAGACCGATGAGAGAGAGCCTGTGCAGCGACTGCCAGCGCCGGATGGAACGCAACCCGCTGCGCGTGCTGGACTGCAAGGTCGATCAGGATAAATTCGGCGGGGCCCCGTCTATTCTGGACAGTCTGGACGAGGAGTGCACAGAGCATTTTGCCAAGGTAAAAGGGCATTTGGACGTGATGGGCGTGGAGTACAGCATCAATCCCCGTCTGGTACGCGGCCTGGATTATTACACGCATACAGCGTTTGAGTATAAAGCGGCAGGCATCGGCTCCATCGACACGGTGGGCGGCGGCGGCCGGTATAACGGCCTGGTGGAAGAAATCGGCGGACCGGATCAGCCGGGTATCGGTTTCGGGATCGGCCTTGAGCGTATTCTGCTGATTCTGGAGAATCAGGGGGTAGAGCTGGAAGCAGTGAAGCCGCTGGATGTGTACTTTGTCGCACTCGGTGAAGCCGCAGATCTGGAGATCACGAAGCAGCTGTTCCATCTGCGCAGCCTGGGCTTCTCCGCAGAACGCGATTACCTGGGGCGGAAGATGAAGGCGCAGATGAAGTCGGCGGACCGTATGTCGGCCCGGTATACGGCGATTCTTGGCGAAGATGAGCTCAGCAGCGGCGTTATCGCCCTGAAGTCGATGGAAACCGGCGAGCAGCGGACCGTTAAGCTGGAAGAGCTGGCGCAGTCACTGAAATAGAATTTAAGCATGGATGTATCCGCAAGCAAGCGGCAGTCAGTATATGTGATTTTAACAATGAAGGGGTAGGATAAAAGATGACCAGAAGCCATAACTGTGGACAATTGACAACGGCCAGCATCGGCGAGACAGTAACACTGAACGGTTGGGTACAGACCCGCCGTGACCTTGGGGGCGTACTGTTTATTGACCTGCGCGACCGCACAGGCATTGTACAGATCGTATTCAACCCCGACTATTCCGGAGAAGCGCTGCAGATTGCCGATAAGGTGCGCAGTGAATACGTGCTTGCCGTAACGGGTAAAGTGGTTAAACGGGATGATGAAACCATCAACCGCAACCTGCCGACCGGTGAGATTGAAGTGCAGATTACAGATATTGAAGTACTGAATGCTGCCAAGACACCTCCGTTCTTCATCGAAGACGGTGTGGAAGTAGATGAATCGCTGCGGATGAAATACCGTTACCTGGATCTGCGCCGTCCGGAAATGCACAAGACGCTGCTGCTCCGTTCGAAAGCGGCCAAGATCTTCCGTGACTTCCTGGACAGCGAAGGCTTCATCGATGTGGAAACTCCGATTCTGACCAAAAGCTCACCGGAAGGCGCACGTGATTATCTCGTGCCAAGCCGTGTGCATGAAGGGGAATTCTTCGCGCTTCCGCAGTCTCCGCAGATCTACAAGCAGCTGCTGATGGTCGGCGGCATCGAGCGTTATTACCAGATGGCACGCTGTTTCCGCGATGAGGATCTGCGTGCAGACCGCCAGCCGGAATTCACCCAGTTCGACATCGAGACGTCCTTCATGCCGCAGGATGAACTGCTGTCCATGATGGAGACCCTGATGCAGCGCCTGCTGAAGGAAACGATTGGTGTCGAGGTTGCCACTCCGTTCCAGCGGCTGACCTATGCCGAAGCTATCGGCAAATACGGCTCGGACAAGCCTGACCTGCGGTTTGGCCTTGAGCTGGTAGAGATGAACGATATCGTTGCTTCCAGCGGTGTGAAGGTGTTCGCCTCCGTGATCGAAAAAGGCGGAGAAGTGAAATGCCTTAACGCCAAGGGCTGCGGCACCTGGACCCGTAAGGAAATTGATGATCTCGGACCGTATGCTGCACGCTACGGCGCCAAAGGCCTGGCCTGGATTCAAGTCAAAGACGGCGAGTTCAAAGGCCCGATTGTGAAGTTCTTCTCCGAAGAGGAAATTGCCGCCGTGAAGGAACGCACGGGTGCTGAAGAAGGCGACCTTCTGCTCTTCTCCGCTGACACTAAGAAGGTCGTTGCGGATGTACTCGGCGCACTCCGCCTGAAGATCGGCCGTCAGCTTGGCCTGATCGATGACAGTGTGTTCAAATTCGCCTGGGTTACAGAATTCCCGCTGCTCAGCTATGACGAAGACCAGAAGCGCTACATGGCGGAGCATCATCCGTTCACACGCCCGATGGATGAAGACCTGCATCTCTTCGATACAGATCCGGGTGCGATCCGCGCGCAGGCTTATGACATCGTGCTTAACGGCTACGAGGTGGGCGGCGGCTCCCAGCGTATCTACAAACGTGAGGTTCAGGAGAAAATGTTCGAAGCTCTCGGCTTCACACAGGAACTCGCGTATGAGAAATTCGGCTACCTGATGGATGCCTTCGAATACGGCACACCTCCGCACGGCGGGATTGCCTTCGGCTTCGACCGTCTGATCATGCTGCTGGCCGGACGTACGAACCTGCGTGAAACCATTGCCTTCCCTAAAACCGCAAGTGCAACCGACCTGCTGATGGACGCTCCGTCCCCGGTAGATGCTATACAGCTCGAGCAGCTGCATATCAAATTGGCGCCAAAACCGGAAAAAGAAAAGAAATAAAACATAAATGGCTGACGGGGCATAGCGCAGACTTAAGCGGCTATGCCCCGCAGGCCTGCATAAGGAGGCTGACATCATGCTGAATCAGTTCTCGCGTACGGAACTGGCGATCGGACCGGAAGGTCTCGAGATCATGAAGAACAGCACAGTGGCTGTGCTGGGGATTGGCGGAGTGGGCGCGATGGCTGTAGAGGCCCTCGCCCGTACCGGTATCGGACGCATCATCCTGATTGATAAGGATTCCGTCGATATTACCAATATCAACCGCCAGATCCATGCGCTGACGACGACCATCGGCCAGAACAAAACCGATCTGATGGTAGACCGCGTCAAGCTGATCAACCCGGATTGCGAAGCGATTGCATTAAACATGTTCTACACCGAAGAGACCTATGAGGAGCTGTTTAAATACAAGCCGGATTATGTAATTGACGCTTCGGATACGATTATCTACAAAATTCATCTGATCAAGGAATGTCTGACCCGGAAGATCCCGATGATCTCCAGCATGGGAGCGGCGAATAAGATGGACCCGACCCGTTTCCAGGTGGCCGATATTTCCAAGACGAGTATGGACCCGATTGCGCGGGTGATCCGCACAAAGCTGCGCAAGGAAGGGATCAAGAAAGGCGTCAAGGTTGTATTCTCGACCGAAAAGCCTGTGAAGCCGCGTGAGGATGTCACCGAGCAGATTGTTCCTGCCAATGCACCGGACCGGCGTAAAGCGAAGCAGCCTCCGGCCAGTAATTCATTCGTGCCTCCGGTAGTCGGTCTGATCATGGTTAGCGTTACAGTACGGGATCTGCTGGAAACCGGCGGCATCACGTTTGAATGAGGGTTTGACAGGATTCAAGGGCGTGCAGCTGATTCTCCGCTGCATGCCCTTTTATTGCTGCCTGGAGCAGCATATACCGGTGAGATGGCTGATTACAGATCAGACAAACCGGGTAATAGCCAGCGGAACTTAACATCATAATATAAGATGAACTTAACATTCTTAGGTTCACGTTCTCTAGTGGAGGTTTTTAGATGAAATCGAATTTTTGGCGGGATAGCGTGGGACTTGCACCGGGCGACAACTGGAAACGGGAGTGGGTGGCAGGCATCCTATCGTATTTCGCTTCGGTATATATTGTTATGGTCAATGCAGCGATTCTGCATGATGCAGGCATGCCGCTGCGGGCGGGAATGGTGGCCACCCTGCTGACAGCGATTACAGGCTGTCTGCTGATGGCTTTTGGCGGCAAAACGCCGATTATCGTCGTCCCAGGCATGGGGATCAATGCCTTTTTCACCTATACATTGGTACATTCTATGAAGCTGGATTGGCGTGAGGCGCTTGCCGTTGTTGTGGTGACGGGTGTGCTGTTCGCCATTGTAGCGTTCACTTCGCTCTACCGCATACTGAGTGATGCCATACCCCATAATCTGCAGCATGCGATAACTGTCGGAATCGGTCTGTTTCTGACGTTTATCGGCCTGCAAAAAAGCGGGATTGTGATTGCCCACGCCACGACCTTTGTCGCCATCGGGCATTTCAGCGATCCTGCGGTCATTACCTCGGTGGTGACGCTGCTGCTCGCCCTGGTCCTGTTCATCCGCGGCACGCGCGGCGGCCTGCTGATCAGTATGCTGGCGGGGACAGGCCTGGCCTACCTGCTGGGAGCGGCTCATGCGCCTGAGAATATCGAATCCGGACATGTGTTCAGCGGATATGGCGATGTGTTCGCCAGTATGGAATGGAGCGGATTCATCAGCCTGGTCTTCTGGATTGCCGTATTCCTGCTGCTGCTGATCGTTGTCTTCGAGAACATCGGCCTGATCTCCTCGCAGACGCTGATGATAGGCCGTCCAGAACGCTTCAAAAGCAGTCTGCGGGCGCTGTCCGTCGCCAACATCGCAGCAGGTCTGTTCGGCAGCAGTCCCGTAGTAGCCGCTGCCGAATCTACAGCCGGCATCGCTGCCGGCGGACGCTCCGGCTTAACCTCGCTCGTCACCGGTCTCTTGTTCGGGGCGACGTTCCTGTTCATTCCGCTGCTGGCTTATGTGCCGGACAGCGCCATTGCGCCGATTCTGATCGTGATCGGCGGACTGATGGTCCAGAGTGTGCGCGAGATGGATCTCAGCGACATGACGGAGCTGTTCCCTGCGTTTCTGATTATGGTGATGATTCCATTCACCTACAGTATCGTGGACGGGATGGCGTTTGGGTTCATCACTTACCCGGTTGTGAAGCTGGCTACAGGCAAAAGCAAGGACGTCCCGCCGGCGCTGTACGGGATTGCCGGGCTGTTCGTAGCGAACTTTGTGCTCCATGCGCTGATGGGCTAAATGCGCCTCATGTAGGGCAGGTGAGCCGTTCTATACGGCAGTTTGAAATATATGGCTTTCCCTGTCCTCTTGTGATATGATGTACTGCTCACATCACTTTTAGGAGGTAACTGAAATTGGAAGACAACTTTCAAAGTGCCTATCAAGAGGAAGAAGACAGGCTGAACCATGCGCTTATTGAGATTGACTCTACCCTTGAGCGGTTGCGCAGCACTCCGGTGTACACGGGACACGAGTATACGGAGCAAGTGCTGGAGGACTCCAGGGAACAGAAGCGCAAAGATCTTGCCAAGCTTAGGCAGGAGCCTTATTTCGGACGGCTTGATTTTCAGGGCAATGACGAGGAAGAACGCAAGGCACTTTATATTGGTAAAATCGGCGTAGACCGTGAGCAGGTAAGCGACCGTCCGCTGGTCATTGACTGGCGGGCACCGGTGGCAAGCCTGTTCTATTCGTTTACAGGAGGGACAGAAGCGGCCTCCTATGAAGCACCGGAAGGGCTGATTGAAGGGCTCGTCTACCTCAAACGCAACGTGGTCATCCGCAAGCAGATTCTGGAGCGGGTTGCGGATACGTATAACCGCGACAGTGATGCGCCGGCGGTGTCGGATGAATTCCTGGTGTACCGGCTCGGTGAGAACAAGGACAACCGTCTGCGTGATATCGTCTCGACGATCCAGGAGGAGCAGGACAAGATTATCCGGGCAGCGAAGAATACGGCGCTGATTATTCAAGGGGTGGCGGGAAGCGGTAAAACCACCGTCGCGCTGCACCGGCTGGCTTTTTTATTGTATCAATACAAGGATCAGGTCTCGGCGGAGAAAATGATTATTTTCGCTCCGAACCGGATGTTCCTGGATTATATTTCAGATGTGCTGCCGGAGCTCGGCGTCGGCAATATTGCCCAGAGCACCTTCCCGGACTGGGCGGCGGGTGTGCTGGGCGTAACTTTGCCGGAGCAGGACGCTTCGGAAACGATGAACCGCTGGTTCGAAACAGCAGGAGCGATGCCTGTCATTACAGAAGAGACCCCGGGACGCTTCAAAGGCTCCACGGTGCTGATGAGTGTCATTGAATCCAGCATTAAGCTGCTGGAGACCAGCGCCGTGCCTGAAGGGGATTTCAGCCCGTGGGACGGGGCTGTGCTGCGCCGCTCGATGATTCTGCGCTGGCATAATGAAGAATACGCTCCGTATCCGCCGGCCAAACGCAAGGAACGCGTGATGGCGCGGATTCACCGCTGGATCGAGATGGA
Source organism: Paenibacillus sp. FSL E2-0178 (assembly GCF_038593005.1). Classification (NCBI taxonomy): domain Bacteria; kingdom Bacillati; phylum Bacillota; class Bacilli; order Caryophanales; family Paenibacillaceae; genus Paenibacillus; species Paenibacillus sp. FSL E2-0178. Next base: position 6,491,647 of record NZ_CP151953.1, read on the forward strand.
GCTGAAGAAGAGCCCTTCGGCCGCTGCGCTGAAGGACCGTAAGAAAAAAGGCGCGGCCCGCGAGAAGGCGTACAGCGCCAAGTGGCCGAAATATGAGCCGCTGGCCATCTACAAGCAGATATTCCGTGCGGCGAAGACTCCGGAGGACTGGCCGGCTGAGGCGCCGGAAGAAATTCCGCAGGCAGTACTGAAGGAAACGGTGAAAGAGCTGAAGAAAGGCATTTTGCGGGAAGAGGATCTTCCGCCGCTGCTCTATATTCATTATCTTTTGAACGGCAATGAGGGGACCGAACGCTTCGATCATATTGTTATTGACGAAGCGCAGGATTTCTCCCCGTTCCAGATTGCCGTGCTGGATCTGTATGTGAAGGGCCATTCCTTCACCATTCTGGGTGACTTATCCCAGGGGATTCATGCCTACAAAGGGGTACATGAGTGGAATGAGATGCAGTCGCTGTTTGCCGGGGAGTATACAGCGTATCATGCGCTTACCCGCAGCTACCGTTCAACGATGGAGATTATTGAATTCGCCAACGGTATTCTGTCCGCCGGCGTCGGCAGCGCGCTGCTGGCCGTGCCGGTCTTCCGCAGCGGTAATCCCGTGCGGCTGATTTCCTATGAGGATGCGCAGCCGGAACCGGCTACAGGCGGCAGCCAGCGGCTCAGCGCTGTCAGGAGCGCCCTGTCGTCGCTCTCCGGGCGCGAATACCGCACAGTGGCTGTATTGACCCGCAGCCTGCGGGAAGCCGCTGAGCTGTACGCTGAGCTTGCCGGACAGTTCGAGGATATTCATCTCATTGACGGCAGCATCACCGAATACCGCGGCGGCTTGTCCGTACTGCCCGTATATTTGTCCAAGGGACTGGAGTTCGATGCCGTCATCCTGGCGGATGCGGACAGTGCGCACTACGGAGGGGCAGCCTGGGATGCCAAGCTGATGTATGTAGGCTGTACACGTGCCCTGCATGAGCTATGGCTATTGCATGACGGCGGTCTTCCGCATTACGTACAGCTGCTTGGAGACGAAACGGTCTCCGGCTGGCCGGTACCCGAAGGGAATTAAGGTTTACATTATCTTGGGTAAGGGCAGCCCTGTTTTGGAATGGGATAAAGGGTTGCGCTTGGTGAGAACACTCCGCAAACGGAACGTTGTTCCAATCGCTGCCCAATCCAGATTTTTAAAATTCCCTTAGCGGTGAAAATCCGGACACAAGGCGACCGCTAACGCTTTATCCGCGGGTCGTCCGGTCCGATCCGCTATTTAAGCGGGAAACGTAAATGCAATCTTAAAAAACGCAAAAAAGAAACCTCTCTTTGGTGAAATGTATTAACCATTTCAAAGAGAGGTTTCTTTTGCGTGCTGAATGAGCAAATGAGGAGCATTAGTGCCCCAGAATCCACTGGAAGCGGGCCGAATGAGCAAATGAGGGGCATTAGTGCCCCTGAATTCACTGGAAGCGGGCCAAAAGAGCAAATGAGGGGCATTAGTGCCCCTGAATTCACTGGAAGCGGGCCAAAAGAGCAAATGAGGGGCATTAGTGCTCCTCATTATGCCGGATACCGCCAGAAGTAGGCGAATGGAGAATGTAATGTTGGTCCGTTTGCGGACCGTCCGCCCAAGCAGCCGGTGATAGTTGCCCGGGAGACTTAAGCCTTGCCCTTCGGCTCGAAGTGAAACCGTTCCACCTGTCCCTGCATGTCCGATGCCATGGCGGACAGCGCAGCGGAGGATGAAGTGATCTCCTCCATGGAAGCAAGCTGCTCTTCTGTCGCCGCTGTTACACTCTGGAAGGATTCCAGCGCGGCCTGGGCGATCTTGGCCATCTCCTGAACAGACGCTGCTACTTCTGCGCTGCTGGCCGACATTTGCTCGGTAATCGCGGATACTTCATGGATTTGCTCGCCTACATGCCGGGTGGACTGCTCGATCTGATGGAAGGCCTCGCTGGCTTCCTGTGTAAGCGCCATTCCCTGCTCCACATCTCCAACCACTTTATGCCGCATCACATCATAGGCGCTGGCAATCAGGTCTACCATCTCGGAGATGGTCTCCTGAATTTGTCCTGCACTGACATTGGTAGCTTCGGACAGCTTGCGCACTTCACCGGCGACTACAGCGAAGCCTCTGCCATGTTCTCCGGCCCGTGCAGCTTCAATGCCGGCATTCAGCGATAAGAGATTGGTCTGCTTGGCAATAGCAGAGATGGCCGTGCTGGTCTCCGCCACCTTGGCGCTTAAGCCGTTGAGCTCGGCGATCAGACTGCCGGACTGATGTACGGATTCGCGGATCGTCTTCATCTGTTCTCCGACATGCTGCATCTTGGCGCTGCCGGTGGAGACATCCTGTTCCGTCTGTACTGCGGCGCCCACTATCATCTCTGAGGCGGAGGCGATTTTTTGAATGCCGGTTGACATTTCATCCATCGTTATAGCCACTTCGGCGGAAGCATAAGCCTGGGTTTCCACACCACGGGTGGATTCCTCGACCAGCTCAGTCACATACTCGACCGCTTTGCTGTTCTCGCCGGTGCTGGCTGTCAGCTGTTCACTGGCTGCCGCCAGGTGGCCTGACGTTTCAGCGACCTCCTGAACCATTTTGCGCAGGGAAGACACCATCGCATTATAATTGCCGGCAAGCTGACCGATCTCATCCTTGCGGTTCGTTTCCACAGACTCATCCAGATAACCCTCGCTTACCCGTTTGGCCGAACGGTTCAAGCGTTCCACAGCGCCGGTAATGCGGCGGATGATAAGGAAGGTTACGATCGAAGCAAGCAGCAGAGAGACGACAAGCACGATACCTGACTTGTACAGAATCGGGTATACAGCCTTGGTGTATTCATTCTCCGGCAGCACACCGGCCATTTTGAATCCGGTCAGCTCGTTCGTAATGTAGAAGCCGTCCATTTGTGTATTGGCTGTATCGTCCTTGTAGGAGATTTTGCCTGCCGGACCCTTGCCCATTTCAGCCAGCATCTGGCTTGTTGCTTCAGAAGCCACCTCCATGGTGGGGTGATAGATCACCTTGTTATTGCCGTCTAGAATATATACATAACCGCTGTCGCCCAGACTGACATTTTTGGTCAGCTCCATAAGCTCGTTCATGCTGATGCTGATGGTAACGGCACCCTTGCCGTCCGGAAAAGCCCTGGAAACCGGCAGAATGTAGCTGTTCGTCACTTTGGAGAAAATCGGATCAATAACCGATGTGGTCTCCGGTGACTTTAGAGCGTCTATGTACCAGTCCCGGATGCGGGGATCATAATTCTGTTGCTCTGAATCCGGAGCGAACATGTATTTACCTTCATCGTTGCCCAGAGCTACGATATCCACTTCAGGATGCTCCAGCTTGAATTTGTCGATCAGGCTGCGTACTTTTGCAGTATCGCTGGTGAGATCGGCGGCACTAATCTGGTAAGCAAGCTCATTCACACCTGCGCTCTCCAGCTGGATTAATTGCGAAAGGGTTTTATCGAGAATATGAATGCTTGAGTTTGTGGTCTCTTCCATCTTGGAGCGCAGGGCCGACTCTGAGGTTTCCGTGGATATGACAACCAGGGCAAGGGAGGGGAGCACAATGGCTATGATGATTAGCAGCATGAGTTCCGTTCTGAGCTTGGTGATGTGAAATACACGCTTTAAAGGATTCCGTGGGGTTGTCATAGAAGGTTCCTCCTGAATTTCTGAATGGATGGGGTTAAATTAATTTCCATATCTCGAAGTAAATAGATAATTTAATATATATTTCGACACTAATCGACTAAAAAATTAGTTTTTCGTCAAAATTTTTTTGGCTAAAATTACCGCTATGCATTCCTCCTGAAAGTTATGATTAACGTGAGCTCAAGGTGGAGAACGATTATAACTATTCTTGAACTTGTAACCCGCGGATACCTGTGGCTTAATAATAAGTGTCCGGCCGGGCAAGATTACTTCTGGAAGGAGGCTGATGGCAATGTTTTCAGAATACGAGGTGGTTTCCGTCTAAGACGGAAGCCTGTTTAAGGGGAGGCCGCGAGGCCTCCTTATGTATAGATAGCGTCTATATATTTCAGGCTTAGCTAAAATATATAGAAGTACACTGACAAACTACTGATAGATTACTGATAAACAATGAATGTAGACGCTGACCGCAGGGTTTAATATAATGAATTTAGGTTATTTACCAAATTTGAGGAGAAGAAAGGAGGCAGGTGGCATGATTATCAAGAACAGCGCAGTGATCGGACTTAACGGAACACACCTGTTGAAGGAGGAACCAGAACGTGAGTTACGTAAATGGAAAGGATGTGCTCCCCCCGGGATTGCTCGAAGAGCTACAGGGCTACATCCAGGGTGAATTGCTATACATCCCGAAGAAGACGGAAGAGCGGGTACGATGGGGCGAGAACAGCGGCTCCCGGCAAGAAATTGCGAACCGCAATGAAGAGATCTTCTGTAGTCACAGCAGCGGCTGCTCGGTGAACGAGCTGCAGAAGAGATATCATTTATCCGAAGAAAGTATCCGCAAAATCATTTCAAAAATGAGGCTGGCGCTGAACAGCTAGCCTGAATATTTGAAACAACCCCAAACATATAAGTTCTAAGAATAGAACAAAGAGCATGCTCCCGCCGGTGATGGCGAGGTCATGCTCTTTTTAATGAAAGCTGCGGGTATGGTATGATAGAAGGCAGCCAGTTCTTTCTATCGAAGAAATAGCGAAATACCAGATTACTAGCAAGGAAGTGGAGTTATGGATTTATTCTCGCTGGGTGAGGATAACGGGAACGGGAGCGGACGGCTGCTTGCAGACCGGATGCGTCCCGTGAATCTCGATGAATATATTGGACAGGAGCATATTGTAGGCCGCGGCAAGCTGCTGCGCAGGGCCATTGAGGCCGATCAGGTGTCTTCCATCTTGCTGTACGGGCCTCCAGGCTGCGGCAAAACAACCTTGGCTCATATCATATCGCATCATACCCAAGGTGAATTTGTCCGGCTGAACGCGGTGGAAGCCTCGGTCAAGGATGTCCGCGAGGTTATTGAACGCGCCCAGAGCAACAAGGCGCTGTACGGCTCGAAGACCATTCTGTTTCTGGACGAGGTCCACCGCTTCAACAGCTCCCGCCAGGATGCGCTGCTGCCGGCAGTGGAGAAGGGGACGATTACCTTCATCGGCGCCACGACGGAGAATCCGTTCCATTATGTGAACGGGGCGCTTATGAGCCGCTCCACGCTGTTCCAGCTGGAGTCCCTGACCAGTGAGCATAGCCTGATTGCCATGAAGCGGGCGCTCGCCGATGAGCAGCGGGGCCTGGGGTTCATGGATCTGAAGGCGGATGAGGACGCGCTGCAGCATATCGCCACGATGGCTAACGGCGATATCCGCCGCGCCTTGAACGCGCTGGAGCTGGCGGCGATGACCACTGCCCCGGAGAGTGACGGCAGCGTGCATATCACGCTGGAGGTGGCGGAGGAGTCCATCCGCCGGCCGATTGTCAAAGCGGACGAGTCTACGCAGTATGATGTGCTGTCCGCTTTTCACAAAAGCATCCGCGGCTCCAGCGACGCCGCCCTGTTCTGGTTCCTCTACGCCGTGGAGAAGCTCGGCATGGACCCGATGACCTTCATCCGCCGTCTGATCGCCGCGAGCAGCGAGGATATCGGCCTGGCTAACCCGCAGGCGATGGTTCAGGCTGTCAGTGCGCTGGATGCGTACCGCAACAACGGCTGGCCGGAGGCGAAGCTGAATATCGCGCAGGCAATCCTGTTTGCGGTGGAGAGCCCGAAATCAAACGGCGTGGTGATGGCAATCGCGAACGTCATGGATAGCCTGGAGGATCTGAAGTCGGCTGAGGTGCCGCTGCATTTGCGGGATACGCATTATAAAGGGGCAGCCCAGCTGGGACATGAGGGATACCAGTATCCCCATAATTTCCCCGGCCATTATGTGAAGCAGGACTATCTTCCGAAGGCGATCTCCCGGAGGGTGTTCTATCAGGCGACCGAGCAGGGCAACGAGGCGAAGATCCGCCATAACCAGCAGCTGCGTCGCGGGCAATAGCGCTCCACTCAGATGCATGGGAAGACCAATTAAGGAAGAGAAGTAAAGTGAGACCACCGCATGCACTCAACTGCGGTGGTCTTTTGCTTGCGTATCCGCGTGCACCTGAAGCACGTTAGGCGTTTTTTTCGGTTGATGAAACGGCAAATATGATAAAAATGGTAATTTTTTGACAAAACGAGTCTGTTTTCAGTGGATGTAATTGTAAATATATAGAATTAAATTACTTTATGTGGTATATGTGTAGATAGGGAGATTATTTCCTTAATTTGTAAGAGGGGGGTGGGGGATGGAGTGTACTGAATAGAATGTCTTATGAAATGTCTTCAATGGACGCTGGGGAGGTATCTGCGCGTGAGTCACCCGATCGGGCTGAAACGTAAGAATCGAAGGGAGATGAGTTAAGGTGAAGCAAACGAGACGGAAGACAGGCTGTATCGCAGCACTGAGCTTAATGCTAACCTGCACTATTGCTTCAGGGACTGTTATTTATCCGCATGTCAGCAAAGCCGCAACCGCCGGGATTAATTATGCAGAGGCACTGCAGAAATCTATCTATTTCTATGAGACACAGCGGTCGGGTGATCTGCCGGCGAACAATCGTGTGGAATGGCGGGGCGATTCCGGGCTGCAGGACGGTGCGGATGTCGGCCACGATCTGACGGGAGGCTGGTATGACGCAGGGGATCATGTTAAATTCGGATTTCCTATGGCGTACACCTCCACCATGCTGGCATGGTCGGTCTATGAATACAAGGATGGCTACGTGCAATCGGGGCAGCTGGATGAGATTCTGGACAATATCCGCTGGGCAACAGACTATTTTGTGAAAGCGCATACGGCTCCTAATGAGCTGTGGGGACAGGTCGGCAACGGCACGGCGGATCATAACTGGTGGGGACCGGCGGAGGTCATGCAAATGGCACGTCCATCCTACAAGATTGATGCTGCGCATCCCGGCTCTGATCTGGCAGCGGAGACCGCTGCTGCGCTTGCCTCAGCTTCCATTATTTTCAGGGATTCGGATGCCGCTTATGCGGACAAGCTGCTGCTGCATGCCAAGCAATTATACAATTTTGCCGATACGTACCGCGGGGCTTACTCCGATACAATCACTGATGCCAAGCAGTATTACAATTCGTGGAGCAGCTACGCCGATGAATTAAGCTGGGGCGGTGTCTGGCTGTACTTAGCGACCGGCGAGCAGACCTATCTGGACAAGGCTACTGCCGCCAGCAATCTGTGGGGCACGAACCAAGCCGGAGATTGGGGTTATCAGTGGACCCAATCCTGGGATGACAAGCATTACGGTGCACAGCTCCTGCTGTCCCGCATTACGGGTGATCCCAAATTCATTCAATCCACTGAACGGAATATGCAGTTTTGGACCACCGGAGTGAACGGTACCTCTGACCGGGTAGCTTATACTCCCGGGGGGCTGGCCCATCTGGACCAATGGGGGGCGCTGCGGTATGCGGCCAACCAGGCATTCATGGCCTTTGTCTATGCGGACTGGGTTTCAGATCCGGTGAAGAAGAGCACCGCCCAGACCTTTGCGGAGCGGCAGATTACCTATATGCTGGGCGATAATCCGCGGAGCAGCAGCTATGTGATCGGCTTCGGCGCGAATGCGCCCCAGCATCCTCATCACCGCACCTCGCACGGCTCCTGGAGCGACAGCCAGACCAGTCCTGCGAACCACCGGCATGTGCTGTACGGCGCACTGGTCGGAGGACCTTCCAAGACAGACAGCTACACCGATACGATCAGCGATTATGTCTCCAACGAAGTTGCAACCGATTACAATTCAGCCTTTACCGGCGCTTTGGCCAAAATGATGCTGCTCCACGGGCAGGGCCAGCAGCCGCTTGTGAATTTCCCGCCGGCCGAAACGCGTGAGGATGAAATGTTCACCGAGACCTCTGTGAACGCCAGCGGCAGCAATTTTGTGGAAATCCGTGCACTGCTCAATAACCGCTCCGGGTGGCCTGCCCGCTCCAGCAGTCAAATGTCCTTCAACTACTATATGGACATAAGTGAGGCTGTGGCTGCAGGGTATGGACCAGCAGATATCACCGTCAAGGCGGGAGGCTACAATCAGGGGGCAACCGTCTCGCAGCTGCTGCCTTATGATGAAGCGAATCATATCTACTACACCAAAGTAGATTTCTCCGGCACACCGATTTATCCGGGCGGACAATCCGCTTACCGCAAGGAGGTCCAGTTCCGGATTGCCGGGCCGCTGAACACCACCTTCTGGGACAACAGTAATGACTTCTCCTTCAAGGGAGTGGCACCAGGTGCTTCCTCGGCGACGAAGAATCCGTATATTCCGGTATTTGATGCGGGTGTCAAGGTATACGGGGAGCTGCCTCCCGGCGGCGGAACCCCCGGTGAACCCCAGGTTCCGGGCCGTCCGTCCGGCCTGCAGGCTGTACCCGGCAATGCCAGCGTGGCCTTGAGCTGGAATGCGGTCAGCGGTGCTTCCCAGTATACGGTCAAGCGCTCTCTGGTGAGCGGCGGACCGTACACGGTGATCGGCACGGCAAACGGAGCCGTCTACAGCGACAGCGGGCTGACGAACGGAGTGGACTACTATTACGTGGTGACCGCATCGAACAGTGTGGGGGAGAGTACGGCGTCTGCACAGACTACGGCCCGGCCGCGCGAGACCACCCCGCCGGTTACTGGAGCTTTGCGTGTACAGTACCGCACCAATGACACAAGTCCCGGTGATTCTCAGATCCGCAGCCAGTTCCGGATTGTCAACACAGGGACCGAGACCATTGCACTCAGTGGTCTGAAGCTGCGCTATTATTACACCGTGGACGGGGACAAGCCGCAGGAATTTCACTGTGACTACGCTGTTGTCGGCAGCGGCAACCTGAGCGGAAGCTTTGTGAAGCTGGACGCGCCGGTATCCCTGGCGGATTCTTATGTGGAGATTTCCTTTGCCGCAGGGGCAGGAAGCCTGGCTCCGGGGGCGGATAGCGGGGAGATTCAGGTGCGGTTCAACAAGACGGACTGGACGGCCTACAATGAGAGCAATGACTATTCCTATGGTGGAACCCAGCAGACCTTCGCGGATTGGGAGAAAGCTACACTTTACCGTGCAGGAACGCTTGTGTGGGGCTTGGAACCATAAATCATTCCAGAGAGGAAGTATGCCGAAATGATAAAGCTGAGTTCAATCAAGAAACCATTCTCCATAGTAATGGCTGCCATCCTGATCATTTCTCTTACAAGCGGTATCTTTAATTTCAGACCCGGGACAGCCAAGGCTGCATCGGTAGAACAGACAAGATTTCTGCAATTATATGCCCAGCTGAAAGACCCGGCGAGCGGCTATTTCTCGGCGGAAGGCATTCCTTATCACGCGGTGGAGACCCTGCTTAGCGAGGCGCCCAACTACGGGCATATGACCACCTCCGAGGCCTACAGCTACTGGATGTGGCTTGAAGTGCTGTATGGCTATAATACCGGAGACTGGAGCAAGCTCGAAGCCGCCTGGGACAATATGGAGAAATACATCATCCCGGTTAATGAAGGCGACGGCGTGCAGGAGCAGCCGACGATGAGCAATTACAACCCGAACAGTCCGGCAACCTACGCCTCGGAGCTTGCCCAGCCGGATCTGTATCCAAGTGCGCTGAACGGCAAATATACGCCGGGCAAGGACCCGCTGGATGGAGAGCTGAAGTCGACCTACGGCAATAACCAGACCTATCTGATGCACTGGCTGGTGGATGTGGACAACTGGTACGGCTTCGGCAATCTGCTGAATCCTGCGCATACCGCTGCTTATGTGAATACCTTCCAGCGCGGAGTGCAGGAATCCGTCTGGGAAGCGGTGGCGCATCCTTCACAGGATGACAAATCGTTCGGCAAGACGAATGAAGGCTTCATGAGCCTATTCACCAAGGAAAATAGCGTACCTTCCGCACAATGGCGTTATACGAATGCTACAGACGCGGATGCACGCGCTGTGCAAGCGATGTACTGGGCCAAGGACCTTGGATACACCAATACGGTCTATCTGAACAAAGCCAAGAAAATGGGCGACTTCCTGCGTTATGGCATGTACGATAAGTACTTCCAGAAAGTCGGCAGCGCTGCTGACGGCACACCTGAAGCGGGAACCGGCAAGGATTCCAGCCAGTATCTGCTGGCCTGGTATACTGCCTGGGGCGGGGGCCTTGGAACAACCGGCAACTGGGCCTGGAGAATCGGCGCGAGCCATGCGCACCAGGGTTATCAGAATGTGGTTGCAGCCTATGCACTGTCCACTGCAGACGGCGGCCTGATTCCGGCTTCGGCAACAGCCGGAGAGGATTGGGGCAAATCGCTGACCCGCCAGCTGGAATTCTACAACTGGCTGCAATCCTCTGAAGGAGCTATTGCAGGCGGTGCCACGAACAGCTATGGCGGCTCATACAGTGCTTATCCCGCCGGTACAAGCACCTTCTACGGCATGGCCTACGACGAGGCTCCAGTCTACCATGACCCGCCATCCAACAATTGGTTCGGGATGCAGGCCTGGAGCGTGGAACGGGTAGCCGAGCTGTATTACATTCTGGCTTCCAGCGGGGATACCACCTCGGCCAATTTCAAAATGGCCAAACGGGTGATTGAGAACTGGATTGACTGGTCTACAGATTATGCCTTTGCGGGCAGCCGTCCGGTAACGGATGCCGCCGGCTATTATCTGGACCTGCAGGGAAACCGGATTCTGGGCGGAGATGATCCGCAGATTGCCACCGTGTCCGCACCCGGCGAGTTCTGGATTCCGGGCAATGTGGAGTGGCAGGGCCAGCCGGATACATGGGGCGGCTTCAACTCTTTTAGCGGCAACAGCGGCCTCAAGGCAGTGACCAAAGATCCCGGACAGGATACCGGTGTGCTGGGCAGCTATATTAAAGCGCTTACGTTCTTTGCCGCAGGAAGCAAAGCGGAACACGGCAGTTATACTGCGCTCGGCGGAACCGCTTCACAATTGGCCAAGTCCCTGCTGGATACAGCCTGGGGCTACAATGATGGACTGGGAATTACGACGCTTGAGAAGCGGGCGGATTATTTCCGGTTCTTCACCAAAGAGGTATATTTCCCTGCGGGCTGGACGGGGACCTTCGGCCAAGGAAACACTATACCGGGCAGCGCGACAGTACCTTCTGATCCGGCCAAGGGCGGAAACGGAGTCTATGCGAGCTATACCGATGTGCTTCCCGATATCAAAAATGATCCCAAGTGGAGTTACCTGGAAGGCAAGTACAACAGCTCATACAACAAAACAACCAAGACATGGGACAATGGCGCACCTGAGTTCACCTATCACCGCTTCTGGTCACAGGTGGACATCGCTACAGCCTATGCGGAATACGACCGGCTAATCAATAACGGCAGCGGTCCAATACCGACAGCTACACCGACCACAACGCCAACGGCCACGCCAACAGCTACGCCGACGGTCACTCCAACGGCTACACCAACGGCCACACCAACGGCCACACCAACAGCTACGCCGACGCCAACGGCTACACCGACGACAATGCCAACGGCTACACCGACGGTCACGCCAACGGCTACGCCTGCTGCGGCGAACCTGGTGGTTCAATACCGTACAACGGATACGAACGCCACAGATTCGCAGTTCCGTCCGCAGCTGCGGATTGTCAACAACGGGACGACAGCGGTAGATCTCAGTAAGGTCAAGCTCCGTTACTATTACACGATTGACGGAGAGAAACCTCAGCAGTTCAATGTCGATTATGCAACACTCGGCGGCAGCAATGTGCTGGGCAGCTTCGTGAAGCTTGATCCTGCGGTTGCAGGAGCGGATTATTATGTGGAGATTTCCTTCAGCGCCGGTGCCGGCAGTCTGGCACCCGGGGCGAACACCGGGGAAATTCAGCTGCGCATTAACAAAACCGATTGGAGCAATTACAATAAGGCCGATGATTATTCCTATGATTCAACCAAAACGGCTTATACAGACTGGAACCGGGTACCACTGTACTTGAATGGCTTACGGGTATGGGGGGTTCAGCCGTAATAAAGCGGACATTCTGTTGCCGGAATCCGGCCGGAATCTGCTGGTCTGAGCATTATCCCGTACAATAACGAATAAAAGAACCTTCAGCTCCACGATCCGGTGGTGTTGAAGGTTCTTTTGTATGCATTAGGGGCTCGTCTCCGACAGGTGATGCAGTTACACCTGCAGCAGCGGCACGACCTTCTCGGCAGTCTCAATGGTTCCGCCGCCCAGACACGTATCACCAAGGTAGAACACCACAGCCTGTCCCGGCGTGATCGCCTTCTGCTGAACATCAAATGCAACATGCACGGTTCCGTCCTCCTGCTTCGTCAGCGTAACACCCTGATCCGGCTGGCGGTAGCGGAACTTGGCGGTGCACTTCAGCGGCGTATCGCCCAGTGTAGCTGCATCAATCCAGTTCACGCCGGAGGCTATGAGGCTGGTGGAGTACAGGCTGACATGCTTCTCGCCCTGTACGACATACAGGGTATTGCTTGCCAGATCCTTCTCGGCCACGAACCACGGTTCACCTGTGCCGGAGCCGCCGATGCCAAGACCCTGGCGCTGGCCCAGCGTATAATACATGAGGCCGTCGTGACGGCCCTTGACTTCACCGGTGGCGATATCGACCATATCGCCCGACTGCGCCGGCAGGTATTGGCTCAGGAATTCACGGAAATTACGTTCTCCGATGAAGCAGACGCCGGTGCTGTCTTTTTTCTTGGCGGTGTAGAGTCCGGCTTCCTCGGCAATTCTCCGCACCTCAGGCTTCGGCAGATGCCCGATCGGGAACATGGCCTTGGAGAGCTGGTACTGGTTCAGCGCATTGAGGAAATAAGTCTGGTCTTTGTTGTTGTCCACGCCGCGCAGCAGCTTGAATATGCCATCTTCTTCTACTACCCGGGCGTAATGTCCGGTTGCCACGTAATCTGCGCCAAGCTGCAGCGCTTTGTTCAGGAATTCTCCGAACTTGATCTCGCGGTTGCACATCACATCCGGATTCGGTGTCCGGCCGGCCTTATATTCTTCGAGGAAATAGGAAAAGACTTTATCAAAGTATTCCTTCTCGAAATTAACGGTATAGTAAGGAATATCGATCTGCTCGCACACGCGGCGCACATCCTCGGCATCGGTCTCAGCCGTACATACGCCGAACTCGTCGGTATCATCCCAATTCTTCATGAAGATGCCGATGACATCATAACCCTGCTGCTTCAGCAGAAGCGCTGTAACAGAGGAATCGACCCCACCCGACATACCGACGACGACACGGATATCCTGATTAGCTTTTGTCATCGTGATCACCATTTTCTATGCACAAAATACCGGCGTTCTGACTGAACACCCGGCTCATTGTGTATTATAACATACCTGTCTACCCCAAACAGGAGAAGGCTGTTATAAAATATAGCGGAAAACGGTTCAAAATTGACAATTTGTCCACCACTGGTGAACAAAATCGCGAATTATTCCCGTTGGGTGTTCCAAATGTGTCCAAAGATATGATAACATAAGCTGAGAGCAAACATCGGAATACGTTGATATGACATATCTCATGTCTAACCAGCGAAACAGGAACCACAGAACCAGCAACTAAACCGAAAGAGGTGCCCCTTTGAAAATATCAACCAAAGGACGTTACGGATTAACCATTATGATGGAGCTTGCCCTGAGATTTGGTGAAGGGCCAACATCACTTAAGAGCATTGCCGAGAAAAACGGACTTTCCGAGCATTATCTGGAGCAACTGATCGCCCCGCTGCGTAATGCCGGACTTGTAAAAAGTATCCGCGGCGCATACGGCGGGTATATTCTGTCCCGCGAGACCAGCACCATTACTGCCGGAGACATCATCCGCGTACTGGAAGGCCCGATTTCTCCTGTGGACTTCACAGAAGAAGATGACCCGGCCAAGCGCGACCTGTGGCTGCGCATCCGCGACAGCATCGCCGATGTGCTGGACTCCACCACATTATCCGATCTGATCAACTTCAAGGAAGAGAGCCACGCGGATAATTATATGTTCTATATCTAAGGTAATTAGGATACAAAGCCCCTTCGAGTCGTCCGCGACTTCGAAGGGGCTTTGTTGTGTTGCTGGATATACATCTCTTTAGAGATAAATGTTGTACGTTTTGCAACTTTGATTCATAGATAGCGAGGTATTCGGGAGGATTGTTGTATGAAATACAAGAATAATCCTGCTAAGCCGCTTGGGTGAGGTGAAATCCTGCATTTTATACAACAATGTTGGATTTGGGCCGATAGGATGAGGAAAATGTTGTATTATGTGCAGGATTCTATAAAAACCTCCTGATCTCTGCCACAGATATCGCTGGATCAAGGAATTCTTGCGTCAACATCAGACGCCTCGCAGTCCGGATATTTTTATCTCGATTTTCCAATAAATTCCTTAGCATCATTACACATAACGCCGCAGACAAAAAAAGGAGACTTTATAAGCCTACTTTTTGGATGCGCCCCAGGGTTTCCCCGTATTCCCAATACGAATTGTCTCTCACTGGTACCTCCCTCCAGCCCATCCCGCTCCTATCCGGTTCTAATACTCACCAGCAACGCATAAGCTACTCTTATCAAACAAGAACGCCTGTTCTATTTTACCATTGCTTAAAAAACTTAATCCTGGTTATAATACAAACAAATGTTCTTATTATACCGGAGGCGATCAGTCATGAAAATGAGTATCGGCCAAACGATTGAAATGATATACCTGGACAAAGCGGGCAAGATTACGCAGCGGAAAATTGAAGTGCACGGGATTCGTGACGGCCGCATACGGGCTACCTGTCTGAGCACCGGCCTGCCCCGTGTTTTCCTGACGGACAGCATCTTGTCCTGGCACCCGGTACAGAGGCAGAAATATGCCTAAAGACCGGATCATTCTGCTCTCGGATTGCCAATCCTTCTATGCAAGTGTCGAAAAGGCTGCGCATCCCGAGTATAAAGATATGCCTGTCGCAGTCGGCGATCCCACGCGGATGAACGGTATTGTCTTGGCTGCCTGCCCTATCGCCAAATCTCATGGTGTAACCACCGCATCACGCGTGGGTGAAGCCATGACCAAATGCCGGGATCTCGTAGTGATCCGCCCGCGGATGAGTACGTATATCCAGGTCTCGCTGATGATTTCAGAAATCTATAAGGGGTATACCGACCAGGTTGAGGCCTTTAGCATCGATGAGCAGTTTTTGGATGTGACCGGTTCTTTGAGTGTTTTTGGAGGAGATCTGCCGGATATGATTCGTTCCATCCAGCATCATGTCCTGTTATCTACGGGGGTGTGGACCCGGGTGGGAGTCGGACCGACCAAAATTCTGGCCAAGATGGCCAACAACTTTGCCAAGAAGAAGGAAGGAGGGATCTTCAGGCTCGATTACGACAATATAGACACAGAGCTCTGGCCGCTGCCGGTGCATGAAATGTTTATGGTGGCTGGACGGATGACCAAGAATTTTTACCGTATGGGGATTACTACGATTGGAGATATTGCGCGGATGGAGCTGGGTGAGTTCAAGCGGAGAATGCGCACGACCATGGGCAAGCAGAGCGATATTCAAGCGGAATATTATTGGCAGACGGCGCGCGGGATCGATCCCAGCCCGGTTGTTACCGGGATACGCCACCAGATCAAGTCGGTCGGGCACGGGAAGGCGCTGCGCTGGAATCTCTATACCCGGCTGCCGGAAATTGAGGTTGTGTTGCTGGAACTGGTGATCGAGGTGTGCCAGCGGGCGCGGAAATACCGGTATATGGGGTCGGTGGTGTCTATCGCGGTAGCAGAGACGGACGGTAACAAATCTAACTCCTACAGCAGACAAGTGACACTGCCGGAGCCGTCGTCTTTAACGCATGAGGTGGCAGCGGCGGCCTACCGCTTGTTTGTGGATCATTGGACGGGGATGCCGCTAAGCCGTCTGGCGATCTCTATCTCCCAGCTGACCGATGACAGTGTCATGCAGCTCACCTTATTCGATGACCGCATCCGCACATTGAGCAGAGAACGGGCAGTGGATCAGATCAAAACCAGATACGGCAGCCGGGCGCTTATCCGCGCATCCTCTTTGCTGGAATCCGGGGTTGCACTGGAACGGGCACAGCAGATTGGGGGTCATTATAAATGAGCAAATTAAACGGAAATGAGCGGTGGAAAACCAAGATGTTGATGAGTGAGCATGTGGATCAGTTTGAGGAGAAGCAGGAGGATACGGTTAGAAAAATGATCACTGTCGAGGAGCGGACGATGGTGCGTGACCTCATTTTGCTTCCTTACATAGATACTATGGTCAGCCGGAGCCTGAAGGAGATCGAGCTGTCCAGCAGCATCCTTAAGCGCGCCTTTGTGATTGCCGGTCAAGCGATACAGCGCCGGATCATGCAGGATACCTACCAGCTGCAAAAAGAGCTGAAGCAGCGCAATATCAAAGTGCTGCCCGATGAGCAGGAGGAGTTCCTGGTGTATCACAAAATCTTTTGCCGGGGATATCAGGAACGGTTCGGACTTACGCGTGATGTGATGCGCACCGAGATCAGCTTACGGCTGACCCGGTATACTGCGGAACTTGGAGCCGCATGGAAAGAATATCTGAAATAAGAACTTAAGATTCATCCGCCAAATTCCCCGTAGTTCCTTTGATGATATACTTTTTGGGCGTCGTCAGACTGAATTCCTTGAACTCTTTAATGAAGTGGTTCTGATCGAAATAACCAAGCTCGAAGATATGCTCGAGAGTTTCTTTGTAATGGTTACCCTCTAATAACCCCAGTACATGCTGAAAGCGGATAATGCGGCTGAACAGCTTGGGGGAGGCCCCGATATAACGCTCGAAGGCTTTGATCATATAACGGCTGGAATAGCCCGTGTCTTTGGATAGATCGTTAACATGCAGTGTGCCGCGGCTGCGGATAATCCGATCGGTTAAATATTCAATCAGCCGCGGGATCTCCAGCCGGCCCAGTATGTAGGTGTTGTAATATTCCTCAAAGGCTCTGACCCGTTCATGAAAAGTCTTCTTCTCCACCACCCGCTCCAGCAATTCCGCCGCATGAGGAAGAACATCCCCGACCGGAATCTCCAGTTCACTGAATTCCCCAATAGAATAACGGAAGAAATGCTCCGCGTAGCCCGGAAGAAAGCGGATCACAAAGTACTCGCACTCCGACCGGACAAATAACCCCTGTCTGCCTTTATATAATGTGCCGCATATGTTGGCTGACGGGTGCTCCGGATAACAGCAAATGACAAGACTCATGCAGCCTTCCGGAAGGACAAACATTTGATTGACGCTGAGGTCATCCATATAAAATCCGTGAAATTGAATACCGCCGCCAAAAGGAGCGGTCAAGGAAGGCTTGTACTCGGAGTAGGATTGCAGCTGTTTTTCAAAAGTTGGCTGAAAGGGGCGATAGAGTACGGATGGTCTGGCTGGCAAATACATATGGAAGACACCTCTCTTCTCTCAAAACCTATTTAGCCAATGAGAATAATAGTATTTAATAAGATATTCACATTAAAACGAGTCCTGCCGCTCAAGTCAAGCAACGAAAGTGTGAACAGGGGTTCCGATTTTTACTATAAGTGAATGGTTTATCGAACTATAATCATATAAACCGATGAAGTTAGTCGGAAATATTGGGCGGGCACTTGTAAAAGGAGGCTATTAGAGATGACTAATAAGATCCAGGCAGCTTCCGCAGAACTTGCGGCCAGCGGAGCATTTGTAAGACAGGCTAACCGTTTCTCTGCCGCGTTCGGCGATAACCCTGATGAGCTTCCCGTGGAAAAGGGGCGGTACCGGCTAATCTGGTCAACCGCTTGCCCATGGGCCCACCGCGCGGTCATAGTTCGGCGCCTGCTCGGGCTTGAAGAAGCTATCAGTCTGGGCACGGTGGACCCGCTCCGGCCGGCTCTTCCGCATACGGACTGGGCTTTTACCTTGGATGAAGGCGGGAAAGACCCGGTGCTGGGCACCCGCTACCTGAGTGAGGCTTATCTGGCTGCTGATCCCGGTTATACGGGGCGCCCTACGGTTCCGGCGGTTGTAGAAATCGCGACCGGGAAGGTAGTCCAGAATGATTATTTTAAGCTGACCCATCACCTGGAGACCGCCTGGGCTCCGCTGCATAAGCAGGATGCGCCGGATTTGTATCCCCTGCATCTGCGGGCAGAGATTGATGAGCTGAACGGACGGATCTTCCATGATGTGAACAACGGTGTATACAAGGCCGGGTTTGCCCGTTCGCAGGAAGCCTATGAGGCGGCCTATCACGCTCTATTCGAACGGCTGGATGAACTGGAAGACCGGCTCTCCAGAGGCCGCTATCTGTTCGGGGATCAGCTGACCGATGCGGATGTCCGTCTGTACACCACGTTAGCCCGCTTCGATATCGCTTATTACACGGCATTCCGCGCCAACCGTCAGCGGCTTGCCGATTACCGCCATCTATGGGCGTATGCCAGGGATTTATACCAGATTCCGGGGTTTGGAGATACAACGGATTTTGACGCTATCAAACGGCATTATCATTTATCGGTGCTTCTGGCTGCTGAAGGCTCTAATCCGTACCGCATCCTGCCCAAAGGACCTGATTTAAGCCAGTGGAACATTCCGCATGGGCGTGACCGGGAATATCCGGCTTAAGACGGCAGAAGCAGAGAGGACGAACATGACGAACATTTACAGAGTAGATGCGGTATGGCAGCTGGCCGGTGTCTACGAGGTCAGAACCAGAACCTTTGTACAGGGACAAGGAATCCCCAAGCAATTTGAATTTGATGAAGTCTATGGCGGGCAGTATCACTACCTGCTGCTGGAGGAGAATGAGCAGGCTGTCGCCACCGCCCGGATTAATCTGAACCATGAGGAGTACGCCAAGATCGAACGGGTCGGTGTCATTCCTGAGTTTCAGCACCAAGGTTATGGCCGGCAGCTGATCGGGGCCGCCGAGGAATGGATCAGAGAGCTGGGCATTCAGCGGATCGTCATTACCAGCCAGCAGCAGGCCGTAGGTTTCTATGAGAGTCTGGGTTATACCGCGAGGCCGGAGATCGTGATCAAGTCCTCCATTCCGGTCGTCCATACCGAGAAAGAAATCCACCAAGCAGAGGAGCAGCATCATGCCTAATAACAATACCATCGAGGGTACGAAGATTGTGAACCACGAGATCGCGAAGGAAATCACCAAGGATGGAGCCTTTAACCGTCAAAAGAACCGCTTCACCACTCCCTTTGGCAATCAGTCCGGTGAACTGCCGGTAGAGGCAGGGCGCTATCGTCTGCTGTGGGCAAGGATTTGCCCTTGGGCGCACCGCGCGGTTATTGTACGTGAACTGCTGGGACTGCAGGATGTCATTAGTCTTGGCACGGCCAGTCCGGTGCGGACGGAGAATGGCTGGGAGTTCTCGCTGGACGAGGGCGGCGTGGACCCGGTGCTGGGTATCCGCTATCTGCCGGACATTTATGCGGAGACGGACCCTGACTACAGCGGCAGAGCAACCGTACCAACGGTCGTGGATGTGCTGGAGCGGAAGGTTGTGAATAACGATTATTTCCGGCTGACCCACTACTTCGAGACAGCATTCAAGCCTTTTCATAAGGAAGGGGCTCCTGACCTGTATCCAGAGGAGCTTCGGGCAGAGATTGATGAGTTCAACGAGCTGCTGTTCCATGAGGTGAATAACGGAGTGTACAAGGCCGGATTCGCCCATTCCCAGGCGGCCTACGAGCAGGCTTATGATGTTTTGTTCACCCGGCTGGATCAGCTGGAGGAGAGACTATCGGCACAAAGATATCTGTTCGGCGATTCCATCACAGATTCCGATGTCCGTTTCTATGTGACACTGGTGCGTTTCGATGCGGCGTATTATTCGGTCTTCCGGACGAACCGGAACCGGATTATTGATTTCCCGAACCTCTGGAACTATGCCAAGGATCTGTATCAGACCCCCGGCTTCGGGGATACGACTGACTTCGATTCGATCAAAAGAGGCTACCAGCTCGGCAATCATGCGAATAATCCCCATCAGCTGCTGGCTAAAGGGCCGGACGTATCCATCTGGAACGAACCGCATAATCGGCACAGATTCAGCTAGTAAGGAAGCGAGCAAGGATACACAGGCTTGTCCCCGGTAAAATAATAGCAAAGAGGAGGCATTACCGATGAGTTCTGAAGCTAACGTACGTGTCCGGCCGAAAGAAACCGAGCATGAGATCAATGAGCAGGGCTATTTTGTCCGCCAGAAGAATCATTTCACCACCCCCTTCGGCGAAGGGGAGGGCAAGCTGCCAGTGGAAGCGGGACGCTACCGCCTGATCTGGGCCAAAGGCTGCCACTGGTCTAACCGGGCCTCGATCGTCAGAGAATTGCTCGGCCTTGAGGAGGTCATCAGCATCAATCTGGTAGGTCACGGCAAGCATGAGCAGAATCTGGGCTGGGAGTTTGTTTTCAATGAGAATCAGAGTGATCCCGTGCTGGGCGTGCAATTCTTAAGTGAGCTATACGCGAACGCCGACCCGGAGTATAAAGGCAGACCCACGGTTCCTGCGGTCATCGACGTTCAGACGGGGAAAGTGGTCAATAACGATTACGTCTGGCTGACCAACTATCTGGAGAAGGAGTTCGCCCCCTTTCATAAGGCTGGCGCACCGGATTTATATCCGGCGGAGCTTAGGGCAGACATCGACAAGTACAATGATTTCCTGTTCGACAATGTGAACAACGGCGTCTATAAAGCGATGTTCGCCCAGTCCATTGAAGCCTACAACGATGCCTATGAGCATCTGTATACAGCGCTGGATTCCATCGAGGAACGTCTGGCGCACCGCCGCTTTTTATTCGGGGATTATGTTACGGACTCTGATGTACGGTTATTCGTAACACTGGCCCGGTTCGATACGTACTATTTCAAGAATCTCGGCCCCCTTCGTAACCGGATTGTGGATTTCAGGAACATCTGGGGGTATGCACGAGACCTGTACGCAATCCCGGCGTTCAAGAACAATACATATCTGCGGGATCTGGCCAGAGGGAATGGCGACAAATCAACGATTTTCATCGATTATAATACGCGGTTCTGGGATCAGATTGATTATGAGGGACTGTGGTCGCAGCCGCATGACAGAGGGGCGAAGAGCAGTGACCCGGAGCAGAAATTTAAGACGAGATCATAGATTGAATTATAATCTGTAGAAAAGGAAGGAGCCGCGGAGGGGATTTTGGAACTGTAGGAGCGATAGCGTCCGCCTTTAGGTTTGGATTTCATCCGCAACCAGCGGAATAAAATCAGGAAATTCAAACCTAACAGCGGCTGGAAGTCCAAAACTCACCGCAGCGGCGGCATATCCTTTTTCAAAAATTAAGTTCAACCTAGATAAATCAATAGATTATAGGGGGATTACGGGGATGAAGATATGGAGAAAGCTTGGACTGGGACTTACGGCGGCGGTACTGCTGGCGGGGGGTGTGGCTTGCGGAAATGATAACAAGGAATCCGGAAATTCAGCAGGTGAAGCTTCGGCAAACAACGATAAAATTACGGTTAATATTGCTACAGGCGGTGCGCCCAAGCCCTTCTCTTATGTGAATGACAAGAATGAAATCGACGGGTACGATATCCAGGTGGTCAAAGCCGTTTTTGAGGGACTGCCCCAGTACGAGATTAATATTGAAAAGACGGAATTCCCGTCGATCTTCGCGGGCCTCGATTCGGACCGTTATCAGATTGGCGCGAACAATTTCGCCAGCAATGCGGAGCGGAGGGAGAAGTATAACTACTCTGATCCGATTTTCAAAAACCAGTTTGTCATTGCCGTGAAGGAAGACCGCGGGGATATTCAGTCCTTTGCCGATCTGGAAGGGAAGACAACGGAGGTTAGCCCGAGTGTGAACTATACGGTTGCCCTGGAGAAATACAATAAGGAAATTGCCAAAACGCCGGTAGATCTGAAATACAGTGACGCTGAGCTGGTGACGATTCTGCAGAATGTGGAGAGCGGCGCCGATGACTTCAACCTGATTGATGCGGCGATGCTGCAGCTGTACATCAAGGAGTATGGTCTGAAGCTGAAGGCGATTCCGCTGTCCCAGGAGGACACGGACCGGATCGGCGTGCCGTACAGCTATCTGATTCTCAGCAAGGGCGGGAACAGTGAGCAGCTGCTGAAGGATGTCAACGGGCGGATTCAGGAGCTCATTAAGGACGGTACGGTATCGAAGCTGAGCGAGCAGTATTTAAATGGTGATTTCGCTCCGGAAATTCAATAGGCGGCCGGCGCGATGCCTAATATATTTGATCTTGAGCTGGTCTTCACCCTGATTCCCAAGCTGCTGAAATACTTGCCGGTTACGCTCGAGCTGACGGTGATTGCCATGCTGGCGGGGCTCCTTCTGGGGCTTCTGCTGGCGATCATTAAGATGAAAAGAATCCCCGTGCTCTACCAGATCAGCGCCGTGTTCATTTCGTTTGTCCGGGGAACGCCCATCCTGGTTCAGCTGTATTTGTCCTATGCCGGAATTCCGCTGATTCTGAAATATTATAACTACTATCATGAAACCAGCTATAACGTGAATTCGATTCCTTCGATTTTTTATGTGCTGCTGGCCCTGTCGCTGAATGAGGCGGCGTATAACTCCGAGGTGATCCGTGCGGCCCTGCAGTCGGTAGACAAAGGCCAGATTGAAGCGGCGCATTCGCTGGGTATGACGTATGGTCAGGTGCTGCGGCGGATCATTCTTCCGGAGGCATTTATCGTAGCCCTTCCTACGCTGGGGAATGCCCTGATCGGGCTGATGAAGGGCACCTCGCTGGCCTTCGTCTGCTCCGTGGTGGAGATTACCGCGCAGTCGAGGATCCTGGCCGGGAATAATCTGCGGTTCTTCGAGTCCTATTGTTCGCTTGCGCTGATCTACTGGGGAATGACGATCCTGATTGAACAGGCGATTGCCCTGCTGGAGAAGCGGCTGGATATTGACTTCAAAAGCCTGAGAAAACGGAAGGGAGATGTCATCCTTGATTGAGATCCGCGGGTTAACGAAGTCCTTCCACAAGCACAAGGTCCTGGATCAGATTGATCTGACGATCCGCAAAGGGGATGTAGTCGCGGTCATCGGTTCATCAGGTGCCGGCAAATCCACGCTGCTGCGGTCGATCAATCTGCTGGAAGTGCCGGACGCAGGGACGATCAGGCTGGACCAGCTGCAGGTCGATTTTGCCCGGAAAACGAAAGCGGATGTGCTGGAACTGCGGAAGAGCACGGCGATGGTGTTCCAGCAGTTCAATCTGTTCCGGCAGAAGACGGCACTGGAGAATGTGATGGAGGGTCTGATTGTCGTCCGCAAGGTGCCCAAGGAAGAAGCGCGGAAGATTGCCGCCAGGCATCTTGCCGGTGTGGGGCTGTCCGACCGGATGCACCATTATCCGAAGCAGTTGTCCGGCGGACAGCAGCAGCGGGTGGGTATCGCCCGGGCGCTGGCGATGCAGCCGAAGATTCTGCTGTTCGACGAACCGACCTCGGCGCTTGATCCGGAGCTGGTCGGCGAGGTGCTGGATACGATCCGCAAGGCGGCGGAGGCAGGCAATACGATGCTGCTGGTGTCGCACGAAATGAGCTTTGTCCGCAAGGTAGCTACGCGGGTACTGTTTCTGGATCAGGGCGTAATCGTGGAGGACGGAACGCCTGAGGAAGTCTTTTCCCGTCCGAAGTCGGAGCGCACCAAGCAGTTTCTGGCGAATTATTACCGGGATCAGGAACCGGAATTCACTATTTAATGAAGAGGAACGCTGATGACATACACCTACCGGAAAGACCGCACGAATATCGACTGGGCACAGGTCACCGTCCTGCTGAACGGCTTCGGCTTAACCGACTTCACTCCGGCACAGACGGAAACGGCCTTCAGCAACAGTGCGGTGAATGTATTCATCCTGGATGGAGATAAGATCATCGGGTGTGGAAGAGCCTTATCCGACGGAATTTCGCAGGCGGCGATCTACAACATTGCTGTAGACGAAGCGTACCATCACCAGGGTCTCGGTAAAAAGCTCATCGCGCTCATCCTGGAGGAGACGGCGGAATGCAACGTTGTTTTGTACACGCATCCCGATACGGTCTCCTGGTATGAGGAGCAGGGATTCAGGAGAATGAAGACGGGGCTGGCGCGTTATCATCCGGATAAGATCACAGCAATAGCGCGGATGGGGTTTATATAAGTGGCGCTATCTGCGCCGGGAGAATAAGTGGATAAACGACATCTAAAGTTGGGGGATTTGCTGTTTGCGCAGGATTAGTTGGACAAACGACACTTAATTTCACTGACGCTGCCTAATAACGGGGAATGGGATGGAAATAAGTGACGTTAATCCACTTGTTACCCGTAAAGTGAATTCCAAGGGATGAATAGATGCTGAAAATCCACTAATTTCGGGCGGTGTGGCAAAACTGGCGACCAGCAAGTGTCTACAGGTGCGTAAGGCGAACTTGAGTCGCGAAACGGTATACGAAGTGCAAGGCGACTATATGTTTGTCCAGGCAGTGAGGAGAATCGGCAAAGTGAGCAACCGAATAGTGTGCGCGAGTACGGAAACGATGGAGTGAGCGGCCGGAGGTCCCTGCGATTACAGTGCGGAGGCGTTCATAGCTGCAAACATCGCTGTCAGCATGCAAAGGAGGTGTCCCTGCAGCCAGTAATGGCTTCAGGAACACCTCTTTTTTTTGGCAGCCTGCCGGGTCAATTAATTCTCAGGCTTCGCACCATCATCCGCAGCCTCAGCCACACTCCGCAGTATCCGGAACCCCAGCGGTTCCAGCGTAATGCTGATTCCGTCGCCGTCCATCTCCACCGGCTCACCGCTGAAGGCGTCCTGCCAGCTGCCCCCGGTGAATGATTGCTGAAGGGTTAACGGTTCGCTGGAATTGTTCATCCAGACAGTAAAGCGGCTGTTGTCATCAAACCGTTCATACACGAGGCCCCGGCTATCTCCATCACTCTGCAGGAAACGGAAGTGACCGGTACGCAGTACCTCATGTTCCTTGCGCAGGGCAATCATGCGCTGATAGAAGCTGAATAGCTCTCGGTCCTGACGGTCCTCCTCCCAGATCATACATTTACGGCAATCCGGGTCATCTTCTCCCGTAAGTCCGATTTCATCTCCATAGAAGATACAAGGCGTTCCGGTAAAAGTAAGCAGGAAGGTGACTGTCAGTTTCAGTCTCCGGGTATCCCCGCCGAGCCGGGTAAGAACTCTGGGGGTATCATGGCTGGCGAGAAGATTGAACAGCACTTCATTGGCCTGCCGCGGGTACCGCATTAGAAGCCCATAGATATGGGAGGCGAAGGCCGCCGGCTCCATCTCCTCTCCCCGGAAGAACTCCAGCAGCCGGTCAGAGAAAGGATAGTTCATTACGGAATCGAACTGATCCCCCTGCAGCCAGCTGAGGGAGTCGCTCCATACCTCACCGATGATGAACGCCTCCGGGTTAATCTCTTTGACCGCCTGGCGGAATTCGCGCCAGAAGGCGTGATCCACCTCGTTAGCCACATCCAGCCGCCAGCCGTCGATCTGGACCTCGCTGAGCCAGAAGCGGGTGATGTCCAGCAGATATTCTTTGGTTTCCGGGTTGGCTGTATTCAGCTTGGGCATCCCGGCGAAGAAGCCAAACGTATCGTAATTGGGATTGTCACCTTCGGCCTTAACCGGATAATCATAGATATGAAACCAATTGGCGTATTTGGAGTCTGCCCCATGTTCAATTACATCCTTGAATGGCAGAAACTCCGCGCTTGTATGGTTGAAGACGGCATCCAGCACTACCTTAAGCCCTTTGGAATGGGCCAGGCTGACCAGCTGCTTCAGCAGCTCCAAATCCCCGAAGCTGGAGTCGATCGTTCCGTAGTCTACCGTATCGTATTTATGGTTGCTGGGAGCCTGGAAGATAGGTGTCAGATACAGCGCCGTTACGCCAAGCTCCAGCAGATAATCCAGATGGTCGATAATGCCCTTCAGGTCTCCGCCAAAAAAGCTGTCACTCGCCGGCGTAGCGCCCCATTCGAGCGTTCCTTCAGGATCATTCGCCGGATCGCCGTTGGCGAACCGGTCCGGCATGATCTGATAGAAGACCGCGGACTTCGCCCATTCCGGAACATGCAGCAGATCCACCTCGTGAATATAAGGCATTTCATAATAGCCTCCGGGAGGCGTAGGCTGCTCTTTCCTATAGAAGCCGGATTCAACCATCCATACCGTCTCCGCATCCGTTTCCAGGCGGAAGCCGTAGGAGAAACGTTTGTGTTCGGGCGTTACCTCGGCTTCCCAGTAATCGAAATAGGCATCTGCACCCACCTTGAGCATTTCCAGCTCCTGATGATGATGCTCCCAATCGTATTTATCGCCCGTTAGCGCAAATACCCGTTTCACATTGTTCTTTTTGCTGCGTAGACGCAGGTGAAAGGTAGTGCTGTTATAAGCATAGGCCCATTTGCCCTGCGGAGAATGATAGAGGCACTCAAGCTCAATGGAGGTGCCTGGTGCTGTTGCTGATGTCAGTGCATGTCTGCTGATAGCCATGTCTATTCCTCCTGGGATCAATAATGAATGGATATAATAACGAATGAATTATGAGCTTTAGTTAATACCCGGGATAAATAGGAATTAAACACCAGATTGATGGGGCACGGGATGGAAAATAGGGGTGATCGGGAGCGAAGATAGAGGGCTTACAAAGGTGGGGATTTCCGAATCATACAGCCTCATCTGGTCAAAACAACTGCCGGTCAGCAGATGGATGACCGGCAGATAATACCGGGATAGAGCGATGCAGCCTAGACTGCATCTGTCCCGGCTCTGTTAATCAGCTCCTGGTAGTCATTTCGCACATTGCCTACGGCTGATGAGACGGGATAAGCCAGCATCTGCCTTGCATCATAGGGCTGCAGCAGCTTCATCAGGGAGGGGATATCCTGATTGCTGCGGTCCAGCCACTGTGCTTCCGCGTCCTTGCCCAGAATGACCGGCATCCGGTCATGAATCTCCTCCATGAGGCTGTTCGCAGCTGTGGTGATGATGGTGCAGGTGGCGATTTTGTGGCCGCTTGGATCTGTCCAGATATCATACAGGCCGGCCATGGAGAAGAGCTGTCCGTCCCGCAAGGTGATGCGCAGCGGCTGCTTGCCGCTCTCCTTGACCTGCCAATCATAGAAGCCGTCTGCCGGAATAATGCAGCGGCGGGACGATACAAGCCCTTTAAATGATGCTTTCTCCAGCAGCGATTCACTGCGGGCATTGATTAGCTTCGCAGCGTTCTTATCCTCCTTGGACCAGGAAGGCAGAAGCCCCCAGCGCAGCTGGCCAAGCTTATTGCGCTTACCGTCATGAATAACCGCCGGAATATACTGCATCGGAGCCGCGTTGAACTTCGGTGCATAATGGTCGAAGGAAGGATCGCCGGTGAAATACCTGGTCATCAGCTCTTCCAGTGTTACGGTAATCGTATATCTTCCGCACATCTTATCCGTGCCCCCTTTAGTGGCTGCCAGTTTACAGCATGGCCGCTTCGTGCTATGCTGCCTATATTTCTCATGATAGCATTACATTATAGAGGAAGAAACTTAGGGATTGTGAAGGAGGAGCGGCGGCTATGATTATCGTAAGTTCCTGCCTGGCCGGAATGAAGGTTAGATATAACGGCACGGATTGTCTGAATCCGGGCATCCGGCACCTGCTGGACAATCATCAGGCGGTTGCCATATGCCCTGAACTGATGGGCGGCTTCTCTACTCCCCGGGAACCGGCTGAGATCATAGGCGGCAATGGCAGGGATGTACTGGAAGGACAGGCCCGGGTGATCGACAGAACAGGCAATGATGTAACTGCAATGTATATAAAGGGAGCCTATGCCGCACTGGAGCAGGCAAGTAGCTTATCGGCAACTCTGGTGGTGCTCAAGGAGAACAGCCCGTCCTGCGGCAGTTCCATGATCTATAACGGAGAATTTGCCGGTGTGAAGGTGCCGGGAGAAGGTGTAACCTCAGCGCTCTTGCGGCTGCACGGGATTGAAGTGATCTCCGAGGAGCAGCTGGCTGCGCGGTTGCCGGAACTCGGGGCTGACGAACCGGCCAAGCCAGCAGAATGAGGCTGCCGGGGCAGCGGAGAGCGATGTCCACGATCAGTTTTCACAAGTAATACTTCATGGACAAATGTTACAATATTGTGTTTATTAACAGGTGGTAAAAGGGCTTGTTCAGCAGTATAATTGAGTAGTCCTGCAAGTGGAAACGGCCTTGCCGTTCTCTCAAGGACGGTACCGTTTCAGCGAGAAATAGAAGGAAAAATTATCGTGTGAAGCATATAAATTCTTATATTGTAAGAAAATCCTGAATTTCTAGAAGCGGAGAATCTCGTCATGAAACCCATCTATTTGGACCACGCCGCCTCAACACCGGTTCATCCGGAGGTGGCTATGGTTATGTACAATATGTTATTGAACCAGTATGGCAATGCGTCCAGTGTGCACCAGTTCGGACGGTCGGCCAAAAGAATCGTAAATGGAGCGCGCGATAGGATCGCGGGCTTTTTGGGCTGTTCCCCTGATGAGTGGGTGTTCACCAGCGGCGGTACAGAGAGCGATAACCTCGCCCTGTTCGGCGCAGCCTATGCTTCTATTCATAAGGGTAAACATATCATTACCACAGCAGTAGAACATCATGCGGTATTGCATACATGCGGACAACTGGAGCAACAAGGCTTCGAGGTTACTTATCTTCCCGTAGATTCCACAGGACTTGTCTCTCTCCAGGATGTGGAGTCTGCCCTGCGTGAGGATACAGTATTGATTAGCGTAATGTTTGTGAATAATGAAGTGGGAACTGTACAGCCTATAGAAGAGATTGGCAGATTGGCGGCCGGGCGGGGCATTCTTTTTCATGTGGATGCTGTACAAGCCCTGGGCACGCTGCCTATGGTGCTCCGCGAGCTGCCTGTCGACTATATGAGCTTCTCTGCCCACAAGATTGGCGGTCCGCAGGGAATTGGCGGATTGTATGTCCGGCGGGGCGCGCCTCTGCAGCCAAGGCAGCATGGCGGACTTCAAGAGCGCGGCAGACGCGCGGGTACGGAGAGCCTGGCCAGTACAGCCGGCTTCGCCACAGCAGTAGAGCTGGCAGTAGGCGGACTTGCGGAGCATCATGAGCAGGCGGTCAGGCTGCGGAGCACACTGCTGCAGGAGCTGGACAAGCATGCCGGAGCCGGCGGATATGTAATTAACGGAAATGAACAGCAGACGGTGCCCGGAATTCTGAATGTAAGCTTCCCGGGTGCGAAGACAGATGTGCTGCTGATGAATCTCGATATGGAGCGGATTGCGGCCGCCAGCGGTTCAGCCTGCACCTCAGGCTCTCTGGAAATCTCGCATGTCCTGCAGGCGATGAAGCTTCCGGAAGAACTTTTGAACTCGGCGATTCGCTTTAGTACAGGTTTGGGTAATACTAATGAAGAAATGCAGGTTGTTGCCCAAAAAGTTGGAACCATCTTAAACCGGCTGCGTACTAAAGACTAGGCATTTTTGCGGTCTGGCATCCGTTTGGAAGGTTTCTAGCCTCAGGGAACTCGTAAGTACTATTTAAGGTGAGGGGACTTTGGACGCCATGAAACTTCAAGATATGATTGGCCTCACCGTATATGAAGTTGAAGAAGGTACTGAAGTCGGTGAAATAATCGATATTGGACTGGATTCAAACTGGAACATTACGGGTATTGAACTGGAAAGCAAAACTTTTTTCTCCAGTCATGTGAAAGTTGTGGCATGGGATGATATTGTCGCTTATGGCGAAGATGCTGTCATGATCCGCAATAAAGAGTCGATTATTAAGACCGACGCTGACCATATACCCTATACTTTCCTCTTGGGAAAGAACAAGTTGAAGGATTTGCAGGTGCTTACAGCATCCGGAACGATACTTGGACGAATATCGGATGTTTATTTTGACCAAAAGATGGGAAACACAATAGTAGCGCTGGAAATCAGTGACGGGCTTGTAACTGATTTGATCGAAGGCCGCAAATGGCTGCCTTGTTCTGAAGGAATGTCTATCGGGGAGAATTCGGTACTGGTTCCTGCGATGAGCGAAGAACGGCTTCAAAAAGCCATTAATATTGTTAACGGATAGGTGGAATGTATTATATGAAGTGTCCAAACTGCAACTCCAAGGATATCGGCAAGATCGGTTCCCACCAGTTCTATTGCTGGGGCTGTTTCATCGAACTAACGGTCAACGGCGAGAAAATGTCGGTTTATCAGGTTGAAGAAGATGGCACGCTCAGTTCGCTTGACGATCTGTTCTCGGGTGAAGATGTTGCACAGGATTTCCCGCAGATCCATGCATCCTCCTGATCATTAGCCTGATTCATTCCCGGATAAAGTTACATAGATTCGCCGTGGGGCTGACCTCAAAGCATCGAACGGATGCCTGGGTCAGCCTTGTTTGCTCTTAAGCAGGAGATCCACAAGCCTGCGGTGGGTGTTCCACGAAACGGGTCTTCAATCTTCTACACAACAAAAACCAGCCAATCCTGGATCAGGATCGGCTGGTTTTTGTTGTGTGTGGACCCTGGACAGCGTCTGTTTACAGGATAACTTCTCCTATAAATGCGGAAGTTGCATCTTTGTTATATGTGCTAACGAATTGGTATGTCGCCTCCGGGATACGGGCTCTATACTGAAATCGACTGGCGGCAACGCCGGATTCTGCAAGGTTCTGCATAAGGGGGAATATTGAAATGTACCGTAGAGGAATATCCAAGTTGCTGATTGCCGGTATGCTGCTGTCAGCGATTCAGCTTCCGGGAAACACTGGAGTGGCAGGAGCAGAGGGGCTGGAGGAGCTTCCCGTATCAGCCGCAGGCACAAGCAGCGCTACTGCAGCCGGAAAGGCAGCATTTGCCGATATGAACCAGCACTGGGCTTCGCCGGCGGTGGACAGGCTGACAGCCGCCGGAATTCTGCAAGGGGACGGGCAGGGGAGATTTGGACCAAGCCGTGCAATCTCACGCGCAGAGATAGCGGTTATCCTGGGCCGTGTGTTTCGTTACTCAGCTCCGGGAACAGCTGTGTTCAGTGATGTAAGCGCTTCTTCCTGGTATGGCAAGGATGTGGGCGGGGTTAGTGCAGCAGGCATAATCCAAGGTTACGCGGACGGACGGTTTCAGCCTGGAGCAGCTGTAACCCGGCAGGAGGCCATGACGATGCTGAGCCGGGCTTTCGGCCTGGAGGCGGCCTCGCAAGCTACGCTGGCTGCGCAGCCTGACGGGTCAGCGGTCAGCGACTATGCCCGGGAAGCAGTGAGTGCCATGCTTGACGCAGGCTACCTGCGCGGCGGGCCGGATGGCAAGCTGAATCCGCAGACGCAGATGACCCGGGCTGAACTGGCGGAGCTGCTGGGCCGGATGATCGGGTGGATCAGTTCAGGCGAAGGAAGCCATTCGATTGGCAGGGTATCCGGCAATGTGATTGTCAACCAGGCGAATGTGCAGATCGAGAACGGAACGGTTAACGGAAATCTCTATGTGACTGCCGGAGTAGGAGAGGGAGGAGTAACGTTCTCGGGAATCAAGGTGCAGGGAACCACTCATATCTCTGGAGGCGGTGACCATTCGGTAGTTTTCCGTAAATCTTCACTGGGGCAGATCAAGCTGAACAAGCCCAAAGCACCGGTACGGCTCGTTCTGGAGGATAGCAGCTCCGTAGCCCGGATTGAATTGCTCCAGCCGGCCAAGGTTGAGATTGGGGCCGGCACAAGGGTGGAAGCACTGATTATCGGTGCCGGCGCTGCCGGATCAGAGATTGTGAACCGGGGGGACATCGGCCTGCTTGAGAACAAAGCGGATCGTGTGCTTCTCAACGGCTTAGCGCTCAAGGCTGGTGAGACGCTTCGGGGCTTGTCCGGCAATGGAGCCACACCACAGGCAAGTGCAGCCGCCACCTTTGCGGGGAGTGGCGGGAGTTCAGGCGGAGCGATGTCAACGCCAACGCCTGCACTTATGACACCTGCCCCAACAGCGACACCTGGGTCAACGCCGACAGCAACGCCAGTCGTTACTCCGCCAACCCAAGACAATCCATGGGAGCTGGTCTGGAATGACGAATTCGACGGTAGCTCCATTGATGAGACCAAATGGAATGTCCAGGATACCGGAACGGTATACAATAACGAGCTGGAATATTATCATTCGGGCAACGCTTCACTTACAACAGAGAGCGGACACAGCGTACTGGCGCTGGAAGCGCGGAAGGAGGCTTACGGCGGAAAAGAGTACACATCGGCCAAGCTGACCTCCAAGCTGAAGGGCGACTGGACCTACGGCAAATTCACGGTGCGCGCCAAGCTGCCGATTCAGCAGGGAATGTGGCCGGCCATCTGGATGATGCCAACGGATGAAGAGAAGCAATATGGACCTTGGCCCGGAAGCGGCGAGATGGACATTATGGAATTAACAGGACCGGTAGCCGGGGATAAGGAGAAGGCGGATCTGTATCCAAGAACCGTGCACGGCTCACTTCATTACGACATCCCGCATATGTCCCAGTCCAAGACCTACGTTCTGCCGGAAGGCAAGACGTTCGCTGACGATTTTCATGATTTCACGCTTGAATGGCTTCCGGGCCTGATTCGGTATTACGTGGACGGTAAAATGTATTTTGAAACGAGCGATTGGGGAACCAAAAGTGAGGGCCAGCCGGATTACTATACGTACCCCGCACCGTTTGACCGGCCGTTTTATATGATTCTTAATCTGGCGGTGGGCGGTGACTGGCCGGGGAATCCGGCAGCTGACTTCAAGTCCGACGAGATGTATGTAGATTATGTCCGGGTCTACAAGTACAAGAACCTGGATCAATGGCCTGATGTGACAGGACAGCGTCCAACGAATCCGGAGCTCTCGACTCCGCAGCGTCCTGCCCTGGCTGACGGCAATCAGATCTATAACGGGGAGTTCAAGGGTGCGGTAGCAGCGGACGGCCTGCCGGAATACTGGGAAATGATCGAGAATGCAGGTGGTGAGGGAACAGCCTCGGTCATTGAAGACAAGGATAAGGGCGCGGTGGTGAAGGTGGCCGTCGAGCAGGCTGGAACACAGAATTATTCCATTCAGCTCACCCAGAAGCCGCTTCTGCTGGAGAAGGGCAAAGCCTACAAAGTGACTTTTGATGCCAAAGCAGACGCAAACCGTCCGCTGATGAGTAAGCTGACCGAATTCGGCGGAGGATGGACGGCGTATTCCAAGGAACGCAATTTCCAGCTTTCGCCGGACTGGCAGTCATTTGAGTATACCTTTACCATGGCCCAGAATTCTGACAATAATGTCCGGTTCGAGTTCAATCTGGGACTGAGCGATATTGCCGCCTATTTCGCTAACGTTCGAGTGGTGGAGACGCAGCCCCTGCCAGTGGTACGTACTCCGTTGTCTGACGGCAACCTGATCTACAATGGCGGATTCGAGCTGGGAGAAGGGCGGCTGGGTTATTGGAGCTTCGCCGTTAAGCCGGAATCGGGAGCTGCTGCAAGGGCCAGTGTAACCAATGTCCTGGAGCTGCCGCTGATGAAGCGCGAATTCAAGGCAGATATCCAGAAAGCCGGAGGCTCGGCTGAGGATGTGACGCTCATCCAGACAGGAATTCCTGTGACAGCCGGCGGAGTCTATCAGCTTGCGTTCGAGGCGAGATCGGAGCAGGAGTTGCCGGTCGGCATCAAGCTGGACGGCGGCGATGGGAAGACCGTCTATCCTGACGGGTCTACCTTCACGCTGACAACGGAGTGGAAGAGCTATACAGCGGAAATAGCGCTGTCTGGCGGGTACGGTACAGAAGCGGCACTATCGTTCCTTCTGGGCCAGACTCCGGGGCAGACCGAGATCGACAATGTGCGTCTGGTTCGGATGGTTGATCCGCCTGTAATGAACGATTACCTGCATCTGCGGGGCGAACAGTACTGGAGAACATCGGGTACCGGCCTGATTCCGAGCGGCGAAGGCGGCAAGGACATCACGGATATGGATCAGGGCGACTATGTGGAATACAAAGTGGTGCTGCCTCAGGCTGCCAGCATTGTTCCGGTAACCCGGGTATCCAGTGTGCATGCGGATTCGGAGCTTACGCTGTCGGTGCTGGATGCCGGCAAGCAGAGTGTAGTGACGACCTCTGTCTATAGCACGGCAATTGGAGATACCGGAGGTCTCCAAGCCTACCGGGCCATCGTGGGTAAGCCGTTGGAGCTGCCTGCGGGAAGTTATTATATCCGTCTTGGCGGCAGCGGCTACAATCTGGCCTGGCTGGATCTGACCCGCGAGCTGGTGGTGAACGGCAGCTTCAAGGGCGATTCTACCGAAGGCTGGACGCTGTACAAGAGGGATTGGGACAGTAATCCGGTGAAGAATACCGTAATGAACGCTGTGTACGGTGCACTGCGGATTGACCTTGGCGGCACCGGTGATGACGACTGGAATGTACAGGTGAAGCAAGGAGCGATACCCGTAGAGCAAGGCAAGAAATATCTGCTTCGCTTCGATGCCGATGCCTCCATGGACCGGGAGATACGGGTGCTGGTTCAGCATGACGGCACTACAGACAACGATTGGACCCCTTATACGAACGAGACCGTGAGTCTGAGCGAAGCGGGCGGACATTATGAATATCTGTTCACTGCTCCGGCAAGCGATCCCGCTGCTGTGCTGCAGTTCAGTCTGGGCAAGGTTAACGAGCTGCTGGGAGAGCATACGGTTAGACTGAGCAATATTTCCCTGCTGCAGGTGAGCCCGGTCATGGCAGGTGAGGCGTATGGGGAGAATCTGATTCCGAACGGAGACTTCTCCGCTCCGCTTAAGGGCTGGAGCAGCTTCTCCTCCGACAGCGGCGAGTTATCCATTGACAATGTGAATGGGGCGCTGAAGATAAAGGTAGGTTCCACAGGAACGAACAGCTGGGACCGGCAGGTCTTTTATGAGGGAGTCGCTTACAACGAAGGCAATCATTATACACTTACCTTCAAGGCCAAGGCGGATCTTAAGCGCAAAATGAATATCAGCATCGGCTGGCTGGATGTGGCGAATAATTACACCTGGCACGGGTACACAAGCAAGATTGTTGATTTGGGTACGGAATACACCGAATATACCCTGGAATTCGACGTTGCCGGAGACAGTACCTCTATCGGCCGCATTTCGTTCGAGCTGGGCAACATTAAGGATGGCGGCACGGGTCAGCTTGCAGTGGATATCGATGATATTGTGCTTATGAATAACGGAACCGTAGCAGCACCTTGAACAAGCT
Organism: Paenibacillus sp. FSL E2-0178; assembly: GCF_038593005.1. Lineage (NCBI taxonomy): Bacteria > Bacillati > Bacillota > Bacilli > Caryophanales > Paenibacillaceae > Paenibacillus > Paenibacillus sp. FSL E2-0178. Next base: position 6,527,055 of record NZ_CP151953.1, read on the forward strand.
TTAGAATTTGTTATCCAGGCTTGCGATTTGGTATTTAGACCGGCAAGAAACACTTTTATAATCAGTACATGGAGGACGGGCAGCCGTTCTCCGTGATTTTCAAACGACAATGGGGGAGATTTATTGTGAAAAAGACAGCAGTATCCATCACCGCACTACTCATGGCATTTTCAGTAGTGGTCAGCGGATGTGGAGGCAATAACAACCAATCAAGTTCGGATAACAACGGAGAAAAGAAAGGAGTATCCAGTGCAACTGCCGCTCCTGCAACGCCAAGCACGGACCCTGTTACCCTGAACGCGTGGGTGATGCCGAACAGTCCCAAGCCGGATGCTGACTTCCTGAAGACGCTTGATCCTTACTTGAAGGAGCATACGAATGTCACCGTTAAGGTAACCGTGCTGGACTGGGGTTCCGCCTGGACCAAGATTACAACGGCGGCTACAAGCGGCGAAGGCCCGGATTTGCTTCAGCTCGGCTCGACCTGGGTCCCTGCTATCGCCAGCATGGGCGGCATTGATAAAGTAACGGATAAGGTAGCTGATGTGGGCGGCGCCGAAGCCTTCCTGCCGGCAATCTGGCAGACTACCTCCATCGCGGGCGACAGTGAAGTCTACGGAGTCCCTTGGTTCGTAGATGCACGTGCTATCTACTACCGGACAGATGTATTCAAGCAAGCCGGGGTTGATACAGCCACAGCCTTCAAGGATTGGGATTCCTTCAAAAGCGCGCTGCAAGCGGTCAACGGACAGACCGTTGACGGCAAAAAGATCGCTGCACTCGGACTTCCGGGTAAAAACGACTGGAACGTAGTGCATAATATCTTCCCTTGGATCTGGGCCGCAGGCGGCGATGTTCTCTCGGAGGATAACAAAAATGTTGCTTTCAACGAAGAGAAGGGGCTTGACGGCGTGATGTTCTACACCGGACTTGCCGCTGAAGGCCTTGTGGATAAATCTTCGCTTGAGAAGAATTCGTCGCAGATTGAGAGCGACTTCGGCGACGGTAAATCGGCGGTCATTATCTCCGGCCCTTGGCTCGCCAAGAACTTTGCGACACCGAAAGCAAACGGCGGTATGGATGACAAGAAAGCGGCCAAGAACTTCGCGGTGGCTCCGCTTCCGGCAGGTCCGGGCGGACAGGCTACCTTCGTCGGCGGCAGCGAGCTGACCGTATTCAGCGGCTCGAAGAACAAGGAAGCGACTTGGGATCTGATTAAGTACCTGACTGGCGATGAAGCGCAGAAGGCTTATGCTGCCGTATCCGGCCAGCTCCCGGCTCGACTGTCACTTTTGGAATCGCCTGATCTGGATGCAAGCATGAAAGCATTCTCGGAAGCCACGAAATACGGAAGAACCTATCCATCCATTCCTCAATGGGGACCTACGGAAACGGCGCTGCAAAAGCATTTTGCCAACATCTGGGATATTGTCGCTGGTGTGAAGGGCAAATATAGTGAAGAAACCGTCAAGCAAGAGCTGGATTCTGCAGCGGCCGAAGTCAAAGCAATTATTAACCAATAATTATGAGGATTAGGGGGATGCCGCCGCGCGATAGGGTGCGGCGGTTCTTCCATTAGTAAAGTGAGGGATAAGAGATGGGACTCCATACTGAAAAAAATCTGCCTGCGAAGGCTGCTTCCGACAAGCGCGGACTGTGGCGCAAACGGGTCAGAGAGAATAAATTTGCTTACATGCTGATGGTGCCGACCATCATTTTCATGCTGCTGGTGCATTTGCTCCCTATGATTCAGGGATTCTGGATGTCATTCCTGAAGCTGAACCAATTTACACTGGGCAAATATCTTAAGGCCCCGTTTGTGGGGCTCGACAATTATATTGGCCTGTTGTTCAACACCGATAACCCGGTCCGCCAGGGGCTCAACTTTGCCATCCGCAACACCGCGATTTATTCGGTCATTGTGACGATCGGTGTAATGATCATGGGCCTGATGATGGCCTTGCTGCTGAACCGTGATTTTCCCGGACGCAGCATTGCCCGTACAGCCATGCTGCTCCCATGGGTCGTTCCGTCTTACGTGGTCGGTGTGCTCTGGGGTTTCATGTGGCAGAAGGAAGGCATTATCAACTATTTCCTGGTCGATGTCCTGCATCTCTTCAATGAGAAGCCTTTCTGGCTGCTGGGGCCGAATACGATCTGGGCGATCATTATCCCAACCATCTGGCGCGGCTGGCCGTTCCTGATGGTCATTTTCCTGGCTGGACTCCAGACTATTCCCGAAGATATCTATGAAGCGGCAACCATTGACGGTGCGGGCAAGTTCCGCCAGTTCTGGAACATGACGCTGCCGATGCTTAAGCCGGTTATTGCGGTACAGCTTTTATTCCAGATTATTAATAATGTCTACTCCTACAACATCGTCTCCACGATGTTCGGCAACGGTGCCGGATATCCGGGGGAATGGGGAGACCTCCTGATGACAGCCTTGACCCGCCAATCCTTCGGTTATTGGTCCTTCGGTTCGGGTTCTGCCGCTTCAATCATGCTGATGTTTGCCATGCTGATGGTCGTCGGTATCTGGTACCGCGCCTTTAGATCGGAGTTGAATGCCCAATGAGTACACACCGTAAACGTTCTGTCAGTTCGTTCCTGCTGACCTCACTAACCTGGGTCATCGTTGTATTGACGATATTCCCCATTTTGTGGATGATCTTCACCTCTTTGCACTCCAATGACCAAATTCTGAACGGGATCACTACCTTTAGCCTGCCGAAGCCGCAGTGGGTCAATTATATCAATATGTGGGATACCGTTAATTTTGCCGTCTATTTCCGCAACAGCCTTCTGATCTGCGGTGCGACAACCCTGCTTGCCGGCTCCTTTGCCGTTCTGGCCGGGTATGCGCTGGCCCGGTTTGATTTTCCCGGAGCGAAGCTGTTCAGCATGAGTATCATATCCACCCAGCTGATTCCGGGGATTATGTTCCTGTTCCCGATTTATCTGATGTTCCTGTGGATCAAGAATACGTTCGGTTTGCCGATGATCAATACGTACTGGGGAATGATTCTCGTCTACACGGCGTTCTACACCCCAATCAGTATCTGGATTATGCGGAGTTTCTTTGTCTCAATTCCAAGAGATCTGGAAGAGTCGGCCACAATTGACGGCTGTACGAAATTTCAGGCTTTCTACAAAATCATTCTGCCGTTGTCTCTGCCCGGCATTATTGCGACAGGCATCTTCATCTTCCTTACGGCGTGGGATGAGCTCCTCTTCGCCTGGGTTTTGACAACCAGCTCGGATGTACAGACGATTCCGGTCGGTATCCGCTTGTTTGTCGGCCAATACAATACCCGCTATGACCTGCTGATGGCAGCCTCCACGGTTGTAACCGTACCGGTCATGGTCATATTCTTCATGACGCAAAAATACTTTATCAGCGGTATGACCGCGGGGGCCGTCAAGGGCTGACCCGCAGCATGCCAGGAAAGGTGAGAGCAATCATGCTGAAATTTACTACCGCAAGAGAAGCGATGGCTTCGGCTGAAGATATCCTGAGACAAGCCTTCGCAGACCGGATTGGCCCCGGGGCGCACATCAGCGCCCTCTTTACGGATTCGGAACGCCGGGGGGCTGTAGGCATAGCCGGTCTGCCGCTTCGGCTGCCTGCCATTCAGGAGCTGCTCAAGCTCCCCGCTGTGGCAGCGCTGCTGCCGGGTGAAGCGGGTGCCTCCGCGTTGTTCGCCGTAAACGAAGATGCCACGGAATTGTCACTGTATATCCGGCACGCCGGAAGACAGGAGCAGACTGTTGACGTACCGGAGGCTACCGCAAGCTTGGCTTTGGCGCACTTGCAGGCTGCCCCGGGCTGGGCAGGCGCGCTTAACGCTGAGGGCGAGCATGTAATTGATCTGCGTTCACCCGTGCCGGGTCCGCATTTCGCGGTCAATTTGCTGATGGGCAACCGTCTGAGCTTTCCCCATCCGCTTCAGACCACCCCGAAAAGCGTTGTTGACCGGCTGGGCGGCGGCAGCTTCCGTTCACATGCGGCCACCCAGGTGCTGGCCACCCGCTGGGATATGCGCCAGGAGGAGAACGGGTTCCCGGCTAACCGGCAATTCTATCTGTTCGAGGACGGGAAGCAGATCTTCTATTCCGCGGACCCCGGAGATGAGGGAATGGAATCGGCGGTCTGCCGGCATTCACAGAATGTAACGCGAATCACCTGCCGCACGCGCTGCGGACTGGAGATTACACGAATCATCTCTATTCTGCCTCAATACGAGGGCCTGCCTCTGGCTACCGAATTACAGCGGATTGAGATTGAGAACCATGGAGAAGCCGACCGCCGTCTGCGGATCGTCTACACAGGAATGTTCGGTTCCGCCGCACCGGGTGCATTGTTCGAGGATGTGCTGTACAGCAACGTTATTATGCAGGGCGGAGTGCTCCAGGATAATACGGGAGCCGTGGCAGCCATCAGTCCGGATTATTATCCCGAAGGCGGCCGTCATGATCTGCGCTTCCACACAATGATCGTTCACGGGGCAGAAGGACCGGTGCTGCCCCGTGAATACTGCGTCAGCTACAATGAATTTGTCGGTACAGGCTCGCTGCACCGTCCGTCCGGCGCGCTCAGACTGAGTAACATTCTGCACCGTAAGGGGCCCGGCTTCTTCGCGGTAGCCGGGGAAATTCAAGCGGCGGCGGGAACTAAGACAGCTGTTGACCAGTTGACCGGTCTTGTCTCCGACAAGAGCGGGGCGCCCTGGAATGACACAGTGCTGGCGGATGAAGTGGGGGCGCTGGTCGCCCGTTTCTCCGATCCAGGCGCGGCGGAATCAGCGCTGGAGGAATCAGCCGGGTTCGTACGGGATTACAGCAAATTCCTGCAGGTATTCTCCGATGACAAGGATTTCGATGTGTTTATCAACCGCAATCTGCCGTTTCAGGTGCTCTATCAAAGCTTTGTCTCCCGTTCCTTTTGCCAGACACAGAAGGGCTACAGGGAGATCGGCTTCCGCGAAATCCAGGATTTGTACGCATCGATGTATTATTTTGTCGGCATGGGACGAAGCGCTCTGGTGAAAAGTCTGCTTAAAGAATGGACCGGCATGGTGTTTGAGCTGGGCTATGCCTATCATAACTTCTTCTGGGCCGGCAAGGAGCCGGGCAAATGGTCCGACGATGCGTTATGGCTTGTTCAAGCCGTCTACCGCTATGTAATGCTTACCGGCGATCTCGAGTTCCTGGATGAGTCTTGTCCGGTAGCGGGACAAGACGCCAGCCGGCCGGTCTTCGAGACACTCAAGGCGATTATTGTTTATTCAGGGCAGATTTCAATCGCCCGCCACGGTCTGCCCTTACTGGACTTCGCAGACTGGAACGACTGTCTTAAGCTGGATGACACGTATCTGAACGGTCCAGCCAAGGAAAAGCTCTACCGGGAGCAATTGCAGGCAGGCGGGGTCTTCGGGGATTCACTGGACAGCGACTATTCCGAGAGCGTCATGAACGCCTTCCTGCTGAAGGTAGCGGTAGATGAACTGTCTGCTCTGGCTGCCCGCAAAGGGGAGCAGGATGATGCCGATGAGCTGGACCGCTTCGGAGCCAAGCTGCGCGAGCGTATTCAAGAGCATGCCTGGAAGGGCAACTTCTTCGCCCGCGTGCTCTTCAACCGGTACCCGGATGGCGAATACACCTATTTGGGAGCTGCCGGAGACGGTCTGTCAGCAGATCCGGCATCCGATGGTTCTTACTTCTTAAATTCCTTCAGCTGGAGCATCCTGTCTGGCTGTGCCGATGAAGCGCAGATCTCGGTGATGCTGGACACTATGAAGTCACATCTTATGACTCCTTTCGGATTGAAGCTGGTTTCGCCGGTTGCCTTGGGCCGGGTCTCTTCCCACACAGCTTCGGACGAATACTTTCCGGGTGACCGGGAGAACGGCGGCGTATTCAAGCATGCCTGCATGATGGCCGCAGCTGCGATGTTCAAGGGCGCCAAGGAAGTCTCGGATTCAGGGCTTGCTGCCGAGCTGGGCCGTTTCGGCTATTGGCTGCTGGACCGGATCATGCCGTTCAAGACGATGGAAGATCCGTTTGCAGTCTGCGGAAATCCGCGATTCTGCACTCAATATAATAACAGCGAGACGGGGGAGAACATCGGTCCAATGCTAAGCGGCACCTCGACCTGGCTCACCCTCTCGCTGATGGAAGCGCTGGGCATTGAATATACAGCGCAGGGGATTGCACTGAGTCCGATCCTGCGGGAAGAGCAGACAGAATTCTCTTACACTCTGAAGCTTGGCAAATCTTCATACTGTATCCGGATCAGGAAACCGGAAGGCTTCCGCCGGATGCGCGGCGGTGCTGCCCGTCTGACACTGGATGGCCGGGCGCTGGAGGACGGGCTTATTCCGACTCCGGATGACGGGCTCACCCACGAGGTGGAGCTGCGGTTTGAAGAGTAAAGATGTTAGAGTGCCCGGTCACGGAACTCATGCGGGGTCATCCCCGTGTACTCCTTAAAGAGCTTGATAAAGTAATGGGCATTGGAATAACCCAGCTCGGCGGAAACCTCATAAATTTTCAGCGGCGTATGAATGAGCAGATACGCCGCTTTTTCCATCTTAACCTGACTGATGTAGTCGCTGATCCGCTTGCCTGTCTCAAGCTTGTACATTTTGGACAGATATACCGGATGCATCTGGACATGATCGGCGATAGCCTGAAGGGAGACATAATGTATATTGCGGTCAATATATTCATGTACGTTCCGAATCAGGACTGTCCGGCTGTCCCGCCGCTCGGATTCGAAATGCTCCTTCAGCAGTGTAACCATCTCCAGCGCCCATTCCCGCAGCTTGTCGGCCGTCTGGAAGGGGGCCTGCTTCATTAGCGGATTGCCCACGATCTCGCCCAGCATCTTCTTATTCTTATGGGCGAAATAATAGAATGCCGTCTCCAGATGCAGGCGGGCTTCATGGATATGCTCCAGGGAATGGTCCGGATTCCGGGCCAGCTCCGAAGCGATGGCGTTCAGCTTGTCTTCGATCCCCTGCCAGTTGTTCGCTTCGAATAAATGGAAGAAAAGCGGAGGCTCGTAGAGCGGCTGGAGAATTTCTACAGGGTTAAAGCTGCTGTTGTCCGTGGCATCCAGATAGATGCCTGTTTCGCTGCCGATATGCTGGCGGATAGCTGAGATGCCGGATTGATAAAGCGTGTACACCTGATCCGGGAATCCTCCCCAACCCGTAGTGACCACAGAAAGGCCGCCGCCAATCAGCGTGCTGACATGATTCTGCAGCTGATAGGCGGCCTGGGTGATATCATCTGCCAGATTCAGGCGGGGTTCAATGTCTTCCCTGGGCTGCAGCAGAAATACAAGATAATCATGGACATCCTTGCTTGACCAGATGTGGAACCGGTCTTGAAACAGCTCTTGCGCGATATTAATAATGGCGTATTCGAACAGCAGCATGCTGCCCATGTCCTGACGCCGGAAGAACTCCTCCGGTCTGACGATTACAAGGCATACCGGCAGACTGGTGGAGAACGGCAGATCGAATTGGGAGAGCCGCTCGTGCAGCTGCGGCCTGGACATCTTCCGCCCCTGCAGGAGCTCGCCGAGCAGCCGGTCCCGCAAGAGCGGAAGATGCTCGCGGAAGGTCTGCATTGTCCGCTGATAGGAGGACCAAGTCTCCCATTCGCCGCGCAGCTCATCCTGGAGCCTGCCAATAAGGGCAATCAACTGGTCATTGGCAATTGGCTTAAGCAGATAGGCACTGGCTTGCTCTTCAATCGCCTTGCGGGCATATTCGAACTCGGCATAACCGGTCAGCATAACGACCCGGATATGCTTCCAGCGGCTACGGATGGAGGCGATTAGTTCGATGCCTGAAATTTCAGGCATATTGATGTCTGTGACAACAATGTCGATAGGATAACGCTGAAGCAGCTCCAGTGCCTCGTATCCGGAATAAGCCTTGTGGACTTGTTCAAATCCCATTTCCGTCCAAGGAAGCGAAATGGATAGATCGTCGACGACATAAGGTTCGTCGTCAATCAGAAGAATTTGATGCATAGGGTTCCTCTTTCTTCTCCATGCGAAGAGTGATTTTTAAGCCGCCTTCAGGTGAAGGGGCGATCAGAAGGCCGGATGAATCACCATAATGGGACTTGAGGCGCTGCTGGATGTTCCATAGCCCGCAGCCTCCGTCCTCGCGCGCCGTTTCGGAAATCCGGGCCTGCAAAGCGGTAACTGCCTCATCCGTCATGCCAGCTCCGTTGTCTGCAACGGTGACTATGACGCTCTCTTGGGTATGGGAGGCGGTGATCCGAATGGAGCCTTGGCCGATCTTTTTCTCAATACCGTGAATGATGCTGTTCTCCACCAAGGGCTGGATCAGCAGCCGGGGAATCTGCAGACCCAGCAGATCTTCCGCGATATCCATCTCATAGCGGATGCGCTGTTTCCGCAAATTCTGAATCTCCAGGTAATTCTCCAGCAGCTTCAGCTCGTCCTGCAGCGTAGTGAGGGAATGGTCCGCCTTGGTGATGTAGCGGTAATATTCTCCGAGGTTAAGCGCCATAGCCTCCACCGAATCGGTGTCGCCGACAACGGCCTTACTCTTAATAAAGAACAGGCAGTTGTAGAGGAAGTGCGGATTAATCTGCGATTGAAGCTGTTTCAAGTGGGCATCCTTGGCCCGGAGCTGCTCCAGGTAGACCTGTTCAATCAGCAATTGAATTTTCTCTGCCATTTCATTGAATTCTTCGTTGAGCATTGTGAACTCAGGATTGGTCTTGGTATGAATACGGGTAGACCAGCGACCTTCCTTCATCCTGTTGAGCGAACGCAGTAAAAGGCTAACCGGACGCTGCACTTGACGATATAGCTGCAATGAGAACAACAGGCTCATGACCAGGAGAAAAGCCGATCCCGTCAGGAAGAAATAACGGCTGCTGCGGATCGGCTGAAGAATCTGCTTCAACGGCGAATAATGCACGACCCGCCAGTTAATGGCCGATGAAGGAACCGAACTGATAAGAAAGCTGCCCTTCTTGAGGTTGAGGATTTCCGATGTGCCCTGTCCGTCTGCGGAATCAAGCGTTGCGGTGATCCGTTCAGCCATTTCCCTGTCGGTATTGCGGGAGAGGATCATCCCGAAAACCGGATGGAACAGGAAGGTATCGCCCTTGTTCTGCGACTGGTAGGCATCGAACATTCGTTCAATGTTGGATACAGGGAAATACATTGACAACAGCAGTTCCGCCTCTCGGGGAGGGCTGCTTTCTGTAGCGGGATCTGACAGCAGCAGGCGGAAGCCCGCTTCAGTGCTGCCCCTGTCCTCAGAAATATACTCCCAGCCGGCCGGGAGCGGATTCTCAAGTACGGAGGAATCAAAGGAGAGTGAGGAATCTGACCCCAAGGTCTCACCGTTGTGCGGCTTGTACAGGACAATCCGGTTCTCCCACGTACTGGAGCTGGTCTGAAGGGAGAGCTTCTCCAGCACGGTCATAATGGTCTGGGCGGGGTCAATAAGATGGCCCAATTGCCGGATCTGCTCGTAGTCACGGATGGTCGGGTCTCTCTGAAGAGCATACATGCTGCCCGCCAATTGGTTGATATTGTTGTCCATCTGCTGGGTCAGGAACTCCAGGTGATTCAGGTCCGTTGTCTTGATCTGACTCGTGATGACTCCGATATCCTTGCGGTAGGATAATCCGTAGAATAAGAGTGTGGTTGATATAAGGGAGAGCAGGATTGCAACCATTTTAATAAACAAACTCGGACGCCAGGCCATAAAATCATCCTTTTCAGAAGCTTTCACTGTTAGCCGTAATAAAAGAAGTGTACCATGTGATGCCGAAGAAGATTATGATACAAGTTGTCCGGCCCTCCAGAACATTACGAAAAGCAGGTGGTTCCATGAAATTCAGATTGCCGTTGATCGCGCTGGTCCTGATATTGTCGGGGTGCACCTTCCGCAGCTCCGGGGGCACTCTCCCGGCCGCTTCCCCGGAGAGCACGGCGCCTCATTTTGACGTCAAAGCGGGTAAATATAATCCGCCCATAGACCTGTACACAGTGGGCTCCGTGAACCCCAATTTGACCTTTAAAAAAGGCGAGAGCCTTGAACATAATGTGCATACGGCCTGGGCGGAGGAACGGTTGGGAATCCGTATCCGTTATCTCTGGACCATCTCCGGCACCTCCGAGAACTACGCCAACAAGCTGAGGCTTGAGCTGGCCAAAGGCAATATGCCCGATGTTGTCACTACAAGGGATGCAGCCATCATTCAGGAGCTGATTGACTCCGGGCAATTCATGGAAGTCGGCAGTTTATTTGAACAATATGCCTCCCGGGTGTGGAAGAAGGCTGTTGCCGAGGACACCTCGGCATGGAATGCCTTCGTGCGGGACGGGCATAAGTATGCGATTCCCATCATGGATTACGAATACAACTCCGATCCGCTGCTCTGGATTCGCCAGGATTGGCTGGACAAGCTGAAATTGGAAACACCACGGACTCTGGATGAGCTGGAACAGGTCATGGACGCTTTTGTCAACCAGGACCCGGACGGCAACGGATTAAAGGATACTTACGGCCTTGCGTTAGGATTCCGAAACGGTCCCAGTACCTGGATGGGGGACAGCAGCTGGATTTTTGGAGCATTTGGCACGGTTCCCGAGCAATGGAACCGCCGGAGTGACGGAACCCTGGAATATGGTTCCGTGCAGCCCGGCGCCCGGAAGGCTGTTGCGCTTATGAAGCATTGGGTCCAGCAGGGGTACTTGTCGACGGACAGTGCCTGGCTTGATGAAGAGGGCGCCGCCAACCGGTTCGTCTCCGGCAAGGCCGGCATGATTGCCGGCCCGTATTGGATGCGCGGCTGGCCTTTGTCTTCCCTGACTGCCGCAGACCCGCAGGCGTCTGTCAAGGCTGTTGCGATACCCTCCGGACCGGAAGGTACCGCTATGAGAAGAGGCACCTTACCTGTCAACGGAGCAATACTGATTAACAAGAAAATGAAGCACCCCGAAATCTTTTTTACCTATCAGAATTATATGTTTGATTATTATGCTACCTCCACCGGCGAGTTCATTAATGGTCTTGCAGAGGGCTATGACTGGGCAATGGCGGGCGGCAAGGCGACCATTGAGCCCTCTGCGCTGCCGATGGGCGTCATCCGGGTGGCCTCCTACACACTGACCTTCGACGGGGCGAGAATTCCCTCCGAAGTCATTAAGGAGATTCCGGAGGATATTGCCCCGGTGCTGCTGGGCCAGAAGGAGGCTTCCCGTAAGGAACAGTTCACGGGACCGCCCACCAAGACGATGAAGAGCGACGGTGAGCTGCTGAAGAAGCTGGAACAAAAAAGCTTTCAAAATATAATCTTTGCAGACAGCGGTATCGGGGAATTTGACGAGTTTGTCGGCAAATGGAAGGCCTACGGGGGATTGTCCGAAACCTCGGAGGTCAATGCCTGGGACCGCAGCCGCCGATGAGTCCGCAGGGACAAGAAACCGCCTTGATGAAGGCGGTTTCTTGTCGGAGAGGCGCTGGAGCTTCTTACTCGCCCCGGTCTGGCGCTGGAGTATAGCGGAATTCGTCATAATAAGCATGTAGCGGAGCCTTGCCGTCATAAGCCTCCAGCCAGGAATCCACACCTGTTCCGTTCCAGAGATTCATCATAATACGGCCCGGAGTAAAGGGAATACTCTCGGTCGCTGTATGAACTGGGCGGCCGTCTACATACCAGGTAATGGAATCCCTCTTCCAGTCGAAACCATACCGGTGAAATTCTTCTGACGCGTCAAAGCCGAGGTCAATCACCTTTTCATGTCCCCCGATGCCGTCTGTGAAGTAGTTCAATTGCATCTGGCGGGTGTTTTTACCCAAAAATTCAATATCGATTTCGTCCCAGGGCTCGCCTTCCGAAGGGCCGGTATACGTGAAGAAAGAAGAGACTACACCGGGATTGGCCGCCGGCTTCATACGGATTTCATACTTGCCATAGCTGTACTTTTCCAGCGAACGGTATTCTGCACCGTCGAACTCGCCGGGGGACCGGCTGGTAAGAGACAGGGTCATAAGATCATCCCCGGCAAATGAGATGTTATCTTCTCGCCAGGTGCAGTTGAACATGTCTCCGTTGGAATAACCATCCGTTTTTTTCCAGAACTCCGAATTGAATTCTGTAAAATTGTCCTTCACGCCTCCTGCTTCGGATCGGGGTGCTGTACTGAAGGCCCATAGGCCCCATACTGCTGCTGACAGAGCAGCAACGGCTACGGATGCTTTGATTAACCTGTTGCGTATCAATTCTGTTCCTCCTGTGATGATGTTTCTTGCTTTTATCGTACAGAACCCAGGCTCTGGCCGCTATACCAATGTGTCAATCCGGATAACAAATTCTGAAGATAACGGCTTCCGGGCAGATGTAAAAGGACTCCGGCAGGTGCGCTCTGTGCACCGCCGGAGTCCAAATTTCGTTTTTAGTTGCCTGTGAATTTCAGCCAGTCGTAGTAAGCGTAGAGCGGGTTGGCTCCGTTATAGGAACCGAGCCAGGAGTCCACTCCGGTTCCGTTCCAGAGATTCATCATAATTTTACCGGGACGGGACGGAATATTGCTGGTGGCTGTATGCTTCAGAACGCCGTCCACATACCATTTAATGTAGCCCTGCTGCCAATCGAAGGCATACGTATGATAACCTTGGGAAGCGTCAAATCCCAGATTCACGATCTTTTCATGGCCGCCAACCCCGTTTGTATAATAATTGAATTGGACTTTAGTGGTGTCCTTGCCCAAAAACTCGATATCAATTTCATCCCAGGGCGTGCCGTCGGAAGGTCCGGTATAGGTGAAGAAGGAAGAGACGATTCCGCTGTTCTTGGCAGGCTTCATGCTGACTTCATATTTACCGTAGCCGTACTTGTAGACAGACCGCATTTCTGCACCGTCAAATTTATTATTGCTGGGACTGGTCAGTGCCAGACGAAGCTGTCCGCCGCTTGTAAATGAGATATTGTTAGCGCGCCAGGTGCAGTTGAACATCCCGCCATTGGAATAGCCGTCGGCTTTTTGCCAGGTTGCGGAATTGAAGTAGGTCAGAGGCTCATCAAAGACGGTGGCTGCCGAAACAGACGGAGCTCCAGTGAGCAATCCCGCAAGCAGCAACAGCATGCCTGCACCGCATAATCGTTTTAACCTTTTCATAATAAAAGTACCCCTCCTCGGAATGAAAGCGTTTTACAATATGATTTTAGCGGACCTTGATGCCGGCCACTATACCAACTTTCCAACCCAAATAACAAAAAACCAATTTTTTGCAGGCAAGAGTATTTCATTACCCTCTCACACATACTAATATTGCATGACTGTTAGAGGCTGTACATGTTCAGGAGGGGTATTATGGAGCAATGGTCCCAAAGTAAATGGTTCCGCTTGATGATCGGCGTGCTGCTCTCCCTGATCATTCTTTATTTCGTCTGGCTGCTCCGCCCAATGCTGGAGGGAATATTCCTGTTTCTAAAAGCGATCCTCGCCCCGTTCCTGGCGGCAATGATCATCTCATATGTGCTGAATCCCGTGGTTTCCATGCTCTCCAGGAGAAAAATGCCGCGCAGCGTGGCCGTCCTGCTGATCTATGCCGTATTTCTCACCTCACTCGCGGTAATTCTGATCAACCTGATCCCCATGTTCATCGAGCAGCTTGAGGAGCTTAACGAGCATCTGCCCGAAATGACACTGCATGCGCAGGGTCTGATGCGGAACATGAACTCCAGACTGATTCCGCCCGGCGTGGAGACGGGGATGAATAACTGGTTCTATCAGCTGGAAAACCGCCTGGCCGAAGGTATCTCCCATTTCCTTGATAATATTGCGTCGACGATCGGTATCCTGTTCAATGCATTCATTGTGCCTTTTCTGGTGTTCTACATTCTCAAGGACTTCGATGTGTTCGAACGGACCGTTGTATCCTGCCTGCCCCGTTCCCGCCGCAAGTCGATTGTCACCCTGCTGAAGGATATTGATGAGGCACTCGGCAATTATATCCGCGGGCAGTTTCTTGTCTGCATCATCATCGGTGTGCTGGCCTATATCGGCTATATGATTATCGGTATGCCTTATGCGCTGCTCTTCGCCTGCGTGGTTGCGGTCTTTAACATTGTGCCTTATATGGGTCCGTTTCTGGGTGCGGCTCCGGCCATTGTAATGGCTTCAACCCTCTCGTGGCGCCTGGTACTAATGGTAGCTGTGGTGAATACACTATGCCAAATGCTGGAGAGCAACGTCATTTCGCCGCAGGTCGTCGGGCGGAAGCTTCATCTGCATCCGCTGCTGATTATCTTCGCGCTGCTGGTCGGCGGGGAGATCGCCGGAATGATCGGACTGATTCTGGCGGTGCCGTTCTTCGCAGCCGGTAAAGTGGTCATTCAGCATATCATCGCCTATTATATCCGCAGAAAGCCGGCATAAAAGCAGGGATATTGCTAAATCATTGACGGTACATGTATCTTTTGGTTATAATGTGGTGAATATTACGAATAAGAAGCAGTACACATAGCAGTGCGATGAAGAGGAGTATTAATTCGTGAGACCGTTATTGCAGAGAGCCGGCACCTCAGGTGCGAGCCGGTTAACGGACCGCAGTGAACTCACCTCGGAGTAACGGCGCGAGCCGCAGGGTTCCTTAAGCTTCATTAATAAGGAGACCGGCGTGTGAACCGTCGTCGCCTCACCCCCGCTAAAGGGTGTCAAAGTGAGTGCCGGACAAAGAATGTCCGCCGCTAACTAGGGTGGTACCACGGGAATTCAAACCTCTCGTCCCTAGCGATAATACGCTAGGGATGGGAGGTTTTTTTGCGGTTAGCCCGGCGGGAAGGCTGGGATGGTTCCAGTGGCGCCGCACGGTCAAGGATATTCAGCAGTTCCGCGATCCGAAGCGGGGCCTGGGCCTTGCGGATTCTGCCGGCCCGGCGAAGCTTAGGTAGGTTCCTACCAACCCGGCGAATCAACGGCGGGTTTGGCTTTTCAGCCCTTCCGGCTCAGCGAATCATTGCGGGTTCTTGGACTTTGCTGTTCCGCCAGGGCCAGCGGATTGGTTTAACAGAACTTATGTAAAGATAAAGGAACGGATAGAAATTTTGGAGCTGTAGCAACGTTAGTGGCCGCCTTTAGATTCGGATTTCTACCGCGATGAGCGGTTCTAATCAGGAAATCCGAATATAACAGCGGGCGGAAGCCCAAAACTTTCTGCAGTGACCCTTATTTACAGTATTTCTTTTTATAACATTAGCCTTACCTAAGACAGCAACACTCCAAGGAGGAGCATAAGATGAGCGACAACACATTTACCCAAGCCCACACCGGCTACCGTGCCCAGACCATCGAGCCGAAATGGCAGAAATTCTGGGACGAGAACAAGACATTCAAAACAAGTGAAGAAGCAGGCAAACCGAAGTTCTACGCCCTGGATATGTTCCCGTATCCTTCCGGCGCAGGGCTGCACGTAGGCCATCCTGAAGGCTACACCGCTACTGATATTGTTTCCCGTTTCAAACGGATGCGCGGCTACAACGTGCTGCACCCGATGGGCTGGGACGCTTTCGGACTGCCGGCTGAGCAGTATGCGATGGATACCGGACAGCATCCGCGTGACATTACCTTCAAGAACATTGATAATTTCCGCCGCCAGATCAAGTCGCTGGGCTTCTCCTACGACTGGGACCGCGAGATCAGCACAACTGATCCGGGCTACTACAAATGGACACAGTGGATTTTCATCCAGCTGTACAACCGCGGTCTGGCTTATGTAGCTGAGGTTTCCGTGAACTGGTGTGAAGCGCTGGGGACCGTCCTGGCCAATGAAGAAGTGATCGACGGCAAAAGCGAGCGCGGCGGTCATCCCGTGGTCCGCAGACCGATGCGCCAGTGGATTCTGAGAATTACCGAATACGCAGACCGTCTGCTCGAGGATCTGGATGAGCTGGACTGGGAAGAGAGCATCAAGGATATGCAGCGTAACTGGATCGGCAAATCGACCGGTGCTGAGGTGACCTTTGCCATTGAAGGGCATGAGGCTACGCTTGAAGTGTTCACTACCCGTCCGGACACCCTGTTCGGAGCAAGCTATTGCGTTGTCGCACCAGAGCATAAGCTGGTTGATGTGATTACAACAGAGGAGCAGAAGACTGCCGTTGCGGATTACCGCGACAAAGCTTCCCGTAAGAGCGATCTGGAACGTACGGATCTGGCAAAAGAAAAGAGCGGTGTCTTCACTGGCGCTTATGCGATTAATCCGGTGAACGGCGCACAGGTGCCGATCTGGATTGCCGACTACGTGCTGGCCGGCTACGGAACCGGAGCGATTATGGCTGTACCGGGTCATGATACCCGTGACTGGGAGTTCGCCAAGCAGTTCGGCTTGAACATTATTGAAGTAGTGCAAGGTGGCAACGTCGAAGAAGAGGCTTATTCCGGCGACGGTCCGCATGTGAATTCCGGATTCCTCGATGGCCTGTCCAATACCGAAGCCATTGCGAAAATGATTGCCTGGCTCGAAGAGAAGGGCAGCGGCAAGGGCAAAGTAACCTACCGCCTGCGCGACTGGCTGTTCAGCCGCCAGCGTTACTGGGGTGAGCCGATTCCGATTCTGCATCTGGAAGACGGTACAATGAAGACCGTTCCTGTGGATCAGCTGCCGCTGGTACTGCCGGATGTGGATGCGATTAAGCCTTCGGGCACAGGTGAATCTCCGCTGGCGAATGTAACCGAGTGGGTTGAAACGATCGATCCGGAGACCGGCATGAAAGCCCGCCGCGAGACCAACACCATGCCGCAATGGGCCGGCAGCTGCTGGTACTACCTGCGTTATATTGATCCGCACAATGATCAGGAGCTGTGTTCACCGGAGAAGCAGAAGGAATGGCTGCCGGTTGACCTGTACATCGGCGGAGCCGAGCATGCGGTGCTCCACCTGCTGTATGCCCGCTTCTGGCACAAGGTTCTCTATGATATCGGCGTAGTCGATACGAAGGAACCGTTCCACAAGCTGGTGAACCAGGGGATGATCCTGGGGAACAACAATGAGAAGATGAGTAAATCGCGCGGCAACGTCATCAACCCGGATGAGATCGTGGAAGCGTACGGCGCAGATACACTGCGCGTCTACGAAATGTTCATGGGGCCGCTGGAAGCTACCAAGCCTTGGAACGAAAAAGGCGTGGAAGGCATCCACCGCTTCCTCTCCCGCGTATGGCGCCTGTTCGTGAACGAAGACGGCAGCATCAGCGCTAAGATCTCGGCAGATGGCGGTACCGATGAATTCAAACGGACCTGGCATAAGACGCTGAAGAAGGTAACCGAAGACTTTGAACATCTGCGGTTCAATACGGCGATCAGCCAGCTGATGATTTTCATCAACGACGCTTACAAGCAGGAGAGCCTGTCCACAGAAGCGGCAGAACAGTTCGTCCAGATGCTGTCGCCGCTGGCACCGCATATTGCCGAAGAGCTGTGGCAGCTGCTGGGTCACGAAGGAAGCATCAGCTATGTCGCATGGCCGGCTTATGATGAAGCCTGGACCGTAGATGCGGAAGTGGAAATTGTCGTGCAGGTTAACGGTAAAATCGTTCAGCGCGCACTGATCCCTATGGATATGGGTCAGGAAGACATGCAGAACCATGCACTGGCCCTGCCGAACGTGAAGGCAGCCGTCGAAGGCAAAACCGTACGTAAAATTATTGCCGTTCCCGGCAAGCTGGTAAATATAGTAGTGGGTTAAGCGAAGAACGCAACATTGCCCGCAGCAACGGATGAATCCGTGCTGCGGGTTTTATTGGTTTCCGGCAGTGCACCGGAAGCGGAGAACGGAGCGGCAGAGCGTAGCATAAGGCGGCATGGCAAGAGGGGAAGGACGATGGCAAGGCATACGGCCCTTGCAATAAGCTATGGCAATGGACGTTGGCAGCAGGCTATAGCCGCAGCTGCCTTAGCGGTCAAGAGGGCTCTGGACGATGCTGCTGCGCCCGAACAGCTCGTCGAGCTTTTCCACATCTTCATCGTATTTGTCATGCGTAGTGGTGATCAGGCGTTCGAACACCCCTTCCAGACTCGTGCGCAGGTGGTTCAGCGCTTCCGCTGTAATGCCTCCGCGGACGGCAACCCGTTCCTGCAGCCCCTGCGGGGTGAAGGAGCCTTCTGTCAGCAGCTTGCCTGTACCAAGCAGCATTTCACCGGCCAGACGGCTGACCAGGGCCTCATCAATACCGGTTGCTTCTACAGCAGCTTCGATCCACCGTTCCAGGAAATAGCTGATGAACGCCGGGCCGCAGCTGGAGAAGTCAGAGGCAATCCGCGTATGACTCTCCGGGATTTCCGCAGGAACACCAATACATGAGAATAGCCGGAGCAGGACCAGCCTGTCTTTTTTATTTAATCTGCTTCCGAAGATGCACAGAGAAGTCCCGCTTTTGACGGAATGGGTGATGCTGGGAATAATCTTGGCAATTTTGGAGGGCAGTACGGATTCAAGATGGTACAGCTGAACTGGACTGGTAATGGATACGACAATCTGCTCGCTGCGCAGGTAAGGGGCAATCTCATCGCTTAACATTTTGAACTGCAAAGGTTTGACACACAGAAACACGATATCGCTCTCGGACGCGGCTTCGATGTTGCCCGAGCATACAGTGATTCCGGGATGAAGCTTCTTCAGCTCCCTCAGCTTGCCCGGGCTGCGGTTGCTGGCCAGCACATCACACGGATCAAGGGCTCCCGAACGAAGAAAGGTGTCGATGAGCAGACCGCCCATGCTGCCTGTTCCGATAAATCCCACTTTCATCCTGTGGTTACCTCCTTTCTAATGTTGCTGGGTTCTGGGCTTACAGGAATACTCTTCGTTCAATGTATGCACGGCAGTCTTGGACAAATGACAGGTTTCAAGCTTGTTTTTGAATAAAATTCCAGTTTACTGAAGGAGGACAGCTTCATGGGCAAAAGAATGATCGGCTGCGCCATTGCCGCTGCGCTGCTGGGCGGCGGCCTAGTCTGGGCTGCAGACCACAGGGCGGAGGATGGCATCGCCGGGTGGGAGACCCTGAATGCCGGGATGGCGCAGGCGCTGGGGGTGGCGGATGGCGGCGCGGGAACGGCAGGGGAGAGTGGTGAAGATGGTGGGAGCGGCGCTGAAGGGGCAGCGGCTATTGGTGGCAGCGGTGCCGGGAGTAGTAAGGCGCTGGCAGCGCCCGGAGGTGAGGGCGGTGCTGTAAGTGAGGCCGGAGGTAAGGGCGGTGCTGTAAGTGATAAGGCCGGAGTGGTTAATGGCGCCGGGATTGCTGCTCCGGCGGAGACAACCGGGGCAGTGGCAGCCGGGGCAGTGGCAGGTGGGGATGACGGGAATGCGAACGGTAAGGCCGGAGCGGCGGTTGGTGGCGGGATCGCAGGAGCAGCTGGGAGTGGAGCCGCTAATGGAGGGACTGTTGGAGCAGAGGGAAGTGGCGGCGTAGGTGGTGGGATGGCAGGAGCATCCGGAAACGAGGGCGCTGCAAGTGGCGGGACGGCTGGAGTAGTTGGGAGCGCTGAAGCAGCAGGTGCCGCAGGAGCATTAGCTCCAGCAGTGGCTGCTGATGGCAGGGTCAACGTGAACATTGCCGATACCGCAGCCCTGATGGACCTGCCGGGCATCGGGGAGAAGAAGGCACAGGCGATTATCGAGTACCGCAGCAGCAAGGGAGCGTTTCGCAGCCTGACCGATCTGGGCAAGGTCAAGGGGATCGGGCCGAAGCTGCTGGAGCAGCTGAAGCCGCTGGTGGCATTTTGAGTCCAGGGACCCGCTGGATGATTCGAACGGGCGGCAGCATTCATACTGAAGCTTGTATACACTACAATTGGCAGGGAATTACCGGGTTGTTGTTACACAAAGTTATCTGATGGAGCCGAGTCTACCCGCCATGCCCAACCGTATGCTCCGCCAGTCAGATAAGTGTATTTGGTACAACTAAAAACTGTAAAACTACTAATTTTTTAAAGTTAGTTGCACTTCGTACAACTAAAATACGTTGTGTGGCGATTTTAGCTCAGCAGATCGTGATATAAGTGTACGAAGTGCAATTAAACTGTTTTTTATCAGAATTTCGGTCTTTTTAGTTGTACAGAATACAGTTAAGTCCAGAAAAGGAAAAGGAAAAGGAAAAGGAAAAGGAATAGTAACAGTAACAGTCAAGTTTGAGCCTGCCGTAAACTGAGCTTAACGCCAGAATCGACGTTTCTATCAGCAATTGCGGTTTACGCAGCATGATGCTGTAATGAGAACGGTTGGCAGGCTAGTGTTAGGACAAGCTGTATAGTGAAAGAATGCTGCATTATGTTACAATAATGAACAACTATCTAAGAGGAAGTGGAGATTGCTGATGACTGTGGCTTACCGCAAGAACTGGGATACATACTTCATGGATATTGCCTGCATGGTCTCCACCCGTTCCCGCTGCCCCCGCCGCCATGTCGGTGCTGTGCTGGTGCAGGGCAAGAAACTGCTGGGCACCGCCTATAACGGCGCACCGATGGGTGTTCCAGACTGCTCGGAAGCAGGCTGTATGGTCTCCGAGCAATATGAGCGGGAGATCATTGACGGCGTAGAGACCATGGTGAAGAAGCAGCGCTGTATCCGTACAATCCATGCTGAGCAGAATCTGCTGCTGTTCACAGACCGGAGTGACCGGGAAGGCAGCACCGTCTACGTCACGGATGAACCTTGCTGGACCTGTGCCAATATGCTGGCCAACAGCGGGATTGTAGAGATTGTCTATCTGCGTCCGTACCGCAAGGATATGGAGAAGGTGGAGGCCATGCTCTCCTCCAAAGGAATTGTGTTCCGCCAATTGGAGAACTATGAGCCGCCGAAGGAAACGATGATCTCGGTATCGGAATAACCGGCAGTATACCGGAGGACTTGCGTCACCACACAGAATAGGGACAGGTTAGTGTTATGGATAGCTTCAGATCTTCAGGGGAAGAACCTCTGCTTACGCATGTGTTTGCGTTTGCAGGGGTTCTTTGTCGTTGCTGCGGCAGCGGGACAGGAAAATAGTAGTTCCATTTTGACGGGAAGAAGAGAATAGACCCATGATTAAAGGAGAGATGCTGATGAACAGAAGGCCGCTCTTAAGCTTCACGATCTGCTGGATTGCCGGAAGTGCGGCAGGCTGTATGTTTTCCGGCCGCAGCTTGCTGTTCTACCTCGCAGGCCTACTGCTGCTGCCTGCAATCTGGGCGGTCAGCGGCGGCATACGCTGGAGAACGGCTGCTGTGTTCGGGCTGGCGATTGCTGCGGCAGTCCTGTATTGGGAGTGGAGTGAGGCGCGTAACGTGAGCCTGCTGCCGGAGCAATTGGGGCGATCGGCAAACGAACTGAATGAGGCTAACGTTACAGCCGCAGGCGTTATTGCTTCCCCGGTGGAGCGGGACGGGGACCGGGTTGATTTTACGGTGAAGCTGTCACGGATCGGATTGGAGCGGCAGGGAAGTCAGGAGACCGAAACATCGGCGAATGTAGAAACGGGAGCTAAAGTAGCTACAAAAGAAAAAGTAGCTGTCGTGGTAGCGGCAGGGGCGGCAGCAGATGCAGCAACACTAGGAAGCGCAGAAGCAGATTCAGAAACAGAAGCAGAAGCTGAAACAGGAGTAGGGGCAGACGCAATAACAGGAGCAGAAGAGGAAGCAAAAGGGGAGCTTGTTGCCGTTCAAATCAAGCTTCAGGAAGAAAGCGAAATCGCTGTAGCTGCCCTATGGCAGCGGGGAGACCGGGTAGTCATTGAAGGAGAGCTGGCCCAGCCGCAGATAGCGCGTAACTTCGGCGGATTCGATTACCGGGCTTATCTGCTCACGAAGAAAATCCACTGGCTGTTAAAAGGGAGCGGAACAGCCAGTGTTAAGATTGCCCCTCCGGCATCGTGGCAGCTATCCGGCATTCTGCGCTGGAATGATAGAATGCGCGCCACCCTCGGCGCAGAGATGGAGCGCTTATTCGAGGAGCCGCATGCTGGTTATATGAAGGGACTTGTCATCGGCATCCAGGAGGATCTGGACCCGGAGACCTTCAAGCAATTCTCACAGCTGGGGCTGACTCATATTCTGGCGATCTCGGGAATGCATGTTGCGGTTTATGTCGGGGTGATCTTATTTCTTCTGCGCCGCTGCCGCTTCACGAGAGAAACAGCACTCACGGTAACATTACTGCTTGTACCAGCCTACGTACTGCTGTCCGGTGCCGGACCGTCAGTGGTTCGCGCCGGGATAATGAGCATGATTGCTCTGCTTGCCGCAAGGTTCGCTATCCTTAAGGATGGAATGAACATTCTGGCCGCTGCCGCGCTGATGATGCTGGTATGGAACCCGTATCTGCTGCTCAGCGTCAGCTTTCAGCTGTCCTTTCTGGTGACAGCAGGTCTCATGGTATATACGCCGCTGGCCGCGCCATTGTTCAGATGTTTACCTAACTGGCTGGGCAGCGCCCTCTCGGTAACCATCATTGCGCAATTGGTCTCTTTCCCGCTAACGATATATTATTTTAACCAATTTTCGCTGCTGTCCTTTGCCGCCAATCTGCTGCTTGTGCCTTTCATCACGTTCCTGGTGCTGCCGCTTGGTACGCTGGCGCTGCTGCTTGGACGGTTCTGGAATACTACAGCCCTCTTAACTGTGCAGCTTGCAGAGCTGCTGAATAATGCTACGTTTGCGGCGGTAGAGTGGGTAAACGGGTTTACGGCAGGTGTGCTGATCTGGGCTTCACCTTCATTACTGTGGATTTGCCTATACTATTATCTACTTTACGGTGTGTTGTATGCGTTGAAGAGACGGACGGAGATTACGCTTGCTCCACAGTATATGGAGGATGAGACCCGGCCGCTGGCCGAGCTGGAGCTGCCGGGAAACAGCCGTGGTAAGGCCGGCAATACCAGCAGTAACAAGGCGGTCCCAGCGGCAGCTGCGAACAGCAGAAGAGCCGCGCTGGCCCTCCAGGCATTTCCGCATTCAGACGTTACGCGCTGGAGCAGTCTCGCCGCTATGCTGTGCGCTGCCAGTCTGGCGCTTCTGTTGTACAGAGGCTACAATGCGGAGGACCTGAACGGGACGGGAGCGATCAGCTACCTGGATGTGGGGCAGGGAGACAGCATCCTGATTACCACGCCGGGCGGAGCCCATATTCTGGTGGACGGCGGCGGAACGGTGAGTTTCGGGAAGAAGGAAGCATGGCGAATCCGCCGCAGCCCGTTCGAGGTCGGAGCCAAGACGCTGCTGCCGCTGCTGAAGCAGCGGGGCATCCACCGGCTGGATGCGGTGATCCTGACGCATGGTGATCAGGATCACGCCGGAGGGCTGCAGGCTGTGCTGGAGGGTATGCCAGTGTCTGCTCTGCTGTTCAACGGGACGCTGGCAGATACGGAGCCGTACACCAAGCTGATGACTACAGCGCTTGCCGCAGGAGTCCGGCTGTATCCGGTACAGCAGGGTATGGTCCTGACTCCGGATGAGGCGGCGCAGCTGCATTTTCTCTGGCCGGAGCCGCCTGCGGACGGGCAGACTCTGCTAAACGAGGTAGAGGATCAGAACCACGAATCGGTCGTGTTTCGGCTGGAGATGAACGGCCGCAGCTTTCTTTTCACAGGCGATATGGACCAGGCAGCGGAGGAAGCGATATTGCAATCCGCACAGCAGGCCGGAATACAGGCAGGTAAGCCCATCGACATCCTCAAGGTCGCCCACCACGGCAGCAAAACCGCCACCAGCGCAGACTGGCTGACCTTCTGGCATCCGGCCGCGGCGGTAATCTCTGCGGGTGTGAACAACTTGTACGGGCATCCGAATGGAGATGTACTAGCGCGGCTGGAGGACGCAAATACAGAGGTATACCGGACCGACCAGCATGGCGAGGTTCAGCTCAGGGTGGGTAAGAAAGCGATAATAATGAGACATAAGCTTAATATGAAGGATACGGAATAAACTATTTACGATGAACAAAAAAATACATCAAACCCTTTTGCATTCCTTGGGTACGTCACCTTTATGCACCCACATGTCGACCATTTGATTAAAGAAGTCTGGCCTCGCCAGAGAGACCCCATGTCCAATGCCAGGGATGATCACGCCATTACAATTGGAGCTGGCAGCAACAAGATCCTTAGCGGATTGCTTCATCACAGCTTTTTCTTTCTCACCTACTGTAAACAGTATCTTGCCTGTGGCCTCACTGAAACCGGCTGGAATAGTGAACGTCATATTCTCTTCCAGCACTGCGATCAGGGCGTCAGGCTGCATCCGGCAGCTTTCTGCATAATATCGTTCAAAGTATTCATTGCCCAGATATAGTGTCTTAGCTTGAAGCCTGGAGAACCATCTCTGTTTAATTAAAGGGAAGGTTAGTCTGACTGCCGGTCCAATCCACCTTTTAGCGTACGACATGGGTCTGACCAGAGCACTGTTTATTATGGCAAAATCAATGAGCGCAGGTCTCAGGCTTACCATCTGGACAGCAACCTGTGCACCTAAAGAGAATCCGACCAGGACGACTTTCTTTCCGCCTGCCTTTTCTCCGATTATTTGGATTAATTGTTCTGCACTGCTTTGAATTGAAAATATAACGTCATCATTACTTAACCCGTGTCCAGGCAAGTCTGGAACCATGCAATGATAATGGGCGAAATATTCCACTTGTCTATCCCACATCCAGCCGCTCACTCCGCCACCGTGCAAGAATACCATCAGATAAGATGCGCTTTGATCTCCATACTCCTGATAATGCATAACCAAGCAAGCTCACTCCTCATTGGAAAAAATTCACTCCTACTGGTACGTTCCTGCATGGAGTTAGTCTCAAAAAAAGCACCCGTCAGCTTGTCTCTCAGCTGGCGGATGCCTTATTAATTAAAACCATATAAGCTGAATAAAAGAATATAACCATAAGCGGGAAGGACCGGAAGGGAATTTTGGAACTGAAGGAGCGTTAGAGTTCGCCTTTGTATACGGATTTCAACCGCGAACAGCGGGTTCAATCAAGAAATCTGTATACG
This sequence comes from Paenibacillus sp. FSL E2-0178, assembly GCF_038593005.1. Classification (NCBI taxonomy): domain Bacteria; kingdom Bacillati; phylum Bacillota; class Bacilli; order Caryophanales; family Paenibacillaceae; genus Paenibacillus; species Paenibacillus sp. FSL E2-0178. The sequence goes on from NZ_CP151953.1 coordinate 6,552,096, forward strand.
GGCAGCGGCCGGAAGTCCAAATATTCTCTGTAGTGACGGCTGAGCTTTAAGTTAGGTTCTTAGATTCAGCTTCTATTTCAGAAGCTGAAATCCTCATCCCGCAAAGGCTCCACGTTCATCGCACGGACGTAGCCGTTGCCTTTTTTGGAGAAAAAGTCATGCTGCTTGGTGTGGGTGCTGATCCCGTTCTGGACGATCGGGTTGATCTCTTCCTCTTCGAACAGCGGGTCCAGCCCCAGGTTCATCATCGCCTTGTTGGCGTTGTAGCGCAGGAAGGACTTCACTTCATCTACAAGCCCGATCTGGGCGTAGATTTGCTCGGTATACTGCTCCTCGTTGGCATGCAGCAGACGCAGCAGTCCGACCAGCGTCTGGTAGACATCGCGCTGATCGTCTTCGGACAGCTCCTCGAAGATCTCCTGGGCGAGCACGCCGACGTAGACGCCGTGGATGCTCTCATCCCGCAGGATCAGGTCGATGATCTCGCCGCTGCAGGTCATTTTGCCCTGGCCGGCCAGATAGAGCGGGTAGAAGAAGCCGCTGTAGAACAAGTAGCTTTCCAGCAGAACAGAGGCAGCCATTGCCAGATAGAGGTCTTTGGGCGACTCAATCTTCTTGTAATATTCCGAGATGGTCTCTGCCTTGAATTGCAGGAACGTATTGTCCTCCACCCAGCGGAAGATGCCGTCGATCTCCTCGGTAGAAGCCAGGGTTGTGAAAATACTGCTGTAAGACTTCGCATGGATCTGCTCCATCATCCCCATGAAGCCGAGGACCGCCTTGCGCTGCAAGCCGTCCACATGCTCCATAATCTGCGGCATGCCGACGCCGCCCTGGATGGTATCGAGCAGGGTCAGTCCGCCCAGCACCTTCATATAAGAGTCCTTTTCGATCTCGCTCAGCGTGAGCCAGGACATTTTGTCATCGGATAATGGAATTTCGTCATCGGTCCAGAACTGCATAATATTCTGATTCCAGAACATCAGCGAGTAGTCGTCATCGGGACGGTTCCAGTTCACGGCTTTGATTGCGCTCATAATGATCTATTCTCCCTTTCTGTACCTGTGCCCGCTCTTAGATGGAGCAGGACAGGCATTCCTCGACAGACAGTTTATTGGTCCGGGTGTAGTACAGGGATTTCAGCCCTTTGTGTGCCGCATACAGGTAAGAGCGGGCCAGCTCACGGGTCGTTACATCACTGTTCACATGCAGGACCGTCGAGATACCCTGGTCGATATGAGGCTGAATTTCCGCAATCAGGTCAATCACCTTGAACTGGTCCATCTGGTATGCAGATTTATAGAAGAACACATTGTCCGGACGCAGGTAAGGCATCGGATAGTAGGTGGTCGAGTTGGCATAGGTGCGGGTCTCGATCTGTTCTACAATCGGCATTACGCTGGACGTGGCATTCTGGATGTAAGAGATGCTCGCAGTCGGCGCAATCGCCAGACGGTAGGCATGGTACAAGCCGTTCTTCATCACATCATCACGCAGCTGCTTCCAGTCCTCGGTTGTAGGAATGTAGATGCCCTCGAACAGCTCCTGCGCTCTTGCAGTAACCGGACGGTAGTCTGTAGTCAGGTAACGGTCGAAATACACGCCGGACGCATAATCGGATTCTGCGAAGCTATGGAAGGTCTCGCCAGTCTCCGCTGCGATCTGCATACTCTTTTCGATCGAATGGAAGTTCATCGTCATGAAGAAGGTCCGGGCGAAATCGCGGGCCTGCTCACTCTCATAAGCAATCTTGTTCTTGGCAAAGTAACCGTGCAGATTCATCACACCCAGGCCGACGGAGTGCATCTCTTTGTTCGCTTTAGCCACACCCGGAGCATTGGAGACCGTAGTCATATCGCTGACTGCAGTCAGTGCGAGCATGCCTTCATGAACGGATTCACGAATCTTGCCATGCTCCATCACATTCACAATGTTGAGGGAAGCCAGGTTGCAGCTGATATCACGGCGGATCGCGTCCTGCTCTCCATAGTTGTTAATCTCGGAAGTCTCCTGCAATTGGAAAATCTCGGTGCACAGGTTCGACATCTTGATCTGACCCACATTACGCAAGGCGTGGGCGTTATTGGCATTGCTCTTGTTCATAATATATGGATAGCCCGATTCGAGCTGGATCATGGCGATTTTGGTCAGCATGTCGCGTGCGCTCATGGCAACCTTCTTCTTCACGCGCGAATCAGCAAGCAGGGTATCGTACATCACGTCCAGATCCATATCATCCAGATGCGTTCCATACGCCTGATACACAGTATAAGGAGCGAATACATGCAGCGGCTGATTATCCTGTGCGAGCTTGTAGAAGCGGTTAGGCACGATCAGGCCGATAGACAACGTCTTCAGGCGTGTCCGTTCGTCTGCGTTGATTTTTTTGCTGTCCAGGAATTCGAGTACATCCCAGCCGAAAATATTATAATAAGCCGCGCCCGAACCCTTGCGCTGACCCATCTGGTCCGCGTAGGAGAAGCCGTCTTCCATAAGCTTCAGGACAGGCATGATGCCCTTGGCAGCATCCTCGACACCCTTAATCGTCTCGCCGCGCGAGCGCAGCTTGGACAGATTGACCGCAACACCGCCGCCGATCTTGGACAGCTGCATGCAGGTGTTCAGTACATAGTTGATCGAATTGAGCGAGTCGTCCATTTCCAGCAGGAAGCAGGAGACCATCTCACCGCGGCGGCTCTTGCCGGCATTGAGGAAGGTCGGGGTAGCCGGCTGCAGGCGCTGCTCCATCATTGAGCGGGCCAGCGTGCGGGCTGTCTCCACGTTGCCGCGTCCCAGATGCAGGGCCACCACAGCTACGCGGTCCGGGTAATGCTCAAGATATTGCTTACGGTCATTGCTTTTGACGGCATAGTCTGTGTAGAACTTGGAAGCCGCCATATAGGAAGGGAACTGGAAGTTATATTCGTGGGCAATCCGGTAGACGTCCTCCATCTCAGCTGCGGAATAACGGTCATACAGGTCCTCGTAGTAATCATTGGCAATCATATAATCGATCTTCGCTTTGGTAGTTGTGAAGGTCAGGCTGCGCCGCTCCACATCCCGCATGAACTCGGCTACTGCCTCCTGGTCCTTATCCAATTGGAAAAAGCCGCTTTCGTCTCTCTTCATCAACATGTTGTTCAGTTCAATATGCCGCAACCCGGTCCACCTCCTGTTTTATGCGCTGTACATCACCAAATGTTCCCGACAACTCAAACTTGCCGACCACCGGTACGTTGTAACGCTGTGCAATTAAATCTGCGCTGTGCGCGTATAGCTCACCCCAGTTTTTGTTGCCGCTCGCGGCGATGCCTTTGAGCCTGGAATGGTTCTTCTCTAAGAAAGAAGCTACCTTCTCTGGAATCTGTCCAAATCCGGTGGTGTATGTAACAAGCACGTAAGGCTCGTCGATCGTCATATGCTCTTCGATTTGAACAGCGGGAAGCTTCAGCTTATTAATGAACCTTCTAACGTTGCCGGTCTTGGAATCGTAAGCAATCAGCATGGTTCCTAACCTCCTATAACATGTATCTATTTCTACTTGACAAATGATGACGGCAATTTCACTAGATTTATTGGCTTTTCTATTATATACACTATATTTAGTAACGTTTAATCATTTTACTACCATATATTGAAAAGTCAATAGACCAACTGGTCCTTCTAACCCCCTGATTTGCCCGTGAAAAAGGGAGAAAACCACGCCCCGCCTGCATTCTATTCTCTTATAATTTATTAGTATTTTTTTTAAGCTTTTTTGTGGGCCGGTGTCGGGTGAGAATTGAGTCCTGTAGAATGGGAAGTTGCCCTTTGCAGCCGCTGACGCTCAGCCAACTGGTACCCGGACAAATGTGCAGACCAAACCCCCAAGCGATAAGCCGCTTGGGGGTTGTTGTTTTTTTGCAGGACAGAGCCTGGCGAGGATAAGTTGCAGCATGTTAGGTGCTGGACCAGGTGAGCGTACGTAGGGGAGCGCACCGTCAACAGAATGAAACGGACTCAAAAGCTCATATTTCCCTGAAAAACCCTTTTCCGGTACATAAGCGGACCGAAAATCAGCTATCTTGCTCATTTGAGCCTGAAACAGGCTGTCGCAGGCCAATTAACGGAATCTGAGTCCGCTTAGCCGGCAAATCTGCCCCATTTCGGCAAATAGCGGATTTTCAGTCCGCCTGACTGGCTGAGGTTCCCCGATGGGCTATGGGGCTAAGATAAGCCCCGCCAAGCACTATATTATTCCCCGTGTGAGCAGCGCCGTCACGAACTCATAATATGACTCCGGCTCTCCTCCAGCAGCTCGGCATAATATCCTCCCCGCTGCCGCAGCTCACGGGGATGTCCGGATTCGGCGATCCGGCCTTCCTTCATCGCAATGATAAGATCCGCACCGGCAATCGTAGACAGCCGGTGGGCGATGATCAGCGTCGTTCTGCCGCTGGCGACGTTGTCGATCGCCTTCTGGATCAGCTTCTCTGTATGTGTGTCGATGTTAGCGGTGGCTTCATCGAGCACGAAGATCGCCGGATCATGGGCGATGGCCCGGGCGAAGGAGATCAGCTGCCGCTGGCCGGCAGACAGGGTGCCGCCCCGCTCAGTGACCGGGCCCTCCATCCCACCGGGAGAGCTCAGCACGAACACTTCCGCGCAGGAAGCCTGCAGCGCTTCCAGCACGTTCTCCTCGGCAATATCATCGCCAAGGGTGATGTTGTCGCGGATTGTGCCGGAGAACAGGAAGACATCCTGAAGCACGACGGAAATATTCCGCCGCAGATCATCCAGCCGGATATCGTTCACATTGACACCGTCAATCAGAATCTCGCCTTTCTGCACGCGGTAGAAGCCGTTGATCAGACTGATAATTGTAGTTTTGCCTGCACCGGTCTCACCGATGAAGGCGGCGGTCTGCCCTTTAGCAATCACGAAGCTTACATCCTTCAGCACCCAGTCGGCGTCGTTATAGGCGAACCAGACATGGCGGAACTCAATGGTTCCGTGCAGGCGGTCCATCGATAAGCCGCGATCCGGCTGCTCCAGGCGGTCCTCCTCACGGATCAGCTCATAGATACGCTCTGTGGATACGAGGGCAGACTGTATGGAGGTGTACTTGTCGGCCAGGTCGGAGATGGGGCCAAAGAACTGCTTGATGTACGTCGTGAACGCAAACAGCACGCCGATCTGCAGGTTGCCGCCGGAGATCCGGCTGATGCTGTACCAGACCAGGATGGCTACGGCCAGACTCTGGAACATATCCGAGGCGGGCTTCAGCACACTGTTGAGCCGGACCTGAATCAGGGTGGTTTTGAAATATTCCCCGTTCAGCTTCAGGAATTGATCCTCTTTTTCCTTTTCTGCGCGGAAGCTTTGAATAACCCGCATCCCGGAGATACTCTCAGCAATGAACCCGTTGATCTGTCCAATAAAGTGCTTCATATGGAAAAAGTTCTTTTTGATCCGGTTCTTAATGAAGAGAACCAGGAAGGCCATCACCGGAATCACGGTAAAAGAAACCAGTGTTAAGGACGGACTGAGCAGCAGCATGGCGTAGATGATTCCCAGCAGCAGCAGGACATCCTTGACCAGCGAGATGACCACATCGGTGTATAGCTCGCTGATCTCAGCGGTATCGTTGGTGGCCCGGGTAATCAGCCGCCCGGAGGAGGTCCGGTCCAGATAAGGCAGGGGGAGCCGTTCAATGATGGAGAACACTCTGACCCGCAGCTCATGGATCAGGCTCTGTCCCGCTTTGCCGGCAATCAGCGCCTGAAGATACGAGAAGATCCCGCCAGCCGCGGCTACGGTCACATACAGCAGGGCTAAGCCCCCAATCGAATTCAGTCCGCTCTGAGTAGCGCCTCCGATCAGGAAGTGGTCGATCACGCGCTGCAGAATCAGCGGCTGGATCAGAAAAGCGCCATTTACAATCACCACGCACAGACAGGCAAGCAGAAGCTGGAACTTGTAAGGGGCCGATAACCGCAGCAGGAGCCTTACTGCACCAGCTTCGGATTTGTCCCGTCTAGCAGACCTCTCCTTCTTCAAGCTGTTCGGTATAGATGTCATAATACATACCTCCTTTCTTCAGCAGCTGCTCGTGGGTGCCCCGTTCGGCAATGCGCCCTTTATCCAGTACGATGATCTCGTCGGCTTCCATGATGCCCGATACCCGGTGCGAGATCAGGATATTGCTCTTCCCCTTGCGGGTCTGCCGCAGGCTGTTCAGAATCTGTCCTTCCGTTACCGCATCCACCGCTGACAGCGCATCATCCAGAATCAGGATCGCCGGTTTCCGGATCAGTGCCCGCGCGATTGCGAGCCGCTGCTTCTGCCCGCCGGACAGGTTCACACCGCGTTCACCCAGCAGAGTGTCATAGCCGTCCGGGAACGCCTCGATACTTCCGGCAATTTGGCTGAGCGCTGCGGCATGCTGCACATCCTCGTCCGTATAGCCGTCTTTGAACAGGACAATATTGTCCTTCACGGAGGCGGCGAATACGAAGGTATCCTGCGGCACAACACCGAGCCCCTCCCGCAGCGTGTCCAGGGCATAATCGTTGATATCCCGCCCATCGAGCAGAATGTGCCCAGGCTCCACGCCAAAGAAGCGGAAGAGGAGGGAGGCCAGGGTGCTTTTGCCGGAGCCGGTCCTGCCGATGATTCCCAGCGTGTGTCCTTTTGGCAGAACGAGCGAGATCTCACGTAGTGCCGGAACATCGGAACCTTCGTAATAGAAAGTCAGCTGGCGCAGCTCCATAGCTCCTTCCGGCTGAATAGGGACAGCGTTGGGGAGATCCGTGATTTCAGGCTGAACCCGCAGAATATCATTTAATCTTCCGAGTGAAGCCAACCCGCGCTGGAATATCGTCACGATCCGTCCGATCGACACAATGGGACTTACAATCAGACTGAGGTAGCCGTTAAAAGCGACAAAGTCACCAATACTGATCTCCCCCCGCAGCACCATCCGGCCGCCAAACATCAGATTCATGACGAAACAGACGGCGAAGCCGAATTCAATCATCGCAGGAAGGGCGGCGGAGACTTTGATCAGATCCAGGTTGGCTTGCTTCATCCGGCTGCTCAGCTCACTAAATTTCTCCATTTCCGAGCGTTCCTGCACATAAGCCTTAATGACGCGGATGCCCGAAATGTTCTCCTGAACCCTGTCCGAGACGGCGCCGAACTGATTCTGTACGATTCTGAACCGGGTCTGAACCTTGCGGCCGCTGAAGAGCATCAAGAGGATGATGAAGGGGAGCGGGGACAATGTGAGTAGAGTGAGGCTGGGGCTGACTGACGCGAACATGAAATAGACCGAGGAGATACAGATAACAATTCCGTTAAAAGACATCGCCGTAGCCGGACCGAAGGTCATGCGCACCGCTGAAATGTCGTTGATGGCATAAGCGATCAGGTCGCCGGTCTTGCGGCTGCTGAAGAATCCGGGAGAGAGCTTCAGGAAGTGCCGGTACAGCTCCTCGCGGATGTAGCATTCCAGGTTCCGCCCGTTCGCGATAATAATGTTTCTCCAGAGGAAGGTACAGAGGAAGACGATAGCGGCAATCAGCACCATCCAGAAGACCTGGGTCAGCACCTGCCCCGGCTCAAAGCCGTTATTCTTCATCAGATCGACCGCACTGCCAAGCACCTTGGGGAACAGCGTTTGAATGAAGGAGGCGGCGAACATGAAGGCGAAGCCTATAATGTAGCTTAGCTTGCGGGACTTGAAGAACCGCAGTAATACAGATGAATTCATCGGTTTCCCACCTTTACAATACCCTTGTTATAGATAGTGCGCATGTTAAATAAAGAGCCCGGGGTTTACAAAATCACAGCTCACGCACGGAGTCCCGCTCCACCAGTGTGCTGAGAATGGCGATGTTCTCGGCAGGCTTGCCGGGCTCAGCGATCCGTTTCAGCAGTGTGGCAACAACCGTGCGGCATGAATATTCGATATTCAGATCCATCGTGGTCAAAGCGGGCAGCGAGAAGGCCGAGACCTCGGTATTGCCGCTGCTGAGCACCGACACCTCTCCCGGCACCTTGATACCATGCTCCTGCAGCTCGCGAAGCAGTTCAACCGCAGTGAAATCATGATCACAGATGAATGCGCTGGGCAGCAGGCCGTCCGCAATAAGGCCGGACAGTCTCAGGGGAAGAGTCTCATCCCGCCCCAGAAAAAGCTTCTCATCCACAGGCACCCCGTGCTCTTCCAATGCAGAGGTGATGCCGGTTTTCTTTTCCTTGTTGCGGTAAGCACTGGGATCTCCAATGAACCCAATCCGGCGGTGCCCCCGGTCCAGCAGATATTTGCACTGCTTATAGCCCGCGCCCAGGAAACTGAACCATACACTGTCGTAATCATAGGCCGGCGAATAACCGGTATAGAAAATCAGATTCGGAATCTGCTCATGGATAAACGAGGCGTATTCCAGATTAAACCGGCCGATCAGGATAACCCCGTCGAACTTGAACCCCCGGCTCAGGCGGTAAGGCAGGATCAGCTTATTCTGATTCTCCTTATCCAGAAACTCGATGCTGTAATCGGTCTCCGCCTTCTGCAAAGCGAGCTCAATCCCTTGTACCATGTAGCTGAAATTGCTGTTATCATGCGAATAGGGCTTCTGGTGCAGCACCAGAATTCGGGCAGGCGTATGCTTTTTGGGCTTAATATAGCCCATTTCTGCTGCTTTCCGCACAATGGCCGCCTTCAGCTCGTCGCTGATTCCGGGTTGATTGCTGAGTGCCCGGCTGATTGATACAGGTGAGAGGCCCATGGCCTGGGCGATATGTGTGATCGTTACTTTTTTAGTCTTCAAAAGAACCCCCCGCTTTATCGTGCTGCCGCAGTATATCGCTTCCGGCACTGTTATTATAATCATCCATTCCATAGGAATCTACGATAAAAAACGTAAAAAATAACGTAAAAAATAAATTTTTTTAACGTAAATTTAAGGACAATCGTGTGCATCTCTTATTCGTAAATAATTTTTGACATGAATATGGGGTTTACTGGGAACCGTTTCGGATCTGCTGAGTCTTATTGGGCAAGAGGGGAGAGTGAAGCATGCAAAGTAGAGAGATGCCTTATAGCGTGACCATCGCTCCGTCCATAACCCTGCGGGAAATGATGGAGACTTACGGTTCGGATGTGTGGAACTATGCTTTTTTCTTAACCCGCAGCCGGGAGCAGGCGAGTGACATCAGCCAGGAGGTATTCCTTAAGGCATATAAGAGTGTCGGCAAGTACCGGGGCCAGGCCACTTTGAAAACCTGGCTGCTGACCATCACGCGCAACACCGCGTTCAGCTGGAGGCGGAACAGCTTCTGGCGCAGATTCGCTCCGCTTGGCGACCGGGAGGATACCGGAGAAGCGGCCTTGTCCGCAGAGAAGGAAGCCATCGGCAATCAATATGCGAACCGCATCTGGGAGATCATTATGGAGCTGCCGGATAAGTACAGAGAGGTGCTGGTGCTGGATATTCAGCAGGACTTATCGGTGGCCGAGATGTCCGCTCTGCTCGGCATCGCGCAGGGGACCGTCAAATCCCGGCTCGGCCGGGCCCGAAATAAAGTGAGAACGGCGATAAAGGAGGAAGACCTGTGAAGAGAGAGGACGGGAACGAACAAATACAAGTGATGAGCGGCACGCAGGATTGGTATGACAAAGCAGGACGCAACCCGCTGGCCGAGCCGGGCTTTACACCGCAGCTGATGGCCAAGATTGAACAGGCTGCCGAGGAGCGTTCTTCGGGAAAACGCAGTCTGCGGTTCGGGCGTATAGCAGGCTTGGGTGGACTGGCAGCGGTGCTGCTGTTCGGCGTGCTGCTCTGGCCGTTCGGACAATGGGGGAACAGCAATCCGATGGGGCAGCTGGCGGCGATCTTCAACCAAAGTTCTGGTGCAGCGGCAGTTCAGCCTTCGGCATCACCTGCAGCTACTTCTTCCTCATCGCCGCAATCTTACAATCCGCCGATTGGCTCTGCTGAATTTGAGATAGGCGGGATGAAGTACTACATGCCCCTTCCGTTAAACAGAAACAAAGGACTTGCGCGTGCCGTAGAAACGAATGCCGGGATTGTATGGTCGCCTCCACCCCCGATGGTGAATTACAGTAAGCCTAAATACACACATCCTACTGAGCCGTACACCTTGTATCTGTCTCCAAAAGGGCAGCCGGAGCTATCAGAGGCTACGTCTAAGCGGATCTATTCCTTTCCGCTGTATGCGGGAGGTTCGCAGACCTATTATGAATTGGGCGTAATCTTTGCCGGCGGCGATCATGTGGTTATGACCAGCAGCACATATACGTTAGGCAAGGGCGGAATCAGAACCCCGGTAAAACTCTCAGCCGTTAACGTAACTGCGGCCGCAGCCGGTGAGACCGTTACGCCGGTTGATCTGTTTACTTTGAAGAATGAACACTTCGAATACAGATCTTATCTTGCAATCGATAAAGTGAATGATGATATGTTGCTCGTCTATTATAGCGATAATAGTCATAACGGTTACGACGTCCATGGCCGGCTATACGACATGGCAACAGGCGGAATTCAGGACGTGGACAGCAAGATCGGCATGGACATTCAGGGGCAGCAGCAGACGGCTACTTATGAAGTGAACGGGACAAAACGTAAAGCGGAAGTAGTGTTCCTCCTCGGCCGGAAGTGGTATTCCGATTCCGAATGGCTGAGTATGTTGAAAGGACAGTAAGTTACACAGCCAAAAAAGGAAATTGAGCATCAGGGTTTGATAATGATAAAACTCAACGATGCTGTGTGATGAACAGAATCATGTTACATTGCTTTGCTATGGTAGCAGGTGTTCCGGATTGCGCGAGTTGGAGCTTGGTGCTGTCTTAGATGTCGGCTGATGTTGCCCGAGGCTCCGTAGCTGACGCATGCGAGGAGATGCAGGAGGAAACCCGGTGAGATTACGGGGGACCTCTTCTTTTTGCCCCCAGTACCTCAGCTTCTCACATTCTGCGTTTTCCTGCCAAACTCCTGCCCCTTACGGACTGTAAAGCGCTTATTATCTCTATTTGGCACATTTGACCACTCTTGCGGACTGGAGTGCGTTTATTGTTTCCAAATCGTGCAGTTTTCGGGTGACTTACAGTGAATAAGAGCACTGGAGTCCGCAAGCACGGCGAAATGATGCTTTTTAAGAAAATAAGCGCATCTCAGTCCGATCCTATCATGCTGGGTGCGCTTTTTAGTGCGCTTCTTAGTACCCTCTACTATCGCCTGCCCACCGCTAATGCCCCGGCACTATCCGCCCAATTCCGAATCGCTTTCCCTAACCTTCGACACCTCATATTTCCAATTTTCGCGCCCTTAGCTCCATCCCTCTAGATAATTTACTAAAAAAAAGCTATACTTTTTGGTAATATCAGAAAGTAAAGTTTTTCTCCGTTTATCACTAGTAATCTTAGCGGTAACGTAACAACTGGGTTTGGTTCTATATAGAAGAGTGGGGCGGGGTAAATGAAAAAGCTGACCATAGAGGATGTGGCCCAGAAAGCGGGCGTATCGAAAAGCACGGTTTCGCAATTTTTGAATAAACGGTTCAAATATATGAGTGAGGCGACCAGACAGCGTATTGCTGAGGTTATCGATGAGCTGAACTACCAGCCGAATGGACTGGCCCGCAGCCTCAAGCAGAACCGTACGCATATGGTGGGTATTATTGTGGCCAATATTGATTATTCGTTGTCCATCCAGTGTATCCGGGCGATTGAGAATGAGCTGCAGCGCCACGGAATTCAGGTCATTATCTGCAACGCTGACGAGAATGCGGACAAGGAGAATACTTATGTGGAGACCCTGGTCGCCCGCCAGGTGGACGGTCTGATTATTTTCCCGACCGGTGATCAGGCCGCGCCATACATCAGGCTGATTGAAGCGGAATACCCGCTGGTCTTCATGGACCGGCTGGTAGACGGGATCTCGACCCAGAGCCTGTTGCTTGATAACGAGATGGCGGTGAAGACAGCGGTCAAGGAGCTGACCAAACACGGACATGAGGCGATCGCCATATTGTCACTGCCGCTTGGCCTGAATGCTATTACCCCGCGCAAAGAGCGGATGAGCGGTTACAAAAAAGCGATGGAGGAAGCTGGCCTGCCGCTGCAGGATGCCTATATGCGCAGTGTGCCGCGGGAAGAAATCGCCATTGCGCTGGATGAGCTGCTACGGCTTCCCCAGCCGCCGACGGCGCTGATTGCCGCCAATGATCTTGTACTAGGGGAGATCCTTAAGTACGCGAACCGTAATGCCATTGCCATTCCCGGCCAGCTGTCCGTCATTGGGATTGACGATGCCGAATTCGCCCGGATCTATAATCCGGACATCACTACGATCCGCCAGCCGGCTTATGAGATGGGCATGCAGGCTGCGAAGATTATGCTCTCCCTGATCAACGACGCGGACGGCTCCGTGCCGATTACCTACCGTTTTCCGCCTTCGCTGCAGCAGGGCCAGTCGGTCCGGCCGCCGGTGCTGAAGAAATAAAACGGTTTATATAAAGTTCTGCACGAAAAGGAGCATCATAATAAGCCGGGTGGCTTATTATGACGCTCCTTATTTCAAATTATAAGATTTTATATGCTGTTTGCTGAATCGCACTTTTTTGGATCAGACGTTCCCGGCAGCTGCGGGAAGCCGTTTACACGCCAGCGTTCATGAATTTCTCCAGCCCGTCACGGGTTGGAAGCCCATCCATATCGCCAGGCGACATTACGGCGAGCGCGCCGATCGCGTTGCCGCGCTTCACAGCTTCGGCTACGCTCAGCTTCTCCAGCATCGCGCTGATTACGCCAACGGCGAAGCCGTCTCCGGCGCCGACTGTATCCACAACCTGCTCCACCTTGAAGCCGTTCACATAACCTTCTTCACCGGTGGACGTTTTGTAATAAGCGCCTTCAGGACCGAGCTTGATGACAACCAGGGATACGCCGCGTTCCAGATAGTACCCGGCAATCTCTTCCGGAGTATCAAGGCCGGTCAGAATTTTGCCTTCACCGTGTCCCGGCAGGAACCAGTCGCAGCGGGTCGCCAGGTCATTGATTGTATTGACCATGGTTTCTGTGTCCGGCCAGAGGGTCGGGCGCAGATTCGGGTCAAGCGAGACGGTTTTGCCGCGCTGCTTCATGAATTCCATGGCATGCAGCGAGAACTCATGGCAGGAAGCCGAGAGGGCGGAAGAGATACTGGTCACATGCAGATGACCTGCAGAAGCGAAATAATCCTCATTGAAGTCAGCCAGGCTCAGCTTGGAGGCGGCGGAATTTTTACGGAAATATTCAACTTTGGGATCTCCGGTCAGCACTTTGGATTTGATCAGCATGCCGGTGGAGAACTCCTTGGTTGTTGTAATGCTGTCCGTATCAATTTTCTCTTTATTCAGCGCACCGACGATGAATTGGCCGAAGTTGTCCTCGCCAAGCTTGGTCACATAACCGGTCAGGTGCTCCAGGCGCGACAATCCGGTGGCCACATTGCTCTCCGCCCCTGCCAGCGCTTTCGAGAAAGAAGTAACCTCATGCAAGGGGCCGGCTTCATTGGCGTAGAACATGGCCATAGGCTCCCCGAATGTGACTGCATCCAGCTGTTTACTCATTAATAGTTCCTCCTAAAAGTTTTGATAGCATCGACTTCCTGAATTCACTTCGCAAAACTCGCTACGAAAGCATACGCTTAAGTTTTGATAGCATCGACTTCCTGAATTCACTTCGCAAAACTCGCTACGAAAGCATACGCTTAAGTTTTGATAGCATCGACTTCTTGAATTCACTTCGCAAAACTCGCTACGGAAGCGTACTCTAAGGGTTTGGTAAGCATAAGCTAAGGTTCAGCATGAACCCCGTATAAAGCTGTGGGATCGAATATAAATTGAAATTATCACATAAAACGGTTTTGTACAATATGGCATTGCTCATTCAGCGGTCTTATTTTATTGGGAAGTTGCGTAACTCAGGCTGTAATTCCTTGATATATAAGGTTTTTATGCATTTCTTTAAAGTGTATTTCAGTTGTTCACATAAATATATATTGACTGATGGCAACAATATTATTACTATTTTCTTAGAAGGATAAAGCCTGTTGTTAGTAAATTAGATAAATTAGTTTATCTAAATAAATATTCTTATCAGAATGTACCCAGAGAGGAAGTTTCTAAATGAAGAAAATCAAAGTATTGCAGAACATCACGTCTGTTGGCGTTGTAGCCGTTATCCGCGCGGATAATGCCGATGATGCTTATAAAATGTCGGCAGCCTGTATTGAAGGCGGACTGAACAACATTGAAGTCACCTTCACGACTCCGGATGCGGATGTGGCGATCAAGCGCCTCGTTGCCGAATATGGAAGCCGCGCTGTGATCGGTGCAGGTACAGTGCTCGACCCGCTTACTGCAAGAATCGCTATTCTGGCCGGTTCGGAATTTGTAGTCAGCCCTTCTTTTGAAGAAGATACCGCCAAGATGTGTAATCTTTACGGCATTCCTTATATGCCGGGCTGCATGACGCTGAATGAAATGAAGGAAGCCCTGAAGCTGGGCGTGGATGTGCTGAAGCTGTTCCCTGGCAGTGCGTTCGGACCGGATTATGTCAAGGCAGTTAAGGGCCCGATGCCGCATGTGAACATTATGCCTACCGGCGGCGTGGATCTGAACAATATGGAGAAGTGGATCAAGAACGGCTGTATCGCTGTCGGCATCGGAGGCAACCTGACTGCACCGGCCAAAGAAGGCCGTTATGACCAGATCACAGAACTGGCTGCACAGTATGTAGCGAAATTCAAAGAGATCCAAGGTCTGTAAGCTGGCAGAGCCGTTCGCGGATCTGAAGCTTTATACCATGTGAAATGTCTTGCCTCTATTAGGCAGGGCATTTTTTTGTCTGCCTGATTTCCCGGTTGTGTAAATGATGGAAAAAGGCCGATCAGGGCAATACTTACAACTAGGACTGGGGTGCTGAAGCGCCTGCCGAAATTGATGAGCTTTCCTGAAAGGTGATGCCATGCCGGGCGATGATATTCGCAGCAAGCTGTATCCCACTTTGAATATGGAAGAGGCGGAGTATATAGAAATCCGCTCCGCTGTACACGGCTGCAGGGTGACTATAGGGGCTTTTTATAAGCTGCACCGGAACTATAACCATCCGCAACTTTTTACGCAGGGTGAAGTATATGTGCTAGATGATGATTCCAGAGAGAATTATGCCGTCCTCCTGCTGTGCGCAGCTACACTTTATAAATTATAAGGCAGTCTTCATTCGCAGGGGGTTACCATGCGGGGCTGCCTGCTTTTCATGTCATTTTTGTAACAAACTTCTATAAAAGAGTATTTGAATGATTGAAGCATCCCCTGTATGCTTAGTAAGGATTATGGACCGGTCTGCGGCAGCCGCAGAATCGGGAACCAGGTTCTTCATTATGGCGTTATTATCCAAGTTTGGTATTCTAAAAATATTGATTACAGGCTTGCAACAAATTCGCAGTCTTGCGCGTCAGTAAGATTGCATAGAGAGGGGGAACCTTCGTGGTGGAGCAGGGACTCATCAGAGCCGCTCAAGCGGGCGATCGCGACGCTCTAATCACCCTATTGCGAGAAATTGAAGGACATGTGTATAAGACGGCCTTCTACATTCTGCATAATGAACAGGATGCTCTGGATGCATCCCAGGAGGCATTAATCAGGGTGTATACCAAGATCGGCTCCTATGAGGAGAAGGCCCAGTTCAAAACATGGGTTCAGCGGATCGTGACGAACATCTGTATTGACAAGTTCCGGAGAACGAAGCCTACTGTTTCTATCGATGAGCACGAAATGGTGTTCCAGGATAATAAGCATAACGTAGAGCGCGAAGTGATGTCGGGTTACCTGGCGGAGGATATCCGCGAGGCGATCGATCAGCTTCCTGAGCATCACCGGACGGTGATTGTACTCCGGTATTTACAGGATTTTTCTTACAACGAGATTGCAGACTGTCTGGATCTGCCTTTGAACACGGTGAAATCCTACCTGTTCAGGGCCCGGGCACAGCTGCAGAATAGACTTCAGGAGTATCAGAAAGGTGGTGTGTCAGGATGAAGTGCGCGGAGGTGATGGAATGGATGCACCGCTATTTAGATCATGATCTCAGTCAGGAAGAAATGCTTGAAATGTTCCGTCATATCGATGATTGTCCTTCCTGCGCGGAAGTCTTTGACCGGCTGACGATGCTCTCCCGGCAACTGGAAGAGCTGCCGGACGTGAAGCCGCCCTTCAGTCTGGTTGACTCTATCCTGCCGCAGCTTGAACAGCTGGACCGCGGCGTCCGGGAGGAGCCTGTTATGGTGGGATCTGAAGATCCCAAGATTATTCCCTTTACACGCCAAAGCACCCGCGGCAAGAAGTCCAAGGGCGCTTCAATAGCAACACGGACAGGCATCGGTGCTGCTGCGGCAGCGGTAATTCTGTTATTCGCCGTCTTCAACATGCCGGACAGTATGCCGGGTGCGGATATGGATCAGGCGTATAATGCAGCAGGAAGTGAAGCCTCCTCTAAGATGATGACAGAATCCGCAGACAATGCAGCTACGGCGGATGCAGGACAGAACAACAGTACTGACGGCAGCGGCGAGATCTTCTTCGCAGAGCAAGCCACAGCGGAGCCTGATGTTGAAGGTACTAATGGTACTAATCTGAATAGTGCAATACCTGCCATGGAGGATAGTGTGAAGGGTGCTGACACTCCTGCAGCAGCGGACTCCGGTCCGGCTCCGGCCAAGGAGCCTCCGGCAACACAAGCTCCTTCCGCCAAACGCAATGCCACAGCACCGCCGGCAGAGAGTTCCCGGAAGGGCAGCAACGGGAATGCTGACCGTGCCGCTGATCCTGCAGGCCAGACCCAGATATTCATGGGCACGGCCCAGGAGGATGCGGCGGCTGATATGGCAGCTCCCGAGGAGGGAGCATTGCAGCCTCCCGCAGCACCGGAGCCTGGAGTAATGGGTCTGTTGCCTGCTCTGGTAGCTTCCCAGCCTTCGTGGCCATCCCCCGACGGCCGTTATACGGCTGAGCTGGCCGGACAGCAGGTTGTAATCTACAGCGCTCCGGCAGGCAGTGCAGAGGGAGAACGGGTTGCGCTGAATTCTCTGCCCATGGAAGGGGCCTGGGTCTCCGGCGTGTGGTCGGAGGATAGCAGCCAGTTCACCTATGTAACACAGCTGCAGGATGGTACGCAGGCAACGAAGACATACACGGTTCCGGGAGAGACATCAGCACCGGTTCCTTCTATTGCTCCATCGGCTCCCGCTTCCCCCCAGTCCAGCCCGGTGATTACTCCGGACGCGGCAACGTCCAATAAATAATCGCGAACTGGAACTTTTTAAGCACCTGCGGAATATGCTAGGGTATGAGGACAGGAATTACAGGATTTGCGAGTATCATCGGTATGACCGCCGGATGGTAAGTTTCTAGAGCTTCCCTCTCCGTCGTTTATATAGATGCGCCGCTGAAACGGAGCAACTTTGGCCCTGGCTGCCGAGGTTGCTCCGTTTTTGCCTATGTTTGCAGGCGTTTTTTTGTTAAAATGTATGAATGTATGTGTTGTACGTTGTACGCAACCAGGCAATGAAATGGAAAAGGAAGTGGCGGGATGGATGCCAAAACGGCGGCCAAAGACATCAAACAGGGGAAAATTTCACCGCTGTATGTGCTGTATGGCAGCGAGAAATTCCGGATGAATGAATTCACGGCCATGCTGGAGGAACACCTGATAGCCAAAGAGGACCGTGACTTCGCAGTGATTCCCTTCGATCTCTCCGAGACGCCGGTGCAGGCCGTCATAGAAGAAGCAGAGACGGTTCCCTTTATGGTAGAGCGCAAGCTGCTGCTGGTGCGGGATGCCGCCCTGTTCACGGCAGGCAAGGAGAACGCCAAGATTGAACACCGTGTAGAGCTGCTAAGCGATTATATGCAGCATCCTGCTGAATTCAGCGTGATTGTATTTATGGTGAACAACGATAAGCTGGATGAACGCAAAAAAATCGTCAAAACTGCCAAGGCCTCCGGCACCGTCTTAGCCTTCAATCCGCTGGGTGCGGAGGAGCTGCTGCGCTGGGTGGAAAAGGGCTTCCGCGACCGGGGCTGTACGACTGCTCCGGGCACGGCCGAGGTGCTCATTGCAAGTGCCGGAACCGGGCTTCAGGGCCTGTCGGCAGAGATGGACAAGCTGTGTCTGTTCGCCGGTACTGGCGGTAAGGTGGATGCTGCGGCAGTAGAGAGTCTGGTCCACCGCGGCACGGAGCAGAACATATTTACGCTGGTGGAGGATATCGCGAATCTGCGCCTCGATAAGGCACTGAATACACTCTATGAGCTGCTGAAGCAGCGGGAGGAGCCGATCAAGATCGCTGCACTGATTGCGCGGCAGTTCAGGATCATCCTGCAGGTCAAGGATCTGTCCGGTCTGAGCTATTCGCAAGGGCAGATTGCCTCCCAGCTCGGGCTGCATCCGTATGCGGTCAAGCTTGCGGGAGAGCAGGCCCATAAGTTCGGCAGCCAGCGTCTGCGGCAGATTCTCAGCATACTGGCCGATCTTGACTATCAGATGAAGACAGGCGCAATCGATAAAGTGCTGGGGCTGGAGATGTTTATGCTTCGCCTTGGCGTGTAATCAGGTACAGGTTAGGGTAGCCTAAGAGCCTGTCCGCTCCGCATCTATGCGGGTGGGCAGGCTCTTAGACTATTCCGGTATAAGAAAAAGAGCACAAAAAAACCTAACCGTATGCAGCATAGCGGTCAGGTTCTTCAAGTGCTCGTTATGATTGTCGCCCGTGGCTTAAGCTTGAGCCTTCAGAGCGTTCAATTTCTTAGCCAAGCGGGATTTTTTGCGGGCAGCCGCATTTTTATGAACCAGGCCTTTAGTTACAGCCTTGTCCAGCTTTTTGGAAGCAGCTTGGAAAGCAGCGTGAGCAGTTTCCACTTCCGTACCTGTCAGTGCTACATCAGCAGTTTTCACAGCTGTACGAAGCGCGGACTTCTGGGAAGCGTTCAGTGCACGGCGTTTCTCGATCGTCTTGACGCGTTTAACCGCGGATTTGATATTTGGCATTGCATTCACCTCCTGGAAGACATTCGAAATCATCATATGATTCACAACTTAAAATAGTTTAGCATGAAGGGTAGCAAAAAGCAACACTAAAAGCTTTTGAATTATAGCACCGGGGATTGTATAAACAGCGGCTTTCTCTCGCACACTATCGGCAATATGCTTAAGGAGGCTGAACTAATAATGGAACTGGATCTTCAGCTGTATTCGGTACGTACGGATTTGGCAGTGGAAGCAAAGGAAATGGCTCAGGCGCGGTCCAATGCGCCCATTCCCGGCGTCAATGAAGAGGTGCAGGAAGCAGATGGCATCAAGGTTACCCGGCTTGCTGTAGCAGACAATGCCGGTTCCCAAGCGATCGGACGGGCCATCGGCAACTACGTGACGCTGGAGGTTCCGGCACTGCGCGGAGGGGATACCGGCCTGCAGCAGAAGGTTTCCACTGTGTTTGCCCGTGAATTTGAGCATTTTCTGGACAGGATCGGCATTAACCGTAACTCCTCCGTACTCATTGTAGGGCTCGGCAACTGGAATGTAACTCCGGACTCTCTTGGGCCGCTGGTCGTGGAGAATTCGCTGATTACCCGGCAGTTCTATGAGCTGGTTCCTGATCAGGTCTCGCCCGGCTACCGGAATGTGAGTGCGATTGCCCCTGGTGTGCTCGGCCTGACCGGCATTGAGTCCAGTGAGGTTGTACAGGGGATTGTAGACCGTACGAAGCCGGATGTGATAATAGCCATTGATGCCCTGGCCTCGCGTTCGCTGGAAAGAATCAATACAACGATCCAGATTGCCGATATCGGCATCCATCCGGGTTCAGGCATCGGCAACAAACGGCGGGGTCTGACCAAAGAGGTGCTGGGTGTTCCCTGCATCGCCATCGGCGTTCCTACTGTCTGCTACGCTTCAACGATCGTCAACAACGTGCTGGAAATGATGAGCAATCATTTCGGGAAGATGGAAGGCGGCGGTGCCCATACCAAAGAGATTATGGGCTTGCTGGATGATATCTCCGGGCAGGAGCGGCTGGCGCTGGTTAAGGAAGTGCTTGAACCGCTGGGGCATGACCTCATCGTCACCCCCAAGGAAATTGACGAGTTTATTGAAGAGATCGCCAATATTGTCGCCAGCGGACTCAACGCTGCACTGCATGAAGCGGTAGATCCGGGCAATGTTGGAGCCTATACTCACTAATCTGCACCATTCTTCACAGGCCCGCACAGTCTGCCGTAAGGCAGCACTGCCCTGCGGGTCTTCTCTATGTCCTCTCATTCTAAGGTTCTAGCATTACTCTTCCGCTCATAGATTTGGAGTATGAGAGATTACAGAGGGCTTAGAGGAGGACATAACAATCATGAACAGAAAATGGTTTCAGCTATGGAATATTGGCCGGCTGCGGGGAAGGCTGCTGGATGTTCTGTCGCTGGGGAGAACGATGCTGCTGCTGGCCGGAGGTTCACTTGTATTTTTCATGCTGCTTGGAGCCGGCGGATTGGCCGGACAGAAGCTGAACTCTTCACCCATTCCCTCTATGAAGGGCTTGGCTGCTTCACTCTCCAGCGGATTCTTCATGGAGCTGCTGGGCATGGAGGTTCCGCATTTGCCGCAGGGTGAGGAGCCTTCAGCATTCTCGGGCGACAAGGTTACCTCCTTCGTATTCCGGCTGCTCACCAGCGTTGACCCGGGCGATCCCAAAAGTCTGGTATCGCGTGAGATGCCCGGCCTTGCGGCAGATGATCCCTTTCTGCTGCGGGAAGGCTCCGGGGGGACAGGTACGGCAGGGGCGCCTGCGGATTATCATCCCGGTGTCGATGAATTAGCGGCTGGTGGCGAATCAGGAACCGGTGCTGATCCGGGAACGGACCTGGGCACAGGCACAGAGGCGGGGACCAATGATCCGCCTGCCGGAGGTGAAACGGACAACCCGGGCGGACAAGTTGTGCAGCCGGAGGTTACGCCTGCACCGGATTCAAGCGGTACGGCTACAGACCCTGGTGAGAGTGAAGGTTATTCCGGGAGCGGAGATGCGGAGAACGGTACCGGGGATACCTCGATCAAACGTATCCTAATCTATCATTCCCATCCCCGCGAGGCCTATAATCCTCTGCTTGGCGCAGCGAGCGATAATCCAAGCTCTGCGGTTCCTTCCAAGAATGTAATGCTGGTAGGATCATATATTGCCAAGCGGCTGGAAGCCCGCGGGATAGGAACTGTCCATGCCCAGGAGGATTACGCCACGGAGGTGCCGGATTATAACTGGAACTTCTCCTATAAATATTCACGCATGACTGTGAAATCGGCGATGGCCGCCAATCAGGAAATGAGTGAGCTGATCGATATCCACCGCGACTCGCAGCGGCATGGCAAAACTACAGCAGAAATCAACGGTAAAAATTATGCGCAGGTGTACTTCATCCTCGGGCATGCGAATAAGAATTGGAAGCAAAATGAAGCCTTCGCCAATCAGATTCACCAGCTGCTGGAGAAAAATTATCCGGGAGTATCCCGCGGTATATGGGGGAAATCCTCGGGAAACGGGAATAATGGGGAGTATAACCAGACACTATCCCCGAACAGCGTGCTGATTGAGGTAGGCGGAATCGATAATTCTGCCGAAGAGCTGAAGCGGACAGCAGATATTCTGGCAGATGCCATCGCGGATGTGTACTGGGCCAGCCGGGATGCAGAGAAAGCGGCGGCGCCTGAAGAGGGCGATGTCAAACTGGAGGGCACAAGCGCGAAGACATCCGCAGGCGGTGCTTCCTAAGCTAATTCACTTGAAAAAGGAGCGGGGAATATGACGCGGTTCGGTAAAAAGCTGGTCATGGTCGGGATATGGGCGGGAGTCGGGCTTCTGGTGGGTCTGCAATTCGGCGGCGGCAGCGGTTCAGGAGTCTCCGGCGTGCTGCCGGGCTGGAACACTATGGCCGGGAATACTTCTTCGGCCGGTGGACAGCTCCAGGCTGGGCAGAGCGGCACAGCGGGAGCTGCGTCTCTTCCGGCCGCGGGTAGGGCTCAGGGCGGGCAAGCCTATGTATATGTGCCGGTTGTCATTGATCCGGCTACCGGGGCCTATAAGGTGCTGCCTGTGCAGCAGCCGGTTGCAGCTGGTACGGATACAGCAGCCGGCACGGGGAGCCTTCCGCAGCAGGAAGTGAAGGACTACACTACCCTCAGTCCTGAACAGATTCTGATTCCCGGGGAACAGAAGCCGACCGTAGATGTGCTCGCGGACAAGACGGCCGGCCTGCTGCAGCAGGCTTCGCAGAAAAGCATACGCTGGGTAGTCTCCCTCTTCGATTCATCGGAGGAGTGAAGGAGTGTCCGTGTGCAGCCGGACAGACTTCGAAGGTTAATATGCCATTATGCAACGGTTGCCGCTTAAATTGGAGCGCGCAGCCGTTCTTTTTTACGGATTCTCCTGTGATTTTTTGGCTGCCCCGGGTGTTTCTTTATTTTCCCGCAGCTGGCGGGATTGATGGGTGAAGCCCGTACTGTTATAATAAGAGGATTAACATTAGGCTGTCTGTGGGGGTAAGGAATGACTGACGTTCAGAAACGACAACAACAAATCCGCAATTTCTCGATTATTGCACATATAGACCATGGCAAATCGACACTGGCTGACCGTATTCTGGAGTATACAGGTGCGCTCACTTCGCGTGAAATGCAGGAGCAGGTACTCGATCAAATGGACCTGGAGCGCGAACGCGGTATCACCATTAAGCTGCAGGCTGTACGCCTGACTTATCGTGCCGACGACGGACAGGATTATTATCTGAATCTGATTGATACACCGGGGCATGTCGATTTCACCTATGAGGTATCCCGAAGTCTTGCCGCCTGCGAAGGCGCACTGCTGGTAGTGGATGCAGCACAGGGGATTGAAGCCCAGACTCTGGCTAACGTGTATCTGGCACTCGATAACAATCTGGAGATTCTTCCGGTGCTCAACAAGATTGACCTTCCGAATGCCGATCCTGACCGGGTGAAGCAGGAGATTGAGGATGTAATCGGGCTGGATACGAGCGAAGCGGTTCTGGCTTCCGCCAAAGCCGGCATCGGTATTAAGGAGATTCTGGAGCAGGTCGTTAAGCAGGTTCCGGCGCCGACAGGCAACTCCGAAGAACCGCTCAAGGCCCTGATCTTCGATTCCCACTATGACCCGTACAAAGGCGTTATTGTCTATGTCCGTGTTATGGACGGAAGTATCCGTGCCGGTTCCAAGATTAAGATGATGGCAACCGACAAAACCTTTGAAGTTATCGAAGTCGGAGCATTCATGCCGCGTATGACCATTGTGCCTGAGCTGAACATCGGCGATGTCGGGTTCATTGTGGCCGGAATTAAGCATGTTGGCGACACGCGTGTCGGTGACACGGTGACGGATGCCAAGAATCCGACGCTTGAACCGCTGCCGGGCTACCGCAAGATTAATCCGATGGTCTACTGTGGTCTGTATCCGATTGAGACCTCTGATTATAATGATCTGCGTGAAGCGCTGGAGAAGCTGCAGCTGAACGATGCTTCACTTAGCTTCGAGCCGGAAAGCTCCAGTGCACTGGGCTTCGGCTTCCGTTGCGGCTTCCTTGGACTGCTGCACATGGAGATCATTCAGGAGCGGATTGAGCGCGAGTTCAATCTGCCGCTGATTACTACAGCACCAAGCGTTATTTACCGCATCAAGCTGACTAACGGTGAGACCATTCAGATCGACAATCCGTCGCATTATCCGGAGATCGGGACGATTGACTTCATTGAAGAGCCATATGTGAAGGCAGGAATTATTGTACCGAATGACTTCGTAGGTACAGTTATGGAGCTTTGCCAGAACAAACGCGGCGAATTCGTTAACATGGAGTATCTGGATACGAACCGTGTAACCATAACGTATGAGATTCCGCTGTCCGAGATTGTCTATGACTTCTTCGATCAGCTGAAATCGGGAACAAAGGGTTATGCTTCCTACGATTATGAGATCTCCGGATACCGCCAGTCGAATCTGGTGAAGATGGATATCCTGCTGAACAATGAGCAGGTCGATGCGTTGTCCTTCATCGTTCACCGCGACCGCGCGTATAACCGCGGCCGGGTCATCTGTGAGAAGCTGCGCGGCATTATCCCGCGGCAGATGTTCGAGGTGCCGATCCAGGCATCCGTCGGCACGAAGGTGGTTGCGCGCGAGACCGTTAAGGCGATGCGCAAGAACGTACTGGCCAAATGCTACGGCGGTGACATTTCGCGTAAGCGGAAGCTGCTGGAGAAGCAGAAGGAAGGTAAGAAGCGCATGAAGCAAGTCGGCAGCGTAGAGGTGCCGCAGGAAGCGTTCATGGCTGTGCTTCAGATTGAGTAGCAGCGTGCAGGCTCCCTGGAGCTGACAGCTGGATTATAGACCTGCAAGGGAAGCCGTAGGGCTTCCCTTTTCTGGAAATATTATATTTCCCGGGAAACAGGATTAAGATAATAATCATTGCTTATTTCTCGCAGAAACGGGTGCCGTCCTAAGCAGGGCGGCGCAGCCGTTTCTTCTTACTTTTCAGCAGCAGAGGCTGCAAATAGCTTTTACATTAAATAGAACAAAGGAGACAGCTATGAACACAGCACACAATGGCCGTCCCCCTGAGGCCGTATATATTCATATCCCGTTTTGCACCAATAAGTGCTTCTACTGTGATTTCAATTCCTATGTCCTGAAGGATCAGCCGGTCATGGAGTATCTGTATGCCCTTGACCGTGAGATGGAGCTGACCGTGAAGAACACGCCTCCCGGTGTAATCAAGACTATTTTTGTCGGCGGCGGTACGCCTACAGTGCTTAAACCGGATGAGATGGCATATTTCCTGCAATCGGTCCGCAGACACTTCCCGCAGTGGGATGAGAATATCGAGTTCTCTATGGAAGCTAATCCCGGCACTACCGATATAGATAAGCTCAGAGTAATGAAGGAAGGTGGCGTCAACCGGGTCAGCTTCGGCGTTCAGGCGTTCCAGAACGAGCTGCTGAGCGGAATCGGCCGCATTCATGATGTGGATGATGTCTACCGCAGTCTGGAGAATGCCCGCGCGGCCGGGCTGGATAATCTTTCGCTGGATCTGATGTTCGGCCTGCCGAACCAGACGGTGGATATGCTGAGAGAGAGCATCGACAAGGCGCTGGCGCTGGATCTTCCCCACTATTCTATCTATAGTCTCAAGGTTGAGGAGAACACGCTATTCCACACCCTATTTAATAAGAACAAACTTCCCCTGCCGAATGAAGAGGATGAGCTGGCGATGTATCTGCTGCTTATGTCCACCATGGAAGCTGCGGGTTATACGCAATATGAGATCAGCAATTTTGCCAAGCCGGGGATGGAGAGCCGCCACAATATTACCTACTGGCGTAACGAGGATTATTATGGCCTCGGTGCCGGGGCGCACGGATATGTAGGCCGCCAGCGGCATATGAATATCAAGGGCGTTAATCCATATAATGAAGCTACGCGCAGCGGGCTGCCCCGTCTGGACAGCTTCCCTATCTCCGAGCAGGAGGCGATGGAGGATTTCATGATGGTCGGCCTGCGGATGCGCGAAGGGGTGTCGGATACGGCATTCCGCTCACAATTCGGGAAGTCGCTGGAGGATATTTTTGCGGGATCGCTGCATAAAATGCTTAAGGCAGGGCTGCTGGAGCAGACGGGGGACACCTATCGTCTGAGCAAGCAGGGAATCCTGTTCGGCAACGATGTATTTGGAGAATTTGTCGGTGCTTTGACAGAAGTTTAATTTTAAAATACCCCTTGAATTGTAATTCACTCTGTTGTATATTTATTCATATTAACAACGAGGGGTGAGTCAAAGTGCTTGTCAAAACGGATATGTTCCGCCAGTCTTCTCCTGCGGGAGATCAACAAGTGATATGCAGAAATGCTACAGTGGAGGATGTAGAGCCGCTGTATCTGATGATAGAGGAATACGCTCAGCGCGGAATTATGCTGCCCCGTTCCAGGCAAGCACTGACCCGCCAGATCGATCAGTTCGTGATTGCCGAAATCGGCGGCAGATTTGTCGGCTGCGGATCCTTGTTCAGACTCGGAAGCGACCTCGTAGAGGTGCGTTCGATCGGTCTGCGCGATGAAGGCAAGGGCAAAGGCGTAGGCTCGATGATTCTGGAGAAGCTGACGGAAGAAGCCAGACGCCAGAAAATCCCGAAGATTATGGCTTTGACCTATGCCGTGGATTTCTTCCTCAGAAACGGCTTCGATGTGGTGGAGAAGGAGATTTTCCCGGAGAAGGTCTGGACTGATTGTGTGCACTGCAAGAAGCAGCATGCCTGCGATGAAATCGCTGTGCTGAAGAGATTGGATTAATCCGGGGGCACAGATTCTGCGGCAACCTATATAATAAGAAACCACTGCCCTACGGATCGGAAGCTCCGGGGGAGTGGTTTTTTTGCGCGGATATGTGGATGTTACACTTCACTCTATATAGTGAATATTTGGATCTGTGCTGCTGTTGTCGCTTCTAAGCATTCAAGTTGTATAACGTACAACAATTCCGCTTCGCACACAGATGCGGTTGACCGGTTACCTGGCATAAATAAGCTTGCGCTGCTGCTCTATCAGCTCGGCCAGCTCCGGAGTGGCATATGCAGAGTGAAATGAAGGGAACATTGTATTATAGGCAATCCTTCTGGTGGACCCGTCTTTCATTTCGATTTCCATCCAGTACAGATTGCCCACCCAGCTCTTGGTCTGTTTGGACAGCTCCTCTTGCGGGATGTACTCCAGCTTGGGGAATTCACGGATGAATATGGCGTTGGCCTCCGGAGAAAAGTCCATCAGCTCTGAACCGTCATTGCCGCTGATGAAACGGACGGTTTGTATTTTGCCCTCGGCATCCAGCAGATCGTTAAGGGTTCTGGCTGCAGGGTTGCTGTACGCCTCATAGAGCTGGTCACCCGCCCAGATTCTCGCCGAAGGTTCATATCCATTCACTTCATAGAGCTGAGTACCTGTCTTCAGATTCGTGGCATCTCCATCCTGCATCTTCTTACGGGGACATCTATGCTCGGTTTTGCTGTAGGTAATCTTGCCGATAGCCTTTCCTTTGCTCAGTCCGCTGAGATCACTATCCGTATCACCGCCATAGAGGACACCATTCCATTGCAGGACGGATGCATAATCCACATCGTCAAAGTAACACTTGTTCTGAGTTGTTTTCACTGTATAGGCCGTAAGCAACAGCACACATAGGATCACGGCGGATAAGGCAAATAACCATGGTTTCATCAAGCGCATTTCATCACCCCTTGTTCTATCTGACGATGAAGCGGATGAATGGTTGCGGGGGCATATCCGAAATAATGGTTTTATCTTGAAAAAAATGCATCCGCCAGTGCTTTGTGATTTGTGAAACTGACTTGACAATGCCAAGGTCAGTTTGGTATTTTTGTATTAGTGGTTAGCACTCATCTGACTAGAGTGCTAACGAATCGGAGCCACAGCCGATAGGAGGGAATAACATGTTAACTGAACGCCAGAGAATGATACTGAATGCAATCGTAGATGATTATATTCTTTCCGCTGAGCCGGTAGGCTCGCGCAGTATCTCGAAACGCGGCGATGTAGGCTACAGTCCTGCAACGATCCGCAACGAAATGGCTGATCTTGAGGACCTGGGGTACCTGGAGCAACCTCATACTTCGGCAGGGAGAATCCCTTCTCATAAGGGCTACCGCTATTATGTGGACCATCTGGTACCGTGGAATTCCGCCGAAACGGCCGAACTGGGCACGATCCGCGCTTTTTTCGCCGAGAAGCTGAATGCGACAGAGCAGGTTATCCAACATGCGGCAATGATTCTTTCCAATATGACGAATTATACTTCCATCCTGCTGGGACCGGAGGTTTTTCATACTTCATTGCGCCACTTTCAGCTGCTTCCGCTCGATGACAACACTGCGGTGGCGATTATCGTTACCAGCACGGGACAGGTGGAGAACAAGATCGTCAACCTTCCTCCGGATATTTCTGTATCCGAAATGGAGAAGGTCGTCAATCTGCTGAACAGCAAGCTGGTGAATGTACCGCTCTATAAGCTGAAGAGCCAGCTCTATTCCGAGCTGGGTGAGGAAATGCAGCGTCACATCTCCCACTATGAAGAATTAATGCAGGTGCTGGACACGGCGCTCGAAAGCGACCATGAACAGCGCATCTATCTCAGCGGCGCAACGAATATGCTGACCCAGCCGGAGTTCAAGGACGTCGACAAGGTGAAGAATATTCTGGACCTGCTGGAAGAGACGCCAACCCTGCTCAAAATGCTGACCCCGGCAAGCGGAGGAACAGGGATGCAAGTGCGCATTGGTACAGAGAATAAGCATGATGCTTTTGCGAACTGCAGTCTGATTACCGCTACCTATTCGCTGGATGGCAAGGCGCTGGGGAGCATCGGTATCCTGGGTCCGACCCGGATGGAGTATGCGCGCGTAATGGGCATTCTGGGGATTCTGTCCCGGGATTTGACAGCGATGCTGGCACACTGGTATAAGTGAACAGAGCGTAATTGATTACGGTGAATGATGATAAGGAGGTGAAGACAACTTGAAAGAGGAAGAGGTTCAGGAAATGAATGAACAGAATGATCCCTCCATAAATGAAAACCAGGCTGCTGATGAGGCGGAAGCTGCAGAAGGCACTGGCACATTTACGGCTGAAGAGGCCGGCGAGGCGGCTTCAGGCAGTGGAGAGGATTTCGGACGGCTGCAGGAGCTTGCAAATGAACATCAGGCGCGCGCACTGCGTGTACAGGCTGATTTCGATAACTTCCGCCGCCGCACACAGAAGGAAAAGGAAGAGCTGGCGCAATATGCGACTTCCAAGCTCGTAACTGAATTGCTTCCGGTACTCGACAATTTCGAGCGTGCACTGGCTACATCTCCGGCAGGCGCGGATTCCGAAGCGTTCACCAAAGGCATCAATATGATTTTCCGGCAGCTGGATGGAGTGCTGAGGTCTGAAGGACTTACAGCTATGGAAACGGTAGGACAGCCTTTTAACCCTGAATATCATCAGGCGATCATGCAGGTGGAGAGCGAGGAGCACGAGGAAGGCATCGTGACAGAAGAAGTCCAGAAGGGCTATCTCCTGAAAGATAAAGTTCTTCGTCCGGCCATGGTCAAAGTCAGCATGTAGTTCTGTCTATATAAGTGAGCATTATTCTATGAAGACAACGTTTCACCACAATAATAATATGAATGGTTGAAGCCCCGGGCTTCACCTTATGTCTGAGGAGGCAAATTACAGTGAGTAAAGTTATCGGTATTGACCTTGGAACCACGAACTCTTGCGTTGCCGTTATGGAAGGCGGCGAAGCCGTCGTTATCCCGAATCCGGAAGGCGCGCGTACAACCCCGTCGGTTGTAGGCTTCAAGAAAGACGGCGAGCGTATCGTCGGCGAGACAGCTAAACGCCAGGCCATCACGAACCCGGACCGTACCATCGCTTCTATTAAGCGCCACATGGGTACGAACCACAAAGAAAGCATTGACGGCAAAGACTACTCCGCACAGGAAATTTCGGCGATGATTCTCCAGAAGCTGAAATCCGATGCTGAAGCCTATCTGGGCCAGACAGTAACCCAGGCCGTTATTACGGTTCCTGCATATTTTAATGACAGCCAGCGTCAAGCTACGAAGGATGCGGGCAAAATTGCCGGTCTTGAAGTACTGCGTATTGTCAACGAGCCAACGGCAGCAGCACTTGCTTACGGTCTGGAGAAATCCGAAGACCAGACGATCCTAGTCTATGACCTTGGCGGCGGTACATTCGACGTATCAATCCTTGAACTGGGCGACGGCTTCTTCGAAGTAAAAGCTACCAGCGGTGACAACCGTCTGGGCGGGGATGATTTTGACCAGCTGGTTATGGATTATCTCGTGGCTGAATTCAAGAAAGAGCAAGGCATTGACCTGAGCAAAGACAAAGCGGCTGTACAACGTCTGAAGGACGCTGCAGAAAAAGCGAAAAAAGAGCTGTCCGGCGTACTGACAACTACTGTATCGCTGCCGTTCATCACGGTTGTTGACGGAGTACCACAGCACTTGGAGGTCAACCTGACCCGTGCCAAGTTCGACGAACTGACTGCAAGCCTGGTAGAGCGTACGCTGGGACCAACCCGTCAAGCGCTTAGCGATGCCGGCATGACGCCTGCTGATCTGGACAGAATCGTGCTGGTCGGCGGTTCCACACGTATTCCTGCCGTACAGGATGCGATCAAGAAGCTTACAGGCAAAGAGCCTCACAAAGGCGTTAACCCGGATGAAGTAGTAGCCCTTGGTGCTGCTGTTCAAGCGGGCGTGCTGACTGGTGATGTTAAAGACGTGGTCTTGCTTGACGTAACTCCGCTGTCCCTGGGTATTGAAACTGCAGGCGGCGTATTCACGAAGATGATCGAGCGCAACACTACGATCCCTACAAGCAAATCGCAGGTGTTCTCGACCTTCGCTGACAGCCAGCCGAGCGTGGAAATCCACGTACTGCAGGGTGAGCGCCAGATGGCGAACGGCAACAAGACACTGGGACGCTTCATGCTGAACGAGATTCCACCGGCACCGCGCGGTGTACCGCAGATCGAAGTAACCTTCGACATCGATGCCAACGGTATCGTTAACGTATCTGCTACGGATAAAGGCACCAACAAGAGCCAGAAGATCACTATCACTTCTTCCAGCGGCTTGAGCGATGCTGAAGTAGAACAGATGATGAAGGATGCCGAGCTGCACGCTGAGGAAGACCGCAAGCGTAAAGAACTGGTAGAAGCGAAGAACAACGCTGACCAGCTCGTATACTCCACGGACAAAGTCATCAAGGACCTTGCTGACAAAGTCGACGCTTCCGAAATCGAGAAAGCCAATGAAGCCAAAGACAAAGTGAAGGCTGCACTGGAAACCGACAACCTGGAAGAAATCACTGCTGCTACAGAGGCGCTGAATGAGATCGTACAGCAGTTGTCTGTGAAGCTGTATGAACAGGCTGCACAAGCTGAGCAAGGCGCTGAAGGCGGCCAGGGAGCTTCTGAAGGCAATGCCAAGAAAGACAACGTGGTAGACGCCGATTATGAAGTGGTTGACGATGAGAAGAATCAAGGGTAACCTTAAACGATAAGTTTCTATTTGGTGAGAGGGGAAGGTCAAAACCGGGGCATCCCGTGTTTTGGCTTTCCCTTTAAAATGTAAGGGTTTATGGGTTTCCCGTCATAAATTTCTTCTTACATTTCTCGAAGAAACGGTGCCGTCCCCGCGGGACGGCGTAGCCGTTTCTACTTGCCATGTTAAGGGCAGAAGAATAACGATGTACGGAGGTGAAAGCAGTGGCAGATAAACGCGATTATTATGAGGTTCTGGGCCTCGGAAGAGATGCTTCAGACGAAGATGTGAAGAAAGCGTACCGTAAGCTGGCGCGCCAGTATCATCCGGATGTGAATAAAGCGGGCGATGCAGAAGCCAAGTTCAAAGAGGTTAAGGAAGCTTACGACGTCCTCAGTGACGGGCAGCAGCGGGCTCGTTATGACCAATATGGACATATTGATCCTAACCAGGGCATGGGCGGCGGCTTTGGCGGAGGCGGCGGAGATTTCGGCGGTCTTGGCGATATCTTTGATATGTTCTTCGGCGGCGGCGGACGGCGTGATCCGAATGCACCGCAGCGCGGCGGCGATTTGCAGTATACGATGACCATTGAATTCAAGGAAGCGGTATTCGGTAAAGAAACCGATATTACCATTCCGCGTACGGAGACCTGTGATACCTGCTTTGGCTCCGGTGCCAAACCTGGAACGAAGCCGGAGACCTGTTCCGTATGCCACGGCAGCGGCCAGCAGGAATTCGTGCAGAATACACCGCTTGGACAGATGCGTAACCGCCGTCCCTGCTCCCATTGCAGCGGCACAGGCAAGATCATCAAAGAAAAATGTACAACATGTGCAGGCCAGGGCAAGGTTAAGAAACAGCGCAAGATTCATGTGCGCATTCCTGCCGGTGTCGATGACGGCGCGCAGCTGCGCATGACCGGTGAAGGCGAAGGCGGCACACGCGGCGGCCCTGCCGGAGATCTGTACATTGTGTTCCGCGTCAAGAATCACGATTTCTTCGAGCGCGAGAACGATGATATTATGTGCGAGGTTCCATTGACGTTCGCTCAGGCGGCGCTTGGTGACGAGATCGAAATCCCTACACTTACCGAAAAAGTGAAGCTTAAGATTCCTGCAGGCACACAGACCGGAACCTTCTTCCGCCTCAAAGGCAAAGGTGTTCCGCATCTGCGCGGCAGCGGAGTCGGCGATCAGCATGTCCGCGTCATCGTGGTCACGCCTAGCAAGCTTAGTGATGAGCAGAAAGACCTGCTCCGCCAGTTCGCCTCCCACAATGGAGAGAACACTCATGAGCAGGAGCAGTCTTTCTTTGACCGCGTGAAGCGTGCGTTCCGCGGGGACTGATCTTCATAAGAGTATTAATCCTGCGGCCCTACGGAGCCGCATAGCAACGCCCGCCTCCATGGGAATTGGAGGCGGGCGTTTTATATTTGACTGGCGCAACAGACCGGGCTGTCAGCAGAGTGGGGCGGACTGAGGCGGACTGAGAATCGCTTATTTCCCGAAATCCCCCGGTATTGAGGCTGAATCGGACTGAGATTCCGTTATCTTGTTCATTGGAGTCCGAAATTAGGGGCATCTGGTCATATAACGGAATCTCAGTCCGTTTGGCCTGTGAATCGGACTGAATTTCCGAATTAGCGGAATCTCAGTCCGAAACAGCGGCTGATGGGGTTAAAACGGTCTCCGTTAGTGGAAAAGTAAGATCTACGTGCACGTATAACAAATTGATGTACTGGCTGTGCACAATAAACGGCGGCAGCATCCACAAATCAGGATGCTGCCGCCGCTTTAGTAAGGCATATTAGTTACGATACAGATTACTTGTCTTACTGTTTACGCAGATCCTCGAGCACACGCTCCAGGATGACAGCAGCCTGGGCACGGGTCAGGGTACCTTTCGGGTTAAAGGTGTTGTTGCCTACACCTTGGAGGTAGCCTTTGCTTACTGCATAAGCGATTGCGTTCTTGGCGTTAGCCGAGATAGAACCTGCATCCTTAAAGGTCAGCGTAGAGGAAGTGACATCGGCACCGAGTGCCTCAGCCAGAATTACCGCTGCTTCTTCGCGGGTCAGGACATCGCGGGAGCCGCTTTCCTTGATGTGTGTTGTCCAGGTGTCACCTTTGCCGAGCAAACGGTCGAACAGGGTCAACAACTCGGCCTGATTCAGGCTGTCTGCAGGCTTGAAGCTGGCGGTAGTTCCTTTACCGGCTACGATACCGTGAGCGGCAAGAACTTCGACAGCATCCTTGGCCCAGTGTGTGCCGATATCCGAGAAGCTGGTATTACGGGCGGCAGCAGTGTAGGTGCCGTCACCGGTAATGCTGAACTGCAGCAGGCCGTCTGCAGGAATGGTGCCTGGCTGCAAATAACTCCATGAGTTTTCAGCAGATTCTTTATAAGCCCCTGTCTTGCGGACATCCTTCAAGCCGTCAGGGTTCAGGGCAAGCTGTACAAATACAGGCTTGCTTGTGGTCCAGCCGTTCTTGAGGGTCAGTGAGGAGGAGCCGATATCAATACTTCCGGTACTGCCGCTTAGCGGAGCGGTATCTGCTTCCTCATGCAAACCGAGTGTGACGGTTAGGCCACTGGCGGTAATGAAGTCCGGAAGTGTGCCAGCCGGAATGGTTAGGGAGAATCCCTTGCCGTTCAGACTGAGTGCACTTGCGGAACTCTTCAGCTTGTCCGCCTGGGCAGATGTGAGCACAATGCTTACTTGTCCGTATTTGGAGAAGTCTACATCAGTGATGCTCAGTACGACATTGTTATTCACCGCACTCTTCAATGCCGCATCCAGAATGGAGTCGGAAACAGCCAGGCTCGCTGTAGGCTTACCACCTGCAGGATCAGCTGTTACAGTAAGCTGTCCGGAAGTCGCAGTAGTGCCTGAAGCTGCTGTTGGTGTAGTTGGAGATGGTGATGGATTACTTGAACTTGATGATGGTTCTTTCACGACAACACTCACAGTGGATGAACCTGCCGGAATTGTCGCCGAGTAATTGTCGCTCCAAAGCTTGATATCCGATAATTCAAAGGTATAAGTTCCGGCTTTAGTCGGAGTAAAGGTGAACTGTCCTAAGGATCCGGTACCAATTCCATCGTAAGCTCCGTCTGTTACATGCACGCCATACTGCTGGACATCGCGTCCGTCCTCCAAATGAATCAGGTTCGTATACTCAGGCAACGGTACACCAGGGAAATGAGTTTCCTGATAGGTTGCCAGTTGTACGCTTGACTTGATATTTGGCTGAGCCAGGCTATTGCTGTAGAGCAAATTGAAAGTGGCTCCGTAGATACCGTACACATTCTCAGTTACGGAGAAGCCGGCATCAATGGTGATTGAAGTGCCCAGCTCAACAGTCGCACTGGAAGCTGTAGGTGAGACCGTTGCAACTGTCTGATCTGTGTTGTAGCGCAGAAGCTGAGCATAATCGAGCCAACCGTTTGACGCGTAATCGTAAGCGTACAGATAGAACTGATTCAAGCCCTCGGTCAAAGGAACCTCAATTTCAAAGTAACCGTTGGAATCAATATAGCCATCCGCTTCTTTTACAGTACCATCTGGTTCTTCATAGGCTGCAGATACTGCAAGCAGTTCATTCGGATCCGTCTGTTCATCGATAAGCTCGAACATCAGATCATAAGCAATGACACCGCTAATGGTTGCACTTCGCGGTTCCTGCTCGTTCGTCCGGGCGTGCTCCGTTATGGTTGCACCGCTGACTTCCGGTGCTTCCCGGTCAATAATAACAATAGCAGACAGGTCATCGAACCGGGTCGTTCCGCCGTCTAGGACAGGGGTTATGGAATATATGCCGTCAGGCAATACATAAGACTCACCCTGAACATCAACGATGCCAGTCCATTCCGGTTCTTCATAGAGGCCCGGGTAGAATTTCTGCCCTGTGGCATACACATCTCCGACAACGGTTGTAGAACCGTCCAGTGAGACAACTTCCAGCGCAAGGTTTTCTACCGTTTCATTTACAGAGAAGGTCAGGTAGGTGCTCTCCAGAAGTCCATCACCGTTAGGTGAAATGAACTCGAAATTCTCTGCACCGACTTCGAAATTCGTGATGGTATCAGGTTTGTACTGCGCACCTACTACCACGCTGAATGGCAGTGTCAGAGTCTCTGTACCTGAAGTTAGCGTCAGTACACCTTCGTACTTTCCGCTTAGAGCCTCCGCATCTACCGTTAGCGGTACCTGGAAGTAATCATCTGCTTCAACAGAGGTTTCAAGATTTGCGAACTCAATACCTTCATGGGATGAAGTACGCCATTCCACATCAATATTGAAAGTGTCAGGTTCCCCAGTCAGGGAGTCTACATACACGGTCTTAGTCACAGTGGACGGCGAAGTCACCAGTCCGAAGGACAAGGAGCTTGTGTCATAGTTAACCTTAGGTATTTCGGTTTCCGGACGTTTGGTATCAAGCACCTCCGGAACACGGGCGATGGCAGTAGCACTAAGTGCTTTTGGCAGATCAATCAGCCCGGCACCCTGCTCGTATACACTGTAATATTTATTATTCCGGTCGGAAAGAGTCGTGGCATTATTGGCTAACAGGATTTTAACCTGGTCCGGAGTCAGGGATGGCTCTTCCCCGTTATCAGGAATGCTTGCGCTCAGCAGCAGCGCAGCTGCCCCGGCCACATGCGGGCTGGCCATACTGGTTCCGTTGAACTTGGCGTAGCCGGTTTCGCTTTCCCATACCGGTACTGATGAATTCACGGCTACACCAGGAGCCGATACATCCGGCTTGATGGTGAAGTCCGGAAGTGCAGGTCCGCGCGAACTGA
Source organism: Paenibacillus sp. FSL E2-0178 (assembly GCF_038593005.1). NCBI lineage: Bacteria > Bacillati > Bacillota > Bacilli > Caryophanales > Paenibacillaceae > Paenibacillus > Paenibacillus sp. FSL E2-0178. The sequence continues at coordinate 6,588,124 of NZ_CP151953.1, forward strand.
AACCGGCAATAAGGTTGTCCTTATCGGGACCAACTTCGAATGACAGCGTATTACGGCCTTCAGCCAGTTCAGCCTTGATCGCCTTGCCTTCGTCCTGGGTAATGCCGTAAGTAGGGACTCCGGTAGCATCAGTAGCGGCATTGAGTTCACCTGCTCTGTTGTTAGCGATCAGCAAGCCGACAGCACCTGCTGCACGGGCATTTGCCGACTTGTTCACGAAGGTATTGGTTCCGCGGTCAACAATTGCAATTTTACCTTCAACATCTGCGTTCTTATAATCATCTACAGTTAGCCCGAGTCCGGCATAGACAACTTCCAAGCCGTTGGCTTCTCCAAGAAGTCCTTCTTCGGAAGCCTGGATACCATAGACCGTCTGGGTAACACCCACCTTAATGAAAGTAATTTCGGCAGGGGTCGTAGAAGCGGCAACGGAAATGGTGCGGTGCGCACCGCCTGGTGTACCGACGGTTTCCGCTTCGGGACCGGCGTTACCTGCGGCCAGTACAACGGTGACACCGGCAGCAGCAGCGTTATCCACTGCGATGGCATCAGGCGAATACTGCTGGTTCACATCTGAACCAAGCGAGAGGTTAATAACATCGGCACCGTCGGCTACGGCTCTTTCGATACCGTCAATAACGTCGTCCGTAGTGCCGCTTCCATATGGACCGAGCACGCGGTACACATAAAGCTCAACATCCGGTGCTACGCTCTTGATAATACCAGAGACGTGTGAGCCATGAGCCGTCTCATAAGGATTGCCGTTGATTGGCGCATAATCGGAATCAGGCGCTGTCTCTGACGGATCGTAGTCACCGTCGACGACATCATACCCGCCTTTATAAATTTTCTCAAGGTACGGATGCGTAAGGTCGATACCGGTATCGATTACGGCAACCTGAATTCCTTCACCAGTAATGCCATCCTCATTCAGTTCATCAGAACCGAAGATGTCTCCGTTTCCGACCTTATCTACCTCCTTAAGGGTTTCGGTAAGAGTAGAGGCATCTGTTGCAGTTTCCAGCGCTTGAACCTTCTGGTTAGGGAAGACCGCCTTCACACCAGGTAAGGTCAGCAGCTTGTCCACTTGATTACCCGGCAGAGTCACAGAGTAGCCGTTGAATACCTCCGTGTATTCATGGCCGGTGGTTGCACCGAGTGCGGCGGCAGCGGCAGCGAAGCTGTTATGCTCTGTGCGGAGAATATTGCGCTGCAAAGCAGGTGCCTTACTCTTGGCGCCCTGGTTCTCAGCTACTTTGACCGGGTCGTTCTGCAATTGGACAATGAAAGTTACAGGCGCTGAAGTGGTGATGTTGCCCGCATAATTCTGCGGTTTGGAGTTTAATGCTGAAGTGTAGTTCTGGATGGATGATTTTAAGGAGTCCGGGGTGTTGCCTAACCTGGAGTTAAGCAGAGAGACATGATTCTTGAGATCCGGTGCTGCTGGTAAAAACGAAGTGCTGCTTGCGAAAGATGCGGAAGGAAGCAGAATGGAAACCGCTAGACTAAAACTTGCAGTGGCTATGCCAAATTTGCGAATGGAGCGTTTGAACATTTAATATCCTCCCCAGTAGTATTTGATTTTCATTACAGCAACCTTATAAACCGGTTCTCTCCCTTCCGAGTGGCTTAACTGCTTCGAAGAAAAATAATTGTGAAAATTACATTTATTTTACAGTCAATTTACAGATTGGAATATACTACTTTAGTACCATATTACGGTAATGTGCTGAATAAATTGTCGAAATCCGATTAATATACTGGGCTATTGAAAAAAAAGCATAAAAATGGCGTAGCCAAGACAACATAAACATGTACAACTAAGAGCTTGAATCTCAAGAGAGCGGGGATACGGTCTTGGAACGATATATACTGGCGTACTTTAGGGCTCCGGAGGAAGCGGAAGGGGTCTCCCGCAAGCTTCAGGCGCTGCGGGTAGAAGAGGTCTCCATTGACAGATTCAGCAGATTTGGCGGAAGCGGGCTGCAGTCCGGAGTGAATCCGGTCACCGGCAATTTGGCAAGTATGGATTCCATGACCGCAGTAAGTGAGCATACGGGCATCCTCTCTGCATCGCATACGAGCGGCAGCGGGATGAGTCACGGCGGGGATGGCGGACCGACAGGCAGAAATATTCTGCTGACTGTAATTGTAGATTCGGCCATTTACGATCAGGCGCTGTCACTTATTGAGGAAGCCGGCGGGATGATTTGATTGTCAGATAACACTACTTGGGAGGCTGATTAAAAGTGGACAGAGAAAACTCGAAAATTTTCTCCAAGACGGAAAAGTTGAAGATGCTCTATGAGGCAAAGGCAGAGGATGTTGAATTCTCAGCGGCTGAAGCGGATCACGATGATATAGAGGCAATGGACCGGTCCCGGGAGGCTGATAAAAGACAGCTGGAGGAGATTCTGAAGAAGGAATAGCGGAAACCTTCCTTATAATGTGAGTTTGATACTTTTGCCAAAGATGCCCCACAGAAGTGGGGTGTTTTTGTGCGCAGCCGTGTATAATGAAGAGACATGTCAAACCGGGAGGGTACTGAAGTGGATACTGTTATTTTATGGATTGGACTGGCGTTGCTGGTTGCGCTGCTAACCTTCCTGAACCAGAAGCAAGTCTATTCTTCCAAAGTAAAAAAGGCTTACCGGGAGCTTCGGGAGCTTACCGCGAAGGTCCGCACCGGACAATCGGAGGCTGCTGATCTGGAAGGCTGGGAGACTTCACTTGCCGAAATGGAGAAGCACCCTAATGAGTTCAATAAGCTGGAGAATGAGATTGGTCTGCGCCGGGCTTTCGTCCAGTATCTGGAGCGCCATTATCCCCAGGATGCCAGGCTCCCGGATCTGCAGGAAGCGGCTGCGTACCAGAAGGATAGTGTATGGGGAATTAAGATCGGGGATTACGGACCCAGAAAATAGTGCGGAATCTGTACATATATGAGGAAGGCCACATCGGTTGATTTCTCACCAGACGCATAACCCCATTCCAAGAAAGATAGTCCCATTCTCCGCCAGCCGGGGGTGGGGCTTTCTGTATAGCTGGACCGTGACTGGCATCGGGAAGCCTTCCTTGTGCAGCTGCTTCATTTACGCTGATTTTTTTAATTTATTAATATAATCCAAACTGCCCGGATATCCGTTAATATGAGTAAAGCGAAGAATACCAAAACCAACAAAAAGCCGGATAAAAATTGAGATTTATAGGGAGTAGTCATAATGGAGAATCTATCAGCCCAAGTAGTTACAGACGAACTGGTTGTCAAAGCTTTGGAAAAGAATCTCGCATTGATCCGATTTGATCTGGACCGCCGGGTAGCGTATGTAAATGAGGTGTTTGCCGGTTCGATGAAATACAGGGTTGAGGACATGTATGGAATGCAGCACAAGGAGCTGTGTTTCCCATCTTTCGTGAACAGTCCCGGCTATGAGCTATTCTGGGAGAACCTGTTTGCGGGCCGGAGCTTTCAGGATAAAATCGAACGGATGGACGCGGACGGGGAATCGGTCTGGCTTGAAGCCACGTATATGCCGGTGTTTGATGAGACGGATACGCATGTCATTGGGGTGTCGAAGGTGGCGACCAATATCACGGGCAGACAGAATAATATGAACCGTGTAGTGGAACAGATGCAGGAAATGGCTGACAGCCTGAATCAGCGTGCGGAAAAAGGAATTGAGCGCAGTCAGGATCTGCTGTTGAGTATTGATAAAATTGCCGAAGTGTCGAGCGAAAATACCGATACACTGCTGAATTTGCAGACGCAGGCAGCGGCCATTCACGGCGTTGTGCAGACAATCCGTAATATTGCGTCACAGACCCACCTGCTTGCGCTTAATGCGGCTATTGAGGCTGCTCATGCCGGTGAGTTCGGCCGGGGATTCGACGTAGTGGCCAAAGAAGTACGCAAGCTGTCCGCAATGGTTCAGGATCAGATCACGGAAGTCCGCGACAGCGTCCAGGCCATCACAGAGGAAGTGGGAAGAATATCTATCGGACTTAACCTGGTTCAGGAGAATGTGGGTGTGAGCCAGCAGCAGATTCAGGTAGCCCTGAATGAATTCACTTTGATTGCTTCCTCTGCGCAGGAACTGGACAATCAGGCGCGTGAAGTAATGAACATCGTCTGACGGTTGCTTTCTCCGGATACTGTTCCAGTTCCGCATAGAATTTCCTTTTACAGCATGTATCCCGGGCATTTACGTGGAGACATGCTTTTTTTGCTTATTGTGAGTAGAAAATGAACCTTTTGAAGCCCCCGGTTGTTATATAGGGTAGTCCAAACAAGAAAGGAGGCATGCTCAGGTGGGCAATAGGGAATTGTTCCAAACCTACAGTAAAGAGGTATACCGGACCTGCTACTATATGGTGCACGATGCTGCCGATGCTGAGGATCTATGCCAAGAGGTATTCATTACCCTTTTCCGCAGCCAGTGGCAGAACATAGATCATTTGAAGGCTTGGATTATGAAGGTCACGGTTAATACCTGCCTGAATCACTTGAAACGCAGGAACAGCCTGCAGCAGAAGCTGATGGCTAATCTGCATTTGTTCAAGGGGAGTCCGGAGCCCCCGGTAGAGAAGCTGGCGGAGCAAAAGGAAACGAAGCTGGAATGGGCCGGATATATGTCCCGTCTTCCGGTAAAGATCAGGGCTGTACTGACACTGCGGTATATGCATGATTTCAGTATGGATGAAATTTCCGGTATGCTGGCTATTCCGCTGGGAACGGTCAAATCCAGGCAGCACAAGGGGCTGCGCCTGATGAAGAAAATTCTGGAGGATACGGGAGTTCAGATTATAGCTAAGGAGGAAGAGCAGTATGGACAGAACCGAAGCACTGCTAAAGCGTCGCTTAAATGACGATAACGAGATTCTGTATCCTGATTTTGAGGAGATGTGGGGACGGATGGAGCAGGCCGGACATGCTGGTACAGTAAGCAGAACCGATGCAGGGGCTCCCGCTCCGCGCCGTCACCGCAGCTGGCGCAAGTTCACCATCGCTGCTTCGCTCAGCGCCCTGCTGGTGGCTGTACCGGTATATGCTGCTGTGCAATATGACTGGGGCATCCTGCTCAGAGATAGAGGCGGTGTACAGGCCGCGCTGGCGCAGAATCTGGGTCAGCCGCTTGGACAGACGATCACCAAGGATGGAGTAACCCTGACGCTGCATACGGCGCTCACTGATGAGAACCGGACGGTGATTCTGTACAGTCTGGATGTCGGTGCAGACAGGGAAAGCGGAATGTGGAATATTCAAGGCATGTCCCTTAAGGATGCGAAGGGGAACGGCGATGAAATGGAATACAATTATCAGCAATGGGACGAGAAGAATCAACGGTATAACGGGTATTTCGAGTCGAATTGGACGCCGGATCAGGAGACGGTCAAGGTGAGCCTGACGGCAGAGAGAATCGAGTCGTATTCACAGCAGGAGGTCGATCTGAACCTGGATACCGATTCACCGCAGCAGCAGAGCTTCCCTGTGAACCGGGATGGACTGGAATCCTTCAGTGTTCAGCCCTTTAAGGAGGGGAATGAACGTTTGATGCTGTCCACGGCGGCAGTCTTTAATAATTCGGAAGCGAAGGACTTAGCTTTCCCGCAAATCATAGCCTATAGAGACGGAGAGCTTGTCAGTAATTCTCAATCAGGTGCTTTTGGCAAGCCGGGAGACAACGGGGAATACACCTCGCTTCAGTATTATAAGCCGGATGACGTCCCCAAGGCTGATACAGTGTATAAGCTCAGTTATACCAAGCTGGAACGCAATATAGACGGTCCTTGGACGTTTGATCTGGAACTGAGCAAGAAGAAGATGGCAGACGCCACAATCAAGACGGCGCTGGATCTGCCGCTGGAAGCGGGAGACACGGATAACAGGATTGAGCAAATGGTAGTCACGCCTACGCAAATTCGTGTGTCCGTCCGGAGCAAAGCTAAATTCGCTGAATTGCCGTATGTTAATTATACACTCGAGGTGGACGGCCGGAAGCTGGAAGGCGGAGCATGGTATTCGACAACCGGGGACAGGGATCTGACAACCCTGCGTTTCGAACGGCCGGCAGATCTTGAGATTACAAAGACGACGTCAATGACGCTTATAGGGAAATATAAAGTTACCCGGCATGAGGATGATAAGACACCACTCCAATTGACCAACATCTCCAGCGAGAAGCAGACGCTGATCCGGGAAACCGGCGGTATTCCGGTACAGTGGACCTACTATATGCAGGGTGCGGATCTCTATGTAGAGACGAAGAGCGATGATCCCCATTTTGGCGGCGTGAATCAGACTCATATCGGCATAGGGAAAGACCGGATCTTAGGTAAAATAGTGACAGTGAACTTCCGCGGAGAAGGAAATAACCACAGCATTGATGTGTATAAGGACTTCAAAGGAACAGAAGCTGCTATATACATGTTCTTCTACTCCACCAACGAGCCGGATAAAGAAACGCGGGTGCAATTGCAGCCTTAAAAGGCAGTCCAAACCTGAAAGGGGGCGGACGCCTTTTTTTTCTTGGGAGACGCCCGGGAATTCATTGGGCTGAATATTTATTGTGCTTACATTGCGATGATCTCACGAATACGTTGCCGCGTTATGCTGGAATAACTTGTCCCAGTGAACAAGAACAGACAACGAGGAGCGTGGCAGGCAGTGAGTAAGCAGCATCCGCTTGTAAAGAGAGTATTAACCGGGATATTGGCAATGTCGGTGTTGATCCCGTTCATTCCACCCTCCTTCTCATCATCGACCGTGTATGCGGATCCGGCTGAGCCTAACGGTGTCGTTATGCTGGAGGATTTTGAACAGGTGAGCCTGGCAGACTTGACGTTTGACAGTGCGCGCATCTACAGCGGCAATATGGCGCTTGAAAGTGATCCGAAATACGTCCGTGACGGGGCAAAATCCTTACGGATTGATTATGACTTTATCGGCATAACCGATAATCCCTCCCAGGTTGCAGTCGGGCCTGCAACGCAGTTAGCCTTGACAGGCAGAACGCCCCACAAAATCGGCATGTGGATTTACGCCAATAACGAAGGGCATGGCCTAACCTCCAAGTTCTATGTATCAGCCACCGGGAAGTCCAAAACGTATGAGATGAGAAGTGAAGAAACAGGGATAGACTGGAGCGGCTGGAAATATGTCGAGGCCGAGATAGGGAGTGATCTGACGCTGCCCGGTACCGTGGCATTCTACTTCCAGATGAAAGAACGGCAAATGAGCAAAAAGAACAAAGGCTCCATCTGGATCGATGACGTCAGACTTATTTATGATGAGCCGGCGGATGAAGATATGGATGTTCCCGTGCTGGCTCCGGTTTCACCCGCACCGGATCAAATCTTGAATGCTACCGTAGCCGATATTATCCTGTCGGCGGATGATGCGGAATCGGGCATTGATTCAGACTCGATCCAATTAACTGTGGATGGCCAGCCGGTTGCACCGGAGGCTTACGCTTACGATCTGAACACTAAGGCCATTACATATCACCCGGAGGTGCCGCTGGATGGCGGTTATCATCAAGTGGTTGCTGAAGTGAAGGATCTGGCCGGTAATCCGGCTTCAGTGGAGTATGCTTTTACAATTGAGCATGGAGCGATGCTCACCTTGGAAGGGCCGGAGGAAGCGGTCAGCAACGAGACTTACCGGTTGGAGCTGGCGGCGAAGAATACCGGAGAAGCAACCAGCGTGCTGACCAAGATTAAGTTCGACCCGCAGACGCTGCAGGCGGAGGCTGTGCACGCTCGTGACGGACTAAGCAACGTCCAGAGCACCATCGACAATACAGGCGGTTATGTTGAATTTAGCGCAGAAGGACTGCAGGGAGATTCTGCGGATGCCTTGGCCAGCATCGATTTCGCCGTGAGCCGGTCCGCAAAAATGGAACGTGGCGAGACCTACAAGCAGTTCACCATGGCGGAAGGCAGCTTTGGGTATCATAGCGGGACTGCCGTAAGCTCTTTTGCCTCTCCGGTTAATTATAAGATTGGTTTCCCGTATGCCTTAAGCGTCAAGGGATCGGGTCTGCAAACGAAGAATATCATTACCGTAACTACCCATGCGGGAGCTCCGGTAGAAGGGGCGGAGATCGATTTTACCGATGCAAGCGGCCCTCAGACCTATGTGATGGTAACAGCCGCCAATTCGAGTATATATACAAGCGCTGATCATTCGTCCGCCGTGCTGCTTACAGCAGAGAACAACGGGCAATTCTTCGCTACAGCAGGAAGCACCTCCGGATTCGTCAAAGTATATCTGCCGGATGGAACGAAGACAGGCTATATTTCCTCTGCTGATGTAGAGCAGAAGAGTCTTACCGAAGGATTGGGACTGACGGATGCCAAGGGTGAAATTCATACTTCGCTGGTTAATCTTGCGATCGGCACCTGGAAAGTGCAGGCGGTCAAGGATGGCGGCACCAGTGAGAGCTTCAGCATGAATGTTGTGACCCAATTCGGCGGAGATGATCCGAAATTTGTCCAGACCTTTGTTACCGAAGATATGAGTACGATGCTGAGCGTAGGCTGGCAGACGGCCCCCAGAGTTCAAGCAACTTCGATTCAATATGTGAAGAACAGCGATTGGGCGGACAATGGCTCGGACAGTGCTCAGCCAAAGGCGGTAGAGCAGTCTGCGCTTACTGAAGTGGAGGTCATCCATGAAGTGGAGGGTGGACCGCTGGGCGAAATAAAGTTCCACAAATCATTGGTTGCCGGCCTGGAGCCGGGTACGGCTTATCATTACCGGGTGGGCTATGAAGGCCATTGGAGTGCCTGGTACGAATACAAGACGCTGGATGCAGCACCGGAAACTCCCGTTTCTTTCGTATTCGTAACTGATTCGCATACCAAAGGAGATAATGGGCTTGAAATCTATCAGCAGCTGATCAGCGATGCTCTGACCCGTTATCCGGATACCCAATTTGTGATGCACGGCGGCGATATGGTTGACGACGGAGGAATCCTGAATGAGTGGAACCAGTTCTGGGAAGCTTCTTCGGTCTATGCATCCTCTCTTCCTTCAGGCTATACGATGGGGAATCATGATGTGAAGGGTGAAGGCAAGGAGATTTTTGCCAAGGGACTAGATTTGCCGGAGAACGGCCCGGATATTCAGAAGGATTACGCCTATTCCTTCGATTCAGGCGAGGTGCATTTCATTGTGCTGAACTCCGAGGCAGACGAAGTGACCATGGCTAAGCAAGCCGAATGGCTGCGCGGGGATGTTCAGGCCAGTGATAAAAAATGGAAAATTGTAATGTTCCATAAGCCTGCTTATCATACCGAAGATGGGCGCGGGAATGTAATTGAATACACGCAAACGTATTTTGCACCTGTTCTGGAGGAACTGAAAGTAGATCTGGTGCTGGAAGGCCATGACCATGTGTATGCGCGCACCTATCCGATGAATGGAGGAAAGCCGCTGCTAAACGGCGAGCGCGGGACGGTCTATCTGGACGGGGGCGCCTCCGGCTGGAAATTCTATGATGGTAAGCAGTATGAGTATCTCAACTTCATGTTTGACGAGGACGTTCCGGTGTATTCTGCCATTCAAGTCAGCCATGACAAAATCACCATCCAGGCCCGTACTACGGAAAGCGATGCATTAATAGACAATTATACTATTGAAAAGAAGGATGAGCTTACGGTGACTTCCGTGGCGGTATCGCCTACGGAGCTGACATTGCAGGCCGGGGAGGAACGCGCGACAGTTCTCACCGCTACGTATAGCGATAAGTCCACAGCAGATGTCACTAATGAAGCGTTGTGGACTTCCTCCAATGACAATGTGGCTACGGTAGATGCCGCAGGCGTGATTCACGCGTTAGCAGCAGGCGGTGCTACAATCGAAGCACAATACGGAAACTTGCCGGCAGTCAGCATTGCTGTAACGGTTCAGGCGGAAAGCACGGCTCCTGTTCTGCTGAAACTGACAGCTGATCCGGGTAAACATACGCTGCAAGTGGGTCAGACCGCAGCTTCTGTGATAACGGCAGTATATGATCATGCAGAGAACCTGGTGGTCACGGATCAAGTCATTTGGCTATCTTCGGACCCTGCTATTGCTTCTGTATCGGACAATGGGCTTATCACGGGCGTTGCGGCAGGCGAAGCAACGGTCACGGCTTCATTCGGAGGCAAGTCCGTTGCGGTTCCGATTGTGATTTCGGAGGTATCCGCACCGGCAGTGGTTGATTTGGAGGTGACGCCAGCTTCAGTCTCCCTGACAGCAGGTCAGACGCAAAGCCTGGCAGTCACGGCGAAATATTCCGACCTTTCTAGCGCCCTCAAGACCCTGGAAGCGAAATATGCCACTGGCAATCCTTCGGTTGCTGCTGTGAGCGAAGCAGGCGTAGTTACAGCAGTGGGTACGGGAACGGCGATGATCACAGTTTCATACGGAGGAGTGAAGAAGGAGATTCAGGTCTCCGTAACGGCGGCTACAGGCAACAATGACGGAGGCGCGGTACCTGCAGCAACTCCAAAGCCAGCGACAACGCCAACTCCGACAGCAACGGCAACATCCACTCCAGCTGTAACACCGACACCGGCTGTAACTACGGAGCCAACGCTGCCAACCGTAACGAAGCCTGTGTTCAACGACAGAGTAGATCTTGATAAGGTAAAAGCGATCATGGCAAAAGGGCAATCCGCTCCTGCAGTTACATTCCCGGATGCCCCAGCAGCTCTGTGGAGTGCCGCATTCATTGAACGTGCAGCCCGGATGGGGATAATAACCGGTTATGCGGATGGTTCCTTCCGTCCTGACGCCAGAGTAACCCGCGCCGAGTTTGCAGCGATGCTGTTCAAGGCCTTTGGTCTGAGCGCTTCCGGCGGAACCGGCTTCTCGGATACGCGGTGGCACTGGGCCGCGGAAGCCATTAGTGCACTTCAAGGCAACGGAGTGATCACCGGGTACGCCGATGGCTCCTTCCATCCCAAGCAGGAGATCACCCGGGCGGAGATGGTGACGATGCTGTCCCGTCTGACGAATTATGTGAGCAGCGATAGTGTTCCATTCTCTGACGTCACTGCGGGCTGGGCAGCAGGGCCTATCAATGCCTTTGCGGGAGCAGGTATCGTAACGGGAAAAGGCAATGGACAGTTCAAGCCGGAGGAACCGGCTTCCCGCGCCGAATCTGTAGTGATGATCCTCCGCCTTATGGATAAGCTCATGGAATAATAGGCAGCATTTTGTAGCGAGTATAGGAATAAACGAGTCCAATTAGGAAGAGCAGCCCGGCCGGGGCTGCTCTTTTTATGCTGAAGGCTCCCGCATGCCATCTGGCGGACGGATTTCGCAGTAGATACATATAAAGGGTTGGCCGTGACCCGATTACGGGATATGCGGTATACTTAATTGCACTTTGTACAACTAAAACGTCTGATTTTCCACCGATTATCCGTTTAGTTGTATTTCATACAATTAAACAGCTCTATGTAGACGGATTATCGCCCATTGGGCAGATTTAGTTGTACAGACTACACTTATAAGTTGCGAGCATTCATTTTCGCTGTTTTTAATTGTACATAATACAACTATCCTGAATTTCCATTTCAGTGCATAAGGAGAGAACAAGACTTGACGATAACACGCTGCGCCTGGGTGAATGAGGACCCTGTTTATATTGCTTATCATGATGAGGAATGGGGCAAGCCGCTATATGATGATCTGAAGCTGTTCGAGCTGCTGATGCTGGAGGGCATGCAGGCCGGACTGAGCTGGTATACGGTACTGAAGAAGCGGGAGAATTTCCGCGAAGCCTTCGACGGCTTTGATCCGCAGAAGATTGTGCTGTACGGGGAGGACAAGATAGCCGAGCTGATGCAGAATGAGGGGATTATCCGCAACCGGCTGAAGGTTAATGCGGTCATCCGCAATGCGGAGGCCTATCTGCAGATTGGCCGGGAGGAAGGCAGCTTCGGAGAATATCTCTGGAGCTTCATAGGCGGAACGCCGGTGGTGAATCAATGGAAGAGCAGAGCAGAGGTTCCCGCTACCACTCCGCAGTCTGACAGCATGAGCAAGGCGCTGAAGCGCAAGGGAATGAAGTTTGTCGGTTCAACCATTTGTTGTGCATTCATGCAGTCCTCGGGGATGGTGGACGATCATGTACTGGATTGCTTTTGCCGCAGCGGTGTGACGGATTAAGGGATCTGACCCGCAGTTTGGCGCTGCACGGGTAAGAAATGCTATACTATCCTAGATATGCTTCACACAACTAAGCCCGCGCTTTCGAATCCAGTTACGCGGAGTGATTTCAGGGAGACTGGGCTCTCATAACTAAGCTTATGCTTTCGAAGCAAGTTTTGCGAAGCAGAACCAACGGAGCATATGCTACCAAACTTTCAGGAGGATTTACTAACATGCTATGGCACGAACTGACGGTACATACAACGGAGGAAGCACAGGAGATGATATCCAATCTGCTGTATGAGGCCGGTGCGGGCGGAGTTTCCATTGAGGAATCCGGAACGCTGAATAAAGTACGGGATACCCGTTATGGTGAATTATACGATGAGCCGCTGAATGACATCCCCGAGGGGGAAGCGGTAATTAAGGGCTATTATGCCGAAACGGTGGCAATGGACGAGATTGTGGCGGAGGTAACGCCAAGGGTGGAAGAGCTGAGAGGGTTCGGGATCGATCCCGGCAAAGCGCTGATCTCCTGGAAGACAGTGGATGAGGATGAATGGGCCCATGCCTGGAAGCAGTACTTCAAGCCGCTGCGCGTCTCGGAACGGCTGACCATTAAGCCTACATGGGAAGAATATACCCCGGCATCCCCGGATGAAAAGATTATTGAGCTCGACCCCGGCATGGCCTTCGGAACGGGGACGCACCCGACGACGGCGCTGTGCCTGCGCGCGCTTGAGAAGCATATCGCCAGCGGCGATGAAGTGATCGATGTCGGCACAGGCTCCGGCATCCTTGCCGTAGGTGCGGTGCTGCTGGGCGCGAAATCCGTTCTAGCCCTGGATCTCGACCCTGTGGCGGTGGAGAGCGCCCGTGAGAATGTGGCGCTGAACCGGCTTGAAGCTGCCATTACCGTTAAGGAGAGCGATCTGCTCTCCCTGCTCGGCGGAGAACGGGCGGCAGATACTACAGCCGGAGATATGTGGCCTTCGGCCAGACCGGGCTATACTGCTGAACAGGCTGGACAGGAAGCAGCTATTCCTGCCGCTGCTCCGGCTGCTGAGGGACTGGGAGTTACCCTGCCGGTGCGGGTTGTCGTGGCGAATATTTTGGCCGAGATCATTGTGCTGTTCACGGATGATGTGTACCGTGCACTTCAGCCGGAAGGAATCTACATCACCTCCGGTATTTACAAGGATAAGGAAGGACTTGTGGCAGAAGCGCTGAAGTCTTCCGGTTTCGAGATTATAGAAGTAACCCGTGAAGAAGATTGGGTGGCGTTCACAGCCGGAAAGAGGTAGAGATGGAATTTCTGCAAAGCTTTATACGAATGCCGCTGGAACAGCTTCCGTTCCTGCTTATTACCCTGCTGATCGCCTTTACAGTACATGAGTTTAGCCATGCTTACTTTGCGAATAAGTTCGGTGACCCGACAGCCCGCCTGCTCGGCCGTATGACCCTGAACCCGGCGGTACATTTCGATTTCTTCGGAATTATCCTGCTCGTGGTCGCCGGATTCGGCTGGGCGCGGCCGGTTCCGGTCAACCGTGACAATTTCAGCCGCCCCCGTCTGATGGGCGTTATCGTATCTGCTGTCGGTCCGATCAGCAATCTGCTGCTGGGGTTCCTCGGAGCAATGATTTATTCGGCTCTGGCGGCGACTGGAGTGCTGGAATCTATCAGCAATGACCGTGTGCTTCAGGCTATTTACTGGTTCTTCGGCATTTTCATTCAACTTAACTTCTTCCTGTTCCTGTTCAACCTGATTCCCCTGCCGCCGCTGGATGGTTACCGGATCGTGGAGGATCTGGCTCCTCGTCCGATCCGCGGGAGACTGCAGCAGTATGAGCAGTGGGCGGTCTTCATCTTTTTGCTGATTCTGTTTATCCCGGGTCTGCGTGCCTACACGATTACACCGCTGGATAACTGGGCCAATCAAATGAGCGCCGGAGCCGTGAAATTCTTTTTCGGATTGTTCGGCGGCTAGAATCCAGATTGAGGGATGTTCATGCAGCTCTAAACGTTGTACAATATAACGTGGTATTTTCGAGGTTTAATCATGTATGCGAAGCGGCGGCCGGGACCTGATTTGACGGGAACGCCGCCGCTTTTACGCTGAATAAGAGACAGGATGATGATAAAAGATGCAGCGTTATTTCGTAACACCGGCGCAGTTCGGCCAAGATAAGGTAAGCATTGACGGCGAAGATGCCCGGCATATTGCCAAGGTGATGCGCGGCAAGGCAGGGGATAAGCTGATCGTCAGCGACGGCGTTTCCCGCGAGGCATTGGCTGAGATCGCTGAAATAGAGATTGGCCTCGTAACCGTGAGCATACTGGAGAACCTGGCCATGACCCACGAGCCACGGATTAAGATTACTGTAGCCCAGAGCCTGCCGAAGGGGGACAAGCTGGAGACGGTGATCCAGAAATGTACCGAGATCGGTGCGGTTGCCTTCACCCCGTTCCTCTCCGAGCGGACGATTGTGCAGTATGATGAACGCAAGGAGAGCAAGCGGGTAGAGCGCTGGCGCAAAATCTGCAAGGAGGCCGCTGAACAAGCTCACCGGAATATCGTTCCGGAAGTGCATTCGCCGCTTAGCTGGAAGCTGCTGCTGAAGAGCTTTAGTAGGTATGACGCTGTCTATTTCTGTTATGAAAAAGAAGAAGGGCTGCAGCTCCGCAGCGCAGCCGCGCCTTGGCTGTCCTCGCTGCCGCAGGATTCTACTGCGAAGGTAATGATTGTTGTCGGACCGGAAGGCGGCTTCAGTCCGGAGGAATGCCGCTCGGCCGAAGAGGCCGGTGCGGTCTCCGTAGGCCTGGGAGCACGCATTCTGCGCTGTGAAACCGCAGGTATGGTCGCCGCCGCATGCATTCTATATGAATCCGGAGAAATGGGGGGAGCTTAAACAATGCCATCCGTAGCATTTTATACATTAGGCTGTAAAGTCAATTTCTACGATACAGAAGCCATCTGGCAGCTGTTCAAAAATGAAGGGTACGAACAGGTGGATTTCGAAGGTTCCGCCGATGTCTACCTGATCAATACCTGTACGGTGACCAATACGGGCGACAAAAAAAGCCGGCAGATGATCCGCCGCGCGGTGCGCCGCAATCCTGAAGCCATCGTCGCTGTAACCGGCTGCTACGCGCAGACCTCGCCCGGAGAGATTCTCGACATTCCCGGTGTCGATCTGGTTATCGGCAACCAGGACCGCGAGCATATCATGACCCATGTGAAGAATATCCAGGAATCGCGCCAGCCTGTGAATGCGGTCCGCAACATTATGAAGACCCGGGAGTTCGAGGAGCTGGACGTTCCCGGATTTGCTGACCGGACGCGTGCATTCATGAAGATTCAGGACGGCTGCAATAACTTCTGCACCTTCTGCATCATTCCCTGGTCGCGCGGGCTGTCGCGCAGCCGTGATCCGAAATCGATTGTCGCCCAGGCACATCAGCTTGTGGAGGCGGGATATAAGGAGTTTGTCCTGACCGGGATTCATACCGGGGGCTACGGCGATGATCTGGAGAATTACCGTCTGGCCGATCTCTTGTGGGAGCTGGATCAGGTGGATGGCCTGGAGCGGGTCCGCATCAGCTCGATTGAAGCCAGCCAGATTGATGACAAGCTGCTTGAGGTGCTGAACCGCAGCTCCAAGATGTGCCGCCATCTGCATATTCCGCTGCAGGCCGGTCATAACGATGTGCTGAAGGCCATGCGCCGTAAATATACGACCGAAGAGTATTATGCCAAAATGCAGCTGATCCGCCAGGCGATGCCGGATGTTGGCATTACAACCGATGTTATCGTCGGCTTCCCGGGCGAGACCGAGGAGATGTTCCGCGCCGGTTATGACTTCATGAAGGCGGTCAACTATTCCGAGATGCATGTGTTCCCGTATTCCAAGCGGACCGGTACGCCTGCAGCACGGATGCTGAACCAAGTGGATGAAGAGATCAAGAATGCGCGTGTCCAGCAGCTGATTGACCTCTCTGAGGAGATGCAGCTGGCTTATGCCCGGAAATTCGTCGGCAGAACACTGTCCGTCATTCCTGAGCGTGCAGCCAAGGGTTCACCGGGACGCAGCATTCAGCACGGCTTCAGTGACAACTATCTGCAGATTCTGTTCAGCGGTGATGATTCGCTTCAGGGCGAGCTCTGCGAGGTGAAGGTGACAGAAGCTGGTGTAAATGAATGCCGCGGTGAGCTTGTCAGTGTGAGCAGAGCCACAGCCGAACCGCGCCGCGCGTAAGCGTACGCAAGTATGAACAACACTCAGGGGATGCCTCCAAGAGCCGGTAACGGCTCTAAGGGCTCCCCTTTTTTTGCTTCCTGATCGATAGCTGACTAGTCTACTGACCCAAACCGCCTGCCGGTATCAAGAAATCAGATCTGCTGCGTCACAGCCTCAGCTGCGCTGAAGTAAGTGCAAGGATGATGAAGAACGCCATGGCTAGAGTAATTCCATAGTCATCGATAACACGGTTGAACGGCAGATGGATTTTGTCGGAGAGGAGACGGGAGTAGGCATAGAGCAGGATCGCTGCGGCCAGGCCGGCCGCTTTGCACAGCTGTCCGGCACGCCGGCAGAGGCTCATCAGTTCAGTTCTGTGCTTGGCCAGCAAGGCGCCGATGATGAAGAACTAAATGTATAGATATAGAACGCGATTTTTATAGTTATAAAGACCTGAATTCAGCAGAAACTGAAAATTAACTGAAAATGGGGTAAAGACTTGGGCTCCATTTGTCGATATAGTGGAAGAGTGTGGTAAAAGACCACCGATAATAAGACCGTCTAAGGAGAGAACAGATGACCGTGTACAGGAAAATGACAAAAACGCTCCTCATTATGATATTGCTCGTTGCTGCAGCTTTTCCGGTAAACGTCTTTGCCGCTGCTGGAGACATCAACTCTATTGAAATCGACAGCTCTGACAAAATAGAGCTAACCGTTGGCCAGACACCGAAGCAGCTTAAGGTATACGCCAATGTAGAAGGCTCTTCCTCCAAGAGGGATGTGACGGCATCCGCCACATGGACCTCCTCCAAGAATGAAGTTGTCAGCGTAATTAACGGTCAGATCAAGCCGCTTACTTACGGGACGGCAATGATTACAGCTACTTATAGTAATAATGCGGTAGATACTGTTGAGGTATCTGTTACGTATCCGTATAAAGATCTGACACTGAAACGCAGCACGGAGGGCAGCTATAAACTAGGAGACAAAGAAGCCTCACTCCTGGTTACCGCAACGGCCAAGGGCGGCGAATCAGCCACTGAAGAGAAAAATGTGACGAAGGACGCCGACTGGAGCAGCTCGAATTCAGGCGTACTGACAATTACAGAGGGTAAGATTACGCTGGTTGGCGAAGGAACGGCGACAGTTACTGCCAAGTACAAGGGATTAACCGAGACTTTCAAGGCGGTTGTGGAGCTTCCTTATTCGGCAATCATGCTTAAAGACAAAGTGAGCGGTGCGGAAGTCAAAGAGCTTGAAATGCTGGTTGGAGACAACCCGGTGCAGCTGAAAGCAGTAACCAAAGCTACAGCGGTGAGTGATGAGCTCCCTATCGAGAAAGAGGCAGATTGGAGCAGCTCAAGCGAGAGCGTAGCTACAGTAAAAGACGGCATGATTACTATTCATGGCGTGGGTAAGGCTGTCATTACAGCAAGCTACCTGGGTGTGGAACAGTCCGTTGACGTCTATGTGCGGGCGCCTTATGAAGCGCTCCTGCTGACACCATCCGGCGACCAGTCCATTTTCCTGGGAGAAAGTCTAAATGTAACGGCAAAGATGCGTAATGCGGTCAATTCGACCACGAACGAAACGGCGTCAGCTACCTGGACCTCGGACAACCTGATGGCAGCTACGGTAGTTGCCAATGTTACCGATGCCAGCAATGCTTTTGCTACAGTGACAGGCAAAGCGGTAGGAACTTCTGTCATCAAAGCAGATCACCTCGGAATCAGCAAAACCTTCAAGGTAACGGTCTATCCAACCCTGACGGAGCTGACCCTCGAGAAGACAGAACAGGAAATATACACAGCAGACTCCGCCGGCTTGCCGAAGGTAAGCGGAACGAAGTATGACGGAACCAAGCTGGATATCAGCGATGAAATCGAGTGGACCTCCGCCAATGAAGAGATTGTCTCGATTAAGGACGGGAAGCTTACCGGCGGTAAGGCAGGTACGGCTACCCTGACGGGCAAGATCAAAGCAGGTGCAGTAACTGCAGGTTCTGCTACTGCGATCCGCTCCAAGACCGTTGAGCTCAAAGTTACAGTTAAGAATAAAGTGCTTGTCCTGATTGGACCGGAAGATGCACTGGGTCTGGTCATCGGTGAAGAAACGCCGCTCCCGGCGGTTCAGGCCGTACTGGAGAACGGTGATGAGCTCGATGTGACAGACACTATTGTCTGGGAACTGGGCGGAAGCAACGCGGTTCTCAAGCAATCGGCAGCTGCCAAGACCATTAAAGGTCTGGTCAAAGGCTCGGCAACACTCAAAGGTACTTATTCCAATAAGACGATCAGTGTTCCGGTAACAATTGAGCAGAAGGTCGTGAAGCTCGTCGTAGAACCGGCTGTGCTTGAGATGAATATCAAAGGCTCCAAGACGATTAAGGTCACCGGATACTTCTCAAACGGCAAAACTGCGAACTTCTCGGGCGGAATGAACTGGGTATCGTCAAATCCGGAAGTTGCTTCTGTGAAGGGAACGTCAGTCAAAGCGATTACGGAAGGTACAGTAACCTTGAGCGGTTCCTATCAGGGAATTCCTGCCACCGTCAAAATCTCAGTGGTGCCGAAGCTAATGAAGATTACGGTCAGTGAGAATAAGCTGATTCTTGCTCCGGGTGCAGGCAAAAGCGTAGTTGTAACCGCACTGTATGATACAGGCAAGAGCGCTATTGTCACAGGAAGCGTAGTCTGGACCAGCTCCAAGCCTTCTGTGGCTAAAGTGAATTCCTCCGGGCAGATTACAGCGGTAAGCAAAGGAACAACATCGGTTAAAGGCAAGCTGGGCACGAAGACAGTGACAGTATCAGTTACTGTGAAATAGTACAGTACTGCCTGCTATCCTTAAGCATGATCATCAGACCTGAACATTTGCCTCTGGGTGGTGTTCAGGTCTTTTATTGTGTAACAGTTTCGGATATTAATTTGCTCTCCCCTATAGTAATCCCGAGTAAACCGATGTATAATTCGGAAAAAGCGTACTATAAAGTCCATTAAGGGAGATGAAGCAGGTGGCTAAGCACAAGGCATTATCCATTCAAACGATTGTGGCAATCGGCATCGGTTCGCCGTTGTTCGTAATACTGGGGAGGTTCGGCTCCATTCCTTCGGGTATTCCGAATACCAACATTGAGACTACATACGCACTTCTGGCACTGTTTGCGCTGCTATACGGACCGGTTGCAGGGCTCTTCATCGGACTGATCGGGCACACACTGAAGGATGCGATATTCTATGGCTCCCCTTGGTTCAGCTGGGTCATCTCCTCGGGACTGGTCGGACTGATTATCGGGCTGCTGGCAGCCAGAATAGCGATCAGGGACGGTGAGTTCGGCCGGAAGGAGATCATTGCCTTCAATTTAGCGCAGATTGTCGCCAACGCCATTGCGTGGTTCCTGGTAGCGCCGGTGCTGGACATTCTCATCTACGCGGAACCGGCTAACAAGGTCTTCACCCAGGGGCTGATCGCCGGGGCGTCCAACATCGTAACGGTGGCGGTCATCGGAACACTGCTCGCTATAGCCTACTCCAAGACGAGAACGAAACAGGGTAGCCTGAAAAGACTGCAATAATATATAATTCAAACAGAAAGGCCGGTGCCCGTCACCGGCCTTTCTGTTTGAGCGGGTCAGTTAGGATACGTAAATCAGCATATGAGGAAGGGTACCCATGAGCAAAACGGTTATAGAATTCACCGATTTCACCTTTAAATACCGGGCCCAGCAGGAACCTACACTGCATAAGATTAACCTGAAAATTCATGAAGGCGAGAAGATTCTGATTGTCGGGCCCTCCGGGTCAGGCAAAAGCACCTTGGCCCATTGCATCAATGGCCTGATTCCTTTTGCGTATCCGGGCGAAATAAGCGGTACTCTTACCGTTAAAGGAACAGACACGAAGGAGCTGGGGATTGCCGGCCTGTCGGAGGTGGTGGGGACTGTGCTGCAGGACCCGGACGGGCAGTTTGTCGGCCTGACCGTAGGCGAGGATATTGCCTTCAGTCTGGAGAATGCAGCGGTTCCGGTGCAGGAGATGCATGAGCGGGTAGAAGCTGCGGCAAGAGCGGTCGATATTCAGGAGCTGCTGACAGCTTCTCCGCAGGAGCTGTCCGGCGGACAGAAGCAGAAGACCATGCTGGCCGGGGTCCTGGTCAGTAATGTGGACGTCCTGCTGTTCGATGAGCCGCTGGCCAGCCTTGATCCCTATACGGGAACAGGGGCCATTGAGCTGATCGACCGGGTGCAGCGTGAGACCGGCAATACGGTCATTATTATCGAGCACCGGCTGGAGGAAGTGCTGCACCGGCCGGTGGACCGGATCATTGTCATGAATGAAGGATTGATTGCGGCGGACCTGCCGGCTGCGCAGCTGCTGAGTTCACCGCTGCTTGCAGAGTCAGGCCTCCGGGAGCCGCTCTATCTTACTGCGCTCAAATATGCCGGCTGCGAGATTACACCGGAGATGAACCCGCAGCATCTGGACGGGATCAGGCTGGAGACCGGAGCCGCCAGGCTCCGCGCCTGGTATGAGGCCAGTGAAGTACCGCAGGAGGAGGAAGCAGCACCTGTGCTGCTTGAGCTGCGGGATCTTACCTTTGGCTATGACAAGCAGGCGAAGGTGCTGCAGGGGTTGTCCTTCAGCGTCCGCCGCGGCGAGATGCTATGCATTGCCGGTAGGAACGGTGCGGGCAAATCAACGGTGTCGAAGCTGATTTGCGGGTTCTACAAGCCGTCAGCGGGAAGTATTCTGCTGAACGGGCGGGATCTGGCAACGGATACGATCAAGGAGCGGGCAGAGCATATCGGCTTCGTGATGCAGAATCCGAATCATATGATCTCCATGACGCTGATCTATGACGAGGTTGCCCTCGGACTTAAGCTGCGGGGCTTCGCGGAAGAAGAGATACGCGGGCGGGTACATAAGGTGCTCCGGATTTGCGGACTGTATGAGTTCCGCGAATGGCCGGTTTCAGCGCTCAGCTACGGGCAGAAGAAACGGGTGACCATTGCCTCCATCCTGGTGCTGGAGCCGGAGGTGCTCCTTCTGGATGAACCCACCGCCGGACAGGATTACCGGCACTATAACGAGATTATGGAGTTTCTGCGCGGACTCGGCAGCACCGGGATTACGGTGATCATGATTACGCATGACATGCACCTGATGCTGGAGTATGCAGAGCGGACAATTGTGCTGGCGGAGGGCAGGAAGCTGGCGGATGCCCGGCCGGAGGTGATTCTGACGGACCGGGATATTGTGGGCAGCGCCAACCTGAAGGAGACATCACTGTTTGCTCTGGCAGTGAAGGCGGGACTTAACCAGCCGGTGGAATTTGTCCGGCGGTTTATCGAATATGACAGGGGGAACCGGCGCGGATGAAAGCTAAGATGCTAACCTATACCAGGCAAGATTCTCCGGTGCATCGGCTGACGGGGGCAACGAAGCTGATTATTTTTGCCGTGTGGTCGGTCTCTGCCATGATTATCTACGATACCCGCTGCCTGCTGCTGATGCTGCTCTTCAGCCTGGCCGTATTCCGCATTTCACGGGTCCGGTTTCAGGACTATGCCTTTGTGCTCTACTTCATTCTGCTCTTCTTCCTGCTGAATCACATCGCGATCTTTGCCTTCTCACCGCTGGAAGGTACACGAATCTATGGCACCCGGCATGATCTGCTGCATCTCGCCGGACGTTATACGCTGACGGCGGAGCAGCTTTTCTACCAATTCAATATCGCTCTGAAGTATGCCGTGGTCATTCCGATGGCGCTGCTGTTCCTGCTGACGACAGATCCGAGTGAATTCGCCGCCTCGCTGAACCGGGTCGGGGTCAATTACAAGATCGCTTATTCCGTTTCGCTGGCTTTGCGCTATATTCCTGACATCCAGCAGGATTACGAGAACATCTCATTCTCGGCACAGGCGCGGGGCATTGATATCTCCCGCAAGGAGAAGCTGCCTAAGCGGCTGAAGAACATCGTATCCATCCTGCTGCCGCTGATTCTGACCAGTATCGAGCGGATCGAGAAGATCAGCACCGCGATGGAGCTGCGCGGCTTCGGAACTGGCCGCACCCGGACCTGGTACCGGGCCCGGCCGTTTACCCGCAGCGACTATGCTGCGCTGTGTCTGATGGTGGGGATATCCGCAGCCGCGACGATTATTACTTTTTATGACGGTTCGCGGTTTTATAGTATTTTTTGAGGGGGATGCTGGAAGTGGAGCTTCCGTAGAACTGCGGGGCGGATTGAAGTATAATAAGACAGTTGTAATCCTGGCCGGACGGTGTGGATTAGCGCTGAAGCCGCTGCTCCAGCCTGGTCCATACGGGCAGGTAGCACAGCGGCAGTACCCCGAGCGAGCACACAACATTGAAGATGGTCTGGGCATGGGCGAGCTGTGCGGCAGGTCCGCCGCCGATCCAGGCAGAGAGTGACTGCAGCGGTCCGATGAAGGGCAGGAAGAGCAGGGCGCCGCCGACATTGAGCGCCACATGCGACCAGGCAACGAACACGCCGGACGGCGTGCTGCCGATGGCGGCGATTACGGCCGTGACGCAGGTACCGATATTCGCGCCCAGCACGATGGCGATCCCCAGCTCCGGCGGCATGACGCCGCTGGTCGCGAGGCCCATCGCCATGCCAATTACCGCCGCGCTGCTGTGCACCATCGCGGTCAGCACGGCACCTGCGGCCAGCCCCCACAGTGCGCTCGTGGCGGCATGCCCGAGGAACCAGCGGAACAGTTCGCTGCCTTCCAGAGCCGGACCAATCGACTGCATGACCGCGATGCCCCACAGGACCAGGGCGAAGCCGGCCACCGCGAGGCAGATGAACTGCAGCGGCCCCGAGATCCGGCGGCAGGCTTCAACCAGCCGCCATGCCTGCGGGGATAGCTCGCCGGCAATCACCGCGGCCGCCCAGAGGCATAGCGCGGCAGCCAGCAGCGGCGCTGCCAGTGTGCTGATCTGCAGGCTGATCAGCTCTGTAGTCAGGCAGGTGCCGATGTTGCTGCCGAGGATAATGCCCAGCGTCCGGGCGTAGGTCAGCAGCCCGGCATTGACCATGCCGATGGTCAGCACGGTTACGGCCGTGCTGCTCTGCAGCAGTGCGGACAGCAGGCTGCTGGCAATCAGGCCTTTGGCCGGCGTAGAGGTTGCCTTATGCAGACTCCGGGTTAGCAGCGGGCCGGCGAGCCTCGACAATGAGGCTTCCATCACCTTCATGCCGGCGAGAAAGATGACAAGGCCATAAATGACAGGGAACAGCAGGTCACGGATCATAAGGACAGGCTCCTTTTTGGACGGGGGTTGTACACCAATATATGAAGGCATTGCATGGGACATGTATACAAATCCAGCAACAAGAACAGGGAGTTGAAGTCATTGGCATCGGTAATTCTGGAACGAAACCGTAAGAAAAGACTGGAACAGGGACATCCGTGGGTCTACGCCAGCGAAGTGGCCTCGGTAGACGGGGAGCCGCAGGCAGGGGGACTTGTGGATGTGCTGAATCACCAGGGACGTTATCTGGCCACGGGGTATTACAATCCGGCCTCGCAGATCCGGGTAAGAATTCTGTCGCAGAGTAAGCTTGCGGCGATGGATACGGCATTTTTTGCCGGCCGGTTCACAAGCGCTCTGCAGCACAGGGAGCGTTTCCTGCCGGGTGCGGATGCTTACCGCCTGGTGTATGGGGAAGCGGATTTCCTGCCGGGGCTGATCATCGACCGCTTCGGTGAGGTTCTTGTCGTGCAGCTGCTGACGCTGGCGATGGATCAGCACCGCTCCGAGATTGTGGAAGCGCTGGTGCAGGTCATGTCGCCGCGCGGTATTTATGAGCGCAGTGATGTCAGCGTCCGCGAGCTGGAAGGCCTTGAGCAGACCACAGGCGTACTCTACGGGGAATGCCCGCGCCACATTACGGTAAGCGAGAATGGATTGAAGGTTATCGTCGATATTGAAGAAGGCCAGAAGACAGGCTACTTCTTCGATCAGCGCGAGAACAGAGCCTCCATCGCTCCGCTCATGAAGGGCTGGGGCGGGCGCAGCGGAATTACGCTGCAGGAGGTAGCGGCAGAGGACGGATCGCTCCAGATGCTGCCGGTCAACAAAAGCGGCAAGCCGGTCACCTTCCCGTTCTGGGACGGCGCAACCGTGTTGGAATGCTTCGCGCACACCGGCAGCTTCACCCTGCATGCCTGCAAATACGGCGCCAAGAAGGTAACCTGCCTTGATGTGTCCGCGCATGCGATTGAGAGTGCAAAAGTCAATGTGGAGATCAACGGATTCACCGACCGGGTGGAATTTGTAGTGGATGATGCGTTTGCCTTCCTGCGCAATCAGGTTAAGGGACTGGAAGAACGCTCTGAGCGGGCGACAGGTCCGGCGGCAGAGAGCAAACCCGGCGCTAAGCCGGCTGCCAAGGCGGATACCGCGAAGCCGATGACGGCAGGCGGCGGACGTACGTGGGATGTCGTTATTCTTGATCCGCCCGCTTTTGCCAAGACCAAAAGTGCTGTAGCAGGCGCTGTCCGCGGATACAAGGACATTAATCTGCACGGGATGAAGCTGGTTAACGAAGGCGGATATCTGGTTACGGCCAGCTGCTCGTACCATATGCAGCCGCAGCTGTTCCTGGAGACCATCCAGGAAGCGGCCAAGGATGCCGGCAAAGTGCTCCGGCTGATCGAGTGGCGGGCCGCAGGCAAGGATCACCCGCAGATCCTCGGCGTGGACGAAGGGCATTATTTGAAGTTTGCCATCTTTGAAGTGCGCAGCAAATAATGATGTTAGTTCAAGCCGGAAGGCTTGTCCGGGAGAGTCTCAGCTACTGAGGCTCTCTTTTTTTCTTACAGGGAAGTTGCTGTGCACTGTAGCGGGGAACCGTCAGCAGAGCGAAGCGGACTGAGAAGCTCCTATTTCTCCAAAAAACCTCAGAATGGGGCCTAAGCGGACTGAGATTCCGTTATGTTGCCGGCTGGATTCCATTAGGAGCTCTGACTGGTCCCTTAGCGGAATCTGAGTCCGTTTGCCCGGCGAATCCGCCTGATCTGCTCATATAACGGAGTTTCAGTCCGCTTCCCGGGCTGGGGATCATGAACTACGCAGAGGAATCGCGCTGGGTGCTGTCCTGCACTTGAGCCGGAATCAGCAGAGGAGTGACTCTGCTGATTTAATTGGATTTTCTCCATTTAATAATCCGGTTTATCCTTCCGGATTGATGCTAGATGGATTTATGACACTTAATTCTGCGGCTATCCCGGTTATATATCCGATCCGGCTAAATAATACAATCCATCCAGGCTCTCCCGACCAGCTGATCCATGGCTCCGGGAGAGTCTTCTTTGCTGTTGCCCTTGGTTGCCGTGGCCTAAAAAAAGCGGCAGGTATTTGCAAACAATGGCAAACGTACGTTCTGGAGCGCGCGGTGGAGGTATGCTATACTATTGGGACGAGATTATTCATAGATTCTGATATTCATCAGGCAATCCGCTTCTGTGTGTGCAGCAGCAGGGCGGCCTGCATTCTAATTCTCCGCCACGGAAGGAGTCTGCTGATATGACGGTTAACTTTTTGATCGGACGCTCGGGCAGCGGCAAGACAACTACAATATGGGAGACGGTATCCTCACGGCTGAAGACAGAGCCGCTTGGAGCGCCGATAATTATACTTGTCCCTGAACAGGGATCATTCGGTGCGGAGCGCGGGCTGTTGGCTGCGGGCAACGTGAAGGGCAGCATCCGCGCCCAGACACTCAGCTTCTCGCGGCTGGCCTACCGGGTGAAGCAGGAGACCGGCGGCAGCGCGAGTCTGCCAATCAGCGAGGAAGGCAAGAAGATGCTGATCTATAAGATCGTCAACCGACGCAAGGAGGAACTGAAGCTGTTCGGCGCCTCCTCGGACCGGCCAGGATTCGTGGAACGGCTCAGCGACCTGCACACGGAGCTCAAGCGCTGCTGCCTTGGAGCAGGTGACCTCGAAGAACAGCTCGGCAGAATGCGGGATGCCCTGGGAGGAAGTCCGATTCTGGCCGGCAAGCTGGAAGATCTGCACCTGGTCTTCAGTGAGCTGGAGCAGGAAATGTCACAGCTCTACATGGATCAGGAGGACAGGCTGGCTGAGCTGGCTGAGCATATTCAGGATTCCGGCTATATCCGGGGAGCCGAGATTTGGGTAGACGGGTTCCATGGGTTTACCAATCAGGAATTCATCGTACTGCGTGAGCTTATGCAATATGCTTCGGGGGTGACCATTGCCCTGACGCTGGACCGGATCTATCCCGCAGGCCAGGCGCCGCATGAGCTGGAGCTGTTTCACCCGGCTGCGGTTACATATATCAAGCTGCGGGGTATGGCCGAGGAGATGGGCCTTACAGTCTGGGACCAGCTTCTGGCCCCGCCTGTACTTCCAAGGTTCAAGGAGAGTCCGGCTCTAGCCCATCTGGAGCGCGGATTCCAGCGACGGCTGCGCTGGAACGGAGCGGCCGGGCAAGTGGAGGAGGCAGTCAGTATCCGGGCTGCGGCCTCCCGCCGGACAGAGGTTGAAGGCGTGCTGCGCGAGATGCTTAGCCTGGCCAGAGATTCAGGGGCCAAGTTTGGTGAGATGGCTGTATTCATGCGGAATATGAGTGATTATGAGCCGCTGATTGCTCCGCTGTTCCAGGACTTCGGCGTTCCGTTCTTCCTGGACCAGAAGCTGAATGAGCTGCATCATCCGCTGGTGGAATTCATCCGTTCCGCTCTGGATGTAGTCCGCCGCCGCTGGCGCTATGAGGATGTGTTCCGCTGCGTGAAGACCGAGCTGCTGCTTCCGCTGGACGGAAGCATTACGCGCGCCAATATGGATGAACTGGAGAATTACGTGCTGGCCTGCGGTATTCACGGGTACCGGTGGACTGACGGCCGTTCCTGGAAAGGCATTCCCCGCCTCTCGCTGGAGGGGAGTGAGGCCGTAGATGAAGCCATGCTGGCCAGAATGGAAGCCTGCCGGAGCGCGATCACAGGACCACTGCAGGCTTTTGAGCAGAGGGTCAAAGCCAGCCGCAGCGGCCTGGAGCTGTGCAGAGCGGTATATCTGCTGCTTGAGGACACAGAGGCGGCGCGCAAGCTGGAACGGATGGGAGCCGAATCTCTGGAGCAGGGACGCCCGGAAGCTGCCCGTGAGCATAACCAGCTGTGGGGGGCTGTGCTGGATCTGCTCGATCAGATTGCCGAGATGATGGGCAAGGAAAGAATGGAATTTGAGCTGTTCGCCGGCGTGCTGGAAACAGGGCTGGCTGAGCTCAAGATGGGGCTTGTCCCGCCTGCCCTTGATCAGGTGCTGGTCGGAACGATGGACCGTACGCGGGTGTCGGGCGTGAAGTATGCCTTCCTGCTGGGCTTCAATGAAGGTGTGGTTCCGGCGCAGTTCAAGGAAGACGGGATCTTGTCCGAGGGAGAGCGTCTGCTGCTGGAGAATGCCGGTATGGAGCTCGCCCCCGGTTCATCCCGCAAGCTGCTGGATGAGCGCTTCCTGATCTACAATGCGCTTACAACTGCCAGCAGGAAGCTGTGGATTAGTTACGCAACGGCTGATGATGAAGGCAAAGCGCTGCTGCCCTCGGAGATTATCCGCCAGCTGCAGGGCATGTTCCCTGAAGGGCTGGATGAGAAGCATCTGTCAGGCTTCCCCCAGGGAGGGGAAGCAGCTGAAGACAGCATGTCTGCACAAACGGAAGCGGTCCACATGAATTTTATCGGCCATCCTGAGCAAACCCTCCGCATGCTGATGCTTCAGCTCCGGCAGTGGCGCCAGGGGGTAGAGATTCCCCGCTTGTGGTGGGATGTCTATAACTGGTTTGCGGCCGATGGACATGCGGACAAACCGGTGAACACACAGGCAGCGGCAGATGGGCAGGCGGAAGTCTCAATGAAGCTGCAGCTTGAACGGCTGCTGGGCTCGCTGTTCTACCGCAACGAAGGGATCAGGCTGAAGCGGGAGACCAGCCTGCGGCTGTACGGCGGCGACACACTGCGCGGCAGCGTGTCGCGCATGGAGAAATTTGTCGCCTGCTCCTTCTCTCATTTCGCTTCTTACGGGCTAAGGCTGAAGGAACGCCAGCTCTATAAGCTCCAGGCCCCGGATATCGGGCAGCTGTTCCATGCGGCTCTAAGCCAAATGGCGCAGCGGCTGCAGAAGGAGGGCCGCAGCTGGGGCAGTATGACGGCCGAGGAATGCCGCCGTGAGGCGGGTGAGACGGTAGACCGTCTGTCCCCGCTGCTGCAGGGCGAAATTCTGATGAGCAGCAAACGTTACAGCTATATCTCACGCAAGCTGAAGAATATTGTCGGCCGCGCTTCAGTGATCCTCGGCGAGCATTCGCGCAGGGGGAGCTTCGAGCCGGTCGGGCTGGAGCTGGATTTCGGTCCCGGGAAGGATCTGCCTCCGCTGAGAATTACACTGCCGAACGGCTGCGTAATGGAGGTGGTCGGCCGGATTGACCGTGTGGATATGGCTGAAGGCGAGCAGGGTATTCTGCTGCGGGTCATTGACTACAAATCAAGCCAGAAGGATCTCAAGCTGCACGAGGTCTACTATGGATTGTCGCTGCAAATGCTGACCTATCTTGATGTGCTGCTCACCTATTCCGAGCAATGGCTTGGCCAGGCTGCACTCCCGGCAGGCGCGCTCTATTTCCATGTTCATGATCCGCTGCTGACCTCAGCCAACGGAATGAACCGGGAGCAAGCGGAGCAGGAGCTGATGAAGCGCTTCAAAATGAAGGGGCTGCTGACGGCTGACCGTGAAGTGGTCTCACTGATGGATACCACACTCGACAAAGGCTATTCCTCTATTGTTCCGGTAGCGCTGAAGAGCGACGGCAGCTTCTACAGCAGCGCGTCTGTAGCTACCCCGGAGCAATGGGGTCAGCTGCTGTCTTCAGTGCGGAGCACGATTTCGGATATCGGTACGCGTATTACGGAAGGTGATGTGGCTATTCAGCCTTACCGCATCCAGCAGGAGACTGCCTGTACCTTCTGCTCCTTCCGCCCGGTCTGCCAGTTCGACGAGGCTGTGGAGGGCAATGGCTACAATAATCTGAGTAAGCCCGGCAAAGACGTAATCTGGGATCTGCTGTCCCGCAAAGGAGGAGAAAAATTGTGAGCATACATCCTGTAACGGAAGCGAAGCCGGAAGGGAGTCTGTGGAGTGACGACCAGTGGCGCGCCATTGCCGAGAGCGGCAGCGATATTCTCGTCGCGGCAGCAGCGGGTTCCGGTAAAACTGCGGTACTCGTAGAGCGCATTATCCGCAAAATCAGCAATGAGGAAGCAGGCTTCAGCGTGGACCGGCTGCTGGTAGCGACATTCACCAAGGCTGCAGCCTCCGAGATGCGGCAGCGGATCCGGGAGGCGCTGGAGCGCAAGCTGGAAGAGGACACAAGCGGTGAGAACGAATATCTGCGCCGCCAGCTTGCTCTGCTGGGCAGAGCCTCTATTACTACGCTGCATTCCTTCTGTCTTGAAGTGATCCGCCGGTATTATCAGCTGATTCCGATTGATCCGGGCTTCCGTATACTCAATGAGCATGAAGCGGAAATGATGCGCCAGGAGCTGCTGGAAGAGCTGATGGAGGAGAAATACGGTGAGGTCACTGAAGACGGGGAAGATAGCGTATTTGTCCGGCTTGTGGACTGGTTCAGCGGGGAGCGCAGTGACGATGCGGTGCATTCGCTGATTCAGCGGCTGCATGATTTCGCGCGAAGTCATCCCTGGCCGGCACAGTGGCTGCGGGATACGGCTGCTGATTTCTCACTGCCGGATGCAGAGTCCTTGAGCCATACCCCTTGGGTACAGAGCATTCTCGCTGAAGCCAGGCTGACGCTGGATGGTGCCATCAGCCAGCTGCTGCAGGCCCGCGAGATCGCGCTTCAACCCGGCGGACCTGCTCCTTATGCGGATAACCTGGCGGCCGATCTGGATATGGCGCAGGGATTACGGGATGCGGTAGAATCGCAGCCATGGGCTGAACTCTATGATATTTTCATGGAAATCTCTTTCGGCAAGCTGAAGCCCTGCAAGAAGGATGCAACCGATCCCGGCCTGCAGGAGAGTGTTAAGGCAATTCGGGATCAAGTGAAGAAGAGCTTGCTGGAGCTGCAGAAATCCTTGTTCGGGCGTCCGGCGGAGTCTTTCCTGGGTGAACTTCATGAAGCGGCACCACTGATGCACGAGCTGGCGGAGACGGTTATAGGGTTCGGTGAACGTTACCGGCTGGAGAAGGCGGGCCGGGGGCTGGTGGATTTCAGTGATCTGGAGCATTACTGCCTGCAGATCCTGAGGCATCCGGACTCGCTTCCGGGGCATTCCCTGCCTTCGGATGCGGCGATGGAATACCGCAGCCAGTTCGATGAGGTGCTGCTGGATGAATATCAGGATACCAACAGCGTACAGGAGGAGATCGTCCGGCTGATCTCCCGTGAGTTCCCCGGCAACCGCTTTATGGTCGGGGATATGAAGCAGAGTATCTACCGCTTCCGCCTGGCTGAGCCGGGGTTGTTCCTGGACAAATACCGCAGGTTCAGCGCTGAGCCGTCTGCTGGCGGTAACGGCAGTAGCCTGCTTGCCGGTGAAACGGATCCCCGGACTGAAGCCAGTCCCGGGCAGAACGATAATGGCGGCGGTTCGGTCATCGATCTGGCCCGCAATTTCCGCAGCCGGCTGGAGGTTGTGAATGCCGTAAATATGGTTTTCCGGCAGATCATGGACAGCAATGTCGCGGAGATAAGCTATGACGAGCGCGCAGAGCTGGTCTATGGAGCCAACTTCCCGGGAGCGGCGGAGAAAGGGCCGGATACTTATTTTGCGCCGGAGCTGCTGCTGATTGATAAGGGTACCTCTGCATCCGGTCAGCCGGAGGAAACCGGGGAGGACGATGAGCTGCCCCAGCAGGAGAATGAGGCAGTAGAGAGTGAGACTGCACAGCTGGAAGCACGGGCCATTGCCCGGCGCATCTCGCAGATGACAGGAATGACCGGCGGGGAACCGCTGCTGATCTATGATAAGGCACTGCGGATCATGCGTCCGGTAGTATACGGTGATATCGTTATTCTGCTGCGTTCCGCGCGTGTGTGGACGCCGCTGATGATTGAAGAGCTGCGGAATGAAGGCATTCCGGCATACGGCGACCAGAACAAGGGGTACTTCCAGGCTACCGAGGTGGAGATCGCCCTCTCGCTGCTGCAGATTGTCGATAATCCCCGCCAGGATATTCCGCTGGCCGGTGTACTGCGCTCGCCGGTGGTGAATCTGCGCGAGGAGGAGCTGGCCAAGGTGCGCCTATGCAGCACCGGAACGTTCTATGACGCGCTGGTTGCTGCATCCGAAGCTGCGAATATACCGGGGGACAATCCTCCGGCGATGGGTTCAGCGGGTGCTGCCCTGCGGGTGGAGCACGGCGGCGATGCAGGCGGTGATTTAACGGCAGAGACTGCTGCCGCGTATGATCTTTTTACAACATCAGAGCAAGAGACTCTGCTTGAAGACAAGGCTGCCGAGACAGAAGCCTCTGCGGCGCTGACGGCTATTCATCCGCAGCTGCGGATGAAGCTGAAGACCTTCCGGGACATGCTGGAGGACTGGAGAAACGCCGCCCGGCAGGGAAGCTTAAGCGAACTAATCTGGCGTATTTACCGGGAAAGCGGATATCTTGAATGGGTTGGCGGACTTCCCGGCGGATTTCAGCGCCAGAACAATTTGAAGGCATTGTATGACCGGGCTGTTCAGTTCGAGAATGAGACCTCAGCCAGAGGCTTGTTCCGCTTCCTCGTGTTTATCTCACGGCTGAGAGAGAACGGCGGGGATCTGGGGGTGGCCGGAGGCAGCAGTGAGGAGGCTGGCGGCGTCCGGATTATGACGATCCACAAGTCCAAGGGTCTGGAGTTCCCGGTTGTATTCCTGGCAGGCATGGCCAAAATGTTCAATCGCCAGGATCTGCATTCCCCGTTCCTGATGCATAAGGAACTCGGCTTCGGCCCCCGCTTCGTGGAGAGGGAGACACGGGTCAGCTACCCGACGCTGCCTTACCTGGCCATCAACCGCCGTTCACGGCTGGAGCTGCTGGCTGAGGAGATGCGCGTGCTCTATGTCGGACTGACCCGTCCGCGCGACAAAATGATCCTGGTAGGCACGGTCCGCGATTTGCCGCGCACAGTATCCGGCTGGACTGCTATGCAGGGCCGGGAGGAGCTGCTCCTGGCAGACCATCTGCTGGCCCGGGGCCGCAGCTATCTGGACTGGGTGGGACCGGCGCTGATCCGCCATCCCGCAGCCGCTATTCTGCGCAAGCTTGCGGGTAGTGAAGGCACGGTATCTACGGTGCTTCACGGCGATGAGTCCAACTGGAGCATATCGGTGCTCGGCGCTGCGGAGCTTGGCTCCGGATCTTTTCTGGCAGCAGACGGTGACAGTGACAAGAACGAAGAACGCCGTATAGCGCTTGAGGCGCTCCGTCAGGGCAGGACTGTGCCTTCGCTGGGAACTGCCTCAGCAGGGCAGGTTACGGACAGGCTACAGTGGACCTATCCATATGCGGCTGCTTCCGGCATTCCCGCCAAAACATCGGTGACCGAGCTGAAGGCACTGCTGTCCATGCAGGACCAGCCCTCCCTTGATTTGCTGGAAGAAACCTATATTCCCGGGGAGCAGAACACAAGAAGCGGCGGTACCGGATATGGGGACAGCCTGCATCTGCAGCGCCCGAAATTTATGGAAAAGCGGGGACTTACCCCTGCTGAGCGCGGAACCGCGTATCATACCGTTATGCAGCATATTCCGCTGGATGAGCCGGTGGACCGGTCTGTTCTCGAGGCCACGCTTGCACGGCTTGAACGGCTAGCCATACTCAGCAAGGAGCAGGCAGACGCGGTTGAACTGGGCGAAGTAGAGGATTTCTGTACTAGTGAACTGGGCCGCAGACTCTTTAAGTCTTCCTGGAAGACCAGAGAGCAGCCTTTCAGCTATAGCGTTCCTGCAGACGAGGCTTACCAGGGGCTGGCATACCTGGACGAAGCGGCGGCGGGACTCCCGGCTGACGGCGCCAGCGGAGCTTTTAATGAGACCGTTCTGATTCAAGGGGTAATCGACTGTCTGTTCCGGGAGGAAGGGCGCCTGATTCTGCTCGATTACAAAACAGATTTCGTCCCGGTGCAAGAGGGCGGGCTCGAATCGCTGACTGAGAAATACCGCTTCCAGCTGGAGCTGTACAGCAAGGCGCTGCTTGATATTCTGGGCGAGCCTGTCAGCGAGGTCTGGCTATACTTTTTCGATGGCGGACATGCTGTGAGGCTATGAGAATAGGGGATTAAGAGTGCTAAGAGTGCTAAGAGTGCTAAGAGTGCTAAGAGTGCTAAGAGTGCTAAGAGTGCTAAGAGTGCTAAGAGTGCTAACTGTGCTAACAGACTAACAGACTAAGAGACTTAGGATGCTATTAGACAAGAGGCTAAGGATTCTCATAGACTTAGAGATTAAGAGAATGAGAGATGTAACATATGTAGGTTGAACATGAAAGTATATAGACAGGGGAACGTGGCGGGGAACCATTTTGGAATATAGGAGCGTCAGCGTCTGCCGTTGTCTGCGGATTTCCACCGTGAACAGCGGAATATTTCAAGAAATCTGCAGACGGGCAACGGCCGGAGGGCGAAGTGTTCTCTGGAGTCACGAGTTTGAGCGGATAGACTGACGAAGAGTTCCTATATAGAAGGCGCTTAGACTATAAACAAACAAGTAACCGGCCACCGCTATTCTGTCACTCGGAATCTTTTGATTTTTATACCTGATTTTAGTGGCAGAAAAGAAATGAAAGCCTTACGTTTACGCTGCACAGGAGCAAATGTTGTACGTTATACAACTTGAATTCTTATATTCATAGCTATTCGAGAGATTGTTGTACGAAATACAAGAATTCTCCTTCTAATCCGCTTGGAGAAGCAGAAATGCTGCCTTTTATACAACAATTCTGGATTAGGATCGATATTATGAGGAAAATGTTGTATTTCGTGCAGGATTTCAACAAAATACGCGGATGGTCAACACATATGGAAGATTATCAAACTTTTGCTCTGGCTACAGCAGCAGGAAATCCAAACATCTATATATAAATCTATGATTGCCGCAGACAGGCGGGGAAAAGAGGGCGGAAATGCGCATATTGCACACGGGAGACTGGCATCTGGGGCGGACGCTGGAGGGCAGAAGCCGGCAGAAGGAGCAGGAGCAGTTCGTGGATGAGCTGGTGGGGATTGCAGATTCCTCCGGAGCGGATCTGATTCTGATGGCGGGAGATGTCTACGATTCGGTAAATCCTCCGGCTGCGGCGGAGCAGCTGTTCTACGAGGCTGCGGCCAGACTGACAGCAGGCGGCAGGCCGCTGGTTGTCATTTCGGGCAATCATGATCAGCCGGAGCGCGTAGCTTCCGTGTCTCCGCTTGTCCGCAGACAGGGGATTACACTGGTAGGGATGCCGACCTCAGAGCCGGTGACGGTGCATGCTGCAAGAACCGGTGAGATTGCCAAAATCGCTGCGCTCCCTTACCCCTCTGAAGCCCGGCTTGGCGAGCTGCTCGCCGGTGACGGCGGAGAGGCTGAGCTGCGGCTGGCTTACAGCGCACGTGTCGGCAGGCTGATGAATCTGCTCGGCCGGGAGTTCTCGCCGCAGACCGTCAATCTGGCGATGAGCCATATTTATGTACTGGGCGGGGTGGAGAGCGACTCTGAACGCCCGATCCAGGTAGGCGGTGCCTATACCGTAGATCCTTCGGCGCTCTCCTGCGGTGCACAGTATACGGCACTCGGGCATCTTCACCGGGCCCAGCGGGTCAAGGGCGACGGCATGATCCGCTACAGCGGATCGCCGCTCGCCTACAGCTTCTCAGAGGCAGGGCAGGCAAAATCTGTAGCCCTGATAGATGTTGCGCCCGGAGGGGAGCCGGTCTTCGAAGAAATCTATCTGAGCTGCGGCCGTCCGCTGGTTAATTGGAAGTCAACCGGCGGATTACAGGAGGTCTACAGCTGGCTGGATGAAGGCAGGGATGCGGGGGCCTTCATCGATCTGGAGCTCCGGCTGACGGAAGCGATGTCGATGAACGATATCCAGCGGCTGCGCAAGTCTCGGGAAGGCATTGTACATATCCGTCCGGTTTATCCGCAGATGGAGCAGGAGCTGGAAGAGATGGCACGTTCACGCATGCCTGTGCAGGAATTGTTCCGCAAGTTCTACCAGCGCCAGACGGGCGGCGCGGAACCGGATGACAGCCTGATTGAGCTGTTCCTGGAGCTGGCTGAAGAAGAACGGCAGGAATCTGCGGAAGAGGAGGAGATGCTTAAGTGAAGCCGATACTACTGAAACTATCCGGACTGCAAAGCTATAGAGAGCAGCAGGAAATAGATTTTACCAGTCTTACCGAGACCGGGCTGTTCGGGATCTTTGGTCCGACCGGCAGCGGCAAATCCAGTCTGCTGGATGCGATCACGCTGGCAATGTACGGGAAAGTAGAGCGCGCAGTGAACGGAACTCAAGGCATTATGAACCATTCTGAGGACCAGCTCAGTGTAGCCTTCACCTTCGAGCTGACCTCTTCTTCCGGAGCGCGGCGTTACCGGGTGGAACGCAAATTTAAGCGGACCGGAGAGCAATCGGTCAGTAATACGATCAGCAGGTTCATTGAGGTCAAGGATGACGGCGATGTTGTGATGGCCGATAAGCTTGCGGATGTTACCCGCTGTGTGGAAGAGCATATCGGGCTGAAGATGGATGACTTCACCCGGGCGGTAGTGCTGCCGCAGGGCAAATTCGCCGAGTTCCTGTCCCTGCGCGGTGTAGACCGCAGGCAGATGCTTCAGCGGCTGTTCCATCTGGAGCAATACGGGGATGGGCTGGCCCTTAAGCTTAGCCGCCGCGTCAAAGAGAACGAGGCGGCACTGCGCGCGCTGGAGGCCGAGCAGCAGGGACTGGGCAGCGCAGGCAAGGCAGACGTGGAAGCGGCAGCTGTCCGGGTGCAGGAGGCAGTCCGGCATGCGGAAGAATGCCGCAAGCGGCTCGCGGAAGCGGCGGCGCGCGCAGAGCGCTTCGCCCGCATCCGCGAGCTGCAGGAGGAGCAGGCCCGCCGGGGGCAGCAGCGGCAGGCTCTACAAGCCCAGGAGGAGCAGATTCTCCTCCTGGAGCAGAAGCTCGGCAAGGCTGACGATGCCGAGAAAAGGCTGCCCGCGCTGAAGGCCTGGCGCAGCGCGGAAGAGGCCTGGAAGAGCCGCCATGCCCGCGCGGAGGGCCTGGAGGCTCTGGCCTCCGCCGCCGGTCAGGAGGCGGCGGTAAAGGCGGAGGCGGAAGCAGCGGCACAGGCCGCGCTTACCGCCGGGGAGCCGGCCCTCCGGCAGGAGGAGGGCCTGTTCCGCCGCGCGCTCGAGCTGGAAGCCGAGCTCGGCGGGCTGCGCCGGGAGCGCGCGGCGCTGCTGGCGCGCCAGGACGAAGCCGCCCGGGGCCTTGCCGCCGGGCGGGAGAGCCTGGCCCGGGAGCGTGAGCTTTTGGCCCGTGGCCAAAAGAAACAGCACGAGCTGCAGCAGAGCCTGCAGCCGCTCGCGGTCCGCTCCCAGGAGCGGCAGTCTCTGCAGGAAGCCATGCAGAGACTGCAAGGGCTGCGTTCTGCCGAGCTCCAGCGGGAGTCGGCAGCCCGCGAGCACCGCGAGCGCGCAGCGGTGCTCGCAGCGGCGCAGGCGCGGCTGGCCGCTTCCTCTTCGCGGCGGCAGGCGCTTGGTGCCGGGCGCGGGGAGCTGCTTGCCGCCGCTGCCCTGCACCAGGAAGAGCTGCTTGCGGCCGAAGGTGCAGCGGGAGCCGCTGCCGGCCGCCTGGAGCAGCACACCAGCGCGCTTGAAGCTGCGCTGAAGGAGCAGGAGGTTCACAGGCTCTCGCTGGCGCTCGCCCGTGAACTCCAGGAGGGTGTGCCCTGCCCGGTGTGCGGCAGCCAGCACCATCCCTCCCCTGCGCTTAATCAGGAGCAGGGGGAACATGAAGAGCTGGACCAACGGCTCCGCCATGTCCGCGTTCTGGCCCGGCAGGCGCTGGAGACGCGCCATTTGTTCCGCAGCCTGCTGGAGCAGGACGGATCATGGCTTGTCCAGCTGGGCGGAGCAGCGTCCGAAGAGGCGATGGAGCAGTCTGCTGCCTCTGCTGCCGGCGGCTCTCTTGCAGCTCTCGAGTCCTCAGCCGCCCGCGGCTCTCTTGGGTCCTCTGCACATGACTCTCATGCATCCCTTGAGTCCTCGGCAGCCCTTGAGTCCCTCGGAGCCCCTGCGTCCGCTGCATCTCTTGCAGCCGCAGACATTCCGGATGAAGCAGCATTATCCGGTCTGAATGCCCGGCTGTCCTCGCTGAAGGCACGCTCCGGAGAATTGCGGCGTGCGGCTGCAGACTGGCAGCGCTCCATGCAGGAGCTGGAGCAGCTGTATCACAAGGAAGCGGCCGGTGCCGAAGCCGAGCAGACCTGGGTGCAGGGACTTGCTGCCAAGGCGGAGGAACTTGCTGCCTCGGCGAGTAAGCTTAGGGAAGAATGGAACGGGCTCTTTCCGGAGCTTGCGCCTGAGGAGGCGGAGAAAGCTTATCAGGAGCTGCTCGCCAAGGATGAGCGGGCCGAGGAAATCCGCAGCAGGCTGGAGATCAGCGTCAAGTTCCTGGACGAGAAGAGTCTAGCTGTACAGACGCTGCAGGAGCAGCTGGCCGGGCTCGACAAGGAACTTGCACAGTGGGACGCTCAGCTAGAAGGCAAAGAAGCGCTTGCGCGTGACAAAGAGCAGCTGCTCCGGGAATGGACCGGCGGACGTCCGCCGGCGGCACTGCTGGCGGAATGCGAGCGCAGGCTGCTGGAGCTTCAGACTGCGCTTGAACGCAGCCGGCAGGAGCACCGCCAGGCGGCGGACAACGCCCAGCAGCAGACCCGGGAAGCAGCGGTTGCCCGGCAGGCGGCAGAGTCTGCCCATGAGCATTATACGGCAGCCGACTCCCAGTGGAAGGAGGCGCTGCAGTCTTCGGCGTTTACTTCAGCCGCTGAGGTTGAAGCCGCGTCGCTGGAGACCTCTGAGCGGGCACAGGCGGCAGAACGGGTGCGGGCTCACCGCGAGGAGGAAGCGGAGTGTGCATTGCAGCTGCGGAGCATAGAGGAGAAGCTGGATGGTGCTGTGCTTAGCAGTGAGGAGTGGCAGGAGAGCCAGGAGTCACTGCAGAAGTGCAGGGAAGAGGATGAGAGTTCACTTCAGGCCCGCGCACGTGCGGAGCGTGATCTGGAGGATCTGCAGCAGCGGCACATCCGCTGGATGGAGCTTGAAGGCCAGCGGGCAGGACATGCTGCTATGCAGGAACGCTTGTCCAAGCTGCAGACGGTGCTGCGCGGCAACGCCTTTGTGGAATATATAGCAGAAGAACAGCTGATGCAGGTATGTCAGGCTGCCTCACAGCGCCTGCGTTTCCTGAGCAAGCAGCGTTATGCGCTGGAAGTGGACTCCGGCGGAGGTTTTGTCATCCGTGATGACGGGAACGGCGGTATGAAACGGCCGGTCTCCACGCTTTCCGGCGGAGAGACTTTCCTGACCTCCCTTGCGCTGGCATTAGCCCTGTCAGCCCAGATTCAGCTGCGCGGACAATACCCGCTGCAATTCTTTTTCCTGGATGAGGGCTTCGGTACATTGGACCCGGATCTGCTTGATACCGTGATAACCTCACTGGAAAGATTGCACAATGACCAGCTGTCCGTAGGCATCATCAGCCATGTTCCCGAGCTTCGTGCCCGTCTGCCGCGCAAGCTGATTGTAGTTCCTGCAGAGCAGGGCGGCGGGGGTTCAACCATTCTTTTGGAAAAAATGTGAAAGGCGGGGTTGAATGTGACAACGATCACAGATACACCTTCAACCCCCTGTTATAATACAGCTAAGCCGACATCATTTGAAACACCTCGGCGGACGTATGACAGGGAATTTGTTCCTTCTCATACGTCCGCCGCCGAAGCAGCTCCTATGAGCTGTGAAGGGTGTTTCTTTTTTTTTGTCTTTTTTGAATAAGAATTTCTAAGCTTTACACCCTCGCTCCACCGCACCAGAATTATGCTGCCTGTTATAATACAGCCTTGTCCTCCTTTTCTTATTTCATTTTCTTCTCCCTGGGGGACCTTTATGCTTGGACTCCACCTTTCGTTATCGTTCAATTTCCTGTATGATTAGAGCCATAAACTATATTTGTCGCGAAGCGGATCAGGCCGGAATAACCAACAGATTCAGGCTAATGCGCCCCGCCGGCCAAAAGCTGAGCTAATGATTACAGGGTATGCCCCTGTGAGCGGTGGATTTTTATGAAGTGGAAACGGCCGTGAATACGCCTGTTTTTACAATATAAGGACTGCCGGTGCTACAGATTTTACCGCGGAAAGTGCCGGATGCAAGCTTCTGCATCACAAATTTTGGGGAGGAAGCGTTGTATGGAAACTGTGTTCAGCAAAATTATCGAAGGTTCGATCCCGGCGAGCAAAGTATTCGAAAATGAGCGGATTCTGGCGTTCTACGATATTGAGCCTGCAGCCCCTGTGCATGTGCTGATCATCCCGAAGAAGTTCATCGCTTCGATGAATGATGTCACGCCCGAAGACCTGCCGCTGATCGGCGAGATCCATGCTGTAGCGCAGCAAATTGCGGTAGAACTGGGAATCGCTGATACCGGATACCGGCTGATTAACAACTGCGGACCGGACAGCGGACAAGCGGTGCCTCATCTGCATTATCATCTGCTGGGCGGAGCCAAACTCGGTGCCCTCGTCGGGAATTCTGCTTCCCACGCATAATCATGAATTCAATAAAACAGACCGGCTAAAAAATAATAACACGAAGGTTGACACCTTATTTAGGTTTGACCTATAATGAAATTTGATGAACCGTGTTGTTATGCTCTTGGACGGTCTGGTCGGAGGGAGGGAAAACTGGTGTCTGAAACGAAAGTTCGCAAAAACGAGACAATTGATGCTGCACTTCGTCGCTTTAAACGTTCCATTGCTAAAGATGGTGTCTTGGCTGAGGTGAAGAAACGCAAGCATTATGAGAAGCCAAGCGTAAAGCGCAAGAAGAAGTCTGAGGCTGCTCGTAAGAGAAAGTTTTAGGAGGATTACCCACGCATGAATCTTAGCGAACGATTAAACGAAGATATGAAGCAAGCGATGAAGAGTAAGGACAAGTTCAGACTCTCCACCATTCGAATGGTTCGTTCTACAATAAAGTATCTTGAAATAGATTTGAAGAGAACATTAGACGACAACGAAGTGCTTGATATCCTTAGTCGTGAAATCAAACAGCGCAAAGATGCCCTCCAAGAATTTGAAGCAGCGGGTCGCGAAGAGCTTGCCGCGAGTACTAAGGCAGAAATCGAGATTATCATTCAATATCTTCCTGAACAGCTTTCCGAAGAAGAAATTAAAGTAATTGTACAGCAGACCATCCAGGAAACCGGTGCTTCTTCGAAAAGTGAAATGGGTAAGGTGATGAGCGCACTGATGCCTAAGGTCAAAGGTCGCGCCGATGGTAAACTCGTGAACCAGGCGGTTCAGCAATTTCTGCAATAATATAACGCTAGCACCCCTTTAATTAGGGGTGTTTTTCGTTATGTGGAGTGTTGCGGACTCCAAGTAGTAATAGCTTCGGATGCGGCAGCTTAGATAATAAAAATATCAGCTTCTTTATTACCTCTATTAACATAAACCTCTCTAAACCTTTCTATTAACCTCTAGTTTCCCGTATTCCCTCTTCAAAACAGTTTTGCAATCCATCAGTGAAAATGATCTTAATACATACACTTGATCCACTGTTGAAACGCCTATGCAGAAACAGCCGTACTAAGGATTATATGCTGCGTTTTATTATATGATAAGGATGCAGTGGTTTTAATTCGTGCAGAAGGGAGGCAGCAAGCTTGAAAAAGTTACGCATAGGGGTCTTGTCCTGCATTGCCGCGATGATGATTCTGCTGGTTCTGCCGTTAGCGGGCAGGGTCCATGCAGATAATGAAGCGGTTCGCGCACCGGCTGCGGCTGCGGGTACAGTTGTGGGCGGTCCTGTGTTTATCATTCCGGTGGATCAGGAGATTGAGCGCGGATTGCAGAGCTTTCTGGAACGCGGATTTCAGGAGGCTGCCAATTACGGCGCGGTTCTGATTGTGCTGGAGATTGACACACCGGGCGGCCGGGTGGATTCAGCTGAACAAATCGGCAATATGGTCAGGGACAGCAAAATTCCTACCGCAGCCTACATCAAAGGCGACGCCGCTTCCGCCGGCAGTTACATAGCGCTTAATGCTGGCGCCATTATCATGAAGCCGGGCAGTATGATCGGTGCCGCTTCATTGGTAGACAGTAATGGCAATAGCGTGGATGACGCAAAAATGGTATCCTACTGGAAATCCAAGATGGTAGGCGCCGCATCGCTGAACGGGCGTGATCCGGAAGTGGCTGCAGGGATGATGGATATCAACCTGGTGGTGAACAAGCCCGGACTTGGCGTGTCCAAGGGGCAGGGGGAAATCATCGCTCTGAGCAGTGAGGAAGCGCTCCAGGCAGGTTATGCCGACCGTATTGCGGGTACAGCCAATGAGGCCATTACTTGGCTGGGTTATTCCACAGATGACATTTTTCGCGTAGAGCATACCGGTGCGGAGAAAATGTCGCATTTTCTGACGAATCCGGTTATTATGACGATTCTGCTCTTCGTCGGCATCGCCGGGGTATTCATTGAGCTGCTGGTACCCGGCTTTGGGGTGCCCGGAATTATCGGGACGCTGGCGTTCGCTCTCTATTTCTTCGGCAACTATGTGGCTGGCTTCGCCGGGGCGGAGACCTTGCTGCTGTTCATTCTGGGACTCGTAATGCTGGTGCTCGAGCTGTTTGTGCCTAGCTTTGGTATTCTGGGACTGCTGGGCTCCGTCAGCCTTGTGGCGGGTGTTGTAAGAGCTGCTTACAGCTTGACGCATGCGATGTTCAGTCTGGGCATTGCTTTTTCGGCAGCGGCAGTGGTGATTGTGATAGTGGCTGTGGTCTTCAAGGAGCGGGGGATCTGGAACCGGTTCATTCTCCAGGATAGCCTTACCAAAGAGCAGGGGTTTGTGCCTGTGACGGAGAAGCTGCGTTTGATCGGAGCTTCCGGGATCAGCGTAACTCCGCTGCGACCAGCAGGAACTGCCGCCATTGACGGCGAGCGGATTGATGTGGTGACAGAGGGCGGATTCATCGACGCACAGACCGCCATTTCGGTGGTAAAGGTCGAAGGCGGCCGGGTGGTCGTGAAGGAAGCCGTGAAATAGCTGTACCTCTGTTATGAGCTGGCAGCAACATGTAATACTGTATGGAAATAAGGTTAATCCCAAAAATAACGGAGGTTATAAAGCGTATGATGGAAGCATCTATGATTACTTTTTTGCTGATCGCGGTTGTCGTGATCATTGTACTAAGCGTCTTCTTCAGCTTCTTCCCGGTCATGCTGTGGGTGTCGGCCTGGGCATCGGGCGTTAGAATCAGCATTATTACACTGGTAGCGATGCGGCTGCGCCGGGTAACGCCAAGCCGGATTGTTAATCCGCTGATTAAGGCTACCAAGGCCGGGCTGGGTCTGAATATCAACCAGCTGGAGAGCCACTACCTGGCCGGAGGGAATGTAGACCGGGTAGTTAATGCGCTGATTGCGGCACAGAGAGCGGATATTCCGCTGGAATTCACGCGTGCTGCGGCCATCGATCTGGCCGGACGCGATGTGCTGCTGGCGGTTCAGATGAGCGTTAACCCGCGGGTTATTGAAACTCCGATTGTTGCGGCTGTGGCCAAGAACGGGATTGAGGTCAAGGTCAAAGCGCGGGTAACCGTCCGGGCCAATATCGACCGTCTCGTCGGCGGTGCCGGTGAAGAAACGATTATTGCCCGTGTCGGCGAGGGGATCGTAACTACAGTGGGCTCCAGTGATTCGCATAAGGATGTGCTGGAGAATCCCGACTCTATCTCGCGGACGGTATTGTCCAAGGGTCTGGACTCTGGTACGGCTTTTGAGATTCTGTCTATAGATATTGCGGATATTGATGTTGGGAAGAATATTGGCGCGTACCTCCAGACCGAGCAGGCAGAGGCGGATAAACGCATCGCCCAGGCCAAAGCCGAGGAACGCAGAGCCATGGCTGTCGCCCACGAGCAGGAAATGAAGGCCAGGGTAGTTGAGATGAAGGCGCTGGTGGTTGAAGCCGAATCCCAGGTTCCGCTGGCGATGGCCGAAGCGCTGCGCTCCGGCAAGCTTGGTGTAATGGACTACATGAACCTCAAAAATATTGAGGCCGACACGCAGATGCGCGGCTCCCTCGGTAAATTAAACGACGGGGACGACAGCAGCCGTCCGCCCCACAAATAAAGGGATGTGATTCCCATGAGCAGCATAATCTACATTGTGGTCATTG
This sequence comes from Paenibacillus sp. FSL E2-0178, assembly GCF_038593005.1. Lineage (NCBI taxonomy): Bacteria > Bacillati > Bacillota > Bacilli > Caryophanales > Paenibacillaceae > Paenibacillus > Paenibacillus sp. FSL E2-0178. The sequence continues at coordinate 6,632,004 of NZ_CP151953.1, forward strand.
CGGTGATCGCGGTCATCAGCAACTGGAACAAAAATAAAGGCAAGTCCGCCCCGCGCGGCGGCATGCCTACCTTTGGCGGCGGGGGCGAAGGCGGTCCGCTGCGCCGCCCCCGTGCTCCCGCCGAGGCAGCGGATAGCGGGCGCCCTGAACGGCCGGACAGCGGATTTCCGGAGCCCGGGGGGCGCCGGGGGAATTCGGGCCGGCCTGATCCCGCGCCGGAAGAGCGGGAATACGATGCTTCGCCGGCGTGGCCGGAGCGGGCAGAGCAGCCTTCGCCTGACTATGAGACAGGCGAAGGGATGTCCATGGAGCAGACCGGCGATATGGACGGTGTGCAGGCGCGGACAGAACGCATGCAGCGGGAGCTGGAGCGGCTGCAGGCGGCTTTTGACGGCGTGGCGGCTGCAGTGCCTTCCACAGGCGCAATGACTGCCGGAGAGGGCGCCAGTCCGTCTCAGGTGGGTACAGGGCAGCATCCGCTGGCGCAGGACCGTGAGGCGCTGCGCAGCGGGCTGGTGTGGGCGGAGATTCTGGGACCGCCCCGTTCCCGGCAGTCGCATGCCTCTGTCCGCAAGGAAGGCTGAACCCCCGGCAGAAGAGCGGCTGCTTTGCACTGCGGTTACCTCTTTGCTCTGCCTGAAAGCTCGGATTTGCTCCTTAAGAGGAGCAGATCCGGGCTTTTTGCCGTGTTTATCCGTGTGCTTATCCTGCAGAATCCGCTGCATCTCCCACTGCCTGGCGGATGGAGCCGCAGGAGCTTCCCGGTACAAATGATGTGAGTTCTTCTCATAAAAAAACGCACTCCCGCATAAGGTGTACAGAAGGCAGGAAGGGGGAGCGTCTATATATGACCCGTATTGGCCGCAGGCTGCGGGGATGGACAAACGGGGTACTGGATCTTCCGCAGGATGTGCTGCAGGAGATGCCCCGGATCACCCTGATCGGCAATAAGGAATTGTATATTGAGAACCACCGCGGCGTGCTGCATTTCTCATCGGAGCAGCTCAGGCTGGCGTTGGCCAAGGGATATCTGGAGATTTCCGGTGAAGGGCTGGTCATCCGCAATATTCTGGGCCAGGAGCTTGCCGTTGAAGGTATTATCGGTGAAATCAGGTATAAGGAAAGTGGGGAAAATCCATGAAAGAGCCGCCTCTGTCATCGCTGCGGGGGTTCGTTACACTGCATGTGACGGGACCGCAGGTGGAGACCTTTATCAACGCTGTAACCGGAGCAGGCATCGTCATCTGGGATGTGAGGCCTGCCGGGGACGGCGCTTCGCTGAACCTGCTGCTGGATGATTTTTTCAGACTCCGTCCGCTCCTAAAGAAGACAGGCTGCCGCATGCATGTTACGGCCCGTAACGGAATTCCTTTCCGGGCGGCCCGCCTGTGGAAGCGGAAGTTTTTTGCCGCAGGACTGCTGATCTTCGGTGTGGGGCTGCTGCTGCTGTCCTCTATGGTATGGAGCATCAAGGTTGAAGGGAATACCCGCATTCCTACCGAGGACATTCTCGAAGCCGCACGCAAGGAGGGGGTGTACCCTTTTCAGTGGATTTGGCAGATGGAAGAGTCGGACAAGCTCTCCAGGGAGCTGACCACCCTTGTTCCGGGGCTGACGTGGGCAGGGTTTCACCGGACGGGGACGAGCATTACGATCCAGGTTGTCGAAGCCGACCGCCCGGAGACTAAGCCGCTACTCAGCCAGCGCCATCTGATCAGCAGGACGGACGCGGTTGTCACTGAAATCTATGCAGAGCAGGGCAGACCTGTGGTGAGCCGCAACTCCCGCGTCAAAAAAGGGGAGATCCTCATCTCCGGAGCGCTGGGGGACGAGGAGAATACAGAGTTTGTAGTAGCCAAAGGCGATGTTAAAGGCCTGGTATGGCATGAATATAATCTTGAGGTGCCCCTCAAAAGAACGGGCAGTTCCTATACAGGAGAACGCAAAGACCGCACGTATCTCGTTCTTGGCAAATGGGCGGTGCAGCTGTGGGGGTACGGGGATTCCGGCTTTGAGAAGTCGCGCACGCTCACGGAGCCCGATATGCTGTCCTGGCGTTCCTTCCAGCTGCCGCTGGGCATGATGACCGAGAAGGAGCTGGAGATTAAATATACCGCTGAAATGCTGACGCCGGAGGCCGCGCGGGAGGAAGGCCTGACGCGGGCCAAGAGTGATATTTTCGCGCGTTACGGTGCTGACAGCGTCATCAAAAGTCAAAAAATTTTGCATGAGAAGAAAGAGAATGGTAAAGTTTATATGAAAGTGCTGTTTGAAGTGGAAGAGAGAATCGCGGAAGAACTTCCGATAGTAAACAATTGAGGAGAATGAGGCTACTTGTCAGAACAGACTGCAAGCATTCGTATATCTTTGCAAAATGCGGGAGAAGCTCAATCCCTGTTCGGCCCGCAGGACGGATTCCTGAAAATTATCGAGAAAGAAATTCCGGCGGTTATCGACTCGCGCGAAGCTGAAGTTACCATACGCGGCGCTGAGCGTGAAGTGGACATGCTGGGCCAGCTGTTCAACGTGCTGCTGTCCCTGGTACGGGGCGGTTACATACTAAGTGAACGCGATGTGCAGTACGCCGTAGAACTGGCGAAGGATTTCCGTGCCGATCAGCTGCTTGACCTGTTCAAAGGTGAAATTACAACAACTTTCCGCGGTAAACCCATCCGCGTCAAAACGATTGGCCAGAAACATTATGTGACAACCATCAAAAAGCGTGATATCGTCTTTGGCATCGGGCCGGCGGGAACAGGCAAGACTTATCTTGCCGTTGTGCTTGCGGTAACGGCGCTCAAGGAAGGCTCCGTCAAGCGCATCGTGCTGACGCGTCCGGCAGTGGAGGCAGGCGAGAACCTGGGCTTCCTTCCCGGTGATTTGCAGGAGAAGGTAGATCCGTATCTGCGGCCGCTCTACGACGCCCTGTACGACGTTATGGGGCCTGATCAGGTAGCTAAGGCGCTGGAGCGCGGGCTGATCGAGATCGCGCCGCTTGCCTATATGCGCGGGCGTACGCTGGAGGATGCTTTTATTATCCTCGACGAAGCCCAGAATACGACACCAGAACAAATGAAAATGTTCCTCACCCGGCTTGGCTTCGGCTCCAAGATGGTCATTACGGGCGATGTTACCCAGATCGATCTGCCGCGCGGCAAGAAGTCAGGGCTGATAGAAGCCAAAGCGATATTATCCGGTATTGAGGAGCTCGGCTTTGTCTATTTTGCAGAACAGGACGTAGTCCGGCATTCCCTGGTGCAGAAAATTATCGTTGCCTATGACCGCTCTGCCGAAAACCTCCAATAAAAAAGGGGATTGTCTTCATGGCCTCAAAGCAACCATCGAAATTAAGCGGATTTGTATATAGCACTAACGGGTGGAAGTATAGCGCGGTCTCGCGCTATGCTCTTTTCCTGTTATTGGGGCTTGTTTTCTACTTCAGCCTGTCCTCTGACCTGCTGCCCAAAAAGTATGATATCAAAGAGGGTACACGCAGTGCCAAGGAAATCACGGCGCCCAAGCAAATCCCGGACACCAATGCCAAGCTGAAAGCCCAGGAAGAAGCGGCCGAGAATGTAACTAACCGGTATGCAATTATACCCATGCGGGCTGAGAATCTAGTAACCCTGCTGCTCGACCGGATTGACCGGCTGAATCAGGATGATACGATTTCGCAAAGCGATAAGACGACGATCTACCGTGAGGAAATTCCGCGGCGGGCCAACGATTTTATTCTTAACTTTGTTGCTGCCAGCAGTAAAGCCGGAACGTATTCGGAGCATCTGCTCGCTGAAATGCAGTCGGTCATCAAGGACCAGGCCTACACTATTCCTGAAGAAACGTATATTAAAATTCCGCGGCTGACCTCCCAGGATATCATTGAGATGAAGCCTGTTGCCCGGGATATTGTCACCAAACTGATGAATGACCAGATTACTGACGCCCAGACCGCGCGTGCTAAGGTGGCCGAGCAGGTCAGTGTCAGTTCGCTGAGCCAGCGGACCGCCCGTGAGGTTGTGCAGGAGCTGGTGCGGCTGGTCATTACAAGCAACAAGTTCTACGACGAGGATGCGACCAAGGAAGCAAAGGTGCAGGCCCGCCAGAATACACCTGATGTATTCATTGAGCAGGGGGATGTACTGGTCGCCAAGAACCAGGAGATTACTCCGGAGCTGTATGCCCTGCTGGACGAGAACGGTCTGTTGAGCAAAGAAGTCAACTACTGGCCGCAATTCGGGCTGCTGCTGCTCTCCGTGCTGCTGTCTTTTGGCCTGATGACATTCATCCGTTATAACGGCGGGACCTCCGGTTTCAAGTATAATAACTCCCAGCTGCTCATGCTGGTGCTGGTGTTTATAATTACAATTATTATGATGAAGCTGGCGGCATTCCTGCAGACGGATGTCCGGACGTATATAGGCTTCCTGGCTCCTGTAGCGATAGGCGCGATGCTGATCTCCATGCTGCTGGATATGACCTTGGCCTATTTCTGTTCCATTCTGTTCAGCGTTCTTGCCAGTATTATTCTGAATGTGCAGCAGAACACCGTATTTGATTTCACTTTCGGCTTCTTTGCACTTATTGTGAGCTATGTGGCCATTTTCTCCACTCACCGGGCAGGACAGCGCTCTACCCTCCTGAAGGGCGGTATTATGGTCTCCCTGTTCGGCTGCCTGACGGTAGCTATACTGACCATGCTGGGCGGAGGCGTATGGAATGAGACACAGACGCTGTATTCCATCGGGTTCGCGTTTGCAAGCGGCCTGCTGACTGCCGTGCTGGTAATCGGCCTGATGCCATTCTTCGAAGCTACGTTCGGCATCCTGTCGGCGCTGAAGCTCGTCGAACTGTCTAACCCGAATCATCCGCTGCTGCGCAAGCTGCTTACGGAGACACCGGGAACGTACCATCACAGTGTTATGGTCGGGAATCTATCTGAGGCTGCGGCTGAAGCGATCGGTGCAGACGGCCTGCTGTGCCGGGTGGGTTCGTATTATCATGATATCGGCAAGACGAAACGGCCGTTCTATTTCATTGAGAACCAGAACAATATGGAGAATCCGCATGATTCGATTGAGCCGAAGCTGAGCAAATCCATCATTGTGGCCCACGCCCGTGACGGGGTGGAGATGCAGAAGGAGTACAAGCTGCCGAAGCCGATCCGCGATATCGCGGAGCAGCATCACGGCACAACATTCCTGCATTATTTTTATCATAAAGCACTGAAGATTGCAGAGGAGAAGGGTGTGGAGCCCGACTTCACGGAGGAGGACTTCCGTTATCCGGGACCGAAGGCACAGTCGAAGGAATCTGCAGTGGTCGGTATCGCCGACAGTGTGGAGGCCGCGGTCCGCTCCCTCCGCAAGCCTACCGTTGTGCAGGTAGAAACGATGATCGAGAAGATTATCAAAAGCCGGCTGGATGACCATCAGTTTGATGAATGCGACCTGACCATCAAAGAGCTGGACATTATTGCACGGACACTTAAAGAGACTGTAATGGGCATTTTCCATTCCCGGATTGAGTATCCCGAGGATGTGCGCAAGCCCAAAAAAGAGGAAGGGGCCATCAAAAATGAGCCTGAGCGTCGTTTGGAGCAATGAACAGGAAGAGCATGAGATTAACAGCGAGCTGATCGCCCTGCTGGAGATTATTCTGCAGAAAGCGGGCAGCGCTGAAGGAATTGATGAGGGGGAAGTGGATCTTACCTTCGTTAATAACGAACGCATCCATGAGCTGAACCTGGAATACCGGGGAATCGACCGTCCAACGGACGTGCTGTCCTTCGCGATGAATGAGACCGGAGAAGATGAGCCGGAAATTATATATGCTGTGCCCGCTGGTGAGGGCGAGGAGCTGGAGGAAGTACCTAACGTGCTTGGAGATATCATTATCTCCGTAACGCGTGCGCAAGAGCAGGCGCTGGAATATGGACATTCGCTGGAGCGCGAGCTGGGCTTCCTGTTCGTCCACGGTTTCCTGCATTTGCTGGGATATGACCATCAGGATCCGGAATCTGAGGCCGAGATGATGTCTAAGCAGGAGAATGTTCTGGCTCAGGTCGGGTTGACACGCTAATGGTCAAGAACACGGCGGTCGGCCACAAAAAATTCTGGCATTCTTTTCGCTTTGCGGCTCATGGCATTGCTGCGGCTTTCCGGTCGGAGCTGAATATGAAGGTGCACAGCGGCCTTGCTGTTATAGTGTTGGCCGCCGCCGCTGCATTCAGGCTCCCCCTGTCAAGCTGGATGCTGCTGCTTCTGGCGATTACGCTGGTGCTGACCGCCGAGCTGCTGAATACGGCGATTGAAGCGACGATTGACCTGGTGTCGCCGGAGATTCATCCCTTGGCCAAGAAGGCCAAAGATACCGCCGCAGGAGCTGTACTGCTTACGGCGGTGTTTGCTGTTATTACGGGAATCTATGTTTTTTATCATCCCGTGATGGACTGGATCACAAGTCTTATGTCATAATCAGTTTACAACTTCAGCTTAGGGAGAGGCGGATCCGCTTTGTGCGCTCCGTCATCTTTACTTAGAACCACAATACCAGGTCATGTTTAAGCGGCCGGTAGTGTACGAAGAATAATGGATGCGGTGTATGCTTATAAAGCAGGGTTTTAGACGAAGAATAATCGAAGCAGTGTATGCTCGCAAAACTAAGGTTATGCTTACGAAGTGAGTTTTGTACGGAGAATAATCGAAGTAGGATATTATGCTCACAAAACTAGGTCCATGCTTACGAAGTGAGTTTTATTTCGAAGGAAATTCAATGAAGAGAATGCTCAATAAAACTAAGGTTATGCTTACGAAGTGAGTTTTGTAAGAAGACTAATCAGAGAAGTATATGCTCACAAAACTTTTAGGAGGACAACTATGGATTCTGCTCTACTTCTTCAGGAAGCGATCAAGGCAAGAGCCAATGCATATATACCTTATTCCCGTTTCGGAGTCGGTGCTGCGCTGCTGGATCAGGACGGGAATGTTCACCACGGCTGTAATATTGAGAATGCTGCCTACGGACCGACCAACTGCGGGGAACGGACCGCTATGTTTCGTGCGATTGCGGACGGGCATAAGCCGGGTACCTTCCGGGCTATCGCTGTAGTCGCGGATACGGACGGACCTGTCTCGCCTTGCGGCGTCTGCCGCCAGGTAATGGTTGAACTGTGCGGCCCTGATATGCCGGTCATTCTCGGCAACCTGAAGGGCGACATCGTGGAGACTACCGTGCGCGACCTGCTGCCCGGCGCTTTCGGTCCTGCGGATCTGGAGCAGGGTCAGGCTCCGGAGTAGCAGCAAGACAGGTGAAGTATTTAGTTGGGTTAATTATGCCTGTGATCATAGTTTAATTGTATTTTGTACAATTAAACTCCCGCTAACTTCGCTAAACTTCGATATAACTGCAAAAAGTACAACTATATTTGCTAGTTTGTCCGAAAACAGCCTCTAATTCAGGAAATAGTTGTATGAAATACATTTAAACCTGTAGAGTCTCTGATTCTAAACAGAATAAGTGTACAAAATACAACTAAGTTTGTTTTAGAGGGTTCAAGTATGGTTTAGGTGTTCAAGTAACCAGTCTTTTTCGCGCCCAGTATAGCGTGTCAGTCACTTATTGCGCCACAGTCAAGCGTGTTCCCGCAGGGAACGTAAGCGCTCCTGCTCCAACTCCGCTTTCCCCGTGCCGAACGCTCTGCCCACGCCAATTCCGGGTGTCCAGAGGGCCGGGGCCCTTGGGGTCCCCCTTGGCTAAGGGGGAATTAGGGGATCGAAAAGATGTGGAATATTGTCTTGACCAAGCTTTGGGTTGTTCAAGTAACCAGTTTTTTTCGCGCCGCAGTATAGCGTGTCAGTCACTTATTGCGCCACAGTAAAGCGTGTTCCCGCAGGGAACGTAAGCGCTCCGGCTCCAACTCCGCTTTCCCCATGCCGGACGCTGTGCCCACGCCAATTCCGGGTGTCCAGAGGGCCGGGGCCCTTGGGGTCCCCCTTGGCTAAGGGGGAATTAGGGGGATCGAAACGCTTTTGACCTAGTATCAAGGTTTCCAGATTGACCAAGTTGTAAGATAAATAGGAGGATTTTATGAAATTTAAATCAGGGTTTGTCGCCATTATCGGCAGACCGAACGTAGGCAAATCGACACTTATGAACCAGGTGATTGGCCAGAAGATCGCCATTATGTCGGACAAGCCGCAGACCACCAGAAACAAAATTCACGGGGTATATACAGCCAATAATTCGCAGATCGTATTCCTGGACACACCGGGTATCCATAAAAGACAGTCGAAGCTGGGCGATTACATGAACCAGACGGCGATGAGCACCCTGCATGAAGTGGAGGCTGTGTTGTTCCTGGTTGATGCTTCAGAGGGGATGGGCGGCGGTGACCGTTATATCGCGGAACAGCTCAACTCCATCAAGACGCCGGTCATTCTCGTGATGAACAAGATTGACAAGATCGAGCCGGAAGCCCTGCTTCCGATGATTACCGAATACAACAAGCTGCATGAGTTCGCCGAGATCGTGCCGATTTCTGCCAAAATGGGCAGCAATGTCAATACGCTGCTGGAGCAGGTACAGAAGTATCTGCCGGAAGGCCCGCAATATTATCCGGACGACCAGATTACCGATCACCCGGAGCAATTCGTCTGTGCGGAGCTGATCCGCGAGAAGATTCTGCATCTGACCCGCGAAGAGGTGCCGCATTCCATTGCGGTGGCGATTGAGGACATGAGCGTTGAACCGAATGGCGTAGTGCATATTTCAGCGGTTATTTTTGTGGAGCGCGATTCCCAGAAGGGGATCATTATCGGCAAGCAGGGTGCCCTGCTGAAGGAAGTCGGACGGCGTGCGCGAACGGATATTGAGAACCTGCTGGGTTCGAAGATTTTCCTGGAACTATGGGTAAAAGTGAAAAAAGACTGGCGCAATCAGGACCGCGTACTGCGGGATTTGGGCTTCCATAAAGACCAATAAACCTTCCCTCCGCTTCTACTTGGCAGGAATTGCAAGGATAGATCCCCCAGCTTCGTACATCCTACTTCTGAAGAGACATCGTGTTTCCGAAGAAAGGATGAATACGAATGCGGAACTTTTCGTGGAAGTATTTTGCAATGACTGGAGATGTCGATGCTTATTTGCTGTACAGAGAAGCTGGAGATTCGCCGGAGAGCAGCGGACCGCTGCCGGCGGAGGAAGAGATGGTCATTGATGAAGAAGCACAATAAGGACTGGTTGCTTGCCGAGTGGTTGGGAGAAGAGGCATGCTATACAGGGTGGAAGGGATCGTCATCCGCAGCATGGACTACGGCGAAGGGAACGCAATTATTACGCTTTGCACCGAGAACGCCGGTAAAGTAGGTGTTCTGGTACGGGGCGCTAAGAAGGTGAAAAGCCGCCATGCTGCCCTGATCCAGTTGTTCACAACAGGAGAATTTGTATTTTTCCGTAACAATGGCGGACTGGGAACACTGAATGCCGGGGAGATCACGAAGTCCCATCATCCGCTGCGTGAGGATCTTGTCAAAGCGGCGTATGCATCCTATGCCTGCGAGCTGCTTGACCGGGTACTGCATGATGAAGAGACGGGAAGCTTTTGGTTCCGTCAATTAAGCGCCTGCCTGAATGCACTTGAAGAAGACAAAGAGCCCGGCATCATCATAAATGTTTTTGAAATGAAAGTGCTGCAGGCGGCAGGCTACGGCCCGCAGCTGGATACCTGTGTAGTCTGCGATATGGACAAGCCGGATGAGGAGCTTAGAATCAGTCCGCGTCTTGGCGGTGTAATCTGCCGCAGCTGCCGGCATAATGATCCTCCCGCGATGGAGATTTCTCCGCGTGCCCTGAAGCTGCTGCGTCTATTCGCGCTACTTGATCTGACCAGACTTGGCAATGTGGATGTGAAGCCTGAGACACGCGCAGAGCTTAAGGCCATTATGCGGGCATTTATGGATATGCAGCTGGGGCTCCGGCTGAAATCGCAGAGTTTCCTCGATCAGCTTGATAAATACAATATTTGACGAAATGCGAATTATCCGTTACTATAAGTTCAGTTTCTTTTTACAGCAATTTATAGGAATGCCGTGATTGCTCCAGACATGGAGAGAGTGCAGCGATCGGGAAAGTAATGAATCGATTTGTCGCTTCAGCGAGCCGGGGATAGTGGAAGCCTGGCAGGACAACGTTCATGAACATGGCGCCCGGGAGTACGGAAGCGGCAGAATGAAAAGTGGATTTCGCGTAGCGTAATCAAGTAGGGTGGAACCGCGGGAGAAGAATTCAGGCTCTCGTCCCTATGTCTGTTAATCAGGCATGGGGGCGGGAGCTTTTTTGCCTTGTGGCGGACTTATGAAGGATATACTCTCCATAACCTGCCGCAGGGATACAGAAAGAAGCCGGTGACCGCCTCCATCGCGCAGCAGCAAGAGCCAGTCATAAGTAAAGAGGCAGTACACACTTGTAAAGCGAAGGAGTCGGTAGTATGAACTTTCAGCAGATGATTCTGACACTGCAGCAGTTCTGGGCAGCCCAGAACTGTATTCTCGTCCAGCCGTATGATACGGAAAAAGGGGCGGGCACGATGAATCCGATGACCTTTTTGCGGTCACTCGGTCCGGAGCCCTGGAAGGTCGCTTATGTCGAGCCTTCACGCCGTCCGTCAGACGGCCGTTACGGGGAGAACCCGAACCGCCTGTACCAGCATCACCAGTTCCAAGTCATCATCAAGCCGTCCCCGGACAATATTCAGGAGCTGTATCTGGATAGCTTGAAGGCACTGGGCGTAGATCCCCTGCTGCATGACGTGCGGTTTGTCGAAGACAACTGGGAGAATCCGTCACTGGGCTGTGCAGGCCTCGGCTGGGAAGTGTGGCTGGACGGAATGGAAATTACGCAATTTACCTACTTCCAGCAGGTAGGGGGAATTGAAGCCAGCCCGGTAGCGGTGGAGATTACTTACGGTATGGAGCGTCTTGCCTCCTACATTCAGGATAAGGAAAATGTATTCGACCTGGAATGGGTAGACGGAATGACTTACGGTGATGTGTTCCATCAGCCGGAGGTGGAGCATTCCACGTATACTTTTGAAGTTTCCGATGTCAAAATGCTGTTCACCCTGTTCAACACCTACGAAGAGGAAGCGCGCAGAGCGATGGAGAACCATTTGGTTTTCCCCGCCTATGACTATGTGCTGAAATGCTCGCACACCTTCAACCTTCTGGATGCGCGCGGAGCGATCAGTGTAACCGAACGTACGGGGTTCATCACAAGAGTGCGTAATCTTGCCCGCACCGTAGCGGCAACATATCTGGAGGAACGCGAGAAGCTCGGCTTCCCGCTGCTGAAGAAAGAAGGTGCTGACCTTGTCTAAAGACATTTTGTTCGAGATCGGTCTCGAGGAAATTCCGGCCCGCTTCATCCGCGCCGCCATGGAACAGTTGAAGGATAGAACAGCCAAATGGCTCGAAGCCTCGCGGATCAGCCATAATGGCGTTTGCGCATATGCAACCCCGCGCCGTCTTGCTGTACTGGTGAAGGATGCTGCTGAGCGGCAGGAAGATGTGAGTGATGAAGTCAAAGGCCCGTCACGCAAAATCGCTCTGGACGCCAGCGGCGAGTGGAGCAAGGCGGCACTTGGTTTTGCCCGCAGCCAGGGCGTTGCACCGGAGCAATTTACGTTCAAGGAACTGGCCGGCGTAGAATATATCTATGTAACCAAGAGCAGCACCGGGATCGAAACGGCCTCCCTGCTCTCTGAGGGGCTAACAGGTATTGTCAATGCTATGACTTTCCCGAAAAATATGCGCTGGGGCGCTTATGATTTCAAATTTGTCCGGCCAATCCGCTGGATGGTCGCGCTCTTTGGCCAGGAGATTATTGACCTTACGATTACTGGAGTCAAAACCGGCAATGTGAGCCGCGGCCACCGTTTTCTTGGGAAAGAGACAGTTATCGCTGAACCTGACCTGTATGTCGAAGCTCTGCGCAGCCAGCATGTGCTCGTAGATGTGAAAGAAAGAGAAGAGCTGATCCTCAGCGGAATCAACAAGCTCGCCGAAGAGAAGAGCTGGAAGATTGCGATTAAGGAAGATCTGCTCGAAGAGGTGCTGTTCCTGGTAGAAACACCGACCGTCCTGTTCGGTACATTCGACCCCGCTTTCCTGAACATCCCGCAGGATGTGCTGATTACTTCCATGCGCGAGCATCAGCGTTACTTCCCGGTGTTCGGCGAAGACGGCAAGCTTCTTCCGTTCTTCGTAACTGTCCGTAACGGGAATGCCGTATCGCTGGACGTGATCGCCAAGGGTAACGAGAAGGTGCTCCGCGCCCGGCTTCAGGACGCCAAGTTCTTTTATGAAGAGGATCAGAAGCTGCAGATTAACGATGCGCTGGCCAAGCTGGAGAATATCGTGTATCACGAAGAGCTGGGCAGTGTAGGAGATAAAGTACGCCGTATCCGTGCCATCGCTGACCGTCTGGCTGTGAAGCTTGCACTGCCGGCGAGTACTGCGGCTGAAGTCAGCCGGACTGCAGATATCTGTAAGTTCGACCTGGTTACGCAAATGGTGGGCGAGTTCCCTGAGCTGCAGGGTACGATGGGTGAGGATTATGCCCGCAAGGCCGGCGAAGCTGACAATGTATCCAAAGCGATCTTCGAGCACTATCAGCCGCGTTTCGCAGGGGATGCTGTTCCTTCAACGGAGGCAGGTCTGGTAGTTAGCCTTGCCGATAAAATCGATACGATTGTAGGGTGTTTCTCGATTGGGATCATCCCGACCGGTTCCCAGGACCCTTATGCGCTGCGCCGGCAGGCGGCAGGAATTGTGCAAATGGTGCTGGAGCATCAGCTCAGTATCAGTTTGCAGGAAATTTTCGCTGCAGCGCTGGAAGTTCATGAAAGTTTACGTTCAGAGAAACATTTCACCCCTGAACTGCGTATAAACCTTTACGAGTTCTTTGGTCTGCGCGTCAAACGCCTATTATCCGACAACAATGTCCGCTATGATGTTGTGGATGCAGCTACTGCTGCCGGTTTCGATGATATCGTTGACGTGGTAGGCAGAAGTCTTGCGCTTATGAATGCAGTAACAGACGTAGCTGATTTCAAAATCACTGTGGATTCCCTGACCCGCGTCAGCAATCTGGCGGCCAAAGCAGCCGAAGGAACGGTAATCGATCCTTCTCTGCTCAAAGAAGAAGCCGAACAGAAGCTGTATCAGACTTGGCAGAGTATTCATGATCCTTACCGTGAAGCCTTGACTGCCTTGCATGCTGCAGAAGCACTGCAGATTCTGTCGGGGCTGAAGGATGCCGTTACCGGATTCTTCGATTCCGTTATGGTCATGGCTGAAGACGAGGCGGTTCGCGCTAACCGTCTGGCACTCTTGTCCGGCATTAACGCGGATTCCAGATTATTTGCCGATTTCGGCAAGCTGGTGTGGTAATCAAGGGCTGGAAATTCAATTAATGTTTGTGACTTATGGTATAGATTGAGGGTTTAGGGTATAAATATACGGAACGGTGCCAATGCGTAAGTTGACATTCGTTCCGTATTTATGCTTTACAAAGAAGGATTTCTGCCAAGCGGAGCGTATATATATTACACGGGAATTTGGTGAGAATCATGGTAAGATCCCAGGAAAGAAAGATTGTCGTTGATGGGGATGCTTGTCCGGTCAAACAGGAGATTAATACCGTGGCCCGCAGCTTTGGCATACCGGTGCTGATGGTTTCTTCTTACGATCATGTGCTCAAAGCTGAAGAAGGTGTCACGGTTGTCCAGGTGGACCGCGGAGCTGACAGTGCCGATTTGTATATCGCCAATCATATTTCTGCGGGAGATGTCGTAATTACGCAGGATTATGGGCTTGCGGCGCTGGCGCTGGGCAAACGCTGCAGGGTGCTCTCGAACCGGGGGCAGGAGTATGAGGATTCCAAAATGGATTTTATGCTGGAGGGCAGGCATGCCCGGGCGGTAGAGCGCAGGCGAGGCCACTACTCCAAGGGTCCAAAAGCGATTACCGCAGAGGAAAAAATTTATTTTCAACATAAACTGACAAAACTTTTAACTTTTTTGCAGGAGAATGTACAGCTGTAGCGAATTATATTTATTTGTTAAGAGATGAAGGTGGCTAATGTGGCTAGCGGACACGGTAATATTCCGGAAGAGGTTATCGAAAGCGTGCTGGCGCGGCATGATATTGTCGATACAGTCGGTAAGGTTGTCCATTTGTCCAAGCAGGGGAAATATTTATGGGGCCTCTGCCCGTTCCATTCGGAGAAATCCCCTTCCTTCACCGTCACCCCTGACCGGGGAGTATTTCATTGCTTTGGCTGCGGTATGGGCGGAAATGCCATCAAGTTCAGGATGGAGATCGAAGGATTATCCTTTCCCGAAGCAGTCAGAATAATGGCGGAAGAAAGTGATATACCCGTGCCCGAGGGCAGAGGGGGAGCGCTCGCTCCACCCGATCCAGAGCGGGACCGGCTGATTCAGGCGTATGATTTATCGGCAAAGTATTATCATTATCTGCTGAAGAACACGGAATACGGCACAGCCGCCATGGATTATTTAAGAACCCGGGGTTTCAGCGATAGAATGATTGACCAGTTTCAAATTGGCTATGCGCCGGACCGTTGGGATACACTGCTGCAGTTTCTGGAGAAACGGAGCTTTGATCTCGCCGAGATGGAGAAGGGCGGACTGCTGTCTGCCCGGGGGGAAGGCAAGGGTTATCTGGACCGTTTCCGCGGCCGGGTCATTTTTCCGATTGCTAACCGCATGGGCAAGACCATCGCCTTTGCCGGAAGAATATTCGGCGAAGGGCAGCCGAAATACCTGAATTCCCCGGAGAGCCGGTTATTCAACAAAAGCCGGATCCTGTACAATTTGCACCAGGCCAAAGCATCCATCCGCAAAACGCGGCAAATCGTCCTGTTCGAGGGATACGGTGATGTCATTTCGGCTTGGGATGCAGGTGTGCATAACGGGGTGGCGACCATGGGTACATCGCTCACCGAGGGCCATGTGGCGCTGATGAAAAGCCTGGGGGATGAGATTGTTCTCTCCTATGACGGAGATAAGGCGGGACAAGCTGCCGCACTTAAGGCCATTCCGCTGCTTGAAGAAAGCGGGCTGAGAGTTAAGGTTGCGCTGCTCCCGAGCGGTCTGGACCCCGATGAATTCATCAACCGGCATGGCGGGGACAGATTCAGGGAACAGGTGATTGACTCCGCCGTATCATCCATAAAATTTAAGCTTATATATCTGAAAAAAAACCATATACTCCTAGAGGAAGACGGCAAAATTGCCTATGTCAAGGAGGCTCTGGAGATTATTGCCGGACTCCATTCTTCGACGGAGCGTGAGGTATATCTGAGGGAAATCGCCTCCGAGCTGGAGTTGTCCTATGACAGCTTGAAGCAGGATTGCAATTTACTTCGGGCGTCCATGCAAAAAAACATTCCCGAAGGGGATAATAACGACAAAAGGTGGAATAATGGTAGGCATAAAAAAGGGCAAGTGCAGACACCTACGCTGCTGCCTGCTTACCATGTTGCGGAACGGCGCCTTTTATCCCTGATGATTCAAGATCCGGAAGCGGCGGCCTATGTGGGCGAACGCCTCGGGGAAGATTTCAATATTGATGATCATGCGGCAATTGCCGCTTATCTATATGCCTATTATGCGCAAGGCAAACCACCCGGCATCAGCCGGTTTCTATCATCGCTTCAGGATGACCGTCTGGAGAAGACCGCTACGGCAATCTCCATGATGGATACTCCTCCGGACTGGAATACCCAGGTTCTGGACGATTGTATTCGTGAAGTGCAGAAGTATCCTCTGCAGCGCAAAATAGAACCCAAGCGTGAAGAGATGATTCAGGCGGAAAAATCCGGTGACTTTTTGCGTGCAGCACAAATAGCAAGTGAAATTTTAGCCCTAGAGAGACAATGAGACATTGACAGGATGTACCTAGGGAGGAGGGAGTCGAATTATGGCGAACGATCAGCATACTGAACTGGAAGCGGAATTTACTCTGGATCAGGTTAAGGATCAGCTTATTGATCATGGTAAGAAAAGATCATCATTGAACTACAAAGATATTATGGAGAAATTATCGCCGTTTGATCAAGACCCCGAGCAGATGGAGGAATTCTACGAGCAGCTGAGCGATCTGGGGATCGAAGTTGTGAATGAGAATGATGAAGAGGTCAACAGCCTCCGTCCAAGTGAGGATAATGAGGACAAAGACAGTGATGATTTCAGCTTCGACGACGATCTGTCGCTGCCTCCGGGCATCAAGATCAACGACCCCGTCCGGATGTATCTGAAGGAAATCGGGCGTGTTCCGCTGTTATCGGCTGACGATGAAGTGGAACTGGCAATGAGAATCAAGAATGGTGACGAGGAAGCGAAGCGGAGACTTGCCGAAGCGAACCTGCGGCTCGTAGTCAGTATCGCCAAACGTTATGTCGGACGCGGCATGCTGTTCCTGGACTTGATTCAGGAAGGCAACATGGGTCTGATCAAGGCCGTTGAGAAATTTGACCACAATAAAGGCTTCAAATTCAGTACCTATGCTACCTGGTGGATTCGCCAGGCGATTACCCGTGCGATTGCTGACCAGGCACGGACGATCCGTATTCCTGTGCACATGGTGGAAACCATCAACAAATTGATCCGGGTCTCCCGCCAATTGCTGCAGGAGCTGGGACGTGAGCCTTCGCCGGAAGAGATTGCGGCTGAGATGGAACTGACCGTTGAGAAGGTTCGGGAAATCATGAAGATTGCCCAGGAGCCGGTATCACTGGAGACACCAATCGGTGAGGAAGATGATTCGCATCTGGGAGATTTCATTGAGGATCAGGAGGCGCTTGCGCCTGCGGATGCAGCGGCTTATGAGCTGCTGAAGGAACAGCTGGAGGATGTGCTGGACACGCTCACTGAGCGTGAAGAGAACGTGCTTCGCCTGCGCTTCGGACTGGATGACGGACGGACGAGAACCCTCGAAGAAGTGGGTAAGGTGTTCGGTGTTACCCGCGAGCGTATCCGCCAGATTGAAGCCAAAGCACTGCGCAAGCTGCGTCACCCGAGCCGCAGTAAGCGGTTGAAGGATTTCCTCGAATAGACGTATAAGGCCGGACCTTCTGCTGCACGGTGGCAGGAGGTCCTTTGTGTATATTCTGGGGCCCCCGCAAAGTACCTGAGTCATCATCGAAGCTAAAGCCCCACTTTGCGGGGGGTTATGTAACAGGCCGGAGGCAAGATCTGGAAAGAGGGATGAGCCGTTGAATTTGGAGAAACGTGACACTATTTTAAGAGAAATTCAGTACTGGAGAAGAAGCAAGCTGCTGCCGGAGCAATATTGTGACTTCCTGACCAACCTGTATGATGATCAAGCAGAAATTAAGGATAGCAATCCGGTGTCGCTGCGGAATCTCCAGCAGGGAAGCATCAAAATATGGCTGTTTGGTTTTGGAATAATTTCCTTGATTTTCTTGATTAGTCTTTATTTTAGCGTTTTTCCCTGGCCTTTGCAACTTGCCACGGCGCTCTGTGTATTAATTGTATGTTATGGCTACTCTGCTATTTATCAGGACCGCAACAAGATGATCAGTCTGGTGCTGGCTGGAATCGGTAGCGTGTTAACCCTTGGGTTCGGGCTATGGTTAATTGCTTTGCATGATCTGGATCCGGACTTTTGGAGACCTTTGCTGATCGCAACCTGCGGTCTTCTATGGTGTGTACTTGGCTTCTTTTTGCGTATCGGACTCCTTCATTTTTGCGGTTTTTCTTTTTGGGCCCTGCTGTATGCCGGATTCTTCGGCCAGGCGCGGCCGGATGCTTCCATTCTCATGCTGGAACTGCTCTGGCTTCCGCTCTGTGTGCTGATGATCTGGCTAAGCTGGCTTTTGTATCACCGGGTTAGCGGGGTCTCGGGTGTGTACCTGGGCGTCGGCGTTTCACTCTGGCTGATGCCGGAAATCGATGCGCTGTGGCTCAGATCGGGATTCCCGGAATGGACTTCGCTTGTATTAATACTGAAGATCGCTGCTGGCTTAGCGCTGCTGTTCATCTTCAGAAAAAAATGGATAACGTGGGTGGCCTCATGAACAATGTAAAATTATCAGACCGGCTTCAGCTTTTGCTGGAGCAGGTACCGGAAGGAAGCAGGCTTGCTGACATTGGTTCGGATCACGCCTTGCTGCCTGTAGCTGCAGTTGAGAGCGGGCGTGTGCCTTCCGCAATTGCGGGGGAAGTAAACCTGGGACCATATGAAGCAGCAGGCAGAGGCGTAGCCGAAGCAGGCCTCAGCAAGCAGATTGCTGTACGGCGTGGAGACGGACTGGAAGTGCTGGAGCCGGGGGAAGCAGACTGCATCACAATTGCCGGCATGGGCGGATCGCTAATCGCCGCCATTCTTGAACGCGGCCGGCAACTGGGTAAGCTGGCAGGGGTGAAGACACTTGCGCTGCAGCCGAATGTGGGCGAGGATATTCTGCGCCGCTGGCTGCTTGGTAACGGCTGGGTGCTGATCTCGGAGCATATTTTGGAGGAAGACGGCAAAACTTATGAGATCCTGACAGCGGTCCCTGAAGGCACTGAAGCTGGCCGGACGAATGAACAGCTGTACCGGGAACAAGAGCTCGCCGGCGGCAAGGTGGCCCTTGATCAGGGTCTGCTGCTGCAGATGGGTCCTTGGCTGCTGCAAGCGCCGAATGAAGTGTTCATGGCGAAGTGGCAGGGGGAAATCTCTAAGCTGGAAGGTATCCTGACCTCATTGTCGCGTTCAGAGCTGGAGGCGGCAGAAGAGAAGCGCAGTAAGATCAGTGCACAGATTAAGCGGATAGCGGAGGTGCTGGAATGTTTGCCAAAGGACAGACTGTAATAGGATATATGGAGCAGCTTGCCCCGAAGCATCTGGCGGAGGAATGGGATAATGTAGGGCTTCAGCTGGGTAGTCTGCAGAAGGAGATAACCGGCGTGCTGGTCGCGCTGGATGTTAACGACAGTGTCGTGGACGAAGCGATTGCCCAAGGCTGCAATCTGATCATCGCGCATCACGCGATTATTTTCCGGCCGGTCAAAGGCATTCTTACAGATACTCCCATGGGCCGGCTGTATGAGAAGCTGATCAAAAACGACATTGCCGTCTATATCAGCCATACCAATCTGGATGTGGCCGAAGGCGGAATGAACGACTGGATGGCGGAAGCGCTGGGGATTGAGAACGGCGCACCGATCAAGGATATTCATACGGAGCAATTGTCCAAGCTCGTTGTATTTGTGCCGAAGGATCACCATCAGAAGGTACTGGATGCGATTCTGAATGCCGGTGCGGGCTGGATCGGCAATTACAGCCATTGCAGCTTCAACATTGAAGGCTATGGCACCTTCATTCCGCAGGAGGGGACAGACCCTTATATCGGCAAGCAAGGCAAGCTGGAGCGGGCTGAAGAGATCCGCATTGAGACCATTGTGCCGCAACCGATCCGGAACAAAGTTGTGCAGGCGATGCTGAAGGCTCATCCGTATGAAGAGGTGGCTTATGATCTCTATTCCATGGACCTCAAGGGCCGCAGCCTCGGCCTCGGAAGAGTGGGTAAGCTTAAGGAGCCGACCACACTGGGAGAATTCGTGGAGACCGTTAAGAGCGGTCTGGATGTCGGCCATGTGCGGGTCGTCGGCGATCTGAACCGTCCTATCCGCAAGGCAGCTGTGATGGGCGGATCTGGTGCCAAGTATTACAGCAGTGCCATCTTCAAAGGAGCGGATGTGCTGGTGACGGGTGATATCGATTACCATACGGCACAGGATGCACACCTGGCAGGCATCGCACTGATCGATCCCGGGCATAACGCGGAGAAGATCATGAAGGGGAAAGTAGCGGAATTTCTTGCCGGTAAGCTGACGGAGCATAAGTGCAGTACTGTGGTGCATGCCTCCAAGCTGAACACCGAGCCTTTTAATTTCCTCTAAGCTTGCTGGGCTGCAATTATTTACACTTGTGTCCGCTGGTCCAAGTCTGTATAATATACAATGTTGTTCCGGAAAGTTTGACAGACAATCGCCGGTGTGCGTGAGAACGCCGCGGGAGGAAAGTCCGGGCTCCATAAGGCAGGATGCTGGATAACGTCCAGTCGGCGCGAGCCGAAGGATAGTGCCACAGAAATGGACCGCCGATGGCTGCTTTAGGGCAGCACAGGCAAGGATGGAACCGAGGTGTAAGAGACCCCGAGGAACGCTGGTGACTTCGTTCCTGGTAAACCCCATCTGGAGCAAGACCTAATGAGACGCAGCGTCTTCCCTAACCGGGAGAAGCAGCCTTCGCCTGAGGCGTGTCTAGGTTGGTCGCTGGAGCTGTGCAGTAATGTATGGCCTAGATAGATGATTGTCGCTTATGGTGGGAGGGTAGTTCCCGTTTGAACCACAACGAGCACAGAACCCGGCTTACGGCAAACTTTCCTAACTGACAACGAAAATAAGCACTGTGCGGTAACTCAATACACATACAGACATTAAGACGGCGGCCTCCTCAGGGGGCCGCCTTTTGTATACAGTTATAGGTAACATCCGGGGGACTGGCTACATAGGAAGCAAGCGCTCCTCATACCGGGACATGGCTGTCTCCAGCCGCTGCACCGCAAGCGGCAGCAGCTCCGGCCGCGTATGGGTGAAGTTGAGGCGCATCGCATTCTTCAGCGGATGTTCTGAGTAGAACACCTCGCCGGGAACGAAGGCGACGCCTTGCTCTACGGCGAGCGGGAGCAGCTCAGCGGTATGGATGCGGCCGGGCAGGGTCAGCCACAGGAACATGCCGCCGCGCGGCTCAAGGAAGCTGGCCCCCTCCCAGTTCCGCGAGGAGAGCTCAGCCGAGAGCAGCTTCATCCGTGACTGATATTCACGGGAGATCACTCGGATATGGCCCTCAAGGTCAAAACTCTGCAGAAGCTCATGCAGAGCGCGCTGATCAATGGCGCTGGAATGCAGATCGGCAGCCTGCTTGGCTTTGGCAACGACACGAATCAGTTCCAGGGGCCCGGTGATCCAGCCGGTGCGCAGTCCGGGTGCAACGATTTTGGAGAACGTACCGGTGTAGACCACACAGGAATCCCCGTCCATACTTCTGTCAATGGCGGCGAGCGCAGGCGGATATGCTCCCGGTGTCTCGTCGAAGGCAATCTCGCCGTACGGATTGTCCTCCAATATCAGCACACCGTATTTCCTGCATAGCCCTACAACTTGTTCACGGCGTTCTTTGCTCCAGGTCGCACCTGAGGGATTGTTGAACGTAGAGACGGCATACAGGAGCTTAGGCCGGTGCGTACGGAGCTGTTCTTCGAGATGCTCAGGCAGCATGCCTTGTTCATCGCTGTCCACTACGCGGATGTCTGCACGGTACGAGCCCAGTACCTGCAGGGCAGCCAGGTAAGTCGGGGCTTCCACCAGTACGGCATCACCCGGATCAATAAGTATTCTGCAGAGCAGATCTATAGCCTGCTGGGAACCGGTGGTGAGGAGCATTTCCTGTGCGGACACCGGAATACCCTGCTGTCCCAATCTTGCAGCGACCGCTTCACGCAGCGGAAGGTATCCTTCGGTTAAGCCGTATTGCAGCGCTGAAACATCACTGGAGAGTACACGGCTATAGGCATCGCGGACAGCCTCTACAGGGAACAGCTCCTCAGCAGGCAGGCCGCCCGCCAGCGAGATAATATCTTTGCCCTGCGTAATTTTGAGAATGTCACGGACAGCTGAGGACCCCAGGTGGTTCGTCATCTCAGCATAATTGATCTTCATGGTTCATGCTCCCCGCTAATCTGAATTTTGTTGTATCATAACGGTATAGCAGTATAACAGTAAAGCGCTAAATATAACAGTCAGGGGGAAACGGGATGCGTATTGATTTACTCCGCAGCGGCACTAAATCTCTGCCGCAGCAGATCAGTGAGACAATCGCCCAGCGGATCACTTCCGGACTTCTCCAGCCGGGGAGTAAGCTGCCTTCCGTAAGAGGCCTGGCCTCCTCCTTAAAGGTAAGCCAGGTAACCGTCAGCAAGGCTTATGCTGATCTGGAAACCCGCGGCCATATTGTCTGCAGCCAGGGCAAAGGCTGTTATGTAGCGGAGCGGCAGCGGAATTTGCCCGATACTTCAGCCGGATGGCAGGACAGTTATGACGACTACCTGCCGCGGGCACAGCTGTGGCGCAACTTCAATTATTCGGAAGTGAAATATCCCTTCCATCTGGCAGCGATACACAGCAGCCTCCTTCCGCTTGAACCGATTGGCGCCACTATGGCGGCTCTGGTACAAGAAGAGCCGGAGCTGATGGCCTCCTACGGGAATTTCCAGGGGGATCAGGAGCTGCGGGAGGTGATGCGCAGGCATCTGCAGAGCCGGGGCATAGCGATTGGGTCCAATGACTTAATGATTACCAGCGGTTCGCAGCAGGGAATCGATCTGGTGGCCCGGACCTTCGTTGGTCCCGGGGACACCGTGTATCTGGAGGCACCCAGCTATACGGGGGCCATTGATGTTTTTGCCGGACGGGGGGCAGAGATGATCTTCGTTCCGATGGATGAGCAAGGGATGCGGGTGGACAGGCTTACTGCAATGTGTGACCGCAGACCGCCGAAGCTCATCTATACGAATCCTACCTTTCAGAATCCCAGCGGCGCTACGATGAGCATAACAAGAAGACAGCGGCTGCTGGAGCTTGCCCGCAGTTACCGCTGTCTCATTGTGGAGGATGATCCGTTCAGTGATCTGTATTTCCATCAGCCGCCCCCGCCGTCGATCAAATCGATGGATGGCGCCGGGCATGTAGTCTATATGAAGAGCTTCAGCAAAGTGCTCGCGCCCGGATGCCGGATCGCCTGCGTTGCCGCTGAAGGCAATATCCTGTCCAGGCTGATTGCCGCCAAGTCGTCGAGTGACCTGGGCAGCCCGCTGCTGACCCAGCGGGCGGTATTGCCGTTCATCGACCGCAGGTATGAGGCCTACGCGGCGAAGCTGCGGACCGCCCTGCACCTTCGCAAGGAAGCGGCGGTGATGCTTCTGAAGCAGTATGCCCCGGCCGGAGTCAGCTGGACGCTGCCTGAGGGCGGCCTGAACCTATGGCTGCAGCTGCCCCAATCCCCCGGGATTGACAAGCTGCATGCGCTGGCTGATCAGGAAGGGATATCCTTCCTGCCCGGAGATGTCTGTTATGCCGGAGACACGCCTTCCCGCCATATCCGGCTCTGTTATTCGCAGCTTACGCAAGAAGACATGGAGCGCGGGCTCAGACAGTTCCTGCATCTGCTGGACCGGCATCTGCGTTCAATCCGCCAATAAGCCTTCCCGCGTCAGGCCAGGCGGACAAGCGCCTAACTCATTGCATGGATTTCAGCTGTTTACCGACATGCTGGGGGAATAACTGCAGGGGAACCTGACCTCCGCCGGCAGCCTGCAGTGTCTTGTAGATATCCACCTGACCCCAGCCATAGTATTTATCATGTCCGGCATCACCCAGATCCACCGCATTTGAGGTCAGCAGCTCGGTTACTTCCTTATTGGTCAGCTCGGGGTTCAGCGAGCGTACCAGCCCGGCGAGCGCTGCCACATGAGGGCTGGCCATCGAGGTGCCGGATAATGCCGCATACTGATTATCAGGATAGGTGCTGGCGATACTCTCCCCGGGTGCAGCCACATCGATATAATCCCCGTAATTGGAGAAAGACGCTCTCTCTCCGGTGGAATTGGTTGCGGCCACGGCAATTACCTCCTCATAGGCGGCAGGGTAACCCGGCCGTTCGGTATTGTCATTGCCGGAAGCGGAGACAATGACAACGTCGCGGTCATAGGCATATTTGATGGCATCATGCAGGAACTGGGAGTCGGCATAATTGCCCAGGCTGAGATTAATCACTTTGGCGCCATGGTCGGCAGCCCAGATAATGCCTTCGGCAACGGAATAAGTGGTGCCAGCCCCGGAGTTGTCGAGCGCTTTTACCGGAAGGATCTTGTTATACCAGCTGATGCCGGCCACACCTTCCTCATTATTGGTCAATGCTCCGATGATGCCTGAGACATGCGTGCCATGCCCGACATCATCATCCGGAGCTCCACCGTTAGTTATCGCATTATATCCGGCCAGCAGCTGGCCCTGCAGATCGGGATGGTCCGCCTGAACTCCGGTATCCACCACGGCTACAACGACTTCCTTGCTGCCTTTGGACAGATTCCAGCCCAGCTCTGTTTCAATGGCCGGCAGATTCCACTGATAGGTGGAGAAGAGCAGATCATTAGGCGTTATAACATTGGCTCCTGTATTTTCGCTCACTGTATCATTGGTTAAATACATATAGTGAGGCTCGGAATATTGCGGGTGCCATTTATAAGCGAAGTAGGTTTTGAGCTGGGAATAGTTCATCTTCTCTGAGCGGAAAATATAGGCATATCCCAGCTTACGCGGCTCCTTGCACTGAATATCTGCGGCAATGGTCTGGAGCTGGCCTGCTGTAGGATGCCCGCTCCGGAACCGGACGACGATCTCGTTCTCGTAGTAGTGGCTGGCATTCTCGTTGTCATGGCCTGTCTTGACAGTGAGGTCCTGCAGCGTATCGGCATGAACGGATTCTACGCGGTACTTGCCTTCCTTAGGATAAGGGATCAGACGAAGATTCTTCAGCTGGTGCTGGGCTACCCGGTCAAGGATCTTCTGATTGATCAGGGCGATGACGCCGAGCTGGCCCTCCTGGTCACGCTGTGCCACGAAATAATATTTCTTGCTGCCGATTACAAAAGACGGGGACTCATAGGCTTGATGCCCCTTGATGGCCGACTTGGCTGTGTTCAGGTATTTGAGCAGCTGCTTGTTCTCCTGGTCCGTTCCTTCCGGAAGGGAGGATTTGTAGGTAGTTGTCTTCTGCGTGCGGAAATCAATCAGCATCAGCATGGTGATATGACCGTGTCCCTGCTGCAAGTTCCTGGCATATGCTGAGATATCCTCAGGCGAAGCGCCGTGGGTATCCGAGAGCATAGTTCTAAGATGCTTGCTTACATCCACGCGGTTCAGGCGGTCAGTAGCACTCACATCTTGTACCAGGGCCGTTTTCTTGATGATTTTCTCCTGAGAGGGATTCGGCACAGAGGCTTGTCTGAGGGTACCGCTTATGGCGCTGTCTTCCGGCCGCAGGGCAAAAGTAAGCAGCACCACCGTCAGCGCAGCAGTGACCAGACCGGCGACGGTTAAATTTTTTCGTGACATGGTTTCCGCTCCTTCCTGGCATTGTAATACCTGTTAGGTTTAGAAGAGAGGGCCGGTTTTATGCACCCTTAGAAAAGGATACCGCCGTACAGGGTTTTATGTTAATATCAGAAAATAAGCGCTTTCCGGGGCTTGTATCCGGTCTGCCGGACCGGGATGACTCTCCTCACCTGCGGTGGGTGGAGACCGGTGAAGTTTTGTGATACTATCAAGATAGAACTACTCGAAATGATTATGTCGTAACGACTACAAAGCAAGGACTAATAAGGGGGAGCAATCGCCATGTCAGCAGCTAATGTGCAGAAATTGTGTGAATCGACGAGAGAAAAACTTAAATCCGTAATCGGAAAAATGGAACTGTTCCTGAACGAGCATGCGCTTCCGCAACTGGTTGCCGAAGAGGATGAAGAAACACTGCATTTCTATCAAGGGTTCTTGTCCGATCTCCGCCATCTGCTGGTGTTCTCGGAGATGTCTTATGAGAAGCTTGGGGTTGCTCTGCGCCGCGCCACTTTTGATGAAGCCTTCGCGCAAAAAGCGCTATATAATGTATATCATTTTGGAGTGAACAACTTCTTCTATCCTAAGAACGAAAGCTACTCCGAAGATGGACGCTATGCCTACACAGGTCAGGATGCGATCCGTTTCCGCAAGAAGCCGGTTCGTCCGGCACGCGATATTATTATGGAGATTACCAAGGTCTATGAAGAGCTGCGTGATGATCTGGCTTATTATGAGAACGATTATTTAACGGAGAAACGGATGCAGAATCAGGTGTAATACCGGAGCTGCCGGTTTCAGGTAAAGGACCGGGTTTGTCATGAGCAACATGACAGCCCGGTCTTTTTTGCGTGCACAATTGGATGTACATATGAACGGCTCCATTCATCAGCTGGAAACCATTCAGCCGCATAGCAGTAAAGCGGAGAGGACATAATGAAGCCGAGGTGATCATTATGACAAACGCAAAACCGCTTGTGAGATGCAGTGTGAGCAACTGTCATTATTGGGGAGAACAGAACCTGTGCCGTGCCGAAGAAATTGTTATTGAAATTGACAAGCATGCAGGCAGCCATTTCAAGGAAGAATATGCTGAAGAGCTGACGGCAAATAATCATCATGACCATGCCGGAACTTCATCCGCAACCTGTTGTCTGACGTTCAAGCCGAACGCCTAGAGGAGGCCCTTATGGACAATCAGAATGATGAACCCAAAGTGGACCGTTCGGAACGCAGGAAAATTATTTTGCGTCCGCGCAGAGTGGATTATCCCCGCCGGGACAGAAGTCATAACGAGGAATATGCTGCTGAAATCAGTCCGCTTCCCGTACAGGTCCATAGTACCGCAGGCAGGGAAACAGAACGTACAACCGGCGGTGTAAAGGAAAGCGATGAACGGACAATCGGTTATATTGGCCTCGGATTTGGTGTGGTTTCCCTATTTATCTGGTCAATAATTATGGGGCCTATTGCTGCAGTGCTCGGGTATTATGCCTATGCCAGGGGACAAAAAACTGCTGGCGCCTGGTCCATGGGACTTGGAATTGTCTCTACCTTAAGTTATTTTGTCTTAATTCCTTTTGCCCGTTAGGGTAAGCTGCATGCAGAAATATGATTTCAAAACAGGCTTTCAGACCTAACTATGCGGGTCTGAGGTCTGTTTTTTCTGTTTGGCATATAGTAATTACTGCAAATAAATTGTAAAATAAAGCCGTATTTCAAATTTAAATAGAATGCTTTATTTTGTTTATATAGATTTATGATGAAAGAGGGAATGGGAGCATGGCAATCGACCCCGCTGCAGCAAGCGGAACCGGGCAACTGAAATGGGTTGATCTGAGGAGTTCAAGCATGAAGGGCGGAAGCGGCAAGGTTTCATCCGGGGTAACAGGTTCTTCGGCAGCGGAATTCGCGGCTTTACTACAGCAGGCGGCCCTGCAATCCGCAAGCGGCGGCAGCAGCGGAAGCACTTTAACCTCACTCACGGATGCTTCTTCACTAAGTAATCTGCTCTGGCAGCAGCTTGGTGGAACAGCTGAAACGTATGACGGCATTTCCGGGGAAATAACGCACACGGTGCCGACGGATTATGAAGAGCTGATCCAGACGGCCAGCGCGAAATATGGCGTTCCTGTTGATTTGATCAAGGCTGTAATTGATACGGAATCCTCGTTTAATCCTAATGTTGTTTCTTCTGCAGGGGCCAAAGG
Source organism: Paenibacillus sp. FSL E2-0178 (assembly GCF_038593005.1). Lineage (NCBI taxonomy): Bacteria > Bacillati > Bacillota > Bacilli > Caryophanales > Paenibacillaceae > Paenibacillus > Paenibacillus sp. FSL E2-0178. The sequence goes on from NZ_CP151953.1 coordinate 6,659,472, forward strand.
ACTGATGCAATTAATGGATGGAACGGCGAACGGTCTGGGTGTCTCCGATCCGTTTGACCCGGCCCAGAGCATTGACGGAGGCGTACGCTACCTTTCTTACCAGCTCAAACGTTACAATGGCGAGGAGAATATGGCACTGGCCGCTTATAATGCCGGACCAGGCCGCGTTAATAAGCTTGGCGTCAGCAACGATGCCGAACTGATGGCTAATCTCTCAGAGCTTCCGAAGGAAACTCAGGCCTATATTGCCAAAATAGAACGCGCCCGCGCGCAATACGCGTTATAATATAAAGGATCAAACGGAATCTGCATCCAGCCGCTCCGGCGGCAGCAGCCCGTTTGATCCTTTTTGCAACATATAAATAAAGTATGAATTTTGCTATACTTATTCTTTCTCGCTGAAACGATAAGCAAAGGAGAACGCCGATATATGCTGTATTGGGATTATGCCGCTGCCGCTCCGCCGTATGAGGAGGTAGTGCAGACTATGGAACAAGTCATGAGGCAGCACTTTGCCAATCCCTCATCTCTGCACCGTGCGGGGGCGGAGGCGGACAAGCTGATCAAGCGTGCGCGGGAAGTGTGTGCGGCAGCGCTTGGCGTGCAGCCGCAGGAGATAGTGTTTACCTCTGGAGCTACTGAGAGCAATAACCTGGCCATCAAAGGGGCGGCGCTGCAATATCAGGGCAGAGGCCGACATATAATAACTACCGAGCTGGAGCATCCTTCAGTCTATGAGAGCTGTCTTCAGCTGCAGCAGCTTGGCTGGGAGATTACCTTTATTGCACCGGACAGCTCCGGAGTCGTCGAACCCGCGCGGGTTGCCGCTGCGGTTCGGCCGGATACCGTGCTGGTTAGTGTAATGCATGTGAATAATGAAATTGGCACGGTGCAGCCGCTGCAAGAGATTGGACGGCAGGTCAAGGCGGTGAACCGCCGGACACTGTTTCATGTCGATGGGGTGCAGGGCTATGGCAAGCTGGAGACCCGGCTGAAGGAATGGCAGGCGGATCTGTACAGCTTGTCAGCGCACAAAATCCGCGGCCCGCGCGGAACAGGAATCCTGTATGTACGGGAAGGCGTAACCTTGTTCCCTCTGCTTACCGGAGGTTCACAGGAGATGGGCAACCGTGCCGGAACAGAGAATGTGCCAAATATTGTAGCCACAGCCAAGGCGGTGCGCATGAGCGGCGAACGGCGGCAGGAATTCACCCGCCGGATTACGCCGCTTAAAAAACAGCTGGAGGATTATATATCAGGAATTCCGGAGCTTGTGCTGAACAGCAGCGGAGACGGGGCGCCTCATATTGTCCATTTCTCTTACCCCGGAATGAAGGGGGAGGTTATGGCCAGGAAGCTGGAGGAACTGGGAATGGCCGTTGCCACCCGCTCCGCCTGTTCGTCACGGCTTGCAGAACCGAGCCGGGTTCTGCTGTCCATCGGGAGAGACCGGGCTGCTGCGCTTGGCGGCATCCGTATCAGTCTGGGTGACAGCCATACGAAGCAGGAGGTGCAGCAGCTGGAGCAGGCGCTGCTTGCCGCTGTCCAGTCTTTGAAGATTGCTGAAGGAGGCGTGAAATAACAAATGACAATTATAGAGTCAGACCACGGAGCAAACGCTGCGGGGATTGGAAGCAGCATTGAATATGCGGATATGCTTCTGCTGCGCTTTGGAGAATTTATCTTAAAAGGAAAAAACCGCAGCCGGTTCGAAAAAACAGTGCTCCGTCATGTGAAGGAGATGGTTAAACCCTATCCCGGCGTGGTGCTTAGCAAAGAATTTGGGCGGATATATGTCGAACTGAACGGTGAGCCGGCGGGAGAATTAACGGATGCACTGAAGAATGTATTCGGCATTGCTTCAATTAGCCCGGTGAAGGTGTCCCGGTCGGAATTTGAAGAGATTCTTGCAGCCAGCAGGACATTCCTGAATATTATTGCCCCGGCAGCAGGAACGACCTTCAAGGTTAGTGCCCGCCGGGTATGGAAGGGATTTCCATATGGCTCCATTGAGATGGGCAAGCTTATTGCCACTCCTCTGCTGCAGGGGTATCCCGGGCTGCTTGTGGATGTGAAATCTCCGCAGATGGAGCTGAGAATTGAGATTCGTGAAGGGCATACCTATATTTTCTGCGAGAATATTGCCGGTGTCGGCGGGTTCCCGCTCGGTACGAACGGCAAAGCAATGCTGCTGCTGTCCGGCGGCATTGACAGCCCGGTTGCGGGCTGGTCATCCATGCGCAGAGGACTTGAAGTGGAATGTGTCCATTTCTACAGCTACCCGTATACCAGCGAGCTTGCCCGTCAGAAGGTTGTAGATCTGACGCGGGTACTGTCGCGTTATGCCGGAGTGATCAAGCTCCACCTGGTTCCGTTCACGGAGGTCCAGACCTCTTTTACCGGAATTGGCCAGGATAATCTGATTATTACACTAATGCGCCGGGCCATGCTGCGGATTGCTACCGCTCTCGCCGAACGCGAAGGGGCGCTGGCCCTGATCACTGGTGACAGTCTGGGGCAGGTCGCCAGCCAGACGCTCCCAAGCATGAATGTCATTGGCCGTGCCACCGAGCTGCCGCTGCTGCGTCCGCTGGTGATGATGGATAAGAGTGAGATTGTCGGAATCTCCCAGAGCATCGGCACCTATGACTTGTCCATCCTTCCTTATGAAGATTGCTGTACGCTGTTCGTGCCCAAGTCGCCGACGACGAATCCGAACATGCGGATTGTGGATAAGATTGAAGCCACGCTGCCCGGGTACCAGGCACTCCTGGAAGCGGCTGTTGCCGGAACAGAGACGGTGTCGATTACACCATACGGTGATGAGAAGCCGAGCGATGTGATCCCTGTACAGGCAGGTTTACAGGAAGAATGGTTCTAGAATAGCTGAAGAAGAGGTGCCCTGCAGCCGGTAATACTGGTTGGCCGGGGCACCTCTTTCTGATATATGGCGATATATGCATTACCGGGTAGAGTTGCCGCTATGCGGAATTCTGCCCTGTGCGCGGTGGCGCTGCCAGAGGCCGGCGGCAAGGATGCCTGCAATCACCAGAGCAATAAACAGATAATGGAGCAGCGGCTGCTGTTCGAAGAAGGGGGCAATCCGCTTCTCACTGGTAATCATACTTGCGGCCGTGAAACCAAGCACGGCTGAGCCGATATAGATAATCCAGGAATATCTGTTGATCAGCTTGATGAACAGCGTGCTGCCCCAGACCACAATCGGCACGCTGATCAGCAGCCCGAGCACCACGAGTGTAATATTGTGTTTGGCTGCCCCGGCGATCGCGATTACATTATCCAGCCCCATCGCCGCGTCTGCGACAATGATCGTCCGTACGGCCGACCACAGTGTTCCTCCGGCCTGTATGTCCGTGTCCTCCGTATTTCCCCCTGTCAGCAGCCTGTAGGCGATCATAATAAGCAGCAGTCCGCCGAATAGCAGCAGCCAGGGCACTTTGAGCAGCCACACAACAAGAATCGTCGCGATAATCCGCAGCACTACGGCGCCGCCTGTACCCAGCAGGATCGCCTTCTTCTGCGAACTTCCCTGCAGGTTCCGCGCGGCCAGTCCGATCACAATGGCATTATCGCCGGCCAGAATCAGATCGAGGAAGACAATATTCAGCAGGGATAATATGAAATCCGTAACGGATGGATTCAATAGGGGTCACTCCTCGAATTTGTTGGGAAGATATACGGGCTTTTTTGACATACGGCAGGCAGGCTATAATTTTGTATACGCTGGAACAGCCCCGCTCATGCGTAGTTTCTAAAAAAGCAGGACAGGATGCATAGCTTGTCACCCTGAGGCATACATGTATTTACATGGAGTTCAGGGAGGTTGAAAAGAATGGATTCTTTATTGCTGCTGGGTGAAATACTGATGATCAATCTGGTGCTGAGCGGAGACAACGCGATGGTCATTGCGATGGCCAGCAAGAATCTCCCGGAGAAGCACCGCAGGCAAGCGGTATGGTGGGGAGCTGCAGGGGCAGTGGGTTTGCGCTGCATCCTGACTTTTGCCGCAGTGCTGCTGCTCAAAATTCCTTATATTGAAGCCGGAGGCGCGATACTGCTGCTCTGGATCTCCTTTAAGCTGCTGCTGGAGGAGGAAGGGGAACTTAAGATTGAGGGGAGCTCCAGTGTATGGAAGTCGGTGCGCACCATTCTGCTCGCCGATTTCATCATGAGTCTGGACAATGTGCTGGCGATTGCGGGCTTGGCCAAAGGAGATCTGGCACTCATCGTAATCGGGATTGCCATCAGCATTCCGATTGTGGTCTGGGGAAGCGGCATCATCGTGGGCTGGCTGCACCGTTTCCCGGTGCTGGTCTTCATCGGAGCCTATATTCTGGCGTATACGGCCGGTAATATGCTGCTGCAGGATGCCAAATTTGGTGCGGTCATTTCCTTCATGCTGCCTACATTCCACTCCATGCTGCCGATGGTGCTGGGGATTCTTGTCGTAGTAACAGGTATGCTTAAGCGGAGGATGGTATCTGCAGGATAAGAAGCGGCAATACTAGAGGCTGTGCCAAAAGCTGGAAAGCTTTGGTGCAGCTTTTTTGTGCAATTCCCCCGAATACACGAAGAATGATGGTGTTTTAATTATTTTTCAGATAAAATATAAAATGACGAGGGCCAGAGAAAAGACGCGAATTTTGAAGGGATGGGTGAAAGATGTCTTCCAAAAACGACATGAAACTGGGTGTGTTCATCGCCGCCGCCGGCATTGTGATTCTGTTCGGGAAGCTGGGGGTGTTCGGATTTCTTGGACATGCCTTGTGGCCGCTCGTAATTCTGGTTCCGGGCCTGTTCCTGCATGTGCTCTTCTTCACCCGCCGTGCTTCTGCATCTGTATTAATACCTGCGGGCATATTAACGGTATACGGTCTGCTATTTGGACTATGCAATACATGGGGCTGGGACCTGATGAGGCATTTATGGCCTATCCTGCTGCTGGGCATTGCGGTCGGACTTTATGAATATTCGCTGTATTCTTCAGCCAGAAGCAGAGGACTAACAACAACTGCTGTTATCCTGGGGCTGCTAAGCATTGTATTGTTCATCTTCACCCTGCTCGGGACTGGAGCCTTGTATCTGCTGGGTGCCGTTCTGGTTGCCGCAGGCCTATGGCTGATGCTGGGCCGGGGCAGACCGGGCGGGCGCAAGAAGTGGAACGGCGGCTGGTAAGACAACCGGGTAAACGGCACAGACTGAGGGAATGGGCACCGCTGAATGTAACGCAAGGCAAAATTAGAAAAATTAAACGAAGTTGGTAACGTTTTTTTCAGAAAAAGACTTGCTTTTCATGGTGCTTTCACGATACTATTAAGGATATGTTGGAGCGTCGGGTTTCTGCCTGGCGCTTCTTTTGTGAGACTGCCGTGACATGCTATAAATTTAAACATTTTTAATTTGATAAATGAGAGGATTTGGATACAAATCATGCATTCAAGAAAAGATATTCGTAATATTGCGATCATTGCCCACGTTGACCATGGTAAAACAACACTCGTCGATCAGCTTCTCCAGCAATCAGGGATTTTCAGCGCGCACGAGCACTTGCAGGAACGGGCCATGGACTCTAACGACCTGGAGCGGGAACGCGGAATCACTATCCTAGCCAAAAATACAGCAATTACCTATAAAGAGTTCCTGATCAACATCGTAGATACCCCTGGACACGCCGATTTCGGCGGTGAAGTAGAACGTATCATGAAGATGGTTGACGGCGTACTGCTGGTTGTGGATGCTTATGAAGGCTGCATGCCGCAGACTAAGTTCGTTCTGCGCAAAGCGCTGGAGCAGCACCTTACACCTATCGTTGTCGTGAACAAAATTGACCGTCCGGCTGCACGTCCGAAGGAAGTTATTGATGAAGTTCTGGATCTGTTCATTGAGCTTGAGGCCAGTGACGATCAGCTTGAATTCCCGGTTGTTTATGCTTCTGCGCTTAACGGCACATCGAGCATGGACCCTGAGAAGCAGGATGAAACGATGCTTGCCCTTTACGAAACCATTGTTGAACATATCCCGGCTCCAACTGAAAAAGTTGAAGAGCCCCTGCAGTTCCTGGTAACTCTGATGGATTATAATGAATACCTTGGCCGTATCGCCATTGGCCGTGTTAACCGCGGTGTAATCAAGCAGGGCCAGTCCGTAACTGTTATCATGCGTGACGGCAAGAGTAAAACAGCACGTATCGAGAAGCTGTTCGGTTTCCAGGGCCTGAAGCGTGTTGAGACTGAAGAAGCGGGTGCAGGCGACATCGTAGCAATTGCCGGTATCAAGGACATCAACATCGGTGAGACCATTGCCGATCCGCAGCATCCAGAAGCGCTGCCTGTTCTGAAGATCGACGAGCCTACAATGCAAATGACGTTCCTCGTGAACAACAGTCCGTTTGCCGGTAAAGAAGGCAAGTGGGTAACTTCCCGGAAGCTGCGCGAACGTCTGTTCAAAGAGCTGGAAACGGATGTCAGCTTGCGTGTAGATGAAACGGATTCGCCTGATGCATTTGTCGTATCCGGCCGTGGTGAGCTTCACCTGGGTATCCTGATCGAGAATATGCGCCGTGAAGGTTACGAAATGCAGGTTTCCAAGCCTGAAGTTATCGTCAAGGAAATCGACGGAGCCAAGATGGAGCCGCTTGAACGCCTGATGATTGATGTTCCGGAAGAAAGCATGGGCGCTGTTATGGAAAGTCTGGGAACACGCAAAGCAGAAATGGTCAACATGATCAATCATGGTACTGGCCAGGTTCGTCTGGAGTTCCTGATTCCTGCACGTGGCCTGATTGGTTACAACACCTACTTCCTGACCCTGACCCGCGGTTATGGCGTTATGAACCATGCGTTTGACAGCTATGCTCCACTGATTGGCGGACAGGTTGGCGGACGTCACCAAGGCGTACTCGTATCCAGTGAAACCGGCAATACGACTCTATATGGCATGATGGGCGTAGAAGACCGCGGTATTCTCTTCCTGGAACCGGGAACTGAAATTTATGAAGGCATGATCGTAGGTGAGCACACCCGCGATAATGACATCATTGTAAATATTTGCAAAGAAAAACAGCTGACCAACGTTCGTTCTGCAACGAAGGATGAGACTGTTAAGATGAAGACTCCGCGTATGTTCTCTCTGGAAGGCGCGCTTGAATACCTGAATGATGATGAATATTGCGAAATTACACCTAAATCCGTTCGTCTGCGCAAAAAGATCCTGAACAAGGGTGAGCGCGAACGTGTAGAGAAGCAGCGTAAAGCGGCGCAAGCCAGCCAAGCGTAAGCTGTCACCCATTCAAGCCGCCGGATGAAGAATCCGGCGGCTTTTCTTGTTTATTTTCCCGGACAGAAGACCGTTCAAATTGCGGGGATTAAAAGCAGTATAAAACCGCTGAGGATGATATAATGTAAACGATACTTATATCCGGGAGGAGTGACGAGCTGTGCAGAGCTGGTTCGCTGAGCATCCAATTGTCGCTTACATTGTCATCTTTATTCTACTGACTTATGTGTATAACCGTGTATTTCGCGTCAACCAGAAGCTGCCCATCGGCAAAGAGATCGTACTTTATATTATGATGGCTATAGGCTCGGGGATGCTGCTCATCTTCCAGCATGACAAGCTTCCGATCATCCAGTGCCTGCTGGTGGCGGTAGGGTTAATGCTGCTCGTGCGGGTCCGCTACCTGGTAGAGGCCCGGCAGAAGCGGAAAGCTGCAGCTGCGGCGAAACGGCACTAGGCGCAACTTTTAGTGCTCCGGATCGTCTAACTTATTATAAAGTTATCTAATTCTACCTGAATGAAAAGGACCTAATTCAATTATGAATACAAGCAAGGGCAGTCTGCCACCCAGATCGAACGGCCAGCAAGGAACCAACAGACAGCAGTCCAGACCCGCTGCCTCGACCAAATCAACGAAATCAACCAACTCAACCAAATCTAATAAGAAGAAGCCTAAGAAACGCGGGTTTTTCGCCCGGCTGATGAGACTGCTGCTGATCATCCTCCTGGTTGCCGTAATTGCGGCGCTGGGCTACGCAGGGTACTTGTACTGGAAGTTTGATCAAGGAGGGTTCGGAGTGGACCAGCCGGTTCAGGCCGGGCAATCCGCTTCAGAGAAGCCGCTTACGATGCTGCTGCTAGGCACTGACAACCGTCCGAAGCACCCGTCCAATCTGACGGATGTGATTATGGTCGCGGCGCTGAACCCGGAGACCCAATCGGCGACCGTAGTCTCACTGCCGCGCGATACTTACGTAGAGCTTAGCGGCTATAAGAAAACGAAAATCAATGCGTTCTACTCCCGCTTCAAGAGCAAGGAGAAGACCTCAGGGATTCTGGCCGGGGATGAAATGAAGACCATGATGAGTAAATATCTCGATATTCAGGTCGATTATGTTACTGTGCTTGATTTCCAGGGCTTCCGGGATATCGTGGATGAATTCGGCGGTGTAGATGTCAATATCAGCGAGAATATGTGCTACACGGACAGTGTGGACGGAACAGATATTAATCTCAAGAAAGGCCAAGCCCAGCTAAACGGGGATAAGGCGCTTGATTATGTACGTTACCGTAAATCCAATTGCAGTCCGGCAACGAAGCCTTCCGATGATTTTGACCGCAATAAACGCCAGAATGAAGTGCTTAATTCGCTGATCGCGCAGATGCAGTCACTCGGAGGGGTGCTCAAAATCGGCAAGGTGCTGGATGCCGTGGACGATAATCTGGCCAGCGATATTGAGAATGCCCAGATCAAGAGCATGATAGCGACTTACTGGAATATATCTAAGGAGAATGTAGAATTTGTGCCGGTGACAGGAACCTGGCGCAGTCCCTATGTATATATTGACGATAAGGAGCTGGACGCAGCCAAGCAAAGCCTTCAGGACCAGATATCCGGCCTCTCAGGTGCCGCTGCTGCTGCGGCCGCAGACAGTCCTTAAAGAGCAGGAAAGAATCTACAAATTGAATGCAAGTTTCATCCTGTGCTATAATATAATAAATTGAATGCACTCACGCCGCATAGGGGGCCTGTACTTATGTCCGAAGCCGTTGCTCAGCTCAACGAAACTCTGCTAGCTATGCTGCAGTCGGAAACCTTTGTTCTTCTAAACACTGTGGATGCTGAATCCGGTGGCCCTACATCTACTGCGATTTCCTGGATCTATGCAGTGAGCCCTTCTATTGTGCGCTTATCGGTAGATCACCGTTCCAGACTTGTGAACAACATGAAGGTCAACCCGCTGGTAACCATTACTGTATTTGGTGAGGGAACGGTTCATGCCATCAACGGGCGTGCTTCTGTGAAGCAGGATCCGCTGGAGGATGTTCCTTTTAAGATGTGCTGTTTTGATGTTGAGATTGAAGCGGTCCGCAATGCGCTGTTCTACGGCGCTCATCTGGAATCTGCTCCGAAATATGCGAAGGTATACGATGCGCGTGCGGCTGAGAAGCTGGACGGACAAGTATTTGCCGCCATGCAAAAAGCCTAGTGTGCCATCACTAGGCTTTTTTTGTCTCCAGATCCTGCGCTTTGTACAGGAATGTGCGAGCTTATTGTCCGTTACCTTGCGGTTTGGTATCCTCCGGCAGCTGCGGGATGATCCGGCCGATAATGTCGGCCATTTCTGAGGCGAAGCCGGATACCGGGTTTCCCTTGGTAATATGCTTTCCCATCTCGGCTAACCTGCTGGTGAGGTCCATGTCGGCAGTAACGAGCGTTCTTACACCCCTCGGGTCCTTGCGGATAGCTTCCGCTACCGTGTATTTCACGCTTCCGACCCGTGAGCGGGTAAGCGATCCGTCGACATCAATGCCGACAACGGCAATGTTGTTCATTACGACACAGTGGGCTCCGTTTACACCGGGAACTCTTTTGGCTAACTGTTCAAAATGATCCTTAAGTGCAACATCGCTTTCGCCCTTAACGTCAGAAGGTTGTCCGTTCTCTGGTGTAGGTTCAAGGGCTGTACCATCTTCGGACAATGTCCGTACTCCGTGATTCCCCTGGCTGCTCAAGGCCTTTGACGATTGTTTATCCTGAGGAGAGGGTGATGTCTCTTTATTAGCGATACCGCAGCTTGTCAGCAGCAGCAGTACCAGCAACAGACACATTGATTTTCTCATATGTGCTTACTCCTTTCAGCCATAGTTCAGTGGTTTACCTTATCTTGCCCTTGCTGAAAAGAGTTATGTATGATCAATCAAACCAGGCGCTGTGGAGGGGATAACATGAAAAAGATATTCGTACTAGACACTAACGTGCTACTGCACGACCCCAATTCGATTTTTGCTTTCAAGGCGAATGAAGTTGTCATTCCCGCTGTAGTCCTGGAAGAAATCGACTCCAAGAAGCGTAATGCCGATGAAATCGGCCGCAACGCCCGCACCGTGTCACGCTTGTTAGACGGACTCCGGGAACTGGGCCACCTGCACAGCGGTGTGGTACTGGAACATGGAGGCACGCTGAAGGTAGAGCTTAACCACCGCAGCTTCGTAAAGGTACAGGAAATGTTCGGGGAGGTCTCGAACGATAACCGCATATTGGCTGTTGCCCTCAATTATCTCCATGAGGAGAATGAAAAGGCTGATCCCAGTCCTGTGGTACTCGTAAGTAAAGATGTACTCGTCCGCATCAAAGCGGATGTGCTTGGCATAACACCGGAGGATTATTTATCCGACCGCACCGGAGATTTGAATGAGCTGTACTCCGGCTGCCAGTCGCTGATGGTGCATCCTTCGCTGATCGATGAATATTATAGTCACCGTTTCTTGTCCATCAAACAGCTGTCGTTGTCCTACCCGCTCTACCCTCATGAATTTGTCATTCTGAAGGATGAGATTGGCAGCGGCAAATCAGCCCTGCTCAAGGTGAACAGCGATGCCAGCCGACTCGAACCGCTGTACCTCGGCAATGATGCGGTGTGGGGCATCAGCGCCCGGAATGCCCAGCAGCGGATGGCGCTTGAGCTGCTGCTGAATGATGATATTCCGCTGGTGACCATTACCGGTAAAGCGGGTACAGGGAAGACGCTGCTGGCGCTTGCCGCCGGACTGTTCAAGGTGGAGGACGAACATAAATACAAGAAGCTGCTGATCGCCCGTCCAGTGGTCCCGATGGGTAAGGATATCGGGTATTTACCGGGGGAGAAGGACGAGAAGCTCCGTCCATGGATGCAGCCGATCTATGATAACCTCGAATTCCTGTTCGATACCAAAAAAGCCGGAGATATCGATAAAATATTGATGGGCCTGGGCAGCATCCAGGTTGAGGCGCTCACCTATATCCGCGGACGTTCCATTCCGTCGCAGTTCATCATCATCGACGAGGCGCAGAACCTGTCCCGGCATGAAGTGAAGACGATTGTCTCCCGCGCCGGTGAAGGCAGCAAGGTGATTCTGATGGGAGATCCGGAGCAAATCGACCATCCTTATCTGGATGCCGCGAGCAACGGGCTCAGCTATATCGTTGAGAAATTTAAGCAGCAGGGCATCAGCGGCCATATTACCCTTGAAAAGGGTGAGCGTTCGCATCTTGCTCAGCTGGCTGCGGATTTGCTGTAGCCTTACGCTCTTCGCACCTGGCATAATAGGCTTCAGCCCGCAAGCTTAACTGGCAGCACCCGCTCCTCAATCGGCAGCCCGCCGGTTGATAAGCACAATCACGGCCGGGAGATGACCACTCCCGGCTTTTGTCTGCCCCGCCCCGGAACGGTGGAGGGGATGCTCTAAGATAGCTGGAGCCGATAAGGCGGGAGTGCCGGAGGGGAATTTTGGAACTGGAGGAGCGGGAGCGTCCGCCTTTGTCTCCGGATTTCAACCGCGCGCAGCGGTCTAATCGAAGAAATCTGGAGACAACAGTGGCCGGAAGTCCAAATATTCACCGCAGGTGCGAATACCGCTCAACCGGCGACCGGTTCATCAGACTAACCCCCTCACGCCGTTCACACCTATATAATAGAAAGAGAACGTTTTCACAAACGCAGACAAGCACGTATATGTCTGCTAAAATGAGGAAGACGAGGATCGCGGGAGGAGAGAGAAGCACGTGCTGAGACGCAAAAACTATTGGCTGCTGTTTGCTGTTCTGCTGCTGTCGCTGACAAGCCTGTCGCCCAGCATGGAGCTGGACACGGACGAGGGAAGTTATCCGCCCAGACAGCCGCTCGACCAATCAGAGCACCCCCCTTCAGGTGAACTTGGGGACGAGCAGAGCTTGACCATCCGCGTATCGCTCAGCAGTTTGGAATTTAGCGTACTGCAGCGGATCAGCAATAATTACAGCCTGTCGAGCGGGGTCAGCGTACAATTGACCAATGTGAACACTGAAGAAGACGGAGCCTCTCAGGTGCGGGAGGAACTGACGGTTGGGGATAGTCCGGATATTGTAATGCTGGACGGCCACAGTATTTTTGATCTGGCTTCCCGGGGTTATTTGTTGCCTGTAGATATATACCAGAGTGTTCCCGGGAGCACCCCTCTTACCATGCTGATCCCGCAAATGCAGTGGAACGGATACGACTGGGGCGTTCCGCTCGATATTGATCCCTATGTATTGGTATATTCTCCGCAGCGGCTTGCGGAATGGGGGCTGTCCGGGGCACCGTCAAGTCTGGAAGGATGGAACGGACTGCTGGGCCGGCTGAACGGGGACGAGACGAAGGAACATTATTTGCTGGCAATGGATACGCGGAACCCTTATGGTTATGCTGCTGTACTGCAGAGCATGGGAGGCGGACTGCTGTCTATGAGTGATGCGCAAGCAGCTTGGACGGAAGCTGCCCGCGGATATTTTTATCTGACCAGCCGGTTTAATCAGGATATCTGGGATATGCTGCAGGATGGCAAGCTTGCGGTGGCCGTAGTGCCGCTCTCCGAATGGAGAAAATATGGAAACTCCACGCTGGCGGTCCAAGCACCGCTGGAACAGACGGGCCACAACATCTACGAGGCAATCCATAGCCGCTTTTTTGCGCTCCCTGCACAATCCGGCAGCCCTGAAGCGGCGGTTAAGTGGCTTGCTTATGTGACCTCGAGCTCGGCTCAGCTGGAATGGCTGGAGAATACAGACCATCTGCCTGCACTGGATGAGCTGTACCGCTCTGGATTGCCTGAAATCTCCCGGCTTCCGTTCGACTCCGGATTATTCCTCACCGATGATAATGCCCCCGAGTCAGACTCTGAGGGCGAGTGGAGCCGCAAGGCTGAAGCGGCAATGCTGCTCCTGACCGGCAAGCTGGATGCTGCAGGATATCAAGCAGCGGCCGCAGCCTCAGAATGAGAGGGACAGCTTGACATGGAGCACGCCGTCCGAGCTGGATACTTCTGTGGCATGCAGGAATGAGACGATTTTTGACGGATAGAAGCCCAGATCGAACTCTTCCTCCAGCGCCTGACGGGTGGTATCCGGCAGCTCCAGTCCATTGAAGACCACATGGTCCACATGGAACATTAATCCGTTGACCGGTTCCTCCTGAATGGTGTAATGACCGGTCAATGTCAGTGACAGTCCGCCGCTTTTCCCCGTGGCTGTGATCTCGTTATCCTTGAAATGAAAAGCGAAATCCTTGAACAGCGTATTCTGCGTGACCAGGAATTCGTTCAAATCCTCTTCCTTCAGCGCAAGATTATAAGTCATCCCCTTACGGACCAGCACACCGTCCCGGTTCTGAACGAATTGCGGCAGATGCTTCATCGCCGAGGATAACGCCTTGAAATAAGTCTTAACCTCATGTATTCCGATATTCTCCCAATATTTACTGAATTCCTCCAGCAGTACCCCCATGCGCTCAGGATCTGTACTGGCCTGAATCCCGCCCTCAATTTCTTCATTCAAAGCAAGCACACGCTTCTGCTGCTCCTGGAGCGCTGTTTTGAGTCCGGCGAGCTCTTCAGAGCTGCGCTGTGCGGCCGCAATTGTTTTTTTCAAATCCTTGTATTGTGTTTCATACTGTGACAGCGTGTCCCGGTCCTGCCCCATAATAATCTCATAATAATCATAAAGAGCGAGTACTCTGCTGATGCTTTTGGCGGACAGTAAGGCTGCAAGCAATCCGTCGCGTTCCCCCATATAATAAGCCCGCACAACTGCGCCTGCGCGTTCCTGCTGATCTGCAATGGCCGTTTGTTTGGCGGCAGACTGCCGGGTCAGCGTGGCGACTTCACTTTCAAGTGCTTGTTGTTCTGCCGTAATCCGGACAATCTCCCGTTCAATCTCCGCTGAGGACAGAGTCTGTTCGAGCAGCTTGCGGGTTTCTTCATTATCCGGAACGGCAGGTGCTGAAGCACTGAGGCCGGAACCCGGGTCGGCGGACAGATATACCGGTGAAGCCAGCGGCAGAAGTGTGCAGGTGAGAAGGAGTAAAGCTGCAAATAACCGACGTAAGGAACTGCGGAATAACACCACATCACCACCTTGAACAGAGTTGAGTAATAGGTATGTACTAATAATATGTTTCTGCCTGTTAAAATATCATACCCTGTTTCGGCATCCTGGAACTACATTCGGACAAACAAAATTACAGCGAAAACATATAAATTCCCATACAAAAAAAACGGAGTTGCTCCTTGAGATAAAGGAACACTATCCGTTTCAGTGCGGTATATGCGTTACAGCGGCAGACCCATCTGAAAGACTGTCCAATAACTGAAGCCTGTAAAGGTCAGGATCATATAACCCCAGAAGAGCAGAATGTAGGTCTTTTCCGTGAATTTCATGTAGCCGAGGATCACAAAAAAAGCGGTTTGTAAAAAGAATAGCAGGGCCATTTCCGTAAGATCACCGGCGAAAGCCATAAGTCCGATAACGAGTGTGAAAAATCCCAATACGCGAAACATGCGGTCCAAGAGAGAGTCCCCCTTCCAGTATGAATCCGGATACTGCTGCTTACCATTCATTATAACGGCTCTGCAAAACACTGTAAACGAATTCATTGAAAAAAAAGGCAGGAAATCATAATTTTTATGATTTTTATAATTGACACAATCTTTTCTCTTCGAATTCGAGAATTTATAGCATTGTAAGTATGAGGTTCAGCCAAAATGGCAATACAATTTAGTATCAAATAGATTCTATGAACTCTAATAGAGGCATAGAAATGGAGTAAGCAGCTTTTATCCCTATTCACTACCCGGCAAGAGCTGCCGGTTCTGAAGATGGTTATTTCATGATGTTGTTAGGAGGGTTAGGCTTTATGACAGCCGTTAGACAGGATGCTTGGAGTGCGGAAGATGATCTGATATTGGCAGAGATAACGCTGCGTCATATCCGTGAGGGCAGCACACAGCTTGCTGCTTTTGAAGAGGTGGGTGAAAAAATCGGCAGAACCTCGGCTGCCTGCGGTTTCCGCTGGAACAGCTGCGTACGCAAAAGTTACGAGGATGCTATTGGAATTGCTAAAGGCCAGCGTCAGAAACGAAGTTATTTGAAGAAACAGCCGGCTTCCAGAGGTGCGCAGGTAGCGGGACTGATTCTTGGAGACATTGAGGAGGACTACGGACGAAGCGAAGGGTTAAGCGAGAACAGCTTATCGATTGATGCGGTAATCCGGTTTCTGAGACAATGGAAAGGCACGTTCCAGGAGGCTGGGCGGCAGCTGAAGATGCTGGAGCGGGATTTGCGAGAGAAGGAAGATGAACTGACGGAGCTGAGAGCAGAGAATGAACGCTTATCCAAGGAAGTCAATCTAGCCCAGAGCGATTACCGTGTAGTCAATGATGATTACAAAGCGCTGATCCAGATTATGGACCGGGCCCGCAGACTCGCATTTCTAAATGAAGAAGAAGAGGAAAAAACCCGCTTCAAAATGGACGCGAATGGAAACCTGGAACGGATCGAATAGAACATGAATCCCGCAGATCCTGCATCCCAGTGCCTCACGGCACCGGCATTGCAGGATTTTTTGTGTTTTGCTTTGAGCAGAGGTGCAGGATATAATTAGGAAAATTACCGGGCGGCAGGAGGATGTGTTTGCATGAAAATTGATATTATAGGGGCGGGGGCGCTCGGACTCCTGCTTGCCGGCAAGCTCATCAGTGCGGGGAGTGAGGTCAGACTGTGGTGCCGGAGTGAGCAGCAGTGCAGAGAATTAGCAAGCAGCGGTCTAACAGTCAGCTATGAGGACGGCGGGGAGGCGATATCCGTTAAGGGTGACCGCTTCTCGGCCGAACCGGTGAGTAAGTATACGCAGCGGCAGCTGGCGGATCCGGGAGAGGTGACATTGCTAACCGTCAAACAAACGGTGCTGCATCATGAGCTTCCGGAGATTCTGCGGCCGCTTCAAGACCGGAATCTTACAATGATATGTTTCCAGAACGGCTGCGGACATATAGAGCTGCTGCAGGAGCTGCTGCCGGAATCCTCCCTCTGGGTGGCGGTAACCACTGAGGCTGCCAAGAGGAAAACATTAACAGAGGTTATTCATGCAGGAAAAGGGGAAATCTGTATAGGGAAAAGCAGTCACTCTCTGCATCACAATGAATTAAACGCGCAGGATTGGGACCGTGGCAGCGTAATAAGTTTTGCTGAGGCCCTTGCAGCAGCAGGATTCAACGCCTCTCTGTCGAAAGAAGTGGATACCATCATTTACCGGAAGCTTTTGATCAATGCTGTAATTAATCCTCTAACCGCAATATGGCGGGTCCCAAACGGCGGGCTGTTGGCTTCGCCTGAGCGTGTACAGATCATGAAGGAACTGTTCACAGAGGCTGTACAGACCTATGATGCCTGCGGGATTACCTATGAGAAGCATGTCTGGGAGGCCATTCTTGAAGTATGCCGGGCTACATCGGGCAATATTTCATCCATGCTGGCCGATGTGCTTGCCTCAAGGGAAACGGAAATCCGCTGGATTAACGGAAGCATTGTGAATATGGGGCTGCAGCACGGGGCGCAAGTCCCGCTGCACCGCTGGATCTGCGGACTGGTAGAGGGCATGACTGTGAGGGAGAGGTGAGGCTGTTTGGAATTTTTGCGGAATTCGTTCGGCGTGTTAAGCGTTATTCCGATTGTTCCTTTTTTAATTGTATATTTCACGGGCATCGGTCTTAAGCAAGAGAAGAGGAAAACTTTTTTGCTGGCGATGGACGTGACTACTTTATTTTTACTGCTGTCAGTTTCAGGATTATTTAATACGATCTTTCATTCGAATTTCGGGTTCTTTCTTATACTACTTATTGTATTAATATCCGCTGGACTGATTGGAGGCGCGCAAAACCGGCTCAAAGGATCGGTAGACGGAAAACGGTTACTACGGGCAGTTTGGCGACTTTCTTTCTTTTTTATGGGTGCCAGTTACGTATTATTTATGATTGTAGGCCTTATACGATACATATCACAAGCGATGTAATGTTCCGCTGCTCCGGTGAAGCGTCAACGTCACAAAATTTTAAAGAATTAAAAAAAAGTCGTTTTCAGAAAATATTGCTCTAGATTTTTTTGACCACTGGTTGTATAATCATAAACCATATACCACATTCTATTTAGGGGGAACTGCTAGATGAAGAAGAGTAAAAGTCTATTGCTCATGTTCGCATTAGTTTTGGTTATCGGCACAGTGCTTGCTGGCTGCGGCGGAAACAACAACAATGCTAACAGCGGCACCAATGCTGCAGCAACAAATGCAGCTGGTAATGAAGGTAGCACGAACACAGGAACAACTGGTGACGAGAAACTGGCTGCTGACCAGACACTTAGAGTCAACCTGACTGCAGAACCACCTACTTTTGACCCTGCTCAAGCTCAGGACAGCCAAGCTAATACCGTCCTGAAAACTATGTATGAAGGTTTGACCCGCATGAATGACGAAACTGGCCAAGCTGAGCCGGGAATTGCCGAATCTTGGGAAATTTCCCCTGACGGTCTGGTATATACATTCAAACTGCGTGATGCACAATGGAGCAACGGCGACCCTGTAGAAGCTGCTGACTTCGTTCGCGCTTGGAAAATCGTGCTGGATCCTAACACAGATCCAACTGCACCTTATGCTTACCAATTGTACTACCTGAAGAATGCTGAAGAATATTATGGAAAGAAAGTTACAGATTTCAACGAAGTGGGCGTAAAAGCTGTTGATGCGAAAACTCTTGAAGTTACGCTGAAAGCACCAACTCCATACTTCCTTGGCCTTCTGTCCTTCTATACTTATTACCCTGTACACAAATCCGTTGAGGGTAATACTAAATGGGCAACAAACAAAGATACTATGATCACTAACGGTGCGTTCACATTGACTGAGTGGACTACCGGCCAATCCCTGCAAGTAAGCAAGAACGATAAATATTGGGATGCTGCTAACATCAAGCTTGCTAAAATCGACTTCTCCCTGGTTAACAGCGGTGCAACTGAACTGCTGAGCTACAAGAACGGTGAACTTGACCGCGCTGGTGCACCACACGGCGAAATCCCGCAAGAACAGATTCCTATCGTACAAAAAGAGCTTCCTAACGAATTCCAGAGAAAAGGTATCGCAAGTACCTACTACTATGAATTCAACATCACTGAAAAACCTTTCGACAACGTTAAAATCCGTAAAGCCCTGGCAATGACTGTTAACCGTCAATCGCTGATCGACAATGTAACACTTGGCGGACAAATTCCGGCATACGGCTATGTACCTCCGGGTATCGCTGGCGCTGACGGTGAATTCCGTACTGCAGTTAAAGACAGCTACTTCACTGAAGATACCGAAGCAGCTAAGAAGTTGCTGGCTGAAGGTCTGGCTGAAGAAGGTCTGACTGAACTGCCACCGGTTGAACTGTCTTACAACACAAGTGAAGGCCACAAGAAAATCGCTTTGGCTGTAGCTGACATGTGGAAACAAGCTCTGGGTATCACTGTAAACACTGTTAACCAGGAATGGGCAGTATTTATCGACAACCGTCAAAACCTGAACTACCAGATCGCACGTGCTGGCTGGACTGCGGATTACAATGATCCAATGACCTTCCTGGATATGTGGGTAACAGGCGGCGGTAACAACGATACTGGTTACGCTAACCCTGAATATGACAAGCTGATCGCTGACGCTAAAGCAAGCTCCGACTTGGCAGCACGTCAAGAAATGTTTGCTAAAGCTGAAAAAATGATCATTGAAGATGATATGATCCTGATTCCGTTCTACTACTACACAAACAACTCCCTGACTAAAGAGTACCTCAAAGGTGTAACTCTTGACTTCAGCGGTGCAATTGACTTCACTCGTGCTTACCTGCTTGAGCACTAAGAATTGTAGAACCTTCGGTTAACATAACTGAATAGTGGTTGTCTGAAGGTAGCAATATACTTCGGGATATATATGTGGAATTCCATATATATCCCTTTTTTTTGCATTTCAGGCTTTTTGTTAAAGATTTCACGAACTTACAAAATAAGAAATTAGACAAATGGCCATTTTTTTCATAAAATCTAATTATGTGTCTCAAAAAAATTGTCGAAGGAGGTGTTGATGGGGATGGTTCGTTATGTTGCCAATAAGTTCTTCTATATGCTTGTCTCGCTGTTTGTGCTAATTTCAGCGACCTTTTTTCTGATGAAAGCCATTCCGGGGGACCCGTTTACTTCTGAAAAGAAAGTTCCGCCGGAAATAAAAGCGCGTTTATACGAGCAATATGGACTGGACAAGCCGCTCTATCATCAGTATTTCAAGTATTTGGGTGAAATTGTCCAGGGTGATCTGGGTGTATCCATGAAGCGTCTGAATCAGGATGTAACTCACTTGATCGGACAGACGTTCTCGGCGTCTCTAAAGCTGGGGGTTATCGCAATTATTGTGTCGGTTATTGTCGGAGTCTTTCTCGGCATGATGGCGGCACTCTATCATCGCAAGTTTATTGACAGTGCGGCTATGGTGCTGGCGGTGCTGGGGATTGCAGTTCCGAGCTTTGTAGTCGCCTCGCTGCTTCAGTATGTGTTCGCCTACAAGTTCCACATGTTCCCGGTTTCCGGATTTAAGGGGCCGCTGTATTATGTCTTACCTGTAACCGCACTCTCGGCACAGCCGATAGCCTTTATAGCGAGGCTAACGCGCTCAAGTATGCTGGAAGTGCTGCATGCAGATTACATCAAGACGGCTAAGGCCAAAGGCCTAAGCTGGGCAGCAATCCTAAGCCGTCACGTACTGCGGAACGGAATTCTGCCGGTTGTAACTTATATGGGACCTATGACGGCTAACATCGTAACAGGTTCTGTAGTTATCGAGCAGATCTTCGGTGTCGGCGGTATCGGTAAGCAATTCGTCGAAGCGATTGGTGTGCGTGACTATACCGTTATTATGGGGATTACGATCTTCTACGGCGTATTGCTCATGCTAGCACGCTTTATCACGGATATTGCTTATGTGTTTGTAGATCCGCGTATCAAACTAAGTGGTGGAAAGGAGGGCTAAAGATTGGCTTCTGACAAAAAATTGGTATCGCAGGATGCGAACCTGAAACCGGAAGATTTCCGTAAAATCGGAATTGATGAGCGGCAAGCTGAAGTCATTCAGCGCGAAAGTTTGTCTGCCTGGCGGGATTCCTGGGAACGTCTGCGCCAGAACAAAATGGCAATGACAGCACTGGGTATTCTTGGACTGATTATCCTTGCGGCGCTTATCGCTCCGTTGTTCTCAAAGTACAATTACTACTCAAATGATTTGCTCAGTACCAATAAGCCTCCTTCATCCGAGCACTGGTTTGGTACAGATGATCTGGGACGCGATATCTTTGTCCGTACCTGGTACGGTGCACGTATCTCACTGATTGTCGGCCTGGCTGCCGCTGCCATTGACCTTTTGATCGGGGTTATCTACGGCGGAATCATGGGTTACTTCGGTGGACGTGTAGACAATATCATGAACAAAGTATCTGAAATTCTTTACTCCATTCCTTACCTGTTGGTTGTTATCCTGCTCCTGGTTGTGCTTGAACCAAGCCTTGGGACGATCATCCTGGCGCTGACGATAACGGGCTGGATTACCATGTCCTGGATTGTCCGCGGCGAGATTATGCAGTTGAAGAACCGTGAGTTCGTTCTGGCTTCGCGTTCGATGGGTGCAGGGTCCAAAAGACTGTTGTTCAAACACCTTTTGCCTAATGCGGTAGGTCCGATT
This sequence comes from Paenibacillus sp. FSL E2-0178, assembly GCF_038593005.1. Classification (NCBI taxonomy): domain Bacteria; kingdom Bacillati; phylum Bacillota; class Bacilli; order Caryophanales; family Paenibacillaceae; genus Paenibacillus; species Paenibacillus sp. FSL E2-0178. Next base: position 6,680,573 of record NZ_CP151953.1, read on the forward strand.
ATCGTAACCATTACACTGTCTGTACCAAATGCCATCTTTGCTGAAGCGTTCCTGAGTTTCCTCGGACTTGGTGTACAGGCTCCTGTAGCTTCCCTCGGATCGATGATCAATGATTCACTGACTGGCTGGCTTTATTATCCGTGGCGTTTCCTGTTCCCGGCTATCCTGATCAGCTTGACCATGCTTTCCTTTAATATTTTTGGTGACGGTCTCCGTGATGCACTGGATCCTAAGCTGAAGAAATAAGGAGGTGAACAATGATGGAACCCATTCTGCAAGTCAAGGATTTGCAAGTTTCCTTTTTTGTAAAAGGCGGAGAAGTTCAGGCTGTACGCGGTATGAACTTTGAAGTAGGCAAAGGCGAGACCGTAGCCATTGTCGGTGAATCCGGCAGCGGCAAAAGTGTCACTGCACAGTCAATTATGCGGCTGCTGCCTGCCCCGCTCTCCAAAGTGAAGCAAGGCGAGATTGTTTTTCAAGGAAAGAATCTGCTGGACCTTAGCATGAAACAAATGGAATCGATTCGCGGCAAAGATATTGGCATGATATTTCAAGACCCGATGACTTCTTTGAACCCAACTATCAAAGTGGGCAAACAGATAACCGAAGTTTTGATCAAACATCAGAATATGTCAGCGGCCGAAGCGAAACAGCAAGGTATTGAAATGCTGCAATTAGTAGGCATTAAAAATGCGGAGGCTCGCTTTAACCAATATCCCCACGAATTCTCCGGCGGGATGCGCCAACGCGTAATGATTGCCATTGCTCTGGCCTGCCGCCCGGCTCTCCTGATTGCGGATGAGCCGACAACGGCGCTTGACGTAACCATTCAGGCGCAAATCATGGAAGTTATGAAAGAGATGCAGCAAAGACTAGGGACCTCCATCATCCTGATTACACATGATCTCGGCGTGGTTGCCGGCATGTGTGACCGGGTCATCGTAATGTATGCTGGTGAAGTGGTCGAAACAGGGACACGCTGGGAGATTTTCAAGAATCCCCAGCATCCTTACACCAAAGGTCTTTTGCGGTCGATGCCGCGTCTTGACCAAAAGAAGGGTGAGCCGCTGATTCCGATCATCGGTACTCCCCCGGATCTAATTAAGCCGCCGGTCGGTTGCCCGTTCACAGCGCGTTGCAGCGAAGCAATGCATGTCTGCGAACAGATCGATCCCGGCGCCACAGAGTTCAGCGAAACGCATATGGCGCGCTGCTGGAATCTGCATTCGATGGCCAAGGAGGTGCAGTTCGTTTGAGTAAGAATCTGATTGAAGTAGAAGGTCTTAAGAAGTATTTCAATGTAGGCAAAGGAAGAGTTCTTAAGGCTGTTGATAATATTAATTTCTCGATTCGCGAAGGCGAAACCCTGGGTATGGTAGGGGAGTCCGGTTGCGGTAAGACTACTGCAGGCCGTACGGTTCTCCGCTTGTACGAGCCGACTGCAGGAAGCGTGAAATACAATGGTGTAGATATCTACAAATTGTCCGGCAGCAAAATGAAGGCTATGCGCCGTGATATGCAAATGATCTTCCAGGATCCGTATGCCTCGCTTAATCCGCGGTTAACGGTTTCGGATATCATTGGTGAAGCACTGGACATTCACAATCTTGCAGGAAGCCGTCAGGAACGCAAGAAACGGATTGAAGAGCTGCTTGACATGGTTGGACTTAATCATGATCATGCAACCCGCTATCCGCATGAATTCTCAGGCGGCCAACGCCAGCGTATCGGTATTGCCCGTTCCCTTGCGGTTAACCCTAAGTTCATCGTCTGCGATGAGCCGATCTCCGCGCTGGACGTGTCCATTCAGGCACAGGTAGTCAATCTGCTCAAAGAACTTCAGGATCGTCTTGGACTTACTTATCTCTTCATTGCGCATGACCTGTCCATGGTTAAGCATATCAGTGACCGTGTAGCTGTTATGTACCTGGGTAAAATGGTTGAACTCGCAGAAAGCGAAGAATTGTACGCTAACCCGATCCACCCGTACACCAAGTCGCTGCTCTCGGCGATTCCGGTTCCGGATCCGGAAATCGAAGCGAACAAAAAACGCATTCATCTGCATGATGAGCTGGGCAGTCCGATCTATGCTGCCGGCGAAAAAACAAATGACAGCGAATTTGAATTGGTAGAGGTGTCCAAGGGACACTTTGTTGCTAAACAGTTCGCTTAAAATTTAACAGCAGCATTACCGTAGGCGGGAGCGTTCAGCTCTCGCCTATTCTTTCAATATAAGCTTGTAAAGCTGCATGTCGGCGCTTCTTTCTTTGACGCCGCACCTAACTTTGGATACAATCATAAAGGGTTTACCGATTTATGATTACATACAGCAGGTTATAGTAGAACAGGAGGCAATTGCATATGAATGTTGTACCGGAACCACTTCCTGGCGGATCTGCGCTCGCCAGTGACTATATACATCAATATGAAACTGTAGGACATTTGTACGGCGGGGATTTCCGCAACCGGGAGAGCCGGGTTAAGCGCGCAGAATGGCTTGATGGAACCGCAGACCTCCGTGCAGACCGTACCGCGGTTGTTTCATACTTACGCAGTTATAACGGAGAGCATAATGCCCATGAAGCGGTAATGCGCTCCCTTGACTTATTGGAGCAGCCGGATACGCTGGTGGTCACAGGCGGCCAGCAGAGCGGTATGTTCACAGGTCCGCTCTTTGTAGTATATAAGGCTATTACTGCAATTCAGGCTGCGCGGGAAGCAGCAGCCCAGCTGGGGCGCCCCGTTGTTCCGCTGTTCTGGATTGCCGGTGAAGATCATGATTGGGATGAAGTCAATCATACGTATGTACTGAACCGGACGGGCGAAATTACGCGGATTAAGCTGGATAAAGGCGAAGGTCCGCGTTCTTCTGTCAGTGAAATCAAGGTGGAAGCAGAGAGCTGGCTTCAGGCTATAGGGCAGCTGGACGGACTGCTGCAGGATAGCGAATTCAAGCCGCAGGTTATGGAGTTTGTCACAGCAGCTTCGCTGGGTGCGGACAATATGACTGCAGCTTTTGCCAAGCTGATGGGTTCTCTGTTCGGGCAATACGGGCTGATTCTGCTGGATTCTGCCGATTCCGCGCTGCGCAGACTTGAAATGCCAATGTTTGCTGCAATGATCGAGCGCAATGACGAGCTCGAGGCTGCCTACACCGCAGCGGCTGATCGTATTGCTGCGGGCGGATACGTGCTGCAGGCGGATGTGACACCCGGGAATGCCAACCTCTTTTATATACATGAAGGCGCACGGCTTCTGCTGCATAAGGAGGGGGACAGATTCGCAGACCGGAAATCCGTGGTATCTTTTTCCCGTACAGAGCTGCTGGAGCTGCTGGAGAGCCATCCTGAGCGGTTCAGCAACAACGTGCTGACGCGTCCCTTGATGCAGGACTACGTACTGCCTGTGCTGGCTACGGTGCTGGGACAAGGAGAAATGGCTTACTGGGCGATTCCTCATCAGGCCTTTAAGGTGATGGGCGGACAAATGCCGCTGATTATTCCGCGCATGTCTTTTACAGTCATAGAGGGAACGCTTCACAAGCATATGGATAAATACGGACTCTCCTTCACGGATGTACGTCTTGGTCTGGATGATAAACGCAAAGAGTGGTTAACGGCGCAGGATGAGCTGAAGATTGAAGAACGGTTTGAACAGACCAAGGCAGCATTCTCCGCGATGTACGAGCCGCTGATTGAGCAGCTTGGCGGAATTCAGGCAGGTCTGCTGAAGCTGGGGAACAGCAACAAGGACAAGATTTTGGATCAGATCTCCTTCCTGCAGGGCAAAGCACTGGATGCGATGGAGAAGCAGAATGAGGCGGCGCTGCGGCAGTGGGAACGGATTGAGCTGTCCGTTATGCCACTGGGTAAACTGCAGGAGAGAGTATATAATATGATGTATTATCTGAACCGTTACGGTCCGGGCTGGCTGGAGGAACTAATGGCCGTACCCGCCGATTACAGCGGAACACACCGCATCATTTATATGTAGGAATATATTTTAGGAGGTTATAACATGAGTTCTTTGTCCAAGGAAAATAGTATCGTAACCGATATGTCGCTCGCGCCCGAGGGGCATCTCAAAATCGACTGGGTTCGCCAGCATATGCCGGTACTGAACCGTATCCGTGAGCAGTTCGAAGCGGAGCAGCCGTTCAAGGGCCTTAAGGTATCGATCACGCTTCACCTGGAAGCCAAGACCGCTTATCTGGCCAAGGTGGTACAGGCTGGCGGGGCCGAAGTTACGATAACCGGCTCGAACCCGCTGTCCACACAGGATGATGTGTGTGCCGCATTAGTTGAGGACGGCATCACCGTGTTCGCCAAATATAATCCGTCGCCCGAAGAATTCAAGGCGCTGAACATCAAGGCGCTGGAGAGCAAGCCGGATCTGATTATCGATGACGGCGGAGATTTCGCCACACTGCTGCATTCCGAGCGTCCTGACCTGATGGAGAATATCCGCGGCGGCGCTGAAGAAACAACTACAGGAATTATCCGGCTGAAGGCGCTGCAGAAGCAAGGTATGCTGAAGTTCCCGATGGTGGCTGTAAATGACGCCTATTGTAAATATTTGTTCGATAACCGCTATGGCACAGGCCAATCGGCATGGGACGGCATTGTTCGCACAACCAACCTGATTGTGGCCGGCAAGACAGTGGTTGTAGTGGGCTACGGCTGGTGCGGTAAAGGTGTAGCGATGCGGGCCAAGGGTCTCGGAGCGAACGTGATTGTTACTGAAGTGGATGCGATTAAGGCCGTAGAAGCCCACATGGACGGATTCCATGTGATGCCAATGCTGGAAGCAGCAAAGCGCGGCGACTTCTTCGTAACCGTTACCGGCAACCGGTATGTTATCCGCGGCGAGCATTATGATGTCATGAAGGATGGTGCGATCCTCTGCAATGCCGGACACTTCGATGTTGAAGTGAACAAGCCGGAGCTGGCTGAACGCTCCACTTCCCAGCGGACGGTGCGGAAGAATATTGAAGAGTATCTGCTGAAGGATGGACGCAAGCTGTACCTGCTGGCTGAAGGACGTCTGGTGAACCTGGGCGCAGCCGATGGCCATCCGGCAGAAATTATGGATACCACCTTTGCGCTGCAGGCCTTATCCCTCAAATATGTGAATGATAATTATAAAGATATCGGCGTCAAGGTGGAGAATGTTCCGTATGAGCTTGATGAGCAGGTTGCGCGTTATAAGCTGGAGAGTCTGGGAATCGCCATTGACAGCCTGACGCAGGCACAGGTGGACTACCTGGACAGCTGGAATCTGAACGACTAAAGAATGGATCTGCAAAACCCGGAGCCAATCAACTGGCCCGGGTTTTTATTTTTTACGGAATATTGCAGAGCCACTTGACAAACAAGAAAAAATTACCTTGCTTCGGAAAAAGGTTTTTGATTTTTAATGGCGAATCTATTATGCTTAAGTGGTGAAAAGTGGGGCAAAGTGGGGAATCGGTACTTAGGGGTGGGGAAAGATCATGTTTATGGGGGAATACCAGCATAGCATTGACGACAAAGGCCGGATCATTATCCCGGCTAAATTCCGTGAATTGCTCGGAACCTCCTTCGTGGCGACCCGCGGCCTCGACTCCTGCTTGTTTGTTTATCCCATGGAAGAATGGGGAATCATGGAGCAAAAGCTTAAAAGCCTATCACTGATGAAATCGGATGCCCGTGCCTTCAGCCGCTTTTTTTTCTCGGGAGCGACCGAATGTGTGTGGGACAAGCAAGGCAGGGTGAATCTGCCGGGGAATCTGCGGCAATATGCCAAGCTGGACAAGGACTGTGTTATTCTGGGCGTTTCGAACCGGGTGGAGATCTGGAACAAGGAGCTATGGGAGCAGTACTTCGAACAGTCAGAGGAATCGTTCAACGAGATTGCCGAGAAATTGGTTGATTTCAATTTTGATCTATAAAACATACAATTCGAATTACTGCCTTGGAGGGATGCAGCTTGTTTCACCACATCACGGTGCTTAAGGAAGAAGCGACAGAAGGGCTGCACATCAAGAAGGATGGTATATATGTTGACTGTACGCTCGGAGGAGCCGGGCACAGTTCGCTTATTGCATCCAAGCTTAGCGGCGAAGGCCGGCTGATCTGTCTGGATCAGGATGACTGGGCGCTGAATAATGCTAAAGAGAGATTAGCCGAGTACGGAGACAAAGTGGTTACGGTTAAGACCAACTTCCGTGACCTCGAACAAGTACTGAAGGAACTGCCTTTTGTTCCGCAAAAGGACGGAGTTCCCCAAGTGGACGGGATTCTGTTCGATCTGGGGGTATCTTCTCCGCAGTTTGACGAAGGAGAGCGGGGATTCAGCTATAATCACGATGCTCCGCTGGATATGCGGATGGACCAGTCGGCACAGCTGACTGCGGCCGATATCGTCAATACCTGGAGTGAACAGGAAATTGCCCGTGTGCTTTTCCAGTATGGAGAAGAGAAGTTCTCACGGCGGATTGCCCGCAAAATTGTGGAGCGCCGGGAAGAACGTCCGGTGGAGGGCACCGGAGAATTGGCTGAGCTGATTAAAGAGGGCATTCCAGCGGCTGCGCGGAGGACAGGAGGACATCCTGCCAAACGGAGTTTCCAGGGCCTGCGGATTGCTGTCAATGATGAGCTGGGAGCTTTTGAGGATGGCCTGCATGCTGCTGTACGCTGCCTTGGACCTGAGGGAAGAGTATCCGTAATTACCTTCCATTCGCTGGAGGACCGGATCTGCAAACAGATTTTCAGCAGCTATTTAAGCAGATGCACCTGTCCGCCTGATCTGCCCTACTGCGTGTGCGGCGCCAAAGGAACCCTGAAACTGATTAACCGCAAGCCCATCGTACCCGGAGAAGAAGAACTGGAGCTTAATTCACGTGCCCGTTCAGCCAAACTGCGCATTGCAGAGAAATTGTAAATGACGATAAAGGAGAGTCAGAGATGGCCTATACCCGCGGCAATTTAGCAGTTCAACCCAAGAGAAAAGAAGAGGTAAACCCGCTTTACCGTGAGAAGACAAAAGTCGTCACCAGGCGGAGAGTGCTTCCGCTGCAGGAGAAGCTTTTGTATATGATGACGCTGGGAGCCTTTATCCTGGTATCTGCCGCCCTGATCTGGCGTTACGTCCATATTTATGATTTGAACTTGCAGGCACAGAAGCTGGATAGCGAGATCGCGAAGAGCAAGAAGCAAATTGCTACCTATCAGATGGAGAAGCAGACCCTTGAACAGACGGTGGTCAAGCGGGCGGAAGAGATGGGATATAAGACTCCTCCTGTAGATTCAACAATCTATGTACCGCTTAGTAAACAGGTCACTGACAAAACCGGCAACTAATCAGCGATTGACTTCAATCGCAATAATAGAATCTGTGAGGTTTGCTATGGTAAAAAGAATAAAACTTCGCACGCTGTTTATAGGAGGGTGTATTACCCTCTTTTTTCTTGTTTTAGTCGGCAGAGTTTTCTGGATTCAGGTAATGCAGAGTGAAAAGTGGCAGAAGGAAGCAGCTACGCAGTGGGCACATACTTCAACCATCAAGGCGGTCCGCGGTGTGATTGAAGACCGTAACGGTAGTGTTCTGGCCAGTGACGTTCCTGCCTATACTGTTGTGGTTGACCCCGAGGTCATTGCCGAGAAGGGGATCGGCCAGGAGGTCATCCAGGGACTGCATGAACTGCTTGGCAAACCTGAGGATCAGCTGAAGAAGCTGGTAGAGGCCAAAGACGATAAGGGTAAGTACTACAAGAACCGGGAGATCCGCAACGAAGGCTGGAAGATTAATCAGGATCTGGCCGATAAGGTAACGGCTTTTGTGGACAAGCTCAAGAAAGAGCATGATACCCTGGAAACGGGTGTAGGTCTCGTAAGGGAGCAGAAGCGTTATTATCCGAAGGATTCGCTGGCTGCGCATATTCTGGGCTATACCGACAGGGACGGCAATGCGGTCATGGGTCTGGAAAAGTACTTCGACAAACAGCTCTCCGGTACGGATGGCAAGCTGAATTATCAGAGTGACGGCAAGGGAATCAAGCTGCCCGATTCACAGGATAGCTACCAGCCTGTAGTGAACGGAAGCAATTTCAAGCTGACCATCGACAGCACCATTCAGCACTATATCGAAGAGGCGATGAAGAAGGCCTATGCCGAGTACAAACCGAAGTCGATAAGCGTCATTGCTGCCGATCCGAATACGATGGAGATTCTGGGACTGGCGAATATGCCGACCTTCAATCCAAATGAATATTATGACCTTAATCAGGATGCGGCTGGCTTCTATAATCACGCGATCATGTCGAGATTTGAGCCGGGCTCCACATTCAAGATTGTACCGCTGGCAGGTGCCGTTCAGGAGAAGCTGTTTAATCCCGAAGAGACCGTCCATTCGGGCTCTATCCGGATCAAAGGGTACAGCAAACCGATCTATGATATGAACAGAGCCGGTTATGGAGATATCACCCTGCTTCAAGGGGTCAAACGTTCAAGTAACGTAGCCTTTGTCAAGATTGGTTATGAACTGCTGGGCCAGGAAAAGCTGCTGAAATATATCAAGGATTTCGGCTTTACGGAAAAGACAGGCATTGACCTTCCGGGTGAGACCACCGGTATTGTCAACCCAAATCCGAACAGGCCGATAGAGAATGCTACCTTGGCCTATGGCCATGGCAAGCTGCTGGTTACACCGATTCAGCAGCTCACGGCGATGGCTGCGATTGCGAACGGCGGCAAGCTGATGGTGCCGCATGTAGTGAAGGAAGTTACCGATCCTAATACAGGCAAGACTACGGTGACTCAGCCGGAGGTTGTACGGCAGGTGATTTCAGAGGAAAGCGCCCGCGAAACCGGCAGCTACCTCGAGCAGGTCGTGGCAGACCAGGTAATCGGAACCGGACGGCATGCCTATATCGAAGGATACCGGGTGGCCGGCAAGACCGGAACGGCGATTAAGCCTGACGGCAAGGGCGGGTATGACCGGGATAAGGTGCTCGCCTCCTTCCTCGGGTACGCTCCGGCCAATAATCCGAAGATCGCGGTATTCGTCGTAATTGATGAGCCTGCGGATGCTGCCGGCGGCGGAGCCGCAGCCGGACCTATTTTCAAAGAGATAGTCTCGCAGTCCCTGCAATATATGGGCGTACCCAAAACGGTTGAATCGGATAAAACATTGGGAAGCAAAACGTCAGTCAAGCTGGCGGCTGACTCCTCAGAGCTGCGCAGTACACCTGATCTCGTGAACAAAACCGTTAAGGAATCCAGACAACTGCTCCTTAATCAAGGCTTTGACTTCGAGATTGTCGGCACAGGGGCAAAGGTAATCAGCCAATATCCGGATAAGAGCACGAAGCTTGCCGCCGGACAGCGGATTTATCTGCTTACCCAGCAGGATGAAGCAATAACCATTCCCGATTTGAAGGGAGAATCTTTGCGAGATGCCCTGGAAATTCTCAATCTGCTCAAAGTAGGGATAACGGTTGAGGGCGAAGGGTATGTCACAGAGCAGACGCAGACCAAGAATAACAACAAAACGCATATTTCTCTGAAGCTCAGTCCCCTGAATGAATACGGGGAGAATATCCCTGTAGCCGTCAACGTTGACCCCGATGCAGAGGATTCTGCGGAGTAGCGCCTATATAGGCTTGTTCTAACCCCTGTTTGTCCCGAATAGTCATGAAGATAAGAGATCATGTCTATACGAGCGAAAGCGGGGAGAACGGAATGAAGGTTTCGAAAGTCGTAACTCGGCGGAGAATGCTGTGGACGCTGCTGGGACTGGCCGTGTTGTTCGGTTCGCTGGCCGTGCGTCTTGCCTATGTACAGTTATCACAAGGGGAGAAGCTGAGCGCCAAGGCTGAGGAATCCTGGCGGCGGAATATTCCCTTCACCGCCAAACGCGGCGAGATTCTGGACAGGGAGGGCGTCGCCCTGGCATATAATATCAGCTCGCCAACGATCTATGCCATTCCTGTGCAGGTGAAGGAAAAGGAACAGACCGCGAAGCAGCTGGCTCCGCTGCTCGGTATGACCGAGGAGAAGCTGGTCACTCTGCTGACCCAAAAGAAAGCCTCGGTGAAACTGCAGCCCGGCGGCCGCAAAATTACGATGGAGCTTGCCGCGAGCATCCGTGATTTGCAGCTGCCGGGCATCGTTGTGGCTGAGGATAACAAACGGTATTATCCCTTTGGCGATTTAGCCGCACATATTCTCGGCTTCACGGGAATCGACAATCAGGGGATCACCGGGATAGAGAGCATATACGATAAGCTGCTTCAGGGCAGCGCTGGCAATATATCGTATCTGTCCGATGCCGGAGGACGGCTGATGCCTGGATCCTCGGAGAAGTATACCGAGCCGCAGGACGGGCTGAGCCTACAGCTGACGATTGATAAGCAGATTCAGTCGATCATGGAACGCGAGCTGGATCAGGCCATGGTGAAGTATCAGGCGCAAGGTGCCTGGTCGATTGCGATGGACCCCCGCAATGGTGAGATTCTGGCTATGGCGAGCCGTCCGGGTTATGAGCCGGGCTCCTATAAGGAATACGATGCCGAAGTATATAACCGGAATCTTCCGATCTGGATGACGTATGAACCGGGCTCCACCTTCAAGATCATTACCCTGGCTGCTGCGCTGCAGGAGGGGAAGGTTGATCTGCAGCATGAGCATTTTTTCGATCCGGGATATATTGAAGTGGGCGGTGCCAAGCTGCGCTGCTGGAAAAAAGGCGGCCACGGAAGCCAGACGTTCCTTGAAGTGGTGGAGAACTCCTGCAACCCCGGGTTTGTTGCCCTCGGACAGCGTCTCGGGAAGGATACCCTGTTTAAGTATATCCGTGATTTCGGGTTTGGCACGAAGACAGGGATCGACCTCAACGGTGAAGCGAACGGGATTCTGTTCAAGCCGGCGCAGGTAGGGCCGGTCGAGCTTGCTACCACGGCCTTTGGTCAAGGGGTATCCGTAACACCGATCCAGCAGATTGCTGCGGTGTCTGCAGCGATTAACGGCGGCAGGCTGTATACTCCGCATGTTGCCAAAGCCTGGATTAATCCGGATACGGGTAATGTCGTATCCGAGGTAGAGCCGGAGGAAGTGCGGCAGGTGATCTCGGAGGAGACTTCGAAGAAGGTGCGGGCCGCCCTTGAGAGCGTGGTTGCCAAAGGCACAGGCCGGCCGGCGTTTATTGACGGCTACCGTGTGGGCGGCAAGACAGGGACGGCACAGAAGGTTATTAACGGCCGGTATTCTCCTACGGAGCATATCGTCTCTTTTATCGGATTTGCACCAGCGGATGATCCGCAGATCGTAGTCTACACCGCAGTTGACAATCCCAAGGGAATTCAGTTTGGGGGTGTGGTAGCAGCTCCGATCGTCCAGAATATTCTTGAGGATTCGCTTCATTATCTGAAGGTTCCGCAGCGTAAGGATCAGCTGCCGAAGACCTATAAATATGGGGAGACTCCGATTGTGACAGTTCCCGATTTAACAGGAGCTACCGTTCAGGATATTTATGAGTATTTGAACATGAATTTCATGCTGGCCCGCTCCGGATCAGGCAATACAGTGATTAATCAGGCACCCAAAGCGGGGGCAAGAGTGGAGCAGGGTTCAACCATCCGGATTTATATGGGAACTTCCAGTGAATAATAGGGTAGTCTGACAAATGTAGAGTGAGGGATTACTATGAAAATTAATGAATTGTCATCCTGTCTTGCCGCTTCGCGTCTATACGGGGAAGGTGAGACCGAGATTACGGATTTGCAGGTGGATTCCCGCAAGGTTAAGCCGGGCGATTTGTTCATTTGCCTGCCCGGCCATACAGTGGACGGACATGATTACGCACCGCAGGCAGCCGCAAGCGGTGCGGCTGCCCTAGTCTGTGAGCGGAAGCTGGAAATCGATCTGCCGCAGATCGTGGTAGATGACTGCCGGTTTGCGATGTCCGTGCTGTCGAATGCGTTCTTCGGCTCACCCAGCAGCCGGATGAAGATGATTGGGATTACCGGGACCAACGGCAAAACCACCACTACGTATCTGATTGAGAAAATCATGCAGGACCATGGCGTGAAGACGGGGCTGATCGGGACGATTCAGATGCGTTATGACGGACAAAGCTATCCGATGTCCGGTACTACGCAGGAATCGCTTGAGCTTCAGCGCACTTTGAACGATATGGCCTCCAAAGGCGTGCAGTGCTGTGTGATGGAGGTATCCTCCCATGCACTTCAGCAGGGACGGGTGAAGGGAACGGATTACCGCACGGCGATATTCACTAACCTGACTCAGGATCATCTGGATTATCACCATACGATGGAGGAGTACCGCGCGGCTAAGGCATTGTTCTTCTCGCGGCTTGGCAATGTGATCTCTCCGTGGAAGGAAGAGCGTAAATATGCAGTTCTCAACGCGGATGATGCAGCAAGCAACTATTTTGCTTACCAGACCGCTGCGGAAGTGATTACATATGGTATCGACCACCCTGCCAATGTCCGGGCCTCTCAAATTTCGATCACGTCCAAAGGAACTTTTTTCCATGTGGATACGTTTAAGGGAGAGACAGATATTTCGCTCCGGATGGTCGGCAAGTTCAATGTCTATAATGCACTTGCGGCCATTACTGCTGCTCTGCTGGAGGATGTGCCGCTGGAAGATATCAAAGCCAGTCTGGAGTCAGTAGCCGGTGTGGACGGACGTGTCGAGTCTGTGGATGCCGGACAGGAGTTCGCAGTCATCGTAGACTACGCGCATACGCCGGATGGTCTGGAGAATGTGCTGAAGGCTGTCTGTGAATTCGCTGCCGGCAAGGTAATTACCGTCTTTGGCTGCGGCGGAGACCGGGATACGACCAAACGGCCGCTGATGGGCAAAATAGCTGCCAAATACAGTGATCATGTCATGGTTACCTCCGACAATCCCCGGACAGAGGATCCGCTGCTGATTCTGCGCGATATTGAAGCGGGACTTCTTGAGGACGGCGTGTCACAGGAACGGTATGTGATGATTCCCGACCGGCGGGAAGCGATCAGAAAAGCTATTGAAATGGCAAGCCCCGGCGATGTAGTATTGATTGCGGGGAAAGGTCATGAGACCTATCAGCTAATCGGCGGGGTCGTTCATGATTTTGATGACCGCATCGTAGCCAAAGAAGTGATAAGGGGCCGAAGCTATTGATTACAAGAACGCTGTATACTATCGCGGTAATGTGCGGGGGAGAGCTGTCCTCTGCTGAAGATAAGGATATTGAACTTGCGGGAGTCGTAACCGATTCCCGCAAAATTACGCCTGCCTGCCTGTTCGTTCCGCTGGCCGGAGACAACTTTGACGGCCATCATTACGCTGCTGCCTCTCTGGCAGCAGGAGCGGCCGCTACGCTCTGGCAGCGGGATAAGGGGCCTGCGCCTGAAGGCGGTCCTATCATTCTGGTGGAGGATACACTGGCCGCTTTGCAGAGACTGTCCTCGGCATATCTGGGCGAGCTCGCGCCGCGTGTAGTCGCCGTGACAGGCAGCAACGGCAAGACAACGACCAAAGATATGATTACCGCTCTTCTTGAAGTGCAGTACAAGGTACACAAAACACAGGGCAATTTCAATAATCACATCGGTCTGCCGCTTACGATTCTCTCCATGGACAGTGATGTTGAGATTGCTGTGCTGGAGATGGGCATGAGCTCGCGCGGTGAGATTGCCCTGCTGTCCAGGATAGCTGCCCCTGATGTGGCTGTGATTACCAATGTGGGCGAATCCCATCTGCTGCAGCTCGGGTCCCGCAAGGAAATTGCCCGGGCCAAGCTTGAGATTGTGGACGGACTTAAGCCGGGCGGCCTGCTCATCTATAACGGGGATGAACCGCTGCTCGCAGAAGTTATGGCAGAGCCCGGGTTTAATCCGCCGGAAGGGATGCTCAGCTTCCGTTTCGGGCAGTCCGGAGACAATGATGACTATCCTTCAGGTCTCATGACTCATGGCGCTGGAATGACCTTCACTTCGCATCTTCATGCCGAGCGTGCCTTCACGCTGCCTCTGCCGGGGCGTCACAATGTCATTAACGCACTCGCTGCACTAGCGGTTGCCCGCCATTTCCGTGTGACTGACGAGAATATAGAGACCGGATTAGCCGGGCTTAAGCTGACCGGCATGCGGATTGAAGTGATGCAGGCGGCGAACGGTCTGACGCTGCTGAACGATGCTTACAATGCCAGCCCTACGTCCATGAGAGCAGCGATAGATGTGCTGCAGTCCATGAAGTGCAGCGGGAGCAGAATCGCAGTGCTGGGGGACATGCTGGAACTTGGGCCTGATGAAGTTCTGTTCCACCAGCAGATCGGCAGCTATCTCGATCCTGCATCGACGGATGAGGTATACACTTACGGACCGCTCGCTGCTCATATTGCTGCGGCTGCGGCGGAGAGATTCGGGGCCGGACATGTATTTGCTTTTGAAGACAAAGAAGCATTGATCACGGCCTTGAATACCAAATGTGGGCCCAGGGATGTAGTACTCTTCAAAGCGTCCCGGGGGATGCGTCTGGAGGAAGTGCTTCACCGCCTGAAAGAATATTCTGAAGCTGACTTAAACTAATGGAGGGGGTGTACCCATGGATTATCAATTACTTCTGCTGACTATTGCTGTGTCCTTTATCCTTGCGGTCATTGCTGCTCCGCTGATTATCCCGCTGCTGCGCCGGATGAAGTTCGGACAACAGGTTCGCGACGACGGGCCTCAGACCCATCTGAAGAAGGCGGGAACGCCTACGATGGGCGGAATTATCATCATGGTGGCATTCACGTTGTCTTTTCTGAAATTTTCGGTGATTAATTCGGATTTCTACGTACTTCTGGTAGCTACGCTGGGTTACGGTCTGATCGGTTTCCTGGATGACTATATTAAAATTGCCTTCAAACGTTCCCTAGGGCTGACGGCACGCCAGAAGCTTGCCGGCCAGCTGCTGGTTGGTATCGTTCTCTGCGCCCTGCTCATTTCCGGCGGACACCACACAAACATCAGCATTCCGGGAACATCGGTGAGCTTTGACTGGGGCGGCTGGTTCTACTATCCGTTTATTGTCCTGATGATGATGGCGGTAACCAATGCGGTTAACTTCACGGATGGTGTGGACGGACTGCTGTCCGGTGTCAGTGCGATCGCGCTCGCTGCTTTTGCTGTAGTTGCCATGCAGGCAACCTCCATTGCTGCCGGTGTCTGCGCTGCGGCGATGATTGGTGCAGTACTTGGCTTTCTGGTATTCAATGCCCATCCGGCCAAAGTGTTCATGGGTGATTTCGGCTCCTTCGGGATTGGCGGCGCCATTGGCGCGATTGCCATTGTAACGAAGACCGAGCTGCTCTTCGTGGTGATCGGCGGTGTCTTCGTAGTCGAAATGCTGTCCGTAATTATTCAGGTCGCTTCGTTCAAAACACGCGGCAAACGGGTATTCCGAATGAGCCCGATCCATCATCACTTTGAGCTGGGCGGCTGGTCGGAGTGGCGTGTGGTTGTCTCCTTCTGGGCGGTGAGCCTGGTGCTCGCGGCTGTTGGACTATATCTTATCAAGGGGTTGTAACATATGAAGCATCCGGATTTGTACCGTGATGAAGAAGTGGTCGTCCTGGGGCTCGCCAAAAGCGGCGTCCAGGTGGCCAAGGTGCTGCATGAGCGCGGCGCGGTTGTGACGGTCAATGATAAAAAGGAAAGAGATCAAAGTCCCGAAGCTTCCGAACTGGAATCTTTGGGAATTTCTGTTATATGCGGCGGGCATCCGGAAGGGCTGATTCATGAGGGTGTTGCGCTTGTTGTAAAGAATCCGGGGATTCCCTATTCCGTGGCTCCGGTGCAGCAGGCTCTTGAGCTTGGCATCGAAGTCGTAACGGAGGTAGAGGTGGCTTACCATCTCTGCGCCGCACCTATGATCGGTATTACGGGCTCCAACGGGAAGACGACTACAACGACCTGGGTTGGCCGTATGCTGGAGGCAGCGGGGATGAGGCCTATAGTTGCCGGGAACATCGGTACGCCGCTCTGTCAGGCCGCTCAGGAGGCTGACGTGGACAACTGGATGGTTGTCGAGCTCAGCAGCTTCCAGCTCAAAGGGACGGAAGCCTTCCGGCCCAAGGTCGCTGCCCTGTTGAATGTTGCCGAGACCCATCTGGATTATCATGGGGGGATGGAGGATTATGTGGCCTCCAAATCCAAGCTGTTCGCGAATCAGGGGCCGGGCGACACCGCTGTACTGAACTGGGATGATCCGGTCTGCCGCGAGCTGGTTCCATATATCAAAGCAGGCATCCTGCCCTTCTCCATGACTGAAGAACTGGTTCAGGGCATTTTTGTCCGTCCATCCTTTGTGCCGGAGACAGAAGATGATCTGAAGCGGGTAATCATTTACCGGGATTATACGGAGAGCGAGACCGAAATAGCCGATTTGGATTCGATCGGCCTTCCGGGCCGCTTCAATGTGGAGAATGCGCTGGCCGCCTGCGGCATCGCCATTGCCGCAGGCGCGGACCCGGCAGTGCTTGGCGGAGTACTGGCTTCCTTCCGCGGTGTGGAGCACCGGCTGGAATATGTGACAGACAAGGCGGGGGCCGCCTACTATAACAATTCCAAGGCTACCAATTCCAAAGCTACAGCCATGGCGTTGGGGTCCTTCAAGAAGCCGGTCATCCTCGTTGCCGGAGGTCTGGACCGCGGTTCTGATTATATGGAGCTGCTGCCTGTCCTCGGCGGGAACGTCAAGGCACTGGTGGCCCTTGGGGAGACGAAGGACAAGCTGGCCGCGGTTGCGCAGCTGGCAGGAGTAAAGACAATCATCTCCGTCGATAATGGGGAGAGCGCCGCCGCCGTGCTGCAAGAGGCTGTGCGGGAGGCTTCCGCTCTTGCGGAAGCAGGAGATGTAGTTCTCCTGTCTCCTGCCTGTGCCAGCTGGGATATGTTTACATCCTATGAGGAGCGCGGGCGTATTTTTAAAGAGGCGGTGCATAACCTTTAAGTAGGGGGGTGGATAAGCCCCTACTACGGATGCAAGAGGTGTGCTCCTGATGAACAAATCCCGTCATGCGCCCGATATCTGGCTGCTGCTTCCGATATTGGCTTTGCTGGCCATCGGTATGGTAATGGTATACAGCGCCGGGTCCGTTTTGGGCTTCCGCAATTATGGCGACTCGTTTTATTTTGTCAAAAGACAGATGCTGTTCGCAGGCCTGGGTCTTATCGCCATGTTCATCACTGCGAATACGGATTATGTGGTGCTGAAGAAGTTCGCCAGGCCGGCCCTGATTTTCTGCTTCGTACTGCTGGTGCTGGTGCTGGTTCCCGGCATCGGGGTCGTGCGCGGCGGTGCGCGCAGCTGGCTGGGAATCAGCTCCTTCGGCATTCAGCCCTCGGAGTTCATGAAGATGGGGATGATCCTCTTTCTCGCAAAATGGCTCGGAACAGAGGATTACGATATTTCCAGCTTCACCCGCGGCCTGCTTCCGCCGCTTGCGCTGATCGGTTCCGCTTTTGCGCTGATCATGCTCCAGCCGGATCTCGGTACAGGCACTGTCATGTTCGGGGCTGCGTTGATGATGGTCTTCACGGCAGGGGCCCGGATGAAGCATCTGCTCTCCCTGGGCGCGCTGGGTGTTGCCGGGTTCGTGGGGCTTATTGCCGCCGCACCCTACCGTCTGCAGCGGATTACGGCCTTCCTGGACCCCTGGTCTGATCCGCTCGGGGCCGGATATCAGATCATACAGTCGCTGTACGCGATTGGACCCGGCGGACTGGGGGGCTTGGGTCTCGGCATGAGCCGGCAGAAGTACAGCTATGTGCCGGAGCCGCAGACCGATTTTATTTTTTCCATATTGGCTGAGGAGCTGGGGTTTATCGGGGGGCTGGCAGTGCTGCTGCTCTTCCTGATTCTGATCTGGCGCGGAATGAAGGTAGCGATGAGTCTGCCGGACCGTTTCGGCAGCTATCTGGCCGTGGGCATCGTCTGTATGGTCGCTATACAGGTGATCATCAACATTGGTGTGGTTATCGGCCTCATGCCGGTTACCGGCATTACGCTTCCGCTGATCAGCTATGGAGGCTCATCGCTGACCCTGATGCTTACAGCCCTTGGCATTCTACTTAATTTATCCCGTTATGCGAGGTGAAAGACATGCGTATTGTATTAAGCGGCGGCGGTACGGGCGGACATATCTATCCGGCCGTAGCCGTAGCCAGACAGCTGGAATCCGAAGAAGAGAAATCCGTCTTCCTGTATATCGGGGGCAAACGCGGTCTGGAGAGCAAGCTTGTTCCCCAAGAGAATCTGCCCTTTAAAGCGATTGATATTACCGGCTTCCGCCGTAAGCTCTCAATGGACAATGTGAAGACGGTAATGCGTTTCCTGAAGGGGGTGAAGGCCTCCAAAGCCATGCTGCGGGAGTTCAAGCCGGATGTTGTCATCGGCACAGGCGGATATGTCTGCGGGCCGGTAGTGTACGCTGCATCCCGGCTAGGCATCCCGACGCTTATCCATGAACAGAACGCGATCCCCGGCCTGACCAACCGCTTCCTCAGCCGGTATGCCGATACGGTCGCCGTAAGCTTTGAAGGCACGGAGCCGGCTTTTCCGGGGGCTAAGAACGTAATCTACACAGGCAACCCCCGGGCAACTACGGTAATGACTGCCAACCCGCAGCGGGGATTCGCTTCACTGGGGATTCCTGAAGGCAGTACGGTTGTGCTGGTAGTCGGAGGCAGCGGAGGCGCCAGGGCAATTAACCGGGCGATGATTGAAATGGCTCCGTTTGTGGGTAAGGGTAATGGTGTTCACTATGTGTACGTTACCGGAGAGGCTTATTTCGAGGAAACCCGTAAAGCTGTGCGTGAGAAGCTCGGAAGCTTGCCGAACTCCCTGCATATTCTTCCGTATATTCATAATATGCCCGAGGTATTGGCCTGTACTTCACTCATCGTGAACCGGGCGGGGGCATCGTTTCTTGCAGAGATTACTGCGCTAGGCATTCCCTCTGTGCTTATCCCTTCTCCCAATGTAACGAATAATCACCAGGAAGCGAATGCCAGACAGCTTGAACGTGAAGGGGCAGCCGTTGTGCTGCTGGAGAAGGATTTAAGCGGCGAGGCACTATTCGCAGCGGTGCATAAGATTATCGGAGCGGATGCTGCACGCCGCAGTATGTCTGATGCCTCAAGGCGGCTGGGTAAAAGAGACTCCGCCTCGCTGGTTGTCGCCGAGCTCCGCAGATTGGCCGCAGGCCGGAAACGCTAGAATCCCGGGCTTACATTGAAATATAAGAAGTTATCAGTGTTTCACACGATAACTTATCCTTCTATTTCTCGCTGAAACGGTACCGTCTTTATAAAAGGGCGGTATAGCCGTTTCCACTTGTCACACACGAGAGGTCACGAACATAGGATGATCCTATAATCGTGACAATCACCCAGAGCACTTCCAGTTCATGAAATGTGGAGCGGGGTAGCTTCCCGGCCTATTTCTGTTGATCTGTGTACAGGAAGTGCCCAACGGTGGGTGAGCGGTAATCTCGGAGGTGATACATTGGACAAATTGGTGATTGAGGGTGGAAATCCCCTGTCAGGCACCATACGTATCCATGGAGCGAAAAATGCGGCCCTGCCGATTCTGGCGGCAAGCCTGCTGGCCGAAGGAGTTCACTCACTGCATAATGTGCCGAAGCTGCTGGACATCGAAACTATGCTGGATATTCTGGAAAGGCTGGGCTGCAGGGCCGTGCATGAAGATGAAACGGTTACGGTCGATACAACCTGCGTCGCTACCTCCCATGTTCCGGAGGATTTAATGCGGCAGATGAGATCCTCCATTTTTCTAATGGGACCGCTTCTGTCCAGGTTTGGTGAAGTAACGATTTATCAGCCGGGCGGCTGTGCCATCGGGGAACGCAAAATTGATCTTCACCTGCAGGGTCTGAAGCTGCTCGGGGCGGAGATTGAGGAGACCAGCGGGATGATCTGCTGCCGGGCTGCCAAACTGACAGGCTGTGATATTCATCTGGATTATCCAAGCGTCGGAGCCACGGAGAATATCATGATGGCTGCCGCTATGGCGGAGGGGACCACAACGGTGTCCGGAGCGGCCAGAGAGCCGGAAATTCAGGATCTGCAGAATTTCCTGAATGCGATGGGTGCGCAAATCATCGGTGCGGGAACAGATACGATCACCATTCAGGGCGTCTCCAAGCTGTATCCTTGCAATTATGAGGTCATTCCCGACCGGATAGTTGCCGGGACCGTAATGATCGCAGCTGCAGCTACAAGGGGGAATGTGACGCTGACCCACACCAACGCAGGACACTTGACTTCTCTGATTCATGTTCTGAGGCGTGCCGGTGTTCAAATTACAGTTTGCAATGATATAATTAATATCAGCTGTATGGGGCGTCCGCGTGCAGTAGAAAGAATTGTAACCTCCCCGTATCCTTCGTTCCCTACAGATCTGCAATCCCAGGTGATGGTCCTTTTGTCCCTGGCTGACGGATTCAGTGTGATTAAAGAAACTGTATTTGAAGGACGCTTTAAGCATGTGGAAGAGATGGCCCGGATGGGAGCCGACATTTCCATTGACCTGAACCGGGCGTTTATACGCGGAGTGCAGAGATTATACGGAGCTACGGTAGAAGCCACCGACCTGCGTGCCGGAGCTGCCCTGGTTATCGCCGGACTTGCCGCTCAAGGAACTACCGTTGTTGAGCAGGCGCATCATATTGACCGCGGATATGACGGCATCGAGATACTGTTTCAGAAGCTGGGTGCACGCATTAGCCGCAAGGTACCTGTGCCGGACCCGCTGGATTTGGCCAATTAAAGCTCCCTGTCTCCTTCGGCCCGAGTGCGCGGGAAGGAGACAGGGCCTTATTACGGAGATATGAGAATGCCTAAAACCCGAATGCCTCTTCTTAAAGAGGACAAGCCCAGTAAGAGAATGAGCCGTAAAATCACTATTATCCTGCTGCTGCTGTTTATTGCGCTGCTGGCCGTGATATTTTTCCGTTCGTCCGTCAGTAAGATTACGGCAATCAATTTCCAGGGGGATAAATATACATCCCGGGAGGAATTGCTTGCCGCAAGCGGTCTTACAATCGGCGGACAGTTCTTCGCGGTCTCCGGAGATGCCGTAGAAAGTGCACTGACAGGACTGAAGACGGTTCAGGAAGCGGCTGTGGACAAGAAATTCCCCGGTGTGATTAACATCAGCATTAAGGAATTCCCCGCAGTGGCATACGAGCTGGATGAGGCTGGATCG
Organism: Paenibacillus sp. FSL E2-0178; assembly: GCF_038593005.1. Classification (NCBI taxonomy): domain Bacteria; kingdom Bacillati; phylum Bacillota; class Bacilli; order Caryophanales; family Paenibacillaceae; genus Paenibacillus; species Paenibacillus sp. FSL E2-0178. Next base: position 6,701,836 of record NZ_CP151953.1, read on the forward strand.
CTTGAGGCGATTCTGTCCAGCGGAGCTGCAGTATCTGTCAAGGATACTGGGATTGCCGTTGAGAAGCCGATATTAACCAACTGGAAGGCTGATGATCCTTACAAGACGAAGCTGTGCCAGGCGCTGGCTGATATTCCGAATGAACTGACCAGTGATATATCCGAGATCGTCCCCTCCCCGACTTTGTCTTTTCCGGACCGTATTAAGCTGTATACACGTTCACGGTTTGAGGTCATTACGGCAATTTCACTGCTTAAGGATAAGGTGGAATACCTGAATCAAGTGATTGAAAACGAGCAGCCGGGATTGATCAAGATGCTTGAGGCCGATTCTTATGTCCCATTTCATACAGAAGCGGAGGATTCCGGGGAGGATTCAGACACACAAGAGTAAATAGTCCCTACTAATAGAGCGGAAAAAATGCTACAATCGGTTTTACGGGCAATAAGCAATATCCCTCTTTTTTCTGCGGATTTTTTGAAATGCATTCATGGATATAGCTGTCATTTCTTAAAAGGTAGAACTTATATGCTTTAGAAAAAATTGAAAGCAGTTGTTTGCATGCCAAAAGGCTGTTATATTATTCCATTCAAAAAATTTGTAGAAAAAAGAGGGAAAGGATTAGGGATGTTGAATATGTACAGAGAAGTTTCCCGGGACCGGGATCAAAGCGTATTTTCTATTTATTTGGCTTCACAATTCATTATGATTATAACAGGAGGTGCCATAGGGCTTGAGCAACAATGACATCATTGTTAGTTTGGACATCGGTACATCCAAAGTTCGGGCAATTATTGGGGAAGTTACCAATGGAACCTTTAATATTATTGGCGTTGGATCTGCTGATTCGGAAGGAATACGCAAGGGTGCGATTGTAGACATCGATCAGACTGTGCAATCGATCAAGAGTGCCGTAGAACATGCGGAGCAAATGGTCGGTATTCAAATATCCGAGGTGTATGTCGGTATATCCGGTAATCATATCGGCCTGCAATCCAGTCACGGTGTAGTTGCCGTGCAGAATGAAGACCGTGAGATCGGCGAAGATGATATCGACCGCGTAATCAAGGCTGCTGAGGTCATAGCACTGCCTCCTGAGCGCGAAGTCATTGATGTTGTCGCCAAGCAATATATCGTCGACGGGCTTGAAGGAATTCAAGATCCGCGCGGAATGATCGGAGTTCGCCTCGAGGTTGAAGCGACGATCATTACCGGGGCTAAGACACCAATACATAATCTGCTGCGCTGCGTGGAGAAATCAGGTCTGAAGGTTAAAGATCTTGTGCTTATGTCTCTCGGGGCAGGCGGATTAGCGCTTTCCAAGGATGAGAAATCAATGGGAGCAGTACTGGTGGATATCGGTGCCGGCCAGGCGACGATAGCCGTATATGAAGAAGGTTCCTTGTGCGCAACCTCTACGATTCCGATCGGCGGAGAATTTATAACCAATGATATTGCATACGGTCTGCGAACACTTACGGATCAGGCCGAGAAGGTCAAGTTGAAATATGGCTGTGCCTGGATTGATGACGCTGCCTCGGATGTCGTGTTCAAGGTTCTGCGGATCGGCAGCAATGTTGAGAAGGAATTCAACCAGGAGGATCTGGCGGCGATTATTGAGCCCAGAGTTCAAGAAATCTTCCATCTGATCCGCCAGGAAGTGAAACGGCTTGGTTACAATGAGCTTCCGGGAGGTTATATACTAACGGGTGGCACCGTTTCGATGCCGGGTGTCCTGAAGGTAGCCCAGACTGAGCTGGCAGCCTCCGTACGTATTGCCGTACCTGATTATATTGGAGTACGTGACCCCGGGTTCACCGGAGGTGTGGGTATACTCCATACCGTTGTGCGCAGATTCCGCGGACGAAGCAGCGGTGGAAGCGCCAATAAGAAGACGGTTAACCGCAGCAAGCAAAGTGCTGCACCTAGCCAGGATTCTTCCAAGAAGCCGGGGCTGGTAGAACGTCTAAAGAATATGTTCAGCGAGTTCATATAAGTGTAAGTCCAGATATACTTGGACTGGCCATCCAAGCACTACTCAAGGGGGAGATGGAAACAATATGTTGGAATTTGATTTTGAAATGGAGAGCTTAGCCCAAATAAAGGTCATCGGCGTAGGCGGCGGCGGAAGCAATGCTGTAAACCGGATGATTGAAAATGGCGTTCAGGGTGTTGAATTCATCACGGTTAATACAGATGCCCAAGCGCTGCATATGGCCAAATCGGAGCATAAACTGCAAATCGGGGATAAACTGACCCGCGGACTTGGCGCTGGAGCCAATCCTGAGGTGGGGAAGAAAGCGGCTGAAGAATCCCGCGATCTGATTTCAAATACGCTTAAAGGTGCAGATATGGTATTCGTAACCGCAGGTATGGGCGGGGGTACCGGAACAGGCGCAGCGCCTGTAATTGCCGAGATTGCCAGAGAGTGCGGAGCATTGACGGTTGGCGTTGTGACCCGTCCGTTTACTTTTGAAGGCAGAAAACGTTCCAATCAGGCAGAACTGGGAATCGAAGCGTTGAAAGAAAAAGTGGATACGCTGATCGTGATTCCGAATGACCGCCTGCTGGAAATTGTGGATAAGAAAACACCAATGCTGGAGGCATTCCGTGAAGCGGATAATGTACTCCGCCAGGCTGTGCAAGGGATATCTGATCTCATTGCCGTTCCCGGCCTGATCAACCTTGACTTTGCCGATGTGAAGACAATTATGACGGAGCGCGGTTCAGCGCTTATGGGGATCGGTATTGCGACCGGCGAGAACCGTGCCTCGGAAGCGGCCCGCAAAGCCATTATGAGCCCGCTCCTCGAAACCTCCATCGAAGGTGCACGCGGCGTAATTATGAACATTACAGGCGGCTCCAACCTCTCCTTGTATGAGGTTAATGAAGCGGCTGAGATTGTTACTTCTGCTTCCGATCCTGAAGTGAATATGATCTTCGGTGCGATTATCGAAGAGAGCATGAAGGACGAAATCAAGGTTACGGTAATTGCTACCGGCTTTGAACATAAGCCTTCCCCTGTAGCGCCTGCTCGCCGTCCTGCATCCAGCAGTGAGCCGGCAGCGGACAAGGATAAGAACGCGAATCTGCGTCCGTTCGGCAATCAGACAACCTCTGATCAGCTGGATATTCCAACCTTCCTGCGCAACCGGACACGCGGCAACAATGATTAAGAACGAAGAGAAATGAACTGCATAGCTTTTTTACGGAAGCACCGTATTCGACCCGCCTAGAGCTGGGACGAATACGGTGTTTTTTTGTTTTTAGGCTGTTATAATAACGATAACGGGAGACGATGGAATGGAACTGCTGGACCCCCGGGTGGATTTTGTTTTTAAACGGATATTTGCAAGCGAGAGTAACAAGGATGTGCTGCTGGCTTTTCTGAACCGGATATTCATGGATGCGGGAGATTCCCCGCTGGAGGAAGTAGTGCTGCTCAATCCTTATACAGATAAGGATGATCCGCTGGATAAGCAATCAATATTTGATATTTGGGCGAAGTCTGCAGACGGCAAGCTGATCAATATTGAAATGCAGCTGTTCAACAAATATGATATTGAGAAAAGGACCTTATATTACTGGAGCAAACGTTATGCGGGCCAGCTTCAGGTAAGCGGCAAATATACAGACCTCAAGAAATGCGTAACAATCAACATTCTGAATTATAAGGTGCTGCCTAACGAACATCCGCATAGTGTGTTTCACTTACGGGAGGATGCAACCGGAACGCCGCTCACCGATGATATTGAAATTCATTTTCTGGAATTACCCAAGCTGAATCAGCCAGCGGTTCCCGGCCAAGGCGGTCTGGTGAACTGGCTGCTGTTCTTGAAGGGAATAAACCACTCGGATTGGGAGGTGCTGTTGATGAACGAGCCTGCTTTGAGGAAGGCGATGGAAACTCTGGAGTTTCTGAGTCAGGATTCGGAAGCCCGGCGTAAATATGAGGACCGCCAGAAGTTTCTGCTTGACGAAGCCTCGCAGAGAGACGGTGCACAAAGAGAAGGGTTTGCTAAAGGCATAGCGGAAGGTAGAGAAGTAGGCAGAGCAGAAGGCAGAGAAGAAGGCAGAGAAGAAGGCAGAGAAGTAGGCAGAGCAGAAGGTGAGCTCGAGGCAAAATTGGAAATAGCCAAGAATCTCCTGGCTATGGGGCTGGATCTTCCTGCCGTAATGAAGGCAACCGGACTGACTGAAGAAGAGTTGAAATCTATCACTTGAATGAATATTCGAACTTGAAGTCAGCCTCTACAGGCTGGCTTTTGTGCGCTTGGCAGCGCATCGTACTAACGGGTGAGAGTCCCGAGTACACCGCGAGATGGCGGAAGTACATAGCTGACTCATAGTGCTCTGTCCGTGAGGAAGGGTGCGGAGGATGAGAAGGCAAACCCCGGAACAGGCGGCAAAACCAAGTTGGCCGGCAGAGCAGGACAACCTTGCAAAAGAAAGGAACGTCCCATACCATCCGTAGCTTTGTAGGTTAAGAGGACTGGATTCGGGAGAAAGTGCGATGACGTGACCCAAGGAGATCTTATCCTCTCCGCAAAGCGGTAACTTTCGTTTAAGATCGTGAGGTCAAGAACGAAATAACGGGGGGTAAGAAGTCAGACGTAGGGATAATAGTGAAGAAGCTTGCCGGAAAGGCCGCAAAGGCAAGTGAATCGGCGCAGTGTCGCCGGTACAGGCGCTGACCTGAAAAGGCAGTGACCTGGTGCGAAGCCCGAAACCGTGAAAGAGAAGTGCTGTAAAAAAAACTACGGTTGACTAATTTGCTAACATAATTTGTTTTCAATCTGTTTAAGGTAGGCCAATGGGTCTCGACGAAAACGTCTGCGTTTCGTAGTTTCGTCTAGTCGTTTTGTCCAGCGACGACGTTCTTGGTTAAAAGCCTCATACGAAACTTGTTGCAGCCGTGAAACCAAATTCTGCTGGTTTAACGCATCATCAACGAACACCACAAACTCACCGCAGCGGAGAATATGTTCGTTCCAACTGCGGCGTCCCGTCGTTCGCCGGTGTTTTGTTTTCGTTTGTCGAAAGAAACGTTCATGGTCATTGTTCGTGCGAGGAACCCAAGGCGCATCATAGCAGGTGAAAAGCCCTTTCCAAAAGCCTCGGGTATAGCTTTGGAAGTTAGAGACAAGCAAGGAATCTTCCTTCCGGGTATAGGTCTTTTGCATCCAGGACAGCAGGCACTCCATTTCAAAGCGTACCGTCTCACTGCGCTGGTCAGCACTTATCTTTGCAGGAGAAAGTAACCGTGCAGTCTCCTGAATCGGAATCTGCCAACGTTTCACCGCTTGGTACTTCGAAGTGAATTCGGGTAGTTTGCGAAACAGCAGCAGCACCTTTTTCAGGAGGACGGCCCCCCTTTTTTAGCTACACTCTTTTCGAGTGAAGCCTTCACGGCACTGGCTTTCTCGTAAATCTGAATCCCTGGCAAATCCAGCGGGGATTACCATCCTCAAGCAGAAGGGAGCGAGTCGCGGCTAAGTAATCCCGTGTCACTTCGCTTTCAATTGAATCGTCATCTTCAACCTGTTTTTCAATTTCCCTCAGACCTCGCAAGCTTTTTTTGAGTCCTGTTTTGAGTTTGCGGTCCAGGTCAACAACAGGCTTGGCAATATCTTTTAGATAGTGGTATTGGCAGTATTGGTACGGCGTATTCGGCCAGGTTTCTCCCATCGCGAGTCGAAGGGATTGTTGACCATCGCTGACCAGACCAATGACCGGAAATCCAAGGTCTTTGACAGGTCTCAAAAGAGCCATGAGCTCGGTTTTAGAGCCGCTTTTTAAATTCTTTGCCGCTAAAATCCGACCGCTAAACCCTTCGCGAACCACATACAGTGTTTCATTTCCTTTCTCTGGTTGGACACCGTCCACGGAGAGAAGAAGGCCATTATATTCCTTAACCACGTCCTCTAATTGTTCTTTAACGTCAGCGGTCAGAGAGGCGCGAAGCAAGGTCAGATACCATTCGTAGAGACGCATAGCGTGACGCTCTGAGGTGGGGATGCCTCGCTCTTTAGGGCTTTTGAGATTTCGGTCACGGTCATATGCTGCTTAAACCGCATCTCGCCGACAAGAGCCAGTACATCGTAGGCATACGAGGTGTGTTTGAGACACAAGGCATCTGCCTGAACCGAACGGAAATACCGTTTGGGCTTACCACAGACCGGATCTGGGCAATGGTAAGCCATATTCCAGACTTCAATAATGCCTTCGAGCGTCGCTACAATTTTATTCGAAGCGTTGTGATGCCGCTTGAGCTTGGTTCCACAATCTGGGCAATGAGTGACTTCCGGGCGAAAATACATTTTTCGTTCGGGAACAATTCGATTTTTAGGTAAGCCTCTCTTTTGTGGTTTCATGATGATTCCTCCAAGTTAGGTCTTACCTGTTATTACCCGATTTCAGGATAGTTAGAGAGATAATCAACCGTAGAAAAAAAAACTGCCATGTACCAGGCAGAAGCCGGGGAGCCAGGAAGCGCGTAGAACCGGGGTCGAACATAAGGGTAGACCGTCTGGGGCGATGTACCAAAAAGGAACTTGGAATAGTGCCGCTAAGGCTAATCCGCTGGGTTTTAGAAGGGAAGTAGACGAGGCATGGAGGAAAAGACGGAAAACGTCAGGCGCTTCCGTGAGGGAGTACAAGGTGGCAAGAAACGCAGATGGTATAGCCTAATTGACAAGATCTGGGCAGTACCAAACTTGGAGGAAGCCTTTGGAGAGGTGAAACGCAATAGGGGAGCCGCAGGCGTAGACCAAGTGACCATAAAGGCATACGAGTCGGGGTTGGAGAGCCATGTACAAGCCCTTCAGCACGCGCTGCGAAGTAAGACCTACCGGCCTAAGCCGGTGAAGAGAGTCTATATCCCCAAGGCGGACGGCACGTTAAGACCTCTTGGCATTCCTACCGTAGAAGACCGTGTCGTGCAAGCGGCAGTAAAGCGTATCCTGGAACCGATCTTTGAAGAAACGTTTTTGGACTGCAGTTATGGCTTTAGACCGGAAAGAAGCGCTCACATGGCGCTAGAGAACATCCGCAGAGATCTAACGGACGGATATGTGTACGTGATTGATGCGGATCTGAAAGCGTACTTCGATACGATTCCGCATGAGAAACTCATTCAAGCGGTACGTGAGGAAGTGGTGGACGGAAGTGTGCTTGAACTGATTCGGCGCTTTCTGCAAGCTGGGGTCATGGAAAACGGCAGCTTCTATCTGAATGAGCAAGGTACCCCGCAAGGCGGTGTGATAAGCCCCTTGTTAGCGAACATCTATCTGCATCCGCTAGACAAGAAAATGACAGAACGAGGGCACCGCATAACAAGGTACGCCGATGATTTCGTCATTTGCTGTAAGTCGCAAAAAGGAGCAGAGAGAGTGATGAGTTCGGTGACACGCTTTCTAGAGAAGGAACTGGGACTGAAGGTACATCCAGAGAAAACTAAAATCGTGAACAATATGGAAGAGGCGTTTGTCTTTCTAGGGTATGAGTTTATCCGGGGTTCAAGGATGTTCCCATCCGATAAAGCGAAACGGAAATTCAAAGAACGGGTGAAAGAGATTACGCGACGAAACCAGACGGTGAGTGTGGAGGAACTGGTAAAGAAGAAGCTGAATGGATACCTGCGTGGCTGGGGCAACTATTACGGGCATGGACAGGATTTCTACTTCTTCCGAGCGATGGATGGTTGGATTCGGCGAAGGCTGAGAGCGGTGCAACTTAGAAGTTGGCGGAAAATCGGTAAACTGCACCGAGAATTACGACGCAGGGGATACAGGAAGCCGCTCCCACAGCTTCGAATGACAGCATGGAGAAATTCCAGTGGCTACCACGCACACTATGCATTGCCGAACAGTTGGTTTCAAGAAATAGGTCTCTGCTCATTGCTCGACCTGTACAAAGAACTTCATCCCCAGAGGGGATAAGCACGGAGGAGCCGTATGCGATGACCCGCACGTACGGATCTGTGAGAGGCCCATGCAATTGCGCATGGGCCTACTCGATTCTTTTATCCTCTTAATATCTCTGCTGACCTATAACTCGACAAAAAAAACGTAAGTACGCCCCCCAAGTTTAGACAGACTTTGAATGCGAGAGTTCCTATACTAATCTTATCGTCTAAAAAGAGAGCCTTCACCCTGGCCTCCGGCTAGATATCCGTTACCAGGCAGGTGAATACACTGGTTGTTTATATTGACTTGATCTTCGCCGCCAATCTGCTGATCGACGGAATTCTATTGTGGCTGACCAGCTGGCTGGTCAAGCTGAAGGTGTCCTGGTGGCGCCTGTCTCTCTCTGCGCTGGTTGGCGCGCTCTATGTCGTGATGATGTTTGTACCGGAGCTGTCCTTCATGTACACCTTCCTCATCAAATTCGGGTTGTCGGTAGTGATGCTGTGGATCGCGTTCGGATTTAGAAGTCTGCAAAGCTATCTTCGTGCATTAGGGGCATTTTATATCATTAATTTTGCGGCGGCAGGAGGTATAGTAGGGATTCATTATTTGCTGCAAAGCTCAGGCGACATCTGGAACGGCATTATCTTTACTTCTTCAGGCGGCCAAGCTTACCGGTTGAAAATTGGATTCTGGTTCGTGCTTGCGATGCTTCCGCTGGTGCTTCTTCTCTTCAAGCTGATTCAATCCTCGCGCAGGCGCAGGGAGCAGCTGGAGACATATATCGGTGAAGTGACCGTGGAGATTGACGGAGTATCTGTTACCTGTCCAGGGCTGCTGGACACCGGAAACCGGCTCAATGATCCGCTTACGCGAATTCCGGTCATGGTTATGGAATCCTCACTATGGGAAGGCCATCTGCCGGCCTCATGGAAAGGGAGGCTGACACAGACAGGGGCAGATACACTTGTGCTGGAAGCGGACGGGCAGTCGTTTGCCTGGCAGGACAGAATACGGCTGGTGCCGTACAGAGGCGTTAACCGCGGGGCATCCTTCATGCTCGCGTTGAAGCCGGATTCAGTGATGATAAAGCTTGGCGGAGAAACCTTTTACAGGAAGAGGGTTCTCATCGGGCTGGATGGCGGGACACTGTCGGGAGACGGAGCGTACCGGGCGGTCATACATCCTGACCTGACCCACAATGAGAGCGCTGTAGAGGCGCCGGCAGACAAGGCTATGAGTTAAGGAACATATAGGAGGAACAATAAATGGTCAAATTCAAACTTGTGCTGCAACTGCAGTATTATCGCATGCTGTTTCTGCTGGGACTGAAGAGCCAGGAAATTTATTATATCGGGGGCAGTGAAGCGTTGCCTCCTCCGCTTACACGGGAAGAGGAAGAATTCCTGCTGCAGCGGCTCTCAAGCGGTGATGCGGCAGTCCGGGCCATGCTGATTGAACGCAACCTGCGGCTGGTGGTGTATATCGCCCGGAAATTCGAGAACACAGGGATTAATATCGAGGATCTTGTTTCCATCGGGGCGATTGGACTAATTAAGGCGGTCAATACCTTTGATCCGGAGAAAAAAATAAAACTGGCCACCTATGCCTCACGCTGCATTGAGAATGAAATTCTGATGTATCTGCGGCGCAACAGCAAAACTAGAAGCGAGGTTTCTTTTGATGAACCTCTGAATATTGACTGGGACGGCAACGAGCTGCTGTTATCGGATGTGCTGGGAACGGAGAATGACACGATTTACCGGAATATCGAAGAACAGGTGGACCGCAAGCTGCTGCAGAAGGCGCTGGAGAAGCTCAGTGAACGGGAAAGATTAATTATGGAGCTGCGGTTCGGACTGCGCGGCGGTGAGGAAAAAACCCAAAAGGATGTTGCTGATTTGCTTGGCATTTCCCAATCCTACATCTCGCGGCTGGAGAAAAGAATTATCAAGCGGCTGCGCAAGGAGTTCAACAAGATGGTGTAAGCTGAAGGAACCGAGGAATAAAATGCCGGACCGGGGAGATAATGTACAGTAATGTTTCTCCTTGGGAGGTAAATCATCATGACCCGAAATAAAGTCGAGATTTGCGGTGTGGACACCGCTAAGCTACCCGTTCTTACGAACGTGGAAATGCGGGCATTGTTCACTTCGCTGCAGCAGCAGGGCGAGCGATCCGCCAGAGAGAAATTGGTAAATGGTAACCTTAGACTTGTTCTTAGCGTAATTCAAAGGTTCAATAATCGTGGGGAGTTCGTGGATGATCTGTTTCAGGTAGGCTGCATCGGACTCATGAAAGCCATCGATAATTTTGATTTATCGCAGAATGTCAAGTTCTCTACCTATGCGGTGCCGATGATCATCGGAGAGATCCGCCGTTACTTGCGTGACAACAACCCGATCCGGGTATCGCGCTCGCTGCGGGATATTGCCTATAAGGCCCTTCAGGTCCGCGACAGCCTGACCAATCAGAATTCGCGGGAACCGACGATCCTCGAGATTTCAGAAGCACTCGGTGTACCTAAAGAGGATGTCGTCTTTGCCCTTGATGCTATTCAGGACCCGGTATCCCTGTTCGAGCCGATCTATCATGACGGCGGTGATCCGATCTATGTGATGGATCAGATCAGCGACGATAAGAACAAAGATGTATCCTGGATTGAAGAGATTGCTCTTCGTGAAGCCATGCAGCGGCTGGGACAGCGCGAGAAACGTATTTTGTCCATGCGGTTCTTTGAAGGTAAAACCCAGATGGAGGTAGCGGATGAGATTGGGATCTCACAGGCGCAGGTATCGCGGCTTGAGAAGTCGGCTATCCAGCAAATGCAAAAGCATGTGAAGTCTTAAACAGCAGGCTATAGATAAGCGGGGGATATTCCGGAAGGCGCGTGAGCAGCTGCCCGGGGTATCCTTTTGTATGTTACGGCGAAGGCCGGAAATGAATTAAGACATGTTGCCAAGCCTTAAGGACATATACTGGAGCTATAGGTCTGAATGTACAGGGGTGGCAGGATGAATGAAGATTCCGTAGGGTCGGGCAAAAAGATGAAAATTTCTGATTTTCAAACCAAGGATGTTATTAATATTGTGGACGGCAAGCGGCTCGGGCAGATTAGTGATCTGGAGCTGGATCTGCGCCGCGGGGTTATTGATGCCATCATCGTACCTGGATATACAAGGTTCATGGGACTGTTCGGAGGCGGTGCCGATCTGATTATCCCGTGGCGGAATATCGTCAAGATCGGTGCCGATGTCGTCCTGGTGAAGATTGAGGAATCCCGGATGCCTCAGGGCCAGGAAGAGCGGGAGATGATGTATCTGGAGCGGCCGGAACGCAGCGAGCGGCGCACTTATTAATCGGGTGCGTCTTTTTTCTGCGTATATGGGTAAAGGCATAGGGTGGGCTCAGTCGGGTCCCCGCAAAGTACTTGGATAGGCATCGGAGCGTAACATCACTTTGTGGGGATTAATTTATGTTACACTTAAGCGGAGGTGAAGATATGGAACCGTTTATGCGGAGTGACGGAACGCCTATGCTGCTTCATCTGGAGCCGTGGCGAGAGAAGTATAATGCAGTCACAGCAGGATTCACAGGCAGAGAAGGCGGCAGCGGTACGAAGCCGTATGACAGCTTCAACTGTGCATTTCATGTCGGTGATGATCCGGCTGTTGTGCTCAGCAACAGGAAGCTGCTGGCGGAAAGTCTTGGTTTCGGGCTCCAGTCCTGGACCTGCGGAGAACAAACCCATGGTAAGGATATAGCAGTAATTACAGAACAGGACCGCGGAAAAGGCAGCCTGGACCGGTCTACAGCTTTTCAGGCTACCGACGGGCTCCTGACTAATGTGCCGGGTGTGCTGCTGACTTCCTTTTATGCGGATTGTGTGCCGCTCTACTTCTATGACCCCGTGCACAGTGTTGTGGGGCTGGCGCATGCAGGCTGGAAGGGGACTGTGGCAGAGATCGCAGCAGCGATGGTGGACAGAATGACTCAGGAGTATGGAAGCCGTCCAGAGGATATCCAGGCTGCCATAGGCCCTTCGATTGGCGAATGCTGCTACGAGGTAGATGATTATGTAATGGACCACGTCCGCCGGCTGGAGGCCGGGCTGAACCCGCTGATGATGGTGGAAGGGGCGCCGGACTTATATAGAAGCTCGGATAAGGACAGCAGCAAAAGTATGCTTAACTTGAAAGAAATGAATCAACGCATTATGATAAAAGCAGGAATATTGCCGACTCATATCGAATGTACAACTTGGTGTACAAGCTGTAACAGTGATCTGTTCTTTTCGTACCGCAAGGAAAATGGGGTTACAGGGAGAATGACGAGCTGGATCGGAATAAAGGAGAGTTGAATTTTGGCCTCATTACAGGAAAGAATCGCCATCACCCTGGAACGTGTCGCACAGGCCTGCGCGGTCAGCGGCCGTGATGTAAGTGACGTCAAGGTTATCGCGGTGACGAAATATGTACCACTGGATACGGTAGCCGCTGTACTGGATGCAGGGCTTACGGAGATTGCGGAGAGCCGCTGGCAGGATGCAGAGCCTAAATGGAATGCGCTTGGACACAAGGGAATCTGGCACTTTATCGGGCATTTGCAGACCAATAAGGTAAAAGACGTTATAGGTAAATTTGAATATATACACTCGCTCGACCGGCTATCGCTGGCACGGGAGCTGCACAAGAAGGCGGACGCCGCCGGACTGGATGTTAAGGTGTTCCTGCAGGTGAATATTTCCGGAGAAGATACGAAGTTCGGTTTGCCGCCCGAAGCGGTGGAGGGTTTCCTGAAGGACATCGCCCCGCTAAGCCGTGTGAAGGTAATCGGACTGATGACCATGGCTCCGCATGAGGAAGATCCGGAGCTTACCCGTCCCGTATTCCGGGGGCTGCGTGAGCTGCGCGATTCGCTTAATCAGCTTGCTTTGACACCTGAGCCTATACAAGAGCTGTCGATGGGAATGTCGAATGATTTTGAAGTGGCGATACAGGAAGGAGCCACCCGGGTGCGCCTGGGTACGGTACTAGTAGGTCATTAGGAGGGAGATTGATGGGCGTGATGAACCGGTTTATGAGTTTCTTGGGTTTGCAGGAGGAAGAGGAAATAGTGGAGCGGGAGCAAATTTCCCGTGATGAGGATGAATACGAACCCGCCCCTGTAGAAACACGCAAAAATCAGCGGGCCAACGTCGTCAGTATCCATTCGCAAAAAAATGTGAAGGTTGTGCTCTACGAGCCGCGTTCGTATGACGAGGCCCAGGAGATTGCCGACCATCTGCGTGCGCACCGCACGGTAGTTATTAATTTGCAGCGGGTGCGTAACGATCAGGCAATGAGGATTATTGATTTTTTAAGCGGAACGGTTTATGCCCTGGGTGGAGGAATATCCAAGATTGGGGGCAATATATTTATGTGCACTCCAGATACAGTGGAAATTCAAGGCTCCATAACAGAAATTCTTGGTGACGATCAAGACTACAACAGAATGAGGTGAGCAGGTTTTGGATCAAATATCTTCAATTATAGACATCCTATTTACAATTTACTATTACATGATTATCGTATACATTCTCATGTCCTGGCTGCCTAATCTGCGTGAGAACTTTATCGGCGAGCTGCTTGGCAAGCTTGTGGAGCCGTATCTTACGCCATTCCGGAAAATCATCCCGCCTCTGTTCGGAACCATCGACATCTCCCCGATTATTGCGATCGTGGTGCTCCGGTTTGCGGTAGGCGGGCTTCATTCCATTGTGGCCCTGGTGTTCGGCTAATCACATGAAGAATGAAATTTACGGCCACTTCCACCCGGATGAACGGCAATTTGTGGACAAGGCCTGGGAATGGGTTACGAATGCAGGAGAGTACCATGAGACCAAGCTTACCGAATTTCTCGATCCCCGTCAGGGATATATACTGCAGAGCCTGGTGAACCGCCACCCCGATGTCATTGTACGCTGGGAGGGCGGTTCTGACGATGCCGAGCGGAAGCGGGCTATGGTTGCGCCGGATTACCGTGATCTCACGGGTGAGGATATGGAGCTGAAGGTGCTGGCCATTACCTCGGGGGAGCAGAAATTTCTTGCGCTGGAGCATGGTGATTATATGGGGGCCATCCTGGGACTGGGCATCAAAAGAGGCAAGATCGGTGATATTCATGTGCTGGAGGACGGCTGTCACGTTGTGGTAGCTGAGGATATCGCCGATTATCTGTCCATGAATCTGACCGGTGTACACCGGATCAACGTTAGTACAGAGATACTGCCATTATCCGGCTTACGCAGCAGCCAGGTTAAGCTGGAGACGATGGATTTCACCGTGGCTTCCCTGAGACTTGACGGAATTGCAGCGGATGTAACCCGGCTTAGCCGGAGCAAAATTCTGGCTCCCATCAAAGCCGGACGTGTGCGGGTGAACTGGAAGGTGGAGGAGGATCCGTCCTGCAGTCTGAAAGACGGTGATGTAGTTTCTATCCAGGGCTTCGGACGGTTCAAGGTGCTGGAGATCGGCAGCTTGACGAAGAAAGGCCGTTACCGGATTCTGGTAGGCAAATTTGTCTGAGTTCTTTGCAGGATTACAGGCGTGCTTGTCGAAATTGATATTCTCAAGGGAAACACCCCCCTTCACTTTTGGGGATATCCAAGCAAGCAGTCTTTCATCTTTGTCTTCCGGACAGACTATCGTTCAGGGACAATGGATGTCCGAAATTTCTAGGAGGTGCACAGCATGCCATTAACACCGCTCGATATACATAACAAGGAATTCTCTCGGAGAATCCGCGGTTATGACGAAGATGAGGTCAACGAATTTCTGGATCAGGTCATTAAGGATTACGAAAGCGTTATTCGTGAGAACAAAGAGCTGCACAACCAGCTTTTATCCATTCAGGAACGCCTTGATCATTTTGTCAATATTGAAGAAAGCCTGTCCAAGACCATTATCGTGGCTCAGGAGGCTGCAGATGATGTGAAGAACAACTCCAAAAAAGAGTCACAGCTGATCCTCAAGGAAGCGGAAAAAAATGCGGACCGGATTATCAACGAAGCGTTGTCCAAATCCCGCAAGGTAGCGATCGAGACAGAAGAGCTGCGCAAGCAGGCTTCAATCTACCGTACCCGTTTCCGGACCCTGCTGGAAGCCCAGCTGGAGCTGCTGTCGCAGGATGACTGGAATGCGCTTGAGAGCCGCGAGGTTACTGAGAACGCATTGTGAGCGGGAATCCGGGCCATTCATTTGAATAAAAAACTCCTTAGTAGAAGTTATTGATCTTGTTTGTTTAATAAACAAGACTTCTACAAAGGAGTTTTTTTGTGTTTTATTGCGGCGCAAAAACCTTTGCAGTAATGATAACAGGGCCGGTTACAGTGATGTCTCCCTGAAGATCCTCTTGGTTTGTGGCAAATACCTGAAAAACATGATGTCCTACAGATACATTCCTAAGGATGGTCTGGAACATTGTGGTCATTTGAAGCGGCTCATCTTCATCGTTCGAAACGGACTGTTGTTCAGCACTGCCTACAAGGATTCCATCCACAAGGACTTGAAGTAAAAGCTTCGGCTGAACAGGCGGGGTAGCAAATACGTTGGTCACCTGCCAGCCTACGGTTGTAGTAAGTTCTAAAAAATTTATTGAAGTAGGAACACCAGCACCAAATTCTAATATTAAAGTTGGTGTTGCCTGAACTGGAGCGACTACTCCATGGCTCAGATTGGTTTGAAGACTCCTGACAAATTCAACTAAGGTATACGCCATTTTTTCACCTCCAATTTTTCATAATCACATTATATGGACTTGGTGGATATTATGTTTGAGACACCATCCTATACTTAAGAATAATCTGTGATTTGCAAAGGAGGACTAGAGTTGAATATTCTATTTATTACTTCAGGTTTTCGGGCCGTTTATCACTTTTTTGAAAAAACTATAATAGAAGCGTTCCAGAAAACAGGTCACGATTGTGAATCCTATAATTTAAATAGTAGTTTATTAAATGGATTGAAGCTTAAGAGCGAATCTATGCAGCCAGATCTGATTTTGGTCATGGCCGGGTTGAAAATCTCCACACCTGTGCTGGAATTCATAAAGCAAACACAAGTGAAGTCAGCCATATGGATGACGGAGGATCCTTATTACATGGACTGGACCGTTCCGCTAACCCCGTATTTTGACTACATTTTCACTATCGATCAAGCCGCATTGGAGCAATATAAACAGCGTGGCCATCCCCGTGTATATCATCTGCCGCTGGGAACAGATCCGCAGCTATTTCATCCCGCACCCATCTCTGAAGAGTATGCAAGTGATCTTTGTTTAGTAGGAGTACCTTATAGGAACCGGATTGAGCTGATTGAATTCCTGCTGGAGAAAACAGACTATCATATTCAAATCGTGGGGAGAGGGTGGGGCAAATATTATAAGGAGTGGGTACAACACTCAAACCGGAATATAGAGCTGGTGAATGCCTGGGTAAAGCCCGAAACCGTAGTGAATTATTACAATGGCTCCAAGATCGTTTTGAATGTCCATCGTCCTTCTGATGAAAAATACAATAGAAATCGTATGGGGATTATCGCTAAAAGTATTAACAACCGTACCTTTGATGCTGCCAGTTGTGAAGCCTTCCAGCTTACAGATTATAAAGAAGAGCTTGAATGTAATTTCAAGGATGGCGAAGAGGTTATTTCCTTCAGAGATAAGGAGGATTTACTTAAGAAGATTGATTATTACATGACAAACGGTGAAGAACGCGACCATATTGCAAAAGCAGCCAGAAAACGGGTTCTGGAGTCACATACGTTTCAACACCGGATTCATCAATTATTGATGAAGGTCCAATTCTGAAATACCGGGTTTACCGGAATAACCGGAATTACCAGGTTTACCTGACTTACTGGCCTTTAAAACGTTTAACAGGGAATCTGTTAGGCGTTTTATTCATATGCGGCTGTATATCCGGTGAAAGTTTGTGCTATTCATTTGAAAATTTAGTCTTCTAACCTATAACGTTTTGATTAGCGAGACATATTATAGCAAGTAAACAGCGAGGGAGGTTTTGTATTGCCAAAGGTAACTGTAATCATGACCAGCTACAATAAGGCCGGATATATCGCAAAGTCCATTGAGTCCATGTTGAATCAGACGTTTACAGATTTTGAGCTCTTCCTGATGGATGATAACTCGAATGAAGAAACCAGGAAAGTCATTGAGCCATTTTTAGAGGATAAAAGAATAAAGTTTATTAAGAGTAATATTCAAACCATGAAGGAGCGGGTGGAGAAGGTCAGATATGCTGTTCTAATCAATGAAGCCCTGGAGAAATCGTCGGGTGAGTATATTTCATATGCAACGGATGATAACCGTTATAGACATACTAGACTGGAGCAAATGGTGGACTATCTGGAGAATCATCCCGAGGTCATGATTGCGTACTCTGCATCACTCGTCAATTATCTGAATGAACACCAAGAGATTACCAAGAGCCAGCTGAGGCCGGCAAAAAAAATAGTCTCGGTAGCGCCTTGCGTAATCGATCATTGCTCCGTTATGCACAGAAGCTCCATTCTTCCGGTAATCAAAGAGAAGTTCGGCTCCTACTGGGATGAGAATCCGGAGTTTTACCGGATTGGCGACGGCCGATTTTTTTGGCGGCTCAATCAGTTCTGGGATTTCTACCCGGTAGAGGACGTTTTGGATGACAACTATATTACCGAATTATCTATTCATTATCAATTGGCGCACCAGGAGAAGAGTCAATTCATACAAATGCTGCCCCCCCAGAGAACCTGCAAGGAGCTGAGAGAAGAACTGAAATTAATGCAGCAAAAGAAATAATGGATCTGCAAAACGGTGCTTTAAGAAGGGGGAAACGGATTGTCCGTCTATCTGTCTAATTACTGGTCTCTCTATAGCGAATTCATCCATGTAACAAAGGATCTGAAGTATAGAAACATTCCCATTGCCCTCATGACGAATTTCTATCAGCAAATTGATGATGAGCTTAGAAGCGATATGGGGAGCAAGGAATTCGCGATGCAATTGAAGCATTCCAGCATTAAGGAGCAACATCAGATTCAGCCTTTTTTTGAAACGGTGGTCGCACCTCTAAATCAGCCTTTGAGGTCCAATCGGAATGGAAAGATCCTAATCAATCTCGACTATATAAGAATTTCGGAGAAAACAATAAGCGAGCACTTCAGCGGAGATCAGGCAATGATATTGTCCCGTTCCAGAGCTGCTGAGCTTTACGGGATACCCAATGTATGCAGCCTGGACTTTAAGGAGGATACCAAGCAAGCAGCGGAAGAGCTGGTTAGTAAAGCAACTTCAATTTTGGCTAACTACGAAGGACATCCTGCTTTTAGCAACGATTTCTTCAGCCAAACCTTCATCAAACGGATTCCCGCCATTGTTGAGGCAATTGAAATGGTTTTTAATCTTTATGATCATATTCCGGTAGCCGCTCTAATGGTTGGGACGACAGAGGATGTGGTCAGCCGGACCCTCGCCGTCGTTGCAGGGATGAAGGGCATTCCCAGCGTTTGCCTGCAGCATGGAATTCTGATGGGGGAAGAAGCGTTTATCCCTGTCTTCTCAAGTCATATCGGAATATATGGAGAATACGAGCATGAATGGTATGTGGCAAGAGGGCTTGAGGACAAGCGGATTGTGATCACCGGCCACCCCCGCTATGATGACATCTTCACCTCAACACCACCCTCCAAGGGCAGCTTTATAGATTTATATGAGCTTGACCCCCATAAAACTACGTTATTAATAGCTACAGGTCCTACTCTAAATGAAAACAAGATACAGGCGCTAATTACTGAGCTCGCTGCGAATCCAAAATTTCAAATCGTCATCAAACCCCATCCCTGGGAGCTCTCCAAAAAACTGATTTCACTGTATACCGGTTTGGAGTCACAACATAATAATATCCGAGTTGTTACAGACAGAAAGGCTGACACGCGTAATCTGATTATGAACTCAGACGCTGTTGTCGCGACACTCTCTACCGTTGCTTTGGAAGGTCTTTTATTTAACAAACCCGTGTTTGTCTATAATTTCATTGAAGCCAACCGTGAATATGATTACTATAATGCTCTTGAAAATTATATTCAGAAGGAGCCCGGCGAATTAACAACAATCGTCTCTTTATATTATTCAAGTAACAAAGAGAAGTTACACTATAGAGCAGCGAAGAATAAGTTTTTGCTGCAGTCCTACAGCATCCGGCATTCCGGCAGAGAACTGTCGGAGTTGATTAACCGATTGATTAATCTAACACAGGGCTTATGAAGGGAGGAGGGGGAATGTTTTTTAGGAATAAAAAAATTCTGATTATCGGCGGAACAGGCACCATTGGGAAGAGTATTGTGAAGCTGATTCTACAAGATGAGCCTGAAGTTATCAGAGTATTCAGCAGAGATGAATATAAACAATTTGAGCTGCAGAATGAACTGGGCGGACATCCAAAGCTAAGCTTCCTGATTGGGGATATTCGTGATTATGACCGTGTGTTATATGCGATGCAGGATATGGATTATGTGTTCCATACAGCGGCAATGAAGCATGTGTCATTTTGTGAAAATAACCCTTATGAAGCTGTCCTTACGAATATTGTCGGCACGTACAACGTGATTAAAGCCGCGAATCAGCAAAACGTGCAAAAAGTCGTGTTTACCAGTACGGATAAAGCTATTGCTCCGACCAACAATTATGGTGCAACCAAGCTATCCGCGGAGAAGCTTATCTCCTCTGCTGAATATTCGCGGGGTTCCGGCACAACCGTGTTCTGTACGGTGCGCTTTGGCAATGTGATGGGCTCCAGAGGTTCGGTCATTCCCTTATTTGATAAGCAGGTCAGAGAAGGTAAAGCCATCACCGTGACAGATTTATCGATGACAAGATTTATGATGACCTTAGAACAGGCGACAAGGCTAACCGTCCAGTCCCTGCAACTGGCGAAAGGCGGAGAAACGTTTATTCTAAAAATGCCTGTAATTAAACTGAACGACCTGGCAGAGATTGTTGCGGAATTGGCATCGGAGAAGTATGGGCTTCATCCGTCAGCAGTGGATATCGTTGAGGTTGGCCTAAAGCCTGGTGAAAAAAGGTATGAAGAGCTGATGACGTATGAGGAATCCTTAAGTGCTTATGAGCTGCCGGATCTGTATATTGTGCCCTCTCCGTTTGCTTCACCAAAAGCATACCGGAAGGCAAGCAGGCCGAAGCCCGGTACCTACAGCTCTGAAGGCGAGATTCCGCTGACGAAGGAACAAATAAGGAAGTTGGCCATTGCACAAAATCTAATCTAGTGGAGGTTATTATGAACATACTCGTAACCGGTGGCACAGGCTTCATTGGCAGATGGGTTGTAGGGCGTTTGTTAAAAGATGGACAAAAGGTATGGGTAATCGATAATTTGGCCAATTCATCGCTGGATAATTTGAACGAGTATGCGGGCCATGAAAATCTGCAAAAGGTTAAAATAATGGATCTCAAAAACAGAGCGTCCTTACAGGAGCTTTTCCAGGAGAACGCATTTGACCTGTGCTACCATCTTGCCGCAAGCATCAATGTTCAAGACAGCATAGATGATCCTGAAACGACGTTTAACAACGACACAATGGCTACCTTTTATTTACTGGAAGAGTGCCGTAAGCAGAAAGTGAAAATGGTCTTTATGAGTACATGCATGGTGTATGCCAGAGCTAATGATGAACAGGGCATAGACGAGTTGTCTCCCATCAAGCCGGCTTCCCCCTATGCAGGCGCCAAAATTGCTGCTGAAAATATGGTATTATCCTATTTCTTCGCCTACGGATTGCCTGTTGTGGTCGTGAGACCGTTTAATACGTATGGCCCTTTTCAGAAGACAGGCGGTGAAGGCGGAGTGGTCGCCATCTTTATTCACAATAAATTAAAGGGCGAGCCCCTTAATATCTATGGGGACGGCACACAATCAAGGGATTTGCTGTACGTGGAGGACTGCGCTGATTTTGTGGTTGAAGCGGGCTATAGCGATCAGTTAAACGGAGAAATTGTCAATGCGGGCACCGGAAAGGATATTACTATTAACCGTTTGGCAGAGCTTATTTCAGATGGACAAGTGCCTATTCATCATATTCCCCATATTCATCCGCAAAGTGAGATCCAAAAGCTGTTATGCAATTTTCAAATGGCTGAACGGAAGCTGTCCTGGACACCGAAGGTACCGATTGAAGAGGGAATCAAACAGACGGAGCAATGGATTCAATCCGCCCTTCATCGAAAGGAGCCTTTCCAATCATGAGTAAAAGCAGATTGGCTATCCTTGGCGGAGCTCCCGTACGTGCGCAATATTTGCCTTATGGACAACAGATCATCGATGAAGAGGATATTAAAGCGGTGGTGAAGGTGCTGCAAAGTGACTTCTTGACAGGGGGTCCGGCCATTGAGCAATTTGAATCCGAGATCGCAGCGTTTACGGGAGCAAAGTATGCAGTGGCCTTCTCAAGCGGGACAGCAGCACTGCATGGTGCCTGCTATGCGGCCGGAATTGGCGGGGGGGATGAGGTCATTACCACACCGATGACCTTTGCCGCCTCATCCAACTGTGTGCTCTACCAGGGAGGGAAGCCGGTATTCGTCGATATCGATCCGCTGACGTATAATCTGAATCCAAAGCTGATCCAGGCCAGCATTACACCAAACACCAAAGCAATCATTCCTGTTCATTTTACCGGCCAGCCCGCTGAGCTGGATGAAATCATGCAAATTGCCCGTGAACATAACCTGATTGTGATTGAAGATGCGGCCCATGCGCTGGGTGCAACATATAAAAACAGAAGCATTGGAGCCATCGGTGATATGACGATGTTCAGCTTCCATCCGGTAAAGCATATAACAACGGGAGAAGGCGGAATGATTACGACAAATAACCCGGTGTATTATGAGAAGCTGCTGCAATTCCGGACCCATGGAATCACAAGGGATCAGAGCCGCTTAAGGGATAATCATGGCCCCTGGTATTATGAAATGCAGTTTCTCGGGTTTAACTACAGAATCACAGATATTCAAACCTCACTGGGTACCTCACAGTTACGTAAAATCGGCAGCTTCATCGAAAAACGCAAGCAGCTGGCGGAACTGTATATCCGGGAGCTGGGCGCAATCCAGGAAATCATTCTCCCGCATCAGCTTCCCTATGTGGAGTCGAGCTGGCATCTGTTTATTGTCAAGCTTCAGCTCTCCAAACTGAATGCCACCAGAAGACTGATCTTTCAGGCGCTGCAAAAAGAAAATATCGGTGTGAATGTCCACTATATCCCGACGTATCTTCACCCCTATTACGAAAGCTTAGGCTTTCAAAAAGGAATTTGCCCGGTCGCTGAAAGCTGCTACGAGGAGTTTATTACTCTTCCCTTATTCGCAGGAATGGATCAGGAGGATGTAATGGATGTGGTGGCTGCCGTGAAGAAGGTAATCAGCCATTATTCTAATCAATGAAGAAGGGAGGGATCAGGATGGCCAAAGTAAAGGTGATTGCGGAGATTGCCAATGCTCATTCAGGTGATCCCGGGCAGCTGAGCGCATTGATTCTTGCTGCCGCCGGCAGCGGCGCGGATGGGGTGAAATTTCAATGGTTTAATTACGGCAGTATAGCCACACCGGACTTTATCCACTATCAGACGTATATGGATTTGTCCATGGATAAGACCCTGTGGGCCGATGCCGTAACTCTTGCGAAGGGTCTCGGATTAGAAGTATGGGTAGACATCTATGATGAATGGGGCGTGGAGCTGTTAACCGAGCTGGAGGATCAGGTGGACGGTTTGAAGCTGCCAACGACTGTATTACAGTCGAAGCCCCTGATTCAAGCGCTGAAGAAGTTTAACAAGCCATTGTTAATCGGGGTGGGCGGCTGGTATGAACAAGAAATGGAGACCCAAGTAAATTATATTAAAAATAATTTTAAAGGTCCGCTCATTTTGATGCACGGCTTTCAAGGATACCCTACACGCACGGAAGATGCCAATCTAAGCCGTATTGCCTATTTCAAGCAAAAATATCAATTGAAAGTTGGATTTGCCGATCACGAGGATGGGGGCCATGAAATGGCGGTAGATATGCCAGTGTATGCGTATTTACTGGGGGCAGATCTCATTGAAAAGCATATTAATATGAACCGTTCGGAGAACGGGATAGATTATTATTCCGCACTGGAGCCGAGCGAATTCAAGCTCATGGTGGATAAGCTGCGCAGCGCAGAGAGTGTCCAGGGCAGCTTGGAAGTAAAAGAATCAGAAAGAAAGTATCTTGAGGATTCCACGTTAAAGATAGTTTCCAGAAAGGATCTCCGTCCGGGTGAGCTGATTACAGAAGAAAAAATTATTTATAAACGCTCTTCTGTACCCGATGCCTTCATGGCACAACAGGCAGCGGAACGATTTCCCCTTATCTCAAGGGTAGCTGTTCCAGCCAATACTCCCATCACTCCAGATAAGGTACACGAGCCCAAAATTTGTATTGCCGTGCTCTGCAGACTGAAGTCAACACGGCTCCGGCGGAAGGCGCTGCTTCCGATCCATGGTGTCCCTTCCATTGAAAGATGTCTAATGAATTGTCTGGCAGTCCCCAATGGTTATCAGGTAATTCTGGCTACTTCAGATCTTCCGGACGATCAGCCCCTTACGCAGTTCACTCTGGATAACCGGGTGAAGATTGTAACTGGAGATCCGGAGAATGTTGCGGAGAGACTGCTGATTGCTGCTGAAGCAACAAATTCGGATATTGTTGTCCGTGTCACAGGCGACAATCCTGCTATTTCACCGGAGATGCTTGGCTTCATGATAGAGCAGCATGTAAAAAGCGGAGCCGATTTCACCCATGCCAAGGAGTCTACGATGGGCACAGTCGGAGATGTCATTACCGTTGAAGCGCTCAGAAGGTTGTTGCAGCATACAGACCAACTGACGCATGCAGAATATCTGTCCTTTTATTTCATCAATAATCCCACCATCTTTAATGTAAATGCCTTAGTCCTTCCCGAGAAATGGGTCTATCCGGACTGGAGACTGACACTGGATGAGGCTAACGATTTGGAGCTGTTTGAGCAATTATACCGTGATTTGGACATTGGAAAAGGACCGCTTCACTTTGAAGAATTAAAGACCTATTTGCTGAACAACCCTAAGGTGACCGCGATAAACAGAGGGAATACAGTGAAATGGCGGGATGATACGCTACTGGTTCATGAGCTGAATGAAGCGACAAAACTGAACGGACTATGAACTATGTGAGGCTTCGGATGATGAATAATAAAATCAGGCTTATGCTGGGTACGGCCCAGCTGGGCGGAAATTATGGGATTGCAAATGCAGAGGCTAATCTGACTGTGCAAAGCAGCAGACAATTAATTAACTATGCCGTTTCTGCAGGGATCGGTTATTTAGACACAGCACCGGGATACGGGGACAGTGAAACCATCATTGGCGGTTGCTTGGGAGATTTCAATCCGAAGACCAGGCCTGCAGTTGTAACGAAGCTGCCTTCGGTACAGAGATTAGGGCTCAAGACGGAAGAAGAGCGCAGAAGCTTCGTAATTTCCTCCGTTATGTCTTCGCTGGACAGATTAAAGCTGGCTGCTCTGGATGTCTGTCTTTTACACGATCCTTTGGATATGAGCGCCTACAAGGGCGGAATAATTGAAATTCTTAATGAGCTAAAGCAAAAACAGATGATCCGCAGAATCGGTGTTTCGGTATATGATCCTCAGGAGGTTGAGACTTTTTTGAGCTTGGAGGGTGTGGACAGTATTCAAATACCAGTTAACTTGTTTGACCAAAGATTGATAAGGAATGGAATGCTAAACCGCTTATCTGAAAAAGGAACAGAGATCTTTGCCCGGAGTGTCTATCTTCAAGGACTACTTCTTATGGACCCGGAGAAGCTTCCTGATAAGCTGAAACAAGCTGAGGCACCCTTGAACCTGCTGCTGAAGTATTGCGAGAATACAGGGATATCCATAAAGGAGCTTTGCTTTTTATTTGTAAGAGATCTTCCGGGGTTAACGGGGATCGTAGTCGGGTGTGAGACGGTGGAGCAATTAGAGGAAAATCTTAAATGGATGTCCTTGCCTCCTTTGAATCAAAAGATAATGAAAGAGGCGGGTGGCTTATTCGCTGAACTGTCTTTACAGATTATTGACCCCAGGAGGTGGAAATGACATGGTGCGCACGCTGAATGAACTATTTAATTTAGACGGCAAAACAGCGGTAGTAACAGGCGGTGCAGGGTATTTAGGCACAGCGATCTCAGAGGGGCTTGCTGAAGCCGGTGCTGCCGTGTACCTTGTAAGCTCCAATGAGCAGAAATGCAGGGAGTCTGCGGAGAGGATCGCCTGGCAAACTGCCGCCGCATGCTTCGGTAAATATATGGATATCCGCAAAGAAGAATCTATAAAAAAATGTTTTGAGGACATCTCCGCAGAGGCCGGGAGCATTGATATTCTAGTGAATAATGCCGCCTTCAGCGCACCGGGAAAGCTGGTCACCATGAGTGAGGAGCAATGGCTGGCAGGGATGGATGGTACGATTAACGGAACGTTCAGATGCATTAAAGCCGTACTGCCTTACATGATCGAACAAAAAAACGGCTCTATTATCAATATATCCTCCATGTATGGCCTGGTCTCTCCAAACCCCGTGATCTATGGTGACAGCGGGATGGATAACCCGGCAAATTACGGGGCAGGCAAAGCGGCCATTAATCAATTCACCCGCTATATTGCCTGCCACTTCGGGAAACACGGAATCAGAGCCAATACAGTATCCCCTGGCCCTTTTCCCAATCCATCGGTTCAAGATAATCCCCATTTCATCCGGCAGCTTGAAGAGAAAAATCCGTTGGGCCGGATCGGTAAGCCTGAAGATTTAAAAGGGGTCATGGTATTTCTTGCCTCAGCGGCATCAGGCTACATTACAGGGGAGAACATTTCGGTAGACGGCGGGTGGACCGCATGGTAACCGGGGCGCATAAGCAGGTGAATATATTCTTCCGGGTCGATTCTTCCCGTCAAATGGGTACAGGCCATGTTATGCGCTGCCTTACACTTGCTAATGAGCTTGCCGGAAGAGGTGCGGGGGTTACGTTCATTTGCCGTGACCTGCCAGGAAATCTGGCACATTATATTATGGATCAGGGCCATCAGGTATTGCTGCTGCCTGCGCCGGGTGATCCGGCTTATGCGGCATCCTGGCTCCAGGTAGACTGGCGCCGGGATGCGGCGGAGACAGCGGAGCGAATGACCTCCTCTTCACCGGCGGATTGCCTGATCATTGACCATTATGGCATTGATCACAAATGGGAGGCAGTCCTTGCGGAGAAGGTGGACAGGATTGTTGTAATTGACGACTTGGCCGACCGGCCGCATCAATGCAGCATGCTGCTGGATGCCAATGAATCGTATGCCAAGGATCGTTATCAGGGTCTGGTCCCGGACGGCTGCGTGAAATTAATAGGTACCCGTTATACCCTGCTGCGGCCTGAATTCCGCTCTGCCAGGCTGCGGTTAGCGGAGCGTGACGGAAGAATCAACAGAATTCTTGTGTTTTTTGGCGGCACAGATCCAACCGGAGAAACCTTAAAAACATTACAGGCCTTAGCCCGTCCTGCCTTTGCTGATATTCACATTGATGTAGTAACCGGCGCTATGAACAACAACAAGGAAGCCATTGCAGAAGCATGCAGCGCTATGCCGAATGCCGTATTTTATTGTCAGATCGATTATATAGCCGAATTAATGCGGAAGGCAGATATTTCCATCGGAGCCGGCGGAAGCACAACCTGGGAGCGGTGCTATTTAGGCTTGCCTACGCTCTCCGTTGTAACGGCGGATAACCAAAGGGAGATCACAGCCCTGGTTCATGATAAAGGGGCTGCCCGCTGCCTGGGCCTTAGTGCTGACGTAACCGTGCAAAGGATTGAAGACGGATTAAACGAAATGCTTGCCAGCCCCTCACTGGTGAAAGAAATGTCTGAGAAGGCTCTTCAGCTTATGGGAGAAGGGCGGTTGAATGAGGTTATAGACAGGATCATGGGAGGGGACAATGGCGGACATTAACGACTATAAGCTGGAGAACCTGGGTCAAGAACACAAGAGCCTTGTCCTGGAGTGGCGCAATGCCGGCCATATCCGTCCTTTTATGAATCATGCTGAGCCCATTCCCTTAGATGAGCATTACAGATGGCTGAATTCTGCGGAGAAGGATGCAAGCAAGCTGGTGAAATTATGCTTTTATCAAGAACAGCCTATAGGTCTTGTTCAATTCTCACAGATCAATCTCACCAACCAAACCTGTGAATGGGGCTTATATATTGGGGATCAGGCTTCTCCCCGGGGTTCGGGAAAGATCATGGGGATCTTAGCACTTGATCTGATTTTCAAAGAAAGACAGATGAGGAAGGTAAGCGCCCAAATCCTGGATTTTAACCAGAAGAGCTTGTCCTATCACCGCAGATTAGGGTTTGTGGAGGAAGGCAGGCTGTGCAAGCAGATTCTAAGAAATCAACAATATACCGATGTGGTATTAATGGCGATCTTTCGCGAGCAATGGGAGAAGCACAGTGAAGTGTTGAAAGAGGAGGTTGCGGGAGCAAATGAAGGAAATCACGATCGGTAACCGGCGTATAGGAAGCGGGCATCCTCCTTTTATCATCGCGGAAATGTCCGGCAATCATAATCAGTCACTTGACCGGGCGCTTGAGCTGGTTAAGGCGGCGGCCAAGGCTGGCGCACACGCATTTAAAATTCAAACGTATACGCCCGAAACGATGACGCTTAATATCCGGGAGAGAGATTTCATGATTCCGGAATCCAACGGGCTTTGGAAAGGAAAGTCTCTATTTGAGCTCTATAAGGAGGCGTATACCCCCTGGGAATGGCACGGTAGAATATTCGACGCCTGCAGGGAATTAGGGATGATTCCCTTCAGTACACCGTTTGATGAAACCTCGCTTGAGTTTTTGGAGACCCTGGGTGTTGCCTGCTATAAAATTGCCTCTTTTGAAAATAATGATATCCCGTTGCTCAAAAAAGTCGCCTCCAAGGGAAAGCCGATGATTATTTCTACAGGAATGGCCTCGCTCGGCGAGATCGAACATGCGGTAAACACAATAACCGGTGCAGGCTGCAGTGAGTATATTCTATTAAAATGCACAAGCAGTTATCCGGCTTCGCCCGAAAACTCAAATCTGAACACCATTCCGTATTTGAGCGAAGTATTTCATTGCCAGGTAGGCTTATCAGATCATACCCTGGGCGTGGGGGCCGCGGTTGCAAGTGTAGCGCTGGGCAGCACTGTCATTGAAAAGCATTTTACCCTTAACCGTGAGGATGGCGGGGTTGATGCGGCTTTTTCACTGGAGCCCGGGGAATTTGCTTCCCTCGTGAGAGAGACGGATACGGCCTGGAGGGCACTCGGCAGGGTTTCCATCGGTCCCACGAAGGACGAGGAGAAATCACTTCAATTCAGGCGGTCGATATATATTTCTAAGGATATAAAGGCTGGTGAAGTGCTGACGGGGGATAATATTAAAGTAATTCGTCCAGGATATGGTCTAGATCCGAAATACTACGACCTGCTGTTAGGAAAACAAATGAAAAAGGATCTTCCCCTCGGCACTCCGGTAAGCTGGGAGCTGTTATTATAACCCTGCCTTCCCGGTTCCGGGCCTATGGATCTTGACAATTGGTTCTAAACAGACTATAACTAGAACATATCTGTAATCCATTGAATCGAAATTCGATGACGGGACAAGTACGATAAGGTAACGTTCTCCAGAGAGTCGGTGTTTGCTGCGAGCCGATCGTTCACGCCTTGCCGGAAGATCCTCCCCTAGAAGCTAAGCTGAAGCGTATATGCATACGTGTGTAAGCTATGCCGTCTGCCGGACGTTATCCCGGACCCGTGTGGCATTTCTGCATGCGGAACTGAGATTGTACTGAATACACTCCCCTAAGGATGTGCATGAGGTGCAAATTAGGGTGGTATCGCGAGCGCTGTCTCGCCCCTTTGGGGGCTGGATGGCGCTCGTTTGTGTTTACATCCCCCTAAATCCCCCTTTCCAAGGGGGACCCCAAGGGCTGGCCGCCCTCTGGACACCCGCAACAAGTGCTCCGAGTGGTGAGTGACGATGGCGGAAGGGGAAGGATTACTGCGGCGAATGGCGCGGCCCTTCTTAGGCTGCCCTGACGGGTACGCCTGCGGGGCCTTAACTACAACGACAAGACCCCAGGCGAAGCCCGGCCCAGCGCTGCCCTCCGGGTTCGCGGGCCGGGTGCCCGGCAAGAGCGAGGCCCCGGCCCAGCGCTGCCCTAACGGGTTCGCGGGCCGGGTGCCAGGGCAAGAGCAAGGCCCCGGCCCAGCGCTGCCCTTCGGGTTCGCGGGCCGGATGCCAGGGCAAGAGCGAAGCCCCGGCCCAGCGCTGCCCTTCGGGTTCGCGGGCCGGATGCCTGAGGTAGAGCGTGCCGCTTGCGGCGTAAGCGGGCATTACAACAAAATTAACTTACCAAACACCTTTCCCCTGGAGATCGACAAACTTTCCAGGTGTCCAGAGGGCGGAGCCCTTGGGGCCCTCCCTTGGCTAAGGGAGGGTTTGGGAGGGATCGAAAAGCTTTGAAAGGTTTTGATAGGTTTGAAAGCTTTTAAAAAAGGCTCGGATGAAATCCGAATAAGGTTTAAAGACTAAACGGAAGGATTGACCATCATGCATAAAGTAGATGTAAAAGAAAAAGCACGGGCCAGAGATGTCCGTATCCTGAAGAAATGGAGCGACGAGAATACGTTCCGCAGATCCATGGAGAACCGCGAGGGACGCCCAAACTATGTGTTCTATGAAGGACCTCCGACGGCGAACGGCGTGCCGCATATCGGGCATGTGCTGGGCCGGGTCATCAAGGATTTCGTCGGCCGCTACCAGACGATGAAGGGCTTCCGCGTCATCCGCAAAGCGGGCTGGGATACCCACGGTCTGCCGGTTGAACTCGGTGTGCAGAAGAAGCTTGGCATCTCCGGCAAGCAGGACATCGAAGAGTACGGCGTGGAGAAGTTCATCAAGGAATGTAAGGAAAGTGTATTCGGCTATGAGAAGCAGTGGCGTGAGTTCACCGAAGCAATCGGCTACTGGACGGATCTGGATAATCCTTACGTTACGCTGGATAACACCTACATCGAGAGCGTGTGGAATATCCTCGCTACCGTGCATGACAAAGGCTTAATGTACCGCGGACACCGCGTCAGCCCGTACTGCCCAAGCTGTCAGACGACGCTGAGCTCCCATGAAGTGGCGCAGGGCTACAAGACAGTCAAGGACCTGAGTGCTACAACGAAGTTCAAGCTGGACGGCAGCGGCGATTATGTACTGGCCTGGACGACCACCCCTTGGACCCTTCCGGCGCATATGGCGCTGGCAATGAACCCGAATATGGAATATGTGCGTGCCCAGCAGGAAGACGGCGTATATGTACTGGCCAAGAATCTAGTGGATGAGGTGCTCAAAGGCGAGTATACGATCCTGTCCACCCATACCGGTGCGGACTTTATCGGCCAGAGCTACACTCCGCCGTTCGATTATATCAAGGCAGAGAAGCATAATGTGATCGTAGGCGCATCGTTTGTTACGGATTCCAGCGGTACCGGGATCGTGCATATGGCTCCGGCACATGGTGAAGATGACTACAAGAGCTGCCGCGAGAATGGCATCAGCTTCGTGAATGTGGTGGATACTTCAGGTAAATACACCAGTGTAGTGAGCGATTTTGCCGGACGGTTCGTCAAAGACGTCGACCTCGATATCGTGAAGATATTGTCCGAACGGGGACTACTCTACAGTAAAGAGAAATACGAGCACAGCTATCCGTTCTGCTGGCGCTGCGATACTCCGCTGCTCTATTATGCAACAGACAGCTGGTTCATCCAGACAACAGCGATCAAGGATCAGCTGATCGCCAACAATAACAGTGTGAACTGGTATCCGGACCATGTGCGTGAAGGCCGCTTCGGCAAGTTCCTGGAGGAACTGGTGGACTGGAATATCAGCCGTAACCGCTACTGGGGCACACCGCTGAATGTCTGGGTCTGCCAGGACACCGGCAAGGAATTCGCACCGCATAGCATCGCTGAACTGAGATCGATGGCGATCGGCGAGGTAGCAGAGGATATCGAGCTGCATAAGCCGTATGTGGACAACATCAAGCTGCGGAGCCCGTTCAGCGAAGGCGGCGTAATGGTGCGCACACCGGAAGTCATCGACGTATGGTTCGACAGCGGCTCGATGCCATTCGCCCAGAGTCACTATCCGTTTGAGAATGAAGACAGATTCGCAGACCAGTATCCGGCGGATATGATCTGTGAAGGAATTGACCAGACACGCGGCTGGTTCTACAGCCTGCTTGCCGTATCGACGCTGTTCACGGGTAAAGCACCTTACAAGGCGGTTATCGCCCACGGTCATATTTTCGATGAGAACGGCCAGAAGATGTCCAAATCCAAAGGCAATGTCATCGACCCTTGGGAAATCATGAACGAATACGGCACCGACGCGTTCCGCTGGGCCATTCTGTCCGACAGTGCGCCATGGAACAACAAACGGTTCTCGCGCGGTCTGGTGGGTGAGACGAAGTCCAAGGTTGTGGATACGCTGGTTAACACGCATGCGTTCCTGACGCTGTATGCCGGTATCGACGGCTACGATCCTGCGGATCACCCATTCAAGCTGTCAGAGCATAAGCTTGACCGCTGGATTCTGTCCCGTTTGAACAGTCTGATCCTGCTGGTGGATAAAGGCCTTGCCGTTAACGATTTCGTCAACACGTCCAAAGCGATTGAGAATTTCGTAGATGAGCTGAGCAACTGGTACATCCGCCGTTCCCGTGACCGGTTCTGGGGCAGCGGGCTGGGCGAAGAGAAGCTGGACGCATACCGCACACTTACGCATGTCCTGCTGACCACAGCTACGCTGATGGCACCGTTCACACCAATGCTGTCCGAGGATATCTTTACGAACCTGGGCGGCGGCGAAAGCGTGCATCTCGCGGATTACCCGGTAGCGGATGAGAGCCTGATCGATCTTGCACTGGAAAAAGATATGGAGAGCGCCAGAGGGATCGTGGAACTGGCCCGCAACGTGCGTAACGAGAGCGGCATCAAGACCCGCCAGCCTTTGTCTGAGCTGATCGCCTCGATTGACGATAACTTCAATGTGGCAGATTATGAAGAGCTGATCAAAGACGAAATCAACGTGAAGCATATTGTAATCGAGCACAGCGACAGCGGCTTTGTAGACTTCACCCTGAAGCTGAACCTGAAGGTCGCAGGCAAGAAATACGGCAAGAACGTCGGCTTCCTGCAGGGCTTCCTCAAGGCCATGGACAGTGACGCTACCCGCAAAACCGTACAGGACGGCGGACTCGCCATTGTATCGCCGGACGGGGAAGAGCTGCAGATCACATCCGAGGAGCTGCTGGTCGAGAAGCAGGCCAAACCGGGTTTTGCCTCGGCTTCCGGCTATGGATTGACGGTGGCACTAAACACCGAAATCACACCGGAGCTGGTGCAGGAAGGCTGGGTACGCGAAGTCGTACGTGCGGTGCAGGATTACCGTAAACGCCTGGATCTGCCGATCGACAAACGGATTGCTCTTACGCTGCATGTCGATGACGAGCTTAAGGCGGCGGTTACCGCATTCGAGCATGTGCTGCGCGAGAATGTACTAGTGACTACGGTTGATTTTGACGGAGATTATACCTATGAAACTGTGGATGCCGGCGGCAAGAGCATCGGAATTCATATCGGCGCTTAAGTAACACACACCCTGCATCACTTGTCCCTATATGGCATATACTAGCCGCAAAGGAAAAGCTTCTATGGGTTAGAATGCAAAATGACGAGCCCCGTGCTTAAAGAGACTACTCTCTTTAACCGGGCTCGTTTGCTTTGCGGGTCATAGAGATTCGAGGGAGGTGCCGGAGGCATGGGCGGATGGAAAGAAGGAGATACGGAGGCCGGGAAGCCGGAGAGGCCGGAAGGGCCGGGCAGAATTTCAATTCAGACCTCGGGAGTAGACAGCAGCAGGGATACCGGTAAAGTACCGGAGGAGAAGCGGCAATTCCTGCATTCCGGGGAGCGTATACAGACACCACTTTCTTCTCAAAAGCCTGCAGCCGCGCTCGCAGCAGCCGGTGATCCGGCAGAGCTGCCGCAGGAGGAAAAGCTGAACGCGCTGTACCGGATGACCACCCAGCTGGCCCAGCAGATGGAGAAATCGCGGATTTCGGAATATACGGAGCTGCTGCATTCGCCGTTCCGGCTGATCTGGCTGAATATTTTATCCGGAGTAGCCCGGGGGCTGGGGATTGCTCTCGGGTTTACTTTTTTTGCGGCGACGATTATTTATGTGCTTCAGGTGCTTGGGGCATTGAATCTGCCGATTATCGGGGACTATATTGCGGATATCGTGCGGATCGTGCAGCATCAGCTGGAGCTGAAGACCTTCTGAACCGGGTCCAAATTAAAAAAGAGCAGCACACGGCTACTCCCTTTCTTTTTTGAGCGGGTCCAGCAGGTAGTCACCTTCCCCGTCGTCCATGTAATGGCGGTAACTGTTGCCTTTAATGATGGTTAGATGATTTCCCGTAATGTCGGTAGCGACGAAATTCTCCCACGGCTCCACGAAGCCTTCGGTTTCGTCCGCTTCGATCTCCATATCATTATAGGAGCTGATGTTGTTGCCTTCGGCCATGGCAGGGGAATCGGAATTGCCCCAGCTCTCTACAATCTGCCAGGCATCCTCCCCGTCGAAGCCGTTCTGGTCCTCCCGCTCATCCAGGCTGGTCCGTCCAAAAGGCGGAGACAGCAGTTCCTCCTCCACCGGGCGGGTAAACGGAGCGCTCTGGCGGGGAGCATGCTCTTTGGTGTAACGGGTGGAGGGAATCGCGGCCAGACGTTCATAAGGAATCGGTTCGCCGCTGGCTATACAAATGCCATAGGTGCCTTCATCCATCGCCCGCAGCGCCGCTTCGATATCGTCCAGCTCATGCTCGTCCCGCTCCAGCAGGGAAATATCCATGGAACGGTTATACAGCTCGGTGGCGGCATCGCCGGGATGGTTGTCGATCTCGGACAGCTCTCCGGTAGTATCGCGCATAGCTTCCTGCAGTCCGTAATGCTCATTATTTTGCAGCCTGTGCTTGATGTCCTCCTGCTGCTGTAGCAGTAATGCGCGCAGCCCGGAGAGCTGGGTTGATGTCAGATGGCTCATTGCTGTGAGCTCCTTTCGGTGGCTTAATCCTCGCTGAAACGGTACCGTCTTTATAAAGGAGGGCAAAGCCGTTTCCACTTGTATAGCTTGGCCGCAGGGGCCCTTTTTTAGCGATGGAAAATAGTGCCCGGACTTTGGCGGGTTTAGAGTGCCTTGCAATGGACGGTATCTTGAGGCCTGTGCTACAATATACAAGTCTTTATACAGTATTCGTACCGCGGACCGCGGGAAAAATAAGAACGGAGTGACAACTTCTGTGGTGTACTTTCTGATTGCGCTAATTGTATTTTTGATTGACCAGGGTACCAAATATCTGATTGCTACCCGGCTGGAGATCGCAGAGCAGATTCCGGTTATAAAGGATTTCTTCATCATCACGTCCCACCGCAATCGTGGAGCCGCTTTCGGAATTCTTGAAGGACAACAGTGGTTCTTCATTGTAATTACGGTTATAGTTGTTGCCGGTATCGTCTGGTATCTGAACAAGGCCCGGAAGACCCGCAAATTGCTGCCTACGGCATTGTCGCTGGTGCTTGGAGGAGCCGTCGGAAACTTCCTCGACCGGATTCTGAACGGTGAAGTTGTGGATTTCCTGATGTTCAATTTCGGCAGCTATACCTTCCCGATCTTCAACGTAGCCGATTCCTGCATCGTGGTCGGGGTAGCCCTGATTATTCTCGATACGCTGCTGGATGTGAAAGGCGAACAGGAAGTCACCGAAGTTAAGGAATCACAGGAAGTCAAAGAAGGGAATGAATGATTTTGAATAAAGACGTCAATGAGCAGGCGGTTTCTGGCGCCCTCGAAGAAGAAAGAGACGTCACCGAATGGATGGTTGCCGCGGAGAATGCCCGGGAACGGATTGATAAGTACATTACGGAGTCTTGGGAAGAAGAGGTTTCCCGCTCGCAGGTTCAGCTGTGGATCAGCGGTGGTCATGTGACGGTGAACGGCGCTCCGGTCAAAGCTAACTACAAGCTGTATGAAGGCGACAAGGTGGCTGTTACGGTTCCGGAAGCCGAAGTTACGGATTTAATTGCGGAGAATATCCCGCTTGAGGTTGTATATGAAGACAGCGATGTTATCGTGGTGAATAAGCCGCGCGGTATGGTGGTGCATCCGGCAGTAGGACATCCCTCAGGCACCCTGGTCAATGCGCTGATGTACCATTGCAAGGACCTGTCAGGCATTAACGGCGAGATTCGTCCGGGCATTGTGCACCGCATCGACAAGGATACCTCCGGTCTGATTATGGCTGCCAAGAATGACGCCAGTCATGCTTCGCTGGCCGCGCAGCTGAAGGAGCACAGTGTAACCCGCCGCTACATCGCAGTAGTGCATGGCAATCTGTCTCATGATAAGGGCACAGTAGATGCGCCAATCGGCCGTGATCCGCATGACCGCAAGCTGTATATGGTCACTGAGAAGAACAGCAAACGTTCTGTGACGCATTTTACGGTGCTGGAGCGCTTCGGCGACTGCACACTGCTTGAGCTGCAGCTCGAGACCGGACGGACGCATCAGATCCGTGTGCATATGAAGTTCATCGGCCATCCGCTGGTCGGCGATCCAATCTATGGACGCAGC
Organism: Paenibacillus sp. FSL E2-0178; assembly: GCF_038593005.1. Taxonomy (NCBI): domain Bacteria; kingdom Bacillati; phylum Bacillota; class Bacilli; order Caryophanales; family Paenibacillaceae; genus Paenibacillus; species Paenibacillus sp. FSL E2-0178. Next base: position 6,737,634 of record NZ_CP151953.1, read on the forward strand.
AAAGGCACGACGATGACTGGACAGGCTCTGCATGCCGCTGTACTGGGATTTGTGCATCCTGCTACAGGGGAGTACAAGGAGTTCAGTGCGCCGCTTCCGGCAGATATGGAAGAAGTGCTGTACACACTGCGCAGCAGATAAGTACAAATGAATAGATTATAAGTCCATGGCTTCTAAGGCAGCTTTGCTTCATATTTAGATCATGGATTCACAACAATAGCCAGGAGATGAGACGAAGATTATGAGTATTGAACACTATCAGGAAACATTCATTCAGACTAATTTTGCGGACCGCATCGGCGGCGCCGGATATGGCAAGGACACTTCCATCTACAAATTCGAGAAAATCAAACGCGCCAAAGCATCGGCGAAGCAGGATTTTCCTAACATTGAATTGATCGACATGGGCGTCGGCGAGCCGGACGAAATGGCGGATGAAGGCATTGTGGCAAGACTTGCACTTGAAGCTGCCAAAGAAGAAAACCGCGGATATTCCGACAACGGGATTCCTGAATTCAAAGCGGCGGCTGCAGTTTATCTGAAGGAAGTATTCCAGGTAGACGGCATCGACCCTGTAAATGAAATCGTACATTCCATCGGTTCGAAGCCTGCACTGGCTATGCTGCCATCGGTCTTCATTAATCCGGGTGACATCACGATCATGACCATTCCGGGTTATCCGGTGCTGGGCACTCACACCAAATATCTGGGTGGACAAGTCTACTCCGTTGAGCTTAAGAAGGAGAACAACTTCCTGCCTGACTTGAACTCTATTCCGGAAGACGTAGCCCACAAGGCGAAGCTGCTCTACCTGAACTATCCGAACAATCCTACAGGCGCAAGCGCAACTCCTGAATTTTTCAGCGAAGTAGTAGCCTGGGCGAAGAAATATGATGTAGTCGTTATCCATGACGCTCCTTATGCAGCACTGACGTATGATGGCGTGAAGCCGCTGAGCTTCCTGTCCGTACCTGGTGCCAAGGATGTCGGCGTGGAGCTGCACTCCCTGTCCAAGTCCTACAACATGACTGGCTGGAGAATCGGTTTCGTTGCCGGCAACCCGCTGATCGTTAAGGCGTTCAGTGATGTGAAGGACAATAATGACTCCGGTCAATTCATCGCGATTCAAAAAGCTGCCGCATACGGCCTGTCTCATCCTGAGATTACCGAAGCGATTGCTGCCAAATACTCCCGCCGTCACAACATGCTGGTGGATGCACTGAATAGCCTGGGCTTCAAGGCAGAGAAACCGAAGGGTTCCTTCTTCCTGTATGTAGCTGCTCCAAAAGGCGTTAAGGGCGGACGCCGCTTCGAATCCGGCGAAGATTTCTCGCAGTTCCTGATCCGCGAGAAGCTGATCTCCACCGTGCCTTGGGATGATGCCGGCGCGTTCGTGCGTTTCTCCGTTACCTTCGTTGCCAAGGGTGAGGAAGATGAGAAGCGTGTAATTTCTGAAATTCAAAGACGCCTGAGCGACGTTGAATTCGAATTTTAAGTTTGGTTGATGGGGCCGCTGCAGAGAAATCTGCGGCGGCTTTTATTATGGCAGCCGATCGCTCCCGAGCCTCACTATCCGCTCCGGTCTGGTCAAATGTTGTACAAACTGCAACTTTACTCAGACGAAACAGGCCCTGAAAGCGCAAATCCTGCATTTTTTACAACAATCCGCTTCAGAAAAGTAAATATTCATCCTAAATGCTGTAAAAAATACAACATTTAGCCCAATGATGCATTTGCGGAGCAAAAATCCTGTAAAATGTGCAACATTACTTGGACAGGCAAGCCGGTAACAGGGGGGACAGCATGCATGTGACGGTGGTGAGAGTGAGGGGCGTTAGCAGCCTCTGATATAAAGATAAGCCAGCCGGGAACTTCTGGCTGACCTAATGAACAATATCCTAACCTTTCCGGTAGGCCTTGCTGTGAAAGGCATTAATATGACGGAACAGTGCTTCGCCGTCATCCGGTACATGTCCGCTACCATCCAGCGGCAGCAGCATCGCCTGATACGGCTCCGGCACCCAGATATACTGGTGGACGTAGGAGGTCAGGACGAATCCGTTCCGCTCCCAGAAATGAATGCGCTCCTTGTGTGTATCCGAGGTTCCGGATTCAGCTTCGATAATAATCCCTCGGATGCCGTGATCTCGCACTGCCCAGTCCCTGATCTGTCCGAGGAACCAGGTTCCCGTACCCGCCCCGCGCAGCTTCTTATCGACTGCCAAGTAATCTATGATCAGTACCTTATCGCCAGTCCTTCCCACGACCCCAGTAACGGCCATGGCGGCAACCTGCCCTTGCTGACCCAGTCCCGCATGTAAGTAAGCAATCCGCCGCTCCAGCATACTGCGGAGAATCCCTTCCGGTTTGGCTCCGCTGGGAAAAGCCTCCCGGTACACCGGCTCCATCTGCTTCCAGAGCTGTTCATCCCATTTATCTACTGTAATAAACTCCAGGTCCATGATCTGTTCGCCTCCATTTTTAATCATAGCAGAGGCGGGGCGGGAACGAAAATAAGCCAGCGGGCAGGATAGTTCAATCATTTTACGAATTTTTTATAAGCTGGATAATTTTATAAATTACGCAATGATTATTTTTTGAAGGTATGATTAAATTGAAGCAAGCGAGATCATCAAGTTGTCTCTCAAAATGTTGATGATTCCTTATTAAGCAGATACCATAATCATTACTGTATTTAAGAAATTACTTAAAAGAAACGCACGATAAGGAGGAATATGAACGAAATGAAGTTCGACCTTCGAGAATTAGCGTTGTTTGCAGAGCAGGCTGTAACAAAAGCGGGTGACAAGATTTCCGAATTGCGCAGCCGGGAAAAAATTGAAGTGAATTACAAGGATTATGGTGAACTTGTGACATCCGCTGATTTGTTATCGGAAAGAATCATTCAAGAAGCCATAATGGGTAAATTTCAAGGTCATCGAATTCTTTCGGAGGAAAATGGAGTACATAACTGGGATAATTTCAAGTTTGACGGTCCGGTTTGGGTAGTTGATCCCTTAGATGGAACAGTTAATTTTGCTCGCAACCTGCCGCATTACGGCATTTCATTGGCTTTTGCCCTTGATGGCGTAGTACTGGCAGGAGCGGTATATGCGCCGGATTTGCACTGTACTTATGTTGGGATTAAAGGGGAAGGCTCCTATTGCAATGGTGAGCGTTTACGAATTCGTACATGTACTTCGCTGCTGGATGCTGTCATAGGCACAGGTTTTCCGCATGATCCAGCAAAAGTCGAACCAGCAATCGAAAGAGTGAACCGACTCAGAAGAAACTGTCGTGATATTAGGCGTTTTGCCGCACCGACAGTAGACATTTGTTATGTGGCGTCCGGAAAATTAGATGCGCATACGGAAAGTCTTTCACCGTGGGACGTAGCCGCCGCAGGCTTGATTGCACGGGAGGCGGGAGCATTAAGTTGCAATGTACATGTGGTGCCCGATCACATCCCTAATGAACTCTATGGTGAAGAGGCCGTATTCACGACACCCGGAATCTTTGATGATCTTTTGACATTATTGCGGAAGGAATCTGAATAAAAGGTTCATTCTTTTTGCAGCATTGTTGCATGTTCTTAGATTTTGGACTTTATTTTCTCGTCCTTGGTTAGCTAATGTAAGCATGCACTATCAGCGCAGCGCTATAGTGCCGCTTTGCCTGCCTCACCCCCTCGGGTGTGGCAATTTGCTCTTGCACCCCGTTTAGGTGGAAGCGGCGGAGGGGATTTTGGAACTGTAGGAGCGGTAGCATCCGCCTTTGTCTCCGGATTTAATCCGCTTAGCGGTTAATCAAATAAATCTGGAGACAACAGCGGCCGGAAGTCCAAAATCACCGCAGCCGCGCCATTCACCTAAACTCCCCCTCATAGAATTTTTCATTCCCATTTGACACCACCCCTTTCATCTGTCATAATTCCCTATAGTTGAATATGCGCCTTTAATTCAGTCCCGTGAGGCTGGCAAGGTAACGTGAATCGAGGTTCGCGAACATGGAAGCAGGAATCCGTATGAGTACGGAGGGCCTTTTTATGCGCGCGGACACGCCATCTTTTTGAATCTGCGGATTTCACTCCTTGCCTGTTTCGGGCAAGGAGTTTTTTGTTTATCCGGGAACTTGAACAGGCGATCAAGCAGGAGGATGGCACGATGATGGTTACTGAAAAAAATGTCATTATGGACGAAACGGCGATTCGCCGGGCACTGTCACGCATTGCACATGAGATTTTGGAGAAGAACAAGGGTATTGAGAATTGTCTGCTGGTCGGCATCCGTACAAGAGGGATTTATCTGGCCCAGCGGATTGCGGAGCGCATCAAGGAGATTGAAGGCGTGGATATACCTTACGGTGAGCTGGATATCACGCATTACCGCGATGACCGCGAAGGCGGCGGTGACAACAGGGAGTCGATGGACAAGGCTGTGGTCAACAGCAATCTGACCCTGCCCCCGGGCAGCAACGGCATCCAGGACAAGAAAGTGATTCTGTTCGACGATGTGCTGTACACCGGCAGAACGATCCGGGCGGCGATGGATGCGCTGATGGATTGCGGACGGCCGCGGATGATCCAGCTGGCGGTACTGGCTGACCGCGGACACCGGGAACTGCCCATCCGCCCCGACTATATCGGCAAGAACGTACCTACCTCCAGGCATGAGCAGATTGAAGTGTCACTGACCGAATACGACGGCAAGGACGAAGTGTACATTATTTCAAACCGGGAGGAACGATAACAATGATGACGGCAACCAAAGTGAAGGAACGCAGTCTGCTGGGGATTAAGGAGCTGGACGCTTCGGAAATCAGCCTGCTTTTGAACAGAACGGCTTACTGGGACAATCAGAGCGAGAAGCTCACGCCGGTACTGAGAGCGCATTTTGTTGCCAACATGTTTTTTGAGAATAGCACACGGACCCGCTTCTCCTTCGAAATGGCCGAGAAACGGCTGGGCGTTCAGGTCCTGAACTTCACGGCGGCAGCTTCCAGTGTAGAAAAAGGCGAGTCGATCTACGATACCGTACGCACCTTAGAGTCAATGGGGATCGATGCCGGAGTTGTGCGTTTGAAGCCGGCAGGCGTGCTGCAGCAGCTGGCCGAGAAGGTAAGCATCCCGCTGATCAATGCCGGAGACGGCAACAACGAACACCCGACGCAGGCGCTGCTGGACCTCTACACGATGCGCAAGCATTTTGGAGAACTGAAGGGCCTGAAAGTGTCGATTATCGGAGATATTATGCATAGCCGGGTCGCACGCTCCAACCTGTGGGCATTGACCAAGATGGGCGCAAGCGTCCAGTTCTGTGCACCGGCGAATATGCAGGCTCCTGAGCTTGCCGCGTACGCCCCATACGTTTCAATGGAAGAAGCGCTGAAAGCGGATGTGGTTATGATGCTGAGAGTGCAGCTGGAACGGCATTCCTCCGGTATTATTTTATCGGCAGCAGAGTACCGGGAGCACTTCGGACTTACGGAAGAACGCGCTGCGAAGCTGGACAAGGGGACGATCATCATGCACCCGGCGCCGGTCAACCGCAACGTTGAGATCGATGACGCAGTGGTGGAGAGCAGCCAGTCACGGATTTTCCCGCAGATGGCGAATGGAGTCCCGGTAAGGATGGCAGTGATGGAGAGAGCACTTCAGTAGCAAGATTCCGCAAAAAAACCTCACATAACTTTACTAATAAATATACACAAAGATGAATTTTTATTATATAATAACTAAAGAGCTTACGGCTGCGGCCAGAGGCACAAAGGAGAATCATAACCGTGATCATTAAAAACGCCAGTGTACTGGGCCAAGAAGGCATGCTGGAGCGCAAGCATATTGTCGTGTTGGACGGGGTAATCTCTAAGATTCTGGATGCCGCAGAAGCGGTTGAGGAAGCAGGAGAGATCATCGAAGCGGAAGGCAAGCTGCTGATTCCAGGACTGATTGATATGCATGTGCACTTACGTGAACCGGGGTTTGAGCATAAGGAAACGATTGAGACCGGCGCACGTTCGGCGGCCAAGGGCGGATTCACAACCATCGCCTGCATGCCGAATACACGCCCGGTAACAGACAGTGCAGAGATTGTCCAATTGGTAAAAGATAAGGCGCGTGAAGCCGGACTCGTGAAGGTGCTGCCTTACGCGGCCATTACGAAGAATGAGCTGGGACTTGAGCTGACTGACTTTGCCGCACTGAAAGCGGCTGGAGCGATCGGCTTCACCGACGACGGTGTAGGCGTACAGAGCGCACAAATGATGAAGGATGCCATGAAGCTGGCGGCTGGACTGGATATGCCGGTCATCGCCCACTGCGAGGACAACTCGCTGGTTGAGGGCTGCGCGGTAGCGGAAGGAACGTTTGCCGACAAGCATGGACTTAAGGGAATTCCGAATGAGTCGGAAGCCATCCATGTAGGCCGCGACATACTGCTGTCTGAAGCTACAGGCGTTCACTACCATGTGTGCCACGTCAGCACCGAGCAATCGGTACGGCTGATCCGTCAGGCTAAGCAGATCGGCATCAAGGTGACCGCTGAGGTGTGCCCGCATCATCTGCTGCTCTCGGAGGAAGACATTCCGGGAATGGACGCGAACTGGAAAATGAACCCGCCGCTGCGCTCGCGCCGCGATGTGGAGGCCTGCATCGAAGGACTGCTGGACGGCACACTAGATATCATCGTTACCGATCACGCACCGCACAGTGCGGAAGAGAAAGCAAAAGGCATGCAGCTTGCACCGTTTGGCATTGTCGGTTTTGAGACAGCCTTCCCGCTGCTGTATACCGCTTTTGTGGCCACTGGCAAATGGGATCTGTCCCTGCTGGTCCAGCGGATGACCGCTGACCCGGCCCGGGTGTTCAGATTGAACACTGGCAGCCTTGCAGTAGGGGCGCCTGCCGATCTGACACTGATTGATTTGAATGAAGAGAAGGAAGTGGACCCGGTAACGTTTGCCAGCAAAGGGCGGAATACTCCTTTTGGCGGATGGAAGCTTAAGGGCTGGCCGGTGAAGACTTGGGTAGACGGCAGAGCCGTATGGAGTGAAGTATAACTGACGGTTACTGGCAGCCAGGCTGCCGGCCGTGACATAAGCATCAGACTACAGAAACAAGAAGGAGTGGAAGGGAATGCAGGCGAGATTGCTGCTTCAGGACGGAACGCTGTTTACAGGCACCGCATTTGGCGCGGAAGGCGAAAAGACGGGCGAGGTTGTATTTAACACAGGAATTACGGGATATCAGGAGGTGCTGTCGGACCCTTCGTACTGCGGCCAGATCGTCACAATGACGTATCCGCTGATCGGAAATTACGGCATTACCCGTGATGATTTCGAATCTGTGCGCCCTTTTGTGCACGGCTTTGTGGTGCGTCGTCACGAGACTGTGCCCAGCAACTGGCGTGCTGAATACAGTGTAGACGATCTGCTGAAGGAATACGGCATTCCCGGAATCAGCGAGATTGATACCCGGATGCTGACCCGCATTATCCGCCATCACGGCACGATGAAGGCGATCCTCACCACTTCGAATAAACGTGTGGAAGAACTGATGGAAATGATGGGCGATACTACAATTGAAGAATTGCGCAATCAGGTAGCCCGTACCTCCACAACCAAGACATATAGCAGTCCTGGGAACAAAGAACGCGTTGTCCTGGTGGATTACGGCGCGAAGACAGGCATTCTGCGCGAGCTGAACAGCCGCGGCTGTGATGTGGTTGTCGTGCCTCACGATGTGACTGCAGATGAGATCCGCCGCCTGAATCCGGACGGAATCCAGCTGTCGAACGGCCCTGGGGACCCTAAGGATGTACCTTATGCGGTCAAGACCATTTCCGAGCTGCTCGGCGAATATCCGATCTTCGGCATCTGCCTGGGTCATCAGCTGTTCGCGCTGGCATGCGGCGCCGATACCGAGAAGCTCAAATTCGGCCATCGCGGCGGTAACCATCCGGTCAAAGAGCTGGAGAGCGGACGCTGCTTCATCACATCGCAGAACCATGGTTACACGGTTAATGAAGAATCCGTAGTGAACACGGAGCTGGAAGTTACGCATATTAACAACAATGATAAGACCGTTGAAGGACTGAAGCATACCCGTTACCCCGCTTTTTCGGTGCAATACCATCCGGAAGCGGCGCCGGGACCGCATGACAGCAGCTACTTGTTCGACCGTTTCCTGCAGATGATCGCAGACCACAAGGCGAAACTGCCGGCAGGCTCGCGCCAGGCGCAGCTTGCGGCCAATGCCAGAATCACGGCACCGAAACCTGCAGCACAGCTTGAAGCCGTGAAAGGAGCACTATAACATGCCTAAGAACGATAAACTCAAAAAAATTCTGGTTATCGGCTCCGGTCCGATTGTCATCGGCCAAGCCGCCGAATTTGACTATGCGGGTACGCAAGCCTGCCAGGCGCTCAAAGAAGAAGGCGTAGAGGTTGTGCTGATCAACAGCAACCCGGCTACGATCATGACCGATACCAATATGGCTGACAAAGTATACATTGAACCGATCACGCTCGAATTCGTGACGGCGATTATCCGCCAGGAACGTCCGGACGGCCTGCTGCCGACACTGGGCGGACAGACCGGCCTCAACATGGCAGTGGAGCTGGCCCGTGCAGGCGTACTGAAATCCGAGAATGTGAAGCTTCTGGGTACACAGCTGGAATCCATCGAGAAAGCGGAGGACCGCGACTTGTTCCGCGATCTGATGCGTGAGCTGGATCAGCCTGTTCCTGAGAGTGCCATCATCACAAGTGTGGAAGAAGCGATGGGCTTCGCCGCCGGCATCGGCTATCCGCTAATCGTCCGTCCGGCCTACACGCTGGGCGGAACAGGCGGCGGGATCTGTGACAATGAGGAAGAGCTACGCGAAACCGTCAAAGCAGGTATCCGTTACAGTCCGATCGGCCAATGTCTGGTGGAGAAGAGCATCGCCGGCATGAAGGAAGTCGAATATGAAGTCATGCGTGATAAGAATGACAACTGTATCGTAGTCTGCAACATGGAGAACTTTGATCCGGTTGGCGTACATACAGGCGACAGTATCGTAGTAGCGCCAAGCCAGACGTTGTCTGACCGTGAGTACCAGATGCTGCGCAGCGCTTCCCTGAAGATTATCCGCGCGCTGAATATCGAAGGCGGCTGTAACGTACAGTTCGCACTGGACCCGCAGAGCTATCAATATTATGTCATTGAAGTGAATCCGCGCGTAAGCCGCTCGTCGGCGCTGGCGTCGAAGGCGACCGGATATCCGATTGCCAAGATGGCCGCCAAAATCGCCCTCGGCTACACGCTCGATGAAATCGTCAATCCGGTTACCGGACAGACGTATGCCTGCTTCGAGCCGACACTGGATTATATCGTCAGCAAAATCCCGCGCTGGCCCTTCGACAAGTTCATCTCTGCGAACCGTAAGCTCGGTACCCAGATGAAGGCAACCGGAGAAGTGATGGCCATCGGCCGGACCTTCGAAGAATCGATTCACAAGGCGATCCGGTCGCTGGAGATCGGTGTGCACCGTTTCCGTCTGCCTGGCGCAGAGCTGCTTGAAGACAGTGTGCTGCGTTATAGACTCGCCAAAGCGGATGATGAGCGCCTGTTCCTGATCGCAGAAGCGTTCCGCCGCGGCTACGGACTGCAGGATATTCAGGATACGACGAATATTGACTGGTGGTTCCTGTCCAAGATCGAAGGCCTCGTGAACTTCGAGGACGAGATCCGCGCGGAAGAAACCTTGTCCGCAGAAATTCTCTATCAGGCTAAGCGCAAGGGCTTCACCGACCGGGCGATTGCCGAGATCCGTGCCGAAGGACGTCCGGGCGGGGCATTCACCAAGGAATCCGAAGTACGCGTGCTGCGTCTGCAGCAGGGTCTGGTTCCGGTATTCAAAATGGTCGATACCTGCGCCGCAGAATTCGAAGCATCAACTCCATACTACTACTCGACCTATGAGACCGAGAATGAAGTCATTCATTCCGATAAACAGAAGGTTATCGTGCTCGGCTCCGGTCCGATCCGTATCGGCCAGGGTATTGAGTTCGACTATTCTACTGTGCATGCAGTATGGGCGATCCAGAAAGCCGGATATGAAGCCGTAATTATCAACAACAATCCAGAGACAGTGTCGACGGATTTCAATACATCAGACCGCCTGTACTTTGAACCGCTGTTCTTCGAGGATGTCATGAACGTTATCGCCCAGGAGAATCCGATCGGGGTTATCGTACAGTTCGGCGGACAGACCGCAATCAATCTGGCTGCACCGCTCGCAGCAGCAGGTGTGAACATTCTGGGCACGAGCCTGGAGAGCATCGATGAAGCAGAGAACCGCAAGAAATTTGAAGCACTGCTGGCCCGTCTGGATATCGCACAGCCAAAAGGTAAGACGGTTATCAACATTGACGAAGCCGTTGAAACGGCGCAGGCGCTGGGCTATCCGGTGCTGGTTCGTCCATCTTATGTCCTCGGCGGCCGTGCGATGGAGATTGTCTACAATGATACAGAGCTGCTGAGCTACATGGTTGAAGCGGTGAAGGTTAATCCGGAGCATCCGGTGCTGATCGACCGTTACATGCTGGGCAAAGAGGTTGAAGTTGACGCGATCTGTGATGGCGACACCGTAGTGATTCCGGGAATTATGGAGCATGTAGAACGCGCAGGGGTTCACTCCGGTGACTCCATCGCCGTCTATCCGCCGCAATATCTGGATGAAGGCCTGAAGCAGAAGATCTCCGAGATCACGATCAAGATCGCTAAGGAACTGAAGACGATCGGACTGGTTAACATCCAGTTTGTCATCTATCAGAACGAAGTGTATGTGATCGAGGTTAACCCGCGCTCCTCGCGTACGGTTCCTTTCCTGAGCAAGGTGACAGGCATTCCAATGGCTAATCTGGCAACCAAGATCATCCTCGGCGGCAAGCTGAAGGAAGACGGGTACACAGAAGGGCTGTGGCCGGAAAGCGACTACGTTTCGGTAAAAGTACCTGTGTTCTCCTTCGCCAAACTGCGCAGAGTTGAGCCGACACTTGGACCAGAAATGAAATCTACCGGCGAAGTTATGGGCCGCGACAAGTTGTATGCCAAAGCACTCTACAAAGGGCTGATCGGTGCGGGAATGAAGATTCCAGCCACCGGAGCTATCATCGTTACCGTAGCAGATAAAGACAAAGCTGAAGCGGTTGAGCTGATGAAAGGCTTCCATGCCATGGGCTACAAAATCATCGCCACCGGCGGTACCGCGCTTGCGCTTGAGCAGGCCGGGCTGAACGTGATGAACGTTAACAAGCTGGATGAAGGTGAGCCGACCATTCTGGATCTGATCCGCGGCGGTCAGGCGAACTTCGTCTTCAATACACTGACCAAAGGCAAGACGCCTGAGCGTGACGGGTTCCGTATCCGCCGGGAAGCGGTTGAGAACGGCGTTGTATGTATGACTTCGCTGGATACCGTAACCGCGCTGCTGAGAATGCTGCAGACGATCAACTTCTCGTCACAGTCGATGCCTGCTTTTGTCGGACAATAATAAAATAGGGTGAGGGCAGCCGCTACAGGCTGCTACAAGGACGGTTTGCGTTAGCGCAGACCGTTCACCTATGCCCGGGACCTTGAAGAGCTCATTACCACTTGATTACAGAAAGAAGGCTGGCAAATGGACGGGACCGCAGCACAGCAGCAACACGAACATGAGAACATCGGACAAGTAGAAAAGCGTAATGAAATGGCCGGACGGCTGATGGTTGCCCTGGACTACCCGGATGCGGCGCAGGCGAGGCTGTTACTGGACCAGCTGGAAGGTATCCCTTGCTATATGAAGGTCGGCATGCAGCTGTTCTATGCTGCCGGGCCGGACTTCATCCGGGAGCTGAAGGAACGCGGCTATTCGGTCTTCCTGGACGTCAAAATGCATGATATCCCGAACACCGTTCGGGGCGGGGCGGAGAGCCTGACCATGCTGGGCGTTGATATGTTCAACGTGCACGCCGCCGGGGGAGCCGCCATGATGGCTGCTGCACTGGAAGGTGCCGCCAAGGCCGTCAGCCTGCATCCGTCGCTGCATATTCCGCTCATTATCGCGGTGACTCAGCTGACCAGCACCAGCCAGGAGGTTATGAACAGCGAAATCGGCATCAACGGTACGGTGACGGACACCGTAGTACGCTACGCCAAGCTTGCAGCGGAAGCCGGGCTGCATGGTGTGGTGGCATCGCCGCAGGAATCAGCGGTGATCGCAGCAGCCTGCGGACCGGATTTCCGCACAGTGACCCCGGGTATCCGGCCTGCCGGTGCCTCGCTGGACGACCAGTCCCGCGTAATGACACCCGGACAAGCTATACGGCAGGGCAGCCACTACCTGGTAGTGGGCCGGCCGATTACAGCGGCAGCAGATCCGCGCGCCGCAGCACTTACCATTATTGAGGAGATGAGCGAAGTATGAGCCCATTAGAGAATAAAAGTGAACAAGTTGCACGTTATTTGCTGGAGATTGGAGCGGTAGCCCTGCGTCCGCAGGAGCCGTTCACCTGGACGTCCGGCATCAAATCGCCGATCTATTGCGATAACCGCCTGACCTTGTCTTTCCCGGTTGTCCGGGGCTACATTGCCGACGCCTTCGCAGAGCTGATCAGAGCCAGCTATCCGGACGCTGAGGTGATTGCCGGGACTGCAACCGCCGGAATTCCGCACGCGGCCTGGGTGGCCGATAAGCTCGGTCTGCCGATGGCTTATATCCGCGACAAGGCCAAAGGCCACGGCAAGCAGAACCAGATCGAAGGCCTGATCGCTCCCGGCCAGAAGGTGATCGTGATCGAGGACCTGATCTCCACCGGCGGCAGCTCGATCAAGGCCGCACAGGCTGTGCAGGAAGCTGGCGGCGTACCGCTGGCCGTACTGGCTATCTTCAGCTACGAGCTGGACCGCGCCGTAGATGCCTTCGCCGCTGCGGATATCCCGCTGCAGAGCCTGTCCAATTACAGCACACTCATTGATGTGGCGCTGGCTCAAGGCACGATCGCTGACTCGGATGTAGCGCTGCTGCAATCGTGGCGTAAAGACCCGGCAGCGTTCGGCGTATAAGCTGGATTGTGGGCTGTCAGCGGCTTATGAGCGGCGTAATACACTACAACACGTCCATTCCTCACACTTGATTTGTTACCGGCTCATTTGAAACTTCTTAGTGAGTGGTGTGGACATTAATGTTGTACGTTTTACAACTTTGTCTCATGGATAGCCAGGTGTTTAGGAGGATTGTTGTATGAAATACAACAATCCTCCTGCTAAGCCGCTTGGTGAAGAGGAAATGCTGCATTTTCTACAACAATCTTCGATTTTGGCCGATAGGATGAGGAAAATGTTGTATTCTGTGCAGGATTTTGTGTAATGATAAGGGATCCCTACCACATAGAAGGCGGATGAATCGGGAAATTCATGCGACAACAGCCGCCGCCCGGAAGCAGGCCAGAAATACAGCAAGAAGCCCCGTGCCTTCACAGGTACAGCGGGGCTTCTTTTTTGCGTTAGACAAAAGCAGTCTGTGCGAAGGTGAACAAACTGTCTTTTTAGTTTTAACGGGATGTCACTTCCGATATTCGAATAGGCTATATAATGCTAAATAAAGGAATGCTCAGCCGGCTGTCCAGGCTCATGATATTTCATTAGGGGGTTATAAATATGGTTAAATCAACGATTCCTCTTCTGCTCAGGCGCGGTCTTCCGTTGGCACTCTGTGCGGCGGTACTGCTGCCTGTTATTTCGGCTGAAGCGGCGGCCCCTGTCAGCTCTGCCACTTCGGCCAAACCCTTGGCGGCATCCGTGGTGACGCAGCCGTCGGTCTGACAGCGGGTCCTGCGGATCGGCAGTCTGTGGAGTAACAGCGATGATACCTATCTGCGCCAGAACCTGACTGACCTCTATGAGTTCACGCATCCGGACGTGAAGCTGGAGTTTGTTCCGGCGGTGGATCAGGAGCAGTTCCGCTTCACCAACACGTACATGGTGGAAGGACCGGAAGCATTAGGGCATATGCGTGACATCATGGTTGGCAGTGATGCGGTAGATGTGGTCATAGGAGACAGTAGCCTGATCAGGAGTCTGGCAGCCCAGAACATGCTTGAGCCTTTGCAGCCGCTGATTGACCGTGACGGCTATGATATCAGCAATATGGCACCGACGATGCTGAATGGTGTCCGTGAGCTCGGAAGGGGCCATCTGTTTGCGCTGGCACCGACTTTCAACGCCAGCGTAGTTTTCTACAATAAAGGGATATTCGATGCTGCCGGAGTGAATTATCCAACGGACGGGATGACCTGGGATGAATTCTTCAAGCTTGCAGGTATGGTGACGAAGACCTCCAAGCAGATGGATGAGCGGATATATGGCTTCTCAAGGAGCCGTTATGTTGGCGATCCGTTCGGGGATATGCAGGCGTATCTCTCTCCTCTGCAAGCTGCTATGTACGATAACCAAGGCGGGGCAATGACAGTAAATAATGCACTGTGGAGCAAAGGCTGGACTACCTTCAGCAATCTGATTCAGAAGAAGATTATCCCCGGCCCGGATGATATTGAAGCCGCAGCCGCAGCTGTTGCCGAACCTGCTGAGAGCGAATTTAACCCGTTTCTGGGAGACTGGTTTCTGACGGGCAAAGCGGCAATGGTCATCGGAGAATATGGTTATATCAACGAGCTGGCTGCTGCGGACCGCAATGCGCTCCTGATCAAGAACATTCATTTCAGACATGTGGATTGGGGAATCGCCGCTGTGCCTACGTTTGCCGAGAAGCCGGGCGTGGCTGTAGGTGCCGGACTGGAACAGATGCTGACCATCAGCAGTACCGCGCAGAATGAAGAGGATGCCTGGGAGCTGATCAAGTTTGTGAACAGCAACGAAGTAGCCAGAATCAAGGCGGCTAATCCATATCAGCTTACCTCCCGGATGGATTTCAACCGTTCACAGAAGGCTGGAGTAAGCCTTGAACCCTTTTACCATGTGAAGCCTGTGCCGGTGACGGACGCTAATGTGGAGAGTCTGGCGTACAAGATGCCTAATATTTATCAGATCAATCTGGCCGGA
The DNA here is from genome assembly GCF_038593005.1 of Paenibacillus sp. FSL E2-0178. NCBI lineage: Bacteria > Bacillati > Bacillota > Bacilli > Caryophanales > Paenibacillaceae > Paenibacillus > Paenibacillus sp. FSL E2-0178. The sequence goes on from NZ_CP151953.1 coordinate 6,752,713, forward strand.
CAGATGCTGTTCAGCGAAGTCATTCAAGGCAAACGGACGGTAGCGAATGCCCTCAAGGCCTGGGAGCAGCAGGGCAACCATATGCTTAACGCGATGCGCAAAGATCCCACAGTCTTGTTCAATCTGGACAACGGCTGGCTGGAGCGAAGTGCGAAGGGCAAGTAGTGTCCGCATGTGGGGGACGAGGGAAGCTAAGTGGAAAAATGTCATCTAATTATAGCTCAGTCCCTGTATTGAAGGAGCTAGGTGGATAAACAGCACTTGCTTTCGCCCAAAATGGAGTTTGATAAAGTTAGGTCAGAACTAGATGACGAAAATCCACTTGTCTTCGCCAAAATATAAGATACGATCAATTTAAGTGTAGAAAATCCAACTGTTCCCGGTGGGGAGCTGACTCGGCCTGCGGAAGAGGGAACAAGGCATGCGTTGCAGAAATTGCCAGCCGATCCGCAGGGCTTTTTTCCTGTTATTAATGAAAAACTGGGCATGATAATGATCAGAGCAGCATACATTAATACGAAAAAGGAGAAGGGCATCATGAATTGGATATACTTCGCGAAATTGTTCAGGACAAGATTTCAAGCGGGTTGTCTGGCCAAAAGACTCGAACAGGACGGCTGGATCTACGGCTATCATGATCCGCGTTTTGTGGAAATTTACCGTTCGCGCAAGGGCCGCTACGGTGTGCGTTTTCTGCCATAAACAAATTAACCAAATTCATCCTTGACTTTATCTATGCTTATATTGTATATTATCTATTGTCGCTGTTTGAATATGATTACTGACGCGGGGTGGAGCAGCCCGGTAGCTCGTCGGGCTCATAACCCGAAGGCCGCAGGTTCAAATCCTGCCCCCGCAACCAATTTTATTTCATCAGACAGCACTTGTATAATACGGATATCCTAGTCCGGGCCCTTAGCTCAGTTGGTTAGAGCGGTCGGCTCATAACCGATTGGTCACAGGTTCGAGTCCTGTAGGGCCCACTTCACTAAAACCCTTACTTTGTAAGGGTTTTTTGCTATATGTAGGCTCGTCGGAGCGAATATGGCTTGAGTGGGAAAGAGGATGCTTATCTTTAAATGGATGTACACCGATCTTTTGAAAAAAGGGTATGCCTCTGAAACAGCACTAGAAGTCCTGTTTAACGGAAATGCATTGGGGGATTCCTCCATAACTCGTGGATATGAGTTATATGCATCACTTTTTCTTTCATTTGCTATAAACCATATAATTACTTAGAAAATAAGCAATGAACTAAGCTTAATAGATTGCTTGTATCACAGGGGGATCACTTTTGGTGGTTATGGAACAGCATTACACGAGAAAATCTAAACAATTCGAAGCATTGGCGGGTAAGCAAAGAGCGCCAGCATTTGCTGTGGATACGGGTACGCGAATAAGCAGCCTGGCACAGGAACAGCATCCAATGTTATTGAAAATACCCGCCAGGCATAGTGCCTGACGGGTATTTTGTTTACTCGGATTGATCAAGTGAAATCGTTAAAACGCAGCCTCCGGACAAATGCAGTTATTATAAGGAATCAGTAAGTCCCTAACTAAAAATTATAGGCAAAAAGAATAGGAGAAAGACAATTAGTACGATAACGCTGCTGATTCTACTCATCAAGAGATAGGCATCGCTGGGTTCGGATTCACCCTGTGCCATCCATCCATAACGCATATGCCAGCCCATTGCCGGGAAGAAAATATTCAGTATCGCAATCAGCATGAACAGAATAGACAACCATATTTACCAACTCCTTCATTCCTTTTACACAGAATGAGTATATGAAGTTGCATAGTTATGTCGTTTTCTAGCCCCAAAAATAGCTACGCCTGAGACACAAGAGAGAGGAGATGAAGGAATATAGCAGCTGCTTACGATCATCCTACCGGAAGGCAGCAGCAGAGAGGGCAAGTTATGCCATGGATTTGAAGGGGATTAACAAAAAAAAGACCCAAATTAGGAATTTGGGTCAAACAGGGAGGCTCCAGTTGTCCTACTATAAAATACGATAATAAATAAATTTGGTGTGGACATTGAAATGGACTTAAGGGCGGAGCTACTGGGGTTAGCGCCCTTTTTTGCGTAAATAGGTTGCTGGCTAGTTATAACTAGTTGTTCGTCCATGTCTAAATCTGATGAGATGAGTACACTAAACTATCTTAATAGGGAGGTGTACGTATTGAGTTGTCCAGACGATAAAAAATGTCACCATAAAAAAATCGTCACCATTGCTCCTTCGAAAAGAAAAAGAAAAGAACATTGCCGAAAAGTTATAAAAAAGGTTGTTAAAGTAACATGTCCACCACCTGAAGTAAATGTCACTACCCCGACAGTCATTGGTCCCACAGGTCCTCAAGGAGCACAGGGTGCTCAGGGAATACAAGGAATCCAAGGAATCCAAGGGGGACGGGGCCCGCAAGGAGCAGAAGGACCTCCAGGACCCGCCGGCGGGCCTCCAGGACCCCAAGGACCCCAAGGTCAACCCGGGCCAGCGGGGGCGATAGGACCACAGGGTGTAGCGGGGCCCGTTGGTCCGCAAGGTGCACAAGGAGTACCGGGCGCACAAGGGCTTGTTGGTCCCCAGGGCCCGCAAGGTGTACCTGGTCCTGCAGGAGCGATAGGACCACAGGGTAATGCAGGAGCGACAGGACCTGCCGGACCCGTAGGCCCAGCCGGGGCAACAGGAGCAGCAGGAGCAGCAGGAGCCGCAGGACCTGCCGGAGCGACAGGAGCAGCCGGGGCCACAGGAGCAGCTGGAGGGGTATTGGGATTTGCTGATTTCTTTGCTCTGATGCCCCCGGATAATGCAGCAACTGTAGCACCGGGCACAGATGTGAGCTTTCCTCAAGATGGCCCAACCAGCGGGACGACGATTACCCGAATCGGACCCAGCTCATTTAATTTAGCGGTAATCGGGACTTATCAGGTGCTGTTTCAGGTTAGCGTAACCGAGGCAGGGCAACTCATCTTAACTCTTAATGGTGCGGATCTTGCCTATACCGTGGTTGGGCGTGCAACTGGTACCTCTCAAATCGTAGAAATGGCTATAGTGCAAACAACAGTTATTAATAGCATACTGACAGTTCGAAATCCAGCGGGTAATTCCACGGCACTTACGATTACTCCTCTTGCTGGAGGAACAAGACCCGTTTCAGCACATCTTGTCATCACGCAACTTGCCTAGCGGTTACCTTACAAATAGATAATTAATAAAATGCTGCCACCATTAGCTTGGTGGCTTTTCTTGTGATTCGCTTTTATACATAAAAAAAGCTTGGAATTAAGACTGAACAATAGCCATGTGACAATAATGTCTTACCGCATGTAAGATTGTTATGTAAATCGATGGGGAAATAAGTACATCCCCCGTATACTGGAAAAAAAGATTCCATTACCGAAAGGGGGCTATCCACCGGTGACTGATATTATGAAAGCAATCATTCTCGGCATAATCGAAGGTTTAACTGAATTTCTACCGGTATCATCTACCGGACATCTTATTTTAGCAGGTGATTTGCTTAGCTTTGAGGGAGAAGCTGCAATCACTTTTAAGATTGTTATACAGCTGGGTGCAGTAATGGCGGTTTTAATTCTTTACTGGAAAAGGTATTTGGAGATTGGGTTTAATATGGTTAGAATGGATTTCTCCAAAAGTAAAGGATTAAACATCATTCATATGATATTAGCTATGTTGCCTGCATTAATCCTGTATCTCCTCTTCAAGGATACTATAAAAAGCCGTTTATTCGGCCCGACTCCTGTCGTGATCGGTCTAGTAGTCGGGGGCTTGTTGATGATCATCGCTGCACGGAATAGGCGGACAGAAACCGCTGATACGATGGATGGAATTAGCTATAAACAAGCCCTCGGAATCGGTCTGTTCCAATGCCTGGCGTTGTGGCCGGGATTCTCGAGATCGGGTTCGACGATTTCAGGCGGCCTTTTGCTAGGCACTAGCCAAAAAGCCGCCGCAGATTTTACATTTCTTATTTCCGTCCCTGTGATGTTTGGTGCAAGCTTGTTGGATTTGTATGATAGCCGTGATTTGTTGAATTCTGACGATTTACTTCTAATGTTAATTGGCTTTGCGGCATCCTTTATAGTGGCAATGATTGCCGTAGTGACCTTTATCAAACTGATTAAACGTCTTCGCTTGGAATGGTTTGCCCTCTATCGGTTTGTATTAGCAGCTCTATTCTATTTCATCGTCATACATTAATTAGTTCCATTTAGTTGTTAAGGATCTAATGTGAGTTTTCTGGAGAAGGTTCAAATTTTCACAATGTATTTTTGTTTAAAAATGCGATACACTGGACTCACACAAGATTGTGATTGCTAACTGAAGGAATTTTACAGCAGCGGAAAATCACATCTTCTTATCTATTTGGGAGGTGTCTTTTTGGAAGACGTAATTGATTTTGTCCAAACCTTCAAAGGTTTAGAGGCGCGGATTAATGAATTCATTAACGAGGATTCGTCTCTGGAATATGTGGAGGGATCTGAAGAAGTAGTGGCTGGAGGAGCTTACGCCTGGTCCAAATTAAAACCCGCTGAAATAAATAAGCAAGATCACATTGACTCTGATTATATGGAATTAGCAGATGAGGTCAGAAAAGTTTTGAAAAATGAACACAGCCCTCATATTGAAAAATTTGAACGGAGTTGCGCCTTAGTTTTAAACTATATTCGGCAAGATACTTTGCTCTGGGTTCCTGGTTTGAAAAATGTGATTGAAAATATAAAATCCGAATTGGATTTACAGCAGTTTTTCATGGAAGTGACACGATAGTTTATTATATAGTGGCCCGTCAACCGTAATCCGTTGGCGGGCATTTTTCTTTCGTGGCAAGTCTGACCTGCATTACCAGGCATAAACCCCATTTACATCGAGAAACTCCCCGTTATGCCGTTTACCATCTGTTGCGTAGCCGACAATAATAGCTGCACCGTCTGCTTTGGATTTGCCGCCTTCGGCATTGCCGTTCAAATCCGTCTTGGTGAAGCCGGGAGTGACGGCGAATACTTGAGCATTGCTGTCCTTGCATTCAATCGCCATGGCCACGGTCATTGCATTGTTGGAGGTTTTGGAGGCGTTATAGTCAAAAGCATTAAGCGCATATGCAGAGCTCTGCATGAAGTGAAGTGAGGCCATATCGGTCGATACGTTCACAATGGTTCCTTCATTCTTTTGGATTAAGGGGAACAGCTGTTGATTCAGGCGGAATGTTCCGAAGAAATTTACTTCAAAGGCATTGCGCAAATCGGCCTCTCGGGTTGCACTGAATGAGCTTGAGAAGGCTCCCGGCATGCCGGCATTATTAATTAAAAGCTTCAGATCAGCGTAGTTGGCCCGAATGCTGCCGGCCGCTTCTTCAATACTTTCTTGATTAGTCATATCAATTTGCACGAACTCTGCGTATAATCCCTGGTTTCTTAGTTCGGAAGCTGCGGCTTCCCCCCGTTCAATACTGCGTGCACCAAGCAACACCTTCCAGCCCGCTTCACCGAGCTGTCTCGCAATTTCAAATCCAATTCCTTTATTGGCGCCTGTTACAAAAGCGGTTCTGTTCATCGTAATCCTTCTTTCTGCGGGATATGGTCTAGCAACAATTCAAAGTGTATTATGCTACACTTAGTGTAGGTCAACATAAAAATTCGGGAGTGAAACGGAATGTTTACGATAGGACAAGTCGCCAAAAAAGTTGGGGTGGGCATAGGGGCGATCCGCTTTTATGAACGAAAAGGACTTCTGGATGCAGTAGCCCGCAATGAGCAGAACAACCGACTGTATACCGAGCAGGAAATTACCTGGCTGATCTTCCTTAGATGTCTGCGTGAAACGGGAATGAGTGTGGAGGAGATCAAGAAGTATCATGACATGGTCAGAGCCGGTACGGCTACCTTACCGGAGCGGATTACGCTTATTCAGAATCAGAAGAAACAGCTCCTGGATGATATAGAAGCGAAGAAAGCACAGCTCATTCATCTGGAGCATAAGCTGGAGCGGTATTATGCCGGGGAGAATTATTAATAGATAATATTCTGGCGAGGTTCTCTATGGATTCAAGATGTATGTCATGGTCCCCGTCTATCATTATATGGTAGTATTTAGTAAATGGAGGGGCTAAAATGAAATTAATGAAGAGATTGGGTTTGTGGTTACCGATTCTGTCTGTAGCGGTATGTATGATTAATCTGTCAGGGCAAGATGATAAAAACCTGCTGCTTTTTTTGACAAGTCCTTTGCTGTTATGGCTTAACCCTCAGCTGACAGATCTGCATTACACCATGGACAATGAACTTCTGTTCCAGTTTATACTATACGGCATTCACTTCTTCTTCTGGCTGGGGTTTGGATTATTGTTCGATTGGCTAATAGCTCGCAGAAGAGCAAAGTAGAGTTCCGAAGTTCCGAAGGCAGGCTCAGGGAGATGTTGACTTCACAGATATAAGTTACAGAATCATGATGAAATAATTAAAAATATATAACCAAAGGAGAGGAGGATAGAGTGGCAATGAGTGAAGCAGAGGATAATAATCTTGAACTAGAGAAGCGGGTTGCTGCGCTGGAGAAACGGATTGCTGTGATGGAGAACTATAACCCGCCCCCGCAGTCCACCAAAAAGGTAGTCTGGATCATGCTTGCGGTAATACTCGGAATCTTCCTGGCAATGGCGGGTATCGGGATTATCCAGTTTGTCAGCAGCGGCTAGTCGTTATTCTTGTCATTAATCAGCAGAGAAGTGCAGACCAGCGTTACAATAAGCATGATGCCCATTGCGATCATCTGAAAGATATTATTATAGGCTCAGCCAGATTTAAGGTTGGTTTAAGCAACGGTGAGTATATTGTATACATACCCCCTGATAGAAACCTTAGACCCTGCCGGACGTTGGCGGGGTCACTTTTTTATAGGATGAAAGGTTACGGACTGAGCTAGCTCTCTATATGCTGATTATTCTTCACGGAGGTTTAACAGTTAGCTGTCAGAATTCCCCCCACTTCTCTAAGTGGCGGGATGAATGTCAGCGGTCTTTCTCATAGACAAATACAACCTAAAATATTACAATAAAACTATTCAGTAGTATTATGAAATGGGTTGTGATATCCATGGAATTAGACACAAATAATCATTCAGTATTCTCTCTTCATTATCATCTTCTTCTAGTCGTGAAGTACCGCAGAAAAGTAATAGACGATGACATTTCGAATCGGTTACAAGAGATATTTGAGTCTATTCAGCCTAATTACAATATCACCCTGCAGGAATGGAAGCATGACAAGGATCATGTTCACATTCTAATGAAAGCTCACCCCAATAGCGATATTTCTAAATTTCTGAACGCTTATAAGAGTGCATCCTCCCGTCTAATTAAGAAAGAATTTCCTGTAATTCGTCAACAGCTGTGGAAGGAATATTTCTGGTCCAGAAGTTATTGTCTACTGACGACTGGCGGTGCGCCGATTGAAGTCATCCGGAAGTACATCGAATCTCAAGGTCAGAAATGAGGTGGGCAGGTGTTAAAGGCTTATAAGTATCGAATCCATCCCACCTATGAGCAAGAGCAGTACTTCACTAAAGTATTCGGCGCTGTTCGCTTCATCTACAATCGAATGCTTGCAGATAAGATTGAACATTACAAGCAAACGGAAACGATGCTCAAAACGACACCTGCGCCATACAAAAAGGATTTTGCCTGGCTGAAAGAAGTGGATAGTCTAGCCTTAGCCAATGCCCAGCTTCACTTAGAGAAGGCTTATCAGAATTTTTTCCGTGAACCGAACGCGGGATTTCCAAAATTCAAGAGCAAGAAGAAGAATAGCCATAGCTTCACAACCAATAACCAGAAGGGAACCATTGCCATTACAGAGGGAAGGATCAAAATTCCCAAACTAAAAACGAAAATCAAAATCGAGCTGCACCGTCCATTCGAGGGACGTATTAAATCATGCACCATTTCCAAAACACCCACGGGAAAATATTACGCTTCCGTATTGGTGGAAACGGATATCATCCCATTGCCCCCACTCGAGACGAAGATCGGTGTGGATCTGGGGTTGAAAGACTTTGCGATTCCTTCACATGGCGAAATCATACCGAATCCGAAGTACTTGCGGAAGTCTGAACAACGATTAGCCAAGCTGCAAAAGGACTTGTCACGAAAGAAGAAAGGGAGCCGTAACCGGTATAAAGCAAGGCTGAAGGTCGCCAGACTGCATGAAAAAATAGCGAATCAACGGAAAGACTTTTTACACAAAACGTCCACCCAAATGATAAACGAAAACCAAGTGATCGTGATGGAGGACTTGCGTGTAAAGAACATGATGCAGAATCATAAGTTAGCCAAAGCCATATCCGAAGTGTCTTGGAGCCTGTTCAGAGACATGCTGACCTACAAAGCGAAATGGTACGGCAGAGAATTAATCATTGCTCCCAAACACTTTGCAAGCAGTCAATTGTGTTCCTGCTGTGGCTACAAAAATGCAGAAGTAAAGAACCTAGCCGTACGGGAGTGGTCCTGCCCTGCCTGTCATACGGAGCATGACAGAGACCGGAATGCGGCACTGAATCTTCTACAACTAGCCATGTAAATGGCCCTTAGCGGGTTAGGAACTAGCCTATAAGCTTGGGTAAACTTGGAGCAGTAGCTCTATTGACCAAGAAGCACCCACCTCTTAGGTGGTGTGTAGTTCACTCGTACTCCTTGGGTTCCTGCAGTAAGATGGAGAAGGTCTGCGTTTCGTGGTCCACTTCAATGGTCTCGATGCCGACAAAATCCGGAATTTCGGGATGAACTGCATCTACGCTGTAATCCGGATGGGTCAGCAATAATTGAATGACTTTTATGGCTTCCATGTCGCTCCCCTTTACGGTTGAAATGTAACCATGCATAGAGGTACATCTGTTGTTCTAATGTCTATGCCGGTATTATCCCCGCAGCGCTTAGCGAATATGTCTATGGATTAATTTTCTGTCTTCGTTTCTTTCCATTACGGCCATTAATTGCCCCTGGAAAATCCGCCGCTGGATCTGGTCAATCCGCTGCAGAGCCAGCTCCACAGGCACCTGGAAGGTACTGGCAAGCTCAGCCACGGCATCCTCACGCAGTTCAGGCAGTGTCCGTGCAGAAATCATGGAATAGGGCATGGCGGCATAGAGAATAAACCGTTCCGATTCATCCTCCTGCGCCTGCGTGAACTGTTCAGGCATCAGAGTATGCTTGCCGGCATGGCGGAGCAGATGACAGAGCTCATGGAGGAACTCCAGCCGCTGCAGTTCGGGAGGGAGCCTGTTGTCGATAAACATGCTGTACATTCCCGCGCTGGCCTCAATGCTCTTGCTACGGACATCCAGATAATGAATCCAGATATTCAGCCGCTCGGCTATGTATTCAATGGATATGTCTGACGGCTGGCGGACACCGATGCGCTGATATAAATCCTCTGTCCATTTCTCCAACGCAGTCATCTGATAATAGGATTGCATAATCAATCACCTCAATATAAGATCGTATGTTCGTATTAATGGTCAAAAGAAAAGCCCAGAAGGGCTAAGCAATCAGCACACTCAACATTCAGCAGCTGAATGGATATGGAACGGGTGTTCCTATGTTTGTAAGCATAAAGCAATCAGGCGCGAATATCAAGTGTTTTTCCCAAGGTGGGGTGTACGCCCTGACTCAGCATCTGGACCATATTCTGGGCATCCGTCTGTGCCTGATCTTTGGCAATACTCATTACCTGTAGTCCCGCAGCCTGCAATAATGAGGACTGGTTCATGACAACCGATAACGCAGCAATATCCATTTGTGTTCCTCCTCAAAGTTTCCTTTCTTTGAAGCAGCGCATCCACCTTTTATATCGACTGATTGGGGCTTGGCCGTTAGGTAAATGGCATTTCTTTGCCGATTGGCCCATGCCACCGGTTAGATTTCCACATATTCTGTGCTGTATTCAATATTCAAGAGGAGGAATTAAATTATGGGAGCAGAGTATGGTTGCGGTTGTGGAAATAACGTCGGTGGAGTTAATCAGGGTCCTCCGATTGTTCCGGTAGTAAGCCCTTGGACTTCGACTGGTGCGATTCTGGTTCTGTTCATTCTGCTGGTTATTATCACTAAAGCCTGTTTGTTCTAGAACCGCATTGAACAAGTGCTGCCCTGTCTGGCCTGTGGCCGGATGGGGCTATTTCTTTTTTTTGCGTGCCGCCGGACCGATCTGGCGTTTGATTCTGCCTGTATGCTCATCCGTTTCAATGATATACAACTCCTTGACTGTACCTGCAAGTGCAAACCATTCCTGTAAGGCTTCAGCCTCGGACATAGGGCCGTACAGCCTTTTCCCCCGATAACAGATATAGAACACTCCCGGCTCTCCGTCTATGGAATAATATCCCACCCTATTTTACGCTTTATCCGGGTGAAATTGCATAAAGAACTGTCGTTCGCATAACAGGCATGCAAATGTCCTTATATGACGGAGAGGAGAGCGGCTAATATGAGATCTGTTTCTTATCAGCAATTATTTGCGATAGCGGTAGCGCGGGAGTAGTCAGTCATTCTGCCTATTTGAACATGAACTCTACGCGGGTACCGTCTGCGAAGTCCTCCAGCTGATTGCCTACCCAGCTTCCTGCCCCGCGGTTATCACTTGGGGTTATGTATTCAATATCGGCTCCGGCTCCGCCTTCTGCACACATCGCCATCGGCCATTCATCGCGGTCATAACCTTTTTTGGTGGGTACGCCCTTCAGGGATTCCTTACGGTTCTCTTCGGCTTCATTCCGGTCAATCGTGCAGATGGGGGACTCCCCGTTCTCAATCGCTTCCTGAATATGTCTGGCGGTCTCCGGATAACGGTCAGACGGGAATTCCAGCCGGACAACCTCCGAATTGTCAGAAGACGGCGTCTGAGACGGGAGCTGACCATTCTCCCCGAAGTAGTACGCAGCCAGGCTGAGCAGAACAACAATAATGAGACTGGTGATGAATTTTTTGGCTTTCATATCTGCTCCTTTAAAGTTTTGTTAGCATAGCTTCCAAGTGATAAGCTCCGGCAAAACTCGCTTCGGAAGCATACGCTTAAGTATTGTGGGCGCAGGAAGCCTGCGCTCACAATAGTATAGCGTATGACTGCGGAGTTGGAACAGACGTAATTCTTGTCTATCCGCCGTTCTGATGTTACATAATTCGCCATAAAATGTACAAACAGATGGAAAAGGATGGTGGGAAAAGTGGAACAGCGTGTACTCAGAGATCTGCTGGATTCCGCGTCACGGCTGGTAGGCGATGTACAGTGGCAGGCCGCCTTCCGCAGTGTGCTGATGAGTCCTGCGGATGAGGAGCTGGCCCTGCCTGCGCGTAAATTGCTGAACACCTTATACTGGCTGCAGGGGCAAGGCGTGATCAGCGGACAGCATGATTATCTGGAGAGCCCGGATGAATTCAGCGTGAAGCTGAAGAATACCGGCGGGAGCTATGCGGGACTTCACGGCTATGAAATGGGACCCATCAGTAACCAGACGGAGCAGCAAATCAGCAGCCAGCGGCAGGGCGTCACGGACAGTGCGGTCCGCTGGCATCAGGCCGGGGGAATCGTGACGATGAGCTATCACGCCAATCTGCCGGGAACCGCTCCGGCCTGGGCGAATGTCTCAATGAGTCTCAGCGAAGCTGATTTCAGCAAATATATTACTCCGGGAACGGCTCAATACACAGCAATGATTACCGAACTGGACAAAGTAGCCGTGTATCTCAAAAAGCTGAATGATGCCGGTGTACCTGTGCTCTGGAGACCTTACCATGAGATGAACGGCGGCTGGTTCTGGTGGGGGCAGAAGTCTTCCTTCAGCACCCTCTGGGAGATTATGTTCGAGCGGTATACCGTATATCACAAGCTGCATAATCTGCTGTGGGTGTGGAGTCCGAATGCGAAGAATCAGTGGTGTGATGAACCTGCGAAATATTACCCGGGCAGCGGAAGAGTGGATGTGCTGGCCCTGGATATCTATGAAGCGGACTTCAAGGGGAGCCATCATGACAGTCTCTGGGATCTGGGGCGCGGCAAGCTGATCGCCATAGGCGAGAATGGGGAGCTTCCTCCGGCAGCCCTGCTGGCTGGTTCCCAGAACAAATGGAGCTACCAGATGACCTGGGGCAAGCTGCTGTATGAGAAGAACAGTGATGCGGTGATCAAAGCTTTTATGAAGGATAATTTCGTGTTCACCAGAGATGAATATGCAGCAATGGATCCATCAACGGGCGGCATTCCTAAGCCGGGCTTGTATGGCCAGTACTACAATAACATTACGCTCAGCGGTAAGCCCGCCCTCACCCGGACGGATGCCAACATCAACTTCATCTGGAGACAGGCAGCCCCTGATCCGGCTATTGGTGCAGATATGTTCTCGGTACGATGGAGCGGCAGGTTAAGTGCGGTGTACAGTGAGACTTACAGCATCTATACTTCTTCGGATGATGGCATCCGGGTATGGATTGACGGCAAGCTGATTATTGACAGCTGGATGAAGCAGAGCGGGCAGGAACGGCAAGGCAGTGTGAAGCTGATTGCGGGTAAGCTGCATGAGCTGAAAGTAGAGTATTACGAGAACCAGGGGGATGCGCGGGCCGTGCTGATGTGGGAGAGCCCCAGCCAGGTCAAAGGCGTAATTCCGGCAGGGGCTTTGTATCTTCCTTGACAGGGGAAGGTCTTAGGTCAGATTTGTTCGCGGTAGCTGATGTTGTTGGCGACTTTTTCGTTGCGGACCGCTTGTCGCAGCACGTCTTTTACAGCCTGAACCTTGCGGATTTTGCGGAAAGGAAGCTGCGGCGACGAGGCGTCATCCGAGAGGATCGTAAGCGTTCCAATGCCTAATATACGGTCGGGAATCGACTGCGTGACGGAAAAATCATTGACCCGCAGCAGCTCGATTTCTTCGACATCCTTGCCGATCAGTCCGCTCTTCACCATAATCCGCTGGGTAGTAATCGTGTATCTGGTGGTATTGAGTCCAATAAGCCCCTTGAGCCGGTCGGATATGCCCGCAGGCTTACCCTGCCACAGCTCGGTTTCTGTGCTTGTTCCGGAGACCCGGTCTGCCGACGGACGGCGTGCTGCTGCCGGAGCGTTATTATCCTCTGTACCTGCTCCGCATTCTCCGCAGAATTTGGCACCTTGCTTATATTCCGCACCACAGGCTGTGCAATAAGGCATAAGATATCTTCCTCTCGTATAACGGATAATTTGATTATAGTATAACAAGAATTTCCAGTCACTACCGGGTTCCTCTTGTGTTTCTTTCTGTGAATACGCTTTATCTCAGGAAAATGTTTCATCCCGGCCGATTTTACATTAATTTCATTTGCACTTAACAAAATTCGATATTATTCTGTTAAGTGGAGGGATATAAATATGAGACGATTTTTATTTGCAGGATTACTTATGATCGTTGTAGTCCTAAGTGCCTGCAGCAATGACAGCGCAGAACCTGCTTCGCAGGAAGTAGTGCAGGATACAGTTCAGAGCTTCTACAATGAAATGTCAAAATTCGATGAAATGGGTAAATCCTCGCTGGAAAATTTCAACACCACCTTAACTTCGTATTCAACCGGAGATGCGACCGACAAGGAGCTGCAGAAGGCCGTGGACGAGTTCCAGGATACCGCCTCCGATATCGCCAATCAGGTGAGTGACGTGAAGATTTCCAAGAGCCTGCCGGACACCATCCAGACGCTGCTCAGAGATTCTATTATTGCTTTTAAAAGTGCCTATTCCATTAAAGAGCAGGCCTCCAAAAGCGCGGTTTCTCCTGATGTAACTGCCGAGGAATTCAATGCGATGAACCAGCAGGCGGATGTTGCGATGCTGTACGGCATCTCCAAGCTGAATGAAGCCAGAGCGGCCGCAGGATTGATTGATCCGGAAGAGAGCACAGAAGGTCTAATTGTGGACCCGTCAGAGGCGGGCGCGGCTGCGAAGACGGATACGGGAGCTGCAACGACAGGGAGCACGGCAGGAAACACGGCCAATTAAAAAGTATTCATCCCCGTTTAGTGCCTGAGTAATTACCAGAATGAATTCAAACTAGCCCCACTGCTGTGGGGTTATTTTGCTGTGCTGGCGGAGTCCGGTATCGTTCCTTCCAGGTCTGGGTGCTTACATATATTTCTGCTTGCTTAAAAAGCCGGATCACGGATATAATACAAACATACGTTCGGTACATGGGCGGACAACGTATTGCGTATTGTATACAGACCATAGATTGGGGGAGCGGCAATGGGCAAAAAGCTGGAGGGCAATAACCTGTGGGACAGCAACCGGACAGTACTGCCGGAGCAGATGCGCGTAATCAGTAGAGGTGAACGGGAGACGTGGCAGAGCGTCAGGCCGGTTCCGGATGAGCACAAGCTGGAGGAAATTGAGCATACACTGGCTTTGTCGCTGCGGAGTCATGTGCGGGTAACGATAGTCTTGTTTGACCCTCTCGAGCACAAGCTGCTTAGCGGATTTGTGACCTCCATTCACACCCACTCGCGCGAAATCAAGCTGCAGTGGGCGGAGGAATGGAAGTGGCTGAACGTGGATGATATTGTGGACGCCTATATCGTCTGAGGGTACAGGCGAAGCTGGCCGGAGCGGACGGAGCGGTTAATTTCTCCCGGCGGTTTCCGTCTTTTCATAAGCAATCAGCGTGACTCCGGGAATCCCGGTCATCCGGGCGATGGCCGACTCGGCCTCGCGGATCACTTCAACAACATCCTCCTGATCGCTAAGCGCGGCTACCTTATAGCTGTCACTGTGAATATCCATGGTTGTCCACCTTTCCATGCGGGATTAAGGATTAACGGTACTCCATGTTAGTGTGGCCTGTGGTGCAGCAATTCATCCTTGTTGGCTCCTATTTACGTTAAGCTGGATCAAGCCTCATTAAAGCCCTCAGGATTGCCTGGGGGCTTATTTCGTATGCTTCAGGGAGCCTGGCAAACTTGGGCGGATGCAGGGGTGAAAGTGTACATGCAACATTGTACAAGGGGGCATTTACTATACCAGGGGGTGAGTATATGCTGACTTTGGATCAAGTGAAGAGTAAATCGGCAGGGTGGCTGGGCAATCTGCATCCGGTGCTGCTGGCGGGTGCTACAGAGCTCATCCGGCGGAGTTATGCCAGAGGGATTCCGATCCTCATTACCCAGGGAATGCGCACCATTGCCGAACAGAATGCGCTATACGCGCAAGGAAGAACCAAGAAAGGCGCTATTGTAACCAATGCCAAGGGCGGGAACAGCTATCACAATTACGGCCTGGCGATTGATTTCGCACTGCTGCTGCCGGATGGCAAAAGCGTATCCTGGGATATGAAGCGTGACGGAGACGGGGATAAGGTAGCGGACTGGCAAGAGGTTGCACAGGAGGCGAAGAAGCTCGGTTTCGAGTGGGGCGGGGACTGGAGTTCCTTCAAGGACTACTCTCATCTGCAGATGACCTTCGGACTAACCACTGCTGAGCTTCGGGCGGGTAAGCACCCCACTGTTCAGCAGGTGAAGGACGCATTAAGCCGGATTAATGGAGGTGAGCCAGAAGTGAATACCGATATTAAAGTAAACATCACCTTGAATGGCCAGAAGCTTACAACTGGTGTGCTGGATAGCGTCACCACCTATGCTCCTGTGCGTGCTATAGCAGAAGCGCTTGGAGCCAAGGTAACTTATGACCCTGTGAACAAGACCGTGAACATCATAAAGGAATAATCTGCGTTGCATAGATGATGTGCCGTGTGGGGAAATTATCAGCGATAAACCACAACCACAGAGGAGGCATACCATCTTGAACAAGCTGATTACAAGCCTTGCATGCGGCACAGTACTTTCCATGAGTCTGCTCGGAGCCGGTTACACATCTGCTGCGGCTAGCACGACAGGGATGGGCGGAACGGCACCCGTTACCAACAGCACCACATCGGATACCCGAATGGGTACTATGGGCAACATGGGGGACATGGATGGCCGGAGCACACCGATGACGAACGGCCGGGGCAATACCATGATGAACCAGACGACAGGCACAATGCATAAGAACGAGACGATCATGAAGGATAAAATCCGTACCGGAGACAACAGCTCTGTCTCTCCGCTGAACAACAGCACTCCAACCGGCATCTACCGGGCACAGAGCACCACAGGCGATAACGATAACGGCTCTAACTGGGGCTGGCTCGGCCTGCTCGGACTTCTGGGGCTGGTCGGTATGCGCAGCAGAAGCGGCGAGCGGGAACGCCACTAGACAGGGTAGTAACAGCAAAGGGCCCGCATCAGTTTCGGCTGATCGGGCTGTTTGTCTGGATACAGGAAAATTTAATGGTAATTATTTATTGCGTATCCCCATAATACGTGATATTATATTTCTTGTCGCGTTAACCACGCACATAACATGCCGGGGTGGCGGAACAGGCAGACGCACAGGACTTAAAATCCTGCGGTACGTGAGTACCGTACGGGTTCGACCCCCGTCCTCGGCATACATAGTAACAATGAAAGGGCACATTCAGTTGAATGAGCCCTTTTTTTGGTGCGCCTCACAGTCGCACCATCTAGGTGGTTCAAATCCACCCGGTAACTTTACCCTTTAAAGTGCCGTAGCCGAAGTAGATATCCGGCAACCGAAGGTTGCACGGATAGGCAGGGTGTCTTCCGTGAGGAAGAATCCGAAGGGCCTGCAGGCAAAGTCCAGCCCGGAATGCAGTGAACCAGAGGTGGCGGCGATGTCGGGCGACCCGCCCGAAAAACGGGGAAGCCTATACGAGAACGTATATTTTACAGGAAAACAACCAAAGGGAAATGACCTGTAGAACTCATCGACGTGATTAGGGTCAGGATGGATGGAATAGAAGGTGCAGATAACTGAGGGAAGTCTCGTAGTCTCCTTGACGCAAACGCGGACAAGGTAGGGGAGGTATAACCGAAAGGGAAAGCCAAGCCGAAGGATTGCGAGATGGCGGATCGTTTCGTAGTAGTGAGTAAATCCGGGCCAATGAAAGCTGGTAACAGACTGGAGGAGAAAACCCGGATGAGTATGCGCCTGGATTTTTTTTTTTGAAAGGCAATTAGCCAGAAAAAAAAGTGGTGTCGCATACCCTGCTCTCACTCCAAAAGAGGAGAGACAGAGGCGAAGGGAACGTGCTTCGTCAAAGCCTGTGAGTGTTCGTGAGTGGAGATCGTAAACGTCTTAAACCAGCGAGGGTTTGACCGAGGGGGTACGTCCCGCCGAGAGCGAAAGAGCGCTTGGGGATGAGGCAAACTGGCGACCTGAGTACATCCAGGGCAGCAGGAGCGATTGAAAGTTTTTTTTTCTAACACGCAGTTGCCGGGATGGAATAAGCAAGGAATCGATCTATGTAGCGGAAACAAGACCAGCTTGGTGAGTAGCGGTAAAGGTGGTGAAACACCAATGAAACCGAAAAGACGTTATTATTCCTTAATCGATAAGGTTTACCAAATGAACAATCTGCACGAAGCCTGGCTATCGGTAAAGAAGAATCAAGGAAGTGGCGGTGTGGATGGCGTCAGCACCCTAATGTACGAGAAGAATGTGAGCATGAACCTAAGAGAACTCCAAAGGTTATTGCAGCAGGGGCGTTACGTTCCAGATCCCGTGAGGCGGCATTACATCGAGAAGGAGAATGGGAAGTTAAGGCCGTTAGGCATTCCCACGATCCGGGATCGGGTATGTCAGCAAGCGGTACGCCAAATCATTGAGCCTATCTTTGAAGAGGACTTTTACTACTATAGTTTTGGGTTTCGGGCAGGATACTCGGCGCATCAAGCCATACACACGATCCGGCGGGCCAAACGTAACGGATATGAATATGTAGTGGACCTGGATATTGTATCTTTCTTCGATGAAATTCCCCACGAAGGACTCATGGAGAAGGTAGGAGAGCGGATCACCGACGGAAAAGTGCTGACGCTCATTCGCGGATGGCTAACGGCGGGAATCATGGAAGATGATCAGTTCCATGAAACGGAAATCGGGTCTCCACAGGGCGGGGTTATCTCGCCGCTGCTGGCAAATATCTATCTGAATACGTTTGACTGGGGAATGAAGGAGCAGGGATTTGCCGTTGTCAGATATGCAGACGATGCTGTGATCCTATGCAAGAGTAAGGAGAAGGCAAAAGAGGCATATCTGGCAGCAAAGAAGATCCTGGAAGAGGACCTAGGGCTGCGGATGCACCCGGAGAAAACCAAAGTGGTGGATTTTAAAGAAGGATTTCGTTTTCTGGGATTTGACTTCAGGAGGAACTATGTGAGCTTGCCGGAAGCGAAAATGAAGAAATATAAGGAACAAATCCGAAACGCGACCCGAAGGCAGCAAGGAACCAACCTGGAGGGAATGCTCAAGAAGCTAAACGAAATCATCCGAGGATTTGGAAACTATTTTGGGATAGGAGATGTAAAGAAAAAGTTTGAACGTCTGGATAAATGGACGCGGATGAGGGTGCGAGCCTTCAGGCGCAAAAAGAAATCTACGGAGTCAAACCGGTTGATTCCAAATAAGGAACTGGAAGCAGCGGGAATGGTATTTCTAACAAGCTTACTCACCACGCGTTCCTAATTCAGGAGTGAAATAGGCAATCCGGCGATGGATGAAGGAAACTCACTCCTGAAGATGGGGAACTGACGAAGGAAAGCCGTGTGCGGGAAATCTGCATGCACGGTTTGACGGGGAGTCCGAGGGAGTAATCCCTCGTCTTACCCTACTACCCCGGTTAGAAAAAGGATATTGTAAATAAAAGATCGAATTAATCATGTGACGAAATTTGTAGTTCATTGAAGAGATAGAGTGCATCTTTAAATCCCTGCAGATAGATGGAGCGTTCAAGAATAGCCTGAAGCGATATCTGAGTATCCTCATAGAGGAATGAAGCCTTTTGCAGATCCTCCGGGAGAACACTCCTAAGCTGCTGGAAGAACTCATCGCTTTCCAATACGAGAAGCTTATAATTAGGATCGGTGTTGGACAGTTCGCGGTACATTCCTTCAAGCCGAATGCGGATCAGTGGGTCGGTTAAAGTTTCTAAAGATTCATACAAACGAGGCACCTCCAAACCATTAACTTTACAAGGTCATTATATAACCTCGTGAGGTTAGTTGTAAAGTTGAATTTTAACTCTATAAGGTCAATCCGTTGTCTGCAATTATCATACATAATAGCTGGAGGGGAACTTCTTGTTGAAAAGCAATTTAAGAATTCTAATGGCTGAACATCGGATAGACGACATTACCGAATTAATGGAGAAATCAGGACTAAGCCGAAATTCCATCAATAAGCTGTACAGAGGAACCCAATTAGAGACTATTAAGCTGGAGACGTTATTTAAGCTTTGTGATACTTTTGAATGTAAGTTGTCGGAATTGATTGAGTATAGCCCGGAGGAATAAAATGAAAGAGTACCTTTGAAAGTGCTCTTTTTCTACATGTTTTGCTTCATAGTCAGGAAGCTATTGAGCCAAGAAGGAGTTTCTCAAAGTGCTGCTAGTATGTTGTTCTGGAGGATGATTTCCTCAATTTGATGCAAGTAAGAACTCCGATACTTTGAACGAAGTGATGACAAGATGTTGAGGGTCATGACATATATAAATGAATATCTGAACTTAAAAAGTACCCATGGCGGTGCTTTTTATTTCATATTCAGGAAATATATCAAATTATAAGAATGGTTAATATTATTGTAACTTTAGTATGTTAGCTTAGGAGAGTGAACATGAGAAGTAATAAAGGCAAAGGGATCTCACTATTTGGTGTAGTGGTAGTAGTACTCTTGGGCATTTTCTTTGGTACTAATGCTATGAAGTCCCCAGAGACAGCAGTGGTTCCTGCTCAAGTAAGTAGTAGCGGAGATGGAATTCTGTTGTTTACTCCAGGTAGTTTGCAGAATGAAATGGAATACAATTTCATTGAAACAACTTGGTATCCTTTGATTAACTACTATTTGATATCAGATGAGGACAAGACAATAAAGATCATTCTTAACAAAGCTAAAAAGGAAGTTGCCAAAGAAACAGCTCAATCCATTTCAGGCGCTGTAGCGAGCCTTACCTATAAAGAAGGGCGTACAAACTACTTGGTCTATAAGGTGGTGGATAATAACAATCAAGTGGTATATACCTTTGATCGGCTGAAACAAAATGCTGAGAAAATGACAACAAAGCTGAAAGAAATCTATAAGCAGGCCGATGGCATCATTCTAAAAATAAAACCCCGCGAGAATAGCTGGAGTCAAATTGAAGTCACAGTTTCAGATGCCTGGTACTACACTCAAGATTTTCAGAAAGAGCGGTTTGTTGAAACGTATGGAACTTTAATTTCGCAGGTGATATTGGATTACATATATATTATTACAGGTGAGGACAGGGTTTATGTTTACTTCGTTGATGAATTTGATACGAGGTTGGCTTCACCGAAGCCTTTTGAGGGTTGGAAGGTAGAGAATTAATATGCATTCTCGGGGGCGGATAGGGTCATTCTTTGCTAAGAGAACACTTATATTACTATATTAACCAGCAGGTTTATAGTATTATTTAAATATCTGTTTTATTTAATAGATAATTAGACCTATAGTAGCAGCGAGAAGATGAAATACATGGAGGCCAACATGAGTACCCTTACCCAACAGCAACTTGAATCCCATTTGTGGGAGTCCGCCAATATCTTGCGCGGAAGTATTGATTCATCCGATTACAAAAACTATATCTTTGGCATGTTATTTCTGAAGCGGCTGAATGATGTATTTGTAGAAGTGGCCGAAAAAATCGAGCGTGAAGAAGGCAAAACCTATGGCTGGACAGACCGTGACGAGCACCAGTTCTTCGTACCTGAGCGTGCACGTTGGTCCCATTTATCCACAGTTACAAGCAATGTAGGCGAAGCCATAAATGTTGCTTTTGAAAGCCTTGAAGAAGAAAACACGAAGCTGCAAGGTGTTCTTGCCAGCATCGACTTTAACGATAAAGAAAAGCTGCCTGACAAGCTGATTTTACGACTGATTCAGCACTTTGGCACCATTAACCTGCGTAATGACAATCTTACTGAACCTGATATGTTAGGGCGTGCCTACGAATATCTAATCAAGCAGTTCGCAGATGATGCTGGGAAAAAGGGAGGAGAATTCTATACCCCTAGTAAAGTGGTTGAATTGATCGTCAAGCTGATCAAGCCTGAAGAAGGCATGCGTATATGCGATCCAACGGCAGGATCTGGGGGGATGCTGATCCAGTCTGTAGACTATATCAAATCTAAAGGTGGCAATTCACGTAACCTGACGCTGCACGGTCAAGAACGAAATCTCAACACCTGGGCTATCTGTAAAATGAACCTACTTCTACACGGATTGAGTGATCCCCGTATCGAAAAGGGAGATACGATTCGTGATCCGAAGCTAACGGAAGACAGCGAACTTATTCTTTATGACCGTGTTATCGCTAATCCTCCATTTTCATTGAGTAACTGGGGGCGTGAAGAAGCGGAAGCTGATTCCTATGGACGTTTTGGTTTTGGTATTCCTCCGAAAGATAAAGGGGATCTAGCGTTTGTTCAGCACATGGCGGCTACACTGAATCATAACGGTAAAGCTGGGGTTGTGATGCCCCATGGTATTTTGTTCCGTGGTGGAGCCGAAGGGCAAATTCGAAAAGGGCTGCTTGAAGGTCTGCACGGAGAACAAGGACTGATCGAAGCCGTAATTGGTCTGCCATCCAATCTCTTTTACGGTACGGGAATACCTGCTTGTATCGTCATCCTGAATCGTCATAAGGAAGAGCACAAGAAGGGAAATGTTTTGTTTATAAATGGAGCGCAGGATTACCAGGAAGGCAAGAACCAGAATGTGCTTCGTGATCAGGATATTGAGAAGATAGTTTCGGCTTACGACGCTTGGCAGGATATTGAGAAATATGCGTGTGTGGTTAGTCTCGATGAAATAAAGCAGAATGACTACAACCTGAACATTGCCCGCTATATAGATTCTGCTGAGGTAGAGGAAGAAATCGACGTAGAAGAAGCAATTGCAGCACTTCGGAAGTTAGAGCAGGAGCGGGAAGAAGTTGAAGCGAAGATGTATGGGTTTTTGAAGGAGTTGGGGTATGGTGTGTGATTGGAAAGAAAGTAAAATGAAAATTGAATTGGAGATACTTACAGGTTCGCCATTTAGTTCAAATCTCTTTACAAAAGATAAGGGCATACCATTGATTCGCATAAGAGATTTAAAGACCAATAATCCGACTACATTCTATGATGGACCTTTTGATGGGAAATATATTGTCAAATCAGGCGAAGTATTAGTGGGTATGGATGGTGAGTTTAACATTATTAAATGGAAAGGACCAGATTCTCTTCTCAATCAACGGGTAGCAAAAATTACTACAAAAAACTTTAATACGTTAGACATGGATTTTATTTATTATAGATTACAAAGTGAACTTAAAAGAATAGAAGAAACTACTCCTGCGACTACGGTAAAACATTTATCTAAAAAAGATATTGAAAATTTGGTTTTGGTATTGCCGTCTAAAAATGAACAACAAAATATCGCCGAAATTCTCTCTTCTGTCGACAAAGCCATTGAAAAGACAGAAACGATTATCTATAAAACTGAAACGATAAAGAAAGGCTTAATGCAGCAGTTGCTGACAAAGGGAATTGGGCATACGGAGTTTAAGAAGACGAAAATTGGAATTATCCCTGTTACCTGGGAAGTTGTATCAATGGATAGTTGTTCTGATATAAAGTCAGGAATCACAAAAGGTAGAAAAACAACTAACTCTAATATGCAAAGTGTCCCATATATTAGAGTAGCTAACGTTCAGGATGGCTATATAGACCTTTCTGAAATAAAATATATTGATGCAACAGAAGAAGAAATACAAAAATACTCCCTCATGGAGGAGGACCTTCTATTAACAGAAGGTGGAGATATTGATAAATTAGGCAGAGGATTTATCTGGAAGGACCAAGGAAAGATATTCATTCATCAAAACCATGTTTTTCGTGTGAGAGTAACCTCAAATCTAATTATTCCTAAATTTTTGAGCTACTTATGCTCGAGTAATTATGGTAAGTCATATTTTTTAAGTTGTGCAAAACAAACGACTAACCTTGCATCTATAAATTCTACGCAACTTAAACAATTTCCTGTACTTGTACCACCAGTAGCTGAACAAATTAGTATAATAAATGTTTTAGACTCTATAGAAAAGAAGCTGTCAATTGAAGTATCTAAACGCAAATGCTATGAAATTTTAAAAAAAGGATTAATGAATTCCCTCCTCACTGGAAAAGTCCGAGTGAAAACTGACCAACCCGAAGAGGTGCTGTTATGAGCACAAGTGATTGGAACGAAAAACAACTGGTCGAGAACCGTCTTATTCAGCAACTTCAGGATATGGGCTATGCGCATCTGCATGGCCCTTCACTGGATGCAGAGCGTGAGACTGGACGTGAAGTAGTACTGACTCAGCGGCTAACCAAAGCGATCAGGACTCTGAATCCCTGGCTTTCGGATAACAACCTGAGTAAAATTGTCCGCTCTATTAAGCATGCGGAAGCAGCAAGCTTGATGGAAACCAATGAAAAAATCCATGATATGCTGGTGAACTACATTTCCATCCAACAGGATCTCGGCAAGGGAAAGAAAGGTCAGACCGTAAGGCTGATCGACTTTGATAATCCGTTAAATAATGAGTTTTTGGTCGTTGATCAATTTACGATCACTGGTGGTGAAAAGCCGATCCGTCCCGACCTCATCTTGTTTGTCAACGGCTTGCCGCTTGTTGTAATCGAATGCAAAAGCCCGATGGTTTCCATCGATGAACAGATCGGCAAAGCTGTCAAGCAGATGCTGCGCTATCAGAAGGGCTATGAGCATCTATTTCACTATAATCAAATCCTAATCGCTACAAGCAATGACCGTGCTAAAGCTGGAACGATTGGAGCCCAAGTACAGCACTTCGGAGAATGGAAAGATCCATACCCTTTGACCAGTCCTGAAGTTGGAATCAACCCCACACCTCAGGATATTCTTATCGCAGGGATGTTGTCTAAAGAGAACTTGCTGGATCTCATCCTAAACTTTATTGTCTTCGAACCTGAAGGTGGCCGTGTCATCAAAAAGCTGGCCCGCTATCAGCAATTCCGTGCCGTACATAAGGCAGCAAACCGCATTCTGACGGCACACGATCCAAGAGATCGCGGTGGCGTTGTATGGCATACGCAGGGCAGTGGGAAGTCACTCACCATGTTATACCTGGCAGTCAAGCTGAGACGAATTGAAGCGTTAAGTAACCCGACTATAATCATTGTTACGGATCGAAAAGATTTGGATAATCAGATAACGAATACATTTCGTCGTTGCGGGTTTGCTAATCCTCAGCAGGCTGAATGCGTACGTGATCTGAAACGATTGCTTAAGCAGGGACCAGGCTCAACCATTATGACGCTGGTTCAGAAATTTCAAACGGACAAAGACCAAGATAAGTTCCCTGTGCTTTCTACCGCTTCTAATATAATTGTTATGATTGATGAATCTCATCGCTCGCAGTACAAAGGTCTTGCCATGAACATGCGCACCGCTCTCCCGAATGCCTGCTACTTAGGATTTACAGGTACCCCAATCGACAAAGAAGATAAAAGTACAACCCGCACATTTGGCTCCTATATCGACAAATACACGATTGAGCAGGCGGTGGATGACGGGGCAACAGTTCCTATCTTTTACGAAGCACGACTATCGCATCTGCATGTGGAAGGGGAAACGCTGGATCAGTTATTTGACCGCAAATTCCGTGAATACGACGAAGAGACCAGAGAGCGAATTAAGAAAAAGTATGCTGACGAAGAAGCTATTATCGCAAGCCCGAAACGGATTGAGCAGATTGTACTCGACATTATCAAACATTATGAAGAACACATTCAACCGAATGGGCTAAAAGCTCAGATAGTCGCCATTTCCAGAGATGCTGCAGTGACCTATAAACAGAAGATGGATGAACTCAGTGATCTGGATTCAGCGGTCATCTATTCAACCAGCAACGATGATGACGACCGTAAGAAGGAGTATGCAATCTCCAAAGATGAAGAAAAGCTGCTGATTGAACGTTTTAAAAAGCCGATGGATGAAGACAAGCTGTCCTTCCTGATCGTATGCGACAAACTGCTGACAGGCTTTGACGCACCAGTTGAGCAGGTCATGTATTTGGATAAGCCTCTTAAGGAGCACAACTTATTGCAAGCGATTGCTCGTACCAATCGCACATACGACAGTAAAACTTATGGCCTCATCGTGGATTACTTTGGCGTATCCAACTTTCTGGAAAAGGCGCTTGATATTTTCTCCAAGGATGACATTCAAGGAGCACTTATGCCAATCGGCAGTGAACTTCCTAGATTACAGAGCCGTCATCGTGCAGCCATGAGATATTTTGACTATATCCGTAAAGAAGATCTGGAGAGCTGCATTCAAATCCTTGAGCCAGAAGATGTACGTAGCGAATTTGAACATGCCTTCAAGTTATTTGCTAAGAGTATGGACATGATTTTACCGAATCCGATGGCACAGCCGTATGTGAACGACCTGGCCTTTCTCGGTAAAGTAAGACAAGCTGCCAAGTCCCGATATAAGGTAGAAGATATGGATATCAGCGACTTGGGAGAAAAGGTCAGACAACTGATCGCTGATCACCTGCGGGCTTCAAAAGTGGAAATTCTGCATGATCCCATTGATATCTTGTCCAGTAAGTTCGAGCAACATTTGAGCCAGTACCAAGGTGAAGCCAAAGCTTCTGAGATGGAGCATGCCATCCGTCATGAAATTCGGGTGAAGCTAGATGAAAACCCTGTACTGTATACCTCACTGAAGAAGAAGCTGGAAGAGCTGATCGAAGCTCGGAAGCTGAAGCAAATGGATATTTTTGAAATGATGGAGAAGATGCAGGAGATTATGGGCGAGATGCGGGATGCAGCCAGGAAGGGGGAGCACCTTGGGCTTACCCGAGAGCAATATCCATTCTTTTTAATGCTGGAAAAGCAGCTTCCTGAAGAGGATAATAAAGAGGCGCTTAAAGCCTTAACCGAAGTCATCACGGAAAAGATTCAAGAGCTGTCTGTAATTGAATGGACGCAAAAGGATGATGTAAAGCGGGAAATGCGTCAGCAGACCAAGCGTCAACTGCGGGTATTCAAGTGTCCAGAGGACAAGCTGGAGTCATTGACCATTCAGCTCGTCGATCTGGCAGGAATTCATTATAAAAAATAGGGAGGTAAACATGTGGACTTAAATAAGGGTAAATTCAAGTTTAATAAAAAACAACAAAGCAATGCTAATGATCTGAATGCTCAGTTTAATGAGTTTTCGAAAGACAAAAAATTCACCGCTGATATGATCAAAGATTACTTGGATAGTGTTAATCCGACAGCGACTGCCTTGTTAGATGCTCTTAAAACTTTTGCTGAAGCACAAAGAAATTCATCTCATAATGTGAAAGAAATGTTAGCGGCAATTTCCGATGTTCTAAAAGAAGAGCTCGCACGTGAGTTAACTGATGATCAAAGAGATAGGATTCATGCTATGTTAGGAACGATGATCACAGAGATTAGAGAGGAGTCTAAGGAAAATCGTGAATTTTATAGGGACCTATCTAAATATGCAATTGGGTCAGTTGTTATTGTAGCTGGAGTAGGAATCTTATTAGCGTCTCAAGGCAAAAACAAGGAGTTGCTCGAAAAGGGTGCTCAAATGTTAGTGTCAAAAAAGTTATAGATTTAGCATTGGACCATTTACTCGCAGCCATTCCTTTCGTTCTTCATAATCTGGAATAACTGATCTGATAAAGCTCCAGAAAGCTTCAGAGTGGTCAGGTATTTTTAAATGAGCCATTTCATGAACAACTACATAATCCACAATCCGCAGGGGAGCCATCATGATACGCCAGTTGATCAGGAGCTCTCCTTTTTGCGTACAGCTTCCCCAGCGTTTTTCTTGATCTTTAAGGAGCAAAGAAGTAGGGGTTAGGCCCATAAGCTTACTGTAGCGTCTGATGCGTTCTTGTATTTTAGCTGTTCCATAGGCTTTGTACCATTCAATACATAGGGCTTTCAGCTCTGTAGTCTGTTGTACCTGATTGTAATGATGAGGAAGCTCCGCATTGAACTTCCCATTCTTAAAATGAAGTGTCGGTTTATGAATCGGCTTTTTCGTGACTTTTAGACGGTAGGTTCTGCCAAGGTAACGGATTTTTTCACCGCTTAGGAATTCGAGATACGCTAATTGCTCCTCAATCTCACGGAAGCCAAACTGCTTCTTTAATATCCAAGGAGCTTTGTTGTACATGATTTCATCAAGCTGAGCTTGCTCAAGGGATTGAGGCGCTACCACCCGTACCCCTTCGTACATATCTACGGAAATGGAGACTTCTTTTTTGTCTGGCTTACGTATCAGAGTATATTCTATGGTAGTTGTACCGTAAGTCATTTGATGCTGCATCTATAACGCTCCTTTAGATTTTTTGAACTTTTGCGGTCAGTATAAAAAGTATAGACCAAACTTTTGTTCGCTGGCAACCAGTGTATTTCTATGATGCAGTATTGATACAGTATAATGATTTGGCTGAATAACTATCAACTATAGAAGGGGATGGAATCATTGTTTGATTCGGTAAGATTTAGTGGTTATTCCCTGCCTGAAATATACCAAAGAAATGGCAGTGAATGTTTTCTTGACTCCATTCGAAAGAAACTAATTGTTGTCACACCTGAGGAGATCATTAGACAACGAATGGTGCACTTTTTACATAAAGAAATGAATGTGCCGTACGAAATGATTGAGCTAGAAGTACCATTGTCATACTTCAGCAAAGGGGCGAAGGGACGAGCTGACATCATTGTATATAATACAATTGAGACTGACTATATACCAGTATTAATTGTTGAGTGTAAAGCTCCACATATACCGCTGACTGATGATGTATTTAATCAGGTTGTAAGGTATGATAATGTTCTCTCCGCCAATACAATAATGCTTACAAATGGATATGAGTTTTATATTTACTCATGGAATGATGAAGAGCATTGTTATTTCCCACTAAAGTCATTACCTTTATATGATGAGTTGGGTTCACGTCAGAATCTTGAGTTTAATTTTGAACAACCCACCGAATGGATTCGGCCAACAAAAGATGAGTTGAAATCGGTTGAATTATTTGACAAATTCATGAATTTAAATTGGATAGGGGAGGATACTCCTGAATTTTTAAAACTATTCTTATTAGACCTAGCCTGCTTTATTAGAGACACCTCAGGTACGCTGAATTCGCAGCAGTCCTATGGTCTGAAAGTAATCTCTGATGGTGGTATAAGATATACAACATTCGGAAATGCTGCTGGAGGTAACTGGGGGGGGGAGTATCGTTACTTTATTTTGGAGGACAATGAGGGAAATAATCAAATCGTCAGTATAACTGTTCTGGGTTCTCTGAAATGTGTTGATCATCCTGTCTTCGGAACACGTAAAGGAACGACTACACTTATTGTAGCCATCGATGATTATGAGATAAGCCATAACTCTATTCAGTTGAATCTTGATAAGTATATAACAGTTGAAGATAACCGATATACTATATGGCATGATGGCACATTAACAAAAGGAAAACAAGGAGCAGTACGTAAAAGTGATGTTTTAGAATTTGTATGTAAAAGAGCTCCAGAGTTAATGTCATCTGATGGTAACAAAATTATCCTCGGAGTTTTTGATAATTCAGTGGGAATTACATGGGGAACTCAAAACTCTAATGAGTTTATTTTAAGGTTGTTGAAGTATGCGATTATTCGTGATGAATATAGAAAATTAAAATGATAGGCGAACTTGAGTTCTTGTTTTAAACATGATAAATTTATCTTAAGCACACAGGATTTATGTTTTCTCACCATTAGTGAATCCTGTTAAGCTAACATTGAACAGATAGCCCAAAATGCACTCATAGCAAGGGTTTGGCGGAACAGGCAGACGCACAAGACTTAAAATCCTGCGGTACGTGAGTACCGTACGGGTTCGACCCCGTCCTCGGCATCCTTGATGTATAAGGTTTTTTTTCGAGAAATCTTGGTTTTTGAAACAGCCTAGGAGAGAACTTTTGATCGAGTTCTCTCCTGCAGTTCTCTCCTTTTTCCGAAGGAGAGAACGAGGAGGAGATCGCATGACTCTCATGGAACATTGAGGGCAGTGCGATCTTTTTGATTAAAAGACCAAAACACCACTCATTTTTGATGCTGAAGATACTTTGGAACTGCAATGGGTTAGAAAAGAGTGGATATCATTTTAATTGCTCATGGTTTTATGGAATTCAACATACAGAAATATTACATGCACACAATCAAATTTATTTCTTTTAAGAGTTCCGCCAACACCTAGTATTGACAGGTGTTGGCGTTTTTTTATATCCACAGATATTAAAGTGAAATTTCATCGTTCTATAGGTGAAGGGAGGTGTAGGATGAATGCCGCGAATGAGCCGCGAAGATATTTTGACAGAGCGCCTCAAGCAGGCTGGAGATGGATTGTGGATCAGGGCTGCTCTTAGGGTGTGGATTCCCGTTCAGATGCTTTTTCTAGATGGAATAAATCGCTAATACTTTCCGAACGGGCTTTGATTGAGTGCATAGACATGTCATTGAATTGCCAGTATAAACTCTATAGATAGCTAGAAATACTGTGATAGAATGATAGGGAATATGTCGCGAATTAGGGGGAATCTGACATGAATGTACCGCGAAATACCTTCAAACCGCCGGACCGCGCCTCGTATCTAAGGAGATTCTCGATCAAGAATAGATTGCTCGGCGCTTTTTTCATAACCTCACTGTTGCCTGTAATCTTCGTAACCCTCTACTCCAATGTGCGGTACGAGGAATCCATCTCCGATAAGCTGAGCGCGTTCTCCCTTCAGGTCCTGTCGGAATCGGCGGTCAATGTATCGCGGGAGCTGGCCCAATATGAGACGCTCAGCGAATCTATTATTGTGAATAAGGAGATCCAGAGCGGGCTGATGCAGGCGGACAGCATGACCGACTATGAACGGAATGAGTTCCAGACAAGGATTAATAATGATCTCGGGGAACAGGTCTTCAGGTTAAGCAATTTGTCCAATGTAGTGGTCTTAACGGAGGGGCTGGACCCCTTCTATGATATGGGATATGAATGGTACCCCGGCAGCCAGATCGAGGATTCGATCAAGCGGATCAACCAGTTCTCGGGCAACATGACCTGGAACTATCTGCGCTCCAACCGCGGTACCGACAAGATAGCACTGAGCCGGGTCATTTTCTCGGCGGATAACCTGAACAAAAAACTGGGATATCTGATCATCGTGATTGACGGCAAGGTGTTCACCCGGAATACATATGAGCATGTGGACCTGGGGACGGGCGGGAAGTTATATATCGTGGACGGATTCGGCACAGTGGTCTCTTCGGCGGATCCCGGCATTCCGCAAGGAACCCGTTACCAGCAGCAGGACGTGTTCGCCAAGATTGTTAAAGGCAAAACCAACCAGTCCTTCTATACGCAGATGGATGACAAGAAGGTGCTGGTGACCAACACCTATATCCGCTCGGCTGACTGGTATATGGTCGGCTTAATTCCGCATTCCTTCATCGTGTCCGAATTGCTGGAAATCCGGGGGAACCTGCTGTACATCAGCGTGTTCATCCTGCTGCTCACCACCATTATGGCGATGTGGGTCTACCGGAGCATCATTACCCCCATGCGTGAGCTGCTGCAGTATGCCAAGCATATTAAGCTTGGCCAGCTGGATTTCACTCTCTCCTCCGGGAATACTTCGGATGAAATGGGCAAGCTGACCGATACGATTGATCAGATGGTGGCCCGGCTGAAGCAGCTGATCTATCAGGTGGAGATCGAGCAGAAGGCGAAGCGGGATGCGGAGCTCAATATGCTGCAGGCGCAGATTAACCCGCATTTTCTGTTCAACACGCTGAATTCCCTGAGATGGAGCGCAATGATGAGCGGGAATAGCATTGTCGAGGAAGGAATCGCCTCCCTGTCCGAACTGCTGCACAATACCATTCTGGATCAGGAGGAGATGATTCCACTCCGCAAAGAGATTGATAATCTGCTCCACTACGCAGTGATCCAGCGGATCAGGTACGGCCAGTCGTTTGATTTGAACTGCATTGTGGAGCAGGAGGAGCTGTACGAATGTCTGGTTCCGAGATTCATCCTGCAGCCGATTGTCGAGAACTCTATTATTCATACCGGAGGCATTGAAGGGCGGATGGTCCAGATCAGCGTGAGGATATCCAGCGGAGAGGGAATTCTGCAGCTGACGGTTTCGGATAACGGCAAGGGCTTCGATATCAAGGAGGTTCAGCTGCGCAGGCATTCCGATAACAAGCTGTCCGGCATCGGGATTGTGAATGTGGAGGAACGCATCCGCATGCATGTCGGCGAGCCGTATGGAATGGTGACCACAAGTGAGCCCAGCAAGGGGACGGTTACGGTGATCCGGCTGCCCCTGCAGCGGAAAGAGGGGGAGAGTGACTATGTATAAAGTACTTATTGTAGACGATGAGATGATCGTCAGACATGCGGTGAAATCACTGATCCGGTGGGAGGACAGCCGGTTTGAATATGTAGGCTCGGCTGCGAACGGAGCCCAGGCGCTGGAGATGATCCCGAGAACGGGAGCGGATATCGTAATCACGGATATCAAGATGAGTGAGATGGACGGTCTGGAGCTGATCAAGCTGCTGATGAAGTCATCCTTCGGCGGAGAGGTGCTCGTACTCAGCAATTATAACGATTACGATCTGGTCCGGGAAGCACTGAGATGCGGAGCCCATGATTACATGCTCAAGCTGACGCTGAAGACAGAGGACTTCATGGTGGCACTGGAGGAAATGGCCCACAAGCTGGATCTCAAGAATCACCACCGCAGCGACCAGGCCCAGCTTCCAGAGGGGCAGACCATCGGCAAGGGGAAGATTGGAGAATGGCTGAAGGAGACTGATGCCGGCGTTGTCCCAGGCGGCAGCCCGGCTGGCCGGCAGACACTGCTAGAAGTGCTCGCGGGACCGCCTGCACTCCATGCCTATACTTTTTGCATCCATGTGCTGAAGGATTCGAATCATAGTCTCGCGGCAGCACAGTACCAGGAGACCTTCTACAAGATAGCGGAGGGCCTCTTCCCCGGTAATCACGGGCTCTATGTCACAGCTACAGATCCGGACAGACTGCTGCTGCTTGCACCTGTCCAGCCCGGCAGCGGGGATTCCCCCAAGGTGGAGGAGCTGGCACAGCGGATCAAAGGGCTGTCCAAGCTGTATTACAATGTGGATATTACCGTAGTCTTCGGCAATCCTGCGGCGGATTATGAGGCGGTAGTCGAGCAGATTGGAAGGAATAAAGAGGCGGAGTATCTCTCCTTCTATACCAGGCACCAGGACAACTGCATATACAGTGGTTCTGTTAGCGGACCGAGAGAAGAGGAGAATGGATTCAGGATGCTGGAGAATGAGTTCAAGGATAGTCTGCGCCATACGAACGGAACAGAGATTGATCTATGGCTGGAGAGCGCGGTTGTTCTGATCCGGTCGGCCGCCGAGCTATACATTCCGCCAAGCTTACTCAAAAGGGCAATTATCGGCGGGATCTGGGGGATTGCTAATTCAAAGATTGTCAGCAGCGATGCCTCATGGAATGAGAGCCAGTGGATTGAGAAGATTGAATCGGCCCATACGGACTCGCATATCCTGCTTATCATTGAGGACATGTACGATGAGATTACGAACATTATCGGCAAGACTGCAAGCTATAAATTCATGCGCGAAGAGATTAGACTCGCAAATGCGTATCTGGAAAGGCACTTCGCTGAACGGGTATTTATCTCGGAGGTCGCCGCGCATGTCGGATTCTCCGAGCCGTATCTGTGCCAGGTATTCAAGGCCGAAACCGGCTCCAGCATCTTGACGCGGCTTAATGAGATCAGAATGACCAAGGCCTATGAGATGCTGTCCTCCGGCAACTATCTGATCAAGCAGGTGGCGATGGAGATCGGTATCCCTGACCCTTTCTATTTCAACCGCCTGTTCAAGAAAAGATTCGGCGTAGCGCCGAAGACGGTGAAGAACATCCGCTAATATGGAGGATTTTAAGAAACCGGTAAAAAAAGTATAGTTTCCTTGGCTTGTCTATGAATTCTTTCATCTAAAGTCAGCTTTGTGCATAAAATCGTCCATGAACCTCCGTCCTTTTGTTAATATGGTGAAATCCCCTGTGAACCTATAATTAGAGACATCCAAATCCAGAAAGGGGTCAAATAAAGATGTCGAAGAAAAATTGGATTACTCTTGCTATGGCTGCGGTCCTCCTGACGCTGCCGCTTGCCGGCTGCGGTTCTAATAACACCAGTAACAATGCTGCACCGTCTGCCACGGCGGCTGCTGAAGCTTCTGCGGAGGGTTCGGCCAGCGCATCACCGGGAGCAGCGGCGGAGACATTTGGCAACCCTGAACTGAACATCGCCGTATTCCAAGGCGGGTATGGCCGTGATTATTGGGACAGCGTAGCTGCTGAATTCATGAAGGAGTATCCGGGCACCAAGATCAACATCACCGCGAGTCCTAAGATTGCCGAGCTGGTCCGTCCGAAGATCGTTGCCGGTAATCCGCCGGATTTCATGTATATCTCGGGGAGCGACAACACGCCTATTCTGGATGGGCTGGTGAAGGATAAGGCATTGCTGGATCTGACCGATGTGTTCGATTCCAATACCGAAGCCGGAACACCGCTGAAATTGCAGATTCTGCCCGGGGTGCTGACATCCAGCTCTATCGCTCCTTACGGGGACGGCAAAATATATCTCGCGCCTTATAACTTTGGCGTAATGGGCCTCTGGTACAACAAGAATTTGTTCGACAGCAAGGGGATCGCAACGCCTAAGACTTGGGATGAGCTGTTCGCGGACAACGCTGTAGCGAAAGAGAATGACCGTGCGCTCTTCACCTATCAGGGACTGTATCCGGGCTATCTGGAGGAGATGATTGTACCGGCCATTGCCAGTGCAGGGGGACAGGAAGCCCTGGACCAGTTCTTCAACTATGATCCGGAGTTCTGGAAGAGTGAGACCTACACCAAGGTATGGGGGCTACTCGAGAAGATTGCGACAGAGGACAACGCGCTCATGAAGGGTACTGTTGCCCTGAATCATACTCAATCCCAGACCTCCTTCCTGCAAGGGAAATCAATGTTCATTCCGAACGGCACCTGGTTCGAGGATGAGATGAAGGATGCACCGCGTGAGGACGGCTTCCAGTTCGGCTTCCTCGGAGTTCCTTCACTGGGAGCAGACGGTAAGGTTATGGCGCTGACGCAGGTAGAGCAGATGGTGATACCAGCTAAGGCGAAGAATCCTGAGCTGGCCAAAGCCTTCCTGAAATATCTCTACAGCGAGAAGAGCATTAAGCTGAATGCAGAAAAAGCCAAGGGCGTTATGGCAGTTAACGGAGCGCCTGATCTGGTGAAGGAATATATCTCCGAGACGACCTACAATATCTACAAAGCGGTTGACAGCGGTATGGTTGCCGTCAGCGGTTCCTTCAAGCCGGTAGCCAAGGGAAGTAAATTCAATGCCAGCGATGAAGTATACAAACCGATATCCTCCATCATGAGCAAGCAACTGACGCTGGATGAATACTCGGCGAAGCTGTACAAGGTCTACACACAAATTCAAAAAGAGCTGCAAGAACAAGGCCAGCAGTAAATCGTCCCGCCTTGCAAGTACTCAAAACCTGCCTTTCCTGTAAGGGCAGGTTTTTGGTATAAACATGGGTGTGAACGCCTTCACCCGGCGCTTCACAAGGAAGGAGGCAGAGACTTTTCGGAGGGATTACTATAAATAAGGAGGAAATCCAAGGTGAAAAAAGTTGTAACACTGGTATTGTCCCTTATGTTGCTGTCGTCCGTACTGTTCACCGCAGGCCCCGTTCCAACCGCAAGTGCAGCAGGAACTACTTACTATATTGATTCAGCAAGCGGCAATGATTCGAATAGCGGTACTTCCACCGCCGCGGCGTGGAAGACCCTGGACAAGGTCAATGCGACCACCTTCCAGCCGGGTGACCAGATTCTCTTCAAGTCCGGCGGGGTGTGGAACGGTCAGCTCTGGCCCAAAGGCTCAGGAAGTTCGGGCCTGCCGATCAAAATGGACTTGTACGGAGGTACGGTGCGCCCGATCATCAATGGCGGAGGGATCCAGCGTGACTATCAGTCGACAGGCGCTGTTATGCTGCGGAATCAGCAGTACTGGGAGATCAGCAATCTGGAGGTCACGAATGATGATAATTTCAATACAGATCTGAGTGCTGTGACGTACGCGAACAGCAAGCCCTCCAATATCCGCGACGGAATTCTAATTGTACTGGATACCGATCAGGTTGCCGCCAGTGCGGACACGATTATGGATCATATCTATATCCATGATAATTATGTGCATGATGTCGACAGCCCTAACGTCTGGCCGAATCAATACGGCAATGCCTCATTTAACGGCGGGATCATCTTCTACGTGATTGGCTCATTGAAGGCCAATATGACCTTTAATGATGTACGGATTGAGAATAATACGATTGAAAAAGTCGACTTGCTCGCGATTGCCAATTTCAATTATACGACTCCGTCGGCTTTTCAGGATGAGATCGACACGTATAATCTCTGGCAGACCAATATTTATATCGGGCACAATTACATGCGTAATATTGGACAGGGTGCGATTGACATCTGCGATGCCAAGGATGCAATCGTTGAATACAACGTAGTGGATGGCTGGTCCCGCCGGTATAATGCAGAGAGCGCAGGGATCTATCCTTGGAAATCCTACAATGTCACCTTCCAGAATAATGAGGTATACGGAGGACCGACAACGACAGGAGCGAACAACGGAGACGGGACGGCCTTCGACTTCGATTCCCCGAATGTGAATATCGTCTATCAGTTCAATTACACGCATAACAATCCGATGGGCTGGATGTCGTACCTGGGCAGAAGCAGCAATAATATTGCCCGCTATAACATCAGCGACGATAATGCTGCCTATCTGATTAAGTTCGGCTGGTTCGATGTCGATACTTCACCTACGTATTTCTTGAATAATGTATTCATCTACGATGGGGCAGTCACCAAGTTCACCAGCTCCAACGCCAATTTAGCCTCAACCTACTTTAAAAGTGTCCCTTATTATTTCTACAATAACGTCTTCTACGATAAGAATAAGCCTTCCTCCAGCTTCTGGCCGAGCAGCCCGAGCAGCTACGGGACGGCCGTATTCAGAAACAATGCCTTCTATGTAGCGAATGGAAGCCATGCCGCCGGAGAACCAAGCGATGCCGCCAAGGTTATTCTCCCGCCGCAAATGGTCAATCCCGGACAAGCGCCGACTACCGGAGCTAATGGCTATACCAGCGGTGCTACTGTATGGAACGGCTATAAGCTGCAGGATACGTCTCCGCTCATTAATGCCGGACTGTATGTATCCCAATTAGGAACCAAGGATTTCTACGGCAATACGCTGTATAACGGGGCCACTCCGGATATCGGAGCCTTCGAATCCGCAGTTGCCGGAGGATCGACAGAGCCGGTGTCCGTAACGGTGGGAGGAACGGTCACGTCGAGCTCAACCAGCAGTCCGTCCGGGGAAGAGAAGGAGAAGGCCTTTGATGCCAATCCGTCTACCAAATGGCTGATTACGACGAGTACGGGCTGGATTCAGTATAAGTTCGCTACAGGGGTTACGCAGATAGCTACCTCCTATTCTATTACATCAGCTAATGATGTTCCCGGACGCGATCCCAAGAACTGGACTCTGCAGGGCTCCAATAACGGCACAAGCTGGACTACCCTGGATACGCGGACGAACGAGACCTTCGCTACCCGCTTCCTGAAGAAGACCTATACGTTTAGCAATACCACGGCATATGCGTATTATCGCTTAACAGTATCTGCTAACAACGGAGAAACGAACCTTCAGCTCGCGGAAATCGGACTGTACAACTAATTCGGACCACCAAGGCTGTCCCGGACGGAGTGAAGATGACCCGCTTGGACAGCCTTTTTTTCAAAGCAAACCTGTACGATTTTAAGATTGCCGCAAAGCTGACAAGGGGAGTTAATATTTCTGTGTATTTGCTTAAAATCCTCCATGAACATCCTTCCTTTTGTTAATATGGTCCGTCTGCCAACCGCCCTATAATTAGAGCATCAAGAGGAAAGGGGCTGGATACGAACATGACAATGAAGACCCGAAAAAGCATATTTATCGCCTCATGCCTGCTTCCGGGGTTATTCTTATTTCTCTTATTCAAGGTATATCCCACATTGCAGATCTTTCAGAAATCCTTGTATCTGTGGACCGGGCTCAGTGATAAGCCGAAGTTCATCGGCCTGCAGAATTATACGGATATGTTCCACGATGATACGTTTCTGCTGTCCCTGAAGAACACCGGTCTCCTGATGCTGGTTGTTCCGATTGTGACGCTGCTGATTGCGCTGGTTAACGCTTCGATTCTGACCAAATCGAAACTGAAGGAGCGCAATATCTACCGTACCGTTTTCTTCTTCCCGAGCATTCTGTCCTTCGTGGTGATCGCCATTCTCTGGTCCTTCATTTATCATCCGACGATGGGGTTCCTGAATTCCGGGCTGGAGGCTGTCGGACTGGATAAGTGGGCGCTGCCTTGGCTAGGAGACCAGCGCGTAGTGCTGTGGGCCTTGGCTGTCACGCTGATCTGGCAGGCCGCCGGCTATTACATGGTCATCTATATGGCCGGAATTGACGGGATCTCCCCTGAGCTGTATGAAGCAACCGAGCTGGACGGGGCGACCCGGATCAAACAATTCATTCATATCACCATTCCGATGCTGTGGGAGATTATCCGGGTTACGATTATTTTCAGCATCAACGGTGTGCTTAGTATAAGCTTTGTTATCGTCTCGGTTATGACTGCCGGCGGGCCGGACCACCACTCCGAGGTTGTCATGACTTATCTGTATTCCCAGGCCTTCACGAATTCGAATTTTGGCTATGCGATGGCAATTGGCGTATTTATCTTTGTGATATCTATGATCCTGGCGCTGCTGAGCAACAAGCTGACTGAAAGGGGTACTGACTAACTATGGCTACTGAGAGTACTCTGAACCGTCCTGAGAAAAGAGCTGGCAGCATGATCGGCAAAACACTCCTCCGCCTGCTGCTGATTGTGCAGACTGCCGCGGTAGTCTATCCGCTGCTGTGGAATGTACTGGCATCGTTCAAGACCAATGCGGAGATTATGGAGAATCCGTGGAAGCTGCCTAAGGGCATTGAATGGATCAACTACGCCCATGCCTTCACAAGTGCCCGGATCGGGGACTATATGCTGAATTCCGTGCTGGTGGTTATTCTCTCCATGGCTATACTGCTGGTGGCTGCTGTGCCTTCTGCATATGTGCTGGGCAGAATGCGGTTCCGCGGACGTTCCTTCTTCACTAACTTCTACATGGCCGGCCTGTTTGTCGGAGGCGTGTATGTGATTGTACCGCTGTTCATTCTGATGAACAGTCTGCATATGCTGGACAACCGTTTTTGGCTGAGTGCTGTATATGCAACGGGAAGTCTGCCGTTCTCCATCTTCCTGCTGACCAGCTTCATGAAGTCCATCCCTCATGATTATGAGGAAGCGGCAATGATCGACGGCTGCGGGTACTTCAGCACGATGTTCCGCATTATTGTGCCGATGGCCCGTCCCGGAATCATTACCCTGATTGTGTTCAGCTTCTTCGACTTCTGGAATGAGTATGTGATGGCGATGACGTTCATCAGCAGTGATGCGAAGAAGACAATTCCCGTCGGATTATCCAATCTGATGCAGATTCAGCAGTATGCTACGGACTGGGGGTCATTGTTCGCCGGTCTGGTCATTGTTCTGGCACCAACCATTCTTGTGTATGTACTGCTGCAGAAGAAGCTGACAGAAGGCATGATGCTCGGCGGGGTGAAAGGATAAGTCAGGCAGCGGGAGGAAGCGTAAATGAGCCGTAAGGATAAAGCGGGTGCTTCAAGGTATCTCCTTGGGGGCGCAGGTCTTGCCCTTCTTGCAGTGTTGATCATTATTGGCATCATGAATCTGCGGACGGCTGCTCCAACATTGGCCGGACCGGCTGAACCCGGATTAAGCGATGTTATCCTGTATGTGGATGAAGAACCCGTAACCAGACAGGAGTTCCAGCTGTACATGGATAAGGAGAAGGGCGCGGTCACCAATTACTTCAGCGTTACCTATCAAGCAGAGGATCAGCCGGATTACTGGACAAGTGATTTCGGGGGCGAGAGGCCGATTGAACTGCTCAAAAGCCGTGCGGCGGACGAAGCGGTCAAGGGCAAGCTGCTGCAGTCCATCGCGCTTAGCAAGGGGCTGGTGCAGCATATCTCATATGAACAGTTCCTGCAGGACTTTGCAGACAACAATAGTGAACGCAAGCAGGATGCCAGCCAGAACAAAGCCGTCTTCGGGCTGGGACAGTATGAGCAGAGCCAGTTCTATTTCTATACGCTTAGTAACCTGAGACTTGAATTAGAGGAGCTTATGGGCAAGGGAGAGCTGCAGGTAACCGATGCTGAGATTGAGCAGGTGTATCAGGCGCATGCGCAGGATTATCAGGGCCAGACCCGGCTTGAGATTGAAGAGCTGTCTGTCCCCTATGCCGGACAAGAGGAGAAGAGCCAAGCGCTGCTTACCATTCAGGCTGCACTTGGACAGGTGAACAGCGGGGAATCCTCCGCAGGCGTAAGTGACAGCAATGCTCACATCCGGCTCACCAGACATACGGCAATTGATGCCGGGCAGTTCAGTCCGTTATCCTCGGAGGGGCTGCTTCTGCAGAGCGCAATGAAGCTGGAGGAAGGAAGCTGGTCCTCCATTATGGATGCAGGCGACCGTTACTCCATCGTCCAATTAGTGAATAAGACGGAGAATTATGAAGTGCCCATCGAAGAGGTAGCCAGCCAATTGAAGGCAGAAGCGCTGCATCTGAAATTCGAGACATACATGCTGGAGCAGGTTCAGCAGAATGATATTAGGCTGAGTACAGGCAATTATGATTCCATAACAACACCTTGAGGATAGAAGGAGCGAACAGGTATGACGAAGCCAGCAGGAAGAGTAACCCTCCCGAGTGAAGAAGGATTCGTGGAAGAGACCAAGGTAATGATGGAGCGGTGGGGCGCGGATGCCATCCGCGACAGTGATGGAACCGCGCTGGATGCTGAGATTAAGGCGCTGGATGCCAAGATCTATACAGCTTATTTTCCAACCAGAGGCCACAATGAGTTCATTGAAGAACATATGGAGGAATGTCCGCAAATCTATCTGCTGTCGGACTTCACGATGGCACGTGCGGAGGAGCTCGTCATTGATCTGCTTCAATCGTATTATAACGAACAACTCGATGTGGATTATATCCATGATCCCAAGACCTACTGGCAGGTAACAGACCGGACGACTGGAGAGCTCGTACCGGAACAGGACTGGAAGGTGCAGCAGGAGGGCAATAAGGTAATCATTCAGCATACTACGCCATGGCATGAGTATAGTGTCTCGTTCCTTGCTTATATCCAATGGGACCCGGTGCAGATGTATAATCACATCACGAATGACTGGGGCGACAAGCCGCATGAGATTCCGTTCGACGTCAAACAGCCGCACACCAATGCCTTCATCTACGACACCATGAAGCAATGGCTGCAGGACAATCCGGAGGTCGATGTGGTCAGATTCACCACGTTCTTCTATCAATTCAGCCTGGTCTTCAACCAGTATGGCAAAGAGAAATTCGTCGACTGGTTCGGTTACGGGGCAAGTGTCTCTGTGGCGATGATGGAGGATTTCCGCAAGGAGAAGGGCTATACCTTGACCGCAGAGGATTTCGTAGACCAGGGGTATTACAATTCTTCCTTCAGAGTGCCGACCAAGACCTATCTGGAGTATGTCGACTTTGTCTCCCGGTTTGTCTCCGTTGAGACGAAGAAGCTGGTAGATCTGGTGCATGACAGCAAGAAGGAAGCGATTATGTTCCTCGGGGACCAGTGGATTGGGGTGGAGCCTTACGGACCGTACTTCGCATCCATCGGCCTGGATGCGGTGGTGGGCAGTGTCGGGGATGGTACAACACTGCGGATGATATCCGATATTCCGCATGTGAAGTATACGGAAGGGCGGTTCCTGCCTTACTTTTTCCCGGATGTCTTCTTTGAAGGAAATGATCCTGTTGTAGAGGCCAAAGAGAACTGGCTGACGGCGCGGCGGGCGATTCTCCGTAAACCGATCGACCGGATGGGCTACGGCGGCTATCTGAGTCTGGCCTACAAATTCCCGGAATTCGTAGATTACGTGGAGAAGATCACGGATGAATTCAGAGGCATTCATGATCATATTCAACAGACGAAGCCGTATACGGGCATGAAGGTGGCTGTACTGAACTGCTGGGGCGCCCTGCGGACCTGGCAGGCCTTCACTGTGGCACATAGCCTATACTCCAAGCAGGCCTATTCCTATTACGGAATCCTGGAATCGCTCAGCGGAATGAGCGTGGATGTGGAATTCATCAGCTTCGGGGATGTGCTGGAGAACGGCATTGACCCATCCATTGATGTGATCATTAATGCGGGCGATGTGAATACCGCGTTCTCCGGCGGAGAAGTCTGGAAGAATGCGCGGCTGATTGAATTGCTGCGGGAATGGGTCTATAGCGGCGGCGGGCTGATTGGAGTCGGTGAACCGACAGCGGTATCGTATCAGGGAAGATACTTTCAGCTGGCCGATTGCTTCGGCGTGGACAAAGAGACCGGCTTCAGCCTGTCCACAGACAAATATTTCACGGGACAGACGAACGGGCATTTCATTACCGAGGGCATGACCGGATATAACTTCGGTGAGAGCATGAAGAATGTATATGCGCTGTATGGCGGGGTGGATATTCTGGAGTATTCGGGCGGGGAGATTCATCTGTCCGCCAATCAGGCCGGCGAAGGCCGGGCGGTGTACATCGCGGGCCTGCCTTATTCGCCGGAGAACAGTAGGCTGCTGATGCGCAGCCTCTATTATGCCGCCGGGAAGGAAGCGGAGCTGCACACATGGTATGCGGCCAATCCGTATTGCGAGGTGCATGCCTATCCCGGAAGCGGAAGGTATGCGGTCGTCAACAACTCACACGAAGTACAGTCCACTACCGTCTATGACGGACAGGGGAATACATCGTCTGTAGAGCTTGAAGCAGGCGGTATTCTATGGCAGCCAATCCGGGAGGGCAAGCTTAGATGAAGCTGGAAGAGATATTCAATGTGAAGCCTGCAGGCAGGCAGCTGCGGTGGCAACAGCTGGAGTTCTACGGATTCATCCACTTCGGCATGAATACCATGACCGGTGTGGAATGGGGCATAGGGCATGAGGACCTGCAGCAGTTTAGTCCGGAGAAGCTGGATGCGGGGGAGTGGGTCTCCGTGCTGAAGGCTGCGGGGATGAAGGCGGTGATCCTCACCTGCAAGCATCATGACGGCTTCTGCCTGTGGCCCAGCCGGTATTCCGAACATACCGTCGCGGGTACGCCCTGGCGCGGCGGCGCAGGTGATCTGGTGCAGGATGTGGCAGAGGCTTGCCGGCAGCAGGGGCTGGTATTCGGAGTATATCTGTCTCCGTGGGACCGGACTGAGCAGAGCTATGGAGAAGGCCCAGCCTACGATGACTTCTATGTGCAGCAGCTGACCGAGCTGCTCACGAATTATGGCGAGATTGGCTGCGTGTGGCTGGATGGAGCTAACGGCGAGGGCCCCAGCGGCAAGCGGCAGTATTATGACTGGGACCGGTATTATGAGACGATCCGCAGACTGCAGCCCGGGTGTGTAATCAGCGTCTGCGGCCCGGATATCCGCTGGGTGGGTAATGAGGCAGGACAGACCCGGGCGGAGGAATGGAGCGTGGTTCCGAAGCTTCTTCAGGATGCTGAGAAGACTGCCGAGAAGTCACAGCAGGCGGATGACGGCGTCTTCTCACGTTCCCTGAATTCGATGGATGAGGATTTGGGCAGCCGTGCTGCAATAGCAGCGTATGAGGGAGAGTGGGTGTGGTATCCCGCCGAGGTCAATACATCCATCCGTCCCGGCTGGTTCTATCATGAGGAAGAAGATACGCAGGTGAGGAGCGGCAGCGAGCTGTTCGGAATCTACCTGAATGCCGTAGGCGGCAACGCCACCTTCCTGCTCAATATACCGCCTACCAGGGAAGGATTAATTGCTGAACCGGACCGCAGGGCTCTGGAGGACTTAGGCAGAAGAATAGCCGGGTTAAACGATACTTCACTGATGTCCGGGGTGGAGGTGCGCACCTCCAGCTCCATGGGAGACCCGGAGGCGGCAATTAAGCTGACCGGCGGGTATGAGCAGCCGGATCTGCTCTACTCCTGGCAGCCGGCGGAGGAGGACAGCGAACCGTGGGTGGAAGTTAGCTTCCCGGAAGAAGCCGTCCTTAACACAGTGATCCTGCAGGAACAGATTATGCTGGGCCAGCGCGTGGAGGCGTTCGAGCTCTGGGCGGCGGATCAGAAGGAGTGGAGTAAGCTGGCTGAAGGGACGATCATCGGCTACAAAAAAATCATCAGGCTTCCGCAGACACGCGTCAGCCGCCTGAAGGTTGTATTCAAGCAGTTCCGCGGCTTCCCCACCCTGACTCATATTTGTGCACTTTGTATGGAGGATTGATGGATGAGTGGCCGACGCAGGAGAAGAAATTTCTCGATTCCGCACGGGTTTGACCCCCGTCCTCTGCATTACAATGGAAACCTTGAGAAATCAAGGTTTTTTTGCTTCTCTTGGATTAAATTCAAATGAAAATTGTTTTGGAACATTGTTAAATGCACAGGATTTACTCTACTCCGTTATTTATGGAATTTTGTCAGGGAAGCTGCTCAACTTACTGGCAAGCTCTTCTTCTCCGGTTAAGACCTCTACCATGATGCCTGCTCCCAGACGAAACCCATATTTGAAAATAGAAGCTAACTCCATGTCATGAGTTTGGGCATATAGGTCTAATAACGTTTCGAATTCGTTAAATTCCTCCTCAGAGAGTCTGTCCTTCCAAAATTTTATGGCTTCATTGTTTTCTGGCTTAACTGAAAATATTGCGGGTCATTAGATTTAACTTTTTCCTTTGGATGCAAGCCACCATAATATAACTGCTCTATAAGACTCCTCATTCCTTTTCCTCTTCTCTCTTAAGTGTGTTTTTTGTAGAGTATACTACGTGGAATAAATGGATAAGACAACTAGATAATGAATCTAAAAGAGGTATTACCTTGAAATCAGAAGAAATATTTGGACAAGTGCTAAGGACAATTCGAAAGAAGCAAAAGATGAGCCAAGAGAATTTAGCCTTCCAAAGTAACCTTGACCGAACTTACATATCCATGCTGGAACGTGGTGTTCACCAGCCAACTCTGAATTCTTTGCTGTCTCTTGCTGGGGCTTTGAACATGAAGGCTTCGGAGTTAGTGAAGCTTGTGGAGGAAGAGATTGCTAAATCGAAATGAACACCACTTGAGGACCGTGCGATATTCCTCCCATCACGAACCAACGA
This sequence comes from Paenibacillus sp. FSL E2-0178, assembly GCF_038593005.1. Lineage (NCBI taxonomy): Bacteria > Bacillati > Bacillota > Bacilli > Caryophanales > Paenibacillaceae > Paenibacillus > Paenibacillus sp. FSL E2-0178. The sequence continues at coordinate 6,797,435 of NZ_CP151953.1, forward strand.
AACCTTGAGATATCAAGGTTTTTTCTTGCGTCATTATTCATTTTTGGTAACTTCAAAAGCTGTGTTACAATGAAAATTATGGAAAATATATAAGATATAAGTTTGAATTGTGCGAATGCAAATCTACTTCAGGAGGAGTAAATAATGGCCACATGGGTTACTCATTTTAGAATTGCTGAAGAATTAATAAAGAGAGGGCTGCCGGTATCCAAGGCTGACTTTGTGGTTGGTAATATTGGCCCGGATTGCGGTTTAGCCGATGAGGAAGGCAAGATTGCTCCTCCCAAACGGATTACACACTTTAAGGACGTCCGGGGAATTCAGCCTGAGCATTTTTTTGAGCAGCATGAATTGAACAATCTTGATATTGCTTCGAATGAAGGTTCTTATTATCTGGGGTATTATTGTCACCTTATTACCGATGTGGAATGGGTCAAGCTAACCAGGACAAAGCAGGAGGAGCAGGTGCATCAAGCGGTCATAGGCACTCCCGAATACAATCAACTTGTTAAGCGAGACTGGTACTGGCTGGATTTTAAATATTTGAAGCTAAACAGCGGGCATGTTTTTTGGACTGATTTTCAATATATTCAGCAATATCCGGAGTACTTGCCATTTTTTCCGGAAGGACAAACCTTTAAGCAAATCCAGAATATTATTCAGTTCTACTGCAATAATGAAGTCCCCATTGATTATGAACCTACATACATTAAGGAAGTAGAAGTAGATGATTTTGTTCTGGAGACAGTATACAAGATCCAAGCTCATACTAATTTCATAGGGATGCTGTGAACCTCTACAAGTCAAGATATATCTCGAAAGGAAATCTATAAAAAAGAAAGGACGAAGAGGAACTCGGCGTCCATTTTAACATTGAAAGGGCACATTCAGTTGAATGAGCCCTCATTTCCTCACATTCTTAAAGTATTTAAATCCATTCGCAGATTATCCTACAATATTTACACTTCTATACTGGAGATTCGCTTATTTTCTGAAGTGTAATCCCATTTACAATAATATTTGACAAAAGCTTCTAGTGAAAATATATTATATAGTAAGTAATCGTTTACTTTACTAATCACAATAGGAATACCAATGAAGCGAATGATGCTTAATGCGAAATGAAACAGGTGTAGCTTAGATGGCTGAAAAAAAGAATGTTAGTATTAAAGACGTGGCTTTAAGGGCGAATGTATCTACAGCGACTGTTTCCCATGTTATTAACGGAACGCGGTTTGTATCCAATGAGACGAAACAGAAGGTTGATCTTGCAATGAATGAACTAAACTTTCGAATTAACTCTGTTGCCCGCTCACTGCGCAGCCGCAAGTCGTATATTATTGCGTTTCTGGCACCGATCCTTGCTTCAGAAACATCTAACTTTTACTTTATGTCGGTAGCAGCCGGAGTTCAAAGTGTATTGAAACAAAGAGGCTATCATCTGATTTTGAGTGACTCCAGTGATAATTTTGAAATAGAAAGTAAAGAAATTGGGATGTTTGATTCACAAATGATTGATGGACTGATCGTGGCTCCGGCTAGCATGGATTGTGATTACGAGCGCTTGTTCGGAGATTACCCGGTGGTATACATTGATAGAGTTCCTAAACATTGTGAACGAGATTCTGTACTCATTGACAACAAAACAGCTACTAAGGAAGCAATACAAAAAATTATAGATAAAGGCCATCGAAGAATTGCTTTTTTATCCGGCCCTCTATCGGTTACAACAACGATTGAACGATATGAAGGGTTTACTGAAACTTTGATGAGCGCAGGTCTTGAAATGGATGATTCGTTAATTCGTTTTGAAGATGTCAGCTTTGAGAACGGGTATAAGAGTATAGAGGATTTGCTGGAATTGAATCCAACAGCTATTTTTGTAACGGATAATGTCATGGCAATGGGCGTGATGACATATCTTCAAGAACATTCGATTCGAATACCGGACCAGTTAGCTGTTGTAGGCTTTGATGATTTTCAGTGGACGCTGGTCACTCATCCGCCGTTGACCGTTATCCAACAGCCGTCATTTCAACTTGGCGTAAAAACTGCTGAAGTAATTTTGCAGCGAATTGAGGATGGAACTTTAGGAAAAGTGGAATATCGCTTAGATGCCAATTTGATAGTCAGACAATCGCTCTGACTTTTTTTTCTTTATTAAGTAAACGATTGCGTAAACGTTTCAATGATTTTAGCAGTACAAACGCTACAAATCATTGAAATAGCTTTCAACCTTCTTGTAAGCGTTTTTATGAAGGCTGCAGATCAATCTGAGAGGCGGTGAGGCTTATTGATAATTACTTATTGATAATTATTTGAATTAGGTTTCATTGCTAAAGGAAGATAATAAAAGATTATTTGCCAAGGATGAAGGAGAACTATGTGAAAAGTGGGAGGGTGTTTTGTGAAAAGAAAAGTAAAATTTGTTCGAGTATTGACAAGCATGCTCATCGTTTTGTTAATGATACCTTATGGAAGCTATACGCCTAGAGTTGAAGCTGCAGCTACTAAAATTGCAGAATGGAACTTTAATGAGGGAAGCGGAAAGACGACAAAGGATAATATTAGCAATTCGAGTGATTCAATTCATTATGTTTTCAATAATGCAATTTACAAGCCCTCGAGTGATCCAATATGGCGTAGTGACGGGATTTCAGGCAAGTCCTTGCTATTTGACGGGTACTCGAATTGGGTGACACACTCACCGATCACCACTCCTTCTCAGAGTATGACGATTGAAGCCTGGGTTGCTCCCAGAGCCTATGAATGGGGCGACAACGGCACCCTCTCAGCAATCGTCAATCAGCACGATAAATCTGGTAAACAAGGTTTTGTCCTTGGAATGTTCCGGCATGGAACCTGGTCGTTTCAAATCGGCTCGGGTGGGCAATGGTATGAGGTTTGGTCCTATGAGCCGATACCGAGAAATGAATGGTCTCATCTGATTGCCACTGTAGACGGAGCATCCGGCACAATGAAGCTTTTCCTCAACGGTCGTCAAGTGGGTAGGAGCAGTATTCCTGCAAATTCCACAATCACATCGTCAGGGAATCAGCTATTCATCGGAAAAAACAATCAAAGTACACAACTTGGAGTATTTCCGTTGAACATGTTTAATGGACTTATCGATGATGTGAAAATATACAACGGAGCGTATACAAATGCTGAAGCGGAAAATTCCTATCAGAGCTACATGTCAGCCCTTGGAGGAAACCTGCCGACGCCAAACCTTAGTTTTGACAGAAATGTCTATGATGGTGACCGCTATCGCCCCACGTATCATGCTATTGCTCCGGGGCACTGGATGAATGAACCCCATGCACCGTTGTATTATAATGGGCAATACCATTTGTTCTATCAGAATAACCAGCATGGACCTTATTGGCATAATATGCAGTGGGGGCACTGGGTCAGCGAAGACATGGTGCATTGGAGAGACGTGCAGCCTGCCTTATCACCAGAATTGTTCCAGGTAGATCCCGATGGGGATTGGACTGGAAGTGCAGTCATTGATGATTCAGGAAATCCTACTCTTTTCTTCACTGCCGGCAATGATTCAAGAGCGTACCTTAACAGCAACCAGAACGTGGGAGTTGCCCGAAGTACGGTTCAGACGGATGGGGATAACGATTTGAAGAAATGGGTAAAAGAGCCGAAGCTGGCTGTTGCCCAGCAATACGGGAAATTCGGTGAATTCAGAGATCCGTATGTGTTCAAAGAGGGTTCAACCTGGTTTATGCTGGTAGGCACGGGTTATGAGGGCCAGGGTGGATCTGCAGCTGTCTACTCCACAACGGATCCTAATCTGATGAATTGGACCTATCGCGGACCCATCTACCAAACCAATCCATCAACTTATCCGGAATTAGGCGGCGTATGGGAACTGCCGGTTATGATGTCTCTGGGAAACGGCAAGCATTTGTTGGCTATTAGTCCGGTCGGAAGCGGAGCGAATGTGGAGGTGTATTATTGGATTGGTACTTGGAATGCTTCTACGGCGAAGTTCACACCTGATGATCCCAAGCCTCAATTGATGGATTTTGGAGATTTTCATTTTACAGGTCCAAGCGGGTTTAACGATCCGCAGTCAGGACGTAATATTATGTTCACCATTGCTCAAGGGGAAAGGAACTCTCAGGAAGAGTCCGATGCAGGTTGGGCACATAATGCCGGTCTGCCGGTAGAACTTTCGCTTCGCCCGGATGGTAAATTGGGGATTCATCCAATCTCCGAGCTGCAGTCCTTAAGAGGCCAGCAACTTGTAAATATTACAACAGATACGAGTTTTGCATCTGCCAATGCTGCCCTTTCTTCCATTCAAAGCGATACGGTGGAGATTGAAATGGAATTGAGCCCCGGTTCTGCTGACAGTGTAGGAATCAAAGTTCGAAAATCTCCTAACAACGAAGAAGAGACATTAATTTATTACAAAAACAGTACTAAGGAATATGGTGTTGACCGAACAAAGACCATTGCCGGTCAAAATAAGGGTATCCAAAAAGGCACTATAGATATCGGCAGTGAGAATGTCAAACTACACGTATATTTGGATAAATCCATGGTTGAATCTTACTTGAATGGACTTAAATCTATTACTACGCGTACTTATTCTACCAGAGCGGATGCCAAAGGTCTTCAATTGTGGGGAGATGCAAACACCAGCTCAATCGTTGTTAAGTCACTTAAGGTTTGGGCAATGAATTCTGCATATAACCCAGTGGCAGTCAGTGGTGTGAGCTTGAGTCCTGCAAATCTGGAGGTAGCCGTAGGCGGCAAAAAAACGCTTAATGCTACAATTGCACCGGCAAACGCTACGAACAAAGATGTAATATGGACTTCCAGCAACACCTTAGTCGCGTCGGTTGTTAACGGAGTGGTTACTGGTAAATCCGTCGGGACTGCAACCATTATGATCCAAACAAGAGACGGTGCAAAAACAGCTTCACGCTTAGTTACTGTTGTTGCGGCGCCAGCTGGGAAAATTTCAAACAGCGGCTTTGAAAACGGTAACTTAGAGGGTTGGATCATAGAAAGCGGTACAGCCTTTACTAATGCGGGAGTTACAAATGCAGCGGTATTCGGAAACAACCAACCGTATAATCATGAGGGTAATTACCACCTATCCGGACAATTAAGCGGTGGGAATGCTGCCACAGGAGTATTAAAGTCTAAGGAGTTTACACTCGGAGGCAACGGCCAGGTTAGCTTCCTGATCGGCGGAGGGTCTGATATTGATAAATTATATGTGTCCTTTGTACGTGCTTCGGACGGGAAAGAGCTCTTCAGATCAAGCGGACCGGGAAGCTATTGGAACTGGCCGAGCACCAAGGGGGTTACGGAAGGGTACACCAAGAGATACTGGGATGCTACTCAATATATAGGTACATCCATGTATATCCAAATAGTCGATGAACGAACGGATGAGTGGGGCCACATTAATATTGATGATTTTAATGTCCCGGTTCAAGGTGGAGCTGTTGATGCAGAAGCACCGACAGCACCTAAGAACCTTGCAGCGACAGGGACCACATCGAATTCCATATCCCTTAGCTGGACGGCATCAACAGATAACGCAGGAGTAACCGGCTACGTAATTTATCGGAATGGAGTTCAGGCAGGGACGAGTACGACAGCCGCTTTTACAGATAGCGGGCTGGCAGCAGCTACGGCCTATCTCTATACGGTCAAAGCAAAGGATGAGGCGGGAAATCTCTCCGCAGCAAGCAACAGCGTAACAGCAACCACCCAGGCTGCGGCGGTAACTGGCAGTTTGACAAACCATGATTTTGAGAGCGGTAACCTTAACGGCTGGACAATTGTAAGTGGAAATGCGTTCAGCGATGCGGATGTTGCGGAGGATACGAGCTGGGGATGGGGAGGACCGTTTAATCAAAGTGGCAAATACCATCTTTGGGGGTTCAAGGATGGGGGAGATTCTCAGGTAGGTGTACTGAAGTCTGCTACATTTACCCTCGGTGGCAGCGGTTCTATCGATTTTCTGATCGGCGGAGGGAATGATATCAATAATTTATATGTCGCTTTGGTTCGGGCATCGGACGGCACTGAATTGATAAAAGCGACAGGCAACAGCAATGAGGCATACAGTCGTGTTACTTGGAATGCCGCTGCTTATATTGGAAAAGAATGCTATATCAAAATTGTCGACAGTGCTACTGGAGGTTTCGGCCATATCAATGTGGACGATGTGAACGTTCCGGTCAGCAGTGGAGCTGCTGACACCGAAGCTCCGGCAGCTCCGAAGAATCTGGCAGCAACCGGCACAACTAAGGATTCTGTATCCCTGGGTTGGACGATTTCAACAGATAATATAGGAGTAACTGGATACTTGGTTTACCGGAATGGAGTACAGGTAGCTACTAGTACAACAGCAACCTATACAGATAGCGGACTGACAACCAATACACCCTATGTCTATACGGTCAAAGCAAAGGATGCTGCGGGAAATATCTCGGCAGCAAGCAACAGTGTCACAGCAACCACCCAAGCTGCACAGGCGACTGGCAGTTTGACAAACCATGACTTTGAGAGCGGTAACCTTAACGGCTGGACAATTGTAAGTGGTAATGCGTTCAGTGATGCCGATGTTGCAGCGGATACGAACTGGGGATGGGGAGGGCCCTTTAATCAAAGCGGTGCGTATCATCTCTGGGGGTTTAAGGATGGCGGTGATTCTCAGGTAGGAGTGCTGAAATCTGCGTCATTTACCCTTGGCGGTAATGGAACGATTGATTTTCTGATCGGCGGAGGGAACGATATCAATAATTTATACATTGCTTTGGTCCGGGCATCGGATGGCACTGAGCTGCTAAAAGCGACAGGCAACAGCGATGAGGCCTATAGCCGCATTACTTGGGAGGCTGCTTCTTTTGTAGGGACTGATTGCTATATTAAGATTGTCGACAATGCTACCGGAGGTTTCGGCCATATTAATGTGGATGATGTGAACGTGCCGGTACTTGTGAATTAGAACTAAAAAAAGGTTAACAGGAGGATATAATGATGCGGATAATAAATAAAACGAGAAAAATCACGATGTTTTGTTTGGTGTTTTGCCTGTTCCTGATTCCTAATATGGTCAGTGCTGCAACTGAAAATCTTTCTGTCAGCAATGTGTTTCCAATGGAAACACGGTATAGTCAGACCTTCACACCTAACCGGCCAGATTTTAAAGCCATACTCAATGTAAATTCATTGTCCGGACTTTCAAGTGGCAGTAATCTGAAAGTAACCATTCAAAAATATAATCCATCTACCGGTCTGTTCGAGGATCGGGGGGATGTTTACATCTCCTCCAATGGGAGTAACACTTTTTATTCTACAGATAACGGGATTCTTCACCGCCTTAAAATAACAACGACAAGCAGCTCATGGGTTAATTTCTATGCAACGATAAGCTACTAAGTGTTTAACGTGTAAGGGTGTTCCATAAGCCAATATATTAAACAGAACACGTCTTCGATTATTGGAGATGTGTTCTGTTCTGTAGCTAGTCCACCAAATTGGAAACGTTTCAAAATAACTATTGAAACGTTTCCAATTTGGTGCTATTATATTTTCCATAGAGAGTTTGGGGGTGTTAAATGACAAGCATTAAAGATGTAGCCAGCTTAGCCGGCGTTGCTGTAGGTACCGTGTCCAGAGTCATTAATAACTCCGGCGCTGTGAAACCCAAGACACGTAAAAAAGTAGAGGAAGCCATACAAGAACTGAATTATTTCCCTAATGAAGTGGCCCGGAATTTCAAGATGCAGAAATCCAAGATGGTAGCGTTGCTGCTCCCGAGCATCTGGAACCCATTCTTCTCAGAATTGGCTTATTACATTGAGGATGAACTGGACCGGGAAGGCTTCAAGCTTATGCTGTGCAATAGCGGTGGCAAACCAGAGAAGGAACTGTATTATCTGGAAATGCTCCGGCAGAACAAAGTGGCTGGTATTGTTGGGATAACTTATAACGATATCGAGAATAATGTCAGCAATGACATTCCAATTGTGAGCATTGACCGGCACTTCAACAAGAAGATCACCTGTGTAACATCGGATAATTATGAAGGTGGACGGCTGGCTTTACGGGAGCTCGTTAAAGCAGGGGTAAAGAAACCTGCGTTTCTGGGAAGCGTCACTTCTGTATTCAGTGAAACGATGAACAGGAGAAAGGGATTCATTGATGAGGCAGAGGCTTTGGGAATCGACTATATAATCTATGAGAAGCCGGACCCCATTGTGGATGATAACGCCTATTTTAACGAATTCCTGAATGAGCATGGCGACGTGGATGGCATTTTTGCGATTACCGATATGTTAGCTGCCAATTATATTGAAAGAGCCCGCAGGCAGGGCAAGCGTGTTCCGGAAGATATCAAGGTTATCGGGTACGACGGGATTCAGGATAATCCTTATTTCCATCCAATCTTATCAACGATCAGGCAGCCGGTGGAAGAAATGGCACGTATGACAATCAGACTTCTCTATAACAAGATCGAAGGTATACCCTTAGACAAGCAAGTGTATCGTATCCCTGTTATGTTCAAGCAAGGTGAAACTACATGATCCCTGGGGGATCGGAAAACATCAGCTCATCCGGTATGGATTATAAATAAACTGACGTTTTTCTTTCAAAATTGGAAACGTTTCAAAAATAAATTTTAAGCCTGCATAGATTATTTTAAAATAAAAAAATCGCTTCTTACCCAAAATTGGAAACGTTTCAAATTTACTGATTACTTTTACATGAAAGGGAGAATACACGTGAATTCAACAACCAGCGGGGCAGTGATCAAACCAAAACGGAAAAGATGGGGCCGGGTCAAACGCGACTACGAACTATACCTGTTTTTACTGCCGATCATTATCCTGTATCTCGTATTTAAATATTACCCGATGTACGGGGTGCAAATTGCCTTTAAGGATTTCTCGCCAAGTCAGGGAATCTGGGGAAGTGAGTGGGTAGGATTTCAGCATTTCGCAGACTTTTTTAATTCCTACAACTTCTGGACCATTATCAAGAATACGCTTTCCCTCAGCTTCCTTTCGCTGTTATTTGGTTTCCCGGCTCCCATCATTATCGCCATTATGCTAAATCAGATGATGGGCAAATCATACAAGAAATTTGTGCAGACTGTAATCTATGCCCCTCACTTTATATCTACCGTAGTCCTGGTCGGAATGCTTAATGTCTTTCTGTCGCCGAACAGCGGAATTGTGAATCACCTCATCACCTGGCTTGGAGGAAATCCCATTCTGTTTATGGCCGATGCAGGCTGGTTCCGTCCTTTGTATATTTTATCCGGGATCTGGCAGGAGACAGGCTTCGCCACGATTATATACCTGGCTGCTCTTGCCGGGGTCAATCCCGAACTGCATGAAGCTGCAACTATGGATGGGGCGAATAAATGGAAGCGGATACTCAATGTGGATATTCCAAGTATTTTGCCTACAATCGTTATTCTGCTAATTCTCGCACTCGGAAACATTATGAGTATCGGGTTTGAAAAAGCATTCCTTATGCAGAGTGATTTGAACTACGCCACCTCCAATATTATCCCTACTTATGTATATGAAATGGGGATTCAGAAGGCGCAATACAGCTTCTCCACAGCGGTTGGCCTGTTTAACTCACTGATTAATATTATCCTGATTTTCACCGTTAACCGGATCGCCAAAAAGCTGACAGAAACCAGTCTGTGGTAAGGGGGAGTTTATCTATGAATCAATTATTGAAGAGAAAGAGCAGAGGGGACATATGGTTTGACATCATCAACTATTTTATGCTGACCGTAATTATGCTGCTTGTATTATTTCCACTGTACTTTGTACTGATTGCCTCATTTAGTGATCCCAATTATATCTACTCAGGTGAGGTCTGGTTGTTTCCGAAAGGCTTCACACTGGACGGGTATGAGCGGATATTCAGTGATTCCTCCATATGGATCGGGTACGCCAATTCGCTGATCTATGCGACCCTCGGAACATTAATCGGAGTAGCGGTGACTGTGTTTGCAGCCTATCCGTTAGCCCGCAGAGAACTGGCCGGAAAGTCGCTGATTATGTGGTTTTTGCTGGTTACTATGTTTTTTAGCGGCGGGCTGATCCCTACCTATCTGCTGATCAAGGATCTTCACCTGCTGAATACGATGTGGGCTCTAGTCATTCCAGGGGCGGGTGGTGTATTCAACGTCATCATTGTAAGAACCTTTTTTCAATCGTCCATCCCGGATGAAATGTGGGAAGCGGCATCGATTGACGGATGCTCCAATACAAGGTTCTTCTGGAGCATTGTCCTGCCCTTGTCCAAGTCCATCCTGGCGGTAATGGTGTTATATCATGTTGTCGGCTTCTGGAATGGGTTCTTCGACGCTTTGATCTACCTTAATGATGAGAGCAAGTATCCGCTGCAACTGGTGCTCCGCAACATCCTGGTTCAGAATCAGGTCAACTCCGGCATGATGATCGATGTGGAATCCTATGCAGCCAAGATGCGTGTTACAGAACTAATTAAATACGGTGTCATCATGGTATCCAGTCTGCCGCTGCTTATCTTGTATCCTTTCCTTCAGAAGTACTTTGTTAAAGGTGTAATGATCGGTTCGATCAAGGGGTGAGGCTGACAGGGACTTGAAAGGGGGGATGTACTGGATTAGGTGAAAACTGGTGGACAGCAACATATGATTTTCGCTTGTGGAACGAAATAAGGGGAGGTTATGTAGAATGAAATCTGTATTCAAAGGTGCAGGAATTGTAATGCTGGCCGGAGCATTTGCTATAAGCGGATGTTCGGGAAATGGTAATGGAGCTAATAATCAGTCAGGTAATCAGAATCAGGAAGCGAATTTCAATCAAACGGGTCTTCCGATTGTTAAAGAAGCGGTGACTTTAAGGATGGTATCCCCGAAAGCTGCATTGGCACCGGAATTTCCTGAAATGGAAATTTTCAAGCGTCTGGAAAAGGACACCAATGTAAAAATTAACTGGGAGAACATTCCTGATACCGATTATACAGAAAAGAAAAACCTGTTGCTGGCGAGCGGAGATTTGCCGGATGCCTTCTATGCAGCCGGATTCACGGATTACGAGTTAATCAATTATGGTAAGGACGGAACTATTATTCCGCTGGAGGATTTGATTAATCAGTATGCGCCTAATTTGAAAGCGCTTCTCGACCGTCGTCCTGATATCAAATCCTCGATCACAGCACCGGATGGGCATATCTACGGACTGCCATCCTTTGAAGAGAATAACCTGGGGACCAATCCCTTCTTCCACGTCATCAATAAAACCTGGCTGGATAAGCTGGGGCTGAAGGTACCACAAACACTGGATGAATATACGGAGGCCCTGCTGGCATTTAAAACGCAGGATCCGAATGGCAACGGGAAGCAGGATGAGATTCCGCTAAGCTTCATGCATATGCAGTGGTGTATGGATATTGCCGGACTATTCGGGGCCTTTGGACTTCCGGATAATCTGGAGCACCGTGTTGTGCGTGACGGAAAGGTGATTTTTACCGCAACTCAGCCTGAGTACAAGGAAGCTCTGAATTACTTCCATGAAAAATGGTATAAGCAAGGCCTGATTGATCCAGAGTCCTTTACCCAGGATGCAGCACAATATCTGGCCAAGGGCAAAACAACGGATGAGACACTGGGATCTTATGTCTGGTGGGAAGTCGAAGAAGTTGTCGGAACCGAGCGTGCCAAGGATTATGTTCTGCTGGCTCCACTGAAGGGACCAGAGGGGAAACAAAGTATTGGACGCGCTAATGGCGGCGGCCCGGGACGCGGATCGTTCGTTATTACCAAAGCGAACAGCAATCCGGAAATCACGATGCGCTGGATTGACCAGCAGTTCGAACCTTATATGGCTGCTCAAATTCACTGGGGTCCGCTGGATATCGTGTACAAGAAGGATGAAAACGGAAAACTCGTAAATCTGCCGCTTCCTGAGGGAGCCTCTGCAGGTGAATTCCGTCAAAAGGTTGCTCCGGGATCGGGGGCACCTGGCGTCATTACTTTCGATGACTTCGGTAAAGTCGTAGATATGGAACCGCGGGCCCAGCAGCGCTCTAAAGATCTGGAGCAATATTATGATCCGTATATGGAAAAAGAAAATTATCCGAACATCTTCTTTGAGCAGGAGGAGTTGGACAAAATCAACAAGATTGAGCCTGAGCTCATTAAGTATGTAAATACCCAAAGAGGAAGATTTATTGTGGATGGCGGTGCAGATAAAGGCTGGGACAGCTACCTGAAGACACTGGATAAGATGGGCTTAAACGAACTCATGGAAATTTATCAAACGGGTCTGGACCGTTATAACGCGAATCTGAAAAAATAAATAAATAGATGATAGGTGGGGAGAAACTGTGCTTGATGTTATCGCTATCGGAGAAGTGTTGATAGACTTTACTCCGGCAGGGCGTTCGGCCGGGGGAAACGAGCAGTTTGAATGCAATCCGGGAGGGGCTCCGGCTAACGTAGCAGCTGCGCTATCCCGATTAGGAGCCAGAACAGCTTTGATCAGCAAGGTCGGGGAGGATTCATTCGGTTCCTTGCTGCACCAGACACTGCTAAGTAGCGGAGTTGATGTCTCCGATGTAACTTTTACAAATGAAGCGGGCACGACGCTGGCTTTTGTCCATCTGGATGAACAGGGAGACAGATCGTTCAGCTTCTTCCGGAAGCCGGGGGCTGATACCTTCCTGCACGCGCAGGATATCCCGCTTGAGCGGATTGGAGCTTGCCGTGTTCTGCATTATGGCTCGTTGTCCATGACCCATGAACCTGCTCGTACCGCAACAAAGGCAGCAGTGCTCAAAGCTAAGGAAGCAGGAGTGATGCTGTCGTTCGATCCGAACATCCGGTTTGCGTTATGGGAGAGTAAAGAGGAAGCCAGACAAAGTATTTATTGGGGCATGAATTACGCCGATATCCTGAAAATTTCGGAAGAAGAGCTTTCTTTTATAACAGGGACCAGCGATGTTGAAAAAGGCACACTTGAGCTACAGCAGCAATTCGAAATCGCCTTAATCATTGTGACTCTAGCGGAAAAAGGCTGTTACTACCGTATGGCTGGTCACGCTGGATATGTGCCTGGGGTTAAGGTCAAGCCCATCGACACGACTGGAGCCGGTGACGCTTTTCTGGGGTGCCTCTTGTATAAGATCCTGGAAAGTGGAAGTTCATTGCAAAATCTAACAAACCAGCAAATGAGCAGCATGCTGACCTTTGCTAATGCTGGCGGAGCGGCAGTTACAACACGAAAAGGGGCTCTTATGTCTATGCCGACAACAGATGAGATTAACCAGATGATAGAGTCCAGTAAAGAGAGTAATGCCGATCGCTTCAGACCGGGCTTTCATTTCTCACCTCCTTCCAATTGGGCGAATGATCCTAACGGATTAGTCTACTTTGAGGGAAGCTATCATCTATTCTATCAATATCATCCTTACAGTAATAAATGGGGACCCATGCACTGGGGACATGCTATTAGTGAAGACCTGGTTCACTGGGTACACGCACCTGTGGCTCTATTCCCTGATGAGCATGGGGCCATATTTTCTGGCTGCTGTGTAGTGGATTGGAATAATAGCAGCGGTCTATTCGAAGATTCGCATGGACTCGTTGCCATCTTTACCCATGCAGATACCCATCCGGAGACGGGGCAGCCGCGCCAGCGGCAGAGCCTGGCATACAGCAGGGATAAGGGCAAGACCTGGCACAAGTATGACGGAAATCCGGTGCTCGTCGAGGAAGAACTGATAGACTTCCGGGATCCAAAAGTGTTCTGGCATCCGCAAAGTGAGCGGTGGGTTATGGCTATTGTTGCTGGAGATCATGCGCGATTCTATCAATCTGCTAATTTGCGGGAATGGTCGCTGACAGGAGAATTCGGCAAAGGTGAAGGCTCACACGATGGTGTGTGGGAGTGCCCGGATCTGTTTGAATTGCCAATTGATGACACTGGACGTTCCAAATGGGTGCTTGTTATAAGCATTGGAGATCATCCAAACTGTCCGGAAGGATCACGCACGCAATATTTCATAGGGGATTTCGACGGGAATACGTTCATTAACGACAATCCTGCTGATCATATACTGTGGCTGGATTATGGCAGAGATAACTATGCGGGAGTTACCTGGTCCGATATTCCGGAGCAGGATGGACGCCGCGTAATCATCGGATGGATGAGTAACTGGAAATATGCTAACGAGACACCTACCGGCTCCTGGAGAGGCGCAATGACTTTGCCCCGCACCTTGTCCTTGACCAGTAAGGACGGAAGTATCGTGCTGTGCCAAATGCCTGTCCGGGAAATTGAGCAGCTGCGCAATGAATCAATGAGCTGGAACAATGTCACAGTTACGTCAGAGACTCCTTTTATACAGCAGATGAAGAGTGAACTGATAGAGATTGAAGCTCAGATTAATATCCAATCCGGGGATGAAGTATGTATCCATCTGCAATCTGGCGGACAGAGCGGGGTTATAATCGGATATGATCCTGCAAAGGAATGGCTGTTCATCGACCGTTCCAAAAGCGGTCAGACTGATTTCCACCCGGCATTCGCAAGCCGTCACGGTGCCAGCTTGGCCGCTACGAACGGGAAGCTTAATCTGCACATCTGGCTGGATCGTAATGCAGTTGAAGTTTATGCGGATAATGGCCTGGTGGTGCTGACGGATCAGATTTTCCCGGACGCTCCAATTGAGAATATTCAGGTGAGCACACGAGCAGGACAGGTTGTCCTGAACTCGCTTCAAATCCATACGCTGAAGTCCATTCAAATTCCGAGTGTTAGAACAGGGCAGACTTCAGGGAGGAATGAGGCATGAGCAGCCAAGCTGTCAACCGGGGACTAATGATGTATTGGGCCTTTGATGAAGGAACCGGAGCCAGTGCTCTGGAGAGCGTTACTAAGACGGTAGATGAGATACATTATGTATTTAACAATGCGGAGTTTACCAACCCTTCTACTCCGCCGTGGAGACAGGGAGTGTTGGGAAATGGCCTCTTCTTCGATGGTTACTCAACATATATCGCCCATCCTGTCCACGGGGAAGAGCATAACGGAGAGCCGGAATTTCTATCGGCTCTCAGCATTGGGGTTTGGGTTGCTCCGCGGACGTATGAATGGGGATATGAAAGCAAGCTCGCAGCTATCGTGAACCAACACAATATGGATAATAAACAGGGATTCCTGCTTGGCATGTTCCGTCACGGCTCCTGGTCCTTCCAAATCGGACTTGAGGGGGGAGACTGGGCAGAGATCTGGTCTCCGGACGGCTGTGAATTGCCGAAGAATGAGTGGTCTTATCTAAATGCTGTATTCAATGGCGACGATGGGGAAATGAAGCTGTTTCTCAACGGTAGAGTAATCGCTTCGTCTGCTGTGCCCCGCGGTTCCCGTATAGCCGCTGCGGACACGGATCTGCTTATTGGCAAGAACAATCACAGCAGCAGGCTTATCGAAGTGTTCAACCTTCATATGTTCGGCGGGATCATGGATGAGTTGAAGATTTATAACCGGGCCTTGAGCAATGAGGAGGCTGCCGCTTCTTATCAGGAAGTGTTGGATTCCGCACATGGAGGCGTCCGGCCGCAGTTGAACTATGACGACATCAAGCTGGATCGTACACCTCTGCTGACGGACCGGCACAGACCGCAGTATCATGTCAGCCCGCCGGCACATTGGATGAACGAGCCTCATGCGCCAATATATTTTGAAGGGCAGTATCATTTGTTCTATCAGCACAACCCGCAAGGACCGTACTTTCACCATATCCATTGGGGACATTGGGTGAGTGAAGATCTGGTACATTGGCGTGATCTTCCTGTGGCTCTGTCACCTGAGAAGGATCAGCTTGCACCCGACGGAATCTGGTCGGGAAGCGCGGCCTATGATGCGGACGGACTTCCTGCCTTGTTCTTTACAGCTGGTAATGACAGTGCTTCGCCGAATCAGAGTGTGGCGCTTGCCCGTAGCACTTACCCGCAGGATGGAGACCCGGATCTGATAACGTGGATTAAACATCCGGAGCCGCTTATCGTTCAGAAGCAGGGAATGGGCGCATTCGGAGATTTCCGTGATCCGTTCGTATGGAAGGATGAAGAGGGCTGGTATGCCCTGGTCGGGTCGGGAATTGAAGGTGAAGGCGGGGCAGCGCTGGCATTTGCCTCAGAGGATATGCTGAATTGGACATACAAGGGCCCATTCTTTGAAGCGGATATTCAGAAGTTTCCTTATCTTGGGCCTATCTGGGAGCTCCCTGTACTTCTTCCCTTAGGCAATGACAAGCAGGGGGACAACAAGCATCTTCTGCTGGTTAGTCCTGTGGGAAAGGGTGCGGATGTTGAGGTCTTCTATTGGATCGGACAGCTGGACAAGAATGAGCTGTCATTTATCCCGGATCAGGAAGAACCGCAATTGATAGATGTCGGTGATTTTCATTTCACCGGTCCGAGCGGCATGGTGGATCCGAAGACCGGCCGGAATATTGTCTTTACAATTGCGCAGGGCGACCGTACATCGGAGCTGGAATACAAATCGGGTTGGGCTCATAACGGCGGTTTGCCGTTAAGCGTGTATTTGCGGGAGGATGGACGGCTGGGCATCGAACCGATTCAGGAGCTGCAATCGCTGCGGGGCGAGAAACGGTTATCGATCTGGGACAAGTCATTGGCAGAAGCTAATGTCCTGCTTAAGGATGTACAAGGCGACATGCTTGAAATTCAAGTGGAGCTGGAGCCGGGCAATGCTGGACAACTCGGAATCAAGGTCCGGTGTACACCGGATGGAGAAGAAGAAACCCTGCTGTATTACGATTTCAATGAAGCTAAGCTCCTGGCCGACCGCACGAAAACGACACTGCATCCGGGTGAAAAGTGTAGGGGGATTCAAGGAGGCAAGCTGGAATTGTTAGGAGAGAATCTGAAGCTGCATATCTATGTGGACCGCTCCATGGTCGAAGCTTATGCCAACGGGTTGAAAAGCCTGACGACCCGGGTATATCCAAGCCGTAAGGATGCATTAGGGCTTGAGCTCTGGGGGGACGGCAAGACATTGGTGAAGTCTATGGAAATATGGGATATGCAGTCTAGTTGGTAACGCGGGGCGCTCCGGCGCTCCTTACCCCATGAAGAAAACAAAACCTCAGTCATGTAAACCGCTATATGGAAGCGCTTCATTATTTGATGTGAAATAAAAGCGACTAAGGAGGCTTGTTAATGAGGGACGCCAAAAGTAATAAATCTTGGATCTCCAAAATAGTTGTTGGGGTAATGGCTCTTCAGCTTATGGCTCCGGCAATCCAGGGTGCAGCCGCAGCAGGAGTTGTATTAGAAGGCGGGGAAGCTTCTGTTCCACAGGTGGACATAGGATCGTCAGTTACGGATACGGTCTATCAGAGTTCTTTGGGACTGTCAGTTACGGATGCAGTCTATCAGATTCAGAACCCGGGTTTTGAGGAAGGTGATATGTCAGGCTGGACGGTTGTCAGAGGACAAGCATTCGGTCAGGATAGTGTATCGGGTGAAACCACCTGGTGGGCGGAACAAATTCCGTACAACCAGGAAGGGGCCTTTCATCTGAACGGCTGGAAGCATGACGAGGCTGCGACCGGTGTGCTCCGTTCCAGCACCTTCGAGCTCGGGGGCAGCGGCTGGATCAGCTTCAAGCTTGGCGGTGCGAAAAATCCAAGCAAGGCTTATATAAATGTCGTGGAGGCTGAATCGGGCCAAGTGATTGCGAGGTATGGCAACAGCGCCTTTGCTGATGTCGGATTCCCGAATCCTGCACAAGGCTTGCGGCTTGCCAATATGGAGCAATATAAGGCGGATTTGTCGGATCATTTGGGCAAAAAGCTGTATGTGGAAATCGTTGATAATGCTACCTCGGATTGGGGAGTGGTATTTGCGGACGCCTTCTTCATGTACCATGAAGCCGAGCCGGCTGAAGGAATTGCCGCCACGGATATCAAGCCGGATTTCAAACGCTATCAAATTGAGAATCCCAGCTTTGAAACCGGGAACTTAACAGGCTGGACGGTTGAAGAAGGAGAAGCGTTTGGTCCGAACAGCGTGTCGGACGAAACCACCTATTGGGTTGAACAAATCCCGTATAACCAGGAAGGCACTTATCATTTAAACGGACTGAAGTATAACGAGACTGCGACCGGGAAGCTTCGTTCCAGTACCTTCGAGCTGGGCGGAACAGGCTGGATTACCTTCAGACTGGGCGGAGGCAAGCATACAGATCAGGTGTATATGAGTGTTATCGATGCGGATACAGGAAACCTGATCGCCAGATACGGCAACAGCGAATTTAATGAATCAGGGTTTCCGGATCCGGCACAAGGCCTGAGACTCGCGAATATGGAGCAATATAAAGCTGATCTCTCCAAGTACATCGGGAAGAAGCTGTATGTGGAGATCGTTGATAATGGGTACGCAGATTGGGGAGTAATCTTTGCGGATGCCTTTCACACCTTCAATGAACTGGTACCTGAAGAAGGAGTGATGGCAGATAATATAATGCCGAACGAAATCCGGAATCCCGGGTTTGAAATCGGGAATTTGGAGAGCTGGGCTGCCCAGGGCAGCGCTTTTCAAGTGAGCAATGATGCCCAGGCTGGTAAAGAAGGTAACTATTATGCCAAATCCTCCTTGGAAGGACAGGGCTCGATTACCTCTAGTACCTTCACACTTCAGGGAACCGGGACTATTAACTTTACGGTAGTAGACATCGTCCATCCGGAGGATGCCTACGTTGCACTATATGATGCCGGCACGAACACGCTGCTTGAGAAGACCGGGAACGTCAGTGCGAATGAGCAGATATCCTGGAAAATGCAGAAGCACTACAATAAGAGGCTTTATATCAAGGTTATTGATCAATCCAATCAAGCCCGTATTTCCGTTGACGCTTTTCAAGCGAATAATACAGGAACCATTTTCTACATGAGCCTTGATGAAGGCGCAGGAAAAAAGGCGCTTGAGGAAGTAAGCAATCTTGAGCATGATGTAAACTATGTATTTAATGACGCCAGATATATGGACTCCAAAGATCCAAGATGGACTCCGCGCGGAGTAAAAGGCGGGGCCTTGCTATTCGATGGATACTCAAATGATATTGAGGTCGACGCAAAGGATACCGTTCCTGTAAGTGACGCGTTAACGCTTGAAGCCTGGGTTGCCCCGCGCAGCTACGAATGGGGAGACGGAAACAAGCTGTCTGCTATCGTAAACCAGTCCGATCAGGATAAGACGGAAGGATTCGCTTTGGGGATGTACCGGCATGGTACATGGTCCATGCAGGCCGGAATTGGCGGACAGTGGATTCAGGTATGGGTCAAGGACCATCCGCTCGAAAAATACAAATGGAATTACGTTGCAGCTACGTTCGACAAAAAGGACGGAATTATTAAATTATATCTAAATGGTCAGGAAGTAGCTTCTCAGGCAACTCCTGTCAACGTTCCGGTTACACCTTCTACGGAAAAACTGATTATCGGAAAAAACAATAGATCTGCAGAGTTTGCAGGATTGTTCTCCTACAATATGTTCAGCGGACTTATCGATGAAGTTAAAGTGCAGAACAAAGCGCTTACGGGTCAGGAGATCCTTGCTGAATACGAGACTGTAAAGTCGCTTCACGGCGGCACGGTTCCTGAGATTCCAAATGGCGATATTGATGAGGACCCAAGTGTGTTTGACGGTGATCAGCACCGTCCGCAGTACCATGCGATGCCTCCGCAAAACTGGATGAATGAAGCGCATGCACCGATTTATTATAACGGCCAGTATCATTTATTTTATCAGCATAACCCGCAAGGTCCATTCTGGCATCAAATCCACTGGGGACATTGGGTGAGTGACGATATGGTGCATTGGGAGAATGTGAGGCCTGCACTTGCGCCGGAAGCGGGTACTCTTGATCCGGATGGTGCATGGTCTGGCAGCGCAGCTTATGACCGTGACGGCAATCCCGTGCTTTTCTATACTGCCGGCAATGACGCTTTGTCACCCAATCAAAGAACAGGCCTGGCGACTCCGGCAGATCTGTCGGACCCTGATTTGGAGCAATGGGTGAAATATCCTGAGCCGGTGACGGAGCAGAACGGGAATGGCATTCATAATGAGTTCCGCGACCCTTTTGTATGGTATGACCAAGAGACAGATAAGTGGTATCAGCTGGTGACATCCGGCCTTCAAGACTTCAGCAGCGGTACAGCTCTGGTGTATGTGTCTGACGATATGTACAACTGGGAGTATAAGGGGCCTTTATACGTTAGTGACAGAAATCTTTATCCGGAGCTCGGTACGGTATGGGAACTGCCGGTATTATTGCCGCTGGGTGAGGATAGTACAGGACAACAAAAATACATTTTCATGGTTAATCCCCATGAGAAGCCGGAGCAGGTTCCTCCAGCTGATGATGTGCTAAGAGATGTTGAAGTCTTTTACTGGATTGGAACCTGGGATAGAGATAACTTCAAGTTTATACCTGATCAGGACGCACCCGCCAAAATGGATGTGGGAGATGGATATTTAACCGCCGAGAGCGGGATGGTTACACCTGACGGAAGAACGGTCGTATACTCCATGGTGCAAAATGTAAGAACGCCGCAGGCTGAATATCAGGCTGGATGGGCTCATAATCTGGCACTGCCCGTTTCCCTGAGCCTGGATGAACACGATGAACTTCGCATTGAGCCCATTGAAGAATTGCAGAGTCTCCGGGGAGATAAGGTAGTTGATTTCACGGACGAAAATTTGGCTGCCGCCAATCAATTGATCCGGAGTGTCAAAGGCGACATGCTGGAAATTGTGATGGAAATTGATCCGGGTGAAGCCCAGAAATTCGGTCTCAAGGTACGTCGCTCCGATAACGGCCAGGAGGAAACACTGATTTACTATGACAAGACGAACGGGACCTTCAATGTGGACCGGACCAAGAGCAGCATTGACCCGGATGTGCGCGTAGACGGGATTCAAGGCGGGGCCGTGGATCTGGACGGAGAGAATCTGAAGCTGCATATTTTCCTTGACCGTTCGGTTGTTGAAGCCTTTGCCAATGATAAGAAAAAGCTGACAACCAGAGTCTATGTAGGCCGGTACGATTCTTTGGGCCTGCAGGTTTGGGCTGACAACGATATTACAGTCAAGTCCATGGAAGTATGGAATATGAATGCCTTGACGGGTGAACCGGCTGCTCCGGTCGATGTGCCTGACAACTGGGACAATTCGGTGTATACCGATATTACGGACCTGCCTAACCATGATTTTGCTACAGGAGACCTAACGGGCTGGATTACTGAAGGAGACGCCTTCCAGGATGTCCATGTGACCGATGCCCAGTTCTTCTGGGACACGATCTACTTCAATCCGTCGCATAAAATTCCGGGCGGCTATCATTTATGGGGCTTTAACGAAGAAGCCGGAGGTGACAGCTTAACGGGAACGCTGAAATCACAGAATTTCGTCCTTGGCGGGAACGGCAAGCTCAATTTCCTGGTTAGCGGCGGGCGTGATATCGATAAGCTGTATGTTGCGCTAGTCCGGGCATCTGACGGCAAAGAGCTGTTTAAAGAGACTGCCACGAATTATGAGGAGTATCAGCGTAAGATATGGGATGCTTCGCAGTATATCGGCGAGGAGCTCTACATTAAGGTAGTTGACCAATCCACAGGCGGGTTCGGACATATTAATGTCGATGATTTCAATGTGCCGGTTAAGGTGCAGAATGGGGTGAATCCGACTGACCCGACTGATCCAACCGATCCAACTGACCCTGCCGGTCCACCTGACCCAACCGGTCCAAGTGAACCAAGTGAACCAGCCAACCCGACTGACACAGCCGTTCCAAGCAGTCCTCCGGGTAAACCGGTGGTTCCGGCAAGCAAGCCGGAGAGTCAGAACAGCCTGTTATTCGAGTTGGGAAAAGGCGAGCGACAGGTACTATTCCCTGCGACTCTGGCAGCCAATGACGGTAAGAATGCGCTGAAGATCAAGCATGCAGATGTGGAGATTGAAGTTCCCGCAGAAGTATTGAAGGATTTACAGGCAATGGTTCCGGACAGTGAGCTTGGGCAGGCGAAGATCTCTTTTGAAATGGAACCTTTAACCTCAGAGCAGAGCAAAGAGCTGGTTGGGCAAATCGGACAAAGAAATCAGGCAGCCATTTCAGTGGCTGGAGAGATCTACGAATTCAAATTGTCTATTGTAAAGCCCGACGGAACGAAGCTGACGCTTGAGAAGTTCTCCAAACCCATCACAATCAGATTGGGCGCACAGGGGAATACTTCCCGCCAAGATATAACGGGCATTTATTACATCCCAGATGACGGCAGACTGGAATATATGGGTGGAACCTATGCGGACGGTAAATGGACGGCAAAGGTGAGTCATTTCAGCAAGTTTGCCGTCCTTACTTATGATAAATCCTTTGAAGATGTGAATGCCTCTTATTGGGCCTATGACGTAATCAAAAGAATGGCTGCAAAGCAAATTGTCCTGGGTGTGAGTGAGACGGATTTCGCACCGAAGCAAAAGGTAAGCAGAGCGGAGTTCGCTTCCCTGATCACCCGGGCACTTGGAATAACAGGGACGAACTTAACCGCATTCAAGGATGTAGAACCTGAGCATTGGTATGCTTCTTCTATTGCCGCAGCATACGAAGCGGGGATTGTAACGGGAAGAAGCACAGACACCTTTGCACCTGAGGAAACGATAAGCCGTGAAGAAATGGCATCCATGATCAACAAGGCGTATCTGTTCCATACAGGACAGAATCCTGTCTTCGGTCAAAGGAGTAATTTCAAAGATGCCGGTACGATTAGTGCATGGGCTGTAGATGCAGTGGCTGCCTTACAGGAGCTCGGATTAGTTACCGGGCGCGGCAACCAGTTATTCATGCCACATGAAACGGTAAATCGTGCGGAAAGCGCGCAAATCATCTCGCTGTTGCTGGATAAAGTCAATAAATAATGGCTAAGGGAAAGCCGGGGAGGCAAGGTGATGTCCGCCTTCGCCATGACTCCGGCTTTCTCTAATGTATACCGAGTATCATCATACTCAAGAAGGATGGAGGAATTATTAATGAAAGAATTTTTTTATCGTCCGGACAACGCTTGGGTAGGGGATGTCATCCCTTATTATGAAGACGGAGAGTTTAAGCTATTTTATCTGCACGGGTGGAGAGACAACTACCGGGAAGGTCTTGATCATGGCTGGCATTTGCTTGGCACGAAAGATTTCGTGAATTACAGAGAAGATGGAGCTTGCAAAATTGAAGGCGGGACCGGCCATATTCTCAAAGTGGATGATGTCTATCATATGTTTTACTGTATCTTTCCAGAAGGGAAACAGTTCGCCTGCCATGCGATCAGCAAGGATCTGCAAACATGGGAGCCGATTCCTGAAGACACTTTTGGTCCGGACGGCGAAATTTATGAACTGGCGGACTGGCGTGATCCCTTTGTATTCTGGAATGAAGAAGAAGGCCAATACTGGATGCTGATCGCTGCCCTGGCGAAAGGACCTACGAGCCGGAAAGGCTGCACCGGTCTGCTGTCATCCAAGGATCTCAAGCATTGGGAGTACCGGGAGCCGCTGTATGCACCGAACCTGCATGTAGGCGCGCATGAGTGCCCGGACTTGTTCCGGATGGGAGACTGGTGGTACCTGATCTACTCTTCCTATACAGGGCGTTTCGGCACCTTTTACCGGATGAGCCGTTCCTTGAACGGACCGTGGATTACACCGCAGGAAGAAGCCTTTGATGGACGGGCTTATTATGCGGCCAAGACGGTATCGGATGGGCAGAAACGTTATCTGTTCGGCTGGAATCCGACGAAGGATGACGATCTGTTCGGCTGGAACCCGCCCAAAGCTACAGGCAAAGACTATGACACCTGGGATTGGGGCGGCAATATGATTGTGCATGAAATTGTACAACGCCAAGACGGAACGCTGGGCGTGAATGTCCCCGAAAGCGTTGATTCTGCTTTTGCCAAGCAGGTGCCTGTGGACTTCCACGGAGTCGCCGGAGACTGGTCGATCACGGACGATGTGCTGCTCTGTGAATCTCCTTATGCTTTTGCAGGTTGTATCACACAGGAGGAGCTGCCCGGTCAGTGCAAGATTTCTACAGCCGTTCGTTTCTCGGGGGCGACCCAGGGGCTGGGGTTCATGCTTCGGGCCGGAGAAAGTCTTGATTTTGCCTACTATATCACGCTGGAGCCCCAGCGCAGCCGGATTACCTTCCGTGGGCCAATTATGCAATCTGAAGAGGGAGGTAAAACCTTCCCTTATGATGTGGAGCTGGAACGTCCGCTCAAGCTGCTGCCGGAACAGGAATATGAGCTGAAGGTGTTCATAGACGGCACGATTTGCGAAATTTATGTCGGCGGGGAAGTGGCGATGAGTGCCAGAATGTACGACATTCAGCAAGGAAAGCTTGCCGTATTTGTCAGTCAGGGTACAGCGGAGTTTAAAAAGGTCAAGGTAGAAACTCTCTAAGAGAGTTCAGAATAAGAAAATGTTATACAAAGTCTATTTGGTTACATAGGGCGCCCTGGCGCCCTTTACCCCTTAGTTCAGAATGTGGAGCCGGCGCTTGCGTTCGACTATGAGACAGAAGGGCAGCTTTTATCCTTCATTGCATACCCTCATGATATCGCTCCTACTCTAAAGGTACAAATAGATGTACTATGTTCATTTAAATTGCCTTCTTTGCAAATGGATCACTTGAGCTTATGATGGTTTCAAGGCTGATAACCAAATACAAGCATTGTTATATAATTAGCAAGCTAATGATTATTGCAGCCTAATCCCCTTAAACAAGCAGGGATATGCCAACAAGTAAAAGGCCATCAAGTGATGTGGCGCCTGCTTTTAAGACAGCTTTTAAAGCAGATGGATAGGAAATTGTTGTAAGTTATACTCGCGAATTTACTTAGCAGGCTAAATAGAATCATGAACGGATACTTGGGAGGAATCAAAATGAAGTTTGGAATTATAGGTGCAGGGCCAATCGGGTCAAACATCTCTAGGAAATTAGTTGAGAATGGGCATGATGTGAAGATTGCAGATGCTCGCGGGATTGAACATTTGGAAGGTAAAAAACTAACAGGAACATCGGTGAGTGTAGAAGAGGTAATTATTAATATTGATGTTCTGATCATATCCATCCCTTTCCACGCACTGCCTGGCATTCGTAAAGTTGTAGATAAAGCTGGAGAGGGAGTTGTTGTGGTTGACACTTCAAATTATTATCCTCAAATAAGCGGTATAATTGAAGAAATTGAGATCGGGATGGTTGAAAGTGTCTGGGTTTCAAATCAATTAGGCAGACCCATTATTAAAGCCTTCAACAATTTATTAGCCTATACTTTAGAATATGGCGGAACTCCAGAGGGCAGTAGTGGACGTATTGCCACAGCGGTTGCCGGTAATGATCTGCAGCAAAAGCAAAAAGTTATGAGTATAGTAAATGAACTTGGCTTTGATCCGGTAGATAGTGGTTCTCTAAATGAATCATGGAGACAGCAGCCAGGAACTCCGGCATACTGCACAGAACTAACCAAAGAGGAATTATCCTCTGCATTAAAAAAAGCAAATAAACAAAAAGCTCCATTCCTAAGGGACAAAGTGATAGAGAACCTGTCAACAGCTGCAGGAAGATATTCACATGAAGATATTGTTAATTTAAACAGAGAAATATATAGTTAAATTAAGTATTCCAATAGCAGCTCCATTTGCCCTCCGTCCCCGGCATTAGTATAACAAGGGTCAGCTCATTTTGAGCTGGGACCCTTGTTTGTTTTTAAGTGCTTTGGCTAACATGTTCTTTTGTTTATGGCGTATCTTTTTGTAAAGATTCGTTGTTGACGATCACTAACTTCCCCCGGAACTTCCCGGTTTCATAATGATCATGTGCTTCGGATATTCCCTGTACAGTAAACGGGAAAATTTCATCCACATGGACTTTAAGTTTATTCTCGCGGACCTGGTGGATGATGGCAGCAAGATCATTGCGGCTAGGCTCTATATAGGCAAACTGGGCTTCGATGCCGCGAATCTTAGGGTGAGCGGCGATCGACGGGTCTACGAGAGAAATTAGCCTGCCGTTGTCCCGCAGAATCCGGATGTTCTTCTGTTCGGTTGCTCCTATTCCTGTATCTGCATCTATAGCTGCGTCTCTCACCATATCCAGCACGATATCTACTGTACCGGCTGCTTCTGCAAAATCAGCCGTCGTGTAGTCAATGACTTCATCTGCCCCAAGGTGCCGCACGAATTCGTGATTATACGCTCTCGCTGTGGCAATAACGTAGGCGCCATGTTGTTTGGCCATTTGAACGGCCAGATGGCCTACGCCGCCTGCGCCTGCATGAATCAGAATCCGCTGGCCGGCTTCCAGCTTGCCATACTGGAATAAGGATTGCCAGGCCGACAGAGCAGAAGCCGGCAGGGCGGCAGCTTCCTGGAGGGGAAGCCCGGGCGGAAGGACAACGGCTGAGTTCTCTTCCAGAGCTACGAAGTCTGCGTAGCCGCCGCCCATTCTGGATAGTCCCATGACGCGGTCGCCAATCTTAAGCTGTGACACATTCCTTCCTGTTTCCCTCACTATTCCGGCTACTTCAACGCCCAGCACATGCGGGAACCGGACCTGCATCACCTGCTTGAATGCGCCTGAGCGGACCAGCTGGTCTGCGGAGCTTGCAGTTGTGGCATACACCTCGATAAGCACCTGGGTATCGGTAATGGCGGGGGAAGTGAGAGCCATTTGGGTGAACACTCCGGGATTTCCGTAATTTTGGATAACAATAGCATTCATGACAGAAGCCTCCGATCTCTATGTTTGAACATCTGTTGATTTACGAATAGACGTTCAATATAATGATCGTACCAATGCTGTGTGGCTGCATCAATTGCTAAAATTCCGGAATCCGTTCAGTACTGTACAGAATCGGGAGAAATGTTCAATCAAGAGAACGGGGCCAAGAAGGAGCTGCTTATGGACAGACGGATACGTAAATCGCGGGAAGCTATTATCGAGGCCTTTATCCTGCTGATTGCAGAGAAGAACTTTGAACAAATCACGATAAACGAAATTGCTGAGCGGGCCGATGTAAGCCGGGGCACCGTTTATTTGCATTATACCGACAAATACGATCTGCTGGATCAGTGCATCAGAACCCATTTTGTCCAGTTGATTGACAGCTGCCTGCCATGCGGCGAGCAGGCGCTTTTTCCTACAGAGGCAGCTCTGCTCTACACGTTCCAGTACCTGGATCAGCATGCCTCCTTCTATGCCGCGGCACTGGCCAACAAAGGGGTTCCTGCGTTCAGAAACCGTCTGCAGGCCGTACTGCTGCGGGGGTTCGACAAACAGATGGATATGAGCGGGATTAACCGGAAGATGAATAAGGGAATACTGGTGCAATTTCTGGCGGTGGCGATGACCGGTATGATTGAACAGCTGGTTACCCGGGCTACCCCGTATTCCGCAGCAGAGCTGGCAGAACAAGTGTGGGCGCTGATGGAACGCAATCAGATGGTGCCGCAGCCACAGCCTACAGTTTGATCATGAACGGTCAGAACTCAGGTCTTCCTTGTAAGATCTATCTGCGGGGAACGCGGCCTCTGTTCATAGAGATAGTGAAGAAAAGAGCCGGAGGGGCATAGGCCTCTCCGGCTCTTTTTATGATTGTGTAAGCTCGCTCCTACACCTGAAAGCAGGGCATAATCGCCTCAGCACTTACAGATCCGGGCCATCTTCTACCTCAATAATCTTATAGCTTTATTCCTGCGTTAGCCGCGAGGGGTCACGGAACTCAGCGCCCGGATGGTGATCGGGCAGGCGGGAAGCGCCTTTACCGAATAGACGTTCCCGGAAGGTACCTTCCTCATATTCCTCTTTAAAAATACCCCGGCGCTGCAATACCGGGACGACCAGCTCGATGAAGTCCTCATAGGAAGCAGGCAGAATGTAAGGCTCCAGATTGAATCCGTCGAGGTCTGTCTCTTCGATCCAGTATTGCATTTTGTCGGCTACTTCTTCGGGGGTGCCAATCACCGTCAAGCCGCGGAAGCCTTTCTGCAGGAAGTCCTCCGCTACCTCACGGACCGTCTTTTTCGACTTACTGTGCTTGGTGAACCGGTCGGTATGGGTCTGACCCATCTCGGTGTGGATATTCTCGAAATAGGAATCGGGATCGAGCCGGGTCAGGTCGATACCTGTGACATTGGCATAGCTGGACAGCGTCGCTTCTGCACTCTGATAGGAGAGGTACTCCGCATGCTTGCGCTCGGCTTCCTCCCTGGTCCGCCCGACGACGACCGACAGGCCCGTGAATACTTTAACGGCCGAAGGGTCACGGCCATATTCGGCAGCTCTGCGGCGGATGTCGCTGATCTGATCCCGCAGCACTTCAACGGTCGGCGCTTTCAGGAAGATGCCCTCGGCATGCTTGGCAGCGAAAGCGCGGCCCCGGTTCGAGCTGCCCGCCTGAAAGATAACCGGTGTCCGCTGCGGGGAAGGCTCGGTCCCGTGATAGCCGGTAAGCTTGAAGTATTTGCCTTCATGAACGATTTTGTGCACTTTGGCCGGGTCAGTGAATACGCGGTTCTCGCGGTCGATCAGCACGGCATCATCCTCCCAGCTGCCCTCGAACAGCTTGTAGCTGAGGCTCATATATTCATCCGCCATATCATAACGCTCGTCATGGGGCAGGAACAGATCCTCGCGTCCGAATAGGTCAGCAGCAGACTTGTTGCTGGTGGTCACGACATTCCAGCCAATCCGGCCGTTGGTAACATGGTCAAGCGAGGAGAAGCGCCGCGCATTCGAGTAAGGGGCTTCGTAGCTGGTCGAGGTCGTCATCGTGAATGCCAGATTCTTGGTAACCATGGCGAGCGCGGGAATAAGCATCATCGGGTCATTTCCGGGTAAGCCGGTTGCCTCCCGGAAGGCCATCTCCGTCCGCTGCTTCGGGTAGCCGTACGTATCGGCGAAGAACATGAAGTCGAACTTTCCTCTCTCAAGCAGCTGGGCGATGTTCTTCCAGTACTCGATCTTGCTGTAATGGACGCGCTGCTGGTCAGGATGTGCCCAGATCCCCTGGGTAAGATGATTGACACTATTGACCTCGAATACGCCGAGATGGATCTTTTTCATGTTAATTCCTGCCTTTCCTGGTGATTGGGTTGGAGGATGGTCCTATATCAAATGGCATGCGGCAAAATGTCCCTCGGATGCTTCCCTCTGGACCGGTGTCTCGGTGCGGCACCGGTCCATGGCGTAAGGACAGCGGGTATGGAAGGCGCATCCGGAGGGCGGGTCCAGCGGTGAAGGAAGATCGCCCTCCAGAATGATGCGCTGGCGCCGTGCTGCCGGGTCCGGTACGGGAACAGCCGAGAGCAGGACTTGTGTGTATGGATGAAGCGGGTTCGCGAACAGGCTGTCCGTATCCGCCTCCTCAACCAGCTTACCAAGATACATAATCCCGATGCGGTCGGAGATGTGCCGGACGACAGCAATGTCGTGGGCGATGAACAGATAAGTGAGCTTCAGCTCGGCCTGCAGCCGGCGCATCAAGTTAATGATCTGAGATTGGATAATAACATCGAGTGCAGATACGGGCTCGTCGCAGATGACGATCCGCGGATTAAGGATAAGCGCGCGGGCAAGTCCAATCCGCTGCCGCTGTCCGCCGGACAGCTCGTGGGGCAGCCGGTAATAATGCTCCATCTGCAAGCCAACGGTGTGGAGCATTTCCATCGCATGCAGGGTCCGTTCCTTTGGCGTACCGATGCGGTGAATGGCTAGTGCCTCCTCCAGCGCCTGGCCGATAATCTGGCGGGGGTTCAGAGAGGAGAAGGGGTCCTGGAATACCATCTGCAGCTCACGGCGGTAGTTCTGAAACGCTTTGCGCGGCTGCTTGAACAGATCGACCCCCTGATAGAACGCTTCTCCGTCTGTAGTCTCTGTCAATCGGAGCAGTGACTTGCCCAGCGTGCTCTTGCCGCAGCCGGATTCCCCGACCAGTCCGTACGTCTCTCCTTCCCGGAGGTCAAAGGAGACACCGTCGACAGCCTTGACGACGGACTGGCGGAAGCCTGCCTGATTGGCGGCGGAGTAATATTTCTTCAGACCGTTGACCCGCAGAAGCGGCTCGGCCGCTAATTCCCTGTGTTGTATCGTTGTCGTTATCATCTGTCAGGCCTCCATTCCACTCAGCTTGCCGGCATGCCAGCATCTGACCAGGGTATCGCCGCCCGGCAGTGCGGCAAGCTCAGGCATAACAGTCCGGCACTTGTCGTCCGCATAGGTGCAGCGCGGCGCGAACCGGCAGCCCTGCGGAAGCTGATCAAGGGAGGGGACACTTCCCGGCACGGCAGCCAGCTCTTGTGAGCGGTCTCCGTCCAGACGGGGAACCGATTGCATCAGCCCGATCGTGTAAGGATGAAGCGGCTTCTCGAACAGGGTACGGACATCGCCGCTCTCGACCACCTGGCCAAGGTACATGACGACGACCCGGCTGCATGCTTCGGCCACGACGCCGAGGTCATGGGTGATGAGCATGACGCTCATGCCCATCCTGCGGTTAAGGTCTAAGATCAGCTCCAGAATCTGCGCTTGAATGGTTACGTCCAGTGCAGTCGTCGGCTCATCGGCAATGAGCAGCTGCGGCTCGCAGGCAAGAGCGATGGCAATCATAACGCGCTGGCGCATGCCGCCGGAGAGCTGATGGGGATATTCGCGTGCTCTCCGTTCGGGAGCAGGAATACCGGTTAGCCGCAGGAGCTCTAAGGCCTTCGTCCAGGCTTCTTTTTTGCCAATGGGCCGGTGCAGCCGCAGCGTCTCGACGATCTGCTCTCCGATGGTGTGAACCGGGTTCAGAGAGCTGAGCGGGTCCTGAAAGATCATAGAGATTTCATTGCCGCGGACACTGCGCATCTGTTTAGGGGTGAGCTTAAGCAGATCAATGCCGTTGTAGCGAATCTCTCCTTCGTATTCTGCGAGTCTTTTCTCGTCGAATAGCCGCAGTACGGACTGGGCAGTGGCGCTTTTGCCGCACCCGGATTCCCCAACGATGCCTACGACCTCTCCTTTGCCCACCTCGAACGATACCCCGTCCACTGCGGGTACCCGGCCGCGTTCCGTATGGAGCTGAGTCTTAAGCTCCCTAATCTGCAGAAGCGGCTCATCCGCCGCAGCGGAACCCGCTTGAAACGGGGCGGGACGCTGTTTCAGCGGTTGAACCAAGCGTTTGGTCAACGAACGGCGGGCATGGGGATCGAGCAGATCCCGCAGCCCGTCGCCGAACAGGTTCATCGCGAGCACGACGAGGACAAGGGCAAGGCCGGGAAAGAGGGTCATCCATGACGAGTTGTAAATATACAGCTTGCCGTCCGACAGCAGGTTCCCGAGACTTGGCGTCGGAGCAGGAATGCCTGCACCAAGGAAGCTGAGCGCCGCCTCCACGATAATTGCCTCGGCAAAGATGAAGGAGCCTTGAACAATAAGCGTGGACAGGGAGCCGGGCAGAATATGCTTCCAGATTATCCGGTTGTGTGACGCGCCCAAGGTATGCATGGCTTCAATATAGGTCGTCTCCTTGGCAGTCAGCACCGAGGAACGGACGATCCGGGCAATGGAAGGGACGAAGACGATGATCAGGCAGAGGATCAGATTGCCGACGCTCGGCCCTAGCGCGGCCATCATTGCTATCGCCAGCAGCACGGCCGGAAAAGCGAATAGACCATCCATCACGCGCATCAGAATCTGATCCAGCCATTTGAAATAGCCGGCGTACAGGCCAATAACGAGACCGATTGCCGACGAGCCAAGCGCGACCGCGAAGCCGACTTCGGCCGACATCCGCGTTCCGTATACGACCCGCGTCAGCAGGTCGCGGCCAAAGTTGTCCGTACCGAACGGATATATGGCGCTTGGAGCCTTAAGACGGTTGACGACGTCGATGGCGTAGGGATCGCGGCTTGCGATCCAGGGCGCGAACAGCGAAACGGCAGCGACCAGTGCAATGAGCACACTGCCGGTAACAGCGGCCTTGTTGACCAAGAATCTCCGCACGAACAGTTTGCGGTTCTCCCGCTTCAGGCGGAGCCTGCGGGCAGCCAATTCATCCGCCTTTATCTCCAATAGGGGCATTAGCAATAGTTCTCCTTTCCCTCCGTTATTTGAGTCTGACTCTCGGATCGACGATCGTGCAGAGCAGATCCACGACGAGATTGACCATTACATAAGCGAAGGCGACGAACAGGATAACCCCTTGGATAACCGCGTAATCCCTTCGCTGTACCGAGTTGACAAGCAATTGTCCCATACCGGGGATATTAAAAATGGATTCAATGACGGCTGCTCCGGCAAGCAGAGCACCAAATGATCCGCCAATCACCGTCAGAATCGGCAGCAGCGCGTTGCGCAGGACGTGACGGTATACAATGCCCTGCTCGCTGACGCCTTTGGCAAGCGCCGTCTTGACGAAGCCTTCGTTCAGCACTTCAAGCATCGAGGAGCGGGTAACTCTTGCCAGCAAGGCGGCCTGGACAATGCCGAGCGAGAGGGCCGGGAGGATCAGATACTTCAGGTGTGTTATCAGGCCGTCAGAGAGCGGCTTGTAACCGGACACGGGAAGCCACTTAAGCTGTACGGAAAAAAGCAGCACCGTGAACATGCTGAGTACGAACCCGGGAACCGTGATCCCAAACAGCGAAAATCCTGTCAACGCCTTGTCCGTAAGCCCTCCTCTTCTGGAGGCCGCACGAACACCGAGGGGAACCGCGATGACGATGGCGATAAGCTCTGCCAGCAATGCAAGCGAGAAGGTCGGACCCAGATGCTCGGCCAGCGCTGTGCGGACCGGCTGCCTCATGAAGAAGGAGTCACCAAGCTCGCCTTGCAGCGTATGTCCGATCCACCGCAGATATTGCGGGAGAAGAGGCAGGTTCAGACCCGTTTGCTCCCGCAGTGCCTCAATCGTTTCCGGGCTGGCTCCATCGCCAAGCATGACGGCAGCCGGATCACCGGGAATCAGATAGATGATGAGGAAGACGATCACGGACAGGACGAAGAGTACAGGAATCATGGCCAGCAGCCGTCTTGTGATGTAAAATGCCAAGAATGGCGCCTCCTTCCAGGCGGGTATTGAAGGACAAGGGCCGCATGCAATCCCTGGGGGATTCATGCGGCTCCTGTTTGCTTTATTGGGACAGTTTCGTATTGGCCAGGTTTGGATAACCGGCCAGCGTGGTCAATCCTGTCAGCTTGTCACGTGTTGCGCTCTGGGAGTAGGTATCACCGATCTTGACGGCGGCGAGATATTCCCACTCGTACTGCTGCAGCGCATCGTTGGCTGTCTTGATCTCCTCCGGTGTGGAGGCTGCGGTCAGCTGCTTGGTCAGCTCAGCGAGCTTAGCATCTTCAGCGAAGCCGTAGGTCGGATTCAGGTAGAGCAGCTGGGAAGGGGTGGACGGCATGGTGAACAGTCCAACATAGATGTCCCAGGCGTTCGGGTCAGCGCGTTTTTTCAGCAGGGTTGCGAAGTCGTTGATATCCAGCTTGGTCTTCACACCGATGGCTTCCAGTTCCTTCTGGAGGACGATTGTTGCGTTATAGAAGGAGCCGCCAAGCTCTTTGGTCGTAAGCAGGGTTACTTCCTGGCCGCTGTAGCCGGCTTCTTGAAGCAGCTGCTTCGCCTTATCCGGATTCTTCTGATTATAGTTCTCCTTGCCGGCTTCGCTGTACCAGGTCGTATTCTCCGGATACATGTAGCTAGGGTTAAGGCGGTACAAGTCCGGAGAATTCACTGTTCCAAGCAGAATCTCGTCGGCGTCCAGCACGGCGGCTACCGCTTCGCGGTATTTGATGTTCGAGAACAGCGGAGACTTCTTATTGAACACCAGGTTGATATCCGATCCGAGGTTCTTGTTCACCGTCACACCTGCAAGGCCTTCAACCTGCGGCAGATTGTCCAGGGTAACATCAACGTAATCGTAAGTGCCCGCGAGGAACGAAGAGAAGCGTGTCGCGCTGTCTGTGACGATATCAAAATAGATATCCTGGAGATAGGCTTCCTTCTTGCCGGAGAGCCCGGAAGCAGGGGTGTCGACGGATTGATAGTCATCGAACTTCGCAACATGTACGTACTGGTCCTGCTTCCATTCAACGAGCTTGAACGGGCCGGTACCGATGTATTCCTTCACGCCGTCCGGTCCGGCTGCCTCTACGACTTCCTTAGGCAAGATCGCGGCATTGTTAAGCACATGGCTTAATTGAGAGATAATGTCGTTGCGGGGCTCGCTCAGCGCAAGCTCGACGGTGTAATCATCTTGTATCGTAAACTCAGATTCTCCCAGCGAAGCTTGCGCACGGCCGGTCAGTGACTTCCAGCGGTTGAGGGAAGCGGTGACATCCTCTGCCTTCAGCTCTTTGCCGTTGTGGAACTTGACACCCTGACGCAGATGGAAGGTATACGTCTTGCCGTCCTCGCTCAGATCGTAGGATTCGGCCAGCATCGGAACCGGGTTGAAGTTGGCATCGAAGGCAAACAGCCCTTCAAAAATATTCAGCGTTACATACACATTGGTATTAAGCGACAAGTGCGGGTCCAGCGTCGGCACCTGCTGGGCGAGCGGGAAGCGCAGCTCTGACGCCAGGTTCTCCGGGGCCGGCTCAGCCGTTCCGGGAGCGTTGGCATCAGCGCCTGAGGCTGCATTGTTATTGCCGTTGCCCGAAGAGCAGCCATATACGGCGAGCAGCGAGACAAGCAGCAGTACTAGAATGGAATGGCGGTATAGCTTATTCATCTGGTTTCTCCCCTTAGTCTTTTATCTAAACTTTATTAATCCAATTAGTATAATCGGATTTAATATATTAAAATTAAATATATATGATTTTATTAAAGATGTATATTGAATCCTTTTAATGGATGCGATCAATAAAACTAAAGTCTGAGGGGATTACGGCTAGGAATCCCAGTCCAGCAGCTTGTCCGCCGCCCGTACGAACAACCGGACACCGGTTTCCAGTGCGGATTCATCGAAAGTGAATTTCGGATGGTGATGGGGGTATACAATGCCTTTATCCGGATTGCCGGCCCCGATGTTGACGAACGTGCCGGGTACCTTCTGCTGATAGGCGGAGAAATCCTCACCGCTCATGCCTGGAGGTGTATGGATGACGGCATTCTGGCCGACCAGCTCACCTGCAGCTTCTTCAAGGATCCTGGTGAGCGCTTCATCATTAACGACAGGCTCATAGCCGAGGACGTAATCGAATTCGAACTCAGCGCCATGCGCCGCCGTAATGCCCTGCACAATGCGCAGTAATTGTTCACGCGCATCCCGGCGGACCTGCTCTCCAAAGCTGCGGACCGTGCCTTTGAGAATGGCCGTGTCCGGTATGACATTGTGAGATGCCCCGGCAGTGAACTGAGTCACAGAGACAACTAACCGGTCCAGGGGATTCGTGTAGCGGGAGACAATATGCTGCACGTTCGCCACGATCTGGGCGCCGACCGCGATGGTGTCGACAGCCCGGTGGGGGAAGCCGGCATGGCCGCCGTAGCCTTTGATGACAATGGTGAAATTGTCCGGTGAAGCGGCCATATCGCCGTAGGCTATGCCAATCTGCCCGACCGGCAGCTGGGAGGCCAGGTGTTCGCCGAAGACCCAATCCACGCCGTCCATCACCCCCGCCCCGACCAGCTCAATGGCACCGCCCGGCGGCAGCTCCTCGGCATGCTGGAAGATGAAGCGGATTTCGCCGTGCAGCTTGTCCCGCCGCTCTGTAAGCAGCCGGGCCGCAGCCAGCAGCATGGCTGTATGGCCATCATGGCCACATGCGTGCATGACGCCCGGTTTGCCCGAAGCGAACTCGAATTCGTTCTCCTCCAGAATCGGCAGGGCATCCATATCTGCACGCAGAGCAAGAATCTTGCCCGGCTTGGCGCCGGTCAGCCGTGCGACGACGCTGGTCGGCGTCGGGTGGCTGAGCTCAAGGCCGCCGAAGCCTGTCAGTGTGTCAGTAACGAAGCGGGCGGTGTTCTCCTCCTGGAAGGAGAGCTCGGGATGGCGGTGGAGATGCCGCCGCCACGCAACGAGCTGCTCCGCCAGACCCTCCGGCCATTCTTCCCGGTTATTCGTTTGCCCTGTCATAGGAACCACCCCTCTCTGTCTGATGCGTATACTGCCTATTCTCTCTCATAGGCCTGCAGTGCGTTTACGCGGTGGGCCATTGCGGAACCGGCTTTGAGCACCGTGGCCACAAGGGTTGTCTCGGCCAGCTCTTCCAGGGTAATGCCCGCCTCCTTGGCGCGGCGGGTGAAGATTTCGATGGAATACGCGCTGCCCTCGACGAGCGCGGCTCCGACCGCAATCAGCAGCTTCTCTTTCTCCGGGATACTTCCGCCGCGCAGTGAAATCTGCAGGAATTCGTGGAACCCGTTGTAAAGGTCCCCGTTCACGTCCTCAAGCTTGTCAGCCAGTTCAATATTGGAGAGCGGGAAGAGATCGGCATCCGTGCTGCCTTGGAACGCCTTCAGCGCGTTCGAAGCGTTGAAGAAGGCGGAGTGGGCTTTGACGGCAGCGGCAACAGTCACCGATTCGAAGATTTCCTCGAAGGTGGTTTGCTCGGACTTGGACTTGCCGATGTGGGCTTCGATGCAGTAAGGGCATCCGGTGATATGTGATACGGCAACTGCAATCAGCTCCTTAGTCTTCACACTCAGCACTCCGGCTGCCAGAGCCTGCTTGTTGAATTCACCGAATGCCTTGAAGCCTTCGGGAGAGTATGCGAACAGCTTGGCGGAGAAACTTGGGGTGTGGCGGGTGTACAGGCTATTGTTGCTTTCCGGAACTGAGCTGCTTGGGTTATTCATAATAGAGGCCTCACTTTTTATGATATTTTTTAATTCATTGTAATCCGCTTGGATTATTTAACGGCTTGTCTGCTATAATAGGGGAAAAGAAACGAGTTGTATAATTGAAATATATAAAGCTTCGGTTTATAAATAGTAAATCGTTGTGATTGGGAGGTGTGACGCGCTTGGAAATTCGACTTATCAAAACCTTTCAAACCATCGTGAAGCTTGGCAATTTTCAACGGGCGGCGGAGGCGCTGCAGTACTCACAGCCCACCATTACGATTCAGATCAAAAAACTGGAGGAAGAGCTTGGTGTCAAGCTGTTTGAGCGGGGCAAGACCATTACACTGACGACGGCGGGCCGCCTGTTCCATGAGAGAGCAGGGTCGCTGCTGCAGGAATACGATGATCTGAACGTCGCGCTGGTAGATTTCATTCAGGGGGAGACCGGCCTTATCCGTGTCGGCGCTTCTGAGCCGTCGGCCAGCAAACGCCTGCCTGACATCCTGGCATCCTTCACCCGGCAGAAGACGAAGGTGCAGACCAAGGTGACGATCGGTACAACGAAAGAGCTTGCCGGCATGCTGCTGGAGGACAGGCTTGACCTGGTCTTGTGCAACCAGCCCGATCCGCACCTGGAGCTGGAGTTCTACCCGCTGCTCAAGGAGACCTTCAAGCTGATCGTACCTGATGATCATCCGCTGGCCGGGCGGGAGGACCTTCATCTTAAAGACCTGAAGGATGAGAAATTCCTGTTCACCCCCGGCTCCTGCGCCTTCCGCATCCGGATTGAAGAGATGATTACCAAGCATATAGGCAAGCTGCGCCAGAGCAGTATAGAAGTAGCGGGCATTACCGTGATCAAATACTTCGTCCAATCGAAGCTGGGTATTGCGCTTGCGCCGGAAGTGGCGGTAATGCCGCCCATCCCGGGTACAGTGGTGAAGGATGTAGCCGATCTGATGGAGGGGCCGTCTCTTGGAATTCTGACCCGCCGTAATCAGGCTTCCATGAGCCGGATCAGCCAAGGGCTGGTGGAGGAGATCAAACGGATGTATGCCTGAAACAGCTTTGCCCCGGGCGGGTGCAATCATTGCATTCGCCCGGGGCTTTTCTGCGAAAAGGGGCGGACTTTACTATTTCTAATTGCCGGATTCACTTCTTTCTATTGTACAATCGCCTTGGCATCGGATATCCTCTGTACTTATAGATATTCATATTCTATTAACAAACGGATCATAGAGCAGGAAGGAATGAGTTCTCAGGTGAAAAAAATCCATTTAGGCATCTTCGATATCAACACGCTGAATCAGATGACTCAGGGCTTGTGGGCACATCCGGATAATCAGTCCTACCGGTATAAGGAGCTGAATTTCTGGATTGAGCTGGCCCAGCTGCTGGAGCGGGGGTTGTTCGACTTCATGTTCTTTGCCGATTCGTACGGCTATCCCAATCATAAGAGGGAGCTCACCTACCGGGAGGCGGTGTATGCGCCAGCCAACGACCCGATGCTCCTGATCCCCGCGCTGGCAGCGGCGACTAAACATCTGGCCTTCGTGACTACGGCATCTCCCGTCTATGAGCTGCCTTTCCCGAACGCCCGCCGGTTCTCGACACTGGATCATCTCACCAATGGCCGGATCGGCTGGAACGTGGTTGCCACGGGAGGGATCAGCGGGGCGGAGGCCTTCGGCCGAAGCGGTATTCTGCCGCATGATGAGCGCTATGAGCAGGCGGAGGAGTTCATGGAAGTCAGCTACAAGCTGCTGGAGGGCAGCTGGGAAGAGGATGCTGTCACCGGTGACAAGCTCAGCCGCCGCTATGCCGATTCTTCCAAGGTGCATATCGTCAAGCATGAAGGGCGTTACTTCCAGATGACCGCAGCCCACTCAAGCGAACCGTCGGTTCAGCGGACACCGGTTCTCTTCCAGGCGGGCAGCTCGGACCGTGGACGCGATTTCGCAGCCAAACATGCGGAAGGCGTCTTCCTCAAAGCCCCTACCGCCGAGGCACTGCGCGCACAAGTGCAGGATATCCGCCGGCGGGCGGCAGCCTATGGGAGAGGTCCGGAGCAGATCAAGATCTTCACCGGCTTGTCCGCCGTCGTCGGACGGACGAAGGAGGAAGCGCAGCGGAAGCTGGAATCCTACCGGAGTTATGCCAGCAAGGAAGCGGCACTGCTCACCTATGAGACCTCGACGGGCATCGACCTTACAGCCCTTGACCCTGATGCGCCGTTCACCAATTTGCAGACAGAGCAAGGCCGTACCCATACGGAAAGATACACGAAGCACAGCGGCTTCATTCCTACGGTGCAGGACGTCATCGACAACTTTTCGGCCAAGGAATTCCGGGGAATTACTGTCGCGGGCACAGCAGAAGAGATCGCGGACCAAATGCAGTATTGGGTGGAGGAGACGGGAGTGGACGGCTTCAACTTAGAACGTTACGTGCTGCCCGGAGGACACCGCGACTTCGTCGAGCAGGTTGTGCCTGTGCTGCAGCAGCGGGGGATATTCCGTGAGCGGTACGAGGAAACGACGCTCCGTGAGCGGCTGTTCGGAAAGGGAGCCACGCGCCTGGCGGATACACATCCGGGGGCAGCCTTCCGTAGGCTGGAGGAATAGAGCTTAGCATTGAACAAGAGCCATGATGGAGAGGCCGTCCGGTTATTTTAATACGGCAAACGGCTCTGCGTGAATTTCTATATACAGATATAAATGTTACTTGATTTGAATATCAGGCCCAGACCTTAGAGGTTTGGGCTTTTTAAGATTAAGCGTACCCAGATGTGTGTTGTTACGTTCCGTGTTGTGCCTGTGAATTGAAAAAAGAGCACGTTTTTTTTGAAGTATTGCTTAGGCGGAAACAATAGAATGGAATTATGACGAAAGGATACTGGAGTTTTAGGGGGAGAACGGGTGTTTAATCTCAGTCAGGCCATACCATTGGAAGATAGAGCGAACGATCTGATAACGGTGGGCGAACTGCTAGTTGATATGATCTCCAACGATTACGGCGGGGCTTCAGAAGGTGGCGGATATACCAGATATTTTGGCGGGTCGCCTTCCAATATTGCCATTAATGTCAAGAAGCTGGGCATCCGGTCGCAGGTTGCTTCGGCGGTGGGGAGAGACAGTCTCGGGACGTTTCTGGTAAATGAATTGCAAAGTGCAGGAATGAATACAAGCGGGGTCCAGCGGGTGGACGAATCTACCAGCATGGTAGTGATCACGAAGAGTAAGGAGACGCCCGTTATGCTTAACAGTTTTTCGTGCAGAACAATAGGGATCGACTTGTAATATTGTAGGATTTTATAACGATAAAAAAATCCGCGTGAATCATGGATTATTCCTTTCACTCTATCCTCTGATATAGGATAGGAAACAGAGGGGCCGATTAATGAGGTACCTTCAAATGTTTGATTGTTAAAAATACTAATAAGGATGAATTTTTCAAGAATGTCGACTTCTTAATTAATGGAAATTCATATGGCTTACTCGCATAGAAATTCAATTGCGCAAATAATTTTTGTTTTTGGTTCTCGTAAAGAGGATTAAAAAACGGATGATTTGAGGATTCATATACTATTTTTCCGTTTATCGGGGCGCTCCCGGAGCAAGTGATTGATCAGCATGGAAAAGTGGATGGAATCATAAATAATGCAGGTATTATTCATCCGTTTTTGAAAGTCAATGAATTGGAATACGATAAAATCAAGTTAGTTATGGATATCAATTTTTATGGGACACTTTATATGGTAAAATCATTTCTTCCTTATCTGTTGAAAAGACCAGTTGCGCATATTGCCAATGTATCCAGTATGGGAGGATTTCTTCCGGTCCCCGGTCAAACCATTTATGGCGCATCCAAGGCTGCTGTGAAACTTTTGACAGAGGTTCTTCGGGCTGAACTTAAAGATACAAATGTGAAAGTAACCCTTGTTTTTCCTGGAGGAGTAAGCACAAACATTATGATAAATTCCGGATTGGATGTTGCAGATAATAAGGAGATAAGTAAGGAACAATTTTCCCGATTGTTAACGCCTAAAGAAGCTGCCAAAATTATTGTGAAAGGAATTGAAAATGACCAGATTCGAGTTTTGGCGGGCAAGGATTCCAAAATAATGGATAAACTCTATCGTTTGAGTCCTAGAAGAGCGTCAGATCTTATTGCTGATAAAATGAAGGATTTGATCTAGGAGAAGCTCAGCGTTCCCATTTACAGTGAAATGGAAAAGAGATTGCTACTTTAGTGCAATACTTTATATAAGCTTATGTTTGTAAACCCTATTAACCATTTCTGAAGATACAAACATGATGCTAAAAAGTAGAAGCAAGATAATGGGTACCATAAACATACCAAATTGGCTTGCAATAAACCCCATTAATAAAGGTATCAATGTAGAACCTGTATAAGCACTTGCCATTTCAAGTCCAATTACACTCGAAGAAGCTTTTTCCCCAAACCGTTCCGGTGTGGCATGAACAATACTCGGATAGATTGGCGCTCCACCTAGTCCCACAATGAGCAATGCTCCTGCAGCAACCCAATGTGGAACCGGTAAAATAAGAATTAGAAGTCCGACACAGCCAATTAACCCACCGTATCGTATCAGCCTTTTACTGGATAACTTAGTCGAGAGAAATCCGGAAAAAATCCGTCCTATAATGATTCCAATATAAAACAGGGAAGAAAAGGCCGCTGCTGTGCCAGGAGTAGTTCCTTTGCTTTCAATAAAGAAGGATGCCATCCATAGACCAGCGGCTGTTTCCGAACCATTGTAACAAAGCATGGAGACCATGGACATTCGTACACCCCTGATTCGTAAGGCTTCTCTGTTACTGATGAGTGTCTTCTCGTCTCCTTCTTCTATCTTACCGTTCTCAAAAACCTTCCATAAAGACAGCGATCCCAATAATATTAGTACTATGATAGTAAGTACTATCCCTATAGTAAGGTATCCCATGCGCCAGTTATTTCCATTATCCAGTGAAAATGACATTACAATAGGTCCCGTCATTGCTCCAATCCCCCAGAAACAATGCAACCAGCTCATATGCCTGGCCTTAAAATGTAGCGCTACATAGTTACTTAATGCTGCATCTACAGAACCAGCACCTAATCCCAAAGGAATCGCCAGAAGTATAAAGAATAAGAACTCGTTTGAGAAGTAAAATCCGAATAAGGAAATCGTTGTTAATAGAATGCTGAACAATGTTACCTTTCCAGTGCCAAATCTATGCAACAATCTGCTTGCAAATAAACTGGATACAACCGTACAGAATGAAACCGTTAACGATATATAACCTGCCATTTCTGTTGTGGCACCAATATCAAGTTTCATAATAGACCATGCACTTCCAAGCAAGGCGTCAGGCAATCCGAGACCTATGAATGCCAGGTAAATAATAATCAGCAATAACGTAACCATCTCTAATCTCTCCTCAATTTGTATACACTTTGCAATAGCATTATAACAATATAAATCTATCTTA
This sequence comes from Paenibacillus sp. FSL E2-0178, assembly GCF_038593005.1. Lineage (NCBI taxonomy): Bacteria > Bacillati > Bacillota > Bacilli > Caryophanales > Paenibacillaceae > Paenibacillus > Paenibacillus sp. FSL E2-0178. The sequence continues at coordinate 6,839,845 of NZ_CP151953.1, forward strand.
AATAGCAATAATCAATTAATAAATAACACTATTTTGATGTCCTCGTAAGGGTAAGAGCCTTTATCTAGGAGCAGCGAGCTTTGAATAGCAAGAACAAACGAGTCTGAAGACAGAGGGGTTCGTGGAGAAAGCAGTTTCATGAAAATGGATGATTGACATTCTGGCGCGGCCGACTACAATAAGGTTATATTCCTTACACGGACTGTTACTGGGCGAACCAGGCATGACCGATTTCGATTACTCAACCTGTAATCGTTTTCGGTCATTTTTATTTTGCAGGGGGGGAGTATGTATGAAGGTGATTAAGAACGTGAACAACAACGTGGTGGCGGGCTGCTCATCGTGCCTATGATGCTGGCAGCGGTGATCAACACTGTGTTTCCGCAGTTCTTTCAGATTGGTGATCCCACAATGGCTCTATTACAATTTAAAATGGTTCGGTAGCATTATCTTTCTGTACTTCGTTCTCTTGGCCACCAAACTTTTCTTGCATGTATCCTGCACTAACCTGGATACTCTTGATTGGGTCGTTATCCACCCAATTTTTATGAGTTTCTAATATAACACCTTCTACTCCGTTTTTTATAGCAATTGCTGAGAGAGTATCCAGATCCATATTTCCATATCCTAATTCAGTAGCATTTTCTTTCAGAATGGGTGTCATATAGGGACCTGATTTGGTATGTCCGCGGTCATTGATATGCCATAATTTCATTCGGCTGCCCAGTTTTTCCATCAAAGCCGGAACATTAGCCCCGCCATCGGCCATCCAGTAACTATCAAACTCGAAATTAACATATGCAGGATATGTTTTTTCAATAATAATGTCGTAAGCTGTTTTATCGGGGGTTACCTTTTGCAGTTCAACATTATGATTATGATATAAAAGATGTATCCCTTCTTCAGAAAGGGCTTTTCCTGCCTGGTTCAGACTTTGAACAAGTTCTTCCACGTCATCTAAACTACTATAATCAAATTTGTACATACCGGTAATAACTACTGTATCTGTACCGAATTTTTTCGCTTCAACGGCTATCGCTTTTGCATCCTTCTCAATGCTCCCCAGATTACTATGTAGGCTTACGACCTTCAGTCCGCTTTCCTTAATCAGCTTAGGCCAATCAAGCTTGCCGCCATTGCCAATAGGCATTCCTGAGAACTTTGTCATTAGTTTTACAAGAATGGAAGACTTGTGAATCATAAAATCATTTAATTCGATAGAATCATAACCTGCATTTTTAATATTAAGTAATGTTTGTAAAGCATTATCATAATTATTACTCATTGTTCCTATCATAATCTGTTGAACTGCAGTTGTTATATGCTGTGAATTATTCCGGCCCTTACTTTTTACAATATTGCTTTGCTCCGTTTTGTGTGATTTGACAATTTTATTAATGCGGATTTTTTCTTTGATTTCATACCCGGCAACAAGAATTATTATGAGACTAATACACGCAATGATTACTTTTAGTACCTTTTTTCTGTTTTTTTTCAATTTGTACATCTCCGTTTCATTGACTTATTTCATGAGTACTTTACAATAATATCAACATCTGTCTATTTTACAACCGACAGATTCTTCGGAAATGTCGAATACAATGGAGGCCTTATGTCAGAAAAAAATAATGTCAACCAGAGGGTGATGCTAACGAAACGCTTGGTTGGCGAAGCTTTATTAAAAATGTTAAAGACGCGTAATATTAATAAAATATCCATACGGGAACTATGCCAGGTTGCAGGAATTAATCGCACTACATTTTATAATCACTATGGAAGTCAATATGATGTGTTAAATGAAATCGCTGAGACATACATACAAAATACTTCATTTACTGTTATCAAAGATCTTGCAGCAGGTATAAATATCGATGAATGTCTGACTGGAATACTACAATACATAAAAGACAATCTTGAATTTATAAAACTTGTAATAGATATGGAGAATTATGATCTAATCTCCCGCATCACTATCTCACTGCCGCAGTTTGATCAAATGGTCATTAAACATTTACCGGAAAAATTGGATTTGAAGGAAAAGAAGGCAATTGCCTCGTATGTCCAGTATGGAACAGTAAGACTTCTTAAAGAATGGATTCTCACAGATTGTTTAGAGTCACCGGAAGAAGAAGTGAAATTAATTCTGAAAATGGCTGGAAGAACGATTGGTAACGGATAACCGCCTGCAATAATCAGAGCCATGCTGATTCTGAAGAGACAATCTACGAGATATTCCAAGGGATAGTTGACATGCCATGAATGAATCCCACAGATCTCCAGTTGTGGTGTTTGAATATATACAAAAATCTTCCAGATGGTTGGATATTCAGATATAGAGCATTTTTCAAGGATGTTCGAAAAGCTCGTGGGCTGCAAACCCAGAGAATTCAGGAAAAACAAACTAAGTGTTTGATTTGAAAATAAATGCCTGCGGGTTCAGCAGAACTGACATCAATTTTGCGCGGTACGCAATTGGACAAGAACTAAAGTATTTAGTTTTGTGTTTAAGGGCGTAACGCGCATTTTTTGTCTCACTGAACTAAGTTTGGAGTTGCTTTCTGCTGTATGCTCATCCTTTCACTTCTAGGAGCAGCTTGTGCAGCAAAGCAATATCATTTTGGACTGATTGATGGGCATGTTCTGAAATCAGCCGGACGGAGAATTTTTTAGAATCGGGAATGTTTGATAATTCAGAATCGCCATTTTCAATCAAAAGCTTTCTTCTATTCAGTCGTTCAATGGCATCTTCGATCAAATAAGCAAGCTTCCTGCTGTCAACCTTATCCAGAAAAAAGAGGGAGGAGTACAGGGAAGTGAAATTTGTTAAGTTTTGAAATGCGGAATAGATTTCTTCCACCAGTGTTTCACGGCCCTTTTCTGTAATTCCATAGGTCGTTTTCTCGGGACGGTTGTCGGTCTGCTCAACCTTGATTTTTTGAATAAGTCCTTTTTTTAAAAGAACCTCAAAATTATAATAAAGGGTTCCATCGTTGATCGGAAATGAATTATCGAGAGGCTTTAGAACTTGCTTCTTCAGATCGTAAGGATGATGCTCCCCCTCGCTCAGGATACCAAGGATAAATATTTGAAGCGACATAAGACTCCTCCTAGAATATATATGAAAAGAGCCGTCTGCCGTAAAGGGCATTCGGCTCTTTCTATTTTACATGAAGAGCGGCTGAGGTGCATCACCGGGGCTTAATTTAGTGTACGGCTTGAAATGGTGGATTACAGTATTCAAAGCAAGCGCTGAAACCATGATAAGGCTAAGACCTAACAGCAGTACAGCAGAACGCCCTCCGCCGAATAGCAAATTGTAGTCCAACTGAACGGTATAAAACATTACGGAAATATGGCTAATGGCTTTATAAAATCCTGGCATCATAACCTGTGGCACCACCGATCCATTGGCGATGGTCTGAATCAGCAAGAACGGTAGATTTAGCATCATGCCTGCCTGTCCAAAGAGGAGGCAGAAAATGCTGGTGAACTGAATGGCTGCGAATAATTCGAAGGCGTGCAACAGCCACAAATGAACAAACGTACCAGCTCCATATCCGTGTATGACGAAATAAATGCTAAGCCCGATCAAGGGGACGATCAGAGAAATGATAGCATTGGTACCTTGCAGCGAAAGGAAGGCTTTCCATTTTCCAAGCTTACCCTTTAATTGGTTCAACGCACCGATTGCCATCATGGAGTATATCATAGCCCCGACATAAGAGGACATCGTCAGAAACATTGGAGCCATTTGATTATGCATCCCGGCTGGCTGAGGATTGGAATCTATTACATTGGCCTGGACTTTGTTAACAATGCCTGCGGCCATCTCCTTGGCCTGCACCTCCGACATCTTCATATTTTGCAGTACACCTTCAATGCCGCTTGTCTGCAGCTGGGTACTGATTTTTTCTGTGATCTGCGTTACTACATTTTGTACTGTGCTGTTGGTGGTAGCTGGATTGGATTGGTTGATATAATAATCCAGTTGAACTTGCTGGTCCGGAGCAGAGAGCTTCTGTGTAAAATCCTGAGGGATGTGCATGATCAGATGAATGTCCCGGTCTTCAAGCTTTTGCTGAGCCGTCTTTAGATCGGTATCCGTCTGCACCTGAAACGGCAGCTCCTGCTCAAGCTGCTTCGCAAATTCCATCCCGTACTGCTTATCTTCATTTACAATTGCCACCGAGAGATTGCCGATGTTCTTCGGAACCGCACTATAACCGGAAGTGAAGACTCCGATCATAATGATTTGGTAAAAAATCATCATAAAAACACCACTCAGAATTGCCTTGTTTTTGAAAAATGATTTCATCGCTCACACCATCCATATACTTTATTTAGAATACTCTATTCAAAGTATATCTTTTCATGGATGCTGTCAATAGTTTCGAGAAATAGTGGATTATATTAATATTGAAGAGGTTGTCATATTGTGTAGGGAAGCAGGCAGAATTGAAAATCCTATATTGAAAACAGAAGAGTTAAGTACTATACTGTAAACAACTAAACAGTTAACTTATTAACTTAAAGTGACTTGAACTGACAGTTAAAAGAAAGGAATAAAAAATGGATCAAAACTTAAAAACTCAATTTGTGCATTCGATATTTCAATTAAAGAGGCTACATGGAGCGGGACTCGGAATGGAAACGGGAGGGAACAAGAGTGACATTAACATGACAGAACTTGTTCTAATGAAAGGAATCGCCGACAATTCCACTGATTCCGAAGACAACATCGGTTTGCCCGACGTTCGGGGATACCTGTCAATCTCCAAAGCGGCAGTTTCCCAAATGCTGGGTACACTTGAGAAGAAAGGATATATAAACAGAGACTTAGACAAGAATAATCGTAGAAACCTTGTAGTTACACTTACCCCCAAAGGACGTGAGATTCTAAAGAACAAGGATAACGAGTTTAACGATAGGCTTGATAAAATCATAACTCATCTCGGAGAAGACGATGTTAAACAAATGATAACGATTGTTAGCCGTATGATAGAGTATACAAACAAACTTAATAACGAATAAGACAGGATGAATGAGAGAAGATATTCAAATAAGCAAAAGAAGGGGAAGAGGTTATGAATGCATGAAGAATAAAGAGCGTTGGACGATTTCCGATATTCCCTCCCAGAAAGGCCGCTTGATTCTTGTCACAGGTACAGGGGGGCTAGGTTATATAACCGCTTTAATTCTGGTCCGTGCAGGTGCGGAAGTTATTCTGGCAGGACGAAACAGAAGTAAGGGGGAGGCGGCAATCAAAGAAATTCAGTCAAATGTTGTTTCGGCAAATATACATTTTGAACAGCTTGATCTTGGCGATCTTGCCTCCATAGAAGCTTCCGTAAAACGGATACGCGATAAGTATCCAAGGCTGGATGTCCTTATTAATAATGCCGGAGTGATAATGAATCAGGAACGACAAGTTACAAAGGATGGCTTTGAATTGCAGTTTGGCACAAATTACCTTGGACATTTTGCGTTGACAGCTCATCTTATGCCGCTTTTACGAAAAGGACACAACCCTCGGGTTGTCAATGTCTGTGCCCTTGCCGCCAATAGTGCTGTAATTAATTTTGATGATCTGCAGTCAGAACTCCTTTATAAGCCCATGCCAGTATATGGTCAATCAAAACTGGCTAACTTGATTTTTTCACTTGAGCTTCATCGTCGTAGTATGGCTGAACGGTGGGGAGTTATGAGCATTGCCGTTCATCCGGGCTTATCTCGATCAGATTTGGTTGACAATGGAACAAGAGAAAAAAGCAAGATGCCGCTTGCGCTTCGTCTGTTTGGACCAATAATGTTACAGTCGGCTGAACAAGGGGCTTTGCCAACGCTTTTTGCAGCAACCTCCCCGGAGGCCGTCAGCGGACAGTATTATGGACCGGATGGAGTTAAAGAAACAAGGGGATTCCCAGCACCTGCCAAAATACCGGCTACTGCAAAAGATGTAAATACTGCCATACGATTATGGGAAATCTCCAAACAGTTGACGAATGTGGATTTCGAGAAGATATTATCGGGGATATCCTAAATAAAATCATGCCGGTTACTATTCTGCCAAGGATGCGGCGCAGTATTATGCAGAAAAAGCGGCCGAGGAGGCCGCTTTATCATTTCTGTAATAGCGCTGCTCATCCAGACTGTATTTGGTTTGTTACATCCTACCAGTCAGCAGTTCCACAAATTTGGTTGCTTCCGCCCCGGTCACGGGCCGATTCGGTGCGAATTGGGTGGCGGAATCACCGTTCAGAATCCCCGCCGCAACGGAGCGCCCAATAGCTTCGGAAGCCCAATGCCCGTTTGGCACGTCTTTGAAGGCTACCGGGTTTGCTACAGAAGAAGCTTGTTTTTGGCCCGTAGTCCGCATAACATTATCAGCGATCATCGCAAGCTGCGCCCGCGTTACGGCCAAATCCGGGTTAAACAGGCCTGCACCGGTTCCTTTCATAATACCGGCCGTCTTATTTTGGCGAATAGCCAGATCCTCAGGCGAATTTACGGTATCCGTGTAAATATCTGTACCGATTACCTCGCTTAGCTTTAGCTGGTCAGCCAATAGCGCAGCCAACTCCGCGCGTGTCACTTGAGCATCCTGCAGTAAAGAGACCGATGTCGCAGCTGGCTTTTTCTGCTCAAATAACCATGCCAACATATTCTTATCATTAAATACGGGTATCCACGAACAGTGTCTGAAATCTCCGTAAAGCTGTTGAGAGGCTAGAAACGCATCATCATAAATAGTTAGCTTGGCCTGGTTGTTGCCTAAACCGGTCAATGCCTCGTAAGTCAGCGTACTCGTCCGGCTATCTGTGATCGGGTCATTTTGTGCATGTACGAGCCATACCGGTACATCCGTCAGGTCCTTCAGTTCCGATTTAAACTTATCTACGGATCCGGTGTAATCAGCTACGGCGTCTTTCGCCGCAACGATAATGGAGCCGGCGAACAGCTCCGGATACTGCGTCAGGAAACGAAGCGCACCGCCGCCGCCGCTGGACACCCCTACGACATAAATGCGGTTCGGGTCTACCTTGCCAGAAACGATAAGCTCCTTGATTAACTCCGCCTGTACCTCAAAGTAATCACGCATCAACGAAAGTTCTTCGGGATTGTTATAGATTTTCCACCCATAGTTTTCTGGGAATTGTACGGCCAGAACGGATGTATCGTAACCAGAATCTGTCCAGGCAACGGCGCCTTTGTTCTCGGTGAGTTGCTTGAGGTTGTCTGTTCCGACCTCTCCGCCGCCGTGCAGCCATACGATCAGGGGTTGTGGGGCTGTAGATTCGGTCAGTTTAAGTCTGTAGTTCAACTTCTCTCCATTAGTTCCTGTAAACTCCCCAGCGACAAAATCATCGAATGTCCGTGTCTTCACTACCGTCACGGATTCCTTATTAAACGACAACTCGGGGTAACGTCCATTCGTCACGGCAAACACTGACACCGGACCCCCGGAATATTTAAATGGCTTTACTTTAAGTGATAAAATATTATCCGCCCAACTCAGTTCAACCCCGTCATCCGCATAATCGTTTTGCACAGTCTCGTTATTCTCGTTAACAGGATAACCATCGAAGTTGCCGGTAATTACAAAGTCAGATGCTCTCAAATCGGCATATGAGCCTGCGCTGCTCACCTGCAAATCAAATGATTCAACCATCCTACCCGTATCGCCAATATAAGTATTTGCCGTAATTTGCACAGGTGAAGCCGCTTCGGCTTTCACAGACAGTCCACCGGTCAGTATGGTGCCAACCGCCAAAACAAACGATAACATCAGACCAGTACCTTTTCTCAATTGCATCCTACCTACCTACCTCCAGTTATAAAGTTGTGTTATTTGTACACGAGTCGGATCAAGTCGCTTAAAATGAAAAAAACCTAACTCGAACCGACATAGGAAAAATCCATGTCTGATTCGATTTAGGTTTTGCCCGATTAAGCGGTTACAATCCACATCGTATCTACATACGAAATCATATATATGAACTTTTAAAAAGTCAACAAGTTATTTTTTTAATATTTTCAAAATAAAAAAACATATTTTTACATTATCTTTCACTTGAAAACGTTCTCCACCTCTTATATAATAAAAATACAATTTATATTAGGGTTGTAACTGCATTGCAGGCAAAGCCTAAACCAATTCATGCTAGTTTAATTTTAGTTATGGATTCGTTTAGGCTTTTTTTGTCCGTAAAAAAATATAAAGTGGGCGAACTCATGAGGATAAAAAAAGTATTTAATAATAATGTTGCATTGGTTGAAGGACCAAATCGATCTGAGATCATTGTTATTGGAAAGGGACTAGCCTATCAGAAAACTCCAGGTGAAGATATAGATCCGTTAAAAATAGAGAAGACTTTCGTGATGGAGACCAAAGAGTTATCTGAACGGCTATCTACATTACTGAGTGAGATTCCTCCAAAGCATCTGGAATTGACAGATCAAATTATTCGTTATGCAGCAAAGGATTTAAGCACGACCTTTAGTAATAATATCTACCTGGCTCTGACAGATCATATTAGCTACGCAATTACGCGCACCATACAGGGGTTGAGCCTTAAAAATGCACTGCTATGGGAGATACAGAAATTTTATCCGAAAGAATTTCATGCTGCAACGCATGCATTACATTTAATTGAAAAGGAAACTGGAATTAAACTGCCTGTAGATGAAGCTGGATTTATCGCAATGCATTTCGTGAATGGGCAGCAAGATGGTCAGGAAATGGAACAGACCTTGTTAGTTACCCAGATGGTTCAAGGAATTCTTAATATAGTAACACTTCACTATGGGATAGAGCTGGATGAGAATTCGTTAAATTACAGCCGCTTTGTGACCCACTTGAAATATTTTTCTTATCGCACCATGCGTCATGAATCGATTCCTTCTGAGGATGATGAACTTTACCAACAAGTCGTTACCAAATATCCTGAAGCTTTTGCCTGTAGTGAGAAGGTAAGATTCTATTTACGGGAAGAGTTTCAAGTTGAAACAACCGAAGGTGAAATGGTCTATTTTATGCTTCATATTAGGCGTGTGACCAGCAGAGATTAACCTATTACAATAAAGAACAGGGTTGTTACCATTAGTTGGGCAAAGCCTGGATACGTGATAAGTGTACTGTTTTTCAGTGTGCTTTATCACCTATTCAGGCTTTTTTATTTCATAAAACCAGCCAGAATGAGATCAAAAGGAGCGAGCACAAATGAAATACGAAAGATTAGCCAAAGATATCGTGCAAAATATCGGCGGAGAAGAGAATGTTAACAATCTTGTCCATTGTGCAACACGGTTAAGATTTAATCTCAAAGACAATCAGCTACCGGATAAGGAGAAGCTGAAAAGCTTAGCTGGGGTTTTGAGTGTCGTAGAAAGTGGCGGTCAATTCCAAGTGGTAATTGGAAATGACGTTGCTCACGTGTATCAAGAAATTATGAAAATCAGCAAATTAGGGGCAGGAAATTCTGCTTCCGCAGATGCAGATCAACCCAAGGAGAAGATCATGTCCAGAATTTTCGCAGTAATTTCTGGAAGTCTTTCTCCCCTATTGCCTGCAATGGCTGGAGCGGGGATACTTAAAGCTTTTTTAACCTTATTCACAAACTTTGAATGGCTATCTGCGGATAGTGGAACCTACCTCATTCTGGCAGCAGCAGCAAATGCCGTTTTCTATTTCTTGCCTATATTCTTGGGCATTTCTGCATCGTTCAAATTCGGGGCAAATCCATATGTAGGTGGAGTTATTGGTGCAGCTTTAATGGAACCGAACTTTACGGGATTATTGGCGAATGGAGACACCTCTTCTTTTCTTGGCATTCCTGTAGTCTTAATGGATTATTCATCAACGGTCTTTCCGGTATTCGTATCCATTTGGATTTTCTCTTATGTGGAGAAATACTTAAAGAAAATCATTCATAAAGAGCTCCAGACGTTCATGGTTCCGTTGTTGTCTTTAGTCATTCTTGTGCCGCTTGCTGCGATAGTCTTCGGTCCGTTTGGAGTATATCTCGGAAACGCGATCGCAGATGCTATCAATTACCTCATGGGAGTTAGCGGGCTGTTAACAGGTGCTGTAATTGGCGGGTTAATCTTCTTCCTAGTTGTGTTTGGGCTCCATTGGGGAATTATTCCGATCGTGCTGGCAAATCTTACGAATGGAACCGATCCAATCCTTGCGATGTGGGCAGCATCTAACTTTGCAATGGCAGGGGTGGCACTGGCTGTCTTCCTTAAATCCAAAGAAAAGACTTTGAAATCACTGGCTGGTTCCTCTACATTAAGTCTGTTGTTAGCCGGGGTCTCTGAGCCCACTGTTTATGGTATATTGCTGCGTTACAAGCGCACAATCCCCTATGTTATTATTGCCGGAGCTGTCGGCGGGGCAATTAATGGCGGTTTCAATACTTATGCTACAGCATTTGTCTTCCAGAATATTTTCTCGATCGGTGCATTTGAACCGGTGGGTTACTATTTAATCGGGATTGTCGCCGCTATGGGAATTGGTTTGATTCTAACGCTTCTTTTCGGGTACCAAGATAAAAAAACTGTTGCAGTGACTGAAGCAACTCCTGCTGTAGAAGTGAAGGCTATTCAACCGGAGGCAAGTGCCAATTCTTCTAATCATTCATCTGTCTTGAAGAAAGAGGTGCTTCTCAGCCCGTTAACAGGGGAAGTGAAATCCTTGACTGAAGTTCCCGATCCTGCTTTTGCAGAAGGTGCTATGGGAAAAGGAATAGCTATTGTTCCGAGTGTTGGCCAAGCCGTATCTCCAGTGAATGGAACCGTTGGTACCATTCTCAAATCAGGCCATGCTGTAATTCTACGGTCCGAGAATGGAGCAGAAATATTGATTCATATTGGAATCAACACCGTTCAATTAAAAGGGCAATATTTCACCCCTCGGGTTAAAGCAGGGGATCAGGTGCGAAAAGGGGATCTACTGATTGAATTTGAGCTTGAAAAGATCAGGGAAGCTGGTTACAATCCGATCACTCCAATCATTATCTCAAATACTGCTGAATACTTGGATGTAATTGAAACAACAAGCTCATCGGTTACAGCCCAAGATAAGTTGCTGACTCTTGTGGTCTAAGCAGAACTGGCCAGAAAGGAGACTCACTTTGAAATCCAACACAAACAGTTTTCCAGAAAATTTCTTATGGGGCGGCGCAGTAGCGGCCAACCAGGTAGAGGGCGCTTTTTTAGAGGATGGAAAAGGTTTGTCCACAGCAGATGTAATGCCACGTGGCATTACAGGGCCGATCATGGAGATTCCTGAAGGTGAATATCCTTCTCATGAAGCTATCGATTTTTACCACCGGTATAAAGAAGACATCGCAATGTTCGCAGAAATGGGCTTTCGCTGTTTTCGGACTTCAGTTGCCTGGACACGTATTTTTCCAGAGGGAGATGAAGAGATTCCTAATGAAGAGGGCATCCGCTTCTATGAAGGCTTGATAGATGAGTTGCTCAAATACAATATAGAACCTGTCATTACGATCTCTCATTATGAAATGCCTTTAGGATTGGCCAAGAAGTATGGAGGTTGGAGAAGCCGTAAGACCATTGAATGCTATGAACGGTATGCCAAGGTTCTATTTGAGAGATTAAAAGGGAAAGTCAAGTATTGGATGACTTTTAATGAAATTAATATTCTGGCCCATTATCCGTTCACAGGTGGTGGAATTATCCTCCGGGAAGGAGAGAATAAGAAACAGGTTCAATATCAGGCGGCACACCATCAGTTCATAGCAAGTGCACTCGCCGTAAAGGCTTGTCATGAAATTATACCTGATGCCCAAATCGGCTGTATGTTGGCTTATATTCCCGCATATCCGTTGACGAGTGTACCGGAGGATGTCTTTGCCGCCCTGCAAGGTGAAAGGGAAATCCTGATGTTTGGCGATGTACAGGCCAGAGGAGGTTATCCATCCTATGCAGCGCAATTTTTCAAGGAGAATGAAGTGGTACTTGAAAAAGAACCCGGGGATGATCTTATTCTGAAAAGCTACCCTGTTGATTTTATTGGCTTCAGTTACTATATGAGCCGTGCTGTGAGTGCAGATCCGGAGGGGAAAGAGACTACAGCGGGTAATTTGTTCGGTGGTGTCAAAAATCCATATTTGCCTTCATCGCAATGGGGGTGGCAGATTGATCCGCTGGGTCTAAGAATTGCTCTTAATCTATTATATGACCGTTATCAGAAGCCGTTATTTATTGTAGAGAATGGTCTGGGTGCAGCAGACAATCTAGAAGCTGACGATACGATTAATGATGATTATCGGATCAATTATTTGCGGGAGCATCTCTTGGAAGTCTCGAAGGCTATTCAGGATGGTGTCGATTTAATCGGATACACCAGCTGGGGACCGATTGACTTGATCAGTGCATCTACCGGAGAAATGAAAAAGAGGTATGGTTACATTTATGTAGATAAAGACAATGATGGTAAAGGAACCCTTAGAAGAATAAAGAAGAAAAGCTTTGCCTGGTACAAGAAGGTAATTGCTTCTAACGGGTCTGACTTAGACTAAATATTTTACAGATAAAAGCCGTCCTTTCATTAAGGATGGCTTTTCTGTCGAGAAGAAATATATATAATGATACCCGCAACAGGCTCGGTTTTAGGCAAGAGCTATTCATTGTATGAAGAACAATCATTTAAATGACCTCGAAAAAAATTAAAAACGCCTCTTGATTTACAAAATCCTTATAGTATATTTTCTTGTATGATTAGAGAAACTTTTGAATGAAGGAAGGATTGGGTATGAATTGGAGTCGTTTTTATCGAAAATTTTTTTTGCGAATAAGAAATATAAAATTTCAAAATAAATTAATGCTTGGATATGTGTTGGTATGTGTAATTCCTCTCTTGTTTGTAAGCGCGTTCATATTTCGGCAAGCAGCAAAGGGTTTAGAAGATTCTTCCCAAGAATTTGCTTCGCTGTATACGTCACAAATAAGAACTACGTTGAATGAATTTATTAAAGAGTATGATGAGGTCACAAAGTCAGTATTGGTAGATAATGAGTTGATTTACAAGCTCGGTGAATCAAGCAGTTTGCCCTTGAGTGAGGTCGTTAATCAAAGGCTTGCTGTACAGCGGTTGCTGATGCGGGTTGCCTTGCTCAAATCAGAGATGGGAACCATTATGCTGATTGCTAGAGATGATGGCGTCTATCAGTATAGTACTTCAACGAATAAAGTGAACGAGAACTTATTGTTATCTCAGGAGTGGTACAAAAAGCTTCGTGATTCCAATGAAACCTTCTTTATTACTGGATTACATGATCGTTCCTACTACGAGGATAAAGGGGATGGGGCAGTTGTGACAGTAGGAAGGGTGCTGTTTAGCTCAGAAGGAGCATATGCAGGGATGCTGCTGATTGACATGGATCCGTTTACATTGCTGCAGCTCGATCATGAATTCATCCTTGCACGTGACAAGTATGGTATAAGCGTAGTTATAAGTAATCTCCAACAACAAATTGTATACCATTCCGATGCTGCAAGCGGGCGTTTGTCCTGGAAACAAGTGCTCGAATCAGGAAGCGATTATATCAAGGATAACGAAAGCAAAGATTACATTACGTTATTAGGAAGCACTTTACAAGGTGAGTTATCGATCAAAACTGAAATTCCTCGCTCAAGGTTGCTACAGAAAATTAATCAAATTAAAGTCATGACGGTTATCGTAATTCTAATGAGCTGTCTGATCATAACCCTCTTTTCACTTGGTTTAAGCTATACGATTACAAGGCCTATTAAGGCGCTCCGGAGAAGTATGAAGCAGGCGGAATTAGGGCAATATCTCCCTATTGAGAAAGAGCAGGCTCACGATGAAATTGGAAGTTTAGTGCACAGCTACAACAAAATGATTACGACCATCCGTACTTTAATTGAAGATGTTTACATCGGGGAGATCAAACAACGGCAAGCTAAATTTATTGCCCTCCAGAACCAAATTAATCCCCATATGCTCTACAATACCTTGGAATCAATTCGGATGAAGGCACTGGTAAAGGATGATGACGAGACTGCGGACATGATTAAAATTCTGGCGCGCATGTTCCGTCTGGCATTAGCCAAGGAAGGAAAACGCCATTCAGTTAAACATGAGCTGGAATATACCGCGAATTATTTACAGCTTCAGAACATTCGGTTCGATAATTCATTCAAGATTGAATTTAAAATACCCGATGAGATGCTTGAATGTAGTATCATCCCCCTGGTATTTCAGCCAATAGTTGAAAATAGTATCAATCATGGATTTGAAAACTATAGTCAAAGAATGAATATTGTGATTGAGGGGCATTGGACGGAACGGGGAGAGATGTTATTCCGGATTACGGATAATGGGGCTGGAATGAGCCTTGATAAGCAATCCGAGCTTCAAGCTCTATTGGACGGGGCGGAATCGCACAAATACAAACTGGAAGATATGAATGAACCCGCGGAAAAAGGGCTGGGACTGCAAAATATCGCGGAACGCTTAAAACTACATTATGGTGACCGGTATTATCTGACGATTGTTGCCGGAGTGAAGGACGGAACCACAATTGAAATATTGATTCCGAGAAACGGGAGGGATAGGATATGAGAATTGTTATAGTAGATGATGAGAGAGGCATTGTAGAGGGGCTTATAAAGATCATAGGCCGATATCTTCCGGACTGTAAGATTATCGGTACAGCATTTAACGGGCTAGAGGGTTTCGAAACAATACAAAGGCTGCGACCTGATATTGTAATAACGGATATTCGGATGCCCAAGGCTGATGGTCTCGAAATGATCAAGATGCTTGAAGAAGAGAATGTTCCGACCAAATTCATCCTACTAAGCGGGTATGCGGACTTTGAGTATGCCAGAAGAGGGATGAAGTTGGGAGTGCAGTTCTACATTAACAAGCCAGTTGAGGAGGAAGAATTACGTGACAGTGTAAATCAGGTCATGGAGACGATCCGTGCAGACAGGATCAGACTGCAGAGTGTGAACGAACTCAAACAAGAAATTAATAGCCGCATTCAAGAAGAGACTTTGCGAGACATTATCGATCTTGGAACTGACAATACAGAACTGATGGAAGATCTGTTGAGGAGCGCCCAAATTCCTACAACAGGCCTCTGGTTCAATTCGCTCATGCTTGAAATCGGCGGTAGCATCGATGCGCTCAAAGAACTTGGTTTTCAACCGCTCTTTCATCAGATAGATCTGGCTTTAACACACTTTCAAAAAGTGTACCGGTTTCGCTACTTCGGGTCGCAAATCGCTATCGTCATCGCCCATAACAGTAATATTCCTTACGGTAGACTGGTTCATGCGGTTCAAAGCCTGAAACAGGTAGTGTTACGTGAACTACAGTTGTCTATCAGCGTTGGTATTAGCACAACGAATAAGGGGGCAACAGGAATCTGCCGGTCTTTTGAAGAAGCGCGAAATGCCCTAAGCTACAAAGTCATTAAGGGAGGAGACGCTGTAATCTCCTATACTGAAATTATTAAAATAACGGGTCATAGCCATGCGGTTTCTGAAGAGACAATATCCAGACTGGAAGAAGCTCTGGATAACATGAATGAAGCGGAGTGTGTAGCAATTATCCATGAGATTTTCCGGGGAATGGTCGACGAGCCGTGGATGAATCCCGCAGATCTCCAGTTGTGGTGCTTGAACATACTTCTGTCAAGTATCCGAAAATTATCCTTTCAACAGCTCCAGCAGAATGAACGGGTCGGCCGACATATATTATCGTTGGAAGGCATTTCACGGTTTAAGACGCTTGAATATTTGGAGGAATGGATGATCCAAGTCATCCAGGGAATTATCCATTTTAAGTTGGAGCATAATCTATCCCAGAAAAAAGATATCATTTCGGAAATAAAAGTTTATGTATCCAAACATTACAATGAACAGATCAGCCTGGCAGATTTGGCTGCTCGTTTTTTCATCAGCCCCTATTATTTAAGTCAGTTGTTCAAACGAAAGACAGGAGACAACTATTTGAATTTTTTGACACAGCTGCGGATAGATAAAGCAAAAGAGTTGTTGGAGAATACAGATTTGAAAGTGTATGAAATCTGCCAGATGGTTGGATACTCGGATACACAGCATTTTTCAAGGATGTTCGAAAAGCTAACAGGCAGCAAACCCAGAGATTTCAGGAAAAACACACTGAATAGATAAGTCATCACTTCCTTTAGCTCTAAGTTCAAACCAAACATTGAAATGCGCAAGCAACTAGTGCGGTACGCGATTGAACAAGAACTGAGAAATCCAGTTCTGTGTTTCGGCGGTACCGCGCGTTTTTTTATGTCTACTCCAGATTGAATAAAGAATTCAGGTTGCACTCATCTATATCTCAGCCAGAAAGCAGGATATTAAAAATGACTTGTTTAAACTTAAAAATGCCCAATTGAGCGTAGCTTTGGCTGGTTATATAGTTTAACTGTAAGCGGATTCAATAAAGTTATTAAGGGGGAAAAACATGAAAGTTAAAAAGATTGGTTTATTGTTGGCGGCAAGCGCTCTCGCGATTACTGCTGTAACCGGTTGCGGTGGTAACAAAAATAATTCCGAGGGAACCGCAACTGCTAATCCTAATCAAGGCCAAAATCAGACCGCTTCAGGAGATGAAATTGTCGACGTTGAAGTCTGGGGTACCAATATCGGTTATAAACCGATCACTAAAGGAAGCAAGTTGTACGAATTCTACAAAGAAAAGCTAGGCGTAGGTGTCATTCATCCATATGTAGAATGGAATGGTGGAACAAACTATCTTAATCAGCTGAATATGAAGATTGCTGCTAATGAAATGCCAGACCTATTCCTTCCACAGCAAGGTTTGGAAGATAGCTTGGCCAAAAACGGAGCGATTGCCGATTTGACAGAGTTGCTGCCGAAATATGCACCGAATGTGTGGAATGCCATACCGCAAGATATGTGGGATATAGTTAAGGCGAACGATCCTAACGGTCAAGGGAAAATATATTATATCCCTGGGGTGGTAGACTACGGAAGATATGCCAGCATGATTCGTCAGGATTGGCTCGACAAGCTGGATCTGCAAATGCCTACTACTCAAGAGGATTATGTAAAGGTGCTGGAGGCATTCCGGGACAAAGATCCAAACGGTAATGGACAGAAGGACGAAATCCCGACAGGAGGCCGGGAGCAGGTAAGATGGATGGACCAATTGTTCGCGATGTATGGTGTAGCAATGTTCGAAGGTTATCCGGACTGGGACATTTATGACGGTGAGCTAACTTACTCTGCGGTGAGTCCAAATATGAAGGCGGCTTTGGAATTCATTTCGAAGCTTTACCAGGAAGGATTAATAGACAAAGAGTCGCTACTGAACAGTAAGGACAAGTGGGACGGTAAGATCCATTCCAATAAGGTGGGAAATTACTTCCACTGGGTGGAATCTGGCTATTTACCTTTGGAAAATTTGTATAAGAATACAGGTGTAAAGGCTGAATTCACTGTATTGCCTGTACCTAAAGTAGAGGGGTATGAAGGTTTCTACACTTGGAAAAGATTCACTCCTCCAGCCTGGGTCGTTAAAAACAACAAGGATGAGAAAAAGCTGATGGCTACCCTGAAGCTTCTAAACAATATGTATGATGAAAAGGTATGGAAAGATTTGTATTTGGGTGTAGAAGGAATGCACTATACGATGAAAGATGGTCAAGCAACCAAACTCCCGGATGATAAGAGCACACAGGAGAATTTGATTCTTGACCCATACGCAAAAATATCCACACTTGATTTCATGATGGATCTCAACAAGAGTACAGCTTCAGAAGATAGAATGTGGGCAATTGATCAGGTTAACAAAAATATGTTAGAGGCCCAAAAATATGCCAAAGTCATTGCTGGAGACGGCATGCCAGCCAGTGTATATGACGACTATCCAGATATAAACAACCGTACGCTGTATGTAGAGTATGCTTCCAAAATTATTCTTGGCCAATATCCAATTAGCAAATTTGATGAGTTTGTAGAGAAATGGAACAAATCCGGCGGAGAAGAGGTTACTAAGCGTGCCAGAGAATGGTATGCAAAAGTAAAAAAATAAACGGATTTACGTATGAATCCGCTCGGCTTAATTTTAGTCGGGCGGATTTATAATGAACCTTGTGAATTTAGGTACCAATACCAGAGTATAGGGAAGTGAAGATAAATGACTTATATTTGTAATCCGTTGAATATTGAATACAAATATCAGTTTGTTGATACAGCAGGAACTTTGGTTGCCTTCAGGGAAGCAGCAGACCCGACACTGGTGATATTTCATGGACAATACTATCTGTTTCCGTCGATGACAGCGGGATTTCTTACAAGCAGCAATCTGACTGACTGGACTCTCCATCCGCTTAAGGGGGTGCCGGTTTATGACTACGCTCCCGATGTGCGGGTAATCGGGGAGTACCTCTACTTTTCCGCATCGAATAAATCAAGAAGCTGCTCCTTCTACAGGACCAAAGATCCAATCAACAGCAGTTTTGAAGAAATCCAAGGAATGTTCCCCTTCTGGGACCCCAATTTATTCTTGGATGTTGACGGTAGAGTATATTTTTACTGGGGCTGTTCTAACCAGACGCCTATTTATGGTGTAGAACTAAACCCTGAGACTATGATACCTATAGAACAACCAATAGCACTTATATATGGCAACAGCGATAGGATTGGATATGAAAGAAAAGGTGAAGATCATAATCTCCGATCACCAGAACAGATTGATGCTATCGTTCAAAAGTTCACCAGCATCAATCCAGGGGCTTCGGAAGAAATTATAAAAAAATTCAAAGGCTCTGTCGGAAACGATCCGTACATTGAGGGAGCTTGGATGGAGAGGCATAACGGTAAATACTATCTTCAATATGCCAGCCCAGGAACGGAGCATAATATTTATTCAGACGGAGTCTACATATCCGATAACCCACTAGGCCCGTTCACACTGGCGAACAATAATCCATTCTCTTACAAGCCGGGCGGGTTTATACCGGGAGCCGGACACGGATCAACAATGAACGATAATCACGGGAATCTTTGGCACGCTTCATCTATGAGAATCAGTATGAGCCATATATTCGAAAGACGGTTAGGGCTGTGGCCGGCCGGTTTTGATCAGGACGGCGAATTATTCTGCAATCAGCGGTACGGAGACTGGCCGTACTCCATCGTGCAGTCTCTGATGAATCCATGGAGCAATCCGCAATGGATGTTACTCTCTTATGGGAAACCTGCTAGAGCTTCTTCATCGGAGAAAGGAAAAGAAGCTTCTAAGGCGACGAACGAAAATGTGCAGACGTGGTGGAAGGCACACTCTAATACTCCGGGAGAATGGCTTGAAGTCGACCTAGGATATGAATGTAGCGTGTATGCCGTACAAATTAATTTTGCAGATGATCAAATGCATGCAGACCTTCCTTCTGGAACATTGTTGCAGGGAGACCGACTAATAGATGAGCGTCAACATGTCACCAGATGGCTCCTGGAAGGCTCTGTGGATGGTTGTGAATATTTTGTAATTAAGGATAAAACGACAGTAAATACGGATTTGCCACATGATCTCATCGTGCAGGAGGAAGGGACAACAGCCAGATTCATCAAATGTACAGTCATGGAACTGCCGTTCAACCAGCCAGCCTGTATTTCCGGACTCAGAGTATTCGGAATTGGTAAAGGAGTATTGCCGAAGCAGGCAAGTGGAATCAAAACGCATTTGCTGGGCAAGCTGGACCTTTCAGTAAAGTGGAATAGGGATGAGACTGTGGGAAACAATGTGCTCTGGGGATTTGCACCGGACAAGTTATATCACAGCCATATGTTGTTCGACTGTAATCAAGTAACGATTAAAGCGCTAATTGAAGGTCAACCGGTATATGTTAGAGTCGATACATTTAATGAGAAAGGGATTACCGAAGGAGAAGTATACAAAGCGGTCTAGCATAGAAAAACCAGTAGGCATAGGATTGTATTTTTGTCCTATGATCCTAAAAATGACCGGGTAGGAACTTAAAAACGCCCGATTGAGCGATGGAACTACAAAATATATAGTTATATTGTAAACGAATTCAACAACGAAATATTGGGGGGGAAACTTTGAAATCTATTGCATCTCATCAAATGAAGGTATATTGGCCGCTCTATGTGATGGCAGTTCCAGGGATTATATTTCTCATCGTGTTCAAATTCATTCCGCTGGCCGGTGCTGTAATCGCATTCAAAGATTATTCTGTTTTCCAGGGATTTATCGATAGTCCTTGGGTAGGTCTCAAACATTTTAAAACTCTGCTTCACCATCCTGATTTCGCCAATGTTTTTAGCAACACACTGATGCTGGGATTTTTCAAGCTTGTAATCGTTTTCCCAGTGCCTGTTTTATTGGCAATGATGATCAACGAGATTCGAAAGTCCGCATTGAAGAAGGGAGTCCAGACTGCACTGTATATTCCGCACTTCTTGTCTTGGGTAATCGTGGGCGGTATTCTGTTCGATTTCTTTTCGTTAAGCGGAATGTTCAACATTATTCTTGGATGGTTCGGTGCTGAGCCTGTTCTAGCCATGCAGGAAAGTGCATACTTCAGACCTATTTACGTGCTGGCCTCCATATGGAAGGATGCGGGTTGGGGAACGGTGGTCTACATGGCCGCTATCAGTGCAATTGACCCTCAACTCTATGAATCAGCAATGATCGATGGTGCGTCCAGATTCAGACAGATCCGACATATTACATTCCCGATTTTGCTTCCTACTGTGCTTGTGCTGTTCTTGCTCGATATCGGAAACTTCTTGGATCTCGGCTTCGATCAGGTATTTAATTTACTGACTCCGATGACATACAATGTGGGCGATATTTTGGATACTTATGTGTTCCGGACGGGTGTTCAGCAGGGACAGTATAGTTTCGCAACTGCAGTTGGGTTGTTTCAATCGGTAATTGGATTTATTATGGTTTACACCTTCAATAAGTTGTCTAACAAGATTTCAGATGGGGGGCTCTGGTAGATATGCTTGCATCAAAGGGAGAAAAAACATTCGTAGGAATCATTACAGGTCTGCTCATTCTGTTCTCTATCATAGCGCTCGTACCGCTTGTGTCCGTAATCGCTACTTCTTTAAGCTCTAAAAGTGCTGTAGACATGAATCTGGTCACATTGTGGCCGAAGGAATTTACTTTTGACTCATGGAAGTACATTATTGACCGTCCTGATTTATGGAGATCGTTCTTTTTGACGCTAAGTACTACTTTAATTGGGACCGTGCTGGCACTTCTAATGACGGCTCTGTTCGCTTACCCATTGTCGAAGCCGGAATTTCGCTGGGGCTCTGTCATCATGATGGCTGTTGTAATCGCAATGATTTTCAAGGCCCCCATAATACCCTATTTTTTGACGGTGCGTGGTATCGGTCTTTATGATAATCCACTGGTTCTGATTATACCGCATATTCTGAATCCATTTAATCTGATTATCATGAGAACCTTTTTTAAGCAATTTTCCAAGGAATTGGAGGAAGCGGCCTTTCTAGAAGGCTGTGGATATTTCCGGATGTTGTTCCAATTCGTACTTCCGCTATCAAAGGCTGTACTGGCTACCCTTGCTTTGTTTTATGGGGTGGTACTATGGAATCAGTTCCAGCATCCGTTATTATTCCTGCAGGATACAAACTGGTTTCCTCTGCAAATCAAAATCCGCCAATTTATTACCGACGATAGTGTCATCATGTCGGGTGCCGCATCGACAATGGACCTTAACTATAATACGCGAACCTTAAGAGCAGCGACTGTTATCTTTGCAATTGCTCCGATTATTGCAGTATATCCTTTCCTGCAGAAGTATTTTGTTAAGGGAGCCATGATCGGTTCTGTTAAAGGATGATTCTTTTACACAAACTAATCAGGATGCAATCCGAAACAAAGAGCTTTTGAGGGGGAGAAATATGAGTCTCAAAAGGGTTGGTTTATTACTAATAGCAAGTGTTTTTGCCTTTACTTCTATAACCGCTTGTAGTGGAAATGCTAACAATTCTGCTGGTTCCAACGTTCCTAACCAGAACCAGGATTCCAACGGAGATGACATTGTTGATATTGAGGTATGGGGTACCAACATCGGCTATCAACCGGTTACCAAAGGCAGTAAACTGTACGAGCTTTATAAGGAAAAGCTGGGTGTAGGCGTTCTTAATCCGTATGTAGAATGGAATGGAGGGACCAATTACCTCAATCAGCTGAACCTTAAGATCGCTGCTAATGAAATGCCTGATTTGTTCGTACCTCAACAAGGACTCGAGGACAGTCTCGCTAAGAACGGAGCGATTGCCAATCTGACTGAATTGCTGCCTAGATATGCTCCGAACGTGTGGGAGGCTATTCCGGAGGATATTTGGAAAGTAGTAAAGGCAAATGACCCTACTGGCCAAGGGGGGATCTATTATATTCCCAATGTGGTTGAGTACGGCAGATACGCTGCTCTGATCCGACAGGATTGGCTCGATAATTTGGGGCTGGAGATGCCAAAGACTCAGGATGAATATGTAAAGGTGCTGGAGGCTTTCCGGGATAATGACCCTAACGGCAACGGCCAAAGGGATGAAATTCCAACCGGTGGCCGGGAGCAGGTGCGCTGGATGGATCAATTGTTTGCTATGTATGGCGTGGCAATGTTCGAGGGTTATCCAGACTGGGATATTTACAATGGTGAGCTGACATATTCTGCGGTTACACCAAACATGAGAGCCGCATTAGAATTCATAGCCAAGCTATATAAGGAAGGCTTGATTGATAAGGAGTCGCTTCTAAATAGTAAAGACAAGTGGGAAGGTAAAATCCAATCGGATAAGGTAGGGGTTTATTTCCACTGGGTTGAGCAGGGGAATTTGGTGTTCGAGAACCTGTATAAGAACACTGGTGTGCAGGCAGAGTTCTCTGTACTTCCTGTACCTGAGGTGGAAGGCTATAAAGGCTTTTATACGATGAAGAAGTTTGCCTCTCCTCTGTGGGTCGTTAAGAATAACAAGGATGAGGAAAAGCTTATGGCTACGCTAAAACTGCTTAACAATATGTACGACAAGAAAAACTGGAAAGACCTGTTCCTTGGTGTAGAAGGAATGCACTATACAATGAAAGACGGCAAAGCCATTAAGCTTCCAGATGACAAGAGCACACAGCAGAATCAGATTCTGAATCCGGCTACAAGCATATCGACACTGGATCTTACAATAGACCTCTTCAATAGCACGGTATCAGAAGATTCTAAGTGGGCCATTGATCAGGTCACCCGGAATATGCAGGAGGCTCAGAGATATACCAAAGTCATTGCCGGTGATGGTATGCCAGTCAGTGTATATGATGGCTTCCCGGACATTAATAATCGCACGCTTTACACTGAATATGCAGCCAAAATTATAATTGGACAGTATCCGATAAGCAAATTTGACGAGTTTATAGAGAACTGGAACAAATCTGGCGGCGAAGAGGTTACGAAACGTGCTAGAGAATGGTACGCCAAAGTACAGCAGTAAACTCAAATGCGATAAATTTCCGCTCGGCCATTTACAGGCCGGGCGGAAATTCTAATCCGGACTTTGCTGCAAGGAGCACATAAGACAAAACTAGATTATGCAGGAGGTAAACATGAGCAAGCGTTTAACGGAAGTGCTGCAAGGCCATGAGGATAATTACATTCTTCCTTTTCTCTGGCAGCATGGTGAAGAGGAACTGGTAATCCGGGAAGAGATTGCCCGTGTCCATGAATCGGGGATCGGGGCAATCTGTGTTGAGGCGCGGCCTCATCCTGATTTTCTCGGACCAAAGTGGTGGCAGGACATGGATATTATCATGGATGAGTCCCGAATGCGAGGCATGAAGGTATGGTTGCTGGATGACGATCATTTTCCTACTGGACATGCGGCAGGCAAGGTGAAGGAAGCTCCGGAAGAGCTTCAGCGTAAATTTTTGGGTGAACACTATATTGATACCCTTGGTCCTGCAAAGGGTGCTTCGCTGCTGCTCGATACCTTGCTGATGACCGGACTCCGGCCGACATTCTCCCTGCGCAGCAACGCCAGTGGCACAAATAAGCTGATCTCAGTAGTTGCGGTCCGCCGTGACCCATCTAATGGAGCATTAGTTGGGGACTGCGTAGACATTACTGAATTCGAGCATGATGGAACCCTTTACTGGGACATCCCTGAGGGTTATTGGCGGATCTTTATTATTTCAGAAAATAAGGATGGCGGCAGCAAGCAGCAGGAAGATTATTTGAACCCGCTTGTCCGGGATTCAGTCCGCATTCTGCTGGATACGGTCTATGAGCCTGTCTATGAACGCTATAAAGCAGATTTTGGCAAAACCTTTGCCGGATTCTTTTCAGACGAACCCGGATTTTATAACGATAAGACTACCTTCGACTTTAATTCGAAACCAGGAAAACAAGGGGTGTCGCTTCCCTGGAGCAGTGAAATGCCAGCCTTGCTTGAGCAGGCGCTCGGTGAGGATTACCGCAGGCAACTGCATCTTCTCTGGCATGATACGGGGGGACAATCACATATTGTCCGCTACACGTATATGAACATTGTCAGCAAGCTTTATGCAGAGAATTTCTGCAATCAAATCGGAGATTGGTGTAGAGGCCGCGGGGTAGAATACATTGGGCATGTTCTTGAAGACAACAATGTGCATGCAAGACTTGGACCGGGCACCGGACATTTCTTCCGTTCACTCTGGGGACAAGATATGTCTGGCCTTGATGTGGTGCTGTGGCAAATTGTTCCCGGCTTTGATCAATTGTCTTTCCGCCAGCCAATGGGGGGAGAGACGGATAGTGAATTCTTCCACTATGGCCTCGCTAAGCTTGGTGTGTCGCTCGGGCATATTGATCCTAAGAAACAAGGCCGGACAATGTGTGAAGTATATGGGGCATATGGCTGGACAGAAGGCTTAAAGCTGATGAAATGGCTGACAGATCACATGCTCGTCCGCGGCGTAAACCATTTTGTTCCGCATGCGTTTACCCAAAAAGCTTTTCCGGAACCGGATTGCCCGCCGCATATGTATGCAGGCGGACAGAATCCACAGTACCGCTATTATGGCTATCTTAACCGTTACATTAACCGGATTAGCCACCTGATTTCAGGGGGGACACATGTAGCGTCTGCGGCCGTCGTCTATCATGCTGAAGCTGAATGGTCAGGGAACGCGATGTACTTTCATAAGCCGGTTAAGGCTTTGATGCAGCATCAAATCGATTGTGAAGTGATTCCTGTTGATGTTCTTCTGGAGGCAGCTAGTGTGAAGGACCATAAATTAGTGGTGAACCGCGAGGATTATAGCTGCCTTATTATACCTTATGCGGAAGCACTCCCGGCAGCGATGTTAGAGCGTCTGCTCCAGTTTGCCGAACAAGGCTTACCCGTCTGTTTTGTTGACGGATTCCCGGAACGCTCGAGTGAGGGTATAGATGTATCCGGTGAACTGTCATCACTATCGGCTCATCCGAATGTTAAGACTTGCGAATTAGGCAAGCTTGCGCAAGGGCTTATTGCAGACGGTTATTATGAGGTCAGAGCTCAGCAATACGAGCCCTATCTCCGGAATTATCATTATACTCATGATGATTTAGATGTTTTTATGTTTTTTAACGAAAGCCCGAATCAGGTGATATCCACGAAGATTGTTCTACCGGTTCGAGGAGATGTTTATGCTTATAATGCTTTTCTTAATCAGATAAGAAGGTTAGAGGTAGTTGGGCTGTCAGGTGCAAGAACTGTAGAGCTTGTTTTGCATCCGTATGAATCGATTGTCCTGCTGCATGGCCCTTCCCTAAAAGATTACCCTGCCGCTCCGCTGCAGAGGGCAACAGGCTCAACCTTTGAATTAAAAGAAGAGTGGACAGTCTCCATTGCCGATGCAGATCATTACCCGCAGTTCAAGGAGTGGGAGACATTAACAGTATTGAAGAATATGAGCGGTCGTGGAGACCTGCCCAGCTTTTCTGGCACGTTCCGTTACGAGACGGAATTTGAGTGGAACAATTCTTGTAACAGCGCATTGCTTGCACTAGGAGAAGTCTATGAAACGGCAGAAGTATGGATTAATGGTGAGCATGTAGGTATGAACCTTTGCCCACCGTATCGGTTGGAGATAGCTGGTCAGATTCGCCAAGGGACCAACAGCCTAGTGATTGAGGTTACAAATACGCTTGTTAAAGACCAGCGGGACTTCTTGTCTTCCTTCTCCCAGCAAGAGCCTAGCGGCCTTATTGGTCCTGTGACAATTACACCGGTGACTGGCAGCTGAGCTACTAACTAGACCTGATGAGGAGGTATTTAGATGAACACCATTACTAATCCCATACTGCGGGGATTCAATCCTGATCCGTCTATTGTACGCGTAGGAGACAATTATTATATTGCCACCTCTACTTTTGAGTGGTTCCCGGGAGTTCAGATTCATCATTCCAAGGATCTGACTCATTGGAGATTACTGAATCGGCCATTGGACCGGATATCACAACTGAACATGCAGGGGAACGGGGATTCCGATGGTGTCTGGGCACCTTGCCTGACGTATGATAACGGTCTTTTCTATTTAATTTATACAGATGTTAAATCTCATAAAGGTGCCTTTAAGGACACCCATAACTATCTGGTGACAGCAGCAGATATAGAAGGTCCATGGTCGGAACCGGTATATTTGAACAGTAGTGGATTCGACCCGTCTTTATTTCATGATGACGACGGCCGGAAATGGTTGCTCAATATGTTGTGGGATTTCCGCAAGGGGAAGAACAAGTTCGGCGGCATTGTCATTCAGGAATATTCGCAGGCCGAAGAAAGACTGGTTGGTTCGGCTACTACAATCTTTGTTGGAACAGATATAGGATTTACGGAAGGTCCGCATGTATATAAGCGGGACAGCTATTACTATCTGGTTATGGCGGAAGGCGGAACCCGTTATCAGCATGCCGTTACTGTTGCGCGATCCACTTCGCTTCTCGGACCGTACGAGGTTGATCCGCTCAATCCGATGCTGACTAGCAGCGGTAATGCAGGGCTGGAACTGCAAAAAGCAGGGCATGCTTCCCTGGTTGAAACTCAAAATGGTGAATGGTATATGGCCCACTTATGTGCAAGGCCGGCGGACGGCCATCATTGTACGTTGGGCAGGGAAACAGCTCTACAGAAATGTTACTGGGACGACAAAGGCTGGCTTCGTCTGGAAGGGGGAGGAAATTCTCCTTCTGCTACGGTACAGGCACCAGTCTTGCCGCTTCATCCGTTTGAACCGGAGCTGGAGCGGGATGATTTTGACGCACCCATGCTGGGTAACCAGTGGAACACCCTGCGGATACCTCCGGACCAGGGTTGGATCTCGCTTAGTGAGCGGCAAGGCTTTCTGCGGCTAAAGGGAATGGAATCATTAAGCTCCTGCCACAGGCAGAGTTTGGTTGCCCGCCGGCAGCAGTCATTTTGTATGGTAGCGGAGACGGTAATCGAATTTGATCCTGAGAGCTTTCAGCAAATGGGCGGCCTGATCCTTTATTATAACACAGAAGATTATGTGTACTTAAGGATTACTCATCTTGAGCAGCAAGGCAGAGTGATTGGGATTATCCAATCGAAACATGGAGTGTACGATGAGCTGCTAGTGGCTGATCTGCAGTTGCCGAATTCCAGTCCGGTCCGATTAAAGGCTGTTGTCAATCGGGATAGTCTGCAGTTCTACTATGCAATTGAAGCTGGGAGTTGGTGTTCTATTGGCGGGGAGATCAATATTCTGCATCTTTCGGACGAAGCTTCGGAGCCATTGCGTTTTACCGGTACATTCGTAGGAATGTGTGTGCAGGATTTGGGAGGCAACAGGCAGCATGCTGATTTTGATTACTTTATTTATAAGGAAAGTGAGTGATCGGATTGTCTATAATACAGTTTCCAGAAGATTTTTATTGGGGAGCAGCCACGGCAGCTTATCAGATAGAAGGAGCGTGGAATGAGGGGGGACGTGGCCAGTCAATTTGGGATACTTACGCGCATGCTCCCGGGAATATCCGTAATGGTGACAACGGGGATATCGCTTGTGACAGCTATCACCGTTATGAAGAGGATATTGCTTATATGAAGGAGCTCGGGCTTCGTACCTATCGGTTCTCAATATCCTGGTCCAGAGTTTTCCCCAATGGTACGGGAGAGCTTAACAAGGAAGGACTTGCCTACTATCACCGTCTGGTGGACAAGCTACTTGAGAATGGAATTGAACCTTTCTGTACCTTATATCACTGGGATCTTCCGCAGACACTACAGGATATAGGAGGCTGGAAGAATCGTGAGACTATCGAGGCCTTTACCCAGTACTCCGAGATAATGTTCCAGTCATTCCAAGGGAAAATTAAATACTGGACTACCTTCAATGAGCCATGGTGTGTCTCTTTCAAAGCCCACTACATAGGAGATTTGGCTCCCGGAGAGAAGAACCTGCAAAGTGCGCTTGATGTTGCCCATCATCTGATGATCGCCCACGGCAGGACCGTCAAGCTGTTCCGGAAGCTGGGAGTTCCCGGGCAAATCGGCTATGCACCGAATGTAAGCTGGCGCACACCATTTAGTCCTAAGCAGGAGGATGTCGATGCATGCCGCCGTAGAATAGGCTGGATGGTAGAATGGTTTATGGACCCGCTTTTCAAGGGAGAGTATCCTGAGTTCATGGCCGCAGCTTTTGAGGCCGCGGGAGCGAAGGTTGAAATTCAGCATGGGGATATGGAAGATATTAATCAACCCATCGATTTTCTTGGAATCAACTATTATACGGGCTCATTAGGACGATATCAGAAGGATAATGGATTATTTGATCTTGAGGATATTGATGAAGGCTATGAAAGAACCGACTTTAACTGGCCGATTTACCCTGAAGGACTGTACAAGGTACTCGTCCACATTACAGATCGCTATGGGCCGATTCCAATCTATATCACCGAGAACGGAGCATGTTATGATGGCAATCCTGTCCAGGGAAAGGTTCAGGACACCAAGCGTATTGCATATCTAAGCAAACATTTAACTCAGTTAAACCGGGCGATTGAGGCGGGGGTTTCTGTGAAGGGTTATTTCGCTTGGTCTTTACTTGATAATTTTGAGTGGGCTGATGGCTACAGCAGGCGTTTCGGCCTGATTCATGTGGATTTCAACACATTGAAAAGAACGCCCAAAGACAGCTTTTTCTGGTATAAAAAGGTTATAGCAAATAGATGGATGACCATTTGATAGCTTAAGTTAGCATTGATTATGGATAAGGTTGATGAAAATTAAGAATTTCGGGTTGAGGACTATATAAAAACAGGGCGTGCAGATAATTTTATCAGCACACCCTGTTTTTTAATGTTTTGGAAGGTCGGAACGAGCGTTATCCGGATGAAGAAGACATCGATCAGAATACCAAAGGCTTGCGTGAAGCTGATCTGTTTGAGCATCGCATTAGTCGTGAAGATGGAGCTTGCGAAAACAGAAAACATAGTTACGCCGCGTCCAGCATGACAGACAAGGCTCTCAAGAAAGATTGGTTCAGGAATTCGGAAAATAAATATGAAGATAAAAAATATCATCCTCTGTCTGAAATGATAGTGTTCCGTTATATTGTTCAGCAATATGGCGCATGCTTTTGATCCCAAACCCGTGGCGGTCCTTATCTTTCTTGCTGGTTTGCGGCAAATGGTCACTAATTGTAAGATCATCATTGAAATAGTTGGTGACGTGAATTCCGGTCAAACCGTTTACTTTACCTATTGATATAGAAATTGTCCGTTTCTTGTCATTATTGACGGCTTGCACGGCTTCCAAAGCATTTTCTATGGCATTGCTTAGCAGAGAATATAAATGAGTAGAGGAGATAAAAGTTAAGCAGCGGCCATCTGCCATACAACTCATCTTAATCCCATTTTTTTCACAATAAAGCTGCTTCTTGTAGAGAATCACATCCAGAATATCGCTCCCAGTTTTGTGGGTTGTATCGTAAACCTCAATAGCGGCCTTCAAAGATTCAATTTCTTTATTAGTCAGCTTGTAGCTGATATTTGCCAGCTGCTGACGCAGGTCATGAGTTTTCATGTTAATAATGTCAATTTCACTGCGCATGTTGTCAAACTGCTTTTTCTCCGCATACAGCAATTCATCCATGATTAATAAATCCTGCTTAAGCTTGCTAGTCTCCAGTATTCTTGTACGCAGTAATAGAGTAAGCAAAGCATACAGAATTGCAAAAGTCCGGATGATAAAATCCAGGACATTGTTCTCGCCCTCAAAGGTACGGCTGACCGAGGTAAGTATCATTGTAACAAGAATAAAGATTAACGAAAAAGAAATGATTAACCGCTTGTTAGCCCTGTCATGGTCATACACCCTCTTTCGGCGGAAAAGAAGAGCAAGTAAGGAACAAAAAATAAAATGAATCAAATAGTATAATGCCCAATCCCGCAATGGAACCATTTCTTGAAAAAACGAAAGAGTTTCATAGGGGTTTTTGTCTAATATGATAATCAAAATTTCGTATAAACGCCCAACAATCACCTGGATCGCTACTGCGCCGCAAAGACACAGCAACAGCTCAGTAAAGGTTTCCCGGTAAAGAAGGTATAGAGCGGTCAAAACAAATAAATACATGAAAATATTCGTCATACTGGAAAACAGTTGGGGATAGAGCGAATTAATTACCGACATCAAAAAAATAAGCGGCAAGGTGAATGGAGTGATGATACTGAATC
Source organism: Paenibacillus sp. FSL E2-0178 (assembly GCF_038593005.1). Classification (NCBI taxonomy): domain Bacteria; kingdom Bacillati; phylum Bacillota; class Bacilli; order Caryophanales; family Paenibacillaceae; genus Paenibacillus; species Paenibacillus sp. FSL E2-0178. The sequence goes on from NZ_CP151953.1 coordinate 6,870,612, forward strand.
TAATACCAAAGTCGTTTTTCTTTTGAAAAGGCAGTGTTAGTAGAAACACACAAAATACAAACTCAATCAGAGTGGCTGAACGAATAATAAACTGTTTAGAGTAGACACCTAATAAATTATTGATGAGTTCACTCATGAGTTTTTCTTTCTTACATATAACATTAGTTTTTCCACAAACGCTTTTTTCCTCGGCTGACTGATCCGCAAATCTACACCATCCAGCACAACAGTATAACCCTGAATTCTTTGTACATAGGCCAGATTAACTAAATAACAATTGTTACATCTGTAAAAATCATATTCCTGCAGTTTCTCCTCAATCGATGAGATTGTGGCATACTGCCGTAAGTCACCTTCTGCGGTGTGGTAAATGACGTGGTGTCCTTCTGTCTCAATATACCGGATGCTTTTGGGCGATATTTTTCGTATGCCCTTGTCTGTTGCTATTAACATATCATGTCCAGGCTTCTCATCAATTCTGCGGATGGCACGGGACATTTTCAATGCGAAATCATAATATTCAACGGGCTTTACGATATAATCAAGCGCTTCCACTTCATAGCCATGAATCGCATATTGGGTGAGATTAGTAATGAAAATTAGGATAACCTCCTTATCAAGGGCTCTGATGCTTCGGGCAGCATCCATTCCGTTCATATAAGGTAACTGAATATCCATAAATATAATATCAAAATTGGCAGTGTAATTTTCCAGCAGTGCAACAGCATGCTGGAAATGCATGATGTTGAAAGAAACTCCTTTTTCAATGCCAAAGCTTGTCAGATGACTTTCCAACAAACGGGCCTGATTAATATCATCTTCCACAATGGCGATTGTGATTATCATCTTTCATCTCTCCAGTTGTTGATCTAGGGTCTTTTTTACTATAGGAAGCGTTTTCTCTTTTGTCAATAAGATAACTCTGGTATCTCGCAGACTAAAAAAATACCGCATAAACTAAAATCCACCTTACTGAATTTGCTTGAATTATATGAGCCTATGCTAAAAGCCACACAAGACAAACGTGATCTTATACAATAATCATGCGCTTTAGAAAGCGTATACAAAATTTATTTAAAGGGGTAATTTTCGTGAAAAACAAAACGGTGAAAAAGGCTTTTACTGCAATTTGTGCGATGGCATTGCTGATAGGAATCACAGCATGCGGAAATGGTGAGAAGTCTTCCGGATCCAGTGAACTGACAGGGTATTATGCTTCTGGAACTAATGTTGAATTTATGAGTGCTTACCCGGAGCATACCTTCAAGCAGGCAACTTTCGGTGTGCAAAATATTGAGACCTTTGCAGATAATACGTATTGCTTAACGAGCACTGAAACGTTCTACTCCGGAGCCTTGGAATTCGCTGATGATGGTAAATACGATGTAGTACCCAGAGGGGCGAACATCACTAAATACTATGGGACCTTAACTTCAACCGATGAAGGAGGACTAATCACGCTGGAATTATCCAAACCTACAGCAGTCATCGCGAACAGTTCCTACTCAGCAGGCGCAAATCCGATTGGTTATGTAAATACTAAAGCTTGGACTGATGAAATGGGTACAGCTGTTGGCGGTGAAGGACCTGCGTTGACTGCTGAAGAGTATCTGGAAACCGTGGCTTTCCCTGAAGCTTCAATTATTGTAGATGGTGCCAAAGCGAGCTTCGACTATACCGTATTAACCAGTGGTGAAACAGCGAATTAAGATAACTAGCGCTTGTGCGGGGGAGGTAACACATTGAAAAGCAAATCGAATGTATGGCGCGGGTTTACTGCAGTTACTGCAGTCCTATTAACCTTTAGTATTCTCATGACCCAACTGCTAATCAGCTGGAGCGGTCAAGTTAATGTCTTTCTTAATGTCACAGCACCTGTACTTGAAGCGGATGCCAGCTCGATGCATTATAAGAGCGATTACGAGCTATCGGATGCAGGTTTGCAGGCAATGTTAGTGGATTCTGATAAACATGACATACAGACTATGGAAGAGGGTACAGTTTTATTAAAAAATGAGCAGGCGGCTCTGCCATTAAGCACAGAAGAACGCAGTGTTACCTTATTTGGCCGTTCGACAGCCGATCCTGTGTACAGCGGGAATGCTGGCGGACCGGGTATGGATGAGGCACGTAAAGTCAGTTTGCATGGCGCACTTGAGGCAGCGGGTTTTAAGATTAATGACCCGTTATTCGATGCTTATGCAAAGAGTGAGGTGTCCAGAGTAAAAGCAGCTCCTGACTGGTTCATTGGTGAGGTTGATTCAAGCTTCTACACCAGTGAGCTGCAGGCCACATACCAGAATGATTTCAACGATGCGGCTATAGTCATGTTGTCGCGTGATGGCGGAGAGGGCAAAGACTTGGCGACATCGGACAGGGATGGAATCTCTCACTTGGCGCTTCATGACACCGAAAAAGATTTATTGAAGATGATTAAGGACAGCGGCAAATTCGCCAAAACGATTGTGCTGATCAATAGTGCGTTTGCCATGGAACTTGGCTGGATTGAAGAAGAGGAGTATGGAGTAGATGCCGCACTCTGGATTGGCAATCCCGGATTAATAGGCTTCACCGGAATCGCCAATGTACTGACAGGTGCAGCAGATCCATCAGGCCGGCTGGTTGATACCTTCGCCGCAGATTCACTGTCTGCCCCGGCGGTCAGAAACGCCGGAGACTTCCAATACGGTAATGACGATGGTCATTATATTGTTGAAGCGGAAGGCATCTATCAAGGCTATAAATATTACGAAACCAGATATCATGATGCTGTTCTGGGACTCCATAATGCAGACAGCAAAGCGGGGGCATTTGTTAATAAAGACAGCTGGAGCTATGCAGATGAAATGGTGTATAGCTTTGGTTATGGCAGCTCCTATGCCGAGTTCTCCCAAGAGTTAACATCAGTGAATTGGGATAGACAAGCAAAAACGGTGACGGCGACTGTGAAAGTTACCAATCAAGGATATCCGCAGGAATCGGCTTATACCGGAAAGTCGAAGTCCGTAGTGCAGGTATATGCTCAGCTCCCCTACGAAGAAGGTCAGGCTGAGAAATCAGCGATCCAGCTGATCGGCTTCGGAAAAACAAGTGAGTTAGCCGCAGGCGAATCGGAAGAAGTAACAGTCACTGTAGATGAATATTTATTTGCTACTTATGACGCTAATGCTGACAATGGTGCTGATCCAAGCAAGAAAGGTACTTATGTTTTTGATCCGGGCGACTATTATTTCGCCATTGGAAATGACAGTCATGATGCTCTGAATAACATACTGGCTAATAAGGAAAGCGCCAATGTACAAGGAAAGCTAATTGCCGCAGACGGTACTGCTGTAGCTGGAGAGCCGGACAAGGCAGTCGCTGTTCCTCTGGAATCATTGGACAATGTAACCTATGCCAAGTCAGCGTATACGGACGAAATCGTGTCCAACCAATTCACAGAGGTTGATATTAACCATTTTGCCGGGGATACGGTAACGTATTTAACGCGCAACGATTGGAACACTTATCCTGAGCCCTATAATAATATTACGGCAACAGATCAACTGAAAGATGTAATGTACAACGAAAAATATGTAAAACCAGCTGATGCACCTGCATACGACAGCATTACTCAAGGTGCAGAGGTTACGCTCAAGCTGCTGGATATGAAGGATGTCCCATTTGAAGATGATACAACATGGAATAAATTCCTTGATCAGTTAACGCTAAGCGAGTTAAGTGCCACAATTGGCGAGAATTTTGGCCAACCAGCAGTTAAGTCGATTAATAAACCGGTCAACAAAAATACGGATGGCCCATCGGGCTCACAATCTAATTATTTGTATGGCGGCAATCAGCCGGCAACCTTCCATGTTGTTCAAGTCGTGGCAGCTGCAACCTGGAATAAAGAATTATTAGCAGAACGAGGCAAATTTATTGCAGAGGATTGCCTATTCAGCGGCACTTCACAGCTATGGTCACCAGGCGGGAATTTACACCGGACCCCGTTTAGCGGACGTAACTTTGAATACTACTCTGAGGATAGTATTCTTGCTTATCTTTTGGGAGCTAATCAAACTGAAGCGATGCAAGCCAAGGGGTTAACAGCTGCCATTAAACATTTCGTAGCCAACGATCAGGAAACGAACAGACAAGAGCTGTCTACATTTATGACGGAACAGGCGTATCGCCAAGGTCCGCTGAAAGCTTTTGAAGGCGCCTTTACCCAAGGAGGTTCGCTTGGCACGATGATGTCATTCTCCCGGATTGGTGCCCGGCTGGCCTATGCAGATTCAGCAACGTTGAAACAAGTCCTCAGAAATGAATGGGGCTTCAAAGGCGTAACCATTACGGACTCTGTCAAAGGCAATCCGAATATTCCAACGATTGAATCGCTCGTGGCGGGAACAGACACGTTCAATGCAGACACTAACCGTGCGAGCGAAGTTCATAAGTACCTAGCAAGTAAGAAGGACGGTTATGTTCTGCAGGAGTTGAGACGGGCCAATAAACATTTCTATTATTCACTGGCCAAATCGAATCTGCTTAATGGATTAACGGATGACACTGAAGTTGAAGGGTTTACACCATGGTGGCAAACCTTGCTGAAAGTGATTAATTATACACTTGGTGCATTACTGCTGATCAGTGTATTGCTGTTCATCAGATCCAGTCTCAGAAGAAATGTAAAGGTAAAGGTGGGAAAATAGAATGGTCTTATTTAAAGATCGGACGTCAGGTTTCTGGATTGGCTTTCTGGCTGCCTGCCTGATGCTTGCAGCAAATATTGCATTTATCATTTTTGATTATGGCGATCGGACCTTTTCCTTTGTAACCTTTGGTCTAATCATAGCAGGTGTCTTGGGAGAACTGCTGGTTTTGGTTAAAAGCTATAGTTTCGCGCCGCTTCTACCATCGATCTGTTTTGGCGTAGCGCTCTCTATGCATCTGTATTTAGGATTTCCAACGCTGTCTGATGTTATCAACGGGGTTAATTTCATCGGAGGAAACCCGCAGGCTGTTATTATTTTCGGGATTGCCTTTGCGATCGGAACGGTTGCCTCCCTGGTTTCCTGCTTCATGAAACAATCAAGGTCAGAAGGCTTAATCTACATCGTAAATACTTCAAAATGAACAAGATGGAGAATCGGAAATGAAAAAGATTAGTATCTGTGACGGATGGGGTTTTATAGAGAATATAACTGATGAATTCTTTAACTTCACAGGAGAGGGGACAGCCGTAAGGCTGCCCCATACTTGTAAAGAGGTGCCTGTGCACTACATGGAGGAAGGCTCCTATCAGATGATATGTGGTTATAGACGTCATCTTGAGGTTCCGGGGGAGTGGAAAGGTCGGCGTCTGTTCCTGCAGTTCGATGGTGCTGCTCATGTGGCAGAGGTATTTGTCAATGGCGAGCAGTTAATGACTCATAACGGTGGCTATACTGCATTTCGGGTAGAAGTAACAGATAAGCTGGTATACGGGCAAGAGAACAGAATTGTCGTTCGTCTAAATACACGGGAAGATGCCAATGTACCGCCATTCGGCCATGTTATTGATTACATGACCTATGGCGGACTCTATCGTGAAGCGTGGCTACTGCTTGCGGATCAAAGTTACGTTGAAGATGTGTTTGTACGGACACCGGATATGAATCAGGCAGTTATTGATGTGACCATCAGTCAGCCGGATATAGCCCACACACTGGAATTGAGCATACTTGATCAACAGCAAAAGACAGTCGGCCAACAGAGCCTCAAGGTATCAGGGGCAGTAGTCAGTACATGCAGCATCGCTGTTACAAGCCCCCACGAGTGGAGCCCGGAAACACCATATTTATACACACTAATAGCCTCGTTAAGAAATAGGAATGGGGAAATTATCGATAATTACCATGTATCTTTTGGTTTCCGGCAGGCGGATTTTCGAAGTGACGGGTTCTATTTAAACGGAAAAAAATATAAGATTCGCGGATTAAACCGCCATCAGAGCTATCCTTATGTAGGCTATGCTATGCCTGCTTCCATGCAGGTGGAAGATGTCAGAATCCTAAAAGAAGAACTGCATGTGAATGCGGTCCGTACCTCTCATTATCCTCAGTCCAAGCACTTCCTTAATGCTTGTGACCGTTTGGGATTGCTTGTATTTACAGAAACACCAGGGTGGCAGCATATCAAGAACGATGAAGAATGGAAACGAATTGTCTGTGATAATGTTGAAGAAATGATCTTGCAGTACCGTAATCATCCTTCGATCATTCTCTGGGGAGTCCGTGTTAACGAATCGCAAGATGATGATGTCTTGTACTCCAAGACCAATGAAATTGCCCGCCGTCTGGATCATAGCAGACAGACAAGCGGAGTCCGCTTTCTATGGAGAAGCAGTTTATTAGAAGATGTTTATGCCTTCAACGATTTTTCTCATACAGGGAAGAATGGCGGATTACTGCCAAGGTGGCTGATATCGCCTAATAAGAATAAAGGCTACCTGATTGCCGAGTTCAATGGCCATATGTTTCCGACCAAGGCAACAGATACGCCGACCCACCGGCTGTCCCACGCTATGCGCCATGCCAATGTGCTAAATGAGGTATATAAAAGAGAAGATATTGCAGGAGCCTTCGGGTGGTGTATGTTCGATTATCAAACTCATGGTGATTTCGGATCAGGTGACCGGATATGCTATCACGGCATCATGGACATGTACCGCAATCATAAACTGGCTACGAAAGTCTATGCCAGCTTCTCAGAGGAAACCCCGGTTCTGGAAGTCGGTTCAGATATGCATATCGGCGATTACCCGGGAGGTGCTATCGGTGAAAATTATATTTTCACTAATGCCGATTCGGTTCGTCTATACAAGAATGAACGGATGATCCGGGAATTTAAGCCGGTCAACAAAAAATACCGCTATTTACCGCATCCGCCAATCGAATTCTACGACACCGTGGGCAACGTGATTGAAGAAGGAGAAAAGTATTCACACCAAAAAGCCGAAGCGATTAAAGAATGTCTCTTGGCTATTCAGCGGTTTGGTACTGCCTTACCTCCAAGGTACATTTTTAAAGCGTTGTGGGTAATGCTTCGTCATTTGGTTTCACCCGTAACCTTTTACAAACTGTTCTTCAAATACATTGAAAATTGGGGCGTGTCCGCACCTGTATACCGCTTTGAAGCGATTAAGAATGGCCAGGTGGTTGCAGAGGTAGTGAAAGCCTCTAATGCGAGTATTCATTTAGAAACGACCGTTAGTGGAACGGAGTTAATTGAAGCCGATACCTTTGATGTGTCATCTATCCGTATTCGGGTTGTAGATGCGAATAACAACAATGCCACGTACTCACATCTGCCGGTCTTCTTAAAAGCAGTAGGTGCAATAGAAATCGTAGGTCCAGATTGTGTCACTGCCGAAGGGGGCATGTGCGGCACCTATGTTAAAACAACAGGGATAGCTGGAGAAGGGACATTGACGATTACTTCCAATCAGACAGAACCAGTCCAGTTGCGCTTTAGTGTGAAAATAGAAGGAAGTGGTATTAGTGAGCGGTATTAAAGCGTTCTGGAGTAACTACAGTCTTAAACATCCCCAAATCGCGCAATTTATTATGTTTTTGTTATTAAGCAATGGCATTACGGTGTTTCAGATGATCCTTATGCCGGTTTTGAAGGCAGTTTTTAGCGGATCTGCTTTGGAAGCTCATGATTTTCAGATTTTACCGGTTGGACATAATACTGATGGATCTCCCTACTATATTTTCAACTATCCTTCAGGGTCAATCGCCTCTGGTGGAGGCGGTGGACTATCCTACTTCCTTGCTGTTCAACTGACGCTGGGGATCGCCCAGGTGATTAACTTCTTTGCTCAACGGAATATTACCTTTCGATCCAAAAGCAATATTTACAAAGCGGCTGTCTGGTATCTTATCGCCTATATCCTGATAACCATTTGCGCGGGTGCCCTTCAGGGGTGGTACAAGGACCCGATCTACCAGTTCTTTATTGATAGGTTTGGAGGAACCGGTGAAACGGCTGCAGATTTGATTACGATGATTATTAATGCTGCCATCTCGTTCTGGGTGTATTTCCCGATCCTGAAGATCATTTTCAAAGAAGATAAACAGCAAAAGGTGGCCTAAAAAAGAATAAAAAGAGGTTAGTAATAATGAAATTATTGTCATTCATTGTACCCTGCTATAACTCACAGGATTATATGGACCGCTGTATTAGCAGCCTGCTAGTTAATGACGAAGAAATTGAAATCATTATTGTTAATGATGGCTCCAACGACGGCACTAGAATGATTGCAGACAGCTACGAGAGCATGTATCCATCGATGGTCAAAGTGGTGCATCAAGAAAACAAAGGCCATGGCGGTGCGGTGAATACGGGGATTAAGGTTGCTGCCGGCTTGTTTGTTAAAGTGGTGGACAGTGATGACTGGGTGGACCAGGAGGCATATCAACAAATCCGGATGAAGCTAAAAGCGCTGGTCGCTGAGGGCAAGGCCGTCGATATGGTTGTCAGCAATTTCGTATATGAGAAAACAGGTAAACGGCACCGGAAGGTAATGAAGTATGACCGGAACCTTCCTGAGGGACGGGTGTTCACCTGGGATGAAATTAAATCCTTCCGTAAAGGCCAGTATATTTTAATGCATTCCATTATCTATCGCACGAATTTGTTAAAAGAATGCCGCTTCACACTTCCCGAGCATACCTTCTACGTGGACAATCTGTTTGTGTTTAAACCGCTTGAAAAAGTGAAGCGGATTTATTATGTGAACGTCGATTTCTACCGGTATTTCATTGGACGAGAAGATCAGTCGGTTAATGAGAAAGTGATGATTGAAAGAATAGACCAGCAGCTTAAAGTGAATAAGCTCATGATCGATGGAATGAACATTGAACAGATTAAAAGTCCTAAGCTTCGCCAATATATGCTCAATTACCTTGAGATTATCACAATTATTTCTACAATCCTGTTAATCCGTTCACGTAAGAAAGAAAATCTGTTGAAGAAAAAAGAGCTGTGGAAGTATATGAATGAAAAAGATATTGAGTTATACAATACGATCAGATACGGAGTCATGGGAAGAATGATGAATATTCCGGGGTATTTGGGCCGTAGTATAACGGTATCTGCCTATAAAGTCTCACAGAAGATTGTGGGATTCAATTGAAAGCTGCAAACCTGTGGATGGACCCTTCATCTGCAGGTTTATTTTTTTACGCCGCAAATTTTGATAAAAGGCAGGGTGAGACTATATGAAATACGACTATCTGGTTGTGGGCTCCGGACTATTCGGCAGTATCTTTGCCTATGAAGCAGCCAAGCGGGGAAGACGGATAAAGGTAATCGATAAGCGGGATCATCTGGGCGGTAATGTATACACCAAAAATATTGAAGGTATCCAGGTACATCAATATGGGGCGCATATTTTCCATACGAATAACAAAGGGATTTGGGACTACATTAATCAGTTTGCCGAATTTAACCGCTATACCAACAGTCCCATTGCCAACTATAAAGGTGAAATATATAGCTTGCCTTTTAATATGAATACTTTTAATCAATTATGGGGGACGATTACGCCTGACGAAGCACAGTCAAGGATCGCTGAACAAAGATCAGCCGCTGGAATTGGGGATCCGAATAACCTGGAAGAACAAGCTATTTCATTAGTTGGACTCGATATCTATGAGAAACTGGTAAAGGGTTATACCGAAAAACAATGGGGGCGTAAAGCAGCAGAGCTGCCTGCCTTCATTATCAAACGGATCCCTGTCCGTTTCACCTATGATAATAATTATTTCAATGACCGGTATCAGGGAATTCCTATCGGCGGCTATACGCAAATCATTGAAAAAATGCTGTCTGGTGAATTGATTGACCTAGAGTTGAATCAAGACTTATTTGCAAATAAAGCGGCTTACTTAGAAGAATACCCCAAGATTGTTTATACAGGAATGATCGATCAATTGTTTGATTACAGGTACGGTGAATTAGAATACCGGAGTTTAAGATTTGAATCCGTTACTTTGGACCGGCAAAACTATCAAGGAAATGCAGTGGTCAATTATACGGATGCAGAAACCCCATATACGCGGATTATTGAGCATAAACATTTTGAATTTGGCGAACAGCCAAAGACCATCGTTACTCGAGAATACCCGCAAACATGGAAAAAGGGTGACGAGCCGTATTACCCTTTAAATGATGACGGTAATAATGAGAAATATAGAAAGTACCGTGAGCTAGCGGAGGATCTGCCCAATATTGTGCTCGGGGGACGACTGGGTATGTATAAATATTTCGATATGCATCAAGTCATTGCAGCAGCATTAAGCTTAGTCAAAGAAGAATTCAGATGAAGTATGAAACTTTAATTAACCAAATGAGTGTAGAAGAGAAAGCATTGTTAATGTCAGGTAAGGATTTCTGGACGACTCAAAACATCGACCGTCTGGGAATCCACAGCCTGTATCTGGCGGATGGGCCACATGGTGTTAGAAGGCAGGCAGCAGCAGCAGACCATCTTGGACTAAATGCCAGCATTCAAGCAACTTGTTACCCAACCGCTGCGACTGTAGCTAACAGCTGGAATGTGGAGCTTGGTGAGAGGATTGGAGAGTATCTTGGAGAGGAAGCTGCTTCGCAGCAAGTCAATGTTCTTCTCGGGCCTGGTATTAATATGAAGAGAAACCCTCTCTGCGGAAGGAACTTCGAGTATTTCAGTGAAGATCCGCATCTTGCCGGTAAAATGGCTGCTGGTTACATCCGGGGCATTCAATCACAGGGAATATCAGCATGTGTAAAGCACTTCGCAGTAAATAATCAAGAAGAGAGACGGATGTCAATAGATGCATGTGTAGATGAAAGAGCGCTTAGGGAAATCTATCTGACTGCATTTGAAATCGCTGTTCAGGAAGGCAAGCCGAAGACGCTTATGTCTTCCTATAACCTTCTTAATGGAAGTTACACGAATGAGAACATCCATTTAATGAGGGATATTTTGCGTGATGAATGGGGTTATCAAGGGGTTGTTGTCACTGATTGGGGCGGCAGTAATGACCGCTTAGCAGGATTGTTAGCTGGCAATGAACTCGAGATGCCGACAACCGCAGGCGAGACGAATGCTGAAATCATCCGGGCCATCCAGAGCGGAGAAATCGTGGAAGAAGGATTAGATGAATGTGTGAACAGACTACTTGAGCTTATTTTTACAACAAGAATAGCTTCCAGCAGACCTGGGAAATTTGATGTGGAAAAGCATCATAAGCTGGCAAAGAGAGCTGCTGAAGAGTCTGTGGTGCTTCTTAAAAATGAAGGGAATATATTACCCCTTAGAAAAGGTATGAAGTTAGCCGTAATCGGTAATTTTGCGGAAAATCCAAGATACCAGGGGGCTGGATCTTCTATTGTAAATCCAACAATTACCGGTAATCTGTTAGATGATCTAGAACAATCAAATTTGATCAGTATTGGATATGAGCCCGGTTTTGAACGTCAAGGCAAGAATAATATGAAAAAACTGAATAAGGCTTGTGCTCTTGCCCAAAAAGCTGATGTTGTTCTTCTATATATGGGTCTGGACGAAGCTTCTGAAACTGAAGGATTAGATAGACGAAGCATGGAGATCCCCCGGAATCAGATTAACCTATTACACGCATTATATAAAGTTAACCCCAACATTGTAGCAGTGCTCGCTTGCGGCTCTGTGGTAGAGATGCCGTGGATTCATAAGATTAAAGGATTAATCCACGGTTATCTATCGGGGCAAGCAGGAGCGGGGGCTATTGGGAGGGTTTTAACGGGAGAAGTGAATCCTTCAGGGAAACTGGCAGAAACCTATCCCCTGTGTTATGAAGATACGCCTTCCTATCACCACTTCCCGGGTAAGGAAGCCACCGTAGAATACAGAGAGAGCATTTATATGGGCTACCGCTATTATGATACAGCAATTAAGAACGTGCTTTTCCCGTTCGGTTACGGTCTAAGCTATACCCAATATGAGTACTCCAACCTTGAGGTTTCCAGTAAAGGGGTAACATTTGAATTAACGAATACCGGAGATGTTCCCGGAATGGAGATTGTTCAGCTATATGTAGGCTGTAAATCGCAGGAAATATTTAGAGCGGTTAAAGAATTAAAAGGATTTGCCAAAGTGCGTCTGGCTGCGGGAGAGACCCGGAAAGTAACGCTGCCTTTTGATGATAAAACATTCCGCTATTTCAACGTGAAGACAAATAAATGGGAAATCGAAGCAGCGGACTATGAGATCAGTATCGGTGCTTCAAGTGCAGACATCCGATTGGCAGACACCCTGTTTGTAGAAGGGACGGGTGCACCGCCTCCTTATGATAAGGATATGCTTCCTACCTATTATTCGGGAAAAGCCAACAATGTCAGCTCGACTGAATTTGAATATCTGCTTGGATATAAAATACCTGTCTCTAAATGGGACCGGTCACAGCCTCTGGGGTACAACGATACGATTGCCCAGTGCCAGTATGCAAAGGGAAGAAGTGCGAGGTTTGTTTACCATTTAATAGTTTTTGTTCATTGGTTTTTAATAAAGATCGAAAAGAGAAGCACAGCTAATATCATCATGATGTCTATTTATCATATGCCCTTCAGAGGTATTGCGAGAATGACAGGCGGAATTGTGAATATGAAGATGCTGGATGGGATTTTGATGATGGTAAATGGTCGTTTTTTTAGAGGATTAAGTCATGTATTAAAATATACAAAGTGGATTTGATCCATGCATTAGGATGAACAAAATCATTCAACAAAAATTAAGTTTTCAGATTTTTATATTAGGGGGCATTATCAGCGGGCGTTCATTTTTAGGACATGCGCATGGTAATGCCCTTTCTTTGACTACGGTCTGGTGCACCAGTGAAAAGGAAGGTTACGTCCACATAAAAAGGATTTGAATTATTTTTTGAGTACTTCGGCAACAATCCGCTGTTGCAAAAATGCAATTCACGCAATATGCGAAAAATATTTTATTTTTTCTGGACAGATACGGAATATCTTAATTTCGATTCTGCATGCATTTGTATTATCCGCCGGATAGGAAAGGCCGCCTACGCGTTGTTGTCACTAACGGCCAGAGTAAGAGGGAAGAAATAGTGTGGTTATTTTGCGACTCATACCTCTAAGCCGGGTGGGGGGGATTCAGCCCTGTATTGCAGCTGTTTGTTCAGGCCTGCTTATTAGGCATTGCTGACATAACGTACTTGAAAAGGGTGCGTTCAACAGTGCCAGTCGCAAAAAAACAACAGAAAAAAACCTTGAATTAAAGCCATTTTGGGCTGGTTGACCGGTCCTTTTTTCTGTAATACGATGACATTGAGAAATATTTCACAATACTTTCGAAGCGTATCAATCAAGCGTTTTATTTTTTTAATCAGCGAAGTGAAATTATTCACATACAAGGGAGCAGATGAAATGACCAAAGTAATTTCAGCCGCCAAAGCAGCGGAACTCATCAAAGACGGAGATACAGTGGCGGCCAGCGGATTTGGATTATCCTGCTGGGCAGAAGAGATGGGGATAGCCATTGAAGACCGCTTCGTGCAGACGGGGCTGCCGAGAAATCTGACGGTCATGCACGCCAGTGCAGTCGGCAACCGCCGCGACAAAGGGATGAGCCACTTAGGCCATGAAGGATTAATTAAACGCTGGATTGGCGGAATTGCCATTGCTTCCCCCGGGATGGCGAAGCTGATCGAAGAAGACAAATGTGAAGCGTACAATTTGCCCCAGGGTGTAATTACTCAGCTCTACCGGGAAATTGCCGCCAAGCGTCCGGGTGTGATTACCAAAGTAGGCATGGAGACGTTCGTTGATCCCCGGGTCGAAGGCGGCAAAATGTCCCCGTCCACGAAGGAAGACATTGTAAAGGTTATCGAGCTAGAGGGCGAGGAGTGGTTATTCTATAAATCCTTTCCTATTCATGTCGGCTTGATCCGCGGAACCGTGGCTGATGAGAATGGCAATCTGACGCTGGAAAAAGAAGGCCTGCATATGGAGGTCCTGCCTATCGCCCAGGCTGTCCGCAACTCGGGAGGTATCGTAATTGCTCAGGTAGAGACGGTTGCCAAGCGCGGCACCCTTAACCCTAAGGATGTTAAAGTTCCAGGGATTCTAGTAGATTATATTGTCGTGTCCAAGCCGGAGAATCATTACCAGACAGAGAACACCCAATATAATCCGGCATTCTCCGGTCATGTTAAGGTACCTACCGAATCTATTGAATCGCTGCCGCTGGATGAGCGCAAAATCATCTCCCGCCGGACGGCAATAGAGCTTCAGCCGAATGCGATCCTGAATCTTGGGGTTGGAATTCCGGTTAATGTTGCCAACATAGCAGAAGAGGAGGGAGTAAGTGACCAGCTGATTCTAACCACGGAGGCCGGTTCTATCGGGGGTGTTCCCGCAGGTCTGAAGGACTTCGGCCATGCCTATAACTCTGAGGCCATCGTAGATCATGACGCGCAGTTCGATTTCTATGATGGAGGCGGTATCGATTTATCTGTCCTTGGCCTCGCTCAAATGGATGAGTCCGGGAACGTAAATGTCAGCAAATTTGGTACCCGGGTAGCCGGATGCGGCGGATTCATTAATATCTCTCAGGCAGCCAAAAAGCTGGTATTCGCAGGTACATTCACCGCTGGTGGTCTGGAGATCAAGGTTGAAGACGGGAAATTGCACATCCTTCAAGAGGGAAAAGTGAAAAAGTTCATTAAGAAGGTGCAGCAGATCACGTTCAGCGGTTCTTATGCGGCCAAAGTAGAGCAACCGGTTGTATATGTTACGGAGCGTGCGGTATTTGAGCTGCTGGATGGGAAAGTAACCTTAACTGAAATCGCACCGGGTGTTGACCTGCAGACGCATATTCTGGATCAGATGGACTTTGTACCGGTGATCTCACCTGCGCTCAAGCAAATGGATCAAGCCATGTTCCACGAACACTGGGGGAAGCTGAAATCTATCATTGCCGAGAAAAACCGGGTCTTATTGGAAGTATATTAATCTATCCGTGCTTCAATACACTATGAAAAGGGATGATCTCATGAATATTCAGTTAAACCGCTGGAGGATACTGATCGCATCGGCCATCATTAATATCTGTGTAGGTGCAATATACGCATTCAGTATTTTCGCCCTTCCATTAACCAAAGTGTTTGATGTTTCGATGCCTGATATTATGATGGCCTTTACGATCAATGCAGCGATCTCTCCAATTCCAATGATCCTGGGAGGGAAGCTGGTCGATAAAGGGGGAGCGAGGAAGGCTATCTTTATCGGCGGAGCCATGTTCGGGATTGGCTTCATTCTGTCGGGACTGGCAACCGCACCTTGGATGCTGTATATCACATACGGTGTTATTACCGGGATCGGCCAGGGGATTGTATATTCCTCTACCATTGGCAACAGTGTAAAGCTCTTTCCGGATAAAAGAGGCTTGGCTGCAGGAATTGTTACAGCGGGCTACGGCGGCGGAACCATCGTTATCGCACCTATAGCCAACGCGTTAATCAGCGGTCAGGGTGTCCAGCCGGCCTTGATCATGCTCGGTGCCGTCTTCCTGGTAATTATTCTGAGCCTGGGACTGCTCGTTAAACCTGCTCCGGCCGGTTATGCTCCTGAGGGCTGGGCGCCTCCGGCTGCCGGAGCTGCCAAGGGCGGCGTGAATGTACAATGGCACGAAATGATCAAGAAGCCTCTATTCTATGTCATCGCCTGCCTGTTCCTAATCGGTGCCTTGTCAGGAATGATGGTAACCGCCAACGCATCTGTCATTGGACAGAAGATGTTTGGCCTCTCCGCAGCAGCCGCAGCACTATATGTAAGCCTGTACTCACTCAGTAACTGCATTGGCCGTGTATTCTGGGGCGCTGTATCCGACAAAATCGGCCGGGTAAAATGTCTGCTCATGATCTACCTGGTCATTGCGGCCATGATGCTGACTATAGCATTATCGACATCCATCGCCGGATTTGCGGTAGCCATTGCAGGCATTGGCTTGTGCTTCGGCGGAACCATGGGTATCTTCCCTTCGATTGTCGGCGAGAAATTCGGGATGAAATATTACGGTGTCAACTATGGTGTTACCTTTATCGGTTATTCAGGAGCGGCCTTCTTCGGACCGAGAATTGCCGGTAAGGTGGCAGCGGCCAATGACGGAATGTTCACGAATGCTTTTTACATCGCGCTGGTGATCTCTTTGGTTGGCTTTGCTCTAACCTTTGTGTACAAAGCAATGGATAAACAACAGCCGCCACAGCCTGAAGTTACCCAAGCCGCTTAAGAAACTGAGTTACATTAATGAATAACTGAGTTACATTAACGAACAATATAAATGGAGGTTAACACAATGTCGATTACACAACTATTAGGGATTAAATATCCGATTTTTCAGGGGGGGATGGCTCAAATCGCGGTTTCTCCTCTGGTAGGTGCTGTGTCCAATGCGGGAGGGCTGGGCATTATCGGTTCAGGCGGATTTACTGCGGACCGTCTTCGTGACGAGATTCGTAAGGTGAAGGCAAGCACCGATAAACCCTTCGCTGTTAATTTGATGCTGATGATGAACAATATCCCTGAGCTTATTGAGGTCATTATCGAAGAAGGCGTGAAGATTGTGACCACAGGTGCAGGCACACCTGCTCCATACATGAAGACGCTCAAAGAGCATGGCATTATCGTCATTCCGGTAGTTCCTTCAGTCAAAATCGCCAAGAAAATGGAAGCGTTGGGTGTCGATGCGATTGTTGCCGAAGGAACCGAAGCAGGCGGACATGTAGGTGAAACCACGACGATGGCCCTTCTGCCTCAAGTGGCCAGTGCAGTGTCGATTCCGGTAATTGGAGCGGGCGGGATTGCGGATGGCCGTGGCATCGCGGCTGCATTTGCACTTGGAGCACAGGGCGTTCAGGTGGGAACCCGGTTCCTGGCTACCGTGGAATGCCCTACTCACGAGAACTTCAAACAAGCCGTCATTGCTGCAGATGATACGAGCACAACAGTGACTGGCCGCAGCCTGGGCGGTCCGGTAAGAAGCATCAAGAATAGTATGATTGCTGAATTCCTGAGACTTGAGAATGAGAAGGCTTCACGTGAAGAGCTGGAGAAATTAAGCCTGGGATCTTTGCGCCGGGCCGTATTTGAAGGAGATACAGATACGGGCTCCGTAATGGCTGGACAGATTTGCGGGATGGTGAATAAGATTACTACGGTTGAAGAGATGATTACCACCATGTTCGAAGAGGCGCAGGAAACCCTCGGGAAGCTGGGGCATTTACAGCTGGGACCATTATCCGTTGTAGGCGCATAATAAAGTGTCATATCATAAGCCAAGTGGTATCATTTACGTAATGATATCGTTTGGCTTTTTTTCTAAATAAGGATGTAAGCGTTAATATAATAGTATAGGACTGATAAATATGACTAAAAGAAATAAAAAATCAGGTAAACGTACGATAGACGAAATTATGGAAGAGCTGCCGTCCACTTTATTTGTGACCGATCCACACGGAAATATATTAATCTCCAATGAATTTACCGCTTTAACCATCGGAGTTCAATTGGAGGAGCTGCTGAAGGCGAATGTCCAGGACTTGGTGAAGGCCGGCTATTATCCTCATTCGATTACGATGGAGGCCATTCAAAGTAAACAAAAGGTTTCGAAGAATGTCATCACCTCAAGAGGATTTCATATCTTCTCCACAGCGATTCCTATTCTGGATAAGGATGGGGAGGTGCAGCTGGTAGTCACCACTTCTAATGAATTCAAGCAGGAGCACGCCTATTATGAAGCAAATGTACCTGTAACCCAGCAGATCAGCAAGCAGCTCGGTGAATCAGCGGCGGGGGAAGGCAAAGGGATTGTAGCCGAAAGCCTGGCCATGAAACAGATCATTAAAGTCTGCAACCAGATCGCGTCCTACGACAGCAAGGTGTTAATCTATGGTGAATCCGGGACCGGTAAAGAGGTTATAGCCAAATATATCCATCTAAGAAGTGAAAAGTGGAAGGGGCCCTTCATTGCGATTAATTGTGCAGCGATTGCTCCGGCTCTATTCGAATATGAATTGTTTGGATACGAAAAAGGAGTCTTGGAAGGACAGACGGAAGTGAAGGCGGGCATGATTGAAATTGCGAATGACGGGGTTCTTTTTCTGGATGAAATTGCGGATTTGCCGCTTGAGATGCAAGCCAAGCTATTGCGGGTTCTGGAGAATAATGAAGTAAGACGCGTCGGCGGCATCGTGAATATACCGGTCCATTGCCGTGTGATCTCAGCTACGAACCGGGATCTGTGGAGTATGGTGAAGAAAGGGCTATTCCGTGAAGATCTGTATTACCGGATTAATGTGATCCCGATTCATATCCCTCCGCTCCGTAACCGCAAGCTGGACCTTGTAGGGCTAATCTCCAGTTATATCGCCAGCTTCAATCACATGTACGGGAAGAAATATGTCTTAAGTGCGGAAGAGTTTGAGAAGATGCTGAGTCAGCCCTGGCACGGAAATGCGAGAGAGCTGAGGAATTATATCGAACGGCTTGTGGTTACGGAATATATGGGAACTAGCCAGGAGGAAGAGGATCAAGTAGCGGACTGGTTTGCAATTGACCACTTCATAGCCAAGAACAAACATCACCTGTCTGCGCTGAAAGACTTCACTGCAGTAGCAGAGGGCCGTTATATTGTAAAAGTGCTGAAGGATTGTTACGGAAACGGTACAGAAGCGGCCAAAAAATTAAGTGTGGACCGGTCGGTTATTTACAGAAAGCTGAAGAAAATGGAAGAAGTGCTGCGGAATTTTAGTTATAACCCCGAATGATCTTGAGCCTGGTGGAAGCATATAAGGCGAACAGGAACAGCAGCAGGCCAATGGAACCCATGACTGGACCCGGACTGAAATAATCCGAGAGGTAGGAGACAAGTGTTAGACCGATCGACGGAGCGACACTCATAATCGACCCAAGTACTCCGAAGACCCGGCCCTGAATCTCTTCCGATATTTCCAGCCTGAGGATGATATTGATCAGCAGCGTGCAGAACGAGAACATGAATCCAATCAGCAGAACGACAGGAATGGCTGTGGCCGCAGAAGTGATGAAGGATAACAGGATGTACATCGGGCCCAGACAGAAGAGACCGCTCATAATAAATAATCCTCTCCGTCTGATTCTGGAGCCCAGGATCATAATCAGGCCTGAGCCGATCATATAGCCGAGCGGGATACAAGCTTCCATGAGTCCGAACTGGAACGGGCTTGCCTTCCAGACGTTGACGGCCATAACCTGGGTCAGCATCAGCGAGGGCATGAAGAATAGAGTGAGCGTCGGAAGCATAATGATGACGGCCTTGGCAAAAGGGAATTTCCAGATATACCGTATGCCTTCCCCAAGGTCCTGAATAAAATTCCTCTTCTGCCCGGGCTCAGCATTCACGCGTGTCGGCATAGGAAGGGAACGGACCGCAAGAACCAGCAGGAAGGAGACCAAAAACGTGACTCCATCGAATAAAATGGCATCCGCCGCACCAAAGCCCGCTACAAAGATTCCGCCCATGGAAAAGCCGACTGTCCGGCAAATATTCTCTGACAGGTTAAGCATGCCTACGGCTTGCTGGACATGCTCTTTGCCGACCACGGTGATAATGGAGGACTGGTAGGCAGGGGACTGGAAAAGGGCAGATGCAGTGGTCAACGCAGTAAGCAGAGCCACGATAATGAAGGAAGCGGAAGGGAGAGAGAGGACCAGGGCGAGCGATACTACCAGTATGCAGCTAATCAGATCCGTGACCAGCATGATTGTTCTGCGGTTGGTTCGATCCGCAAACGTTCCTCCAATGGATCCGAGCAGCGAGCTGAGCAACAGATTAATGATCGTCAGTACAGCCACCAGTTTGGCACTGCCGGTGGTCTGAAGCACCCAGAGACTGAGAGCGATATTGTGAAAGGTGTTGCCGAACAGGGAAATGGAAAAGGAGCAGAGCAGCAGCATGAATTTTTTGTTGGCCCATAGTTTTGGATAGGAGTGAACCGCAGGGGCAGCCTGGCTGGCTATAACGGGTTCTGGCATAGTTACTCTCCTTTCAACTTAAACGCTTAAGTTAACCCTCAAAAAAAATTAGTCGACATAATAACAGTTATTCACCTGCTCGGAGTAGTCCGAATGGTGCAACAGCTCTTGCATGAGTTCATAAGCAACCTCCGCTTTATCTCCTTGAAAAAGAATCTTCTTCACATGCTCACCCAGCATTTCCGGGGAATTACATGTGCAGATTACCGTAAGATGCTCGAACTTTCCAGACTTCTCCACGTAGCTGCCAATGAATTCATTGATCACAATTGCCTGCTTGAAGCGGTGATGCTCCATTGCCGGAAGCAAATCCTGAAGTTCACGGATCTCAAAGACAGCATCATCAGCCAGAGGAACACTGCTGCGGATATAGCGGGTGAGGAGCGAATTATTGAAGCCCTCCATAATCAAGCAGACCTGCGACAGATCTTCGGGAAGTGCTTTTTCAAGCGCTGATCGGTAATTAAACACCACCTGCTTGAACAGCTTATCCTCTATCATGCTGTCGATCAGAATCAGGGGGATGCCCTCGACAAAGTGTCTGGAGATCGAGTAGAAGGAATGGTCTTGTGCATCAATGAGAAACACGGCTTCCAGCTTGCGTTCAACGATAATATCCAGCGAAGGGGTGTCGGTATCCAGAGAATAGAGGAGCGTATGATAACCGGCCGCTGTAAGCCGCTGCTCCAAAGCATGAATGAAGGCGAGCTGGGCATGCAGCTTCCAGTAGGGCAATGACTTGGATTTGTGGACCAATACACCTATCAGACCGGTTTTTTGGTTTGCCAGTGAGCGGGCTGCTAAGTTTGGAATATAGCGGAGCTCTTTAGCCAGTTCCATAATCTGGCGGCGCGTCTTCTCAGGAATAGTCTGATTATCCACACGATTCAGCACATAGCTTACGGTGGCAACGGATACGTTAGCACGGATGGCGATGTCCTTCATAGTCGTTTTTTTCAACGCACCAATCTCCTGTCTGTTGATTTCCTAAAGATTAACATTAGCTGGATCAGTCGTCAATCCTGGAAGTGATGTGTCATAATAAACCTTTTATTTCTTGTTGTTGATATAATATGTAAAATATTGTAGTATCAGCTTAATCGGTTAAGTCTATCGATTGTTGTCTATTCTTTACTCTATTATGGGAGGCGGTTATGCATGGACAATGTAGTGTTGTATCCCTTCAATAAGATTACGCAAGGGATCATCAGGTTCAGGGATCTAACGGATTTTACAGTAAGGGCGGTTGTTGATTTTGTCCTGCATAAGGGCAAAGATGCAGCAGAGCTGGTGGAAGGGCGTGCGGCGGGCATTCCGGTCACGGACAATTTTGAAGAGGTATTTGGCTTAGCGGATACTCTTATTCTGAATGATCCAGGAACCTCCTTCGGAAATAACGAGGGTGTGTATGGCGAGCATAAGCTCAGCCAGCTGTGGAGAATGCTGGTTGTCTCTGCCCATGAGCACAAGCTGCGGATCATCAGTGTGCACGAAATTATTGACCTTCCGACCTTGGAATGGCTGCTCGAGAATGGAATCACGATTGAAATTCTACCGCAAATCCCCGCAAGTCTGCAGCGCCGGCTTCATACAGAATATGTTTTTCCATCCCCTGGAGATGAAATAGCCACTTACTTATCTTATTTTGATATGGACGCACAAATAACCGCTTATAACCGCAATATATGCAAGGTAGGGATATTCGCAACAAGAGGATGCCTCGGGAAATTCACTGCCCAAATGTCATTATTCCGGGCGCTTAAGCAGGCAGGAGAGAAGGTCCAGGCGATTATAACCGAGCCCACAGCCGCACTCTTCAATCAACCGGGCGGCGATATAATGAAATTTATTGCCAATAAGCCGCTGAGCCAATATCCGTATTACATTCACGCGGCAGTCCGGGAAGCAGAGAGCGAAGGCTGTGATTATGTCCTGCTGTCAGGTCAAGGCTCCTTGCTTCCGAATGAGAATTTCGTGATTGCAGCGACCAAGGTCTCCTATTTGCGCGCTTTACAGCCCGATTTGACGATCCTGATCGCAGGCTACGATGATGATGAGCAGATTAGAGACAGCCTCGATATTCTTCGCGTTTACGGCAACGGCAGCCGGCCGTTTGCCATTCTGATTCCGGATAAATACGAAGTTGATTTCGGAGAATACATCTCGAAGACCCCGGAAGAAATAGAACAGCGCAAGGAAGAGATCCGCAGCCGGTTTGCAGCCGAGAATGTTGAATCGGTGCTGGACATTGGCAGATTGGCTGCCAAGCTGGCTGGCTATAAGCGGACTGTCAAATTATGATCCGGGCGGAGGCGGTGAATATGGAAAGGGTTGTCCTGTATCCCTTCAATAAAATCACGCAGGGTCTGCTTCGCTTTCGTGACCTGTTGAGTGTGGAGATTGTGTCGGTAATCGACTTCGTGCAGGAAGACGGACAAGATGCCGGAGAGCAGGTGGACGGGAAGCATTCTGGAATTCTTATTCATTCGTCTATGGAAGCTGGTCTGAAGGATGCGGACACTCTGATTCTCAATGATCCCGGCACTACTTTTGGGGGTAACAAAGGTGTATTCGCTGAACACGATCTGGCGGAATTATGGCGAAAATTGATCTTGTATGCTTCAGCCCGGGGCTTAAGGGTAGTCAGTGTTCATGAAATTTATGACAGGGATACCCTGAACTGGATGGCAGAGCAGCAATTAAAAATCGATGTGGTTCACAGTCCTCAGGAGCAGCTTTTTCAGAAGATGGATGAGCGTTACAGCACGGGCGGAACAGATATTGAGTGCTATCTGGGACAGTTCGAGAAGGAAGCCATGATGTTTGCCCGCCCCAGAACGATTAAGAGAGTTGGTGTTTTTGCTACGCGGGGGTGCATTGGCAAATTTACCGTGCAGATGAATCTCTATCGGCAGTTCGGAGCGCTGGGCATTCCGGCTACAGCCTTTATCACAGAGCCAACCGGATTTCTGTTCGGGCAGCCTGAAGGGGATATCTTCAAATTCCTGGCGCACCGTCCGTTGGAGCAGTACCCGTATTATATCGATACTGTTATTCATCAAGCCCAGCAGAGTGGCAGCGAGTGGATCGTTATGGCGGGGCAAAGCTCCATTCTTCCCACAATGAATATTGCTTTCAATTCTCTGCGATACGCGATGCTGCGGACATTTGATCCGGAGTATATACTGCTGATTGCCGGTTATGATGATGACAGCGCTATACTTGATGCGATTGAAATCTTAAGAATCTACTCCAGGCGGCCGCTTGCCCTGCTGCTGCCGGATAAGCTTGAAACCTCTTATGGGCATTATGAGATCTATCCCCTTGAACAACGATTGGCCCGCAAGCTTGAACTGGAACAGAAATTTCATATTCAGGTCCTCTTTACCGAACAGGCAGAAGCAGCGGTGAATCTTCTCTTGGAGGAAGCGAATGCTATTCCGGCCGCTTCTGGTAAGTAAACATGCTGAATCCGGGCGAATGCATCTATCAGATTGTCACCGACCGGTTCTGCGAAGGCAACCCTGCCAGCCGGCCGCGAGCGGAGCTCTTCAGCTCTGGCACAGGCAATCTGCGAAAATATCTCGGCGGCGACTGGACAGGAATTATTGCCAGGATTCAGGACGGATATCTTACCGGTATGGGGGTCAGCGCGATCCTGATTTCCCAGCCGGCAGAGAACATTCATGTGTGCGCGGACGATGAAGAAGGCACGGCTTCCTATCATGGCTATTGGCCCAGAGACTTCCTGAGGCCCAATCCTTATTTCGGTTCTATGGATACATTCAGAGCTCTGCTGAGCACAGCGCATGAGCACGGACTTAAGGTAATCATTGATTTTACGCCGAATCATACGTCCCCGGCACTGGAACTGCGGCCGGATTATATGGAGAATGGCGCAATATACCGTGCGGGCCAGCTGGTAGCTACTTACTCGGGAGACCTGGAGCGTGTGTTTCTGCATAATGGCGGCACTGCTTTTCGGGATGCTGAAGATTCGCAGTACCGGAATTTGTATGACCTGGCCGGATTGGATCAGATGAACCCGGAAGTGGATGAGCTTTTGCGGGAAGGGATTGCCTTCTGGCTAGATCTGGGGGTGGACGGTGTGAGGATCGATGCGGCCAAACATATTCCCCCAGGCTGGTTAACCGCCTTGAGCGGCTTCATCCATGCCAGGAAACCGGCTTATGTGTTCGGGGAGTGGTTTCTTGAAGCACATGGCTGCACACAGGACAATGCTGCTTTTGCCAATGGGACCGGAATGAGTCTGCTGCATTTTATGTTCACCCATGCGATCCGCGGGGCCTTTCATGGGCGGCAGGGCTTCGGTGCTTTTGCCGAAATGCTATGTGAATCCTCCGGCAGCTATAAGCATTTGTATGACCAGCTTATTTTTCTGGATAATCATGATATGAGCCGGTTCACCCGGGATTCTGACCCTTGGCTCACGGATTTGGCGCTTGTGCTGCTGTTGACTTCCGCAGGCCTGCCTGTGGTGTACTATGGAACCGAGCAGTACATGAGCGGCGGGGAGGATCCCGGCAATCGTGCCATGATGAGCTCCTTCAGCAGGGAGACAACGGCCTACCGGTTAGTGGCTCAGCTTAATCGTTTAAGAGCATGTAATCTTGCGATTGGTTACGGTAATACGAAGCTGCTGTATGTGAATTCGGGGGTGCTCGTATTCGAGCGCAGCTGCAAGAAGGATGTTGCACTTATTCTAATTAATCAGGGTGAAAGCGGACATACACTGCCTCCTCTGCTAACTTCCCTGCCGCAAGGCGCTTACTCCAGCCTGCTTAAGGACATTTATCCAGACCGTCAGGCAGTTGCCGGAGCCGAAGGGGACATACAAAATGTAATACTGGCACCTCAGTCTGCTTATATCTATGTTCATGAGGCAGATCTGGAGGAGCTGGCTGCCTTACACTTCTATCCCAAAGCAGCGGCGCCGGGAAGTGAGCTTATTATCCGGGGCAGACATTTAGGTGACAACGGCCGTCTGATGGTTGGCGGTTATGAGGCTGATGTAATCTCATGGCAATCGGAGAAGATCGTAGCCAGGATTCCGGCGGTCCCGGCGGGAACACATTCTGTACAAGGTCTGACAGGCGGGGAGAGCGAGTTCCAGCTGGCGGAAGAACTGACGGTGTGGACAGGAAAGCTGGTCACGGTAAGGCTGGTAGTCAAGAATCTGTATACCGAATATGATACTAGGGTATATGTGACGGGGAACGTGTATGAGCTGGGAGAATGGAATGCAGAGAGGGCCGCAGGGCCGTTTTACAATCATATCGTCTACCGGTATCCAACCTGGTATTGCGATATCAGTCTGCCCGCAGACTGCCGGATCGAGTTCAATTTTCTGCTAAGGGGTGACTCTGGTATTGTGCGCATGGAGCAAGGGGAGGTTCATTACATCCATACGCCTGCGGAGGGTGTATCGGAAATGATCGTGGAGTGGCAGGGATGTCACCAGGAGTCTAATCAGCTGTCCGGAGGAGATGCTGCGTATGGATGAGAGATTGCAGTTTGACGGGACGCGCCTGATCTTTCGAACGGTGCTGGACGAAGAGACAAGGCGGCTGATTGCCTGGCATTTCAAAAGTGGCTGGCTTGAGCTGCAGCAGGCTGTCCGGCTAACCACCCTCTCTTCTGATAACAAATTTGCCCAGTTCCTTTTCCCTGTGTACAAGCCGCTCGGGCAAACGCTGGAGATGCGGATTCCCAGGCCGCAAGAACGTTACTATTATGCAGATTTAGGGATTATTAAAAAAGTGCAAACGTTTGTACCAATTTTAAGATCTAATGTGTTATTTGTTTGTGATGACGGCAGCCTCGAGTATTCTGACTGGCTTTCCTTCCAAAGAGACCATTCTTCACCTCCGCTGCTGGAGCAAAATACATGGTGGGAATTCTTCACAGGATATTCACTTTCTGCACATTGAGAGATTAGGAGGGGACAACCTATGAAGTCCAGCGCATCTGTCTTAATCCTGTCCTGGGAGTATCCGCCTGTGGTGATCGGAGGGATGGCCCCGCATGTCTATGAATTGTCCAGGCATTTGGCAAGCGGGCAGACCGAGGTTCATGTAATCACCAACAGCGCTCCCGGGCGGCCCGTTCTGGAAGTGGAGAACGGCGTATACGTGCACCGTGTGAATTCTTATGAGAACTTGACCGATTTCGAGGATTGGGTGCTTCAGTTCAATCTGGCGATTGTAGATTACGTTGTATCCCGGCTAATCGGGAACGTAAGACTCGATCTTATTCACGCGCATGATTGGCTGGTCGGCTACGCAGCCCTTCTTCTCCGTCAACGGCTGTCGTTACCGCTTGTTACAACAATCCATGCTACAGAGTTCGGGAGGAACCAGGGAGTATTCACGCCTCAACAGCATACGATTCATGCCATTGAGAATGAACTGGTCTCTACATCGGACAAGGTTATTGTATGCAGCCTGCATATGCAGCGGGAGCTCTGCACTGTGCATGGTCTTGAGGAGTCAAGGACGGAGATTATTCCGAACGGCATTGATCTCCGTTCACTGGAGCTGATTCCCGCACATCCCTTCAGAAGAGAGCATTATGCGCGCAATGGCGGAGAGATTATTTTGTTCATTGGAAGACTAGTGAAGGAAAAAGGGGTACAGGTGCTGCTGCAAAGCATGCATGAGGTAGTGCGGGAATTCCCGCACTGCACCTGTATTATCGCAGGCCGGGGACCGATGTTCGCCGAGCTTGAAGCCAGTGCGGCTGAGCTGGGTACAAGCATACACTTCACCGGCTTCGTGGACAGCCTGGAGAAAAGCTATCTGTTCCAGATTGCCGATGTCTGTGTATTTCCCAGCTTATATGAGCCCTTCGGCATTGTGGCACTGGAAGCGATGGGGAGCGGTACACCGGTAATTGTGTCTGAAGAAGGGGGACTGGCCGAGATTGTCGAGCATGGGCGGACTGGACTCACCAGCATATCCGGAGATTCTGACATGCTTGCGGGCCGGATTCTACAGTTGCTCCGTGAGCCTGATGAAGGGAGCCTGCTTGCAGAAGCAGCCCGGCGGGAGGTGCTGCTGAAGTATGACTGGAACCCCATTGCTGACAGAACCAGGGAAGTCTATTCCGCGCTGAGCGGCGTGAGATTATGAGGAAGGGAAGATGCCGGTATGACATCTTTTATAACGCTCAAGGAAGAGATTCTAGATCTATCGCTATGTGCCTCTTGCGGATTGTGCGCTGCAGTGTGTCCCCAAGGTCTGCTTGCGATGAACGGAGATTCCATCTCGCTCCCGGTCTTTCAGGGTCTGGAGAGCCAGGCGGCCGACACCTGCGGAAGCTGCAATCTCTGCTCGGAGGTGTGCCCGGGCTATGATACAGGCGTTATGGAATCTGAGCGGCGCATCTTCGGCCGCAACCGTTCAGAGCTTGAACGCTGGACCGGCATCTACTTGTCTACCTGTCAATTGTCGGCGGCAGACCCGGAGATTCTCGGCCGGGCGGCAGCTGGCGGGGCGGGGACGATCCTGGCGGTTACCGCGCTGGAAGAGAAGCTTGCTGACGCGGTGATTGTTGTGGGAAGAGATAAGGAGCGTCCCTGGGTGCCGAAGGCCTACCTTGCCGATTCAGTGGACAAGATTATCGAGTGTGCTCAGACCAGCTACTGTATCACTCCCAATCTGGATCTGCTGCAGGATCGCAGATATGACAAGATCGGCATTATAGGCGTACCTTGCCAGATTCAAGGTATCCATAAGCTGCTAAATCTGCCGGAACACTCGCCGTCCACTGTACTGGCAGACAAAGTGGCGTTCACGATTGAGCTGGGATGCGCGTCCAACACTTCATTGGGAGGTACCGAGCATCTGATTACGGAAATCTTGGGGATCGACTTGGCTGACGTAGTTTTGATGAAGTACCGGGAAGGGGAATATCCGGGGCAGTTCATGGTCAGGACCCGGCAGGGGCAGGAGCATTATCTGCCCTTTTACCGGCTGGTGGAGGAATTCAAAAAGTTTAAAACCTTTCGCTGTCTTGCTTGTCCGGATTGGTGGTCAGGCATTGCTGATATTTCGATTTCGGATGGAGATCCCAATATTTTTGATTCCAGCAGGGAAGGGATATCTGCCAAAGCCTCATCCACGGTAATGGTGCGAACGAAGACAGGAGCTAACCTGCTTGAGCTTGCGGTGCGCCGGAACGCGGTTAAGCTGTTCGATTACACCTTTGAGAATAACCTCGGACTGGAGCGGAAACGGCAGCGGTACCGCAGCTATGCAGCAATGGGCGACCGGAGGATTCCGCTGGCTCCCGGAAGAGATATGGATTACTCGCAAATACTCTCCGATGACGAGGTGATCAGAATTGGAATTGGTACGAAGCAGGGCCGGGCTACCGGCCAAATGTGATTTGCGGATTAAGGCGAAGCGGGAGTTGTGTTCCTTCAAATTCGATTCGGTTCCCGGAGACAAATCAATTTCCCAGCGGGCCATTGTCCTGAACGCTATCGCCGAAGGCCAAGGCACGGTGTACAATGTGCTGCGTTCCCGTGACACTGAGAGCTGTATCGCCATTCTCCGCCAATTAGGTGTAACGTTTGCATGGAATGGGGATGACCTGTCTGTGAATGGAAGAGGGCTGCGGGGCTTACAGGCACCGGCGGGCAGACTTGAGGTCGGGAATACGGCCACCTCAGCCCGGTTGATGTTGTCTGTCCTGGCAGGACAGTCCTTTGCTTCGGAACTCGGAGGGAACCCACTGCTCTCGGCAAGACCGATGGACTGGGTTGTTCAGCCGCTTACAGACATGGGGGCTGTGATTGAATATCTTGGGGTGAAGGACTGTCTGCCTCTGCGGATTCAGGGGGCATCACCATTGTCCCCCATAGAAATGGAAGCCACCGTATTCAGTGCACAGGAAAAGTCCGCCCTGCTGTTCGCGGGATTATATGCGGACGGAATCACATGTTATCGGCAAAACTGTCAAAGCCGGGATCATACCGAACGCCTGATGCAGTATTTCGGCATAGATATTCATTCTGATCATGATGTTACTTTCCTGAAAGGAGGAAGTGCCTTTTCCGCCAGGGATGTAATGGTTCCGGGGGATCTGTCCTCAGCGGCTTTTCTGCTGGCTGCATATGCTATCCGGGGAATGGAGCGCAAGGGCAGCTTGTTGATTAAGCGGGTAGGTGTTAATCCAACCCGGAGCGGATTCATCCGTCTGCTCACAGAGATGGGGCTTCCTTTGACGCTGCAAGCGGAAGAGGAGCTGATATCCGGGGAGCCAATCGCAGATATCTATTGCACACCGGGAACCCGGTTGTCCCCTGTCTGTGCTGAAGGCAACGGGCGAATACAGAGCTTGATAGACGAGGTTCCTCTGCTCGCTGCGGTATCGGTATTCGCAGAAGGGGATTCTGTGATCAGGAACTGCCGGGAATTGAAAGACAAGGATACGAACCGGATTCAGACCACTGCAGGGGTGCTAAGAGCCTTTGGCGTGGAAACTACCTGCAGTGAGGATGAAATGGTCATTCATGGCGGCCAGCGTCTATCGCCTGCCATTGTAGACAGCTGTGGCGATCACCGGATCGCCATGACCGCCGCTGTATTGGCCAGCAGCCTGGAGGAGCCTTCGATCATCCGTAACTGCAGCTGTATCAATATTTCGTATCCAGGCTTCGTAGAGGATCTCTCACAGTTTGCGCATATTGATATTTTGCTTCCGGATTGATATTTATCTGAACCCATTTCCATGAAATGCCGTAGAAACAACTATATCTACTATTTCATGGAATGGAGTGAAGTGAATGAAGTTGTCATTATTGTGTAACCGTTCTGCCATTTGGACGAGGACAGTGCTTGCTGCTGCCCTGATTCTGACTCTGGCTGCCCCGGCGGTACAAGCATCTGCCGCTCCTGCGGCATCTGCACCTCCGGCGTCTGTAACCGGACAGGCCAAACCGTTAACAACGGAGAATGCGGCAGCATTCCTCAAGCAATTCTTCAGTGCGGATGAGGTGAAAGCGCAGCTTGCCGGTGCGGTTGTTATTGTGGTCAAGGATGGCAAGACGGTGATAGAAGAGGGCTTTGGCTACGCGGATAAGGCTGCCAAAACAGCGGTAGACCCGGATGAAACGGTCTTCCGCATGGCCTCGGTATCCAAAACCTTCACTGCCGCTGCCGCCATGCAGCTGGTAGAGCAAGGCAAAATCGATTTGAAAGCGGATTTTCAAGTCTATACCGGACCGATTGTCTTCGACAATCCCTTCGGCGTTCCGGTAACGGTGGAGGATCTGCTGACCCACACCACCGGGTTCCGGATTCAGGACCCGCAGCCGGAAGATATCAACGATAACTTCGAAACCAAGGTATCGATTGAGGATTATGTGCTGCGGAATATGCCGCCGGTTGTCCGTGAGCCGGGGACTTCCTATATGTATGACAACTTCGCTTCACTGCTGCTGGGTCTGGTGGTAGAGAAGGCCAGCGGCATGCCTTATGAGGATTATATGGAGAAGTATGTGTTCTCCCCGCTGAATATGGATTCAAGCGGCTACCTGCTGGAAGGCAAGCTGAAAGAAGAGCTGGCTACCGCCTATGATGCCACCGGCAAGGCGCTTGATCTGTATACAGTAACTCCCACTGTTATGCCACACGGAGGTATGCTGTCTACTGCAGATGATATCGGCAAGTTCATGACGGCTTTTCTGAATGGGGGCGCTTCCGGGAATAGCCGTATTCTGGCTGCAAGTACCGTAGATGCCATGGAGGAATACCGTTCCTCCATCCACCCGTTGCTGCCGAATACCACCTACGGCTTCGAAGCGCCGATTCAGCTTCCCGGTGCCGGCAGCAGCCCCAAGATTATCACCAAAGCAGGCGATTTAATCGGCTTCAGCACTTATATGTTCCTGATCCCGGAGCAGAACACCGGGGTATTCATTGCCTATAATCAGCAGAGCGCACTGCGGGAAATGTTCTATCCGGCGTTCATCCAGGCGTTCTTCCCGCAATACGCCGCACCGGCGAAGCTGGACACCTTCCAGCCGTTGAGTGCAGAAGCTCTGGATGCGTTCACCGGATACTATGCGGATCTCCGTCTCAAGAGCCTGGTCTCCACAGTTGCTGTGCATGAGGGTGCGCTTACCATTAGCGATGCCTTGCTGGGCACCCGCCAGCTGCGCCAGGTAGACGATAATCTGTTCATTGATGAGCTTACCAAGAAATTTACCGGTTTTGAATTGACGCCGGGCGGACAAGGAGCTTATCTGAAAGAGCCTTATCTCAATCCTTACAGCTATGCGCAGAAAGGGCCGGATGGCGCCGGTTATGCCGATGTCTCTGCGAGCCATCCTTATGCGGTTCCGGTTATGATGCTGCAGTCGCTGGGCTATCTGCCGAATGATGCGGCGCTCCGCTTCGAGCCTGAGGCGGGAATTACGCGTGCCGAGTATGTGCGGCTGATGCTGGAGAGCAGCAGTGTCAAAGAGAGCAAGACCACGAAGCTGGCGTTCCCTGATCTGCAGGGACATCCGGATGCTGGCTATATACAAATGGCTGTAGAACTCGGAATGGTAGAGGGAACAGCAGGCGGAGAATTCCAGCCTGACCGGGTCATCTCCCGCCAGGAGGCAGCGGTCATGGTATGGAGACTGCTCAGTGCACAATACCCGGATAAGCTGTTCCAGGATGTGAAGCTGGCCGGTAATACGGATAAATGGGCTATTCCGGCTGTGAAGATGGCCGTGGCTCTTGGTTTATACGGACCGGACATCCAGGCGGATGCCAAGGGGGCTGTTGACTTCAAGTCCAGAGAAGCCCTGAGCAAACAGGAGAATGCTGCCATTCTGTATGCCCTGTTCACGAATCCGATAGATCAGATCGTGGCCGGACTGGCGGAGAAATCCGCCGAATGAAAAGAATCTAAGTATGAATCACTCTGGATATTCCAGTAATGGCCGTTGGAAGGCTTGATGAGATTCTAAAATACAAAATTCGCTCGTTTTAACATACATCCATCGACACTTCTGTTGAACAGCAATAAAGAGCTGTCCCTCAAGGTATTCCGCCTTGTGAGACGGCTCTTTGCAATGAAGTAAGCTGCTGTTCCTATAAAGTTAGAATATCTACTCCCATAGCTGGCAGCATCACCTTCTGCTCCGATCTCTTGCTCGTCAACAAGCTGCGATAGGGAACGTCAAGCGTAACCTCTCGTTGCTCATTCGTCAAATTGATCAGGAACAGGAAGCTTTCCTTACCCTTCGATCGAATCGACAGCTCGACACCTTCCGGCAGCTGGAGCTTGGGCGCCAGGTCCTTTTCCTTCAATATGCCTTCGAACAGCTGATAGAAATATGATGGCTCCGGCCAAGTGCCGACATAATACACTTCACCTTCACCAAGCTTATTGACAGTAACCGCCGGCACCCCCTCGTAAAAGTCGTTGTCATACCAGGCAATCGGTTCTGCTCCTCGCAGTTCCAGCAGATCGCACCATTGCTTCGCAGCGAATGTCTGGCCCGCCGCGTTCCGAATCCGATGCTCGCTGCTGCCAATCGCATCATACTCACTAACGACAACCCCCGCTGCTTCCGCCAGCAGCCCCGGCAGAGGCAGCATCTCACATACATTCCTCATGTTCTTCACACCTGTCCGATTGGTGAGGACAACCGTGCCGCCCCCGGCTGCGAATCGCTCGAGCCGCTGCACTATTGTTTCATTTAACAGAAAGAGTGAAGGGACAATGACCAGCTTGTAGCCATCGAGCTCCTCGGTCCAGTTGATAACGTCCGTACCGACGCCCATTTTCAAAAATGCATTGTGCATAGAGGACAAGTTGTCCATATAATGCATTCCCCCCTCTGCTTGCGGCTGGAGGGAAAGCGCCGTATGTTGATCATGCGAATGCAGAATCGCAACCTGGGTAACGATTGTTGAACCGGCCAGCAGTTCTCCCAGCTGGTTCACCTCGCGAGTAAGCTCTGCGAACTCCCTGAACCTCCGTCCAGGAACATTGCTATGGTCGATAAGCCCATGCCAGAACTGTTCGGCCCCGGCAGCAGCACTCCGCCAGCGGAAATGAACGACCATGTCGGCACCGCGGGCGATTGTCTGCCAGGATCGGGCTCGGATCAGTCCGGGATAAGGGGTGCGCTGAATTGGCATCCAGGCGCCCTGCGCTCCGCTCAGCTGCTCCATGACCCAGAAATTGCGGCGCTTGATGCCGCGAACCAAGTCCAGTGACAGCGCTCCGTTCCTCGGAAACCGGTCGCCATAATCGCGGTACAGCTCATTCGGATAATAATCCACAGAAGCGAAGTCCAGCTCTTTGTAGAGATCATAATAGTCCAGACTATTCGGGTATTGCCACATGTTATGCGTCACGAAATGGCCCGGACAGTTGCTGCGCAGAATTTCAAGCTGCCATCCCAGCAGATAGCCTACGCTATCCGAGCAGAACCGCTTGTATTCGAGAAGATAGGAAGGATTCATCGGCTTGCTGCCGCCGAGCGGCGTCGTTACCTCGGCCCAGCTGCTGTACTCCCCGCTCCAGACGACTGTGCCCCACTCCCGGTTCAACTCTTCCAGACTGGAATAACGCTTCTGCAGCCAGGCGACAAATGCACGATTGCACGTATCGCAATGGCATTCCTGGTAGTGCATCTCGTTATCGATTTGCCAGCCAATGACCGCGGGATGCTTCGCGTAGCGCTGTGACATCGCTTCCACAAATTTGGAGCCCAGCATTCTCAAGGAATAGCTGTTGTTGCAACGATGTCCACGCACACCCGGCCGGATGATTTGACGTTGCTCATCCATTGGCAGCACATCCGGATAACGGGTTGTCATCCAATTCGGCGGGGTATTGGTAGGGGTGCATAACACAATCTTCATGCCGCGCGCGGCGAATACTTCTATAGCCGAATCCAACCATTCAAAGCGATAATCACCTTCGGTCGGTTCCATGCGGCTCCAGGCGAATTCCGCCATTCGTACAATAGCAACACCCGTCTCTTGCATAAGCGCTGCATCCTTCTCCCATAGCTCAGGAGTCCATTGCTCTGGATAATAATCAATTCCAATCTTAATCGTCATCCTGTAATCTCCTTTGTTCATCAATATATTGCGATTATATGCTATATTAATTGGAGTTAATATCTTAAATAATTAATACGATATAACAATATTAAGATATCAGGAGAGTGGGTCGCATGCCTCATCCCAATCGCACTTTTCCGGTACTATCCGCCCGGGACAAGCTGCTCCCTTTTTATTTGCTTGGCATTGGTCTGCATCATGAACAGGAGCATATACGCCGAGACAGGGGCATTCAGGATTATCAGTGGATTCAATGCCGCAGTGGCGAGGGCAAACTCAAGCTGAGTGGAACGGAGCATGTCGTCAAGCAAGGCATGGGCATGCTGCTGTTCCCCGGCCAGCAGCACGAATACTATGCTTTATCGGGGAGCTGGAAAGTTGACTGGATCATCTTCGACGGCAGTGGATCAGCGGGGTTGTTTGAAACCGTCGGCATTGTAGACACAAGCGTATTTACGCTCGCATCGCCCGAATACCTTCTATCCCGAATAAGGGAGCTGCTGCAAGCGGCACTTACGCCGCAAGCACAAACGTTAAACAATTACGCCTGCTCCGCCATCCTCTATACCTTATTGACGGAGATTATTCAGCGTGTCTCTGTCGAGGGCAGCGATACCGTCGGGCGGCAGTATGAACGGTTAAAGCCGGTCCTGGATTATATTGACCAGTATTATGCCGAAGAGATTACTTTGCAGACGCTTGCCGGACTGATGGGCGTCACACCGGAACATTTCTGCCATATGTTCAAGAAGACGACAGGCATTCGTCCAATCAGCTATGTCAATCAGGTAAGGATCAATAAGAGCAAGGAACTGCTGCTCGACAATGTGCAGTGCGGGATGCAGCATATTGCTCATCAAGTCGGCTTTGAATCTGCCAGCTATTATGGCGCAATCTTCAAGAAGCTGGAACGGCATACACCCGGCGCCTTCCGCCGCACCTACCAGAAGTCGTAGCATATATACGATCTTCATCTGACATACTATAGAAATTCAGGACGGGGGTTTACTCCTCGCGTTAAAGACAGGTGGCAAAATCAAAAGGGGACAGATAATTAACAAGCAGGGCTTGAAATCATGAGATTTCAGGCCCTGCTTTCTGTGTTCCTTCAAAATTCTGGTTACATTTTACTTCGAACCCCAAATCGACTTGTTGTTGGTACCGATCAAGGAGAAGGTCATCACTTCATTGTGGCTGGACAGTTCATTGCGCTGTTTAAAGAACACTCCTTTATAAGTTATACTGTCAATGACCATCGTACAGTAGTAGGTTCCTGACGTATTGGACCATGTACCTGTCGCAGAACCGGAAATGGTTCCATTGCTGTTCAGGGTCACACTCTGGGTGGTCAGCATGCCAACATTAGCCGTAGAAGCATCCAATCCCATGTTGATGAATTGATAGGTCCCAGCCATTTCACTGGAACTATACCCGGTGGAGGCGATACTGCTGCCCAGAAATTCATAAACCGCAGTTACCGGCCACTTGTCCTGATTCATAAATTGCTGATGCACGCGAACCTCGTGCGCCTCGGTGCCGTTATTGAACCGGGTGTGGTACACCAGATATCTCCTGCCGTCCGTATCGATCAGTGCAGAATTGTGGCCACCCGATTTATACCCCTGACTAGCTCCCGATAAGTTATAATTCCCAAATAGCTTGATGCCGTAACCCGACTGGTCTACGGAAGCGGAGGAATAGACAGCCGAATTGCCGGCGGCATCGGTGTAGGTTCCGTCGATGGTGGTCGAGCGGTACAGACGGATATGATACCCTCCCGCATTGGCCAAACCGCCATAAGTGACGTAAAGGTAGTAATAGCCTGATGAGGAATCATACACGATGTACGGAGCTTCGCCCGTCTTACCGTACCCTCCGGCAATCCGCTTGCCAAAATAACGGTCGACATTGCCATTGTCGGAGCCTGGGTAGTACGGCTTGCCGGTGGCTGGGTTAATCTGCAGAATATAAATCCCTCCAGACCAGGAGCCGTAACTCATCCACAGCTTGCCGCTGTTGTCATACACCAGCGCCGGATCTATCGCATTCGGGAAATTGCTGTTGTTGAATCCGCCACTGTTGTTAAACCAGCCGCTTCTGGTTCCAGATAAGGTGCCGTTGTCGATCAGCTCGGGGATATTGGTGTTCTTGTACCATATATCCACCGTTTTGGTCCCTAACGACGAGGTTGTTGTAATTGGGTTGCTTCCACTAGTGAAGCCGGAATAGATAATGGTATCGACATATTCATAAGGTCCGGAGACCGACTTGGATACACTGTAGGCGATAGCTGAACGGATATAAGTCGAGGAGGTGCAATAGTAGAGCATATAAGCTCCCGTCGATCCGTCTGCCCACACGTATGAAGAATTATATACCGGTCCCGGCGCCCATACGGATTGTCCGCCTGAACTGTCCTGATCATTATACCCGGCCCAGGCAAAAGGCACCGCGAGCGCAGAATTTAATGCTGCTCCGGCGCTTCTGGCGGAGTTGCCGGTTCCCCCTGCCTTGACCAGCTCCCATTTCTGCATATCGCCGCCCCAGTAATTCCATTGCTGGATGTTCGCACCATTCGCTGTGCTGCCGTCCGCCACATCCATTGCGGCAGTATAGTTGGATGCCTTGGTTAAGAACGCGACCGTTCCGTCGGCATTTTGCTGGATTCTAAATAGCTGCATAGTGCCGCCCCAGTACGTCCATTGATCAATGTTGGCACCGTCGGCGGAAGATCCTTCGAAGACGTCAATACCGCTTGCATAAGCGGTATTGCCTGTAAGGATGTAATAATCCCCGTTTCCGTAATACATAATTCTGAACTTTTGCGCATCCGAGCCATTATACGACCATTGCTGAATATTGGTGCCGTCAGTCGCCGAGCCGTTGACTACATCCAGATATAATCCGCTGTTCTTGTTCTTGATATAATAATAGCCTTCAAAAGTTGAAGGGGCATACAGGCTGGTGTTCGTGTAGCCCTGTGTCCCCATGTAGGACCAGTTCCTCAGATCTGTGCTTGAGGCCTGCGCCAGGTGTGAGCCAAATATATAATACTTATTCGTAGAAGCATCATAGGAAATCGAAGGGTCATGCACAGATACTCTTGTGGTGTTAGAGGTAGTGGATGAACCTGCTGCCCCGAAAATACTACCGCTACCTACGATCACTGTCAATAAAGCAAATACAATAGTCAGAATAACAATTTTATGGCTCCTCATTTTGTAGATCAGCTGCATATTGATCAAATCTCCTTTTGGTTGCCATTTAATTAACCGCTTACATTCTGCTGGGCAGATGCAGTTTTATTTCTCTATACTCTACTAGTTCACGCGTAGTATCCCTCCTCATCTGATAAATACTTTACAGTATGGAAATCCTCCTTTGTTTCTAAGGCTAATATTAGTCTGAACGCGGTGTCTAAGTAAGGCTTATTTTGTCGTCGAACATAAAATAATTTAAAAAGGTTTAGATATATATTGATATAAGGAAAATGCAATAAAACCTATAAATGTAAATATGTAAATAATATACATCCAATTAAAGTGATAGAAATCCAATCGTTGTTATCTCGTCTTTGCTTACAAGCCGTTCTATAATAACTTTACGAGGAGGATGGTTATGTACTCAAAATTTCATAAGTATCGTTGGCAGTATCTCATGATTTTGCCGGGCGTAGTGTTATTATTTGTTTTTAATTACATTCCTATGGCTGGTATCCAGGTTGCTTTTCGTGACTTCCGGATTGGCGGCTCAATATGGAATAGCCCATGGGTTGGATTTAGTAATTTTGAGTTCTTGCAGGATCCGCAGTTTTTAACCATTGTAGAAAATACACTCTTTATTTCTGTTCTGAAATTTATATTTGGTTTTCCGGCTCCGATCATACTCGCTCTTCTCATTAATGAAATTAGAAGTTCTAGGTTCAAACGATTTGTGCAATCCGTCAGTTATTTACCCCATTTCTTCTCTTGGATTGTAGTCGCTTACATTCTTCATTCGTTCTTATCGCTGGATGATGGACTCATCAACCAGTTCATTACGTGGACCGGAGGGGAGCCGATCTTCTTTCTTGGGTCGGATGATTGGTTTAGACCTATGGTTATCGTAAGCGGTCTATGGAAAGAGACGGGGTGGAACACAATTCTCTTTTTAGCCGCGATTACCACGATCGATCCTCAGCTTTACGAGGCGGCGAAGGTAGAGGGGGCAGGCAGACTGGCCCAAATTCGGCACATCACGCTGCCGGGCATGATTCCGACCATAACAATTATTTTGATTTTGAGCATACCCGGATTAATCACAATTGGAATGGATCAGATTTATCCATTGATGAATTCCGCAAATATGGGAGTCGCGGATGTGTTGGATACTTATGTATTGCGAAGCGGCCTGCAACAAGGGTACTTTGGAATGGCGACTGCCGTCGGCCTGCTATCTTCGGTGATTAGTTTGTTACTGGTTATCTCATCGAATCAATTTTCGCGGAAAATTAACGGCGAAGGGTTGTGGTGAAGATGAGATTATCCAAGTCCGAAAAAATCGGCCAAATCATCATTGTTGTTATGCTTGTCTTGTTATGTGTCTCCGTTATTTATCCGTTTCTCTATATGATGGCTATATCGCTTAACGAAGGATCGGATGCGGCCAAAGGGGGCGTATATTTATTCCCGCGCTCTTTTACACTAATTAATTACGAAATCGTACTTGGCAACGAGGTCATCCGCCATTCGTATTTGATTACCATCGCTCGAACAGTCATTGGTACGATAACCGGTCTCATTGTAACGTTGTTAGTTGCCTTCGGTTTGTCCTATAAGGGACTTCCGATGAGGCGTATCATTATGACTTACATTTTAATTACGATGTTGTTTAGCGGGGGGCTGGTCCCCT
Organism: Paenibacillus sp. FSL E2-0178; assembly: GCF_038593005.1. Lineage (NCBI taxonomy): Bacteria > Bacillati > Bacillota > Bacilli > Caryophanales > Paenibacillaceae > Paenibacillus > Paenibacillus sp. FSL E2-0178. The sequence continues at coordinate 6,909,689 of NZ_CP151953.1, forward strand.
TCTATATCCAATTGAACAATTTGGGGCTGGTGAACACATTTTGGGTCTATATTTTACCGGGTATGTTCTCGGTCTGGAATATGTTCGTTATGCTCAAATTTATACAGGGTATACCCGAAGCACTCATTGAATCGGCAGAGCTGGACGGAGCCGGTCCGCTACGGACCCTATTGCAAATCATCATTCCTCTCTCAAAGCCGATGCTTGCTGCCCTTGGTTTGTTTACGGCTGTAGGTCACTGGAATGATTGGTTCTCTGGCGCTTTTTACGTAACCGACCAATCGCTCATCCCGGTGCAGACCTTCTTGCAGCAGTTACTATCCGCTTCTGATTTGTCTGCCATCTTTGGCTCGAACATCAATCAGGAAGCAATAGCAAGAAACTCCATGACGCAGAGCACGACGCTTATGTCCATCAAGATGACTGTCGTTATGGTCAGTGCACTTCCGATTCTATGTGTCTATCCTTTTCTGCAGAAGTATTTCGTGAAGGGCGTACTCATTGGTTCTGTCAAAGGATAATCCATGAACCTAAGTGTTGGGAAATAATTGAATTACAATATTTGATAATTATAGGGAGGGTCATCTCATGGGTATTAACAAAAGGAACCGGCGTTCAATTGCTTTAGTGTTGGCAGTACTGCTCGTCACTCTCGTCGGCTGTTCAAGCACGGGAAAGGGGAATAACAGTTCCGGAATTTCTGAAAACGCAGCCAATTCCGGGACGTCGACGTCTGATAGTGGATCGTCCGCGTTCGATCTTTGGCTAGGTTGGGCGGCAACGATCAATAACGACAGTCTGGTTCAACAATATTGGAGAGATAAAGAACCAGGGGTCGCGGTGAAGTTGGAAGCAACTCAAGGGGATGCGATGACAGCGCTCAATTTGAAACTGAATGCCGGCGGTTTTAAAGATGCAGCCATGTTCAGTCACAATGATACGGTAGTAACCGCAATGACCCGGTCTGGAATGGTTATGCCTCTTGAACAATATTTCGATATGCCTGACAAATATCCGGGATTGGCATCCATCCCCAAAGTGTATATTGACCGTTTGAAAGATAAGGATGGTCATATTTGGTCCATTCCTACATGGTTCGACCAAAATCCCGATAACCCATGGCCAGGCTGGTCTTCAAACTCATGGGTGGTTCGGACGGATGTTGTTGAAAAGGCAGGAATGACCCTGGACGATTTAAGCACAATCGAAGGTGTGGAGGAGTTTCTTCGTGAAGCTGCCAAGATCAAGGATGATTCTGGCAAACCCTTACTCCCGCTTTCGTTCCTGATGGATCAGAATGATAATTTAGGTTATAGCGATGAGAATGCCGTACTTAATGCCTTTGGCGTGTCTACAGGCGGAGCGGGTATTGAGAAAAAGGGCGAAGAATTTATATTCGCCTATGACAACCCGAATTTTAAGAAAGCATACCAATGGATGAATAAGATGTACCGGGAAAAGTTAATCGATCCCGAAGTCGTCACCAGCAAGAAAGAACAATACCAGGAAAGAAACCAATCCGGACGCGTAGCAATGAATGTCGGATCGTTCTTTAATATTCCGTCTTCAGCTTGGGAGGCTCTAGATGGACCTACGGCTCCCGGGTGGTATTATCAGGTTATTCCGATCCCTAAGGTTCCAGATGTGGATCAGGTCGGCATCAATCAAGTCGTGAATCCTTATCCGGGTTATGATGTCTTTGTCAATAAAGATACTAAGAATCTGGCTGCCATCTTAAAATTCTTCGATTACACCTTGCAACCGAATCCCGAGCAGCAGCATGTTGTTAATGAAGGACCAGCCGGACTGTATTGGGACTGGGTTGACCAACCACTCGGCAAATGGAATTTCACCGATCCGGAATATGACAAGGCTCGTAACTCGGGGGATGTGGCTCTAAAATCCAAAGTTACGCCTGAATTGTACATGACATCTTCCTTTAGTAATGAATGGTACCCGTGGTGGAATGTCGGCAATCATCCGCATGCGGGTTATAAGAAGACAACTGAGTTTACGGAAGCTGTCGGCAAAATGGGTGCGGTGCGCTCCGTGCACTCTTATGATATGGTGAAGATGAAGACAGGCGGAGTTTGGGAGAAAAGTGCGCCGACTGTCGAGAACCTCCGTAAAGAGTACCGGGCAAAGTTATTGATGGCACAGGACGATGGAGCTTTCGAGAAGGTTTGGAATGAGTTCCGAGGGGCGCTTGAAAAGCGAGGGCAGTGGAACGAAATGAAAGCCGAATGGCATGAAACCTATCAGGCTGAAATTCAAGTGAATGGAGAGTTTTAGTATAATGAAGGAGCATTCTTGAACAAGGGGTGCTCCCCTTCTTGTTGCTAAGGCCCGGGGAGTCGGAAATGGGGGGTCCTGTTGAGTCTACCGCGTCGAGTTGAAAATTTCGTTATCAGAATAACCCAATCGATGAATATTAGAAAAAAGGTCATCATTTTATACGCATTCATCGTATTTATTCCGACTGCGTTGCTTGCAGTGGGGGCGGGTTACGTTGTTCTTTACCTGGTTCGTGAGAATTATTTAATTACGATACAGGAAGCCGTTCGCCAAAATGCCCAAAGCATCGCATTCAAAAAGCAAAGTTACGATTTAATCGTTACCCGTGCCGCTACCGATGGAGAACTGATCTCCAGACTTTCCCGTGAATACAAAGATATATACGAGCAACTGGACACCGTGCTGTATGTGGACCGGTCTTTTCAATATACAGATCAGTATTTACCGGGAATTAAGTCGTTTCGTATTTACCATTCGAACAGTACGCTCGTTCAGGATGGGGGGTTCCTTTGGAGACCGGAGAACCGGATGATATCCGGTGAAAGAGAGGAAGCATGGTTTGAGCGAACAATTGAGACTCCGGGAGCGCTTAAATGGTCCAATGGCGTTGATAACGAACGCGAGTTGGTGGTCTCTCATAAGATTTCAAACCATATCGGCGGGTATTACGGAATTATTTATATGCGACTGGATTATAACGAGGTCTTTGCGGAATTCCTCCATCGTCCATTCGATGGAGCCGGCGATTTGTATATCGTGGATGAAAGAGGAAATATCATAGCTTCCTCGAGTCAAGAACAAATCGGAATCCGGTTGGACGAATCTTCGATACAGCCGTACTGGAATGATTCATTTGAAATGAATGCCGTAATGAACGGCAAGCTGTTTGTGACCAGCAAACTGGATTCTGGTTGGACCGTAGCCGCGCTGGTACATTTGGACCGAATGGAAGAACAATCTCGGCTCATTTTCATCTCTGTGGGAGCAGGCATCGTTTTCTTCTTGATGTTATCCATTTTCTTGCTATATGCCTTTTTAAACAACTTCGTGTGGCGGATTCACAAACTGGGGAAACGAATGAATGATATTTCCCGCGGTGATTTCGAGGTAAGCGTAAAAAACAGGGTGCAAGACGAGCTTGGTGAACTAGAATTGCTGTTCAATCATATGACAGGCCGCTTAGGCAAGCTTGTCGAAGAGAATGCGCAAGTCGGAATAAAGGAGAAAGAACAATCGTTTAAAGCATTACAGGCCCAAATCAATCCGCATTTCATCTATAACTCCTTAGGGCTGCTACGCTGGCGCGCACTGGATCTGCATGATGAAAAGCAGATTAGAATCATTGATGCGTTAACGACCTTCTATCGAATTGCCCTGAATAATCGGGAAAATGTGACCGCAATTCGCGACGAGCTAGAGCATGTAAAGGCCTATCTTGAAATTCAACAGTTGCGTTACCCGGATCGGGTTTCGGTGGAGTGGGACATAGATCCTGAGGTTTTGGACTTGTATACGATCAAACTTTTGCTTCAGCCGATTGTGGAAAATTGCTATTTACATAGCGGAATTACGCAGGTTGTCCATGCGCAGATCCGTATATCCATTGTTCGATTGGATGGAGAAGTCCACTTTGAAATATTTGATAATGGCAAAGGCTTACGTCCAGAGGTATTGGAACTGGTTCGCATGGAGAAATATGAAGGCACCCGAAACGGGTTTGGGCTTAACAATATAAGAGAGCGGCTGCGTTTGTATTTCGGTTTGCAAGGACATTTTGCTATAGACAGCATCGAAAACGAGTGGACATGCATCTCCATTCGCATTCCCGTCTGCACGAATAAGCCCCAAATTATGAGAGGTGAGGGTTATGATTCAAGCGTTAATCGTGGATGACGAACCGCTGCATATCGAAGGATTGACAAAGTATATTGATTGGAACGATATCGGTTATGAGCGGCCGCTAACTGCAGAATCGGCTGAAGCGGCCTTGGTGACCTTGGCTGAAACCCCTGTAGACGTTCTGATTACGGATGTATCAATGCCTGGAATGACAGGGATCGAACTGCTTGCTACGATTACGGCAAATTATCCGAGATTATCATCTATGCAGACATTGATAATCAGCGGGTACAATGAGTTCGAATTCGTCCAAGAAGCGATTAATCTAGGCGCAAAGGGATATGTGCTGAAACCGATCAAGATCGAGGAACTGGTAGCAAAGTTGATTTCGTTCCGAACAGTTATCGAAAAGAAACGGATGATCGAAAATGAAACTACAGCATTGAAGGAGAGAGTCATTGGAAGCATTGACGTTCTCCATGATCGATTCGTTAATGAACTGCTAGAAGGAAGAATTCAAAACGCGGAGCAAGCCAACTCATGGAGGCATCTTCTTGATTTGCCTCCCGGAGACCGGGAGAATCGATTGTTCCTGTTTACTTACGACAATTTACACGGATTGCCCATGCAGAATGCCGAGCAGCGAATTCTTCTAAGTGACTCGTTAGTTCGTACCGTTCGAGTGGGAATCTCGGGGTATGGTCAAATTTATATCGGAAGAACAGCTACCGACGAAGTGGCTGTCTTGCAATTGAACGCCTCTCCAGGTGAACGGGCCCAGTTGGAAAAGCAGTTCGCTTTCGTGCAGGAAGTTATCCGTGAGCAACACGATGCTACGATCACGATAGGTGTGAGTAGAGAAGTCATCGGTATAGGGGAGGTTCCAAGACTTTATAAGGAATTGAAACATATGCTCACTCAATTGAAGTCTACCGGAAGTGAACAAATTCATTATTTCGATCAAATCCAAGCGACCGAATACCGCGAATTTCAGTTACGGGATGAGGAAATTCCGGAAATCGTCAGGCTTCTAGAAGCAGGCGAAGAGGAGCGGGCCGTTGCGCAATTTAATCATGCTTTTGATATGCTGTTGATGCAAAATGACATTTCTATCACATATGTAAAGGCCTTTGCCATGGGTTTGATCAGCGAATTGGTGCGAAGGTTTAATCGTTTGAACGACAATGACAACACTCACTATATGATGGTCTGGCATGACTTGCTGGAATGCGTCCGTACGTTGGAAGTTCGTGAGGTTGTCTTGGAGTACATGACGAGGTTCGCACAACTTGAGCGCAAGGAACAGGCTACGCAGCAGCATCATCTTATTCGTAACGTTGAAGCTTATTTGGAAAAAGGTCTTCAAACACAACTGACCGTCAAACAATTGGCCGAACACTTTCAATTGAACGCAAGCTATTTAAGCGTTTTGTTCAAGAAGGAAATGGGAAGAACGATATCCGATTTTATATTGGAGAAGCGTTTGGATAGAGCGAAGGAACTGCTGAAGGACCCTAATATAAAGGTTTATGAGGTAGCGGAACAGGTAGGGTATCAGACTGCTGCGTACTTCACATATATATTTAAGAAAGCTAACGACGTCACTCCTCAGGAATATCGGGATTATTATTATGAGGATTAAGGATGATTGTTTGTAATAATAACAGATCTTTAATCAACTTATTGAAAGGCTTCAGTAAGTACACTGATTTTAACAACCAGTGTACTTACTTTTTTTTGAAGTCTTTGTGTACATGGCACTGTTGTTATATATAACTTTACAGTATCAGAATCCTCTAATACTTTACCAAATGTAGTAATGCTTTTTTGTTTTCATTAAGCCAGTAAACAAAATTATTCTATGTTATGCTACACATACTATTAATTGTTTTTAGGGATTTAAGTGAAAATAAAAAAGATAAAGGGTGGTGCATTCATGCTAAAAGTCTTGGTTGCGGAGGACGAGCCGTGGATTCGGGCTGCGATTGTCGAGATGGTAGAAAGCATGGGACATGATATTAAAGTTGTGGGAGACGTTACGAATGGTGAGGAGGCTTGGCACATTATTCAACAGATTTGGCCAACCGTTCTTATTACGGATATTATGATGCCAGAAATGGACGGGCTTGAACTTGTACGGATGATTTCAGAGCATAAAATTCCAATGGCAATTATTATTCTTAGTGGTTATGAGAATTTTCAATATGCGCAAAAAGCAATCAGCTACGGTGTAAACCGATACCTGCTGAAACCCGTTAATCGCGAAGATCTGAAAAATGCTTTATTCGAAGCTATGGAGAAATTAACCGAAATTGAAAAAATGAATTATTATCTAATGAAAATCCAAACTTACTTTGATACAGTCAATGATCTTCCGGATGCTGAAGGAATAAAGCGCTTCCTAAAACTTGAAGAAGACATTCGAAGCGTCAAATACCTTCACTATGCGGCTTATTTAACTTTGATCAGGATTATTGAGTCCAAACTCAGCTCCTTATTATCCAGTATTGAAGCGAAACATACGACTTTATCAAATTTTGACGGAATTCCAGAGCAGGAAATACGCAAACACCTTAGCACATTAGCGGAACTGTGGTTTTTGCACCCGGACCGTAATAAAAGAGAGTTTAAGTATGTTATTAAATCTGCTTGCGATTATATTCATTGCAATTATAGGGATGATCTTACGTTAACACAAATGGCGGAATATACCAATTTAAGTATATCCCATTTTAGTGTTCAGTTTAAAAGATATACGGGAGAGACACTAATTTCTTATATTAACCGTACACGAGTAGAAAAAGCAAAGGAACTACTCCGAACGACTAATGACAAATTATTATTCATTTCTGAGAAAGTGGGGTTTTCTAGCCAACCTTATTTTATTCGTGTATTTAAAAGTATAACGGGAATGTTGCCTAACGAGTATCGAAAAAGCTGGGGGTTATAGTCATGAGAAGGTGGTTTGGCCGTTTATACCTGAGGCAAAAAATCATCATCAGTTTTTTTTCCATAGCATTGATTGCGGTGTTATCCATGAATATTCTCTCGCACTATTATTACAGTCGTGCAACACAGAAAGACTTTTTTAATATTGCTCAGACTACAACAGAAAGTCTTAATCATCAGCTTGAAATTTATTTTCAGCAAATTGCAAAATCTACCTATGCAATGAATGCAGGTGTACTTCGGTATTCAAGTTTGTTATTGCAGAAAGATGACTCTAGCCTAATACAAGATTGGCTTCGGGACGGTACTTCATTTAGTAAAGAAAGACTCTCGATGATCCAGGATATATTAAAAAAATATATTTCATTTAACTATCCGGAGATTGAAAAAATTTACCTTACTTCGGTGGATCAAAGAGTTCTGGAAGCATCTGGCGCTTTTCCGGAAAAAGCCTTATCCCAACCATGGTACAAATTTCCCCTCAGCAGTAATTTGGAACTCTTCCCAACATTCTTAGAGAATCAAGAAGTAATCCCTACCATTTCTGCTGCAATCCCCATTTTCGATGTAACAAATACTAAGCTCTCGGGAAAACTTATCTTAAATATGAATTTATCAGAAATCAGAAACATGATCGGAAATATGAAGATAGGTGAAACTGGATATATCTTTATAGTTTCGTCCGATGGAAAAATTGTTTATCATCCAAACTCGAGTTGGCTGGCTGCTTCAATAAATGAGACAGATTTGTCTTGGCTTTCATTAAAAAAAAACAATACTCTACAAGTATGGGAGAACGAGCAATACCTTGTTTCATATAGCGTTTCTGAGTTAACAGGTTGGAAAACCATTGCACTGGTTCCTTTAAGCGAGATGGCTACAGGGCTTCATTTTGCCCAATATTCCGCAGTCATTGTTATGGCTCTATTAATTGTGGCTATTCTCATTGCCGTACCTTTTGTCGCGGGGCGACTAACAAGGCCTATGATTGAATTAAAAAAAGCGATGGAAAAACTGCAAACAGGTGACTTATCCGTTAGGGCTAAAATAATTCCAGGACGCGATGAAATCCACATGCTCAGTTTAAGCTTCAACCGGATGGCCGAAAGATTAAGTGAATTGGTAAATACGGTATATAGCATGGAATTAACAGAGGTTCAAATGAAATTATTGCAGAAAGAGGCCACTATACAAGCTTTGCAAAATCAAATTAATCCACATCTCCTTTATAACACGCTGGATATTATTAAGAGCATTGCATTTTTGGAGCAAGTACCCAAAATTGAGCGAATAGCTGAGAATCTAGCAGCTTTATACCGGTTTACAGCAAAATTCGATCAATCAGAAATTTCGCTTAAGGAAGAACTCGAAAACTTAAAGAAGTATCTGGAAATCATTCATATCCGGTATACGAAGAACTTTGAAAGCAAAGTTAATATTGATGAAAAATATTTACAGGCAAGTATTATCAAATTATCCATTCAACCTCTTGTCGAGAATGCAGTGAAATATGCAGTCGAACCCCGTTATGGAAAGGCGGCTATTATCGTAAGTGCATATCCTGAAGAAGGCGATTTAATTATTGAGGTTGGTGATAATGGTTCAGGAATTGAACAGGTGCTGCTTCAAACGTTGCAGAAACGCCTTGCATCTATTACAAATCAACCGAATGCTAGCATGAAGACAGATGGATCTTTAGGATTAGTCAATGTTCATAATCGTCTGGTGCTTTCTTATGGAAGAGCATATGGCATTAAAGTTCACTCTTTCTTTGGTAGAGGTACGGTAGTTTCAGTAAGAATTCCATTCATTAAAAAGGATAACAAATCGTAAAAACGTGCAATTTTATAAGTAATTGGTCCCTTTATAATGAGTATGTAAGGAAAATAACACAAAAGGGAGTGTTACTTTGAAGCAGTATATAAAAAAAGCCGTAATCGGGTTATTGGCATTTAGTTTCGTCGCAGGATGTTCGTCCGGCGGAAGTGGAAATTCTAGTTTGAAGGATGAGTCCGCATCATCCGCAAATAAGAATTCCTCGGCTGCAGTAGCGAAGAACGAGAAAAAGATTCAACTTAGGTTTGCTGCTAAGTTCTGGGGCGGGCCGAAATGGACAGAGGATCATCCCACTATTAAATTCTTAAATGAAAAGTTTAATGTGGATATTAAACTGGATCTTATTAATGGACCGGAGTACGACGAAAAACTCAAGGTTATGGCAGCATCAGGATCATTGCCTGACTTTTATCCTGTCGATGCAGCAACTTACCTGGCTTGGCAATCTGAAGGTGCATTTTTGGAATTGACAGACTGGTTACCAAAATATCCGAATCTATTTGCGTCATACCCATTAGAGCATGAAGCGATGAAGATACTGAATCCCAAAGATAAAGTGTATGGAATTCCAGAAATATCATGGATAGTACGCGATACTGTGCAGATCCGCAAAGACTGGTTGGATAAGCTTGGAATGAAGGTTCCAACAGCCGAAGAGTTTACCGTTGACAAGTATTATGAGATTGCAAAAGCATTTGCACAACAGGACCCTGATGGTAATGGTAAGAATGATACAATCGGATTTGCTGGCGGGTATGATATTGAAAATCTGGCACTTCGAAACGCTTTTGGCATCGCAAATCCATGGATGAAGAAAGACGGGAAATTGATCCCGCACCAATCACAAGTTGAGGAATACAAGGCATTCCTTAAGTTTATGAATAAGGCTTACGATGAGGGTGTACTTGATCGGGACTTCATGTTGCGTAAAAGTACAGAACTTGACGAACTAAAGAAATCAAACAAGTTGGGGATATTTTCGTATCATAATAATTACAAGATTGAAATTGAGAGCGCTGTCAAAAAGGCATTCCCTGATACAAATCCTGAAATTGTTGCCATGGCTCCTCCAATCGGACCTAACGGGTATCGAGGCAATCCGAATGCTTCGTTCGGCACAACTAAACGGGTAATTAATGCAAAAGCGGACGAAGAGAAGATTGATCGTATTCTTCAAATCCTTGACTGGTGGGTAACGGATGAAGGAACTCAAATTATGAAAAATGGGATTGAAGGAATTCATTATAAAAAAGGCGATGATGGCAAATGGCAAGTTACCGATCGTTGGGAGCCAGATGTACCACGCTTTTTAAACAGTAACCTGTTTAAACGCCCAGGCAATGATTTTAATCTTTACCTTTGGACCGATGAAGCCGAACTTAAGCGTCATAATGAGTATACTGCACTTGCCGAAAAGTATCCTTGGCCAAACGATGCAATGGGACTGGAATATTACTCAAAGACCTCTATTGATAAATCTGCGAGTTTAAATGCAAAATTCCAAGAGGCTGTGTTCAGGATCATTGTGGGCGAACAACCGGTTGATTCTATCGAGCAGGCTTCCTCCGATTGGCTCGCGAATGGTGGCGAACAAATCATAAAAGAAATCAATGAAGCAGCAAACAAATAATGAGATTCATGAGCCTAAGAGTAGCACAGACCGCACGCTTCTTTGCGGCCTGTGCTACTCAAGGCGCTTGGGTTTTTAGAAATAGGAGGAAGTGGAGATGGATCAAACTGTTATACCATCTAAATCTGCAAATGGATTAAATAAACATGTTTTTTCAAGGAAAAAATACCTAAAACGTGCTCTGCCTTTTTATTTGATGATCCTTCCGGGATTAATCTATTTTCTCGTCTTTCGTTATGCTCCAATGTTCGGTATATTTATTGCCTTTAAAAAATATACGCCCTTCCGTGGAGTATGGAAAAGCGAATGGGCTGGTCTTGAACATTTTGTTAGGTTGTTTTCAGAGAGAGACTTTGTGGTCTTGTTAAAAAACACTTTGTACCTAAGTCTTCTGGATACGTTCATTGCCTTTTCATTTCCGATTCTAATCGCGATATTGCTTAATGAAATAAAGAATAAATACTTTAAAAGTTCTATACAGACCATACTTTATGCTCCCCATTTTTTATCTTGGGTCATCATTGTTGGAATTACCATGTTATTTTTTCGGTCGCAGGACGGTGGCATAAACGTTCTACTTGAGGCTATGGGTTTCGGGCGTATTAATTTAATGACAAACCCGGATTATTTCCGATATGTTTGGTTATTTCAAAATATTTGGCAAGGTGCTGGATGGGGTGCAATTATATATTTAGCTTCAATAGCCTCAATTGATCCCGCATTATACGAGGCAGCCAAGGTAGACGGTGCGAGTAAATTAAGACAAATATGGAGCATCACATTGCCGTCGTTGAAGTCAGTCATATTGATTATGTTTATTCTGCGGCTTGGAAGCTTTATTGATGTAGGCTTTGAGCATATTTTCTTGTTGCAAAACCCATTGAATCTTCAAGTATCAGATGTATTTGAAACGTACGTATATCGGCAAGGTTTGGTGCAAGGCGACTTCAGCTATGCGACAGCCGTTGGATTGTTTAAATCTGTAGTCGGTCTCGTTATGGTAGTGAGCGCAAACACGATCGCAAAACGGTTTGGAGAGGAGGGAGTTTACTAATGGGAATTCGATTTAGGAGTGGAGACAGACTATTTAGTGTATTTGTATACGCATTTTTGACCTTGTTTACGTTGATGATTGCTTTTCCGCTCCTCTATGTGGTGACAACATCGTTTGCTCCAGTGCAGGATTATTATACGAGAGGGTTCTTTCTCTTTCCCAGCAAATGGACGCTGGAAGCATATAAATATTTATTATATAATCCCGGTTTCATTAGTGCCTTCAAAAGCTCTGTTATTATTACCGTTTTCGGGACTTTAATAAATATTACGATTACTTCCATGATGGCCTACGGCTTATCTGAACATTGGTTAAAGGGCAGATCCCTTTTTAATTTTATGATCCTGTTCACAATGTTGTTTTCTGGTGGTCTAATTCCGACCTATTTAGTTATAGACGGTCTTGGACTTATTGATACCTATTGGGCGCTTTGGCTGCCGGCTGCAATCGCTCCGTTTAACATAATTGTCATGCGCAGTTTTTTTGGTTCGCTGCCTTACGAGCTCAAAGAGTCAGCAAGAATCGATGGCTGTGGTGAGTGGAGGCTGTTTGCCTCCATCATAATTCCTTTATCCAAGCCGGCGATCGCTACGTTCACACTGTTTTATATGGTTGGTAACTGGAATACTTATTTTGGAGCAATTATTTATTTAAATGATAATTCTAAATGGCCGCTGCAAGTATTCTTAAGGCAGATGCTCATTATTAATGACGATAAGATCGGTCAACTTGCTGAGCCAATCTATGCATATACACCAGCAGCACGAATGGCAGCTATTTTGATTACTGCAGTACCTCTATTAATAATATATCCGTTCCTCCAAAAACATTTTAACAAAGGAATGTTTGTAGGGTCGGTTAAGGGATAGTTGTACAGTTCAACTAAATGAAGAATTAAGCACTAATCACACCTATTAAAGAGAGGATATCAGACTATGAGTGAGTTTGTATTATCTGCATTTGCTGATGAAATTGATGCTAGTTTAAAAACACAAATGGATGTATTGGACCAGCATGGAATTAAATTTATTGAAATGAGAAGTATAGAGGGGAAAAATCTGGTCTACTATACTTTGGAAGAAATAAAAGAATTCAAGCGTCAACTTGATGCAAGAGGATTTAAGCTGTCCGCTATTGGGTCCCCGCTTGGGAAAATCGGTATTAACGATGACTTTGTTCCTCACCTCGAGCTATTTAAATATACTTTAGAAGTTGCCAAAGTAATGGAATGCCGCTATATCAGAATATTCAGTTTTTTTATTCCTGCAGAAGAGAGCCCGGAAAACTACCGGGAGGAAGTGATTCAGCGTCTAAGCCAGTTTGTTGAGGCTGCTAAAGGCAGCGACGTAATTCTTCTTCACGAGAATGAAAAAGATATCTATGGAGATACGCCGGAAAGATGTGTGGACCTGCTGGAGAGTCTGGAATCTGATAATGTAAAAGCCGTATTTGACTTTGCAAATTTTGTGCAATGTGATGCGAAGAATTATCCGGAAGGATATGAATTACTTAAAGACCACATTGTATATGTGCATATAAAGGATGCCGTTTATAGCGACCATCATGTGGTACCGGCTGGAGAAGGTGACGGAGCTGTCGAAGAAATATTAAGGGAGTTACGTAATAGCGGCTACGAAGGTTTTCTGTCACTTGAACCGCATTTGGGTAATTTCAAGGGTTTTGCCGATCTGGAGCCCCATTCACCTGGTTATGACTTGCCTGAAGGCGGAGCCAGAAGCTTCGCTATTGCTGTCCAAGCCTTAAAAAGAATTTTAGACCGAATTGATAAGTAGGGGGAGGCTGTTATGGGAAAAATCCGGATTGGAATTATAGGTGTTGGAGGCATGGGTACATCTCATGCTCAAAGTATTATGTCAGGAAAAGTACTCAATGCTGAACTCGCGGCAGTATGTGATGTAAGAGCAGAACGCCTGGATTGGGTAAAGCAAAGCTATGGAGACAAGGTCAAATTGTATGACAATAAGGATGCTTTTTTTAAATCAAACCAGTTTGATGCAGTTCTAATCGCTACTCCCCATTACGATCACCCAGTCCTGGCGATACAGGCTTTACGTTCCGGTTATCACACATTAATTGAAAAGCCAGCAGGTGTCTACACGAAAGCAGTTAGAGAAATGAATGAAGCTGCGCAGCAAAGCAATAAGGTGTTTTCTATTATGTACAACCAGCGGACTAATCCAGTATATCAAAAGCTAAAAGATCTTATTGACTCTGGAGAACTTGGAGAGCTTAAAAGATCAATATGGATTATTACTAATTGGTATCGGTCGCAAAGCTACTATGATGCAGGGGGATGGCGGGCTACCTGGTCAGGAGAAGGTGGTGGAGTCTTGCTAAATCAGGATCCGCATCAGCTGGATTTATGGCAGTGGATATGTGGTATGCCGACAAAAGTACGTGCTTTTATGTCTTATGGAAAATATCACAACATTGAAGTCGAGGATGATGTAACTGCATATGTTGAGTATGCTAATGGGGCTACTGGCCTGTTCGTCACCACGACAGGGGAAGCACCGGGAACCAACCGGCTGGAAGTTACCGGTGACCGTGGTAAAATTGTCATAGAAGATGACAAATTAACCTTCTGGCGGCTAAGGATGCCTGAAAGAAAATTTAACAGTGAATATAAAGGCGGTTTTGGTAGTCCTGAATGCTGGAAATGTGAAATTCCTACTCCAGGTGAAAATACTCAGCATGTTGGAATTATAAATAACTGGGTTGACGCAATTTTAAATGGCACCGAACTGCTCGCTCCAGGTATCGAAGGGATTAAGGGACTAACTATTTCAAATGCAATGCATTTATCTGCGTGGACTGACCTTTCGGTAGAACTTCCACTTAATGAAGAATTATTCTTTGAAAAGCTGAAAACGCGAATTGATAACTCTACCTTTAAGAAAAGTGTAACTGAAGGTACACTTGATGTCTCAGGAACACATTAAAGCAGCTCGAAGGGTGAAGATCATGGGTGAACGTCTGAAAATTGGAATTGTCGGATGCGGCGTGATTGGAAGGCACCACGCACAGCAGTTGCAGCTGCTGGAGACGGCTGTGACTGCTGGGTTTGTGGACTCTGTTCAAGAGAAAGCAGAACAGTATGCGATAGAATTTGGTGGTCGGGCATACAGTAATTATGCGGATATGCTCCAAGATCCAGAGATAACTGCGGTGTCAATATGTACGCCTAGCGGAATGCACGGGGAGATGACTATTGCGGCGGCTCGTGCCAAAAAGCATGTGATAGTTGAAAAGCCGATGGATATCAATATGGCGATGGCACAAAGGATGGTTGAAGAATGCCGGGAGGAAGGTGTCATGCTGGCAGGCATATTCCAACACCGGTTCGACTATGCCTCACTCCGTGTGAAGCAAATGTTAGAGGAAGGACGTTTCGGTAAGCTTATCCTCGTTAATGGCAATGTTCATTGGTACCGTTCAGATGCGTATTATGAAAGCGGCGATTGGCGCGGGACATGGACTCTGGACGGAGGAGGCGTACTGATGAATCAGGCAATTCATACAGTGGATTTGGTACAATATTTTGGCGGTCCTGTTCTGGAGGTTACTGCAAAGACGGCTAATCGTACCCATCCTCTGATTGAAACCGAAGACGTGGTTGCAGCGTTATTCAGTTTTCAGAACGGAGCCATGGGATCTTTTACTGCTACCAGCAGTGCCTATCCCGGATTAAATACGCGGGTAGAAATTATCGGTGAAACCGGTACATGTATTATTGAGAATAATAAGATAATTTATGAGCATTACAAGGGCGCGGAGAACATAGGCACACATGGCATGGACCCCAGCGTTTCCAATCAGTGGGAGCCAGAGTTGGAAGCTTCGTCGCAAGGGGTATACCACAAGGTATATGGCGATTCCCATTTTAGCCAGCTCTCTAATTTCGTGGAAGCGATCTGTACAGGACATGAGCCGAGGGTAAGTGGCGAAGACAGCCTTCATGCCTTAGAGCTGGTATTAGCAGTTTATCGTTCCCAAGAGACGCGACAAACTGTATTGTTACCGCTGGAGCTTTAGCTTTTTAACTAATACTCCCTCCTTCCACCTTAAGTGGATTTGATCGTCCGAATAGCCAGAATTCTGCTGATTTGCATGAATGGAGCATCTGGATATTCATCGATTTCCAAAATTAGCAGCGCAAACACATTATAAAAAACGTCTTGGGAGGATACTATGAAATTACAATTCCGCTATATAGTCAAACCTGAACTGGAGCCCACTCCTATCCGCAATTTCAATACCATAGGTGAATACATCGTATGAACAATGTTAATGAAGTGGTTCAACTCGAGCTGGCGCAGTCCTGGAGAATGCAAGGGTTTGACCCGGGAACGGCACCGGCCGAGTGCTCACGACTTGCATTTGATGATCGTTTCTGGATGGCTGCTGAAGTGCCGGGGGATGTACATTCCACACTAATTAAGCGGGGGATCATTCCTTCGCCATACTATGGGCATAATGATCAGTCCTCCCGGTGGATAGAAGACAAAGAGTGGTGGTATAGAACCTTTTTTGAATATTCACCCAAGTGTCAAGAGGAACGGACCAAGTTAACCTTCAAAGGACTGGATACACTGGCTACTCTATATGTCAACGGCTTGGAAGTGGGCAGAACAGACAACATGCTGATGTCCCACTCTTTCGATGTCAGTGGTCTCCTTCAATCTGGACGAAATACTATTGCTGTAAGATTCGATCCGCTTGCTGCTTATCACAAAAAAATTGAACCGCTTCAGTGGTCCTCTTATTCGAAAGAACGTCCCTGGATACGCAAAGCGGCGATGAATTTTGGATGGGACTGGGGTCCGCGGATGGTAACCGCCGGTATTTGTGGACCCGTAATTCTCACTGTCTGGAACGAAGCAAGACTAGAGAGTGTATACGCCAGAACGGTGCAATTTGATCAGACTAGTGCGAAGATTGCTCTTGAAGCGGAAGTAGAGATTGGAGGCAACCGAAGCTGGGAGGACTATTTCAATAAGAAGAAGGGCTTGGAATATACTTGTCGTTTTACTCTATTGGATCCTTCCGGTGAGTTGGCCGCTTCAGCAGCTGTTTCAATGGACACTGTGATAGCGGGCGGTCCGCTGAAGCTAGAGGCAATTCTTACTGTGCCTGATCCCCAGCTTTGGTGGACACATGATCTGGGAACTCCGGCCCTGTATGAGCTGCAGACAGAGCTGTCCGTAGGAGCAAAGATTATAGATGTGCGTACCGAACGCGTTGGCATCAGAACGATTGAGCTGCAGACACACACTGCAGAAGGGCATCCAACATTTACATTTCTGTTGAACAAGGTGCCGATCTATGCTAAAGGTGCAAACTGGATTCCCGTTGATCACCTTATAGGAGCAATACCTGAAGCCAAGTATGCAGATTTAATAGAACTTGCTGCCTCCTCAAATATGAATATGCTGCGTGTTTGGGCTGGAGGAATCTATGAGAAGGATATTTTTTATGATGAGTGTGACAGGCAAGGTATTTTGGTATGGCAGGACTTCCCTTTTGCCAATGCACTGTACCCTGACTTCAGCCGCAATTTTATGGAGAATATAACGCGTGAAGCCATTGATAATATCAAGCGCTTGCGTAATCATTCTTCCTTGGCGATATGGTGCGGTAATAACGAGATTGACTGGTTATACGATATGAAATTGTCTGCGGGAGATATTAACTGCCCATTCTATGGCAGACGGATCTATCACGAGCTGCTTCCAAGTCTGCTCTCTGTTTGGGATGAGAGTAGGCCCTATTGGCCATCATCACCTTTTGGAGGAAATGATGCCAACGACCCGGAGATAGGTGACCGACATAATTGGCAGGTATGGCATGGCTCAGTGTACCCGCGCAAGGCGGGTGAAGTGCCGGTTATCAATTACACGGTGGAAGGAGTCAGTTTCAAAAATTTCAAGAGCGATAAGGCATTATTTAGCAGTGAATTCGGGCTGCATGCTTCAGCAAACCGCTATACATTAGAAAAGTATATTCCAGAGGGTCAGTTTCATTTGGGCAGTGAAGAAATGGCATACCGGAATAAAGATACCAATCATAAAAAAGGTCTGTTGTTAATGGAAGGGTACACAGGAGTACCCCGGAATATAGAGGAATATATGAATTACTCTATGCTGACACAGGCAGAGGGCCTGAAGTATGGGGTTGAGCATTACAGGAGAATGAAGCCGTACAATAGCGGGGCTTTAATTTGGCAGCTCGGGGATTCATGGCCCGGTACGAGTTGGTCGCTGATTGATTATGAGCTAATGCCTAAGGCTTCGTATTACTATGCCCGTACGTTCTTTCATCCGCTTCTTCTTAGCCTGGTATACGATGAGGGGGAAGAAGTACAGATATGGGTAATCAATGACAGACTGGAAGCCATAACTGGTACGGTAAGGCTGGAGACGTACGATTTTTCGGGAAAACTTCTGTATGCACAGGATATCTGTGTAGACATTCCGGAAAACAGCTCTTTCCAAGCGGCTGTACTTAAGAAAGAGCAACTCTTAAACGGAAATCCACTATCCAGGACATTTGTACGTTTATCGGCCTCCAATTTTGCTGCACCGGAGAATACCTATTATCTTTGTGATCCCAAAGATATCGAATTGCAAGCCGCAGAGCTTCAAGTTCAATTCGAAGAAATGAAGGGAATGATCACGGTTACAGCAGTAGGCAGTTTGGTTCGTATGGTAAAACTTGAATTGCCTCGCGAGCATGTTCGCTGCAGTAACAATTACTTTGATCTGCTGCCTGGAGAGTCTAAAGTTGTTGCATTTACAGACCCCCAGGGGCATCCGGTTTCACTAGAAAGTCTAGTTGTATCTTCATTGAATGACCTATTATAACTGGTTATTTTTTGAACACAAAAATACCCTCGAAAAAGACAATGGCTATATTGTCTTACTCGGTCAATCAAACGAATGACAGCTTGAATGCTAGGAATGTTAGCACAACCGGGAATCAGAATTCAACAGCTATACAGAATGGAAACTACAGAGCCCAATCCGTCGCCAATGAGGATCGGGGAACTAATTGGAGCTGGTTGGGTCTCTTAGGCTTGCTTGGAATTACAGGTTTACGGAAAAGAAGCCCCGGAAGAAGCTAAAACTTTCAACAAATAACCCATCAAGGAAATACTTGATGGGTTATTTGTTGTACAGCTTCGTAAGTGTAAACCTATGAGCAAAAGCGGGATCACATTAACCCTCTGCCGCCCAAACCTCCAACAACGGACCTGCCTCACCATAAACAGGATCACTGTCCGGCAGCGGCACCTCACGGATCTCGGGCAGCGCCGCTTCGAAGTCGTCCGGCGTGGCCCGGCGGGTGTTGTAATCTGCTCCGCCGGGATAAGCGCCGGCGATGCGGAAGTCCTGCGAGGAGGTGAGCCGCTTATGCGCCGTACCGGCAGGCAGCACCAGTACGTCTCCCACCGACACCTCAACCCTGCGGCCGGCATCGCCGCCGAGCTGCAGGCTGGCGCTGCCGGACATCACGCCGAGCACCTCATGCGCATTGCTGTGGTAATGGTGATAGCTGAATACCCCGTTCACCCAGCTGTTCCGCCAGCCGTTATTATTAAAGATCTGCTCTGCGTTTGCCGGATTCTCCTGAAATGCACCTTTATACAGAACTGCCGGAAGCTCCGGATTATTCGGCAGCAGCTTGTCGGACTTGAAGGTGAAGGTTTCAATAGAGCTATCCTGCTTCGGTCTGTCATGATGGGATTCTGGCATTCCTAATCATCTCCTTGTCTTTAGTTGTCATTACCCAAACCTTTTGATGACCCCATCATAGTGTATCCTCACGCCGTAAATTTTCTCCTGGGTTTAGATAATCTGAGGGTCTATCTGACAACAAAAGGGTAATTCATGGCATACAGTGTAATATATCTGTGTAGATGGCATGAGAGGGAGGGTTCATTATGATACGTAAAATAGGTACACTGCTGGCTGCCGCGCTGCTGCTGCCTGCACTCTTCATTATCCCGGCGGCTGCTGCCGCTCCGGCACAAGACAAGGCTGCTCCGGTTCAGGTGGCAGCGGCGACAGCCCAAAGTCCGGCCACGAACGGATTGGTGCCGCTGACCGGCGCAATCAACGGGAATCTGCCGATTCATATGTCGGTCAAGATTGAGAGCAGCGGGAAGCTGACCGGCAGTTATTATTACGATAAATACAAAAAGACGATCAAGCTCACAGGTGATGTCAGAGGCAAAATAGTCAATATGTATGAATACGATGCCAAAGGCAAAGAAACGGGCCGCTTCGAGGGCTGGTGGATTGCCGGCACCGGCTTTGCCGGGGTATGGAGCAATCCGGACGGTACCCGCCAGCTGCCGGTAGAGGCGTTAACGGCAACAGCGGCCAAGAGTGTTAAGGTTCCGGCAGCTGCCGAGTGGAACGGCGAATGGTATATGGCAAGCAAATCGCCTTTCTATGGGGGATATGTAGAATTCAGCAACGTCAAGAGCGATAAGCTGACCTTTTCCATCGATGCGTTCGATGGCGGCCATTCCGGCCAGCTGTATGAAGAGTCGGCCGTGGTCCGCAAACGGATGGCTGTATATAAGGAAGAGGACGGTTCGGTTGTCTTTTTCTACCTGCTGACCGGCCAGTTGTATGTAACCAGCCCTTCGCCAGTATACTCTGCGGGAGCGAATGTAACCTACACCGGCGAATATGCCAGAGGTCCGTACAAAGAGGGCGTCTACACGCTGAAGGATACAGGTGTATTCAAGACAGCGGCAGAAGACAAGGCCTTCCGCACAGTTGTAGGGGATGATTACGATCTGTTCCTCTACAGCATGCAGCTGCTGGATAAGCCGAAGGATCTGGATGGTCTGGGTGCAAGCGTAATCTCAGGCGGCGTGCGCGGACTGTTTACACTGACAGAAGCGATTATTATGTATGACAAACAGGGCCACTATTGGGCAGCGGTACTCGACACGGATGAGGAGAACAGCCTGGAGGAATTCGATATTGCCATTGTCCGGTTCTACACCAACGTGCCGAATACAACTGAACTGCCAAAGACGATTGCCAAATGGACGGAGGCTTTTCCCGAATACGAGGTTGTATTTATGAATCCATAACATTGGTTCTAAGGGGGCAACCGGAGCGAATTTCTGCATATCTTGTTATCACACAATTAGCATAACAAGTTATCTTACGCATTGATAATTTTATATAAGCATTAATAGGGTGATTATCCAGAAGGGCGTCTCCATTGAAGAATTATATTGTTGGGGAGAATATATGACATAATCTCCCCTTTTTTGAATTTAGTTTCACCATTCTTCTGTAAGACTGAAGGTTGCAGTAACAGAATTAGTAGCGCCGCTTAAATTTGCTACAGCCAGTGAAACAAATTCATTATCCGGCAATTGGAAATCCAATAATGAAGCAGAGGCTGAAATTCGAGCAATTCCTCCAGCTCCAGCTGCCAGCCCTTGTAATAGGACTTGACCGCCCGAGATTGTCGTTAGAGTATTATTAACTAGTAGAGCTGTCTCTGAAGAGGGGATATTAGTAGTCACAGTGGGGAAGTTTGTAAAAGCTCCATCAATCGTTCCACCGAGTATGAGTTGATAGTAAATATCTTCTGAAGTTATAAGATCAATCGCTTCGAGTTTTACACTGACTGAATTGGCTCTACCTGAACCTGGCGGGAAAATCTCCTTTCTTTGAAAGGACAAAACAGGTGTAAGGGTTCCTGATGCAGTTACTGTTCTTCTTTCGGAAGTAACCCTGAAGACCGGATTATATTTGCCTAAAATGCTATATTGTCTTCCTCCAACAAATAAATTGAGTCCAGCTGCTGTGCCATTATTAAATATTTCTGCACGCAGGGGAAGATTCGGATCAGCAAGACTTGTCTGTCCGCTAGGTGAGAACCGGTGAACTGTAATCACTTCTTGTGCTAAAGTCGTAGCATTGGGAAGCACTACTCTAAATTCAATGACTCCGTACCCATACCAAGTAAATACCATTTGAAAAATGTTACCTTCCGATAAATTAAGCGTTATCCCGCTTGGCCCCGTTCCATCTAATTTATCTACGTTCCAGGATGTTTGAGGAATTACAGTGTCAACACTTGCTCTTCGAATTGCTACAAATATTCCATTCGCTACACTCTGACCAAAGAATAAGCCATTTTGATCGTCAAAAGCACCCCATCTCACCACTTGGCTTCCTGTTGGCGCAACCGGTAAACGGATGCCTATACCTGCTTCGGCAGCTAGACCTGATTCATACCTTCCTCTCTCCGAACTTTGGAGGATGGCAATATCTCCGCCCGATGCTGTCGTAGTTAATTGAAACTCCGTGTTGGTATTTCCAACTGTAGCACTGCCCAGTGTGGCAACAACGTCTCTTAGATTAGATAATCCATATACCGAGGTCAGTTCAATAATCGGTGTTTTTTCACTTGTTCTTAATTCGCTAAATTGAGAGCTAACATTTGGTCCTACTCCCACTATGGTTGCATTAGGATCGATAGTACTTGTTGCTTCTAGCAATTCTGAAGATACGATACGGTGAGGTGTTACAAGTTGCCCTGAAGCATTTTTTCCCCAAACGGACATTTCAATTTGATCTTCTGCTACACCGCTGGTTGTAAAGATAAACTCAAAGGCACTAAAGTTCGCATAATAATTCTTCGTTACTACCTCATTTGGGCTTATAATAATTGTTTCGAGTATATATAACGTTCTGGTCCCGTTTAGGTAGTATCCCTGGATCATGATGCTCGCATTATTGACTGAATCACGATTTTCGATTTTAACGGTCAATTGTTGTGTTGGGCTTTCACCACTGACCTGATTATTTTCTATCGGTCCGGTTGATAGGATAGCCATATCTTCGATTCTCCTTTGCTTAATATTCTACTGAACCTGAATAATTGAAACAGAACCATCCGTAAATGTAGTTGTTGCTGACCCATTATATAGAAAATCTAACGTGATAGCAGTTGAGGTAGTGTCCACTAAGAACGTACCAGATACGCTCACATTAGCATCTACAGTCCCAGTAACTGATCTGCCTGAAAAACGACTTTGAAATACTAGATTTAATCTTGGTGTAACAGTAACATTTCCATTTACTGAACTAGTTGCCCTGAAAGTAAAAGAAACTAAATAAATGTGTCCTATGGCCAGTACAAAGGTCGTATTTGACGGGTGCAAAATATTAGTGCCATTAATAAATGAGGTCGTATACGAAATGGCTGTCCCATTTACTACAGATGCTACATTCACAGTAAACAGTCCGTTTTGTAATGTGCCACCTGTTCCGGTTGCCCCCGTCGCTCCGGTGAGACCGGTGGCTCCAGTGGCACCTGTTGCCCCCGTGACTCCCGTTGCCCCGGTGGCACCTGTTGCGCCTGTCGCTCCGGTGAAGCCGGTAGCTCCCGTTGCTCCTGTCGCCCCGGTGAGGCCGGTGGCTCCCGTTGCTCCTGTTTCACCTGTCGCCCCGGTGAGGCCGGTGGCTCCCGTTGCACCAGTAGCCCCTGTTTCACCTGTCACTCCGGTGACGCCAGTTGCACCAGTAGCCCCTGTTTCACCTGTCACTCCGGTGACGCCAGTTGCACCAGTTGCACCTGTTTCGCCTGTCGCTCCGGTGAGGCCGGTAGCTCCAGTGGCTCCCGTTGCCCCAGTTGCGCCTGTCGCTCCGGTGAGGCCGGTAGCTCCAGTGGCTCCCGTTGCACCTGTTGCGCCTGTCGCTCCGGTGAGACCGGTAGCTCCAGTGGCTCCCGTTTCACCAGTCGCACCGGTGACACCGGTGGCCCCAGTGGCCCCTGTTTCACCAGTCGCTCCGGTGAGGCCGGTAGCTCCAGTGGCTCCCGTTTCACCAGTCGCACCGGTGACGCCGGTGGCCCCAGTTGCCCCTGTTTCACCAGTCGCTCCGGTGAGACCGGTAGCCCCCGTTGCCCCAGTTTCACCCGTCGCTCCGGTGATACCGGTGGCTCCAGTGGCCCCAGTTTCACCTGTCGCTCCGGTGATACCGGTGGCTCCAGTGGCCCCAGTTTCACCTGTCGCTCCGGTGACTCCTGTGCTTGCTCCTAACAATTCAGAAGATACGATTCGATGAGGAGTTACAAGTTGTCCCGCGGCATTTTTTCCCCAAACTGAAATTTCAATTTGTTGTTCTGCTAAACCGGTCGTTGTGAAGACAAACTCAAAAGCATCTAGGTCTGCAAAAAAATCCATTGTTATTGCTTCATTAGGATTTACACTAATTAATTCAAGTACATATAAAGCTCTCATCCCGTTTAGGAAGTAACCCTGAATCAAAATACTTGCATCATTAACAGAGTCAGCATTATCAGCTTTAATGGTTAGCTGTTGTGTTGGCCTTGCACCACTGACCAGATTATTTTCTATCGGTCCAGTTGATAGAATAGCCATTTACTTGGTCCCTCCTTCTCAAAGGTATGTAGAGTTCATGTTCTACATAGAATATTCAAATTTTTTCTCAAGGTGTGGACGCTAAAACGAGTACAATTATTTATTCCTGCAATATATTTCTATCCATGATTAAACTAATAGATTGATTTTGTTTAAAGATAGGAATTTATATGCTTCACCCAAAATGATCCTTATCTTTCTCGCTCACTGTATCTGTAACCTTTAGCGTGTGACCAGGATGGCGGCCCAACGGCATTAAGAGCCAGTTACCGGAATTCCGGTAACTGGCTCTTAATATCGCACGCCCTATAATTGTTAAATCTACAACGACTTCATTGGGCATCATAGCCGGCCATCCATTTTCTGTCATTGTATACTAATCTTAAATACATCTCCGGCTTGACCGCCAAACACAACCATACCGCCTTGCGGCAAGACTGCTGAAGGCTCCTTGGTCACCACAGAGAAGTTAACGATCATCCCGTCGGCAGCATAGACAGCGAAGCCGCCGCTTGCCGGAGCAGTCACAGTCATTGTTTTCCCGGCTGATTTCTCACCGATCTTGAACCATATCCCTTGACCATTAGCGGGTACCGTACTGATTGATGACCGGCCTCCATAGATAGGCTGAACCGCATCTTCGCTGATATAAGCATTGCCATCGATGGTTAAATACTCCGCTTCGTTCTTCGTATAGAAATTCAAGTCAAACGCATCTCTTCCGTTCATGACCGGTATTTCAGCCGCATTGACGGCTTGGTGCTCATCCACAATCCGGGTGCCTGAGGCATACCCCTCATCCACAGCGATATTCTTCATTAGGATCGCAGGGGACAGATAAAATAATGAATTGATCTTCTCATCCAAAGCATAGTAATTTTTCCCGTTTCTCTTTTCCCAGGCCTGCTTCGTCACTGGGGTTAGAGGATTGGACTCCAGCTTCTGATATTCGTAGGTTACCATCACCATCTGGCCGGCTCCGGGGAAATCCAACTCGGCATTAAGCTTTAGGTAGGTTATGCCGTTCTTCTGCAGATCGAAGCTTACGGCGGAACGGCCATCGCTGCTCTTGAATTGCCCGTTGCCTGTATAGATATATTTCTGTGCAGGGATCAGTCCGCCTTCCAGGGCAGGCAGGTCAAGCTCCCCGTCCTTAACCGTTATGGCTGTTGTAGCGCCTACTGTGCCGTATAATCCCGAATAGGATTTCAACTCAGCGGGCATGGCCGCCTTTACCGGGGGTTCGAAGGTTGAGTCCGGCAGGAGCTTGTCAATCTTCCCGGTATCCTTCAAGTACTCCAGCAGGATATTCGAGGCGAAAATCGTATTGAAGATCGAGCTCCCGCCGGAGGAAAGTACAGCAATTGAAATATCGGAATCGGGTATTGCAGTTAGCGCAGCATGATACATAATTGTATCCCCGCCTTTGGTTAGAGCAGTGATTCCGTAATCGCTGAACGGGGCCAGGCTCACAGCATCCCAGCCCAGACCATAGCTGAAGGTGTTTCGTTCATCCGGTACCCAGATTCCATTCTTATATTCAGGCTTCTGCATAGCCTTGACGGAGGCTTCGGATAAAATATCCGTACGGTTTCCGATCAGCACTTCAGCAAACTCGGTCAATTCTTCTGCCGTGGAATAGACTCCACCGGCACCAATAACGTTGGCGTTCTCAACGGGCAGAGCCTGCTCCAGCCCCGGGAAATAGGTTTTGGCCAGCTGCTGTCTGTCAAACGTATCGAGCGGCGTTTTGGTGGAGCTTAACTGCAGCGGACGGCTCAGGTACCGGTCCAGGAATTCGGAATAGCTTAAACCGCTCACCTGCTCAATCATGAGCTCGAGCAGCTGAAAGCCATCGTTGCAATACACGGAATATTCTCCGGGATCGGATTTCAGATGTTCGGACTCCAGTCTTGACAGTAATTCATCATGATTCTGTGTGTCGTTGTCATCCAGCAGCATGCTGTTGCCATAGTGGCTGCCGTAAAGACCTGACGAATGATTCATTAGCATCCGCGGTGTGATGTCCTTATATCTGGCATCGGCCATCTTAAACTGCGGTAAATACGTAGTGAGGGGTTTATCGATATCAATGGCCTTGGAATCCGCCAGGATCATCGCCGCGGCCGAGACATGCATTTTACTGACCGAGCCAATCCCAAACATCGTATCTTTCGTGACCGGTGCCTGAGTGGCTTTATCGTACACACCGGCACCCCCGGACAGGGTGATAGAGCCTTTATCCCTGATGGCATACTGTAGTCCGCTTACCCCATAATTGGAGATGATCTCTGAAGCCAGCGCGCGGGCCTTTTCTTCCACGGTTGTCCCCTTCTCCTGTGCCGAGGCCTGGGCCATGGGGATCACTAACACCGAAGCCAATACTGCGGCAATCAACTTCTTCATCCTTATTTCCTCCTCCTGTTGCTGCTCGAAATGTAATCATGGATTCATCATACAAGCAAGAAGGAGGAAGAAGATCCGAAGTACCCTGAAACGAAAAAAACAATCCCTAAACAATGGTTTTGTCTAAGGATTGACCGTGTGAAAGGGGAGGACGACCATATTGTTAAAGACTTTGTGTCCGGACTCGATGGTCATGTTGCCACCGTACTTATCGCATATTCTGGCTATATTGGTTAAGCCGATGCCATGATACTCCGGGTCCGGCTTCTGGCTGTGCAAGGGAGCGGTCACTTTGTCCATATGATTAAGGATGTGGATGAACAGCGCAGATTCATTCGAATGAATCTGGATGAGCATGTACCGGTCCTCTGCCACCTTAACCTTCTTAGAGGCTTCTATCGCATTATCCAGCATATTGCCAAGAACGACACATAGGTCATAACGGTCAATATTTACTTCCAGCGAATAGAGCTGAAGCCTGGTATCTATTCTAATTCCGTTGGCCTGTCCAATATTAAGGGTATTCGTGACCAGAGCATCTATAACGAGATGTCCGGTGTTCACCCGCTGATAGGCGTCCTCGACTTTATTTAAGGTAACCCTGATATGCTCCAGTGCCGCCGCTGAATCATTACGTTTAATACACTCTTCAATGTAGAGGAACTGCTGGTGGGTGTCGTGAATAATCCGCTTAATGGATTTGAAGCTGTGCACCGTTTTCTCATAATTCGCATCCTGATAATTCATCTGGTGCTGCAATTGTGCATTCTCATGCATGAATTGAAATTTATCAATAATCGTATCGAAAATATAGACGACCATCACATTCAGGAACAGGAATCCGATAATCGCCATGAAATAATAGATGTTTTTCTCACTGGTGACAGTAAGTACATTGATCTGATAGATACTGACCAGGGGGACGATCAAGAAGAAAATATAGTAACGGTAAGGCAAAGAGAAGCTTCTGCGTTTGGAAATGAATCTGATCACCTGAATAACAGCAAACATAATCACACAGCTAAGGATTAATGCCTTCGTAAAGGTCAGCCGGTCCTGCCCGTTACCCGAATCCAGGGTAGTGAAATCTATGGAATCTAGACTTGAGAAAATATAAAGCGAGATAAAACTGACCATCGTCATCAAAACCGCATACAGGATAGAAAAAATGACCTTGGTCTTGATCTCCACATCATAGGATTGCGCCAAACCAAAAATCATCAGCAATGCGACACAAGAGGCTATATAGGAATTCATCGGAATGACTAAATATATGAAACAAAGCAATCCGTAAATGATGAAGTAAAGAATCCGGTTAGTCTTCCTGGCGGACTTGTCAAAGACGGAATTGAAGAAAAAATTGGTTTGAAAGCACATCACCAGCAGCACACAGAGGACGATCGGCAGGTTATATAGAATCATACGAATTACCCTTCATGATCATGAATTTGGTGTAGTAATCTTTAACCTCTTTGATCTTGGACCGGCCTATAGGAAGCTCCATCCCATTCGACATGAGAACGGAGCCGCTGGCGAACTTCTTCACATGCAGCAGGTTGATAATAATCGAACGGTGGATGTGCAGGAAGTTACTGTCTTTTAGAGCTGCGGCATAATCTGCAATAATGCCCTTGCTCTCATAGATTTGGGCTTTGGTGATCACATGCAGCTTGCTTTTTATCGTTAGGCTTTTGGCAACCTCAATCGCAATAATATCATCATATCGTAATACAACTTCATCATAACCGGATTTAATGACCATGAATTTCTTATCTTGGGCCTGAAAATATTGGCATAGCTTGGTGATCTTCTCTTCCAGGAGGAGAGGCGCTACCGGTTTGATTAAATACTGGAATGTGATGACATCGAAGCTCTCCACCATATATTGAGGGTAGCTGGTCAGGAAAATAATCTGTTCATCAAAGTGCTTCAGCTCGCGGATTCTCCGTGCCGTCTGAATCCCGTTCATTCCGCCCATCTCCACGTCAAGAATTAGAATATGGAAGGGTGCTTCGCCACGCTCATAATGAGCGGCCAGCTGCTCTCCCGAGTGGAATAACTCCATCTCGAATTCTATATTTGTCTTGATGGATAAGCCTATCAGAGTTCCTTTAACAAGCTCCCGCTGCTTCTCCTCATCATCGCATATCGCTACTCTATACATGAATGCCACCCCTTTCGTTCCGGTGCAATATCCTATAAATGTATTCATAACAGTATATAGCATTATTAATAATGACAAACAACTTCTTGGATCAAATGCATATTGGAATCCCTGGAATACAGTCGGATTGGGGGCCTTGGGGGAGGGATTGCAGGTTTTGGGTAATAACTATTATCCAGATAGAGGAGGTATACAATGAACAAACAATTATTTACGGCAGCTGCCACTATTATTCTATCCGCCTCAATTTTAGGCGCGTGCAGCAACAATGAAGTTGCAAATGAGACAGAGCCAACAGCAACAAGTATAGTTACTACGCCAGTTGCTGAAGCTACAGCCACTCCAGTACCTTCGGCCACTCCCTCAGTCACGGAGGCGCCAGCGTCCGCAGCTCCTGACCCTACTGATCCTCAGACCTCTGAACGGCCAGAGACCCGGGAATTCGGTGAACAGGAGGGTGGGGTTAGCGGGCAAACGGCTACACTGGAGCAAGGTGATGGATACTCCCTTTATATCACTGGGGATTTCACATTGAATGCACAGACTAACCGTTTATCACTTACGGAGGACCCGGCCTACTATGCGGAAATTGAAAGTTTGGCTTCTGAATACGATCTCACTGCGCTGAAGCAACAAGGTGAAACTGAGCTTTCCGCTACAGGCAGTGCTAAAGATTATAGTGGAGAATTGGTTGAACATCCGCTCGGGTTTGCAGAATTGTATTTGCAGGCTACTGGTGATAAAGGAGTAGTAGATTATATGGTATGGAAGAATCAGGAAGGTGAAGCTTTTCTTTTCCGGATACACAATCCTAAGGGCGCATTGTCCAATAAGTTTTCTCCCTGGGTAATGGTTTCCCTGGCGACACTTGAAAGAAATTAAAGTCCTGGTTCAGGATATTCGTACAATTCATACTGTTTACCCGTCAGCCTTAATGGGTGGGCGGGTTTTTTTGTTGAATATATCCCGCTTAAAGTTTGGATTCTATAGCTTATAGAAATCACAGATCAAATGAGTTCATTTGATTTTCATAAGATAACGTTGCAAAAAGCAACGATATTTAATTTTACCTCCATATAAACAATTAAAAGTTGAATTATTGCAACGATATGCTATACTAATTTCGAATACAGATGTATCAAGATATCCAGAGGAGAAGATATGATGGAACAGTATTTCTTTCAAACGGCTCGCAGCATTATCGCGGGCTGCGGCTCCTTGGAGCGGATTGTGGAGCATCTGCAAAGACTGGGATCTCTGAAATCGGTACTGCTTGTATCCCAGCCCTTTCTTCAAAGCAGCGGCACGCTGGATGAAGTTACAAACCGCCTGAAGAGCGGCGGGATCGCCGTGCACTGGAATACCGATGTTCAGCCTGAACCGACCATCGCCCAATTGGAAGCGCTCTCCGGCGCAATAGCCGAAGTTCCCTGCGATGCGATTATAGGTATCGGCGGAGGCAGTGTGCTGGATGTTGTGAAGCTGCTGTCTGTCATGAAGACCAACAGCCTCTCTGTCCGTGACATGCTGGGGACGGATCTGATTCCGAATCCGGGTATTCCGACAGTCCTGATTCCCACCACCTCGGGCACAGGCTCGGAAGTGACACCCAACGCTATTGTGACTTTGCCGGAGGAAGAGCTGAAGATCGGTGTTGTCAGCCGGTACCTGCTGCCGGCATTAGTCATTCTGGACCCGCTGTTGACGCTTGGTTTGCCGCGTGATATTACAGCCTCGACAGGAATGGATGCCTATACCCATGCGCTTGAATCGTTTATTTCCAACAAGGCCAACCGGTTCAGCGACATGTTCGCGCTTGAATCCATCCGCAGCATTTCTGCCAGTATCCTGCAGGCCTATCACCACGGAGACGACAGAAAAGCTCGGGAGGATATGCTGATCGGTTCCATGTACGGCGGAATGGCATTGACCTGCGCCGGAACGGCAGCTGTACATGCCTTGGCTTATCCGATTGGCGGGAAATTTCATGTGCCGCACGGAGTGGCTAATTCCATGCTTTTGCCGCATGTAATGGAATTTAATTTCGATGTCATTGTGGAACGGCTGGCTCTTGTAGCCGGAGCGATGGGGCTTCAGACCGGAGAGGGAAGTCAGCGGGATGCAGAGCAGGTGATCGGGCAAATCCGGCTGTGGACGCAGGAGATGAGCATTCCTCAGGATTTGACGCTCTTCGGAGCTGCGCGCGGCGATATTCCCGGGCTTTCACTCGCGGCTTCGCAGGTTACCCGGCTGATGGCTAACAACCCGAAGGTGATGACACTGGATGACATCGGTGCGGTATACGGTAAGCTGTTTCACTAAGGAATGGTTTGATGCTGCTTATTGAATGGCGGCTGGGTTATAATGGCATTAAAAAAACAAGGATGAATAGCTGCATGAAAATTAAAGCAATAGTCATTGCTCCTTACCCGGGGTTATCTGAATTAACGCTAAGTCTACAGAATGAGCTTCAGGAGTTTGAGATTGTAGTGGAGCATGGAGATCTGTCGAGGGTGCTGCCGCTGATCGGCCGCATTCACACGGAAGGCTACGATATTATTATCAGCAGAGGCGGGACGGCAAAGCTGCTGCAGAAGCATTCCTATCTGCCCGTTGTGGAAATTCCCGTTTCCGGATTCGACATATTACGGATCCTGACGCTGGTACAGGGATACAACGCCAAATGTGAAATGATCGGATTTCCCAATATCATCGAAGGCTTTATGTCCGTGTCCAGCTTGATGGAGGTCGATATTTCATACACGGTTATCCATCAGGAGCAGGAAGTCAGTGCTGCCCTGGCAGACGCCAAAGCGAGAGGCATCCAGGTTATCATTGGCGACAGCATTACGGTCAAGATCGCGGCCGAAAGCGGTCTGCAGGGCGTATTAATTACCTCCGGCAGGGAGTCATTAATGGAAGCGTTCTCGCGGGCCGGACAGCTCTATAAATCAGCCCGGAAGCTGAAGGTCAAGAATGAAATGTACGAAGCCATGCTCGGTAAGCTGGAGGACGGATATGCGGCGGTGGATCAAGGCGGCAAGCTGGAGTTCGCCAACCCTTCGTTCAAGCAGCTTCTGCGGCTTCCTGAAACAGCAGATACGCTCTATACCATGTACCCCGGTCTGCGGGAAATGCTCAGGGACGCCGGCCGGGGGGCGGACTTTGATACGGTGACATCCGTTTATGAACCGGAGCAGGGCTTGTACCTGCAGGCGCAAATACTGCCTGCCGCAGATGAACGCTTACTGTATATGCTGCATTCATCCGTTGATGAACCGGAACGCAGCGGTCTTGCCGCCAGTTACCTTCTGACGGAAGCCCCTTATTTCTCCCACCGGGAAGACGTCGGGCTGGAGACGGACTTTCAGGCTTATCCCGCAGCCGTATATGGCGAAAAGGGCAGCGGGCGCAAGCGTTACGTTATCAACGCCGCCCTCTCCGAATCAAGGGACGGCATTCTGCACCTTAATATCCGGAGATCATCGGAAGAGGTGCTGAAAGCCATGATGGAGCTGATGCTGTACGGCGGCGGGCGCGTTACCGCCATAGAAGGGGCGGAATTGCTCTCTGCCAAGCAGCAGAGGGAACTGGCTGAATTCATTATCAAGCGCAAGATGAAGACGGTGTTTCTGTTTGACAGGGATCCGGAGGTGCTCGCTGCTGAGGACCGGCTGGCCGGCAAGCTGCTGCGCAGCTTACAGGACCGGAGAATCCCGCTTCCGGCCCTGCGGGATACGCCGTGGCTGGAACGCAGCATCCGCGCCTGCCTGATCTGGACGAATGAACGCCAGGGCAAGCAGATTGCCGGTATCCGGAGCGAGGTCATGGAGGCGCTTCTCGCGCATCCGTGGCAGGGTAATTTCACCGAATTGCGCACGGTGATGGATCTCTTTGTAGCGGCATCCACGGGGCCGTTCATTGAACCTGAGGCGCTGGCGCTGCTGGAGGAAGGAAGCCGGAAAGCACGCAGCGGGTTAGACACGGTGCCCGGCAGGGAGGAACTGAACCTGTATCAGCCGCTGGAGGACATTGAACGGGATATCATCCAGACCGTCCTGGAGCAGGAGAATATGAACCAGTCGCTGGCCGCCAAGCGGCTTGGCATCAACCGCTCAACGCTGTGGCGCAAATTAAAAGAGGATTGACAGGGCGGCTGCTCCCTGAAGCAGCGTTCTGCTGTATATGTGTAATTGCTGTTGTATGGAGGGGGTTAGAAAATGAACATCGCCGTCATCGCGGATGACTTGACCGGGGCGAATGATACGGGGGTGCAAATGGCCCGTCAGGGCTTGTCCACTTCTGTACTCCTGGAGCTTAAGACGGGCGGCGGGAAACAGGAGGCTGTTGTATTTGATACCGACAGCCGCTCTCTTCCTCCGCAGGAGGCTTATCAGAGAGTCAAGGATGTATGTCTGTTTCTGGGGCGCGGCGGAGAAGCTACCTCTCCTGTCATCTATAAGAAGTTTGATTCTACGCTGCGCGGAAATATCGGCAGTGAGCTGGACGCGGTTTATGAGACGCTGCAGCCTGATTTCATTGTTATTGCCCCGGCTTTCCCGAAGGTGGGACGCACGCTGACAGAAGGAATTGTGTATGTGAACGGGATGCCGCTGCACGAGACGGAGATGGCCAATGATCCCAAGCATCCGGCAACGGAATCGGCCTTCTCTGCCATTCTTGAGCGGCAAAGCCGTTATCCGGCCGCCCTTATTCCGCTGGAACTGCTGAGAGGCGGGCGGGCTGCGCTGGATAAGCGGCTTGCCGGCTGCCGCCAGTCCGGCATTCCTTACCTTGTGTTCGATGCGGAGCAGGAAGAGGATCTGGCCTTGATCGCTTCCTTGTTCCCCGGAGGACCGGGAGGTCCGAAAGTGGTATGGGCCGGTTCAGCGGGTTTGGCCGGCGCATTAACAACGCAGATTCTCTGCAGCATTAGGGAAGCGCCGAAGCAAGCGGGAGCTGGTGTTGTACTGGAGAGGACGGACAAAAGCCAGGCAACCCACTGGGAAAATACCTTGTATTCAGATCCGAAATCTGTGCTTATTGTAGTGGGCAGTGTCAATCCGTGGTCGCGCCGCCAGCTGACCGAGCTGGTGAAAGAAGACGGTGTCTCTGCTCTCGTGGTTGAATCGGATAAGCTGCTCTTCCCGGGAACATGCGCTGTGGAATTGAAGCGTGTCCGTGAGCTTGCAACCGGTATCATCTCCCGGGAGGGAAGGCATGTGGCGCTCTATACGCCGGGCGATCCGGAAGAGGTCGACCGTGTCACTGAGCTTGGGCGCTCCGGTGGTCTGAGCGCTACGGAAGTAGGAGAGCGCATCAGCGCAGCGCTTGGCCGGGTGGCTGCTGAGATTATCGCCGAGTGCGGTATCCGCCATATGGTACTAACCGGAGGAGATACCGCGAAGCAGGTCTGCCACCATTTAAGTGATGTGGAGATTAAGCTCATTAATGAGGTGGAGAACGGAGTCCCGCTTGGGCGGACGCCGGGTGAATCCGGCAGATATATTATTACGAAAGCGGGGGCTTTCGGAAGCGATCAGGTACTGGTACGCTCCGTGAAGGCTCTGCAGAGAGAGGTGTGACATGATGAAGCCGATTATTGCCATTACTATGGGGGACGCGGCCGGTATCGGTCCTGAGATTATTGTAAAGGCGTTATCGCACCCTGATATTTATGAGGTGTGCCGCCCGCTCGTTGTCGGTGACACCGGAACGCTGGAGAGGGCGGCTGCCATCTCTAGCCGGGATGCAATGAAGATTCGCCCGATAGAAGGAGTCGCAGAGGCGCTTTTCCAGCACGGGATCATTGACTGTATCAATCTGAAGCTTCTGCCGGATGCCGTTCCTTACGGGCAATTGTCCGCAGCGGCGGGAAATGCAGCCTTCCATTATATTGCCAAGGCTGTTGAGCTGGCGAAGTCCGGTGAAGTCCAGGCCATCTGTACCGCCCCGCTGAATAAGGAGGCGCTGCATAAGGGAGGGCATCTCTATCCCGGACACACCGAAATTCTGGCCAAGCTGACAGAGACGGAGGATTTCTCGATGATGCTGTCCACCGGCCGCCTCAAGGTTATTCACCTGACGACCCATGTCGGGCTGATCAAGGCTGTGGAGTTGATTACGCCGGAACGGACGTATAAAGTGCTGAAGCTGGCGGATCAGGTGCTGCGGGCAGCAGGGAATAATCATCCGCGGATTGCCCTGTGCGGCATCAATCCCCATGCAGGGGAGAACGGGTTGTTCGGAAACGGAGAGGAGGAAGAGAAGCTGGTTCCGGCCGTAGAGAAAGCGCGGATGGAAGGAATGGATGTATATGGTCCTGCTCCGGCGGACACCCTTTTTTACAGGGCCATGCGGGGAGACTTTGATATTGTTGTCGCCTGCTACCACGATCAGGGACATGCGCCCATTAAGGTGCTGGGCATAGAGGACGGCGTTAATATTACCGTGGGTCTGAAGGGCGGGATTATCCGTACCTCTGTTGATCACGGCACAGCGTTTGATATTGCGGGAAAAGGCATTGCGGATGAGAAAAGCATGCTGGAGGCGATCCGTTCGGCTGTTGAACTGGCCCCGAAGCAGACGGTTTAAGCATCAACATACCGGGAAGGTTTGCGCTTGAAATAGATCTGAATGAATCTGAATGAATAACAGGAAGGGACTGGGAACCATGCTGGAAGTGAAGGGAATTATACCTGCGATGGTCACTCCGCTGGATCAGCGGGAGGAGATTGACGAGAAGGCACTGCGGAAGATGGTGAACCGTTACATTGATGCCGGAGTGCACGGGCTGTTTTGCCTGGGGACCAACGGTGAATTCTTTAATCTTTCTTTTGAAGAAAAGCTGGAGGTAGCGCAAATCGTCATTGATGAGGCCCGCGGCCGTGTGCCCGTATATGCAGGTGCAGGCTGTTCCGGAACACGCGAGACCAGCCGTCTGGCGCAAAGACTGGAGCAGGCGGGAGCGGACGCACTTTCCGTGATTACCCCTTATTTTCTTACCTATACGCAGGCTGAGCTGCAATACCATTTTGAAGCTGTGGCAGGGGAAACATCGCTGCCCCTTGTGCTGTATACGATTCCGGTCCGTACAGGCAATACCCTCAGCGTGCAGACTGTGGCCAGGCTTGCGGAATTGCCGAATGTGGTCGGCATCAAGGACAGCAGCGGCAGCTTCGATAACATTCTGCAGCTGATCGACCGCACACCGGAATCCTTCTCCGTGCTTGCCGGAACGGATTCGCTGATTTTGTCCACGCTGATGGCGGGCGGCACAGGGGCTATTGCGGCAACGGCCAATATTTTCCCGGCCACAGTGGTGGCCATTTATGAGTATTGGCGCCGCGGTGAATATGAGCAGGCAGAGCAGGCGCAGCGTGTCCTCCGCGGTTTGCGGGCAGCCTTTGCGCTGGGTACCCTGCCTTCCGTGCTGAAAGCGGTGCTGGATGAAATCGGCTTGCCGGCAGGTCCGGCCCGGCGGCCGGTAGCTCCGCTCACCCCCCAGGCCTTGGAGGAGGTGCGCCGTATGGTGGCCGATTATACAGCGAGAGGGTTATTGTGATTTTTCGGCCTATTGTATTGCAAATTGCAACTCCTATTAAAAATCAGTAGCACAAAAAAGATTTTGTGCGCAATTTTCCATGAGGTATAGCTATTTTTTCATTAATTTTATACTTGGGTCATGAGATACTACTTCTGAAGACACTCTTAGTATTTCAAATTACACTTCGAGGGGGAACTAATAATGAGAAAAAAGAAAGCGTTTTATTTAGTCTTTGCCGCTCTGCTTGCTTCAGGGTCTGTGCTGGCCGGCTGCTCACAAAATACAAAAACGAATACTGCTAACAACGGCAACAGCGGGGCGGAAGGAAGCAGCAGCTTTTCTTATTTGATGCATGATAAATTTATCAACTGGCTGAAGGAAGACAAGTGGTATCCGCATGTGGAAACGGCAACAGGCACGACCGTTGAATTTGTTCCCGGCGGCTCTAACGATGATGAGTACTACGCTTCCGTGGACCAGAAAATTATTAGCCGTACCTTCCCTGATTCAGGTATTGTTTCCGTTTCACAGGCTACCGTATACGGTGCCCAAGGCGCGTTTGTCGACCTGGCTCCTTATATCGAAGAGTTCGGGCCTAATATCAAGAGCTATATCGAGAAGAACCCCAGTTACAAAACGTTGATTACCGATAAGGACGGACAAATATTCGGACTGGTTGCCGAAGCTCCGCGTTTTGCAGACTTCATCTTCTACCGCGCCGATCATTTCGAGAAGGCCGGCATTACCAAGGCTCCGCAGACGATTGATGAGCTGACCGATGCGATGCGCAAATTGAAAGCGTATTACGGCAAGGATGATAAGAATTACTATCCGATGGTCGGCCGTGAAGGCTATATCCGCTTCCAGAGCGCGTTCAATGCAGCCGCGAATTACGATGACGGCATATCCAGAGGGGTGTACGGCAACGGCAAAACGGGCACTGACCTGTATTCCGACGGATACAAGAAAATGGTGGAGTGGTATAAAACACTTTACAGCGAAGGCTTGATCGACCCTGAATGGGTGGCAGGCTCCGGTACGGAGGAAAGCTGGGAATCCAAAATGCTTACAGGACAAGGCTCCATCAGCTATGACTACCTGACCCGTCCATCCTGGTTCATGGATAATGGAGGACCGGACAACGATCCGGACTACAAGATTGCCATCCT
This sequence comes from Paenibacillus sp. FSL E2-0178, assembly GCF_038593005.1. Lineage (NCBI taxonomy): Bacteria > Bacillati > Bacillota > Bacilli > Caryophanales > Paenibacillaceae > Paenibacillus > Paenibacillus sp. FSL E2-0178. Next base: position 6,947,022 of record NZ_CP151953.1, read on the forward strand.
GCCTTATCTGAAGGACCTGAACGGAAAGCCTTCCGTGCAGACAACGGAAACCCAATACAACACCCTAAGAGCAATGGTTATTAACGCAGACAGTAAAGACAAAGCAGAGACGATTATCAAATTCCTGGACTATCTCTATTCCGATGAAGGACAGACGCTGGTTTCATGGGGCGTTGAAGGGGAAAGCTATAAAGATGAGGGCGGAAATAAGCAGTACACAGTGGACTTCACGGAGCAGGAAGCAACGCCCGCCGGAGAACCGCGCTGGTCTTTCCTTAACGACCGTCTGACCTTCGTCAAGCCGATTGACAACGACGCGTTCTACTCCTGGAATACAGAGCTTGTACGCAATGCTGCACTGGAGCTGTTCACAGACGAAAGTCTGAAAACCGGTGTACAGGTGACCTACTCGGCTGATCAGGCTAAACAATTGGCTGATCTTTCCGCTAAGGTCAATGAGGCGGTTACCGCAGGAGTGACGGAATTCGTCAACGGCAAACGCCCAATGAGTGAATGGGATGCCTTCCTCGGTGAAATGGAAACAGCAGGATATAAGAAGATTGTAGCCCTACAGCAAGAAGCTTACGACGCCATGTACAAGTAAACAACAGCACTGGCCGCGCCTTCCCCCCGGAAGGCGCGGCACCTAAATACAGGGTACAAATTCAGATCAAATGGGTGGTGGAGAAAGTGATAACAAGTGACAGAATGACGCCTCTTCCCCGAAAAACGGGGATGCGCCGTTTTCTCGCCTATATGAATACGAACAAGCTCCTGCTGCTCATGCTTTTGCCCGGTTTGATCAGCCTGGTATTGTTCAAACTGGCTCCGCTGGGCGGGATGATTATCGCTTTTCAGGATTTCAGCGCTTTTCGCGGGGTGCTGGGCAGTCCGTTTGTCGGTCTGGAGCATTTTCAGCGTATCTTTGAAGACCCGTATATATGGACCCTTGTCAAAAATACGCTCATTCTCGCTTTCTATTCCCTGCTATTCACGTTTCCCATTCCGATTCTGTTCGCCTTGCTGCTGAACGAGGTGCGGGTCCGCTGGATTAAAGGAAGCGTGCAATCCCTGAGCTTCTTGCCTTATTTCATCTCTTCGGCCGTTATGGTCAGCATTCTGTACACGCTGCTCTCGCCTTCGACCGGCCTGGTTAACGACATTCTGGCCCGCTTTGGCCTGGACACCATCTACTTCATGGCAGAACCAGGATGGTTCCGCAGCAACTATGTACTGCTCCAGGTATGGCAGACCTTCGGCTATTCGGCAATCGTGTATATTGCTGCAATGGCAGCTATTGATCCATCCGTCTATGAATCTGCTTCGCTGGACGGTGCCAGCCGCTTTCAGCAAATGTTTCATATCACGCTCCCTTCCTTGAAGCCAACGCTTGCCATCATGCTGATTATCAGCGTCGGCAACATTTTCACGGTCGATCTGGACCGGATTTTGCTTATGTACAATCAAAGCGTCTATGAGACGGCTGATGTCATTCAGACTTATGTATACCGCCTGGCCTTTGCCAGCACAGGGTTCCCGGAATACAGCTACGGCACGGCAGTCAATCTGCTGAAATCGCTGGTTGCTTACGTTCTGGTTGTCGGAACCAACAAGCTGTCCACTAAATATTCCGATACACGGCTATTCTGAGAAAGGAGAAGGATGATGAGAACAAAGATCAGTCTGTTCGACATCTGCAACAATATTTTTCTGCTATTGATCGCTCTTGTCTGTACGTATCCTTTCCTGTATATATTCTTTCTCTCCATCAGTGACGGAAGAAGCATCGCCTCAGGAGACGTCGTGTTCTTTCCGAAGAACCCTAACTTTGAAGCTTATCAATATATTTTGACGAACTCCAGTCTCGGCATTCTCCGCGGGCTGCTGAATTCGGGCATCTATACGGCGATTGGTACAGTTGTTGCGCTTATGCTGACGTATATGACGGCCTATGTGTTGTCCCGCAAGCAGATTAAGGGCCGTTTTCTGATCATGAGCCTGTTCGTGTTCACCTGGGTATTTGAAGCGGGAATTATTCCGGCATATATTGTCTTGAATAAGCTTGGTTTTGTGGACAATTGGCTGGTCATGATTATTCCCAATGCGATCAATGTACAATTTCTGATTATTACCAAGACCTTCCTGGATGGCCTGCCAACAGAGCTGGAGGAAGCAGCCAAAATCGACGGCGCCAACGATTTTCAGGTTATGAGCCGTGTCTTTCTTCCCATTTCCAAACCGATCCTGGCCACAATCGGCGTCTTCTATGCCGTGTTTATCTGGAACCAGTATCTGATGCCGCTCATTTACCTGCAAAATCCGAACCTGCAGACAATTCAGGTTATGTTAAAAAGACTTGTCATCAGCTCGGGCGATTCCAATACGGCCTTCCGCACGATTATCCAGGACGGCATTATGCTGAACCCCGGCAACCTGAAGGCAGCGGCCATCTTCGTAGCGATGGTGCCGATTGTGCTGATCTACCCGTTTGTGCAGAAGTACTTCAAGAAAGGGATTCTGCTTGGCTCTGTGAAGTAAGCCACTTAATAGAAGAATAATTTATGTGTGAAACCTATAAATTCATATATTTTAACTAAAGGAGTGCATTATGTTAAATCATCCTATGATTGAATTAAATGACCTTACTGAAGACGGAAAGCTGTATTTCAACCGCCGCCTCGGACTGGCGGAATCCCTATTGCCCTGTGATTTCGAAACAAGCCATGCCTGTGACCTGCAGGAGCTGCCGGGCGGCGATCTGCTCTGCGTCTGGTTTGCCGGTTCGGATGAAGGCAACCCGGATGTCAGCATCGTGATGTCCCGTCTGAACGCCGGGGCGGATGCCTGGACACCCGCTGTGAGAATTTCTGACGATAACGGCTTCAGCGAGCAGAATCCGTCCCTGTTTCTTCATCCGAACGGCGAGCTGTGGGTGATGTACACGGCCCAGCGGGCCCGTACCGCCGATGAGCCGCCGGAGTTCAACCTGCAGTACACCTCCAAGATTTACCGCAAGGTTTCCAGGGACAACGGGTATACCTGGGGGGAGGCGGAGGTTATGTTCCCGCGTGAAGGCTCATTCTGCCGCCAGAAAATTCAGGTTCTCTCCAGCGGAAGATGGATCTTCGAGAACTGGATCTGCTTCAATGATGATACCCGCAACGGCAGCGATATTACGGTCATGAACATCTCCGACGATGAAGGCGCGACCTGGCGCAGCGTCGAGGTTCCCGGCAGCCGCGGCCGTGTGCACTGCAACGTGATCGAGATGGCGCCAGGGAAGCTGATCGGGCTCTTCCGCAGCCGCGCGGCAGACTATATTTACTTTGCCAAATCGGATGACACCGGGGAGAACTGGACGGAACCGGTACGCACCGAGCTGCCGAACAATAACTCCAGCATTTCCGCCATCAAGCTTGCGAGCGGCAAGCTCGCCATCATTTACAATGATCTGCGCTTCAATGACAAGCCGGATATTACTGTCTGGCCGTTTGAACGCTGTCCTGTTACTGTAGCCATTTCAGAGGATGAGGGCAGAACGTGGCCGTACCGCCGTCATGTGGAGACAGGTGAGGGCTTCAGCGGCCACAAAAATCTAATCCGCAACCGCCGCTACGAATATCCATGCATCATGCAGGCGGCGGATGGAAGTCTGCATGCAGCATATTCCTTCGGCAACCGCCGCACGATGAAATTTATCTCCTTCACGGAGCAGTGGGTTACCGGTGCCGAGTAACCGGAATGCTGCCGGGCTGAGCCCCTTTACGGGGCTCTTTTAGATATGATAGGACGGCAGAGCTGTTTCCAGTTGGGTCGATTGACAAAGAAAATGCGGTGCGGTACAGTGAGAGACCTAAATTACGGCAACTTCATTGAGGTGAAGCAGAAATGGAAGAGCATATTGTACAGCATTTTTACACACCGACCAAAACACAAATGGAGCAGTCTGCCTATATTACCTGGGCTGGTCACCGGAAGTGCGGCAAAGACCATGTCGTAGGCCCGCGCGTCCTGGAGACTTATAAAATGGTGTTTGTCCTCAGCGGCAAGGGCTATTTAACCCAAGGCGATCATGTCAACAAAATGCAGAACCAGGGAGACATGTTTATCCTGATTCCCAGAGAAAAGCATTTCTACTATGCCGACCCCGAGGACCCGTGGGAGATTATGTGGGTCTCCTTTGGCGGCCAGCATATTCCCTATTATCTGAATCTGATGGGGCTCGATATTAATCACTGCTGCCTGGCGGGAATTGCAACACATACCATTATTAATAAAATGCTGCTGCTGATCCAGGAGCTTCCGGAAGCGGGGAACGGGCAGCTGCTGTGCATTAGCTATCTGCTGCATATTTTCCACCTGGTTGAGCAGGGGTCAAAGCATTACGGCGAGGCCGGCCTGCGGACCGGCTCCGAAAGCGTGGTACAGCAGGCCGTTCTGTTCATCGAGCAGAACTACTACATGCATATTGATGTGGATATGCTGTGCAAGCACGTCAACTATAGCCGTTCCTACCTCTCCCGTTACTTTAAGCGGATCACTGGAATGTCTATCCCGGAATATATCAGCAAAATCCGCATCCAAAATGCCAAAATGCTCCTGCAAAAGACTGACCTTAACATTCAGGAAGTATCAGCTTCCGTCGGGATTACGGATTCACTCTACTTCTCCAAGATGTTTAAAAATGTAACGGGAGTCTCTCCCATGTCCTATAAGAAACACAACCAGGGGTTGTTGAACTAAAGCCGTATTTATAGATGAATGGGGGAATACCCATGTTTGATTTTGAGCATAGCCTGAAATTTAAAGAGAAGGACATCGATCTTCTAACGGTCGGGGAATTGCTGGTAGACATGATATCGGAGGGGTACAGCGACTCCTTTGAGTACAGCAGGTACCACAGATATTTCGGAGGCTCACCGGCCAATATCGCCATGAATAGCAAGCGGCTGGGCATCCGCCCGCTTGTGGCGTCTGCGGTGGGGACGGATGGGCTCGGGTTGTTTCTGGTGGAGCATTTGCAGAGAGCCGGGATGGATACAAGCTGTGTGCAGCATGTAAACGAAGCAACCAGCCTGGTGGTCGTGACCAAGAGCAAGTCCACGCCGGTCCCGATCTTCTACCGGGGAGCCGATTACCGTCTCACCTACACCGAGGAGCTGCGCTCAGTCCTGCTGCGGACGAAGATCGTTCATTTTTCCTGCTGGCCCCTGTCCAGGCAGCCGGTGAGATCGGCGGTAGAGCAAGTGATCCGGGATGCCCGCAGCAACGGGGTTCTCGTCTGCTTCGATCCTAATTACCATCCGGCACTATGGGAGAAAGGGGAGGACGGGGTTAAGTATATCAAAACGATCCTTCCGCAAGTTGATATCGCGAAGCCGTCGGAAGACGATGCCGAGCGGCTGTTCGGGAAAGACACCCCGGAGAATCAGCTGCAGAAATTCCTGGACCTGGGAGTGAAGCTGGTCATTCTGACTCTGGGCAAAGACGGCGCGATCGCCTCAAACGGGCAGGAAACGGTGAAGATGGATACGCTGGCTACGCAGGTGACAGATACGACGGGGGCAGGGGATGCCTTCTGGTCCGGCTTGTACACGGCGCTCATCAAGGGCTATCCGGTCCGCAAAGCGCTGAAGTTCGGGCTGGCAGTCAGCGCGTATAAGCTGCAATATACAGGGGCAGTCGTAGAGCTGCCGGAACTTGAGACATTCAAGACGAAGTACCAAATCTAGGAGGGCGAGAGTTATGGCAATTCACAATCAAGTGCAGCTGATTACGTATCCCGACTCGCTGGGCGGGAACCTGCAGACCCTAAACCATGTGCTGGATGAGCATTTTTCAGATATCTTTAAGGGCGGTATTCATATCCTTCCCCCATTTCCCTCCTCGGGCGACCGGGGCTTTGCTCCGCTTACTTATTTTGAGATCGAGCCTGCATTTGGCTCCTGGGAAGATATTAAGGTGATTGGGGCGAAGCATGATGTGCTGCTGGATGTGATGGTTAATCATATTTCCCGGCAGTCTGAGTATTTCCAGGATTTCCTGAGACAGGGAAGACGCTCACCGTACGCGGATTTGTTCCTGACACTCGATAAGGTCTGGGCAGACGGACAGCCTGTGCAGGCCGATATCGGCAAAATGTTTCTCCGACGCCCCTTGCCCTATTCCACCTTCACGGTCGGAGAGACGGGTGAAGAGGAGAAGGTATGGACGACCTTCGGCAAAACCGATCCCTCGGAACAAATTGACCTCGATATACATTCGGATAAGGTTAAGCAGCTGCTGAGCGATATCTTCGGGAATTTCCGTAACAACGGCGTAAAGATTGTGCGGCTGGATGCTGTAGGTTACATCATCAAGAAGCTGGGTACAAGCTGCTTCTTCGTTGAGCCTGAGATCTACGGGTTCCTGGACTGGATCAGGGAGCTGGCCGATTCGCTGGATATCGAGCTGCTGCCGGAGGTTCATTCCCACTACAGCATTCAATATAAACTGGCGGAGCGCGGGTTCTGGATCTATGATTTCATTCTGCCTTACCGCATCCTTGATACCCTTGTCAACAAAAATGCGGAAGCGCTGAAGGAATACCTGACTACGCGCCCTGCGAAGCAGTTCACGATGCTGGACTGTCATGACGGTATCCCCGTCAAGCCCGATCTCGACGGATTGATCGACACGAAGGAAGCACGTAAGCTGGTCGATGCTTGTCTTGAACGCGGCGCCAATCTGAGCCTGATTGTCTCTGAGGGTCATAAGGCCGAGGATGGATTCGATGTACACCAGATCCGCTGCTCCTACTACTCCGTGCTGAACAGTGATGATGACGCTTATCTGGCAGCCCGTGCCATCCAGTTCTTCGCTCCCGGCATCCCGCAGGTGTATTACGCCGGACTTCTGGCCGGAGAGAACGATGACGAAGCGGTTCGCCGCACAGGAGAAGGGCGGGAGATTAACCGTCATAACTTCAGTATAGACGAGATTAAGCAGGCGCTTGGCAGGGGCGTAGTCCAGCGTCTCCTTGCGCTGATCCGGTTCCGCAACGAATATGGCGCGTTTAACGGTGAATTCCGCGTGCTGGAATCGGCAAGTCATGAGGTCCGGCTGCAGTGGACCAAGGGGGATTTGCACTGCACGCTGCATATTGATCTGGCCATTAAACGAACGGTCATCGATTATGCGGGACCGGATGGATCGAGTGTTCAGTTTGAGATTTGAGGGATAGAATGATCAAATGGTAAATTTGCCGGACATCCATTTCTGGCAATCGGATAAATCTATGGCTATTTCAAGCCGGATTTGTCGGGCATAGGTTGAGATTGTGGCATCGACTTGTATGAACGCCTCAGATATAATGACTGTGAATTGGATCAGGCCATGCGTAAATGCTGTAAATGTTACGCTGGCTTGAATTTTCACGGGAGAGGAGCGAAACAAACAGAATGACCTTACCATTGCCAGCCAAGTTCCATTCTTTATCCGAAGGAGTCAGAGTTGTAACGCTCGATGAGCAGCATTGTCAGATTGAAACCGCTTTAACGGGGGGGAGCGCAGAGCTGGATTTGTCACTTGTTGAAGCGGATATTTGGATTGAATATGAATATTTAACCGCTGATTTCTACCATGAATGCCATGATGTGCTGGTTATTCTTTTCACATTTCAGGATCAGGCCGGAAGGTCAATCTCGGTTCATTATGGGCTGCTTCCCCGTGTAAGAACACGGCTGTGCTTACCGCTCACGGCATTAAATGGCGAGAAGCTGTTCCTGGACCGTTATCCCGGCGTCCTGCAATCGGTGCTCAGGGGAGATTCGTTCGTCGACCGGAGCCGGGTTGCCGGATTATCGGTCGGTACAATCCCCTCGGTTTCAGCAAGGTACTTCGAAATGTCGGGCCTGCGCTTAACCCGGACTGAGCCGGAATTCCATTATGCACCGGTCTCCTATATTGATGAGCTGGGGCAGCTCTCCTGGAAGGAATGGCAGGGGAAAACCCTGTCTTCCAGAGATATGGTATCCGCATTGAATGCGGAGCTGGAAAAAGCACGGCAGGTGGAGGCTGCCTCCAGGTGGCCGACAGGTACATATGGCGGTTGGAAGGGCCTGCAATTTGCCGCTACCGGATTTTTTAGGACGGAATTCGACGGTACCCGGTGGTGGTTTGCCGACCCTGAAGGTTATGCTTTATTCAGTGCAGGCATAGACTGCATCGGGCCTTCATCCGGGATGTGGATAGCGGGAATGGAGCATTTGCTGCCGGAGCTTCCTGACCGGGAGGGGCTGTTCAGAGATGCATGGCGCGAAGATGGCTACGATCCTTTTATTGCCAATATGATTCAGGCGTTCGGGGAGCAGTGGCGGGAGTGCTGGAGAGAATTGACGGAGTGGAGATTGAAGGATTGGGGCATCAACACCATCGGCAACTGGTCGGCCCCCGACTTCATCGGCAGCTCCAAGCTGCCTTATGTGTATCCGATGCACAGCTTTCCGTCGACGGGAATGTCGATTTACCGTGATTTCCCCGATGTATTCAGCTCCGAATATGAGGAGGAGGCGTCAGCGTTCGCCAGGCAGCTGGCTGTGCTTAAGGAAGACAAGAGAATGGTAGGGTATTTCATGCGGAACGAACCGCAGTGGGCATTCGTTGACGGACTGAATTTAACGGCGGAGATGCTGCGCAGCCCCGCTTCATCCGCATCCAAAACCCGGCTGATTGCCTGGCTTGAAGAGAAATACGGCTCCGTGGACTGCTGGAACGCAGCCTGGGAATCCTCGTACGATGCTTTCCGGGACCTATTGGACTATAATAATACACTCCCGGAGGGGAATGAAGAGCAGAAAAAGGATTTCACGTTATTTAACCGGATGATGATCAGGCGTTATGTGGAAATTCCTGCGAAGGCTTGCAAGGAAGCGGATCCTCATCACTTAAATCTGGGTATGCGCTATGCCTGGATCTCTAACGAAGACCTCCTGGAAGGCTGTGAAGCGTTCGATGTATTCAGCATCAATTGCTATCAGCTTCAGCCGGATCAGGAGCTTATTGAGCAGATCAGCAGGAAGCTGAAGCGGCCGGTAATGATCGGGGAATATCACTTTGGAGCTGCAGATTCCGGCTTGCCGGCTTATGGTATCCGGGCTGTCGCTACCCAGCGGGAGCGGGGACTCGCGTACCGCTACTATGTTGAACAAGCTGCGGCAATACCCGGCCTGATCGGTGTTCATTATTTTCAGCTTAATGATCAGACCGTGTTAGGGCGGTTTGACGGGGAGAATTATCAGATTGGAGTCATTGATGTCTGCCAGCAGCCATATCAGGCTTTTGTGGAGCAGATGATGATAGCTCACCGGAACATGTATGCAATCCGCACAGGCCAAGTACAATCAACTGTCCAGGCGCCTGAAGAAATACCAAAGACAGGCTTTTAAATGAATTATGAGCAAACGGAACAGCCGTCACCGCGCTGAATAATGCGCGGGTGACGGCTGTTTCGATTATGCCGAATTACCGGCTATTTCAGTCCCATTGCAGACATGACGTCGACTTCATTTGCTTTCTTTAACCAGTCGTTCACTTCTTCAGTAATCTGCGTTCCGCCTTTTTCATGCCACTGCTTCACGAACTCATCATAGGACTCAAGCGGTTCCTTGCTGTAGATGATCTTGGTGAAAGTCTCGCGCTCCATGGTGAGAAGCTGCTCCCAGGAAGACTGCATTGTTTTGGTAGGCACGCCATTGAAGGCGTTGGGAAGCAATACGTCTTTATTCTCATATGAGATCACAAATCCGTCTTTTGTCGTTTGGTCCCCCGGAGCCGCTGCCCGCATCAGGACGCCATTGTCTGGAGTGGCACCGTTAGCCAAATCATAATAGGGTTTGCCTGCTTCGTCTATGCTTGGCGTATTTTTGGTGAAGGTCATCTTGCCAGCAGCCTGAATGACTTCAAGCGGTGTATTAAACTTTGTGGGATCAAAGACGATCTCACCATTCACGATATCGTAGTCATAGCCCTCTGCATAACCGTATTTGAAATCACCTGTTCCGAATGCCGCATCATACAATTTGTCATAGTACAGGAAGAATGCTTCCATATTAGTGAAATTCTTATTGAACATGAAGACACCGTCGTTAAGCTGGCCAGCCTGATAGGTTTTGTCTTCTTTTACGCCTTTAATCGTCGGATATGCGGAGATCTTGGCTCCCCTGATATTCTTCTCGACATCCTTCACGCTGCCATACAGCCAGGGACGTCCGATAATGATGCCAGCTTTGCCTTCCGTGAAATCAGCGAGTGCATCCCAGGCTCCTTGTGTGGCCAGCTCCTTGTTCAGATAGCCTTTGGAATACCAGTCACGAAGTTTGGCGAGAGCTTCCTTATTGCCGTCTGCTACCGATCCGTAGGTGAGCTTACCATTGTCGTTGTACCACTGGCCGGGAAGGTGTTTCCCGGTATAAGCACTGAAGATCATTACCGGATCACTGACCCAGCCGGTGTTGTAGGTTTCCTTACCGGAGAAATCAAATCCATAGGTATCTTTTTTGCCGTTTTCATCAGGATCGTCGTTCGTGAAGGCAGCAATAACCTTTTCAAATTCATCGATTGTTGTGGGCGCTTTCAAATTTAATTTATCCAGCCAATCCTGCCGGATCAACATCACTTGACCTTCGGTCAAGGTGGGGGAGATAGCCATGCCGTATACTTTGCCGTCCTGGATAACCGGATTGAAGGTTGTCGGATACTTCTTGTAAACCTCCTTCAGCCGGTCCGGCATATAATTCTTGATATCCTCTGTAATCTCCTTCACTTGCCCGGACTGGATGAGGTCATTCGCGAGTGATGTGTCGTATACCGGAATAATATCCGGCAGCTTCTCGGATCCGGTGAGGGCAAGACGGAGCTTGGTGTTATAGTTGGCAGCGTCACCGCCGAGCAGCGTTGTTTCAATTTTGATACCCAGGTTATCTACACCCCAGCGGGTCATCACGTTGTCGTTCAGGCTATCGCCGTTAATATATTTGCCTGCGTTCTCATCCTGCTGCTTAGCCGAGGTAATGGTGATTACCGGGTCATATTTCCCGTCTTTCAGCGTTGCGTCTGATGCGGCGGTGCTCCCGCTGTTCTTCGATACACAGCCGGCAAGCATGCCGGCCATCAGCAATGAGGATGCGGCTACCGCAAAGGTTTGTTTCGGCTTCATAGATAGGTCTCCTTTATGATGGGTTTTAGCGTTGGCTCCAGTTCATTCCTTTACAGCACCGAGAACGATTCCCTTAACAAAAAATCGTTGCAGAAACGGATAAACGAGAATAATCGGCAGCGTACTCACAAAGATTTGTGCAGCCTTGATACTCTGCTCCGACATGGCAGCCGCCTCGGATTGGCTCAGTGCCATGCTCTGTGCTGAGCTTTGGACTACAACGGTTTGCAGAAAAGAGGCGAGAGGGTAGTTGGCTGTATTAGACATATACAGAATTCCGTCAAACCAGGAATTCCAGTGCCCGACCATAATGAACAGGCCGACTGTAGCCAAGCCCGGAAGAGATAGGGGAAGGTAAATCTTTACGAAAATGCCGAAGAAGGAAGCTCCGTCGATAAAAGCCGCTTCTTCCAGTGCCTTCGGAATGGTCTTGAAGAAATTCATAATCAGGATCAGATTATAAGCGCCGAAAGCTCCAGGCAGTACCAGTGCCCAAATTGTGTCTTTCATGCCAAGACTGGTCACCAGAATATAGGAGGGAATCAGTCCGCCCGAGAACAGCATAGTGAACACGAAGATCCACATTAAGGCATTGCGCCCGCGGAATTCTTTGGACAATGCATATCCGGCAGTGGTGATTACGAACATGCTGATAAGCGTCCCGAGGACGGTGCGTACTAAGGAGATCAGCATGGATCCGGTGAAGTTTGAATTTCTGAACGTTTTTTCATAAGCTTCGGTTGTGAAATGTACGGGCCAAAAGGAGACCAGATTACCGTTGACCGCAGCCTTGCTGCTGAAGGATTGGGCAAGCAAATGCAGCAGGGGCAGCAGGCAGGTTAGGGCAACCAGAATGAGCAGAAAATGATTGAACACAGAAAATACTTTATATCCCTTAGTCTTGTGATACATATCCGGTCTCCTTTCTAGAAGATTTTGTAATTCGCCAGCTTATAAGCGATCCGGTAGGAGATGACAATCAGAATAAAGCTAATTCCGGATTTAAACAATCCAACCGCAGTACCGTAGCCGTATTGTCCGTTGAGCAGAGAGGAGCGGTATACATAGGTATCTATAATGTCGCCGGTGCTGTATACCAACGGATTATAGAGATTGAAAATCTGATCAAAGCCTGCATCAAGAATGCTTCCTAAACTCAACGTCGAGATCACTATAATCATCGGCAGCATACTGGGCAGGGTTACATGGCGGATTTGCTGCCTGCGGGTTGCCCCGTCAATCTCGGCTGCTTCGTAGTAAGAGGGATCGATACCTGTAATCGTTGCCAGATAGACGATCATACTAAATCCGAAGTTCTTCCAAAGATCACTGATGATGACCGTCGGACGGAAGTAGGCGGGATCACCTAAGAAAAAAATCGGCTCTGTTCCAAAGACGCTGGAGAGGAAATGGTTAACACCGCCGTCAAGACCCAGAATATCAATCATAATTCCTGCTACCGTGACCCAGGATAGGAAGTGAGGCAGGTAAACCAGCGTCTGAATGCTCTTCTTGAGTCCGACACTGCGGATTTCGCTAAGAAGTATTGCCATAATAATCGGAACAATAATACCGACCACAATCTTGAAGACAGCAATAATCAGCGTGTTGATAATGGCCTGTGTTGATTCTTCATATTGAAAAATTCTCACGAAGTTATCCAGACCAATCCACTCTGAGCCTGTGATCCCAAGCCAGGGCTTGTAGTTTTGAAAGGCCATGACTAGACCGACCATGGGAGCATAAGCGAAAATTAAGACAAACATCAAAGCCGACATACACAGTATATACAAAGGCCAGTGCTGTTTGATTTCTTTCTTCCACGGATTTTTTCCGGTCTTTTGAAATTTCTCCGCTTTAACCCGGTTTACCTTTGTATCCAGTACCTGTGAGATAGGCTTTACCCCCTTTCACAATCATTTTGTCTGTGCTGCTACTTAAGACTAACAAAAGCGCTTACATCACGAAATGCCATAAAATAAATATTATAACCACGATCTTAACAAGATGAACAAAAGGCCTTCTACAGGCAAGCGCTTCTCTTTTGCTTTAAGGAAGGTTGCGCTATTATAGGGAGACGGTCAGCCGTGGTGTTGAAAGGAGGTCTCTGTTTTGAAAAAAATAAATATGAAGCGCTTTATTTATTTCTTCGTATTCTTTCTTACGCTTACTCTGGTTTTGTTCTATGTCATGGAAACGCATAGTGCCAAGACACTTAAGCAGAGCCTGATCCAATCTTCCAAGAATCAGGTCATCTATACGGATAGTATGCTGGAAGGTGTGCTTTCTGAGGCCAGGACATATGCAATCCAGTATACGACAGACAGCTCGGTCCGTTATTACGAGAAGCAAAAACAGGTTCTAAGCACGTATGATTCCCAAATGAAGAAGAATGATATATGGTCTATGATCAATAATACGCTGGTGTCCAGCCAGTCGGTGGAAATGGTGGGTATCTATTGGAGATCGGACGGAACCTTCATCTCTACGATGAGCGGTCAAAGCGCTGAGCCCTTCAAAGAGGTGCAGCGCAGGGGATGGGAGACGATTAATGGAAGCTTGTACTTTTTTTCTGTCTATCCCTATATCCAACAACCCAGCAGTCTCATGGATATTCAATATGTTGTAGGGGTCAAGATCAAAACAGATTATCTGATGGGTCTGCTTGATAAAGCTCTGAACAGTGAGAATGCGGATGCCTTCTTTCTGCTGAACAAAAGCCTGCTGGTTGGAACCCGGAGCATGAACTCCGACATTGTTGAAGCGGCTAAAGGGATGATTGCAGCCAATCCGGGCCAAGTGATGGAATACAATTATAAAGCGGCTGATGGAAACTACGTCATTCTGTCCAAATATACTGAACCGATAGATTCCTATTTAATTACATACACACGTATGAACGATGTTCTGAATCCACTTAACCGGAATCATCAGGTATTCTTTATCAGCATTTTAATTATTCTGATCATTGGTCTGTTCGTAATCGCGATGTTCTACCGTAACTTTTACCGCAATGTATATTTGCTGCACAAGCGCTTCTATCAGGTAGAGCATGGCGACTACGGTACGCGGATCAAAGAAAATCCGGGCAATGAATTTGACAGCCTGTTCAAAAGCTTCAACCACATGGTGTCGCAAATCCAGGCGCTGTTTGATTCGCTTGCATCGGAGACGGAGCTACGCCAGAATGCAGAGCTGAAGCAGCTTCAGGCGCAGATCAATCCGCATTTTTTGTACAACAGCCTTTTCTTTATTATGTCGATGGCCAAGGCATCACCGGATGCAGTCATACAGATGAGCAAGCATTTAGCCGAATATTACCGTTATCTGACAAAGCTTGACTCCAGGCATGTATCTGTAGCTTCCGAACTGGCGCTGTCAGATCATTATTTGGCGATCATGGCACTGTGCAAGCAAATTAATTACCGGATTGAATTGCCGTATGACATCGGGCTAAGGCGGATTATGCCCCTGATGATTCAGCCCATCGTCGAGAATGCGATTCAGCACGGCATTGAAGAGCAGCAGGGGGCACACCGTGTATTCATCGCAGCCGAGGAAATGGGCCAGGGTGTTAAAATCACCGTTTCCGACGATGGGAAGGGGCTTCCGGCAGACGGGCTGCAGCAGCTCCGGGAGCATATAGCACAGGAAGAGGCCCCGATGGGAACAACAGGTATCGGACTATGGAACATTAACAGGCGGCTCAAAAATTCCTATGGCAATAACAGCGGGTTGTTTTTTTATACGAATGAATGGGGAGGACTCTCGGTCAGCCTGCACATCGATTTTCAACTGGAAGAAGGGGATTAGTGTGAAAGTATTGATCGTGGATGATGGGCATTACATCGTGGAGTATTTGAAGCATTTGCTGAATTGGAGAGAATTCGGTGTGAACCAGGTGGACACCACGACAAATTCCATTGAAGCCAAGCGAATGCTGGAAGAATCTCCCGCTGATATTCTGATCACTGATATCCGTATGCCTGAAGTTTCGGGGATTGATCTGCTTGAGTATGTCAGTACGTTGAGATTGAAGACCAAGGTGATATTTCTGTCAGGTTATTCAGAATTTGAATATGCACAAAAGGCAATCCGTCTGGGAGCATTCGATTATTTGTTAAAGCCTGTGGATAAAGAGGATATGGAAAAGGTCATACGAAATGTCACGAAAGAGGTCACAGCGAGCAAACCTGCAAGTGATACGATCATGGAGCCTTATGACAGTCTGGGCTATCTGCTGTCGGTTATTACTGAGAATGGCTCTCTGATTCAGGAATGTAAACCCTTAAGCAGCGGTTGTGAACAAAAGTCTATGCGGTTCTTCCAGCTGTCTGCCGCGGATACTGAAGAGGAGACCAAGCTCCAGAAGGCCGTGGATGGTCCTGATGCATTCATTTGGACGACATCTTCTTGTTTGGCAGGGATGATTCCTGAACCGGAAACCCGGAAATTAATAGCTGCTCTTCCCTCCATCACCTTGTCGGCACCATTTCAGTTGAATCTCAAGGATTCGGTCCGATCTTCTTTCTATCAATTCTTCTATCAGGAAGAGGTAGTTCCGGGCGACTTCAATATGCTGCGGAGCATAGATGCATTCTCCAAGCTGGAGTCACGGAAATGGGAGTGCTCCAGGCAAAGAATTCAGAAGCAGTTTCCTAAGTTCATGCACAGGAAAGAGAGAATCATGTATCTGCTGGAGGCGATTTATTTCCTGTATCTTACCAATGACAAACTGCATGCCAAGGAGATTCTAGATTGGATTATTGTTCGGCTAAAGCAGCCGGAGGAAGTGTATGAAGATGTAATGCTGGCCGTCTCACGCTTGGGCAGGGATGCGGATTTTTCCAATGATGACATCATCGATAACATCCGGAAGTATATCGCCGGCAATCTCGCTGAAGCACTCAGTCTTGAAGATTTAGGGAGAATTGCCCATCTTCATCCTGTATATCTATCCAAGTTCTACAAGCAGGAGACTGGAGAGAACCTGTCCAGCTATATATCGGTCAAACGGCTTGAACGCGCTGCCACGCTATTAACCGGCTCCAAGCTACATGTGATGGATATTTCTCAAATGGTGGGTTATAAGAAGTCGCAATATTTTATTAAGCTTTTTAAGGAGCGGTATGGCGTGACTCCCCAGCAATATCGTAAGCAGCAGATCAAACTGAAATAAACCCGTTTTCGCAAATAAAATGAATAAATCGAAAGATTTTATAATAGTAAAGAAATTTAAAAAGCTGGTATCATGAAGAGAGTGCAGGAAGCTTGCTTCCTTGGAGGTTATTGAAGGTTATTAATGAAAGCGTTTTATTTAGCGGGTGCCAAAAAGTAAGCGGGTATACAGAGAAAAGGGGGAGCAGCATGAACAAATACGGTTATAAAAAAACCATATTCAATCACCTGGTTTTATCCTATACCATTCTTTCTGTTGTTCTAATCAGCACGATGGGCGGCTACTGGTATACCCAGGCCAACCGTATGATGGATCAGGAAATTGCTAAAGACAGTGTCACCCGGCTGAATGCCGTTCAGACGTTTATTGAACAGACACTGCTCAAAAAATATGAGGATAACCTGCAAAACAAGGCCTTGTCCATCAATTTTATCCAAAGCAACGCCAATCTGAGCCAGCTTCTGTACGGGGGCTGGAAGGGGAATCTGAGCCGGGCGGCTTCCTTCAATAATGATCTGGAGTTCTTCAAAGTGGAGAATACGGGTGTCACTAATGTGGCGGTATATTTCCCAGGGAATGATTATGTGGTGGATGCGGACAAATTTTATATGAAAACAGCCAATTCGCTGGAATCGGGATTCTACTGGAAACTGGCCCATATGCCGCTGAAGAAGTGGACGGTCCGGACCAACGCAAACGGCGAGCAGGTTATCAGCTATGTGATTAAGCTTCCTTATCAATTGCCGAGCGTGAAGGCTGCAGGGTATTTCATCATCGATGTAGGCGTGAATTATCTGCAGACCGTTGTGGCGCCGATGCTCAGTTCCCCGGAAGATAAGCTTCTCGTGTTGGATGGAACGGATCATGTGCTATTCTCAGCCGGCGGGGAGAACAGCAGAATCGATGAGCTTTTGCAGGAAGCGCTTGGTTCGGGATCTGCCCAGGAAAGAAGGATTAAGGAGGGCGGAGTTCCGGGAGTCTTGTCACAGCTTCCATCCGTTCATTCGGCTCATCAATGGACCTATGCGATGTACCGGCCGACCAACACCGTAGAACTCTTCACCGAGCATCTAAAAACAGGGCTATATACCGCCTCGGCCGTCATTATTCTGTTCGGACTTCTGATCTCTTTCCTGTTCTCCAAGCAGCTCTATATCCCCATCAAACAGCTGATGGCCAAGATCGGCAGCTTCCAGCCGGCGCATTCACATGACTCCCGCGGGAATGAGTATATGATTATCGGGGATACCTTTTCATTAATGAAAGACAAGATCGTGGATCTGGAATCCCAGGCGAGGAAAAGCGAGCTTATCAATCTGCTGCTGGGGGTCAGCCAGAGCGAGGAGCATCAGGAGAGAGTACTGCCGGATACCGCTTATTGCGCAGCCTACCTTCAGCTTACCGCAGGGGAGCCGGAGGGGTTAAAAGCCAGGTATGAGCTCTACAGCACGCTTCCGGGAGAATTCATCTCACTCAATGCAAGAGAGGCGATCATTCTGTATTACCTGGAACTGGACTGCGGATTTGAACCGTCCATTCTTATCAATGATCTGCAGGGATTGCAGCGGATCTCCGGCGAGGGCTTCACCTTTCAGGCGGCCATTGGCCGGAAGGTTCATTCTATTGAAGATATTCCTGATTCCTATCAGACGGCGCAGCAGGCCAGCCGGTATCATTTTATCTACGGCAAGCATACGGTGATTTCATTCCACAAGACGCAGTCCCTAAATGCGGAGCCTATGTTCTTTAATTTTGAGCATTACAGCAATGCGCTGAAGGCAGGGGACCTTAAGGGAGTGAATGATTTCCTCGATACCTTTGTTTCGGCGCTGCATAAAGAAGAGGTGCAGATTGATGCCGCAGAGCTGGCCGTGCTCCAGCTGATTGCCCAGCTCTACCAGTGTGTGATTGAGCTGAAGCTGCAGCATCTGCTTCCGTATTCCAATCTGTTCGACGAGCTGAAGAAGGATACCCTGTACGAAACGATGACAAGCATCAGGAAGCTGTGTACAGAAATTACAGAACTGATGAATGCTGAAGGCAATCATGCCCATGCGGAGGTCATCCGTACATTAAAGGCCTTCATATCCAGTCACCTGCATGAAGACTTATCGCTGCAGATTCTGTCGAGGGAAGTCTCGCTGGCACCGGCTTATATCTCCACCTTATTCAGTGAAGTCACCAAAACCCCGTTCACCGAATATGTAACGAAGCTGAGACTGGAGAAGGCCGCTGAGCTGCTGATTGCCGATTCGCGGCTGTCTATAGCGGTGATTGCCGAGCAGGTCGGCTACCGTAATCCGCAATATTTTCACAGCAAATTCAAAGCTCGGTACGGCGTTACCCCAGTCCAATACAGGAAATCGCATAAGGACCATGCGGATTGGATCACTTTGGAGAATTGAATGTCCTAGCAACGCCAGCCTTAAATATTAATTATCCCGAACCTTCACGCCAATGAAGGTTTTTTGTTTGTATAGGAAATGATGCAGTTTGAAAAGGTGAGGATAACGGTGAAGAAGCGGCTTATACGGCGTGGGAAGACACCTACGGGAGTCGGGATACCGCGGCAGCTGAAAAATAGATGGATATTCTACACTTGCTAAAGGGCGAAGGAGGCAATGTCAAACAGCACGATACTTAAATAGCAAAAATAAGATACGTTTTACCACTTAATTTCATAAGGGGAGGTAGCGCTTCAGCATTTTGAGTAGCGGCTACTATTCATAAGAAAGAGTCGCTGATGTGTTCATATTTCGGCCGAAAGTGGATAACCGCTTAAATAATTGAACTTCTGCAGGCGGCAAAACGAAAGAAAGTATAAGGAATTGAATGAAGTTGAACTAGAAAAAGCGCTTCCATAAATCTAAACTTACATTTGTGAGCGGCACATGATGAATCTACCGAGCTTGTCTATTTTGGAAAGGAGCAACTGTAATGACCTCGCTAGTCACTTCGGACGGGAAAACTCGGCCCGGGAGGAAAACCTCAAAGATTGCAGCAGTATGGAAAGAATATAAAAAATGCAGGTATCTCTTTCTATTACTTACACCCGTACTGATCTGGTACGCCGTATTCGCATACTCACCTTTGTATGGAATTCAGCTGGCATTCAAGGATTTCCGGATTATGGATGGGATCTGGGGGAGTCCCTGGGTCGGATTGAAGCATTTCAAATTTCTGTTCCTGCAATCGCCTGACTTCTTCAAAATTCTGGAGAATACGGTTGTCATCAGTATCTATCATATTGTATTCGGTTTCCCCGCGCCGATCATTCTTGCGCTGATGATTAATGAAATCCGGTCGTCTAAGTTTAAAAAGATCGCCCAATCGCTTACCTATCTGCCCCATTTCTTCTCCTGGGTCATTCTGGGCGGTATTCTGATCACCTTGCTCTCTCCATCCACTGGAGTAGTGAACTACCTTATTACATTGGTCGGTCTGGACCCGATTTATTTTCTTGGTGATCCCCATTATTTCAGATTTACACTGGTGACCTCGGCGATCTGGAAGGAAGTAGGCTGGGGGACGATCATCTATCTGGCTGCGCTCACGGGAGTTTCCCCCGATTTATATGAAGCGGCTGTCATGGACGGGGCAAGCAGGTGGAAGCAGACCCTCAAAATCACGTTACCGTCCATCCTGCCCGTTATTGTGCTGATGCTTATCCTGCGGATGGGCGGAATTCTCGATGCAGGGTTCGACCAGATTCTGAACCTGTACTCGCCCGCAACCTATGAAGTGGCTGATATTCTGGATACCTATGTGTACCGGGTAGGCTTGCAGAATTTTCAATTCAGTCTGACGACAGCGGTAGGATTATTTAAGAATGTGATCGCTTTCATGCTGGTGCTGTTCACCAACTATATCTCGAAGAAGCTGGGGCAAGACGGATTATTCTAATTTGAAAGGAGCACCAGGCAGTGAGACAAGGCAAAGGGAGTACGCTGTTTCAAATCTTTCTGATTACATTCATGGTTATTCTCTGCATGATCATGTTATATCCATTCGTTCATATGCTGTCGATCTCGTTCAGCAGTCCCGCAGAGTCGTTAAGACTGGGCATCCACCTGTATCCGAAGCAGGTATCCTTGTATGCATGGGAGCGGGTACTGGGGAAAAATGATATCTGGATCGGCTTCGGCAATACCGTCTTCAGAACCGTAGTAGGTACGGTATGCTCCGTTCTCTTCATGTCCATGGGAGCTTATCCCCTGTCGAGAAGATATCTGCCCCACCGCAATGTGTTTACGCTCCTGATCGTATTTACGATGTTCTTCGGCGGCGGCCTGATTCCAACCTATTTCCTGATTAAGAACCTCGGGCTGCTGGATACCCGTGCGGTATACATATTGCCGGGGCTGGTCAGCACCTTCTCCATGCTCATTCTGCGCAATTTCTTCCAGGCGATCCCGGATGAGCTTGAGGATTCAGCCAAAATTGACGGAGCGAACGATTTGCGGATTCTTTTCCAGATTGTATTGCCGCTGTCTCTGCCGGTTCTGGCTACGCTGTCTCTATGGTCGGCAGTTGGACACTGGAACGCCTGGTTTGATGCCGTGCTCTATATTCAGGACCCTGACAAGCAGGTCTTGACCACCTTTTTGCGGAGGGTCGTGATCACAGGCGAGGACCTGTCCATGTACGCCTCCAATACAACAAACACGGCTTTGGGATATCAGGAGCCGATTAAGGCGGCCACCCTGATGTTCACGGCTCTGCCGATTATCATTGTCTATCCGTTCCTGCAAAAGTATTTCGTCAAAGGTACAATGGTAGGCTCGCTCAAAGGGTAACAGGTTGTACTCAATCTGCTATGCAGGCAGGATTGTTTAAATAACAAGCACCAGAGGAAAAAAGGGAGGATATTAGAAAAATGAAAACAAAGACATGGTTGACCGGCATGGCAGCATTGCTGCTGTCCACATCTTTGCTTGCCAGCGGGTGCAGCAATAACGGGAATAATAGTACTTCTTCATCCAATACTCCAGCAGATCCGGGAACGGAAGCGCCAATTGAAATCACTTGGGCGAACAACTGGAACGCGCCGGAAGCCGACAATAACTATGTGCAGAAATTCATTGAGCAGAAATTCAACGTCAAAATTAAAAATGTGAAATTTGAAACGGCAACCTGGAAAGAACAGCTTGGGGTCATGCTTGCCTCCGGCAACATACCGGATGTTCTGGCTGTCGATGGAAGTGTCGGGGACATGGTGCAATGGGCGGATCAGGGCGTAATCGCCAGCATTCCGGTGGAGGATATTAAGACTTATATGCCCAAATATGTGGCAGACGTGGAGAGTGTTGATCCCAAGGCATGGGATGCCGGGAGCTATAACGGCAAGAACTGGGGAGTTCCAAAGGTATGGTCCAACGGCAGCACAGGCTTCATGCCGGGGTATAACGGACAATGGCTGAAAGCGATTGGTTATAGCGAGGCTCCCAAAGATCTGACGGAGCTGGAAGATGTCTTGACCAAGTTCACGAATGGCGATCCGGACGGCAACGGCAAGAAGGATACCTTCGGGATGTCCGGACGCGGTAAAGATGCGCAAATGCAGATGTTTAATCCCATCTTTGCCGCTTACGGTGTGAACCCGTTCCAGTTCAAGCTGGGTTCGGACGGTAAAGTGGAATACGGTGCGATTACGGAGGGAGCCAGACAAGGATTGGCACTTCTGAACAAATGGTTCGAGGCGGGAATTATTGACCCGGAATTCGTTACGGATGGCAATGGTGAAATTCAGACTAAATTTATCAGCTTGAGAACCGGCATGTTCGATACCGGCATGTGGCATCATCTGTATAAAGACGGCTACTTCGGCCAGGTATCGGTAGATAAGGGAATTGAGCTGGTTCCGGGGACTCCGCTTACCGGGCCTGACGGCAAGAAGTATGCATTCTCCAATGGCGCCTTGCAGCCTCCAATCTTCTTCGGCGTTCAGCTTGAAAAGGATGATCAGAAGAGACAGAGAATTCTGGAGATCCTGGAGTATGTCGCCACGGATAAAGAAGGGTATCTGACCACCACTTTCGGTAAGGAAGGGGTAACGTATAATCTGGAGGGCGATCTGGCTGTGGCTATCGAGAATCCAGCGGAAACTTTTGCGGCATTAGGTGTAGGCTTCTATAATCCGCTCGGCGGCAAGGTGGAAGCGATGACCAAATATCATTTCTCTGCTGACAAAATTGCCTTCCGTGACAAGTACACCAAAATCGACGGACTCACTGTGCTGACAGACCTGATGCAATCGACTGTTATGACGACAAAGGCGCAATATGAGACGATTCTGAATACGCTTCAGACCCAGTTTTATATTAAAGCTATCACAGGAGAAGCAGACACGGACAAGGCATTCGATGATTTCAAAGCCCAGTGGCTGAAGTCAGGCGGACAAGCGGAGCTGGATGAAGCCCAGAAGATCTACGAAGAGCGCAGCAAATAAGTCTATTACACGCACGAATTCATGACCGGCTGTGAAGACATGGAGACATGCCTGCACAGCCGGTTTCATCATTTACTGACAGGAGTGGGAATATTGATATCGGAAAATTGGATTCATGTCTATCCGGCACCGGAGGGTGCCGTGCACAACCCGGATTTCTCTGTCCGCGTCCGGACGCCGGGTGAGGAGTGGAAGCCGCTCTTCAGCTACAACGTCAAAGTGGATATGCACAATGTACGGAACGCATCTATGGTCATGTTCGATTGCTCCGGAACCGTTGACATTGAAGTGGAGTATCATCCTGAGACGGTCCGCGAGGCTGTGATCCGGCCGCTATCAGCCGGTTTAGTGGGGGAAATAAGCGGCCGCAGCCTGTCGTTCACCATTGACGGGCCTAAGCTGCTGTCGGTTGAAGTCAATGGCGAACGGTTTCATAATCTTCATATTTTTGCGAATCCGCCGGAAGAGCAGCTGCCGGACATGGAAGGCGGTGAGCTTCTGATGCTGGAGCCGGGACTGCATAATACAGAGGAGCTTCAGCAACAGCTGGAGCATAATGCAGATGGGGGCTCACAGCGAATCCTTTTCTTCAGACCCGGCATTCACCGGCTGAGTGAGCCGCTGCTGCATCTTCCTTCCTGCAGCACGGTGTATATACCGGGAGGGGCTGTCGTTTATGGAGGGTTTGTGTGTGACAGGGTTCATGATGTGACAGTTAAAGGCAGGGGTATCCTGTACATGTCGGATTATGAGAAGAATACCTTTTACCGGGGCTTCGAAATCAAGTATTCAAGTCATATCCACATCGAAGGGATAACCGTGATTGATCCCCCGCACTACACCGTACTTCTCGGCCAGTCGGAGCATGTCCTGATCCGCAACCTGAAATCGTTCAGTACGCGCGGCTGGTGTGACGGCATTGATATGATGGCCTGCAAACAGATCACCATTGAAGGAGGTTTCCTCCGCACATCAGACGATTGTATAGCAGTGTACGCATCGCGTGGCGAATTCCGGGGCGATACTCGGGATGTCTCGGTTAGCGGCTCCATTCTGTGGGCGGATGTCGCCCACCCGGTCAATATCGGCACGCATGGCGATTATGATGGAGAAGGCGATGTGATTGAGAATATCCGGTTCACGGAGCTCGATATCCTGGAGCATCATGAGCCCCAGCCCGATTACTGGGGTTGCCTGGCGATTAACGCAGGCGACAACAATACCGTCCGCAATGTAGCGTACGAGGATATCCGGATTGAATCGTTTGAGCTTGGTGAATTATTCAATCTGCGGGTACTGCAGAACGAGAAATATAACCCGGCTCCGGGCAAGCGGATTGAGCAGATCACGTTCAGGAACATTCACTTTAACGGAACCTGCATGAATCCTTCGCATATTGAGGGGTATGACGATGCACGGGTTGTCCAAGACGTTACTTTTGAGAATGTAACGGTGAACGGCAGCGCCTTTCAATTAGAAGAGCCGTATGTCATCATCGGGAAGCATGCTCAGGGGATAAAGGTGTTGTAAGGGTTGGGACTGCTCTAATTCTTTGAGAAGGATCAACGTCAGCACTTGGATGGACGCTCCGCGAACGGACTGTTGTTCCAATCGCTGTTGCCCCCAGATTTTATTGATTCTCCTTAGCGGTGAAAATCCGGGGGTCTGCTGATGCTTCCGAAGCGAGCTTTCCTGCGGAAAGCTTTCAGGCGACCGCTAACGCTTTTACGCGGGTCAGTCCGTCCCCTCCGCTGTTTAAGCGGGGAAAGTGTATCAGGACAAAAGAACAACCGGGGCATTCGATTGCCCGCAATCTGCTGAAGCGAGCAGTCATAGACTAAAACATAGAGCAGCGCTCCCCCCATAACAGGGGAAGCGCTGTTTTGCTTTTTTGGTCAATAGTTTACACCAAGGACAGATCGATACGCGGTGTTTACAGCCGTAAATAGAAAAAGCGCAGCAATTCCTCGAAAAATCCTCCAGAAAATTGCAGATGCAGGCTAGGCAGTGAAGAAACTACGCCTATCCGAAAAGAAAGATATCCAGGCTGTGGGGAAGGCCGGAAAGCGTATTTGGACAGCAGAAGGACAACCGGGGCTTCCGGTGTATTCTGCTTCGCAGCATGAAAAAAGTGGCTGGAGGTAGGCTAAAGAGAGAATTCTTTTTTAGATTGTAAATTGGATTCCCGCTTAAACAGCGGAGGGGACGGACTGACCCGCGTAAAAGCGGCAGCGGTCGCCTTGGTCTCCGGATTTTCACCGCTAAGGGGAATGAAAAAAATCTGGAGAGCACAGCGATTGGAACAACGTTCCGTTCACGCAGTGTCCATCCAAGTGCTGACGTACATCCTTCTCCAAAAACAAGGGCTGTTCCAAGCAGCCGTTTCCTGGATTTTGGGACAACCCCTTCTGTCTAGGGAAAGAATACATTTGCAGCAAACCGGCTTAAGGAGTGACCTCGGTAAAGGTAGCATCTGCGCTGAATGCAGAACCGGACTCGGCCTGAGCGAATAACAGATAATTGCTGTGGCGCAAATATTTGGTCTGGTCTGTCCACATCTGATAAGAGGACTTCTGCGGGTCGGCCAAGCCGGCTACGCGGCGGAAGGTTGCTTCATTATTGAAGGCTGCAGTACTGTCGCCCGGGTCCAGCCATACTTCCCCGTTGGAACGGACCCGCAGGAACCGTCCCGGGTAATTGACAGACTCGAACGATACACCACCCGCATTGGCCAGGCCGACAACCATCTTGAATTGTGAATCCTGGGCAGGGGAGACGCCGGCGTCTATCCGGGCGCGGTAGCTGCTATGCCGGAGGAAGCGGTCCGGGTAGTTATACGACTGCAGGCGGACATTCACGGAGACCGGTTCGAGTCTCCATTGCTGGTGGCTGCCGAGCGAGTAACGCCATTGATCAATCAGGGCGGCTTCACTAGACGAAGCGTTGACCACATCGGCCGGCTTATTCGAATGCACAGGGGTAATCCGGTAATATCCGCTGCCTACAGGGATGAAAGCGAACTTCTGATGGTCTCCGCCGTTGCCGGAGTATACTTGGAATTTGGCTCCATGGTCCAGAGAGCCGCTTGCGACCTCGAGGAATAGCCCGCTCTGCACATTCTTAATGCTGTACTGGCCGCCGCCAAGATGGGTTACGGTCCATTGCTGGCTGACTGCTCCAGTATAGGTTGATTTCCGTACCGGGGAGTTGTTCGCCGTACCGGCGGCTTCCATAGCCTTGCCGTCCAAACGGACGGAGAAGCGGTAAGTACCATCCGGAATATTGCCTCCTGGAAGAGATGCTGATTCCCCGGAGCCAGCCGGGCGGGTATAGAGCAGCGTGCCGAATCCAAGCTGGTCAAAGGTGGAGGGGTACTGCGTATTCGCGCCACCTTCCGGTCTTGTCAGCGCGGCGCGGGCAGCAATATTGGGGACTGCTATTCCTTTCCGGTTAGCATAATGGTTATAGATCATTTCCCAGATGGGGCGGACCTCATTGCGGCTGGCATTGGAGACAACGGTCTGGGACTGGACGGCACCGTTCGTGCCGGTGCCCCACTCGTAGGCGGCAAACGGCACATCTGCCCCGTTATTGTATTTGGCTACATATTCGGCGGCCCGCAGGAAGCGGTTGTTCGCCCAGCCGTACAGATCGTCGCCCTGATGCCAGGCCATCTCATTAATTACAGCCATCAGGCCGACGCCGAGCTGGGTATGCGCCTGGTCGCGCCCGGATTCCTGCCACTGGGCCAGCCCGTTCGGATGAAGGAAGGGAATCGCATTATAAATCGAGCCATTGCCAGCTCCGTGCTTGTAATATTCAACTCCAACATTGTAGATATCCGCGCGGTCACAGAAGATTCCGATAGCCACAGCCGAAGCCATATTAGCCAGATCCCAGTTGGCCCAGTAATTCTGGATGTAGGCGTCATTATGATCCTGGCCGAATTCATTGCCGATCAGGAACCGTTCATTCAGCGGCTTGTAAAAGACATTGATCAGCATATCCTGCATCTGCGTTACATTAAAGCCGGGATAATCCCGCATGAGTTCGGCTGCATTGGCCAGTTCATAGCCATACAGGCCGGAAGCCAGATAACGGTCCGCATTGCCTGAGACGGCCGTAAGGGTGGACGACCAGGCGTTCAGAATATCGCGCGCGGTGTCTCCGTTGGCCGTGCTTCCGCTGATCTTCCAGCGCAGGGCATTCTGGTAAGCGCGGGCTGTATCCCTATAGAGCAGAGCCACATTATCTCCCGTGCCGCCGCGGATAATCGTGGCGGTTGCCTGCGGGGTCCAGCCGGCTTGCGACAGCGGGCTGTTCACGAGCTGGTTCCACCCATCCAGAACCGGCTGGGTTCCGGCATTCACCATCTGCCTCATGCGGTCGAAATCCGCCTGCGAATGGAGCAGGCCCGGATGTGCAAAGCCGCCTGCCGGAGCCGCCTCCGCTTGCTGGTCCGGTACGAGTCCGGTTAAACCTGCTGCAAGGGTGAGGATAAACAGGATCATCACAAACTTTTTCATATTATCAGCTCTCCTTCTTATTATGGAATCGCTTCCATCCCGTACTATAGCCCAATCCCGTCCGGGAATAAATTCCAATTATATTAGAAAGAGTGCATTTCTTAATGCTTTTTATAATCCGGATCTTTCCTGCGGGGGGATTGGAGCTTTCGTTAAAGTTTGAATGAAAACATAAGAAAACAAAAGAATTTACAATAGATAGCAAGTTGAGAATTTGCTATGATGAGCCGTGTTTCCGCGAGGAAACGGATTGTATAACACAAAGTTATTCATTCACAAGGAGGTTGGATATGAGCATCGGGAAATCCCTGTTATCGAAAGCGCTTGTCATTATGATCTCAAGCATCCTGTTAGCTGTAACCCTGATTGTAGATATTGCCCTGCCTATGGCTAAGGCGGAGGCCAGTATTCCTGAACCCACGGATATGGTTATTATTCATGAGACGGTCAGAGGCGGGTTTACCCATCCCGGGGTGGGAGTGACCAAGTCTGTTCTGGAAAATATGCGCGAGCAGGTGATCGCGGGGAAGGAGCCCTGGGCTTCGTATTACGCGGCCATGACGAAGTCGTCGTATGCTTCCAGAACCGTTACATCAAACCTGGCCAGCGCGGCAGATCCGTCCAAGCCGAAAAGCGTCGCCGTGAACAGCAAGGGAGCATTCGTTACAGACGGGTTAAGTGCGTATACGCAAGCTCTCATGTATTACATTACCGGAGATGAAGTTTATCGGGCCAATGCGATGGCTATTATCCGCATCTGGGAGCAGATGGACCCGGCCCAGTATACGTATTTTACGGACTCTCATATCCATATGGGCATTCCGCTGAACCGGATGGTGACCGCGGCGGAGATTCTCCGGTACACCGTTGCCCGGAACGGGGCGCTTAGCTGGACGGAAGCGGATACCGCCAAATTCACGTCCAATCTGATTGTGCCGATGACGGAGACCTTTCTGCACGGCAATAACTATTTCATGAACCAGCATTTGTATCCGCTGCTCGGGGCGATGTCCGGTTATATCTTCACAGACAATATGGACCGGTACAAGGAAGGCGTTGAATGGTTTACGGTTAATAAGACTGCCGTGGATCAGGGCCAGAACGGTGCGATCCGGCAGCTGTTCCGGCTGGTGACGGAAGACGCCGTAACCGGTGAACAGCTGGAGACGCCGAGAGTTCAGCATGTGGAGATGGGCCGGGACCAGGCTCACGGCGCTGGAGATCTTACCAATGTGGAGATTCTGGGACGGTTACTGGATGCCCAGGGCACGAAGGTTGATCCGGCGGATGGAACGCTGTCCACTGCGGATAATGCTGTAACCGCTTACGCCTTCCTGGGCAACCGGATTCTGAAGGCGGCGGATTACTTCGCCCAATATATGCTGGGTTATGACACACCCTGGACTCCCGTTGTGGCCCGCTACGACGCGGAAGGAAATCCGGTAATTTATAAAGTGCTGTCCGGTGCATACCGGGGGCGGATCGGCGGCAATGTATACGGCCAGTATTATTACTATAAATACAGCATGGGGCTGGATATAGAGAAGGAAGCTCCATACTATGCCGAAATGTTCAATAAGCGGACGCCGTATTACTGGGAATCACCCGATGGCGGGGCGGACTACTGGCTGTTCATCCCCAAGGAAGCGGCTTCCGAAGGGGCATCCACCTTGCCCGAAGTCTCGCCCAGCGCAGATTGGACAGAAATCGAGCAGCGGGCTACCAGGCTGGATTCCAATGCGGTGACCCGGCAAGAAGGAGACATTTCCTACGTGCAGGTTAAGGCTACAGAAGCAGGCAGCCGGGTTTCTGTGGTCGCTTCAAGCACAAGCCTGAAGACAGTTGCTCTCCGCATCCGGACCAATGGAACAGCGAGGCTGGAAGTCAACGGCTGGACGGAATCAGAGCTCGTACTGCCGGATACGAAGGGCCAGTGGAAATATATAACGCTGACCATGGATCAATATCATGGATTGGGCGATTTGATCTATTTCAAGGTTACGGGTCCCGGAACACTGGTCGACATCGATCATCTGCTGCTGGCGCCGGCAGCCGGATTGACCCCGCCGGTCTTCACTTCCGGACCGGCAGATGTGAATGCATATGCCTATACGGGCTCTGAAGCTGCACTCCAGGTTGATCTGTCTGCCAAAGATGCAGCCGCAGGCGATACTGTGACCTATCAGCTGGACCCTAAACCTGAAGGGGCTGTATTCAATGAGAGCACGGGTGAGTTCTCCTGGATGCCGGAGCAGCCGGGGGTATATTCCCTGATCTTAAGCGCGGACGATGGAGCTGCCGTAACAGCCAAAGCTGTAACCGTTACAGTAGGCAGGAACCGGCAGGAGGCGGCAACGGCTGCTGCCGGCAGGTACAATCCGGAAACCAGCTACATCTCCACGACACTGGCGGAATATATGGCCATGATTGACGATGTGACGAATGCGCTGCCAAGCGCATCCGATGAAGAGATGTACCGGAAGCTGGCCGGGCTGAATCTCGCCGCCCAAGGTCTGAAGGAATTGACACCCCTGATGAAAGACGGAAGCATGCGTTATTTCGATACGGTAGCTTCTTCCACCTTCGGTACAGAGATCGGTAATCTGATCGATAACGCGCCGGACAGCTTTGCCGGATATTATCTGGCCGACAGTCTCAGCTATATTCTGGATTTCGGGGAGAACTTCAAGGTATCCTCCACGGCCTTCGCGCTTCAGCTCAGAACCGGATTCCCTGAGCGGATTGGCGGGGCTGCAGTATATGGCTCGAATGACAAGGAGTCCTGGACCCGGCTCACTCCGGGAGTAACTACGGTATCGGATGCAATGCAGACTCTGGAGGTCGGTGAAGCGCAGCAGGAAGGCCAGTTCCGTTTCCTGAAGCTTCAGATGATCGAGCCGTCAAGCACGATGTTCGAATTGTCCGAGCTTCGCATCTATGGCCTGCGGCATGAGACCCATAACAAGCTGAAGTCTGTAACGCTCAGCTCCCCGCAGAGTACTCAGAACAGGGTAGAAACCGGCAGCAGGGTGGACCTGTCCTTCCAATCTGCTGAACCTATTGAAGGTGTAGAGGTTACCCTACAGGGCCGGCAAGCCTCCATTCACACCACAGACCGGATCAATTGGACGGCTTCTGTAATTATGGACAGTGCTATGCCGGCGGGCAAGATCAAATTCTCTATTAACTATACAACCGCAGGCGGATTGCCGGCCGCGCCTGCCCTGTTCACTACAGATCATTCAGTGCTCTACTATGTAAACAAGTCCAAATATGTGGATGTCACGAAGCTGGCCCGTGTGACGGCTTCAAGTGCCCAATACGGCAGTAATGGTCTGCCTGCAGACAAGGTCGGCTATCTGCTGTTTGACGGCAACACTGCAACCTATGGAGACTTGGCCAGCGGCAACGGGGCTTATTATACGCTGGACTTCGGGCCAGATGCGTCTATCAGGCTCAGCGGCGTCATTCTGCTGCCGAGAACAGGTTATGCCAGCCGGATGAACGGCCTGATCATTCAAGGCTCCAATGATGAGCTGAATTGGAGTAATCTCACCCCGGCTGTGTCTGGGGCGGCTGACCAATCGTGGACCTATATTAATGAAGAACAAATGAAGGACAGCAAGCCTTACCGGTATTTAAGAATAGTGAACCCAGCTTCATGGAGCGGCAATGTAGCTGAAGTAGAAATATTCGGCGAATATAGTATTCCAGCCGCAGTCCTTGAGTCGAAGGTGAAAGGGCCTGAAGGATACACCCGGCTAAGCTACTACCAGTACAAGCAAGAGGCGGACCGGATTGTGGAAGCTGCCGGAGATCAAGGCGCAGATATGCTGGCCTTGCTTAATGAGCTGTTCCAGGCGGAGCGGCTGCTGGTTACGGTCACGGAGCTGCCAGCAGAGAGAATAGCAGTTACCGAACCGATGGTGAAGGCGTCCCATATCTCGTGGGACGGGAAATTATCCGAAGCTGCCAACGGCTGGAAGGCCTTCGACGGTGACAAGGCTACGTATACCGATACCAAAGCCAATCCGGGCTGGGTTGTTGCCGATCTGGGAGCGGGCAATGACAAGGCGTTGTCCAGCTTCAAATTCTATCCGAGAAGCACCCAGGCCCATCTCGGAAGGGTCAATGGAGCGATTCTTCAGGGCTCTTCAGATGGAGAGCACTACACGGATCTATACACCATAAGCGGTATCACCACCGCTGAATGGCATACGGCTGCCATAAGTGAAGATACAGCTTACCGCTATCTGCGTTATTATTCCCCAAGCGGGAACGCCAACGTGGCGGAGCTGGAATTCTATCAGAAGACAGCTGACCGGACACTGCTGGAGTATCTGAGAGAGCAGGCTGAAGGTGTGCAGCGTGACCTCTATACGGAAGAGAGTCTTGTAACTCTGGATACGGCAAAAGCTGCCGCGCTGGACCTGGCTGCGGATGCGGCCCAATCCGCTATCGACGCGGCAGCCACCGGCTTGCTGACAGCCATGGAGCAATTGGTGGTCCAACCGGTCATTGTCAGTCTGAACAAGGTGGAAGTTACAACAGCAGTAGGAACAGCTCCGGAGCTGCCGTCAGTAGTAGAGGCAGTGTATAGCGATAAGACGATCAGATCCCTGTCTGTACTATGGCAGGATATCGACCCGGTTCAATACAGCTCCGTGGGAAGCTTCACGGTAACCGGCGCGGTCTACGGCACGGATGTGCCGGCAGTCGCCAATGTGGCTGTAATGGATGAAGATTCGCCAACGCCGCCGGTACTCCCGACATCACCGACCGGATTAACGGCTTCCTCCATTACTGCGAACTCCCTGAAGCTGGGCTGGAATGCCCCGGCTGATAATGTGCGGTTGGCCGGATATGAGGTCCTGCTGAACGGAGAAGTACATGGTACTGTAACAGGGGATACCTATGAGTATGGCTTCACCCGGTTATTGCCGGATATGTCCTATACGTTCCGGGTGACCGCCTTCGATGATTCGGGTAACAAGGCTTCAAGTAATGACTATACGGTAAAGACACTGAAGGAGGAGGAGCAATCACCGCCAACGCCGTCACCGCCGCCACCGGCTTCACCGGTTGACGGCGGGAATACAGGAGGGACCGCCATTCCGGCCCCAGTCCAGACAGTAATAAGCGTACATGGAAGCCGTATCCAGGTTGTTCCTGCCTTACATCAGGGCGCAGCGCTAATCACACTGAGTGAAGCAAGTCTGGAGGAAGCCCTCAAGCAGGCGATCCAGAATAAGGAGGACACCCTGCATATTCAAGTGCAGCCAAGCGGAGAGCTGTCCTTCATTACGCTGGAGCTTCCGGCCAGTGCCTGGCTCAAGTCACAGCGGGAAGGAATCAGGTTTCTGTCGGTTGAGACCGGATTCGCATCATTGTTAATTCCTCTGGATGCGTCCGGCAACCTGAAGGAAACAGATAAACTGGCCGTGTCGGTCGGACAGGCGGACCGCTCTGGATGGCAGGCATCACTGTCCGGCCTGCTCAAGAACAAGCCTGTCTATGAATTGGGGCTCTCCGTTAACGGGCAGAGCGTGAACATCTTCGCCAACGGCAGCGTGGTGAAGGTAATGATTCCCTATTCGCCGCAAGCGGATGAATCCGTATATGGACTGGTCGCTGCTTCCCTGAGTGATGACGGAGGTCTGGAGGTAATCAAGAATTCCAAATATGACAGAACAAGCGGAAGGCTTGTATTTGGCGCCAGACACTTCAGCAA
Organism: Paenibacillus sp. FSL E2-0178; assembly: GCF_038593005.1. Lineage (NCBI taxonomy): Bacteria > Bacillati > Bacillota > Bacilli > Caryophanales > Paenibacillaceae > Paenibacillus > Paenibacillus sp. FSL E2-0178. Next base: position 6,980,100 of record NZ_CP151953.1, read on the forward strand.
GTATGCGGTGCTCTCGGTTCCAACCTCTTATAAAGACATGGATGCTTATTCATGGGCGAAGGATGGCGTTACTGCCTTGTCGGCCCGCGAAATTGTGCAGGGGACCGGGAATAATAGTTATGCTCCCGGGCGCGCGGTATCCCGCGCCGAGTTCTTGAAGATGATGATGGAAGCCTTTGAATTAGTGCAGGCAGGTCAAAGCTCCTCCTTCCAGGATGTGAGATCCGGCCAGTGGTATGCGGATGCGGTTGCATCAGCGGAGGCTTTGGGAATTGTTACGGGATACGGGAACGGTACCTTCGGTGCGGGCCGCAGCATTACCCGGGAAGAAATGGCGGTCATCACCGTCCGCGTTTTGAAAGCGGCGGGAGAAGAACTGCCGAAGCATCGTGAAGCAGTCAAGTTCAGCGACGCACCGTTAATCTCCACTTTTGCCCTGGATGCGGTGAAACTCATGACTGAAGGAGGCTTCATCGAAGGCCGGAGCTCAGGCGATTTTGCTCCGAAGTCACAGGCCACGCGGGCGGAAGCTGCGGTGCTTGTGGCAAGAGTGCTGGGATTGATTTAAGCTGCTCCAGATGAGGAACAAATTCCCATTCTTCTGCGTCTAACCTTACAGGACTAGCCAAACGCACTGGAGGGGAATAGATATGAGAGCAGCACCAATGAACTGGTTGACCAGGAAGACTGCACTTATTGCATTATGTATATTGCTGCTATTGATGGATGGAAGGGTAATAATGGCGGAACCGTCTGCAGGGCCAAAGGCGACGGTGCATTTCACAGCGGAAATGCAGCAGCTGCTTGACGGGGCAGAGCGTGTTCTGCTGGCTGAACAGCTGTTTCCGGACGAAGCAGCCGTAGGCTTCTTCAAGAACGGGCGCAGTCTGCCTAACGGATATTTGGAGAGGACCGCAGACCGGATTCTGGAGCAGCGGGGCAAGTTCGCCAAGGCGTCCGATCTGGTTCAGACTGCGCTGGCTTATAGTGCTGCGGGCGGGAATATCAACAACACCGCCGGCATTGATTTGTATCCGCTGCTCATGAACCATGCCGGTCTTGATTCAGAAGGGGCAGCCGTTGTAGCTGCCGCTTATATTACTACGAATAACTCCACCTTCAATACTTATGAACGGACGAACCGTTATCCCGATATGATCCTCTATCAGCTGCTCGGCATGCAGCTGGCGGACGGCAGCTGGTCCATGGCCGGCCGGAGTAATGGAGATCCGGTGTCAACAGCCCGGGTGCTCACGGCGCTGGCTTCGGTAGCGGGAACGGAACTAACGGAGCAGCCTGTAGAGAAGGCTGTGCAGTGGCTGAGGGACAAGCAGCAGCCGGACGGCGGGTTGGACGGCAAGACTGAGACCACGGCGCAAGTGATTATTGCCCTATCCTCCCTGGGAATGGATGCGGCAGACTTTGCGCAAGAAGGCGGGTCATCGCTGCTGGACCAATTGCTGTCTGCGCAGCTCCCGGGTGGCGGCTTTGCGCAAATGGGAGGCGGCTCAAGTGACCGTTCAGCCACGGTGAACAGCTATCTTGCCCTGACCTCATACAAGCTTTTGGCGGAACAGGCAGGACTTCTGTACAGCGGACTGCATCATGCCGGACCTGAGCGGGCGGTGATCCAGGTGGAAGGCCCCGGCGGTACGCTTGCCGGCGGACGGATAACGGGCGGTGATGCGTTGAAGACGGCCGCCGCTTTTTTACAGTCGAAGGGTCTTGCTTATAAGCTGAATGCAGATGCCGCCAAGCCGGCCTTCACTGCTATTGAAGGAATTCAGAACGGACGGTACAAGGGACGCGGAGAATGGAAAATTGCCGTTTACAGCGGGGGAAGCGCCTGGCTGTTTCCTGAGAACATTTCATCCAGGCTTACCGTTGGTGACGGCGACCAATTGCTGGTGTACTATGCCGATGACACGGAGCTATTAGACCGGATAACGGTGGAATGGAAGGACCAGTATGGCCAGCAGAGCGGAAGTTATGCTACTGCCAATACACCGTTTTCGCTGCGGATCACCAGATCGAACAGCCAGCTAGGCGGCCTTCCGGCCTTTGGGGTGACGGTAACTCTTCAGGGGACCAGCGTAGTCGCTGACAGCACCGGAAAGGTGTCCTTTGCAGGAATGAAGCCTGGCGTTTATCCGGTGCAGATTACCAAATACCGGAAAGATGGCGCTCCCGCGTTAGCCAAGCGTACGTTTGCGCTGCATATTGCTTCCCCTGAGCTAGCCAGATTTACCGATGCCGGTAAAGTTGCCGCCTGGGCAAGGGGGGATATCGCTATGGCGCTGAGCAGCGGGTATATTCAGGGCGTGAGTTCCAGCGGGAATGTGCTTGCACCGAAACAAAAGCTGACCCGGGCCGAATTTCTGACCCTGCTGCTGCGGCTGCTGCATGAGTTCCCGGATTCCAAGCCTGCCTCCGGATTTACCGATGTACCGGCAGGCAAATGGTATAGCGGTACGGTTGCCAAGGCTGTGGAACTCGGCATCCTTAGCTCCTCTTCGGGCAAGTTTGAGCCGGACCGCGGCATTACGCGGGAAGAAGCAGCGGTCATGGTTGTCCAAGCTGCACAGCTGACCACGTACGGTAGTCCTGAACGTATGGGCTTAGCTGATGTTACAGGCCTGACTCCAGCCAGCCGCCAGGCGATTCAAGCCGTCAACGAATACGGAGTTATGATCGGCAGCGGCGGCCGCTTTGAGCCGAAGCAGGTCTTGGTGCGTGAGCAGGCAGCGGCCATTCTGGTCAGGCTGCAGAAGCTCATTCCGGGAGGGAACATGTCTGGACTGTAGGACCAGACATCAAGGCTGCCCCGTTCACGAATCCGTTCCGGGCAAGCGTGATTGGTTGTGAAACAAGATACAGAACAATAACAGGACCGGCCGCTGGGGCCGGTCCTGTTATTGTTCCTGCCATGTTATTTGTCCATGGGGGCAACGCGTTTTTTTCGGCACACGGCGACCACGTACAAAGGATTCATATCTTTTACTTCTCCCAGAGCCACTAGCTCGTAGCCGCTAATGACAGGATTGGTATAAGGCGTGCTTGCTGCGCCCAAATTTCTCGCTTTTCTGATAATCTGGGTTTGGAAGGCAACATAGTCTGTAGTGAAGGTTTGCCCGTATAGCTCCAGGATATCATATTCCTTCAGGAGTTCTCCCACAAGCTCGACAATCGTATATTCATATTTGTGGTAATGATTTCTTGGCTGCTCCACAAAATAAGCGGAAGGGTTCGCAATGCTGCGGTTAGGTGTGGAGACAATAAAGATCCCGTCATCTTTTAAAAGCCTGGAGGATTCCTTAATCCATACACTGCCGTCATCTATGTGCTCAATGGTCTCAAAGGAAACAACGACATCAAAGCTTTTGTCTTCCAGTTCGAGCTTGTTTACATTGCCGTAGGCATACTCAATTAGATCATGACCGTAAGTTTTGCGCGCATTTGACAAGCTGGCTTCATCGATATCTACGCCAAGTACATGGCTGGCCCCGGCCGCCTGCAGCATTTTGGAGCCATACCCCGCTCCGCAGGCGGCGTCCAGCACCCGTTTATCCTTGACGTATTTTTGGGCTAATCTGTATCTGTTCAGATGCTCTTCCAGCACATCTCCATAATTCTTTTTGACCACATCGTTAATGACGACCCGTTCCCCCGTAAAAAGAACATCATTTTGTTCGGTGTCCAGGATTTCCAATACTTCATTTTTTTCCTGAGCGGGTGAGGCGGGCAATACTCCCTTTTGGAACAAAGAATCAAAATATTGTTGATTGGTTATTACGCTTGGGTGATTGGGATAGTAGCCTTGCGATAATTTATGATGCTGAAATGATTTCTCACGATTACCCAGCCGGTCATAGCACACACATAACTGTAAATGGGGAAGCCAGGTTGAAAAGGAGACATCGTATTCCATATGCTCTTGTCCCGTTGTTGCCTTCGTCGCCATGTCAAACCAAAAAACAGCTATATCCAAATGGTTTTTGTTCATAAACGAAACTCCGATTTTGTAACATATTACGGGATGAGGGGTTCCGTAAGCAAAGGATTGAAAAGCCGCGAACAAAGCCTCGTTCACTTTTCCGGAGGCATTGTGACAATCTGAAAGTTTTCCGTACGCCTCGATCATTTCTTGTGATAAAGTTTCTGCTTCCAATAGAAATTTTTCATAAAACACAGCAGCGTGTTCAAAATTGCCTTGAGTGTATAATATATTGGCATATTTCAACAAATTAAGAGAGGCGGTTGAAAGATTAGATTGTTGTGTGTTCTGCTGATCGTTTTCCTGAAGTGTAGCCTGATTATCCATAATCATTCCTCCAGTTTAAGGTTTAGCCTTGCGCATGAGCCTTTATAGCTGCAATATGCTGTAAAACATCGTCCAGATAGGATTCCTCTTCATAAAATTCTTTAAAGATTTTCTCGAAGTCCTCGGTAACCACTGGGGCATGATCACGCATAATCCCTTTGTACCAAGGAAGAATATAATTGAAGAGGGAAGCTTTTTTTTCTTGCCGGACATCCTCCTCTGTTAACCCCTTTGCAACAAAATGGCGTAAAATAGTCTGATAACTACGGAAAACTACTTCACCGAGATTGTATCCTGCAGGGGGATTACCCGAGAAATTAAATATCCTCCGATTAACGACGCAAAAATGTGGGTTTTGGGTTAATATTTCATATTGAACGTAAGCTTGATTGAGCGATGAATCTATATAAAGGAAGGGTTCTTTAATTTGTTCAAAGTCTTCCTTTCTTAAAATAATGCCGGAAATAAAGGTAGACATAATGCCTGAAAGCCTGAGGAAGGCAGGTGCACCTTCAGCGGTGAATACCTGGCCGTCATGATTATGCACATTAAGATATATGATTCCGCACTGCGTATGATTTTTAATGACATCCAGCAACGGGGGGATTGAATTTTCTACAAAATAATCATCATCGCCCTGCCATTTAATGAATTTCCCCTTTGCCAGCTGTGCTACAAGATATATATTGCGGTCGCCACCTATATTTGTGCTGTTTCTGAAAGATTTGAGACATGGATAGCGGGCGGCATAACGTGCAATCACTTGAGGGGTATCGTCGGTAGAGGCGTTGTCAGAAATAATGACTTCTACGGGACTATCATGCTGTAATTGGCTGAAGATGGAAGCAAGACAAAGATCCAGATTGGCCGCGCGGTTATAGGTTGGAATACAAATGGAAAGGAGCGGAGGGGACTCCGGCGTGCGGGGTACTTTTTCCGGACGTACGGCTACCCTTCGGTCCAATGCAGGTTCATTTATTTGCAGGATCCGCGCCGGGGAGCCGCCTGCCACACAGTTCTCAGGGATATCTTGCTCAACGACGCTTCCGGGACGAATGATGCTGTGCCTGCCTATCCTGATATTACCTGCAATAACCGTTCCGTCGCCTATGTGAACACCTTCCCCGATAAAAACCTCCCCGCTCATTGCGGCCCTTCCTTGCGCCAATATCGGTATTCCTACTTCACGGTACTCATGCTGGGTATCCGAAATGCTTACATTACAACCTATGGTTATATTACGTTCGATTACTATGCGGTTTATGGAGTGAATAGTGAGTCCTTGTGCACACTTGCAATCATCACCGATAATAATTTGCGGTTCATGCAAGCTATCTTTCTGGATGGACTGTATACAATAATGTTCCTTAATGGATACCCTGTTGCCGATAAGGATGGATTCGGGATGCTCGAACAGCCCATTGGCTGAGATAACTGTATTCTTGCCATAGTGATAGAAACTGGAAACAGTTTCAGGCTCTAAGGGGTGTGACATATGAACTTCCTTCCTGAAATGAAATTAGGATTGGCGGATAGCTGTCATGATGGCCAAGGCATCCTCGTAGTAGGGTTCTTCCTGATAGTATTTTGTATATACCTCTTCAAACTCATCTGTACTTACAGTTGCTTTATTGTTTCGAAACCAGGGAATTGTGTAATTATAAAGTGTTTGTCTTTTCTCCCGGGCGATCTCCCCGGCAGTCAAGCCAGTGCCCAGGAAATGGCTAAGGATAGAAGGATAACCGTTAAAGAAAACTTCAGCAAAACTGTATTTTACATTGTAGGCACCGCCATAACTGAACATACTATTGTACATAATACAGAAATGGGGGTTATTCTTCAGTATTGAATATTGAAGGTATAGCTGATTAAATTTAGAAGTCATAAACAGCGTTGGATTCTCGATGTTCTCCAGATCTTCACGTCTTAAAACAATAGAACTGATAAAGGCCGCATAAAGAGTGGTGGCGGCCAGGAAATTGCTCATACCGGAGCCTGCGCCGGGAGGCCTACTTCCGTTAATCAGGCTAATATGAATGACTCCGCATTCCGGATGACTGTGCAGTAAATGGAGCAGAGGCATAATCTTACCGGCCACAAAATAGTCATCATCTCCCTGCATTTTTACAAATTTCCCTCTCCCCAACGTAGTTACATAAAAAATATTAGGGTCTCCGCCAATATTCGTGTCGTTGCGTACAGCTCTCATATTGGAGTAAAGCGACTTATACTTGTCTATGATCTCTGGCGTGGCATCTGTAGAAGCGTTATCAGAGACTACCACTTCTATCAGTTCGTTATTTCCGATCTGTGAGTAAATCGACTGAAGACAAGTGTCCAGATAAGCTGCACGGTTAAAAGTGGGAATGCAAATGGATAACAGGGGAAGACGGCTTCGGGCATTAAGAAGTGCCTGAGCCTGCTTGTTATCGGACACCTCGACCCAGCTTCCGGAGGAAATCTCATAGACTTGCACAACAGCAGCGGGGTTGCCCGAAACCACGCAATAATCAGGCACATTGTCCAGGACAATGCTGTTTGCCTTTACCACACTCCCGGCTCCGATGCGTATATTCCCGGACAGCTGGCAATTTGCGCCTATCCAGGAGCCTTCGCCAACTGTGACCTCTCCCTCGATCCGAACATTGGAATGAATCAGCACATTCGGCTCCAGGGTAACCTTTTTGCGGGGACTGATCTGTAAACAGCCGCTGATCTGGCAGCCGTCTCCTATAGAAATAACTGGAGCCCCACTAGAGACCTCGTCATTTGCATTGGTGGATGTCAATGAGTATGGAGCATGAATCGAGACGTTGCTTCCTATCGATACTTGCTCCGGGGACTCAATTATGCCTCCGTTCTGAATATAGGTATTGCTTCCAAACTGTGCAAACCGTTCAGCAAGTTCAGGCGGAATATATAGTGTCAAAGCTGATTCTCCCTTCCTTGATATCGGTCAGGCTCCTTCTCACCCGTGTAACTGTTTGATTAATTTATATGGCAATCGCTCATAAATATGATGGATAACAGAAGAATATCGGATTTGCCGGACATTCTGGACATTCCGGACCTAAGTTGTGGAGGTGCGGATAGCGGCATTGTCCCCTGGAATAGAATTAGGAGGAAACAGATTTCCGCCTGAAAATATAAACAGCATTAGCAGGCGAGGGGGGTAACAGGAGGGTGGACAATCGTTCACTGAACTCCATCGTGAAGTGATCTGCGCTGTAATAAGCGTCGAAATCTCCAGTCACCGCAGGGTCTTTTGTACCAAGAACGATATATAAGTCAACCGAATCCGTCTTAAATACATATTTTTCATACGGGTTTTTAGGTACCGGCCAAGTGCAGAGCGGAATGGAATTGATAAGTGATGCAAAACCATGAGAGAAAAGAACTATATTAACTTCTGACAAAAGTGTAAGCTTAACAGGCTAACCGACTTATACTTGGGTCAATTGAGGATGGAGGACATTCGTGAAGAAATTTCGTTTTACGATTAAACAGAAAATTCTTTCTTTAACGATTTTGATTATTGTCTGCCTGCTGGCATTTGTAATCGTCATCCACTGGAGAATAAATTCCCTGCAGCAAGAAACCAACTTCATTACACATCAGGATCGGCAAATTACCAGCCTGACTAATCAAATCGAGAAAAATATACTGGATATGGAAACAGACCAGCGTGGATATGTCATTACAGGTGATGATAATTTTTTGGAGCCCTTCCGCCAGGGGCTGGCTGCGTGGGAAACTAATTTTGATGAATTATCTATATTAAATGCTATGGATTCTGTACAGCAAAGCCGGCTTCAGAGCATCAAGAACAATATAGAGCAGTGGATTGAGCTATCCGCCCAGCATGTCATTCAATTAAAGAAAGCGGGAGAGGACGGTCAAGTCGGGGAATTCTTCAAGACAAATTCCAGCATCGATCAAATGGATCATATCCGTAATCAGATCAGTGCGTTCCGTGACAACAGGAATGAGAATACCAATCGGTTAATAACAAACCAGGCAGACCGGAATACAGTGCTGTTGGAATTGCTGTATATCGTCTGGTTCCTGATCGCAGCAGCAGCAGTTTCTGCATCTGTGGTCATCGCCCGTTCCATCTCGCGTACGGCTTCCCAAATCACAGGCACACTTACAGATCTGGTGAAAGTTGAGAATTTGAGCACACGGATTTCAATTACCAGCAATGATGAAATCAGTGACCTGGGACAAGCCGTTAATCTGTTGCTGGATAATCAGCAAGAACGGCTGAGGCTGCAGCAGCAGGAGAAGGAGATGCTGTCAGAATATCAGGGCATTACGCAGACCGCATTACTGGGAGATGTTTATCTAAGTAAGCTTGCCAAAATTATGGATTACCCCTATGCAACCCTGTATGTCCGCACGCAGGACAACGGCCAGGATTTTTTAACAAGAGTATCGGTATTTGCGGGTACTGCTGTGGGTAGCGATCACGAGCAAGTCAATTTCGGAGAAGGACTGGTAGGGCAATGTGCGAAAGAGGGCAGGCTGATTCATGTAGATCACTTGCCGGAGTCCTACATCCATATCCGCTCAGGACTTGGTGCTGCTTCGCCGCAGTCACTGGTTCTAATCCCTGTCAGCTTCCTGGGAGAAGTGCTTGCCGTTGTGGAGATAGCATCTTTCAAGCCTTTATCCAGTCTGCATATTCTCTTTCTGGAGTCGACCTCCGGGCATTTCGGTGCAGCTCTCAATGGTGCTCTGAGCAGTATGAAGATCGACGGATTGCTGAAAGAATCACAAAGCTTGAACGAGGAGCTCCAAGTATATACAGAAGAGCTTCAGACACAGTCTGAAGAACTTCATATCCAGACAGAAATTCTGCACGCCACCAACAAGAAGCTGGAAGAGAAGCAGGTCCTGGCTGAGCAAAAAACGCTGGAAGCGGAGCAAGCCCAGGAAGAGCTCACCCAGTATGCTAAGATTCTGCAGCAAAGCACACAATATAAATCTGAGTTTTTGGCAAATATGTCACATGAGCTTAGAACTCCGCTGAACGGGATCTTGCTGCTGTCTGAATTTCTAATGGAGAACCAGTCAGAGCGCCTTGGAGACGAGGAGGTTGAATTCTCGCATGCCATTCATTCTGCAGGACAGGATTTGCTGGCTCTGATTAATGATATTCTTGACCTGTCCAAAGTGGAAGCCGGGAAGATGAATATCGAGATTGAAGCGGTTAATATTACTGAAATTCCTGAAATGGTACTTCAAAGCTTCGGGCAGCTATCGCGGAAAAAAGAGCTTCCTTTCCATGTACACCTGGAGGAAGGGGTGCCGGAAATCATCTATACCGATGCTCAGCGATTACGGCAAATTCTGAGCAACTTGTTATCCAATGCGTTTAAGTTTACAATGCAAGGTTCGGTTACGTTCAGAATTGGTATAGCTTCCATAGATGAGCTTGAGCCATTCGAAGATGCACAAGACAGCCATTATATCCGGTTTAGTGTTACTGATACAGGCATAGGTATCTCTGAGAATAAACAAGCCTTGATCTTTGATGCTTTTCAGCAGGCGGATGGGCATACGGAGCGTGAATATGGAGGCACCGGACTGGGGCTGTCAATTACCAAACAACTGGTGTCATTACTTGGAGGCAAGCTCAGTCTGGTTAGCGAAAAGGGGGCAGGCAGCACCTTTAACGTCTATCTGCCGCCTGCCAGGCATGCTGCTGTCTATGAAGAACAGCATCCGCTGCCGGAAAAGCCGGCGGAAACCCCGGATGAACTGGTTGCCGCAGCCGGGACCGGATATTATAACGACTACTCCCTGTTGGCCGATAAAGAAGTTCTGATCGTAGATGATGATGAAAGGAATTTATTTGCGTTAACGAAAATTCTGGAGAAAAATGGTTTGAACGTAACCAAGGCCACTAACGGCCAAGAGGCCGTGGAGTACCTGCAGACCGGAGCAGCTGTTGATATGATTCTGATGGATATCATCATGCCTGTGATGAATGGCTATGATACGATCAAATGGATTAGACAAATGCCGTTGAGACAGGAGACGCCGGTCATCGCATTGACTGCAAAGGCGATGCAGGAAGACAGAACCAGAATTCTGGAGGCAGGGGCGACTGAATATTTAAGCAAGCCCGTTAATATGGAGCAGTTACTGACCCTGATGAAAATGATTATATAAGAGTGAAGCTATTCAGTATAACAAGGAGTAGAAGGGACGAGCTGGATTATGTTGAAAACGGAATATATAGAAGTTTTATCTGTCATCTCTAACAAATTATATACTTCGGCTGCGAAGGTTATGGATACTGCGAGCAAGCTAATCCCGGCGAATACGTTCTGCATTGCCAATCTGGACAGCCTGTCCACCAAGGTGCTCAAATCATTTAACCGGGATAAGATCATGCTGGTCGAGGGGCTGGTGGTAGATAATAAGGAATCGTATTGTGCCCTGGTTACCGAGCATGCGCAAGGTCCGCTTTTAATAGATAATAATCTGACCCACCCGCTGACCCGGGATATGGATGCGACACAGTTCGTGGGGGGATGTTCGTTCATCGGAGTGCCGATCCGGACTGCGCAAGGGGAATTCTACGGGTCGTTGTGTTCATTTGACCAGAATTTCTATCAGTATCAGGAGCGGGATGTGGAGCTGCTGCTGTCCTTGTCGGCTTTTTATACGAATCTGCTGGAAATGGAATCGACCCTTACCCAACTGAAAGCTGCGGAGGAACAGGCCATTCAAGTGCTTGAGGATAAAAACAATCTGCTGGCCGTACTCAGTCACGAGATCCGTACACCGATGAACGGGGTGATCGGAATGACGAGTCTGCTGCAGACAACAGAGCTGTCCGAAGAGCAGACGCTGTACGTGGATGTGATTGAGAAGAGCGGCAGCAATCTGCTGGCGATGATGGATCAGATTCTCGATTATTCCAAAATGGAAGCCAGGACCATGACACTGGAGAGCAGCCCGTTCCACATCCGTGATGTGGTCTCCCATGTCGTGCAGTTGTTCTCAGCGGAGGCTGAGAAGAAAGGGATCAGGCTGCATGCCATCTATGGCAATGAACATAGAGATGAGCCTGCCCTGCTGGGGGACAGTAATAAAATTAATCAAATTCTCACCAATCTGGTGGGCAATGCGCTTAAATTTACTGAGCAGGGTGAGGTCTGCATAATTGTGCAAACTGAGGCCGCTGCGAAAGACCGGGTTACCTTCTCCATTGAAGTTAAGGATACCGGCATTGGACTGCCTGTAGAACAGAAAGCCAACCTGTTCCGCTCCTTCTCGCAAATTCATGAAAGACGTTCACCGGGAAGCTATAGCGGAGCCGGACTGGGGCTCTCCATCTGTAAGCAGCTCGCTGAGCTAATGAACGGCAAAGTATGGCTTAAGGATACAAGTGAACAGGGCAGCACGTTTGCGTTTGCGATTACCTGCTCTGTGGCAGGGTTGGATAAGGTTAAGGCTGGAATCATTTGAGAATCCCTGATTCGTTTTATGAGGATGACGGGGAAGCAAGCGCGTTTATTTGGTTTCCTCAATTTCATTTAAAATGTTTGTTCGAAAAATATTTGAGTAGTATACAACTAAATAATGAGATGTTGTATTAAATTCACTAGTATCAAATTTAGAAGGCACTTTTATATCTATTTTTTCTCCCCACTCCATGGTTACAGTAATAGTATGTTTGCCGATTTCCGTAATATGTACAATTGCAGTAGTGCTGCTTCTCATGCTATTTAAAACGATAATCACTATGAAGATGATAAGTATAATTAATATGAGCTTTGTTTTTTTGGCCATTATATTCTCCTTTAATTTGTTATTACTATGTGCATGTTAAAGCGCCCCAGTGGGGTGCTTTTTCTTTTACCATAATATTCTATACTAGTATGGATTACCATAAAAGGGTCCAAAGACAAGAAAAAGTTATTTGACCAGCTTATTTCCCAAAGGTGTGAAATGTAATGAAAATGGGTTTGGGGAGCAAGTTCCTTTATGCAGTACAAACGCAGCCGGCAAAGGAGTAACCATGTCAAAACACTCATGGACTTAGTAGGAGCTGGAAACCATACAGGCACTTTCGTTTCTCGGCAGCTTCGATATTAACGATGCCATTCTAAACTCATGTCGGTTTTGGGATGTACAAGCTGGATGTCCGTTCAAAAAATGTTTGGCGCAACTGATGAATCGTTTGGTAAGGACTGCAGTACATCGGTTAAATGCTAACGGCCGCTATCCAGGGCAAAGAATTGGGGGTTTTTTATGAAATCCTGCACATAATACAACATTTCCTTCATCCTATCGGCCCAAATCCAAAATTGTTGTACAAAAGGCATGATTTCACCTTTCTCAAGCGACTTAGCAGGATTATTCTTGTATTTCATACAACAATCCACCCGAATACCTGGCTATCTATGAATCAAAGTTGCAAAACGTACAACATACATGTCTACAGTGCTTCCTAAGAAGGCTTCACTCTGCCTGAAACGAAGCAAGTATATAGAGATCTAAGGCGCAGCTAACCCCATCGTTCACGATGGGGTTAGCTGCGCGACTTTACCTTTTATAATCCGTGGCCGAAGGAAACCTCTGACAGATAGAGCGCGTCAAAATGAAATGGATTATTATGTCAATCATATCCATCTCTAAAGGCGAAATAAACATATAATGTCATTTATGCCACCAGAATTATATTTGATTAGCTAAATTCCATTCCTATTCGTGTTTCCTGCCGCATATATATCCTTTACCAAGTCCACCAAATCCATAAAACGGAGAGGGCCGAACACGAAGGAGGGATTTGTTTGACCAGTCAGGCTTCCATATTCCGTGAACAAATCATTAAGCTATCCGCCGATTATTACCGCAGCCGGTGGCCGGAACGACCGTTCGTGCCGGGGCGCGATTATGTTCCCGTCAGCGGCAAGGTGTTCGATGAGGAGGAGCTGGGCAGCCTGATCGATGCTTCTCTTGATTTTCATTTGACCGCGGGACGATACACCTCGGAGTTTGAGGAACGCTTCGCCGGGCTTATGGGGAGGAAGTATGCGCTGCTCGTCAACTCCGGCTCCAGTGCCAATCTGCTGGCGGTCGCCGCGCTTACTTCGCCGCTGCTCGGGAAGCGTCGGCTGCTGCCCGGTGATGAAGTGATTACGGTCGCCGCGGGGTTTCCGACTACCGTGAATCCGTTAATCCAGCATGGTCTGGTTCCCGTATTTGTCGATGTAGACATCCCTACCTATAACATCGATGTAACGCAGCTGGATGCCGCGCTGAGTCCCAGAACCAAAGCGATTATTATCGCGCATACCCTGGGCAATCCGTTTGACCTGGGCTTCATCCAATCCTTTGCTAACAGCCACGGCCTGTGGCTGATCGAGGATACCTGCGACGCTGTAGGGTCGCTTTATGAGGGGCAGCCCGCCGGCTCCTTCGGCGATTTGGCAACGGTCAGTTTTTTCCCTGCGCATCATCTGACGATGGGTGAAGGCGGCGCGGTACTGACATCGAACGCCCGGCTCAAGAAAATTGTTGAATCGCTGCGCGATTGGGGCAGGGATTGCTGGTGCACGCCAGGAACCGACAATACTTGCGGCAAACGCTATGACTGGACCAAAGGCGGGCTTCCTCCGGGCTACGACCATAAATATACCTACAGTCATATCGGTTACAACCTGAAGGCGACTGACATGCAGGCGGCCATCGGGGTAGCTCAGCTTAAGAAGCTGGAGGGGTTCACCGCAGCCCGCAAGCATAACTTTGAGTTCCTGAAGGCTGCTCTGAAGCCTGCAGAAGAATGGCTGATTCTGCCGGAAGCGACGGCCGGGAGCGAGCCAAGTTGGTTCGGCTTCCCGGTCACTGTGAGGGAAGGAGCGCCTATTTCGCGCAATGAGCTGGTGCGGAGCCTGGAGGAAGCGCGGATTGGCACACGTCTGCTGTTTGCCGGTAACCTGCTGAAGCAGCCGGCTTATGCGGGTGTGGTTCACCGTATCGCCGCTCCCCTGACCAACACGGACAGGATTATGAACGATACCTTCTGGTTAGGGCTATTTCCCGGTTTAAACACTGAGATGCTTAGCTACACCGCGCAGGTGATACTTGGCTTGCTCGAGGGAAAGGAGGAGAGCAAGGAATGAAGGTCGTTATTCTGGCGGGCGGTTATGGAACCCGGATCAGCGAGGAGACCGAGCTGAAGCCCAAGCCGATGATCGAGATCGGCGACCGGCCCATTCTTGTGCATATTATGGAGCATTATGCCAGCTACGGGTTTGATGATTTCGTTATTTGTCTGGGGTACAAAGGGCATGACATCAAGAAATATTTTGCGGACTTCTATTTGCAGAACTCGGATATTTCGTTTGATTACGGAAACGGCAACCAGATTACCCGCCACAACCGCCAGACGCGCAATTGGAAGGTGACACTTGCGGAGACAGGCAAGGAGGCGATGACCGGGGGGCGTATCCGGCAAGTCCAGAAATATACCGGTAACGAGCCGTTCATGCTGACCTATGGGGATGGCATTGCGGATGTGGATGTACAGAATTTACTGGCCTTTCACCAGTCGCACGGCAAATGGGCGACCATCACCGCCGTTCAGCCCCCGGGACGTTTCGGGGCCCTGGAAATAACAGGGGACGACAAGGTGGAGGGCTTCGTAGAGAAACCCAAAGGTGATGAAGGCTGGATCAACGGTGGATTCTTCGTATTACAGCCGGAGATATTCTCCCTGATCAGTGATAACAGTACGGTTTGGGAGCAGGACCCGCTCCGGGAGCTGGCCAGAAGGAACCAGCTGATGGCCTATAAGCACCACGGCTTCTGGCAGCCTATGGATACGCTCCGCGACAAGCGGTATCTGGAGCAGCTATGGCGTGAGGGAGGCCTTCCATGGATGAAGAGTTTCTGAAACGCTCTGCGTTCTGGAAGGACCGCTCCGTGTTCATTACCGGCCATACCGGATTCAAGGGAAGCTGGCTTAGTCTATGGCTTACCCTGCTGGGTGCCAGGGTAAGCGGGTATGCCTGGGACCGGGAAGAGCATGCCCTCTTCACGCTTACCGGGGGTGAACAGGAGGTCAAGACTACATGGGGGGATGTGCGGAACCGGCACCGCCTGGATGCAGCGCTGCGGGAAGCAGCACCGGAGGTTGTGTTCCATCTGGCTGCCCAGCCCCTGGTCCGGACCTCCTATCAAATTCCCGCAGACACTTTCGAAGTCAATGTGATGGGGACGGTAAATCTGCTCGAGGCGGTCTGCAGCAGCGTGGATTCCGGCAGCCGGATCAAAGCTGTCGTCAACATTACTACGGATAAATGCTACGACAATCTCGAATGGATATGGGGATACCGTGAAACGGACCGGTTGGGCGGGTATGATCCCTACTCGGCCAGCAAGGCATGCTCCGAGCTCGTAACACAGGCTTACCGCACGAGCTTCTTCCATCCGGAACGTTATGCCGAGCATGGTGTAGGCATTGCAACCGCCCGTGCCGGCAATGTCATCGGAGGCGGAGACGATTCGCCGGACCGGCTGGTGCCGGATTGCCTGAAGGCATTCGCTGCCGGGCGTCGGCCGCTCCTGCGCAGTCCGGCTGCAACGCGGCCGTGGCAGCATGTGCTGGAGCCGCTTGGCGGATATTTACTGCTAGCCGAGAAGCTGGTATCAAAGGGAGCAGAATATGCCTCGGCATGGAATTTCGGCCCGGAGGAAGAGAGTGTGCACAGTGTAGAGAAGGTTGCAGCTAAGCTCGCTGCACTCTGGGGGGACGGGGCTGGCATCAACCTGGACCCTGCCGGTTCATCCGCGCTGCACGAGGCCGGAGAACTGCAGCTTGACAGCACCAAAGCCCATCGTCTGCTGGGCTGGTATTCATGCTGGAGTGTGGAGCAGGCGCTGCAGAAGACCGTAGAATGGCAAAAGGCGCTAGAAGCTAAACAGGATATGCGGAAGATCTGTGAGCAACAAATCCGCGAATATATGACAGACGAAATTAGGAGGGCAAAATGATTACTATCAGTCTATGTATGATTGTGCGTAATGAAGAGAACGGGTTAGGCAGATGCCTCGAATCGGTGCGGGATATCGCGGATGAAATCGTCATTGTCGATACCGGCTCGACAGACCGCACGAAGGAGATTGCCGCAGAATATGGTGCTGTCATCTACGACTTCGAATGGATCGATGATTTCGGGGCAGCCCGCAATGAGGCTTTCAGCAAGGCGACTAAGGAATATATACTATGGCTCGATGCGGACGATGTCATTGAGGAAGCAGACCAGAAGTTGTTCAAGGAACTTAAGGAGACTCTGTCCACGGCATACCATTCCGTAAACATGCCGTACAATCTGGGAGTTGACAGCGAAGGAAGGGTGACCTCAAGCCTCCGGCGGAACCGGCTGGTCCGGCGGGACTGCAATTTCCAGTGGATCGGCCCGGTGCATGAGTATTTGGCGGCGGGGGGGCCCACGCTGGAGAGCAATATATGTATCACGCACAAAAAAGATAAAGAATACACTGACCGCAACCTGCGTATTTACCGCGGACGCGAGGCCAGGGGAGAAGACTTCTCACCGCGCGACCTCTACTATTTTGCCAACGAGCTGCGTGATCACGCACTTCATGAAGAAGCGCTCAATTATTACGGCAAGTTTCTGGAGACGGGTCAAGGCTGGATCGAGGACAATTACCAGGCGTGCCTGAAGATGGCGGAATGCTACGAACGCCTGGAGAACAAGCAAGGAAAGATGCAGGCGTTATATCGGACCTTGAACTATGATATTCCCCGTTCCGAGTTTTGCTGCCGCCTGGGATTTGAACTGATGGATCAGGGCCGCCATGAACATGCCATTTACTGGTTTGAGCTGGCAGTCTCGCTTCCGAGAAGAGCGTCTATGGGCTTGCAGGATATGACCTCCACCACTTGGGTTCCCCATCTGCAATTATGTGTCTGCTATGACCGCTCAGGCCAGCATGTTAAAGCGAATTACCACAATGAGGTTGCGCTTTCTTATTATCCTTCGCACCCCAGCATGCAGCTTAATCGTAAATACTTCCAGGAATTTCTCGGTGACTCCTATGTAAATCTGATTAAGGCTTCTTCGTAAATGTGCAATTTCCCATAGCCGGATGGATCTACGGCCAACTGCCCTGTCAGGCAGTTGGCCGTTTTTTGATGCAAAAAAACGCAAATAGGTAATTTTACACATTTATTTCGTGGAACGCGAATACCATTAAAATATATAAGTCCACTAGAAAGAGGAGAGATGTTATGGTTCGCCATTACACGCAACTGGAATTGATCACGATATCGAAATTACCTCCGACCACAGTGAAGAGATGGTTAGAGTATTTCTCTTATTTTGTAGCCGCGACCCGTCAGGGAGACCAGGTGCTTTACCCCTATGAAACTTTGAAACTACTGAAGCGGATCAGTGAACTGCGTGCAGAGCGTTACCATCTCAGTACCATTGTTCGTCTGCTGATTGAAGACGGCTTTCCGATGTACGGCAAAGAGGACAAGAAGGAGTTGCAACCTCCTCCGCCAATGGAGATAATCAGCGCTGAGCCGAAGAAGCCGGACCGCCAGCAGCTACTTGTCGCTTCCCTTGCCGCGCTTGCCGATGAGCTTAACCGGATTGCGGATCATCTTAACCATTTGAAGGTGCAATAAATACATGCCGGCCCGAATTCTGTGAGCGTCAGCTTCATGGTTTGAGCTTGTCCATTTTGATATCATGATGCGTACTTTTTCTGAAGCGGGTGCAGATGAGACTTGGGATTTCAGCAGCCGGAACAGGCGGAAAGTAAGCCTGCCGCCTGAATCTAGCAATCTTTTTCTCCCGGCCTCGCCATAACCCTCTACCAATCTGGTAAGAAGATTTACCGGAAGGACATCAGCGGATTGCTATTCTTCTTCTTCCTCTTCTTCTGACTCTATCATTTCGTCTTCCGCAATCGTTTTGTCCAGCCAGCTGCCCGGTTCACTCAACAGGCGCAGTATACGGTCCATTTTGCTTAGACTCAGCCATTGTCCCCGCGTGATCTCTTCCAACAGTCTGGAGGTGGTATTGTTCAATTGGATGATGTTGCGAAAGTTGATATTTCCGGGATCGGATTGCACGAAGGCCTGCATGGCTTCCGCTTCGGCATTGATTATGTGAGATAAGGACATCTCGTTGATTGCAATGGAGGCAAGCAAAAGAGAGATGCTATCCTCCCGCGTAACCGAGATATCGGGAGTAATGTTGGGAATGTTGGGCATTGACATGTAGATCTCCTCCAGAACATAAAGATTTCCGTACGTTTGATATCTGGTTATAGCTATATATACATCGGCGGCAGGTTGTCCTATTCCCTTTATTCTCTGAAATCCGTTAAATCCGATATAAGCCGGCTGAACCTTGGACTAGAGGTGATAGGGACAGGCCAAAAGCTCATATATATAACGGTAAAGAGATGAACGTAAGCGGGGAGGGAGAAAAGTGATGCTAAAGCAGGAACGGTTGATAAAAGCGGTTATTCTGGCTGCAGCTCTGGAAGAGGACGCGGTCTCGGCTCTGATCGCGGCTGAAATCCGCAAACTTGAATATGTTATTGCCGCAAGTGGAAGCTTGCCGGGAGAATCTAGTACACATAATCTTCAATCCTTACAACAGGCGGTTGCCAGAATCATCGAAGCCTTGGCGCAGAAGCAAGCCATGATCTGCCGGACACTGGACACCAGCAGGCGGCTCATGAGCGGGGTGAACGATTATGAATGCTGAATTCGGACATTCAGAGGATGAGCTGCTGGTGAAAGCGATCCATAAAACCGTCGGACAAATTGAGCTGTTGAAGCAAACCTGTCAGCGGCTCTCAGTCAATGCGGATGCGGAGCTGGGCCGGTTTATGGCGGAAACGCACCGCCTGCTTGAAAAGGCTCAAGCAGCCGGCCAAGGCCCGGAAACAGAATCGCCAGATCGCAGAGTAAAGGACTATGCCTTCATAAAGAACGATAAGAACGACGTACGTCCCGCCGCTGCTCCATTTGTATCCAAGCGTAAGCTTATCTATTCACCCGGGAAAGCGGGCCGTCTTACACTTAAGCACCCGCCGCAGGTCAAGCGCAAGCGTGTCTACCGCAAGAAGCGAAGCCGGCTGGAACGCACGCGCACCTCAGGAGACCGCGCCCTGTTGCAGCGGCAACGTACACTGCGGCAGCACACGGCACAGCAGCCACGGGTGTGGCAGAGAGCTGCCGAGCATCAACCGAAGCCGCGGCGTCTGCAGCCGCAGCAGCCGCCCAAGGTACTGCGCCATATTATGCCGCAGCAGCCCAAGAAGCCGGATGTATATTCAGGAATCATAACCTCCCAGAACCTGAAGCGGCCACGGAACATATAAACCGTCCAGTTCTCTACTCGAAACTGCTTGTACAGCAGCAGAAATGGGGAAACGCCACAGTAAGTTTTCCGGCACAAGAGCCGTACGTTCTTCTGAAGCGTTATCATTTACCACGAAATCCGCTACATCCACAGTGTGGCCCCGGCTCTGCTACAGCTGTCAGCCGCCGGGAAGCTGCCATTCTCCTGCTTCAGGGTCGTAGCTGTCCACGACTCTGGCGGGATTACCCGCAGCGATGCAGAAGTCCGGCAAATCGCCGGACACCACGCTGTTGGCTGTGACCCTGCAGCCTTTGCCAATCGATACGCCGCCAACAATAACACAGTGGGCGCCGAGCTCGCTGCCGGCACCGATCCTTACACTCTGAGTGCTTGAGGTAATCCACTGGTCCCGGATAGGGATGCCTATATTGCGGTATTGATGATCGGTGTCGGCAATATATACATCAGGTCCAATGATTACATCCTCCTCCAGAACGACGCTATTGGCGGCGGCAATAATCAGATTCCGGCTGCACTTGCAGCCGTCGCCTATTGTGATTTTGGGCACTGTCCCTTGGCCGGGAATGAGGACTGTGAACCAGCTGTTCTCAAGGATGAGCACATCACGGCCAATGGAGATCTCCTCCGGGCAATTGATATCGGTTTTTTCCATGATGAGGCTATCTGATCCGTATTTATAAAAACGGTTTATATGAGAAAATCCGATGCTCTCCATATTCGAAATCCCCTCCCTGAAATTACAGGCTGGACCGATCTCCGGCCCGCCCGGTGTCGCGGTTGTTTCAGACAAGCCCGTGTGTGAAGATCGCCAAAGTACGCTTCATTGCGGTCCACTTCCTGCTTATTTGCTGGACTTTCCGGACTCACAGCCAGCGGCGCATCATTTGCCCCACTATAATCTATATATATTCAGTCCATGCCCAAACATCAATCAAATTTGGTCGAAGAACTGAACATTTTATACCGGCACAGGCAGAACCGCGGATTTGACTTCAGCAGCGCAGACTGCTGGTATACCCAAGGACCCGGAGATTCCTCTAATTGAGGCGGTTCAGCCGCCTGCTTCCGCTGCTGGCGGTTGAGAACGAGCAGGCGTGGTCCGCTAGAACGTTCGGTGGTCAGCCGGAGGTATTCGGATATGCCCTCCCGCCATTCTGTCTGCGGAGTGCCCTGGACAAGCCGTTGCTCGATCAATACGAAGCCGCAGTCCGGATAGGTGTGCAGCACATTCAGAAACGGAATAAGAGATCCGGCCGCGAAGCAGGCGCCGGAATCGTGAATCATTACAAACTTCCCGCGTGCCATGTCTACTGCTTGGGGAAGAGGGCGGCTTCTATCGGTGGAAGCCGGATTTCGGAGATAACGGAAGCTGCGGTACAGACTCCCGTAGTAGTGTGCCACTTCCTCTGTTTCGTCTGCAGAAGCATCGTCCAAGACGCAGACCTCGATTAGACCGGCATCATCGGTCTGTGCATAAATAGATTCCAGACAGCGCCGCAGCTCACCGGCCTGATAGCGAGCCGGTATGCATATAGACAAAAGCGGCTCCCTTCTCCTGCGTTCCAGAAGCTCCCGTGCATGTGACTCGCTGTTTACCCGAATCCATTCTCCGCTCGCTGGTTCATAGATCCGCCGGAAAACAGCCGGATTGCCGGCTACAACGCAGTAATCCGGCACATCCTGCAGCACGACGCTCCCTGCACCAACCACACTGCCTTTACCAATCCTCACGTTCCCTAAGATGGAGGAATGCGCCCCGATCCAGGAGCTTTCACCAATCGTTACTGTGGATACACTATGATCTCCCTTCTCCCAAGACGGCTTCGCGTCGGTTATAAACACATAAGGCCCCGTTATTACATCCGCTTCCAATTCAACCTTGTTCAATGCCTGTATGTTCAGATAGCGATTGCATTCACAGCGGTCTCCAATAACGATTTTGGGGGAGCCGTCCCGTGCAGGAGCCGTGATATCCAAACGATACCCTTCCCGTATCAACACCTTAGCACCGAGAGCCGTCTGCTCCGGTAATGAGACCGCACCGCCACTGGCAATCTTACAGCCTGTTCCGTAGCGATAGAAACGATAGTAGAGCGAGGGTGAAATAGTATCCATATGAGCCTCCTTCTATCAACAATAAGGTACATGCAGGTGATGAATCTGTTCTAGCTTATGAGTCGAAACAGGAATCATGCGAAGCAAATCCGGTCGAATGATCCGGCAAGGCCAGCATATATATAAATCAGAAATCCGGTACATCCGAATTTTAAGAATCTGCAAGAAGGAGGAGCAGACTTGCCGACCATCAGTTTGTGCATGATTGTACGCAATGAAGAGAAGAGTCTGGGGCGATGCTTGTCAACGGTCGCGGACATTGTGGATGAAATGGTGATTGTGGATACCGGCTCCACAGACCGCACCAAGGAAATTGCAGCCGGCTATGGCGCACGTATCTATGACTTTGAATGGATCCAGGATTTCGCAGCGGCACGCAATTACTCGTTCAGTCAAGCGGCGTGCGAGTACATCCTATGGCTTGATGCGGATGATGTCATTGAAGAAGCCGACCGGGAGCGCTTTAAGACTCTGAAGGCCTCTTTATCTTCCGAATATCATTCCGTTGCCATGACTTACATTCTAACGGCAGATGAGGATGGGAAGCCGATGGCAACCTTAAGGCGAAATCGTCTGTTTAGGCGCGATTGCCAGTTCAAATGGACCGGCGCCGTACATGAATATGTTGAGGTTACTCCGCCAACGCTGGAGAGCGATGTCTGCGTCACGCACAAGAAAGACAAAGAATACACAGAACGCAACTTACTGATTTATCGGAAAATGAAGGCCGAGGGTCAGGAATTTACCCCGCGAGACCAAATATATTTCGCCAATGAGCTGTACGATCATGCTCACTATCCAGAGGCGCTGGAGAACTATAAGCTCTTCCTGTCCGAGGGGAACGGGTGGGTAGAGGACAATATTCAGGCATCCATGCGGCTGGCGGACAGCTATGGGGCACTTGGACAAAAGAAAGAGCAGCTGCAGTCGCTATGCCGTACGTTCGATTATGATCTTCCGCGCTCGGAGGCTTGCTGCAAAATCGGCTGCTATTTCATGGAATTACAACAATATGAGCAGGCCGTTTACTGGTTCGAGCTTGCTGTAGCCTTACCAAAGAGGAATGATCTGGGACTTGAGAATGAATCCGCAAGAACCTGGATTTCCCATCTGCAGCTCTGTGTCTGCTATGACAAGCTGGGCGACCAGAAGCATGCCGACTATAGCAACGAAGTAGCGCACGGGCAGTATCCTGCTCATCCCAGCGTCCAATATAACCGGAATTATTATACTAAAGTGCTGGGGGACAGCCATGTGGAAATAGAAGGCCACGTGTTTGAAGAACGAAAGGAGTTGGTCCAATGAAGACGAGTATCATTATTCTCACCCTTAATCAGCTTCCCTTAACCATTCAATGTCTGGAGAGCATCAAGCGGGGAACTCCGGAAGAGCATGAGATTATTATTGTCGATAACGGCTCCAAGGACGGAACTGTGAATTACCTGAAGTTTCATTATCCGGAGATTACGCTGATTGAGAATGCGGAGAATCTGGGCTTTGCCAAGGGCTGCAATCAGGGGGTGGAGGTAGCGGATGGGGAGCAGATTCTGTTCTTGAACAATGATACCGTTGTACCACCCGGGTGGCTGGCACCTATGCTTCGTGCACTTGAGAGCGATAGCACGGTCGGCATGTCAGGACCCGTGACCAATTACATCAGCGGACATCAGTGTGTTCCTGTAACCTACAGCGAACTAAAGGATATGGAGGAATTTGCACAAGAATACTGCGAGGCTAGACGCGGATCAGTGAAGGAGGTCCGCCGCCTGATTGGCTTCTGCCTGCTGGTCAAGCGCAGTGTCCTGGATGAAATCGGATGCTTCGATGAACGTTACGGCCTGGGCAATTACGAGGACGACGATCTCTGCCTCAGGGCGATTCAGCATGGATACAAGCTGCTCATTGCTGAAGATTCGTTCATTCACCATATCGGCCATGCCAGTATGGGCCAGAATCCTTCCTTTGATCTATCCACGCTGCTGAAGCAGAACGAGAACAAAGCTTTTCAGAAATGGGGGGCCAATATTCATTCGCTGATTTACGCTCCCCCCATACGCGTGTGCGTGGGGATTATCTCTTCCGGCAATGAAGCTGCACTGGAGGATACGCTGGCTTCATTCACAGACTTGGCTGAGCAGATCATTGTGGTGAACCGTTCAGGAAATGAACGCATTGCCGAAACAGCCGTCCGCTATAACCGGCAGGTCTATTCCGTGAAAGGTGAACTGAGTGTGCAGCTGTGCCGGGAATGGATAGTCCGCATGTCGACAGAGCCTTATATTCTCTGGCTTCAGGAAGGAGATGTTCTGACTCCCGATGAGTGCCGGAGATTCGTGGGTCTTAAACTTTCCTTGTTTCACGAATACCAGGTCGTCTCTCTCGCCTGTGCAGAGGGGGCGCGTTATATGACAAGGCAGGCTGGCGAGAGAATTTATCCGGAGGATATTGAAAAACCGCGGCAAAGCACTTTCTTCGGCTATATCAGCGGAGTAACCATCAACAGCCGGTTGAAGCAGGAGGCCCGGGAGACTGCCGCGGTCATGCGCTCCGACGTTTAGGTCTACGGCAACCCATTAGAATTGGAGGGATATTATGGAACAGGATCTGGTTACGATTGCAATACTGGCCAAGGACAAGGCGCATGTGCTGCCGCTCTATCTGCAACTGATTGAGAAGCAGACTTACCCGGCCTCCCGAATCAATCTGTATATTCGCACGAACAACAACAATGACCGTACCAAAGAAATTCTAGAAGAATGGATAGAGCGGGTGGGTGAGAGATACCATGAGGTGTATTTCGATGGCAGCGATATGGAAGAGCGTGTACAGGACTTCGCTCCACATGATTGGAATGACCTCCACTTAAGGGTGATGGGAAAAGTGCGGCAGGAGTCCATTGAATGGGCTAAGGCGAAGGATTCTCATTATTTTGTGCCGGATTGTGATAATTTCATCATCTCTGACACGCTGGAGAGCCTGCTCACCACCCACCTGCCGGTAGTCGGACCTTTGCTCAGGGTAGCGGAATCCCCTTTGAGTTTCTATTCCAATTTTCATCATGAGACAGATGACTTTGGATATTTCAAATCATCTGATCTGTATATGGAGTACTTATTCCAGCGTGTAAAGGGACTGGTTGAAGTCGATGTTATTCATTGCACTTATCTGATGCGCCGCGAAATACTCGAGTATGTCCAATATGAGGATGGGAGCGGCCGCCACGAATATGTCATTGTAAGCGACGGTTTGAGAAAGGCGGGAATTCCGCAGTATCTGGACACCCGCAAGCGATATGGAATGCTGACCTTCTGGGATACAGAAGAGCAGTTTCAGACACTCGGGCTTACAGCAGACAATTTCGAATAAGAGAAAGGAGGTTGAACCATGAAGCTGGTGCTACTATCCGGCGGTTCCGGTACACGCTTGTGGCCGCTCTCCAGCAGTATCCGGAGCAAGCAGTTCCTTCAAGTGCTGCCAGCTCCAGGTGGCGGCGGATACGAATCTATGCTGCAGCGTATTTGGCGGCAGCTGTCGGCTGCGGGTCTTAATCATGAAGCGTATATCGCAACGTCAAGCGGACAAGAGACACTGATCCGGAAGCAACTTGGTGCCGCGCCGCCTATCATCATGGAACCACGGCGCAGAGATACATTTCCGGCCATAGGTCTGGCTTCGGCCTATTTATATTCCGTGGAGAAGATTTCTCCCGAGGAGACGGTTATCGTCTTGCCGGTAGACGCTTACGTGAGTGATGAGTTCTTCTTCAAGCTGGCCGAACTGGATCATGCGCTCCGTCAGTCCTGTGCGGAGGTTGCCCTGCTGGGGGCGAGGCCAAGCGAAGCGTCAGAGAAATACGGATATATTGTTCCGGCTAGACCTCCGGCCTCTTCTCCAAGGCATCAGGAGAATCAAATGTATGTGCATGTGGATTGCTTTGTGGAGAAACCAGACAGGGCGACGGCAGAGAAACTGCTGGTGCAGCAAGCGATGTGGAATTGCGGTATCTTTGCTTTTCGCCTCTGCGATCTGCTGAAACGGCTGGAATCAGCGGGCTTCCCGGCAGATTATGCGGAATTACAGCGCCAATATCACCGCCTTCCCAAGAGCAGCTTCGATGTTGAGGTCTTGGAGGGGAACCGCCGACTGATCTGTGTGCCCTATCTGGATAGCTGGAAGGATCTGGGCACCTGGAACACGCTCTCCGAAGAATTGGCTTCCTCTGTTCTGGGCTGGGGTCAGATCAGCCCAGATTCATTGAATTGTCAGATTGTCAATGAGCTTGACATTCCGGTGATGCTTGTGGGGCTGGACGATGTGATTGTTGCAGCAGGCTCCGCTGGAATTCTGGTTGCCCGCAAAGATGCTGCGGATCATCTGAAGCATCTGCTTCCTGCACCGGATATGGAGGCCAGGAAAGAGATCATCCATAGCGACTAATTCCGGCAGTCCTACAAAATCAATAGAGGCTGTCCGACTTTATCCGACAATGTTCTATGCGGGCGGAAAGCGTCATAAGGTAGAGAGGTGATGCCAATCTACATCAGCATCACGCTGTCCGGTACGTCCGCACGGTCCGGTAAATCCATTATGGAAAGGAGGCAGCTCCAGCATGGAAGATAGTAACGAAGGCGACCGCCCCTCTGATCTCCTTGTGCATGATCGTCAAAGATGAAGAACCCTGGATTGCGCGCTGCTTGCTCAGCGTACGGGACAGTGTAGATGAAATCATTGTCGTGGACACAGGCTCCCGTGACGGAACGATGGACATTGCCAATGGCCTCGGCGCGAAGGTTCTCCAATTTCCCTGGAAGGAGAGCTTCGCGGAGGCGCGCAATTACAGTCTCCGCCATGCCACGGGGGAATGGGTGCTATGGATGGATGCCGATGAAGAAATTGCGCTTGCCGACGCACCTAAGCTGAGGCAGGTAAGCACAATCAGGGACAGCAAGCTGGCTTCTCTCGAAACAGTCCACTTCAATGGAGCGTTCCGGCCCCAGCCGGATGAAGCTTACCGGCTGGCCCAGTGCCGCCTGTTCCGTAACGGAGAAGGGTTCCATTTCACCGGAGATATTCATGAGCAGTTGACGTTGTCCAGACCCGATTCTGCGGAAGACACAAGCCCGCCGGTCGTGCTGCCGGTCCGGCTGTTCCATTACGGCTACCTGGAGTCCGTGACATCCCTGAAGTCCAAACATGAACGCAATCTGAAGCTGTTGCAGCAATCCGTTGCAGATAACCCGAATCCCGATCCGTGGAGTCTTTATCATATAGCAAGTGAATATCAACGGATTGGGGAATATGCGCTTGCCTTTCGGCAGGCCAATCTTGCTATTGCCGCGTCACTGGGTCAGAGCAAGCTGCCGCCTTCACTCTTTTACAAGCTTAAATATGGATGCTTGCTGGCATCAGGCAGCTTCAGGGAAGGCTGGCCCGGCATTGACAAGGCGATCGGTCTCTACCCGGACTATGTGGATCTGCATCTGTATAAAGGGTGCATTCTGATGCATATCGGGCAAACGGAGGCCGCGATCTCCTCTTTCGAGCATTGTCTGGTTCTTGGAGAAAATGCTCTTCAATATATGGTTCTCAAAGGTGCGGGAACCTTCTATCCCTGCTATTATCTGGGCAATTGCTATGAAATGCGCGGGTTGCCCGGTGATGCTGCTGCCTGGTACCGCAGAGCGCTGGAGTATTCGCCTGCATTCGTGGAAGCTGCAGTTAAGTTATCGCAGCTGGGTGGAGGCGAGCAAGTGCCAGAACGGCTGCAATCGGGCAACCGCGCCCCCTCCGTACCTTCTCTTCGGAAGCCTCCCCTACGTTCAACTGCAACCCCGGAGAATACCTGGTCCATAGCATTGCTGCTAGGCAGGGAAGGGGGGCCGTTCTCCGCCCTGCGCGAGTGGGCTGAGAAGTGGCAGCCGCTCGCGGATGAATGGATCATTATCGATGCGGGTATGGGAGAGGACGCCAGGAGGCTTGCCGATGAATTGGAAGCGCAGGTTCTTCATTTCCCTACTGACGGCAATCCATTTCAGCTCTGGGAGAGTATACAGGAGGTCCTCACTGCTCCTTATGTGCTGTGGATAAATCCATATGATGAAGTTAGTGGAGAGAACTTGGATTCACTGGGAGGCATGAAGGAATTGCTAGTCCAGAAAACTATGGTCTCTCTTAATCTATGCTGGCAAGAAGAAGAAATAGACCGGAATCTCTGGATGGTTCAGAGGAATCGTCTGGCTCACCGCGAGACGATCCTTGGCTGCAATCCGATCAGCGGAGAGTTTGTCGCTGTTCCGGGAAGCCTGATCTGCAGCAGCTCTATTACGCTTCGGAATCAGAAGCCGGTCCGGCAGGACGGATCATAAATTATTGTTGTTCAGAGAAAGGAGAGGAATTATATGTCAGTAGGGCCAACAGGACCAACAGGACCAACAGGAACACAGGGAGCACCGGGAACTCGGGGACCAGCTGGTGGAGCCGGAGCCCCCGGTGGTGTCGGAGATCCTGGAGCAACAGGAAATACGGGTGCAGGAGTAACCGGATTAACAGGAAATACAGGGAATACGGGAGCAACAGGGTCTACGGGTGCCGGAGCAACCGGGTTGACAGGAAATACAGGTAATACGGGAGCAACAGGAATAACAGGTGCAGGAACAACCGGATTAACAGGAAATACAGGGAACACTGGAGCAACAGGGATAACAGGTGCAGGGACAACCGGGTTGACAGGTAATACCGGAGCAACGGGCTTCACGGGGAATACCGGAGCGACAGGGTTTACGGGAGCAGGAACAACTGGACTAACTGGGAATACAGGAAATACGGGAGCAACGGGCTATACAGGGTATACAGGAGCAACCGGGTTGACAGGAAATACGGGGAATACAGGAGCGACAGGAATTACCGGTGCAGGGACAACCGGGTTGACAGGTAATACCGGAGCAACGGGCTTCACGGGGAATACCGGAGCGACAGGGTTTACGGGAGCAGGAACAACTGGACTAACTGGGAATACAGGAAATACGGGAGCAACGGGCTATACAGGGTATACAGGAGCAACCGGGTTGACAGGAAATACGGGGAATACAGGAGCAACGGGTTCACTCTCAGTTATTTTTGGATCTTTTATAAGCAGTGCGAATACGCCAGCAACCACATCCGAGAACACGCCGATTGAGGGATTTGTGGTAAGTGGTGACTCTATTTCCGGGGTAGAAGTAGTTGGCGGGAATACTTTTATATTGCCAGCAGGTCATTTCTATTACTTCTCATGTCAAGCTGCGGTGAAGTTTCCAGATGGAACTGCACCAGGTATCGCATTGATGATAGATGATGGTTTTAGCGGTGGGTTCGAAAGGGATGAAGGGTCAGTTTTTTATTCGGGGGCAATCAGTACTGCCGCTAAACCTGTTGTTCCAGTGTCAACCGCAAGAATCTTAAATGCTACACTTGCACCGATGAAGGTACAGGTGGTGGTAGTGCAAGCTGGTACATCTACATCCTCAAGTATCCAAAATGTTAGAGTCGGTTTCTTCAACTCCTTTGTAAATGTTTTTGCTTTAAGTTAATTTTAGGGCGAAATAATCTCTCTT
Organism: Paenibacillus sp. FSL E2-0178; assembly: GCF_038593005.1. Lineage (NCBI taxonomy): Bacteria > Bacillati > Bacillota > Bacilli > Caryophanales > Paenibacillaceae > Paenibacillus > Paenibacillus sp. FSL E2-0178. The sequence continues at coordinate 7,009,520 of NZ_CP151953.1, forward strand.
CGATTAATTCTGAAACGGATACCTTCCTTCTTAATGAGGAAGTTGTACCCGTTTCTTAATTATCTAAGGAACAAAGGACAGGTTTCAATGAAAAAAGGATGTACCAGCCCTTAAAGTTTAGAACAGCGGGGAGTTGATAACGTATGACTTTAGGAGCAACCGGCCCCACAGGACCTACAGGAACAACCGGTCCCGCAGGACCGACCGGAACAACGGGGCGTCAAGGGAATCAAGGAGGCGTAGGTAGCAGGGGAGACCTCGGACCGCCAGGGAGAACAGGTGCCACTGGAGTTACAGGGTTTACTGGATTAACAGGCCCAACCGGAAGAACCGGGGTTACGGGTTTCACAGGAGTTACGGGACTTACGGGTGACACCGGAGCGACAGGTCTGACAGGTGAAACGGGAGCAACGGGACTTACAGGAGATCCGGGAGCGACGGGGCTTACGGGAGACACAGGAGCAACAGGACTTACAGGTGAAACGGGAGCAACGGGGCTAACCGGAGAAACGGGACTCACGGGAGACACCGGAGCAACGGGGCTGACGGGTGAAACTGGGGCAACAGGGCTGACGGGAGAAACTGGAGAAACGGGACTCACGGGAGACACCGGAGCGACGGGGCTAACCGGAGAAACTGGAGAAACGGGACTCACGGGAGACACCGGAGCAACGGGTCTGACGGGTGAAACTGGGGCAACAGGGCTGACGGGAGAAACTGGAGAAACGGGACTCACGGGAGATACCGGAGCGACGGGGCTGACGGGTGAAACTGGAGCGACAGGCCTGACAGGTGAAACCGGAGAAACGGGACTCACGGGTGAAACCGGAGAAACGGGTCTGACGGGCGAAACTGGGGCAACCGGCCTGACAGGAGACACCGGAGCAACGGGGCTGACAGGTGAAACTGGAGCGACGGGTCTGACAGGTGAAACTGGAGAAACGGGACTCACAGGAGACACCGGAGCAACGGGGCTGACGGGAGACACCGGAGCAACGGGGCTCACAGGAGAAACCGGAGCAACAGGGCTAACGGGTGAGACCGGGGAAACGGGACTCACGGGTGATACTGGAGCCACGGGGCTCACAGGTGAAACCGGAGCGACGGGCCTCACAGGTGAAACCGGGGCAACCGGCCTGACAGGTGAAACCGGAGCAACGGGGCTGACGGGAGAAACCGGAGCAACAGGGCTAACGGGTGAGACCGGAGAAACGGGGTTGACGGGTGAGACCGGGGAAACGGGACTCACGGGTGAAACGGGAGCAACAGGATTGACGGGTGAAACGGGAGCCACGGGGCTGACGGGAGATACCGGGGCCACGGGGCTGACGGGTGAAACGGGAGCCACGGGGCTGACGGGTGAAACCGGGGCAACCGGCCTGACAGGAGACACCGGAGCAACAGGGCTGACGGGAGACACCGGAGCGACGGGCCTGACAGGTGAAACGGGAGCTACGGGGCTGACGGGAGAAACCGGAGAAACGGGGCTCACAGGAGAAACCGGAGCAACAGGGCTAACGGGTGAGACCGGGGAAACGGGACTCACGGGTGATACTGGAGCCACGGGGCTCACAGGTGAAACCGGGGCAACCGGGCTAACGGGTGAGACCGGAGAAACGGGGTTGACGGGTGAGACCGGAGCAACGGGGTTGACGGGAGAAACTGGTGCCACGGGGCTAACGGGTGAAACTGGGGAAACGGGACTCACGGGAGACACCGGAGCAACGGGGCTGACGGGTGAAACCGGAGCAACAGGGTTGACGGGCGAAACCGGAGCTACGGGTCTGACGGGAGAAACTGGAGCAACAGGGTTGACGGGAGATACTGGGGCTACGGGTCTAACGGGATCAACAGGGTTGACGGGAGACACTGGAGCGACAGGGCTAACGGGTGAGACCGGAGAAACGGGACTCACGGGTGATACTGGAGCGACAGGACTGACGGGAGATACCGGAGCGACAGGACTCACGGGAGAAACAGGGGAAACGGGACTCACGGGTGATACTGGAGCCACGGGGCTCACAGGTGAAACCGGAGCGACGGGCCTCACAGGTGAAACCGGGGCAACCGGCCTGACAGGTGAAACGGGGGCCACGGGACTCACGGGAGAAACCGGGGCGACAGGCCTGACAGGTGAAACTGGAGCAACAGGGTTGACGGGAGACACTGGAGCGACAGGGCTGACAGGTGAAACTGGGGCAACCGGCTTGACAGGTGAAACCGGATCAACGGGGTTAACGGGTGAGACCGGGGAAACGGGACTCACGGGAGACACCGGAGCAACGGGGCTGACGGGTGAAACCGGAGCAACAGGGTTGACGGGCGAAACCGGGGCTACGGGGCTGACGGGTGAGACCGGAGAAACGGGGTTGACGGGTGAAACCGGAGCGACGGGACTCACGGGTGAAACGGGGGTCACGGGGCTGACGGGAGACACCGGAGCAACGGGGCTGACGGGTGAAACGGGAGCGACAGGACTCACAGGTGAAACCGGGGAAATGGGACTCACGGGTGAAACCGGAGAAACGGGTCTGACGGGCGAAACTGGGGCAACCGGCCTGACAGGTGAAACGGGAGCAACAGGGTTAACGGGAGACACTGGGGCAACGGGGTTGACGGGAGACACCGGAGCAACGGGGCTTACGGGAGACACTGGGGCAACCGGCCTGACAGGTGAAACTGGTGCCACGGGGCTAACGGGAGAAACTGGGGCAACGGGGTTGACGGGCGAAACCGGGGCAACCGGCCTGACAGGAGACACCGGAGCAACAGGGCTGACGGGAGACACCGGAGCAACGGGGTTAACGGGTGACACTGGAGCAACGGGGCTGACGGGAGAAACGGGGCTAACGGGTGAAACCGGAGCGACGGGACTCACGGGTGAAACGGGAGCGACAGGACTCACGGGTGAAACCGGAGCGACGGGACTCACGGGTGAAACGGGAGCCACGGGACTTACGGGAGAAACCGGAGAAACGGGGCTAACAGGAGAAACCGGGGCGACTGGGCTGACGGGCGAAACCGGGGCAACGGGGCTGACGGGTGAGACCGGAGCGACAGGACTCACGGGAGAAACGGGAGCGACGGGGCTGACTGGTGAAACTGGGGCAACCGGCCTGACAGGTGAAACTGGTGCTACGGGGCTAACGGGAGAAACTGGGGCAACGGGATTGACGGGAGACACCGGAGGAACGGGGTTAACGGGTGACACTGGAGCAACGGGGCTGACGGGTGAAACCGGCGCAACAGGGCTCACGGGAGAAACCGGAGCGACAGGGCTCACAGGTGAAACCGGAGCGACAGGACTTACGGGAGAAACCGGAGCGACAGGGCTGACGGGAGATACCGGAGCAACGGGTCTGACAGGAGAAACCGGAGCAACGGGGCTGACGGGAGACACTGGGGCTACGGGACTCACGGGAGAAACCGGGGCAACCGGCCTGACAGGTGTAACGGGAGCAACGGGACTGACGGGAGACACTGGGGCTACGGGACTCACGGGAGAAACCGGGGCAACCGGGCTGACGGGTGAAACTGGAGCAACAGGGTTGACGGGTGAAACGGGAGCAACGGGACTGACGGGAGACACCGGAGCGACAGGACTCACGGGAGAAACCGGGGCTACGGGGCTGACGGGTGAAACGGGGGCAACGGGGTTGACGGGAGATACCGGGGCCACGGGGCTGACGGGTGAGACCGGAGCGACAGGACTCACGGGAGAAACCGGAGCGACAGGGCTCACAGGTGAAACCGGAGCGACAGGACTTACGGGAGAAACCGGAGCGACAGGGCTGACGGGAGAAACCGGAGCGACAGGACTCACGGGAGATACCGGGGCGACAGGACTCACGGGAGATACTGGGGCCACGGGACTCACGGGAGAAACCGGAGCAACAGGGCTGACTGGTGAAACCGGAGCAACAGGTTTGACGGGAGACACTGGAGCAACGGGGTTAACGGGTGACACTGGAGCAACGGGGCTGACGGGAGAAACCGGAGCCACGGGGCTGACGGGTGAGACCGGAGCGACAGGACTCACGGGTGAAACGGGAGCGATGGGACTCACGGGCGAAACGGGAGCGACGGGACTCACGGGCGAAACCGGAGCGACAGGGTTGACGGGAGACACCGGAGCAACTGGGCTGACGGGTGAAACGGGAGCAACAGGACTCACGGGTGAAACCGGGGCAACGGGACTCACGGGTGATACTGGAGCAACGGGGTTGACGGGAGATACCGGGGCCACGGGACTCACGGGTGAAACGGGAGCCACGGGACTTACGGGAGAAACCGGAGCAACGGGTCTGACGGGAGAAACGGGAGCAACTGGGCTAACGGGAGAAACTGGGGCAACGGGATTAACGGGAGACACTGGAGCCACGGGACTCACGGGAGAAACCGGAGCGACAGGGCTCACAGGTGAAACCGGAGCAACAGGGCTGACGGGCGAAACGGGAGCGACGGGACTCACGGGAGAAACCGGAGCAACGGGGTTGACGGGAAATACCGGGGCGACAGGCCTGACAGGTGAAACTGGGGCCACAGGGCTGACGGGAGAAACCGGAGCGACAGGGCTGACGGGAGAAACCGGAGCGACAGGACTCACGGGAGATACCGGGGCGACAGGACTCACGGGAGATACTGGGGCCACGGGACTCACGGGAGAAACCGGAGCAACAGGGCTGACTGGTGAAACCGGAGCAACAGGTTTGACGGGAGACACTGGAGCAACGGGGTTAACGGGTGACACTGGAGCGACAGGGCTGACGGGAGATACCGGAGCGACAGGACTCACGGGAGAAACCGGGGAAACGGGACTCACGGGAGAAACGGGAGCAACGGGACTTACGGGTGAAACCGGAGCAACGGGTCTGACGGGCGAAACCGGAGCAACGGGGCTGACGGGAGATACCGGGGCGACAGGCCTGACAGGAGAAACCGGAGCGACAGGGTTGACGGGAGATACTGGGGCGACAGGATTGACGGGTGAAACGGGAGCAACGGGAATCACGGGTGAAACGGGAGCAATGGGACTCACAGGTGAAACTGGGGCAACCGGCCTGACAGGTGACACCGGAGCCACAGGGTTGACGGGAGAAACCGGAGCAACAGGACTCACGGGTGAAACTGGGGCAACCGGCCTGACCGGTGAAACCGGAGCGACGGGACTTACGGGAGATACCGGGGCGACAGGACTCACGGGCGAACCCGGAGCAACAGGTTTGACGGGAGATACTGGGGCAACGGGACTCACGGGTGAAACGGGAGAAACGGGACTTACGGGAGAAACTGGGGCAACAGGGTTGACGGGTGAAACGGGAGCGACGGGGCTGACGGGAGACACTGGAGCAACGGGGTTAACGGGAGACACTGGCGCCACGGGGCTGACGGGAGATACCGGAGCGACAGGGCTCACGGGCGAACCCGGAGCAACGGGACTCACGGGAGACACTGGGGCAACAGGGTTGACGGGCGAACCTGGAGCAACGGGACTCACGGGAGACACTGGAGCGACAGGGCTCACGGGCGAACCCGGAGCAACGGGGGTCACGGGAGACACTGGAGCGACAGGGCTCACGGGCGAACCCGGAGCAACGGGACTCACGGGAGAAACTGGGGCAACAGGGTTGACGGGTGAAACCGGAGCAACAGGACTCACAGGTGAAACTGGGGCAACCGGCTTGACAGGTGAAACCGGAGCGATTGGACTCACAGGAGAAACCGGAGCGACAGGGTTGACGGGAGAAACTGGAGCAACAGGACTTACGGGAGAAACTGGGGCAACCGGCCTGACTGGAGACACCGGAGCAACAGGGTTGACGGGAGAAACTGGAGCAACGGGACTCACGGGTGATACTGGAGCAACGGGGTTGACGGGAGACACAGGAGCAACAGGTCTCACAGGTTACACTGGAGCAACGGGAGCAACAGGACTCACAGGAGAAAAAGGTGTAACTGGTCCGACGGGAATCACGGGACAAAATATTACGGAAACCGGTGCGACAGGTCAAACAGGGCCAACTGGAGCAACAGGGCCAACCGGAGCAACAGGAACAGCGGGGGCTCCGGGGACTCGGGGACCAGCTGGTGGAGTCGGAGCTCCAGGTCCGCAGGGTGATCCTGGACCAACGGGCCTTACGGGAAATACGGGAGCAGGAGCCACCGGGTTAACAGGGAACACGGGAAATACCGGAGCAACGGGCTTCACAGGGAATACCGGAGCGACAGGATTCACAGGAGCAGGAGCCACCGGGTTAACAGGGAACACGGGAAATACCGGAGCAACAGGCTTCACAGGGAATACCGGAGCGACAGGATTCACGGGAGCAGGAGCCACCGGGTTAACAGGGAATACGGGAAATACCGGAGCAACGGGCTTCACAGGGAATACGGGAGCGACAGGATTCACGGGAGCAGGAGCCACCGGGTTAACAGGGAACACGGGAAATACCGGAGCAACGGGCTTCACGGGAAATACGGGAGCGACAGGATTCACGGGAGCAGGAGCCACCGGGTTAACAGGGAACACGGGAAATACCGGAGCAACGGGCTTCACGGGAAATACCGGAGCAACGGGCTTCACGGGAAATACGGGAGCGACAGGATTCACGGGAGAAACCGGAGCAACGGGCTTCACAGGTGAGACAGGAGCAACGGGCTTCACAGGAGAAACCGGAGTAACAGGCTTCACAGGTGAGACGGGAGCAACAGGCTTCACAGGTGAGACGGGAGCAACGGGTCTGACAGGTGAGACGGGAGCAACGGGTCTGACAGGTGAGACGGGAGCAACAGGTCTGACAGGTGAGACGGGAGCAACGGGTCTGACAGGTGAGACCGGAGCAACGGGTCTGACAGGTGAGACCGGAGCAACAGGCTTCACAGGAGAAACCGGAGCAACAGGCTTCACAGGTGAGACGGGAGCAACAGGTCTGACAGGAGAAACCGGAGCAACAGGCTTCACAGGTGAGACGGGAGCAACGGGTCTGACAGGTGAGACCGGAGCAACAGGCTTCACAGGTGAGACGGGAGCAACAGGTCTGACAGGTGAGACGGGAGCAACGGGTCCGACAGGTGAGACGGGAGCAACGGGCTTCACTGGAGAGACCGGAGCCACCGGAGCAACTGGTATTACAGGAGCTACTGGGGCAACTGGTGTGGGTATTGTAGGTCCGACAGGCTACTTGTCCCAGAATTACGCCCAATTTGTTTTTAATAACTCCCAAATAACGGCAACCAGTGATGACTTTCCAATTCCTCATTTCCACATCCTTCTTGGTTCAAGCAATGGGGATGCTATAGGGCCGAACAGTGGGCCGGATAGCGAAGATACTAATGAATTTGTGGTCGAAAGCGGGAACTACCTGATTATGTATCAAGCCACTGTTCAGTCCACTCTTGAAAAACCAGCCGGTCTGGAGCTCATCATAGACGGTTCGGTAGTATATGAATCTCAAATTGCGGCTCCAAAAGACAGTGTGGTTACTGCTTTATCTGGTACCCATATCTTATTAACTAATGAACGCACAACAATTCAGTTGGCTCTTATGTATGATGGCACTACTTTGAGCAACACGATCCAAGGAATGCCTTTTGGGGTTTTCGCGGCAAAAGTCACTATAGTCATGCTGAGCTAAGACTGGCAAGAATTAATCATGATCTGTAATTCCTTTCTGTTAAGGCCAGCCCGGATCCGGGCTGGCCTTATTTTATAGCTGAATGGGGCAGCTCAGAGGAGCATTTGATTTTCATACATAGCCTGGACGAATTAACGAACCATTTGTTGTGACCGGCATATGATGGACTATTCTAAACAAGAAAGGAGAGGATTGATTTGTCTCAAGCCAATCTGCCGAACATTACACCAACGATTACGCTTACCAGAAGCGACGCCATCAATATGATGTTGTCGGCTATCGCTATGGAAGAATTAGGGCTTAGCCACGTTATTAATGCAGAAGGGGAGAAACTGCAGTACGCGCTGGGAACTCTTCCGGGAGTAACCGCACCGGTTGTTAACATCTCCAATCTTCAGGACATTACATCGAGCATCCGGAATTTATTGGGAGAAACCGTTAAAAGCGCCTGGCTGCAGACCAGTCAATTGGAGAGTTTGCTTGCAGCGCCTGTTGATTTCGGTGCTACGGGAGCAGTCGGTCCAACAGGTCCAGACGAAGGGCCACCGGGTCCACAAGGTCTGATAGGTGAAATAGGAGAGACCGGGGATGATGGAGCAACGGGGAATACCGGATTTACCGGCGCCGTTGGTTTTACGGGTCTTACAGGGGAGACCGGAGCCATAGGTCTTACAGGTGAAACAGCGGCAACCGGAACGACCGGTATAACCGGCCTTACGGGGGAGACCGGAGCCACAGGTCTTACAGGTCTAACCGGAGTAACCGGTCTAACCGGAGTAACGGGACTTACAGGCGAGACGGGAGCGACGGGTCTTACCGGAGCGACAGGAGTAACCGGTGCTACCGGCCTTACTGGTGCAGGGGGGGTACCTCCGGCAGACCGCTTGCTGTATTATGTCGCTGGAGGAGATGCTGCTGCCGGTGCCCCAGTGGTTTTTACCAGTCCAGGTATACTACTGGGTTCAAGTATCAGCCTTGGAGGTGGAGGATCCTTTAATTTGCTGAATAATGATGTGGGGGGTGTGAATGAGCCTGCTCTATACTATGTCCAATATTCGGCAACCGCAACTTCTGCAGCCGGAGAGGGAATGGTGCTGTCGCTGTCGCTTAACGGAGCTGTCATTCCCGGAAGCCAAGCTTCATCTGCTATTCCGGCAGCGGTGAACATGGTGGCGGGCGGTAGCGTCTTTCCGTCAGATATTAATGAGAATCCCAATACACTGACTTTGAACAATACCGGCGCTGGGGATTTAACCGGTATAGAAGCCTCGATTTCGATTATCAAATTGCTCTAACCCATCTTAATACAGAGGAGTTGATTCCATGTCTCAGGCGAACTTGCCTAATATCACCCCTACGATAAATATTACCAGGGATGATGCCGTTAACCTGCTGCTATCTTCCATTGCAATGGAAGAATTGGGGCTCAGTCATATTATCAATGCCGAAGGAGAGAAGCTGCAGTATATTCTGGGCACTTTACCCGGGGTTACAGCTCCTGAAGCAACTATTGGTGATGTGCTGGCCATGAATGAAAGTGTAAGGAATATGATGCGCGACATTGTCAAAAAGGAATTCATTCTCACCAACAAGCTGGAGACGGTACTTAACGCTTCCATAATGGTAGGTCCAACAGGAGCAACAGGAGCAACGGGTGATCCGGGAGGGCCTCCAGGTCCTCAAGGCGCTCAAGGTATTGCGGGGGCGCAAGGTCCAGCGGGTGCAACGGGAGCCACTGGCGAGACCGGAGCCACGGGACTGACCGGAGAGACGGGATTGACCGGTGTTACGGGGCTGACCGGAGAGACCGGAGCTACAGGAGCCACGGGACTGACCGGAGAGACGGGATTGACCGGAGAGACGGGCGCTACAGGTGTTACGGGGCTGACCGGTGAAACCGGAGCTACCGGCCTGACAGGGCTGACCGGAGAGACTGGAGCTACTGGTCTTACAGGGCTGACCGGAGAGACCGGTATGACGGGTATGACCGGCCTTGCTTTCTTCGCAGATTTCGCCTCTGCAACAACAACCGATTTGATAGTAGGTGCAGGAGATCCTATCAACTGGGATGTTGAAGGACCGCAAAGCGGAAGTATTTTGAATGCCGGCACATTCTTTGATTTACCGGCAGATGCAACAATTTACGTGCAATATTATGTGAGCGGCCAGAATCCCTCTCCTACAGGTCCTATGATCTTCCAATTATATAACACGGATGATTTAGGAGCGCAAGGAGCAGCTGTCGCAGGAGGGGGAGCAACCTCCTATATAGACGCTGACGGTATTGCAGCTGTGTCGGGCGGCGGTATTATAGTGACAACAGTGGCGCAAGGTGTAGCCTTATACAATGACACTGCCGGGGAACCTATCGGAGAAAGCGCGAATCTCTCCGCCAACATCCAACTGATCAGAATTAATTAATTCACGTGTGTAAGAACAGCAGGCAAGGCGCCGAGAATCCTAACTCGGCGCCTTGCTGTGTTAGTGTCAGGGAAACCGTCAAGCGATTCGCCTCTTTACAGCTCTCTCGGGTATTGTCCCATGCCAAATAGATTCAGAGGCATAGAATATCTCATGCTGCCGGACCAAGCGGATGTCTAGGATAGATTTAATCTTGTGGACTTGGACAAACCGGCAGCTGCATAGAATGGTATTGGAGGTGTAGTTGGGCAGTTCTGTCAGTTAGCGGGAGGCAAGTAAATTGAAAGAGAAAGAAGGGTTGTGTCCACATGTCATCAATGATTCCGGTTGAACTGGGAAGTCCGGGAGCGGCAATCAGGCTGGAAAGTCCTGTATTGCTGGAGGTTAGCTATCCCTTATCCCAAATTGATTTCAGCGTACCTCTGTCCTTCAAGCCGGCAGTGTCCGGCAGTTATCACTTAATCATCGGGTTATCCATTGTGAAGGACGGGCAAGTCCTTCACACCCTTACAGATCCTTATATAGGCAACGGCAATGCCGGAGATTCCCTATCCGCCGATGTGAATGCAAGTATTACAGGCAGCTTTGGCCAGGGAGCACAGCATTTCCAGCTGGAGCTGAGGGTTCTGTCGTTTCAGAATATCCAGGTCAATCCACTCTTTGGCGCCCCTGCCGTCTCCATCCAAGGGTCCTCGGTAGTGGCGGAGGAAGTCGGTCCTACCGGACCAACGGGGGAAACGGGACATTCAGGTAACCGGGGCACGAAAGGCTTAACTGGTACTCCTGGCCCGACCGGAGAGACGGGCATTGGCATCACTGGAACGACGGGGCTGAGAGGGGCAACCGGAGCTACAGGCGTCATCGTAGGATCGGGGGGCGGAACTGGTGCGACAGGAAATACAGGAAATCCTGGCCTGGGCATTCCCGGTCCTACCGGAGCCACGGGGATCGGAGCGACCGGCCGGACCGGGATAGGCCCGGCTGGCCCGACAGGGGATACCGGTGCCATGGGGATAACCGGCCCGACCGGCCCGGGATCAGGTATCACCGGACCGACTGGCCTGACTGGACCTACGGGTGCCGCCGGACTTAGCCGGGCGTTGCCGGTGGTTGTGAGCAATACTCTGCTGGTGAGCAGCCCCAGCGGAGGAAACCCTGTAGGCCAGCTTCCGCCGGTGCAGATCAATGCGGCCAATCAATGTGTAGTTATTGAGGGAACGCTCCAAATTAGCTATGGTAATCCCCCGAATCAAGAATACCAAAATGTTTTGGTCTATCAACTCCACCGGAATGGCCAACCTGTGGGACTCACCCATTTCTGGCAATTACGTTACAGCTACAGTAGTATAGATAATTCAGTTCCCTCTAGCCAAGCTCTGGCATTCTTTGATATTGATGATAATCCGCCGATTGGTCAGAATATTTATTCGCTTACAGTGACTGCCTTTCAAACCTCCCAGAATACAACATACGCCTATAATTCGTTCGATGCGACAGCGAGAGTATTTCTAACCGTAAACTGACCTTATTCAATTGCATTATTGAAATCAATAAAAAAAGTATCTTAGAAATAAGGAGTTGAGCGTACGTGACGGAGATCTATTCGTCGCTTCCTCTCGGAAGCGGCAATGTGCTGATTCTTTCGGGCATACGGACGGATGTGGAACAGCAGGTTGCTAGTGCGGATTTGCGGTTGGCTGTTCCTCTGCTGCTGGACATCCTCAGCCCGGGATATTACCATCTGCACATGGAATATGAGCTATGGAGAGCTAATACGCGCATTGCAGCGAGTAATGTATCGGTCGAATCGCAGACCCTGGCAGCCGGTCTGATCCAGACAGAAGCTATTATCAGGTTCAGTGACCATTTGCCTGCAGGGATTCATCGTTATGAACTGAGACTGAAAGGGCTTCATGATCAGAATATCGATTCCGACATCCGGGTCGGGTCGCCGCTGCTGCAAACCGGACCAGGACCGGTTATATTTGCTGGTCCTCTCGGCCCTCAGGGTCCAACGGGTCCAACCGGTCCAACCGGTCCGACAGGTACACAAGGACCTACGGGGAATCCAGGAGACCCAGGCCCTGGGCTTCCTGGAGCGACCGGAGCTGCAGGACCAACTGGACCATCCGGGGCGACGGCATTTGTTGGAGGGTCCACCGGACCGGCAGGAGCGACAGGAGTGACAGGCGCAAGCTTTACCGGAGCCACGGGGATCACGGGGAGGGGAGCCACCGGAGCTACCGGTATAGGGGCTACAGGTGATACAGGGCCCATCGGGCTGACTGGTCTTACAGGTGACGCCGGTCCGGCCGGATCAGGAACAGAGACGGGAGACAGGGGACCCGCCGGGGCGCGGGGGCCTACAGGAGCGCCAGCGTACGGCTCCTTTATTCCTTCGATGAATTACAACATTAATTCAGTTCATACCCCCGCCATTCAACTGGGCATTCCCTATACAGTTGTAGAACTTCCGGCGGCTGCCACAGTGGAGGGGCGCTGCCAAATTGCGGGTAGCCTGGAGCTGCGGTGGGGACACAACTCATTTCCACTAGGTAATACTGGGCTGAAAATAGAATTTGTACTCACTAATAGTGAGGGGACTATCTTCTATCAGTATAGTAATTATACTCAGACGAATGCGCAGGAAAATATTCAACTATCGCAGGTTTTTCCGTTTATTTACATGTACGACGGGCCGCCGACAACAATGAAGCTTAATCTGCTGGCAACGGGCAATGCGGCAGATCAGTGGGCAATTTCTGCTTATGGCACCTTAAGCGCAACCGTACTTCCCGATAATATATAAAACCGGTGAACTTTAAAAAGGAGTGGTGAAGTTATGTCAAACCTTACGTCTCTTCCCCTGGGAATGCCGGGATCGGCAGTCCACTTGGCAGAGACAATCGAAATCACTGCAGTGCAATCTCAAGCGCGCATTAGCTTTTATATTCCTATTGTATTCCAGAGCATTACTTCAGACCCATCGGTCTTAGGAATTGAACTGGAGACCGCCCTTGCCGGCAGCGTTGTTCAGACCCAATTGGTTACGTTGTCCCATACAGGTGCAGAGGAAGCAGCAAGAACGATGCAGGTAACGGTTAGCGCTCCGGTCCATCCGGGGACATATGCTTACAGCATCAAGACCCGGGTGGTCAGCTATAGCAATATTCGGGCACACCCGTCTATAGGAAGAGCGGTTGCCGGGCTGGCTTCTGTGACCGCTGTCAGAGCGGATACAGGCATTACCGGTCCCACCGGCCCCACCGGCCCGACAGGGGTAACGGGCTATAGGGGGGGCGTAGGCGCTTTCGGCCTTAATGGGCCGGTAGGACCGACAGGGTATGGAGTAACAGGTCCCACCGGTGACACGGGCGCGCCAGGGCCCGATGCAACCGGCACTACAGGCAGCGGTGCCTTGGGACCCGCAGGCCCGACGGGCCCGACCGGACAGACGGGAGTAGGACCAAGGGGAGCGACCGGCGGCGCTGTGACAGGAGCTACAGGAGGAAACCGCAAGGGAACAACAGGTGCAAGGGGTGCCCAAGGACCGCAAGGAATACAGGGACCAACAGGTACCGGCGAAAAAGGCGCTACGGGTCCGGCGGGATTCACCGGTCCGCAAGGGGAAACCGGAGCGCCGTTGCCTCCTGCCCAATATGAATATTCAGCGGCTCCCCTGAACCTGACCAATGACTTCCAGACGGTTCTGACCTTGCCCCAGCTGGACATTGACGGTGGACAGAATGTCTTCTTACAGGGCAATCTCCTGATAACGTTTCAACCGTATTTAACCGCCACACGAGTTCCTGTCGTTGTCAATGTACTCTTCAACGATACCCTAATTAAAGACTTCTCCTTCTATTCTATTCAGCAAAGCTCTGACAGCTTCCCGGGTGGTGAGCGGGCCAGTGTGGATTGTCCCTTCAGTCTTACAGATTATAACGCCGGCGGACCCGGGGTGTATTCCTTACAGGTAAAGATAGATATACCTGTGCCGGATGGTTTCGACTTAAGGGTGGAGAACCGCTATTTATTTGCGGAAGCGGCGGAAAAAGAGCGGCCTTCTATCAGGGACAGAACAGCATACTATCTCGCTGCAGGCGGGGTTCAAGTTTTTGATGCTTTATATGGTGTAACTAAATACGTCCCAATGGACTCCAATATCCAATATCCATTGACCGCACCTTATGCCTCTTCAATAAATGGCGATTATATTTACTATGCAGTATTAGATAGACTGTACCGTTTCAATACGCAGCTAGAACAAGTCGATTGGGGAATCGACTTGATGGCCGGTATGAACGCAACAGACCTGCTGTTGATGCCGGACCAGAGGTATGTGTGTATTTCGGATCAAGCAGGTGCCAAGGTTCAGATTTATGATCTGGCGAACATGGGGACTGTAGACACTTTGACCCTGGAGTCGAATGTTCTCTTCTCTGCCGCTTCTCCTGACAGCCGGTATGCCTTCTTCTATATCTACACAGGCCAGGTTCATGCCTATGAGATAGCAACGGGGATATATGTCCCGAATATCTTCGATGGAGCCTATGTCATCCAACCTGCGCCTTATCCGGGTTTCTCCAACCCGCTGGTTATTTCGCCGGATAGTACAGAGGTGCGAATTACTCCTGGTCTGGCCAATGTCTACTACGCCTACGCGGAGATTGGAAACTTCAGCAGCAATGGCGTCAAGGCCAGCCTGAGTTATAGCACATGGGGGATTCTACAGTTTGAGGACGGAAATATAATGACTATAACCAACGGATCAGATCCTGCCAATCCAGAGCAAGATTCTAGACTTATTAGGCTTACACCGGATGGAGGGCAGTTGGAGCTATCGATTGGAGGTAGTTTACGTTCGATTACCCTGTCGCCGGATGAACAATACATTGGCATTCAGACTGATCAAGGGGTGAAAATATACAATCCCGCTAATCTGTTTTCTAGCGGCCGGTTTGTTCCAATGCCGGATCCTCCCTTACAAGGTGGAATCAACTTTACAGGGGACAGCCGCTATATTGTCAATATCGGAACTGATCATATGTACAGCATAAGCTTGGAGGACTACTCAGTCCAACCTTTTGACCTTCCGGGCGGTTCTTCAGATCGGCCGCTGTCCTATTCCCTCTCCAGCGGAAGATATAAGACGCAAAGCAAATAATAGAGAGTCCCATGCTGCATCAGTAAATACTGAAGATCAACTCCTATGGTTCAAGGCCAGGGAGTTGATCTTCATTTCATGTAAAGTGGACAAGGGGCAGAGGGCATTAAAAGAGGGAGTGTGACAGCATGAAGGGAATTATTCTAGCAGGAGGATCGGGAACGAGGCTGTATCCGCTGACGAAGTCGGTGTCGAAGCAGATTCTGCCGGTGTATGACAAGCCGATGATCTATTATCCATTGTCCGTCCTTATGCTGGCGGGCATCCGGGACATCCTGATTATCTCCACAGGACGGGATATCCGGCTGTTCCAGGACTTGCTGGGCAGCGGCGAACAGCTGGGGCTGTCGTTTCAATATGCGGTTCAGGAACAGCCGCGCGGACTTGCAGAGGCTTTCCTTATCGGCGAAGAATTCATCGGCACGGATCAGGTGTGCATGATTCTGGGCGACAACATCTTCTACGGGCAAAGCTTCAGCAATATTCTGGAGAAGGCCGCCCAGCAGCAGGAAGGCGCCACAATATTCGGTTGCCGGGTACAAGATCCGTCGGTCTACGGTGTTGTCGAATTTGACGGAACCGGCAAGGCAGTTTCGCTGGAGGAGAAGCCGCTATTCCCCAGGTCCAATTATGCGGTCCCGGGTTTGTACTTCTATGACAACCAGGTTGCGGAGATCGCCCGGCGCATTAAGCCCTCACGGCGCGGTGAAATCGAGATTACCGATGTCAATACGGAGTACTTGAGAAGAGGCCAACTAAACGTGGAATTATTCGGCAGAGGAATGGCCTGGCTGGATACCGGAACGCCCGACTCGCTCCTGGAGGCGGCCAATCTGGTGGAGACCCTACAGAAGCGGCAAGGGTTATACGTAGCCTGTATAGAAGAAATCGCCTTTAACAGAGGGTATATTACCAAGGCGCAGCTTCAGGAGCTGGCCAGGCCGCTAAGCAAGTTGGCGTACGGACAGTACTTGTCGAGCATAGCAGAAGAATCTTTTGCCGCGAAATAAAGGTACATGCGATCATCAACAAATAGCAGCCTGAGGGCTGCTATTTTTAATGTCATATAGCGCTAGCAGTGCCGAAGCGGGAATAATCTGCGTTGAGCCGCCCCGCCTGTCTTAATTAGGCTTGCCTTAGCATTAAATCCATTAATATCTCTAAAAAATAGACGGACATACAGGATTTTCCGGACTTAGTGCATATAGTGGCAGAAACTAAGTGCAGGAGGCTAGATCAATGGGGAATATCATCGTTTTCGAGATCGACTTCAACACCTCGGGCTTGAAGCCGAACCGGCTCACCAGACAATGGTTCAAAGAGAGAATCGGGATCTTTCGGAGATTCACCTTGAAAAGCCTGGAGGCGCAGACCAACCAGCAATTTCTGGCTGTTGTCAAGCTAGCTCGTGACTGGAGTGACATGGTAGAGGAAGAATTGGCGCAGCACCCGCCCTTGCCGGCTAACATCCGCTTTGGAACTAACCTGGAGAGCAACAGAAGCATTGCTTCCTGGGTCCGGGAGGTCCGGCAAGCCCGGCAGAATCCCTATAAGGGTCAAGACCGGAATTTATTCATCACAAGAATCGACTTCGATGATTTGTATCACAAGAGCTTTGTACAGCAGCTGCATGATTACATTCCCTTGCCCGGCACTGTTGCACTGGTGAATCAGAAGGGATACCTCTGGGACACCGTTCATGGGCAAATGGCTCCGCTATTTTATTCATCGCCTCAGTTTTATGTCATTCTATATTCAGCCAGCGCCTATCTCTCCGGAGTACGCATCATGATTCCCGGCAATGGCCACCGTAATGTAATGAAGCTGCCCCATGAGGTCCTGAAGGACCGGAATTACGTTGATGTCATTCATGCTTTGTCTGTTACAGCCCCCACAGTGCCGCTTGTAGACCGTCTTTCCACTACGGAAATGGAGCATGTGCTCGCGGAATTCATATGATATTGCCATTCACAGCACCGGAAATAGCAGCCCACTGGGCTGCTATTTTGATGTCCGGAGTTGAGCTAACCCTCGTGGCTTAATTCGCTCTGCCCTGCAGCAGAATATTACTGGCCTTGCCGAAATCAAGCGCGGCTTTACCTGTCCGTTCTGCCGTTTGCTGTGCTAGCACGACCGCATTGACACCACAGGAGAACAAAGCTATATCAAAGCTGTTCGCATAAGCCTCCACCTGCTTCATGGTTTCCTCTATTTGCTCGTACCGCTCCACCACGAGGGTCTGTGTGACTTTGATGCTATAAGGCCAGGTGGCCAGAATATTGCGGATGGGCTTCGGCTTGGCTGTTGCCAGCAGCACCCGGCGGCCGCGGAGCAGATCCCAGAACCGGGAACTGACAGCCCACTCGCGGTTGATGCAGGCATGACAGATAGCGGAAGGCTCAATCCCGTAATGCTGAAAGACCGAATCGGTCAACATCCGCTTCAGATGCACCGGGGCTTTTATGCTCACGTCGTCGTAAGGCAGGATGCCCACGATGTCTGCTTTTTTCACAGAGGCAACGAGCTGATCCCGCAAAGCAAGATTCGGCAGAAATGTTCCTTTAAGACCCTTGTTTGCTTTCATCGCCCAAGGCTCCTTCAGCACCTCCTGCATCGGCCAAACCCCGTCTTGGGCAAGCACAAGATTCTCCCCGTCGCCTACCCGCACAAGTGAATAAGGAAGGCGGTGAGTAAGTGCGTGCTCCAGCCTCCCCAGTACCTCATACTGCTCCAAATAAACGCCGTAGTCCACAATAACCCTCCCCAATCTTTGTTGGAACATCATATGCTCGGGGAAGTCTGGTTAATTGTACCCCTGACTATTTTGATAGAAATCCATAAATAATCGCTGAAGAATAGACGGACATACAGGCTTTTACGGACTTCGTGCATATAGTGGCATAAACAGACCGCAGGAGGTTGAACAGTGGGGAAAACTATCGTGATCGAAATTAACTTCAACAATTATGGCATGAACCCGAACCGCCTTACCCGGGAATGGATTAGCGAGAGGATCCGTGTTTTCCGGAGATTCACCTTAAAAAGCCTGGAGGCGCAGACCAATCAGCAATTTCTGGCTGTCGTCAAGCTTGCCGGAGGGTGCAGCGGTATTGTAGAGGAAGAATTAGCGCAGTACCCACCCTTGCCGGGCAATATCCGGTTTGGGACTACCGCAGAGAGCAACCTGCACATTGCTTCATGGGTCCAGGAGGTCCGTAAAGCTCAAGAGCTTCATCCTGTCCGGCATTACCGGGATTTGTTCATTGCCAGACTCGATTCGGACGATTTGTATCACCGGACCTTTGTGCAGCAGTTGCATGATTATACCCCTTTACCCGGCACTGATGCGCTGGTGAATCAAAGGGGATATCTGTGGGATGCCGTTCAAGGGCAAATGGCGCCGGTATTCTATTCTTCCCCGCAGTTTTATGTCTTTCTGTATTCAGCCGATGCCTACCTTGCCGGTGAACGGATCGCTATTCCCGGCAAAGGCCACCATAATGTGGCTTTGCTGCCCCATGAGGTTTTTAAAGCCAGGAATTTCGTCAATGTCGTTCATTCCTCCAATGTATCTGTCAAAAAAGTGCCGTCCGAAAACCGTCTCTCCAGGGAAGAAATGAAACATGTGCTGGCAGAATTCATGTCGGAAGTTGAATACAACTAAAGTCAGGACGAGAGAGGGAGAGAGACATCTTGGGCATTGTTGAAAAAATAAAGGAGCGCTCGGCTGTAATTGCCGTGGCCGGACTTGGTTATACCGGCCTGCCGATGGCGCTGGAGATCGCACGGGCAGGATACAAGGTCTATGGCATTGATCCGGACCGGAGCAAGATTGCTTCGCTGCTCCGTAAACAATCTTACCTTATGGATATTCGCGATGAGGACCTGAAGGAGGTGATTAATGAAGAAGAGGGACTCATTCCCGGCGATGATTATGCTTGCGTTGCTCTGTCAGATGCCTTGATTATTTGTGTGCCGACGCCGCTTGATAAGAACCGTGAGCCGGATCCTTCATTTATCCGGCAGGTGATTGAAGAAGCACTTCCCTATCTGAAGCCACAAACCTTAATCATTCTGGAAAGCACCACCTATCCGGGTACAACGAGAGAGCTGGTGAGCAATGTAATTGAGGCGCGCCGTGGTTGGGTGGCTGGCGAAGACTTCTATGTCTGTTATTCACCAG
Source organism: Paenibacillus sp. FSL E2-0178 (assembly GCF_038593005.1). Taxonomy (NCBI): domain Bacteria; kingdom Bacillati; phylum Bacillota; class Bacilli; order Caryophanales; family Paenibacillaceae; genus Paenibacillus; species Paenibacillus sp. FSL E2-0178. Next base: position 7,028,925 of record NZ_CP151953.1, read on the forward strand.
AACGCATCAATCCCGGCAAAGACGGGATCAGCGTGAAGCAGACACCCAAAATCATCGGAGGCTGTACCGCAAGATGCCTGGAAGCGGGCAGCGCTCTATACGGCTCATTTGTGGAAACGCTGGTCCCGGTCTCCTCCACTACCCTTGCTGAAACGGCCAAATTGCTTGAGAACACCTTCCGCAGTGTAAACATCGCGCTCATCAATGAATTAACACCACTATGTGAGCGGATGGGCATCAGTATATGGGAGGTGCTGGAAGCTGCCGCAACCAAGCCGTTCGGGTACATGCCATTCTATCCCGGCCCCGGTGTAGGAGGACACTGCATCCCGGTTGATCCGCTGTATCTGTCCTGGAAGTCCGGCAGGCTCGGGCTGCCCCTGCACTTTGTGGAACTCGCGGACCGGGTGAATCAGGGCATGCCCGGCCTGATCCTGGAACGCATTCAGTGGCTGCTCCAGGCTGAAGGCAAGACCTTGAAGGGCTCCAAAATTATATTGTCGGGCATCGCCTACAAAAAAGATATCGACGATATCCGCGAATCCCCGGCGCTCGCGCTGTTCGTCCTGCTGCTTGAAGCAGGTGCTATTGTCCAATATTGCGACCCGTATATCCCTTCCTTCAAGCTGGGGGAAATGACGTATTTCTCACGCACCCTGCAGCCTTCACTATTGTCCTCTGCCGATCTGGTGGTCATTGCGACAGACCATTCCGCCGTGGATTATCAAGGCCTGGCGGATGCAGCACCGCTTGTTCTGGATACCCGGAACGCAACTAAGGACTGCACGCGGGGACGGATCGCCGTGCTGGGCAAACCATATCAGCATCAAGTAAGGTGGGGAAAATAATGGCATACTTTTTGGACGCGCGGAGTTTATCCGATGCTCCGCGCAGTGGTTCGATCAAGATTAAGCTTGGGTCTTCTCCCCAATTGTTTGGAAGGATCGGTATGGGATTCTCATCCTCCGTCGAGGATACGGTCATTATGGTCTGCGGCGCAATTGGACTGACCGGTGACGAGGAGGACACCTTCACCATTCACGTAGTCCGCGGCGAGTCCTATAATCCGGCGAACGTCATTTATATGATGCAAGGGACGGTGGCTGACTCTGGCTTCAGTGAGATGATTAGCTTTCATGTCCATGACTTTTCAGTTCCGGCTGTACCCTCCATTGTGTACACCGCTTATATCAGCGGGGAACCGACTACGTTCCGCAGCGGTCCCGAATTGTTCTTCGGTGTAGCCTCGCTGTCTTAGTCCGAATCCTAACCCAACATTTAAGGAGGAATTATCAATGGCATACTTTTTAGACCTCAGAAGTTCATCCAATGCTCCGTCCAGCGGATCAATCAGTATTGAGCTTGGTCCGGCCCCTGAACTATTCGGTTTGATTGGTCTGGGGATCTCGTCCATTGAGGATACGGTTATTACTCTTAGCGGCACAATTGGATTAATCGGTGACGAAGGGGACCCTTATACCATACAAGTGGTACGTGGCGAATCCTTCGATCCGGCGAATATCATTTACACGGCGCAAGGCTCAGTGGCTACCACCGGCTCCAATGAGCTGCACAGCTTTCATGCACAGGATCTTTCGGCTCCGGCGGTACCCACACTTGTGTATACAGCTTTCATCAGCGGGATCTCGACTACCGTCCGTAATGGCCCTGAAGTATTCTTTGGCATAGCTTCGCAGTCCTAGTTTGCTTTGGCAGATTGCTTCCGCCTCTCCCCAATCTATAGGTACAGGGGAGAGGGGAAGCATTTTGTGATGAGAATGGTAACTTGTACAAGGAGGCAGAGACATGGACGCAGATCAGCAAGGTCTGTTCAGTTTGTGCATGATCGTGAAGAATGAAGAAGCTGTGCTGGCCAGGTGTCTGGATTCTGTCAGCGGCCTTATGGATGAAATTATTATTGTGGATACGGGATCAACGGATGGGACCGTCTCTGTCGCGGGCGGGTATACTGACAAGATATTTTCATATCCATGGGAGGATGATTTTGCGGCTGCCCGCAATTATTCCTTTGAACAGGCGTCTATGCCGTATGTGATTTGGATGGATGCGGATGAGCTGCTGGCAGCGCCGGAGGCAGCGAAGCTGGCCCGCTTAAAGCTGCAATTAGCGCAGGAGAGGGAAGAGGTGGATGTGGTATGGCTGGGTACCCGGTTATTTGCCGATTCAGAAAAGGCCGCTTCCGCATCACTCCCCGTGTATACAGCGCGGAGGCCGCGAATGGTCAGACGTGAGCGGAATTTCCGCTGGCACGGGCGTGTGCATGAAGACCTGGATATTGGCACTGCCGCTGAGCTGAATACGGATATATGGATAGAACATAGACCTGTTGCCGCCCATACATGCCGTAACCGCACCATTCTGGAGCGCTGGATGGCAGAGGAAGACCGAGGGGAGGGGCGTGTGTTATTCCATTATGCGAACGAGTGCTTTGAGGACCGGGAATTTATAACCGCGGCCGGTTCCTACGAGCAGTTGTTGAGCGAGCCGAGCGGCTACCGTGAGGACCGGATTACAGCCTGCCTGCGGCTGGCTGAATGCTACCGGCAGCTGGGCGATGCTGAGAAACGGCTGAACAGCCTTTTCCGCTCCTTCCGCTATGGGCTTCCGCAGGCGGATATCTGCTGCGCTGCAGCCGGGTTCTTCGAAGAACACCGGGAGTGGGACAGTGCCGTCTACTGGTATCTTCAGGCGATAGCCCGGCAGAAGGACGGTGCGGGTAACCGGCCTGTCTCGCAGGCCTGCTATACCTGGCTGCCCCATGTGCTGGTCAGTCGCTGCTACGCAGCAGCCGGGGAGTGGGAGCAGGCCTGGCTGCATAATGAGCGGGCATTGACTTACCTGCCCGGTGACCAGGTCTTGCTTGGCAATAGAAGTAAGCTCCAAGCTGCGCGGGACATTAGACGTGATGTATGAGGTGGTGAAATCCCTATGGAACTAAGCTACCGGATGGTTATCATGAGGAATCATGAACGATACGGTCGTGCCCCTGCCCGGTTCACTCTGAATAAGAAGACCCTGGCCATACCGCTGAATCAAGCGGCGGTTGGTATTCCTTAAGCCGATTCCCCCGGTGTCATGCCGGGTAAGGCTTAGGAGGTTCTCAATCTGAGCAGCCGGAATCCCTTTGCCATTATCTATAATCTCTATACAAGCGCCAGCTTCCGCCTGATATATGCGCACCACCAGTTCGCCGCCCTTCGTCCGGCTTAGCAATCCATGTCGTACTGCATTCTCAACGAGCGGCTGGATGGACAGCGGAGGAAGCTTGAAACGGAGAGCAGGCTGGATCTCCCACACCACAGTTAACCTGTCTCCAAAACGAACTTGCTCGATGAATAAATAGGATTTCACCAGGGAAATTTCATTCTCCAGATCCACCAGCTGATTCGTATTAATGAAATCAACGCTATACCGCAAATAATCTGCAAATGCACCCGCTACATTACGCATCTGTTCCATATCAAATTCACTCAGGGCCATAATGGAGTTGATGGTGTTGAATAAGAAATGCGGTTTGATCTGGGCCTGCAAGTAGGCTGTTTCCATCCGCAGACTTTGGTCAATCGATTGTTTCAAAGAAATTAATGCCTGCACTCTGTACTTCAGCTCTAATCTCTCAACAGGTTTGGTTACATAGTCATTGGCTCCATGTAAGAATTCTGTATACGACTCTTCTGAAATGGAATGGGTAATTAACAAGAGAATCGGCAGCTCCGTAATATCAAAATGTTGTCTGACCCGCTTAGTAAGCTCATGTCCTGACACTTGGGGCATTTTCACATCGGCAATTATCAAATCCCAGGAAGCAGAGCGGATCAGTTCAAGGGCTTCATGAGCACTGGAGACCGCAGTTAATCTGTAATTTTCTTCAGAGAGAATATTAGCCAACACTTTCAGGTTCACCGGATCATCATCCACAATTAGAATATTCGGTCTAGCCATCTCATAGAGTGGACCGGACGATTCTGCATGGACCTTATATGCAGATCTTTTATCTTCGCTAATGTTGCGGCGCTGATCTTTGACCCTTCCGGCGGGATAATGCTCCGTATGCATCCGCGAATCTTCTGGTATCAAACGCATCTGATGCTGTGACGAAGGCAGGGTGAAACTGAATGCCGATCCTTCATGAAGTCTTGAGACCACTGTTAATTCGCCGTGATGGAGTTCTGCGAGCCGCCTGCTGATGCTGAGGCCAAGACCCATTCCACCTTCAATATTTTGTTGCCCCTGTTCATAAGGGTTGAAAATACGGGCCGTGGTTTCATCATCCATGCCTATTCCTGTATCCGTAATACTGACCTTAACCCGGTCACCAACTGTAGAGGCTTCAATAATAATCTCTCCTTGCTCCGTATACTTCATTGCGTTATGCAGCAAATTAAATAGAATTTGGGATAATCTTTTTTCATCTGCATATACGTGTGAGAGTTTTGAAGAGATATTGACTCTTAACTGCAGAGGTTTGCCTTCAATTAAGTAAAGGAGCATGTTGAGTACATCCGTGATAACTTTCCGGAGCTCCACATCTTTGAAATTCAACTGAATCCCCTTCTCTCCAAGAACGGGGGCATCGAGCAGGTCACCAAGCAGCAGGGACATCCGGTTTCCAATTTTGATTAATAGTTCAATGTTTTTGTGCGAAGGGGAATCCGCAGCTTGAGTACTGGCAGCAGATTGAGAATGGGCGATCTGTAGTATACTGTCCAGCGGTTTTTTCAATGCACGGGAAGTATGAACCAGAAACTTGTCTTTTTGTTGATGGTCGATCAGCAGCTTGTGGGTGAGTTCCTGATTCTCATACGACCGGCGGAAGAATTGCTTCAACCAATAAGCAGAAAAACCTACAATGGCTGAAAGGATATCAATCGGGTAAAAGGGGAGGTTTTTCTCACCGTTGTTCACAACAGCCCCCCATATAAGGCCGGAGATGATGGCACTTGCAGCAAACAGCAGAAAGCCGGTGTCCTTTTTTCGCTGGTAAACCATTTTCCCGTATAACATAAACATCCAGACAGCCGGGAGATTATATAATCCTCCGAACATCCAATAGGCGTGATTCAATATATCTTTAACCGGGAAAATCAACATATATATGCTGTAAATGGAGAGGATCATCACGTAAATCCGAAAGGATAGTTCTGTAACTTTGGGTGTATTAAATCTATAGGTTAACAGCAGCATGGAGAAAACCAGCCATAAGTAGGACAATAATTTGATTTTGATACCCCAGGTATAATTCAGAGGCAGCACATTCATGAGTATCGCATCATTGTCGGCAGCTACAGACAGCGCCGTACACAGGAGCAGGAGAATAAAGATCCATAAGGTACGCTGCCTTGACATGATTAATAATATTCCGGCATACACCGCATGCAGCAGGAAAATAATGATGGTTCCAAGCTGAAACCCTACAGACAACCGGCGTTCTCTATCCATGGAAGCTTCAGCACCAAAGCGAATAGAGTAGGAAATACCTGATTTCGTGCCGTGATCAAAATTGGCCGTACGAATGATTAGAATAATCTCATCCTCAGTCCCCGCATCATAGCTTACGGTAAAAGGAATGGATGCCGGTCTATACTGTTCCTTAACTTCAGCCGGTTGTCCCATGGTGTACAGGACTTTCCCGTTCACTTCAATCTCCGAAGAGGCTTGAATCTGATGGAACCAGAAGACATAAGGCTGCTCCATCGGCTGGTCAATCCGAATGCGCAGCACATAGGTGCCATATCCGTAGGATGAACCGGTGGCCTGTGTCCAATCGCCGGGAACTTGAATTGTCTGCTCATTTCTGCCGGACCTGCTCAGAATATCTTCGTTTGTCATCCACTTTGAGGGATAGAAATCCCATTGACCATCCAGCACAAGCGAATGGGATTGTTCGAAATTCCAGCCCCGGAAATCAAGTACACCCTGCTCAGCTTTAGGTTGCTCAGGCGAGAAGAAGCCCTTCTGCCAAACCTGCTGAAGGCCGACCAAAAGAACTAAAAAACAAAGGGTCAGAACGACATATTTCAAATAATATTTTGCGGATTCTCTATTCATAATTTAAAGACCTTCTACAGCTATACGGGTTTCCCCTTCATTTTTTACGTCAGTTAAAGACATTATTTCACAGAATTTTCCGGTCCGGATTTTTGGATTTCTCCTCCTTCTTCGAATGCCAGTCCTTCCAATAATGTTGCTTGCACATCCCTTTGGCGTAATGGTTGTTAGTGCAGGTGCCTGACTCGCATTTACGTTTTTCTTCCGCTCGTTTTTTGCCCAAGGTTAGATGCCTCCCCTCGAGCACAGTGTAAACGCCCCAACTGAACAAAAAATGAACAAATTTTCAATGTTTAAAAATGTAATATAATTCCATTAACGCATTCCGGGAAGTCCGCATATACATGAACATAAAGTCCGCCAAATCCATAACAATCAGATCAACCGGGTGAGGAGGGGAAGGATTGTCCGATTCCATGATTGAAATCAGCTTATGTATGATTGTCCGGGATGAGGAAAAAAGTCTGGGACGCTGCTTATCGTCAGTCGGGGATATTGCTGATGAAATCATCATCATCGATACAGGTTCTACAGATGGTACTAAGGAGATTGCCCGCTCCTTCGGTGCAAAGCTCTATGATTTTGCCTGGGTGAATGATTTCGCGGCAGCCAGAAACTATTCATTCCGTAAGGCCGGCAAAGATTACATTGTGTGGCTTGATGCCGATGATATTCTTTTGCCGGAAGACCGGGAGCAATTCATGCAATTGAAACGGATTTTGCCAGCCGGTATAGACTCGGTAGCCATGAAGTATAACGTGGGCTTTGATGGCGAAGGCAGGGCTGTAACCAGTCTCAGGCGCAACCGGCTGGTGAAACGAAGCTGCAATTTTGAGTGGATAGGCGCGGTACACGAGTATTTAGACATCCCGGCAAATATTCTGCTCAGCGATATAGCGGTTACCCACATGAAAGATAAGGAGCCTACCGACCGCAATCTGAAAATATACCGGGCCCGTGTGGAGCAGGGTGAGCAATTACCGGTACGGGATTTGTTTTACTTTGCAAATGAGCTGAAGAATAATCATTCTTTTGAAGAAGCGATATTTTATTATGCGGCCTATCTGGCATCCGGGTTGGGGTGGGTGGAGGACAATATCCGTGCCTGCATCAAGCAGTCGGAGTGTTATTATCATCTGGGGAACCTGCACGAGGCCGTTCGGGCAATAGGGCAGAGTCTTGTGTATGAGGAACCCGGACCCGAGTTTTGTTACCGGTTAGGATGTTATTTATGCGGACTTAAGGCTGTTGAGCAAGCGGTGTACTGGTTTGAATTGGCGCTTCAGGTGCCCATGAACAACAGCGATTTAGGCATCGTTAATCATATGTTTCACACCTGGCTTCCACATTATCAGCTGGCCTTATGCTACGACTATCTGGGGAACCCTCATAAGGCCAACTATCATAATGAACAGGTATTGCAATACAACCAGCAGACAGCCATGTAATTCAAGCCACCTGCTCATTGCGGAATTTCAAAGGAAACCTCTGTTCCTTCTCCCGGAATACTGGTGATCGTCAGCCCGCGGCCATAACGCTGAAGCAGCCGGCGGTTAGTGTTGGATATACCAGCTCCGCGGTTAGAATGCCGGGTGGGATTCAGAAGCTCCCGGATCAGACTATCTTCCATTCCGGTTCCGTTATCTCTTACTTGAACATGGATGGAGCCCGGCTGGTCCACAATCCTTACATGCAGTTCCTTGCTGCGATTATGCCCTGTAAACCCGTGATTCACGGCATTCTCAACAAAGGGCTGAAGGATTAGGGGAGGGATGGACAGGGTCAGATCAGCCTCTACCTCCCATCGGATAGAAACCGGTTCCTTCAGAATCGCATTCTCCACATGCAGGTAGGCCCGGATCAATTCAAGCTCATCTCCCAGCTTAACCCACTGGCCGGAATTCACCGTATCAAAGCTAATGCGCAAATAGGTGGTAAATGCTTCACTTAGATCATGCATTTGATCAATATCGATGACACTGAGTGCCGTAATGGCGTTAAGTGTATTGAAAATAAATTGTGGACGGATCTGCGCCTGTAAATAAGCGGCCTCCAGCTTCAGACGTTCATGTACGGAGCGTTTGAGTGAAGCCAGTGACCATACCCGGTACTGTAATTCCGCTGCATGTACAGGCTTGGCTACATAATCATTGGCCCCTGCGGTGAAGCCGGCGTAAATATCTTCGATCTGGTTGCGGGCGGTTAACAGCAGGATGGGCAGCTCTGAATGGGAATAACGCTTCCGTACCCTTCGTGTTAACTCATAGCCTGACATATGAGGCATCATAACATCGGCAATCAGCAGGTCCCATTCCACCTCTGAATTCGTCAGTAAGTCTAAAGTTTCGCTTCCGCTGCCGGCCATCGTGACCTGAAACTGACCTGAAGAGAGGATGTCTGCAAGAACCTTTAGATTAACGGGATCATCGTCCACCGCAAGAATATTAAGCTTCTGCTGTGCTAATAGACTACTGCGCGGCCCGAACTCAACGTCTCCAGAATCCTGCTGATCCGTAGCAGCTATACTAATCAGAGCAGTGTCATTCCCGGCAGCAAAGATCGTATCCGGGGCCGCTTCCAGCGAATCACCGGTTGCTGCCGGAAGGGTAAAGCTGAAGCTGGACGCTACCCCCGGAATGGAGCTTAGTTCAAAGAAGCCTCCGTGCAGTTCAACCAACTGCCGGCTAATGTTTAACCCCAGCCCGATTCCTCCGGTATCCTCGTTGACATATTCATAAGCCGTATAATTGCGGTCCAGTTCTGCCGCAGCGATCCCGCAACCCGTATAAGAGACAGAGACAAGGAGAGCGTCGTCTAAGCTTTCGGCAGTAATGGAGATAGACCCGTTGTCTGTGAATGCGAGGGCACCGCGTAAGAGATTGAACAGGATCTGCACGACCCGCTTTTCATCAGCCCAAGCTAAAGGAAGATCGGCAGGAATCTCTACGGACAGAGAAACCGGCTTATCCTTCATTAAATATTGCGCCATATCCGCCACCCCTGCAGCAGCTGAATGAATGGACATTGGCCCCGGGTGAAGATCAAAGCGGTGATCCCGTAAACGTGACAGATCCAGCAGGTTGTTGACAATATGGGACATCCGCCGGCTGATGAGAATTAACTGCTCCATATTACTCCGGGATTGAAGGGCTTGCTCACCCGCTGGTTCACTGTTAAATACGGATTGGGCCAGATTAATGATGCCATGCAAAGGTGTGCGTAATTCATGCGCAGTATTGGCCAGGAATTCATCCTTCCTCTTATCCGATTCACTCAACTTACGGTATAGCTCGGCATTGTCTTTGGCATTCTGGAAGTATTTCTTAAACCAGAAGGACGAGAACCCGATAAGCGCCACAATCAGATCCAGGGGATAATAGATGCCGGAATCCTTACTTAGGATTTGAATCAATCCCCACACCAGGCTTGAGATCACAGCTGAAGCTGTAAACAGCAGATATAACGAATGCTTGTACTTGCGGATAATCAGTTTGCCGGTGGTGTGAAAAAACCAAATGAAGGGCACAAGATAAAGGAATAAATATATCCCTTCAAAGTAGTAATACAGACGCAAGGGCGGACCTAGTAGAACAAATACAGTAAACATTCCTAGTACAGCAGCGAACCAATGAATTGATTTTTGCCGATCCTGGATATCAGTCAAATGCCGAATCAGCAGCAGCATCAAAAAAGGAGAAAACAGGTAAGCCAAAAGCTTGATTTTTAAGGCCCAGCTGTCATTAAGCGGCAGCCATTGCAGCCAGAGGGAGTCATGATCAGACGCAATGGAGACCGAGAGGGCCGCCAGCAGCAGAATAAATACAGGAAGCGCCGCTTCGTTGCGGTTGAACAAGTATAGAATGCCGGCATACAAAATATGCAGCAACAAAATCATCAGAGTAACCAATTGAAGAGCGATGGAAAGCGAACGTTCCTTGTCTATCGCATGCTGTGAGCCAAAGCGGATATTCTTCACAATTCCGCCAAGGTCCGGATGGCTGTAGTTCGCTACCCGCACAATGAGTTCAATCTCATCCGCTGGTTCACCCTTATAGGTGGCCGTATAGGATCTGGTAACGGGTTGGTATAACGCGGCTTCTGCAGCAACTTCCCCGAAGACCGCCGCTATCTGCCCGTTGATCTCAACTTCCGAAGAGGAAAGAATACGCTCTATCCAAAAGCCATAGGCCCCCGCTGGAGCCGGGTCTACCAGAATACGCAGTCTATACGTCCCGTAACCAAAAGAGGGATTCGGGGACACTTTCAGACTACTGGCCCAGTTGCCAGGCACCTGTATATGGCCGGACTTCTGCCCCCCGAATCCGGCCCGCGCAAGAAGCTGACCCGGATAGAATTCCCAGTCTCCCTGCAGGGGGATGGAATGGGATTGCTCGAAGTCCCAGCCGCGCATATCCAGAATCCCCGCAGAAGCTTGCGGATGATCCGGTGTATCGTTGACCACTGACCAAATCCAGCGGCAACCCAGCAGCAGGATCAGGAAGAAGATCAATGCTGTGGCCATTTTTAAAGGGTACGGGAGTCTAGCAGTCATTGTTCGCATAAAGAACACATTTCGACAATAAAGGACAGAATCCTTTTTATTACACATGAAGATCGAAATCCAAGTAAAAACCCGAACAAGGATAGCACCAGCAGTGCTATCCTTGTTCGGGTTTAACTTAGTTGATCAAGATCCGGCTTGCTGTGATAGGTGTAACGCCACCTCGAGAATCAGGTCCTCCTGCCCGGCAACGGCCTTGCGGCGGCCGAGCTCCACCATGATCGCCTTGGGGTCTACATGATACTCCGTGGCAATCCGCTCCACAGGCTTCACAAAGCCGGAGAACACGCCAGCCATGCCGCTTACGATACTCATGCTGCCGAGCTTCGGCGCTTTGGCGAAGGCGGTTTCTGCCTGCTCGGCCAGCTCAAGCAAAGAATAGAGTTCTATTCCTGTGTCCCAGCCGGATTGGTGAAGCGCCCCTACCAGCACCTCCAGTTGGGCATTGCCGGCTCCAGCACCGAAACCGCGCACGGTGCCGTCAAGGAGAGTCGCCCCGGCCTCGGCTGCAGCCAGTGAATTGCCGATCGCCAGACCCAGATTGTTATGGGCATGGAAGCCGACAGGGATATCGAGTATCCCGTGCAAGTACTGAATCTTCGCGGTTACATCCTTGGGCAGATAAGCACCCGCAGAATCCATCAGGATAACCGCTTGTGCGCCGTAGCTCTGCATCTTCAGGGCTTCTCTGCCCAGCACCTCGGCGGGAGCCATATGGGACATCATAAGAACGCCGTAGGCGGTACGATCCCGCCCGCGTACAAATTCAATATGCCGTTTCGTCAGATCGGCCTCCGTACAATGGGAAGCCACCCTTACAATATCAACTCCAAGCTCCAGTGCTGCCCGCAGATCCCGGTTGATCGTGGCAAAGCCGGGAATAACATGGATAGACAACAGAGTCTGCCGGAGATTGCTTCTGCATATGGACAGCATCTCCGCATCGGACAGCAGACTTTCGCCAAGCTGGAGGGAGGAGGCGCCGAGGCCGTTGCCATGTCCTACCTCCAATACAGCAATTCCCGCCTTCTCTGCCATTTGGGAGTATAGCTGCAGGTTCTCTCTGCTTAATTGATGTTTGATGGCATGCGAACCGTCCCTGAGCGTAGGGTCGCTAATTATAAGTGGGTGCATTGTCATTCTCCTTTGCACACAATAAGCGTTTGGCATATTCTTCAGCCAGGGCAATCGCAGCACAATTAATAATATCCAGATTGCCTGCATAAGTGGGGAGGAAATCGCCAAGCCCCTGGACCTTGACCATCATGGCGATCCGTCCGTTTTCAATTACCGGTGGCACAATAAGCTGATAGCCGGGCACATAATATTGGATGTTTTTCACCATATGGTCTACAGCTCTATTTAGACTTTCCATATCAGGATCAGGGACAACCGCGAAGACCGTGGTCTGCATATCAATACTGGGAATGGCCGGATTCAGGTTGAGAATTGCCTTTGAACGTCTGCAGCCTGTGTAGCTGCGAATGGCATCCTCTGTGGCCTCAATGTATTCATCCAGATTAATTCTTGTCGCAGGTCCGGCGCTAAGGGAGGCGATGCTCGATACTACTTCTATATAAGATACTTCATGCTGGGACTTGGCGATGGCATAGGCAAGCGGTACAGAGGCCTGCCCGCCGCAGGTGACCATATTCACATCATTGAGGTCCAGACATTCCTGCAGATTCACAGCCGGGATACACGCTGTACCCATCTGAGAAGGCGTCATATCAATCACGAATTTGCCCAGTGCTTTCAGCAAGGGATAGTGTCGGATATGGGCAGCAGCGGATGTGGCATCAATCACAATGTCGCAGCAATCGGGATGGCTCAGAATGGCATCAATGCTTTGATCGGATACCTGTACGCCCAACTCCCTGGCAATCTGAATCCCTCTGGAATCCGGGTTTCTGCCAGTGAAGAGACTGCAGGTCAGGTACTCAGAGCGGAATATCTTGATGAGCAGGTCGGTTCCGATATTTCCGCTTCCCAGAATGGCAACTTTTAGCTGTTTCGTGCGCATGGCAGTCACTCCAAGCAGTTAGATTGGTATTCATCCCTCGGGAGAAAGGGGAACATATCATCATAGGCCATAGACATCATTGTTCCGTCTTCCAGCTGGCGGGAGGACACCCGCGGGATGAGCAACTGATCGGTAGGAGTCATAATTTCGCAGATCATCGGTCCCGGCCGGCTGAATAATTCCCCGAGCTGCTGCTCCATTGTCTCAAGCTGCGAGATTCTCATATATCCGAGTCCGAATGTTTCGGCAATCTTGTCGAACGGCACAAAGCTTATCCCGGAATCCGGTCCTTCGCCCAGGTAACGCCCCTTCATAAAGTTGGACTGGGTGTGCCGGATCAGCAGATATCCGCCGTTGTTGAATAGAATGAATTTGACAGGAAGCTGATGGTGGCGGATCGTCTGCAACTCCTGCAGATTCATCTGAAATGATCCATCGCCTGTAATACAATAGACCTCCCGGCGGCCGGCGGCTACAGAGGCCCCTATGGCCCCCGGCGTATACCCCATAGTAGACAATCCGCCCGTGATGATATGCCGTTGTCCGGCCTTCACCTTGAAGGCTTGAGCATGGACATGGAAGCAGGAGCCGGTGTCTACTACAAACAGGGCGTCCTGCGGGGCCTGCTCCGAGAACCGGGTCATGAACCGATACGAATTGATGCCGCTGCTGTCGTTATCATATTCAGGTAAGTCCACGGGATAGCGCTGCTTCCAGTCTTGCGTCTGGTTTGCCCAATCTGTAAAAGAAGGAGCTGTATCCCATAACGCAGTAAGCCTGCTGAAAAAAGACCGCGCCTCTCCCAGAATAGGAATATCGGGAATGACAGAGGGTTTAATCAATTCCTTGGAGTCAATATCGACATGGATCTTGAACGCTTTCTTGGCGAAATCGACAAATTCATAACCGACCAGGCCAATTCCAAGCCGGCAGCCAACGGTAAGCAGAAGATCACAATTCTGCACGGTGAAGTTGGCAGGCCGGTCTCCGTATGTACCGGGACGGCCGACAAACAGCGGATGCTCATGATCCATCAGATCCATTCCGAGCCGGGAGGTCAGGACGGGAATTCCTGTTTTTGCGACAAATTCATGCATAGCTTCTACAGCATCTCCAAGCCGGACTCCGGCTCCTGCCAGCAGACATGGCCGGCTGCTGCGCTTCAGCGCAGACAGGACCTGCTTCAGCTCGGCATCCGTTATCTCCGGTACTGCATCGGACGGTTCAGTGAAGCCGGAATAGGCACCCGGGTCAAAGGAGGCTCCTTGAAGGTCCACGGGCACCTCCAGATATACTGGCCCTACACGGCCATTCTTTGCCAGGTAAATACATTTCTCCACTTCATATCTGACCTGGGAGATGTCCTCCAGTCTGACGGCATATTTGGTAATCTGACGAAAAATATCAAGAGAATCGAAGCCCTGCAGAGAAAATTGGCGCGGACCCTTCACCTGGGCAAGTGCTATCTTGGAATTCCCGCCGACGACAACCATTGGAGAAGAATCCACGTAGGCTCCGGTTACACCTGTAATGGTATTAAGCGCCCCCGGTCCTGCGGTCACATAAGCAACGCCAAGCTTGCCGCTCATCCTTCCGTAGGCCTCAGCGGCCATCGCGGCAGCCTGCTCGTGATGACAGCAGACGTATTCCTGCTTGCCGTGCTGGTAAAGGGCGTCGGTCAAATGCATGATCATTCCTCCGGTGACCAGAAAGACAGTTTCACCGCCCTCTTCGTATAAGGAGTTCGTGATATAATCCGCTACCCGCATGCTAATGATGATTCCTCCTTCCTATAACTCAGCGATATTCTAAGGCTGTCTTCCCAATCTTGATAAGCTTATTTATATGCGGATTTTGCGGGAATAGTTCAATTAGATCCACTAAATCCGCAATTTATGCCGGACTTGCCGGTGCACCCGGGCTTACTGATCTATGGTATTGGGAGGGTACAGTCTATATGCTTTCTTATCATAAAAAAGATGGGGGAGAATACAAATGAGAAGAGTTATCCGAGCAAGTTGTGCGAAGCGGGGATGTTGTCTGAACCGGAAAGGGGATTACTATAATGAAACCTGCCAATATCGCAATCCTTGGAGCGACAGGTCACATTGCCAAGATTCTGATCCTCGGTCTTGCGTCTGCAAACGAATATCAATTGTATTTATTCGCACGCTCTAAGGACCGATTGGCCCTTTTTTTGGCTGAGAATAACCTCAAAGAACATGTCCATCTGTGCGGTTACGAGCAATTCGCACAAGCAGCAGCATATGACGTTATTATTAATGGTGTAGGGATAGGAGATCCGCAGGACCTGATTCAGCATCCGTTCAAGGTCTTTCAAATTACGGAGCAATACGACAATATGATTCTGCAATATCTGCAAATGTACCCAACCTCAACGTACATTAATCTTAGCAGCGGGGCTGCGTATGGATCTGACTTTGAGTGCCCGGCAACCAACGGTAAGCCTCTTACTTTGGATATTAACCATTTGTCCGTCAAAGACTTTTACGGAATATCCAAGCTTAATATGGAGGCCAAACATAGAAGTCTGAACAGTTATAGAATTGTGGACCTCCGGGTATTTGGTTTCTTTAGTGCTTTCATTGATTTGAATTCCAAGTATTTGCTGACGGATATTATTAAACATATCAAGACGGGAGAAGTGCTGCACACTTCAGCAGACAACATCGTAAGAGATTATGTGCACCCCAAGGATTTTCTTCAATTAATCAAGCTGTGTCTGCAGGAGATTGTCATGAATAATGTATATGATGTATATTCGCTCAAACCCGCAGCTAAATTTGAGATTCTGGACTATTTCGCGGAAACACATGGACTGAACTATGAGATTCAGAGTGACCCTTCGCATGATTCGATTACTGGCTCCAAAAATAACTATTATTCTCTAAACCATAAGGCTTCGGATATAGGGTATCGGCCTGGTTATACCTCCTTACAAAGTATACAGACCGGTTACGGGCAATTGAAAATAGGAATGTAAAGGTAATGAAGCCGCTGAATCCGTTCAGCGGCTTTTTTTAAAAAAGCACATATAAGGGTAACTTTGAGTAATGGTTATAAACAAGGAGGAAAAGAAGATGTTATTCGAAAATTTCCAACTGAGAACGGTCGACACTGGAGAAGTGAAAATCCGCTTACGCTACGGCGGAGAAGGACCTCCGCTGCTTCTTTTACATGGGCATCCGCAAACACATATGATGTGGCATCACATTGCTCCGCTACTGGCCACAACATTCACGGTCGTTATGCCGGATTTAAGAGGATATGGTGATAGTTCCAAACCTCAAACAACAAATGATCATTTTCCTTATTCCAAACGGGCTATGGCCAGAGATCAAATTGCAATTATGAAAGAGTTGGGATTTAATCAATTTTCAGTTGTGGGTCATGACAGAGGGGGCAGATGTGCCTATCGGCTAGCACTCGATTTCCCTGAAGCCATCACTAAGCTGGCTGTACTTGATATTATTCCAACAGGAGAAGCGCTCAGACGCACAAATAAAGAATTTGCCCTCGGGTTCTGGCACTGGTTCTTTCTGGCCCAACCCTTCGATCTTCCTGAACAATTGATTGGCCACGACCCGGACAGTTTTTACTTTCGGGGAGACAGAAGCATTTTTCACCCTGAAGCCCTGGACGATTATTTACGTTGTATACATCAGCCGGGAACGATTCATGCTATGTGTGAGGACTATAGGGCTGGTGCTTCTATCGATTATCAATTAGATGAGGCAGATCGGGGAATCCATACAATTAAATGTCCCGTTCTAGTTTTATGGAGTGAGCAGGGTGAGCTTCCAAAATGGTATGATGTCTTGTCAATCTGGCGGGATTGGGCGGAAGAAGTAGAGGGTCGCGGAATCAATTGTGGACATTATTTGGCTGAAGAGGCGCCTAAAGAGACTTTTGAAGAATTGTATAATTTTTTGATAGATTAACTTTGCTTAACATAATTGTAGTTGAAGTTAATTCCCTTTTTCAACAGAAACAGCATTGACTCTATCTATGTTCCCTAACTATAATATTAATATAATAGTGAATAGGTTAATGTTAATGTTAACTAAACGACCTGAAGCCGGACTGGAAGATTTGTTCGGTATAATAATTCCCTAAGGAGGGCTTAGCTTGTCTCAATCTATACCCGCATACACCGGTTATCTCTTAGTTCATTTCATCGGGGAGCAGCCGGATGGCGAACAGGTCTACTTCTCCTACAGTGAGGACGGCCTGCACTTTAAGGATCTGAACGCGGGTCTGCCTGTTCTGCGCTCGGAGCTCGGGGAAAAGGGAGCCAGAGATCCCTTTATCATCCGTTCGCCGAAGGAAAGCAAATTCTATCTGATTGCCACCGATCTGCGCATTGCCAGCGGCAAGGGCTGGGGTGCAGCCGTGGAGGCCGGCAGCCGCGATATTATCGTCTGGGAATCTGCAGATCTGGTGAACTGGTCACAGCCGTGGGCAGTCACGGTCGGTGTGGAGGGCGCCGGATGTGTCTGGGCTCCTGAGGCGATTTACGATGAGGCTGCGGATGAATTCCTGGTATTCTGGGCTTCGGCTACTCAGGAGCCGCATGAGAGTGATCGGAAGCACAAGATATATAGTGCACGTACGAAGGATTTCCGGGAATTCACAGCCGCCGAGAAGTACATTGAACGCGACAACCATATCATTGATACGACAATTATCGCTGCTGGCGGGAGGTACTACCGTTTCTCGAAGGATGAGACAACTAAGAATATCCGGGTGGAGCAAGGTGCGTCGCTGGATAAAGACGCCTTCAGCTTTGTGGATGCGCCGGTTCTGGAGGCCATTATGGGCGTGGAAGGCCCAGAGATTTATAAGCTGAACGGCCGCGGGGAATGGTGCCTGATTGTGGACCGTTATGCGGAAGGGAAGGGATATCTTCCCTTGTTAACGTCTGACCTGAGCAGCGGTGATTTCCGCGTGCTTGCAGACGGGGAGTTCGACCTTGGTGTAAACACCAAACGCCACGGCGGAGTCCTTCCGGTTACTGCCGGAGAACGCAGCCTGCTGCTGGCGGCCTTCGGGGACGGACATAGCTACATAATGAATGAAACAATCACCAACCCGGTTGTCCTTCAGCGGGCAGACCCCTGCATTTACCGGCATAGTGACGGCTATTATTACTTCACTGCTTCGGTTCCCGAATATGACCGGATTGAGCTGCGGAGAGCCCGGACGATTGGCGGACTTCCAGCCAGTGAGCCTATTGTCATCTGGACGAAGCATACCACCGGTATTATGAGCGGTTATGTATGGGCGCCGGAAATTCATTACATCAGCGGGAAGTGGTACATCTATTTCTCCGCCGGCAGTGATGATGCACCTTTTGCGCAGCGTCTGTATGTACTGGAGAATGATTCTGACAATCCGCTGGAAGGAAGCTGGGAGGAGAAGGGGAGAATCTATACCGCATGGGATACGTTCTCGCTGGATGCTACTACCTTTGCGCATGCGGGATCGCAGTATCTGGTGTGGGCGCAGGAGGACCCTTCGGTTCAGGGGAACTCCAGCCTGTTTATCTCGAAGATGGCTAATCCATGGACGCTGGAAGGTGAGCAGATTCTGCTGACCCGGCCGGACTATGAGTGGGAGACGATTGGATACCGTGTAAATGAAGGACCTGCTGTTATAAAAAAGAATGGAAGAGTTCTTCTGACCTATTCGGCCAGCGCGACCGATCACCATTACTGCATGGGGTTGCTAACCGCGCCGGATGACAGCAATTTGTTGGATTCCGGCTCATGGACGAAATCCCCGGTCCCGGTCTTTACGACCAGCGAAGAGAACGGCCAGTACGGTCCGGGACATAACAGCTTTACGGTAACGGCAGATGGAACGCAGGACCTGCTCGTCTATCACGCCAGAAATTATAAGGAAATAGAGGGAGATCCCTTGAATGACCCTAACCGTCATACCCGTGTCCAGCCTGTGGCATGGGGAGAAGACGGACTGCCGGTATTCGGATTGCCGGTGCCGGATGGCCATGAGCTAACTTTATAGAATGAGGAAGGGGTACCCGGCATGCGCCAAGCAGCCGGGTGCCCCTTCTTGCTGAGCAATGGATTATCCAAATAGTGTTCCCTAATAGGGAAGCAAACTGTAATAAGAGCAATATCTGCTGTATTCACTGCATGTTCAAACGGGCTGGAATGCGTTTTACTAGAGGAGGAAACAAGCTTACCCTAGGGAGGAACTACAAGTATGACACAAGCTATGCAGCGTCAGGAAGCCGTATCCATTCGCAAAAATGAGGCGTTTGCCGCAGTTGCCGCGCAGCTGGAGCCCCGGCTCATTCAGCGGGAATGTACGCCGAAGCAGGTCGTCCGGATGATAAGGAATGAACAGCTGATCCATGGCTGGCAGGCAGAAGCGGTGCAACACGCACAAGACCTGCCCGGCATGTCATTCGGCAAAGGTGAAGAGGTGATTGTGGATTTCGGCGAGCATCTGGTCGGAGCTCTGGCAATCCGGATCGTTCCCGTCGGCAGCCCGCCGGATGCCCCGCTGCATCTGCAGATTACACTTGGTGAAATGCCGGTGGAGATGGCGGAACCCTTCTCAGAATACAACGGATGGCTTAGCAGCTCCTGGCTGCAGGAGGAGCGGATTCATCTGGATGTGCTCCCCGCTGCCCTGAAGCTGGAACGAAGATACAGCTTCCGGTATCTCAAGCTAAAGGTTCTGGATACCTCGCCCAAGTACAAGGTATCCTTTGCCGACATCAGCTGCACAGCTGTAACCTCTGCTGACCGTTCTGCATTATCCGCCACGCTCACCTCTGCGGACGCGGAGCTGCAGGCGATTGATGAAGTCAGCGTAAAGACGCTGGAGGAGTGTATGCAGGAGGTGTTCGAGGACGGGCCCAAGCGGGACCGCAGACTATGGCTTGGTGACCTGCGGCTGCAGGCGCTCGCCAATTATGAGACATTCTCAGGCAACGGTCTTGTGAAACGCTGTCTGTACCTGTTCGCGGCTTATCCGGATGAACGGGGAAGGATCACAGCCAATTTGTTCATGAAGCCGCAGGTCATTGCGGACGATACGTATCTCTATGATTATTCACTCTTTTTTGTCTCTGTGCTTCACGATTATTTCCTGGCTACGGGTGACCGGAATACGCTGGAGGAGCTGTGGCCGTCTGCTTACCGGCAGATCGAGCTGGGGCTGGAGCGGCTCGACGAACGCGGAATCGTTGCTGATGATGAGAGCTGGTGGTCCTTTATTGACTGGCACCCTAACCTGAACAAGCAGGCCCCTTCCCAAGCTATCTTAATCTATAATTTGAAGCGCGCGCTGCATCTGGCAGCTTTGCTCGGAGATGAGCGTAAGGCTACGCTGGAGCGGACAATCGGAGAGCTTACACAAGCGGCGGCGGAGCATCTATGGGACGCCCAATCCGGCTGCTTCATCAGCGGCAGGGACAGACAGGTCTCCCATGCGTCACAGATCTGGATGGTGCTGGCTGAAGTTCCGGAACCGGAGCAGGCGAAGGCGCTCATGCTGAGGCTGCTGGAGGACAAGTCTGCGATTCCGATGTCCACACCTTATATGGTTCATCACTTCATTGAGGCACTGATTCAGGTAGGCGAGAGGGAGACAGCCATCCGGGAGATCAAGAAGTACTGGGGGCAGATGATTAAGGACGGAGCGGATACGTTCTGGGAGCTGTATGATCCAAACGACAAGAGCTTTTCACCTTACGGCAGTCATCTGATTAACAGCTATTGCCATGCGTGGAGCTGTACTCCGGCTTATCTGATCCGTAAATATCAGCTGTAGAAGCTACTGGATAAGGCAGCACGAACAACCTGAGCATCCGCAGCAAGCGGCGTCTCAGGTTGTTTGGTTATGTTTGCGGTAGAGCAGCGGAGATAGCCCGTAGCGCTCAACGAATTTCTTGTGGAAAAAGCTCAGGCTTTCATAGCCGCATTCGCCGGCAATCTCTCCGATAGAGCTGCCGCTGCTGGTGAGCAGGAGAGCGGCATAAGCCATACGGTGCTCCTGAACCAGCTCCCCGAAGGTTTTGCCGGTGCTTTTCTTCAGTAGATTGCCCAGATAATTCGGATTGAAATTAAAGTGCGCAGCCAGATCCTTCAGGGAACAATGACGGAAGTGCCGCTCGAGATACTGCAGAATCTCCAGCAGATCGGCCCGCTTGGTCAAAGGAAGCCCGCTTAGCGCAGGATCTTGGTTCAGTACCCGCATGAGCTCCGTGAATACGATGACCATATAGCCGCTGATCATATCTGCCGAGAACTCACGGGGATCGAAATACTCGCACATAAGGCTGGCGAGAATATGGTGAAGGTTCAGGTAGTGCTCCGAGCGGAAGAGGAGATAACGGTCATGGGCGGTGGAAGGAGACTGGGCATTGACCAGAAAGTCGGTTAATCTCCCGTCAATGCCGAGGCGTGTCAGAAATGCCGCGCTCAGCGTTTCCTTACGCATCAGAATATTAATCAGAATGTCATCCTCTTCAAGAATGGATATCGAATGGGGCATATCCGTATCGAGTAGGCAGATTTGGCCTTGAGTCAGCTCAATGTCAGAGCCGCCGATCCTCTGACGGCAGCGGCCGGAGTACATGTAATTAAGCTCGATAAAAGAATGGGTATGCTCCGGCATCGCCGCAAATCTGTGGTGCTTGCTGATATGATAATCACCCTGGCAGAAGAAGAGGTGTTCCGGCAGACGCGGAACCCGTTCTCCGGGCGGCAGGGTCATTTCTTGGCCGCCGAACTCTTCGATGTTGCGGCGGGTGAGCCGCTGCTTGGCTTCTATGGTATTATGGCGTCGCAGCTCCTGGTCAAGCTCCCGGTGATCCATCCGGTCCGGTCTCCTTTCCGGCTGCACACAGCTTCCGGTATTCTTCCGGTGTGTGTCCCGTCATTTTCTTGAACAGCCGGAAAAAGTATTTGGCGTTGTCGATTCCTAAAGCTTTGGCGATCTTATAAATCTTATCCTCACTTGTGCGCAGCAGCAGCTTGGCGCGCTCAATACGCTCTTTGTTGACATAATCAATCAGATTCTCACCGGTTTTTTCTTTGAACAGAAAACTCAGATAGCTCGGGCTGATGTAGAACAGACCTGACAAATGCTCAAGTGTGACGGGTGAGGCAATGTTTTTGCGGATATATACCTTCACATTGTCGATGACATTTGGAGAAGAGTATACTGATTGCTCCTTGAGCAAGTCCGCAGTGGAGGTGAGCACCGTCAGGAAGTACAGCCGGATCTCCTCAGCATCGAATGAGATGCTGAGCACGGCCTCGAGGCTCGAAGATGGATGCTGTCCGTTCTGGGCAGGGAAGTAAGCCGAGATCAGCGTTTTGACCTCTGCGATGATCTGCCGGCAATTCTCTTTGAGCTGATGAATGGTCGCTGCAGGCTGCCCGCGGTAATAGTCAAAATATTCGTGCACCCCTTCAGTGACCTTGCCTGTGTTGCCCGATTCAATGAAAAAGATCAGGTCCCGGCTGCCTTCCCACATCACGGGCGTGGTCTGGTAGCTGCCGGGATGGTAGAGGAAATACTGGCCCTGGTCTGCGATGGCACGGCAGTTCAAGGCAGACATAGATTCCTCGCGTGCCTGCTGCAGCCCGGACACAGTGCTTGTTACACTGCTGATGCCAATGCAGGCCTGGGGTCCTGTACCGGCAATCAGCTTCCGGGCTTCGGAGGCGGCCAGCTCCAGGATCTCGGTCTCTGGAAGTGAACTGTCATAGAGCTGGAGAGAGAAGGCCACCTTCCTGCTCTGCGGGTGTAGAAGAAACAGGCAGGTCCCCTTCAAAGCAGGCTCCTGGGCAGCTAATTCTTCCGGTGTATAGAGAGTTAACAGGACCATTCTGCCGGCAGACATGAGATTCCGCATGGGGGCAGAGCGGAACACGGGCGGGTGCTCCACGGGATAGAATCCGGAAATATATTGCAGCAGGGCATGCATATCTCCAAGCAGACTGAGCTGCTCAGCTTCTCTGGTGATGCTCAGCGTCTCCGCCTTGGAGGACTGCTCACTTTCGATCGCGGTTATTGCTTTGGAGATAGCGCCAAGGATCTCGTCTTTACTGAACGGCTTCAGCAGGTAGTGGACTACCCGTGCCGAAATGGCCTCCTGCATATATTCGAAATCGGAGTAACCGCTGATGACGATGATCTTTTTATCGGGATATTGGCTTTGAAGCTGCCGCAACAATGATTTGCCGTCCATGACCGGCATCCGCATGTCGGTGAAGATCAGATGCGGGTCCTGTGTGCGGACGAGCTCAAGAGCATCCTCGCCGTTGTCTGCTTCACCGCAGAAGCTGAGCTCAGCAGTTACGCTGCGGATCTTCTTCAGCAGGCCCTGGCGAATCAAAGGCTCGTCGTCGACAATGATGAATTTGTACATGGTCCAGCCTACTTTCAGTGTTATTTGGAGGGGAGAGTCAAGGTTATGGCCGTACCCGTCGCAGGTTCGCTGGTAATCGCCAGTCCGAAGTCAGAGCCGTAATAGAGCGCAATGCGGGAGTGCACATTCTTAATGCCGATGCTCTGTCTGCTGCGATGCCCCAGTCCCATGAACTCAGGCTGCAGCTCCAGCAGCTCCTGAATTTCATTCAGCCGTTCGGCGGGAATACCGATCCCGTCATCGCGGATTTCAAAGATAATCCGCCCGCTCTCCGGCTCCAGGTAGCCTCTGAGCAGAAGCAATCCGCTGCCCTTCTTGTTCTCCAATCCGTGGTAGACGGCATTTTCCACCAAAGGCTGAAGAATCAGCTTGAGAATTCTGGCATCCAGCACAGCCGGCTCCATTTCTTTGACATAACGGATTTTGCTGCCATAGCGGATCTGCTGGATGGTCATATAGTTATCGACATGCTGCAGCTCTTCCCGGGCAAGCACCAGCTCACTGTCGGTCTTGATGCTATAACGGAACATGTCCCCCAGGGATTTGGTCATCACTGCAATGCTGTCTACCTCCTCAATCTCGGCAATACTGTTGATAGATTCAAGCGTGTTGTACAGGAAATGTGAATTAATCTGGGCTTCAAGCGCTTTCATCTGCGAGTCCATGGTCAGGATTTTATTCTGGTAGCTTTCCCTGACAAAGGTATCGATGTCCTTCATCATCTTGTTGTATTCCGTATACAGGAAGCCGATTTCGTCCACCCGCTGAGGCTCAATATCGGTCGTGATGAACTTTTGTGATTTGTTTTTGCGCATGATCCGGGCCAGCCGGGTAATTGGTTTGGTAATCCAGTTGGACAGCAGGATAGAGAGCAGAATGAAAATAACCGCGCAGGTCAGAGAAATGTAAACGATCAGCTTCTGGGATATCCCGTATTTCTCATACAGCCCGCTTAGTGAGATATTGGCGATGACACTCCAGTGATAGACCGGAAGCTTTTGAATCACAGTTAACATGTCCCCGTCGTAAAATTCCAGCTCATCGCCCGCCATGGCCTCCGTTCTGCGGATTAAGGCGCTTGGCAGCCGGGTGTCGGTGTTCTTGCCGGTACTGTCATAGATAATGTTGCCGTCGTCATTCGCCAGGACAAAGTAGCTCATATTAGGTACGGCATCCTGGTTCAGGCCCTTGAAAATGTCCAGACTGCAGTCCAGCATGAATACGCCGAGGAACTCTTGGGTCTTCATATCGTAAAGCGCCCGGGAGAAGACAAGGGAAGGTTCAGAATTAATAATATAGGGCTTTACACCGGGTTCTCCGATATAAAGCTGGCCTTTGCTGGCTATGGTCTGCTGATACCAGTCATCCTGGAACGGGACATAGCCGACCTGAAGCTCGGCGGTGCTGCCGTAGCTGATGTTTTTGCCGTCAGGGGCAAAAAGATAAATTCCGTTAACATAATCATAGCTGAGCAGCAAATTCTCGAAGATCAGCTTCAGCTTGTTCTGTATAATGAAAATGTCGTAGGAGTCACTGGTAAGTGCAAGCTTCTTCAGTTCATCACTTACCGTACTGTATGCGGTTGCACTCGAAGACTGCTGCTGGATGGTCAGCGAGATGCGTTCAATATTTCCGAAAATGTCCTCAATGCCCTGAACCGTATTATGAACGGTGTTGGAGGCAACAAGTGAGGTCTGCTGGTTGACCAGATCGGTATAGCTCTGATAGGAGCTATACGTGACAATGACTATCGGAA
The DNA here is from genome assembly GCF_038593005.1 of Paenibacillus sp. FSL E2-0178. Taxonomy (NCBI): domain Bacteria; kingdom Bacillati; phylum Bacillota; class Bacilli; order Caryophanales; family Paenibacillaceae; genus Paenibacillus; species Paenibacillus sp. FSL E2-0178. Next base: position 7,053,769 of record NZ_CP151953.1, read on the forward strand.
TGACGGAGACAAGGACCAGCGCCAGAAAAAGCTTCGTTTTGATACTGACAAATTTCATGCTTGTTTCCTCCGATGTAGAAGACCGTAAAATAGTGCACCTTAAATGCAAAAGTAATTATACCGCTTTCACGATTAAGATATCAATACAGCCACCGGGATGAAGGGCGGCCGGGAAAACGAAGGTATAGAAGAATAGGGAGGTTATTTAATGAAAACGCGATCAAAGAAACGGACGGGCACGCTGCTGCTGGCGTTGATGCTTACACTGCTTGCCGGCTGCGGATCAGGAAACAACGGGAATCAGCCGGCCAATAATGGGAACGCTTCAACCAAGCCGGAAGCTGAGGCTTCGGCTGCGGCAACCGCAGATACCTCCAGCAGCACCAAGAAGGTGACACTCACAATGATGGTATCCGGCACGAAAGCCCCGGACGGACAGGATTTCGCACTCGATATCATGCCTAAGCTCGTCAAGGAGAAGTTCCCTAACGTGACGCTGGAAACCTCGAAGCTTCCGGATGAGCAGTATTTCACTTCTATCCGTACCAAGCTTGCTTCAGGCCAAGGGCCGGATATTTACTGGGTTTTCCCGAGAAATGCATCCCTTGGAGTGCTGGATATGGCCAAAGCTGGTTATGCGGCCGACCTGTCCGATCTGGCCTTCTGGGATAACATCAGCCAGGGCGCGAAGGAGGATATGTCTTACGAGGGCAAGCCTTACGGAATCGCAGGCGGCCTGGATTACCTGGGGGTCTACTATAATCAGGACTTGTTCAAGCAGGCGGGCATTACGGAAATGCCGCAAGACTGGCCTTCATTCCTTGAAGCCTGCCAGAAGCTGAAGGACGCGGGTATTACTCCAATCTCACTGGCGGATAAAGATCCGTGGTTCCTGCAGTTCGGAATGTATCAGATTGCCGCGAATGTCGTTTACCCGGATGAAATGGATTTTGACACCAAGCTTCAGGCGGGTGAGAAATCACTGTCAGATCCGAAATGGGCAGCTACAATCTCCAAGATGAAGGAATTGTACGACAAAGGCTATGTGGTCAAAAATTCACTCGGACTTGGAAGTGCGCAAGCGGCTCAGCTGTTTATTGACGGCAAATCGGCGATGATTTTTGACGGAACCTGGGATTATGCTACATTAACGGCCAAAGGTGCAGCTGACTTTACCCGCGGATTCTTCTCCCTGCCGGCGAATGAAGCAGGACAGCCGACTTACGTGTCCGCTGCAACTGCTGCCGGGTTCGCATTGAATGCCAAGTCGGAGAATCTGGATGTCGCCAAAGAAGTGATGAATTATCTGTTTGACGGCCAGTCTGACCTGTTCAAAGCCTGGACCGGAGCGAACAGCTCGATCAGTGTATATAAAGGTGTGGCCCTGAACCATGAACTCTTCAAGGAAGTCAACGATTCCTACCTGAATAACGGAAAATCCGTGTACTTCCCCAATCAGATGTGGCCGACAGGTGTAGCTGAAGAAATGGAAGCTAAATTTGCTGAAATTATTGGCGGACGCAAGACCACTCCGGAGCAGGTTACAGAGGCTATGGATGCGAAGTTCAAGGAATTGTGGAAGAACAAATAAGGTATAACTGATCATTGTTCCGCCAACCTGTCATCTATCAGCGGGAGGCGGAACAATTATGGACAGGAGGATAAGACAGAGATGAAATCTACTGTAATGAAAAAAACGATGTATTTCTTCGCAGTCCCGGCGCTGCTCTTTTATTTGACCTTTTGGATCTTTCCGATTACCAAGCTGTTTCAATATAGTGTGACGGACTATAACGGGTTTGCTCAGACCTTCAATTATATCGGCTTCGATAATTACAAGGCTTTGTTTAACGGAGGGACGCTTGGTAATTCGATCAGCAACACACTGGTTTATACCGTAGTCAGTGTAGTGGCGGGCAACCTGATTGGACTTGCGCTGGCGCTGCTGCTGAACATGAAGATCCGGGGGAAGGGCTTCTACCGCTCGATCTCGTACATTCCAACGTTGTTCAGTGCAATTGTGGTCGGCTTCATCTGGAGCTATGTCTATATGCCGGACAGCGGGATGATTGCCACATTTCTGGATAAGCTGGGCATTCCGAATGACAACTTAAACTTCCTGGGCAGCTATTCATCTGCGCTATACTCGATCATTTTCGTGGAAATTTGGAAGAATGTCGGCACAACGATGATTATCTTCCTTGCAGGGCTGCAAACGGTTCCGAATGATCTGCTGGAGGCTGGCCGGATTGACGGCTGCGGCGGCTGGAAGCTGCTGCGTTATGTGAAGCTACCGCTGCTTGCCACCTCGATTACGATTAACACGACGCTGAGTCTGATCAACGGGCTGAAAGCCTTCGACTTCCCGTTCATTATGACCAATGGCGGTCCCGGAACTTCGACTAACACCCTGATTTATTCAATTTATAAAATGGCCTTCACGGAGCAGATGTTCGGCAAGGCTTCGGCGCTGGGGATTATTTCGTTTATCCTGATTATCGCTGTTACTGCCGTCTCGGTACTGCTGATGAATAGAAAAGAGGTGTCAGCATGAATAGCGGAACCACAGCAGGTAAAATACTGCAGCCTGAGCCTGCCATAAAGACGCGTAAAGCGCTCAACCCCGGAGCTTTACTTAAAAAAATACTGCTTCAGCTGCTGGTCATCGTGATTATGGTGCTCAATCTGATTCCGCTGGTGATTGTATTATCCACCTCACTGCGGTCTCCGGATAACAATACGAATCCGCTGAATTTGTTCAATGAGCTTTCCTTTGCCAGTTACCGGACAGCTTTTGAGCGGATGCATTTTGGAACTGCTCTCCTGAACAGTGTGGTGCTGACGGCCATTTCCGTACTGCTGGTAGTGGTCTTCGCAGCCATGGCATCCTATCCGATGGCGCGGATCAAAAGCAGATGGAGCCAGTTCCTGTACCTCTTTTTCCTGGCCGGTCTGGTTGTCCCGGGGCAGATGGTGCTGATCCCCATTGTGCAAATGATCAACAGCCTGGGGATTCCCAGCACGCAGTACACGCCGATTCTAATGTTTGTAACCTGCAGTCTGCCATTCTCCACTTTCCTGTATACCGGCTTTATCCGCAGCGGTGTTCCGGAAGAAGTAGAGGAAGCAGCCCATATTGACGGTGCGGGACTCTTCCGCCGGTTCTGGACGGTCGTATTCCCGCTGCTGATTCCGGTTACGGTATCGGTGATCATCACGCAGGGCATCTGGATCTGGAATGATTATTTCTTCAATATGACGTTTATCTCCAAGTCATCGCAGTCTCCGCTACCGCTGGCTATGCTCGGCTTCATGGGCGACCAGCAGAATCCGACCCAATGGAACGTGCTGTTTGCAGCTTGTATGCTGTGCGCACTTCCGCTTCTGATTGCCTTCTCTTTTCTGCAGAAGTATTTCGTAGGGGGACTTACGGTGGGATCAGTTAAGGGATGAAATGAAGATTTCCGGTAAGGCCCCCTATATGGGGGCTTTTCGGCGTCTGCCCAAAAGGGCAGATGCTTCCCGCCCGATCGGACGATGGCAGCAGGCTCACACGTCTATAAGATAAGGGCATAGAGAAGAACTTACACAGAGGAGACGATACTGTTATGGCGAAATTATTATACCGGCTGGGATATTGGTCGGCGAAGAACCGGTTAAAGGTCCTCATTGGGAGCCTTATGCTGGTGGTGGCAGCAGCGATTGTGGCGTTGTCGATGGGGATCCATTTCGGTGAGGAGACCAGTATTCCCGGGCTTGCTTCACAGAAAACACTCGAGGTTATGAACAAGGAATTCCCGAATCCGCAAGGAAATCTTGGGACAACCCAATTGGTGCTGAAGGCGCCGGACAACGAAACCTTGTCTTCTGAAGCCTCCAAGGAGCTGATTGCCGGGAAGCTCAAGGAAGCGGCAGCGGACCCGGAGGTAGCCTCAGTTGTAAGTCCGTACGACAATCATTCATTGAATGCGGAGGGTACCGTCGGGTATGCCACGATTACTTATAACGTTCCGGGTGATGATGTTACAGAGGAATCGAAGGATTCCGTTCTTGAAATTGCAGATTCACTTCGGGATACGGGCTGGCAGGCAGAACTGATCGGGAACGGCTATGTAAAAATGGCAACCAGCAGTCCTGCTGAAGGACTTGGGGTATTGCTGGCTCTGGTGATTCTCGCTGTTGCACTCGGCTCCATCCTTACCGGTGTTCTCCCGGTGCTTACCGCTGGTCTGGGGCTCGGATTTGGCATTATGCTGATTATCATCGGAACAAGTATATTGGATATCCCTTCCTTTGCCCTGTCACTGGCCGGGATGCTTGGACTGGCTGTCGGCATCGATTATGCACTATTCATTATTGCCAGATACCGCCAGCAGCTGGGAGAAGGATATGAGAGACGCGAAGCGATTGCCATAGCGAACGGCACAGCCGGAAGTGCGGTTGTGTTTGCAGGAGTAACCGTCATTATCGCGCTTCTGGGGTTCTCGTTCGTTGGCGTACCCTTCCTTACCGCGATGGGAGCGGCAGGTGCGCTCTGTGTGCTCACCGCAATATTGACATCCATATTCGTAGTTCCTGCGGTATTGGATTTGCTGGGCGGCCGGATTAAGGCTCCTGCTAAGCGTTCCCGGAATAGAGGCAGCAAACAGAAAAACGCAGGCAGCGGGAATTTGTGGGGAAGGTTTGTTACCGGGCAGCCATTAATAGCTGTCGTGGCAGGTGTAGCGCTGCTGGCAACCATTGCGCTGCCGTTCTTCCACATGGAGACGGGCCTGGGGAATGACGGGCAGAAATCGCCGGATACCACTGAACGCCGGGCATACGATCTCTTGTCTGAGACCTACGGTGCAGGCTACCACGGACCGTTGGTCATTCTGGCCGAAACGGATGGCGGAGAAGAGGCGGCGGCTAATCTTAATAAAGTAATGGAGGAAGTGAAAACCTATCCCAATGTGGTTGCCGTAAATCCGGCAGTCACCGGACCTTCCGGTAAAGTGTCGCTGATTACCGTCATGCCGGCAACGGGTCCTAATGATTCCGAAACGATCGATCTTGTGCATCTGATTCGGGATAAAGCCCCGGCCATTGAACAGCAGGATCATGTCAAGATTGGTGTAACGGGCAGCACTACCGTCAACATTGATATCACCCAGAAATTGAACCAGGCGTTGCCTAAATTCTGCCTGATCATCGTCGGCTTGGCTTTTGTGCTGCTGATGCTGGTGTTCCGTTCGATTCTGGTACCGGTCAAGGCTGTACTGGGATTCATTCTGTCGCTGGGTGCAACCTTAGGCTTTGTCACCTTTGTCGTACAGGATGGCTATTTCCAGAAGCTGTTTGGATTCTATGCAGAGGCACCGGTATTCAATTTCCTGCCGATCATCGTAGTGGGTGTACTGTTTGGGTTGGCGATGGACTACGAAGTCTTCCTGGTCAGCCGGATGCGTGAAGCCTTCAAGAAGAGCGGAGATGCCAAACAGTCGGTTCTTGCCGGTATTCATCACAGCGGCGGAGTGGTAACTGCAGCCGGATTGATTATGGTCGCTGTATTTACCGGCTTCATTCTGGCAGAGGAGCCGATGGTTAAGGTCATGGGACTGGCGCTTGCCTTTGGTGTTCTCTTTGATGCCTTTATCGTCCGGATGCTTATTGTTCCCGGCGTGATGACCTTGCTTGGGAAGTCAGCCTGGTATTTCCCGAAGTGGCTGGACCGCCTGCTCCCGAACCTGGATGTCGAGGGTGAGGAAGTAATGAAGGAAGTAGAGCTGAAGCATTCACAGAAGGTGTCCAGATCGGCGTAGATACGCAATAACGATAATGAAATAGATAGAATACTGGCAGCAGGGATCGGCGGATAGCCGGTTCCCTGCTGTTATCTGTGGATCGGAAGATGTATACCAATGCTTCAGTATTGTATAATTGCGTGGGGAGGCCGATCCTGTGGAAGAAAATAAACCAACGGTTAATCAGTTTATAAATGATTTGTTCGTAGCGAGACTGCCGACTGTCATCTGGACATCGGTCGTATATATTTCCACTGTGTTTCTTCAGTTTTACCATGATCCGCAGATATTGTCTCCTTCAGTATTCACAGGATTATTCTCAGTCCATGTACTGCTGCACTGGTTTTCATACAAGTTTACGAATAAACAATTCTGGCTGTATTTCTCTATACAAGGCGTTTTAATTTACTGGTGTGCAATTCTGATGCCGGGCGGATACCAGGCGGTTCTAATCGGACTGCTCCCCGTGCTTATTGCCCAGAGTCTCAACTCTTCTATTCAGATCAAAAGAATATCCATTGCTGCTATTGTCAGCGTGATCATCTTTTTTGACGCCGGTCTGACGGTTGGAGATACGAAAGAAATTATTTTTTTACTCCCCCTATTTGTACTAATGCTGATCATTATGTTTGCTTTTGCAATTATGTTCTTCCGGCAGGTGCACGAGCGCCAGCGCATTCAGAGCTTTCTCCAGGATCTGCAGGAAGCTCATAAGAAAGTGGAGGAATTGACGCTCGCCAATGAACGGCAGCGGATGGCCAGGGATTTGCATGATACGCTGGCCCAGGGGGTGGCGGGGCTGATTATGCGGCTGGAGGCTGCGGATGCACACTTGTCACGCGGTAATACTGAGAGGACCGGGGAGATTATTAAACAGTCCATGCAGCAGGCCCGCAGGACCTTGGCTGATGCACGGGGAGCGATCGATAATTTACGGCTCAAATCAGCTCCGGAAATTGATTTCAAGGAGTCGGTTGAAGATGAAATCCTGCATTTTACAGACTCGACAGGTATTCCTGTAGTTACAGACCTTAAGCTGAACAGACGTTTATCCAGATTGCTGATGGAGCACAGCTCCCATATCGTTAAAGAATGCCTGACGAATATCGCCCGGCATGCGCGGGCCGACAAGGTTTGGGTGTCATTGTCGGATGAGAAGGGCCGGCTATCGATCGGAATTACCGACAACGGAATCGGATTCAACACCGAAGCTATCGGCCGGGAGGCCGGTCATTACGGGCTGTTAGGATTACAGGAAAGGGTAAGACTTCTTGGCGGGGAGTTGAAGGTATTCAGTAATTCCCAAGGAACAACGATTACGATTGAGACACCACTGGTTAAGGGAGAATCCATATGAGCATGTATAAAATACTGATTGTGGACGATCATTACGTAGTCCGCGAGGGGCTCAAGCTTATCCTGGAGACAGGTGATGAGTTCCAGGTTGTCGGTGAAGCCGTGAACGGGCAGCAGGCTCTGCCTTTGATAGACGTGCTGCAGCCGGATGTAATTCTGATGGACCTCAACATGCCGGTGATGAGCGGGCTGGAAACGATGGAACAGCTGAAGAGCAGGAATAGTACAGTTCCGGTTATTATTTTGACCACCTACAACGAAGATGAATTAATGATTAAAGGTCTGGCGCTTGGAGCGAAAGGGTATCTGCTGAAGGACACCAGCCGGGAGAACCTGTTCCGGAACATAGAGTCGGCGGTACGCGGGGAGACTTTACTCACTGCCGATATCTTGGAACGTGTCCTGTCTGTCCGTGACAAGCAGCAGGCTCCGGCCCCTTCCCGGGACGCTGGTTCCCTGCTCAGTGAACGGGAGGTGTTCATCCTGCAGAGTGTGTCCCGGGGGGACACCAGCAAAGCCATCGCCCTCGATATGGGTGTCTCTGAGCGGACAGTTAAAGCTCATCTGACCAACATATACAACAAGCTGGGTGTGGATTCCAGGCCGCAGGCAGTGGCTACAGCCCTGGAGCGGGGATTATTGAATATGTAACATGCGGAGACCGTTTCCGCATGTTTTTTTTTGAAAGATAAGAATTTATATGCTTCGCGCAATAAATATTCCTTATCTTTCTCGCTGAAACGGTACCGTCCTTATTAAAGGACGGCAAAGCCGTTTCTACTTGCCCGAAAGGGCAGGCCGCTCTTCCCGTTAGGACGATGTTAAAGAATCCTTCGCTCTGTATGATTAAGGCATGGAAGAACATTACCTAATTCATTGCAGGATCTATAACTAGGAGGAATATTATTATGCGTTTGAACAATAAAGTAGCAGTCATTACAGGTGCCGCCTCAGGAATGGGCAAGGCCATTGCGGAGTTATACGCGGAAGAAGGTGCCAGAGTCATCGTGTCCGATCTGAACCTGGAAGGAGCAGAAGCCGTTGCGGCTGGTATCAGGTCGAGCGGCGGAGAGGCGGTTGCCATCCAGACTAATGTTGCCCTTGAGCACGACATTCATGAGATGATCGATCTGGCAGTTTCCACCTTTGGTACGCTTGATATTCTGGTTAACAACGCCGGCATTATGGATAATATGGCGCCAGCCGGTGATATTACCGATGAGAAATGGGAGTTGATGTTTGATGTGAACACGAAAAGTGTGGTGAGGGCTATACGTAAGGCTCTGCCGATATTTCTTGCAAAAGGAAAGGGTGTTATCGTAAATACTGCATCGACCGGGGGCTTCTGCGGAGCACATGCCGGAGTCGCATATACCGCCTCCAAACACGCAGTGGTCGGCATTACGAAGAACACAGGTTTTATGTACGCACAGCAAGGAATCCGCTGTAATGCAATCGCTCCCGGTGCGACAATGACGAATATCGTCAATTCGATAAACAATGTAAATGAGCTTGGTGCGGCACGCACTAAGGTAATCAAAGGGGTAATTCCCCGCCTCGGGCAGCCTGAGGAAATCGCCAAGGTGGCTCTATTCCTTGCATCGGATGAATCCAGCTTCGTCAACGGTGCTGTAATTACTGCGGATGCAGGCTGGACAGCAGGTTTCTAACTCACAGTCTGCCGCCATATGCCTAAACAGAAATTGAGGTGTTTCAGGTGATCCGTCTGTCAGTCGTCGTACCGGTTTATAATGAAGAAGACAATATAAACGATCTGTATTGGAGTATTACGGAGGCGCTGAGCGGCAGAATTGAGAGTTATGAAATTGTCCTGGTCAATGATGGAAGCAAGGACCGGAGTTCATTGCTGCTTAATGAGATCGCTCGGCTGGACCCGGCAGTGAAGGTTATTCATTTCAAAAGGAATTACGGGCAGACCGCTGCGATTTCAGCTGGAATAAAAAGTTCAACGGGCGGGTTAATCGCTCTGATGGATGCAGATCTGGAGACCGATCCCCGGGATATATTCCGACTGATGCCTTTTATCGAAAGGATAAATTTTGTAAACGGAAGACGGCTGGAGCGTAAAGACACGGGACTTAAGAGGATATCCTCACGGCTCGGCAATGGAATCCGCAACTGGATTACAGGAGAAGCGGTTTATGATACAGGCTGCCCAATGAAGCTGTTCACCCGGGAGGTCGGGGACAGCTTTCATTTATACAATGGAATGCACCGTTTTCTGCCGACACTGGCCAAGATGAACGGGTTCTCGGTCGTTGAAGTTACGGTAACCCATCAAATAAGAAAGCACGGCGTATCTAAATATGGAATTTGGAAGAGCGGGTGTACCGGCGTGATGGATGCAATGGTGATTGGCTGGCTCAAAAAAAGAGGGATTCTGTACCAGATCAACAACGAATCCAGGTGAATTCCAGGATTCTTTGAAGGAAAGGTAAAGGCCTGTCTTTGGTAGAACACCAAAAGCAGGCCGTTATTTTATACTTCAATAATAATCGGAAGGATCATGGGACGGCGTTTGGTTTGCTCATACAGGAATTTGCTTAAGGCTCCCTTGAGGGTCTGCTTCATAATATTCCACTGGCCGAGGTCAGCTGCGTTCATGTTCTGGAGAGTTGCAATGACAAGCTGATTGATTTCTTCAATCAGCTTGTCTGAATTGCGGACGTAAATGAACCCGCGTGAAATGGTATCCGGTTCGCTCAGCAGCCGTCCATCCGCTTGACTCAGTGTAACGACTGTAATCAGCACACCGTCTGCAGATAACTGCCGCCGGTCCCGCAGGACTACATTACCGATGTCGCCGATCCCGTCAACATAAATTTGCCCGGCAGTTACCCGTCCCGCTGGACGGACCACACCTCTTGCCGACTCGACCAGCTCTCCATTCTTGAGAATAAAGATATGATCCCCCTGAACCCCGACAGCTTCGGCTAACAGGCGGTGATGATGCAGCATCCGGTATTCCCCGTGAATGGGGATGAAATAATCCGGTTTCATTAAGGTCAGCATCAGCTTCAATTCCTCCTGGCTGCCATGTCCGGACACGTGAAGCTCGTTGCGTGCTCCGTAAATGACTTTTGCGCCAAGGAGGTAGAGATTGTCTACAATCCGCGAGACGTTACGTTCATTACCCGGAATCGGGCTGGCGGCCAGCAGGACGGTATCGCCTGCGCCGATCTCCATCTGCCGGTTGCTTGAATTCGCCAAGCGGGAGAGGGCAGCCATAGGCTCCCCCTGACTTCCCGTAACCAGAACTGCCACCTCATGCGGCGGCAGCTTGGCCGCTTCAGCCGGCTCGATCAGCATGCCGTCCGGAATGCTCAAATATCCCAGATCACGGGATACGGCAACAACGTTCACCATACTCCGTCCAAGCAAGGCGAGCTTGCGTCCTGTCACAACCGCAGCGTCTACAACCTGCTGCAGCCGGTGTACATTGGAGGCGAAGGTGGAGACAAAGATTCTGCGCTCTGCTTTTTTGAAGGCATCTTCCAGATGAGCGCCAACAAGCTGTTCGGATGGAGTGAAGCCGGGACGTTCCGCATTCGTGCTCTCCGAGAGCAGAATCCGGACGCCTTTTTTACCGATGTCCGCCATTTTATGTATATCAGGGTATTGCTTGTTCACCGGGGTCATATCGAACTTGAAGTCCCCTGTGTGAACCACCCTTCCTTCGGGAGTATCGAAGACAACACCCAGGCAGTCCGGAATACTGTGATTGGTGTTGAAGAAGGAGGTGGTAATCTGGCCGAAGGTGAGGATGGAGTCAGCATCAATACAGTTCAGGCTGGCATCACGGAGAAGCCCGTGTTCTTTCAGTTTATTCTCGATTAATCCAAGGGTCAGACGGGAGGCATAGAGAGGAAGGTTCAGTTGTTTGAGCAGGTAAGGGATGCCGCCGATATGATCCTCATGCCCGTGGGTAACTACCAGTGCCCGCACCTTATCTATTTGTTTTAATAAATATGCTACGTCCGGGATAATCAAATCAATGCCAAGCATACTCTCGTCCGGAAATTTGGAGCCGCAATCAATGACAACAATATCATCCCCGTATTGCAGGAAATACATATTCTTGCCGATTTCATTCACACCGCCCAAGGCGGCAACCACTAACCGTTGTTCTGGCATCAATCCCACACCCCCTCATATCAGTCATCCTTATTATGGTTAAGGGTATGGGGAATTATCCGTTTCACAAGCAGGAGACAGGGTCCTTCATTAGATCAATTTCCGGTATTCTACCGGAGTCATACCGGAGAAGTTACGGAAGAGCTTAATGAAATAGCTGACATTGTCAAAGCCTAACTGCTCTGCTATATCTACTATGGTGATGTTCGTCTGATTCAACAGCTCCTGCGCACGTTCCATTTTTAGTTTGGTCACGAACTCTATATAGGTGAGACCGGTCTCGAATTTGAATAACCGGCTGAAATGGGTAGGGTTCAGGCCAAGCCGCCGGGCCATCTCATCCATGCCTACCTTCTCCCCAATATGATTCATGACATAACGTTTGGCCTCGGCTACTTCCTTCCGGACATTTTGCTTCCACATGGACCTCAGCATCAAGATCTTGTCTTTCAGGAACTGTTCCAGCCACTCCATTAGCTGATCCAGGGTCTCAAGCTCCCGGATGGAGCGCTGATGCATTTCACTGTTGAAATTGTTTACGAAATTTTGCATGACGATATATTTTAATTCCAGCTCCATTACCATTTTGAGGAGCCAGCTTTTTACGCTTTCGACCGGATATTTCTTGTCCCCGATATGCTTCTTGATCTCTGTAACTGCAGCAGTAACCCGTGCACAATCCTCATTCTGAATACAGTCTCTTAACTGCTGAAGAATTTCAGCATAATGAACAAACAGATCCTCATTAGTTGTCTGGACAGGTTCAAGCTTCATTATGGCTCCCTCAGCCGTATAAAAGCGCAGGGCCTGTGAATCCAGTAAGGCTTGAATCTGCTTCTTGATGTCGATCAGACTTGACGTTGCCTCGCTGTAAAAGAATGAAATCCCCATTCGCAGATGCAGCTTCGACATCTTCTGGACATGCCGGAATTTATCCCTGAATTCCTCATGAAGATTCCGGATCAGAATACGCGGAAAGGGGATGAAGAGGATGAACTGCCGTTCGGTTAAGGCGAACTGGATAATGCCCTCGATCTCAAGAAATTCCTGCAGCACATTATCTATCACGAACTGCATGTTCACAATGCCTCCGAAACGCCGTTCCAGCTCATGGGAGCGTTCCGGGATAGCCAGGACAGGCAGGTAGGGCAGTCCCTCTTGCAGGCGAATGTCCATAGCGGCGGCTTGTCCGAACCATTCAGCCTCATCCCAGACAGGCTGCTCGAGGAACATACGGATAAATCTCGTCCGGATTGCAGAGTGGTTCTGTGTGACCAGCTTCTGCATCTGGAGGTAATTATTCTGGGAGATCATTTTAACCTCCAGCCGGGAAACCGCCTCAGTCAATACTGAAATGACCTGATCAATTTGCAAACTTTCTTTCAATATATATTCGGCAACATTTAATTTCACCGCCTGTTGGGCATATTCGAATTCCCCGTGGCAGGACAGGATAATCGCCTGGAGCTGGGGATTCACCTCCCGGGCCTTCCGGATTAATTCCAGCCCGTCCATCGCCGGCATGCCGATATCTGTGAGCAGAATATCAGGCTGATGCAGCCGGCAGGCTTCCCAGGCCTGTTTGCCGTCAGAGCATGCGGCCGACAACTCCAGGCCTAAGGTATCCCAGGGAATACTGGCGCTCAGATATTCCAGTACAGGATAGTGATCATCGGCTAATACTACTTTATATACCACGTTAGTCCACTCCTATCCGCTTCACAGGCAGTACTAATTGTACGATTGTACGGTGTCCGTGAATGCTCTCAATATTCATGTCGAAGTCGTCCCCGTAAATGAGCTTTAACCGCTGATAGACATTAATTAGTCCGATCCCGTGAGCGGGCGGAGGTTCAAGGGACCCGGCAACATTCACCGGATCTGTATCCACTTCCTGCTGTTTAATATGCTGCAATAACGCAATCAGCGTAGGTTCATCCATTCCCGTTCCGTTGTCCTCGACGCTTATGTTAAGCATGGATTTGATTTTTATGATGGAAATTATAATCCTGCCCCCGCCTTGTACGAATCCGTGCTTATAAGCATTCTCAATAACCGGCTGCAGAATAAACCGCGGAACGGTCTCCAGCAGCAAGTCTTTATTCACATGAACCTCAGAGCTGGTGGGGTATCTCATCGTAAACCGCATGAGCTCCATATATTGCTTGGCGGATTCAAGCTCATAAGCCACCGAGACCCATTCATCCTGACTTGAAAAGCTGGCCCGCAGCATAGAGGATAAGGAGCCGACGATAAATGCATTCTCCTCATCCTGTTTCATCAGCAGCTTTAGCCGGATGGAGCTTAGCACGTTGAACAGGAAATGAGGATTAATCTGAGCCTGCAGCATCGCAATTTCCGCCTGGCGTTTCAATTCCTGCTCGGCTTCCACCTGCTGCAGCATGAGCTGGACACGGTCCAGCATTTTATCAAAGGAGAGGCCCAGGCTGCCGATTTCGTCGGTTCCCCGGATGTTGGAGCGGACCATCATATCCCCGGATTCCACTCTGCGGGCAACCTTCCCCAGGACAAGCACAGGCTTCGTGAATCTCCGCAGCAGATAAGTTAGTGCGAACAGAAAGCTGACCGCAAAAATAGCTTGAATGAACAAGCCGGTCCGGTTGATCCCGTTCAATCTTTCTGTCAGCTGTTCATAGGGGGCTACGCTGACTAACCGCCATTTGGCATATTTAAGCGGCAGCGAGAGGAGGAGCTGATTCTCGTTCTTAAATTCTACGATATCAGGGAATACCAGCTCATCGATTGGCAACAGAGTATTAAAATCAGACCCTATCAGGGCCTGGTTCCGGTTGGACAGAATTGTATCCTTATCATTCAGCAGATAAACATCTTCCTCTAATGAAGCAAACCGCTCACGAATGGAGGCTTCACTGCGGCTGACAATAAGGTAGGCATAGGGCGGAGCGGCAATCCCCTCTCTTAATGCCCGAGCTGTCATGAATACAAACGGCTTCTCAGGCTCAAGGGAGGTCAGATAATTGGCTTCTGCCCCCATGAATAAAGTGTCATACGGTGTGAGCTTCTCCAGAGTTGGGAACCAGCCCTGTCCAATGAATTGACGCGGATCATAGTCGTAAAAGGAATAATCGGAATAGGCATGTCCTTCCTTGTCCAGAAGCGTGATGCGTAAGTCCAGGGTATCGCCGGCCACCTGCTCCAGCCGGCTGGTCAAGGTTCTTGCGGCGACCGGATTGGTCTTGGCATCCTCCAGCAGGGTCTTAATCTCCGGATCAAAGTGGACGAAATTCGAGACCGATACCATCTCTTCGAAGATCACATCGATCTGTGACTGCACAATCGTTAAGGATTGCGTAGCTTTTTCCAAAGAATGCTCCCGGATAATAAGCTTGGAATACACCATCGTTATATACAGCATCCCGATCGCTGGTATAACCAGGCAGGCGATAGAGGTCAGGATAAGCTTTTGCCGGAAGGATAATTGACTTAGCCTATAGTTCTTCTTCATTCATTTCCCCCTCCAGTAACAGAACTTCACTAGATCATGGTACTTTATTATGCCGTTAACCTCATCCAATAATTTTTTCATTTCAGAAAAAATAATGCTATACAAACTTTTCGCTATAGATAAATTCGTTGCATGTGCAATAAAACGGGCGATTTTATAATGAAGATACAAAAAGAAAACGAGGTGGAAAACGTGGAGGTTATACCTAAAGAGGGGACGATGAAGCGGTTCGGGAAGCCGGGGGCCGGCAGAATGCGCAAGCAGGCTTTGTATGACAATATTGCCGGGTACTTATTCATTTCACCCATGCTCATTCTGACCACAACCCTAGTGATCATTCCGATTCTTTTATCCGGTGTGATTAGCTTCTCGGATTGGAATTTTGTGTCCGGGCTGGAGGGGTTTCATTTTGTCGGGCTGGACAACTACACCAGGCTGGTGCAGGATGAATCCTTTCACCGTTCGCTGATTAACAACCTTATTATGATGGCCGTGGTCCCGGTAGCGATGTTTCTGGCTTTGGTGCTGGCAGCATTAATTAACAAAGCAACGTATTTCAAAACATTCTTCAAAGTGATTTATTTCATGCCCTTCATTTCGAGCTTTGTTGCCATAGCCCTATTGTGGAGAGTGCTGTACCATCCGAACAATGGCCCAATCAATGGATTTCTTAGATCCATAGGTGTGGACAATCCTCCCCTGTGGTTAGCAGATCCCAAGTTTGCGCTGATCTCGGTCATGATTATTATGGTGTGGACCTCGCTAGGCTTCAACATGGTGATTTATCTGGCCGGGCTGCAGAATATTTCACGGGATTTGTATGAAGCCGCTGATGTGGACGGTGCTTCACCGCTGAGACAATTCTTCAGAATTACATTACCTTTACTATCTCCAACCTCATTCTTCCTGTTAATTACGGGGATTGTCGGATCCTTCAAGGTGTTTGATCTGATTATGGTGTTGACGGGTGGCGGGCCGGCAGGTTCAACCTCAGTAATCGTATTTTATCTGTACGAAGTTGCATTCATTAACCTGGAGTCGGGGTATGCATCCGCGATGGGGATTATTCTGCTGATGCTCATCCTGCTGGTGACCCTGATTCAATGGGTCGGACAAAAGAAATGGGTCAACTACTAGGAGGTTTAAACATGCGATCGATTAAGCTTAGCCGCGTTATTGTGACATTGTGTATGGGTGTTGCAGGGATTCTGTTTATTATGCCTTTCTTATGGATGATCTCCGCATCCTTTAAGCCGGAGCTTGATGTCATGAAGTATCCGATTCAGTGGATTCCGACGAAATGGAATATGGTCGAGAACTACAGGCAGGTATGGGCTGGAGCCGTGCCGTTCTCCCTGTATTACTGGAATAGTGCGAAGGTAACGTTGATGTCGACAGCGCTGTCCTTGATTATTTCCGCCATGGCAGCCTATGGATTCTCGAAGGTTATTTTTAAAGGACGGGATATGCTATTCCTGCTTGTCTTAGCCACCTTTATGATTCCAACCCAAGCCATTCTCGTTCCGCAATTTATTATGTACCGCTGGCTTGGACTGTTTGACAGTCATATCGGACTTGTGCTGCTTGCCGCTTCAGGTGTGCTGGGAACCTTCCTGCTGAGACAGTTTTTCCTCGGTATTCATGATGAGATTATTGAATCCGCCCGGATTGATGCTGCAGGCCACTGGACGATCTTTAGCCGGATCGCCCTGCCGCTTGTGCAGCCGGCCCTGGCAACCTATATGATTCTCCGCTTCATCTGGACCTGGAATGATTATCAGAATCCACTGATCTTTCTTCGTTCTGATTCTTTATTCACCTTACAGCTGGGTATCCGGAAATTCGCTGATTTCAGCGGCGAGTTCTACTCCTTAATGATGGCAGGTGCAGTTTCAGCCATTCTACCTCTATTAATCATCTTCATGATTGGGCAGAAGCAGGTGATTGAGGGAGTTGCTATGGGAAGTGTCAAAGGCTAGACTAATTACACTATAGGGGGTCTATACAATGTTCAAAGCCAACAAGAAATTATTCATCCTGGTACCGCTATTATCCTTGCTGATTTCAGGGTGCGGCGGTGCCAAATCGGAAGAAGGGGCTACCCCGGGTACCGGAGAAGGAACGAATGAACGGGTAACGATTAAGCTGAGCAACTGGTATGCCAAAAAAATGGATAACTGGGATGTAGTGATTGCAGAGTTCGAAAAGACGCATCCCAATATCAAAGTGGAGTTCGCTTCCGCAGAAGATAACAACTCCAACGAATTCTACAAGAAGCTCGATCTGGCCGTTGCCGGCGGCGATGATCTGGATATTATCATGTTCAGCAATATGACTTACCTGTCCCAACGGGCCGGGCTGGGGATGATCGAGCCGCTGGATGAATACTTGGCCACAGACGGAATTAATTACACGGATGAATACACGTCCGACACCAGAATTGACGGTAAGGTCTACGGATTACCCGGCAAGTCCTCCCAGGGTCTCGTTATTATCAATGAGAATCATCTGAAGGAAGCGGGACTCGAGCTGCCCAAGGACTGGACCTGGGATCAGTATATGGAATACGCGAAGGCTATGACGACAAAAGAGGGCGATAAAACCCGGTACGGAACCTATTTCCACAGCTGGATTCAATATGGATACCTGGTGCAGAACTTCGGCCAATCGGTGAATGCGAATCTGACCACCGATGACGGCAAGAAAGCCAATATTGATAATCCATTCATGCGTAAGTCGCTGGAGCTGCGTCTTCAGGGAGAAGCGGAAGGCTCCGCCACACCGTATTCGGAGGTGGTCAGCCAGAAGCTGAATTACAGACCGCAATATTTCAATCAGGATACAAGCATGCTGGTCACAGGCTCCTTCCTGATCCCGGAAACCGGGGGAACCGAGACCATTCCTGCCAGCTTCAAAACTGTGTTTGCTCCGCTTCCCAAGCTGAATGCCGAAGATCCGATCTCTGCGAATGTCAGCGGTGACGTACTGAGCCTATACAGCAAATCCAAGCATAAAGACGAAGCGTACACCTTCATCCGCTGGTTCTCCACCGAAGGGATTGTGCTGCAAGGGAAGAATATCCCATCCTGGAAAAAAGCTGATCTGAATGATGTGGTCGACCGGATCATCGCCGGCAGCAAAAATCCGGAAATGATCGATAAAGAATCTCTGCTCTATGTGCTGGAGAATACCAAATCAACTACGACAGCCACAGCGGTGCCTTATCACGCAGAGCTTGAGAAAGTGCTCCTGGAGGAGTTTGATAAAATGATGCTCTCGGGTCAAAGCATTGATGCGACGATCCAGAATGCCCAAACCAAGATCCAGAAGATCATTGATTCCAAATCCTGAATGAAAACAGAGATTAGATAGGAGTGCTGCCCGTGCTTTATCCAATAATGACGGAAACCCGCGGTCTGTATGATCTGGCCGGGGTATGGAATTTCAAGCTGGATCACGGCTTGGGATTCGAAGAGAACTGGTATGCATCCAGGCTGACAGATACGATCCCTATGGCGGTTCCCTCTGCCTATAATGATCTTGGCGTGAAGCCGGAGATTCGCAATCATGTCGGCTGGGTATGGTACGAGCGGGAGCTAACCCTGCCAGCGAACATCTTGAAGGAGCGTCTAGTCCTCAGATTCGGCTCGGCTACACATAAGGCCAAGGTATTCATCAATGGAAGCTTTGTGATGGAGCATTCCGGCGGATTTCTGCCCTTCGAAGCCGTGATTAATGAGTATATCCGGACTGGATCGAACCGGCTGACGGTTGCCGTCAATAATGTTGTGGATTACACGACATTGCCTGTAGGTCTATACACAGAGACTGAAGAACCCGGCGGGAAGACCAGGCTGAAGAATCAGCCGAACTTCGATTTCTTCAACTTTGCAGGACTGCAGCGGCCGGTGAAAATCTACTCTACGCCTCAAACCTTCGTGCAGGATATTACTGTCGTAACCGATTATCACGGCGGTAACGGGATTGTCCGTTACAGCGTGGATGTCAGCGGAGAAGCAGATATCCGGGTCACTGTTCTGGATGAAGAGGGAAACGCAGTCTCCTCGGGGACCGGAAGCTCCGGCCGGCTGGATATTCCCGGCGTTACCCTATGGCAGCCGTTGAATGCCTACCTGTATACCCTGAAGATTGAACTGCTGGAAGCGGAGCAGGTGCTGGATGTCTACGGGCTGCCGTTTGGCGTGCGGACAGTCGAAGTGCGGGAGGGGCAGTTCCTGATCAACAACCAGCCCTTTTACTTCAAGGGCTACGGCAGACATGAGGATACCCCGTTTCATGGCCGGGGCTTAGATGAAGCAGCGAATATTATGGACTTCAACCTAATGAAATGGACTGGAGCCAACTCCTTCCGTACCGCGCATTATCCTTATGCCGAAGAAGTGATGCGGCTTGCCGATCGTGAAGGCTTCGTTGTCATTGATGAGACGCCCGCGGTAGGTCTGGATCTTAATTTCCTGGTGATGTTATCCGGGGGATCGAAGAAAGAGACATGGAAGGAAGTCCAAACCTTTGAGCATCACCAGCAGGTCATCCGGGAGCTGATTAACCGGGATAAGAACCATGCCTGTGTAGTGATGTGGAATGTGGCTAATGAACCGGCATCCTATGAAGAGGGAGCATACGAGTACTTCAAGCCGCTGATCGAGCAGATGCGGGATGAAGATCCGCAGCACCGCCCGGTTACCCTGGTGACACATATAGAGGCTTCGCCCTTAAACGATAAGATCTCCGAACTGATAGATGTGCTCGCCTTCAACCGTTACTATGGCTGGTATGTGGACGGAGGCGATCTCGAATCAGCCAAAGGCAAGCTCCGTCTTGAACTGGAGGCCTGGACCAAACGTTGTCCGGGTAAACCGATGATGATGACTGAATACGGAACAGATACCGTAGCCGGACTGCATGATGTGGAACCGATCATGTTCACGGAAGAATATCAGGTGGAGTTCTACAGGGCCAATCACGGGATCTTCGACGAATTTGAAGATTTCGTCGGCGAACAGGTCTGGAATTTCGCAGACTTTGCCACGGGCCAGGGAATTATCCGGGTACAAGGCAACAAGAAGGGGATCTTCACCCGGGAACGCCAGCCCAAAGCAGCGGCACATGAGTTGCGCAAGAGATGGACGGCTATCCCGGATTTCGGGTATAAGCCGAAATAATGGAAGCTTGATACACATAGCATTATGCCCGCCACAATGTACACCTGCGATTTATGCAGTGTTCATTGTGGCGGGCTTTTTGGGCATATTCTGAGACTATCCTTTCACCGCACCAATCATTACACCCTTCTCGAAATACTTCTGGACGAAGGGATACACACACAGGATGGGCACCGTTGCCACGATAATGGTGGCATATTTAATCGTTTCTCCGATCATGAACTGGTCCGCCGAGCTTGCTCCTGCCGACATGCTGTCTGTCGAATTGGCAATCAGAATCTCCCGGAGTATCAGCTGCAGCGGGAACAGGTCTCTGTCCCTCAGAAAGATGGATGCATAGAACCACGCGTTCCACTTCTCGACGGCATAATAGAGCACCATTACAGCTATAACCGGCTTGGACAAAGGCAATACGATCCGGAACAGGATCGTCAAATGGTTAGCGCCGTCGATCTTGGCCGATTCCTCCAGGCTCTCGGGAATCGCCGAGAATGCGGTGCGCATGATAATCAGGTTAAAGGTGCTGACAGCGAACGGTATGATGGTGGCCCAGATGGAATCAATCAATCCGACACCCTTGACGATCAGGTACATCGGAATCAGGCCCCCGTGGAAGAACATCGTGAACACGATCAGCAGGGTGAAGACGCTGTTCCACATTACATTTCTTCTGGACAGCACATAGGCTGCTATTGCGGTCAGCAGCATGTTAAGGGTGACACCGAAGACCAGAATGAATAGTGTATTGCCGTAACCCTTGATAATGCCGGGATTGCTGAACACGCTCTTGTAAGCTTCGAGACTGAAGCCCAGCGGCTTCCACAGGAATCCCTTATTCGCAACCAGCTCCGCGGAATCGCTGAAGGAGGCGAACAGTACATATAGAAGCGGATATAACGTTACGATAACAAGGAGAATCAGCACGGTGTTAATGGTGTAATCAAAGAGTTTATTTCTCAGGCCGGTGTCGGCATGCATAACGGTTTCCTCCTACCAAAGGCTGGTTTTATTAACTCTGCGGCTGATGTAATTGGCCGAGATCAATAGAATGAGATTCACAACCGAGTTAAACAAGCCGACTGCTGAACTATAGCTCCAGCCGAATTCCAGCAAGCCTTTTCTGTACACAAAGGAAGAAATGACGTCAGCTGTTTCATAGGTTACAGGATTGTAGAGCAGAATGATTTTCTCGAAGCCGACATTCAGCATATTGCCCATCCGCAGGATGAACATGATGGTGATCGTAGGCAGAATTCCCGGCAGGGTAATGTGCAGCATCTGCTTCAGACGGCTGGCACCGTCAATCCGGGCGGCTTCATACTGCTCCTGGTCAATACCGGCCAAGGCGGCAATGTAAATAATCGATTCCCAGCCGATCTTTTGCCAGATTTCAGACAGGATATAGACCGGGCGGAACAAGCCTGGCTTCTGCAGCATAGCGGTTCCGTCATACCCGAGCCAGGAGAATAGTGTATTAATGACCCCGTTGCTGTTGGTGAAGTCGGTAATCATCCCGCAAATTACAACGAGTGAAATGAAGTAGGGCATATACGAGAAGGTCTGGACTATCCGTTTGAAGCTCTGATTTCTCACTTCATTGATCAGCAGAGCCAGAATGATCGGGGCCGGAAACATGAACAGAATCGAATACACGCTGATGATAATGGTATTACTCAGAATCCGCCAGAAATAATAGCTGGAGAAGAAATCCCTGAAGTGCTGGAGTCCTACCCAGTCACTGCCTAGAATCCCTTTCATCGGTGAGAAATCCTTGAAGGCAATAATCGCGCCATACATCGGTGCATAATGGAATACGACATAGTAGAGGATGACCGGAATCATCATGATATACAGCAGTCTGTTCAGCTTGAAATCCCGGAGGAAACGGTGCTTAAAGCTGTTGTTAACAGAAGTTTGGACACCGGTCATAGGAGCTAATTTGGACATGGTTTCTCTATTCCTCCTTACGGGAGCAGCTCTTCAGCCGATCAACGATCTGCTCCCGGCTTGACTGTAGTTTAGCGCTTCAAGTACCGCTCCAGTGCGGCCTGTTTAATCTCAATGGCACGTGAGAGCTTGACGGAATTCAGCTTCTCCAGATACTTGTCATAAGCCTCAAGCGGCTCCGTTCCAAGGATAATCTTCAGTGTCATTTCATCGACCAGCGTGTTCACATCCGCCATGATGTTGGCATATTCAGCGCTTTCCTCCGGAGTTGGAGTTACCAGCGGAATCTGGTATTTGACCATGTCCGTCTTCTGCCAGATAGGTATCGCGGCCTGCTGCTCCGGCAGGTTCAGGTACTGTTCGGAGACCCGTTTATCGGAGACAAAGGGACCCATCGTATTGCCCCGGATGTATAGAGACATGGCTTGTGCAGGGGCCAGCTTGTCTGGATTGCTCATCAGCAGATCCGTGAATTTCGGATAACCGTCTTCCATGGTGTAGCTGACACCCTCTGTGCCGAAGTTGAACAGCTTATTGCCTTCTTCGCTGTAGCCATAATCAAGCAGCTTGACCGCCAGCTCCGCATTCTTGGACGTCGCCGAGATCGCTACCATCCCGCCGGTGGAGAAGGCATAATCCCGTTGGCCGAACTTTGGAGTAGTGCCCTTCTCCAGCACCGGATAAGGGGCCGCGACAATGGAAGCCTGCGGATCGGCTCCCTTGAGGATCGGCTGCCATTTCCCGATACCGCCGCCTGCATTGGCCCAGGTAGCCCCGGTCTGGCCCGAAGTAATATTGGCATCCATCACCTTGGAATCGACGGTGGCCACATCTTTATCCAGCAGTCCGTCCGCATACCATCCCCGGAATAAGCTCAGGAAGTCTTTATAACCCGGTTCTGCAGGACCGAATTTAACCTTCCCGTCCTCCAGATAGAAGTCGCGGGTAACGCCAAATGCCCCGATGAATGCGCCGTTGCCCAGTTCATTGAATACACGCGGTTTGGCGACGAAGGAGATCGGTGCAGCAGCCCCTTTTTTCTCTTTAAACGCTTTCAAAGTAGTGGTCCATTCATCGATGGTTTCAGGCACGGGCAGACCCAGCTCATCCAGCCAATCCTTGCGGATCACCGGCCCCTGGAAGGTAAGCAGCGATTCATCCCCGCGGATGAAAGGAAACGAGTAATAGCTTCCCTTGTCTGTTTTGACCATTTTCTCAACCTCGGGATGCTCCTGGAGATATTTCTTGTAGTTCGGGGCATATTTGTCGATCAGGTCATTCAGCTCCATGATGTAGCCGTCCTTGATTGCTTTTTCCGGACCGCCCGGGAAGTTGAAGAAGTTGTACTCCAGCATATCAGGCAATTCACCGGAGGCGAGCATCACGTTGAAGGATTCGTCGATCTGGTTAGCCGGAGGGGCGGTGAAATCTACGGTCACCCCAGTACGTTTCTGCCATTCCTGATAAAAAGGAACCTCCGCATGCGCAGATTTTACTCCCGTCAGATTATTGGGTAATGCTCCCCAATAAGTGAGTGCAGTGTCCGTTTGCATCGGGTATACCGCCGCTGATTCTGATGCTGTGTCTGAGCCGGATGGGGAATTATTCCCTGCCTTGTTCTCCGAGCATCTTGCCAGCGTGCTGCCTGCGAGCAGAGATGCCATGAGCGAAAACATTATTTTTCTGCTTGTTCTCCTCATTCCTGTTAACCTCCTCAAATGATTCCATTAGTAGTTGTAAGAACCTGCTGTGCTGCCGGGTTCATGCCCTAACTATACGGTCCGCCCCGGTTTGGTGTATATGTGCAGTACATCCAATGTAATTGAAAAAGCCGCTGCGGGTATCGGCAAAATGCACAAAACGATAGGCGATTGCTCTGCGGGAGCGGATTAAGCCCTTGCTGACCGCAAAAAAAACCCGACCGCCACGGTTGGGTGACGGGCAGGGCATTGTTAATCTTCGATGGTTTCTTTGTATTTGCCGGGTGTAATGCCTTCGATCTTCTTGAAGGTGCGGATAAAGGTACCCACATCATTGAAGCCTGACTTCTCGGCCGCTTCGTTGACCGTCAGCCGCTGCTGCTGAATCAATTGCTTGGACCAGTCAATCCGCCGCTTGTTGATCGTATCCAGAAGCCCTTCCCCCGATTGCTCCTTGAACAGCTTCGACAGATAAGTAGGCTTCATATCAAAATGCTGCCCCAGCAGGGAGACGTTCAAGCCCGGATCCGTGAAATGTTCGTCTATAAATGCAGATACCCCGCTGATTAGATCATTCAAGGCGCGGTGACGGTTCTCCTGAACATTCTGCAGCCGTCTGGTCCCGGCATATTCACAGGCGTCCTTAAGCATGGACTTCAGCTGCTCCTGCATTTCAGCTAACGTCTCTGCAGAAGTGAGTCTGTCAATACGCTTCGGATTCTGCAGCAGGATATTATCCTGCGCGGGTCCGAGTTCACCGATGCTCTTGATCAAAGTCCCCACCAGGTCGAGCATGAGGCAACGGGCTAAAGGCACCTTCACCGGGTGCTTCGACAGGTTCATCTGCAGGATATCGTCCAAGGCGGTTACGGCCGACTGGAAATCGCCCACTTTGACATAATTGATTAACTGCTGCTCCAGCTGAAGGGGATAGAAGTAACCGGAATCTGTATCGGGACGGATGTTGTTCCGCTCAATCTCTTCATAGGACAGAATCTCCTGTTTGCCCATCACCAGCTTATATTCCATGGCATCCAATGCTTCCTGATAAGCCTGATGAATCTGATCAATGCCGTGATGAACCCGGCTGACCGACACCGTAAGGTAGATATTATACGTCTGTGCAAGAAACTCTTGAGCGGAACGGGCCACCTGCAGCAGATCGCTATTGTGCTCATCCGGTGAGACAGGAGACAGGCTGACCAGACAAGGCATGGCATCATCCGTTTCGGCCATATAGCCCCTGTGCTTAACGTTGACCAGCTCTTCAATTACATTATTTACAATGAAATGCAGCAGCTGCAGCTTCTGGGCGGAGGTTTTGCCCTGGACACGCTCCAGGAAGACATCGAGATCCTCCAGGTAGAATAGAAGAATCGCACAATCCCCGGAGAGGAGCTGAATATCGAAGGCGCTTAAGGCTTCGGCCAAAGGAAGCTCATCGTCCAGCCTGCCCTTGAGCAGCCGCAGGATGTAATTGGAACGCAGCGAATAATTCTGCCGCTTCCTCTCCAGCAGCATATGGTCCAGTTCGCTCAGCGTACTATCCACAGCCTGCTGGATAAACAGGAATTCATTGGAGCCTTTCTCCCGGATGGCTGTCTTGCTGCTGAAAGCACGTACAATCCGCTGGATCGGATTATAGTTTTTCCTCAGGAAAATATAAGTCAAGAACCCGCCTCCCAGCAGGCTGGCCATGATACTCAGCAGCGTCAGCCTGCGGACCAGCTCCGCCTTTTGCCAATAGACTTCACTCGGAATCATGGAAATGTAGCGGAGGTTAGATTCGGCCGACTGGATCGAGAAGACTTCATACCGCTCGCCGCCGAATTCCCAGAGGAACATTCCGCTGTCACCGGTCAGCTTGCCGAAGGGCAATTGTGCCGGAAGATCTGTATTGGAGCTGGATACCAGCACCTGGTTGTCGGAGTCTGTGATGAGCACATGCCCTTTGCTGAACGCTTCAATATTCATGAGCGAGGATAATATTTGGTCGTTGTCGATCATGATCACATTGGCTCCGGACGGCTTGCCGTCCTCGTAGTCATAGGTGCTGACATATGCGAGCGCTTTCACGGAAACGCCGTTCTCGGTTGTACGAGTCAGCGGTACATAGCCCTTGAATTTGTTCTGGCGGAGGATATCTAACCATGCTTCATAGCTTAAGGTGCCGGAGGCGTTATGCTCGGCATAGGCGAATCTCGTATTCCGGTAAACGCCGGGGAGCAGAATCGTATCCCGTGAGGCCAGATAGATATAGAACAGGCCGGTTTCGGCATAAGCCGATTGATATAAGGACATATCCTTGGTTGCGTCGTACAGATCATACATATAATCTTCCGGGAAAATAGAGTACTTGTGCTGATCGACCAGTTCCCTGAACTTGGTATTCCAATTCAGCTCGAAGTTGAGCCGGTTGACCGCTTCCAGCTGCTTATCCATGTTCTCTCGCAGCTGCTTAAGCAAGGAATTGTTCGCCAGATGAATCTCGTCAGCGAGCATCTTGCTGGACTGAAAGTAAACGATGGAACTCAGAATGACCGGAAGCAGCAGCACGGCCATATAAGATAAGGTCCAGGTCAGCAATACACTCTGGCTGCCCAGCCATTTGCTTCTTCTTTTCTTCATCCGCATTCTCCTGTCCGGGCTGCAAATCGATAGCTTCGTATATTGTACATGCATCCCAAGGTTAGCACAATTGTCATTACAGGGAAATAACGGTAAGCTCCTGATAAGTTATGTTTCCAATTGCCCGGTTCTGTGCTAGACTCAGTCTTTATTAAAGCCCTTACATCTGCGCCTGCAGGCAAAATCATCCGCTGTGCTGCGAGACAGGGGAGAGGAAGAGGACATGAAACGTTATTATCTCGATAAGCCCATACAGACCAAATTGCTGATTACCTTCCTGCCAGTCATGATTCTGTCCGTTATTGCAACAGGCTCGTTCTCCTACTGGTCCGCCAGTGACCAGCTCCGTAAGAACTCGCTGTATTCATTAGCCGATACAACCTATCAGACCGCCTTGTTCCTGGATGATAAATTTCTGACGATCTTCGAACAGCTGGTTAATCTGGAGGATACCACCTCGCTGCGCAATCTGCTATCCGTGAACGATCAGGGTGACACTCCCCAGAAATTCAACGACATTATTGAACTTCATAACCGTCTTGAAAGCGTATACCACTCCTATAATGCCATGGTCGATTCCATTTATGTTGCCTTCAACAACGGCCGGTCTTTCAACCTCCAGCAGGAATACGTGCCCCGGAGCGTCTCAATCGATCTTCCGGCGTGGCAGGAACGGTATAACCATTCAGATAAAGGCTACTACTGGCTGAACAGCCACAAAGATGCCATCTTCGATACAGTGGAGGACAGGCGGGTGCTCAGCAGCTTCAAAATGATCGGCACGCCGACTTCCTCCTCCAGCGGAATTGTGCTGATCAATTTGCGTGAAAGCTACTTCCTGGAAATTATGCAGAATGTACAGATCAGTCCGAACGGCGCACTGGCGCTGATCAGCCCGGACGGGGAGCTGTTCTCCAAATCCCTGAAGGTGGATTATGAGGTGAAGCCGGGCACAATTGCAGAATTACGGCAACTGGCAGGCGGGAACGGCAGCCTTGCCGTGGACAGTACAGCAGGCCAGAAGCTGGATATTGCCTATCAGACACTGCCGCTGAACGGCTGGGTGCTGGCCGCCATTGTGCCGGAGAAGGATATTCTCGCAGGTGCATCGCGCATCCAGTGGATCGTTCTGGCGGTCACGCTGGTTATCCTTGTGCTGGTGGCAGCGGCAGCGACGCTGGCGGCACGCAATCTGAGCAACCCGATCCGTTACCTGTCCAAGCAGGTGAAGCGGTTCGAGCGCGGGGATTTCAGTGTCAGCTTCCAGATTGACCAGCGCAATGAAATCGGCGTCCTGGCCACCGGACTGACCCGGCTCTCCGATTCGGTGGAGCAGCTGCTGAATGAGGTGCGCGAGGAGCAGGAGCAGAAGCGTAAGGCCGAAATGCGGGCACTGCAGGCGCAGATTCAGCCGCATTTCCTGTACAATACGCTCGGTTCAATCAAGCATCTGATTGATCTGGAGGAGAGGGAGCGGGCCTCTGTGATGGTGGGAGCGCTGACCCGGTATTTCCGCATCGGCATCAGTAAAGGCGCCGAGCTGATTACTGTCGCGGAAGAGATTGAGCATGTGCGCAGCTACCTGCTCATTCTGAACATCCGGTATAACCAGGATTTCGATTATACCATCCAAGTGGATGAAGAGCTGCTGCCGCTGCGCATCCCGAAGCTGACGCTGCAGCCTATCGTGGAGAATGCCGTCTATCACGGCATCAAGAACAAGCGCGGCAAAGGAATGGTGACGATAACGGGTTATGCAGATGAAGCATCCGCAGTGCTGGAGATTTATGATAACGGACAAGGCATCAGCCCTGAGCGGCTTGCGCAGCTGCGCAGTTCACTGCAGGCGGACAGCACAGGCGACAATGCGCTGAGCTTCGGACTGTGGAACGCCCACCGCCGGCTGGTGCTGCAATACGGGCCGGTCTATGGCCTTGTCCTGGACAGCGAAGAGATGAAGTTTACCCGGGTCACGGTACAGCTGCCCCGGTTGCAGAAGAAAGGAGATTCCCATGATTAAACTGCTTATTGTGGATGATGATGTGTGGATCCGGGAAGGCCTGCGGCGCAATATCCGCTGGGAGCAGGCTGGCATTGAGGTAGCCGGCACAGCCGCTGACGGAGAAGAAGCGCTGAAGCGGATGGAGGAGCTGCGGCCGGATCTGGTGCTGACTGATATCCAGATGCCTTTTCTGGACGGGCTGCAGCTGGCTGAACGAATTAACGAAGACTATCCGGGAACCAAGGTCGTCTTCCTGACCGGCTACGATGACTTCTCGTATGCCAAGCAGGCGCTGCGGCTGCAGGCGGCCGATTACATTCTGAAATATGAGGATAATGAAGTGATTCTAAATGCGGTTGCTTCTGCCGCCAGCACACTGCTGGCCGAGAAGAGAGGAGCCGAGACAGCCCGGAAGAGCCAGGCACTGATTCAGAACAAGTTCTTCGCAGAGCTGTTCGAGGGCTGCGCCAACCCGGAGTGGGCGCGGAAGGAACTGGACAATCTCGGCATAGCTGCGCCGGAGGCCTGCTTCCGGGTAGCGGTGATTCAGCCGGAGGACAACCGCCGCTTCGCCCGCTCCGGAGAAGGGGATAATGCGGAGCTGCTGCTCTTCTCCATCCACAATATCTGCTCGGAGCTTGTGTCTGAGCCATTTCCTTACCGGTATTCGGCAGTCTATAACAACCGGGTCAATCTGCTCTTTAACCTGCCTGCTCCGCCAGACAATGAAGGCACTGCAGAACACCTGACTGAACATCTGGAGGAGATCCGCCGGACACTGGAGAACTGTCTGAAGCTTCAGGTCAGCATTGGTCTGGGCAGCAGCCGGGAAGGAATTGAGCGCATCGCAATCTCCTACAGCGAGGCTCTGAACGCTGCCCAGCTGAAGCCGATCATCGGAGGGGCCGGTGTATTCGTCAGCGGTGAGATCCGCCATTCGCAGAATTCGCATCATACGCTGCTGAAGGAGATGGAGCAGTATATGCGGCTGCATTTTCATGAGGAGGAGCTGAACCTGACCGCCATCGCGGACCATGTCCATATTTCATCCGCGTACGCCAGCACGCTCTTCAAGAAATATAAAGGCATGAACTTAAGCGAGCACCTCATTCAATTGCGTATAGACAAGGCAGCGGAGCTGCTGTCTACCACAGATGCGAAATCCTATGAGGTATCGGAGCAGGTAGGGTACCGCAATCCCCAATACTTCAGCGTGCTGTTCAAGAAGCATTACGGCAAATCGCCCTCCGAGTACCGCAGGGACCAGCAGCATTCCTAGAGCAAATAAAGGAGTGAAAGAAAACAAACAATCTTCGAAAGATAGTGTATTCAGCATGTTCACGCGCTGGTTTAAGATAAGCGTGGAGGTGCTGTTATGGAATTATCCCAATCAACCGGCGGCAAGACAATGTCCGTCAAATCTAAATCTTCCCGCAAAAAAATGGGCGACCGCTGGTTCCCTTACCTGCTGATCGCACCGACAGTCCTGCTGATCGCGGGACTTCTCGTCTTCCCGATCTTCAGGGTATTCGATCTCAGTGTGCAGAGCTATGATTTCACCCGGCTGCAGAAAGCGGGTTACATCGGACTCGAGAACTTCAAGAATATATTCACGCAGGACGATATGTTCTACTCTTCACTGTGGATCACGGTGAAATGGGTGCTGATAGAAGTAGTGCTGCAGCTCGTATTCGGACTCGTGGTTGCGCTGCTGCTGAATCAGGCGTTCAAGCTGCGCGGTCTGGTCCGTTCCCTGGTGCTTGTTCCCTGGGCGGTGTCCGGTGTGCTGACCACCATGCTGTGGTCGCTGATGTTCAACCAGCATATAGGGATCATCAACGATATCCTGATGAAGGTGGGACTGATCTCTGAGCCGGTCGCCTGGCTGGCCAATATTCATACCGTTTTTGGTTCCGTGATTGTCGCCGAGCTGTGGCGCGGCATTCCGTTCTTCGCGATCACGCTGCTGGCGGCGCTGCAGACCATTCCGCACGAGGTCTATGAATCCTGTGAGGTGGATGGTGCGGGGAGCGTGAAGAAGCTCTTTTTCATCACACTGCCGTTCTTGAAGGAAAGTATTGTGTTCGCAACGCTGCTGCGTGCCATCTGGGAGTTCAACTCCATTGATATGATCTTTACGATGACGAACGGCGGACCAATGGATATGACCACCACGCTGCCGATTTATATGATGAAGACCTCCATCCTTGAAGGAAACTATGGTTATGGTTCCGCCATTGGCGTGGTCACCTTCGCGTTCCTGATGATCTTCGTTGTCCTGTACCTCAGACTGAACCGGTCAGGAGGGATGCAGGATGAATAGCAAATGGCAACGCAAGCTGGGTTCGAAGCTGCTGTTCTACATACCGCTGGCCCTGACACTGATGTTCGTGCTGGTTCCGTTCCTGTGGGCCATCTCCACCTCGCTGAAGCGGGAGGGGGATGTACTTAGCGGCACGGTCCGGTACATTCCGAGTCCGGCGACCTTCGAGAACTTCGTACATGTGTGGAATGACAACAATTTCTCGCAATATTTCATGAATAGTGTGTTCGTGTCGGTGCTGTCGGTAGTGGCGATTACGGTACTGTCTGTGCTTAACGGTTACGCCATGAGCCGCTTCAAGTTCAAGGGCAAAGGGGCCTTCATGCTGGTGCTGCTGGCGACCCAGATGATGCCGGTCATTCTGTTCGTCATTCCGCTCTTCCTGATCTTCAAGAATCTCGGGATGATCAACACGCCGTACGCGCTTATCTTGTTCTACATCGTGCTCCAGGTTCCGTTCAACACGATTCTGATGCGCGGCTTCATCTCCTCGACACCGAAGGAAATCGATGAAGCGGCGATGGTCGACGGAGCCGGACGGTTCCGGATTATCTTCGCGATAATTATGCCGATCGTGCTGCCGGGAATAGTAGCAACAAGCGCGTTCGCCTTCATCGGGGTATGGAATGAATTCCTGGTTGCCTTCTCGTTCATTACGACGCCGGACCGCTTCACCATCCCGATCGGCCTCAAATTCATGGTTGGCGAATTCAGCGTCCAGTACGCGTCGCTGGCGGCCGGCAGTATTATCGGGCTGATTCCGCCCGTGCTGCTCTTCATGTTCATTCAGCGTTATCTGGTCGAAGGACTGGGCGGCGCAGTCAAAGGCTAGTGTCCGGTATCGCAAGGATGGACACGGCCAGGCAGAACACGCCGCGTTCCGTCCTTTGAGATATATATAAGAAATTCAATTAGGGAGGATCACAGAATGATGGGGAAACACAAAGCGAAACGCACGGCGCTAGTATCGGCAGCATTGCTGCTGCTGCTGGCCGGCTGCGGCGGAAATAATGGCGGGAATAACGGGGGGAACAGCGCGGCAGCTGCGGATAACGGGGCAGGTAAAGCAGCAAGCGGAGAGAAAGCCAAAATCAGCTTCTGGGCTGCAGCTGTAACCACAGAACGCAATGCCTTCTTCGAAGAGATCGTGAAGCAGTTCGAGCAGGAGAATCCGGATATCGACGTGGATTATCTGGGCGTACCGGGAGACCTCGCGGCTTATGAGCAAAAGGTTAACGTGGCCATCTCTGCCGATCAGGCGCCGGATGTGATGAATGACTTCAAATCCGATCTGCTGGCCCGGGGGGTGCTGGAGCCGCTGGACACCTATTATGAGCAGTGGGCGGACAAGGACCTGCTCAACCCGGAACTGATTGCAAGTAACCGCAAGCTGGATACGGCAGAAGGTAAATTGTATGCGCTACCATACAGCTCGCAAACCTGGAATCTGTGGGTTCGTCCGGACTGGTTCAAGGAAGCCGGACTGACCTTGCCCGATACCTGGGACCAATTCTTCGATGCTGCCGCCAAGCTGACGGATAAATCGAAAGACCGTTACGGGCTAAGTATCCGCGGCGGCGCAGGCAGTGCCAATACGCTCGAAATGCTGATGTATGCTTACTCCGGCATTACCGATTATTTCACGGCAGACGGCAAAGCAACAATTAATGACCCGCTTAATGTTGAATTTGTAGAGAAATACCTGGGCTCTTACAATGTCTATACACCTGAGGATGACCTCAATAAAGGCTGGAGTGAACTGGCCGCAACCTTCCAGTCGGGCAAAGCCGGAATCGTTGTGCATAACTTAGGCTCGGCCAGCTCCCATGAGAAAGCCTTCGGCGGTGACTATACGAAGTTCGAAGCTGTACCTTTTCCGAAGAGCGTGAAGGGCTACCGCGAACACCCTGGCCTTATGCCGCTGGGGCTGACGATGAGCAAATCGGCGAAGAACAAGGATGCGGTCTGGAAATTCATGACCTTCTACCTGTCGCATGATATCAACAGCAAATACGGCAAACTCTATGGCGAAATTCCTGCCAATACAGAAGCTGCCGGCGATGAATGGGTGCAGAGCGTGCCTTATATGAAATCGGCCTCCGATCTGCTGAACAGCCAGGAGACGAAGTTCTCCGATGTGCCTTATTATCTGGCGGGATATTCCAATGTGCAGAAATCGGTGGAACCGCTGATTCAGAAGGTGATGGCCAAGCAGCTGACCGCGCAGGAAATGCTGGATCAATGGGCATCGCTGCTGGAACAGGAGAAGGCGGCACAATAAACTGCCCGGGCGGTAGGCGTCCGGCGCTGAAGGAGTTATTCAATGGAGACAATCAATACGCCCTGGGTATCCGACCTTGGCAACGGCCGGTACCGCAATCCGGTGCTGTATGCAGATTATTCCGACCCGGATGTGATCCGGGCCGGGGATGATTATTATATGACCGCGTCGAGCTTCAACCACATGCCGGGACTGCCGATTCTGCATTCCCGTGACCTGGTGAACTGGACGATCGTCAATCACGCGCTGGACAGGCTGGATCTGCCGGGATATGACCGGGTTCAGCACGGTAAAGGCGTATGGGCACCCAGCCTGCGCCATCATGACGGGAAGTTCTGGATCTTCTTCGGTACGCCGGATGAAGGAATCTTCATGACGCAGGCTGAGGACCCGCTCGGGAAGTGGACTGTACCCCATCTGGTCAAAGCAGCCAAAGGCTGGATTGATCCTTGCCCTTTCTGGGACGAGGACGGACAGGCTTACCTGGTCCATGCCTTCGCGAAGAGCCGCAGCGGCATCAAGCATATTCTGCATGTGTGCGGGATGAGCCCGGACGGCAGGGAGCTGCTGGATGAAGGCCGGCTGATTATTGACGGAACGGTCGATCATCCGACACTGGAAGGTCCCAAAATGTACAAGAGGGACGGATGGTATTACATTCTTGCCCCTGCGGGCGGCGTGTCCACCGGCTGGCAGGCTGCCTTCCGCTCCAAGTCCATCTATGGCCCTTATGAGGATCAGATTGTGCTGGCACAAGGGGATACCCTGGTGAATGGTCCTCATCAGGGCGGCTGGGTAGAGACGCCGGAAGGAGAAAGCTGGTTCCTGCATTTCCAGGACAAGGGGGCTTACGGGCGGATTGTCCATCTGCAGCCTGTAGAATGGATTGACGGCTGGCCGGTAATAGGGCAGCAGTCTGCGGGAGGTTTGACCGGAGAGCCGGTACCCGAATGGTACAAGCCGGAGTCTTCAGGCACCGGGACAGCGCTTCCGGCGGCTCCCCGGACCTCCGATGATTTCGCGGACGGACGTCCGGGGCTGCAGTGGCAGTGGCAGGCCAATCCGCAGGACGGCTGGCTTGCCTCCGTTCACCCGGCTCCGGGGCTCCGGCTCCGCTGCGCGCCGCTGGAGACGCAGCGGTTATACGATGCGCCGCAGCTCCTGATGCAGAAGTTCGCTGCGCCTGCATTCACGGCGCAGGTACAGATCAAACCGCATTTCGGAGCATTGTCTGAACGCGCAGGCCTGGTAGTGCTGGGGCATAAAGCGGTACATTTAAGCCTGTTCTCCGGTGAAGATGGCGGCCTATGCCTGGGCCGGTTCGAGAGCCTGCCGGCAAGCCCGGAGGAAGAAGCAGAGCAGGAGTGTGCGTTTACGGATGATTTTGTGAAGCTGGACTCGGACGCTGTATATCTTCAGCTTATGGTCTCGGAAGAAGCGGAATGCCGCCTGGCGTACAGTCTTGACGGAGAAGCTTACACGGATTTGGGAGCTCCTTTCCGGTTGAAGGAAGGCGAAGGAGCCTGGGTAGGTGCCAAGTTCGGCCTGTTCGCGCTAGCTTGCGGTCCGGTTAACGCAGCGGCGGAGAACGGCTACGCTGAGTTCGGGCGGTTCGAGGTGCGTTAAGACTTCTCTTCGAGTACACTCAGAATTGCCCTGACGACCAGCTCCGGCTGATCGTGAATCACCATATGCCCACTCTTCCCGGCGACGATAAGCTCACTATTGGAAGAAAGGTTCAGCATGTTGCGCTGTCCTGCCTGCCAGATGGCCTCCAGCCGTCGGCCCGATTCTTCGGACATCCCAAAAGCAGCGTAATCCTGCGGCATTCCCCGGGCGATGATCTTCACCGGAAGTGTTCCTAAGGTCTGTCCGCGGATAGCATCCTCGGTAGAGCTTGCCAGCGCTGCTTCCTGCTCCTTGGCGGCAAAGTAGCTTGGTGTAGAGATGACGTTAATGAATTGCCCGCGGTCTTGTTTCGCAACCAGACCCTCCAGCAGCTGGTTCTGGAACAGTCGAAGCGCACCCGAGCGCTTGAGCAAGGTAAGCATGGAAGCACTCGGGTTGCCGGCATAATTCTCGGCCTCCAGAATCGGCTTCGTCTCACGGTCGTCATTCTCGGGTCTGGCATCAATAAGTACCAGCCCGGTTACTTCCTCCGGGTAGGTCTGAGTGAAGAGACGGGCATACATGCCGCCGAGGGAGTGTCCGACCAGCAGGTAAGGGCCGGGGATGCCTGCATTCTGAAGTGCGTTATGTAGTTCACGCACAATATTGGCGCCTGAGCGTTCCGTATCGGCCTGCTCACTCCAGGCATATCCAGCCCGGTCGTAACTGACAACGGTAGCTGTTTCGGCTAACTGTTCAGGAATATTTCTCCACGACAGGCTGGTTTCCCCGCTTCCGGCTTCCAGAATAATCGTGGGAGCTCCGGCTCCTTGTTGCAGGAGATGCAGGTTGTATCCTCCGGCATCCACCAGTTTCCCCGGTGCAGGATAATCTTTTTTGGCGGATGCGGAGGCAATGGCTTCATACAGGAACCCCAACCCTGTAATAAGAACAGCTGCGGATATAAGAATTAACAATAGCTTCAGCAGCTTGCTCCGCAGTTTGCGGGAAGCGGAATTCTTGATAAGGGCAGAATTTATCATGGCGTTTGGTTAATCTCCTTTTATAATACAATTGTATTATTTAAAACAGTATAGCAGGATGCCCGCTATTCAAGCAAGCTACGGGTCATGGGAATTGCTCCAGCCGGAACGGCATCTGCCGGTTGGGCACAGGATCACGGCCTCCGGTCTGCAAAGCAGCCGTTTGAACCTCCTTCCAGAAGGGTAAAAAGAGAGAAACACCCCTCGAGGAGAAAGGCGGTAAGCTTATGCTGTGGGGATTAATCGGACTCGTTGTCGTAGTATGGCTGTTCGGCTTTATCTTTGATGTTATGGGCAATCTGATTCACCTTCTGCTATTTGTCGCTGCGGTACTGTTTGTGATTAACCTGTTCCGGGGACGATCCCGGAGTTAACAGGACATAAACAAGAGCTGGTTCAAATACTTAATTAAGCAGTTCACACACAAGCACGCGGTACCCTAATAGGGACGCGTGCTTTCGTGCGTAATCCTTGAATTCTCCCGCAGAGGAGACCTTAAGGAATAGTCCTGCTTCCGGCAAGTCTGGACACGTCCCCTCCGGATGCCTATAATGTAATCACTATGCAACCCTGGAGGAGAATCAATGAATAAGCCGATCATCGCCGTTGATATGGATGATACCATCTGCCATCTCGTCAAACGTGCGATATACCACAACAACATTGAGTTTCCTACGCATCCGCTCCGCTACGAGGATATGATGGACTGGAACACAGACCACCTTCGCCATCCGGACAGCACGATGGACCTTTTCTTCGGCAGACCCGGTCTGTACGAGGAGCTGGAGCTGTTCGATGAATATGTGACCGAAGAGATGGAGAAGCTTCACAACGCGTATGATGTCATTATTGTTACAGCCGCTGTGCCCAAAACGGTGCTTGAGAAATGGAACTGGCTGCAAAAGCACATGCCGTATATCCCGGCCGAGAACTTCTTCACCTGCAAGCGCAAGCATCTGATCGGCTTCGATCTGCTGATTGATGACGGTCCGCATAATTTGCTGCCCGCTGTACAGGCAGGGAAGAAGGTGCTCTGTATCCCGCATCCCTGGAACCTGCGGGCCCGGGAGGAATATGCCTTCCCGCTGATGACCTCCTGGCAGGGGGCGAAGGAGCGGGTGGATGAAATTCTGCAGACACGGCAGTAGCCGTAGTCCGGAGATTGCATCTCCTATAAAGGGCTATCCCAGCAAGCCATGAAATGGCTGCCTGGGATAGCCTCTTTTTATTGTTAAGGAAATTGTAGGGTTTACGGACATGTGGAGAGGGATTTTTGGAACTGTAAGAGGGCAGCGGCCGGATGGCCAGACATGCTTGGGAGTCACGGCAATGCTATACCAGAATGATTGCAAGTACAATTTATTTAGTTGGAATTTCTCCACTTGCTTATGAACGGAGGCACCCTTGCCGGGCAGCAGTTGGATAAACAGCACTTAATATGCCGGGAATCACTCCCAGTAGGGAGGAAGCGTGAAATTAAATGACGTTTATACAACTAATTACCTTAAAACATCCAAAACCTCTGAATTAAGATACGTTTTTCCAACTAATATTTGCGGAGCCGGAGTCAGCGCCAGCGCCAGCGCCGGGGTCACTGGAGGTGTCTTGCCAAGCAACAGTTGAGGATTATCTGAGCGTACCGTCAGCAGAGTGAAGGGGACTGAGAATCTATTATCTTTTCATGGGGCATGAAACGGGCTGCGGCGGGCCAATTAACGGAATCTGAGTCCGCTTAGCCTGCAAAAACGTAACGGATTGTCAGTCCGTTGGACTAGCCGATGGTCCAGAGAGGGCAAATTTATAAGCCCGCCAAGCACCCGCGGAAGCCTGCGGGAAGTGCTGACCGCAAACGTTACTCACCCGTTAGGGTGATTTTTCTCTAATAGGATTATCTTGAGCGCATGGTATACGCCGCACGCAATTCCGTATTCCACACTCTAAGGTGAGTACAAAGTCCCGGATGCTGAAAAAATGTAATCCAGTCATACTAACAAGAATCTAATATTTATATAAATGTTGCAAAATGAGTGTCTTAAACTACAGCTCTTGTATATAGAAAGGATTCGCTTTCCCGTCAATGACAGCGGCCATAAGGAATGGGCTGAATTTCATGTATCGGGATAAGCGGCGAAAAGGGGAGGAGTTGTCCTTCATTTTCCGTTAATCGAAATAATAAGGAGGAGATGTATTATTTTTTTGCTTTTTTATAAGAAAAAATTGGGTTTGTGTATATAATTTGCTATAAAGCGAATGTCCATCTTGATAACAAAATAAATAGGCGGAAAGAACCAAAAGTTATAATTATGTTATTGAAACCATTGACAGTTATGCTAACAAAACAATATTCTGTAGTCGTTAGAGGGCTACTGAATCCATTAGGAGAAAGGAGGACGGGGCTGGGTCTATATCCATTCAAACGAAAGTGGAATTAATGCAGGGATTATCCATTACGGGAGGGATGTTGCTTGAAGAAAATGTTGTCATTAATTATGGTGTTCGGATTGCTTATTGGGGTGGTACCGCCCTTGGAGACTAGTGCAGCGGCCAACCTTGCAGGGAACACAACCGCAGCTGCAAGCTCAAGCGAGGATTCAACAAAAACACCGGATATGGCCGTTGACGGAAATTCTTCCACCCGGTGGTCCTCTGCTTATGCAGATCCGCAGTGGATCAGCGTTGATATTGGAAGCGCAAACAATGTAAATGGGGTTAGGCTAAACTGGGAAGCTGCCTACGCGAAAGCGTATCAAATTCAGGTCTCCACAGATAACAGCAGCTGGAGTACAGTATACTCGACAACAACAGGTGACGGCGGGATTGATCAAATTTCATTTGAAGCCAGAAGTGCCAGATATGTGAGAATGTATGGAACGCAGCGGGCAACCCAGTACGGGTATTCCCTCTGGGATTTCGAAGTGTATTTGGATAGCGGCCCCGTGGATAACGGTATTACTTCCGGAGCGGTGTATAAGCTTACCGCCCGTCATAGCGGCAAAGCTCTTGATGTGGCTGGAGGTGCAGCCGCAGACGGAGCCAATGTGCAGCAGTGGACAGATAATGGGACCCTCCAGCAAAGGTGGAAGGTGATTGATGCGGGGGATGGGGCCTATAAATTGATCGCCGAATCCAGCGGCAAGGCACTGGATGCTGCAGGACCTGCAAATACAGACGGAGCCAATGTCCGCCAATGGACGGACAACAATGCAGCCAGTCAGAAGTGGAGCATTGTTGCTACAGGCAACGGATATTACAAGTTAATATCCAAAAGCAGCGGTAAAGCCCTGGATGTAGAAGGAGGCTCATCTGCAGATGGAGCTAATGTACAGCAATGGACAGATAACGGGAACGCACAACAGAGATGGAGATTTACACAGATCGTAACTACCCCGGACTCCACTCCGCCAACTGCACCAACAAATCTCCAGAGCTCCTCAAAAACGGAAACCAGCGTAAGCCTTACCTGGACAGCATCTACGGACAACGCGGGAGTAGCGGGGTACGACATTTATAATGGAACGGCTCTGGCCGGAACGAGTACAACCACAAGCTATACGGTAACCGGCTTGACTGCCAATACAGCATACAATTTCACAGTCAAGGCGAAGGACGCAGCAAGGAATGTATCTCCGGCAAGCGCAGTTTTGAGTGTAACCACCGCTTCAACTTCCGCTAACAAGGGATTTTATATACAGGGAACGACCTTGTATGAGTCTAACGGAACTCCGTTTGTGATGAGGGGAATTAACCATGCTTACACCTGGTACAAAGATCAGGACACCGTTGCCATCCCTGCAATAGCGCGGACAGGAGCAAATACGGTAAGAATTGTTCTCTCCGATGGGCAGCAGTGGTCGAAAGATAATCTGGCAGCTATCCAGAGTCTGATTACCTTGTGTGAACAGAATAAACTGGTAGCCGTCCTTGAAGTCCATGATGGAACCGGCTCGGACAGCGAGACTGTTCTGAATAATATTGCGAATTACTGGATTGAAATGAAGAGTGCGCTTATCGGTAAAGAAAAGACGGTCATCCTCAACATCGCCAATGAGTGGTACGGCACGTGGGATGGGGCTAACTGGGCTAAAGGATATACAGCTGTAATACCGAAGCTTAGAAATGCCGGTATCCAGAACACCCTTATGGTTGACGGAGCAGGCTGGGGGCAATATCCGCAATCCATAGTTGATTATGGAACACAGGTATTTAATGCGGATCCCCTGAAAAATACGATGTTCTCGATTCATATGTATGAATACGCAGGCGGGAACGCGGCAACGGTTAAGACTAATATTGATAATGTGCTGAACAAGAATTTGGCGCTGGTTATCGGTGAGTTCGGAATCAGACATACGAATGGTGATGTCGATGAAGCGGCTATTATGAGCTATTCCCGGCAAAAAGGCGTCGGGTATCTCGGATGGTCTTGGAAAGGAAATGGCCCCGGTCTGGAGTATCTGGATATGTCCAATGATTGGGCAGGAACCAGCTACACCGAACAAGGAAATGCGCTCATCAACGGGCCGGACGGAATCAGAGCAACCTCGAAGCGGGCTGCGGTTTTTGATGCAGCAGCAAACAATTAAGCAACTACCATTCATGTATCTTTCACCACTCCAAGACTGTGTACCCGTTATCGGGTTGCAGTCTTTGTTTTTTACAGCTTTTTTTAATGGAATACAAATACAGTTATATAAATGTAAACACAGCCCCTGTTCATTAATGAATCTGCTGATAAAATAATAATAAACCGCTTTCATGACAATTATTTAGTTTGTTTTAATAATTATTTACAGGGAGTAGAACCGTAATCATAATCACGTGAGCTTTAACTTTGCTGCCCTTTCACTTCCCGGTAAGAAGTGAAAGGGTATTTATTAATGTTTCCGCGGCATTACTAGTTAATAGAAGCAGCAGGCAGTTTTCCTTGTGTATGCCAAAGCTAACAAGTATAATTGTTTTGTTAGTTAAATGTTATGGTGTATTGTAAAAAGTTAGGTAAAGCTGATGAAGGGGAAGACCAAATGATGGATCAACACAAACACAGCAGGTGGTCTTTTATCAGGGACATGGGCATGGAGCGTAAGCTGCTGCTCGTCTTTCTGGTTATTATCACACTGCCTCTTTCTATTATCAGCATCATCAGCTTTAAGAGCTATTCCGAGTCGATTCAAGCGAATACCGTCGCTTATTCAGAGAAGCTGATTGATCAAATGATGGACGGGATCGATGACTACATAGAAGATATGAAAAGGATCTCCTCAATGCCGGCTTATGTAAACGATATCAAGCAGAATCTGATCGCGTCCAACCGGTATTATGAACAGAAGAAAATGACCCAGGGGGACCATGGAAACGCCGGGGTAGCGCCGGGCGATTTCGATCTGCTGCTGTCTATCCAGAGGGGAATAGAGGGCAACATCTCCTTCATTAACAATATCAAGCGGGGGACGAACTCCGTCTATATTTTTGACGCCTACGGTAACGGTTATTACTCTGCCAAGGATGGCGGCGTGCGGCTTGATCTGGATCAGAGCTATGCCTTCTGGACCGAGCAGGCCAAGGATTCCAGCGGTGAAGCGCTGCTATTCGGCACACAGGCCTACACTACCAATCTGCAGAGCACCCGTTATGCTTATACCGTTGTCCGCAAAATTGTCGACAGTCTCTGGAATCCGGTCGGACTGATTGCGGTGGAGGCTAATATCAGCAATATGGAGACCCAGGTAGCGGAGCTTGACCGGGTAACCCGCGGTACATCGCTGATCGTGGACGAGAAGGGCAAGGTCATTTATGACAGTGACCAGAAGCTGCTGACGAAGGATATCTCGCAGACTCCGCTATTCCGCAGCGCTCAGGGCGCGGCCGGAAGCTTCTATGATACAGTCTCGGGCAAGGAGCGGCTGAATATTTACTCCAGCTCCTCCAAGACGAGCTGGAAGGTGATTATCTCCATTCCGGTCGATGAATTAACCCGTGATGTGAAGCTGACCCGCAACGCGACCCTGGCGGCGACACTGATTATTATTGTGCTGGCCTTGTTCATTTCCATTGTGCTGTCCTTCGCGCTGACCAAACCGCTGACGCAAATGATTCAGCTGATGAAAAGGGTGCAGGGCGGTGATCTGGATGTTAACTTCCGCGTGAAACGCCGGGATGAGATTGGCCTGCTCGGCCATCAGTTCAACCGGATGCTGGCCCGCATCAGGCAGCTGATTCAGGATATATACCGGATCGAGGAGCAGAAGAAGGAAGCGGAGCTGCATGCGCTGCAGAGCCAGATTAACCCGCATTTCATCTATAACACACTGGAGTCCATCCGGATGACGGCGGAGATTAACGATGACGTAGAAGCTGCCGATATGATCTCAATTCTGGGCAAGCTGCTGCGGTATAGCACCAGTGAATTGTCAGGCCGGACAACGATGAAGCAGGAGCTGTTATATGTCCGCAACTATGTTGAGCTTCTGGGCTGCCGTTATCCGGGACGGTTCGTGCTGCAGATCGATGTACCTGAGGAGCTGGATCATTATTCGATCATCAAGCTGGTGTTCCAGCCGATTATTGAGAATGCCGCGTACCATGGGCTTGATGACAGTAAAGAGCATATGCATCTCAGCATCAGCTGCGAGATCACCAGCCAGAAGCTGCTGTTCCATATCCGCGACGACGGCTGCGGGATGGAGCAGGCGACCCTGGACAAGCTGAACGATGATCTGAAACGGGAATCGCCTCCGAAGAAAAGCATCAATGGCGGGATCGGCATGAAAAATGTACATCAGCGGTTACAGCTGAACTACGGGGCAGCTTATGGCATTGAGGTGTTCAGTAAGCTAGGCGAGGGAACGGATGTTATCCTCTCGCTGCCGCTTCCCCCGTACCGCTCGGCCAGTGAATCAGAGACAGAAGGGAGTCAACCGGATTGAAAAAGACGAACGCACACCGGCCTCTGCGTATAATGTTGTTACTGCTGCTTCTGCTGTCTGCGGGCTGTGACAACTCCGGCAGCCAGCCGGCCGTTCCGGCAACGCCTGCAGCAGACCATGAACAGCAGAGCCTGTCCGGTACCATTCTCATGCTGACGAACCGGATTGATCTTATTGAGAACGGTACAATGCAGGGGTATGCCGACCAGTTTATGAAGAAGTATCCGGAAGCAAGCGTAGAATTCGAAGGCTTATCCAACTATGCGACCGATATTATGGTGCGTCTCTCCACCAAGGATGCCGGTGATGTGCTGCTGCTGCCGGTCAATCTGCCGGCGAAGGAGCTGGATTATTTTTTTGAGCCGCTTAGTGCGGAGATGTCTGCCGGGGAGAGGTTCACTACCTTTGCTGCCTATGACGGCAGAAGATACGGGCTGTCTACCGGGACAACGACAAGCGGGATTGTCTATAACAAAAAGGCGTTCAAGCAGGCGGGCATCACGGAAATTCCGCAGACGCTGGATGAATTCTACGCCATCTGCGCCAAGCTGAAGCAAGCGGACATTACACCGATCTATATGAATTACGGTGCAGTCTGGCCTCTGCGGGAATGGGGCAATAATATGGTTAATTACATGACCGGGAATCCTGATTACCTGAACGATATGGTTCATGAGAATGCTCCCTGGCAGCTTGATAATGAATGGGGCCGATTACTCGGAATTACCCGTACCATCATAGCCCGCGGTTATGCAGAGGAAGAGCTGTTCTCGAATAATTGGGAGATTTCCAAAACCAAGCTGGCTAAAGGGGAGGCCGGGATGTTCCTGAGCGGCAACTGGACTAT
Organism: Paenibacillus sp. FSL E2-0178; assembly: GCF_038593005.1. Classification (NCBI taxonomy): domain Bacteria; kingdom Bacillati; phylum Bacillota; class Bacilli; order Caryophanales; family Paenibacillaceae; genus Paenibacillus; species Paenibacillus sp. FSL E2-0178. The sequence goes on from NZ_CP151953.1 coordinate 7,097,035, forward strand.
CCGCCAGATCCTTGATGCCGGAGCGGCTCCGGAGGATATCGGTTTTTTCCCGTTTCCCTATGATAACGGGCTGAAGCATTATGCACCTCTGAATCCCGACTGGTTCATCGGCGTCAGCAAATTCAGCAGAAACAAGGAGTTGTCGATGGCCTGGGTGGACTTCCTGGTCCATGAAACCTCTTATACCGCAGAAGGATTTCTTCCGCTGGACGATAACGCAGAGCCCTCCATGGAACAATACCGTGAATTTCTCTCCTATCAGCCTGAGCTGGTAGAGGCGACCGTACAGACGGACACCTTTATTGATATGGCCAACCGCTCGAAGCTGTCCTTTGCCTCCGGAGATTATATCCAGGAGCTGATTGCCGCGCCGGATTTACAGAAGGCCTTTGACGGACTGAATGAGAAGTGGGAGGAAGCACGCGCTTTAACGGACACAAAGTAAAGAGAAGACTATAAAAAAGCAATACAGCACATTTTATATTGCCGGGATGAAGCCTATAATTGAAATGGTAACGCAATCATTGTGCAAGCGATAATAAGGCTGGAGGCGGTTTGCCAAGTGATCAGAATCATGATTGCGGATGATGAGGAAGTAATTCGCCGCGGGCTTGAGAAGATTACTTCCAGAATGGATGTGGAAGTGGAGGTTATCGGCTCGTATGGTAACGGTCTGGAGGCGTGGAATCACCTTTCAGCGATGTCATCAGGGGATCTTGATCTGCTGATTACGGATATCAAGATGCCTAGGATGGACGGCTTTAAGCTGATTGAAGAAGCCAGAGGCCATATGAAGAATCTGCCCATTGCGGTACTGAGCGGGTTCAACGATTTCGAATATGCTCGGCGGGCGATCCGGTTCGGCGTGATGGATTATCTGCTGAAGCCAATCGAGAAAGCCCAGTTATACGAACTGCTGAAGCGGGTAGAGGAGAACAGGCAGCTGAAGTCTTCCGGAACGGAACAGCCGGTATTGCAGGCTCCGGGAGGCAGGGAACATCACGTGGTCGAACAGACCAAAGTGATCCTGGAGAAGGAATACAGCCATAACTTCGAGCTGGAGCGCCTGGCGGAGACGGTCGGAATGAATGCCAGCTATATCAGCCGCCTGTTCAAATACAAGACCGGACAGACGATTACCGATTATCTGATTGGTATACGGATTGCGAAGGCCAAGGAGCTCCTGACCGGGCAGCCTGAACTCAAGAATTACGAGATTGCCGAACGGGTCGGCTATAATGATCCCGTATATTTCAACAAGCTGTTCAAAAAAATATGCGGCATGACTCCCAAGGATTATAAGAGCGGCTGCCGAGTTCCCAAAGAGTAAGAAGCGCGGATAAATGCATGTGAACAGGATGAAATGAATTGCGGAGGGCGAAAGCCCTCTTTTTTTGATGTTTTTTTGTATTAAATAATAAAATAATAAAAACAAAAATAACAAATTGAAGACCAGAAAAAACAATTCAAACCATCGTTTTAGGGTTGAATACGATCTATAATTAGTCTGTAAGCGATACCAACACTCTTTTTCACGAGAATAGGCGTTAATGAAGCTCATGTGTGGTGAATTAATCTTTAATTCCGTGGAAGTCTGTTAGTTTATTGTTATTATGATCTGTGAATCGGAGAGAGGGGTCTAACCAGCAATGAAGAAGACAAAGGCAGTTACAAGTTTAGCAGCATTGACGCTGATGGCGGGTTTATTCGCAGGCTGTTCGAGCAATAACAATGCGGATAATGCAGCAGCAACTAACGCAGGGAATACAGGGACAGGCACGGAGGCTACTGCTGCTCCTGAGGGAGATGCAGCCAAGGATATTAAAGGCAAAATCACGGTAATCACCCAAAGAACGGATATCGTTGATACCGTATTCAAGGATTACGCAGCCAAGTTCAACGAGAAATATCCGGATGTCAAAGTAAATTTTGAAGCGCTGTCGAACTATGAGGACCAGATCAAAATCCGGATGAGCACGAGCGATTACGGTGATGTGCTGCTGCTGCCAACCAGCGTGGCGATCAAGGACCTGCCGGAGTTTTTTGAGCCGCTGGGTAAAATGTCCGATCTGGAGCAGCAGTATACGGGCCTGGAAGAACGCACGGTTGACGGCATTTCTTACGGGATTCCGGTCACCGTTAACTTCTCCGGTGTGATCTACAACAAGCAGGTATTCAAAGATGCGGGTATCACTGAGGTTCCAAGAACCTTTGAACAGTTCCAGACTGCTCTGCAGAGCATCAAAGACAAGACGGATGCAGTTCCGCTGTACACGAACTATGCAGCAGGCTGGACGCTCACCCAATGGGAATCCGATCTGGCTACGGTTGCCGGAGACCGCGATTATGTAAATATCGCTCAGGTTGCCTCGGATGATAACTTCGTGCCGGGACAACCTCACTACGACCTGTACAAAGTAATGTACGATGCCGCGAAGAACGGACTGATTGAAGAAGATCCTACGACTACTGACTGGGAATCCTCCAAGGCTGATCTGGCGAACGGTAAAATCGGGACGATGATGCTCGGCTCCTGGGCCATCGGCCAGATCAAAGGCCTGGCTGCCAATCCGGATGATGTCGGCTTCATGCCTTTCCCTACCAACGCAGACAAAATTCTGGTCCCGCTGTCCGACGATTATAACCTGGGTGTAAGCATCCACAGCCAGAACAAGGAAGCGGCAAGAGCCTGGGTGGACTGGTTCATTAATGAATCCGGCTATCCGACCACAGAAGGCGGCGGCATGAGCCCGGTTAAGGGCGCTGAGCTTCCGGAAATCCTCAAGCAATTTGAAGGCACGGACGTAACCTTCGACACCCTTGCACCCGCCAAAGCCGGTGAAGAGGGCTGGGTGGATGCGATCGATAAAGAGGCAGAGATCGGCCTCTGGCAGCCTGACTTCAAGAAGGTAATCATTGAAGCCGCCATCGGCAACCGCAAGGATTCCTATGACGATATCATGAAGGACCTGAACGACAAATGGAAAGCGGCAAGAGCTAAGATTACAACCGCACAATAAGCTTTAAACCTCGCAGAGTGAAGACAGATTCAAGAGAACGGGGAGATGCGTCAGCGCATTTTCCCCTTCGCTTTTGCGGGTACAGGCAGGATATGGAGTAATAAGCTAGTGTTCTTAGGAGGTGTGGAGAGATTGTCCAACTTAAGCTATAAAAATCAGCGGATATTGATCATCCTGCTGTTCTCGTTAGTTCCGGTACTGCTGCTGTTGACGTTCTCATATTTACCCGTATTCAAAATGTTCCAGTACAGCTTCACAAGCTGGGACGGCTTCAGCAAGAAAATGGATTATGTCGGTTTCGACAACTATAAGACGATCTTCACCAAACCGGAGTATTTCGCCGTGTTTAAGGTCAGTCTGTATTATTTCTTCGCCACCTTTGTGCAAATGGGACTGGCCCTGTATTTCGCGACCATCCTGAGCTTCAATGTCCGTCTGAAGAACTGGTTCAAAGGCATTCTGTTCTTCCCGACACTGCTCAACGGGGTAGCCATAGGGTTCATCTTCCTGTTCTTCTTCAAGCCGGAGGGAACCCTCAATACGCTGCTGGACCTGGTTGGACTCGGCGCATGGCAGCAGAAGTGGCTGCTGAATCCGCATCTGATCAACATTTCCCTCGCCTTTGCTTCCGTCTGGAGATACATGGGGATGAACTTCATCATCTTCCTCGGAGCGATTTCTTCCATCGGCAGCGATATTTATGAAGCTTCGGAAATTGACGGTGCGAACCGCTGGCACCAGTTCAGACATATTATCATTCCGAGCATCAAGCGTATTCTGCAGCTCAATCTGATCCTCGCGGTGAGCGGAGCGATCGGTGTCTTCGAAATTCCGTATGTCATGACCGGCGGCTCTAACGGCAGCGGTACCTTTGTCATTCAGACCGTCGATGTGGCCTTTAAATACAGCAAGCTGGGTCTTGCTTCGGCAATGGCTGTAGTGCTTCTGGGTATTGTTATTGTCGTGACCATTCTGCAGCGTGTGCTGATTAAGGAGGAGAAGTAAGAGATGCAACCTTTCAAATACAGCGCAGCTTCTTTCTTCAAGTACCTTACCTTAGTCTTAGGCGCGCTTGCCGCCCTAATTCCGATTATTGTCGTCTTCTTCGCCTCGCTCAAAACCAATGCGGAGTATGCCAGTACCGGACCGCTTACCATGCCGGAGAACTGGCTGAATTTCACCAACTATACCAAAGCTTTTGTCGACGGCAAAATGCTGCTGGGCTTCATGAACACCATCATCATCGTACTGATCTCCATTGCCGGCGCTACCCTGACCGGATCGATGATGGCTTATATTCTCGCCCGCTTCAAATTCAGAGGCAGCAGCCTGCTGATGGGCGCTTTTCTGCTGGCAACCCTGATTCCGGCGGTAACCACACAGGTTGCTACCTTCCAGATCATCAACTCGCTGGATTTGTTCAATACGCGCTGGGCGCCCATTCTGATGTATCTTGGAACAGACATTATCGCCGTTTATATCTTCATGCAGTTCCTGGACTCGATCTCCGAGTCGCTGGATGAATCGGCCATGCTGGACGGGGCATCGTACTGGACGATTTACTGGAGAATTATTCTGCCGCTGCTGAGCCCTGCCATTGTTACGGTCATTATCGTGAAGGGCGTTAACATCTACAATGACTTTTACACGCCTTTCCTGTACATGCCAAAAAGCAGCCTGCAGGTCGTCTCTACCGCGCTATTCAAATTTAAAGGGCCTTACGGCTCGCAATGGGAAGTCATCTGTGCGGCAATTATGATTGCGATCATTCCGACGCTGATTGCCTTCGTCTCCTTGCAAAAGTACATTTACAACGGTTTTGCACAAGGTTCAGTAAAATAAAAAACATTTGGAGGAATCCTACATTGAAAGAAGTTAAGCTGACTACTGACCAGAATATCCCGAACATGCCTTGGCAGGACAGACCCGCAGGCAATGACCATCCGGTATGGAGACACAGTGACAACCCGGTCATCAAACGCAATCCGGCCAAAGGCGTTGCCCGGATCTTCAACAGTGCTGTTATTGCTTATGAGGGCAGCTTTCTCGGCGTGTTCCGTGTAGAGGACAACACTACCCGCCCTCACCTGCGGATGGGCCATAGTGCGGACGGTCTGGACTGGACAATCGATGACGGGCCGATTCAGTTTATAGATGAAGCGGGCCAGCCGTATGCACCGCGTTATGCGTATGACCCGCGTCTGGTGAAGGTGGAAGACACCTATTACATCATCTGGTGTACAGATTTCTATGGTGCTGCCATCGGGGTAGCCAAGACACAGGATTTCAAAACGTTCATCAGCCTGGAGAATCCGTTCCTGCCGTTCAACCGCAACGGCGTGCTGTTCCCCAAGAAGCTGAACGGCAACTTCGTGATGCTGTCCCGGCCGAGCGACAGCGGACACACACCGTTCGGCGATGTCTTCCTGAGCGAAAGCCCGGACTTCGTGTACTGGGGCAAACACCGTCATGTCATGACCAAGGGCGGACAAGGCTGGTGGCAGAGCACCAAGATCGGCGGCGGTCCTGCCCCCATCGAAACGAGCGAAGGCTGGCTGATGTTCTATCACGGGGTTACAGGAACCTGCAACGGCCTCGTGTACAGCATGGGTGCGGTGATTCTGGATAAGGACGAGCCGTCGAGAGTCAAATGCCGCTCGAGAAACTTCGTGCTTACCCCGGAAGAATGGTATGAGGAGAGAGGTTTCGTCAACAACGTGCTGTTCCCTTGCGCAGCGCTGACCGACGCTGAAACCGGCCGCATCGCCATCTACTACGGCGCTGCCGATACCTATGTAGGCATAGCTTACACCACTGTGCAGGATATTGTGAACTACGTCATCGACACCCATGAGGAAGTGGGCGATGATGCCGGCCTGGGCAAGATCTAGGACATCATCAACCCTAAGGAGAGTCAGCATGAACGAAAGATCACTGCCGCAACTGCAGGCATACGAAGGCAGCAGCCCGAGGCCCGTGGACTTTGAGGACTACTGGGAGCGCGCGCTGCGCGAGCTGGATGCGCAGCCGCTGGATTATGAGCTGGTGCCGGCGGAATTTACGAGCCCGTTGGCGGATTGCTTCCATCTGTATTACACCGGAGTCGGCGGAGCCAGAATACACTGCAAATATGTAAGGCCCAAGACCCTATCCGGCGGGAAAGGCGGTCCGGGCGTGGTCATGTTCCACGGCTACGCCTGTGACAGCGGTGACTGGCTGGAGAAGGTGGGGTATGCCGCCCACGGGATCAGCGTACTCGCCATGGATTGCCGCGGCCAGGGCGGATTGTCCGAGGATAACCTGAGCGTTCAGGGCACAACGGTCCGGGGGCATATCATCCGCGGGATCGATGATCCGGACCCGGATCATCTGTACTACCGCAATGTATTTCTCGATACCGCCCAGACCGCGCGTATCCTGATGGCCATGCCGGAGGTTGACCCGGAGCGGGTCGGCGCCTTTGGGTTATCGCAGGGCGGCGGGCTTACTGTTGCCTGTGCCTCGCTGGAGCCGCGCATTAAGGTGGCCGTACCTGTATATCCGTTCCTCTCCGATTATAAGCGGGCCTGGGAGACGAATATTACAACCTCTGCCTATGAGGAGCTGAACTATTATTTCCGCTTCTTCGACCCGCATCATCTGCGCGAGGATGAAATTTTTGGCCGCCTGGGTTATATCGATATTCAGAATCTGGCAGACCGGGTGCAGGCTAAGGTGCTGTGGGTAACCGGGCTGACAGATACCATCTGTCCTCCTTCGACCCAATTTGCTGCATATAATAAAATCACGTCTGACAAGGAACTCCTGGTATATCACGAATACGGCCATGAGTACCTTCCGTATCTTGCCGACCGGACACTGCAGGCATTTATGGTGTTGTGAGATGAACAACAGCCCGTTCACCATTGTGAACGGGCTGTTTTTTGTTGTCTTTTTTTCTGAAACTAATCAAGAATTCTCCTGCAAATAATCCATTGTCGAACAATACTATAATTCATTGTAATATTAAGTAACTATGTTTTCAGACACCAAGGAGGATTGCAGGTTGCTTAATAGGTTAAATAATGCGCTTCTCATAAGTAATAAGCTGAGTCTCACAACGCTGTTAACGGGGCTCGTGACGCTGGTAATTCTGCTAACTTCGGGTATTCTTCTGGTGGGTTCGTATGAGTCCAAGAAACGATCATTGACGGAGACGACGCTCCATCTGAATTATATTAATGCTGACCGTATGTCGAGGACGATGGATTCCTTATTTCTATCTATGCAGGGCAGCTTGAAATACAATGCCGGTATATTGTCCGGTATCGAGACCATGGCACCGGAGAAAGTGAATGAATATTTAGATCTGATGCGCAGCAGCAGCAATTTCTTCAATTCTATGACAGTGGTCGAAGCAAGCGGATTAATCCGCAATGTATCACCTGTCAGCTTGGGAACAGCAGGTAAGCACATCACCTCCAGCAATAGTCTGGAAGCTTTGGCGGTCCAAAAACCGTATATATCCTCCCCGTATCTGACAGCGAATACTAAGCGGCTGATCGTGTTTTTGAGCCAACCGATCGTTGGTAACACCGGTACATATCTCGGAATGTTAAGCGGCACGATCTATCTGCAGGAGAATAATGTCCTGTCTGAAATTTTTGACAACGGCCAGGAGGAGGATTCCGGCGCTTATTATTATATTGTGGATTCGGACGGGCATCTGGTGTATCACCCGGACAAGCAGCTTATCGGAGAGAGTGTCAGCAGCAATGCAGTTGTCCAAAGATTGATGAATAAGGAGAGCGGGGAGCAACAGGTGCGGAATACCCGGGGCACCGAGCTGCTTGCCGGCTACTCGAGCGTTCCGGCCAATGGATGGGGAATTGTGGTGGTCTCACCGATTGGGCAAATCCATAAGGAACTGATCGGCCACATTCGTATCCTGATCGGTTATTCCTTATTCCCGTTTATCATCATGCTGCTGGGCGTTATTCTCCTGGCGCGCAAGTTTGCAAGCCCCTTTGTCTATCTGGCCAATGTGGTGAGCAAGATGGGGAAGGAAAAGATAGAATTACGGGAAGCGAAGCAGTATTGGAGCCGGGAAGCCTATCTGCTGACCAATGGTGTATTGCTTGCCTTGGCCAATATTCAGGAGCAGACCGATCAACTGACCCAGGAAGCTGCGACGGATGCTCTGACTGGCCTGATGAACCGGAGATCCCTTGAACAAACGATAAATCAATGGATAACCGCCGATTTACCCTTTTCACTTGTCATGCTGGATGTAGACAAGTTCAAGCTCGTTAATGACACTTATGGCCATAACAGTGGTGATGAAGTGTTAATACATATTGCCGGGGTGGTGGCGGCCTCTCTCCGCCCGGACGATATCTGTTACCGCTATGGCGGTGAAGAATTCGTTATTCTCCTGGCCCGCACCACGCCTGAAGAAGCCTTTAAGGCAGCTGAACGAATTCGCCGGGCAGTAGAACAAAGCGAGGCTCCGGTTCCTGTGCAGGTTACGGTTTCTCAGGGCGTGGCGCATTATCCATCGCATTCCCCTGAACAGGAGGGATTGCTGGAGAAGGCGGATCAGGCGCTGTATCTGGCGAAGAGCGGGGGGAGGAACCGAACGGTTATCGCTGAATGAACACGAAACAACGGCAGGCTCATTTACGAGCCTGCCGTTGTTTTTGCGGTTTCAATGTGAAGGAGGCTCCACATTGAAGGGCAAGCTCCGCTTAGGAAGCCTGCTCAAACTGGCTGTTATAGAGCTCGGCATAGAATCCGTTCTTCGCCAGCAATTCTGTATGGCTGCCGCTTTCCAGGATATCGCCGTCCTTCAGGACCAGAATCACATCGGCGTTCTTGATCGTGGACAGCCGGTGGGCGATGACGAAGGAGGTTCTGCCCTCCATCAGCTGATCCATCGCCTGCTGAATCAGCAGCTCAGTCCGGGTATCCACGGAGCTTGTAGCTTCGTCAAGAATGAGCATCGGCGCATCCTTCAGCATCGCGCGGGCAATGGTCAGCTGCTGTTTTTGTCCGGCGGACAGGTTGACCTTATCGTTCAGTACGGTATCATATCCGTCGCTAAGGCTCTGAATGAAGCGGTGCAAGCCAACGGCCTTGCAGGCTTCTACAAGCTTCTCGTCCGTGATATTCTGCTGATTGTAGATCAGGTTCTCCCTGATTGTTCCTTCAAACAGCCAGGTATCCTGCAGCACCATGCAGAACAAATCGTGGATGTTCTCCCGGGTCAGGCTGCTGATCGGTGTGTCATCGATGTAGATTTCTCCGCCGGTCAGCTCATTGAAGCGGATGAGCAGATTGACGAGCGTAGTTTTGCCTGCGCCGGTCGGGCCGACGATGGCCACCTTTTGCCCCGGCTTCACTTCTGTCGAGAAGTTTTTGATCACCAGGTTCCCGGAATTCTCATAAGCGAATTTCACCTGGTCAAAGCTTACTTTGCCTGCGGCAGTTGCCAGTGTGTTCTCTTTGCGGCTCTCGTCTTCCATTTCCGCTTCTTCGAGGAATTCAAACACGCGTCCGCCTGCGGCCGATGCCGATTGCAGATTCTGCGCGGCCTGGGCGATCTGGGATAACGGCTGGGTGAAGTAACGAACATACATAATGAAGGCGACGATAACCCCGAAGGAGATAGTTCCATCCAAGGCCAGTACAGCGCCAACGACACAGACGGCAACGAAACCAAGATTACCGATAAAGCCCATTAGCGGCGGCATCAGCCCGGAGAGGAATTGCGCTTTGAAGGCGCTGTTCTTCAGCCCCTGATTCAGTTCCTGGAAGGTGGTGCGCATCTGCGCTTCACCGTTGTAGGCTTTTACAACATTATGCCCGGTATAGACTTCCTCAACATGACCGTTGATTTTGCCCAAGAATTCCTGCTGGCTGGCAAAATACTTCTGCGATTTCTTCATAATAACCGCCATCAGGCCGAAGCCGATAATTGTCGCTACGATAGCGGTAAGGGTCATAATTACATTGGTCCGGAGCATCATGATGATCGAACCGATGAACATGGCTACGGCGGTTACGACTGTACCTATGCTCTGGTTCATCGCCTGGCCGATGGTATCCACATCATTCGTTACCCGGGAGAGGATATCCCCTGTGGCCGACTTATTGTAGTAGGAGATTGGGAGCCGGTTCATCTTATGAGCCAGATCGGTTCTTAATTTCTTGGAGATCTTCTGGGTAATATTCGACATGATCAGGCCCTGCGAGAGTGAGAGCACGGCGCTGATGGCGTAGATCACGACGAGGGTAATGCCGATGGCAGCAATGCCGTCCATATCGATCCCGCCTGCGAGACCGGCAGTGATTTTGTCCGTAATCTCGGAGAGCATATCCGGACCGAGCAGGGTGAGCACGGTTCCGGCCGCCGCGCAGATCAGCGCAATGACGATCACCGGAACGTATTTACGGCAGTAACGGAGCAGCTTGCTCCAGGTATTCTGTCCTTTAGCTTTGGTTTTCATCTTCATTAGGCGAGCTCCTCCTTGGTCAGCTGTGAGTAAGCAATTTCCTGATAGACGGCGCAGGTCTGCATTAATTCGTCATGCGTGCCCATACCGGCAATTTGCCCGGCTTCCAGCACGATGATTTTGTCGGCGTCTTTAATCGTACCAATGCGCTGGGCGACGATCAGCATCGTGGACGCATGAGCCTCCTTCTTCAGCTCGCTGCGCAGCTTGCGGTCCGTCTTATAGTCAAGCGCCGAGAACGAATCATCGAAGATCAAGATTTCCGGGCGCCGGGCAATCGCTCTGGCAATCGACAGCCGCTGCTTCTGTCCGCCGGACAGATTGGAGCCGCCTTGGGCGATGTGGGCCTCGTAGTTGCCCTCCAGCTTTTCCACAAATTCAGAGGACTGGGACGTGTACACCGCATCTACAATATCGGAGCTGAGCACCTCACCGGCACCGTTCTCGCCAAAAGCAATATTCGAAGCCACCGTTCCGCCGAACAGTACCGCCTTCTGGGAGACATAGCCCATTTTATTACGCAGCACCTGCTGGTCGTATTCTTTGACATTGATGCCGTTCACTAGCACTTCGCCTTCAGTAGCATCATAGAAACGTGGAATGAGATTAACGAGCGTACTTTTGCCGCAGCCTGTTGAGCCGATAAAAGCAACCGTCTCCCCTTGCTTCGCCGTAAAGCTGATATTCTCCAGCACATAATCCTCTGCGTCAGGATATTTGAAGCTGACTCCCCTGAACTCAAGCTCATCCTCACGCTTCACAGGGAAATGAGTGATTGATCCGTTCTTCAGGCTAGGCGCAGTTTCCAGCACTTCGTTGATACGTTTGGCCGATACCTGGGCACGGGGCAGCAGGATGAAGATAATAATCAGCATCATAAAAGCCATTACGACCTGCATCGCGTACGATGAGAAGACGATCATATCCGAGAACAATCCCATCTTGGCCGTGCCCTCGGCGGCTTGGATAAGCACGGCTCCGATCCAATAGATCGAGAGGCTGAGTCCGCTCATGATTAAGGAGATACTCGGCATCAGCGTGGTCATTACGTTGTTGGCGAACAAATTGGTGCGGGTAAGCTCATTATTGGCAGAAGCGAATTTCTCTTCCTGATAGCTCTCGGCATTGTAGGCCCGGATGACCCGCAGACCGTTCAGATTTTCTCTGGATACGCGGTTCAGGTTGTCCGTTAACTGTTGCAGCTTTTTGAATTTAGGAAGAACGAGAGTGACGCTGACTGCGACAATCAGTACCAGCAGCCCAACAGAGGCGCCTGTCGCCAGCGTCCACTGCCAGCTTTTACCCGTAATCTTGAGGATTGCCCATACGGCAAGGATAGGTGCCTTGACCAGCAGCTGTAAGCCGATGACAATCAGCATCTGCACCTGGGTGATATCATTCGTGGAGCGGGTAATCAGGCTGGCGGTCGAGAAGTTGCTGATCTCCTCCATGGAGAAGGACTGCACCTTATCGAACAAATTGGCGCGTAATCTGGCTGACAGGTCGGCCGCGATTCTGGCGGCAATCCCTGCCACGACAATCGAGGTCGCCAGACTGCCGAGCGCACAGAGCAGCATCCAGGCTCCGGCCGTAATGATCTCACTCATTTCGCTGCCCGGGGTCTGGATCAGCCGGGTAATATCACTCATGTAGTCAGGCAGCTCCAGGTCCAGCCAGACCTGCGCAATAATGAACATGAGGCTGATGCCGAATAAGAACCATTCTTTGGGCTCCAGGTTCTTCAGTAATTTCAACATAAGAATGACTCCTTTGCGTGTTTGTTGCTATGATCGTACCGGAGAATGATAAACTGAAAATTAACTTTTGCTGAAACAAGCAGAAAATACTATGAAAAAGAGGCCGTCCTGGGAGCGGCCAAGAAGACCGGATATGACAAAAGAGGCCATCCCGGGAGCGGCCATGAGGTGGCCGTTCAGCTTGGGATAGCCTCTGTTTATTGAAGGATAATCAGTATGATATTGCTTAATTTGCGTACTTCTGTTTCCATTCTTCAAGCCATTCCGAATAACTCATGTTTGTAACCTCTTCCAGACTGTCACCATTCAGTGCATAGTATCCGCCCGTCATAACAATAAGTTTGTTTTTGCTCTTAGGTGTTGAACCGCCTCCGATAACCTTACCATCTGCAAACATGACCATTACTGAGGTGTCATAATTATTTTGCTTGTAGATAGAAGCGAATTTCTTCTCAAGAGGATGGCCGCTTACAATAAAGTCATAGGTGACGATTTCTTTCCCCAGATAGGATTCTGGCTCTGTCTGTTGAACGGCCCAAAGCTTCATATACGAAAGGTCACTAAACATTTCCCGGCTGAGAGTATACCTTGAGGTCTCCCCCTCGTTGACAATGATCTTGTATCCCAGTGAATTCACATATTCTGCGGCAGCTCGTTCATCATCTTGAATCCTGTTTGAATCTTTTTTATTACAGGCTGTGAACAACAGCAGAATAATTCCCATCATGATGAAGACTGTTTTTTTCATACATGGATTCTCCTGTGCTTAGATGAGGCTGGCTTAATCATATTCATTATTTCCCGATTCTTTTGTTGAACAAGAGTAATGCTAAAGGAGTGAGGAAGAGCATGCCTAGAACGGATAAAACCACTGGTAATAAAATGGAAGTTTTTGGCTGCTGAAGCGCTCCGCCTCCCAGACCCACAACTGCCGCTCCCATATCTTCTGTATTAGTTTTATAAAAGCTGTCATTAAGTTCATTAAGTTTATTATTAAGTTCTTTTGGAGTGGATAGCTTATTGGTGTTCAAGTCAATATAATGTTTGTCTGCTTCGTCGTTAATATAAACTGAATTAATATTATAGTGTTTGTCATCAATGAGTTGAATCTGGCCCTTGCCTTTATATTGAGTTATTGCTTGTTTAAGCTTTCTATCGAAATCATCCTGGTTACTGATATTGAATATTTTATACTCGCCAGTGTCGTTGTTCGCTTCTATTACAGCAACTTGCTTACCATCCAAATAGAGCGGGAATTTATATCCGGCAAACTCTAGCGAAGAGATATCTGATAGATCAGCTATTCTATAAAATGCTATTCCTTCACCCAGAGTCGCATCGTGAAAAACTGTATTTTTGAGACCGTGAAAACTGTCCTTGTGGGATTCCAGCGTATCGGCATAATGGAGCTGATAATCAGACAGAATAATCTCTTTAATGGAAGAATCGGCCTTCTCAAAGTCCGTACTTGCATAAACTGAGCCACTACAGATTAACATGCTAAACAGTATTAACATCGCCATAGCATAACGTTTCAAAAAAAATCCCCCTGTTCATTTTTAAAGTAAGCGCTTTAAGTTATTTTCGTTTTATGTTGTTTACTGTATTGACCCATGTCCAGTTGGTATTGCTTTTAAAGGTATTGAAGTTCTGGACATTGCTTGAGCCGTATTGCGGATCAATGTAGTACAAATTTTGTGTGCTATTTGCGGTGTTATAATAATAACCGTTAATCAAAAAAGCGTGACCGCTATTGGTTCCTGGTTTTACCATAGCGGCAATTACATTAGAGTTTGTATCAATGTTGGAAACTACATTCTCGAAGGTAGGGACAGTAACTAAGGCTGTCGAGGAAACATTATATGCCGCAAGACCTCTCTGCATATCGTAAACATTTCCTGTTGTATCATAGTAGGAACCTATAACAGCGGTTACAATATTAGTTTGAGTTGCATTTGTAACTCCCAGATATTTGGCGGCCATACTGGATACTGCGGCCCAACATAAATAGGTTCCTTGCTGAACCTGAGCGGTTACATCATTAATTTTTACTGCAGTTGCAGCGAAGGCGCTTGCTGAAAATAAACAAATAGAAATAATAGAGCATGCAACAATTGATAGTTTTTTTGGTCTGGAGAATTTCATCTTCACGTTCCTTCCTGTGCATTGGGTTAATATGTAGCGGAAATCTACCGGCCGATAGTCTTCTGGTTAGATTGTATAATTCACAATTAGTTTTTTAAATGTGGGAATTAAAGGGTTTATATAGAAAAATATAGATTTTATATTTGAGGAAAGTAGTGCAGTGGCAGATGCTGAGTAAATACTAAAAAAGACGAAGCTGGTCAGCTCCGCCTAAATACCTCACTGCTTCAAGAATTATAAAGTACATCTTCCGCCGAGACGGTTCCCCGGCATAGCTCTTCGAAGCTGCCGGCAATCCATGCTGCGTCGTCATAACCGAGATTACCGGAATGGGCGATGAGGATGGGATAGGCACCATCTTCCCGGGCCGTACGCATATCCCAGATATAGTGATGGCCGCTGCCGTCCATGGCGAAGGGAACCCCGCCCGTCATGTATTCGGGGAATTCGTATGCAAGCATCATAGAGCGTAACTGGTCCGTACCGAACAGCTGGACATACCGTTCACCGTTGCCGAATTCTCCGCCGTTAGAGTAACGCAGGAAACTCAGGTATGCTGCAGGCAGAGGCAAGTCAGGAATGGTCCAGAGTGCCGGATCGAACGGCCGGTATACGGCATAAAGCGGATCGGTAACCGGAAAAGGATTCCGCTGCCGTCCGGTGATCTCCGCAATTTCCTCTTGCGTCAAAGGCTTCTGCCATTCCTCTGTGAAGCGTGTCAGCTCAGGCTCAGAAGCCCCCGGATGCTTCTGGTAACAAATCTCAAACAACGATTCTACATTCATCTTCTGGTAGCCCCCTTAAGTCTTGTAGATTTAGTGTAACATGAACAAGAGCGGCAGGTTAATCAGGGCAATTACTTGGAGGCAGCTGAATCTTGCACTGGTTATAGCTGATTATGACAGATAAATTCCGGGTAATGAACGGGAGATTAAGGGCTTGAATAGGCCGAAAATACATAATTTCGAATTCGGAGGGAACCAAAGTGAGCGAGGAAGAAGTGGAAGCAACCGGCTGGGATGCCATTGAGGAACAGATGTCGGGTTTGTATGGACAACAGGAGCCGAAGCATTATGCTGCCTTGTTGCCTTACATGCTAGGCGGAAAGGACCCGCTGAACGGAATCAGTGCCTATAAGGCGGAGCTGCCTTATCCCCATTGGCACTTTGTAACCTTCGGATTCTCTGAGCTATATGACAAGGAATCAGAGGACCCGGAATACAGCGGCTACGGATTTGAGCTGACCTTCCGGCTGGCACGTACTGCCGGAGAAGAGGAGCCTCCGGCCTGGGCGATGAACCTGCTGCAGAATATGGCCAGATATGTGTTCAGCAGCGGCAATATTTTTGCTTCCGGACATTATCTGGATGCGAACGGTCCTATCTGTCTGGGTGCAGACACGAGGCTGACCGCTCTGGCTTTTACCGGTGATCCGGAGCTTCCGGCAATTGATACCCCGAATGGACGGGTAGAGTTTCTGCAAATGGTGGGGATTACCGCCGATGAACTGGAAGCCATGATGTCTTGGAATACCAACGCATTCCTGCAGGCCAGCCAAGGAGTACTACCTGCATTTATCACCGATCTTGGACGGGATTCACTGCTGCGGCTTCCGGTAATAGAGGATGCAGTGCGGCAGGGGATTGAACGTGACGGGTCCCAGACAGGCATCCTGTATGTGGATCAATTGGACTTCGAGCCTGGCAGAAATCGTCTGCTCAGCAAAGCACCGGCCGTCCTGGCTATGGGGGCACAGCAGGCAGCGACGGTAGTCAGGCTGCTGCGCGGCCGTCTGCTGAAGGGCAGGAAGCTGACGCTCACCAGCCCTAAGCTGCAGGTTGTGCTGGAACCGGCACAAGAGACCGGCTGCAAGGAAGACGGCGGGAACATCCGCATCGGCCTAAGTGAAGCTGCTGTCCTGGAGCTGGAATCGAAGCTTAAGCCTAAGGAAAGCGAGTTCAAGCTGTCCACGGCCAAAGAACTGATGATACGGGTGAGAAAGACGTATATCAAAGACCAGGAGGGCAAGGTAATAGATACCATCGGCTAATAGGTGGGGGCGGTCAGGTGGACCGCCCTTTGTTGAGTAATCATCGAAGATAAGGCCCCACTTTGTGGGGATATTTTATTTGGTGGACGGAAGCTTTTTTGAGGCAGGGAGCAGCAGGGTAAAGGTGGTTCCTTGCAGCGGAACACTATCACAGGTGACGGTTCCGCCGTGCAGCTCAGTGATTTTACGGACAATGGTAAGCCCCAGCCCGTTACCCGCAGTGGAGTGGGAAGTATCCTGCTGATAGAACTTGTCGAACACCCTGGGAAGTGCAGCCGCACTGATCCCGGCACCGTTATCCCGGAAGGTGATTTCGATCTTGTCTTCGGCCTGCCGCATCGAAACTTCGATTTCGCCATGCTCGGGAGTGAATTTAATGGCATTGTCGAGCAGATTCAGCCAGACCTGATTCAGCATCTCTTTATTCCCCGGCACCTCATAGTCCTGTACGTTGGCTGTGATGGATATATGCTTTTTCTCCATTTTGGGATGCAGAAGTAAGACACATTGGCGGATCTGTTCGCCAACGTTGAAGGGCTCGCGGCCCGTTAATATCGTCTGGGCCTCCACTTTGGACAGGCTCAGGACGTTGGAGGCGAGGGCGGCCAGACGGGTGGATTCCTCAATGACAATATCCAGATATTCATTCCGTTCTTCCTTGCTCAGCTCATCATCCTTGAGAATTTCGGCGAACCCTTTGATCGACACAATCGGGGTACGGAACTCATGCGAGAAATTGTTGATGAAATCCGTGCGCAGAATCTCAATGCCGCCCAGCTCATCCGCCATCCGGTTGAAATTAGCGGAGAGAATCTTGAATTCTGGCGGATTATTGAGCCGCAGCCGGGTGGTGAAATCTCCTCCTGCCAGCTGGTTGGTGGCATCGATGAAGGTACGGATGGATTTCAGCATCCTCCGGCTGGCCAGACCCGAGGTGACGGTGCCGATCATGATGCAGGCAATTAATGTGATAAAGGTAAGGACTTTGAAATCCTGAATGATGCGTTCATTGAGCACACCAAAGACCATCAACAGATAGACCAGTATACCGGTAATCAGAACAGTAATGAGGAAGATGATAAATACAGCAAGCGAGAAGTAGAGCGACAGGCCGATTTTACCCGTCAGCCTCTTGATCATGTTCATGTTCTCACCGCCTTATATCCGAGCCCGCGGACAGAGACCAGCTCGAACTCCGGATAGGCTTCAAAACGTTTGCGCAGGCGGTTGATATGCACATTCACCGTAGTGTCCGTGCTTTCGCTGTCCATCCCCCAAATCTCGTCCATCAGCTGGATGCGGGTGAAGATGCGCTCCGGATAGGATAAAAGCTTATAGAGCAGATAGAATTCCTTCTGCGGAAGCGTCTGCTTGTCCTCGTCCCGGGTCACGGTTAATGTGTCATAGTCCAGATGAACCCTGCCGATCACCAGCTTACGGGCACTCGCAATCTGCGAGCGGCGGAGAAGGGCCTGGATTCTCAGCAGCATTTCTTCTGTATCTACAGGCTTTGTCATATAATCATCGGTTCCGAGCCGGAAGCCTTTTTTCTTATCCTCAGGTAGCTGTTTGGCTGTGGCCATTAGGATGGGAATTCGATTGTCCGCTTCCTTGAGCTCTTCGGCAAATTCGTACCCGTCCATCTCCGGCATCATAATATCCAGAATAATCAGATCGATATACTGGACTTCAAGAACCTCCAGTGCTTCTCTTCCATTCTCAGCCGTTACCACGTCATAACCTTCCCGTTTCAGGACAGCGTTCATCAGCTTGCGTACATGCTTATCGTCTTCTACAACAAGGATCTTTATCATGGTTTCACTCCATAGGTTGTCGGATTTGACCGCGTTTCCCCATCATTCTAATGTAAAAAAAGGCTAAAGACAAAATCTTTAGCTTTTCTTTAGACTCGATTTAGTCTGAATTAAGAATGACGCACTATATTATAGGGAAAAGAACCGCCGGTTCAAATATGAAAACGGGAGTCACTCATGGCCAAACTGAATTTGTTTATCCGCATTTGTATCGCAGTGCTGCTGGTGCTGGGAATTATCTATGTAAGCTCACTGGTGGACTTTATTTTCACACCCGTTATCTCGCTGTTCAGTGTCGTCATTGTGCCGTTAATGCTGGCCGTCTTCTTCTATTATCTGCTGCGTCCCTTGATTGATTACCTGGCCTCCCGCAGGCTGAACCGGACCGTCGCTATCTTGCTGGTCTATCTGGTTATTGCGGTGCTGCTGCTGGGATTCACGGTAGGTGTCTGGCCGTCGCTGCAGAATCAGCTGGTGAATCTGGCTAATAATATGCCTGGCGTATTCAATGCCGTGGGAGAACAGCTGACGAAGCTGGAGGACAGCGATTTGTTGTCGAAGCTGATTCCTGCGGATATGAATCCGGCCAGCCAGCTGATGGATTATTTGAATAAAGGCTTTTCGCTATTGACGGTCTATGTGTCGGGGCTATTCTCCTTCGTCTCCAATTTCGCCATTGTACTCTTTACCTTTCCGATCCTGCTGTTCTACATGCTCAAGGAAGGCGGGAAGTTCGGCGATAAGCTCGTGAGCTTCTTTCCAAAGCGGTATCATGAGGAAGGTGCGTCCGTTGTTGCTGAAATCGACGGGGTGATGAGCAGCTTCATCGTCGGGAGGGTGCTGGTCAATCTGGCGCTGGGCGTGCTGATGTATTTCGGTTTTCTGCTGATTGGGCTGCCGTATGCGCTGCTGCTGACACTGGTGGCTGTGCTGATGAACTTCATCCCGTTTATCGGGGCAATTCTGTCCACCGTGCCGATCTTCATCTTCGGTCTGATCGAGTCGCCGTCCACGGCCATCTGGTCGATCGTGGTTGTGCTGGTCGCGCAGCAGATTCAGGATAACCTGGTGGCGCCTTATATCTTCGGGAAAAGCATGGATATCCATCCGCTGACCACGATTATTCTGGTCCTGGCGGGCGGTGATTTCGGCGGTATTATCGGCATCCTGCTGATTATTCCCGTCTACATGATGCTGAAGATTATCACAGTCAAGCTATATGAGCTGTTTGTCCGGCAGCGCTGGGAAAAGGAACCGGAGGTGCCTGCGGAAGCGGGGGATTAAGCTGTGTGCGGGTAAGACCGGGAGGCCGTTTTTAGGCTTTCCGGTCTTTTTTGGACTTGATGATGCTTATTAACGGCGCCGGGGATGGCCCGAATGGTGAGAGATAGTGGGATTAATCCCACTAATAGCGCCGAGGATGGCCCGAATGGTGAAAATAGAGGGATTAATCCCACTAATAGCGCCGGAAATGGCCCGAATGATGAAAATAGTGGGATTAATCCCACTAACAGGGCCCTTACTGCGCGGCCTGTTTTCTGAACTCGCTGGGCGTTACCGATAGCGCCTGTTTGAAGATTTTACAGAAATACATGGAGGAGTTGAAACCACAGGCATTCCCGACCTCAAGAATGGACAGATTGGAATTCACAAGCAGATTGCAGGCATGCTGGATCTTGATATTATTCAGGTATTGGATCAGGGTTAGACCGGTCGCTTCTTTAAAGACATGGCATAAATAATATTTGGACATGAAGAATGCTTCGGCGATTTCTTCGATTTTGCTGATCCGGTTATAGTTCTGACTGATGTATAGCAGGATCGGGGCGAAGTTTGCGTAGGCCGCAGGCACATGCTCCACTCTGGGTGATCTTACATTCTCATTCAGGATATTCAGGATATCCGCTAAATAGATGAAAATCCGGTTAGAGGGATCATCAATGTTCTCCTTGTCGAGCAGCAGCAGCAGCTTCTTAATTCTCGGAAAAGTTTCTTTGCTGGTGGAGATGATTTCTTTGTCGAAGCAGCCCAGCAGCGACTGAATCGAGCGGTCCGTGAAGTGCAGCCGCAGAAAGCGATCAGTGAAATACAGGCAGGTCCTGGCGCAGGAGTGATTGCCCCGGCTTTTGTGAAAGGAATTGGGCTTGAATAAGGCCACGTCATGCATCGTGATGTCGTACAAGGCGTCATTGACCACGAAATGATGATATCCGTCTTCGAGAAAATATAGCTCATACGAGTTGTGATAGTGGAATGCCGGCATCTCGTAGTTGGAGTCATGTTTCTCGTATTCCATGGAGAATAACGGATGGGCTTGATATAAATCAGCTTTCATAAATGACGCCTCCCTTATCTATAGCAATATAATACAACAAATCGCGAAATGAACAATATACTAAAAGATTATTGCTGTGATTTGCTGTATATTCGAGTCAATAAATAGAGTTGATATAGGAGGCAAGCAGCTTGTCGTACGAATTACTTAAGAGAAACACCACAATCCAAATCTACATGTCCGAAACAGAGAACAGCGCGGTACATATAGCGGTTAACAACCTTATCCGGGATATTGCGGCGGTGTGCGGCTGCAAGGCTGAGTTGTCACAAGAGATCGGTCAATGCAGCATTATAATCGGGACCGCAGGTAACGAGGCGGTGGCTGAGAACATTTCTGGGAAGCAGTTATCGCTCAACAAGCTTAGAGCTGAAGGCGCTTACCGCTGGGAAGCTTTTCTCCATGAGCTGGTGGACGGTGTATTGTATATCATCGGTACAGACAGACGCGGGACTATTTATGGAATATACGATTTATGTGAGCAGCTCGGCGTTTCTCCGTGGTATTACTGGGCGGATGTTCCGGTTAAAGTCAAAGAATCCTTCAGCCTTCCTGCGGATTACTCCAAGACAGATTGGCCGTCGGTGAAATACAGAGGCATCTTCCTGAATGATGAAGAGGAGCTGAACGATTGGGCGAAGCTGCATACCGCTGACGATACGATTGGCCCGGAGGCATATGAGAAAATTTTTGAGCTGCTGCTCCGCCTGAAAGGGAATTATATCTGGCCGGCGATGCATGTGAATTTCTTCAATGGCAACCTGCGGAACGGCGCACTTGCGGAGGAGATGGGGATTGTCGTCGGGACATCCCACTGTGATATGCTGCTGCGCAGCAACCAGAACGAATGGACGCCGTGGATCATGAGCAAAGGCTATACGGATGCCGTCTACGACTATTCTATAGAAGGAAGAAACCGCGAGGTTCTGCTGGAATACTGGCAGGAAAGTGTGGAACAGAATAAGGATTATGAAGTGAGCTTTACGATGGGCATGCGCGGTATTCATGATTCCGGGTTTCATACGAAGTCGATTGATGAAGATGATTCCTTAAGCGCGGAGGAGAAGACCACGGCTAAGGTACGTCTGCTTGGTGATATTATCAAGGATCAGCGCAAGATTCTGATAAAAGTACTCGGGGAAGCCAAGGGGGCCGAGGTATTGCAGACTTTTGTCCCCTATAAAGAGGTGCTGGATCTGTACAATCTCGGTCTTGAAGTGCCGGAGGATGTCACACTGATCTGGGCGAATGACAATTTCGGGCATGTGCGCCGTTATCCGAATGAGGCGGAACGGGGGCGCAGCGGCGGGCACGGGCTGTATTACCATTCATCCTACTGGGCGCACGGGGGAACGGCCATGAGTTATCTGTTTATCAACTCGATTCCCTTGGCCCATACCGGCAATGAACTGAAGAAGTCCTATGGATCGGGAATCCGGAATATATGGGTGCAGAATATCGGCGGACTCAAGCCGCTGGAGCAGGATATGGAATTCTTCATCCGCTACGGCTGGGAAGCAGGGAAAGAAACGGGGATTACCAGGAATACCCGGCAGTTCACCGAGCACTGGATCAATACGAACTTCTCCGGTAATCATGGTGCTGAAGCGGCTGAGTTATATGAAGTTTTTGCCCGGGTAACCAATGTGCGGAAGATTGAACATATGAATTCGGATGTCTTCACGCAAACGGTGCTGGGGGATGAGGCTGGACGCCGGCTGAAGATGCTTGAGGATATTTTTCGGCGGGGAAATGCGATTCTGGACAGCCTGCCGCTGGAGGAGCGTGCTGCATTCTTCCAATTGTTCCTGATGAAGATTCACGCGTCCTACTATACCAACCATGAGTTCTATTATGCTGACCGGAGCAACCTTTCCTACGCGCGGGGGAATATGCAGGCAGCAGACCAGTACACGGAGCTATCCGGTAAAATGCTGGATTACAAGCGGACCATGCTGCATTTCTACAATTATAAGATGAGCGAAGGAAAATGGGAGGGCATCCTCACGCCTGAGAGCTTCCCGCCGCCGCCGACAGCGATGTTTCCGGCAAGAAAGCCTGCCCTGAGCATTTCCGGAAGCGGTGTAAAAGTGAATCTGTGGAATGATGATGAGGTACTCTCATTCTCAGTTTATGGGATGACGCAGAAGTGGATTGAGATTGGGAACCAGGGAGCTGGCAGCCTTCCTTATTCTATCGAAGTCATTGAAGGAGCGGACTGGATTACCCTCTCTGAGAGTGAAGGGACGATCCACACCGAGAAGAGAATTCTCGTATCGGTATTGAATCCGGCGGAGCATGCGGGTAAGCAGGGAATTATTAATGTTCTTGATCACAGGGACGGCAGTGTGATTCCGGTTAAGGTTCAAGTTGAGGAAGCCGTAGAGCTACCCGAAGGGGTTGCCGCTTATATTGAAGCGGACGGCTATGTATCCATCCCGGCAGCGGGATACGACCGGAATATTTTTCATGATGGTGTGGAAGGAGAAGCGGCGAAGGCTGGCTGGGTAACCGTGCCGGGCCTCGGGAGACATGAAGGGGACGCGGTGATGGCCTGGCACTCGGAGCTCACTCCGGCCGGGGATGTGCTGAAGGAGAATCCTCATCTGGAATATGATCTGTATCTGCAGCATAGCGGGAAGTTCGAGCTGGAAATTTACCGGTTCCTCACACTGGATTCCACGGGGCAGATCCGCTTCGGCGTCGGCATAGATGAAGAAGAGCCGTTTATCGTAGAAAGCGAGACCCGTGACGAATGGCTTGGCGCGTGGAAGGAAGCTGTGTTCGATAATGGCGAGAAAATCATGGTGGAGCTTCCGTTCCTCTCTTCTGGAGCCCATACCCTAAAAATTTATATGGTCGACCGTTATGTGACCCTTACCAAACTTGTGCTGTATACCAACGCGCAAAGCGGAAGCAATCTGGGTCCTGTCTTCAGCAGACATGGTGAAACACCGGTTCCCGCCTATGGACTCGAGAGTCCCGATGTGCAGTGGGATAAGCTTGAACAGCTGGGCAGCGGGCTTTATTTAACAAGTGCGGATGAAGTTCCTCCCCCTAATGTCCTGTATGCGGACCGGGAGTTCTTCAAGACGATGAACACTGAGATTTTTAATAAGCTTGTGAATGCCCCGCAGGCTGAGCTAGGTGAGCCACGCTATGCTAACATCAGCGGAAGTGGCGGGAGTAAGGATTGGCTTCAGGAATTTGGTTCGGGTGTCTTCGTTGAACAGGACGGGGTTCTGGCGATTGAAGCGGAGTATGCGCTGGAGAATTCAGCGAATGCTTATCTCACAACGGCTGCGGACGGAAGCGGCCTGAGCTGGAGCCATCTGCAGGCGGAAACGAACGGACGGACCGGGCTGGCGATGCACGTTGCCATGCCGGGAATCCGCTGGGATCACCCGGAGCAGGCTCCGGCGTTGCATTACCGGCTGAATATCAGTACACCGGGAACTTACCAGGTCTGGATGCTGCTCCGGCATTATAACGACAAGTCGGACTCCTGCTATCTGGCGCTGGATGGCGAGGTGCAGCCGATATCCGAACAGTTCGGCGGAGGTACGCTGCATACGTACAACACTGCGTATGTATATTACTGGTGTGCGATATCCGACCTTGCGCTCACGGCCGGTGAGCATGTACTCTCCGTTTTGGCCAGAAAGTCGCAGCTGCGGATCGACCGGATCTACTTGACCACCGGTAACGAGCTGCCGCCAGTTGATGCGCAGTGGAAGGACTCGGAGCGAAGATAGCTACGGGGAATTGAGGAACTCGGGGGGAATTGAGGGGATTAAGAGAATCGAGGGAATCAAGGGAATCGAGGGAATCAAGGAATCAAGGGAATAAAAGCGGCAGCCGGGAATTGGAATTCCCGGCTGCTGTTTTTTTTGTTACGGATATAGAGGGATTCCTCTGAATCCACCGATAGCGGGCAAACTGCTGGAATGAGGAGCATAAGTGCCCCTGAATCGGCTGGAAGTGGGCAAACTGAGGAAATGAAGAGCACAAGTACCCCTGAATCCGCCGGAAGTGAGCAATGTGGAAGGGTAAACGAACCGAATGTATGCGAAAAACCGAATACAATGTGCCGCTGCGAAGGGTAACGAACCAAATGTATGCGAAAAACCGAATACAATGTGCCACTGCGAGGGGTGACGACCCAAATGTATGCGAAAAACCGAATACATTATGCCACTGCGAGGGTAAACGAGCTAAATGTATGCGAAAAACCGAATACAATATGCCACTGCGAGGGTAAACGAAAAGGGAAAAGGGACAGTCCCAAGTGGCCATTGTATGGCTAATGGGACTGTCCCTTATTAAAATCCACATCTATTTACTCCCGTTACTCCCGGTTCAGAAATGTCCGGGTCCGCTCCAGCTGCGGGTTGCCGAAGATTTCCTCCGGTGTGCCGGACTCGGCGATTTCGCCGTTATCCATGAAGAAGACGCGGTCGGCCACATCGCGGGCAAAATTCATCTCATGCGTGACGATAATCATCGTCATGTGCTCCTCGGCAAGCTGGCGGATGACCCGCAGCACCTCGCCGGTGAGCTCGGGATCCAGTGCCGAGGTCGGCTCGTCGAACAGGAGAATGTCCGGATTCAGCATCATCGCTCTGGCGATTGCTACCCGCTGCTTCTGCCCGCCGGACAGCATGGAGGGATACACGTCTGCTTTATCGGCAAGACCTACTTTGGAGAGCAGCGCCTCGCTTTTGGCCGTAATATCCTGAATACTCTCCCGCTTCAGCGTTCTCGGCGCAAGCTCCAGGTTGCCCCTTACGGTGAGATGCGGAAACAGATTAAAGTGCTGGAACACCATGCCCATGGTTGAGGTGATTTCCCTAATCTCCGCGCCGCTGGCATATTTGCCGTTCTCCACGAGCGCCCGGCCGCAGATCAGGATGCTTCCCCCGGTGACCTCCTCCAGATGCACAAGACTGCGCAGCATGGTGCTTTTGCCGGAGCCGGAAGGCCCGATCACCGCAACGACTTCCCCGGGGTTAACGTCAAAGGTAATCTGTTTCAGCACATCAAGGCTGCCGAAGGATTTCTGCAATTGCGATACTTCAATCATACTACTCATAGCCAAACAGCCCTTCTACTCAAATTTGAAACGTTTCTCCAGCGTCTTGAAGAACAGCGTAAGCACCAGTGTCATCAGCAAATATATTACGCCCGCTACGACAAAAGGGGTGACCGTGAAATCACGGTTTACCGCCGTTTTGGCGAAATTGAGCAGCTCCGGTACGGCTACGGCATACAGCAAGGCAGTGTCCTTGACCAGGGTTATGGACTCATTGGCTACCGCAGGCAGCGCCACCCGGAACATCTGGGCGAGAATTACCTTGCGCAGGGTCTGCCATTTGCTAAGCCCGAGTACCTTGGCTGCCTCATGCTGGCCTTTATCGATGGAGAGCATTCCCCCGCGGAAGATCTCAGCGAAATAAGCGCCATAATTCAGAATGAATCCAAGGCTGGCCGCGACGAAACGGTCCATGACCAGATATTGCCCAATCACGGGAATCTGCGGCAGGCCGAAGCAGAAGAACAAGAGCTGCAAGAGCAGCGGAGTGCCGCGCATTACGTAAATATACGTATGTGCGATCCAGGCCAGCGGCTTGATCGAGCTTTTGGCCATTAGTGTGACCACCATCCCAAGCGGAATGGACAATACGATCACAATCAGGAACAGCAATACCGTTGTCCGTGCCCCCTCCAGCATCGGTCCGGAAATTTTAATAATATAGTCAATATTCATATCTTCACCCGACTCCTAAAGGAAACCATCTAGTTAAGTACTTTGTTCTCTCCGAACCATTTCGTGGAAATCTCGGCCGCCGTTCCGTCACTGCTCAGCGCGTCCAATGCCTTCTGCAGCTCCGTCAGCAGATCTTCATTGCCCTTCTTAATCCCTATACCATACTGCTCTGGGGCCAGCGATTCATCCATCAGCTTGTAAGTCTCCGGATCCTTGGCTATGTAGTATCTGGCCACAACTTCATCAATGACCACTCCATCCAGTCGACCCGATTTCAGGTCTGTCAGGGCGAGCACATTATCAGTGAATTCGGAGACATTTTTAAGCTCTGCCTTAATCGGATTAGCATCCAGGGCATCGGCAGCAGAGGAGAGGCTTTGCAGTCCGACCTCTTTGCCGGCCAGATCCTTAAGCGTAGACAGCGCTGAATCCGCAAGCACGACTACAACCTGACTGTTCTCCAGATAAGGCTTGGTAAATAACACTTTTTCCTTGCGCTCGTCCGTGATGGTGTAGCCGTTCCATATCATATCAATGCGTCCGCTATTCAGCTCCGATTCCTTGGCAGACCAGTCAATCGGGAGGAAGGTAACTTCTTTGCCCATTTTCTCAGCAGCCGCTTTCGCATAGTCAATATCGAAACCTACAATTTCATTGTTATCATCCCGGAAGCCCATCGGGGCAAACTTATCATCTATACCGATCACCAGCTTACCGTCATTGCCACCCGAACTGGAGCAGCCTGCTATTATAGCAATCGCCATAATTACCAATAAACCCAGTATCCCTTGTCTCTTCATCTCTCTATTCCCCCTAGTAGATTACACGCAGCAGCCTGCGCTTTAGTTCGTTAATACGTTATCAGTTTATCATAATAACATATCATGTGAGTTAATGTCGATAGAGTAGGGGAACACAATTGTGTCCAAAATAAATCAAAGCATGCCGCTCCGCAGACTCTTATTTTATTTATTTTTTCCATTTTATCTCAATTCGTAATCGGATAAGATTCCTGTAACAGGTACACAGGCGGCCTGAAATAAGGAGGAATGTCTAAGGTGATAAAATTGAATAATGAGCAACGATGCTTTTAACCAGGCGCTCACAGAATCACTGGGGTTCTGGGATCAGGTCACACCGGATAATGAAGAGTGGAGATTGAAGATACCAGAGGTTCATCCCAACAAATACATACGGGAGTATACAAGACACCGGTACATTGTAACCCGTGAGACGTTCACGCCAATCGAACTATCGCTGCCTGAGGGGTATGTGCTGGAGAAGATAGATTTGCCGGAGCTGCGGAAAAAGCGGGCCGTAGCGGAGCGGGTAGGCTTCAAGCTGGCGGATACCTATCCCTCTTTCACCTCCTATGCTCCTATTGAGAATTTTGCGGATCTTAAGGATGACGGCTGGTATGAGTGGGGGGCTTATCTGCAGCAGGCTTCACAGAAAGAGCCCCGGCTGTACCTGGAGTGCCTGCACTGTTACGTCAAGGCAAATGCCGTGGAGAAGGCACAAGAAATCGTGCGGGAAATGACCAAGGCAGAGATCGAATGCGATCTGGAGGAATTGAACGGAGCCATTGCGTACTACCGGAGCGAAGGATTATGTTCGGCCTTCAAGGCTCCGGAGTGGACAATATGATCAACAGTCTGGTGTACTTCTTCCGGTTATCCCAGTTCGGTCTGTGAATAATTCAGCTTATATTCCTTGGGGCTCATCCCTGTGTATTTGGAGAACACATGAGTGAAATAGGCGGGTGTCTCAATACCAACGGCTTCCGCGACTTCGAATACTTTACTTGCCGGGTTCCGGAGCAGCTTCTTGGCCATGTCAATCCGGTATTTGTTGATCACATCGATGATGGACTCACCGGTGACCTTCTTGTACAGGCGGCTGAGGTAGCTGCTGTTGATAT
Source organism: Paenibacillus sp. FSL E2-0178 (assembly GCF_038593005.1). Taxonomy (NCBI): domain Bacteria; kingdom Bacillati; phylum Bacillota; class Bacilli; order Caryophanales; family Paenibacillaceae; genus Paenibacillus; species Paenibacillus sp. FSL E2-0178. Next base: position 7,125,337 of record NZ_CP151953.1, read on the forward strand.
GGATATGGTCGGCAATAATCTGCAGGCTCAGGTTCTGATTGTAGTGCTCTCGTATATATTTCTGGCATTCAATTACGATGTAATTAGGCTGTCTGTCACTCCGCGCCACGGCCCTTGAGCAGCTTAGAATCAGGCGCCCCAGAATATCTGCCAGCAGCTGGATGCTTTTGCTCTCCTGAATCTGCTTATACACGGCGGATTGGCTCTCCTCCATCTCCGGTGCGAAGGGCTGGCTTGTGCTCAGCAAGCGGAAGCAATAGGAGCTGATCAGCAGACAGGCTACCTTCACGTTCTCAATCGGCTCTTTAATGCTTCTGTAGTTCTCCAGCAGCTGGTCCAGCTGACGGATGGCCGACTCGCTGTCTCCCTGCTGCAGATGTCCGGCAATCTGCTCGGCGGCATGATGGGGAGGGGCTGCAGGCGTAAGGGCCTGGTTCGCATGAGGGATATATACAGCCACATAATTATCATTATAAAAGCTGCCCTGCAGCGCCTCTCTCGCTTCAAGATAGGCCGTTGACAGCGTCGATATATCCCGGTGCCGCAGGCTGATGCCGATATTGACATGATATTGCCTGAAATTCTCCGCCATGGCGAGGATTTCATTGCTGATCGTGAGCAGGGCCTGGGTGGAGACCGCGGTATTGCCGCCGGTCATGGAGACAAGCGCCAGCAGGGTGTTTTTCTCCATGGCCATAATATAAGAGGGATGCTCCCCGAAGGCCAGGGCAAGGAATTGGCGGATGGAGGCCAGGAAGCGGTAATGGTCATTCGCCGGGCTCCCGGCAGAGCCATGGGGTCCGGGTATATCTTTTACCTCCATATAGATGGCGAAATAGTCCTCCAGCTGCAGCCCCAGCTCGCTTGAGCGGCTGAACAGACCGGCTTCATCGCTAATCAGGCCATAGACGGCTTCCCGGAGGAATTTTTCGCTGATTTCGGACAGATTATCGTTGATTTTGCTCTCCAGCTGCCGGACCTTCTGCTTCTGCTCCCGTTCTTTTTCCAGCAGCAGTGTGGCTTTCTCAATCGCCCGGGGAATCTGCTCTGTGGGATTGGTCTTGACTACAAAATCGACGACTTCATATTGAATGGCCGTTTGGGCATAGGAGAAGTCCGCGAAGGCCGTAAGAATGATAACCTTCGTCTGCGGAAAGTGCTGGTGCACATACTCTGAGAGCGCAAGCCCATCCATTCCCGGCATGCGGATATCCGTGACAACGATATCGACATCGTAGTAGCCCAGCAGCTCGACCGCCTCCAGCCCGTTCGACGCCTCACAAACAACCTCGCACTCAAGAATACTCCAATCGATGAAGCACTGCAGCCCTTTTTTGATCACAGGCTCATCGTCTACAATCATCACCTTATACATGTGTTAGTTCCCCCTGATCTGCCGGTATATGTAGAGTGACTCTCGCGCCTGCCCCAGGCTCGCTCTCGACCTCAATGCCATAAGGCTCGCCGTAGAGCAGCTTAACCCGTTTATGCGTGTTGATCAGGCCGATATTGTTGTGGCCCTGCTTGCGCATCGTGTCGCTCTCGAAATGATTCCAATTCTTGGGCACATGCTCAAACCCGCTGCCGTTATCGGTGATCTCGAAATAGACCGAATCGTTCTCGCGGTAAATGCGGATGTTGATGTTTCCTTTGCCGAGCTTCCGCTCCACCCCGTGCACCACAGCATTCTCGACCAGCGGTTCAACACTGAGCTTGGGCAGCAACAGATCCAGTATGGCCTCATCCTCGATCTGGATCGTGTACTCCATTTTGTCCTCGAACCTTTCCTTCTGCAGATACAGATAGAATCTGATGAAATCCAGCTCCTGCCGGATCGGGATTTTGGCCAGACTGTTGGAATAGATGCTTGCCTGCAGCAGCTCAGTGAGGGACGTGACCATTTTGTAAACGGTCTCATCTTTGGACAGCTTTGCCTTGTAGCCGATGGTAATCAGCGTATTGAACAGAAAATGCGGATTCATCTGAGCCTGCAGAAATTTGAACTCTGACTCTTTGACCAGCAGATGCTTCTCATAGACTTCCTTGATCAGATAATTGATTTCGTCAGTCATGTTGTTGAAGGTGGAACTGAGCTGGTTGAGCTCTGCGTCCTTGAAAGCGGGCATTCTGGTGTTGTAATCCCCTTTCTTGACCTTACGGATACTCCGCAGCAGATCGCGGATAATCCGGGTGAAGCGAAGCGACAGCAGGACACCTGCTGCAAGCGAGACGAACGCAATCAGTGCGATAAACCAGATATAATTGTGCATGCTTCCCGATAATTTGGCGAGTACCTGCTTCCTCGGAATGCCGGCAATGAAGGTAAGACCGGTAGTACCGATGCTGCGGGAAGCGGCCAGATAAGTCTCCTGATTAAGCTTGACCTCACTTACTTCCGTATGATCCCTCAGCGCGAGCACATCGGGAGGAACAGTTGAACCTAATTCCTGCTTACCCGCACTAGAATAGATGACTCCCTGGTTATCAATAATGTAAGCTATGGCGCCCGGGTATTCGAGCAGTCCGGCATATTCCTCTGCTAAATCAGCTTCATTCGTGCCGAAGATCAGCACCAGGCGCTGCTCGGGAAGATTAATATTGGACATCACCCGGGTGAAATAGAGCGTGGGATCGCCGGGACTTGGCGTCAGGATTTCTTTGCCGCGGACCATTCTGCCGTTAACCGACTGATAGACTGCGAGATTGTTCCGGTTAATCTGCTCAATGTTAGGCGGGGACTTCAGAACGGATACATAGTTGTCGTTATCAAAAAATACATAGGCCGTTGACAGCAGGCTGATATTCCAAGCATTGTTGAACATAAGGCTGTACTTCAAATCCTCCTCCATTTCACTTTTATTGACGAATTTCTTGTAAAAGTCATCGCTCAGCGACATATCGTCGATTAACCAGTTTCTTAACATTTTAGTAGAGAGGAAATGCAGGGAGGTATTATCGATAATTTGAAAGGACTTCTCGATATTGTCGTTGGTCTGGCGGATCAGCAGGGACAGATTATCATTGGCATTCCTCGTTAGAATCTGGGAGATGCTCCAATAGAAGTAGCAGCCGGCGAACGTCATCGGAAGCAGAATTAGCAGGAAGATAATAATGACCATTTTATTTCGTACCGGAATTAGGGAGAAACGTCCGAGTAGGGGACGAAGGCTGATCCGCTTCAGGATATGCTGATTGGACATGTTGGTTGCTCCTTGCTGATGAGTCTGTAGTACAGCCATTATATATTCATTTCTTGGCAGCGAATAGCAGAGCCGGGTGAAATTGGGCCGTTTCCGGCCAGATGGTAAAGAAAACGATACAGAGTTAAAGAAATCTGAAAACCCTTACACCCGCCCCGCTGCCAAATCAGATTTGCTCAAGATATTATAAAAGATCATGCGGAAAAACGAATTCATAACTTTTTTTCTATGTTCTACAATGAGAGCTGTAAACAACTGTAATCGGCTGCAGGGTGATGCCCTGGCTTAAGCCATCATTCTAAAGGGGGATTTATTGTGCGAAAGTCTTTGTACAAAGCGGGCTGTACCTTAGCAGGCATGCTGATGCTGACCATGTCCATTACGGCATGCGGATCAGGGAATTCAGCAGAGAATAATGGAGCGGCCGCAACGGCAGGCTCAGGAAATGCAGCAGCGCCTGCGGCTAAAGCGCCGGTCAAAATTTCTTATCTTACCTTCCGGGTCGGCACGCATGCATCAGCCAAGATGGAGGAAGAGCAGATCAAGCAGTTCAATGCCAAATATGGCAATGAAGTGGAGGTTGTGGTTGAAGAGATTCCAAGTGATGCGGCATACGTGGATAAGATTAAGATTCTGGCAGCCTCCGGGGATGTGCCGGATGTCGTAATGGGCAAGGACGGAATTAATGATGTCTTGATCAAAGGGAATCTTGCAACCCCTTTCAATGATTATTTAGACAAGGACGCGGAATGGAAGGCAGCCATCGGAGAAGATGCACTCGCTTCCAATACCCGGGACGGGAAGATCTGGTCGATCAGCGATCAGAAGCAGAATATCGGCTACTTTTACAATAAAGAAATGTTTGACAAGGCAGGCATTAAGCCGGCGGAGACTTGGGATGAATTCATGAGCAACAACGAGAAGCTGAAGGCTGCAGGCTTCGTTCCGCTCGCACTGATGACCGGGGAGAATGCCTGGACATCCAACCTGATTCTTGCTGCGATGATCGGCACTAACGGGGAGAAAGGCAAGACGTTCATGAACACCCTGCACCCTACCGACTTCAATACGCCCGAAATGATTCAGGCGCTTAATATGATGAAGGAGCTGCTGGAGAAGTATACGACGAAGGATGCGCTTGGGGCGGGATATGCCAATGCAGCGAACGCGTTCAGCCAGGGCAAGGCTGCGATGATTGCCAACGGTCCCTGGATGATTGGAGACTTCAGCGATCCGACCAAATCCAGTGAAGGTTTCGATGCAAAAGTGGGTGTCGCCGCTTATCCGAATAACAGCCTGATTTCCACTTATGAGGTTGGCTATATGATCGGAGCCAAAACGCCGGAAACCCGCGATGCTGCGGAGAAATTCATCAAGTTCAAAACAGGGCTTGAAGGACAGACCCTCGCTCTTGAATACGGCAATGTCATGCCGGTATCGAGTGAAGTTCAGCCATCAGATGCACTAAAAGAGAAATATCCGATCATGGTCGAATCGATTACAGTCGCTCAAAAGACACAGCTGCATTACCGGACACTGGATTCCATCGTCTATCCGAACGTAACGGATGCCTGGAAGAACCTGTATCCGAAGCTGGCAGCGGGCCGGGCAACGGCTGAAGAGATTGCCAAGGAACTGACGGAAATTGCCGCTAAGAATAAATAAAGAGCAACGTAAGCTGAATAAAAGAAATTAACAAAAAGTGAGAGGACCGGAGGGGGATTTTGGAACTGTAGGAGCGATAGCGATCGCCTGAAAGCTTTCCGAGGAAAGCTCACTCCGGAAGCATAAGCAGTCACCGGATTTCTACCGCGAACAGCGGTTTAAATCAAGAAATCTGGGGGCGGGCAGCGGCCGGAAGTCCAAATATTCACCGCAGTGACGATTGAACTTTAAGTTAGCATCTTAATTTTAGCTTATATTGCATGACGAGGATTGGGGAGGACCATATGGATGGTTAGGAAAAATAGAGGGTATATCACGCTTTTCCTGCTACCGACTGTAGCATTGTTTATTATTGTTTATGCCGTCTCACTTGTCATTCTGTTCGGCACATCCTTTACGGAATGGTCGGCAGGACGCAGCCCGGTGTTCATCGGTCTCGCTAACTATATCAAGCTGTTCACGGACGATGCCGATTTTCGCCAAAGCGCACTGAATACGGGGATCTGGGTCGTGCTGCAATCTACGGTCCACGTGGCCATCGGCACCCTGTTCGCGGTTATTCTCAGTATGAAGGAATTCTACTGGAAGTTTGCCCGCACAGTGTACATGTTTCCGAATATTATCTCAGGGGCTGCCGTAGGTATGCTGTTCCTGTGTATGCTCAATCCTGAATTCGGTGCGGTGAACAGTATCGTCCGTTTATTCGGCAATGCGGATTACTCCCAGAACTGGTTCATGGATTATGCCACGGCTTTTCTATCCGTTACGATGACCTGGCTGCCGTATGCGGCAGTCGTCACGATTCTCATTCTGGCCGAGATTGCGGCCATTCCGGAAAGTCTGTTCGAATCGGCACGTATCGACGGGGCCAGCAATTTCAAGATCAACCTGTACATCATCATTCCTATGCTGCGCAACATTATCGGGACCTGCGTGATTCTGTCGGGAACAAGCATGCTGCAGAAGATGGATATTATTCTAATGACAACAGGCGGCGGACCCGGCAATCAAACGATGAATTTGCCCATTTACATTTACAAGACCGCTCTCATGGACAATAACTTCGGTTATTCCAACTCAGTGGGCGTTTTCCTAATCGGCTTTGGCTTGATCTTTGTCCTGCTATGCCGAAATCTGTTCAGAATAGGCAGCTCCCAAAACTGAATGGAGCGGATGGGGTGAGAATGTTGAAAAAAAGTTTGGGTGTACTTAAGTATGGATTTGTAATCCTGATTGTCCTGTTGTCGCTGGGTCCGTTCCTGTGGGTGCTGCTGGCTTCGTTTAAGACGAATGCCGAGATTCTGAGCAATTCCCTCGGCTGGCCAAGCAGCTTCCGCTTCTCCAATTACACGAAGGCCTTCCAGATCGCGCCGATATCCCGGTTCTACATCAACAGTGTAATTGTAGGGATCTTCGGAACACTGCTCAATCTGCTTCTGCTCGGAATGGCAGCTTATGTCCTGGCGCGCTTTCACTTCCGCGGTAAAAAGCTGCTGATGGGAGCCTTCTCCCTCTCGCTGCTGATTCCCGGCGCTGCGATGCTGCAGCCGCTGTACTTGACGGTTAACGCGCTCGGGCTGTACGACAAGCTGATCGGACTTATTATTGTCTATACCGGCTTTGGGTTGCCGGTCTCGCTCTACATTCTATCCAGCTACTTCCTGACGATCCCCAAGGAGATGGAGGAATCGGCTTACCTGGATGGTGCCAGCTTCATTCAGACCTTCTTCCGGATTATACTGCCGATCTCGAAGCCGGGCTTCGGCACGGCGGGAGTCATGCAGTTCCTGCTCTGCTGGAATGAATTTCAATTCGCGATCATTCTGACGACAGGCAATCAGAGCCGGACCCTGCCGCTGGCGCTCTATTATTTCAAAAGCCAGTTTGCCAGTGATTACGGCGTCATGTTTGCGGCTACGATGGTCGTCATCATTCCGAGTATTGTAGTCTATATCCTGCTGCAGGAGCAGGTAGTATCCGGACTTGCTGCGGGAGCGGTCAAGGGATGACGGAGCGGACGGGAATGCCAAGGAAAGATACCGGAGAATTGAGGGGTTGCAGATGAATGAGGAACACCTGTGGTGTCTGAAAGAAAACGGGTATGATGCCGGACTGCATAAGCATTATGAGGGGCTGTTTACCCAGGGGAACGGCTATATGCATGCCCGTGGAAGCTTTGAAGAGGGGTGCAGCGATGCCCCTCAGGATGAGGAGTATCTGCGCTTTCCGGATAACGTCACGCTGGAGAAGCCGCGGCATCCGAAGTCCAAGCAGGGGACATTCATCCCGGGCATTGTCGCCCGGCATCCGCTGCTGAAGGAGGAGATTGTTAATCTTCCTTATATGCTGGGGCTTGAATTGTGCTCTGCGGGGGAGAGCCTGGATATGGACCGCTCCCGGATCAGCGGCTACAGACGCTGGCTGGATCTGCGCGATGGAAGCCTTCATCGTACATTAATCTGGGAGACAGCAGAGGGCATGCAGCTACAGTGCACCTTCGAGCGCTACATCAGTATGGCGGATACCCATCTGTGTATCCAGCGAATACAGGTTGAGGTGCTGGCAGGCGAAGGCAGGCTGGAGGCTGCTGCTTCTCTCCGGGGAGATGTACGCACCAATGGGATGAATCATTTTGATAGTGTAGTTCCCACGGCGGAAGTTGGGGGCAGCCTGTCACTTGAAACGCTGACGGAGCAGGGGAACCGGATCTTCATGCACTCTGTGCTTGAAGCCTCTGAAGCGGTGATCTGGCAGGAGGAGAATAGCCTGGTGACGGCTGCTCTCCGGGGTGAATTCGCCATGCAGATCGGGGACCGGCTGACTATCAGTAAGCTGACGGCGGTGACCACGGACCGGGATATGGAGGAGGGCGAAGCCGGCAGCAGAGCGCTTGCGCAGCTTAGCCATGCACGTAAGATAGGCTGGGACCAGCTATATGAACGGCATGCTGCTTGCTGGAAGAGCAAATGGCAGGGGGCCGATATCATCATCAAGGGAGATGATCTGGCGCAATTAAATGTCCGCGCTTCACTCTATCATCTGCTTCGTGCCAACGCACCGGAGGATGCCCGGGTGGCGATTTGTGCCAAGGGGTATGCCGGTGAGGCCTATTTCGGCCGGTATTTCTGGGACACAGAGATCAACCTGCTGCCCTTCTACCTGCACACCAACCCGCAGGCGGCCCGCAATCTGCTTCTGTTCCGCTACAATACGCTGGACGGAGCCAGACGCAATGCGCAGAATTATGGTTACAGGGGAGCAAGGTATGCCTGGGAGTCCTCGTTAAGCGGGGAAGAGCAATGCGCCAACTGGCAATACGCCGATCATGAAATTCATATAACAGCGGATATTGTGTATGCCCTCTACCATTATGTGCGGGCAACAGGCGATCAAGATTTCCTGGAGCACTACGGCATTGATATTCTGGTGGAGACGGCACGGTACTGGTGTGACCGGGTAGACTGGAACCGGGAAGGAGTGGGCGAGCTGCTCGGCGTGATGGGACCGGACGAATATCTGCCCTTTACCCGTAACAATGCCTTCACCAACCGCATGGTCAAATTCAGTCTGGAGCAGACGATTGCCTGCCTGGACAGCCTGCAAGGCAGCAAACCGGACAGCTATGCAGCTGCTGTAGAGCGGCTGGGTATTCGCCCGGAGGAACAAGAGCTGTTCCGGCATACGGCGGAGAAGCTGCGGTTGCCCTATGACAGCGGAACGGGAATTGTTCCGCAGTCTGACGATTTTGCTTCCTTTGCGGATGTGGATTTTGCCGGGATCTGGACTGACAGGTCCAGACCCTTCGGCCATTTCATCTCCCAGGAGCGCAATTACCGCTCCAAGGCGCTTAAGCAGGCGGATGTTCTGGAACTGATGCTGCTGTTCCCGCAGGAATTCTCCAAGGAGCAGCTGAAGGCCTCCTATGATTATTATGAGCCGATCACTACCCATGATTCCTCCTTGTCCGTGGCGGTTCACGGCATTGTGGCCTCCTGGCTGAATCAGCCGGAAGCGGCGGCGAATTTCCTGCAGCGGGTGATGGCTATCGACCTTTCGCTGGAGAAGAAGGGTGCTGCCGAGGGGATTCATATCGCCAATTGCGGCGGCTTGTGGCAGCTGATCGTCTACGGGTTAGCCGGTCTGAAGAGTGCGATGTGGAGCAAGGACATTAAGCTTGAGCCGCGGCTGCCTGAGGGCTGGACGGAGCTGAGCTTCCAGCTTGCCTGGCAGGGGGAGCGCTACCGGATCACGATTCATCCGGATGCTCATGAAGTGTACAAGCTGGAAGGGAGGGGCTATGTTGCGGGCACAACCCTTTGAGGCAGCTATCTTTGACCTGGACGGTGTCATTGTCGATACCGCGAAATTTCACTATCATGCCTGGAAGCGACTTGCCGGTGAGCTCGGCTTCGATTTCAGCGAGAGCACCAATGAGCAGCTGAAGGGCGTTAGCCGTATGGAATCGCTTGAACTTCTGCTGCGCTCCGGCGGAATCACAGATCTGACGGCGGAACGTAAGGAGGAGCTGGCCTCCCGCAAAAATGAGTGGTACAAGGAGCTGCTGGAGACGCTTACTCCGGGTGATGTATTACCCGGTGTAAGCGGCTTTCTTGGGCTGTTACGCTCACGCGGAGTCAGAACAGCGATTGCCTCAGCCAGCAAAAATGCTCCGCTGATTCTGGAGAAGGTGAACATCAGGCCGTTGTTTGACGCAGTGGCGGACGGGAACACCATCGGCAGGGCGAAGCCGGACCCGGAGGTGTTCCTGCAAGCAGCCAGGCTGCTTGGAGTAGCCCCGGCCGCTTGTTTTGTCTTTGAGGATGCGGCCGCCGGTGTAGAAGGGGCGATCCGGGCGGGCATGCGGGTTGTTGGTATCGGAGACGGGGCACTGCTTGCCCGCGCTCACCTTACCATCGCCAGCTTCGAAAAGCTTGACCCCGTGTTTCTGCTTAGCCACATTGGCTTAAACGGTTCCTCCGGAAGGGGGGACTGTTTGAATGAGTAATGGGCGGGGAAGTGATGAGCGAGTAAGCGATGGGCGAGTAAGCGATGAGCTAGTAAGTAATGAACGAATAAGCAAAGGGCGAGTAAGTAATAAACGAATAAGTGATGAGACGAATAGCAACGAGCAAAAGAACTATCAGCGAATGAGCAATGAACCGAACAGCAATGAGCAAAATAGTAGTCAGCGAATAAGCGAATTGACGCTGGAGCAGCTGCAGCCGGGCACTCCCCAGGTGCTGCCTGGAGGAGGCTTTGTCACCCTGACGCTTGTTACGGACTCCTTCGGCTCGCACCTACACCTTTTGACTATATCCAATGGCCGGCTTGTCTTTACCGTGATTCTGGAACGGGGGATGGACATTGGGGAAATCCGGCTGGATGCGGAGAAAATCAGCTGGGAGCGTGAAGAGCGGTACCTGCTCCATCCGGATCATGTAGATCTATCCGACAATGAGCATTCGGGCTGGGATTCAGGCTTCTATGCAGCGGTGGCTGCCATTGGGCCGGAAATCTTCGGTACCCCGGATGAGGTAAGAACCGTCCACGGGACGGGGTCCTATTCCCCGGCACTGCCGGAATCGGTGCGGCTGACCTGGGATGAGCAGCAGATCTGCCTGGAGGGTAATGTTCCGGTGAGGGGCTACGGGCCCTTGCCTGTGTATGCCAAAACAGTCCGGATCGTAACCCGCTATGGGGCAGCCTACCTGTTCCGGGAAGACACGGTACGGAATTTAACGGAGGTTGCCCAGCCAATGGATGACGGGTACCATATTCAGCTGGCAGGAGCTTATATGACGGGTGGGGGGAGTTATATCCTGCCGGTCTCCACCGCAAAAATGCTGCTCCGCGACTCTGCCCCGCCTGAGGTGGACCCGTTAACCATCTACGATTCCGAGACCAGGCTGGACCCGATCCGCTGTTATCAATACGTTCCTGAGCCGGTAGAGGGGCTTCTGGATTTGCCGCAGGTCCGGGACTATTGTGCAGACGGGGGCGGGGAGCAGCTGACAGCCGAGATGCTGGTGAACGCCGGGCAGGATACGGCAGCCTATGTCATTCGTTCCCTGCAATGTTATCCCCGGTCACTAATCGCCAAACGGGCGATCAGTGACTGCATGTATGCGCTGGAGCCTTGCAAGACCAGACCCAATTCGCTGGAGCAAAAAACGATAGACGGTGAAGTAGTCTATATCGGCCCCCGCGGCCAGAGCACCGGCTGGATCATCATCGGGGCTTCGCGTGATCCCCAGGAAATCACAACCCTTGCGCACATGATCCGTAGCGCAGCAAAATAACTGATTTATACCCGGAGCATGGACTCCAGCTATATTAAGGTAAACTTAAGAACGATGGCCAACTGATTGACACTTCCTGTGTAGATCAAGGATTCGGCCAGCACCGCAGGTTAGAATCTAAGTTCCTTCTACAATAGGTTTAAAAGGGATTACAAATAACCAGCCACCGGAAAGCTACCGGCGGCTGGTTATTTAACTTTCAGTATGTTCCTGGTTTTCGGTAGACAGCAAACTTTATTGCGGGCATCCCTCCAGCGTGCGTATACAACCTGAAATCTTGCACGAAATACAACATTTGTCTCCTTAAATCGGCGGTAATTAAAGATTGTTGTATGAAATACAACATTTCTCCTTCCTCGAGCGGCCTACCGGGGAAATTCTTGCATTTCGTACAACAATCCTCCCTTACAGCCCCGTATCCTGGCAGGCAAGTTGCAGAAAGTACAACATTTGTATCCTCGCCAGGTGGTCTTAAGCCATTGTTCGGTTGCATCTGATTCCGGGAAGCGATTTCGTACGAATCTGCTCCGGAAGTAGTAGAAGTAGAAGTAGAAGTAGAAGTTTATAGTCATAGGATATATAAGAGGCGCTCCCCCAGGAACTGTATCCAGGGGGACGCCTTATTTATGCCTTGCAGAACGGAACAGCTACACTCTGTTTCCGTGCTAGACTTATTTCAAATAATTCAGCAGAATCTGCGCAGCTTCTGCACGGGTGGCGGCAGCCTTCGGAGCAAAGGTTCCGTCCGCCCGTCCGTTCACGAAGCCGAGTGAGGCCGCAGCGGCTACCTGATCCGCTGCCCAGCCGGAGATGTCCTCAGCATCCTTTATAGAAGTAGTGTTGTCTAGAGCGGCCGGGATTGCACCATGCTGGAGCTTGTAAGCCCGCATCAGAATGACAGTCATCTCTTCGCGGCTGATCTCTGCATTCGGCTGGAAGGACACCGGACTCCGTCCGGTAATCAGCCCTGCCTGCACCATGCCGGAAAGAGCATCCCTGTACCAGGCATCTTGCGGAACATCAGCGAATGCGATGCTGCCACTGCTGTCGCCGTTCCCGCTGTCGTTCCCGCTGGTGTCGCTGTCGCCGTTCCCACTGTCGTTCCCGCTGCCGTTGCCACTGTTGCTACCTCTGCCGCCCAGCTGCAGCGCACCGGCCATCAGCTGCACGAATTCAGCCCGGGTAATATTCCGGCCCGGCTGATAAGCCTGCTCCGAGATTCCCTTGATCAGATGTTTCGCAGACAGCTCACGCAAGGCTTCGAACGCCCAGTGTGTGACTGGAACATCGCTGAATTGCTTGGAATACTCCAGCAGCGCATACGTGCCGCTGCCCTCGAGAAGTCCCTTTAATCTGCCCGCTTCAGCTGCTCCGCCCAGATAAGTGAGTGTACCGTCACTGCTCACACGGTACAGGCCAAGCAGCCTCGAGTCCAGACCGGCGGCCTGCCAGCTGACGCTCACCGGAACCGGATAATCCTCCAGATGGAGCGCTGTCCCGTCTGCCTTTACCAGACTCAGGTCATAATCCATCAGCTTGCCTGCCAGCGCTACGCCAGCTTCTGTCTTCAGCTTCGCAGCTTCCAGTGTCTTGGGCTGCACCTTCAGCACAATCTTGGCACCGCTGCTCCCGCCAGCAGGCAGGGCTTCGGCCAGCTGCTTCAGCAGCTCCGGCGCCAGCACAAGCTCTATTCCGTCTCCCTGCACACGCAGGGAATAGGTTCCCAGCAGCTCCCCGGCATTCACCGGAAGCTCAACCACAGCCGCTTGCCCCGCCTGCACTGTAACTACACCGTTCACCGCAGGACTGCTCAGCTGAGCAGCTGTTATGACTGCAGCCGAAGGACCCGGCGTTGCGGTAGGCTGTGGTGTTGCCGCAGGCTTCGCCGTAGATGAAGGCGGACTTGTTGCTGTCACCGGCGGGTCCGTTGGTGTCGCCGGAGGATCTGTTGGTGTTACCGGCTGACGGTTGACAGTCAGCTCAATCGTCTCTGTATCGACCGCATCCATATAAGCATACTCCCCGATCATACGGGTGTTCATAACCTCAACCTTGTATGCCCCTGCATCAGATATAGCAGCCTTATCCAGTGTCAGACTGCTCCCGGCCGCACCATCCAGCACAAGATCGTTCTTCAGCCAGCGGTAGCTCAGCTCTCCATACACAGAATTGGCTACAACGTTAAAGGTAACTGAATCCCCTTCCTTTACCGGATTTACACTTGCCGTAAACGACTGGACCACCGGTATTTCATGTGCCGGATAGACCTTGAGCACCAGCTCCGTTCCGGTGATACGTTCCGGATTCATCTCGGCTTTGCCGGTCAGCACCACACGGTACTGCGTTCCGTCATCTTCCATTCCCGGCGTGAAGCGGTATACTGCACCGGTAACACTCGTTAGCGGCAGCCAATCCCCGCTGTCCGGACGTTTTACTTCCCAACCGATAGACGCTACGTCACCTGTTGCATCAACGAGCAGCGTCAAAGGTTCGCCCTCAACGGCGTCCATGGCAGAAGGTAAATCTACCGCAAAGGCAGGGGGAATCCACTCTACTGCAGCCGGGAGCACTTGCAATATATATTCCTGCTCGCCGGTTAAGCCGCTATCGTCTGCCACAACCGCCTTATACCGGTAGCCGCTCATCGCTTCTGTCAACGCCGCCAGCGTCAGGCTGTCGCCCGAACCGACCGGCTCACCATAACCATAGCCATCGCCCTTGTCGAGGTACCAGGTGAAGGACAGGGTTCCTTCTCCTTTACCGGCGGCGCGGAGTACTCCAGCTGAACCCGCCCGCATCAAGCCTTCACTGACAATCTGCACCTCCGGCGCCTTTTGATTCCATTTGGCCGTCAGCGTCATTACTCCCGGCACGGTCTGATTGGCAAAATCCCATTTTTCTGAATCGTTATACCAGCCCTCCAGCACATAACCTTTATTCATTACGGCCGGAGCCGTTAACTGCTCGCCGTATGCAGCCTGAACGACTGTCTGCGCCGGACTTCCGCCACCCGCATCAAAAGTAATATCATAGCGCCCGTTCAGCTCGGTCAGAGCGCTGATTTCACTATTGCTGAGGTTACGGACTTCAATTTTCATCCGCTGGTTATCCTTCGCCTGATCATCCGCTACTCTCACTGCTGCACCGTCACTCTTGGACGCTCCTTCTACAGTGATTACTTTATTATTGCTTTTGTTAATGATCTTGTAGTAATCTCCGTCTTTCTCCAGCTTCCACTGCTGCGTATCCGGTATCGTTCCGGAAGCTTTTGTATTCTGACACAGCTGCTGGATTGCTGAACCGGGAAGAATATCGAGCACATGGCCACTTTGGACCGATTGGATCTGATAATAGCCTGTGCCGAGATCCAGGAATCTCCACAGCTGATTATTACCGTCACCGTTGGACCACTGGTTAATCACCGCCAGCGGATCACTGGAGACTCTGTCCACATCCAATGCTTTTCCGCTGTGCTTGGGCTGGATTTTGACCATTTTCTCCGGAATGATCTTGCCCGCAATCGAGCTCATGAATCCGCCGCTCGTCTTATCAATCGTGAGACTGTCGACATTGAATCTGCCGGTATCTCCTTGTTCGCGGATGAATTCAATCGTATTCCTGCCGGCTTTGAGGTTCACGGACTCCGTACTGTTAGCCCAGATATCCCAATTCGCTGTCGGAGTTAAGGACACTTGCTTGATTTTCTGTCCATTGACCACCATCGACATGGTAATATTCGAGCTTTGTACCCCGGAATAACGCAAAGTTGACGTATAATCAGCCGTATTAGGAACATTTACTTCAAACTTCAGCGTGTCCCCGGTCTGCTCGAATCCGCCTACGAACCCGTTGCCTTCATACCATAAATGATCCCTGACAACCTTGAGGCTTCCTTGCCGGGTGGCATCCTCGGCCTGATATCTCCACGGAGTACGCTTGTTAAGGTGAATACTGTCCATACTTAGAATGCCGGAGTTTCCTGTTTCATTCTTATAAGTAATTGTGTTCTTACCCGCCTTCAGACTTAACGTGTCAAGCTGCTCCCTCCAGACGGTAAGTCCGCCGGTAGAGGGGAGGCTAATATTCTTAATCTTCGTGCCGTTCAAATACAGGCCATAGATTGTGCCTGCAGCTTCTTTGGCATATCTCAGCTTCACATCATAAGAGGCTGCATTCTCCACATTTACCGCGAACTCTACGGACGAACCCGCTTTGGACAGCCCGGTGACATAACCGGTTCCCAGATTGCCGTCTTTGGCGTAAACCACTGCAGCATCGTTACCGCCAGTCAGCTTGGCATCTTCTGCTCCATAATGCCAGGTAGTGGCTTCTGTTACGGTTATAAAGTCCAGATTGACGTTGCCGGTATCGCCTTCGTCATATTTATAAGTGATTGTATTTTCCCCTTCTTGAAGGAAAACATTATCATAGCGGTCGGCCCAGCGGTCCCAGCTTTTTAGGCTGAAGAAATCGACCTGCTTAAGCTTTTGCCCGTTTACATACATAGTCAGCGTCCGGTCATCGTTGAATCCCAGGCTGTAGCCCAGCTTAACCGAATAGCTGCCGGCAGCAGCGGCATTTACCTTGAATGAAACGGCAGAGCTAGAGGTCCAGAGTCCTCCGGCAAATCCCGTTCCGCTGTAACCCGGATGATCTGCATCAACCTTTGCATTGCCGGACAGCACGGCATTTTCTGCTTCATACAAGGTGCTGCGCTTGATAATCATGGCATCCAGAGCCAAAGCACTCTTGCCGGACAGGCGGATTGTGTTGCTTCCGGCGTTAAGCTGAAGGTTATAAACGGATTTCAGATCGAAATTCGCCTCAAATCCGGCATTCGAAGGGAAGGAAAGATCGCGGGCTGCCCCATTAACGCCTAATTTCATGGTAACCGGATTCGCCGTGTTATTGTTGTATCTGAAATCCAGCGAGTAGGTCCCGCCAGCAGTAGTGTTTACTGTAAACTCTATATAGTCATTAGTGCTGCTGTTATTGTACTTCTCGTATACGCCGCCCGAAGCATAAGCGGTTCCTCCGGGGATTCTCGCTACTCCCGACAGCTTTGCCTCCTCGGCTTCATAGATTTCGCTTCTCTCTTCTCCGGAAGGTCTGTTCAGGACTGTGCCGGGGTTGGAAGGAATGCCAAGATTGATGAAATCATTATCATCCCAGTGAATCCGCTGCGCTCTTATGCCTCTGTTCCCGCCGCCTTGCCCATGGGTCGGTATGCCGTGATACAGAATCCAGTCTTCGCTGTCGTCTTCGGACTTCAGGAACAGGGGAGAGCCGGGGCCATACGAGCTGTTCTCATCCGATCTTTTCATCACAGGCTCAGGATATTTGACCCATGAATCCGCATTCATCACATCTGAGGATGCATCCGCAACGGATACGCCTACCGCATAGTTATCATTCATGAAGCTGCTGGCCGAGTAGGCAAAATAGATTTTACCGTTTCTTTCGACTACCGCAGCGCCCTCGTTGATATTATCGTTTTTCTTTTCCCAATCATATTCCGGTTTGGCCACCGTGCCTTCCGGGCCCTCCAGGGTCCACGGGTTCTTCATTTTGACAATCGTCGGACTCTCATCGAATTTCGTATTCTCCGGGTTCTGAGGGTCCTCGAAATAATAGTATTTGGTATAGGTGAAGTAGGGTTCCCCTTTAATAGTAACCACGCCGCAGGCCAAACCGTAGCCTTCCGTGTTCAGCAGTCCCTGCTTGACCGTAACCTGCCCGTCGCTGTCTTCATTGGCGGATTCGCCCTTCAGCTCCCAGGTTCCTTCAAAAGGATCGGGTGATGCGTTCTCCAGAACGTAGGAGCTTGGATGTCCATATCCGAAGCTGTCCTCCGGGCCGGAAGAGAAATACAGATACCACTTGCCGTCCAGCCGGTAGACATATGGACCCCACACATAGCCGAAGTTATCGGGCTTCTTCCAGACCACTTTGCTTTTGGCCGTAGATACGCCGAGAATGGTTTCATGCCTCTTCAAGGTGATGTTGTTATCGCCTGAAGATGCAGAATAGTAATAACCGTCCGCAGCCCTGGCCACTGTAGGATCAGCACCGCCCATAAGCGGGTTAACGTAATTTGAGGTTACATCCGCGTAAGAGATGCCTGACAGCAGTAATGAAAGTATCAACACCAGGGGGAGCAGCTTTGAGCTTTTTTTCCTCATATGAATCTCCTTTTCTAAGCAATTTCTGATCAATTTGACAAAAGTTATGTTCACTTGCCCTCCTCCGCAAAGATATGACCCTGCTTTTCTTGAAACCGCTTACTATTAATTGCAGCGCTACGCTTCCATTATAAAATAAGAGCGGAACTGTTTTTCCGCATCATGTTTTGCGATATTTTGAGCGATTGGCCGAGCCGGAGAGGGGGCGGGGAGAGCAGCCCGGTGTTCTTGCTATATTTTTAGCTTTCTTATGTTATTTTGACTGGTCTTTATTGTAAAATTTCGGATTGATTATTGACAAGTAAACTTGGCGTATTATAATGAAGATGCCAAGTTTACTTGTCATAATCAAAGGAGGATTTCTAATGGAAAAGGAACTGATATTAGAAAAAAGCAGACAAGAGAAGAACGACGAAGGTAGAGAATTTGTTCATAATAGAGGCAGGAAATTTGGAGTCCTGGGTATGCTGATTATTTTTAGCATCCTGGCTGTTTATAATTTATACGATAATCATCAAGAGACGAATACTGCATTAGTAGCGGTATTTATGGGGTATTTAGGCTGTGAAAGTATCGGGATCTATAGTATAACTAAAAAGAAATTAGATTTAATTAAAGCTATCGCAGGACCTGTATTAAGCATCTATTTTTTCGTAAAGTACTTTTTAATTGCAGGATAGGAGTCAACATGAATGATAAGCTGGTTTTGAGAAACAGGCTGCGGGAGGCAAGGGCAGAGCAAAAAATATCCCAAGCTG
Source organism: Paenibacillus sp. FSL E2-0178 (assembly GCF_038593005.1). Classification (NCBI taxonomy): domain Bacteria; kingdom Bacillati; phylum Bacillota; class Bacilli; order Caryophanales; family Paenibacillaceae; genus Paenibacillus; species Paenibacillus sp. FSL E2-0178. The sequence continues at coordinate 7,143,441 of NZ_CP151953.1, forward strand.
AGCTGGCAGAAATGGTGGGTGTTTCAAGGAATACGATAAGTTCGATTGAAACCGGACAGTTCAATCCTACTGCTAAGCTGGCGCTTGTTCTATGTATTGCTTTGGACATGAAATTTGAAGAGTTATTTTATTTTGATCTGTAAAATTCAAGCCGTTTGTAATCTTTTCCACTCCAGCGGTTAATAATGCTTAGGACTAGCAGGCTGGAAAGGGGCTTGGGATGAATGAAACGCAAACTTTTACTGACCGGAGCGGCTGGAAGGATCGGCAACGCACTCTTCAAAGGGCTGAAAGAAGACAGCAGATATGAAGTAACCGGCGCAGATATACAGGCAGACGAAGAGCAGGGGATCGCCCAACTGGACATTAATGATGAAGCACGGCTGGCGGAGCTTACTAAGGGGATCGATACGGTGCTCCACTTTGCCTGGATTAAGGATGAAGACGATTTCCTAGGTAAGGTGCTTCAGGGGAATGTAGCGGGTGCGTATAAATTGTTTGAGGCGGCGGTGCAGAATGGGGTGAGGCGCATTATATTCGCCAGCTCCAATCATGCGACCGGTTATTATAAGTCGGATGAGACAACGGGACCGTCAGACCCTTACCGGCCGGACAGCTTCTATGGATTAAGCAAATGTTATATCGAGCTGCTCGGCCGCCTCTATTCGGATCAGGGCAAGATTTCTTCACTGAATATCCGGATTGGCAACTTCCCCGGGGATGACCGTCCCCATTCGGAGCGGGCAGGGCATATCTGGATCTCGGAGCGTGATTTGCTGCAGCTGGTCAACTGCTGTATTCAGGCGGATGAGGAACTGCAATATTTGAATCTGTACGGGACCTCGGCGAATAGTGACAACTATTATACCATTGGTTATCTGGAGGAGCTGATCGGATACAAGCCCCAGGATGATGCGGCGGAGCTGCTCGAACAGGCCAAGGCGGAGGGCCGGGAAATACGCAAGGATGAAACCGAATATCAGGGCGGGCAGCAGGAGTAAGAAGCAGCGCAATCCGCGATTTCTGTTACCTGTATATAAAGAAGGCATGCGAAGATTATTTTTCGCGTGCTTTTTTTGTGCAAGCCATATACATACCTATACATACAAAGAAAAGGCTGAAACCCATCCCGAGCAAAGCACTGCTGTCCAGGGCTCTGGGGGAGTGCTGCATAGTCAGCAGGGTGTATTGAGTGACTACGATGGAGACTAAGGCGTCGGTGAAGCTGAATATTTTGAGTGTGGATACAATGGGACCCTTCAAATTCCGGTTGGCCGTCATACCGTAAATCGCCATCCCAAGCTTGGTGAATGAAACGGCAGCGACGAGATAGACAAGGTTTCCGCTGAAAATAAGGGCATCCCCGAGGACATACATCCGCAGGGAAACGAGCAGATAACTGATGCCCAGCAGGCAAAGGGACAGGCCGCTGCGCCTGTAAATGTTATGCTCCAGCTGGAGCCTCTCGCCGGGTTGTTCGATTTGTTTGACGGCTGCGAACTTGTGGAGCGCCTGACCTCTTGCCGCACTGAGAATCAAATAATAAATGGCGTTGGTGATCAACCAGCCGGAAAGGAGGTACACGCCAAGAATCAGCTTGCCTGCGCCAATCACAGCATTAACAGCCAGAGATACGGCGTTGACCATGGCGGTGCGCTCCTGATAATCCCCCCGGTAACGGTCAAGTAGCTCCCTGATGTGAATCCCTCCTTTCATCCCGCTTCATACGATCTATAGCATTCTACAATCCGGATGTTAATAAATTGTTAAAGCTCTGGGCGAAGGGGGCACCCATTTGATATGACATTTAGCTTCAGCACCACGGACCTGCGGTATCCGTTCATCGGGCCTGCGGGACTTTTTTCGTATTTCTCCCTATGGTAAACTTTAGGTAAATCATCTAGGGGGTTGGACATGAGGAAGAGTATACTGGCATTATTATTTCTGTTCAGTTTGACTGCTTGTGGATCTTCAAATGGAGGACTCACCACGAAAGACTTAGCCATAAAAAAGGTGGATGATGATAAAGCGGTTGTTCAATATGGAATGAATCGTGTGGATGCGGAAAAAGTGCTTGGTGAAGGCGAAGATATAAAAATCGGCAATTCATTCGCTTACAGCTCCGGAGTAAGGATTATGTACCGTGAGGATAAAGTGGCGGGTATTAATTTGACTGAAGAATCGGAGGATATGTATGAGACGGTCGGCGGTTTGATAATCGGAATGTCCAAAGAGGATGTTAAAAAAATTTATGGGGATCAATATCTGGCGGATCTTGAGAAAAATTTGGATTATGCTTACAATTCAGACAGCAAACAGTTTGTAAAAGAATCTGAGTGGGCTAAAAATATTGAAGATAACACAAAAATTCATCTCATTTCAGTTATGTTTGATGGTAACGGATATGTACGTAGTATTCTGTTAACAGATAAGCAAATGGCCATGACCTATAGATGAATTGATGATGGTGTGTTCCCCTGCTGGCATTCAGTGGGGGATTCACTTGCGAATATATATAATTATTCCAAGTGATTTATGGTTCTGGATGGTACCGAGGAGATTCGTACTCTATTCGCCAACTCATGGATTATGGCGGAGTAGTAAGGGGATACACGTCGCATTTATAATAGCCGCTGCCCGTTTTGTTCGGCAATTTGAATTTAGAGCATACATAAAGTAGCCCATCGACCTAAGCGGGCCGGAGGGCTTTTTTTCATAAATTACATCCACATATTTCCTCAATAACCCTTAAGTGTATTGTAAATTCCTGTCGAGAAACAGACTGTTTGTTCGCCTTTATATAGTGTAGGCTTGATGCATACATATTAAAGGAGATGGATTTTGTGGAACAATGGAAGAGTATAGTATCAAAACTAGTATTGGTTATATTCGCAGGGGTGTTGTTTTTTTCTGGACAAACTAATACGTATGCTGCGGCAGTAGGTACTAAACTAATAGCACCAGAGGCTGGTTGGATGAGATATGACGATAGCCATAGTGCTTTTACTTATCTTGGAGCAAACTGGATTTACGATTCAGGAGTAGCAAACCTATATAACTTAAATCATCATTACTCAGCTAAAGGAAAAGGTGGCAATGAAGTAAGTTTTAAATTTTACGGAACCAAGTTGAGACTAATATCAAGTACAGGTTCGGATTTTGCTAACGACATTTCAGTGAACATTGATGGAATTAGTGAGCAGTTTAACCCGAAAATGGGAACAACAATAGCAGAAAGACAGATACTCACCTACGAAAAAACAAATTTACCAGTAGGCATTCATGAGGTTAAGCTTATCAGCGGGACTAATGGAGAATGGAGATTAGATATTGATGCTATTGATATTGATGCTACAGGTTATTTAATCAATCCTAACTTATCTGCTCCATTGGAACTTTATGCAGCGGCAGCAGTGGATAAAATTAATCTCAATTGGACTGCAGTCACAAATGCAACTGCATATAAAGTCAAAAGATCAATAACTTCTGGAGGCCCTTATGAAACCATTGCTTCTAACGTAACGAATGCTACTTACGCTGATACTAACGTTACCAGTAATGTGAAATATTATTATGTGGTAACCGCAGTTAATGTAGTGGGTGAAAGTATCGGTTCGAAAGAAGCAACAGCTATAATAGTGCCCGAAACTGGACGCGCAATCCTAACAATTTATCTTAACAACGGAACCGAAAAAGAATACGATCTGTCCATGACCGAAGTGAATGCCTTTATAGACTGGTATGACCAAAAAGATGCAGGTGTTGGAATGGCCAAGTATGCTTTCATCAAGACTTGGAATAAAGGGCCATTTGCTAAACGAACAGAGTATGTAGTTTTCGATAAGATCCTTACCTTCAACGTAGATGAATACGCATCTGAAGAATAATAAACTACGACAAAACAACCCGCCGGGCTTATGCCTGACGGGTTGTTTTAAAGGGTTTTATGGATACGTTTAATCGCCCAGACCGGAAATGATATGCTCGTACCAATTAATTTTATGTATCCTGTCTGCTCGTCTTTAGTGAATATACCGGAGTAATTTTCACCACTAATTAGATGAAACCGTAAGGGATTAGCCGTTTCTAAAGTAGAGTGAATCTCCGTTTGATTCATGACTGGACAACTCCTTCCCAAGTCTTAATTATACAATACCCTCTGTACTATTATTCAAACCGATTAGCAGTGATAATGATGTAATTCTAGTAAAATATTCTTGATTGAATATGTGTTTCAAATTGCGATATACTGGAATCACACAAGATTGTGATTGCTAACTGAAGAAATTGTACAGCAAGCGAAAATCACATCTTCTTATCTATTTGGGAGGTGTCTCTTTGGAAGACGTAGTTAATTTCGTTCAAACTTTCAAAGGTCTGGAGGAGCGGATCAACGAATTTATAAATGAGGATTCGTCTCTGGAATATGTAGAAGGATCGGAAGAGGTAGTAGCTGGAGGCGCTTATGCCTGGTCCAAATTAAAACCCGCAGAAATTAGTAAACAAGATCACATTGACTCAGATTATATGGAATTGGCAGAAGAGGTCAGAAATGTTTTAAAAAGTGATCACAGTCCGCATCTTGAAAAATTTGAACGGAGTTGTGCATTAGTTTTAAACTATATTCGGCAAGATACTCTGCTTTGGGTTCCTGGTTTGAAAAATGTAATTGAGAATATAAAATCAGAATTGGATTTACAGCAGTTTTTCATGGAAGAGATACAATAGCAAATGATGTAGAAGCCCGTCAACCTTAACTGGTCGGCGGGGTATTTTTTTTATAAGCTGTTTTACTTTTCTTCAAAAACATATACCAAGATGCTTTTATCAAGTTCAAACGTCCAATCCAAATATATGCCTGCTAGCCTCCGGTTTAATATCGCAGAGGTATAGGCATCTTCAATGAAACGAGTTTTCTCTAATGTTCTTTTAGCTGTGCGTAAAGCATTTTCCCCGTCAAGCCGAATAAGGTATTTTTCAATTTCAATTAATAAACCTTCTCTAACGATGACAAATGTATTTTTATCTGCCCAAAAGGAATAAGTGAAGTCGGGAACTTTTTCAACTTCGTAAGTGATTTTACAGATCTGAAGGTGGATTTTTTCTTTTCCCGGATAATAGTCTTCATTGTTCTGATAGTTATTATCTTTTATTAAACCTGTTATTACACCTGAAAGATTGTTGTCATCACAGTCATAATAAAAACTATCAAATTCCAAATCCGAAAAATTTCTAAGTTGATTTAAAAAATCAGGCAGTAAGAAATCCAGAATAAGTTCTCTGGTGGAACGTAATGCATCGTAATCATTTGTTAAGATTAGTTCCTCAATAATTTCCCCCATGAATCTTTCCAATCGAATAACCAGACAACGTTCATCTAAAATAACATGGACATTTTTAGGGCTTTCTCCAAAGCTTTTACTAAATAGCTCGATGATGATACCTTTGATTTTTGTGGTAATTATTTCGTTGCTCATGTTTTACCGCCGTTCTTATATGTATTTTTAACTAAGCATGACGTAGAAAACTTAATAATTATTATCTTAATCTCACCAAATATATAACAAAATAAACATGTGCTATTTATTCAAAGATATGTATATCAACAGCCTTGAACTAAGATTACTGAATAAAACCCGTCTGTCTGATTGACTGACGGGTTTGCATTTATCCTATATCCTCAAGCAATTCCTTAGAATTATTCCGTACATTCCCCACAGCCGAAGGGACCTTATAAGCCCGCATTTTCGCTGCATCGTAAGGCTTCAGCAGTTTTAATAAGGACTCGACATCGTCATTGTCTCTCCCCAGCCAATCAGCCTCATCCTCCGGCCGGAGGATCACCGGCATACGGTCATGAATATCATCCATCAGACTGTTCGGAGTAGTGGTGATGATGGTACAGGTGCTCAATTTCTTTCCCTCCGGATCTTCCCAAGTGTCATACAATCCGGCGAAGGAGAAGAGGCTGCCATCACTCATGAGGATCCGATAGGGCTGCTTGCTGGTCCCGTCCTTTTTCCACTCATAAAATCCATCAGCCGGAATGATACAGCGCTTGGTTTTAAGCAGTCGTTTAAAGGCAGGCTTTTCGGCCACCGTCTCCGCGCGTGCATTGATCATCTTACTGCCGATCTTCTCATCCTTGGCCCAAAATGGTATCAGCCCCCAACGCAGTTCCCCCAAGCGTTTCCCCGCGACACTGGCAATTACCGCCGGAACATTATGCATGGGAGCTACATTATAATTGGGTTTCAGTGTAGCTAATTTGCTGTCATCGATTAAGTAGTGCGTAATTAGTTCTTCCAGGGTGACCGTAATGGTAAAGCGTCCACACATATAATCAACCTCCTCATCCAATTATAGCGCTTGGCTTCTATGGATAGAGGAGGTAAGTGTTGGATTGATTATCCGGTTGCAGTTATGCCAGCTTACTTCACCTTAATATTGCGTGTTGCCCGACTGGCTGGTTTTACCTGAGGCAAAGCCCTTAAACAGGGTGGGTACATTGTGATAGCGGGTGTTGGTGATTTTTGCGGCGCTGCTGCTGCTGTCTGTACGGAAGATGGAATCTTTGACATTCGATATGTCAGAGCTGTCCAGTGTGAAGTTCACGGCGTAGGAGGTTCCGCCGTTCTGGCGGGCCAGCTTGCCGATGTCGTCGGCTCTGAAGTTCTTAATGTTGATTGTGCCCGCAGCGTTTGCCTGGAACACTTTATCGTAAGCTTTATATGCACCTCCGCCCGTAATATTGACTGTACCGGAGGCTTTCAGCGTCAATGCATCCTCGCCCACATCCTGCCAGGTCACATTAGAGATTGTAGCGTTTCCATAACAGTGCACCCCGTCTGCGCCGGGAGCACCGATAATTACATTTTTGAGTGTAGCATTCTTCTCCAGCCGGAAGATTGGCTTCTGGTTCTCTGCCTGGCTGCCATCTCCAAGTGTACTCGCATTGGCGACATAAGTCTGGCCATTACCGTTAAAGGTCTCTCCTGCTGGAACAACAATCGTTGTACTGACAACAATTGGCGTTGCAGCGGATACCTTGGCCGGACTGGCAACATAGAACGAAGACAACATAACAACCGACAGGAGTAAGCCCACAACCTTTTTCAATAATATTCCGCCCTTCAACTGTAGAGTATAGATCCGGCGAACCGGTATCTTGCAGGTGTCCTGACCAGATGTGCACCTCTGCCCGCACCCGATATATAGGATATTCGGAACACGTGTGCATAGAACAAATTAGTTCTACTGAGATCAATTACCATATTTCCGACACAATTTGGAGGGAGCTGCAAGCTCGGTTATAGTGTATAACAATAGTAGAATGGAGGAGATTACATTGACGCAGGAAGAACTTATCCACGAGATTATGAACAATAATATGACAAGAGAGAAAGAAGAGAAAGTAAGAAAGTATAAGATTCTGAATACATATGCCAAGAAAGGGCAGACCGTAATGGCCGGTTCCTCACTGATGGAGTATTTTCCGGTTAATGAATTACAGCAGACGCTGGAGAAGCAGACGATTATTTACAACCGCGGAATTGCGGGCTATGTAACCAGTGAGCTGTTAAATTCCCTGGAGGAATGTATTGTTGAGTTGGAGCCTTCTAAGCTGTTCATTAATATTGGCACCAATGACATCAGCTCAGCAGACGGCGAATATCAAGTCGGGCATCTGCTTGCGAACTATAATGAGATTCTGACGCAGATCGGAGCAAGGCTGCCGGAATGCAAGGTGTATGTCATGGCGTACTATCCGGTGAATGCTAAGGCTGATTTCAGCGGAGTGGATCAAGAGATGAAGGCGGGAATGTTCAGCACCAGAACAAATGCCGCGTTACGCGAAGCCAATGCCGAAGTGGAGAAGCTAGCAGCGCAGCATGGATATGCGTTCATTAATGTGAATGAAGGGTTGACGGATGAGGAAGGGAATCTGAAGGAAGATTACACGATGGACGGGATTCATATGTATGCGAATGGTTACGCGGTGGTCCTTAATAATCTAAAAGAATATCTATAAGCATAGGATAGAATGCAAAGCAGCGGTCCTCCGGAGCAGGAGAGCCGCTGTTCAGTTATACCACTGCCCTCAGATCAGTTCCCCTCTCCGCTTCAAATACACATACAGCACAATTCCCGACACGGAGCAGACCGCAGCACATAACCCGATGAAGCCATAGCCCGCCTGCAGGCCGCGCAGCAGACCAAGCTCGCTTGAACGGCCATAGACCGTCTTAACGAGTTCAATCACCCAGCCGATAATATAGTTCCCGATAACACTGCCGAGACCCATCAGCGTGACTACAAAAGTAATCGCAGTATCACTCCCGTTAGGATAGCGGCGGGCAATAAAGGCCATGACGGTAGGGTAGATGATCGCGATCCCTGCGCCGGACAAGGCGAACAGAAAAGCAAGGCTTTCCCCGCCGGCCAGCGCTACAAAGGTACAACCTGCCGAGAGCATTGAGAAAATAATCAGCGAGAGCACGAAGCCGATCCGGTCTGTCAGCGGTCCGATTACGAGTCTTCCCAGAGAGAACAGCAGGAAGAAGGCGGAAAGCATGCCGGAGGCCTTGACGGTATCCCAGGCGTAAGCTTTTTCCAGAAAATTAACCAGCCAGCCGCCAACGGCGAGCTCGGAGACAACCCCGAAGGACAGGATCATTACCATCATCCAGAGCGCAGGATCGCGCATCAAGGTCTTGAAGGAAGTACGGTCCTCATGCGGCAGATCATCCCCGGGAAAAGTACTGCGCAGCGCCGACACAATCGGCATCAGGCAGAGCGACAGCATCACCAGATACATTCCGCGCCAGTCCAGCATATGTCCAAACACACTCAGCGACATAACCCCGGTGGCCAGCAGCGGCGCTACAGTCGAACTCAGTCCATAGAAGAAGTGGGATAAATTCATCATCATCCCCGTGTTTTTTACAAAAATACGTGCTCCCAGAATCGCCAGGCCAATCTCCAGCATCCCGTTGCCGATGTACATCAGGAAGTAGGAGGAAGCGAATAGAGGGTAGGTATGCGACAGGAAAATCAGTACTCCGGAGAGAACCATTGAACCGAATGAAATAATGCTGACCGCCTTGATGCCCCATTTGCGGACGAGAATAGCAGTGAACGAGCAGGCGATCAGGTAGCCCAGCGCATTCAGCGAGAGCAGTGTACCCAGCTGTCCTTCATCCAGATTGAAAGCGAGCTGAATCCGCGGGATTGCGGGTCCTTTAATATTTTCTGAGATTCCGAAGACGACAAAGCCCAGAAAAATGGTTACGAGCTGCATAATATAGATAGTGTTACGTTTGCCAGCAGAATTGCGTGCTTGAGCCTTCAAAGTGATGCCTCCTGAATGATGATAAAATAATGTTTGGCTTACTTCCGTTCCACCAGCTGGAACCGGTAGGTCAGGCTTTCCATGGTTGTTGTAATCAGTCCTGCCATGTATTCCCGGCGGGTGTCATTCTGGATGATCAGCTCAGGCATATGCTCGGGCGGAATAATCTCCTGGCACCCGCTGCGCAGATCCTCCAGCATCTCAGGCGATATATTGTCACCGGTGACGACGATCGTAGCAGGGTTAATAATGCTGATAATGGATACCAGTGCATGTATAGCCAGCTTGACGGAATCTCCGCCCTTCTGCAGGAGCTGCAGCTGCTGCTCCCTCGGAATGCCATAAGGCAGGTAAGACACTTCTCCGCTGAAAAAGCTGTTCCCGTTAAGCAATCGTCCATTCACCATAAAGCCGGCCCCCGGGAAATGGTTCTTGGGAAAGGTCAGCACGGCAAAATGGCTCTCCGCATCCGGAAACAGCCGCTGATACAAGCCGTAAACCGTCAGATTCATATCGTTCTCGATAATAATCTCAACCTCTTCATAGCGCTCCTTCAGCAGAATGCCAAGGGGCTGATCTGCGAGCGCCGGAACATCACAGATCCCAATCCGGTCCTGCTGGACTACACCGGGAATGCCGATGCCGACCGCCTGAACATTCGGGTGAACCTCAATAATCTGATCCAGCCAGTCCGTTAAGGTGTCTACGGTAATTTGCTCATGCACCTTGTCCGTTTGCTCCATAATCTCACCATTCAGATTCGCCAGCGCATAGCTAATGGATTGAATCCCGCCCTCCGAACGCACGATCATACAGATCATGAGGGAATAATTGGCGTTGAACTGATATTTCCGCGCCGGTCTGCCTCCGCTGGATTCCTCCCACCCAAGCTCCAGAATCTCCCCGGTCTGAACCAGTTCATTGAGAATGGTGCCGCAGGTGGCTACACTCAGCCGGGTCTGTCCGGCGATGGAGGCTTTGGTGCCTGTGCCGGATGTGCGGAGTATATTTTTCACCAGTTCCACATTTATTTTCTTCACCAGCTGTGTGTTATGAGACGGATTTACCATAGCGCAACCTTCCTCCCGGATGATTATAATCCTATTATTAAAAGAGTTGTAATAAGTGTATTGTAGTGACTTCCCGGCAAATAAGCAAGAGATGATTAGCAGAACCGCACCGCAGCATTAACACATGATCAACGAAGCTCGCTTGGTGTCCGCTGCTTGACCTGTTTAAATACACGGTTGAAGGTGCGGATGTTGGAGAAACCGCATTCCAGCGCGATATCGAGTATGCTTGTGTCTGTATTCAGCAGCAGCCGTTCGGCCTGATTGACCCGGATACTATTGAGGTACGAAATGTAACTCATGCCCGAGATGCTTTTGAAGAAGCGGGAGAAATAGAACAGGCTCATGTTGGCGTGATTGGCGGCGTCGGCAAGGGTGATGGGATGCATGTAATTGACGTCAAGGTATTCCAGAACCTCCTGCATGATCTTCATATTCGTAATGCGCCGTTTATCCTTATGAGGATTGACTAATTCCAGCGGCATATGCCGCAGAATCAATGCGCACAGCTCGTGCAAAAGGCCGGTCATCAGCTGCTCATGATGCGGAGGCTTCAGAAGATGCTCCTGCAGCAGCTCCTGCATAATCGCGGACAGACGCCGGTTAATGACCTCATCCTCCGGTGTAGACGGCCGGTTCTCCCGGAAAGGAGAGGTGAGCCGCAGATTCAGGGGCCAGCCTGCAGGGAAGCCGATCAGCGCCGGGTTAAAGATGACAAGAATAAGCTTCGATGTGTTGTCCTTGCTGTCATAGTAGTGAATATCTCCGCTGCTGCATACGGCCAGATCGCCTGCCTGAAGCACCCGTGTTTCAGAGTTGATCCCCATCCGGATCGAGCCTTCCAGTACATAGATGATCTCCAGATCGTTATGCCAATGGGCCAGGAAATCTATATTGTGGCTCACAAATGCAGTGAAGGGAAAAGCTGTTCCATACGTTCTGTTCTCGTGAAAAGCTCTCATGATATCTCCTGTTCTGATCTTCGCTATTTAAATCTAAACATAGCAAAAAATGACCATCCATACAAGCAAAATGGCGAGCATCCCCCACCGGTTTGGATTACAATTTCTTCAGGGTATAGACGTGCTATTCAATCCAAAACCAAATTTGATTTCAGGATAAAAAGGAGAACTTGATATGGCGAAGAAGGCATTGATTGTAAAAGGCGGATGGGATGGTCATGAACCGAATGAGGTTGCGGCGATTTTTGCCGGTATTCTGGAGGCTGAAGGGTTCGAGGTAGAGGTGTCGGATACGCTGGACAGCTTCAACAACGCTGAGGCGCTTAAGGAATTGAGCCTGATTGTGCCGGTATGGACAATGGGTGAAATTGCGGGTGAACAGGTGGCATCGGTGCTGGCGGCTGTGGCTTCCGGGGTAGGCATTGCCGGTTGTCACGGCGGGATGTGCGACTCCTTCCGTAACAATACAGAATGGCAATTTTTGACCGGGTCACAGTGGGTGGCGCATCCCTTCAACGACGGGGTGGATTATGAAGTGAACATCGTAAGATCCGGCTCCAGCCCGATTGTGGAAGGCATCCCGGATTTCAAGGTGAAGTCCGAGCAGTATTATCTGCATGTAGATCCGGCGGTAGATGTACTGGCTACTACGACTTTTGTGCTGAGCGAAGGCGACCATTCAGCGAACGGTGTGATCACCATGCCGGTTGTTTATACGAAACGCTGGGGCCAGGGCAAGGTATTCTATAATTCGCTTGGACATCATGCGGATGTCTTCGATATTCCGGAAGCCAAGGAACTGATGCGTAAAGGCTTCATCTGGGCAGCAAAATAAACCGAGACAAGGTGGGACTCATTGTGCGTAAAGTGAAGGTAGGGATCGTCGGCTGCGGGAATATCAGCGGCATTTATTTTGAGAATTTGACCGGAACCTTTGTGAATACAGAGGTCTACGCCTGTGCCGATCTGGACCCTGAGCGGGCAGGGCAGGCCGCAGAGAAATATGGAGTTCCTCATGTATGGACGACAGAGGAATTGCTGGCTTCGGAAGAAATAGAGATTGTCGTGAATCTGACAACGCCTAATTTCCACTTCGATGTCTGTAAGCAGGCTCTGCTGGCAGGCAAGCATGTGTACGTGGAGAAGCCGCTGTCACTGACGCTAGAGAATGGAACCGAGCTTGTTAAGCTGGCAAAAGAAAAGAATCTGTTCGTCGGCTGCGCGCCGGACACCTTCCTTGGAGGCGGCCTGCAAACCTGCGCCAAGCTGATTGCGGACGGCTATATCGGAGAGCCGGTTGCCGCAACCGCCTTCATGCTCTGCCATGGTCATGAGAGCTGGCATCCGGACCCTGAGTTCTATTATCAGGCCGGTGGCGGTCCGATGTTTGATATGGGCCCGTATTATCTTACGGCGCTGGTATCTTTGCTCGGCCCGGCGAAAACGGTATGCGGGATCACCAAAACCTCATTCGCCACGCGGACGATCACCAGTGAGAAGAAGTTCGGCAAGGTGGTTGATGTCGAAGTCCCTACACATGTGGCCGGAACCATCGAGTTCGCGAGCGGTGCCGTGGCTACGATGATTACGAGCTTCGATGTCTGGCACAGCACGCTGCCGCGGATCGAAATCTACGGCTCGCTCGGCACACTGATCGTACCCGACCCGAATACCTTCGGCGGTCCGGTCCTGCTGCGTCCGGCGCACAGCACGGAATTCCAGGAGATTCCGCTGATCTACAATTATGCCGGGAACAGCCGCGGCATTGGCGTAGCGGATATGGCCCGCTGCATCGGGACAGGAGACACCCCGCGGGCGAACGGAGAGCTGGCGAATCATGTGCTCGAGATCATGCATGCGTTCCACACCAGCTCGGACACTAAGCGCTATGCGGAGCTGTCCACCAGCTGCGAGCAGCCGAAGCTGCTGCCGCTGGGTTTGGTTAAGGGTTATTTGGAGTAGTTAAGGTAGCTTATATAGTCAAAAAAACGGCGATCTGTCCCCGGGTTATGGGGATGGATCGCCGTTTTCGTGCGTGGCTCAGCTCCCCTGGTTCGTACCTTGTCGCGCCAGCAGACTGACTAATCCGACCCGTACCTTGTCGCGCCAGTAGTTTGACTAACCTGGTCTGTACCTTATCGCGCGCGCCTCCAATGCTGACCAATCGAAATAAGTGGAAAAACGACGTTTAATATCTCATCCAATACTAAAAATAGGATAATAAGTGGAAAAAGTACAATTAATTCTGCCGAATATGCCTTTCACTAGAGAAATGGAATAATTAGATGCTCTTTATCCACTTATTGTTTATAGTCTGTTTGATTATTGGAATTTAGATGTACATTTTCCACTTAATTAATATTGGACTAGAGACAAAGTTATCAAAATGAGCCACAACTGCGATACATGTACAATTTCCCGCTGCAGATTGCTCACGCACCCTTGCTTTAACCCAATATTACTGTTACTTATGCATAACGAGAGACTCTCTGGAGTGATGCGGTCAATTCGTGTTAAAGATACTATTCAGTAACTATCACCGCTATTAGTGCTGTTCCCGCCACAATTTCATTATTATCGCAATCACGGCTATTGCCGCTACATTCCCCCTTATACCTTTGCCCCTGTCTTAATATCATTTATCTGTACTACGCAAATATCTGTCTTACGCACACCGCACACCGCACACCGCAACGGACAGGCACTATTGACAACCTGTATATACAGGTTTAAACTGTGTGAAGTGTTTGACCTTGTATATACAAGTTTAATGATTGAAATACAGCAATTCTTTTGGAGGTGCTTAATTTGACCCAGTCCCGGTATTCAGAATGGTGGCGCCGGTCCACAGTGTATCAGGTGTACCCGAAAAGCTTCAAGGACACGACAGGCAATGGAACGGGAGATATAAAAGGCCTTACTGAGAAATTGGATTATTTGCAGGAGCTTGGGATTGATATCGTCTGGCTGCAGCCGGTCTATGTCTCGCCCCAATATGATAACGGTTACGATGTTGCGGATTATGAGAATATTAACCCTGATTTTGGCACGATGGAGGATTTCGATGAGCTGATAGAGGAGCTGCACCGGCGCGGCATGAAGCTGATGACCGATATCGTAGTCAATCATACCTCGACGGAGCATGAATGGTTCAAACAGTCGATTTCAGGCAAGGACAACCCGTACCGTAATTATTATATCTGGAAGGACCCGGCACCAGACGGCGGCGTGCCGAATAACTGGCAATCGAAGTTCGGGGGGCCTGCCTGGCAGTTCGATGAAGCTTCAGGACAATATTATCTTACCTTGTTCGACAAGACTCAGGCCGACCTGAATTGGGAGAATGCAGAGGTCCGCAGAGCGGTTAGCGATATGATGCTGTTCTGGGCACGCAAGGGTGTGGACGGGTTCCGGATGGATGTCATTAATTTGATCTCCAAGGACCAGCAGTTCCCTAATGATGACGGGAGTGTGCCGCCGGGGGATGGACGGAAGTTCTATACAGACGGACCACGGGTTCATGAATACATCAAAGACATGTATGAAGAGGTATTCGGCCCGTTTGAGATGGTGACAGTCGGGGAGATGTCCTCCACTACCCTTGCGCATTGTATCCGCTACTCGAACCCTGAAGAGCGGGAGTTCTCCATGACCTTCAATTTCCACCATCTGAAGGTGGATTATCCGGGCGGACGGAAGTGGGAGCTGATGCCCTATGATTTCGAGGCATTGAAACGGCTGTTCAGTGAGTGGCAGACCGGAATGCAGCAGGGCGGAGGCTGGAACGCTTTATTCTTCAACAATCATGATCAGCCGCGGGCGCTCTCCAGATTCACCGATGATGATGTCTACCGCGAAGAAAGCGCGAAACTCCTGGCTACAACGCTGCATGGTCTTCAAGGAACGCCATATGTCTATCAGGGCGAGGAAATCGGCATGCCGAATCCGAAGTGGAAGGGCATCGAAGAATTCCGCGATATTGAGTCCCTGAACATGTACCGCATTCTGCAGGAACAGGGCAAGAGCCCGGAAGCGGCACTCAGCATCCTACAGGAACGTTCGCGCGACAATTCCCGTACGCCGATGCAGTGGGATGACAGTCCGAATGCCGGATTCACCAGCGGTACGCCTTGGCTTAAGGTCGACGAGCGGTACCCGGACATTAATGTGCAAAAAGAACTGGAGCGGCCGGATTCGATCCTCCATCATTACCGCAAGCTGATTGCGCTGCGCAAAGAGCATGCTGTATTCATCGACGGTGTATTCCGCAGATTGGATGAAGGTCATCCCGAGGTGTTCGCTTATGCCCGGACAGGGATAGGGGAGACACTTGTTGTGGTCTCGAACTTCAGCAGTAAGGAGATTAGCTTCCGGTTCGTGGACAAGCATTGGGCAGACTTAAGCCAAGCGGGTACGGACAAGCTTTTAACCGGTAATACAGCCGATGAACCTGCATTAACCCAAGAGCTTCAACTGAGTCCTTATGCTTCCTATATGTGGTTAACAACATCTAATACTTAAGGAGTGATGATATGGCTATTGACCGCAAGAATGTAGAGGATATTGTACGGGCGGTTGGGGGCAAGGAGAATATTGAGGTCGCGACACATTGCGTAACCCGGCTAAGATTCTCGCTCTATGACGAGAGCATGGTGGATTCAGCAGCGCTGGACGCCAATGACCTTGTCAAAGGACAATTTTCCAGCCAAGGCCAGTTCCAGATCGTAATTGGTCCGGGAACCGTTGATAAAGTGTATGACGAAATGATTCAGCTGACCGGCGGTGCCCGTTCTTCCAAGGATGAGGTGAAATCGGCAGCGGCCCGTAAACAGAATCCTCTGCAGCGGGCGATCAAGACGCTGGCCGATATTTTTATTCCGATCCTTCCGGCCATCGTAACTGCAGGTTTGCTGCTCGGGATCAATAATATACTTACTGGCCCGGGAATCTTCTTCAGCCAGTCGCTGGTCGATGTCTATCCGCAGTGGAAAGATATTGCGGCGATTATCAATACGATTGCCAGCACAGCCTTCACGTTCTTACCGGCCCTGATCGGCTGGGCGGCAGTGACCCGGTTCGGCGGCAGTCCGCTGCTCGGGATTGTGCTCGGACTTATTCTCGTTCATCCGGATTTATTAAGTGCCTACGGTTATGCCAGTGCTTCTACGGAAGGAACGGTTCCAACCTGGAATTTGTTCGGCTGGCATCTGGAGAAAATCGGTTATCAGGGACAGGTATTGCCGGTGCTGGTCTCGGCCTATATTCTGGCTGGCATTGAGAAGTTCCTGAACAAAAGAGTACATGACTCGATTAAACTGCTGGTTGTTGCGCCAGTGACTCTGCTGATTACAGGTTTCCTGGCGTTCACAATTATTGGACCGGTTACCTTCGGTATCGCCAATGCGATCACTTCCGGACTGGTCTATGTGTTCGATCATTTCGCGATTCTAGGCGGCTTAATCTATGGCGGATTCTACGCGCTATTAGTCATCACAGGGATGCATCATACCTTCCTGGCGGTTGACGTTCAGCTTATCGGAAGTGAAGGCGGCACATTCCTCTGGCCGATGCTCGCTCTCTCCAACATTGCACAGGGGGCAGCGGCACTGGCGATGATGTTCGTCATCAAAGAACAGAAGACGAAGGGACTTGCGGTAACGTCTTCGATCTCTGCCTTCCTCGGAGTCACGGAACCGGCGATCTTCGGGGTCAATATCCGCTACCGCTATCCGTTCATCTTCGGAATGATCGGCTCTGCACTGGGCGGGGTTCTGCTCACGATTAACCAGGTCCGCGCCTCTTCCATTGGCGTTGGCGGGGTTCCCGGCTTCCTGTCCATCTTCCCGAACCAGTGGGGCGTATTCTTCGTAGGTATGGCAATTGTGCTGATCGTGCCGTTTGTGGCTACTGTGCTGTATGGCCGTGCCGTCGTCAGCCGTGCCGGGAAGAGTTCAGTTGCAGCCGCAGGCGCAACAGCAGCCGGAACAACAACGGTCAGCCCTCCGGCCGTACAAGATGAACTCAGCAGCCGCCAGTCCGTTCAAGGCTCACAGGAGCCGGTGAACATTCTGGAGCTGGCTGCACCGCTCAGCGGCACGGCAGTACCGCTTGCGCAGGTACCCGATCCTGCTTTCGCCGAGGGGCAGATGGGTCAGGGGGTTGCGATTGAACCCTCCGAAGGGAAAGTATATGCACCGTTTGATGCGACAGTCGCCCATGTAATCAAGAGCAAACATGCGCTTATTCTGGAGCATGCCAGCGGCGTGCAGGTACTTATCCATGTAGGGATTAATACGGTGTCGCTCAAGGGCAGCGGGTTCACCCAGCTTAAGAATATTGGCGATAAGGTGAAGGCCGGCGAGCTTCTGCTGGAATTCGATATGGATGCTATCCGTGCAGCCGGTTACCCGGTGATTACCCCAATCATCATTCCTGCGGGGCAGGAGATGGTGGAGAAGATTGAGGAGAAGACGGGACCGGCGACGGCAAAGCAGACCAGTATTTTGACTATTCATCTTAAGGGTTGATCCGGCCCGCCCCCGAATTGAATCCATGCGTCCAGAGCCACGGCGTGATACAATATAGGGCGGTGATCTATAATGAGAGAAAATATATATTTGCAAATCTATAATGAATACAGTAACCAGATCCATTCCGGCCAGCTGCTGCCGGGGACCAAGCTGCCTTCTGAAAGTGAGCTGGCCGAGGCGTACTGCACTTCGCGGGAAACGGTGCGCAAAGCGCTGAATCTGCTGTTCCGTGAGGGCTACATTCACAAAATCAAAGGCAGAGGCTCGTTTGTGCTGGATATGACCCGGATGGATTTTCCCGTTACCGGCCTGATCTCGTTCAAGGAAATGGCAGGTACTCTCGGTGCTCCCTCACGGACACTGGTAGAAGAAACGGTGATGGAGCCGGCCGGCTCTGCGCTGGCCAGACAGCTGCAGGTTCCGGAGGATACCCCGGTATGGAAGGTAATCCGCGCCAGAGAGATTGAAGAAGAACGGATCATTCTGGACAAGGATTATTTCCGGGCGGATATTGTGCCGTTCTTAAGCGCAGAGATCGCGGCAGGCTCTATCTATGAATATCTGGAAGTGGAGCTGGGGCTGAAAATCAGTTATGCGAAGAAGCTGATATCCGTTGAGCCGGCGACGGAGGAGGATCACCGCCTGCTTGATCTGAAGAAATACACGCATATTGTCATAGTGCGGAACTATGTGTATCTGGAGAATACGGTGCTGTTCCAATATACCGAATCCAGACACCGGCTGGATAAGTTTCAGTTCGTGGATTTTGCCAGACGGGTGCGGCGGTAATATGTCTGAAACGAGCGTCTAGGTAATTAACGGCAACGTAAAGGAAAACACATTGCCGGCACCCGGCAAGGTGTGAACTCCGATGTCCCCGCCATGTGCTTCAATAATGTATTTGCAGATGGCAAGCCCCAGGCCGGCTCCCCCCCATTGGCTGGAGCGTGATTTATCCCCGCGGTAGAACCGCTCAAAAAGGTGGGGCAAGTGCTCGGGTGCGATTTCTGTACCGTTATCACTCACAATAACCTTCAGCCGCTTCCCGGTATGGGAAGCGGCTATAGTTATATGTGCCTCTTCACCAGCGTATTTGGTGGCATTGCCGACTAAGTTGTTAAATACCTGCGTGAGGCGGACCGCGTCTGCCCGCACCCTTCCAGCCGGAAAGGGACGGACCACAGTTAATCTGGCCCTGGCCTCAGTAAATTCATATTCCAGCGGCCGCACGATGGACTCCAGCAGAAGATCGCATTCAATCTCTTCGTAATTCATTTGCAGCTGCCCCGACTCCAGCTCCGAGAAACGGAACAAATCCTCAATCAGATCGTTTAGCTTGTCTGTCTTGTCCCGGATGATCGATAAATAACGCTCGAATTTGACCTTATCCTGTGCGACGCCATCCTGCAGACCCTCCACATATCCCCTGATGGAGGAAAGAGGGGTCCGGAGATCATGAGAGATGCTCGCTATAAGTTCATTGCGTGCTTGTTCATAAGCATCCTGGTTCACCTTGGATTCCAGCAGACGGGTTCTCATCAGCTCGAACACGGCGCTGAACCTGCCCATTTCGTCGTTGGCCCGGTATGTAATCGGGCAATCCATGTTGCCCTGCACAATCTGTTCAGCTACAAGCGTAAGCTCCCGGAGAGGCAACAGAATTTTGCGGGTTATCGTTCGGGTCATCCAAATTGTACAGCAGATCAGCGGGAGTGACACCAGGATGACCACAGGGATCATTCCAGTATAAGCTTTATCTGCAGGTGCGTTGTTACTGTAACTGGTACCCACAAATATAGAAAAGAGAAGCAGCGGAAGCAGGATAATGATAAACATCGAAGTAACCATTTGAAAGCGGAGGCCCGGCTTCTTCATTTAGTTCCCCCCGTAAAATTTATAGCCTATGCCCCGAACGGTAAGAATGTACCGGGGATTGGCCGGATCTAATTCGATTTTTTCCCGTATCTTTTTGACATGCACTGTTACCGTATTCAGATCCCCGTATTCATGTATTCCCCAGGCACTTCCAAAGATCTGTTCACGGGTAAACACCTGATTGGGATGGATCGCGAGGAAGCGGAGTACCTCGAATTCCCGCGCTGAGAAATGAACGGTCTCCTTGCGTACCCGGACCTCATAGGCTTTGAGATCAAGCTCCAGGCCGGGATATACGACTGTACTTTGTTGCTTTGAAGGTAAGGTTAACCCGTTGAAACGCCTCAGCTGAGCCTTAACCCTGGCCACAATCTCACCTGGACTAAAGGGCTTCACCACATAATCATCTGCTCCCAGACCTAGCCCCAGGATTTTGTCGGAATCCCGTTTTTTTGCGCTGAGCATAATGATGGGAACATCGGACTCCGTACGTATCCTGCGGCATACCTCCATTCCATCAAGCAGCGGCAGCATAATATCAAGGACTACCAGCTGCGGATGAAACTGTCCGAAAGCCCGGAGCGCTTCTTCACCGTCAGGACAGATGATCACCTCATACCGCTCTATCTCCAAATAATCCTTGATCAGCTCGGCGATCTCCAGCTCATCTTCGACAATCATAATCCGTTCACTTGCCATAGTAAGGACACACCCGTTTTTTGTAGGATATAGTTCTATATAAGAAGCACTTATGGTTTGAACTTGAAGCTTAGTCGTCACTGCGGTGAACATTTGGACTTCCGGCCGCTGTTGTCACCAGATTTCTTGATCTAATCCGCTGTTCGCGGTTGAAATCCGTTGACAAAGGCGGTCGCTACCGCTCCTACAGTTCCAAATTTCCCCTCCGCTTCTTTCGCTTTTTGTTTATATCTTTAGTGCATCTTATATAGTGACCATCATATATGATTTGGATATTTCCGTAAATCAGGACGTTTCAAAACCGATCATGGATAATAAAATTAATACTGCGCCAGCAACAATGATCACAAGATAGAGAATACGTTTTTTCATAGTCAGGTCTCCTTGGATTTAATTTATTGATTATTTGATTTCCATGTTCCGGAAGCTCATGATCCCCAGCCAGGCAAATACGAGAATAGTCGCAATGGGAATCAGGATTAAGAGAGTAAGCTCATACGTTGTCTGCGTTGGGGTGGCGATATCCATAACAAGCTTAAATACGGAATGCTCATAAAATTCCCTGTACACAGCCCATTTCCCGCTCAGCCATTGTGAGAGGGTGTCGAAGAAAAGCATTACCAGCAGCACCGCGCCAATCGTTATGCCGCTTATTGTTGTTGTGACAGCGAACACGGCAACCATGGAGGCAAAGGCAGCTGCATATAGTATCGTGAAGGCAAGTGTACGAAATAAATATAGGGCGGCAGGAATTTCCGGGAGGCTGCCGAAGCCATTCAGCAAACTGCCGGCTATCACACATATGACAGGGACGATTAAAGACAAAATGATGATTCCGATAGAATAGGCCGTCAGCTTGGCAGTATAAATCTGTCTGCGGCTGTACCCCGAAGCAACCGAGATTTTCATAATCCCAAGGCCATGCTCACCTGAGAGAAAGAAGCCTCCTACTACGGCTAAAGAGACTTTAAGCACAATCGTATTCACTTGAACACCTTGGCCGAGCCCTGATATCCCGCTGAAAACCTTCTGACCTGAGCCCATAAAATGGATAACTCCGGATAAGATGACCGCCACGAAGATAAAAGTGAAACAGAGAATCCGGAACGAGGGCTCTTTGTATAATTTGTACAGCTCAGACCGTAACAGATTTGCCATTTGCCGCCCCTCCAATCAGCTTGGTATAATACCGTTCCAGCTTTTCGCCCTTCGGCATGAACTGCTGGACTTCCAGACCTGCTGCAAACAGCTTAGCCGAGAGCGCACCGGGAGGGCCGAACGGTTCATATAAGCGGATGATACCGTCAGCATCTAGTTCATATTCCGTTGTCTGGCATTCTTCCTGTATAATTCCTATGGCCTTCTCTGGTGAATCTACCTTGATGTGCAGGTATTGCCTGCACTTGGCCTGAAGCTCGCTTACAGACAATTGCTCCAGCATTCGCCCGTTATGAATAATCCCGTAATCCGTTGCCAGCAAGTGCAGCTCACTCAGAATATGGCTGGATATCAGAATGCTGATGCCCTTGTCCCTATTTAAATGAAGCAATAATTCTCTTAATTCAACAACCCCCACAGGATCAAGTCCGTTGGTAGGTTCGTCAAGAATAAGCAGCTCAGGGTTGCCGAGCAGTGAAACCGCCAGACCCAGCCGCTGCTTCATACCCAATGAGAAGTTGGCAGCGATTTTGCTGCCGGCCTGCTCAAGTCCTACCAGTGCTAAGGTTTGGCGGATCTGCTCCTTGTCGCGGATACCCTTTTGCAGCCGGAATACCTCCAGGTTCTCTGCGGCTGATAGATGAGGGAAAAGGGCGGGTGTCTCAATAGTCGTGCCAATCCTTTTTCTCGCCTGTACAAGCTGTGCGCCTTCCTTATATCCGAATAATTCGATTTGGCCTGAGGTTGGCCTGGACAGTCCTGCTGCTATCCGCATAAGGGTTGATTTCCCGGCGCCGTTCTGGCCTATGAACCCATAGATGCTGCCCCGGCGTATCGACAGGTCGACACGGTCCAGTGCAGGGTGATGCTTGTAATGCTTGGATAATTGGTGTGCCTGTAGCACATATTCGCTCATGCGTTCTCCCACCTCATTAGATTTCTATGTACTTAAAGTGTCTGCCGGCTTTCTCTCATTCTAGCGGCCCGTTATAAACGTTCACCCCGTCTAATCTGAACAGGCCATAAAGATTTCATTAACATTTGATAAACATTCCGCAAAAAATGACCAATCCTTTAAGTAAAATGGCGAGCAGCGGCTCCTTGTTTAAATTACAATTTCAGTAGGATGGCAATTCTCATAATTTTCGGGGTAAGTCCTTTATTCTGCGTATGGGAAAAAATAATATCGGCTTGTAGAATGGTACTGAGGATTGTAAACGCTTGCGCACAATTTCAGGGAGGCTATTATGCACTCAATAAATGTCAGGAACCCCGTGATCTCCGGCTACTATCCAGATCCAAGTGTAGTCCGTGTAAATGATGACTACTATTTGATTAACAGCTCTTTTGAGTATTTTCCCGGCGTCCCTATCTTCCATAGCAAGGATCTGATTCACTGGACGCCGATAGGACATGTATTGACCCGGAAGTCCCAGGTGGACCTGCGGACAAGCGGCAGCTCTGACGGTATATATGCCGCTACGATACGCCATCATGCAGGCCGATTCTATATGATTACTACGGATGTGAGGGGTATCGGTAATTTCTTCGTGACAGCGGACAAGCCGGAAGGTCCCTGGTCAGAGCCGGTCCTGTTGCCTTATGGGGGAATTGATCCGTCCCTGTTCTTCGATGAGGATGGGCGCGCTTACGTGACTGTGCAGAATGGAGCCGGCTATGAATCCCATATTATCCAGTACGAGATTCATCCGGAATCCGGTGAAGTGCTGTCTGAGCCTGTGGAGATCTGGCGGGGGGATGAGGGTCCATGGGTAGAAGGGCCGCATCTGTATAAAATCAAAGGCGTCTACTACCTGATGACGGCATCGGGCGGCACCGCCCGGGATCACCGGGAGATCATTGCCCGCAGCAGCAACCCTTACGGGCCGTTTGAGGATAAGCCTGAACCTATACTGACCCACCGCGGGCTGAAGGAGCATCCGGTTCAATGCCTGGGCCATGCGGATCTGGTAGAGGATACGTCCGGGAAGTGGTGGGCCGTCTTTCTGGGCATGCGTCCGGTGGACGGCAAATACTCTCCGCTGGGCAGAGAGACCTTCCTGGCTCCGGTTACCTGGACGGAAGAAGGCTGGCCGTTGATTGACAACAATGAAGGAACCGTTGTCTCCGCTGAAGATTCCAGTCCGGATGACATTGCTCAGCGCATGGAGCTGAGCGGAGGCTTCGGCCCGGAATGGGCTTTTCTGCGCTGCTACGAGCAGGAACGGTATTCCTGGACAGAGCGCGATGGCAAGCTTGCCGTCCGGGGGAATGCCTACACGCTGGATGATGAGGCGCCGGCAGTGTTGGCCTGTATCCGCCAGAAGCATCACCGGATGGAGATAGGCGTAAGTCTGGATTTTGATCCCGTGAAGGATGGGGAATATGCCGGACTGGCCGCCCGCCTGAACAACCGGGGATACATCTTCTGGGGACTCGCCAGCCGGAGTGGCAGACGGGTTATGGAGCTTACCGTCAAGGACGGGGATGAGAAGCAGATATATCATTACCCGGCGGGGAGCTCCGGAGGGGTACGGCTCCGCCTCCGTTCGGACGGAGAGGTCTATACCTGCTCGTATTCTGAGGATGGCATCTCCTGGCATGACGCAGAGCAGAAGGTACATGTATCTGTCCTGTCACCTGAGGTGAACGGCGGATTCACCGGTGTCTGCCTGGGACTTCACGCCTCGGGAGAGGGTGCGGATGCTGCGGCTCCGGGTTATTTTGCAGAATTCTATTACACAAATACAAAAGGAGATGTCTTATGACACATTTGCCGAAACCTAATGAACCGCTCGTTACCCACATCTATACTGCGGACCCGTCCGCCCATGTCTATGAAGGGAAAATCTACATTTATCCTTCCCATGACCTGGATCACGATGGACCGGATAATGATAACGGGGACCAGTATGCGATGGAAGACTATCATATTCTGTCACTGGATAGCTTTGATTCGCCGGTAGTGGATCACGGCCAGGCGCTCCATCTGGATCAGATCCCCTGGGCCTCCAAGCAGCTCTGGGCTCCGGATGCGGCCTATAAGAATAATACCTATTACCTGTTCTTCCCGGCCCGTGACCACGACGGAATATTCCGGATTGGTGTGGCTACCTCCGCTTCACCGGCAGGCCCGTTTGACCCGCAGCCCGATTACATCGCTGGCAGCTATAGTATTGATCCGGCTGTATTGGTGGATGACGATAACCAGGCTTATATCTATTTCGGCGGTCTTTGGGGAGGGCAGCTGGAGAAATGGCAGACTGGCACATTCGTGGCGGATGCGGAAGGGCCTGCTCTGGATGCGCCGGCGATTGGACCGCGCGTGGCTCTGCTGAGCGAGGATATGCTGTCTTTTCAAGTGCAGCCTGCAGAGATTTCGATTGTGGATGAAGAGGGCAACCCGATTCTTGCCGGGGATGAGCAGCGGAGATATTTCGAAGGACCCTGGGTCCACAAGTACAACGGGTATTATTATCTCTCTTACTCGACAGGAACACAGCACACGCTGGTGTATGCCGTCAGCCGGAATCCGCAGGGTCCCTTTACCTTCAAGGGCGAGATTCTCTCTCCGGTCATTGGCTGGACCACCCATCATTCGATTGTTGAGTTTGAAGACAAGTGGTATCTGTTCTATCACGACAGCTCGTTATCAGGCGGCGTGAACCATAAGCGCAGCGTGAAATACACCGAGCTTAAATATAATGAAGACGGAACAATTCAGAAGATTGATCCATACCCGGCTTCTGCTGAACCAGCGGAGTAATCCGCAGGCTCAGCAGCTTGCAGTACAGCAGCCTGTATGACAGCAGAACAAACGGCAGCTTCCCCGCGGAGGCTGCTTTTTTGCTGTATGTAGACTGAATAATCCGGCAATGTGAACCGCACGTTAGCACGTTAGAGTAAGCCCGGACAAGTTGCCGATTCACTTGAATGAGATAAGGGGGGCTCTTCTGAATTCCAACACCGGGTTCGTGCCGGAAGCGCTGAGGCTCTTAAGTTCACATCGTATACGCGTTAATGTTGTACGTAGTACAACTTCGATACCCGGATATCCGGGTATTTGGCAGGATTGTTGTACGAAATACAGCAATTATCCTGCTAAACCGTCTGGAGGCAGCGAAATGATGCTTTTTGTACAACAATTTCGGATTAAGTGCCGGGATAGTGAGGGAAATGTTGTATTTGGTGCAGGATTATATAAAGTAAGCTGCTCCTGCTTCTGCCCGAAGGGAATCTGGAAAGTAAAAAGTAAGATGTAGCGTCAAATTAAACAGAGCATGTCTCAGGACTATTGGAGCTATGCTCTATTTGGTTATGGGCTGTTGCAGACTTTCCTTTAATTTGGCCAGTGTATCTTTAATTTCGCTTCTACTTGGACCGGCAGCTCCTGCTATATATTAAATTTGGATAAAGAATAAAAGGGGGGTACAGCAGGATTTTTTATGAATGCGTTTCCAATAATACACCGTTTGAACTAGCAGTATCGAAGATCATCCCCATTACATGAGGAGAGTGGACAATGATATCTCATACCCAAACACGCAAACTTCGCAGACTGACTTCAACCGTAATAAGTGCGGCGCTACTTGCAGGCTTGCTGCCGCAGACCGCTCTGGCCGGAGATACCTGGCCGTTCAAAGGGGACAGCGCGCATGGAGCTAACCAGCCGAGTATACATGGCTACACCAGCAATCTAATCGCGGGTTGGAGTCCTGAGACCGATCCGGATGCGGAACTGCTTCGTTCCCGCGTGCCTTTACAGAAGCGGATTTCATCTTTCACGGCTACACAGGCCAATCCTAAGCTGAGTCCGGATGTCAAGATGATGAATGTCGCAGGCGATTATGGAAATGCCTTCATTGAAAATGCTCCTTATACCAACAAGTTTGCCCAATATCACTTCAATTTCTGGCAGTATGTTGATTATTATTCGTATTGGCATGGTACTGCAACGGCATATACGCCGCCGGAATATTACGATGATCTGGCCCAGTCCGACTGGCAGCAGAAGTGGTTTGAGTTCGGCATGCTGAATATTCCGAATCCAACCTATACGGATGCCGCACATAAGAATGGGGTCATGTCGCTGGCCGGTGTGTTTTTCTCCAACAATGACCGCGGACAGCAAACCTACAAACAAATGATTGTGAAGGATGAGAACGGTGACTTCCCGGTCGCCAGGAAAATGATTGAAATGGCAAATTACTTCGGCTTCGACGGCTATTTCCTTAATCAGGAAGAGGTGAGCCCGAATGTCGCTACAGCCGATATTCCCGATTACATTGCTTTCATGAAGGTGCTGCAACAAGGCGGGTTATATGTCCAGTGGTACGATTCATTAACTACGAACAACGGTTCCAATACCTTTACAAGAACCTTTAATAATAACAATATTTCGATGCTGTATGATAAAACGGCAAAAGAGCCGGTTTCAAACTCCTTTTTCTTCGATTACGGAGTGAATAGCACTCATATTAATACAGCTATAGGCTATTTGGCTGGAATGAATGAGGATGAAGGGACAAATTACAATCTGTTTGATATTGGCTTTGCCGGACTTGAAGCAGGCCGTGACCGTTTCAAGAGCGTACAGGGAACAGCTCTGAAAGACAAGTTGACAGCAGGCGGAGCTCCGCGTTTGAGCATCGCAACGCTCGGAGCTGATTTCGTCCATGCCGGTCTTGACGAGGATATGGGACAAGCGTGGCCTGTCTCCAAACGTACAGACAATGATTACCAGTGGATGACCCATCTGCGGGAGCAGCTCTGGTGGTCAGGTCCGAATGTGAACCCCGGCAATACAACCGTTTCGCCCGCGAATACGGTGGCGGATGTCTATGCGGATAACCGCTACTGGCCGGGAATTTCTTCGGTCATTGCGGAACGCTCCGTGGTTCAGAATTCCAACTTCTATACGAATTTCAATACCGGGCATGGTATTTCTTATTATGTTAACGGGGAAAAGTCAAATGAGGAAGAATGGTCCAACATGAGCCTTCAGGATATTCCTGTAACGTGGCAATGGTGGCAGGATACCCTGGGCAACCGCTTGACGGTTGATTACGACTACGGTCCGGAATATACAATGACAGACAATTCACGCATGAGCTATAAGCAGATCGGCGGCTTCAACGGAGGCAGTTCACTGGTTGTGAACGGGGCGCTGGACAAGGAGAATTTCCTCCGCTTGTACAAGAGCGACCTGTCCGTACAGGCAACGTCCCAGCTGTCGATTGCTTATAACAAGACTTCAGCCGACGATGCTTCTGTCTTGAGTGCAGGCCTGATCTTCAAGGACAATCCGTCCAAGGTAGTCAAGGTACCTGTGGAGAACAGCGGCAAACAAACCATGGGCTGGGCAACGGCAGAGGTGGATCTAGGGGCTTACGCAGGTAAAGAAATCGCAGCCTTTGGCCTGGTGTTTACACCGGGTGCAGGCACAATCGCCGATTATCAGGTAAACATCGGCCAAATCCGCATCTCTGACGGGTCAGCCGTGAAGCCGGCCGCGCCAACCCATCTGGTGGTTTCGCAGGCCTTGCCGAATACGAATGAAATGATTCTGAAGTGGGATCTGAACAGCGATTATTCCCAGGTGAAGCAATACAATGTATATGTGAACGACATCTTTATGGGCGGCAAATATGACGAAACGTTCTACATCAAACAGCTGCCAGCCAAATCCGGTATAATTAAAGTCATTCCTGTAGGAGCGGACGGAGTAGAAGGGGACGCGGCCACAGTGTCCTTTAATTTGGACTCGGCGGTATCGGGTGCTGAGGCCGAATCTAGCGAGAACGGCGATCTACTGGTCAAGTGGTCCGGTTCAGACGCTGCCGGGAACGTTAAGGTGACGGTGAAATCGGTAAACTGGATTACTACCGCAGAGCCTGTCTCCAGACAATTGATCCTGCCGCAAGGGACAACCTCGGCATTGTTCAGCGATATGCCAATTAATGGGGACGAGTTCACTGTAACCATCCAGGCAGGCAACTCGGATATTGTAACCTATAATGGTACGTTCATTGACAAGCTGTCGGAGCCTTATGCCGAAGCATGGTCCTGGAATGGAAATACACTGAGCCTGCCAATGCCGAACACACGGGACTGGAGGTACATGTACGTCTTTGAAGACGGAGTTCCTAAGTCTTTTGCGGTAACCTATTTATCAGGGGCAGCAGCGCAAAAGCCGATGATTATCCGCGGCCGCACCACGAAGGCAAGCCTTAGCTTTACGTCGACCAAAGCAGTAACAGTGGTGATGGAGGATTACAGCGGGAACAAATCCCAGCCGCTGCAGCTGGATAAGCGGTACAACGTAACCTTTAACAGTAACGGCGGCCAGCCGAAGGCGAAGGTTGTCCAGGTTATGAACGGTGCGCTTGTAGCAGCACCGAATGTGGCGAGAGAAGGTTATGTGCTGGAAGGCTGGTATAACGGTAATGCGAGATGGCACTTTGCCTCTGACACGGTGAATGGTCCGCTTACGCTGCAGGCGAAATGGACCGCGCTGCCGCCGGATGTACAGGTGGTCAGTGAAGGTTCGTTCCGGGCAGGACAGGATGGAGTGCTTCGCGCTGTTGGTAAAGGTACCGGTACATTAGTCTATGCCTGGTATGCCGATCAGGGAGAAGGATACGGTGAAGTTATTGCCGCTGGCGATACGCTGACACTTACAGATCTGACAGAAGAAATGAGCGGTTACCGCTATAAGGTCATTGTGACCGGCGAAGGCGGCTTGACCGCAGAGAAGGAATACAACCTGCAGGTGCTCCCGGCGGAAATCCAATGGATGACCCCGGCCTTTGTAATGGATTTGCCATCGGTACTTGAGACGGTTGCCGGGGAGCCGATCGCGCTTGCCGTCGATACATCAGGAGATATTGCCTCCATTGAGTGGGAAATGAAGCGTGCTGCGGATGAGGAATGGCAGACGGTTCCGGGCGTTACCGGCGCGGTATACCGGTTCAATCCATTATTTGAAGAGGATGGAACGAATTATCGTGTTGTGCTGACCGGCAAAGAGGCCACAGACCCGGCGCGTATCGTTGGCTCACCACTGGCACTGAAGGTCTATCCGCAGCATGAAGCTCCGGCGATTGCTTCATTTACAGCGACAAGCCAATCAGTAATGGAAGGTAACGATGTGACCTTTACAGTTGTTGCCGATTCCGTATATGGTGAACTGGGCTACAGCTGGTTCAAAGATGATCTGGTTATAGAGGATGCTCTTGGCAGCAGCCTGACCCTTGCCAAGGCGCAACTTTCTGATACGGGCGTTTATAAGGCGCGTGTAGAGAATACCCGCATCGTTGGCGGCCGCCCTTATGTGGATACGGCGGATACAGAGGTTATTACTCTGAATGTAAACCGTCAGCCGGTGACGCCAACTAATCCCCCGTTGACGGCAACCAATCCTCCGGTGGCTGCTCTGCCAACGGCAACACCTGTACCGGCTGCAACACCGGCGCCTTCGGTCGCAGTGATATCAGCCGCACAGCTGGGCAGTCCGGCCGTAAACGGTGTAGTTACCGTGCAGGTACAGCAAGCGGTCACAATTGAGCTTCCGGTTAACGCCGGTGAGCTGCTGGGAACCAATACGCTCCGCGTAGAGGGAGACGGAACAGTTCTTGAACTGACACCGGACCTGCTGAAGCAGCTGGCCGAAGCCGTGCCTGCTGCCCAGGGCAACGGTGCAAAGATCGTGCTGCAAGCAGAATTCAAGGCACTTGCACAAGCTTCGCTGAAGACGGAAGCCGGTGTATCGCTTAAGGGACAACTCCTGGACTATGATCTGAGCTTGTCCCTGGCAGATGGAACCGTTAAGCGTCCCGGCAATTACGCTTCTCCTGTTAGTATAAGCTGGCCAGCCGGTGAAGCACTTCATCCGAAGCTGCTTGGCTTGTACCGTGTAGGCAGTGACGGTACACTCACTTATCTGGGAGGATCTGCTGCAGCCGGCAGTCTTACAGCCGAACTTGACGGCAACGGCACTTACGCACTGCTGGAGTATACGAAGCAGTTCAACGATGTTCCGGTCACGCACTGGGCCTTCGAAGCCTTGCGTGAGCTGTCTGCGAAGCATCTGATCAAGGGAATATCGGAGCAGGCTTATCAGCCGGGCAGGAATATTACCCGGGCTGAATTCGTGCAGCTGATGGCCGGCACGCTGCAGCTAAGCGGCAGCGGCACCACTTCCTTCGCTGATGTTCCGGCAGGCGCCTGGTATCAGCAGGCACTCTCCGGCATGGTCCAGGCCGGTCTGATTACCGGCCGTACGCCGGAGTCTTTCCAGCCGGCTGCAGCAATCAGCCGGGAAGAGATGACCGTCATTCTGATGCGCGCTTACCGGCTGCAGCAGGGTTCAATCCCGGCCGCAACGGGCAGCCTGTCTATTAAGGATGCTGGAGACATCTCCGGCTGGGCAGCGGATCAGGTGGCTGAAGCCGCTGCGCTTGGCCTCGTGAAAGGGCGGGCTGACGGAACCTTCGCGCCCAAAGCTCCCGCCACCCGGGCAGAAGCTGCGCAGATGCTGCTGAATTATTTGAATTAAGCCTGGCGGGCGGTAAGGAAAGACCGCCGGCTCAAGCCATAAACAAGGCGCTCACCCCCTGAACAGTATTTAGGGGGGAGCGCTTCTTGTGTATCATAATGATAAGCGTAAGCTGACAAACTTGAAGCCAATGCTTCCGAAGTGAGTTTGTACGAAGTGGTTTCACGGAAGAGTAGGCTGACAAACTTGAAGGAGGTGGATTATGCGAAGTAATTCCCTGTACCGCAAGTATTTTAAAGATAATATGTTTATGCGCTTCACCCTTATTGTCTCCTGTATCTTCATTGCAACGATTATTGCCTTCTCGTATCTGGTGCTGATGCTGATCTCGGATTCTGCGGTGCAGCGGCAGATGGATATCCAGCGCAAGACGATGGAGAGCATCAGCAACTATGTGGAGAACAAATACCAGTCCGTCCAGGACATGATGCGTGATGTCTACCGGGACGGGAGTCTGGCGAGCAACACCACATTTCTGCTGGAGCATCCCTTCGGCGAATATGTCGAGCACCGGCTGGACCGCTATCTGCTCGGGGATCAGACTACCTCTAACGCCGTACAGTATTTCCAGAACAAGATCGACGATGATCCCGATATCCGCAGCCTGATGCTGTACAGTGCCAATCAGCAGGTGATGTACTATTATGACAACCGCAGGCAGTTTGAACGGATATCTACCAACGCGGCCCATTCCTTTGTCCCGGATTCGATGGTTCTGGATGAGGAGAGCCTGGTGTCCGTGCCGAATATTTGGGTGCTGAAGAGCATCGGCATGCAGAGAACCCCTATGTTCTCGGTGAAGATTCCCATTACCAATAAGTCATCGCTGCTCAATATCGGCCAGCTGCTGGTCTACTTCGATTCCGAATCGATCTGGCAGGCGATGAATAATTATAAGCAGGATTTCAAAGGCGAGATTCTTGTGCTCTCTGCCCAGAATGAAGTCATCTTTGACACTTCGGGTCAAGGGTACGGCCGGAAATATTTGCAGCTGCAAGGGGCGAACTCCGGGGAGGAAATCTCCATGGGCGGAATGGTGGTCACCAGCCTGACCCAGAGCCAGGCCGGCTACACGGTGGTCAGCCTGATCTCCAAGAAGGAGCTTGCCGAAACCTACAGCAGCGCACGCAATACTATTGTTACGATTGCCCTCGTCTGTATTCTGTTCGCCGTGCTGCTGCCGGCGATGTTTATTTCGAATTTTGCCAAACGGACGCACCGCATTATCCGCTTCACCCGCAAAGTGAAAAACGGTGATTTGAACACCCGGATTATAGACAACCGTGAGGATGAACTGGGCCAGATTGCCAAGAGCTTCAACAGCATGCTGGATGAACTGAACCAGTACATTGATCAGGTGTACAAAGCTGAAATCAAGCAGAAGCATACGGAAATCGCTACCCTGGAGGCAAGGGTGAATCCGCATTTTCTCTATAATACGCTGGAGGTTATACGGATGCGGGCTATTTCGAGCGGCGCGAAGGATGTGGGCGAGATGATCTACAGCCTGTCTGTGCTGTTCAAATCGTATGTCCGTCCGAAGGTGAAGTATACGTTCAAGGATGAGCTGGAAGCCTGCCGTATGTATCTGGAGCTGTTCCGGATCCGTTACAAGGACCGTTTCTCCTATACCATTGAATGCAGTAAAGAGCTGGAGCCTATTCCTGTACTCAAAATGTCCCTTCAGCCCGTGATCGAAAATTATATTCTGCACGGCATGCGCACCGGACAAACCGGCAACGTGATCACCATCAGGGTCCATCCGGATGATCACAACAATATACGGGTTGTTGTCACGGACAACGGCCTGGGGATTGCCGGGGAGAAGCTGAACCAGCTCCGGCTGGGACTGGAGGATAACCGGGAATTGTCCGGATCAGAGTCGTTCGGGCTGCGGAGCATTCATGAGCGGTTAAGGCTGATGTACGGCAAACCGTACGGGGTTGAGCTGGCCAGTGAAGCAGGGGCCGGAACCGAGGTCACTATTACTTTTCCATATCCCGTCAAGGAGGAGACAGATCATGTATAAGGTGTTTATTGTCGATGATGAGCCGTTCATTCTTAGCGGCCTGCAGGATATATTGGACTGGGAGCAGCTGGGCCTTACGATTGTGGGACAAGCCGAGAACGGGCAGGAGGCGCTGGAGCAGCTGCGGGAGGTGCCTGCGGATATTCTCATAACCGACATTTCCATGCCCGTGATGACCGGCCTGGAGCTGATCCGTGCGGTCCAGGAATTCCGTCCGGAGCTGAAGGTGGTTGTGCTGAGCGGATATGATGAATTCATCTATGTCAAAGAAGGCCTGGCTCTCGGGATTGAGAATTATCTGCTCAAGCCGATCAATCTGGAGGAATTCCAGAGCACGCTGGAGACGATTGCCGAGAAGCTGAATGTCTCCAGGCTGGACACAGAGTGGTCGGAGTATACGAACTCCGTACTGAAGGATAATGTGCTGCTCCGCTGGCTGCGGAAGCAGATTGATCCGGAGGAACTGTCCGAACGGCTGAATCTCCTGGGCTTGTCAATCAGCAGCCGGTATGTGGAGGTTGCTCTGGTCCAGGCAGACCCGGAAACGGAAGCCTTCCGGAAGAATGCCGCCGCTCTCCTCGGTACCCGCGCTTCGTTCTTCATGTTCTGGGACTCGGACAATGATCTGGTGCTCATACATAATTTCGCGGACGAACGCAAAGGGAAGGAAGAGATGGCTTCCATTCTGGAGGAGATCACGGGCCTGGGCTCCCCCGGCCAGCGGCTGCGCGCTGCGGTTGGAGCCGTCATGGACGGGGTGCAGGCTGCTCCGGCCAGCTATGAGCAGGCGAAGCAGGCTCAGGAATTCCTGGAGATCTACCCGGAGCGCAGCCTGATCTATTATGAACAGCTGAAGGAGCGCAAGGAGGATATTGAAGCCGCTTTGCCGGAGGACTGGAGCGAGTATTCGAAATTAATTATGGCCAAGAATCTTCCGGCGCTGACCGAGCGGCTCGAATTGTATTTCTCTGCGAAATGTATGGAAGGGTTGACCCCTGAGCTGCTCCGGGAGATTTCCCTGGAGTGGATTCTGTATTTCCGCATGCTGATTAAGGAGATCCGCAGTGAAATGGAGCGGGAGCTTATTGCGCAGGGGCTGAACGAGATCCACAGGGCGAATTCGCTGCCGGGTCTGTCCGCCGCAGTCATGCAGACGGCCGGAAGCATCATCGAACTGCTGGACCGTGAGCTGAAGAGTCCGGTTGTGAACCAGGTGCTGAATTACATTGAGAAATCTTACAGTGAGGATCTGTCACTGAAGAAGCTGGGCTTCATGTTCAATATTCACCCCGTGTATCTGGGCCAGCTGTTTCACAAAATGACCGGTGATTCCTTTGCAGAATATTTGAACCGTTACCGGATTGAGAAAGCAAAAGAGCAGCTTCGTTCGACAAACAACAAGGTACATGAGATCGCACGCAGTGTCGGCTACTGGGAAATGGGCTATTTTTATAAACAATTTAAGAAATACGTTGGCATCTCACCGACAGAATTCAAGGGGCTGCTCTAAGCAGCTCCTTATTGATAGATATATGTTATGTTTTGGGGTTAATTTCTTTATTTCATACCTGAATATATATAGTTTCTCTTCTATTTGAAAATGCTTTCATCTTATAAAGTAAAGGTATAGCTCATGGAAACCTGCAGCCGGGAAGGCCCGGCAGGCCTGAATTTCCGGACGGCTAATTAAAAGGGGGTACGGCAAATGAGTAAGAAAAAGAAACACTTCTCCTTGTTGTTGACAACGCTTTTAACCGTTTCACTGGCGCTTAGCGCATGTGGGGGGGACAGTAAGAACAATGCAGGCGGGGAAGCGGCTTCAGGAGGCAACAAAGCTGCCGAGTCTACGGAGAAACCTGTAGAGCTGATCTGGTATACTATCGGGCCACCGCAGAAGGATATGGATAAGGTGCTCACAGAAGTCAATAAATACACGCTTGAAA
Source organism: Paenibacillus sp. FSL E2-0178 (assembly GCF_038593005.1). NCBI lineage: Bacteria > Bacillati > Bacillota > Bacilli > Caryophanales > Paenibacillaceae > Paenibacillus > Paenibacillus sp. FSL E2-0178. The sequence continues at coordinate 7,178,615 of NZ_CP151953.1, forward strand.
AAATTAACGCAACACTCGATATCAAAATGCTCGACTTCGGGGACTATACGCAAAAAATGCAGGTCATGGCTGCTTCGGGCGAGCCTATGGACATCCTGTTCACCTCTTCCTGGGCCTTCGATTATGTGCAGAATGCACGCAAGGGCGCGTTCCTGCAGCTCGATGATCTGCTGAAGAACCAGGGCAAGGGAATTGTGGACACTATTGATCCGGCGTTCCTGGAAGGCTCCAAGGTGGACGGCCATAACTATGCCATTCCTGCCAATAAAGAGCTTCCGGCTCAAGAAGTCTTCCGCTTCAACAAAGAGCTGCTGGACAAATACAAGCTGGATCTGACCAGCGTGAAAACGATGGCCGATCTGGAGCCGCTGCTCAAAACCATCAAGGAAAACGAGCCTGGAGTGACCCCGTACGCTATGGTCAAGGACTTCATGCCGATTATGCCATTTGACTATGTGATCGAGAAGATGCCGATGGCAGTATATATGGACACCAAGGACTACAAGGTCATCAACATCCTTGAGACTCCTGAAATCAAGGAAGCGCTTAAGACCGTCCGCAAATTCTATCAGGCGGGTTACATCTCTCCTGAAGTAGCCACTACATCGTCGGTGGATGACTTGTACAAAGCCGGCAAATGGTTTACCGACCGTGCCTCCACCCAGCCGATGGCCGACAATCTGTGGTCAGTAAGCTACGGGTATCCGGTTGTGTCGACACCAGCCAGTCAGCCTTATATCTACAACTGGTCCGTCATGGGCTCCATGCAGGCCATCTCCGCCAACTCTGAGTATCCTGAGAAAGCCATGGAATTCCTGAACCTGCTGAATACAGACCCTGTATTGCGCAACATGATTGACTCCGGTATTGAAGGCGTCCATTACGAGAAAATCAGCGACAACATGATCAAGAATCTACCGGATGCGAAGAACTACGATATGCCGACGTTCTCCCTGGGCAACATTATGATCAACTATCTGAATGAAGGCGACCCTGAGAACAAATGGGAAGAATTCAAGAAGTTCAATGATGCCGGTATCAATGCACCGCTGCTCGGCTTCAACTTCGATACTTCCAAGGTGACGAACGAAATCGCCGCCGTTCAGAACGTGAAGGAAGAATTCTGGGCACCGCTGATGACCGGATCTGTAGATTCGGAAGAATACCTGACCAAGGCCAATGAGAAATTAAAAGCCGCCGGTTTGGATAAAATCATCGCAGAAGCCCAATCACAGATCGACGCCTGGAAAGCAGCGAACAATAAGTAGCATTCAATTCAAGACCGGGCGGGTGATTAGACTTGGCCTGGTCTTTTTGTATCAACGGAAGAACTTTCCGGCATAGGAGGAACTAAGAGTATGGGGAAAATAGGGAAGTCCGCCAAAGATGTGTTGAAAAATAAAGTGCTGCTGTTTATGGTTCTCCCGGGCACGCTGTGGTTTTTATTCTTCTCCTACCTGCCGATGGTGGGTACGGTAATTGCATTTAAGGAGTACCGCTTCAGCCGGGATGGCTTCTGGGCCAGCATCATCAACAGCAAATGGGTCGGCTGGGATAATTTCAAGTTTCTGTTCAGCACCAATGATGCCTATCTGATCACACGCAATACTCTTTTATATAATATAGCCTTCATTGTCCTTGGCTTGATCCTGTCAGTGCTGCTGGCGGTGGTGCTGTCCGAGATTGCCAACAAGAAGCTTGCCAAGCTCTATCAAACAGGCATGTTCCTGCCATACTTTCTGTCCTGGGTCGTTGTGGGATACTTCGCGTTCAGCTTCCTTAGCTCGGAGCGGGGGCTGCTCAACGCAATGTTCGGCAGCAATATCTCCTGGTACTCGGAATCGAAATACTGGCCGTTCATTATTATATTCGTGTTTCTATGGAAGGCTGTCGGCTATAACAGCGTGGTCTATCTCGCCGCAATTATGGGTATAGACAAGTCCCTCTATGAAGCGGCCATGATCGACGGGGCGAGCAAATTCCAGCAGATCCGCGGTATTACGCTGCCGATGCTGAAGCCGATCATCACCATTATGACCTTGCTTGCTATAGGGAAGATATTTTATGCCGACTTTGGGCTGTTCTATCAGGTGCCGAGAGATTCGGGGACGCTCTACAGTGTGACCAACGTAATCGATACGTACGTGTACCGTGGACTCAAGACTACCGGCGAGATTGGAATGAGTACGGCTGCGGGCTTATATCAATCGGTGGTTGGGTTCGTTCTGGTGCTTACCTCCAATTACATCGTGCGTAAATTCGATAAGGACAGTGCATTATTCTAGGGAAAAAGAAGGAAAGTGAGGTCATCCAAATGTCTGCTAATGCTAATCCTGTGAAATCGCGCGATTTCCACCGGCTGTCGTCCGTGTGGAATATCATCTTCAACTGTATCGCCGGAGGCTTTGCCTTACTGTGTATCTTCCCGTTCCTGTTCGTAGTCCTCATCTCCTTCACTGACGAAGGGGCGCTTGCGCGGGACGGCTATCAGTTAATCCCGGCCAAATGGAGTCTGGAAGCCTACAAATATGTATTTGGCTCAGGGGACACGCTGCTCCGTTCCTATGGGGTAACCATTGCCGTAACGGTCATTGGCACGCTTGTCAGCCTGATCATTATTTCACTTTATGCCTATGCCATTTCACGTAAAAGCTTCAAATACCGCAATTTCTTCGCGTTTTTTGCGTTTTTCACCATGCTGTTTAACGGCGGGCTGGTTCCTACCTATATTGTGGTGACACAGATGCTGGGTCTGAAGGACACCATTTGGGCGCTGGTGCTGCCGCTGGCCGTCAATGCTTTTTACATTATGATCCTGCGGACCTTCTACATTACCAGCGTACCGGATGCCCTGATTGAGTCGGCCAAAATTGACGGCGCCGGAGAGTTCCGCACCTTCCTGGGAATCGTGCTGCCGCTGTCCTTGCCGGGCCTCGCTACGATCGGGCTGTTCAGCACCCTGGGGTACTGGAATGACTGGTTCAATGCCCTGCTCTATATTGATAATCCGAATCTGGTGCCGCTGCAGTCGATGCTGATGCGGATTGAGACCAGTATGCAGTTCATAATGCAGAATTCGCAGAACAGTTCATTAAGTCTGGAAGCCCTCCGCAACATGCCGCAGGATACCTCGCGTATGGCGATGGTGGTATTGGCTACCGGGCCGATTATTTTTGCATATCCGTTCTTCCAGCGTTACTTCATCCAGGGTCTTACCGTGGGTGCTGTTAAAGAGTAGGAGTACAACAGGAGAAAGGGTGTGGGAGCCAAAATGTTATATAAAGACTCTGCGAAGCCCGTCAAGGAGCGGACTGAACATCTGCTGGGGCTGATGACGCCGGAAGAGAAGGTTGGCCAGCTCGTTCAGCTATTCGGGTGGCAGACCTATGATCATACAGAAGGAACCATAGAACTGACAGAAGACTTCAAACGCCAGATTCGCGAAGGCGGCATCGGCGCATTATATGGCACACTGCGGGCAGATCCCTGGACAGGGGTCACCCTGGAGAGCGGACTTGGGGCGCGGGCCGGAGCCGAAGCGGTGAATACCATCCAGCGTTATGTGCTGGAGCATTCCAGGCTGGGCATCCCCCTGCTGATCGGCGAAGAATGCTCGCATGGGCATATGGCGATCGGGGCGACGGTATTTCCGGTTCCCCTGCTGATTGGCAGCACTTGGAATGTCGATCTGTACCGGGAGATGTGCCGGGCAGTAGCTTTGGAGACCCGGGCTCAAGGCGGTGCAGTTACGTATTCGCCTGTGCTTGATGTGGTGCGTGATCCGCGCTGGGGCCGGACCGAGGAATGCTACGGGGAAGACCCGTACCTCATAGGCGAATTCGCTGTAGCTTCTGTGGAAGGACTCCAGGGCGACCGGCTTGACAGCGGGTCCAGTGTCGGGGCGACACTGAAGCATTTTGTCGCTTACGGCAGCTCGGAAGGCGGCAGGAATGCAGGTCCGGCGCATATCGGCAAGCGGGAGCTGCTGGAGGTCGATATGTACCCGTTCCGCAAAGCGGTGGAAGCCGGTGCAGTATCCATCATGCCAGCCTATAACGAGATTGACGGAGTGCCTTGCACAACCAATCAGGAGCTGCTGGAGGATATCCTGCGCGGCGAATGGGGCTTCAAGGGCATGGTCATTACCGATTGCGGCGCTATCGACATGCTGGCCTCGGGCCATGATACAGCGGACGGCGGGGAAGATGCGGCAGTGCAGGCGCTAAGCGCCGGTATTGATATGGAGATGTCGGGCGTCATGTTCGGAGGCTATCTGCTGGAGGCGCTCCGTTCCGGGCGGCTGGATGAGAAGCTGGTGGATCAAGCGGCTGCACGTGTGCTGGAGCTGAAGTTCCGGCTGGGCCTGTTCGAACAGCCGTTTGCCGATCCGGACCGGGCAGTGCAGGTGATCGGCAGCCCGGAACATGCGGAGCTGGCACGGAGCATTGCGGCAGAAGGAATTGTCCTGCTGAAGAATAACGGTATCCTCCCCTTGTCTGCGGCCACAGGAAAAGTGGCTGTCATCGGACCCAACGCGGATACCGGCTACAATCAGCTCGGGGATTACACCTCCCCGCAGCCGCGTGACCGGGTGGCGACGGTGCTGGCCGGAATACGGGCCAAGCTCTCCGCTGAGCCGGAGCGGGTACGTTATGCGCCCGGCTGCCGGATCAAAGACGGTTCCACCGAGGGGTTCGAATCTGCGCTCCAGGCAGCGGCTTGGGCGGATACGATCGTACTCGCACTGGGCGGGTCGAGCGCCAGAGACTTTGGCGAGGGCAGCATTGATCTGCGGACCGGTGCCTCGAAGGTAACAGAGAATGGGCTTAGCGATATGGATTGCGGCGAAGGCATAGACCGGATGTCGCTTCATCTGTCCGGCGTTCAGCTGGAGCTGCTGAAGGAGCTGAAGACACTCGGCAAGCCGGTGGTAGTCGTATATATCAACGGCCGTCCTATTGCCGAGCCCTGGATCGATGAGCAGGCGGATGCCATTCTGGAAGCCTGGTATCCCGGGCAGGAGGGCGGCCATGCCATTGCGGACATTTTGTTCGGCGATGTGAATCCGTCCGGCAGGCTGACCCTCTCGCTCCCGGTGGACGTAGGACAACTGCCCGTCTATTATCTGGGCAAACGTTCACGGGGTGTACGTTATCTTGAAGGGGATTCGCAGCCGCGTTATCCCTTCGGCTTCGGGCTCAGCTATACCGAATTCAGCTATAGCGGGCTGCAGGTAGAGCCTGCTGAAATCCAGGCGGACGGAAGTGCTGAAGTTACGGTGGAAGTGGAGAATACAGGCTTACGCGGAGGCGCGGAGGTCGTTCAGTTATATATTTCCGACCGGGTCAGTAAGGTGACCAGACCGGCCAAGGAACTCAAGGGCTTCCGGAAGATTTACCTGGAACCGGGAGAGAAGCAGACGGTCACTTTCAGGCTCAGTGCTGAACACTTGAGCTATATCGGGGCGGAGTACAAGCGGGTTGTTGAACCGGGGATCTTCCGGATCGGAGTAGGAAGGAACGTCAACGATACGCTCGATATAGAGCTTGCCGTCATGGAGGATTAGGGATGAAACGATTAGATATGGAACGAATAGACAGGTTTATCCGTGAATGTTCACAAGCGCAATGGCTGGAATATCGGGCGATTGAAGACTGGAAGGTCTTCTCCACAACCTACCGGCAGCCGGGGCAGTATGACGAATTACAGCCGTATTTGGGCAGCGAAGCCTTCGGATTGTTCCCGAGCGTACAGGGAACGACTTATATGTTCCGCACGACGCTTGATATTCCGGCGGACTGGACGGGTGCGGACACAGGGATCATCTTCCATTCCGGCGGAGAAGGGCTGCTGAGTGTAGGCGGAGCTTCCCGGCAGGGGCTGGACCGCAATCATACCTTCGTTTCACTTGACCCTGTTGCCGACGGAAGAAACCCGGAGCTTGAGATCGAACTCTACGATCCGATTCCCGAGCCGGATGATCCGTTGAATAAGCAGGCGGTGATTCAGCCGCCGGTCCGGTCTATAACCGCTGCGCTCGTCAGGGTTAACCTGCCGGTGCAGTCGCTGATGTATACCGTTACCGTGATCCGTGATTCGGCGCTGCTGCTGCCGGAACAGGATTTCCGGCGCGTCCGTATCCTGGAGGCGTTGTATCAGGCGATGGATGCTTTTGTCCTTATGGGGCCTGAAGCAGCAAGGGACAGCGGCGGGATCAGAGACATTGAGCAGGAGCTGACCGGGAAAGTCCGGGAAATTGGCGGCAACAGCGAAGGCTTCATTCATATGGTCGGGCAGTCACATATTGATATTGCCTGGTTATGGCCCACGAGGGAAACGGTGCGGAAGACCAGCCGGACCTTCTCGACGGTTCATGCGCTGATGGAGGAATACCCGGAGTACCGCTACGCTCAGAGCCAGCCGCAGCTGTTCGAATATCTGAAGGATAACGACCCTGAGCTGTATGAGAAGGTGAAAACGCGGATACGGGAAGGACGCTGGGAGCTGGTGGGCGGCATGTGGGTGGAGCCGGATCTGAATATTCCAAGCGGGGAATCCCTGATGCGGCAGATGCTGTACGGGCAGCGGTTCTATCAGGAGGAGTTCGGGCGGCAATCCGAGATTGAATGGCTGCCGGACACCTTCGGGTATTGCGCTTCCCTGCCGCAGATTCTGAAGCATGGCAAGGTCCGCTATTTCATGACGACCAAGCTGGGCTGGAATGATACGAATCTGTTTCCTTATGATTTGTTCCACTGGGTAGGCATCGACGGAACGGCACTTCTGTCTTATATGAACCACGGAGTGAATGAGAGTACGCTGCCGAAGGATATTCATGAGCACTGGCAGTCCTACCGTGAAAAAGCCGTGCACAGCGAACAAATGCTTCTCTACGGACACGGGGACGGGGGCGGCGGAGTGACCCGGGAGATGCTTGAATATCTCTCTCGCTCCGAGCTCATGGTGGGCCAGCCAGCCTCCGGCTACAGCACGGCTGCAGATTTCTTCGCAGGCATCGAGCAGGCGAAGCCTGAGCTGCCGGTCTGGCAGGGCGACCTCTATCTGGAGCTGCACCGGGGAACCTATACCACACATGCCCGGAACAAGCGCAATAACCGCAAGGCCGAGATTCTGTACAGGGAAGCGGAACTATGGCAGACGCTGGCCGGACACCAGCTGCAGCCGCAGCAGCGGGAAGAGATCGGGCAGGACCTGCATGAAGGCTGGAAGCTGATTCTGCTTAACCAGTTCCATGATATTATTCCCGGCTCGTCGATTCCCGAGGTCTATCAGACCTCGGACAAGGAGTATCAGAGCATCTTCGCTCTTGGAGATAGCAGCCTAAAGTCGGTCATGGAGGCCGCCGTATCGGATATCGATACCCGTGGAGAGGGCCAGCCTTATGTCGTCCTGAACGGTCTGGGCTGGGCCCGGGATATGGTGGTTGAGCTCCCGGCTGCCGGAGACGGAGCGGATAACACTGCTGCCGCCGTATATGACCGGAACGGAATGCGGCTGGCCGCGGAGCCGGTTACAGCAGACGGGCCAGCTGCTCTCCGCGTGCGGGTGCCGGAGGTTCCGGCATTCGGGTATGTTACCGTGTGGCTGAGAGATGAGGAACAGCCAGCGTTGCGCGAAGATGGCGGAGTTGACGGTAACGGCGGGGTTGGCAGAGATAGCGGAGATGTGCCGACACCGATTGAAGCATCTAATGAAGCTTCGGTTGCAGCTTCGTTCGGCAAGGACTGGGAGACGGAATATTACCGGCTCCGGTTCAATGAACAGGGCGAGATCATCAGCCTGTACGATAAGGAAGCCGGGCGTGAGATTGTCAAGGCCGGAGAGCGGCTGAACCGGCTGCATTTCTTCCATGACCGCCCTATCCTATGGGATGCCTGGGATATAGACAGCCGGTATGAGGAGCAGCCTGCCGGAGAAGCTGTTCTGCTGGAGCAGAAGCTGCTGTCCTCAGGCCCCGTAAGCGATGTGCTGTACTTCCGCTGGAGCATCGGCCAATCCGAAATAGAGCAGGAGCTGATCCTGTATCACAGTGACCGGCGGATCGACTTCAAGACGAAGGTCCAATGGAATGAAGCCCATAAGCTGCTGAAGGTCGGCTTCCCGGTAGATGTAGTAACCAGCAAAGCGACCTATGAGATCCCGTTCGGCGCGCTGGAACGGTCAACGCACCGCAACACCAGCTGGGAGCAGGCGCAATATGAAGTCTGCGGGCACCGCTATGCCGATGTGTCTGAGCATGACTATGGTGTCAGCCTGCTGAATGACTGCAAATACGGCTATGACACGCAGGGCAGTACCATCCGTCTGTCGCTGCTGCGCGCGCCGCGCTGGCCGGATCATTCCGCGGATCTGGGCACACATGAATTCACGTATTCGCTGTATCCGCATACCGGAGACTGGCGCGGGGCGCATACCCTCCGCAAAGCCGCTGAGCTGAATCACACTTCCTATGCGGTTGCCTGTGATTCAAGTGCAGGCCAGCTCCCGCCGTCAGGCTCATTCCTCCCCTATGACGGGAAGCAGGTTATCCTGGATACAGTCAAATTGGCGGAAGACGGAAGCGGCAGTATTCTGCGGCTGTATGAATCCGCTGGCGGACGCGAGACCGTCAAGCTTGGCTGGCCGCTGCCGCATTCGGCGATATACCTGTCCAATGCACTGGAAGAAGAGACAGAGCTGCTGCCGGATGAGGCGGGAGAGCTGACGCTAGACTTCCACCCGTTCGAGATCAAGACCATCAAAATTGTTCATTCAGAATTAGCTGAATAAAAGATAATAACAAAAAGTGAGAAGGAACGGAGGGGGATTTTGGAACTGTAGGAGCGTCAGCGTCCGCCTTTGTCACCGGATTTCCACCGCGAAAAGCGGGTTGAATCAAGAAATCTGGGGACAACAGCGGCCGGAAGTCCAAATATTCACCGCAGTGACGAGTTAACTTTAAGTTAGTACCTTAAAATCAGCTTCTACCCTATAGATTAAGCCGAAGGAGACTATCACCTTGGAACAATTCAGACTTCCCCAGATTCAGATGCCGGAGCTGCCGCTCCCGACATCCATTCAGGCCGTATTGGCCGAGGCCGAAGAGAAGCTGGCCCACCGGCCCAAGCTGCAGCGCCTGTTCCGGAACTGTTTCCCGAACACGCTGGAGACTACTACCAAGCTGCTTGACGATGGAACCACGTTTGTCATTACGGGCGATATCCCGGCCTGCTGGCTGCGCGATTCGGTCGAGCAGGTCATTCATTATGTGCCTTTTGCCGCCAAAGATCCTGAGCTGCAGCGTATGATCGGCGGGCTGATCAAGCGCCACACGCAGTACGTGCTGATTGATCCTTACGCCAACGCATTCAACGAAACGGCTAACGACTGGCACTGGAATGCCGGGGATGTGACGGAGATGTCGCCCTGGGTGTGGGAGCGCAAGTTCGAGATTGACTCGCTATGCTTCGTGATCCGGCTGGCCCATGCCTATTGGGAGGAGACGAAGCGATCGGATATCTTCACGGCTGATTTCAAAAAAATGCTGCGCACCATTACCGATCTCTTCAAGCGGGAGCAGCATCACGCTGAACAATCCCCGTACCGCTTCACCCGGAATAACGGGATTATGGAGGATTCGATCCGGGGCGGCGGCCTCGGCATGCCGGTCAACTACACAGGGATGATCTGGTCCGGCTTCCGCTCCAGCGACGATGCCTGCGATTTCCACTACAACATTCCGGGGAATATGTTCGCTGTGGTGGCTCTGCGCCAGATGCAGGATTTCGCCGAGTGGGTGTTCCGCGATCTGGATTTCCTGGCCGAGCTGAAGGCGCTGGAGCAAGAGGTGGATCACGGCATCAAGCTGTATGGTATCTATCGCCACCCTGAATTCGGGCCGATCTATGCGTACGAAACAGACGGCTACGGCAATTACTGCCTGATGGATGACGCCGGAACACCGGGCCTGATGTCCATTCCGTACCTCGGGTATTTGAAGAACGACGATCCTATCTATCAGAATACTAGACGTTTTGCGCTGAGCAGCGAGAATCCGTTCTATTACGAAGGCCAAGCCGCCAAGGGAATCGGCAGTCCGCATACCCCTCCGGGTTATATCTGGCATATGGCGCTGTCCATGCAGGGAATCACGGCGGATAGTTCGGAAGAGAAGCTGGCGGTGATTGCCATGCTTGAAGCAACGGACGCGGATACCGGCTATATGCATGAAGGCTTCCTGGCCGACGATCCGTCGGTGTTCACCCGCAAGTGGTTCGCCTGGTCGAACAGCCTGTTCTCCCAGTTGGTCTGGCGGGCGCTGCAGGAAGGGATTCTCTAGTTCCGGCCTGCATGGATACAGAATACAGGAAGCTAATTATGATTGTGTAAAGCACTTTTTCATATACAAAGGAGACCTGAGCATGAGTACAATTATTGGAGAAACATTGTCAAATATCCCTTGGCAGGAGAAACCGGCGGACAGTAATGCGCCTGTATGGAGATACTCCGCCAATCCGATCATTAAGCGGGATGCGATCCCGAACTCGAACAGTGTGTTTAATTCGGCGGTCATTCCCTTTGAGGGCGGCTTCGCCGGCGTCTTCCGCTGCGATTCCAAATCGGTCAGCATGGATATCTTTGCCGGGTTCAGCGAGGACGGGGTGAACTGGAAGATTAATCATGAGCCTATCGTCTTCCAGGGCGATGAGGAAATCATCAAGCGGGAATACCGCTACGATCCCCGGGTATGCAAAATTGATGACCGTTACTATATTTCCTGGTGCAACGGCTATCACGGGCCGACGATTGGACTGGCATATACGTTTGATTTCAAGACGTTCCATCAGCTGGAGAATGCCTTCCTGCCGTATAACCGGAACGGGGTGCTGCTTCCGCGCAAGATCGGCGGCAATTATGCTATGCTCAGCCGTCCAAGCGATACCGGGCATACTCCGTTTGGCGATATCTTTTACAGCGAAAGCCCTGACCTTACCTTCTGGGGCAAGCACCGCTATGTGATGGGCACGGTGAACGGCGATGCCTCCGCCTGGCAGTCCAAGAAGATTGGCCCGGGTCCGATTCCGATTGAGACCGATAAGGGCTGGCTGCTGATCTACCACGGCGTAATCAACACCTGCAACGGGTTTGTCTACCGCATGGGCTGCGCGCTGCTCGATCTGGATCAGCCATGGAAGGTGAAAGCCCGCTCACGCAACTATATTCTCGGCCCTGAAACCTTGTACGAATGTGTGGGCGATGTGCCGAATGTGACCTTCCCTTGCGCGGCTTTGACGGATGCGGCTACAGGACGGATTGCCATCTACTACGGTTGTGCAGATACGGTTACGGGTCTGGCCTTCACCACCGTGGACGAATTGCTTAACTATATGGAGGAATATCCTCTGGAGACTGAGGTGTAACAGCCATGGACAAACAACAAACGGCGCATATCATCTCCCATACGCACTGGGACCGGGAATGGTATCTTCCTTATGAACGCCATCATCTCCGGCTGATCCGGCTGGTCGACAGCCTGCTGGACACGCTGGAGCAGAACCCGGGATTCCGGAGCTTCTTCTTCGACGGACAGACGATCATTATAGAAGATTATTTGCAGGTCCGCCCGGAGAACCGGGAACGGCTGGAACGCCATATCCGTGAAGGACGGATCTATATCGGGCCTTGGTATATTCTGCAGGATGCCTTCCTGACCAGTCCGGAAGCCAATGTGCGCAATCTGCAGATCGGGCATCAGGACGCGGGAGTCTACGGGGAGGTATCGAAGATTGGCTATTTCCCCGACACCTTCGGCCTGACCGGACAAATTCCGCAGCTCATGGTACAGGCCGGAATCACCAATGCCTTCTTCGGGCGCGGGGTGAAGCCGACAGGCTTCAACAATACGGTCTCTAGCGACGGCTATGAATCCTCGTTCTCGGAGCTGGTCTGGGAAGGGCCGGACGGGTCCAAGGTGCTGGGCATCCTGTTCGCCAACTGGTATTCGAACGGCAATGAGATTCCAGCCGGGGAGGAGGAGGCGAAGACCTTCTGGGAGCGCAAGCTGGCAGATGCGAGGCAGTATGCGGCCACGGATCAGCTGCTGTTCATGAACGGCTGCGATCATCAGCCGCTGCAGACCGATCTGCCGGAGGCGATCCGGACTGCAGAGCAGCTGTACCCGGAGATATCCTTCGTTCATTCGAACTTTGCCGATTATATTAAGGCTGTGCAGCACTCTCTTGCCGGCCGCAGCCTCTCCACGGTTAAGGGCGAGCTGCGAAGCCAGCGCACAGACGGCTGGGGGACGCTGGTTAATACAGCGTCCGCCCGGGTGTACCTGAAGCAGCTGAACCAGCGGGGCCAGGCGCTGCTGGAGAAGGTCGCCGAGCCGCTGGCCGTTATCGCCAGGCTGCACGGCGGGGAGTATCCGCAGCATTTGTTGACCTACGCGTGGAAGACGCTGCTGCAGAACCATCCGCATGATTCCATCTGCGGCTGCAGTGTAGACGAAGTGCACCGGGAGATGGTAACCCGGTTCGACAAGAGCCGTCACACTGCCGAAGGCATCGTGGCGGACAGCATGCAGGCGATCACTTCGGCGGTGGACACATCGGGCTTCGCCGCGTATGGTGAAGCTGCCATTCCGCTCGTTGTGACGAATACAAGCGGCTGGAGCCGCACGGGTACAGTCAGCGTGGAGCTGGACGCGGCACGCCTGTATCTGCGCGAAGGCCACACGCTTGAAGAGAACGCCCGCCGGATGAAGGCGGTTGACCTGAGCGGGCGTGTCCTGGTGGATGAACAAGGCAACGAAGTGCCTTGTACGATTCAGGACCTGGGGCTGTCATTCGGCTATGATCTGCCGGATGACCGGTTCCGGCAGCCGTACAGCTGCCGCAAGGTGCAGCTGACCTTCGAAGCGGCGGATGTGCCAGCGCTGGGACTGCGCGCTTATGCCTGGGTCCGCCCGCTGGCAGGGGCCGCTGCCGGTCAATCTGGCCAAGGCATAGCAGGGTCCGCCGCAGCGGGTGGTGCCGCAACGAACGGGACGGAGATTCCGGCAGGTGCCGGGGCCTCAGCGTCGCTTGTCCACGGCGGACGTATTCTGGAGAACGACACGCTGCGCGTTGAGATTATGGCCGACGGTTCCTTCACGCTGGAGCATAAGCCAAGCGGCAAAGTATACCGTGATCTTGGTGTCTATGAGAATACCGGGGACATCGGCAACGAATATATGTACAGACAGCCTGCGGGTGAAGTTCCGCTGACTACCCGGGGGCTGAGGGCTGATATCAACATCATCGAAGATGCGCCATACCGGGCATCTATAGAGATCGTCCATGAATGGGAGATTCCGGCTTCCGCCGATGCCGTGCTGGAAGAAGAACAGCGTGCGCTAGTCTATTATCCGGAGCGGCAGGCGCAGCGCTCAGCGGACAAGGTTCTGCTTAAGCTACGGACAGTGTTAAGGCTGGAACGCAGCGGTAAAGGTCTGGAATTCAAGAGTTATATCCATAATACGGCGAAGGATCACCGTCTGCGGATGCTGTTCCCTGCAGATCTGGCCGCAGCTTCCCACCGTGTAGACTCGATGTTCGAGCTGGCGGAGCGGCCGAATGAACCGGCGCCGGAGTGGCTGAACCCGAGCAATGCGCAGCATCAGCAGAGCTTTGTGGATGTGGCGGAGGAGCATGCGGGGCTTACGGTCGCTAATCTCGGACTCCATGAATATGAAATTCTGCATGACGGCCGCAATACTATCGCTGTTACTCTGCTCCGCTGTGTCGGAGAGATGGGCGACTGGGGCTGGTTCCCTACGCCGGAAGCCCAGTGCCAGGGGGAACATATGGCGGAGCTGCTGCTTATTCCGCATAGCGGGGACGCGGTAGCTTCTGGTGCTGCGGCTGCAGCCTACCAGTTCCAGATTCCCTGGACCTGCGCCCAGGCGGAGGTTCATACAGGAACCATTCCAGCCGTGTACTCGGCTGTCCGCTGGAGCGGCACGGCTGCCGCCTTCTCTTCGCTCAAGATGAACGAAGAGAGCGGGGATCTGCTGCTTCGCTGGTTCAATATGACCGGCCAGTCTTGTGAACTGAAGCTGGAGACAGACCTGCCGGCAACGGGCTTCTACACATCAAATGTGCTGGAAGCTAAGGTTGCGGATATTGCGGCTGAGACTGGGCTGCTGGAGCAAGGCGGAGCAAATGCGCTTCAGCTACAGCTGGGCGGACATGAAATACTAACCGTTGGCATCCGGCTTGACTGACAGAAGCAGAAGTAGCAGTAGAAGTAGAAGCAGAAGCAGAAGTAGAAGTAGAAGCAGGAGGTGACCCTCAGTTGGATAAGCTAAGCAGTGATCAGAGTCCGTTCCCGGGTGTGCAGCAGTATATGAAGGCCTCTCAGGGGCAATGGAGACTGTCAGCACAATCCCGGGTTAGGATTGTAGACAATATCAGATCAGAGGGAAACAGGGTCCTCAATGACACGATTTTCATTGTTCTCTCGGAATATGCAGACAGTCTGACTCCATCCGGCCATCTCCTGTCTGTACTTTATGGAGAGTGTGAGACACCGTCTTCTGGAGATATTGTCATTGAATTGAACGACAGCGGAGTAGGCAGAGGTATGGACAGCCGGGAAGGTTATGTCATTGAAATCGGCAAGTTTGTGCACATCACGGCCCCAAGCGAAACTGCTGTGATGTATGGATTGCGGACGGTGATACAGACGCTAGTGGCTGACGGCTTCATGCCGTACGGTAGAATCACCGATTACCCTGTGATGCCGGAGCGGGCGCTGCATATTGACATCGGGCGGAAGTTCTATACCGCCGAATGGATCATGGACAGGATCAGGGAGATGTCCCGGCTTAGACTGAATACCCTGCAGCTGCATTTCTCCGAGAATGAAGGCTTCAGGCTGATGAGCGAGAGCCATCCTGAGGTAATGTCGGACGAATATTTAACCAAGCAGGAAATGAAGGCGATTATTCATACGGCCGCAAGATATCATATTGCTGTTATTCCTTCACTGGATTCGCCGGGCCATCTGGGACAAGCCCTGCGGACACATCCGGACTGGCTGCTTAAAAATTCATCGGGAGCCGTTGCCCCGGGCGCGCTGGATATTACGAATGCCGCTGCGCAGCAATTCGTGCTGGAGCTGATCGACGAGTACGCGGAGTTATTTGCCGGAAGCACTCATTTTCATATCGGTGGCGATGAATTTATCAACTTCGGGCAGTTCGGGGAATATCCACAGCTGGCAGAGTATGCGGAGAATGTACTGAACATCAGCGGCGGGACGGGTGTGGACACTTATATTGACTACCTTAACGGTGTGGCTGAACATCTGGAGTCCAAGGGATGGATCGTCCGCGCCTGGAACGATGGACTGTACCGTGGGGATCAGATCCAGAGAATAACGCCTAAATCCTCCATCCAAATTACGTATTGGACGAAATGGCATGAAATGATGGCCCCGGTTGAAGAGATCATTGCGCAGGGACATCAGGTGATTAATTTCAATGATGCCTACTTTTATTACGTACTGGGTGAGCATGCAGGCTATACGTATCCAACAGGAGAGAAAATCTGCAATTCATGGCATCCGGGGTTGTTCCCGCAGCGGTCCGGCGGAGCGAAGCAGGAATATCCCGCGGGTTCTTATCCGCGTGAGTTAATCGGCTGTTCCTTCTCCATCTGGAGCGACAAGCCGGAAGCGCAGACCGAAGCAGAAGTGGCAGTCGGAATCCGCGGGCCGCTTAGCGCTATGGCGGAGAGAGCGTGGCTGGGGAAGCAGAAGCTGGCCGGTTACGCGGAGTTCATCTGACGCGGTTAATAGTTAGAAATTCAATGCTGCCCCAGCAAGCCTTCAATAGGCTTGCTGGGGCAGCTTTTTTTACTGTTGAGAAACTACACTGTGAAATTCCGTTGAGAACTCAAATCTGCGAGTGAAGCGGACTGAGAATCCGTTATATCTCTCAAAAACCTTCTTATCAGGATGAAGCGGACTGAGAATCGCTTATCTAGTTCATTCGGGCCTGAAATGGAGGGGGTTCGGCGATATAAGCGATTCTGAGTCCGTTTGACCACTGAATCCGTCTAATTAGCTCCAATAGCGGAATCTCAGTCCTCCCAGCTGGCTGTGGGGTTAGAGTCATGAAGAGCACGCCAAGTTTTGGTTGAGCAAATGAATACCTGTAGGCTCTACCCTGTTCACCAATCGGGTCATTGTTCCTCCGCATAATTCAAACCTAATTGATAGGCCTGGTTAAGCAGCAGCTCATAATGCCGGGGATTAGAATCTAAGGTTGTCTCGTATAGAAACTCAACCCTGGAATTGGAGATACCGCAATAATCTGCGATTCCTACATTGAGCAGGTGGGCAATTGTTTCATCATAGTTGCGCTTGCGCATCTGTTCCTGCGAAACGCCCGCCAGACCCATCCACAACACCTGCTGATGATGGAGCTGGTTCTTGCCGTAGGCAAATCCGTTGTTCCATACCCGGTCTATATAACCTTTCAGCATGGCCGGTAAATGCCACCACCAGACAGGGAAAATAAAGGCCAGGGCATCATGCTCCTTCAACCGCTTCATTTCCCTCTCCACCTCAGGTGAGAAGGATTGCTCCTCAAGGGACATGTCAGGCTCATCTACTCCTTGCAAAAGAGGATCAAAGCCAATCCCGTGCAAATCCAATATCTCATAGCTATGTCCAGCCTCTGTAAGACCTTGTGCAAAACGGCGGGCAGCCGCAAAGGTCAGGGAATCTTGTCTTGGATGCGAAACCACGATTAATACGTTCATCTGTATCGTCACTACCTTTCTGAACCGCCAATTTGTAGCCATGATCAGTGGCTGATGCTATTATAAACAGGAATAAAAGAGTCTGGAAGTACGCACTTTCATGTTCTATAGGATGAGAAAGGTACCATAGGAACATTGAAGTGCCCTGCACCCGATAGTATATTCCCGGCATATACACAGCTTTTTGACGGAGGAATAAGCAATGACAGAACAGAGTGATAATAGCACTCCAAAGAAATATAAAGTCGGAGTAGAAGCGGCATTAGAAGTCATGGGCGGGAAATGGAAGCCTCTAATCATCTATCATTTGATGACAGGCTGCAAACGTACGTCCGAGCTGCGGCGGCTCATCCCCGGCATTACACAAAAAATGCTGACCACCCAGCTAAGAGGCCTGGAAAAGGATGAGATTATTGCCCGGAAAATATTTAAAGAAATCCCGCCTAGAGTGGAGTACGAGTTAACACCCTACGGCTGGGGATTAAAGCCTGCGCTGGATCTTTTATGTTACTGGGGAGAGGATCACCTGGATAAGGTTTATGGTGACAAATCCAAGGTCTTGGAAGAGTTTTAAGCTGTGTGAGGGGAGGACCGTCAGACCTGATGAGGGGATGGCGGTTTTTCTATTAGCTCGTGACCGGTATGGCAGCCTATGCAAAGTTACCTTAAGGAATTCATTGCCTATCTCCCTGGAATTTCAGGGTGTATGATTCTGTTATCAGATGCGCAGCTGGTATATTCTAGTGTATGGGAAAAGGTGAGATGAACATGGGGAAAGATAATTTTCTTAAATCGCTGCTGTCTGACAAGGTGAATATGACACCGAAGGGGTTTGTTGCCGAGCAGCTGAGTGCGGCTGAGTTCGCGGAATGCCGTGAGTTATTTTTTGACCAGTTGCTGGAGATTTCTTCATCTGATATTTCGGGCATAGCAGGCTACGGCTGGCTGGATGAGGAGGGCGAGACGGAATTTGCTTGGGAGAGTTTGAAAAGGGGATCATCATCCCGGACTTTCATGAACGGCTGACCGGTGCGCGGTATTTCAAAGGGCTGGATGCGCTCCGCTTTTATGCCAAAATGGGCTGGGATGCTGCTTATCGTCAGCTGCGTGATGAGCTGCTTCAGCTGCCGGAGTGAGCGGGTGAGTGAATAATAACGGACATAAGCCTATCCAACGGATAGACTTATTGTCCTGAGAGCAGGCGGCCTATTGAAATTTAAAATTCTATTAATCAGCATCCTTACACTGGGGATATTAGTTGTTGCGTGGAATTACAGGTGGGAATACCGTGAATCAGACGAAGTATTCAGCTATAAATATGACAGATGGGCCAAACAATTATGGGCTGAATTCACTCCCGAAATAGGAAGCAACGATATTATTGATATACCGCTGGTCTACGGTGATAAGCTTACTACAAAGGGATTGGAACCCTATTTAATGAAAATGGGGGTGTCGGGTGAAATTGTTAAGCTATGGGTACACCGGACCCGTTTATCGGATGCTTATACTGGCGTGCTGATAGCAAATATAGCTATGATTGTACTTATTAGTCTGAATATAATTATTAGAAAAAAGCGGTAAGACATTACCCTGTCAAGGGATGTCTTACCGCTTTTACTTTTACGGCTACCCTGAATCCGTTCTCCCCGAATTTTTTTGGCTAACGACAGACCTAATCCGGGTCCTGCACCGACGATAACAATAGTTTTCATGGTTTAAACTCTCCTTCGTTGTGATATATTAAATTAACGCGTGTTGCTTTAATCAGAATATACCGCTGATCAGGCAGCGCAACAATCAACAAAACAGGTGCAGATGTTGCTATAGCAACAAGACGTACCTATTGTCGGGCGGGAGGATGCTATGGCGAATAAAGTAATGAATGTACGGGTGACGCATACGAAGGAGTCGTTGGCGGGTGCTTTTATCGAGCTGGTGTCCGTGAAGGATTTCGAGAAAATCACGATTGCCGATATCACCCAACGGGCTAAGGTGAACCGGGCTACCTTCTATGCACATTTTAATGACAAATACGAATTACTGGACTACATGATGGGGGACTCCGCATCGGCAGCCATCAGACAATACACTGCAGGGCAAGTGAAGGTTGATCCGGACAGCATCGGGCAGCTTGTTCTGGCCGTGTGCGATTTCTATGACCAGCCGGAGATGAGCTGCCGCAGTAGCTATGTAGCATTCGTCGTACCGCAGCTCAGAGATAAGATGTTAACTGCGCTCAAGGCTTATTTGCTGGACGGTCTGGACAACCTCTATACGGAAGATGAGCGGAAAATAATGGCATCTTTTGCTGCCCAGGCTATCCATGAAGGAGCTGTTCAATGGGTGGCCGGGGAGATCCGTATGGACAAAGAGGAAGTCGCCCGTAAGGTGGCAGTATTAGTCACGGGAGGGTTTGAGGCTTACGCACGAGAGGGGGACAGGGCATGGAATTCGCAAGTATAACGACACTTATTATTTCAAGCATCACATTCATAAATATTCTGCTGGCGCTGGGGTTCCTGTTCATTGAGCGGAGAGAGGCGGGTTACACCTGGGCCTGGCTGATGGTTCTGTTCTTCATTCCTATCCTGGGGTTCGTTCTGTATATCTTTTTCGGGCGGAATCTGAAGAAGAAGAATTTCTATCATTTGTTCATTGAAGAGCAGGAATTTGTCCAGGCTGAGACAGACCGGCAGCTGGCTTCGCTGCATGACGAAGTCCAGGAGATATCTCCCTGGCTGCAGAAATACACAGAGCTCATCACGATGAATATCAGATCGTCGCATGGTCTTTTATCCAGTGATAATGACATCGTTATCTACAGTGACGGGCATCAGAAATTCGACGCATTATTCGAGGATATCCGGTCTGCCCGGACAGAGATCAATATTCAGTATTACATCATTCAGCCGGATGCCCTGGGGAGGAAGCTGAGGGATGCATTAACCCGCAAAGCAGAGGAAGGCGTGAAGGTGCGGCTGCTCTACGATGAAGTCGGCTCCAAACGGATTGCACCCGGGTTCTTCAAAGAATTACGTGCAGCAGGAGGAGAGGTGGAGGTGTTCTTCCCGTCTCTGCTCAGACCGCTGAACTTCCGGATCAACAACCGGAATCACCGCAAGCTGTGCATAATTGATGGCATGACCGCCTATATCGGCGGGTTCAATGTCGGAGATGAATACCTCGGGCTGGATAAGAAATTCGGCTATTGGCGGGACACCCACCTCAGGATCACCGGGAATGCCGTCAATCATATTCAAGGCAGATTTATTCTGGACTGGCATCAGGCCGGGAAGCATAAGCGCGGGGATTACGAGGAATTCTCCTTTTACACTGGGGGCCATACAGGGACAAGCCCGGTTCAGATCATCACCAGCGGCCCCAATTCGGAGACCGAGCATCTGAAGAATATGTACATCAAGCTCATTTTATCGGCCAGAAAAAGTGTATATATCCAGACGCCCTACTTCATTCCGGACACCAGCTTCATGGATGCCTGCAAAATCGCCCTGCTCTCAGGGGTAGATCTGCGCATCATGATCCCGAACAAACCTGACCACCCGTTCGTGTATTGGGCTACCTGGGCGTATGCCGGCGATTTACTCAATTATGGGGCCAAAATCCTGCTCTATGAGAACGGCTTCCTGCACGCCAAGACCATTGTGGCAGACGGGGAGGTCGCCTCCGTAGGAACGATGAATATCGACTCCCGCAGCTTCCGGTTGAACTTCGAAGTCAATGCCATTGTATATGACCGGCAGGTTGCCGCACAGCTTGAGGACCTGTTTCTGCAGGACAGCCTGTTAAGCTCTGAGCTTACGCCCGAGCGGTACAAGGAGCGTTCGCTTATGATTAAGCTGAAGGAAGGGATATCGCGGCTGCTGTCGCCTATTCTATAGAAGAAGACTGAGGTTTGCAGTGACCCGGTTACGGTATACGCAGTATGCTTAATTGCACTTTGTACAACTAAAAGTTATGTTTTTCAACCGATTCTCCGTTTAGTTGTAATTCGTACAATTAAACTGCGATTACGGCCTGATTCTCACCCATTCGGGCAAATTTAGTTGTACAGACTACAGTTATAAGACTCAAGCCTGCCTTTTCGCTGTTTTTAATTGTACAGTATGCAACTATTTCCGAAATTCCACTTGGAACTGAATTCATCATTTGCTGCATTGTTTACTGAACTCGCTTCTTTTAGTTCAGATGTTGTACTAGTGATAATAGTGATATTAGTGATATACCGTGCAGGAAACTTAGGAGGAGAAGCAGATGGGGATGCTTGGTCAATATGTAATGATAGATGAGGATACCTTGGAGAGCATGATGGCGATGGATGGAGCAGCGCTGATGGGTACGCTGGAGCCGGGTTACGGAACGGAAACGCTGAGACAGGAATTAAAGGGTGAATTGTAGGTCTTCATCTGAGTTTTTACGATAAGGCGCTGGCAACTGGGAAGCATGTGGTTTTCAGTGTAGCTTAAGAAGAGCTGTTGTATAGAAAAGAGGGCCTGCTGACAATGTCTGCAGGCCCTCTTTTGTTTGGGGCGGACGGCGGCGATGCCGTCCATTATTTTAGATGAATTAATATATGCTGGGGTCCCCGCAAATTAACTGAGTAATTATCGAAGCTAAGGCTCCGTTTTGTGGGGTTATTCTAGTGCTTCTGTCCGCTCTCTGCATTCAGCTTGGCGATCAGCTTATCGCCTTCCACATCGAGATTCGGCAGCAGGCGGTCCAGCCATTTCGGCAGCCACCAGGCTTTGTCGCCGAAGACGGCCATGACAGCCGGAACGAGAGTCATCCGGATGATGAAGGCATCGATCAGAATGCCGAAGGCGAGTGCGAAGCCGATCTGCTTAATCATCGCATCAGGGGCGAAGATGAAGCCGAAGAAGACGGAAACCATGATTACGCCTGCGGCAAGCACAACGCGGCTGGCGAGATCATAGCCGTGAACGACGCTGTCATTGCCGCGGCGGCCGTGGACATAAGCTTCACGCATGGAGCTGACCAGGAATACCTGATAATCCATAGCCAGACCGTACAGAATCCCGGTGACCAGAATCGGCATGAAGCTGAGCAGCGGTCCTCCTGTATCGAAGCCGAACAGGGAATGCAGCCATCCCCACTGATAGACAGCGGTGGTCACACCGAAGGTGGCAAGGATACTGAGAACAAAACCGATGGTTGCCTTGATCGGTACGATAATCGACCGGAAGACCAGCAGCAGGATGATCAGCGAGAGAATAACAATGATGCCGATGTAGACAGGGAAGGCATCAGACAGCTTGGAGGACATATCAATATTGATGGCGGTGAAGCCGGTCACACCAAGATTAATATTATTCCCTGAGGTTAGACTGGAAGACGGATCGCGCAGTTCCTGCACGAGATCTCTTGTAGCTGTATCTGTCGGACCCGTTTTCGGGATCAGGCTGATGATGGCAATATCGCCGGTGGCATTCACGCCCATCGGAGAGACCTGTGTAACGTTATCATGCATTTGCAGCTCTTGCGTCAGCTTGCCCAGCAGCTCCATCGAAATTTTGTCGGACGGGTTCTTCGGCTCTGCTACCAGCAGCAGCGGTCCGTTGAAGCCCTCGCCGAATCCCTTGGAAATAACATCATAGCTCTGGCGGGCCGGAGTATCCAGGTTTGCCGAGGCGCCCGAAGGAATGCCCAGCTCCATTTTGGTTACCGGAATCGCTGCTGTTCCAAGAACGAGTACAACGAGAATAATGATCACCCAGCGGTATTTCACTGTGGCATTTGCCCAGCGGTGCGAGAAGCCGTGCTGTGCTTTTTTAGCGGCAGCGGTATTCTTCGTCCGGGCCTTGGCGGTAACGATCTTCTCACCGACCAGTCCGAGCAGGGCAGGCAGCAGGGTCAGTGCCAGCAGGACGTTAATCAGAACGCTGGCAGCCGCGACAAGAGCCATGGTCGACAAGAAGCCGATGCCGATAACGAGCATCCCGCACAAGGCGATGATAACGGTCAGACCGGCGAAGAATACGGCGCTGCCGGCGGTGCCCAGTGCCCGGCTGGCGGATTCGCCGGCACTTAGCTTCTCATCGAGAATCAGGCGGCGCTGGCGGTTAACAATGAACAAGGAGTAGTCGATACCTACAGCCAGACCGATCATCACGGCGAGAACCGGTGTAATGTCATTCATCTGGATCAGACTGCCGAGGGCAAACGCACCTCCGACACTGATTCCGACGCCGAGGAGTGCAGTGATCAGCGGCAGACCGGCAGCAACGACCGAGCCTAGCGTCATGAACAGTACGACCGCAGCGACGACAACACCGACTGCTTCGGTTGAGCCGATGGCCGGGATGCTCTTCAGGGAATCACTCGGAATCGCAGTGATGCCGGAGCCTGCCTGCTCAACTTCAGTCACGGTATCGATGATATTATCAGGTACATTCGATGGCAGAGAGGTCTGCTGAACCGTGAACTGGAACTGAAACAGGGCAATATTGCCGTCGGCAGACAGCATAACGCCGGGAACCGGAGCGCCGTCAGCCATCAGCGGACCGTAAGGAGCTGACTGTGCTGCAGCGGCTTGGCCTGCTGCAGCGGAAGGATCGGCAGCGGCGGCTTGGCCAGCAGCGGCAGAAGGATCGGCAGCGGCTTGGCCGGCAGCAGCGGAAGGATCGGCGGCGGCAGCTTGGCCGGCAGCAGCGGAAGGATCGGCGCCAGCAGCTTGAGCAGCGGCAGCAGCCTGTGCTGCCAGTTCCATTGGATTGATGACGTATTCCATATTGTAGACGTCATTGATAGCTTTCTGGAGCAGCGCTACACGCTCCGGCGTATCCAGACGTTCTCCGTCTGGTGCGGTGAAGGCGACGCTCGCCTGGCCGCCGGCAGCAGCAGGAAGCTCTTGGGTGAGCTTATCCAGCACTTTTTGTGATTCGGTGCCTTCAATTTTCATTTCGGAGCTGGACTGGATGCCATTGACACCCAGCAGGGCGCCTATAACACCGAGCACGACGATCCACGCCGCGATGAAATACCAGGGCTTGGAATAAGCCGACTTCCCTAAGCGGTACAGAAATGTTGACATGTATTGGTTTCTCCTCTTTATCTCTGAATTTATTATTAGAAGCCGTTGCGTAAGTAAGCAAACATGGAATTCAAATATTGATCAAACGGCATGGCACTGGAGGGTTCATCCTGTGTTTCGCCCGGCAGCATGACGTTGAGGCGTCCGTCCAGTATAGGGATAAATGCCCCGTAGACGGCACCGGCGAGAAGGTGGGTATATCCATCGTCATAGCGTCCATGGGAGAACTGTTCGAGTACTTCCTGGGCGGCAATCTGCAGGCGGCGGAATACGCTGAGGATATAAGGCTCCAGCGACGGATACTGATTCGCGAGCGATACGAACTGCCGCAATTTATGCAGAAACTCTGATGTGAACTGCAGCTTGAGCAGGTTATACAAAGCTTCCAGCGGTGTAGCATCCTGAGGCAGAACAGCAAGCAGCATATTCTTATCTTCATTTGCAGCGCTGCTGATGAAATATGCCGCCACCGCTTCCTCCTTGCATGAGAAATAGTTGGCAAAGGTCCGCCGCGAATAACCGGCCTTCTGGACAATGTCATCGACGATGAAGCCGTCCATGCCTTGCTCCAGCGCAAGCTCGAAGGCAGCTACGGCCAAAGCGTAGGCGGTGGCTTCTTTTTTTTGGTCCCGCAGTGTCAGTTTGGGATTCAAGTTGTATGCTTCCTCCTTTCTTATGTATAGGATGAATGCTGAATTGTAATCTACAGTCTATATTATTGCTCAAAGAGCAAGATTGCACAATGTGCAATTAGTGTCTGAAACGTGAACATTTAAAATTTAACTGAATAATTCAGTTTCCGTAGCTGGTGGTTGGTTGCCGGAGGAACCTTGCGGGCTTGGAAAATGAGAAATGTTGTACATATTACAACATTGATCCGCATATATCCGCCTGTTCAGGCAGATTGTTGTACTAAATGCAGGAATTATCCGGCTTAGCCGCCTGGAAGATCAGAAATATTGTAATTTGTACAACAATTTAAGATTATGGCCGAGATATCGAGGGAAATGTTGTATTTGGTGCAGGATTTTTAAAAGCAGCCGCTTCAACCGGGAATTTACTGCAACTGCAGCAGCAACTGCAGCATCATCAAACGCAACAGTAACCGCATCAGTAACAGTAACAGCTAGCAGCAATAGTAATTACAGCAGCAACCGCAACCACAACAGTAACAGCAACGGCAACGGCATTATCAACAGCAAGCAGCAATAGTAACCGCAGCAGTAACTGCAACGGCAACCGCCACAACAGCAACGGCATCATTAACAGCAAGCAACCGCAACCGCAACTGCAGTAACAACAGTCGGGCAGCAAGCTGCAATAGCACAACAGCAACCGCATCATCATCAGCTGAAGCCAACTTTTCACTAAAGTAATAGCTATTCTTTATCTGTTATGTAGCCGATCCATATAACAAAAAGGCTCCAGTCCCCGGGGAGACTGAAGCCTTCTCAATAGTTAAGGATTAACGCTGTACTGCTCTCAGGCGATAGGTGCAGCTCGCGTAATCGCCGCGCAGATCGGAAACGACCAGGCCGATACGCATCAGGCGGTCGCCGCCGAGAGGGGTGCCGTCAAAGGCCGTCTGGAACGGAGTGGAGTTCTGCCCATCAGCAGATACAGTGGCTTCCCCGCCGCCGTGGCCTTTTGCGGTAACATCGGCTGCGCCAGTCTCAATCACATAATCCAGCTCAGGATCGAGCCCCTTGAGCGTAAGACGCGAGATCGGTGCATTGGGCTTAGCCAGCACCCGGAAATAGGCAACAAAGGCTTCCGTCTTATCTTCACTGACGAACATCCAGGCTGTGTCGCCGTTACCTTCAAACGGACTCTGCAGACGGTACATATCTCCTTGCTGCACCAGCGTGCGGATCTCCTTGTACTGGGCAATCTGCCGGGCAGCCAGATCCTTCTCGGCTTCCGTGAACTTTGTAAGATCCATCTCGTAGCCGAAGTTGCCGCTCATCGCTACATCCCCGCGGGTGGCAAGGGAGGTGATGCGGTCAACCTGATGGTTCGGTACCGCCGACACGTGAGCCCCCATGCTACTGGCCGGATAGACAATACTAGTACCATATTGAATTGCCAGGCGTTCAATCGCATCGGTGTCGTCACTGGTCCAGGTCTGCGGCATGTAGAAAAGCATTCCCGGATCGAACCGGCCGCCGCCGCCGGAGCAGCTCTCGAACAGGATATCAGGGAAGCGCGAGGTCAGGCGCTCCAGCAGGTTATACAGGCCGAGCATATAGCGGTGGGCGGTTTCTTTTTGCCGCTCAGGGCTGGCGTTAGCAGAGGCAATCTCCGTCATGTTGCGGTTCATATCCCATTTGACATAGGTTATGGGTGCGCTGGAGAAGACTGCGCTGAGTGTCTCGTACAGATAATCGCATACTTCCGGGCGGGAGAGATCCAGAATGAGCTGGTTGCGGGCCTCAGTGCGGCGGCGTCCTTCGGCGTGCAGGCACCAGTCCGGATGCTTACGGTATAAATCGCTGTCCGGTGAGACCATCTCCGGCTCAACCCATAGCCCAAACTGCAGACCTTCCTTGTTGACTCTGCCGGCAAGATCGGCAAGACCTTCAGGCAGCTTGCGGCGGTCTTCGAACCAGTCGCCCAGCGAGCTGTTGTCTTTGTCGCGCTTGCCGAACCAGCCGTCGTCAAGGACGAACAGTTCAATCCCGAGCGGGCCTGCTTCCTTGGCGATCGCAGCGATTTTGTCGGCGTCGAAATCGAAATAGGTCGCTTCCCAGTTATTGACGAGAATCGGACGGGCCTGGTCGCGGTGAACGCCGCGGCACAGCCGGGTCCGGTACAGCCGGTGATAGGTGCGCGACATGCCGCCGAGTCCTTCACTGGAATAGACGAGCACAGCCTCCGGGGTCTGGAACGATTGGCCCGGTTCCAGCAGCCAGGAGAAGTCGAACGGGTTAATCCCGATGCTTACCCGGGTTTGTCCGAACTGTTCAACCTCTGCAGTTGCGGCGAAGCTGCCGCTGTAGACCAGATTGAAGCCGAATACATCCCCCTGGTCTTCATCTGCACCCGGTCGGAGCAGGGCAAGAAACGGGTTGGTCTGGTGGCTGCTTGAGCCGCGGCGGCTCTCCAGCGACAAGGCTGCGCCCGGGGTAAGCGGACGGCGCTGAACATGGCGTTCTCTCGCCCATGCACCGCTCAGGTGCAGGGTATCGTAGGAGGAATCTGCGAAATCAACGGATGCGCTAAGCGCCTGTTCCAGCCGCAGCGGTGCCTCCCCGTTATGCTCAAAGCGGACAGAACGGGTAACTGCACTATGGCCGGCGAAGACGGTATAGATCAGCTTAACGGTCAGACCCGCGTAATCATCCTTCAGTGTAAGCTCCAGTGTCTGGGCTTCCGCTTCATCCTCTACATAGACCGAAGGCAGCCCTTCAAGGGCCGGCTTGCCCGCTGTGATTGTGTAGCCGGCATATTGGAGTTCAGAGATCCGCGTGCCGTCAGCCAGCTGAACCTGATAGGCCGGCCGGCGGAAATCGCTTGTTCCATACTGCGGATATTCCTGGGGCAGAGCATCCAGAGAGAGGGTAGGCTTCTGCAGCAGCGGAGTTGGAGAGAAGGATGCGCGCTCGCGCAGCTCAAGCGCCCCGGTCAGGCTGTTGTCATGGCGGAGCCGTGCACCCCAGTATACATGGGCAGGATAGCCGTCTACCAGTTGGATAATATAGCTGGTATCTTTGGACTGAAGGTGGAACAGGCCTAACGTTTCATCTGCGATAATGTTCATATTCATAACTCTCCTTGTCGGATGTAATGCGGTCCGGTGATCCGGTCCGTTATTGCAGCTGCAATATATAGTTTCTGTTTACATAGATTCAGCCTGCCAATTTAGTCAGGCGCTTCCACCGCTGGTCTCCCTGACGATCAGCTTCGTGCCGATAATCGTATGCGATGGCACTTCGCGTCCTTCGAACCGCTCGGCGAGCAGCTGGACGGCCGCTTTGCCCATCTGCTCGGGATAGGCGCGCACCGTTGTCAGCGGAGGCTGGACGTAGGCGGCCATCTCGATATCATCGAAGCCGACAATGGCCATCTCTGCAGGCACCTGCACGCCGTGGTCGTGCAGGGCGCGGAGGGCGCCGACCGCCAGCGGATCACTGGCTGCGAAGCAAGCTGTCGGCCGCTTGCCACAGGCCAGCAGCTCGTCCATCATCCGGTAACCGTCAGCACTGCTCCAGCTGCCCTTGCGGACCAGTCCCGGATCGTAACAGCCCCGGCTCTGCATCATACGGCTGAAGTGATGCGCCCGGCGCTCGCCTTCACCGCCGCCGCCGATGAAGGCAATATCCCGGTGGCCAAGGTCCAGCAGATGAGTAAGCGCCTGACCGACAGCCTGACGGAAATGCGTACGTACGGAGTCGTACTCCAGGCGTTCCTCGTACTGGTCAACCAGCACGGTCGTGCTTTTGTCGGCATGCAGCCTCTCGAATTCCTTGGGGTCGAAGCCGCCTACGACGATAAGTCCATCATCGGCCCGGAGCGGGGGCAGCGGGTTACGTCCGCGCAGCGTCTGGCCGAGCACAATCCCGAGCTCCTCGCAGCGCAGCTCAACCCCGCGGCGGATTGAGCCGTAATACGGATCTTCCCGTTCTTCTTCCGCCGAGCACCAGAGCAGAAGCGTAATGGCCTTGCTGCTCAGCTCTGTCTCCCGCTTCAGCTGCCTTAACCGGGAGGGCTTGTAGCCAAGCTGCTCTGCAACCGCGAATACCCGGCTCCGCGTATCGTCACTGACAGCCAGGGACAGGTCATTATTTAGCACTCTCGATACGGTGGCGGCGGATACGCCGGCCTCACGGGCGATGTCTTTAATCGTTGCCAAGCTGCTTCACGCCTTTTTAGTTAATATATTTACTAAAACTTCGCTTTTATCCTACCACCTGCGTCCTTTTCTTTCAAGTGGCTTTTTAGAGGCGCTTACATTGTGGAAGGCAGGGATAGGACCATACCCCGGCTGTGGCCGTGTCATGCCCGTAGTTTCTGCTTAGAAGGAGGAAAAGTTGCGGCATACGCCAAACTATCCCGAAAAGTGGAGAAGTATATTTATTGATTACTCAGGTGCCTACCAGAGACCCCAAAGCATATAAATTCTTTCAAAAAAGAAGGTGCCCGAGCACCGTATAACGGCGGCTTGGAACACCTTCTTATTCACGCAGGTTCGTAATCTGGCGCTTAACTAACCTGTTTCGCATCAATTGGAGCTCATACAAGCAATATAAGGGCTTCTGAGTCCGCAATAACCAGAAAATCCGGTTTTTCCGCCGAATAGCGTCCTCTCAGTCCGCAAGATTATTCTGTTATTCAACAGCTCTGGAAGCTCGTTATGAATATTGCTATTCCAATATTTCCAGGCTTGTCCGTTTTTGCTGGAGAACGGACAAGCCGTCTTCCTTGGGCAGAAAATTGCCGCTACCCCTCAATGACTCCGCACATCCTCCGTACCTGATTCGATCTGCTGCATGTAATCCCGGGGGGAGAGCCCGGTGACCTTCTTGAATACCTTGCTGAAGTAAAAGGCGCTCTCGTAGCCGAGCTTCTGCGAGATCTCGTAGATCCGGCCTTCCCCGCGGACCATCATTTCCTTGGCGGCGGTGATTTTGATCTCTGTGATATACTCTACATAGTTCACCTTGGCGACCTTCGAGAACAGATGGCTCAGATAGTTGGGACTGAAATTGAACACATCCGCCACCTGATTGAGCGACAGCTTGCTGCCGAGATTTCTTTTGATATATTCCTGGACATTCTTCACGACCTGCTCCTTATAGCTCTGTCTGCGGGTGGAAAGAATGTTCGAGCATCCGTCCCGGAACTGGATCAGCCAGCCGGCAATTTCTTCTATAGTATGCATCTGATAAATGGCCCGGTAGCCCTCCGGCTCATTCTCAAATATCTGCTCCACAATGTTCTCCCCGTCCGCAAGCAGGGAAGTAGCCATATACAGGATATTGCAGGCGGCATCGGTGGCGGGGACCAGCAGGTCGGACCGGCCATCGAAGATTTCGATCATTCTGGAGATAATGGTGTACAAGGCCCGGGTATCCATCTCTTCAAAAGCCCGGCGGATCTCCGAACGTGATTCGGAGAAATCGAACAGCAGATGCTCCTGCGCCAGTGCTTCGCCCTCTGTGAAGAAGACGAAGGAGCGCTCTTTAACCGCAGCCGGCAGCGCCTTCCGGGCGGCAAGATAGCTCTCCCGCAGCAGATAAGGATCTTCGACGGCGAAACCGATGGCCCCGATGATCGTCACATTGAAGTAGTTGTGCAGCACAGAGGCCATGTCCCCAAGCAGCTTCTGGATGTCAGGCATCCAGAGCCGCGGATCGGTGCCCGGGACCGGCAGAGCCACGGCGAAATTGCGCAGATCCAGACTGGTTACATAACACGGGCTGACAGAAGAGAGCGTATCCTTAGCCATCTGTACAGTGCTGGAGCATAAGGCAACCAGCTTATCCCCGCGCGGCGGAACCGTATCCGGACCCAGAATGCGGCAGGTGCAGACGAGATAGGCAGCCCCTGGCAAATCCAGGTCCAGATCCTCTTTCTGCAAAAGATACTGGTTCTTGTTCTCGAACAGGTTGTTGAACAGGCGGATGAAGAATTTATCGCGCTGGGCCTGGATATTCCCGCGGTGGACCAGCTTCGGGTAGCTCTCCATCGCCTGGTAAGTCTCAAGTATGCCAATCGCTCTGCGGATGGATTCGGACAGCGCCTCCGGGGTCAGCTCCAGCTTGACCAGATAATCCGTGGCCTGCACTTCAATCGCGCCGCGGGCATATTGAAATTCTTCATAGCTGGTCAGCATAATGAAGAGCGGCAGCCGGCCGTACTTTTTGCGTACCGAGCCGGCTACCTCGAGACCGCTTTTAATCGGCATTTTGATATCGCTGATTACGATGTCCGGACGGAGCGTGTCAATCATCTCTTCTTCCTGTGCGCCGTTGTGGGCAATGCCGACAATTTCAATATTGAACTGGTCCCATTTCAGCATGGACTGCAGGCCGATACAGACCAGGGCTTCGTCATCTGCGATTAATAATTTGATCAATTTCATCACATCCTTGCTAAGTTTGCTAAATATAAGAGTTTATATATGTCATATGATAACTGGGACGTCAAAGCTGTTACTCCTTGATGTAAACACCAGAATGGAATGATAACAGTTGGATTTTCTCCACTTGCTGATGAGCGAGGGAGCCTTGCAATAACAGCAGTTGGATAAAAAGCACTTAAATGATCTCATTTCATTCAAAGTAGCTGAAACCTCAAGTAGTAGATGTCATTTTTCCACTTAATTGCCCCTAATCCTGCGAAATCGAACAATTAAGATGCATTTTTCCACTTGCTTGAGGGAACCGCTGGTTTTCAGCTCTTCAGTCAGCAGTCAGCTCTTCAGTCAGCTCTTAGTCAGCCACCAGCCCTTCAGTCAGCAGTCAGCAGTCAGCTCCAGCCGCCAGCTCCCTAATCTACAGCAGCTCCCCAGCTTCACAGCCAGGGCGGTTCTGCTTAAGCATAGCGGCACTTTTATATACAGTTACTGTTACTGGGCAACGTCGAGCGGATAAGGTATAGTCCTAAAAGGGACGGTAACGCAGTTTGTACTTAGCTACTCTCTCTGCAGGAAGGGCAGGAGCAGCTTCATGATGGTATATTGTCCAAGTTCACTCTCAATAGATAAGCCGTAATTCCCGCCAAAAGCCAGCTGCAAACGTTCATTCACGCTGCGCAGTCCGACATTCTCCAGCATTCCCTTGGATTCGTCCTCGGGAGTGGACAATATAGTAGAGATTTGCTCTTCCTTCATGCCGACACCATTGTCTTCAATGGTGACCAGGAT
The DNA here is from genome assembly GCF_038593005.1 of Paenibacillus sp. FSL E2-0178. Lineage (NCBI taxonomy): Bacteria > Bacillati > Bacillota > Bacilli > Caryophanales > Paenibacillaceae > Paenibacillus > Paenibacillus sp. FSL E2-0178. The sequence continues at coordinate 7,210,365 of NZ_CP151953.1, forward strand.
ATCGGCGAATCCGCTTTTGGAGACCGTGATGATAATATCGCCCCGGCCCTTGGGCTCTATGCCATGGAAGATCGCGTTCTCCACCAGCGGCTGAAGCGTGAAGCGCGGAATCAGGCCGGTGAGCAGCTCTTCATTCTCAATTTCTTTGACCATGGTGACCGTGCTGCCATAGCGGTATTTCTGTATCAGGAAATAGTCATCCAGCAGGCTTAGCTCATCCTTCAGCGGCATCAGCCGCCTGTTGTCCTTGGCGATACTGCGGAGCAGTCTGGACAGAGAGGTTGTCATTTCCGCGATACCGGTTGCATTCTGAATAGTAGCCATCCATTTGATCGAATTCAGGGTATTGTAGAGGAAATGCGGATTGATCTGGCTCTGCAGCATCCGGTATTCCAGCTCCTGCTTCTGCTTTTCGTCAGCAAGCCGGCTGTCCATGAGGGCCACGATATCCTGAGACAGGCGGTTAATGCCGCGTCCGACGTCGCCAAGCTCGCTTTTCCATTCAATATTGCGGTCAATCAGGAAATTACCCTGGGCAATCTTATCGATGCGCTTCTTAAGCTTCTCCACCGGAAGACTGATTGTACGGGTCAAATACAGTGTAATGATAGCGCTTAAGACAATAACCAGCAGGACGACACCAAGCATCACCAGAATCCAGATATTTGCCTTGGGCGCAAACTGGTCGTTCGATAAAGTCTGGGACAGTATGACTCCGCTGCGTACGGGATAAGATACCACAATATGGCTTTCTTTATCATCCGTAAGCTTCACCATGGACAGCTCGGTCTGCGGGCCGACAGGCTTGTCATTGGTATAGGCCACCGGTTCATAAGGTTCAGTAATGGCAGTGACCTGATCGCCGGTAAGCTGATAATGGTGATTGCCGAGCGTGAGCAGCAGCCGGGAATTCTTCGGCAGAGAGTATCCCTTCAGCTTGTCGGTGATAACAGAGGTATTGGCTAACATATATACCGTTCCAACCCGTATAGCCCCTTTGCCGTAAATCGGAAACACAAACGGGATTCCATTCGTGTTGGAGAGCGGGTCCTTGATGACCTGATCCCATTGCTCCTCGGCATCTGCATTAAGGCCGGCGATATGGCCGATATTGTGTATGGTAAGCGGAACGGAGGTGCCTGTGTTATCCACCTGCAGGAACTTTCCGTTGTTATCCGTAACAATCAGGCGGCGGGCATAGCTGTTCGAGCGGTTATTCAGGAATTCCTGCTGCATCGAGTTGAAGACATTAACAGCTTCCTTGGAGCTGGGGTTCTTGGACGCGAAATAATTCGTGATCAGGCTATTGGTGGACGAGTTGGTGCTGCAGGTCATGGCTAAGGCCGACAGATTAATCAGATCCTGTTCAATAATATGGGAAACCAGCTGCAGATTGAACTCGGTCGCTTGAATGGTTGTTTTACGCTGATAATAAGTAATCAATTCATAGCTGAAAAAAGACAGCAGCGACGCGATCAGCAGGGCGAAGACGGCCATGAGCAGAATGATGCGGCTTTTAATAGTAGATTTTCTTACCGTCGTGAACACTCCTTTGTACATTGTGAAAACATATTAAGCGTTTTCATCTACCTTATCATATTCCTGCGTTTCAATACAGGGCAAGGAGTATAAGCTGAGAATTTTACATGTTTCGGATAGGATATTACAGGTTTAAGCCGGACGAGGGGGAGAAGAGCACAGAAAAGTGAATGATCTGTGTTTGATATTGCATCCCAATCCCGCCTGAAAAGGCTTACACTTTGAACTAAGGCCGGATAAGCCGGTCGCCGCTAGAACAATAGAAGGAAAAGGGGATATTTAAATGAACTTAAAAAGATTCTATGGCATGACCCTTGCCACAGCGCTCTCCGTGAGCATGCTGGCCGGATGTTCCGGGAACAACGCCAATAATGAAGCTGCAGCAACAACCGCACCTGCGGCGGGTAACGCTGCAAACGCTTCCGCTGAACCAAGCCAGGAGCCTGTGACTCTGAAATGGGCGCTGTGGGACTGGGAAGCAACCGCTTACTACAAACCGCTGATTGATGCCTATAAAGCTGCACATCCGAATGTAACGATTGAATATGTAGACCTTGGCTCCACGGACTATATGACCATGCTCAGCACACAGCTCTCCGGCGGTGCAGACCTGGACGTTCTTACCATTAAAGATATTCCCGGCTATTCGAACCTGGTGAAGCAGAATCATCTGGAGCCGCTTAAGAGCTACATGAGCACAAATTCCATTGATCCTTCCGTATACGGCGGTACAGTAGAGCAGATTGAAGTGGGCGGCGAGGTGTATGCGCTTCCTTTCCGCAGTGACTTCTGGGTGGTCTATTACAACAAAGCTTTGTTCGACAAAGCAGGCGTGGAATACCCGAGCAACGATATGACCTTCGACCAATATGATGAGCTGGCCCGCAAGATGACCTCCGGCAGCGGTTCCGAAAAAGTATACGGTGCCCACTACCACACTTGGCGGAGCGCGGTTCAACTGTTCGGTATTCTTGACGGCAAGAACACAGTGGTCGGCGGTAACTATGACTTCCTGAAGCCTACCTATGAGCGGATTCTGAAAGAGCAGGAAGACGGCATCGTGATGGATTACGCTACATTGAAGACTTCCAGCACGCATTATTCCGGCGTATTCTACAACAACTCCGTTGCCATGATGAACATGGGCAGCTGGTTCATTGCCACCCAGATCGAGAAAGTGAAGAGCGGCGAATCCCAATCGACTGAATGGGGCATTGTGAAATACCCTCATCCTGACGGTGTAGAAGCCGGTACAACTCTGGGTACGATTACTTCCCTGGCTGTAAACCAGAAATCCAAGCACAAAGAAGCCGCACTGGAGTTCATGAACTTCGTAACCGGTGAAGAAGGCGCGAAGGTTATTGCATCTACCGGAACCATCCCGGCCATCAAGAACGATGAAGTTATCAATTCCATTACTTCCATCGACGGTTTCCCTGCAGACGAGAACAGTAAGGCTGCACTAAATACTGTTCAGACTTATCTGGAAATGCCAATACATGAAAAGAGTGCAGACATCGAGGTTATCCTGAATGAAGCCCACGATAACATCATGACGAAGAACGCTACGATTGATGAAGGCCTGAAGGATATGAACAAACGTGTAGGAGAGCTCTTGAACAATTAACCGTTCTGAGTAGGACGGTGGATATAAGGGCGGGCGAAGGCCCGCCTTTTATAAAATATAAGAATCTATCTGCTTCGCATAATAGATTTGGGAAAGCTTTAGAAGGTTTGGAGGAGAAACAATGCAGAACGAAACCATATTGCATACAAATAAGAGCCCAAAAAGACGTATGTCAAGAGGGGTTAAAGATAACCTGATTGCCTACAGCTTCATTGCGCCGAACTTTATCGGATTTGCCCTGTTTACACTGGTACCCATGATATTTGCCTTTGTCCTTGCGTTTGTGAAATGGGACGGGGCCAATCCGATGAAGTTCATCGGGCTGGACAATTTCACCCGGCTGCTCAAAGATTCAACCTTCCACAAAGCCTTGTGGAACACCATTGTCTACACTATCGGAGTCGTACCGCTGACCATGATTGTGGCGCTGGCGCTGGCCATTCTGCTGAACCAGAAGATTATGGGCCGTAATTTCATGAGAACCGTGTTCTTCTTCCCTTATGTAGCATCGCTGGTAGCCGTTGCGGCGGTATGGAACTTCATTTTCAGTCCTACCATGGGTCCGATCAACAACATTCTGCATACCATTACCGGTATCCCGCTGGAGGATCTTCCCCGCTGGGCGGCAGATAAGCAGTGGGCCATGTTTACCGTAGTTCTTTTCACAGTGTGGAAAAATATGGGTTATTACATGGTTATCTATCTGGCAGGACTCCAGGGAATTAACCCTGAGCTGTACGAGGCTGCTGAGCTGGACGGCGCAGGCCCGTGGAGAAGATTCCGCAATGTCACCGTGCCGCAGCTGGCACCGACAACCTTCTTTGTTCTGATGATTCTGGTCATTAACTCGTTCAAGGTCTACGATATCTTTATCAACCTATTTGCCGGCGCCGATAACCAGCTCAACGACTCTACGAGGGTTATGGTCTATCAAATCTACAATACGGCATTCCGTTCACTTGATTACGGATATGCCAGCGCAATGGCGATTGTACTCTTTCTGCTGGTACTTGGCATCACCATCGTCCAGTTCCGCGGCGAGAAGAAATACGGACAATAGGAGGATTCAAAAGATATGGTTGGAAAAAGTAAAGGACTTAGAATCAGCCTTATGGTTCTTGTGTATGTTTTGTTGTTTGCGACCGTGCTGGCGATGCTGGTTCCGTATATATGGATGCTGTCCTCCTCGCTCAAGCTTAACAAGGATGTCTTCTCCTTCCCGATGCAGTGGATTCCGGCGAATCCGCGCTGGGAGAATTTCACGGATATCTGGACGCGGATTCCGCTCGGACGGTTTATTTTTAACACTGCGAAATTATCGATTATCGTAACGATTCTGCAATTGCTGACTTCAAGCTTCGCGGCCTATGCGTTCTCGAAGCTGCATTTCCGGGGCAAGAACTTTATCTTCCTGGGTTATATCGCGACAATTGCGATCCCTTGGCAGGCCTACATGGTACCGCAGTTCATCCTGATGCGTTACATGGGACTGAACAATACCCACCTGGCGATCATTCTGCTGCAGGCGTTCTCGGCATTCGGTGTGTTCATGATGCGCCAGTTCTATCAGGGAGTACCTGATGAATTGTGTGAAGCCGCCCGGATCGACGGACTCAGTGAATACGGCATCTGGGCAAGAATCATGCTGCCGCTGTCCAAGCCGGCGTTATCCACACTCACCATCTTCACCTTCGTTGCCACCTGGAATGACTTCCTGGGGCCAATGATTTATCTGACAGATACGAAGCTTAAGACCATTCAGATCGGTCTGCGGATGTTCATCTCGCAATATTCTGCGGAGTACGGGCTGATCATGGCAGCAAGTGTAGTTTCTATCATTCCGGTAGTGATTGTATTCCTGGCCCTGCAGAAGTACTTCGTGCAAGGTGTTGCAGCATCGGGGATTAAAGGCTAGAACAAGTAACGCGCCTGGCAGTTGCATCTTTTCGTGGCTGCCGGGTTTTTTATAACCAATCATGGAGGTAAGGCAAAAGTCTGTCCAAGACATTATTCTTCTAACAACGCAATGGATACGCTTACTTATTTGAAGAAGAGGAGGATGAATGAATGAACAGCACAACCCGTGTCAAGAAAAGGCTATTCTCAGTATTAATGTCAGGAGCACTTGTAGCCGGAATGTTTCCGGCACTAGGTATGCCGGCAGCATCTGCTGCTACTGTAAATACGGTCTATGCAGCGGCCTATATGGGGGCAAAGACAACGGCAGGTACGACTCTGCCGGCAAGCGTTGATGTTGGCGGCCAGACTGCGGCTGTGAACTGGAGCATCGGCGAAGACACCTTCGATGTGCCGTATGACACCGTAACCGTGAACGGAACCGCGAACGGCGGGCCGGTGGTGGCGAATGTGGAAGTGATTCCGCCGGCCGATAGTCCGCTCGTCTACTTCGTGGACAGCGGCAGAGGCGGCGATTCCTTGGGGAATCCTCCTGGAGCCTCTCCCCTGTACGAGGCGGTCAAAATATTATCCAGCGGCAGCCTGCTTAACGGGTTACCGGATCAGAAATATGTCAGCGGAACAACGGATTGGGGCTTCGATGATACCGGCAATAAGGTAAAGAACTCCAAAGACGGGGGACTTGCCGATCCGGCGACGGAACCGTCCATATGGAAGGTAGGGCTGCGTGCAGATCCGTCCGGCGCTAATATCGTTTATAAATTGAAAGCGCTTCAACCTGGTGCTTATACGCTCAGCAGTGGCTTCTATGACTGGTACGGCAGCCGCGACCGGGGAATACAGCCCCGGCTGGAGTATAAGAACAGCGCCGGAGAAGCCCGCACGATCTCGTTTACACAGTTCAATACCCAAACAACGCAGCTTATTTCCGGTGAATTCTCGATTCCCGCAGATATTGATGTTAGCAGTCCTATGACCTTGACCAATGCTTCTGTATCCGGTGAGAAGCCGATCCTGAGCTGGTTCGCTGTTGCCGAAGGTGCGATCAAGCAAGAGCTTGATGATGCCCGGCAGACCGCAGCCTCTACGGTCAAAGTTCTGCTCGACGGCAACGATATTAAGGAAGACAATGTTAACGGCCTGACGTTCAAAGGCTTCGGCGTGCTGAGCGGCAACAGTACCAGCGCCTTGCTGATGGACTATAAGTCTGAGCAGCCAGAGGCTTATGCGCAGCTGCTGCAGGTCCTGTTCGGCGGCGACCGTCCGCTGATCGACCATGTCAAGATTGAGATGGGGAATGACCGCAACAACTCGACAGGTCCCGACCCTTCGACGATGCGTACGGAGAATGAAGAGGCCAATGTAACCCGGCATCCCGGCTTCCAGCTTGCGGCCGATGCCAAGGCCATCAATCCTGCGGTTAAGGTAAGCTTCCTGCGCTGGAATGCTCCGGCCTGGGCCAATAATAACAACGACAAAATATATACCTGGTACAAAAATACGATTCTGGCCGCTTACCGTGAATACGGTTATATGGTCGATTACGTCAATCCCGATGTCAATGAGCATGCATCAGATTTGAACTGGATCAAGCAATACAGCGCCAAGGTTAAAGCGGATACTGTAGGCTTCGAGAGCACGGAGGAGGAGGCTCTGTATCACAACATCAAGCTCATTATCTCCGACGAGGTCGGAATCGGCACCTTCGGCGATGCTATGGTCAGCGATCTTTCGCTGCGGGAGGCGGTAACGGCCGCCGGATATCATTACAACACCGATGATGACAGCAAAGGCAACTTCAAACGGCTGGCCGAAGAATTCGACAAGGAAATCTGGAACAGTGAGGCGCAGGCGACCTTCAGCAACTCGGCCTTCCGCCCGAACAACAATATGAAGGACCCGTCAGCGAGCGGAACGGGGATCGGAGGCACCGGCGGTCCGCTGGAGATGGGCAATACCATCATTAAAGGCTTCGTGAATTCCCGCCGGACACACTTCATCTACCAGCCGGCGATCGGCTCTTTCTATGAAGGCGGACAGTATTCCTTCAAGGAGCTGGTCAGCGCGCGGGACCCGTGGTCGGGCTTCATACACTATGACGCAGGGCTGGTTATTCTCCAGCATTTCAACGGTTTTGCCAAGACGGGCTGGGAGAATGGGGATAATACAGCAGGAGTCTGGAGAGCGGTGCCCAAGGCCAGCTACACCGGAGCATCCGGCACGAACCCTGTCAGCGGACGGAACGGGTCTCCGAGCTACATGACACTTGCTGCTCCGGGCAAGCAGGATTTCTCGACAGTCATCATCAATGACAGCGAGTATGAGAAGATCTACAAGCTTCAGGCGGTGAACATGGGCTATACAGGAAACCCCTCCCTGGAAGTATGGGAGACCCGTGCAGCTGATGAGGGTCAGGCTTTTAACAGCAATTATATGAAATATCTAGGCGATGCGGCTGCAGACGGCAGCGGTGTATACACGGTGAGAGTGAAGCCGTTCTCGATTGTAACTGTAAGCACGCTGGATAACCACGCCACAGCGGAGTCGCCAGCAGCCCTTCCGGTTGAGGGAGAGCGTACAGTGCTGGATACCGATGCAACAGGTTCCGTGCAGAATACGGAAGACGGAATTCTGTATGCGGATGATTTCAATTACGGCAGCAAAACTGTTCCTGTCATCGGCAAAGGGGGTGTGATTGCCGGCGAGCAGAGCTATGTCAGCTCCCGCGGCGGTGAGCAGAGCGTCATTCCGCGTTATACCCAGGACCTTAACGGAGCCTTCGAGGGGTATCGTATCGGCGATACGGATAATTATGTCCTGCGCCAGCAGCTGGACCAGATTACAACAGGCGTTGGCGGTGCCTGGAACGGCGGAGACCCGGTCACAGCAATCGGTGATAACCGCTGGACCAACTATAAGGTCAGCGCCGATGTGTCTTTTGAACAGAACAGCACTTACAGCGGCAACAATTACGCGGCAGTCGGAGCCCGCTATCAGGGCGGCTCGCAGACGCTAAGCGGAACACCATATGCGCTGAAGTTCTGGTTCGACGGCGGCTGGCAGCTGCTCTCCAGCGGCACAGTTGTCGCCAGCGGCAATGCCGCTACAGGCACCGGCGGTGTGAAGCTTGAGGGTTACGACACCGCACATGACGCATGGCATAACATTGCTCTTCAGGTTGCAGGTGATAGAATCACTGCCTATCTGGATCATGTTGAGCTTACAACCTATACCGACCCGGATCCGAAGCTGTCGGGACGCGTACAGCTGGCCAGCGGCTTCTATCATGTCCGCTTCGACAATCTTAAGGTGGAGAAGGTAGACGGCTATACTCCTTATTATTCTGAGCTGCTGGATAATCTGGAGATGTACGATCTGGCTGCGGTTCCGGGTGCCAAGCTGGTTTACGAAGGTGCGTGGGCCCATGAGAATGGCAAAGGGATGTATGTGTACCAGCGTTCCCTTTCGACCAGTCAGGCTGCGGGTGCGGTGCTGAAATACACATTTACCGGCACCGGACTCGATATTCTGGGCCAGAACGACGGCTCAGCCAAGCTGGAAGCGAGCGTGGACGGCCGGACTGTAGTGCTCTCGGGAACTGCTGCGGCATCGAAGGAGCTGTACCAGACCTTCATGCTCCGCGGGCTGGAATACGGAGAGCACACGGTCCAGATCAAGGTGCTGAGCGGGACATTAGCTGTGGATTCTGTGGGGGTTATCGCCGGTGGAGCTGCAGGTAACGTGAACACTGCTGCGCTTCAGCAGGCGGTGAAGGACGCGCAGGAAATCACCCGGCAGGATGAATTCCCGGAGAGTGACTGGAAGTTGTTCGCAGATGCACTTGGTGCAGCCGAGGCAGCACTGAATAATCCTGTGCTGTACAGATTGGATCAGGAAGGGGCCGCGCAGCTTGAAGCGCGCTTGACCTCAGCCTATATCGGGCTGATTGTAGGCGATGTGAGAGAACTTGCCGCTCCTCAGGATACGGCTGCTTATGCCGGGAAGAAGCCTAACCTGCCGGCCAAGCTGGAAGCAACGCGCGCTGACGGCAGCAAGGTGCAGGTGGCTGTGAAATGGAATGTAGACGCAGTCAGCTTCGACACTCCATATGAGCGGGTAGCTGTTACTGGTACTTTCGGAAATTTGAAGACAACAGCGTATGTGGAAGTGGTACCTGCTGGCCTCGTATATTTCCTGGACCCTGGTGTCTCCGCTGACGGGGTAACACCGCCATTTACAACCATCAGGAATTTCGTCGGGGACAGCCTGCTGAATGACAAGGCGGATCAGTTGTCGACAGGGGATACGGTCTGGGGACATACCAATATTACGGCAAACTACAGTCCAAAGGGACTTGGCGGAGCAGTAGTTGCTACAGACAAAGCCCAGACTGGGGTATACAGCTTGAATACGAAGAATACGCCTCTGGTCTACAAGCTGCCTCTGAATGCAGGCAAATATACGATTACGTCCTATCATCTGGACTGGTGGAACAACAGCAGCCGGACGATGGATATTACACTGAGTTATGCTGATGCAGAAGGAAAAGCCGTATCTGAAAAGGTTCGTACCGGCCTGGTTGCAGGTCCTGCGGGTACCGCAGTCAATCATGACTTCACGCTGCCGGTGAACGGTACCGTGACCTATTCAGTGTACAATACGTTCAGTCAGGCTGCGGTAATCAGCTATGTAGCTGTAGCCAGAGACAAGGTCAGCGTTGCCAATGAGCAGGCTGTCCATGAGGCGAAGAGCATCATTGAAGGCGCGGCCTACAATGTAGGGAAGGAAACGGCAAACAGCGAAGAGGCTGTTCTTGCCTGGCTGGAGCAGACCATCGGCGGTTTGCCCGGCTTCAGTGAAACCGGGGTTACCATGGGTGACATCATCCTGTCTCCGTTCCAGGAAGCAACAGACGACACGGATGGCAGCTTCACCTTCTCGGTTACGCTGAGCAAGGGAGAGGCGAAGGCGGATAGCTCGGCCAGCGGAGCAATTACGCTGCCGGTACCGGATACGGTTCTGCCGGTGATTACCCTGAATGGCGAGGCAACAGTTAATCTGCCGGTTGGCTCGGAATATACGGATGCCGGAGCTACGGCTGTTGATGATCGGGACGGCGATATAACTGGCCGTATCGTTACAACAGTGACCAGTGAAGTATATGGCCTGACAGAGCTGGATACGGCGGTAGAGGATATTTATACCTTTCATTATAATGTCAGTGATACCGCAGGGAATGCAGCGGAGGAAGTAACAAGAACCGTAGTGGTTGCCATTGATCCGGATGTAACGAAGCCAGTGATAACCCTGCTTGGGGAGGCATCCGTTCAACTGGAGAATGGCGCAAGCTATACCGATGCCGGAGCTACTGCGGCAGATGACCGCGACGGAGACATTACGGAGCGTATCGTGGCGACGATTACGAAGGATGGGGAGTCAGTATTAACGCTGGATACATCGGCAGCTGGCACCTATTTGTACCATTATAATGTGACGGATACAGCAGGCAACGCCGCTGCTGAGGTGACCCGGACGGTGACTGTAGGCGAAGCAGAACAGCCGCCGGTGACACCAACACCTACGCCGACGCCGGAACCGGAGCCGACAACTGCACCAACGGCAACACCGGCCCCTACGGATGCGCCAGTGTCTACGGTAGCACCAACACCAGCGGCTACGCCGTCACCGGCGCCGCAGCCGCAGACCGAGAAAGTTCTTGCCGCTGGTGATTTCGCGGCTCCGGCAGGCGGGACAATAACGGTTCAGCTCAGTGATGCTACAGAATCCGTGCTGCTTCCGGCAGGAATATCGGGAATTACAGGAGAGAATACCCTGCGTCTCGCCTGGAGTACGGTTGCGGTCGACCTGACACCGGAAGTGCTGCAGAGCATTCAGGAGAAGGTTGCGGGTGTAGGAGGACAACCGGAGGGGGCGAGAATTAAGCTTTCAGCCGTGAAGACTGCGAAGGCTGCTGCGGAGCAGCTGATGAACAATCCGGCTGTCAACAGTTCTGTTCAGCTATCGGCGGCAAGTGATGTAATCAGCTTCAGTCTGGAGGTAGTTGCTGCGGACGGCACGGCCGTGCCGGTAACCGCTTTTGACAAGCCGCTGACCCTTACATTCATTGTAGATCCTAATGCGAACCGCAGCCTGCTCGGCGTCTACTATATTGCTGCCAGCGGTGCCCTTGAATACATGGGCGGAACACTGGCTGACGGTAAGTTTACTGCCGATGTACAGCATTTCAGCCAGTATGCAGTACTGGAGTATGACAAGAGCTTCGCGGATGTCAGCAGCAGTAACTGGGCGAACAGTGTTATTAAGTCCATGGCTGCGAAGCATATTATCGAGGGCATTTCGGCTACTGAATTCAATCCGCAAGGTGAAGTAACCAGGGCGCAATTCGCCGCTATGATTACACGTGCGCTTGGCCTTAAGGCGGGAAGCACACCGGCATTTGCTGATGTGGATTCCAAATCCTGGTATGCCGGAGCTGTTGCCACTGTAAATGAAGCGGGGATCGTGCTCGGACGCAGCAAGGATGCCTTCGCTCCGGATGAGCGCATTACCCGTGAGGAAATGGCGGTCATGATCGTCCGCGCTTATGAGTATTTGCAGGGAAGCCAGGCAAGCAATGCAAGCAATGCAAGCGATGCAAGCAATGCAAGCGATGCAAGCAATGCAAGCGATGCAAGTCAGGCAAGCCAGGATATAGCTGCAGGAGCGTTCAGTGACTACTTCCTGATTCATGACTGGGCGAAGAACGCAGCCGGCATCGCCGGACAGGCGGGGCTGATCAAGGGCCGCGGCAATCAGCAATTCGCTCCGCAGGAGAGCATGACCCGCGCCGAGAGTGCGCAAGTCATCGCTAATCTGCTGGGAGATTTGTAAGAGGTACTCAAAGAACCTGGCAGCTGCGGGAAGCGGGCTGTCAGGTTTTTTATACGAATGTGAAATTTGCCCTCAATTTCTAGACACCCGTAGGATTAGAGGGATAAATACATCAGATTCGGCCTGTTTGGCCGGAAATGAGGAAATGAAAGGGATAAATCCCACTAAATCCACCGGAAGTGGGCAGAACGAGGATATTAGAGGGATAAATCCCACTAAATCCACCGGAAGTGGGGCAGAACGAGGATATTAGAGGGATAAATCCCACTAATTCCGCCGGAAGTGGGCAGAACGAGGATATTAGAGGGATAAATCCCACTAAATCCACCGGAAGTGGGCAGAACGAGGAAATCAGAGGGATAAATCCCACTGAATCCACCAGAAGTGGGCAGAACGAGGAAATCAGAGGGATAAATCCCACTAATTCCGCCAGCCAGCGTACCCTTAGTTCAATAGAGTGCTCGTCATAAGGGGGCCCTCAGCTTTTTTTACCATATTTACCGGGCGGGATGCCTGTGATGTTCTTAAAGGTGCGGATGAAGTTGGCGTAGTCATTGAAGCCGGACAGGTAGCAGGTATCGGATACGGAGTTTCCGGCGGCCAAGAGCTGCTTGGATAAGGCTATTTTTTTGAGCAGGACATAACGGTAGATGGTTCCGCCGGTCTGCTGCTTGAACAGGTGACTGAGATAGTATTTATCGACGTTCAACTCCCCGGCTATGTGCTCGAGCGAGAGGTTCAGATGCAGGTGGTTGTCGATGTAGCTCATGGCCGATTGAATATGTGAGGAAATAATGCTGGGGACGGCAGAACGGGTCTGGCTGTACAGCTCATTGACGATTACGAGAATTTGAATCAGGTAAGTTAGAGCCAGCACCTCGCTCCCGTATTGCTCACTCTCCAGTGCTGCAATCAGAAGTGAAGCTAGTGCCATATACTCAGTAAGCAGCAGTTCATCCATGCGGGCCAGATTATGCTCACCGGGCTGACGGTTCTGGAAACAGGCGAGCAGATTGGTAGTGGCTGTGCAGAAAGGATAGATAAGCGGCGCCTTGAAATGAATCGTCAACCGTTCGTAAGGCTCCGGGGACAAATTGATGATTTTGTGAATCTCGTGATTGTTGAACAAGAGCACATTGCCCCGCTGCAGCGGATAGCTGTATTGGTCGACGAACCCGTTCACACTGCCGCCCAGGAACAGGAAGATTTCGTAGTGGTCATGAATATGGAAATCCCTTGTCGGTGAGATTGGGGAATTGCCGATACCGGCCAGAATATCGCCGTTGAATGTTTGATGATAACGGGCATGTTTCATAGTCATTGCCCCTTTCAGATTGATCGCAACAAACGCAATAAAACATCATTATTCGCAAAGACATTGCAATAATACCACACTACACTAGAGAAGAAGAATACCTGAAAGGGTGGAATTGTAGATGAAGGGTAAGGAACAGCGAAAATACTGGCTGGATACGATGCTGCTGATCGGGGGACCGGTGCTGGAGGCTTTAGCGAAGCGGCAGCTGAAAGAGCAGCTGCCTACGGAGTTTCATAGTGACCGGAGCCGGTTTGCCCATCTGGAAGCTTTTGCGAGACTGGCCTGCGGGATGGCCCCCTGGCTGGAGCTTGAAGGACTTGAAGGAGAAGAAGAACAGCTTAGAGCCCGTTATGCCGCGCTGATGCTGGAGGCTATCGGTGCAGCTGTCGATCCGCAGTCGCCTGACTATATGGAGTTCAAGACGGAAGGGCAGCCGCTGGTCGATGCCGCCTTCCTGGCCCACGCGCTGGTGCGCGCACCGAAAGCGATTACAGGCCGGCTGGATGAGCGGGTCAAAGGCCATTTAATTACAGCGCTGAAGCAGACGCGCCGGACGGCTCCAAGCGGCAGCAACTGGCTGCTGTTCAGTGCAATGGTGGAAACGGCTTTATATATACTGGGCGATGCCGACTATGACCGGATGCGTGTCGGTTATGCGGTTCATATGTTCATGGACTGGTATAAGGGCGATGGTGTCTACGGGGATGGCAAGGATTTTCACTGGGATTATTACAACAGCTTCGTGATCCAGCCGATGCTGGTTGATGTCGTGGCCATCTTTGAACAGGAATCGGAGCAATATGCTGCACTTAAGCCGGTGATTATGGAACGGGCACAGAGATATGCCTCAGTGCTTGAACGCAGCATTGCACCGGACGGCACCTATCCGTTCCTCGGTCGCTCGATTGTGTACCGTTTCGGTGCGTTTCAGCTGCTGTCGCAGGCGGCGCTGCAGCATTTCCTGGAGGAGGCACTGCCTCCGGCACAGGTACGCTGCGCTTTGACTGCCGTGATAGAGCGGATCATGAATGCTCCGGGTACGCTGGATGAGAAAGGCTGGCTGCGGCCGGGGATCTATGGCTATCAGCCGGAGCTTGCGGAGAGCTACATTAATACGGGCAGCCTCTATTTATGCGCTGCCGTATTCCTTCCGCTGGGGCTGCTTCCATCCGATCCCTTTTGGTCGGGGGAAGAGCTGAAATGGACTGCGCTGAGAATAGCAGACGGTGAGAATGTCATGCGGGATCATGCGCTGGAATAGCGGGTGTTCAGCCGCTTTAACGATTATGAGGTGCGGCACTAATCAAGGTGGAGCACCGATAAGGAGGAGGAAACGGGCATGAACAGACAGGAGCTTACCGGAATTGTGCAGGACATGAAGCCGGCGGATTGGAGCTTGTATTATCCGCTGGGAGATTCGGCTGGGTTTTGGAACCGGGCGTTATCATCCGGAGTATTACAGGCAGACATTAGCGAGATTCGCGCAGAGGCGCAAAGGCTGGACGGTCAGCCTATATCCGCGCTGACATATACGCTATTTTCTATTTTTGCGCGTACAGGCTCGAGACTGGAATATGAGCGGGTCTATTTCGAACGGAGAAGAAGACTGAATACTTATGCATTCCTAAGCCTGCTGGAGCCGGATAATACGGGGGCTCTGGAGAAGCTGGAGGATATCCTCTGGGTCATCTGCGATGAGTACACCTGGTGTCTTCCGGCCCATCTTCCCGCAGATCATGACGCTGCTGAGATCAGCCGGCATATTGACCTGTTCTCCTCCGAGACGGGATTCACCTTAAGTGAAGTATTACTGCTGCTGGGGGACCGGCTTCCGCTGCTGCTCCAGTCCCGGATACGGCATGAGGTAGAGCGCAGAATCTTCCGGCCTTTTCTTGAGCAGGGGCCATATTTCTGGGAGACATCACGCCATAACTGGGCGGCAGTCTGTGCGGGCTCCATCGGGGCAGCTGCGCTGCTGCTGGTGAAGGAACCGGCCATGCTGACGGATATTCTGCTGAAGACAGAGAGCAGCATGAGCTGTTATCTGGAAGGCTTCGGGGACGACGGCGCTTGTCTGGAGGGGCTGGGCTACTGGAATTATGGCTTTGGCTATTTCACTTATTATAGCGATCTGCTCCGGGCAAGAACCGGAGGCAGGCTGGACTGGTTCAAGCAGGAGAAGGTATCGCAGATTGCCCGTTTCCAGCAACAATGCTTCATCGACGAAAGTCATGTCGCCAATTTCTCGGATTCGGTGCCTCAGGTACGTGTGCATATGGGCTTGTCCCATTATCTGGCTGATGCCTATGCGGATGTCCTGCGGCCGCCGTCCGCTCTGCGCGCACCGTTCACTGAAGATCACTGCAGCCGCTTCGCACCGGCTTTGCGCAATCTGATCTGGACCAGAGCGGGCCGGGAGAATGAAGCCTGGGAGGCTGCCAGCTATTATCTTCCGGATGCCGCCTGGATTGTCTCGCGTCATGTGCAGGCAGCAGGCTCCTTCGGGTTCGCCGCCAAAGCCGGCCACAATGATGAGCCGCACAATCATAATGATCTGGGCCACTTCATTCTAAGCGGCCGGGGAGAGATCTATGCTTCCGATCTGGGCAGCGGAGAATATACCGCTGATTATTTCGGTGCCGGACGTTACAGCTATGACTGCAATGGATCACAGGGACATTCGGTGCCGATCATCAGCGGCCAGTATCAGGGTGCAGGCCGGGAGTTCAGCACCGCCGTGCTGCATGCATCTGCGGCGGCGGAGAAGGATGAGCTGACACTGGAGATGGCACAGGCCTATCCGGTGTCAGGCTTGCAGTCCTTGGTGCGTTCGCTGGTCTGGCACAAAGAGGAGCTGCCACGTCTGGAATTGACAGACACCTACCGGTATGAGGGAGCTCCGGCGAGCTGGACGGAACGGTTTGTAACCTGGCGCAGGCCTAAGCTTCTTCACCCTGGCAGCGTACTGCTGCCGGGCACTGCGGCGGGTCACGGTGTTGAGGTCACTTATGATCCGGAAGCAGTCCGGCCGGAGATTACCGCGCATGTGTACCGGGATCATTATGGCCAGGAGACACTGTGGCATAGTCTGGACTTCCATGTTCTTCAGCCAGGGGCGGAGGGAACATTAGCGTTCACTTTTCAATTTCTGTGAAGACTGAATCAGGCGGCCGGAATTCCAGGTAATCTCATCCGCCGGAGTTACTGCTTCTCTGCTTGGGGAAATATAAAAGCGTATAACCCGCATAGTAGACGATTCCAACAAAGCGGCCGGTCCATCGCGGGTGCTCAGACGGACTAGGGCAAAATGTTGTATGAAATACAACTTAGGTGCTGCTATATCGGGATGTGTAGGAGGATTGTTGTATGAAATACAACAATTTCTTCATTAAACGACCTGGATGAGAAGAAATGTTGCCTTTTGTACAACAATTTTGGATTTGAGCCGGTTTATGGAGGGGAATGTTGTATTTTATGCAGGATTTAACAACAGAGCGGAGAAACCCGGAACTTCTGCGGCGATAGCAGCGACGGGAAAGCTGCCGCACACACCGCCGGGAAAGCTGCCGCACACACCGCCGGGAAAGCTACCGCGCACGCCTCCGGGAAGCTGCCGGGCACGCCGCCGGGAAAGCTACGGCGTACGCCGCCCGGAATCCCCACATTTACCGCATTTAAAGCTAATTTTTCGTAGAAATCTTTCGTTCAGCTTATATAGATCAGAACTTATCATTCAAACAAAGGCGGGATTCAGATGAGTGGAACAATACAGCACGCATGGGTAGATGAGGCTTGGAGTAAGGCACTGGAGAAAACGCGAGCAAACAGCTTGAGAATCGGCGCGGAATTCCCCCATGCCAGCCAAGGCGGCAAGTACGTACTGGAGACACCGAGCTGGTGGACAGCCGGCTTCTGGCCGGGCATGCTCTGGCAGCTCTATGCCGGGAGCGGGGACGAGAGCCTGAAGGCGATTGCCGAATGCTGCGAGCAGCGGCTGGACGAGGTGCTGGATGGTTATGTGAAGCTGGATCATGACTTAGGGTTCATGTGGCTGCTGACCAGCGTAGCCAACTTCAAGCTCACGGGCGCAGAGGAATCACGGGTCCGGGCGCTTAAGGCTGCCAACTATCTGGCTGCCCGCTTCAACCTCAAAGGCCGCTATATCCGCGCCTGGAATCCATGGAGAGAAGGCGAGGACAACAGCGGGGTCGCTATTATCGACTGCAGCATGAATACCAGTCTGCTCTTCTGGGCTTCTGAAGTAACCGGAGACCCGCGTTACCGGCATATCGCCGAGGCCCATATGGATACGGTACTGGAGCATTTCATCCGGCCGGACGGCTCTGTCTATCACATTGTCAATTTCAACCCGGAAACGGGCGAAGTGGTAGAGAAGCGCGGCGGACAGGGTTATGCACCGGAGTCGGCCTGGTCGCGCGGCGCGGCTTGGGCACTTTACGGGTTGTCGCTGGCCTATCATCATACCGGCAAGCAGAGCTACCTTGATGCATCCAAGCAGGTTGCCCATTTCTTTCTGACGCGTCTGCCGGAGGATCAGGTTCCGCATTGGGATTTCCGGGCTCCCGGTGAAATCGGTGAGATTCGTGACAGCTCCGCCGGTTCTTGCGCGGCGAGCGGCCTGCTGCTGCTGGCGAGCCAGGTGGATGAATCGGAGGCACATGTCTACCGGAACGGCGCGCTTAGAATTACGGAATCCCTCTACCGGAATTATGGGACCTGGGATAATGCGGAGGAAGAAGGGCTGCTGCTTCACGGTACAAGCAACTATCCTGAGAACCGGAATATCGATGTTCCTCTGATCTACGGTGATTTCTTCTATGTTGAAGCGCTGGCGCGGATCAAAGAAGCCGGCCCGTTCTACTGGGAGTAGGGGGATATGATGACTAACGGGAGAGCAGCATCAGACATATTATCCTCGCGGATTGCAGATAATCCGCTGAAGACGCGGGAGGACTTGGTGACCGCTCTTGAACAGCTAACGGGTCCGCTGCGTCCGCTCTACAGCAAAGGCGGCGCAAGACTTGAGATCGGCAGAACCGGAGCGAGCTATCCGGCAGCAACTGCCGGGATGGAGGGCTTTTCCCGGGTATTATGGGGGCTGGTCCCCTTGCTCGCCGGAGGCGGAAGCAGCGAAATCCGGGACATCGTGCTGGAGGGCATCCGGCATGGCACCGACCCTGCCCATGAAGAATATTGGGGAGATGTAAGGGATTACGACCAGCGTCTGGTTGAGATGGCAGCCTTCGGCTTCGCGCTTGCAGCGGTTCCGGAGCAGATCTGGGCACCGCTTGCTCCACAGGAGCAGGATCACCTGTATAACTGGCTGAATCAGATAAACTCGCATCCCTGCTATGATTGCAACTGGCTGTTCTTCAATGTACTTGTTAATGTTGGGTTCCGCACCATCGGCCGCCCGTATGATGCGGTGCAGCTGGAGAACAATCTGCAGCGGATGGATGCATTCTATCTGGGAGAGGGCTGGTACAGTGACGGTGTTGACGGACACTGCGATTATTATGGACCGTTTGCGATCCATTACTATTCGCTGCTCTATGCGAAGCTGATGGAGCAGGAGGACCCAGAGCGTTCCCGGTTGTTCAAAGAACGCGCCCGGCTGTTCGCCGCTGAATTCCTGGGCTGGTTCGCCCCGGACGGCTCCGCGCTTCCTTACGGGCGCAGCCTGGCATACCGATTCGCTCAATCTGCGTTCTGGAGTGCCCTGGCTTATGCTGATGTTGAAAGCTTCCCTGCCGGTGTGGTAAAAGGCATCGTTCTGCGCAATCTGCGCTGGTGGTTCAGCCAGCCGATCTTTGATGCGGCAGGCGTATTGACCATCGGATATACGTATCCGAATCTGGTCATGGCGGAGAATTATAATGCACCCGGCTCACCCTACTGGGCGCTGAAGACTTTCCTGCCGCTCGCACTTGGTGAAGAGCATCCGTTCTGGAGCGAAGAGGAGCTTCCCCTGCCGGAAATCCCGGCAGTTATGGTTCAGAAGCCTGCACATCTTGTCCTGGTCCGCGAGCCGGCCTCCGGTCATGTGGCGGCGTTCAACAGCGGCCACCTGTACACGAATGAGCATACCCATACCTCGGCCAAATACGAGAAATTCGTCTATTCCACAGGCTTCGGGTTCAGCGTACCCCGTTCTGAGTGGGGGCTGTCGCAGGGTGCATTCGACTCCATGCTTGCGCTCAGTGAAGGCGGGGACAATCTGTACCGCGTGCGGCGCCGGAATGTGGAATCCGAGATTACGGACAATGTTCTGCGGTCTGTCTGGAAGCCTTGGGCCAATGTGGAGGTCAGAACATGGGTTGTAGCGGGACTGCCGTGGCATATCCGGGTTCACCGGATCGAGACAGGCCGGGCACTTGACGCCGCAGAAGGCGGGTTCGCCCTGGGCCAGGAAACGGAGCTTGCGCAGCAGACCGACAACTCAGGCACAGCAGTATCTACAGCTTGGGGAGCCAGCGGAATCAAGGGACTGATGGGTTACGGAACGGCAGAGCTCATCTGGCCCAATGCAAACACGAACCTGCTGCGTCCCCGGACGGTACTGCCAACATTGACGGCTACGCTTGAGCCCGGAATTCACTGGCTGGCTTCGGCCGTCTACGGTGATCCATCGGCTGATTCTTCAGCACAGCAGGTGAACGGGGCCGGTAATATTCTGGAGCAATCTCCCGAGGCCTTGCTGCAGGTTTCTTTTGCTGAGGATGGCATCACGGTTCAAACTACGGGCGGAACGGAAATTTTTATCCCGATACAATAGAAAAAGGCTGCATCTTCACGTGATTGTGAGGGTGCGGCCGTTTTTGATTATATGCATCTCATATGACCTCATCTAATGCGTTTGGAAATCGGGTGATCTTCATTCATCTGCAGCAAGTCCCATAAGTTTCCATACAAGTCCTTGAACACAGCAACCATTCCGTAGGCTTGTTCTTTGGGTTCTCTTACAAATTCGATGCCTTCAGTGACCATTTCCTTATAATCCCTCCAAAAGTCGTCAGTGTTCAGAAATAGAAATACCCGCCCGCCTGTCTGATTGCCAATAAACTGCTCTTGTTCAGATTTCGACGCTCTGGCAAGTAAAATTGTCGTACCGGCAGAGCCGGGAGGTGCAACCACTACCCACCGTTTATCTTGCTCTGGCTGATATGTATCCTCAACTAATGTGAAGTGCAGCTTTTTTGTGTAAAATTCTATCGCTTCATCGTAATCTTTTACAACCAAAGCGATGTGTATAATAGACTGAATCATTTCTTAGACCCTCCAATTCAAGTAATAGATCATCTTGTGTGAACTTATATTATTCTATAGTACCGATATTAACTGGTGAAAACCACTTTCGCCAATCGTGTGCTGGGGGGTTGCAGTAACCCGATTAAAGAATATGAGTTAGGCTTAAGTGCACTTTGTACAACTAAATCATATGATTTACAACCGATTATCCGTTTAGTTGTATTTCGTGCAATTAAATTGCTATTTGTAGATGGTTTCTCCGATTCGGGCAGATTTAGTTGTACTGATTACAGTTAAAAGATGAAGGCGTTCCTTTTCGCTGTTTTTAATTGTACATTATACAACTATCGCTGAGTTTCCACTTGGAACTGAATACTTTCTCTTAGATGCTGCATTGTTGAATGAACTCACTTCATTAGATCTGATGCTGCACCAGTATCTCCCCCAGCAACTCCCGTGTATCTGCCCACAACCTGCGCTGCATCGCTTCATCGCCGCCAGGGGATACCGGTACAATGGACTTGCCCGTTCCCACATTAAAATACCCTCCGGTTACCTCTGCATAATACGGGTCCACGATTAACCGGGTGATAATTTCTGCCCCTCTTCGCGGATCACCGAGCCGGATAATCTTCAGGATCCGCTCGATCACAGAAGCGAACCGCAGCTCGCGTCCCAGTCCGGTTACATTGAAGCCCGGATTCAGGGCATTTACTGTTATTCCGCTGCCTGCCCATTGCCGGGCCAGTTCTGCCGTGAACATGATGTTTAGCAGTTTGGTTTTGCCGTAGACAGGAGAGGAGCCCCGGGCAGTAAAAGCAGCAGTATCCGTTAGGTCCCCGGGCAGGCGGAGTACACCATGACGGCGCGAAGCCTCTGAGGCTACGTTGACTACTCTGGCATTGCCTGCACTGCGCAGTGAAGTCTCCAGTCTATGCGTCAGCAGCCAGGGTGCCAGATAGTTCACAGCCATCATCTCCGGCAAACCTTCGGCAGTGGTGCGGGGCTCGAAGGCATGGATTCCTGCATTGTTCAAAAGTACATCGATGGAAGGGCAGGCGGCAGCAATTTCAGCGCCAACCCGGTTCACATCCTGCATCAGCGACAGGTCTCCATAGACAAAACGGATATTTGCAGCAGGCTGACGGGCCTCGATGATGGTTCTGGTAGCCGCAGCACGTTCTTCACTGCGGGCAGTCAGGACAAGCGCATAGCCTCTTTCCGCCAATTGGACGGCTACAAGCTGTCCCAGTCCGCTAGTGGCTCCGGTGATGACAACGGTTGGTTGTTTAGGCATGGTTATTCTCCTTTAAATGACGTATAATTGATATATGTCCACTATAATTATATGATGGATATATGTCAACTATATTGGTGGCGGTTATTTCTGAAGTTAAGGACAGGTGAATGAATATGAAGCAGGGCCCAATAAACATTAATCAATCAAGGCTTGAATCAAGAGAACAGCTGGAGCTGGCGCTGGGAGAGCAGCTTAACGCACTGATCAGCGCAGCCCATGCGCTGAATGTCAAAGCCGCCGCGCGGTTCGATTCCTCGTTGCAGCCGGCTGCCTTCCATATTGTCCGCTGGCTCTATTCCTATGGGCCGGCAAGTGCTGCCGCCATTGCGGAAGCAACGGCTATGGACCGCAGCGCGGTCAGCCGTCTAATCAAGCAACTGGAGTCTCTGGGTTATGTGAGCCGGGAAGCCTCACCCGATGACGGGCGGGCCATCCTCCTCTCACTTACAGAGCAGGGACAGCAGCAGACAATAGCTGCCCTTAACGAGAAGGGTTCCGTGTTCTTCGGGCGGACTGCGGTATGGAATGACGACGAGCTGCACCAGTTCATTCACCTGCTCAAGCAGTTCAACGGGCTATAAGCTGGTGACGGCTTAGTGCCTCCTTTACTAATTACAAAAACTTGCTAGTTAGACCATGGAGCCTGTAACCGCTTTCCCGATATAATGTGCGTAAGCATACGAAATCGGACAATCCGGGAGGAAGCTATTCCATGAAATCGAATGAGGACTTTATACTTGCCGCGCCAGACCAGGCGGTTCAAATTTACCTGGACCCGAAGGGGGCAGATTATAACGGGCTGCGTCGGGTGGCGGAGTCTTTCGGCGCAGATATCGAGCTGGTGAGCGGGATAACACCTGTGATTCTGACACGAAAAGAACAGCTCTCAGGAACCGTCGTCATCGCCGGTCCCATAGGCGGAAATGAGCTGATCGACAGGCTGATTGCAGAAGGCGTCCTCGACGTCACGGCGATTCAGGGCAAGCGGGAATGCTACCGGCTGCAGCTGGTTGAAGCTCCACTGCCTGGCGTGGACCGGGCGCTTGTCATTGCGGGCAGCGATAAACGCGGGACAATCTATGGCATCTACTCCATTTCTGAGCTGATCGGGGTCAGCCCGTGGGTGTATTTTGCCGATGTGGTTCCGGAGCAGAACACCACAGTGTCCATTCCTGTAAGCAGACTGAATCGCAGCTCCAGAGAACCTTCCGTTAAATACAGGGGGTTCTTCCTGAATGATGACTGGCCGTCGCTCGGCTCCTGGGTCACGCATGCTTTTGGCGATTTCAATGAGGATTTCTACGACAAAGTGTTCGAGCTGATCCTGAGACTGAAGGGGAACTTTCTGTGGCCGGCGATGTGGAGTGCAGAATTCAGTCTGAATGGTACAAGCAGTCCGATTGCCAATGCAGTTCATGCCGATGAATACGGCATTGTTATGGGAACGTCGCATCATGAGCCGTTGTTTAGGGCCGGCAGCGAATGGCAGAAGGTGTACGCGCAGTACGGGACAAGCAATCTGTGGGATTTCGCCCGCAACCCGCAGGCGATTACCGCCTTCTGGGAAGACGGAATTAAGCGCAACCGATACTATGATAATCTGATTACACTCGGCATGCGCGGAGAGAGTGACTCTGCCCTCGAAGGCTCAGACCAGGAGAATATTGAGCTGCTGAAGCAGATTATCCTTACCCAGAAGGCCCTGCTGAAGAAATACAATCTGGAGCATAAGCCTCAGGTTCTGGCTGTGTACAAGGAGGTCGAGAAGTATTGGTACGGTACGGCGGAAGCAGAAGGGCTGAAGGATTGGGAGGTCCTGCAGGATGTGACGATTCTGCTCTCGGATGACAACTTCGGCAATCTCCGCAAAATCCCGGAAAAACATGAGCAGCAGCGGGAGGGCGGCTGGGGAATTTACTACCATTTTGACTACCACGGAGGCCCGCATTCCTACGAGTGGGTGAATGTGACTCCGCTGGAGAAGGTCTGGGAGCAGATGACCATGGCGTTCGATTACGGCATCCGTGATATTTGGGTGGTAAATGTCGGCGACTTGAAGCCGATGGAGCTGCCGCTATCCTACTTCATGGATTTAGCCTATGACTTTGAAGCCTGGGGAACCGGAGCGATTAACCAGACAGAGGAGTACACCCGGCGTTGGGTGGAGCAGCAGTTCGGAGCTGGCCTGAAGCCCGGGACGGTTGACGGAATCGCAGCGGTACTGGCGGATTACACCCGGATGAACGGGCGGCGCAAGCCGGAAATTATCAGAGCGGGCACCTTCAGCCTGCTGCATCATCAAGAGGCGCAGAGAGTGCTGGAACAGGCGCTCAGCCTGGAGCAGGCGGCGGCCAGGTATGAGCCTGAGCTCCCAGCGGCGCTCAAGGATGCCTATTACCAGCTGGTCTATTATCCGGCAGTGGCCTCGGCGAACGTGGTCAAGATGCAGATCTACGCCGGACTGAACAGGCTGCATGCCGGACGCGGCAGTGTACTTGCCAATACCTATGCCGATCTGGTACTGGAGTCTATTGAGCGGGATAAGCAGCTGGAGCAGCACTACAATACTGGCATCTTGGACAGCAAATGGCAGGGCATGATGAGCTCTCCGCATGTCGGCTATGTGAACTGGAACGCGGACGGCTGGAGTTATCCGGAGGTCAGCAGAGTGACCCCTGCCAAGGAAGCCATCATGATTGTTGGTGTAGAGGGAACGGAGCAGGGTTACACGGCAGGGACAGCGGGTCTCCCTCCGTTTACGAATCTTCAGCAGGAGACTTATGAGATTACGGTCAGCAGCGGCGGAGCCGGGTTCGAATATAAGGCAGTCAGAAGTGCGGAATGGATCAGGCTGGACCGGACCCAAGGCTGGGTGGATACTGGAGCGGCGATCCGGGTTTCAGTAGATTGGGAGAAGGTGCAGGGGGCGGCTTCGGGCCATATTACTCTTTCGGGTGCCGGCACAATCATAACCGTTCAAGTAGCAGTAGAGTGGACCAACCTCATCAATGTGCCGCCGATGACCTTCATCCAGACGCATAATACCGTCTCTATCGAAGCGGAGCATGCTACAAACCGCTTGGCGAAATCCGGAGCCGAGTGGAAGACCATTAACAACTACGGACGGACCTTGTCTTCAGTCAAAATGCTCCCCGCCGGCAGCTCCTTTGATCAGCCGGAGGAAGCACCCTATCTGGAGTACCGGCTGCTCGTCCATCAGGACGGGGAATACAGCCTGACCGCCTATATTGCGCCGACTAACCAGTTGTCTCCAGTCCGAGGCCTGAAGTATGCAGCCGGATTCGACGGGGAAACGCCGGTCACCGCAGATGCGCTGCCGCCGGGTTATGAGGGCGGCAATCATGACAATGAGCCGTGGTGCCGTGCGGTGATGGACAATATTCATACGCAGGTTACGCGTCATGTACTGGCCAAGGGCCAGCATACGCTGCGCTTTTACGGACTGGATACCGGACTTGTCCTGCAGAAGCTGGTATTGTCTGCCGGGCCGCTGCCCTATTCCTATCTGGGGCCGGTGGAGAGCTATCATAGCTGACTTCCCGCAGGTTGCCGGGACCGCAGCCATCGTCAAGCAGATGGCGGCGGAAACCCGCAACACTATGCGCACTACCCTTACTCACCGTCACTCCCCGTTACTCACCGTCACTCACCGTCACTCCCCGTAACTCTCCATAACTCTCCATAACTCCGCGTCACTCCCCGCAACTCCCCATAACTCCTCATCACTCTCCGTTCCTCCGCATACTCCACGTTACTCCGCATTACTACGGAACTGATTCGGAGTAATCCCCTTATACTTTTTGAACACCTGATAGAAATATTTCGTATCATTGTACCCGGACTGCAGAGCGATATCCTCGATCCGCATTCCGGGATCTTTGAATAGCAGGCATGCATGCTCTATGCGTATCTTATGCAGGTAATCGGTGAAGCTGATTTTGAGCTGCTGCTTGAACAGCAGGCTTAAATAGCCGGGTGTAATATAGATTTCCCTGGCGACAATCTCGCGGTTGATATCCTTCATGTAATTTTGCCCGATATAGAGCTTGGCTGCTTCCAGCAGTTTGTTGCTGTTCTTCTTGGAGGTCAAATGCTCACTGACCAGAAGGGCAGTCTCAAGCAGAGACTGAAAGATATGATCCAGACTGGAGCGGGACAGAACCTGGATCAGCTCGGTCAGATTTTGTCCGAACACCTTGTTCACGTTGACGTTATTCTCAATGCATAATTTATACAGGGCGAAGAACAGGGCGAAGCTCGACTTGATCACCTGATCCCTGGATACCGTTTCGGGCTGCAGGGCCACGTTGAACAGGGTAAGCTTCCCGGCAATTTCTTCGGGGGAGCCGTTCCGGACAGCCTTAAGCACCTCCTGCTCCTCATGCAGAGGGTAAGAGGATTGCGAGGCTTCATCATCAAATTCCCCGCTGAACTCCACAATTTTGCCGGTGCCTGTGTAGTTTCTTGTATTCAGCGCCTGGGAAGCCTCCAGAAAAGAACGCCGTAAATGCTGAAGATTCTTATCTATACTTCCGATTCCGGCAGAGACCGTGAACCGGAGATAACTCAGGATATTATCCTGGATGATCCGGATATATCCGCTTAATTCCTCATGATCCAGCAGCTCATCCGTATTAAGGATCAGGACAATATCATCCTGATGTTCAAAGGCGATACATACTATTGTCTCCGGAAGGGATTCCTCGCAAATATTCTTCAGCCCGTATTTCAATAGCTCCGTATCCTCATGGAGATATTTCTGGTGCAGCTGCCGGAAATTATCAATCCGCAGCAGAATCACGCCATACAGCAGATAAGGAAATATTAGATTGTTCATCTTCAGATTGGCCAGCAGCTGCGGATATGCAGGACTCTCGGTGAGAACCAGCTGGCTTAGGGTCTTCTCTTTCAGCAGGGGCAGACTCTCCCGGAAGCCCTGCCGCAGATGCTCCAGCGATTTGATCTCCAGCTTCTCCGATTGAATCTGCTCGGTGATGTCCAGTATTGTATTAAGAATCTCCTGTCTCCGGCTTGGTTTCAGCAGATAGTTGCTGGCTCCGACTCTAATGGCTTGCTGGGCATAGGCGAAATCATCATATCCGCTCATAATCACCGATTTGATGTGGGGATACTTCCCGGAGACAATGGAGATTAACTCCAGACCGTCCATTTGCGGCATCCGGATATCCGTCAGCATGATGTCGACAGGATGGGTACCCAGAATATCCAGTGCTTCCTGGCCGTCTCTGGCCTCGGCAACAATAGTAATTCCGTGCGCCTGCCAGTCGATTAAGGTCCTGATCCCGACACGGGCCCGTTCTTCATCGTCCACGATAATCATATTAAACAAGTGATAATCCCTCCGGTCCTCTGCGCTTATGCTTCGCATGATAACTTATCCTTCTATTTCTCGCTGAAACGCCCCGTTCTTAAAAGGACGGCGTAGCTGTTTCCACTTGAAATATAAGAATTTATAGGTTTCACGCTATCCATTATCCTTCTATTTTTGGAGAAACGGATGCCGCCTCTTTCAGAGGACGGCGAAGCCGTTTCTTCTTATATTCAGCCTAAATATCATTCAGGATAGCCGGAATTACGATCTCCACGCGTGTACCCTCTCCCGGGACGCTGGTGTAGTTCAAGGTGAAATCCCCTTTATAGAAATGCTTCAGTCTGGCTTGGACATTCTGCACCGCGTATCCCCCGGTATCCCGGGCTGTATAAATATCCGATTCATCCGGCAGGGTGAGAATCTTCTGCAGGGTCTCGCTGCTCATGCCGCCCCCGTTATCTTCAATCACGAACATCAGTTGATCTCCGGTCCGTTGTCCGCTGATACTCACACAGCCGCCCCCGCGTTTACGTTCAATCCCATGAATCAGCGCGTTCTCAATAAAAGGCTGCAGGCTGAGCTTCAGAATGACATAGGGGTGCAGCTCATCAGGGATATCGATCACGAAATCCAGAGAGTCTTTAAATCTCATTTTCTGCAGGGACAGATAGAGCTCGATAAGCTCCTTCTCTTTGGCTACGCTGGTGAAGCTCTTGCCCTGGTTAAGACTTAATCTGAACAATCTGGAGAGGTTGATCACCATCTCACTGATCTTGTCCTGCCCCGCAGCTTCGGCTTCCCAGAAAATCGTATCCAGCATGTTGTACAGAAAATGGGGGTTGATCTGGGACTGCAGCGCCTTGAGCTCCGCTTCCTGTTCTTTAAGCTTGAGCAGATAGGCATCGTCCACCAGCGCCTTAATATTGGCGACCATGTTGTTGTACCCCCGGCTTAACTGGCCGATCTCATCCCAATATTTAATGTTAACCTTCTCTTCGAACTGACCGTTCTGGAAGCGGCGCATCGACAGCAGAAGGGTCTTGATCGGTGCAGTCAGGAATGAGGAGAAAAACATCAGCAGGGGTATACTAAGGAGCAAACTGGCCAGAATCATGATCAGCACAGCCGACTTAATCGAGTTAAGCTCCTCGGTCAACGAACTCAGCGGCACACTGTACAGTGTAATCCAGCCATTGGCATTGATATTATAGTTCAGCAGCGTATCTCCGCCTTGCAGGTTCACGATGGTATAACCGGACAGAATGCCGGCTTCGGCCTGCTTCATCACGAAGTCTACTGCCTTCTTGTCATACGTTTCTTTACCTGCGGCCAGGAGCTGCTTACCGCTCTCATTCAGAATAAGAATGCCGTGGTCCTGATCATAGAGATCCGTCAGATAGGTTCTGCGGATCGTCTCCAGATTAATGCCGACAAATACAAAGCCGATTCTGTTTCCGTTTACAATATCGCGGATAATCCGGGTCATGCCGAGCTTGTCATTGCGGTTGCTCTGAATGAAGACATTATTCTCTTCCGTCAGCGGGAACCAGTAGGAGGCGCCGTTCAGGGCAACAGATTCCTTATAAATATTGTGCGGAGTGATCTTGTCCAGGCTGTAGGCCCCGCTGCTGTCATCGGTGGCGACCTGAAACATGGGTGCGGACAGGCTGCCGTACAGCGCCAGATAATCGAAATTACCGGTCACCAGCATCTGGTTCATCATGGACGCGGTTGGTCCGTTATAGAACTGATCCTCGATCTCGACAGAGTCGGGGGTGTTGCTTCTTAACGTCTCCTGTACAACGGAAGCCAGGCTGAATACCGTAACCCAGTCGGCAATCGTCTTCTGCATCCGGGAGAGATTGCTGTCAATCTGCTTAAGCACGCTCTGATTGGAGTTGCTTACTTTGTTAATGATCTGTTTTTTTGAGATGGTATACGAATATCCTCCTATAGCAAAAGTTACTGCGGTGATCAGAAGGAAGATAAGAATTGTTATCTTATATCGCAGATTCATATTTAAATAGAAACGCAGCACATGATCACTAACCTTTTTGTTTTTTAAAAGATAAGAATTTATATGCTTCGCGCATTAAATATTCCTTATCTTTCTCGCTGAAACGGTACCGCCCTTAAAAAGGACGGCGAAGCCGTTTCCACTTATCTTATGCGTATTGCTGCATTTAAACAAGGGTGCCGGAAGAGGAGTCGACAATTTTAAACTTTACTCTCTTTTTCTCTACTGACCCCGGATTAGGTTCTCTGTTACGATGTGGTCACAACAAAGAAGGCGAGCACAATCAACAACAACTAGGGGGAGATTAAATGGTTATGAATACAAAAGCTACACGGAATCTACTGCTGATTACAGCGCTGGCAGCTGTCTCGGTACTCAGTGCATGCGGAGGCAACGATCAGAATGAGAGTGCAGGCAGTACAAACGGCAACTCCGCAGATCCCGCTGCTGAACAAGTCACACTGCGCGTGTTCTCCAACCTTCCGGACCGTAAATCGGGCCAGGGCCTGGCCGAGCAAATGGTGATCGACAACTATACCAAAGAGAATCCTAATGTGAAAATCGAACTCGAAACGCTGGCCGAAGAGCCTTTTAAGAACAAATTAAAAGCCTATATGGCCTCTAACGAAGCGCTGGACATCACTATGGTGCACGGGGGAGCGGAGCTTAATACACTGGTTCAGGCTGGTTATGTAAAAGAGCTGGACCCGGCCGGGTATGAAGGGGAGACCTACAACTTCCTCCCGGGCGTATACAAGTCATTCACTTTCAATGATAAATTGTACGGATTGCCCCGGAACAGCGACTATGAGGTCATCTACTACAACCAAAAAATATTTGCAGACAATGGCATAAATGTACCAACAACCTATGCGGAGCTGCTGGATGCAGCGAAACAATTCCGTGACAAAGGCATTGAGCCGATGTCGGTGAACGGTAAAGACCTGTGGAGCTTCGCGGCATTCTTCCAGGACCTGGTCATTAGAGTGAGCGGAGATCAGAGCCTGATGCTGGACGCGGTGGAGCAGAAGAAGAACTTCACAACCGATGAGAGCTTCATCACTGCCGCCAAGCTGCTGGGTGAGGCAAGAGATGCCAAGCTGTTCCAGGAATCATTCATGACCGCAGACTACGGCGCATCCCAGAATTTATTCACTCAGGGAAAAGCGGCAATGTGGTACATGGGCTCCTGGGAAGCGGGAATGGCTACGAATGAGAGCCTGTCCGAAGACTTCCGCAATAATGTCGCTGTGCTGAAATTCCCGGTAGTGGATGGCGGCAAAGGCAAGGATACAGACCTTCTGGCCTGGAACGGCGGCGGCTATTCACTGGTCAGCAGCTCGAAGCATCCGGAAGAAGCCAAGAAATTCTTCGATTATCTAATGCAAGCAGATCAATGGGCCAAAACCGTCTGGGATACCGGCGCGGCTGTTCCTGCCCAGAAGTATGAGCTGACCGGCACGGAGAGCGGGCTGCAGAAACAGCTGACAGATGTTCTTACCGGAGCAACAACAACCGCAGGTTCACTGGGTCTTGATTACGGAACTCCGAAGTTCAAAGATGATGGCCAGAATGCCTTCGGCAAGTTCTTCGCCGGCGGATCGACACCTGAAGAGCTGCTCGCAGACCTGCAGAAAGCAGCGGAATCCCAATAACAAATATAGAGAGTGAAAGGGGACGGGGCAGGAATCTTCTTGCCCTTCTCCAATCTTAAGGATGGAGTGAGACTTCCATGCAAAAAGTATTCAACAATAAAATGGCCATCTTCCTGTTCGTCTTCCCGGGAATTCTCTTATTCTCCCTAACCTTTCTGGTCCCGATTGTGCTCAGCACATACTATTCGTTCCGGGATACCCTGGCACCAGGCACACCGTCTGCATTCATAGGGTTCGCTAACTATACGGAGCTGCTGTTTCACGATACACGTTTCTGGCTGGCGCTGAGAAATGCCGTCCTGCTGGGTTTGGGCTTCATCTTCATTCAACATCCGATTGCCATCTTCTTTGCCATTATGCTGGACCGCCTGGGTGGGAAAGCGGAGAAGTGGTTCAGAACGATCTTTTTCATTCCATGCGTGATTTCAGTA
The DNA here is from genome assembly GCF_038593005.1 of Paenibacillus sp. FSL E2-0178. Lineage (NCBI taxonomy): Bacteria > Bacillati > Bacillota > Bacilli > Caryophanales > Paenibacillaceae > Paenibacillus > Paenibacillus sp. FSL E2-0178. The sequence goes on from NZ_CP151953.1 coordinate 7,241,682, forward strand.
GTGGTTATCTCCAAAATGTGGCTGTCGCTGCTCGACCCTACCTTCGGTGCGTTCAACAAACTGCTGGATACACTGGGCCTTGGGTTCCTGAAGCATGCCTGGCTGGGGGACAGCAGTACGGCACTTGTTACGATGCTGTTCATTCTAATCTGGGCCGGATTCGGCTGGGGGCTGCTATTCTATTATGCCGGCCTCAAAGGAATCCCGGATGAAATGTATGAAGCCGCTTCCCTCGATGGAGCTTCGGGCTTCAAGCTGCACCTGCGGATCACCGTTCCGCTGCTGTCACCGGTCATTACGGTGCAGATCACACTGGCTATGATTACCGCCTTGAAGCAGATGGAAACCGTGTTCCTGACCACCAATGGCGGCCCCGGCGATTCCACCCAATTCCTGGCTGTGTATCTCTATAACAAGGCATTCTCGGCCAGCCAATACGGCTATGCCAATGCCATTTCGATTCTTTTCATCGTCGTCTGTCTGCTGGCCACCTACCTCAGCAACAAACTTACCCGCAGTGATGCTACGGAATTCTAAGGAGGAAACACCATGACCAAAAGCACTAAAACCATACTATGGGTGTTCTTCCTTGTTGTCGCCCTGGTTCAACTGTTCCCGTTAATCTGGCTGGTGGATTTCTCATTCCTCAGCAGCAATGAATTCTACTCTTCAAGTATTCTGAAATGGCCAAGCGCACCGCAGTGGCAGAATTATATCAATGCCTGGGTAGACGGCAAATTCCTGCGCTACTTCATTAATAGTGCTTTCATTACTACGGTTACAATCCTATTAACGGTTGTGCTATCCTTGACGTTAGGGTATGCGTTTACACGGATGGACTGGAAGTTCCGTTCGGTATTCTTCACCATCATCCTGCTCGGGATTATGATTCCGATCCATGCCACCTTGCTGCCCAACTTCGCGATCTTCAAAGCGCTGGGCTTGACCGACTCCTATCTGGGGCTGATTCTACCCTACACTGCGGTGTCCGTGCCCATGGGGACGTTCATCCTGACCGGGTTCCTGCGGAGTATCCCCAAAGCGCTGGAAGAGTCGGCAATTGTGGACGGGGCGAATATTTACCGGATTGTGTTCCAGATCATCGCACCGCTTACCGCACCTGCTCTGGTAACAGTAGTCGTAACTACTTTCCTGAATTGCTGGAATGAGTTCATTATGGCTTCGACCTTCCTCAGCAAGGATGCACTGAAAACGCTGCCTTTCTCAGTCATGAATTTCGCCGGACAGTATTCCTCTGATTATGGCTCACAGTTTGCCGTCATGGTGCTGACCTCCATCCCTGCGATTGTCATCTATGCGATCTTCAATGAGCAGATTACGAAGGGCGTTACTGCCGGTGCTGTAAAAGGTTAATATCACACTGCGCATGCTTCCGAAGCGAGTTTTGTACGAAGCAATCACAGGGAAGTAGATGCTCACAAAACTTTTAGGAGGACAACAATGGATCACTTGCTATACGGTGTTGCTTATTACGACGAATACATGCCTTATGACCGTCTGGATGAAGACATCCGGATGATGCAGGAAGCGGGAATCAATACTGTGCGTATTGCCGAGTCCACCTGGAGTACCCATGAACCCCAGAACGGCGTATTTAATTTCAGTCCGGTGACAAGAGTGCTGGATGCCATGCATGCCGCCGGAATTCATGTCATTGTGGGCACGCCGACTTACGCCATTCCTGCGTGGATGGTCAAAGAGCATCCGGATGTGCTGGCCGTCACGGCACAAGGTGAAGGGAAGTACGGTGCGCGGCAGATTATGGACATTACCCATCCCGTGTATCTGTTCTACGCAGAACGGATCATCCGTAAACTGATGGCCGTGGTCCACAAGCATCCGGCAGTTATCGGTTACCAGATTGATAATGAAACCAAGCATTATGAGACCGCCGGACCGAATGTCCAGCTTAAATTCGTCAAATACATGAGAGAAACCTATGGAACGCTTGAGGCGATTAACCATCAGTTTGGCCTGGATTACTGGAGCAACCGGATCGACAGCTGGGAGGACTTCCCGTCGATGGTTGGCACGATTAACGGCAGTCTGGGTGCGGAGTTTGCCAGATTCCAGCGCGGGCTGGTGAATGAATTTTTGGCGTGGCAGATTGGAATTGTCGGGGAGTATAAGCAGCCGGGGCAGTTCACGACACATAATTTTGATTTTGAGTGGAGAGGGCATTCGTTTGGGGTGCAGCCGTCCGTGGATCACTTTGCCGCAGCCGCTCCGTTCGACATTGCCGGTGTAGATATCTATCATCCGTCGCAGGACAGTCTTACCGGTACGGAGATTTCGTTCGGGGGAGATATGACCCGTTCGCTGAAGCAGGACAACTACTTTGTCCTGGAGACACAGGCGCAGGCTTTTCCTGAGTGGACGCCTTACCCTAAGCAGTTGCGGCTGCAAGCCTTCAGTCATTTAGGCTCGGGTGCCTCCATGGTTGCCTACTGGCATTGGCATTCGATTCATAATTCGTTCGAGACCTACTGGAAAGGGCTGCTCAGTCACGACTTCCTGCCTAATCCGGTGTATAAGGAAGCCCGGACGATCGGTGCTGATTTCAAGCGGCTGAGTGATCAGCTGATTGGGCTCAAGAAGACCAGCAAAGTGGCTGTTATGGTCAGCAACGAAGCACTGTCGGCGATCGAGTGGTTCAAGCTGCCCGGCGGTGTGATTTATAACGATGTAGTCCGCTGGATGTATGACGAATTTTACAGAATGAATATCGCCTGCGATTTCATCCAGCCGTCCTGCACACGTTTGAGCGACTATGAGCTGATTGTCGTGCCAGCCCTGTACGCCGTCTCTGATGAGGCACTGCAGCGGCTGAATGAGTATGTGCGCAGCGGCGGTCATGCCGTCTATTCCTTCAAAAGCGGATTCACCGATGAGCAGGTGAAGGTGCGGCATTCAGCGCAGCCGGGCGTAATTCATGAGGCCTGCGGAGTGGCTTACAGCCATTTTGCCACGCCTAATGCCTCTGCCGGACTTACCGGCAAGCTGTTCCCGGAGGGAACGGAAGCAGGCGTTCATACCGTCAGAACCTGGATGGAAATGCTTGTTCCAGACTCGGCCGAAGTACTCGCCAGCTATGATCATCCCCAGTGGGGCGAATATGCGGCGGTCACCAGAAACTCTTTCGGTGACGGTACGGCCACCTATATCGGATGTATGACGGAGCCTGCCGCGCTGGCGGTAATCCTGCGGGATACGCTCCAGGTTGCCGGATTATGGGGCGAAGACCAGCAGCTGTCGTTCCCGTTAATCGTGAAATCCGGTGTGAACCGGCATGGCAGTACAATCCGCTACTACTACAATTATTCGGCGGAGTCCGTGACATTCCAGTATCCGCATGGCGCGGGGCAAGAGCTTCTATCCGGGAATCCCGTAGCGCATGCTGAGGAGCTGAAGCTGGAGGCTTGGGGCGTATTTATTATTAGTGAAGGTTAATAAATTGCTTTAACTATGAGGAGCAAGTAACGATCCTCCCCATAGGGAGATAGGATGAGGAGGCAGCAAATGGACGTTAAAGATATAGTCTGGGTATCGAGTACAGAGAGTGAGCCTTGGGTGTCCCGAAGCGTGGAAAGTGCAGCAGCAGAAGGCGCGGCGGATCTGGCGTTCACCGGAGAAATCCATCAGAACATTGAAGGGTTCGGCGGCTGCTTCAACGAGCTTGGATTCGAGGCGCTGAACCTGCTGGCTGCAGAAGACAGAAGCGCTGTGCTGCACTCGCTTTTCCATCCGGCAGGGGATCATAAGTTCAGCATTTGCCGGCTGCCGATCGGGGCGAGTGACTATGCGCTTGAATGGTACAGCCTGAATGAAACCGACGGCGATTACGCCATGGAGCATTTCTCGATCGAACGGGACCGTAAGTATCTGATTCCGTACATCCGGGAGGCGCTGAAGCTGAATCCGGAGCTGAAATTATTCGCCTCGCCCTGGAGTCCGCCCACCTGGATGAAGTTCCCCCGGGCTTATAATTACGGCACGCTGCGCTGGGAGAAGGAGATTCTGGAGGCGTATGCTTTATACTTTGTGAAGTTTGTACAGGCGTATGCCGGGGAAGGCATCACCATCCATCAGGTTCATGTGCAGAATGAAGTCGTAGCGGATCAGAAATTCCCTTCGTGCGTATGGACCGGTGAGCAATTGCGTGAATTCATCCGTGACTATCTGGGACCGGCTTTTGAACAGCATGGCCTGGATACAGAGATTTGGCTGGGTACGATTAATGCGCCGGAGCCATGGGATGAGTGGATGAAGCAGAAGGATAGCGGATTCGATGCCTATGCGCACACGGTGTTAAGCGATCCTGAAGCATACAAATATGTACAAGGCGTTGGCTACCAGTGGGCGGGCAAATATGGCATTCAGCGTACGGTGCAGGCTTATCCTGAACTGCGCTACATGCAGACGGAGAATGAGTGCGGGGATGGGGAGAACACCTGGTTTTATGCTAAATATGTGTTTAACCTGTATCAGCATTACTTCACCAATGGCGTGAACGCCTATATCTACTGGAACATGGTGCTTCAGCCGAAAGGGCGCAGTACCTGGGGATGGGAGCAAAATTCCATGATTACTGTAGATCCGGATGAACCGAAGGCCGTGCATAATCCCGAGTTCTACGTCATGAAGCATTTCGCTCATTTCATTGGCCCCGGCTCCCGCAGAATCGGACTGAAGGGCAGATGGACAGGCAATGCACTGGCATTCGGGACGCCGGAAGGCAGACGGGTGCTGGTGATCGCGAATCCGTTCAAGGAAGCAAGAAAGATTCTTTTGGCTAACGATGAGACGCATTATAAGCTGATGCTGGATGCGGAATCTTTTAATACCATTATTCTGTAAATTAGACTAACATGACTCCATCCGCCGTCATTTCAAAGCAGCTGACGGCGGATACCCCTTCATGCTTTTGAACACATTGCTGAAGTACGCCACATCATGATACCCGCAGTGCTCCGCCACCTCAGACACATTGAACCCGCCCGCAGACAGAATCATCTCGGCATTATTGACCCTGACCCTGTTCAGGAATTCTTTGCAGGTGGAGCCGGTATTCTGTTTGAACAGCTTACCCAGGTAGACGGGATTCAGTCCGATCCACTCCGCCAGAGCTTTAATCGTAACCTCCTCCGCATAGTGATCCATGATATAAGCCATGACTTTATGGATTCTCGGATCAAGCAGCGGCGTTTCCTGATGATGGGTAATATTAAGCAGGCGGTAGACAATCAGCTGGAAGATGGCCCGGGCCTTCATTCTATAAAAAGGCTGGCCGCCCATCCAGTTATGCGAGAACTCCCTGATATCATCGAGGATTTCCTTGGTCATCCGGTGCTTGGTTACGGTCTCAAACGGCAGGTGTACATGATTATCCGCCCCCGTCCAGAAGAAGTTGAACGCAAAGGAATGCATGGGTGCCTCGGCAAAGGTATGGGCTTCCCTTACACTGCCGGAAGGGACATAGAGCATATCTCCGGCTTCTACAGAGAATTTCTCCCCGTTAATGAAGTAATCCGCTTTGCCTTCCACGATGAACGACAGATCATGGAAATCTATGGTGCTTCTGATAATCTCCCAGTCGGCAAAGGATCTGCGGTCCACAAACAGAAAGACATCCGGCACAAGGTGCTCGTATTTGTGGATGTCCATGACGATCCTCCCTCCTTGCAGCTGAAGCGCTGATAAACACCAACCTATCTTACCATCTTTATAAGCTGAACTTAAGAGTGATGTAAGCCGGATGCTTAAGATCACTCTATTTAGAGCGTGATCTTCTCCATTCTCATCGGCCCGAGTGTGACAATTGCTTCATTGAAATGAAATTCGTATACGTCAAACATCGGACCCATTTTTTCCAGCGTGCTTTCAAAGGCCGGATTGTTTTTCGTGAAGCCGGTTTTCAAATCATATACGGTATGCCCGCTTTTCTTAACGATAGCATCCGTCACGCGCACCAGCCTGCCTGCGGGTTCGGGGAGGGTTGTGAAGGCAACTTTATCGTTGGAAGCAAACTCTTCGGTTTTGGGGGACTGCTTAATAGTGGAGACATACACAATGCCCTTCTCCTGATCGTAGAAGTGGCTCATCACTCTCACGTTCGGTTTATTATCCATTGAGGTGGCTAGGGCCAGGTGTGCGCTGACCTCCATAATTTCTTTGAAGCCTTGTACATATTCCATGTTCATTCTCCTCTGTTAATGTATTGAACCGCGGGTTAGCGGCCTAAGCTGATAGTAGCATACGGAATTATGACAGCAGTCTGTCATGGTTGTTGTGGTAGAATGAAAAAAGGTGATCACATTGAAAATAGACCGGTTAATCTCCATAATCATGATTTTGCTGGAACGCGATAAAGTGAGTGCCTCCAAGTTAGCAGAGATGTTCGAGGTTACGCCCCGTACCATCTTCAGGGATATTGATTCGATCAATCAGGCGGGAATTCCGATTGTTACCTACCCGGGGGTACGCGGCGGCATAGGCATTATGGAGCAATATAAGGTGGAGAAAAGATTATTTACCGTTTCGGATATTACCGCCCTGTTAACGGGTCTCGGGAGTATCCATTCAACGATGTCGAGTGAGGAAATCCTGAATGCGATGGCCAAGGTGAAAGGGCTGATTCCCGAGGAGCAGGTGCGGGAGATTGAGCTGAAATCGGGTCAGATCGTTATCGATCATGCTCCCTGGCTGGGCAATAAGATTCTGAAGCTGAATCTGAACGACATCAAGACTGCTATGGACAGGTGCAGACTGGTATCGTTCAGCTACAGTAACCAGGAGGGGACGCTGAGCAAACGGCAAGTTGAACCCTACAGGCTGGTGCTGAAGGACTCCAACTGGTATCTGCAGGGGTATTGCATCTCCCGGCGGGACTTTCGTATCTTCAGGTTATCCCGCATCACTGCGCTGGAGGTACTGGAGGAGACCTTTACACCAAGGGAGTTTGATCCCAAGCCGCTGCATCCGCCGGGCCAGCAAGTGATAACCCTTACGCTGCAGATAGACTCCTCATTACGTGATTTGATGCTTGAGCTATGCGGTGAGAAGAATGTAGTGCCCTGCGGGAACCGCCAGTTTACCGTGTACTTTCCATTTACCGAGAATGATTTCGGATATAATATGCTGCTGCGGATGGGGGATAAGTGTGAATGTCTGGGGCCGCCCCATGTGCGGGCGGAGCTGGTGCGGAGGATCAAGGGGCTGCTGGCGGTGTATGAAGGGGAATGATAGATAAGAGATTATCAATTGTACCCTCCGGAATTTCCTGCTATACTTTTCGCATGTAAGTTGATAGGGGGTTACACTGATGGCAACGAATTGCTCATTAGCTAGGAAGTCCTCATGCAGAGCCTGATCTGGGGCGATACTTTGCGTGGGGTGCGGCAGGAAGATCTTGATCGCCCAAACTGATTTTATCGTTTCTAATTAGCAGGCTCTGCACCTTATTGGATTGACCAATATGAATAAGGGGCTGAAGAGCTGTGACTACAACATTTATTAGAAACCATCAATATAATTATATTAAGAAACAATCGGATTTCGTGCTCAAAACACTACGGTCTGTAGCAGATCGCCGTGTCCTGGAGACCGTACGGTACAGTGCTGAGGTGAATGTGACGGAGGCATTTTCTTCGCTGACTACCGAGCAGGAGCAGATGCTGAGGCCTATCTCCACCCTGGAGAAAGCCGAGGATTTCCAGCAGTATATCAGCGGCTTCGAGCCTTATCTGGAGGCATTTCCGCCGATTACACTGAAGCAGATTCAGAAGCTGTTTCCCAAGAATAAGAAGATGAAGCTACCTGATCTTGCATCGTTTGATTTCCGTTATGTAACGTATCTGGCCTGGGCAGACATTGCCACGAATAAGCTGTTCATTGTCTATCCCTACGAAGGACAATTCATCGGTGTAGAGGGCAGAATAATACCGACCCATAAGAAAGGCTACTGCCTGTTCTGCAACCGCCAGCAGGAGCTTGCCTTCCTGACGGTCAAGACCAAGCCTGAGCTTGCTTCAGCCGATAACATTGCTTCTGTGGGGCAATACGTCTGCATAGATAATCATGGATGTAATCAGAGTATCACCAATATAAGCTCGCTGGAGAGGTTCGTGCTCTCGGTGCAGAAATAAGTTTGCCGGAGAAGGCCGCCCTTAGGGCGGCCTTTTGTTTCATATACTCCTCTAAAGTGAAAAAACTGCGTAATTATAGCTACTATTTCAAAGCTTCCGTCCCATCGCTGGTGGTCAAACGGATTCGGGTAAAATGTTGTACGAATTACAACTCGAAGGCAGAAAAATCCGGGTGTCTGGGAGGATTGTTGCAGGAAATACAAGAATAGTTTGTTTAATAGACTGGAAGGAGGGGGAATGCTGCATTTCATACAACAATTTGGGATTAGGAGCGCTGTCGTGCAGGAAATTTTGTATTTCGTGCAGGATTTGTACGTGAGACACACACTTGTATTCACTAATTGGCCATACCGTCCCCTCACATGTGCTCACAGCGCTCAAAGCCCGAACTGCTACGCCCTAGCCTGCTCCACCTCTGCATGAGCCCCTTGCTGTTCTGCGGCACTGCTGCTGATTAAGCCTCTCCGTCCGGTTAAGGTTACCGCCAGAATAGCCGCTCCGGAGGCCAGCAGAATAATGGAGCCCGGAATCCAGTCAAGCAGCACCCCGTAGAGCAGCATGCCCAGCGGAGCGATGGAACCGGCGATACCTTCAACCAGCCCGAATACCCGCCCGCGATACTCTTCTTCTATACTCTGCTGTAAGTACACTTGAATCGGAATATTGATGATCATAATGACGATACCGATAAGCAGGAGTAACGGCAGGAAGAAGATGAAGGTGACGGTCGCGGTGAAATGAAGCAGCAGCGGAAGGGACATGGCGAGGAACAGCAGACCCAGTACGCTCAAGCCGCCAATAATAGGCTTTACGGGATTGTTGCTCTGAGGGAGAACTGTGAGCAGCAACGACATCAGCAGCATTCCTGCCGCTATCGTTGCTTCAAGTACACCATATTGCTTGGAAGACAGCCCCAGAGTCTGCACCCCTACAAAGGGCAGCACAATATTCAGCGCGACGACAAAGAAATTGATCCAGAACACAATGATCAGCAGGGAGCGTATTACGGGACGGCGGATTACATAGGAGAAGCCTTCTTTCAGATTCGTGCGGACCTCAGCAGCGACGCTGCCGAGGCGTTCGCGAAAGCGGAGATTCCCGGTTTCGGCAGTCGCATCTGCAAGCCTGTCTTCAGATAAAGCTTCTGGAACCGGCTTAAACTTCAGCATGCAGCCCATTACGGTCGAAAGGGTGAACCCGGCTGCATTCAGGAGCATGAAGTCTTCAAGGGGGAGGAAGGCGTAGAGCATACCGGCGAGGATCGGGGCCAGCAGGTGACCAACGGATCCGGCAATCTGATTCAGTGACCCGGCACGCTGGATAGAGTCGCTGTCAACGAGCATCATCATGGAAGAGGAGACGGATATACTGTAGAAGGTAGCGCAGATCGACAGAAGGATCAGTGAGATATAAATCGGCAGCAGGGATATTCCTTCGATGGAGACAGCCAGAAAAGACAGAGACATAATCAGGGCGCTTGCAAGGTCGGAGCTGATCAGCAGCTTACGTCGGTTGACCATGTCGGCCACCACCCCGGCGAAAGGCGACAACAGAATGCTGGGCAACATGCCGCACAGCAGGGTAACCGCAAAGCTGCTTCCGGATCCGGTTAGCTTGAGGACGTAGAGACCTACAACAAAGGTATACATACTGGAGCCTAGAACAGAAGCCAGCTTGCCTGTGAAGAAGAGGAAGATGTTCCGGTTAGTCGCTGCCGAAACCGGCGTTGCTTGAGACATGATAGCACTCCTTTTTTTGGAAGTTAAATTAAATTAAACTTATTGTAATATCATTAGGTTTAGAATGCAATGGAAAAGTTTAATTTTATTTAACTTTACAAAGGCTCAAGCTTTTCCTTACCCTACAGGTAGGCTATACTGGAAGAAAAGCAACCAAAGAAAGTTGGCACAGCAGATGACGACTAAACTGACCATCGGCGACAAAGTCAAACAAATGCGTAAAGCCAAGGGCCTTACGCAGACTGACCTGGCCGGAGAACATATGACCAAAAGCATGCTCAGCCAAATAGAGAACGGACGGGCGTTGCCTTCGATGAATACGCTGCAATTCCTTGCAGGGCGTCTGGGCACAGATGCGGGTTATTTCCTGGAGGGCGAGCACGAAGCGGAGCTGGGCCCGCTGGTCCGTAAGATCGAGCAGCAGTACAAGGCGAAGCAGTATAAGGAGATTGTCGCGGAAATTCAGCCGCTGATGAAGGACACGCTTCCGATGGCAGTGGATGCCGCACGGCTGATGGAGTTTTATGTGGGCTCCTGTTACCACACCGGAACAGAGGGCGGAGAAGAAGGTATTGAACGGGCCGTTGAAATCTATGAGCGTTTCGGTTTATTTGTAGAGCGTGCCAAGATTCAGTATTTGGCTTATGCTTTAATGTTTGCCAAGAGCAGATACCAGGATGGCCTGGAGCTGATTCGCCGTGTCCGTAAGGAATATGTGAACAATAAGGTGGGCAACGATTTTTTATTTGAGATCGATCTTTATTATGCGGAAAGTGTTACGTTGTCTGCACTGGCAGATTACTCCGGCAGCCGGGAAGCTGCCTTGGCGGCACTTAAGCTGTCGCACGAAGAAGGAGTCTACTCATTGTCTGATCATCTGTACCGTCTACTTTCCCATCTGGCCCTGCTTCACAATGATCTTGAGCAGGCAGAGGCATACTTAAGCAAGGCAAAGCTGTTCGCACAGTTCACAGAAGCTGCGGAGTCACTGGAGCTGGTGCACCTTGGCGAAATTAGACTGGCTCTTGCGAAGCGGAATTACGGGGAAGTACTGATACTCGCGGACCATTACCCGGCGAAAGACAGCCAGTTCATGCCTTTTGTCCATATGATGACAGGGACTGCGCTCTACCATCTGGAGAGGGATGAAGAGGCACTGGCGGACTTGTCCAAAGTAGTCTTGAACGACCAGGTCTATCATCCGCTTGACCGGGTCGACCTGCTCACTGCCTATGCATACAAAGCGAAGATATTCGCGAAGCAAGGCCTGATGGAGGAAGCCCGCCATGAGGTAGAGCTTGCCTATGATCAGGTGAAGGATTATCCGCCTTCCGAATATGCGGACTTAATTAGACAGACCTACCATGAGCTGTATAATGCCCAGTAAAAAACCAACCGTGCAGCTTCCCGCACGGTTGGTTTTGCTTGTGAACTATTGGTTGGACTTTAATTCTTTAGCAAAAAGAAGGAGTAGCGGAGGGGATTTTGGAACTGTAGGAGCGTCAGCGTCCGCCTTTGTTACCGGATTTCCACCGCAAGTAGCGGTCTAAATCAAGAAATCTGGGAACAACAGCGGCCGGAAGTCCAAAATCCCCGCAGCAGCGACACTTTCTTTTTCTAACAAACTTAAGGTCAAGCAATAATGAACACCCTATTTGGTACTCCACAGCTCCACGCGGTCCTGCACGTATTTGGTGTAGCCTGCTTCCATTTTCTTAACGCCGGCTTTCTCAAGGTCGGCCATGTAGTCATCCCAGATTTTATCAAATTCAGCCGGTTTGGCTAGAATAGCCTGCGGGATGCGTTTCCACGTAATATCTCTCATTTTATTGCCCAGAATGGAGACTTCATCTTCACCGGGGAGGGCAATGTTCCAGGCTGCCCCGTACGCTTTCTCAGCGAACTCCTCCTCTTTAGGGAACAGATCCTTCCAGGTAGTGGCATTGTAAGCTGCCAGCGTTTCTTTCTCGACGTCACTGTAACCGAGCACCAGCTGCTCAGGGAAGTTCTTGGTGTAATAGTTGCCGGTAGAATCCTTGGCCCCGTCGCCATAGTGGACCATCATATTCCAGTAGAAGCCGATGCCGGTCTCCTTCGTGAAGGCCGTGTTATCATTGTTAATGCGGTCCTGCACTTCGGCAGGGACAACGCGTTTGCCGTTCTCTACTACATAATGTTTGCCCTCAATGCCCCAGTTGTTCAGGATCTGTCCTTCATCGGAAGCCAGGTAATCCAGGAACTTAATCGTCCGGACCGGATCGGGATTAGTGGTCGAGATGGAGATTCCGTAGCCGCCCATGAAGCCGGTAGGCCAGAAGCTGGTTTCTTTGTATTCACTGGTCAAGGTCACAGGATAATGGCCGTAGGTCTGATCGAATTTACCGGCAGTCTTCAGAGCCTGCTGCGCGTCATTGTAGTCCCAATCCTGGTCAATCAGGCCAAGCACACGTCCAGTGGCCACCTTCGCTTTGTACTGGTCGTATTTCTGCACGAAGCTTTCTTTATCCAGCAGGCCAATGTCATTCATATGGTTCAGCCAGCGGAAATATTCTTTCTCTTCGGGACGGCGGAAGTGGTAGATCGCTTCATGGGTCTCCTGATCGATGAAATATTCCCCGTCATCGGAACCGCCGGTAGTCGCCACTGCAGGATTGGTTACGGAAATGTACATATGCCAGTCATCTGCGTTCAGCGATACGCCGATATTCTTGTTGCCGTTCTCATCTGTAGGGTGTTTCTCCAGGTAGGCCTTGATTACATTTTCATAATCCTGGACCGTCTTGATCTCCGGATATCCGGCTTCCTTCAGCACCCTGTGCTGCAGCTCGAAGCCCCCGCCGGCGACGAATTTCTTCTCATTCACAGCAGCCCAGGTAGGGATGGCATAGATGGACTGGTCTTCGTTCGTGTATTTAGCCCGGGCCAGATTGTCTCCAAGCACCCGCTTGATATTGGGCGCGTACTTGTCGATCAGTTCGGTCAGGTCAATGACAGCGCCGGCATCCACCAGCTTGCCGATATCCGCTTTGGCCGAGATAATGTCGGGATATTCCCCGCCGGCAGCAATCAGCGCAATCTTCTGCTGCGGATCGCCTACGGCGAATTCGGCATCGAGAGTGACGCCTGTTTTCTCCGTAAGGACGGTACTGACTTCATCCTTCATATTATTCCAGTTCGGATTGGGATCTTCCGCGAAGAAGGAAAGTGTCAATGGACTTAAATCTTCGGCTGCTGCCGTAGCTTCTGCTGTGGCCGCCGCATTAGTGCTATTGGCAGCTTTAGTACCGGTATTCCCTGCCGTATTCTTGCTGTTATTATTGCCCCCGCCGCAGCCGGCCAGTACACTGAGCAGCAAGGTCAAGACCATTAGCGCCACATACGGTTTCGCTGTCTTTCTTGTCATGAATAGAAACCCTCCCTTTGTCTGGTGAGAACATATTGTATACACAGGCGCCAGCCTGATGATACCGGTGAGCGGACTAGCTTTTGACCGAGCCCAGCGTCATGCCTTTGACGAAGTAGCGCTGCAGGAACGGATAAACAATCAGAATAGGTACGGTGACAACAATCGTGATTGCCATTTTGACCGATTCCGGGGAGATCTGCGCCATCACTTCGGTCATATTCCGGCCACGGAAGTTATCCGCATTGGTGGTGGTGCTCTGAATGACCTTCATCAGCTCAAACTGCAGCGTCGTCAGTGCGTCATTCGAGCCGTTATACAGGTAGGTGTCAATCCAGGCATTCCACTGGCCGACAGCCAGGAAGAGGGCGATGGTCGCCAGCGCAGGTTTGGTCAGCGGCAGAATCACCCGCCAGTAGATGGTGAAGTCATTGGCCCCGTCCAGCTTGGCGGATTCCTGCAGGGCGTAAGGCAGGCCGTCGATGAAGGAGCGGATGACGAATACGTTAAATGCACTGACCAGGCCGGGCAGGACATACACGCCGAAGGTGCCCATCATATGCAGATTCTTGATCAGAATATAGAAGGGAATCAGACCACCGGATACGTACATCGTCAGCGCCAGAAAGGTGGAGACGAACCTGCGGCCCTGAAAGTCCGCACGGCTTAGGGTGAAGGCCAGCATCGAGGCGCTAATCAGTCCGAGCAGGGTTCCGATAAGGGTACGCAGGACAGAAATCTTGAATCCGGTAATGAGACCGGAGAAGGCGAAGATCGTCTCATAGTTCTTGAAGGTGAACATCCGGGGGTAGACCGTAATCCCGCCCTTGATGCTATCCGTGGAATCATTGAATGAAATCGCCAGCACATTGAGAAAAGGGTACAGTGTGGCCACAGTCACCACCGTAATCGCAATATAGACAACCAAATCGAAGATGCGGTCCGACCAGGACGCGGCGGCCAGTTTTTTGATCAGCATAAGGGCCTCCTAAATGATGCTTTCCTTGGTTATTTTTTTGAAGATACCATTGGCCGTAAACAGCAGAATCACACTGACCACCGAGTTGAAAATATTAATGGCCGTCCCGAAGGAGAACCTTCCCATACCGAGCCCGTAGTTCAGCGCATATAGATCCAGTGTCTGCGAATAGTCGCGTACCAGATTGTTGCCGAGCAGGAATTGCTTCTCGAACCCGATGCTGATGAGATGGCCGATGGAAATGATCAGCAGGATGACGATCGTCGCCCGGATGCCAGGCAGTGTAATGTTCCGCACCTGCTGCAGCCGGCTTGCCCCGTCCACTCTGGCGGCTTCATACAGCTCCGGACCGATCCCCGAGATCGCGGCGAGATAGATGATTGTGTTCCAGCCCGTTTCCTTCCAGACATCAGAGGCGGTAACGATTCCCCAGAACAGATTGCCTTTGGCCATGAACTGGACCGGTTCACTAATAATATGGAGACTCAGCAGCAGGTCATTGACTGCGCCGTTGTCGGTGGAGAGCATCTTGGTAATGATCCCGGCGGCTACCACCCAGGACACAAAGTGGGGCAGATATGATACTGTCTGGACGAACCGTTTCAGCACCTGCAGTCTGACCTCATTCAGGAGAATGGCGAACAGGATAGGAATGATGAATCCGGCCAGCAGCCCCATGAGGCTCATCGCCAGAGTGTTGCGCAGGGCATTGAAGAATTGCTCATCCTGGAAGAGCTCCCTGAAATACTGCAGGCCGACCCATTTTTGCTCAAAAAAAGATTTGCCCGGCTTGTACTTCTGGAAAGCCATCATCCATCCCCATAACGGCAGATAGCTGAAGACAAAGGCCCACAGGACAAAGGGAACCGCCATCATATAGAGATATTTCTGCTGCCGGAATTTGGCCCAGAAGCGTGAAGCGGGTTTCTTGAGCTCCGGCTTCATTGCGGGGGTAATCGCTTTCATTTATGTCCCTCCTTCGATATGGCTTTATCATAATCTTCCGGGAAACGGGGAAACACCCGAAGATTTAAGCGGGAAAACAGGGGGAAATCAGTTCTTTTCGTAAGCGCTTTCTGAAAAATCATCCTCCTGCAGTGAATCTTTCCGGCGGTAGACGGAGGGGGAGATTCCTGTGATTTTTTTGAACTTTTCACGGAAATAATCCACATCGCTGAACCCGACTTCGCTTGCGGCCTGATGGATTTTGCAGCCCTGGTCCAGCAGTTCCTTGGCTCTCCCGATGCGTACATTGTCCAGATAGCTGTTGAAGGAGCTGCCCGTACTGCTCTTGAACAGCTTGCCGAGGTACGCACTGCTGTAAGAGAACACATCAGCCAGGGTTTCCAGCTTCAGATTCTCGTCATAATGCCGGTGAATGAGGTCCAGCATCCGCTTCATTAATACATCCATCTCATCGCGGATAATTCCGCCTGCATATTGCTCCAGCAGATCCGTGATATAGCGCTGCAATTGGGGAAGTGAGGTATGCCTGTAGATATGCTGGATTTGCCCGTCCACCCGGCTCTGCGCCTGGCCCAGCTCCTTGAATTCCAGAGAGAGCTTATTGAAAAGTGCCGAAACCGTCCGTACGTAATAGGATTTCACAGCCATCTCCGATAAGCCTGCGGCACTCATGATATCCCCGGCTTCCTGGATCAGGGAAGGGATCACGGTGAGGTTCCCGGTATCCATGGCAAAATACAGCCGGTCCATCACTGGTGCCAGGCTGCTCTCCGCATCCGGGAGCTTAGCCGGAAGTCCCGTCTTCATCTTCAGCGAGTCCGGACCGATCATCCCCGGCTCATCATAGAAGAAATGATCCTTCATCCGGGCCAGCGCCGATTGATGGGAGACAGAGAGCTCTTCCAGGCTGTCCACCATGTCTCCGGCGGTAATAATACATTCCAGTCCCTCGGCGGCGGATGCTTCGCGGATATTCTGCACGATTAATTTGCGGACCAGCTCCTTCTGGTAAGAGGGCTGCAGCAGCACGCCCAGATAAGAATCCAGCGAGAAGACAATGCCCCAGCTGTTGTTCTCGAAGCTTGCCGTCAGCCTGGCCTTGACGGCGGTGGAAGGTCCGTTATCCGCATGATCCTGGAGCAGCAGCCGGATCAGGATTACCTGATAGGAATCCCAGAGCAGGCCGGATTCCATTGCCGGGTCCACAAGTGCGGGCGCTGCTGGGTGCAGGCGGTTCTCCATCAGCAGGGACTGGACGAGCATCTCCCGGCTCCATACCTTGACGGCGGCATGATTCCTGCGGTCTATAGTCCGTGCATTCAGCACGTCAGACAGGCTGGTCAGATACTGCTGCAGCTCATCTTCATCGACAGGCTTAAGCAGATAGTTGTCGATGCCGTAAGACAGCGCACGCTTGGCATAGCTGAAGTCGGCGTATCCGCTCAGGATGATCATATGCATATCGGCCTCATCCTCCCGCAGCTCCCGGATCAGCTCCAGTCCGTCCTTCCCGGGCATGCGGATATCGATAATCATCAGATCCGGGGAATACAGCTCAACCTTATGCCGTGCTTCAATCGCATTGGCCGCCGTATCCACCACCCGGTAGCCAAGACTCTCCCAGTCCAGCAGCGTGACAAGTCCTTCACGGATAGACAATTCATCATCAACAATTAATACACTATACATAGGAATCACTCCTTAGGGGGATGGCGAAGCTGATCTGTGTGCCGTATCCGCTCTGACTGGCCAGGTTCAGGCCGCATTCCAGGCCATAGGTCAGCTGAAGACGCAGGTGGATATTGCGCATTCCGATATTATTGGTTTCATAATCATCCTTGTTGTCCAGCATTTGCCGGATTTCAGCGATCCGGGCAGCTGAGATCCCTATTCCGTTATCCGATACCTCAACCTTGAGCAGGGCATTCTCGACCCTGATGTCTACTCTGACCATTCCGCCGTCCATCCGGTTTTCCAATCCGTGAATGACGCAGTTCTCTACCAGCGGCTGAATAATCAGCGGAGGTATTTGTATGGCATTCGCTGCCGGATCTACATACAGCTCATAGGCGAGCCGGTCATTATAGCGGAATTTCTGGATGATCAGATAGCAGCTTACGGTCTCCAGCTCACTTTGCAGCGCTATTCTCCCATTGCCCACCTCCAGATTCTTGCGCATCATCTTACCCAGCAGCCGTACCACCTGGGAGATGTCGGTCTGGCCCCGGGAATGGGCTTTCATCCGGATCGATTCCAGGGCGTTGAACAGGAAATGAGGGTTAATCTGGCTGGCCATCATCTTGAATTTAATCTCATTCTGCTTCAGCAGGGTGGCGTTCTTCTGGCGGTTCGATTCCTGCACCTCGCTCATCAGATCGTTGATATTCCTTACCATATGATTGAATTGCCTGGCCAGCTGGCCGATCTCATCCTTGCCGTCTATCACCAGCCTCGCCTCCAGATTCCCGGATGCGACCTTGGAGATATGCTTGCTTAAGTGCAGCATGCGTCCGGTGAGCAGCCGTGAGAAGTAGTAGATCAGGATAATTGCCAGAATCAGAGCCGAGATAATGACCATAGACGCCAGTGAGATAATCCGGTTGGGTTCACCCACGATGCTCTCTACCGAGAAGATGGAGATAATCCGCAGGCTGTTCAGGCTGCCCCCGGGATGCCAGTCATCGATCAGCATTTTGGAGGGCTTGCCGTCAATCCTTACATCAGCCGGCCCTTGTCCGGCAAGGGGAGACAGCGGCTTGAAGTCGATGTCCTCCAGCGTCTTGCCCAGCGTATCTGCACGGTTCGAGGCAACAATGTTATCGTTCTCATCAACGATAATTGTCTCGAAGGTCTCCTGATCCAGAATGGTGTTGAGCCTCTCCGTATTCACATTCACAATCAGCACGCCGGTTGTCCGCTGCTTCAGGAAATCGATCTTGCGGATCAGGCTGAGATAATACTGGCCGTTACGGTTGTCGCGGATATAATTCCAGCAGACCAGCCCTTTCTGGGCAAGGGCGGTCTGATACCAGGATTCCTGCGTTACTGCAGCATCTGCCTGGAGGAACTCCCAGTTGTCCAGCACCGTCGGGTTGTCAATGTACAGCCGGATGCTCGAGATTTCTTTGTATAGCCGGACGAATTCCCGGAAGTCCGGATAGTCCCAATAGGCCTGTACTACGTCGTAGACCGATTCATAACGGTGGTTGGCGGCCTCCTCCAGCCGGCTGTCATTGGACAGCCGGTAAGCGATATCGAGCGGGACATTCAGCATCTCGCCGGTTCTTTTTTTCACCCGGTCTACATTGGCTGTAATCTGCTCCAGTGCGTTATCCAGAGCCATATTCCGCAGTTCACTTGTCAGGAACACCCCCACAATCAGCACCGGAATCAGGACAACACAGCCAAAGGATAGAAAGAGCTTGGTCCTGAGCTTCAGATTGTTCATCAGGGTGATGATACGGGTATACACGAATACAATCCCCTCCGTCAGTCCATAATTGTTAACGCTTACATTAGAGTATATCTGCAAACTGTAAACCAATATATGTAATCTGTTTGGTTTTTATTGTCTTCATTTATGGAATTTGGAGAATTCAGCGGTTCTCCCTGACTGCAGATTCAGTCGGAGGGTGGGAGCGGTAACCACGTTAACGGTCTTCATTCCCAGTGAAGCAGGTTGTAATGGTTAAAAATGAGGTTGTAATCCGCGATTTTTTTTCGCCGGATAGCATGTATTATTGTAGGTGAATTACTATAATTTTGAAATACCACAACGGGTGCAAGGCCTGGCCGGGAGGGGAGGAGCAGCGCACAGATTCGAAGATTCATAGAGGAATTCCAGTAAAGTGGAGGAAGAGACATACTGTACATTCCGCTTTTCAAGGAGGAACCGCAATGCCGGGAAGAATGAAATCCCCATTCGTGAAAAGGACGCTGCTAAGCGCCGTATTCACTACAGCAGCCTTAAGTTTACTGTGGTTTGCCCAGCCCGCCTTTGCTTATGATCTGTCGAACAGCAATTTTCAGGTCAGTACCGGTACCAACGGCGATATCACCAGCCTGAAGCTGACCGGAGATAACTTCCCCACCAACTATGTCATGAATGCCACCAATGCCCCCAACCAGAATACGGCAGACCACCAGTGGCTCGGAGAGCTGATGTTCACTTACCGGCTGAACAACGGCGCCTGGACCAAAGCTTTAACCAATAAATCAGCCGACGGCCGCACGCAGAGCCAGACCGGCAGTACGGTCAATATCATCTACCAGAATTCCGCAAATGCCGAAGGTATCCGTAATTTCCGGGTGAATGAAAGCTATTCTCTTGTAAGCGATTACTTGCTCTGGCAGATTCAAGTGACCAACACCAGCACACAGACTCTGGAGATCGGTGATTTCGGCCTGCCGCTGCCCTTCAACGAATTCTGGACCGGCGGAGGAAATGAGCAGATTTATGAATCCAGAGTAGTCACCCAATCCTTCATCGGTAATAACAGCTCCTATGTGACTGCACAGCGCCCAAGCGGCATCGGCCCTTCCCTACTGCTGGTGCCGGATGCCACCACCGGCGCAGGCTTCGAGTACATGGATAACTGGCGCATCCAGGATCATGCGGGCAGCAAATGGGCGGGCGATCAGGGCGGCTGGGTGGAAGGCCTCTCGGTCTACTACATCCACTCCAATGTAATCAAGAGTACGGGGCGCGGCTACCTGCCGAACAGCAGCCTGACACTTGCCCCGGGAGCAAGCAAAACCTATGCCTTCAAATTCTTCAAATCAGCCAGTGAGCAGGCCACCAAGGACCGGCTGTACTCGGAAGGGCTGATTGATACCACGGTAGTACCGAGCTTAGTCGTGCCAACTAACCAGACGGCCAAATTCGACCTCCGCACGTCCAAGACTATCACTTCCGTAACTGCGCAGTATCCGTCCGAAACGACGGTGACTTCCCTTGGAACAACGGCAGGGGATCACAAGCTGTACTCCCTGCAGATGAATCACCTCGGTCCCAACAACATCACTGTTAATTACGGCAGCGGAGAAAAGACGACCCTGCAGTTCTACGCCATTGAACCGGTAGATACGGCGCTCCAGCGCCATGCCACCTTCATGGTGAACAATCAGCAGTGGAACGTGCCTGGGGATATCCGGGACAAGGCGTTCGATGACTGGATGATGCAGACCAATAGCAAACGCAATAATTTTGCCGGGTACTGGGGCTGGGGGGATGACTGGGGATACACACATGCCCAATTCCTCGCCGAGAAGAACGTCCAGAAGCCTGTAACCTCAGAAGTCACTGCACTCGACCAGTATCTGGAGACCACGATCTGGACGAACCTGATGGCCGGCCATCATACCGATTACCTGGTGCCTGACTTCCTCATGGCCGCGCCGAACACTACACCGACCTACCGGGGGTACGCTTACCCGCATATCTACAATACGTATTTCAGCATGTACAAGATTTCCAAGCTGTACCCCGGCCTGATCACCTATACGCAGCCAAGCAATACTTATCTGCTGCGGGCATATAACATTATGAAAGCGCTCTATGATGGTCCTGTAGCCTACAACTGGAATACGGGCCTCATGGGCGAGGTGACTACTCCGGAGATCATCAAGGCTCTGCAGGCAGAGGGCTATACTACCCAGGCCAATGATATCATTGCCAAAATGAATACCAAATACAACAATTTCGCCAGTACCGCATACCCTTACGGCTCCGAATACAACTATGACAATACCGGCGAAGAAGCCGTGTATATGCTGGCGAAGATGAACAACAACAATACGATTAAGAGTAAAATCAACACCAAAACCCGTGCCGTCCGCGGGAAAATGCCGGTCTGGTATTTCTACTCCGATCCGGTAACGATCAACGGGGAGCCCTGGTGGCAGTTCCAATACACCGCAGCGCTTGCCGGAACGGCAATGGATGACTGGGTGCGCAATAATTCCGCCACTCCTGAAGTAGAACAGCGCTTAACCTATGCTGCCAAGCTCGCGAATCTGACTGCGATCAACTCCGGACAGATCAGCTCCGATCCGGCGGATATCGGCGCCGTATCCTGGACGTATCAGGCGATGAAGGGCAATAACGGCGCACTGGGCCTTGACGGCGGACCGCTGTTCAATGGCTGGCGCGGCATGTCCGGCGAAGCGGATCTCGGCCTGTTCGGCGCGATCAAGCTGCTTAGCTCCGATGTGGCAGTGGACCCGATCTTCGGGCTGTACGGCTACGGCTGCGAGGTTACGGAGAGCGGCGGGAACTACATCGTCACCCCTAAGGACGGCGTATACCAGCGCCTGAATCTGATCACTGAGAAATGGGGCATGAGCCTGGAGCGGGACAAATACACTCTGGCAACCGTCGCTAAGGCGAAGACCAGTGCCAGCTTCACGCTCAGCAATGCAACACCGGGGACCGCACATGTTACGAAGGTGGCCTTTAACGGATTTGCCCCCGGAACTTATAACGTAACGGTGAACAATGTGGCATCCGGCAGCTTCACGGCAGTGAACGGGCAGACTGCAACCGCCAGCCTGAATATCGGCACGGGGTCTTCCTATGAGGTGAAGATCCAGCAGGGAACTGCCACCCCGGTCTCCTCCATCGTTGTCAACTACAACATGAACCAGTCCTCCGGAACAACGGTTACGGATTCCTCTTACGGCTTGAACCATGCGGCACTGACCGGAACCTCCACCTGGGTTACCGGCCGCACAGGTGCAGGCAATGCGCTGAACCTAAGCGGAACCAGCGCTTATGCCTCACTGCCGGCAGGCGTGGTCAGCCAGCTGAACGACTTTACGATCTCCGCCTGGGTCAAGATTACGGCTAATAGTGACTGGGCGCGAATCTTTGATTTCGGCACAGGAATAACCGCTAATATGTTCCTGGCGCCCCAGATTGGCGGCGGGGGGATGCGCTTTGCCATCACCACCGGCGGCAACAGCACCGAGCAGCAGCTTACAGCAACTGCACCGCTGGCCACCGGAGCATGGAAGCATGTCGTTGTGAGCCTGTCCGGCACGACAGGCCGTCTCTACCTGGACGGCGTACAGGTTGCCGTCAATACAAGCATGACACTGAAGCCTTCCAGCCTGGGCAATACCACGCAGAATTATATCGGCAGATCACAATACGGTGATCCGAATCTGAACGGCGCTGTCGATGATTTCATCATCTTCAACCGTGCCCTCAGTGCTTCCGAGATTACCGCACTCTTCGGAGGGACGATGCCTGCGCTGTCGGCTTCCGCTTCCCTGGAGGAACTGGATGCCCTGCAGCCGGATTCCGGGCTTGCCCTGCCGCCGCTTGACGAAGCGGATGGACAGCAGCCGGACAGCGAAGTCACTCCGCTGCCGGAAAGCAGTGCTCCTGATCCAGGTGCACCTGAGGTTCCTGTGACACCTGAAGCACCGGTAACACCTGAAGTGCCTGTAAGCTGACCTCCGGAAGTCTTCCAGAGAAATGCATATAGTGAAGAGGGAGAACCCGTGAGATAGGGGACTCCCTCTTTGTCGTTTATGAGGCGGACGGAGCGGCTGTCCTGGAATTTAATCCGGCTGTGCACACTCAGCGTTTCCGGATAAACCTGCTGCGGAAGTCCGACGGGGACAGGCCTTCCTTCTTGGAGAAGCAGGAGGAGAAATGGGAGACATGATGGAAGCCGACCTCCTCGGCAATCCGGGTCACGGACCAGGAGGTCTGCAGCAGCAGACGCTTCGATTGCTCGACCCGGTAGTTCTGGAGATAAGCCATAGGCGTCATGCCGTAGGCTTTCAGCATGCTTTTGGCCAGATAGTTGGAGTGGTAATTCAATTCCTTCTGCAGCAGCGGATTGTTGATGTCCTGGGTATAGTTACGGCGGATATAGAGCTCAATGCGTTCGGCAAGCTGGATGGCGGTAGCGTCAGAGGGGGAGGCGAGGTCACGGTCCAGATGCTGGAGGAAGGACTGAAAGGAAGCCTGGCGCTTCCAGTTCCGCAGGGACTGCGGTTCATGCTCCTGCTCGAAGAACAGGTTCAGCACCTCCATTGCCTTGGCTGTAATCTTCATATGCTTGGGGATGTAAATGGAACAGACGTCGGCATGATTGAGGTAGGCCTTCTGCTTATGGCTCTCAATCAAGGCACTCTGATTGTCCAGACATTCATCCATGCTCTCACATTCCTTCCAGCTGCCAAAGGTCTGGAAATGAATCCAGATAATCTTCGTATCCCCGGTGCAGGGAGCGCTGCCGTAATGATGCCCGTCCGGACGGAGAATGAGGATCTCGCCTTCCTTCAGCTGCCACTCCTTCCCGTCCTCAACGACCGGCAGGGTTCCCTTCAGCACAACAATCAAATCGAATACCCCGATGCAGTTGCGGTCGATGTGATAATCACCAGCCGTATAAGTGGCGTGGCCGCAATCTATGAAGTAAGGAATCGGCGGGGAAATGAAATGGAGTATCGGTGAGAGCATTTGATAAGCCTCCAGTAGGTTGAAATGATGAAAAATAAGGTTGGAAATCCTCGTTTTTTCTCATGATACAACATGTATTATTATTAATAAAGCGCTTTCTTTGAAGTTGGAAAGATGAAAGGAAAGGGCCCGGCAATTAACGGTTGGCGCAGTCAAGGGGTAGCTGCGTACAGGCGGGAGAATTCTGTAACAGAGATGAGAGGAGCGTTCCATATAATGAATGAAATTACTACAGCCGCATCCGGCAAAGTTCAGATCCAAGATGTGTTCTGGTCCGAATATATCCGTCTGGTCCGCGAAGTTATGGTTCCTTATCAGTGGGAAGCGCTGAATGACCGTATTGAGGGGGCTGTTCCCAGCCATGCGATCCGCAATTTCAAGATTGCTGCCGGACAGGAGGAGGGCGGGTTCAACGGAATGGTCTTTCAGGACAGCGATGTCGGCAAATGGCTCGAAGCGGTTGCTTATCTGCTGGAGACCCGGCGGGATTCCGCGCTTGAGGACATTGCCGATGAGGTGATTGAACTCCTGATTGCCGCCCAGCGGGCTGATGGCTATCTGAACACCTACTTTCTGCTGAAGGAACCGGGGCAGGAATGGAGCAATCTGGCGGAATGCCATGAATTATATTGCGCCGGACATCTGATTGAAGCGGCAACAGCTTACTACCGGGCTACGGGGAAAAGAAAGCTGCTGGATGCGGTCAGCCGCTATGCCGATTACATAGCTTCCGTATTCGGAACCGGACCCGGCAAGCTGCACGGGTATGACGGGCATCAGGAGATCGAGCTGGCACTCGTGAAATTATTCCATGCGACAGGGAAGCGGGAGTATTTAGAGCTGGGGCGTTATTTCCTGGAGCAGCGGGGGCAGCAGCCATCTTATTTCGAAGAGGAATGGGAGCGGCGCGGCCGTACCTTGCATTTCCCGGAACTCGACATGGTACATGATCCCCTCTACAACCAATCCCATGTTCCGGTCAGGGAGCAGGCCACTGCAGAGGGACATGCGGTCCGCCTGGTGTATATGTGTACAGCGATGGCTGATATCGCCCTGGAGACGAAGGACGCGGGACTGCTTGCCGCCTGCCGGAAGCTGTGGGATAACATTGTGAATAGAAGGATGTATATTACGGGCGGCATCGGGTCCATGGAACAAGGGGAATCCTTTACGGCCGATTATGATTTACCGCCTGATCTGGCTTATGCCGAGACCTGTGCATCTGTAGGGCTGATCTTTTTTGCCCGGCGTATGCTGGCCCTGGATCATCACCGCAAATATGCGGATGTGCTGGAGAGAGCCCTCTACAATACCGTAATCAGCGGCATGTCGCTGGATGGGACCAAGTTCTTCTATGTGAATCCGCTGGAGGTGTACCCGGAGGTTCTGGGCAAGAACAAGAATTATAAGCATATACAAGCAGAGCGGCAGGGCTGGTTCACCTGCGCCTGCTGCCCGCCCAATGTCGCGCGTCTGCTGGCTTCGCTGGGAGATTACATGTATTCTGCGCAAGGGGATACCTTATACGTGGAGCTCTATATCGGCGGACAGCTGGAAACGGTGGTGAACGGGTTGCCGTTAAGGCTCGAACAGCATTCCAGTTACGTTACGGATGGCAAGGTCCGCTTTGTGGTCGATCCGGAGCAGGAGCGGGAATTCACCATCGCCCTGCGCATGCCGGAGTGGAGCAATGAGGCGATAGTATCCATACAAGGCCAGGCCCGTACATACAGCGGCGGAAGTGCTGACGGGTATATTCATCTAACCCGCAGTTGGGCGCCCGGCGATGTCATTGAGGTGTGCTTCGCGATGCCGGTGCACCGGATGAAGGGACATCCGCATATCCGCCAGATTTTCTCCAAAGTCGCCCTGCAGCGCGGTCCGTTCGTCTATTGTCTGGAGGAGGCAGATAACGGAAAGCGGCTGTACCAGCTGCGTCTGCCTGCCGGGCAAGCCTATACTCTTGCCGAAGAACCGGGATTCCCGGCGGGCATTCAGACGCTGAGCGTCCCGGGGATCAGGGCACAGCCGGAAGGGGAGTGGGCAGCGGAGGGATTGTACAGCAGCGGAGCCTCCTGGACCGGCCGGGAGGTGCAGCTGAAATTCATCCCTTACTTTGCCTGGGCCAACCGCGGAGCTGGTGAAATGTCCGTCTGGGTTGAGGAGGAAGCTGGCAGATAAGTGGATATACAACTCCTGCTGCCGCAGAACAGAATTTAACCGGTGGAGCTTAATAGAGTACCAGAGTAATCAGAGGTGTCCCCAGAGCCGTTGCATGGCTGGCCGGGGCATCTCTTTTTGTGTATGGCGCCCGTCATACTCCGGCGGTCCATCAGCGATAGCACCTATGCGGACTGGAGAGCCGTTATTTGGCCAAATCAGGCCTTTTTGCAGGCTATGCGGACTCAGATGCACTTATCGGACCCGGCTTCCCTCATTTTAAGCCCGAGAGAGCAATATAACGGCTCCTGGGTCCGCGACAGGCAGTGAAACAGGTTTTTTCGCCCAATAAGGTCCTCTGAGTCCGGATAGCTCTGCGGGAGGACGCGTTCGTTTGCACTCCGCCGGCTAATCTACTCCTCACGAATATTATTTTAAATTTACAATTATGAATTTTTATTAGATAATATAACGAAACGTATCGTATCGTTTATTCATAGGCAATAACAGCGATTCAGGGGGTGAACCATTGAACACGGACATACACATAAATGTGAAGCACAAGGAAGCCCGCAGCAAACAGGGGATTCTGGAGGCGACGATTGAGATGCTCGCTGCAAACAGTTATTCCTCTTTAACTATTGAGGCAGTGGCGTCACAGGCCGGAGTAGGCAAATCAACCATTTACAGGTGGTGGAACAATAAAGCGCGTCTTGTACTGGATGCGTTTCTCATGACTGCGGAATCCGAGTTTGGTTTTGACGGAAATAAACCGATTCAGGATAACTTTAGGCAGCAGCTTGAAGCATTGGCGCGAATTCTGAACAGCCCGATCGGGAAGTCCACCTTAACCATCGTTACGGAGAATGATGAGATTGCCAAAGACTTTTACACCCTATTCTTAATCACCAAGCGAAATACAGCCAAACAGGCGCTCCAGGCAGCCATCGATAAAGGTGAAGTGAAGTCGGCGGTTAACCTGGATGTCGTCCTGGATCTGCTCTATGGTCCCATTTACTTTCAGATTCTGATCTATAAAAAAATCCCGGATGAGGATTACATCAACGATCTGTTGATCCATGTGATGAATGGAATCGCTGCTGCTGCGACAACTTAAAAATATTATTAAACCGGGGAGCTTTCCATCATGAATCAGACGATAAACAAGCAGAGCGGCAATCCAGGCTACTCTTTAATGACGGTCATTTTATTCTGGTGCGGATTGGTCATCTTAACCAGCATGTATATCACAATTCCTTTGGCCGATGTATTTACGCAGGCCTTTCAGATCAGCCCGGGTGAGGCCGCTTGGATCGGAAGCTCGTTCTCACTCTGTTATGCGCTGGGTTGTCTGCTCTACGGACCGTTCTCAGACAGATACGGACGTAAAATATTCCTGGCGGCAAGTATTATCGGGTTAACTTTAGTCACCGTTGCGATCGGATTTGTGGATAGCTTCTACGGGCTTATTGTCCTCAGAGGGGTTCAGGGGCTTATTGCCGCTGCATTCGCGCCGATTTCACTCGTGTATGCCGGGGAAATGTTTCCTCCCCATAAAAGACTCACAGCTCTCGGATTTATAAGCTCCGGGCTGCTGATGGCAGGCATTGTAGGCCAGGTGTTCAGCGGGCTGGTTAACGAATATTGGGGCTGGCACGAAATTTTCTTCATTCTCGGAGGGGTGTACGGGATTACGGCAGTCATTGTCATTCGTTTTCTCCCGAAGGATGAATTGCACCGCCCGAAAGAAAATGTGCTGCTAAAGTTCAAGCAGATGGCCGGGCTGCTCAAACAAACACAGCTGCTGCTGGCTTTCGCCATAACCTTTGTGCTGTTGTTATCCTTGGTCGGGATGTATACCGTATTAGGAAGTTATTTAAGCTCAGCCAAGTTTGGACTCTCCGCACAGGCAATCCTTTCGATTCGTGCAGCGGGCATCGCCGGAATGCTGTTGTCACCCTTCTCGGGAAGAATTGCCGGGCGGCTGGGGATGGCTGCCGTTCTGCGGGGCGGATTAGCTTTAGCTTCAGCAGGGCTGCTTGCTTTAGCCTTAAACCCGGGCCTGCCGGTTATTATCCTGATGAGTGTTGTTTTTGTGGCGGGGATTGCCCTGGTAACTCCCGTGGTTATTTCCATCGTCAGCCAGCTGGGCGGGAGTGCGCGCGGATCGGCAATTTCATTCAACGCTTTTATTCTGTTCTTAGGCGCCAGCACGGGACCCCTGTTAGCCCTGAAATTATTAAAGACGGAGTACTACCCGCTTTCCTTCGGGATTTTGGGGTCAATTATATTCCTGGGATTCCTGGTTTCTCTTCTATTAAAACTGCCATCCAGAAGGCCTGTCACAAGTGAACAGGTGTCTGCTGTACCGGCAGAATAACAGTTACTGTGCGAAGGCATGCGATGATTCCATCGTATGCCTTTTTAAGTTGATATTCTTGAACTAGCCGCTATCCGTTGACAATTTATAAAAAAGTAAGCTATTATCTATTTAAATGTCAGTAAGCACTGACAGTCATTAATGAAAGTAGAAACGAGGCGAATGAATGTAATGGACGATAACGTTCAATCAAAGGATAGTATGCGGACCAATCATGGTATGCCATTAATGCGTATTCTTGTTTTCACACTGATCATCTCCGTGATGAATGGAACGATGTTCAATGTGGTTCTTCCGGTGATCAGCAGACAGTTTCAGCTTTCGCCATCGCAGGTGAGCTGGATCGTGACCGGTTATCTGATTGTATACGCCATTGGCACAGTGACCTTCGGCAAACTGACGGACAAATACAGCTTGAAGAATCTGCTGACATTCGGTCTATTGTTCCTTTCTGCCGGCTCCATAGTGGGGCTACTGGCTACCGAGTATTGGATGATGATCGCCGCCCGTATTCTGCAGGCTGTTGGAGCATCGGTCATTCCTGCGCTGGCCATGATCATTCCCATCCGTTATTTTGCACCGGAAAAGCGCGGCCGGATGTTAGGCACCAACGTAATAGGGACTTCTCTTGGCGCTGCACTAGGCCCGATTATTGCCGGCTTCGTGTCCAATGCCTGGAACTGGCAGGTGCTGTTTGTGATTCCTCTATTGTCGCTGTTTACACTGCCGTTGTACCGCAAATATCTGGATGATGAGAAAGGCAGTGACAGCACAATCGACTTCATCGGCGGAGTTCTGTTGGCAGGAACGATTGCTGCCTTATTGCTTGCGTTGACTAACGGAGGGAAGGGGTATGCTGTGACAGGGGTTGTTATGCTGATCCTGTTCATGGTGCGTATCCGCTATGCTGCTGATCCGTTCGTCAAACCTGCTGTGTTCCGCAACAGACCGTTTACCTTCGGTTTAGCAATATACTTTGTAACGGCGGCTATAGGCTTCGGGACTCCGTTCACTACACCTCAAATGTTATCCCAGGTAAACCAGGTCTCACCAGCCGTTACGGGGATCATTATGCTGCCGTCGGCTCTTGTCACTGCATTTATGGGACGCAAAGGGGGCAAGCTGGCGGATGAGAAAGGCAATCCTTTTCTTCTATATACAGCGGCCAGCATTCTTATCTTTGGTTTCTTATGCTTGTCTTCTGTTGTGGGGATGTCACCGGTCTTTATCTCGGTCTTTCTTATCTTCAGTGTGCTCGGTCAATCTTTGATGCAGATTGCTTTGACGAACACCGTTTCACGGACGCTGCCGAAGGAGCAGATCGGAATTGGGATGGGCCTCTTGTCCATGTTTAATTTCATTGCCGGGGCGGTCTCTGCCGCTGTCTTCGGGAAGATCCTTGATATGGGCACAACTGCTATTCATCTGAACCCGTTCCCGCACAATAGCACTGCCTTCGTATACAGCAATATTTTCCTGGCGCTCGCGTTATTGGTTGCTGTAATGGTCTTGCTCTTCTTCCTTCAATTCGGGCGCAGTGCTAAAATACAAAGCGGAGGTGGATTAAGTGAGCGAAGACAGCAGTATAAGCAACAGTGACAAATTGCTGCTCGCAGCAATCGATTTAATTGCAAGCAAGGGGTATAAAGGGGTAACTACCCAGGAAATAGCTGCCGCAGCCGGATTCAGTGAGAAAACATTGTTCCGCCACTTTGGAAGTAAACAGAACCTGCTCGAAGCTGCCTTTGACCGTTTTCATTATGCTGAAGAAATGACCAGGCTGTTTGATGAGAAACTGATCTGGGATTTGCAGACAGACTTGCTGCTGATCAGCCGGACCTACCATGAAATCATGAACCGCAACCGGAAGATGATTATGATCAGCGTGAAGGAAGCGGATAATTTACCGGGGTTCAGTGAAAGAACATTGAAGCATCCCAGACAATTTATAAGTATTTTGACGAATTATTTCACGGTGATGGCCGGCAAGGGGAAGCTGACCGATGTCAATCCGGAGATTCAGGCCTATTCCTTCATCTCGATGAATTACGGGGTTTTCGCCAACAATCTGGATATTGGCACAATCTCACTTGAGGCATTCATTAAGGAGAGTGTACAGACCTTCACCAGGGGGTTAACTCCATAAAGAGAAGGCTATTCAATAAAAGAGGCTGGCTGCCTATAACGGGAGCCGGCTTTTTTGCTATGAAATATAGTTCAAACTAATCAATCGGCAGCGATTGAGACAAATAACTAAAATTCTGCAATCCTGACTGAAATTTGCTGCCTTATGAATTCAAACATGATGAAATATAATTGAGAGAACAGAAGCGGTTGGAAGAAAAGGGGCGGGAGATGGCCAGGGTTAGGAGCACAGCGGAGCAGCTTAAGAGGTGGTTTGCGGATCTATCGATTCAAATCAAGCTGATTGGGGCTTATATCGTGATTATTCTGGTTCCGGTTATTATAATTTCCAACTATTTGTTTACCGGGTTCTATCAGAATACGATCCAAGACATTATCAAGGAGAACCGTTACCAGACCGATAATGAGAAACAAGAGATTATGAGCAAAATCGGAGTCATGGAGCAGTCAATCGGATTACTGGTTTCGGATCGGCAGCTGAGGGAGTATGTAACTGTTGAATCGGAGCCCGGGTTGAACGATATCAAGCGGTTTCAGGAATACTCTCTGACCTTCTTACAAAGCGTGCTGTTCAATAATTCGGATATTGCGGGCATCCGCTTCTTCGTGGATAATCCTTGGATCAGTGAGCTCTGGCCGATCATTTTTCATGAAGAAAGGATTAAGGACAAGCCATTTTATACTAAAGTGATGAATCAAACCGGAAACGATCTATGGGAGATTCAATCTGAAGATGCAATATTACAGGACAGCAACGCTGCTGTGAACCCAAGCTCAAGCTCTATAGTCGCCTTGATGGCGGGAGTTAATCAAATGAACAGCCAGAATCTTATCCAGCATCTTGGAATCATCAAAGTCGAAATGCCCATCGGGAATTTCTTCAAAAAAGCTTATAACAACAGCAGTGACCGGGACTCCCGGTTCTACATACTTGATCAGCAGGGCAACCTGCATACCAACCGCACAGACCCGCTACCGGGATTGGATGAAGCTGATATTCAGCAGGCTGTCGCTAAGTACAAGCAGGCAGGCAAGTCATCATTGCTGCTCTCCCACAAGGGGGAGGATTTCCTATACCTTGTTGAACCTATCGATAAAATAAATGCAGAGCTTATCAATGTGATTTCATTACACACTACATATTCCAAGATAGATCAAACCCGAAACACCGTTATTGTGGTTATTCTAATCCTGCTGATACTTCTGGCAATTACAACCTTCTTCATGCAGTCCATCATACTGAACAAACTGAATATTCTGCGGGACTCCATGAAACAAGTACGCGGCGGTGACTTTGGCGTAGACATTGATGTCAAGGGCGGCGATGAGATCGGAGAGCTGGCCCACCATTTCCGGCAGATGCTGAATACGATCAATGGAATGATCGCCGATGCGGTGAAGCGCAGCGCAGCCACGAAAGAAGCCGAGCTCCAGGCGTTGCACAATCAGATTGATGCCCATTTTTTATATAATACCCTGGAGAATTTGAAGATGCTTGCAGAGGTTGAGGGACAGTATGTAGTATCGGATGCGCTCACTTCCCTGGGCAGTATGATGCGTTACAAT
This sequence comes from Paenibacillus sp. FSL E2-0178, assembly GCF_038593005.1. NCBI lineage: Bacteria > Bacillati > Bacillota > Bacilli > Caryophanales > Paenibacillaceae > Paenibacillus > Paenibacillus sp. FSL E2-0178. The sequence continues at coordinate 7,273,661 of NZ_CP151953.1, forward strand.
CTCCGATGGACAGGTGACCGGGTGCAGCTGAGAGATGAAATGGGGCATATTCAGCATTACATAGCAATTATGAGCATCCGTTATGATTACAAGCTGAAACTGGAGATTGAGGTGGAGGACAGATTTTGGGATCACGAGATATTGAAGATGTCGCTGCAGCCTATTGTGGAGAATGCCTTGAAGCACGGGGTTTATTCCCCTCTGATGAAAAGTGACGGCCTGATTGTGGCTATCCATGCTTTTGAAGACGGGGGTTTCTTCTATATTGAGGTGACTGACAACGGTATCGGAATTGCAGAGGATAAGCTGCAGGAGCTGAATCGTAAGCTGATTATGAGTGAAGAGGAATTCAATGCATTGCCCCGGGAGACGGCGGAAACAACGGAGCTGAATAAGGGCAGCGGCATCGGGCTGCGAAATGTGAATCAGCGGATTCAGATGGTGTACGGTAATGAACATGGACTCCAGATAGAGAGCAAGCGGAGAAGCTATACCCAAGTGACCGTTAAACTGCCTTTATTAACATCAGGAAGAGGAGGAACGCAGATTATATGAGAAAGCTCCTGATTGTGGATGATGAAAAGAATATCCGCCGCGGGCTTCAGGCCATGATTGAGCGGGAATATGCAGATGTCTATGACATTCACTTGGCTTGCGATGCTTTTGAGGCGCTGGATATACTGATAGCTGTGCATATAGACCTTCTGATTACAGATATTCGTATGCCGGAGATGGATGGGATCGGATTAATAAAATCGATTCAAGACTTCCATCTTAAGCCAGTAATTGTGATTGTCAGCGGCTATGATGATTTCTCTTATGCCAAAGCGGCTATCCGCTATGAAGTGAAGGAATATCTGCTCAAACCGGTGATCCGCGAGGAATTGGCTGCTGCAATTAAGCGCGCTGAAGAGGAGCTTGGACGAAGAGAAGAAGTGATAGATGCACTGTCCGCGTCCTCTGAGCAGTGGGAGGAGTACATGGAGAGCCAGCTGAATTACTACGCGGGCTATCCATCAGCGGAGGCGGAAGAGGTTAGAGAGCGGCTGACCCAGCTGGAGCTGAACTGGATGGATCACGGTTTTCATGCAGTGATGATTAAATATGCGGGAGATTTGCAGGCACTAGGGACGGTTACCTTTAAGGCGCAGATCCATGCGTTAATAGAACAGCTTCAGCCTGCATTTCATTTTCGCTTTGTACGTTTTTTTGGCCGGAATACGCAGGCTGTTATCCTGACGGAAGGGATGCATGCTGCCCGGATAGTAACCGGACTGCTGATGCAGGCAGATTCTCACCTGAACATCGCCGTAAGCGGGCTGAATTACGGGATGGAGAAGCTGTACTCTGCTTATGAGGAGGCGGCTGTTTCTTTGAAGCATACTTTCATGCTGCCCGCACCCGGTATCGTAACATTCGAAGAGGTTTGCCTTAAGGATAATGGCTATCAGGTGCCGGCAGATACAATCAAAAGGGTTGCGAATATGCTGGGTTCAGGGCGGGAGAAGGAGATGCTGGGCCTGCTGCATGAGATATTAGACGCTGCAGATATCAGCCCGAAGAATATCGGGTATCTTGAGGAAATCAGCAGAGCCTTGAACGAAATTGTATTTGATCAAACCATTCAATCGTATGGTAAAGAAGAATCAACAGAAAGACTGCAACGGTACAACAAGGTTAGCGATTTATATCAGTTCAGCTGTTTCCAAGACTATTACCGTGAAGTAGAGAGCTTGCTCCTGCTGCTGGATTGCAACCTCCAAACCTTGAAATCCGTGCAGATCGATAATAAAGAAATGAAGAAGGCGATCCAGTACATTCATGAGAACTATGCGCAGAATATTAATATGACCATTATTTCTAATCTAGTGTCCTATAACTATTCTTATTTCAGCCAGGCCTTCCGGGATTACACGGGAGAGAACTTTGTGAACTATTTGAAGAAAGTCCGGATCGGTAAGGCCAAGCAGCTGCTCCAAACCACAGATGATATGATTTACGAGATCGCCAAGAAATCCGGGTTTGAGAACACCAAGAACTTCAACCGCGTATTTAAAGAAAGTGAAGGTGTGAGTCCGGTAGAATATCGTAATCAGCAAAAAGTACTGTTTGCGTCAATAGAATGATAATCCTACGGCAGGAATGCGGCTGCTTGTGCCAGTCCTGCCTATTTTTTGACGGCGCTACCTCTCCTGCTTATAATGAACAAATATAATGCAGCAACAACGACGGGAGACGCGGGAATGGAGCAATATACGGAAGACATAGGGTATATCATGTGGAGAGTCACGAACAATTGGCAAAAGTTAATGAAAGCTGAGCTGCGGGAGGTGGATCTGACACATGTCCAGTTTGCGCTGCTGCGGTCCTGCCATGCACTGAATGAGCGGGAAAGCGCGTCCGGTGTGACGCAGATTCAGATTGCCCACAATTCTGATATCGATCCGATGATGGCTTCAGAAGTGCTGAGAACACTGGAGAAAAAAGGGTATATCAGCCGTGTGCCGCATCCGCAGGATACCAGAGCCAAGCTGATCTCACTGACCGAATCCGGTGTAGCTGTTATGGAACGTGCCAGCCGGATAGTTATGAGCGCGGACCAGATGTTTTTCTCCAAGCTGGGGCCGGATATGCATGATTTCATTGCCCGATTAAAGATGCTGTCGACATAGATCTGGAATGAATTTGCCAAAAGAAAGGTTAAAGAAAAACCTTGACTCCATTTAATAAGTGAACATATAATAAGCGGACATATAAATAATATGGATAGGCAATTCGAGAGGAGAACGTTAGTACATGAATGAGGCATCACAAATCAAGGTGAAATACAAGGTAATCCCTGTGCTCGTAGCGCTATTACTGGGGGGATTCATCGGTCTGTTAAGTGAGACCATGATGAACGTGGCCCTGCCGGTGCTTATGGCGGAGTGGAATCTTTCCGCTTCAACCGCACAATGGATCACCACAGGTTACATTCTGGTCATCAGCATCATTATGCCGGTCTCAGCCTTACTGCTGCAGTGGTTCACAACTAGAAAATTATTCGTGACTGCCATCAGCTTATTTATGCTCGGAACCTTGGCCGCAGGACTTGCCCCGGGCTTTGGGATGCTGCTTATCGGGCGTTTGGTTCAGGCAGCGGGTACCGCAATCTTGATGCCGGTCATCTTCAATACGATCCTGACTATTATTCCACCCGCCAAACGCGGGGCGGCTATGGGTATGGTAGGTCTCGTGATGATGGTAGCTCCGGCGCTTGGACCTACCGTGTCCGGGCTGATCATCGACAAGCTGGATTGGCACTGGATGTTCTGGGTGCTGGTTCCTTTCCTGGTGATCGACTTTATTATCGGGCTGCTTAATATTGAGAATGTGGCAACGATCACCAAACCGAAGATTGATATTTTGTCGCTTGTCCTGTCCACCATCGCTTTTGGCGGTATCGTATACGGGCTTAGTGTTGTAGGCGAAGGAGACGGAGGCTGGGGCAGCCAGAAGGTTATCGCCTGCCTCGTTATCGGACTTGTAGCGCTCTTATTGTTTATTTTGCGCCAGCTAACAATGAAGCAGCCGATCATGAATCTGCGGGCGTTCAAATATCCGATGTTCACAGCAGGTACGTTGTTTATTGTTATCGGGTTCCTGACGATTTTCGCTACATCGTATTTGCTGCCGATCTTTATGCAGGGGTCACTGAGATTGTCAGCGCTGTATGCCGGACTGCTCATGCTTCCCGCAGGGCTGGTCAATGCCATACTGTCACCCATTATCGGACGGAGCTTTGATAAAGTCGGCCCCCGGGTACTGGTTATTCCGGGTATGATCATTCTGTCCGCTGCCATGTGGATGTTCACCAGCGTTGACGTAAATACTCCAGTCTACATGATCATTCTTATGCACTGCTGCATGACAGTAGGTCTTGCGCTTACCCTGATGCCTGCGCAGACGAACGGGCTGAATCAGCTGCCGCGGGAACTGCATCCGCATGGTACAGCCATCATGAATACCCTGCAGCAGTTAGCCAGTGCAGTCGGAACAGCTCTGATTGTAAGTGTGATGACTGCCGGCCAAAGTACTTACATCAGTACTCATTTGGATACCGCAGCAGCGGATATGGGATCACTAAGTCTGGCGGCAGGCGTGCATAATGCGTTCATTCTGGCGGCAGTCATCACGCTGATTGGTGTGATTGCAGGGTTCTTCGTGAGACGGAGTATCGTTCACAGCCATGCTGCACCACAGCCGGATACGCCAAGACGGCAGACGGCTTCCTAATATTCGAGAGTTAATAAGGGGATTTCCGGCAGTTGCCGGAGGTCCTCTTTTAACAATGGAGTACAAATAACGGGTTTCTATTGGTCACTTGCACAATGCATTTCGTCCGATCATCAATATTCTTTTGCTGCCCTAAGACCTTATAATGAGAGCGTGTTCAACAAGTACTTAGGGGGATATTCGAAATGGAAGGATTAATCATTGATTGGTACGGAGCACTGGCAGGACTGGCAATTGCCATTATTCTGATCCTTAGAAAATTGAATCCGGTATACGCACTGTTCCTGGGAGCCATTGTAGGGGCGCTTATTGGCGGAGCCAATCTGGAACAGACGGTAAGCGTTCTTGTAAGCGGTACACAAAGCGTAATGGGTACGGTTCTGCGGGTGCTGGCCGCCGGTGTTCTGGCTGGTGTCATGATGGAATCGGGTGCAGCTGAAGCAATAGCCCAGGCTATTGTGAGAAAGTTCGGCGGAAGCAAGGCGATACTCGCCCTCGCATTGGCAACGATGGTCATTACGGCCATGGGGGTTTTCATTCCGGTAGCGGTATTAATTGTAGCGCCTATTGCCCTGTCGGTAGGTAACAAGATGGGGATTTCCAAGGTAGCATTGCTGCTGGCACTGTCGGGCGGAGGGAAGGCCGGGAATATTATCTCCCCGAATCCGAATACCATCGCAGCCGCACGGGGCTTCGACCTGGATTTAAGCCATGTGATGCTGGCGGGTCTGATCCCGGCCGTCTGTGGATTGATTGTAACCGTTATCCTTGCCTCATTGCTGAAGAAAAAAGGTATAATGGTTACCACTGAAGAAGCTGCTAACGGTACCGACACTGCGAATACAGCTACATATCCGCCGCTCAGCCGAGCAATCGTCGCTCCTCTGGTTGCGATTGTCCTGCTGATGATTAATCCAATCGGTTCGATCTCCGGGATCGAAGCACTGGCCAGACTCAAAGTGGATGCGCTTTATATTCTGCCGCTGGCCGGAATTATCGGTATGCTGGCGATGGGGCAGGGGAACAAGGTTCTGCAGTATACTTCCTCCGGTCTTAGTAAAATGACTGCCACCGTCCTGATCCTGATCGGGGCAGGCGGAATTGCCGGCTTGATCTCTGCTTCGGATTTATCGAATCAGGTGGTTCATCTCATTGAGCTGTCCGGTATCTCCGGCACGTTCCTGGCGCCGATCTCCGGTATTCTGATGGCAGCGGCAACCGCGTCCACTTCGACTGGGGTTATTGTGGCGACCGGCTCCTTCGGACAGGCCATTCTGGATATGGGCACGGCTCCGCTGGCGGCAGCCGTTATGGTCCATACCGGAGCAACGGTCATAGACTCTCTGCCGCAGGGCACTTACTTCCACGTTACTGCGGACAGTATGAAGATGACGATCAAGCAGCGTATGGGGCTGATTCCTTACGAAGCGCTTGTCGGCGGAACGATGACGATTGTGGCTACGCTGGTTTACGGATTTTTATTCTAATATCAATATCATATACGGGGTGTGGAAATGAGAGAGAAAACCTTTGTACTGGCACCGGATTCTTTTAAGGAGAGTATGACTGCGAAGGAAGTCTGTCTTGCGATGGAGAGCGGACTGCGGAAGATTTATCCGGAAGCGGCTTATATCCATGTTCCCATGGCAGACGGCGGAGAGGGGACGGTACAGTCTCTTGTCGATGCTTCCGGCGGGGAGATTCATTATAAAAAAGTCGTGGGCCCGCTCGGACAGCCGGTTACAGCGAAATACGGAATTCTTGGCGACGGAGCGACTGCGGCGATTGAGATGGCTTCTGCCAGCGGCATTCAGCTGGTGGATAAGGCAGACCGGAATCCGCTAATCACAACGACTTACGGTACAGGTGAGCTAATTCTGGAATGTCTGGAACGGGGAATCCGCAAGATTATTATCGGCATCGGCGGGAGTGCGACCAATGACGGCGGCGCAGGCATGGCCGAGGCGCTGGGTGCGAGATTCATCGATGAAGCGGGGGAGTTGCTGCCGCGCGGCGGCGGTAGTCTGGGCCGGCTGAGCAGCGTCGACATCAGCTCGCTTGATGCAAGACTGCAGCAGCTTCAGCTGATTGTGGCCTGTGATGTGACGAATCCGCTCTGCGGCGATCATGGGGCATCGGCAGTATTCGGCCCGCAAAAAGGCGCTACACCTGAAATGGTGCAGCAGCTTGATGCCAATCTCGCTCATTATGCGGCGGTGGTGAAGCAGCAGCTTGGCAAGGATGTGCGGGATCTTCCCGGTGCCGGTGCGGCCGGCGGTCTGGGGGCAGGCCTTATGATCTTCACGCAGGCCACACTCCAGAAGGGGATCGAGATCGTGATTGAATACACGGGTCTAGGCCGGAAGCTGGCGGATGCGGACTTCGTATTTACCGGTGAAGGCGGGATCGATTTCCAGACGAAATTCGGCAAAACACCATATGGCGTAGCCCGTACCGCCAAGGCAAACGGCAAGAAGGTGATTGCCTTGGCCGGCTACATCGGCGAAGGAATTGAAACGCTGTATGCAGAAGGTATCGACGCCATCTTCGGCATAGTCCCGGGCGCTTCCAGCCTGGAGCAACTGCTGGCCGAAGGCCCGGCCAATGTTGAGCGGACCTGCGAGAATATTGCGAGGTTGCTGAAGCTTGGCGAATAGTGAAGCTGGGCGGGTAGTGTAGCAAGGTGAATAGTGGTGCTGGGCGAATATGTAGCTAGGTGAACAATTGAGTTGGGAGAATAGTGGAGCTGGGGGATTAGTGTAGCTGAGTGAATAGTTAAGCTGGGCGAATAGCTGAGTTGAATTGGATTGAGTCTGATTGAATAGCCCCTGGGATAATTCCCAGGGGCTATTGGTTTTGTATAGGGGAGAGTAATCTTAGGCAGAGGTGAAATCCTGCACGAAATACAACATTCTTCCCGTGATATCGGGCTTAATCACAGATTGTTGTAGGAAATACAACAATTCCCCGTGTATTGGCGGGTAAGCGGAGAAATTGTTGTATTTCATACAACAATCGTTACGAAACCGCCTGAAATTATGATTCCGAGTTGTATTATGTACAACATTTGGAAACGCGAGGCAGTAATTCAACGCACGGGACGCCCGCGCAACCCGCACCCGCACCCGTACCCGCACCCGCACCCGAGCCCCCGCCCGCACCCGCATCCGCCCCGCGCAATCCGCCCGCCTACACCCGCATCCCCGCCCGAGCCCCCGCCGACACACTCCGCCCGCCTGCCCGCACTCGCGCACCCGCACCCCGCCGACGGACCCGCCCGCCTGCCCGCACTCGCACACCCTCCCGCACCCCCGCCAGGACATAACAACACGAGAAGCCGCTCTACTTATAGAGCGCTAGCAGTTCATACGTAAGCTCGAAGAGCTGCAGCAGATTCCTCGGGTCTTTGCCGGTAATACTCTCGATCCGCTTCAGGCGGTATTGCAGAGTATTACGGTGAATATTGAGATGATCCGCCGTTTGCGAGACGCTGCAGTTATGGTTGATGAAGCTTCTAAGTGTCTCCAGCAGATCGGCGGTATCCTCCAGCTTGATCGCCCTGCCGGGTTTGTCCGACAGCTTCGCATGGCTGAGCTTCACCAGAAATTCAGCTTCTTCGAAGGTAATGGCTTGTGAAGCAGGCTTCAGCGCAAGCAGTATACCCAAGGCCGATTTGGCCTGGCGGTACCCTTCGGCAATGCTGGGTTCCAGTCTGCCGGAGGCCAGTAGCAGGAGCGGCTGGTTATGCAGCAGCTCTGTAATCAGCGGGCTGCAGTCGGGACGGTTCTGGATCAGCAGCAGCCAGGTATCTTCATCCAGCTGGAAGGACGGGTAACGCAGCAGGAGCTTGGCAGCATCTTTTTCCGGATTGAAATGCTTGAGATAGAGTACCGTAGTCTTCAGCAGCAGATCAATATTGTAGGCAGCAGCTTCTTTTCTTAATTTCTGGGAATACGCTCCCTGATGGGCGAGCAGCATTTCCAGCATAGCCTTCTTGCGGTTTGCCTCATTCGCGAGATTCTCCAGCGTGTTCCGCTGTTCGATGAGCAGGGATACCGTGGTTCTTACGATGTTGCAAAAAGGCCGGACCTCCTCAGGGCTCCCGGAAATTCCGATCACACCGACGCGGGTGTTGCCGATGACAATCGGTTCGTTGGTCCCTTTTTTCTCATACAGACCATCCTCCAGCACCTCGACCATTTGTCCGGTGGACAAGGCCTTGACTGCCCCCTGGTGAACGGTGCCGACCCGTTCTTTCTTTCCGCTGCCGACAATAATTCCCTGATGATTCATGATGTTGATATTATAAGGAATATCCATCATCATTTTGTCTACAATTTCCTGCGCCTGCTTCTCGGATAGCTGAAACAACCGGAATTCCCCCCTTCGCCGTGCCCGGATGGCTGCCTAAGCAACCTCAGTCTCTTCCATTGTGCATCTGAACAAAAGTATAGAGCATTCCGCACGGAGAATAAAGACTGAACCGGTGTGCCGGATCTAAGGGGGCGGCCAAACGGCCCAGGCAGAGTAGCGCAGCCATGTTTTACGGATTATGCGGACTATGGACTAGATAGAGACTTGGGAGATTCCCGCCCGGCTAAAAATCTCTTTCAAAGTAACCTCCTTGTCTGCGTTCCAGGGATTTGCGGGTGCAAGGCTGAAGGTGGACACTGGCACACCTGCCAGACGAATGGCTTCTTTTATTGAAGGAATGAAGGGATCATCGATACTATACAGCGGAGGGATCTCTATAATTCTCCGGTGAAACTCAAGCACCTCTGCCATATCATTCTTCAGGAAGCTGCTGAGTAACCCGAGCATCAGCTGCGGTGCGAAGTTGGCACTGGCGGCAATCGCCCCGTCTCCACCGGCAGCAAGCGTAGGCAGCAGATATTCATCGAAACCGCAAAATACCGAGAAGTCCGGTTTAACCGCCTTCACCTGCATAATCATCTGCCGGATATGGCTGAGCTGGTCTACGGTTTCCTTAATTCCAGTTACATTTGTATATTTGGCGGCAAGGCGGCTGACGAAGGCCGGACTCAGATCCTGGCCAGTCAGCGCCGGGAAGTTGTACAGCATCAGCGGCACATCAACGGCTTCCAGAATAGAGGCATAATGCGAGAACAAAGCCTCTTCGCTAAGCTTGTAATAATAAGGATTAATGACAACGATGCCTGTCGCCCCTTGCTCCGCAGCATGCTTGCTAAGGCGGAGGGTCTCTGCTGTCGTATTGCTGCCGGTGCCAATCCATACGGGAAGACGGCCATTCGTGTATTTAATGCATACCTCAGCGATTTCCTCGCGCTGCTCGGTGCTGAACAAGCTGAATTCTCCGGCTGTCCCGAGGAAAAAGAGTCCCTGAACCCCTTGCCGGATCAGGCTGTCGATCAGCAGCTTCATTCCGCTAGGGTCGAATTTTCCGGATTGATCCAGAATCGTCGGAACCGGGGGAATGATGCCTGTATGATGCGGTCTCATGGTCATGTTAGAAATTTTCATTTTATTCCGCCTCCAGGTTTGTTATTATAAACATAAGATTATTATAGTGAACTAAGAGAGCTTAATCAATTGATTTATGAGAGGGGAATGAAGGTTTGGACCGGAAATATTGGGTTCCAGCTTTAGAACGGGCCGATCTGATTCTTACGGCAATCTCCAGGAAGCCCGGAGAACATAAGATGACCGACCTGTGCGATGAAACGGGCATTAACAAAAGCTCCATGTTCTCGCTGCTGCGTACAATGGAAACCCTGCAATGGGTGGTGAAGGATGACAGGGAGGCTTACGCGCTAGGGGCTGGGGTTTCCTACTATAATACGGTTTACAACGAATCGCTTAAGCAGAATACGAATCTGGTGGAGCGCTTCCTGGCAGGCTCTGCACAGAGCGTCAGGGTAATCGGGGAAACCTTTCAGTTATCGGTTCTTGACCGGGATGAGATTATCTATCTGGCCAAGCAGGAAGGCCCCTCCCTTGTGAGGCTGGAGTCCAGTCCCGGGATGCGGTTCCCGGCGCATGCGACCGCCATGGGCAAGATGATGCTTGCACTGCTGCCGGACGGCGAGCTCATAAGACGTTATTCCGGCAAAACCTTAACTGCGGTTACGTCTCACACGTTGACGGATTGGGCGGAATTCACGGCTGCATTGGCTGAGATTCGCGAGGCCGGTTACGCAGTGGACCGGGAAGAAATTATACAGGGCATCAGTTGCGTGGCTGCGCCGATTCTGGATGCTGCGGGAAATGCCGTTGCCGCTGTGAGCACCACGATGCTGCAGCATGCTTTTGCCGATAAACAGGAGGCTGCGGTCAGGGAAGTGATAGAGCTGGCGAGGAAACTATCCTTGTGTTAATGGTCTGGGCAAGTTCATCCTGAAGGAGAGAAGGGTTAAGTGTGGAGCTGACTTTGCATGAGATTATGAAGGAAGCCATAGATGATACTGTTCCTGTACATACCGCTGCGGAAGGGCCTGCAGGCAAGCTTCCGATTACAGGTGAGGTGCTGCGAAATGCCCCAAGCGGGGAAATCTTCGGAATGACCCAGAATGCGGGAATGGGCTGGAATCCGCTGCAACTGAACAGGCCGCAATATCTGATTCTCGGCACGATGGGCGGAATCCGGCGGGAGGACGGCAGTCCGCTTGCGCTCGGATACCATACCGGACACTGGGAAATCGGTGTGATGATGGAAGAAATCGCTGAGGAGCTCACCGCCAATCAGGGGATTCCGTTTGCCGGTTATGTCAGTGATCCCTGTGACGGGCGCTCCCAGGGGACCACGGGCATGTTCGATTCTCTTCCTTACCGGAATGATGCGGCAGTGGTTCTGCGGCGGCTGATTCGTTCCCTGCCCACCCGCAAAGGAGTTCTGGGCGTAGCCACCTGCGATAAAGGTCTGCCCGCCATGATGCTGGCGCTGGCCGGAATGCGGCATCAGCTTCCGGGGATTATCGTGCCTGGCGGCGTTACACTGCCGCCGGTTAACGGCGAGGATGCCGGCAAGGTGCAGAGCATCGGAGCGCGGTTCAGCAATGGTGAACTTTCGCTCGAGGATGCAGCCGATCTGGGCTGCCGGGCCTGCGCTACCCCGGGAGGCGGCTGTCAATTCCTCGGCACGGCCGCAACGGCCCAGGTGATTGCTGAAGCACTGGGCATGTCGCTGCCTCATTCGGCTCTGTCACCATCGGGGCAGCCGGTCTGGAAGAATATCGGCCGCCAGTCGGCCCGCGCGCTTCAGCATATGGAGCATAGCGGAATAGTGATGAGTGATATTCTTACAGATCGGGCCATTAAGAACGCGATGGTCCTGCATGCCGCGTTCGGAGGCTCTACGAATCTGCTGCTGCATCTGCCGGCCGTTGCCCATGCCGCCGGGCTGAAGATTCCTTCAGTTGATGACTGGAACGAGGTGAACCGCCAGGTTCCCCGGCTGGTCAGTGTGCTTCCGAACGGACCGGTGCCGCATCCGACGATCCGCGTGTTCCTGGCAGGAGGTGTTCCGGAAGTCATGCTGCATTTACGGCGGCTGGGGCTAATTGACGAATCCGTATTGACCGTGACAGGGCGGACGCTGGGCGAGAATCTGGACTGGTGGGAGACCTCGCAGAGACGGGCGGACATGCGGCGGAGACTGCAGGAAGCGGATGCCATTGACCCGGATTCTGTGATCATGAGCCCGGAAGAGGCCAAGCGGCAGGGTATGGCTTCCACGATGACGTTCCCCACAGGGAATCTCTGCCCCGAAGGTGCAGTAATCAAATCGGCAGCGATTGACCCTTCCGTCTTGGACAGCGAAGGAGTCTACAGGCATACGGGGAGAGTGAAGGTGTTCACTGCCGAGAAGGATGCGATCCGTAGCATCAAGAACGGTAAGGTGCAGGCCGGGGATATTCTGGCCATCATCGGCCGGGGTCCCAGCGGAACAGGAATGGAAGAGACCTACCAGCTGACATCCGCGCTCAAGCATCTGCCTTACGGCAAATATGTCACGCTGATCACGGATGCCCGGTTCTCCGGCGTGTCCACCGGTGCCTGCATCGGGCATATGGGACCCGAAGCGCTGGCTGGCGGTCCCCTCGGGAAGCTGCGGGATAATGACTGGGTAGAAGTGCTGATCGATACCGTGAAGCTGGATGGGAGCGTGAATCTGATCGGGGAAGGCGGAGAAGGCGGACAGCCGCTGTCGAAGGAAGCGGGAACGGAGCTTCTGAACGCAAGGACTCCGCATCCGGGCCTTGCCGTTGATCCGGGACTGCCGGATGATACCCGGCTATGGGCTGCGCTACAGGCGGCAAGCGGAGGGACCTGGCAGGGCTGTGTCTACGATACGGATAGAATTATTGCCTTACTGGAAGCAGGACGGCAAGTACTGGGGGAGACAAGATGAGCACAACACTGATTCACAATCCGATTCTACGCGGGTTTCATCCGGACCCGTCCATCTGCCGGGCGGGAGAAGACTATTATATTGCCACCTCCACCTTCGAGTGGTTTCCCGGCGTACGGATTCATCATTCCCGCGATCTCGTGAACTGGCGGCCGCTTACGTATGCACTAACCCGCAAGTCGCAGCTGAATATGGAAGGTGACCCGGATTCCGGAGGCGTGTGGGCACCTTGCCTGACTTACGATGATGGACTCTTTTATCTGATCTATACCGATGTCAAAAGCAGACAGGGTGCCTTCAAGGATACGCCTAACTATCTGGTGACTGCCGGGAATATCGAAGGTCCCTGGTCTGAGCCTGTATACCTGAACAGCAGCGGCTTCGACCCTTCGCTGTTCCATGACGATGACGGGCGCAAATGGCTGGTCAACATGCTGTGGGATCATCGCACCGGCAATAACAGCTTCGCCGGGATTGTGCTGCAGGAATATTCTGCAACAGAGCAGCGGCTGACCGGTCCGGTCATTCACATCTACAAGGGAACCGAGCTGAAGCTTACGGAAGGGCCGCATCTGTACCGAAAGGACGGCTGGTATTATCTCATCACAGCTGAGGGCGGTACACAGTATAATCATGCGGTGACGGTGGCCCGCTCGAAGCAGATTGAAGGTCCGTATGAGACAGCTCCGAATCATCCGCTGCTGACCTCTGCCGGGAACCGTGAACTGGAGCTGCAGAAGGCGGGACATGCCAGTCTTGTACACACGCATACAGACGAATGGTATATGGTGCATCTGTGCGGCCGTCCCGTGAAAGACGACTACTGCAATCTGGGCCGGGAGACAGCGATTCAGCGCTGCGAATTCACGGATGACGGCTGGCTCGCCCTGGCCGGAGGCGGGAACGCCCCGGCGCTTACTGTGCCGGGTCCGGACATTCCGGAGCATCCATTCTCCGCTCCGGCTCCCCGTGATGATTTCGATGACCTGCAGCTGGATGTCCGCTGGAGCACCCTGCGTGTGCCTGCTGAGGAAGCGTGGCTCTCGCTACAGGAGCGCCCCGGATATTTGCGCCTCCGGGGCAGAGAATCCATGAGCTCCATGCACCGCCAGAGTCTGGTCGCCCTGCGCCAGCAGGCCTTCAGCTGCAGCGCCGAAACCGCCATTGAATTCAAGCCGCAGCACTTCCAGCAGATGGCCGCATTAATTGTCTATTATGATACGAAGGATTACCTCTACTTGCGGATCACTCATGATGAGACCCTCGGGAAATGCGTGGGCATCATCCGCTCCCGGGACGGGGTCTATGAGGATACCCTGACTGCGGATGTCCCGCTGCCGCCGGGAGCAAGCGTAGCATTAAAGGTAGTGATCGACCGGGAATTCGCCCAATTCTACTACCGGGCCGGCGAGTCTGACTGGGAGAAGATCGGCAGGGCACTGGAAATCTATCATCTGTCCGATGATTTCCCGGCCTATATCCGGTTTACCGGCACATTTATCGGAATGTGTGTGCAGGATTTGAGCGGAACGCTGCGTGCGGCAGATTTTGATTATTTTGAGTACCGGGAGTTTGAGGTGTAAAGCGCCTTTTATGCGGGTTGAACAAGAGAATGTCAGGCGTCACAAGAAGAGGGGTGTACTCAAGTGCATCACTCTTTTTGTGCCGTCTTTTTACGTTTCAGATTAAGCCATTGACCTTAGGTCTGGCCTAAGGTATATCATTGAAGCCATAAGCAGGGAAGTGAGGAGGATGACTGGTGGGGACAGAAATTACAATTAGCGAGCTGGCCAAGCTTATGCAGGTGTCGGTTCATCAGATCCGTTATTTCGAGGAAAAAGGTCTGCTGCTTCCTTCCTATACGGATACGAACCTGTACCGGAAGTATGGCATCGACCAGATCTATCAGCTGTCGCAAATTATGCTGCTGCGCAAGCTGGGGATGCCTGTGCAGGCGGTCAAGGAAAGTATGGCGGAATCCGGACAGCAGGTAATGGAAGAGAAGCTGCACCGCTCGCTGGTAGAGATCGGCGGAGAGATTGCCCGGCTCCAGCTGCTGGAGCAGTTCATTCTGAAGGTTCTGCAGGAGCAGCGCGATTTCCAAATGGAGAAACAGAGCTGCCAGGTGAAGATGCGGGAAGCAATGCCGCTGCAGAAGTGGTTTGAAATGGATTCGGCAGCAACTCTTGATGCGAGAACACTGGCGGAGCAGTCTGTACGAGTGAACGCCTTGTCCGAAACGGATATTCATTATATTTACGATCGTACGAATACTGTGTCATTGTATACGGCTGTAGAGCCCGGCGGAGAAGTAGGGCGGGTCTTGCCGGCGGGAGAATATCTCTCTTGCCGGCTACAGGTAACAGATGAATCCGTGCTTAAGGAAGAGATCGGACAATTCAGCCGCTATGCTGAGCAAGAATATGGTGAACTTCCGGGTCCCCTTGTTCTCATCGAGAAATCCTATCTCTCCTTATTCAGCAGAGACAAGCTACATTACGAAATTTTACTCTGCATTGAATCTGGGGACGCTACAGGAGGTGCTGATGCAAGGTGACGAACACTTCGACTGCTACAACGGTTACGATTGCAGACATGCAGCCTGGGTATAACCGCGAGGTCAGCCGGATCATTGTCCATGGATTCCAGGGCAAGTTTACTGCGCGAACCAAGATTGAGCCGGATGGGCTGGCTTTGTTTTTCGAACAGCTGCTGGGCTATACGGTGGAAGGTCCGTACACGAAGCGGGTGGTGGCGCTGCAAGGGGAGACCGTGGTCGGTACCCTTAGCTTAAAGTGTCACAAGAACTCCGGGCGTATCGCCGGGGCCGCTGCTAAATCTGCTAAGCTTTCCGTATGGAAGGAGATTGCCGGGATTGGCACAAGAAATACACTGCTGCTGCTGGCCACCCTCTATTGCCTAAACCATGACCCGGCGCCGGGAGAATGTTATATCGCAGATCTTGCGGTTCATCCTGAACATCAGGGGACAGGTGTAGGCCGGCTGCTGGTTCGCTGGGCACATCAATTTATGGAGAAGCATCCGTTGTTATTAGGTTTGAGCCTGCATGTCTCCGAACACAACAGGGCTGCCAAGCGTTTGTATGAACGGCTTGGATTCAGCACCCAAGCGGAAGAGTATAGCCTGTTAAGCAAGTTTCTGTCCGGTGAAGTGAAGTGGGAGTATATGATCTGCAGGCAATAGGGAGGTTCTTATGAGGAAGAAAACCGCAATCTCATTAATCATCGTGTTACTTGGGCTGCTTGGTGCAGGTCTCTATGTTGTGCGGCAAAATACTTTTGACATGATAGAGCGAGCCGTCGAAATTCCCACGCCGCAGGGCAAATTGACCGGTACGCTTACGCTGCCCCGGAATGCGCCCGGTAGACTGGGTCTGGTGCTGTTTATCCATGGCGACGGACCAGTCGATGCTTCACATAATGACGGATACAAACCGCTCTGGGAACGGCTCGCCTCCCTGGGTTATGCCTCTCTGTCGCTTAACAAAAGAGGGATCAACGGCTCCGCCGGCAACTGGCTTGAGCAGAGTATCGGAGACCGGGTGGAGGAAGCAAGTCAGGCCCTGGCCTGGGCCAGAACACAGACGTTCGTGGATAGCGGGCGGATTGGTGTATGGGGAGCTAGCCAAGCGGGTTGGGTGATTCCGATACTTGCGGCACAAGAAACGCTCGCCTTCAGCATTCTGGTCTCTCCTGCCATCAATTGGCTGCAGCAGGGAGCGTATAACACCCGGCAGCAAATGAAGAAGGACGGTTATACCGACGAGGAAATTAAGCGCCAGATCACCTATGAGCAGCAAGTGAACGGGCTTCTGCTACGTGGGGCCGATTACGAAGAATATACTCAATTGACTCATCCGAAGGAGAAAATGTCCGCAGAACGCTGGTCTTTTGTCCGCCGGAACTTTCAAGCCGATGCTGCAAATGATCTGCAGAACTTCAAATCCCCGGTACTTCTGCTGCTTGGCGAAGAGGACTTGAATGTAGATGTGGAACAAACGGAGTCCGTGTACCGTGAGAACATCAGCCCTGCCTCACTGCTCACGGTTAAGCTGTTCCCGGACACCGAGCACTCTATGCTACGGGTCCAAACGGCTGATTCTGCACTGCGTGCATTGATGATCAGTCTCTTTGCCCCGCGGAAGATTACGGTTGATGGTTATATGGAGCAGATTGAACTGTTTCTGAGTAAACAGGGTTGAAATGTTTGAGCGAGATTCGAGGCTGTGGACGAATAAACAGACCGGGAGCATGCTCCCGGTCTGTCTCTATGCTACCTCATATCTCATCTGCCAATGACTATGATCAGATCAGCCGACATACTTCTCCAGCGTAGCCCTTACGGCACCGGGTCCCGCCAGCATCTCAGTGAACATCCCCTGGATGACTTCGCCGAGTCCGATGGCGTACAGATCAACGCCGAAGATAGCTTGATCCTCCAGAACTGCCCGCACCTTCGCTGCTTGCTCTGCATTCGCGCCAAGCGTAATTCCTTCCAGCCGGGTCTGCAAGGCTTCCAGCAGCGGGTCAGGACTCAGTGCGAATACGCCGCCTTCATCGTTCACGCCAAGCAGATACCGGCACCAGGCCGCAATCGCCAGCGGAATGGCGGTCAGCTGCGCCGGATCAAGATCCGCGCGGCGGATGTACGACTTGATCGTCTCGCCGAAGCGGATGCCGACCTTCTGCGAAGTGTCGGTAGCGATCCGCTGCGGGGTATCTGGAATGAACGGATTGGCGAAGCGTTCCTGCAGCACTTCATCGAGGAACTGCTTCGGACTGAGAATGCCGGGGTCGACCACGACCGGCAGACCTTCCTGGTAGCCGATGATCTCCACGAGCTTCCGCAATGTGGCGTCCTTCATCTCATCGGCAATCAGTGTATAACCCAGCAGACAGCCGGTTACAGCCAGCGCTGTATGCAGCGGGTTGAGGCAGGTGGTGACCTTCATGGTCTCCACATTGTTGACCGTATCCCGGTCGGTAAAAATTACACCGGCTTCTTCCAGCGCCGGGCGGCCGTTGGTGAATTTGTCTTCAATCACCAGATACTCGCTGATCTCGGCGTTGACGAACGGTGCAGTGTACGTATTCTTGGAGGTGACGATCACATCCATGCCGCCGATTCCCTGCTCCAGCAGCGCAGCCTGCACCGATTCGGACGGGCGCGGCGTGATTTTGTCTATCATCGACAGCGGGAAGGTAATCTTCTGCTCATCCTCAAGATAGGCTACGAAGCCTTCTTCCACATGGCCTTTGGCCGCCCATTCCTTGGCGATCGTAACCATGCCGTTCTTCAGCTTGTCGCCGTTATGCGAGCAGTTGTCCATGCTGACGAAGGTCATCGGGTACTGTCCCTTCAGATAACGCTTGTAAGCGAAGGAAGCGACGATGCTCATCGCATGGACCGGCTGATCCGGACCGCCGGCGATATCCTTCTCGACGATACCCAGATACTGGCCGTTCGGACCGGTGAGGGAATAGCCTTTTTCCGTAATCGTGAAGCTGGCCATCTGCAGGCTGGGATTCTCGAACACTGCGGTCAGGCGGTTGTAATCCGCTTCGCGGGTCTTATCCGCTGTGAGGCCTTCCACGATGCTGCTGACGATTCTCTTCTGGAAGTCGCCGCGCGCATTCATCAGTACCAATAGAGTCAGATTATCATAAGGCTTGTAGACCTTGTCGATCATCTCGAAGTCGAAGGTCTCGGCAGCGATGATGCCGGTATCTGCCTTGCCGCTGTCGAGCAGCTTCTGGTGGGCATTGGCCACGAAGCCTCTGAAGATATTTCCGGCGCCAAAATGAACCCACTCCGGCTTCTCCAGCGTATTCTGCGCTACCGCTGCGAAATCGAACTGCGGCAGCTCTACACCTGCGGCTTCCCAGGCTTCACGGTCCGCGATGCTGCTTCGGGTGAGGCTCAGCATTTACTTCGCCCCCTTGACATTCTCCAGGCTGTCCCATACGCCCAGCAGATACATAATGCCCATCGCTCTGTCGTACAGGCCATATCCCGGACGGCAGTTTTTCTCTTCACCCCAGAGATGTCTGCCGTGGTCCGGACGCACATAACCGGTATATCCGTTCTCATGGTACGCTTTGACAACCTCGGCTACATCCACGCTGCCATCGCGTCCGCGGTGGGATACTTCGATGAAGTCGCCATTGTCGAATACCTTCACGTTGCGGATATGGGCGAAATAAATCCGGTCATGGAATTCACGGATCATCGCCGGAAGATCATTCTGCGGGTTGGTTCCAAGCGAACCTGTGCAGAAGGTAAGTCCGTTATACGGGCTGTCGACCATGTCCAGGAAACGGCGGATGGAATCACGGCTGCGGATGATGCGCGGCAGTCCGAAGATCGGCCAGGCCGGATCGTCAGGGTGAATCGCCATTTTGATATCGACTTCTTCACACACCGGAATAATGCGCTCCAGGAAATATTTCAGGTTGTCGAACAGGACATCCTCGGTAACATCGGCGTAAGCCGCGAACAGATCATCCAGCTTCTCCAGCCGCTCCGGCTCCCAGCCCGGCATCGTGAATTCTCCGGCGCCCTTGAGAATCCGGTCAACCATTTCACGCGGATTATCCGTAATGGCAGCCTTTTCATAAAAGAGTGCATTCGATCCGTCCGGCAGCTCCTTGTACAGCTCAGTACGGGTCCAGTCGAACACCGGCATGAAGTTGTAGCAGATGACCTTAACGCCGACCTTGGCCAGCTTGCGGATGGTATCGATATAGATGTCAATGTATTTGTCGCGGGACGGCAGCCCGATTTTGATATCATCATGAACGTTAACGCTCTCAACAACAGCTGTGCTGAAGCCTTTGGCTGTAATCTGATCGGCAACCTTCTGGATTTCTTCCATTTCCCATACTTCACCCGCTACCTTGTGATGCAGCGACCAGACGATGCCCATTACCCCCGGAATTTGACGTACATGGTCAAGGGTAATATTGTCGTTGCCCTCGCCGTACCATCTCCAAGTCATATTCATTGTCATTTCCTCCTTGGTATTAAACATAAATACAAATAAAGTCATTCTGAAGCCTTGTGAGAATTGAACTTACGGATGAAACGTTTTGTGATATGATCATCTTGTATACAAGTTAGGATTCGTATTGATCATAGAATAAGCTTTATGCTTTGTCAATGAAATTCCTATCTGTTTTCTATATAATGAGTGGAGAAGAATATCGTACAGAAAGTTGGTCCATTCCATGACTTCCAAGAAAGAAATAATGTCGTATCTGAAACAGGAAATCCTCTCGCTTGCACTGAAGCCCGGGTCGATGATCAGTGAGACCGCGCTTTCCGAACGCTTCCAGCTGTCGCGGACGCCGATCCGGGATGTGCTGAAGCAATTGTCCCTGGAGCAGTACGTTGACATCTATCCCAAAAAAGGCAATCTGGTCTCGTACATAGATCTGGAGTCGGTGGAGCAGATAATCTATCTCCGCAATGTGCTGGAGAAGGAAATTATGAAGTCGCTGGCCGGTAATATTCCGCTGAAGGGGCTGCATGAGCTGAGGGGTAACCTTGCGCAGCAGCAGCAATGCATTGAGCAGGCCGAGGGGGCCGAGGTTTTCCTGCAGCTGGATGATCAATTTCACCGCACCATGTTCGGCCTGGCCGGACGAGAATTCCTGTGGGGGGTGCTGCAGCAGTTCAATGTGCATTACATCCGCTACCGGAAGCTGCATATGCTGAAGGACGAGAAGCTGGCTACAATTCAGCAGGAGCATCAGCAGCTGCTGGATTATATCGTGCAGGGGGACACAGCGGGGATCGATGAACTGCTGCATCATCATCTGCGGGCAGATATTGATTCGACGAACTTTCAGGAGCATTTTGCCACTTATATCAAGAAATAAATCCGTATTCTGGACCGTCTGGCAGATGCCAAATATCCCTGCACTCATGTGACATGAAGGCAGGGATATTTGGCATGGAGGCCTATTGTCCGGACTCGCGGTATTCGCGCGGTGAGGTGCCGTGCCAGCGCTTGAACTGCCGGCTGAAATGGGCAATATCGCGGTAGCCGAGAATGCCTGATATCCGGCTGACGGACAGGCTGGGATCATCCAGCAGGACCTTGGCTTCATGGAGCATCTGTTCGGACAGAAACTCCCGGGGCGAGATGCCGAACACCTGGCGGAACACCCGGTAGCAGTGCGAGGCGCTGATCCCGAGCTCCGAGGCAATATCATCAATTCCGTAATGGCTGTCATAGGGCAGCTCCAGCTTGAATTGCTGGTAGACCAGCCCCTGAAGGCGGCTGCGGATCTGGTGGGCCAGCTCAATCTTCTCATAGGTGGCAGGGGAAGACAGATCAGCTTCAATAGAGAAGGCTTCCCACAGCTGGGCGAACAGATCGAAGACGGCGGACTGCAGCCTCATGCGCTGTGACATGGTGATGTCCCCCGAGATAGAGCCTGAAATATCCACCAATTTGGAGAGGATGGGCCCTAGCTTATGGGCAATATTGCTTGCGGAAGGGAAGAGTACGTGATTCAGGCGGCTGAGCAAGGAGATCAGGAGCTTGTCATCGATATCAAAATGAATGCAGAAATACGTAAAAGCCTGGCCGTTTCCGCTGCAGCTGGCATGAGAATCTCCCGGCCGGAGCAGCACTAAGTCTCCGGCCTGCTGGATATAGCTGCGGTTATTAACGGTAAACAGCTGCTCCCCTTCCAGCACATAGTTGAATTCATATTGCGGATGGGCATGCAGCGGATAATCCCATTCCCCGCTGACCTTGCGCAGATGCATGCCAAACAGGTTAAGCGTGGTTTTCACATCCGGGATGATCGTTTCACTAAGGCATTGTCCCAGAACAGGCGGTAAAAAAGCGGAAACTATTAGATTCTCCCCCTGACGCTTGCGTTAGAATTAATGAGTGTATTCGTTTTACGCGATCCATTATCCCGTTTTTAGTATAGCTGAAACCTGCTTGATTTGGGTAAATAATTGCTTGATTTGACAATGTTCCCGTCCGGCGGCTGCGTGGTAGGATGAACCTGAACAGGAACTAGTATACAAGATGGGCGCAGAAGCCCGGGCTTCACCGGCTGTGTTTATACTGTGGCTCACGATACCTGCCCGGTCATACGCCCGCTAAGCATGAATAATACACTGGAGGAGATGTTGGCATGAGACAACAACCGGACAATCAGACTGCCGCAGTAGCCGGCAGCGGATACGACGCCTGGTTAAGCTACCCGAAGCTGCCGCAAGGCAATCTATATACGGAATATGTGAAATGGTGCGGAGCCGTATCCGTGACGGAAGAGCAGGAGACGGTGCAAGCCGCGCTGCGTGAATGGCAGAGAGGGATTGCCTCGATGCTGGACATTGAGGCAGGGGCTTCACCGGCTGCGGACGGATTCAGTGTGGCATTCGGCACCTTTAACGGCGGCAATCCGTGGGTCGAAGCCATATTTGACGAAACAGCCGGACAGGCGGTGGGACCGGAAGGGTTCGCGATCCGCACCAGCCTGACCCATAAGTGTATTGCCGTAGGAGCTTCCTCACCGGCAGGTGTGCTGTATGGTGTCTTCCACCTCCTGCGCCTGATCGGAAGTCTGAAGGACATTGAGCATCTGGATGAAACCGTGAATCCGTTGAACGCGCTGCGCATGATTAACCATTGGGATAATTTCGACGGCAGTGTAGAGCGGGGATATTCGGGGAGATCCTTCCTCTATGAGAATAACCGCTTCACGGATGATCTTAACAGAATTACCGATTACGCACGGCTGATGTCCACCGCAGGCATCAATGCCATTGCGATCAATAACGTGAACGTTCATGCGCTGGAAACTTTGTTTATCTCCACCTACCTGCCTGATGTTGCCCGGATCGCTGATGTATTCAGAACGTACGGCATCTGCCTGTTCCTGAGCGTGAACTTCGCCGGTCCGATGCATGAAGGGGAAGTGGGAACCGCAGATCCGCTGGATGCCGGAGTCCGGGAGTGGTGGATGACGAAAGCGGCTGAAATCTATACGGTGATTCCCGATTTCGGCGGATTCGTGGTCAAGGCCGATTCAGAGAACCGGCCAGGCCCGTTCACCTACGGGCGGGATCATGCCGATGGCGCGAATATGCTGGCGGAGGCGCTGAAGCCGTTCGGCGGCATCGTCATCTGGCGCTGCTTCGTGTACAACTGCAAGCAGGACTGGCGTGACCGCAAGACAGACCGGGCGAGAGCAGCCTATGATCATTTCAAGCCGCTTGACGGTAAGTTCCATGATAACGTAATTCTGCAGATCAAGAACGGCCCGATGGATTTCCAGGTCAGAGAGCCGGTATCTCCGCTGTTCGGGGCGCTTGAACAGACCAATCAGGTGATTGAATTTCAAATTGCCCAGGAGTATACCGGACAGCAGCGTCATGTCTGTTACCTGGTTCCGCAGTGGAAAGAGATTATGGAATTTGACACGCTGGCCCAAGGCGGAACGGCTCCGGTGAAGCATATCGTCGACGGCTCGCTATGGGGCAACCGTTACAGTGGTGTGGCTGCAGTATCCAATGTGGGCAATGACCGGAATTGGACCGGGCATCTGCTGGCCCAGGCGAATCTTTACGGATTCGGGCGGCTGGCCTGGAACCCGGAGCTTAGCGCGGAAGAAATTGCTGCGGAGTGGATCGCCCTGACGTTTGGTACAGACGCTGCGGTTGCCGGCGTAATCAGCCGGATTTTACTGGATTCCTGGGAGATTTACGAATCCTATACAGCACCGCTTGGCGTGGGCTGGATGATTAATCCCGAGCATCACTACGGCCCTAATGTGGACGGCTATGAATATTCACAATGGGGTACCTACCATTATGCCGATCATCAGGGAATCGGTGTAGACCGGACTGTGGCCACAGGCACCGGCTACAGTGCCCAGTATATGGGCAGCAATGCACAGCGATATGATTCGCTGGAAGAATGTCCGGATGAGCTGCTGCTGTTCTTCCATCATGTGCCGTATACCCATGTGCTGCATTCCGGCAAAACTGTGATTCAGCATATCTACGACACCCATTTTGAAGGTGCGGAACGTGCTGACGGACTGCTGGCTGCCTGGAGCGGATTGAAGGGCAGGATCGCAGAGGTGCTGTATGTGCAGGTAGAGGAACGTCTGCGGGGACAGGCTGCGCATGCCAAGGAGTGGCGCGACCAGATCAATACTTACTTTTACCGCAAGAGCGGCATAGAAGATTCCGGAGCACGCAAGATTTATTGAGAGTTAATAGGGAACTATTAGGAGGGGCAGGTTCATGACGCTCACTTTCGGACAGGTTATCGGACATTTAACAGCAGGCATCCGCAAGCCGGATGGAACGGTAGACAGACTGGAGCCGGGAGCTCCGGAGTCGGAGGTGCAGGGGATTGTGACCGCCTTCTCGGCTTCGCAATATGTAATTGAGCAGGCGGCCTTGCTTGGCGCGAATCTGATCATTACGCATGAAGGTGTTTATTACAGCCATCAGAATAACCGGGAGGGGCTGGAGAATGATCCTGTCTACCGGCAGAAATCTGAACTGGTCGCCAGCACCGGTGTAGGTATTTACCGCTTCCATGATTATGTGCACCGCTATACACCGGACGGGATCATAGAAGGGCTGCTGCGGGAGCTGGAATGGGAGCCGTATGTCGAACGGCATCTGCCCCATGTGTCTGTTCTCTCGCTCCCTGCTGCGTCAGTTTCAGAGATTGCCGGATATTTGAAGCAGCAGCTGCATATCCCCTATGTCCGCGCAGCAGGCAATTTATCCGCTGTATGCAGCAGAGTGGGCGTGCTGGTTGGCTACAGAGGCGGTGGTGCAGCTACCATTCCCCTATTTGAGCAGGAGTCACTTGATCTGATTATCGCCGGTGAAGGCCCGGAGTGGGAGACCCCGGAATATATCCGGGATGCCGTCCGGCAGGGCCGAAGCCGGGCATTAATTATGCTGGGCCATGCGGAGAGTGAAGCGCCGGGGATGAAGCTGCTGGCGCAGCGGCTGGCCTTGCAGTTCCCGGATGTGCCGGTGCATTACATTCAGGAACATCCCGTCTATCAGATTGTATAATTAACGGAACCTCTTTGAAGGTATGAAGACCAAGGGACAATGGCTGTCCCTTCAGGACTCCTGCCGGCAAGGAGGTTTTGAACGTTCAGCTGGAACATCCCGCCGGATTGCGCTGGACAGCGGCATTGCTTGCAGACTGCCGGTCTGGTTCATATTGCGGATTGCCCCCCGGGCGCAACTTCATATAGTGGAATTCTATATGAGGTTAGGCAGTGCAGAAGATGAAGCGCCATCTGGATAGCCAATTTCACGACAGGAGGATAGAATTAGGCTTATTCTATTCTCCTTTTGCGTTTTTAACCATTGATTCCGCATTTTGAATATTGTTTGTATACAAGATTCAGCTTACATTGTAGAGGCATCAAGCCATCAACTACACCTATAACGGAGGTCGTACCAGTGATGAATTCATCCAGATCCAATAAGCTGCATAAACCGCTTATCGTTGTGTTAGGTCTCACATTGCTTGCTGCAGGCTGCAGCAGCTCCAAGAAGGATAATTATGAAAGCGCTTCTGTCACTCCTGCCGGAAATGCCCCGGCTTCCAATGAAGCCGCTGCAGCTTTCACTTATCCGATGACGGGCGGCATTGAGCTGACTTATATGAATGAACAGCTGGGAGGTACGCCGGAACGGCTGCCGGTCGATGACGAATATGAGAAGCGGACAGGAATCGCAATCAGACAGCTGGGCGGAACACCGATGACCGACCAGAAGTTCAGTCTGCTGCTGGCCTCGGGCGAGCTGCCGGATATCTTCCTCAATACCTGGCTGCAATACCCGGGCGGACCTGATAAAGCCGTGGAGCAGGGGTACATTCTGAAGCTCAATGATCTGATCGATCAATATGCGCCTAACCTGAAGAAGACCCTTCAAGAGAACCCGGATATCGACAAAATGATCAAAACCGATGACGGTACGTATTACGCCTTCCCGTTCATCCGCTCGGAGATCGGCCGGGTCTACGGGGGGCCGATTATCCGCAAGGATTGGCTCGATGAGCTGAATCTCGGCATCCCGGAAACGATTGAGGAGTGGCATACCGTACTGACTGCTTTTAAAGACAAGAAAAATGCAGCCTCACCCGTAACCTTCCGTACGATATTCCTGGGAGAGCGGACTGGAGGGTTCGCCGGAGCGTTCGGTGTGATGGGTAACTTCTACGTTAACGACGGCAAAGTAGTCTATGGCTATCTGGAGCCTGGCTACAAGGAATACCTCAATACCATGAGCCAGTGGTACAAAGAAGGGCTGATCGACAAGGATTTCGCTTCGATTGACGGCGCTACCGTTGACAAGAAAATGACCTCGAATGTAAGCGGAGCAACGATCGGCTGGCAGTACTATATTGAGAAATATAACTCAGCCGTACAGGAATCGGACCCGGAAGCCGATTTTGTAGCCGCTCCATACCCGTCTGCGGTCAAAGGCGGACTTCCTGAGTTCGGCCAGCTGGATAATGCCTATGCGGGGACAAGCTCGGCAGCCATCTCAGCCACAACCAAAAATGTCGAAGCCGCTATGCGCTGGCTGGATTATGCTTTTACCGAAGAAGGCAGCATGCTGAATACCTATGGGATTGAAGGAACTACCTATACGCTGGAAAACGGCAAGCCTGTCTATACCGAACTTGTGGTTAAGAATCCGGATGGCCTCGGCAGCGACCAGGTCATGTCCAAGTATTCGCACGGCACCAACTTCCCGATGATTCAGCAGGACAATAATCTGCCGGCGAAATATCCGGCAACCACAGAATCTATCGGCATCTGGAAACAGACCAATCATGAGAGCCACCTGCTGCCTCCGGTAACGCCAACCGCCGAAGAAGCGGATGAAATGAGCAGCATTATGAACGACATCAATGCTTTTGTGAAAGATATTGAGCTCAAGATCATTCTGGGCACCGATTCCGTAGACAATTACGATAACTATGTGCAGCAGATGAGGGACCTGGGCATCGGGCGTGCGCTGGAAATTCAACAAGCAGCCTATGAACGTTACCTGAACCGTTAGATGATGCTCATATTTCCAGGCTTATACTACCAAACCTTTAGGAGGAATTATCCATGAGTCAAAAAAGGAAACTCAGCAATGGCTGGCAGTTCAGCAAGCAGCCGCTTCATTCGGAGCTTGCCAAGGTCGCCGCAGGTGCAGACTGGATGCCGGTTACGCTGCCGCATGACTGGCTGATCTATGATACCCGCAATCTCTACGAGAACGGGGAGGGCTGGTACCGCACCAGCCTTACGTTCGAAGAAGTACCTGCCGATGAGCTGGTGTCCCTGCGTTTCGAGGGAGTGTATATGAACTCGACGCTGTACGTGAACGGACAGGTGGCGGGGGAGTGGAAATACGGATACTCCACCTTTGAATTCGATATCACCCCGTACGTGATAGCGGGAGACAATGAAGTCTATATGCGTGTGATCCACGAATCGCCCAATTCCCGCTGGTACTCCGGCGCCGGAATTTACCGGCCGGTCTGGCTGAAGACAATGCCGAAGACGCATATGGCTGCTGACGGAATTTATATTGCGGCCAGAGCAGCGGCGGAGGGTGGAGCCTGGACTGTAGATGTGGATGTGGAGCTGCATACTGCTGAAGCTGGGGCGTCAGGCAGGGAGCTGAAGCTGCGGCATAGCATTCTGGATGCGCAAGGAACAGTAATTGCCGCAGGAACCTCTGAGGTGCCTGTGCTGCAGGGCGGTTCAGCCGTACATAACCACAGCCGCCTGACGGTTGATCACCCGTTGCTATGGGATGTTACCAGTCCCCATCTCTATTCTCTGCAATCTGAACTGCTGGCAGACGATGAGGTCATTGAAGTGGAGAAGGAGAGCTTCGGGTTCCGGACGATGGAGCTGGACAGTGACAAGGGCTTCTTCCTCAACGGCCGTCATGTCAAAATATACGGAGTCTGCCAGCATCACGACCTCGGTGCTCTGGGCGCTGCTGTGAACAAGGCGGCGCTGCGCCGCCAGTTCGTCCTGCTGCAGGAAATGGGCGTCAATGCCATCCGCACCGCGCATAATATGCCAGCTGTGGAGCTTATGGAGCTGGCCGATGAAATGGGGCTGCTGATCGTGTCGGAAGCCTTCGATATGTGGGAGCGCAGCAAGACGCCTTATGACTATGCACGGTTCTATCCGGAGTGGTGGAAGCGCGACATTGCCAGCTGGGTGCGGCGGGACCGCAACCGGCCAAGCCTGCTGATGTGGAGCATCGGCAACGAGATTTATGATACCCACGCTGACAGCCGCGGCCAGGAGCTCACCCGGGAGCTGCAGGAGGAAGTGCTGGTCCATGATCCGCGCGGCAATGCTTTTGTTACCATTGGCTCGAACTATATGCCCTGGGAGAATGCGCAGAAATGCGCCGATATCGTCAAGGTGGCAGGCTACAACTATGCGGAGAAATATTATGAGCAGCATCACCGGGAACATCCGGACTGGATAATCTACGGCAGTGAGACCTGCTCGACAGTACAGAGCCGGGGAGTCTATCATTTCCCGCTGGCTCAATCTGTTCTGGCCGATGATGATCAGCAGTGCTCTTCTCTGGGGAACAGCTCGACCAGCTGGGGTGCCAAAAGCACGGAGGCCTGCATCACCGCAGACCGGGATGCTTCCTTCTCGCTGGGACAGTTTCTCTGGACGGGCTTTGACTATATCGGGGAACCGACTCCTTATCACACCAAGAACTCATACTTCGGGCAGCTGGATACCGCCGGCTTCCCTAAGGATTCCTATTATATCTATCAGGCAGAATGGACGGATTACCGCACGCATCCGATGATTCATATCTTTCCTTACTGGGATTTCTCGCAGGGCCAGCTGATTGATGTACGGGTCTGCTCGAATGCTCCGCGCATTGAGCTGTTCATGAATGAAGTGTCGCAGGGCAGCGTGGACATCGATCATGTCCACGGACATAAGCTGCTTGGAGAATGGCAGCTGCCTTACGCGGACGGTGTCCTGCGTGCAGCTGCTTATGATGAGCAGGGGAATGTAATCGCCACGGAGCAGATTTCCTCCTTCGGGGATGCAGCTTCACTGGTGTTAACTCCAGACAAGCAGGAGATTGCCGCAGACGGTACGGATCTTATCTTCGTAACGGTCAGCACGCTGGATCCGTCGGGGCGTCCGGTAGCGAATGCCAATAACCGGGTTCACCTCAGTGTTGAGGGCCCCGGACGGCTGATCGGTCTGGATAACGGGGACAGCACGGACTATGATTCCTACAAAGGCGTAAGCCGCCGCCTGTTCAGCGGTAAGCTGCTGGCTGTGATTGCCGGTACATTGGAGCCCGGAACGATTACGCTGCGTGCGGCTTCAGCGGATCTGGCTTCGGCTGAGCTTACGTTGCGGTCGGTGCTTCCCGCACCGGGAATGATCGCCGAAGATGAGCTGTATCTGTATGCGCATAACCCGCTGGAGGCAGAGGCGGCATCCGGTAATCCGGAGAGCGGCAAGGAAGAGGAGATCCCGGTCCGCAAGCTGGAGATGATCTGCCCTGAGGGTAATATTCTGACGCCGGCGCAGCCTTCACTTCCGGTCCGGGTGAAGCTGCATCCGCAGGGTGCCGCCTGGCAGGATGTCGAGTGGCGGATCACCAACGCCGCCGGAATTGATGCCAATATCGCTACCATTGAGACCAGCGGGCATGAAGCCGTAATCACGGCTTTGGGTGATGGCGATGTATACATCCGCTGCGGGACAGCCAATGGCGCAGACGGCATCCGGCTCTATTCACAGATGGAATTCAAGCTTACAGGGCTTGGCCAGGCTTATCTGAATCCGTATGAATTTGTCTCCTCGGGATTCAACAGCAGCCATAGCCGGAATCTAACCAACGGTAATGAACGCGGTGTAGCTACAGCCCGGGAAGGGGAGAGCCGGATCTGCTTCGAACGGATCGACTTTGGGGATGATGGAGCCGATGAGATCGTTCTGCCAATCTTCTCGCTGGATGATCAGGAATTCCCGATTGAGATATGGGAAGGCATTCCCGGAGAGAATGGTGCCGAATTACTCACCATAGTCACTTACCAGAAGCCGTCCCGCTGGAATGTGTACCAGGAAGCAAGCTATACGCTGCCCAAAAGGCTGACAGGCATCACTTCACTGTCCTTCGTCCTGCGGAAGAAGATTCATCTGAAGGGCTTCTCGTTTGTCCGCAGGCACAAGGCGTATGAGCGTCTGGCTGCACAGGCCAACAGTGCTGTTTACGGGGATGCCTTCACCGTAACGGAGGATGCCATTGAAGGGATCGGCAACAATGTCTCGCTTATATTTGCCGGGATGGACTTTGGCGGGGGGGAATGCTCAAGGGTTGTCATTTGCGGACGCTCAACGCTTGCGAACAATACGCTGCAGATCCTGTTCAGCGGTCCCGGCGGTGAGTCCAAGCAGCTGATTGAATTTGCCGGAAGCGGCAGCTATACGGAGCGTGAATTCACTCTGGAGCCGCCGGTAAGCGGCAGCCAGACGGTCACCTTCCTGTTCCTGCCGGGCAGCCGGTTTGACTTCAAGTGGTTCCAGTTTCTGCCGTCTGCTGATTAGGGACAGTAAATGCTAGTTCCAAAAAACGCAAGATACCCGCAAAAGAGGTGGTCTTCGTTTGTTTTAAACATGGGGCTGTCCCAAAAGCCAAGAAATGGCTGCTTGGGACAGCTCTTTATTTTGTAGTAGCATCAACGTGGGCACTTGGGTGGACGCTCCGCAAACGGACCGTTGTTCCAATCGCTGTTGTCCCCAGATTTTATTGATTCCCCTTAGCAGTGAAAATCCGGGGACAAAGGCGACCGCATTCGCTTTTCCACAATCAGTCCGTCCTCTCCGCTGTTTAAGCGGGATACGAAAACACTTTTTTCAACAAACACAAAAAAAGAAATCGCCTTTTTGGTAAAATGGAGGTACCACCCAACCATTTCAAAAGGAGCGATTTCTTTGTACATTCAATATACCATGGACCAACTTTGCTTGCCAATGGATCTGGAAGAAGATATCCCGGAAAATCACCTCGATCGCGCTCGTGAATGCCGCCGTCAATCGGCTGGACAACGCCATTTTTGACGCGGTCTATCCCGGCGGCGGCCGTGACAGTTATCACCCTAAGATGCTAATCAAAGTCATTATTTACGCCTACACTCAGCGAATCTATTCGTCTCGTCAAATCGCTAAGGCCGTTCGAGAGATCATCCCTTTCATGTGGCTGGCCGGACGGCAACGCCCCAACTTTCGTACGTTGAATCGCTTCCGTTCCCAGCGAATGAGGAGTGTCCTTGAAACGGTATTTACCGCCGTGCTTCAGTTTCTAGCTGACGAAAAATACATTTCCCTTGAGCATTACTTTGTGGACGGCACCAAGATCGAGGCCAACGCGAATCGTTACACTTTCGTGTGGGGCAAAGCGGTTAATAAGCATAAGGCCAAACTCCAAGAAAAGGTACAGGCTTTGTTTGCCGACATTGAGGCCGCAGAGAAACAAGAAGAACAGGAACTCCGTGGCCAGGACCTGAACGAACTTGGCGAGTCCACCGAGATGAGCAGCGGGAAACTCGAACAAATGACTCAGGCGCTGGAGTCACAACTGCTCGAAAAACCCAAAGACAAGCCCCTGAAAAAAGCCGTTCGGAAGTTGCGTAAGGATTTGCTTCCCCGGCTGCTGAAGTACGAACAATACCAAAAGCTGCTAGGGGACCGGTACAGTTTCAGCAAGACCGATCCAGATGCAACGTTTAGCCTACAGTTTACACCAAAGACCGACCGACACCCGCTGTTTAGAACCACATATGGAAAAAGCGCAGCAGATCCTCGGGAAATTGCCAAAGACAGTCATTGCAGACGCAGGTTGTGGCAGTGAAGAAAACTACGCCTATCTGGAAAAGGAAGAGATTCAGGCGGTAGTGAAGTACGGCAGCTACCACAAGGAAAAGAGCAAAGCCTGGAAAGCGAATGTTGGTAAAATTGAGAACTGGATCTACAATACAGCCGAGGATAACTGGACGTGCCCAGCTGGGAAAATGCTGCATTTTCATAGGGAAAGCAAAGAGACCTTAGAGAGCGGCTATGAAATTCGTAGACGTCATTACCGAAGCAGCTCCTGTGACGGCTGCCCCCTAAAGGAGCGTTGCACGAAAGCGGCAGGAAATCGGGAGGTGGTCGTCAGTCTGGAACGGCTGCGATACCAGAAACAGGCTCGGGAAATTCTACGGAGTGAGGAAGGTTACGCCTTGGCCGTACGCCGAATGACGGAGCCGGAAAGTGTATTCGGACAACTGAAGAACAACCGGGGCTTCCGGCGATTTCTGCTTCGCGGCATGGAGAAAGTGACGCTTGAGGTCGGATCGCTTTCCCTTGCTCATAATCTGCTGAAGCAAGCCACCAATGACCAAAAACGCAGAGCAGCGATCCTCCAATAACGGGAGAATCGCTGCTCTGCTCACTTTTTTTAGCATTAAGAATGAAGAGAACTGTCTTCCGCTGTAGAAAATCTACTTTTGGGACAGCCTTATCTTTCTCGCTAAAACGGGGTACGCTGACCCAACAATTGGTGATAGCGTAGCTGAACAATCGACAATCGGGAGGAGTAACTTGGAGAAATATGTATAGCCACAGCTAAATAGGTAAAGAGATTTATTGACCTGGAAAAGTATGGAGACTATAATCAGAACAGGAAAATTCATTGGAGATATGAAAACTCTGTGTAACGGCGGCGTAGCGGAAGTTTCTTGAAGACACTTCTTGTAAGCGCAAACATCTAAATGGATCGTTCCGAATTACCTACGGAGGAGGAGATCAACGGACCAATATTATTTAGTTAGAATATTTTTCTTTTTTTTCTCTTCAATGCAAACGTTTGCACATTTTTACCCTATTAACACTAAATCAGGAGGTTGTTTATTTGGCACAAAAAACTGCTCGGAGATTAATTTCATGGTTGGTTATATTTGCGCTTTGCTTCAGCTTATTCGGCTTATCAGGGGGGGCTTCGGCCAGCGATACCGATTATACGGTCACCTATACAAGCTCTACAGCGACAGCTGTGACATTACACTGGACTACTAATAACTGGATGAATGTTGTGGACACGGCTATGGCCAGGAATGGGACCACATTTACGGCTAACATCAATGTGCCGGAGGGTGCCACACTAATTTATTGTTATCATATTACGGCCCCGACAGATTACTGGGACAGCAATGGCGGGAAAAACTGGACGGTCACAATTCCGGTTACCGGGAAATACGAAGCAGAGAACGCAGGCTTGTCTGGAGGGGCGAAAGTAAATACAAACCACACCGGATATTCCGGGACCGGGTTTGTGGATGGATACACCGCCTCCGGAGCAGCTGCAACTTTCAGCGTCCAGGCGTCCAGTCAGTTCGCCTATAATGCCACTCTTCGCTATGCGAATGCGACGGGCAGCGAGAAGAACATTTCCATTTATGTCAATGGAATAAAAGTAAAACAGACAACTTTGCCTAGCTTGGCCAATTGGGATACATGGGGTGACCAGACAGAAACGCTCTCCTTGCAGGCCGGAAATAATACGGTTGCTTATAAATACGACTCCACTGACACTGGAAACATTAATATCGACTATGTGACCGTCTCGCCTGGAGCTACTCCGTCGCCTACCGTAACACCAACACCAACACCAACACCAACACCAACACCAACACCAACACCAACACCAACACCAACACCAACACCAACACCAACACCAACACCAACACCAACACCAACACCAACACCAACACCAACAGCAACTGCGACACCAACAACAACTGCAGCACCAACAGCAACTGCAACACCTACAGCTACCGCAACACCGCCGGCAACCGTAACGCCGACACCCACAGTTATCGCAGCCGGGGTAACGGTTCACATTAAGAAACCTTCAAGCTGGAATTCAGCGATGCGAATCCATTATTGGAATCTGAGTCCGGCAACCGTTCCAACAAGCGGGGCATGGCCGGGAATTCTGATGAAGTCGGATGGGAACGACTGGTACAGCTATACGATTGCTGATGCCGCGGGCGCGAGTCTTATTTTTAATGACGGCAGCGGGAAACAGACGGTCGATTTGTCCCGCAGTGTGAAGGAGTCCTGGTATTACACGGATAACGTGTGGTATGAAGCCAACCCGGAAATCCCCAAAATTCCAGTGGTTTCAGTCTCTCCTGTGCCGAAAACATACGATTCTGCCCAGACAGTGAAACTTTCCAGTACCAATAGCGGCGATAAAATTTACTATACAACAGACGGCTCAACACCTACGACAGCATCGGCCTTGTATACCTCGCCAATTCAGGTGGCTTCCTCTTTGACTATCAAGGCCTTTGGTGTGAACTCATTGAGTCAAGCAGGAAATGTAGTCTCTTTCGCTTATGTGATTGACTTAAATGCCGATTTTGGGGCCCCGACAATCACAGCAAATTTGCCTGTTGGGCATTCTGAGTCCCAGGTCGCTGTATCTTTCACGATAAAAGATAACAAGGCAGCAACGACGAGGGCATACTACACAGACGATGGTTCGGAACCATCCGCAAGTTCTAAAGCCTATATTTCAGGCAATACACTGACCGGCTTGACTGGACCTTCCATACTTATCTCCAAAACCACCACTTTGAAGTTTCTAGTGATAGACGGCGCCGGCAATCAAACGACACAAAGCTTTGTCTACAATATCGGAAAGTCGGGGGATTTCCGGGAAGACAGCATTTATTTCGTGATCACTTCGCGGTTCTATGATGGCGATCCGAGCAACAATGTGCACGCATGGGATGATGCCAAGGCGAACAATCCGGATTCGGACCCGGCTTGGAGAGGCGATTTCAAGGGCCTGATTCAAAAGCTCGATTACATCAAAGCTCTTGGATTCAGTGCCATCTGGATTACACCTGTTGTGGAGAATGCGAGCGGTTATGATTATCACGGCTATCATGCAATTAATTTCGCTAAAGTAGACCCAAGGTATGAATCGGCAGGTGCTTCCTATCAGGAACTGATCCAGGCGGCCCATGCCAAAGGACTAAAGGTTATTCAGGATATCGTCGTCAATCATACCGGTAATTTCGGTGAAGAGAATCTGTTCCCCATGTTCAAGAAAGATGAGACTAAGCCGGATACTGTGGGCAACATGCTCAAAATCACGGATAAGCTGCCGGCAAACTATAATTCTATGACACCCGATCAGCAATATCAGGCAAGACTTGCATTAATGAAGACAGAGGGGATGAATAATAACATTTACCATACGGAGAAAAGTCTTTCCTGGGAATCTTATACCGTACAGACAGGACAGATTGCCGGAGACTGCGTCGACCTCAACACAGAGAATCCAGCAGTTAACCAATATCTGATTGACTCCTACAACCAATATATTGATATGGGCGTTGATGCTTTCCGTGTGGATACTGTGAAGCATGTGAGCCGATATATTTTTAACAAATACTTTGTTCCGGCCTGGAAGACCAGAGGCGGCTCGGACTTCTTTATCTTTGGTGAAGTGGCTACCCGCTACAGAGATGTATGGAACAGCGGGATTCCGGCAATTTCGACACCATTTTATACATGGAAATCTTCGAAATCGTATCCGGGCGATAACATAAATGACTACGCTTCTAATAAAGCGTCGGTTGAACAGGAGTGGGCAGACAACTCGACTACAGCAGGACAGCCTACCTCGAACAATGCTTTCCTGATCGGCAATACCTATCATGCGCCTGACTATTCGATGAAATCGGGTATGGATGTAATTGATTTTCCTATGCATTGGGCATTCAAGTCAGCACAGGAAGCATTCAGTATGAAAAGCGGTGACCAATTCTATAACGATGCTACCTGGAATGTAACCTATATCGACTCTCATGACTATGCTCCCGACCAGGCTCCGGAAAACCAGCGCTTTGCCGGTACACAGGACACTTGGGCTGAGAATCTCGCTCTGATGTTCACTTTCCGGGGGATCCCCGCCATTTTCTATGGTTCTGAAATCGAATTTAAAAAGGGGGCCGTTATCGATGTAGGTCCAAACGCACCGCTCAGCACAACAGGCCGCGCTTACTACGGGGACCATATTGAAGGCAGTGTTACGGTACAGGATTACGGCAGATATACCAATGCTACCGGCACACTTGCGGACTCGCTCAACTATCCTCTGGCCAAACATATCAGACAGCTCAATTTAATCAGAAGAGCGGTTCCTGCTTTGCAGAAAGGTCAGTATTCTACAGAGAATGTATCGGGCAATCTGGCGTTTAAGAGAAGATATACCGACAACGCCAAAGGCATTGACAGCTTTGCATTGGTTACGATTTCGGGGAATGCCACTTTTACCGGAATCCCGAACGGAACTTACGTAGATGCGGTGACTGGCGATTCCAAAACCGTTACCAACGGCACGATCACACTGACATGCTCCGGTAAAGGAAATGCGAGAGTGTATGTGTTAAATGGCAGCGGCGGAATTGGAGTGACGGGTACCTACCTGAAGTAACCAGCAGCATGTCTTATTAAAAGAAGCACCTTCAGCCGGTATCTCACCGTACTGAGGGTGCTTCTATGCTTTTACGTAAAGTTTTCTAACGATTCATTTCTGATCAGGAGTCGTAGATCTTATAGTGATCTTCATCTTGTTCTTCGAGAGTCCGTATCTCAATCAGTTTCATGGCGTTGAATGCCCTGACTCCATGCCGGTCTCCCCGAACCATTGTAAATATCTCACCTGTACGGGCCTCAGCAATCGAATCGTTCAGAACGACTTCCCCGTGACCGGACACGACCATCCAGCTCTTGCTGGAATGAAGACAGGGCATTTCAAGCAGAGCATGGTCCGGCAGCAGGGATAATTTAATTGTAAGCACAAGCCCCGAATCGTTTGCCGCCTGGTCCAGAAGGGTATAGCTGCCCCAGCCGGTCTCCCCGTACCTCGGCAACTGAACAGAATGCTCTTGCAGGATATCCTTGATCATGTTTGCTTCCTTCCTGGCTGCAACCAGGATGCCTTCGGGGCTCGCTATGGCGACTATGCCGGGTACACCGATTACATGCAGCGGAACCTTCAGCTCATTGACGATATGGGTATCCCGGCATTCCCCCCATAGGCCTCCTTCGCCAGTCAACGGAGAGTCCAGCCGGGCAGCCAGCGTATCCCAGCTTCCCAGATCAGACCATTCCCCCTTATGCCGTACAACGACTGCTTTGGTGCTGTGCTCCGCCACTTCCTTGTCGAAGCTGCGGACCGGAAGTCCGGCATATTGCGCAGCAAATGCCGCATGATCAGCGGGCAGCCCCATCCTCTGCAGATGCGACAGCAGGAAGCTTAGCCGAAACGCGAATACCCCGCAGTTCCATAAAGCCTGCTCCTCTATCAGCTCCCGGGCTTTGGCGATATCCGGCTTCTCTGCAAAAGAGAGCACCTGAGCATACGCCTCCGTGCCCCCTTGTGCCGGGACAATATAGCCGTATTGATCGGAAGGATAGGCAGGCTGGGTTCCAAGCAGGAGGAGCTCTGCCTGTGAGGATGCCAGAATATCCGGAAATTGAGGAAACAGCCGGAAGAAGTCTTCGTCCGCATACATATCAGCCGGAGCCACGCAGATGATGTCCTCCGGTCTAGCCTTTCCTGCGGAGTACAAATGCAGGGCGCCATAGGCGGCTGCCGTAAATGTGCCGCGCTTGTGAGGCTCCCCGATCACCGGAAACTTGTTTCCGGTATAGCGGCGGGTGATGGCCAGCTGGTCCTGATGTGCGACGAACAGCACGGATTCGTCAAGTCCCGCTTGAGTGAGCTGCCGGCATACGCGTCCGATCATGGACTCTGTGCCCCCGTCAGGTGCAGGAAGCAGCGGCAGGAACATCTTGGAACGGAGGCTGCCGGAGAGGGGCCATAGCCGCATACCGGAGCCCCCGCTTAGAAGAATAGTATGCAAGGCGGTCTGCCTCCTTAAGGTTTGGGCGGAGTGGAATATCCCTTGCGCTGATGGAAGGACAGCGAACGGTACGTACGGGCATACTTCTGAAGCTGCGCTTTGCCCAGGGAGGCTGCCGGAGTCTTCAGAGCTTTATTGTTGGCGTTCCTGAGCAGCACAGCGGCGCTGTTCCTGCTGTACACATAATTGGCATAGGTTTCGAATTCGGAGAAGCCGAACTGCTTCGTTTTGTCGATGGAGCGGAGAATGGCGGCATGCCAGGGCATCCCGTGCCGGGCTTCAATAGTTCTTTTGAGACTGGCCAGCTTCGCGGACTCGAACAGCATATAGTGTGTAACAAAAGACTTAGGGGAAGGAGCGGCGGCGGCGAGCAGCTTCCGGTAGGTGCGGAAATATTCCGGCTGGCTCCAGCTGCGGCAATAAAAGATGCTTTTCCCGCCGGAACGGAAACGATGGGGGCGAATCAGCACCGTATCCGCATCAACCACCAGGAAAAATTTCTCGCGGCAAATATGATCCCCGTTCATCTTAAGCAGCTGCTGGTACAGCCAGCCGGAACGGTTCCAGCGGAAAGAGGAGTAGCGGATAGCTTTCTTGGTGAACGGCAGAACGGTGGTTTCATTGACAAAGACACAATTTTTGCGGGAGCACAGCCCTCTGATCTTGCTGCTGTTCGGCGAAACAATATAAATATGGCTGATAGGGTGGCGGACGTAGCGGCGGAGACTGTCGATCACATGGGGGAGGGTGGCAAGATCCTTTTCAATAGCCGGGATCAGAACATCGATTGGAGGGCCGTTTTTCGTTACATTTTCCGAAGTATCTGACATGGGTTCATCTCCGTACCTATATTGACACTTGAGCGTCTGCACTAGGGTATGCCTGCGGATTAACGGTTGACAGGGCAATGATCCTGCTGAAAGTTTATCTTCCCATAGGGGGCAGATGCTTTATTCAAATACGCCTTCTTCCGCATAGAATGCAGCGACTATGCAAATCAAGGGAGGATGGAAAGCTCCTTCCCGGACAGGAGAGTGCATGCGTGACAGCCAAGCAGGTTCAGTCAGGTCAGAGCAAATGGTACAAGACCCAATTGTTGCTTAAGAACCAAACCATTACCCCCTTCATTCCGGATACCCGGAGGTTTACCAGACGCAATCTGGAGCAGATGATTCACAGCTATGGAATGATTTATGTCAAGCCTGAACGGGGAACCTATGGCAATGGAGTGATCCGCGCTGAGCGGGGGGAACGGCAGGGGTATACGTACCAGTATGAGGAAACGCGGCGCCATTTCGATACGTTTGAAGCATTTCATAAAAGTCTGGCGAAGAAGATCGGCAGAAGGAGCTATCTGGTTCAAAAAGGTATCCATCTGCTGAAGCAGGGCGGGCGCCGTTTCGACATCCGGGTGATGGTGCAGCTCAGCCCCAAGGGCGTCTGGGAGGCTACCGGGATCATTGGCCGGCTGGGGCATCCGCGCAAAATAGTAACCAATTACCACAGCGGCGGCAAACCGACCGCAGTGGAGCAGTTGCTCTCTACCCATCTGTCGGCCCACCAGCTCGCGCAGCTGAAGGGAGAGCTGAACCGTCTGGGCACACGCATCGCGGTTCAAATGCAGAAGACCTATCCGCGCCACCGGCAATTCGGTGTAGACATCGGTCTTGACCGGACGCTCAAGCCATGGATTATTGAAGTGAACATGAATCCTGACCCGTATATCTTTAATCAGCTTAAGGATAAATCCATGTACCGCAGAGTGATGAGGTACCGGCGTTTTAGCCTGAAGCCATAGAGCACACAAAGAAGGCCTGCTAACGTGCAAGGCCTTTCTTTTGTGATCATTTTTTTATAGGCTTACGCTTTGCCAGCAGGAGTCAATTAGACCTTCGATCTCCTCGTCCTTAAGGTCCAGATAATGGTTCAGTGCGCTTTTCACGACATAGACGATGGAGCCGTAATGCATCTGCACCATGAACTTGGGGTCCATAGCGGTAAACAGCTTCTGCTCAACGGCTTCGGCGTAGAGCTTCTCCAGCGGATGACACCAGCCGCCTTCATAGGCCGCTTGCTTGACTTCATCATAGATATAGGGCGAGAACGAATACTGTTCGATAAATTGAAAGCCCTGCGGATACTCCAGTGACAGGGTGATCAGATTCCTCCAGGCCCGCTCCAGACGGGTGCGCAGAGGTTCGTCGGTATATACACCGTCAAGCACTTTATGCCCGTTAAAAGTAACGATACCCCTATACAGCTCATTGATGATTGCTTCTTTACTCTCAAAATAATGATAGATGCTTCCGGTAGAAATCCCGGATTTCCTGGCAATCAGCGACATGGAAGTCGCCTGAAGCTCCTTCTCAATAATCAGACCCAGCGTCGTTTCCAGAACGGCCTGCTGAACCTTATTATAATTGTCGAACATAAACCCGCCTCCAATCGAACATTCATTCTAATGTAAGGCAAGAGGTTCCGGCTTGTCAAGGCACGTAGGGGAACGGTATTATGACTGCGTTTTAGCGGTTATTCTGCGCCATGGTCTCCAGGTACTCTTCAATCGGCACGGAATTACGCAGCGCCATTAAGCTGTTCCCTGTATCGCCGATCACCGTCCGGAATTTGCTGCTTACCCCGGTGGCCAGGTCTGCTATCGCATCAACAATTACTTGCGGGTCATCCAGCTGGCTGTTGTCGCGGTTTCCCATCAGCGCACTCAGTTTCTCCATCATCTCATCGTACACTGTAATCTTCTCATCTCTGTTCCAGATGATATTATTCGTGAAGTTATTGCCGGAAGAACCGCCTTGCTCGATCAGCCTCAGCTCAATATTCAGCGGCTTCAGCTCGTAGTACAACCCTTCGGTTAATCCTTCCAGCGCGAACTTGGACATATTATAGAGAGAGCCGAGCGGAACCGCAGTGGTCACACCCATGAAGGAGCTGATGTTGATGAACATCCCGCCGCCATTGGCCCGGAAGTGAGGCAGGAAGCGGCGGATCACATTGATCGGTCCCCGGGTATTGACAGCGAATTGCCAATCGATATCCTTCTCAGCCGCCAGCTCCAGCGGTCCATAGGTGCCCATTCCTGCGTTGTTAACAACAACATCTATCTTGCCAAAAGCGTCTATAGCCGCATCCACAGCCAAACTCACCTGGTCCGGATTTGTAACATCCAGTTTGAACAGCCTGATATTGTCGTACTGGCGCAGCTCCTGCCCGTTCTCCGGTGTACGCATAGTGGCCGCCACATTCCAGCCCATTTTGGCAAAATGAATCGCAGTTAGCTTTCCGAGTCCCGAACTGGTACCTGTGATGAAAATCGTTTGAGCTGCTGTGTTAGTAGACATGAATATTCCCTCCTAATTTTAGATCGAACGATCATTCTAATGCGTGATAAAAAAATATACCGTCCATTAGAATGATCATTCTAGGGACATTATTATCCTTTCGGCGGGGATTGTCAAGGGCAAGTATATATGCTGTTTGTTTGGATTCCGTTTAAACTCAGTTTACATTCCCTAAGTACATTAGGTCTGCAGCAGGGATCAAGGCTATGCCGAAAGGAGGAGAGGCTTAGGTCTGCTTCGGTATCCAGTTAGCTAGAAGATATCCAGATAATTTAGAAGATGTCCAGATAGTTAGAACATTGACAGTTAGAATTCTATCTACTATGCTTGCTATATTACTTAGAATTCTATCTAATCGACAAGGGGACATGAAGATGACCGAACCTATTTTGCATACACCGTATTCAGATTTGATCCGTGAGATTGGCTTGAAGCTTAAGAGCTCTGCCGATGCCCGGCTGAACGAGCTGGGACTGAATTCCGCGCAAGGCCGGATGATCGGATATATCTATGAGAATCAGGACAAAGGCGTGATCCAGAAGGATCTGGCGGAGCAGTTCAAGCGGCGCGGGGCCAGCATCACCAGCATGCTCCAGGGCCTGGAGAAGAAAGGTTATATCGCCCGCGTCACCCATGACAAGGATGAGCGTCAGAAGAAGCTGACCGTATTGGAGAAGGGAGTTATCCTGGTCGAGGAGTTCAACCTGATGTTCTCGGATGTTGAAGCCGGTATTACCCGGCAGCTCAGCAAAGAGGAGGCATCAACCCTATTGTCGCTGCTGTCCAAAGTTAATCAAAGCTTGTAATGGAATGAATTGGATGATGAAAGTACACGTTTGGAGGAATGAATATGAACAAGGAAGTATCCAACCAATATTACCTGGAATCCGCTCCAATGAAAAAGGCGATATTCCATTTGTCGGTTCCCATGATGATCGGCATGTCAGTCGGAACGGTCTACAATGTGATCAACGCGTATTTCATCGGCCTGCTGCATAATACGGGGATGCTGACGGCGATCACGCTGGGCTTGCCGATTTTTACCGTCCTGATGGCCTTCGGCAATGTGTTCGGAGTGGGGGGCGGAACCTTCGTCACCCGGCTGGCCGGGGAGAAGAATACGGAGAAGGGAAAGCGGATCGCCGGATATACCTTCTATGCAAGCATCATCGCCGGGATCGTTATCGCCCTGCTGGCGCTGCTGGCGATTAATCCGCTCACCCGCCTGCTCGGTGCGGATGCGGCAACCTTCGATTACACGAAGACCTATGCCCTGACGATGTTCGCCGGCGGTTTCGCGATTGTGCTTAACTTTGCACTCGAACAATTGGTCCGTGCGGAGGGGGCGTCGAAGGAGTCCATGTACGGGATCTTCATCAGCACGGCGCTCAGCCTGATCTTTGACCCGCTGTTTATCTTGATTCTGGGCTGGCATGTAGCAGGAGCGGCGCTGGCCATGTGCCTCGCTAACCTTGGTTCGGCACTCTATTATCTCTATTATCTGGAGAAACGGAGTCAGAATCTCAGGGGGTTCCTGAAGCATTTCAGAATATCCCTGCAGGATAAGCTGGAGATCTATAAAGTCGGCATCACTGAACTGCTGCAATGCGCTTTTTTGATTGTGACAACACTGCTGCTTAATAACTATTCCATCCAGTATGGTGATAATGTGGTAGCCGGGTTCGGGGTAGCGCTGAGAATTGTGCAGATTCCCGAGTTCCTGTCGATGGGACTGTTCCTGGGCCTGATCCCGCTCTTCGCCTTTAACTATGCCAGCAGGAACAGAGCCAGACTTACCTCAAGTATTAAGTATGCTTTTGGCTATATCGCCAGCATTGCGGTGGTATTTGTTAGTCTGGTCTATGTGTTCCGGGGACCTATCCTGCATTTGTTCTCCAATGATAACTCGGTGATCAGCATGGGGATTTACATCCTGGCAGCCATGCTCATCTCCGCGCTGTTCAATGGTTTCACCGGTCTGTTCATGAGCATCTTCCAGGCTACAGGCCAAGGCGCACAGGCGGGGATTATGGCAGTTACGCAAGGCGTGCTCTATATCCCGGTGATTATCGTGCTGCATCATTTCTTCGGCCTGCATGGCGTGATCTGGTCCATGACCGTTACCGAGGTGACCACCAGTCTCCTGGGTGTTATCCTGTTCCTAGGCTTCAACAAGAAGCTGAGAAACATGGCTAGTGTAGATGATCCGGAGGGGGCTGCGCCGGTGGCGTCGGTGTGACGCCCTGAAGCACTGGGGACTTGAAGACCCGAAGCCCTAAGTAAATTACTTAGATTTCTTTAAAAACCTTGAATCTATATAGGGTAAACTTAGAATCTGAAATGCTGCATGGACGAACTTCTTGCTCTGCAGGAGGTTCGTACATCGGCTGATCAACATTCTTAAGTTTAACTTATATCCAAGGTTTTTTGGCGTTTAGGAAATTATACGATGTATTCATGGGACCCCGAAGTAGGCTATGAGATGAAATGAGGGGTAAAAGTGCCCCTGATTCCGGTAGAAGTGGGCCTGGAGGGGGAAATGAGGGGCAAAAGTGCCCCTGGTTCCGTTGGAGGTAGCCTGTAGAGGTAAATGAGGGGCAAAAGTGCCCCTGGTTCCGGTAGAAGTGGGCCTGGAGTAGGGAATGAGGGGCAAAAGTGCCCCTGGTTCCGGTAGAAGTGGGCCTGGAGAGGTAAATGAGGGGTAAAAGTGCCCCTGATTCCGGTAGAAGTGGGGCACAGATGAGAAATATAGGGATAAATCCCACTAATTACGCCGAAATTAGGCAGAATGAGGGAAATAGAGGGATAAATCCCATTAAATACGCCAAAAGTAGGCGGGACGAGTGAAATTAGAGGGATAA
Organism: Paenibacillus sp. FSL E2-0178; assembly: GCF_038593005.1. Classification (NCBI taxonomy): domain Bacteria; kingdom Bacillati; phylum Bacillota; class Bacilli; order Caryophanales; family Paenibacillaceae; genus Paenibacillus; species Paenibacillus sp. FSL E2-0178. The sequence goes on from NZ_CP151953.1 coordinate 7,317,575, forward strand.
ATCCCTTTAATTCTGCTGCAAGTGGGCTAGTGAGTGGAACGAAGGGGGACCGCGTCTCTCAATACGCCTCATCATCGCCTGCACCTATAACACTCAGTCCGCATTCACCTCCCAACTCGTGCTTGCCCGCACCACCGCCAGTTACCGGCACCCACCGCCCACGCCCGCACTTTCGCCAGTCACCGGCACCCCCCGCCCCCGCCCGCATCACCGCCAGTTACCGGCACCCACTGCCCCCGTCCGCACCACCAACAGTTACTGGCACCCACCGCCCCCGCCCGCACCCCGCCAGTCACCGGCACCCAGCGCCCCCGCCCGCACCACCGCCGGTCACCGGCACCCACCGCCCACGCTCGCACCCCGCCAGCCACCGGCACCCACCGCCCACGCCCGAACTACCGCCAGTCCTCCGCACCATACTTCACCCCGGTTACTTGCCGCCCGCATCCGCCCGCCCAACTCCTGCATAGCTAAATCCAGCTGCTTTATAGTAAAATGAGATAAATTTAATCACAGAGGAGTTACTGTATGCTGGACGTCAATGAAATTCAAGCGCGGATTCCCCACCGTTATCCGTTTCTGCTGGTAGACCGGATCACCGAGCTTGAAGAAGGCAAGCGGGCGGTCGGGATTAAGAATGTGAGTATAAACGAACCTATTTTTAATTAGGGATTTATATGTTTTGGGGTCCCCGCAAAGTACCTGAGTAATCATCAAAGCCTAAGCACCACTTTGGGGGGGATCTGCCAGGGGCATTTCCCCAAATATCCGGTGATGCCGGGTGTATTGATCGTAGAGGCATTGGCCCAGGTAGGCGGTCTAGCCATGTCCAAGCAGGAAGAGGGCGGAAGCACAATTGGACTGCTCACGGGAATCGACAACTGCCGTTTTAAGCGTCAAGTGAAGCCGGGAGATCAGCTGCGCCTTGAATTTGAGGTCACACGCGTCAAAGGGATGATTGTAAAAGGAACCGGGACCGCCACTGTAGACGGTGAGCGGGTGTGCGAGGCAGAGATTATGTTTGCGTTCAGCGGGCAATAACTAGCGGAAAAGGTGGCTGGAGAAAGATCATGAGAAAAAGTGTTGTGTTTAAAACGGTTTCATGCTATTTTATAAACTATAAAAACGTTTTTATTGTAGAGGAACAATGATATGGGAAAGATAACAATCAAAGACGTGGCCAGAGAAGCAGGCGTCTCCATCTCCACGGTCTCCAACGCCTTGAATGACGTGGATGTACTCAACCCGGAGACCAAATCCCATGTGCTGAAGGTAGCGCAGCGCCTGAATTATGTTCCGAACCTGAACGGTAAGCTGCTGAAATCCGGTACGACCAAGATGCTGGGGTTCTTCACCACAAGTGTGTCAGGTCCATACTTCTACAAGCTGGTAGAATCCATGGCCCGTCAATGCGACCGCCTTGGTTATGGCCTGAATGTATTTGTCACCAAGGACAAGCAGGTGGTTATGAGCAACATTCTCGGACGGCGCGTGGATGGCGTCATTATCTACGAGGAGCTGGGCATCGACGAGAAGGACATTGCCGCGATGAAGAAAGACAAGATCAAGGCAGTGTTTCTGGACCGGGTGCTGGAGGACGAAGGGATGGGGAGCATCATTTTTGATTCTTTTGAATCAGGCTATGAGGCTACCAAATATTTAATCGGCCTGGGGCATAAGAAAATTGCCTATATCTCCGGCGTAGATACGATGTTCGACAGTGTGCAGCGTAAGGAAGGTTACCTGACTGCACTCCGCCAATATCAGCTTCCGGTGGATGAGGATTATATTCTTCAGGGTTATTTTGAGGAAGACAGTACCTATAATGCCGTGAAGTCCTTTATCCGCGTGCATCCCGAGAAATTGCCTGACGCCTTCCTGGCCGGTAATGATATCAGTGCGATCGGCTGTATCCAGGCGCTTAAGAGCTACGGGTATGAGGTGCCGGAGGATGTCAGCGTAATGGGCTTCGATGATATTGATATCGCTCCATACTATTCGCCGCCGCTCACGACAGTGCGGAATCAGATCGCAAGGCAGGGCATGCTGGCAATTGACCATCTGGTGCGTATGATTCAAGAGAAAGAGCAAGGCGCCGTACAGAAATTGCAGGGTGAACTGGTAGTAAGAGGCTCAAGCCATGTAAAGATGGACCGGAATGACCGCCCGTAAAGGGCAGGAGTGGTCGTTTCCAGATATAAATATCCATATGTTTTCGCTCGATTAGGTTTCCTTCTGTTTCTACTTCATTGTTATATAAAAATATGCACAGCAGGGGGGCTTTTTTTTGCGCGGAAATAAAAACGTTTTTATTGATTTGAACATCTGATTTCTTGATTTGGAGGGGAGAAGAACGTGAATAAAACAGCTGTAGTACCGCCAACTTCAATGCCGCCGAACGCCAAGAAGCCTATGGGGCAGCGGATCAAAGAGTTTGTAATCGATTACAAAAGGCAGTGGGAGATTCAATCCATGATTCTGCCGGGCATTATTTTTATGATTATTTTTTGCTACATACCGATTTACGGTCTGACAATTGCCTTCAAGAACTACACGGTCATAGACACACTATCTTCCGCACCTTGGGTGGGGCTGGATAACTTCAAGATTATTCTGTCTGACGAATACTTCTGGGATGCGGTCGTGAACACGCTGGGCATCAGCTTCCTGAAGCTTGGGATCGGGTTTATCATTCCGATTATTCTCGCGATCATGATTTACGAGCTGAATATGGGCCGCTTCAAAAAATTCGTCCAGACCATCTCCTACCTGCCACATTTCCTGTCATGGATCGTACTCGGCGGGATGCTGATCACCTGGTTCTCTACTTCCGGCTTGTTCAATGAGCTGCTGCTGAATCTGGGACTGATCTCGAAGCCGTCCAACATTCTGCTGGATTCCGGCAAGTACTGGTGGATTGCCACGTTGTCCGATATCTGGAAAGAAGCCGGATGGGGCACGATCCTGTATCTGGCCATTATGTCAAAAATCGATCCGACCTACTACGAGGCGGCCAAAATAGATGGAGCCAGCCGGCTCCGGCAAATCTGGAATATCACGCTTCCGAACATGAAGTCGATTATCAGCCTGAATCTGATTCTGACTGTAAGCGGTTTACTCGGTTCTAATCTGGATCAGACGCTGGTCCTCATGAACTCCCAGAACCGGGCCAGAGCGGAGGTCATCAATTCGTATGTATACCGTATGGGGATGACGCAAGGTGACTTCTCGTATGCGACCGCCGTTGGTTTGGGTGTCTCCATCGTATCGGTGATCCTGCTGGTTACGGCCAACAAAATCACCAGTAAGTTAAATGATAATCAATCCGTGTTATAGAAGGAGGCATGTGCTGTGAACCGAAAGGTGGTTAAAGAAGATATCGACAGCCGGATCTTTGACGCGGTCAATATGGTTCTGCTGGTAATCTTCATGGTTATTATTCTCGTTCCCTTATGGAACGTCATTATTTCATCCTTGAGCTCAGGCAAGGCGCTTGCCGAGGGCGGATTTATTTTCTGGTCCAAAGAGTTCTCGCTCGAGAATTACCGCGCGGTATTTAATGACAGCAGCATCGGGCAGTCCTTCCTGGTCTCCATCTCCAAAACCTTCGTCGGGGTCTTCACTCATGTGTTCTTCTGCGCAATGATCGGCTACGGTCTCAGCAAAAGATACATCCGCGGCCGCAAGCTGTATGTGGCGATGGGCGTCATTACGATGTTTTTCTCCGGCGGGATGATTCCGACTTACCTGCTCATTAAATCGCTCGGACTCCTGAACAGCTTCTGGGTGTACATCATACCCGCATTATTCAGCTATTACGACGTTGTCATTCTGATGAACTTTTTCCGGAATGTCCCGGATTCGCTTGAAGAATCGGCCAAGATTGACGGCGCAGGCGACTGGCATATTTTCCTCAAAATCTTCATTCCGCTCTCCATGCCCGCTATGGCGACAATCGCTCTGTTCAACGGGGTGGGGCAATGGAACGACTTCATGACAACGAAGCTATATATCACCAATCAGGCGCTCTACCCGCTGCAGATGAAGCTGTATGAGATTATCGTGCAGTCACAGACCCAGTCGATGCAGAACATCGGGGGCTCAGCCGTGATTGAAACCACCACCAAAGGGGTTCAGCTAGCAACAATTGTCATTACTACCCTGCCTATTGTTGCGATGTATCCAGTTCTTCAAAGGTACTTTATCTCCGGCATGATGATGGGGGCGGTCAAAGAGTAGAGAAGAAGAGGGGGCGTATTTTTCAAAAGAAATCGGTTTCTACATCATATTATGGGAGGTTTATCAATGATTAAAATGAATAAAGTTCTGGGGAATAAGGGTGTTAAGCTCGCGCTGCTGCTGATGGCGGCAATGCTGGTGGTGGCAGGCTGCAGCTCAAACGGCGGTTCGAAGAAGGGCAGCGATGTCTCAATAGAAGACCGCTACACGGTGGACCCGGAAACTCCGGCCTGGCAGCTGGATAAAAAGTCAGAGACTACGGAATTGACCTGGTATGTCAACGCGGACTGGTGGAATACGGACTTCGGCAAGGATGTGGTGACCAAGAAGATCAAAGAGGATCTGAACATCGACATCAAGTTCATTACGGGAGACGACACCAAGCTGAATACGTTCTTCGCGGGTGGCGATATGCCGGATCTGCTGACGATTTTCGACTCGAACTCTCCGGTCGTGCAGAAGGCCGCTACCTGGGCGCTCCCGCTGAATGATCTGGCCGAGAAATATGATCCTTACTTCAACAAGGTTGCTGCGGCCGACACGCTGAACTGGTTCCAACTGAAAGACGGCAAAACCTACGGCTATCCTAACTATTCCAATACACAGGCTGATTATGACAGCGGTAACATTCCGGCCAAAACGGCTTTTGTTATCCGCAAGGATGTCTATGAAGCACTGGGCAGCCCCTCCTTCGGGACCCCGGAAGAATTCAAGAATGTCATGAACCAGATCAAAACACAGTTCCCTGAGATGATTCCCTTCGGTTTCAACTCCATTGGGGAAGGCACCGGCTCGCTCGGGGATGTGCTGCAGGATTTCATCGGCGTTCCGCTGGAAACGGAAGACGGCAAGTTCTACAACCGCAATCTGGATGAGGATTATCTGACCTGGCTTAAGACGCTGAATGCCGTATACAGAGACGGAGCGATCAGTGACGACAGCTTTGCCGATGACGGTACAGGCTTCGAGGAGAAAGTGAAATCCGGTAAATATGCCACGATGCTGCTCGACGGTACTCCACAGCAGGGCGGGAATCTGCAGATCTTCATGAGTGCTAATCCGGGAAAAGAGTACATTGCCATCGATGGTCCACAGAGCACGGTTGGACATCAGCCGACCCTCAATCAATCCGGGATTACCGGCTGGATGATCAGCTACATCACCAAAGACTGCAAGGACCCGGCTAAAGCGATTCAAATCTTCACGTACCTGCTGAGCGAAGAAGGCCAGAAGCTGATGAACTATGGTATTGAAGGCGAGACCTACAAGGCAAATAGCGACGGAACGGTTGAACTGCTGCCTGAAGTGAAGGATCTGCAGCTGAATAATGCGGATAAGTTCAAGAAGGATTACCGGATGGGCGAATTCATGTTCTTCGGGCATGACCGCCACAAAGCGCTGAGCAAGGATGCCTTCCCTGAATCGATCAAGCAAATGCAGGAATGGGGCCAAGGCAAGCTGAAACCGCATTTCATCCTGGAGAACATCAATCCCGATCAGGGTACAGCCGAAGCCCGCGGCCTGACGGCGATTAACACCACCTGGAACACAACAATGGTAAGCATGATCCGTGCCAAGGATGATGCAGCCTTTGACAGTACCTTGGCTGACTATAAAGCCTTCCTGGACAAAAACAGCTGGGATAAGATCGTAGAAATCCGCAGCGGGAAGATGCAAGCCAACAAGGAAAAGCTTGGCATTAAATAAGCAAGGCACAGGAAAGGGCCCGTTTTGGGCCCTTTTGTATAAAAAGATGGAGGGATAACACATGCGGGAAATTATCATGTATCAGTCTAACGGAGAAGACGAGCTGTTTGTGGAGCAGTCAGTTGCACAACTGCCGCAGATTTCTGCTGATGCGGTTACTGCCACAATTGAGATAGATGCCAGTCAAACGTACCAGGAGATAGATGGCTTCGGGGCCTCCTTCACGGACTCGGCCGCCTATCTGATTCATCAGGTGCTTGACGGGGAGCAAAGAACGGAAGTAATGAGCAAGCTGTTCCACCCGCAGGAGGGGATAGGGTTGTCCTTCCTGCGGAATCCGATGGGGGCATCGGATTATGCCAGAACGGTCTACAGCTATAACGATCTGCCTGAGAACGGGACCGATCCCGATTTGTCCGGGTTCTCCATTGCCCATGATGAAGCGGATATTATTCCTTTATTGCAGCAGGCGCTGAAGCTGAATCCGGAAATCAAGCTGATGGCTTCGCCCTGGAGTGCACCGGGCTGGATGAAGACCAGCGGGTCAATGATTACCGGCCGGTTGAAGCCGGAGCATTATCAGGTATATGCGGATTATTTTGTCCGTTATATCCAGGCCTTCGCGGCTCATGGTCTGCCTACCTATGCCGTCACTGCGCAGAATGAGCCGCTCTATGAACCGCAGCATTATCCGGGTATGCTGATGCTGCCGGAGGAGCAGCAGGAGTTCATCCGCAGGTTTCTGAAGCCAGGCTTCCAGAAGCACGGACTGACTACCAAAATCTTCTGCTACGATCATAACTGGGACCGGCCTGATTATCCGCTGACAGTTCTTGAAGAGGCCGAAGCTGAAGTGGATGGCGTAGCCTGGCACTGGTACGGCGGCGCACCGGCCGCGCAGTCTGAAGTGCTGGCAGCTTTTCCCGGCAAAGAGGTGCACTTCACCGAAGGCTCGGGCGGGGAATGGATTCCGCCGTTTGAGCAGGCGTTCTCCAATGTGATGCGCACGGGAATTGAGATCCTGCGGAATCACAGCAAGTCGTTCGTGCTCTGGAATATGGCGCTGGATGAACAGAATGGACCCACCGTTCCCGGCTTCGGCAAGAGTACCTGCCGCGGAGTAGTGACGGTCAACCAGCAGACCAGGGAGCTTACATATACCTTGGATTATTACGCGCTGGCGCATTTCAGCAAAGTCATCCGGCCCAAGGCGTTGCGCCTTGCTTCTGCCGCTAGCAATGAGCAAGTACGCTCCGTTGCCTTCCGCAACAGTGACGGATCGGTTGCGGCGGTTTTGTTCAACGATGGGGATACGCAAGAGAATGTAGCTGTGAAGCTACAGGGAGAAGAGGTACTGACCTTTTCCATGGCGCCGAAAAGCGCTGTTTCATTGAAGGTGGACGGCAGTAGGGAGTAGCAGGCTCCCGACAAGTTCAGCCAGATCAGTTTGTGTCCAGTCACGTTACTTATTGTCAATAAAAGGAATCGAATAGATTGAATGAACAAGGCGTTCCGCAAAGTCATGAACTGGCTGCCGGAACGCTTCTTTTTTGCCGGAAATGTAAAAAATATCAATCTTCATCAAAAAGTCACAAATATACTTCACTTTTTATCTGCCAAATACAGTTATATAGAGTAGAAAGGAGAGGACGCAAGTGGATGAAGGTGAATGGGTTCGTCGCATCCAGGAGGGGGAGACCAGGTATCTGACGCCGCTGATTGAGCGGTATTACGCCGGAATACAAAAGTATTGTTATTACCGGCTCCGCAGTGAGGAAGAGTCCAAGGATCTGACCCAGGAGACCTTTTACCGGTTCTGCAGGCATATCGCAAGGTATTCGAATAGCGGGAAATGCCGTGCTTACTTATATACGATTGCCCGGAACTTATGTAATGACCATCTGCGGAAGAGAGTGCAGTTCCCCTCCATGGAGTTTGATGAGGCTGTCACCTGGGAAGCTGTCTGGCAGGGTCTTTCTATAGAGGAACAGGTGGAGAAGGGGCAGCTGGTCGATGAACTGCTTCACTTGCTTCCGGAGGAGCAGCGGGAGCCGGTATTTATGCGTTTTTGCCTGGATTTGACCTTCCGCGATATCGCCCGTATTACGGGAGTGAATGTATGTATGGTACAGTACCGTGTTAAGCGCGGGCTGAACAGTTTAAGGAGTCATTTGGAGAGGAGTGATTATGTTGAACAAGCATCAGCAGTCCATCATCGGAATCCTGCAGAACTCCCCCTCGTTCCCCGTTGAGCGGAAGCGGCTGGAGGAAACCATCGTGGGAGCTGAGACAGAGCTAAGACAGGCGCTGGGCGGACGGAGAACAAGTTTAGCAGATTTCTATAAGCTGCAGCTCCGCTTCATCAGCCGGAAGGTATGGGCGGCGCAGCTGCTGATTGTTATGGGAATGGCATTCTTACTGCACAACTCTATGCAAGGGCAGAGGGCAAATATACAGCTTATGATGCTGGCCTCTCTGGCTGCACCTTTACTTGTAATCACAGGGATACAGACCATGACCCGGTCATTAAGCCGCTCTATGCTGGAGGTTGAACTCAGTACCTATCATCTGCTTGATAAGCTGACAGCTGTCCGGATGAGCCTGCTGGGAATGGCCGATCTGCTTGGATTAACGCTGCTTGGGGCCTTACTGGGTACATGGACAGATACCGGAGTCCTGGAGATGGTCCTATACTTGCTGATTCCCTTTAATCTGGCTTGCTTTGGCTGTCTGTGGCTGCTAAACCGGGTGCGCACACCAAACTGCGGTTACTATTGCCTCTTATATTGCTGCCTGCTGGTGTTGTTGCAGCTCATTGTTTCGTTTAACCCCCCGCTCCTGCTGCTCAATTCATCGGCTGCAGGAAGAGGTCTGGTGTTGCTGCTGCTCTCGGCAGCAGGATTGGTCTATGAAGGTTACGGTATACGCAAGACCTGCCGGAGTCTGGAAACGGCCGTACAAGGAGGAGTATAGGATGCTGGAGCTGACTTTGAACCAGGTACATAAACATTTTGCCGCGAGGCATGCCGTAAACGGAGTTTCAATCAAGCTTAACAGCGGTGTATATGGTCTGCTGGGAGCAAACGGGGCGGGCAAAACAACGCTGATGCGGATGATATCAGGTATTCTGATACCAACCTCAGGGAGTATTCAAATGAATGGCCGGGACATTAGCCGGATGGGCGAACGATACCGCGATATGCTCGGCTATCTGCCGCAGGACTTTGGGTATTACCCGGATTTCAGCGCACAGGAATTTCTCTGGTACATAGGGACATTGAAAGGCTTGAGTCTGCCGGCGGCAAAAGGAAAAACAAGGGAGCTTCTGCAGCTGGTAGCTCTGTCAGAGGTTGCGCGCAAGAAAATCCGTACCTTCTCCGGAGGAATGAAGCAGCGGCTCGGCATTGCCCAGGCACTGCTTAATGACCCCTGCGTTCTTGTGCTGGATGAGCCGACAGCAGGACTTGACCCCAAGGAACGGGTACGCTTCCGTAATCTCCTAGCCGATCTGGCCAAGGAGAAAATCATTATTCTTTCGACGCACATTGTTGCGGATGTAGAATACATAGCGGATCAGATTCTGGTGATGAAGCAGGGAAGCCTGCTGATGACAGGTACGGTGCAGCAGCTGACAGCTGCGGCTGAGGGCTGTGTATGGTCATGCCGAATTCCGGCCCGGGAGGTTGAAGAATGGAATGCCCGCTACTGCATCAGCAATCTGCGGCATGAAGGGGAGTGGGCAGAGCTGCGTATAGTGTCTCAGGAGAGGCCGGGGGATCAAGCAGTAGCTGTTATGCCTACGCTGGAGGACTTCTATCTGTATCATTTTCAAGATGATCTGACTGTTGCAGCTGGTGCAGGCATACGGGAGGTGCAGTGAATGGATATATTAACCCGGTTTGAGTTGCGGAAGATTATTCGGAAGAAATCATTTTATGCAGGAGTTGCGATCATAGCGGCTGTGGCAATCTTAATGTCGGTTATACTGGTGAACAATGCGCAAATCACAGGCCGGGACGGCAATTTCTTGAATGGGGTTCGCGCGATCCGGCTAGAAAGAGAGTATGAACGACAGCTCGCGGGTCCATTAACCACAGACAAGCTGGAACAAACGATAATCCGGCATCAGCGCCTGCTGCAAGATCCTGATAATCTGGATGGGAAAGGGGAGCTGACCGTTAGTGCCTTTGCTAAGAATGAGGTCCAGTATGAACAGCTATATTCTTTAATTTCCCGGGCGTTCTCTCCTTTGAATGAATACGATTATTATATCCGCGATAAATTGCAACCTGGTGACGCCGCTGCCTTTTATCAGAAACGCATGGAGAGGGTACACGAATATTTGAATGCAGAGCATCCCGAGGGCAATTATTCGGCACAGGAGAAGGCCATCTTTATCCGCATGAATGAACGTATCCCGGTTCCTTTTGAGATGAACTACGTCACAGGCTGGGCCAATGTGTTTGAGAACCTGCAGTTTATTTTTCTGTTCACTGCCTTTGTCATCGCAGTATGTCTGGCCCCTGTCTTCGCCGGGGAATATCAGAGCGGAGCCGATGCGCTCCTTCTATCCTCCCGTTATGGGCGCAGCAGGCTTATAGCCGCGAAACTGAGGGCAAGCCTGATTGTTTCAGTAATGCTGCTTATCTTTGGCCTGGGCCTCTATACGTTCCTGCTGCTTGGCATATGCGGTTTTGAGGGCGGAACCGCCAGTGTGCAGATGATTCAGTTTAGGGCCCCGGTTCCCTATACCGTCCTGCAAACTTATATGTGGGCAGTCCTGATCGGCAGTCTTGCCTGTCTGCTGGTTGGCGGGATAACCCTGTGGATGTCCAGCCGTATGCGAAGTCCCTTCCCTGTGATCATTGCCGCCGGGATGCTGCTGTTCGTCCCCATGGCTATTCCGGCAAGTGAGAGCAGCCGGCTGTTCAATCATCTAATGGCATTATTGCCAAGCAATATGTTTGACAGCTTCCGGAAAATAACGGATTACGAGGTTATTCATATATTTGGTCAATTGATTCCGGAGTATAAGGTTATACCTGGGTTTGCCGTTATCGTTATAGCTCTGCTGCTGCCATTTACGTACCGGGCCTTCAAAAACCATCAGGTTGCCTGATAATAACTGGTTTGAGCTGCGGGTTTATGAAATATTGTTTAAAAAATAGGGGCTATCCCGTCAGCCATTGCACGGCTGACGGGATAGCCCCATTCTTTTATTTGGCGGACGTACGGCTGAAGATATCAGTGATCTCATCCAGCAGCCTGTCCAGCGTAATCGGGTCGTCGAAGTTGTACTTGCTGTCGAAGGTGTAGACGCGGCCTTCTTTGACCGCAGGAATGGCTTTCCATAAGCCGCTATCTGTAAGTGCCGTCTGTCTCGCTACGGTTTCGCTGCTATTGTCGGTCAGAATGAACATGTGTGTGCCGATATACTGCGTCAGCACCTCGTCGGAGATGTTCGCGAACCGTTCTTCGGCATCAATCAGCTTCTGGACACCTTCTGTAGGTTTGAATCCGAGCTGTCCGTACAGCGTTTCGTTCAGGCCTTTGTTGCCCATGATATACAGGTCAGAGCCCAGGACAAGCAGGGAGGTAGCAGTTTCGCCTTCTGTTAAGTTCAGCTGTTCCTTCACAGCAGCAACCTTCGCCTTGTAAGCATCGAACCAGGTATCCGCCTCTGCAGTACGTCCAAACAATTCAGCTAACTGGCGCACACGTTCTTCCGTGGGAAAGGTGCCGTCAAGACCAACCACTACGGTCGGTGCAATTTGACTTAGCGCTTCTATCCCGGTCTCATCCCAATCATCGAAGATGATCAGGTCCGGTGATAAGGCCAGGATCTTCTCTGGAGAGAACGGATACCCGATATCTTCAATGCCTTCGAGCAGATCAGGGTAGGCAACCTGCGTCCCGATGACACTAAGTGAGGCTCCTATAGGCTTTACTCCAAGCGCCAGCAGGTCGCCGGGATTGCTGCCGACATATACAATGTGCTGCGGATCGGCCGGAATTTCAACCTCTCTCTTTTTATAATCCGTGTACAGCCGTGTTGTAGCTGCAGCGGGCTCTGTTGCCGCCGGAGTGGCAGCCGGTGCTTCGGTAGCAGCTGCCGTTGCAGCGGCAGAAGCCGGAGCTGCGTTATTTCTGTTGTTCGATTGTCCGCAGGAGGACAGAATCAACGTGAGGAGCAGAAGGGTTAAAGGAAAAATATCTTTTTTGTGCTTAGCATGGATGACGCTCCTTTATGATAGTTTGTTATGTAACTAGCCCCTCCCGCTATTTACAACGGAGTTGAATGGTCCGCAGAGGCAGGGGGAAAGGTTGGAGGTAAGAGCAGCCGGTCCTCAACTGTGAAATTGTCCTTACACCTAAATGAATATGATAATCATTATCAATTGATTATATTTTATTATAATAGAGAGGAACAGCAAGGTTGTCAATCCTCAAAGAAACTCTTCTAAGCAACAGCTCGATCAAAATCAATATAAATAAAAGAGGCGTCCCAGCCATTTCTTGGCTTTTGGGACAGCCCCTTTCCTTTTAATAAATTATTGAACATACAACCAATCCCTCACCCTGTGAGTATTCGGAATTCCAAATGGCTATTGTTGTCTTGGGAAGTCCTCGGTTCATCCGCTTTGGCGGCTGAGATCCTGGAACTTTTGTGAAATCCTGCCCATATTACAACATTTCCCTCATCATCCTGGCCCAAAGCCCAAATTGTTGTAGAAAAGGCAGGATTTCTCCTTCTTTAGGCGCCTTAACGGGAAAATTCCTGTATTTCATACAACAATCCTTTCGCACACACCGGAATCAAGGAATCAAAGCTGCAAAATATACAACATTTATGTCTACGGTGCTTACTATGAAGCTTCCATTCTGCCAGCAACGAATCCGCTGTGAGAAATTTACGTATTCTTCTATTCCGTCGGCGATTGACCTGTAAAACCTCCTCATACCCGGCAGCCGCAGGATCACCTGCATTCTGAGGAATTCCCTCCTCGGCATCGATACCCGGATCTGCAATCTGCCGCTTCCGTTTATAAGCGGTACCCTTCGATCCAAAGCTGTACCGCACACAATATAATACTAATAGCAGATAATACCAATTTTACCTTGAGAAACAACTTGCCTGACACGAAGCTGAACATTAATAATAATGCTGACATGGTCAAAATAATCTCCAATACTCTCATATGTACCTCCTATATTTATATCCACAGTAAGACCGCATGCTGCGTACCTTCAGCCTCTCTAAAGTGTACAGACTGAAGGTTAAACTCAGGTATCCGCCGGGTTTAAATTTGGGTTAAAAGGTTCCTTCGGCGAGGCACATCCCACGAAATCAGCGCCAAAGGGCGGCACAGGCCGCTGTAAAATGATAGAATAGTAGTCATAGTCTTTGACGGGGAGTGAATTTCTTATGAAAAAGATTGCTGCCGGATTCATTGCCGGGGCGATACTGATGGTGGGTGCGCAGGCGCTTGGCGCTTCGGCAACATTGGTAGGAAAGGCAATTCAGGCGGAGTATACCGTGAAGGTGTATGGCAAGAAGCTGGCCGATCCGGCCATCGTAATTGACGGCAAAAGCTATGCGCCCGTACGCGCAATCGGTGAATTAGCGGGGTTCAAGGTTTCTGTAGAGGGCAAAACGATCAGCCTGGAGGAGAAAACGGGAGCGGATTCTTCCTCAAGCGATAAAAATACCATTGTGGGTCCTGTGCCGATTGTAACGCCTGATCCCGCCTTAACCGTGACCAAAAGCAAAATCGAAGTCATCGACGCTAAAATTGATACTGCTGTCAATAATATTCTGGCCACCAGCAGCCTGCTGAAAGCGAGTCCGGACAGCGCTGACTTGAAGCTGAAGCTGGAACAGTACAAAGCGGAATACGCTGACCTGCTGAAGCAAAAGGATCTGGAGCTGCAGAAATAAGCAGGAGCACGCACAAAGTAACAGCAGCAGGATGCCCCATACAGCCGTGAATGAAATGAATCATGGCTGCGGCGCATCCTGTTTGGCGTGCATGGACCTAAGAACAGATAGAACAGCCAACCTGCGATATTCTCAGCACCGTATTGTCTGGCCTGATCCGGCATGCTATATTTTGACGGTAAAAGCAATCCAGCTTCGCAGAAAGGAATCAGCCTATGATGAAGCGGACAAGTCTCCGGGTCCGGCTCCTGGTCATCATGATTTGCCTGACCACATTGCCGGTGCTCACTGTTACCACCATTGCCACGTACAATACGCGGCAATCCGTGGAGAAGGAAATGATCAATGCGAATAACTCCCGGATGCAGTGGGCGGACCAGTATCTGGATGAGCTGATTGAACAGCTGGATACCCTGTTCTACACCCTGCAGGTTAACCCGCAGCTTATGGCGGGGCTAACGGGTACGGACAGCCCGGACATTAGTGTCCAGTACCGTTCGCTGAACAATATCCGCGAAGCCATAACCTCGCAGTTCTATACGAACTCCCGGAAGGTAGACGAGCTGACACTGTACATGCATGACCAATTGAAAGCCATTTCCGTTGACTTCGTGAATAGTGGAAGCGTTTCCCCGCTGGATATCGGTGAGGGCCCCTGGAGCCGGCTGCCCTGCGGGCCGGTCAATATGTATTTCAAGCAGAACGGCAGCGGTATCTATGCCTACCACGGCATTAACCGGTTCGAGGATCACCGGCTGCTCGGAGGCATCGGCGTGCGGATCAACCGGGAGGTATGGGAGGAGGTCAGCCATATTCTCCAGTCCGAAGACGAGAGCTCGGTCTTCCTGCTGAATGATGAGGGCGAGCTGCTCTCCGGCTCGAGCATTTCCGAGAGCTCCGGTGACATCGGCAGGCGGCTGCAGAGCCTTGCCCTCTCTGAGCATGAACTGGAATTCCGGCAGGAGGACGGCTATTTCTTCTTCATGAAAAAAGTGGCCGACGGCCAGCTTACCGTTGTGAAAGCCATTCCCTTGTCCACCGTCGCCAAGAGCGCACGGCCTACGATTGCTGCCGGTTTTCTGACCGGAGGCTTGTTCATGATTGCCTCCATTCTGCTGTCGATACTGTTCTCGCTGCGCATTACCCGCCCGATTGTCAGTCTGGCGGTGTCGATGCGCAAGGCGCATGTCAGCAACTTCGAACAGCACTCGGTGCAGAGCCGTGATGAGATCGGGCTGCTGGAGCGCGGCTACAACTCGATGATGGAGCGGATCCGGGAGCTGATTGAGGTGGAATACCGGCAGGAGATCGAGGTCAAGAATGCCCAGCTCCTCGCTCTTCAGGCCCAGATCAATCCGCATTTCCTGAACAATACGCTCCAGCTGATCGGGGGGATGGCTTTGTCGAGGAATGCCGATGATATCTATAACATCACCCGGGTGATTGGCGACCTGCTGCGTTATTCGATCAGCAATGAAGGCGGGCTGGTGAAGCTGGAGGAAGAGCTTAAGCATGTGCGCAATTATGTGTTTATTCAGGAGAACCGCTTCCTGGGACGCTGCAGCGTGGTGATTGAGGCAGATGAGTTCTCCCGGGCCAGCCTGCTGCCGCGCTTCACGCTGCAGCCGCTGGTGGAGAACGCTTTTGAGCACGGGCTGCAGCCGCAGCGCGGGCACTGGAGGCTGCTGATCCGGATCCGGACCGTCGGCAGCCGCACCGTATTCATGGTTAAGGACGAAGGTGTCGGCATGACGCCGGAGCGGCTGGAGGAGATCCGTGCGGCACTCCGGGGGAATGTCACGATGCTGGCCGATCCCGGGGCGGGAGAGCTTCCCCGGCGGAGAAAGGGCATCGGCCTGCACAACGTCCATTCGCGGCTGGTGCTGCAATTTGGAGAGAAATATGGAATGCGTATATACAGCAAGGCCGGGGCGGGAACACTGGTTGTGATCCAGTGGCCTGCGGCCGCAGAGGGGGGAGAGCGGAATGCTGAAGGTTCTGATTATTGACGATGAGCCCTGGTCCAGACAGGTCGTGAAGTCGCTCGGCGCCTGGGAAGAACACGGAATGCAGGTGATCGGCGAAGCGGAGGACGGAATCGAAGGACTTGAGCTGGTGGAGAAGCTTCATCCGGGGCTCGTAATTACCGATATGCGGATGCCCGGACTGGACGGGGTAGAGCTGCTGGAAAGGCTGAAGCATCAGTACCCTGAGGTGCAGATTATTGTGATGAGCGGATATGATGACTTCGTCTACCTGAAGCAGGCGATCCGCTCGAAGGCGGTTGAATATCTGCTGAAGCCGGTGGACCGGGCGGAGCTGAATAACGTGCTCTCAGAGTGCGCGAAGGAGCGGGAACGGCAGCGCTTAACCGGATCACCGCTGATGCTCATGGATCAGCCGCTGATGGAGCGTTATCTCGCCTACCGCCAGCGGATCTATGATCAGCTGCTGGCGCTGAACAAGCCGGCGGCAAGAGAAGAGCTGGAGAAGCTGGGGCGGGAGCTGGAACGCTCGGTGCCGCAGCATCAGCTGGAAGCAATGATCGAGAGCGGACTGCCCGTGATCTGCTGCTGCTGGCTGGTGAAGCCGCGAAGACAAACGGGGGGGGGACGGCAGCGGATGCGCCGGATACGCCCGATAGACCTGATAAGCCATGGCCGTCGGTTCAGGCTATGGTGGCGGGGCTCGGGGATCACTTCACAGAGCTGATCAACATGCTTCTGGAGCAGCGCAAGAACCGCGTTAAGCTTGATCTGGCGGAGGTTGAGGACTATATCCGGAATCATTACCTGGAGCAGATATCGCTGGAGGGCATCGCCGCACATTTCCTGGTGACGAAGGAGCATCTCAGCCGCGCTTTCAAGGCGGCAACGGGAGACACGGTACTCGACCGGATTACCCGGCTGAGAATGGAGCGGGCCATAGAGCTGATCGCAGGGCGTGACATGCCGATCAAGGAGGCTGCCGGACTCTGCGGGTACGAGGATCTGGCATACTTTTACCGTGTCTTCAAGAAGCACTTCGGCATTCCCCCCGGAGAGCTGCGGAGCGAGAAGTGAATTTTGCGGATGATAAATAAAAATGAAAGCGTATCAATATAATGCAACTCCCGATGTTAATATCCTCAAAAGACGCTGCCCCTTATATCCCCTAGACTAAAGAGGCAGACATAACAGAAGGGGGTAACAGAAATGAATAAAGCGCTTAATACAGCAATGACACTGATGATTGTTCTGGGGATTGTATCGGGGTGCAGCTCCGGTTCAAATGAAAATACGCCAAGTGAGAGCGCAAGCAGCAAGCCGGCGGAAAGTGCGGCAGCAGCGACTGAAGGTCCGGCCCAAAAAGTGGAGCTGAAGGTATTCATGAGCTTCCCGCGTTTTAAGGATCAATTCGATAAGTATTTCGAGCAATTCAAGGCCAAGGAGCTGGCGGAGAAAAATATTGATGTCACCGTCAAGCTGGAGATGCCGAACCCGGATCAGGCCAAGCAGATTCTGGAGACCCGGATGGCCTCAAATGATGCGCCGGATGTATTCACCCTCCATGCGATTGCGGATGTGCCCCGGTATTACAAGGCCGGCTATCTGAGCGATCTGTCGGATCAGGACTTCGTACCGAAGCTGTATGACAGTGTCCGGCAGACCGTTACCTATGATGATAAAGTTGTAGCTTTGCCGCTGGAGAGCCTGTCCTGGGGTTATCTGTACAACAAGCAAATCTTCAGCGAGCTCGGCATTCAGCCGCCGCAGACACTGGATGACATGCAGGCAGCGATTGACAAGCTGAATGCAGCCGGGATTAAGCCGTTCGAGCTGAGCTTCCAGGAATCGTGGATTCCGCAGCTGATGATGGCGCTGTCTCTTGGAGGCATCGTATCCTCCGAGCACCCGGACTGGGTAGAGAAGATGAACAAAGGCGAAGCCTCCTATGCCGATGTGAAGGATGTTTTCAACATTATTGATCTGATTATGGCTAACGGCACGGATAAACCGTTTGAGGTGGGCAGTGCGGCAGGCTCAACAGATTTTGCTAATGGCAAAGCGGCGATGTGGGTGCAGGGACCGTGGCAAGCGGAATCCATCCTCAAGGCCAATCCTGATATGGAATTTGGTGTGGCTCCGCTGCCTGTCAGCAACGATCCGGCTGCTACGCAGATCAATCTGGCGACCTCGACCTCCCTGGCGGTATCCCCCAACAGCAAGAACAAGGATGTGGCGCTGGATCTGGTGAATTATGTGCTGGATGACCAGGATTCTTCGGCGCTGTTCGAGGAGCTGAAATTTAATCCGGTCGCGAAGCAGCACACCTACAATACCTATCCGTGGGTGACCGAGGCCAGCTCTTATGTCTCCGAAGGCAAGGCTTATCTGGATCTGTCGCTCCCGAACGGCGTAACCGATGAGACGGCCAAGCTGCTGCAGAGCTATTACACCAAGGGGGTAACCCAGGATGAGTTCATTAAGACGCTCGACAAGACCTGGGCCAATGCGGTAAAAGCAGGAAATTAAAGGGAACCCCAGAAACAGCATAGGAGTGATAGAAATGAGTGGAAGCAGTAAAAGCAAACAGTCGCTCATTCTGCTGGCCTTCGTGTTTCCCGCCCTGCTGTTCTACGCCGTATTCATGCTTGCTCCCGCCTTCGGCGGGGCATGGTACAGCTTCACGGACTGGAACGGATTGAATCCCGCCTACCATCTGGTGGGATTCGCCAATTACATCGAAGCGCTGACGGATGATGCTTTTTTCATCGATTCAGTCTGGTTTACCCTGAAATTTGTAGTGTTTATGGTCGTGCTGCAGAATGTGCTGGCGGTGCTGCTGGCGGTGCTGATCGAATCACGCCGCCGCAGCAAGGCCTGGTTCCGGACGATCTTCTTCATGCCCAACATGATCAGCATGATTATCGGCGGATTCATGTGGCTGTTTATTTTCACCAAAGCACTGCCTTATATCGCTGAACATGCAGGCCTGGCTTTTCTGGACCAGTCGTGGATCGGCGACCCGAAATATTCTTTTCTGGCGATTGTCATTGTCTCCTTGTGGGGCGGCGTAGGTTACCTGATGGTGATTTATATTGCGGCACTTCAAGGAGTACCGGATTCGCTCAAGGAGGCGGCTGCAATCGACGGCGCGAACAGCTGGCAGACCTTCCGCAGCATTACGCTGCCTATGGTCTATCCGGCTGTAACGATCGGTATCTTCGTGACGCTGAACAGCTCGTTCAAGGCCTTTGATGCCGTGTTCGCGCTCACCGGAGGCGGGCCGGGGAGGGCGACGCAGGTGCTGGCGCTGAATATTTTTGAGGAAGCGTTCAAGATGAGCGGCCGTTACGGCTACGCCAGTGCCAAGGCGATGATCCTGTTCCTGGTGGTCCTGGTGATCACGCTGATACAGCTGAGCATCATGAAACGAAGAGAGGTGGAGGCATGAGTACCGTCCGGTTGAATTCAACATCTAAGTCCGGTATTGCGGGGCGGCGCAGATTGTCTTCGTTTATCGTCTTTCTTTTCCTGCTGGCAGGTGCCGTAATTACGCTCTTTCCGATCTACATGGGGGTGCTCAACTCTCTGAAGACGGAAGGGGACATGATGAATAATATTCTGGCCATTCCGAGTAGGCTGGAATTCGGCAACTATAGTGATGCTTTTGAGAAAACCAATTTCCTGCGCAGTCTCGGGAATACGGTGGTGGTCGCAGCTACCGGTCTCGTCGGTATTATTCTCTTCTCGTCCATGGCCGGCTATAAGCTGTCCAGAACACCCGGCAGACTCAGCACGTTCCTGTTCAACCTGTTCGTCCTGTCGATGCTGATTCCGTTCCATTCGATTATGATCTCGCTGAACCGGATCTCGATGAAGCTGGCGGTGCAGGGCACAACGGTCGGACTCGGCCTGATCTATATCGGGCTTGGTGTGTCGATGGCCATCTTCCTGTACCACGGGTTCGTCAAATCGGTCCCCCGGGATCTGGATGAGGCTGCGGTGATCGACGGCTGCGGGGAGGTCAGGCTATTCACTACGATTATTTTTCCGCTTCTGCTGCCGATTACGACAACTGTGGCGATTCTCAACCTGCTGTGGATGTGGAATGACTTTCTGCTGCCGCTGCTCATGCTCACGGATGCCGATCAATATACGCTGCTGCTCTCCACCAACATGCTGTTCGGGCAATATGGCAATAATGACTGGTCGGCGATTCTGTCTTCGCTGGTGCTGACGATGCTGCCCGTTGTAATTCTATATCTGCTGCTGCAAAAATATATTCTGAATGGCATTGCCGAAGGCGCCGTCAAAGGGTAAAGGGAGGAAATACAAATGATTCACCCGGACGATCATGAAGTAAGCGGGTTTCTGTATGCAGACGGACACCGCTTAAGAAACGGGGAAGGGCGCGAGCTGCTGCTGCGCGGTGTAGGGCTTGGAAGCTGGCTGCTGCCTGAAGGGTACATGTGGCGTTTCCCGGAACAGGGAGACCGTCCGCGCCGGATCGAAGCGATGATTACAGCGCTTATTGGTGCTGACGGGGCGGAGGCGTTCTGGGAGACCTATTATGACCGCTATGTGGCCGAAGCGGATATTGCGCGGATTGCCGCAGAAGGCTTCAACTCGATCCGGATTCCGATTAACGCCCGCTATATCCTGCGGGAAGAAGAGGGAGTGTCCGGCTGGCATGAGGAGCATCTGGTCCGGCTGGATCAGGTTATCGGCTGGTGCCGGGAGCACAGAATCTACGCCATTCTGGATCTGCATGGAGCACCCGGCGGCCAGACCGGAACGAATATCGACGACTCCGCGCAGGATCTGCCGGAGCTGTTCACGGATGAGCACAATAAGCAGCTGACCATCGCCATCTGGCGGATGCTCGCCGGGCGGTATAAGGATGAATGGATCGTTGCGGGCTATGACCTGCTGAACGAGCCGCTGCCGGATTGGTTCTCGCAGTACAATGATCAGGTGATGCCGCTGTACCGTGAGATTATTGCGGCTATCCGGGAGGTTGATGCCCGGCATATGATAATTCTGGAGGGTGTGCACTGGGCGACGGACTGGTCGATCTTCGTGGGATTGCCGGATAATAAGCTGCCGGATGATAATGTAATGCTGCAGTTTCACAAGTACTGGAACAACCCCGATACGGAGAGCATTCAGAAGTATCTGGACGCAAGAGAGCGGCTAAATGTGCCGCTGTTCATGGGCGAGGGCGGGGAGAACAATAAGGACTGGTACGCCGGTGCATTCCAGTTGTTTGAGGATCACGGGATCTCCTGGAATTTCTGGACATGGAAAAAGCTCGGCACCGATAATTCCCCCTGTTCCATCGTTCTTCCGCAAGGCTGGCACAAGCTGGTCGGTTATCTGGAAGGAGGAGCGAAGCCGGAGCGTGTGGAGGCACAGGCAATTCTGGATGAATATCTGCACAATCTGAGCCTGGACAACTGTGTGTACCATGCAAATGTTGTACGCTCGCTGTTTCGGCGGCTGCCGGTGCGGATTCCTGCTATTTTTTATGGCTACAAGGGGAGCGGTCTGAGCTTCGGGAGAGCTTCCGGCAGGCAGGCTGCGGCAGGCACCGGCTTCCGGGAGGAGGACGGAATGGACTTCCGCTTCGTGGAAGGAGACCGGAGGGGACCCAATTTCCAGCATGGCCGCGGACAAGCCTGGCTGCCTGAGGAGAGGCTGTGTGTCAGCTTGGCCGAGGGCGACTGGGCGGCGTATGAATTTACGGTTGCGGTTGCGGCCGGGGATATGGAGCTGCTGAAGCCGGGGGACTTGGAGGGCTTGCTGGCTCTGGAGCTGCGGGTCCTGATGAGCGGCCCGGACAGTGAGCTGATGGTGAAGCTGGACGGTCAGGAGATCTGCCGGATTCACGGTAATGCCTCGGACTCCGGGCAGGACTGGCAGACGGTGCGGATTCAGAGTGATCAGCCGCTGGAAGCTGGAGCACATGAGCTGACAGTCAGCGCTGCGGCTGGTGCGGCATCTCTGGAGTGGCTGGATTTGCGGTAGTGCAAAGGTGCTGTAAAGGTACAACATGAAGGTACAGTAGGGATGCAGCGAAGGAACAGTGAGGGTACGGTAAAGGTACAATGAGAGTGCAGTAAAGGTAGAGTAAAGGTACAGTAGAAGTACAGCAAAGGTACAAAGAAAGTACAGTATGCATGCAGAGAAGGAACGGCGAGGGTGCAGTAAAAGTAGAGTAAATGGTAGGGTAGAGGTAATGTAAGAATAGAATATAATTTGAGTGCAGGTAAAGTAGAGGTACAGCGAAAGTACAGCGAAGGTACAGTAAAGGTACAGTATCGGAACGCAGACAAGCATGCCCGCCTGCGCTAACAGGATCATTCAGCTAATGTGATAAGGCCCGTGAATTGCGTTCCCGCAGTTTACGGGTTTTTTTGTATGCAGTAATACTTGTTA
The DNA here is from genome assembly GCF_038593005.1 of Paenibacillus sp. FSL E2-0178. Classification (NCBI taxonomy): domain Bacteria; kingdom Bacillati; phylum Bacillota; class Bacilli; order Caryophanales; family Paenibacillaceae; genus Paenibacillus; species Paenibacillus sp. FSL E2-0178. The sequence continues at coordinate 7,339,883 of NZ_CP151953.1, forward strand.
CCTTTGTTACCTCAGGAATTTCCTCATTCATCCGCTTTCCGTGGCAGGAGCGGGTGACTTTTTGTGAAATATTGCACAAAATACAACATTTTCCGCCTAATATCGATTCAAATCCAATATTGTTGTATCAAATGCAGGCGTGTTGATTCCCCATATTATGGAATGGATATAATTCCCAAAATACTCTTGTTCCTGAGCAGACTTAATTGAACCTGCCACTCCAGCGGAAGACTAAATATACGCCAATGCTGCATAAATTCCCAAAGGGTCAGTTGAGCAAAGGCAGGCACGTTGGGGTGGATTTCATCATAAACGCGTCTCAGAAGCACATAGACAGCAAGGGCCACAAACAATTGGCTGTATACTGCATTTTCGGTGGTTCCAAATAGACATGGCACGTTCAGATGCTGTTTAATCCAGCGGAAAAAGACTTCAATTTCCCAGCGTGCCTTGTAGATTTCAGCGATCACATGAGCGGACTCTTTTCTCAAATCGGTCACGACCCGTACGACTTCCCCCCGGTCATTTTCAAATTCTACGACCCGGTGGCGCTGAGCGGATTGGCACTTCCCTTGACCGATATAACAAGTCATATCACGAACAATTTTCGTTTCTCCCTCTGCGGGTCGCTGGAGGTTTCTCGGCTTCACCAAATGGAGATTGTCTTTGAGTCGAATCACAAACGACTGGCCCTGGAGCACATATTGATCCAATCTGCTAATTTTTCCATACGCCCGATCCTGTACCAAAATGTAGTCCGTATCTGCCAAAACTTCTCCAAACGGAGCGTCATTGCGCTTCGCAATCGATTCCTCCACGTTCACGGGTAAACGCTGACCTTGCGAAAGAGCGACATGCAGCTTAATGCCCCCTCTAAATTTTTTGTATGAGGCCCAAGGCATTCGGGAATTCGCCGCCGTGACCGTCGTCGAGTCAATCAGCAGAAGATCTTTAGGAAGATTCAGATGCCGCCGGGTTTGTCGGTTACATTTCTTGACGAGCAGTTGAAAGATACGTTTGAAGATTTCGTAAGGGACTTCACCGGCCTTGCCGGAAAGGGTGGAGTAATGAATCTCAGGCAAGTCAAAGTTTGGGCCTAAGCGGGCACTTTGCCGGAAGCCGTCCCATTTGTGGTAGCAGGCTTGGACAAAGTAATCGAGTAGCAACCCGACGGTCATTTTGGTTCCTCTATCCACGTAGTCCTTGGTTTGTCCAGTCACCATTTGGACTTCTTCGGGTGTTAATACTTGTTTGAAAACGGCTAAAAATGGGGTATATTTATTCATGAGGTCGCCTCATTTCGGTTTGGTTTGGACGTACTTACCATTACCCGAAATGGCGGCCTTTTTCGTCCCTTTTTTTGGGAAATCAACACGCCTATATCAAATGCAACATTTTGCCTGTTTCAGACGGCTTAGCCGGATTATTCTTGTATTTTATACAACAATCCTCCCGAAGACTGAGCTATCCATGAATCAAAGTTGTAAAACGTACAACAATTTTGTCTTTAGTGCTTCTAAAGTGTCCACATTTAGCCGGCAACGAATCACGCGCATGGAATTGATGTATTCCGCCAGTCCTACAGCGATCATTCGGTAACTTGTCGGGTTGTTGTCTATAGTGCGGCCCAGATAGATTGGAGTTGAAACTGTAATGCAGGTTATTGCTGTTTCATGTTCCCGACAGACCGGCTCAATCCGAATAGTAATATTGTTCTATCAATCCCTTAAATCCGTTCATGGCTGCGCCGCGGTTCCCTTGTTATTCTTATCTTGTAAGCGATATCAATGCAAAGAGGTGAATTCCTTGTGGCGCATTTCCCGGCTCCCCTGAACACTGCCGCAATGCCGAAGAGCGCATACAGAGCTAAGGTGTGGAAACGCATATGGAGCATGCGTGTCCTGTATCTCATGCTGCTTCCCGGTGTGGCCTACTACATTATTTACAAGTATGTACCCATGTACGGAGTGCTGATTGCCTTCAAAGATTATGACATTTTGAGCGGGATTGTGCGCAGTCCGTGGGCAGACCCCTGGTACAAGCATTTTCAGTTTTTTTTCGAATCGCCTTATTTCAGTCAATTGCTCACGAACACCTTCCTGATTAGTCTGTACAAAACAATCTGGGGAACGATTCCTGCCATCGGCGTGGCTTTGCTCATTCATGAAGGCCGCAGCCTTTGGCTGAACCGGATCGTACAAACGCTGAGCTATATGCCCCATTTTCTGTCCTATGTCATTATCTACGGCATTGCAATTGCCTTTCTGTCGGAAACCTCAGGCCTCGTCAACCGCTGGGTGGTGGAAGCGGGCGGGAACGGTATTCCGTTTCTGACCTCGACAGCGTATTTCCGCAGTGTGCTGGTGGGAACCGATGTCTGGAAGGATCTTGGCTGGGGGGCAATCATTTATCTGGCGGCCATGTCCAGCATTGATGCTACTCTGTATGAAGCGGCCCGCATTGACGGCGCGGGAAGGCTGCGCCGGATCTGGCATGTGACACTGCCCGGCATCCGCTCCGTGATTATCCTGCTGCTGGTGCTGAAGGTCGGCTCCGCACTGGATGCCGGTTTCGAGCAGATTTACATTATGTACAATCTCCAGGTAATGCCGGTGGCAGATATTATTGATACCTGGGTATTCCGGGTAGGCCTGGAGCAACTGAATTTCAGCCTGGCGACAGCGGTCGGATTGTTCAAATCCTTGATTGGACTTGTGCTTATCTTCCTGTCTAATAAGCTGGCCCGGAGATGGGGGGGCAATCTATGGTAAGCCACGGAAACGAACGCTATTTCGATTATTTCATTAATATCCTGCTGATATTGCTGGCCGTGATTTCCGTCTTTCCCCTGCTGTATGTGTTCGCCGTATCCATTACACCCTACAGCGAAGTGCTGCGCAACGGCGGTTTCGTGCTGATTCCCCGCCGGATTACCTTTGAGGCCTATAAGGCGCTGTTTGGAATGGATGCTATTCCCCGCGCCTTCCTCGTGACCAGCTTCGTTACGGTAATGAACACACTGATCAATCTGGTCCTGACAGTGCTCATGGCCTATACCTTGAGCCGTAAGCATCTGGTGGGCCGCAGCTTCTTCATCTTCCTGATCGTGTTCACCATGATGTTCGGCGGCGGTTTGATCCCGACCTACCTGGTCGTAAAAGGAACCGGCCTGCTTAACACGGTCTGGGCGATGATTATTCCCGGGGCGATGTCTACCTGGAATGTGCTTGTGGTCAAAACGTTCTTCGAAAGCCTGCCCGAAGAACTGTTCGAATCGGGACGGATCGACGGTGCGGGCGAATTTACAGTGCTGCTGCGGCTGGCCCTGCCGCTCTCCATCCCGGTGCTGATGACCATCGGCTTGTTCTGTGTCGTAGGCAGCTGGAATACCTTTTTCAGCGCCGTCTACTATATTACTGACCCCGGCTTGAATCCGCTTCAGGTCATCATCCGCGGTCTGTTATTATCCTCCGAGCAAATGGAATATAATGCGGACATTGTGCTGCCGACAACGACCTTGCAGATGGCTTCGGTAGTGGCGGCAAGCCTGCCGGTCATCGTGGTCTACCCCTTCGTGCAGAAGCATCTGACCAAGGGCATGCTGATCGGTGCCGTGAAGGGTTAACGGATTGTTCCCGGCGCTGTTCAAACGCTGGCAGCGCCGACTCAATACAACATTTGTTATACGAAAGGGGAGTATCACTATGAAACACAAGAAGCGTATTCCTGCTGTACTGGCCTGTGTATTAACAGCGGGCCTGCTGCTGGCCGCCTGCGGAGGAAGCCCGCAGTCAGATTCTTCCTCTACGGAGGGGCCAGGCTCATCAACAGACGCTCCGGCGGACGCCCGGGCGGAGAAGGTAGCTATCGAGGTCATGCGGGTAGGCTGGAACACCACCACCCAGATGCCCAAGGAACAAGATAACTTCGTGAAAAAGACGCTGGATGAGAAACTCAATATTGATCTGAAAATGACGCTGACCTCTTCTGCGGATGAATTCATTCAGAAGCTGAATATCCGGGCGGCGGGCAGCGACCTGCCCGATGTGATCCTCTTCAATGGACGGAATGAGTTCCAGGAATATGTCAAGAAGAACATTCTGCTTGATCTGGAGCCGTATAAGGAGAAATTGAAGCCCGCAGCGGATGCCATCGGAGACAATGTGTACAGCCGGGTGGAGGTTAACGGCAAGCATTACGCCATATCGCTTAATCCCCAGAGTAACTGGAATTTATTCTGGGTGCGCAAGGATTGGCTGGATAAGCTGCAGCTGCCGGTTCCTGAGACCCTGGATGAAGTGTTTGAGGTTGCGAAAGCGTTTACCGATCAGGACCCGGACGGGAATAACAAGAAAGACACGTTCGGGATCACAGGCAGCCTCGGCACTCTGGTCCATTTGATCAACCTGCAGCATGGCGTCGCCGACGCGCTGTATATCAAGGACGGGAAGATGGTCAACGGCATGTTCGAGCCGGAAATGAAGGAAGCGCTGGCTTATACTCAGAAGGTTCTGAATTCCGGCGTGGTTGATCCGGAGATTGCCAGCAACAAGGGCGACAACGCCAAAGACAAAGCATTCCAGGGCAAGGCCGGCATTATCATCAGCGACTGGACGCAGATTATGAAGGACAATGAAGTGGAGAAATGGAAGGGCGCCAATCCGGATGCGGAATTCCTGATGCTGAACAAGCTGCAGGGACCCAAAGCGGACATCCTAGCCGCCATGGATAAGTCCAGCGTATCCGGCATCGTAGCCATCTCGCGCCAGGCCGCCCAAGACGAAACCAAGCTGAACCGCATTTTTGACCTTATCAATTATACGGCCTCCGGTGAAGGCTCCGAGCTTGTGCAGTTTGGCCAGGAAGGTGTACATTTCACCAAAGAAAACGGTAAGCCGGTGATTACGGACCGGTCCGCAGAAGCGGCCTTTACCTGGGTCTACCAGCTGGCCGGCCGGCCGGAAGCGGAATATCTGAGCACCAAATTTGCCAAACAGATTGACTATATTCAGGCGAGCGAGCAGGTTGAAGTGCTGGATACCTACAACGGGTTTGTTGTTTTCCCGCAGAACTACAACGCAGCCGACGCCGACCGCTTCAAGAATGAGGAAATGCTCAAATTCCAATACGGCAAAACAAAGCTGGAGCAATACGACAGCTTCCTGGAGAAGCTGAACACGACCTTCAAGTACCAGATCTTCCAGGACAGCGCAATGAAACAGCTGCAGGAGCTGGGTTATGCGGAATGAACAGGATAAACCTGCGGAGGCCGGCAGTTGTGATATACTGTAGCATGAATTTACGGTAACGATAACCGGGAGGGAAGACGATGGGAGGCTGGAAACACATATGGCCACAAAAGTTCAGAAACCGCTTATTTGCCGCTGTTGTGATCTTCCTCCTGCTGCCCTTTTTCCTGCTGCAAATCTATAATTACCGGATGATGGAACGGACCGTGTCCCGTGAGTTTCAGGAAAAGGCAATCGAGCAGCTAAACGTGGTTAACGACGCCTTGAACAACGAGATCAATAAAGCTTTCCTCTATTATGTGTACCTGGAGCGGGACCCTTATACCCGCTCCGTATTGCTGTATCCGGGACAATTCAATCCTGCGGAGAAAGCGGTATTCCTGCTAAGCACCGCCCGTCCGGCATCGCTGGAGCTGCCCGCCCAGATTACCGTCACGCTGGCTGACCGGTCCGGCACGGTGTACCACACCGACGGGCTTGTGCAGACCGGGCTGGAGCATGCCGATTTTGTCTCGGAGAGCGGGTTTGCCGGACTCGGTGCGGAGGGAGACTCCTTCCGCTGGGTGACCGGCGAGGATTTGTCCATGTATGCTGTATTGCTCGATAAATGGCAGCAGCCGTTCGGTTATCTGCGGATTAATTTTTATTATGACGGCTGGCTTGCCGAAGCGTCGCGGGACCTGCTGCTCCAGCAGCATTATGTATTGATGGACCAGGGAGGCCAGCTGCTCAATTCCTCTGATTACTTCCGGGCAGTGGACCGCACGGCCATCCAAGAAATGATCCGCGTTCCGGAAAGAGAGGAACCTATGCAGCGGGTTGATTATGAGAGCTCGTCGATTCTGACGATCAGCCCGCTCTACAATCTGGATTGGTATCTGGCAGCGTCCATGCCGCTGAATACTTATCTTGGGAATATGAAGGAACTGCGGGAGCAGAATTTCAATTTCTCCCTGCTGTTGTCCGGCGGCTTCCTCCTGCTTACCTTCCTCATCGCCGGTGCCATGTCCCGGCCCATCGCGCTGCTCCGGCGCAAGATGGCGTTATCCGCACAGGGGGAATTGAATACACGGGTGGAAGAATCCTTTTTCCATGGAGAGATGAGGGATCTGGCGGCCACGTTCAATACGATGATGACGGATATCGGCGGATTGCTGCAGAAGCTGAAGCTGGAGGAACGGCAGAAGGAAGCGCTGCATTACCAGATGCTGACCGCCCAGATGAATCCGCATTTCCTGCTGAACACGCTGAACACGATCAAATGGATCGCCTATGAAAAGGAAGAGGATGAACTCGCAGAAATATCGATTTCCTTGGGCAAATTGCTGGAAACAAGCCTGTACTCGGATGTAGAGCTGATTCCCTTGCAGAATGAGCTGGATCTGTTGCAGGCGTACGTATATATCCAGAATATCCGCTATGAAGGCAAAGTAAGGGTCACTCTGGATGTGGAGGAAGGGCTGGCCTATGCTCTTGTTCCGAAGCTGGCGCTGCAGCCGCTGATGGAGAATGCCTTCAAACACGGCTTCTCCACGCTGCAGGAGGATGCCCGGGTCTCTGTCCGGGCAAGGAGATCGGGACGCACGCTGATTCTGGAGCTGGAGGATAACGGTGTCGGCCTTGCCCGCGCCGGGGAACACCCGGAGCTCCGTACGCGCAAGGGCATCGGAATCGCCAACATCCGCCAGCGCCTGCAGCTGCTGTTCCGGGAAGATGGCAGTCTCGTTCTTCTGGAGGGGGAGAAGGGGACAATGGCACGCATCACCATCCCGTTATTGATTGCAAATCCTTTCCAATTCGGAGGTGCAGAGCATGTGGAAAATTCTTCTGGTTGAAGACGAGCCGTTTGTCCGGCGCAAGCTGCTTAAACTGGTGGACTGGGAAGCTTATGGCTTCAGTGTGGCAGGGGAGGCTTCCGACGGAGAGGAGGCTCTGCAGCTGATGCATCAGCTGAGACCCGATCTTGTCATTGCCGACATTCTTATGCCCCGCATGGATGGCCTGGAATTGCTGCGGCAGACGCGCCATGCCGGGCTGGACAGCCGGTTTGTCATGCTGACCTGCATGGGTGAGTTCGAATATGCCCGCAAAGCGCTGGAGCTCGGAGCCAGCGGGTATGTGCTCAAGCTGTCGCTGAGTATCCCGGAGCTGCAGGAGATACTGCTTAAGATCGGCGAAGATTTGTCAGCCTCGCGCAGGCAGCGGCATGCGCTGCTGGGGCAGGCGTTCGACCGCTATTATCCCCTCGTCTGGGAGGCGGTGAAGTCGGGGCAGGAGACAGCGCCGCCAGCGCCTCCGGCATCTTACCGGCGGCTGCTCATGATCTCCTGCATCGGGACCGCCCGGCCGTTGCTGGAAGCCGTTCTGGAGGCCTGCCCGCCAGACACCTGGATGGAGGAGGTCTGGACCGGTTCTTTTACGGCAGACGGCTGTACGACCTGCTTCTTCTGGTCTGACGGCAGCCTTAGGCTGCCCGGCAAGCTTGCAGTGGGCCTGCCCGTTCCGGCTGTGGCCTGCGGCGGTCCGGTTCCGCCCGGTCTCATCCATGCGGAGTGGACCCGGCTCTACCGGCAGCTAAACGACCTCTGGTACGAAATTAAGGGCGAAGCTCCGGCAGACGGCAGCGGAGCAGAGTCCGCGTCTACATCTGCCGCAAGGGAGGATGTGGCCGGAGAGCCGAAGCTTCCGCCTATATGGGTCATGGAGAAGGAGATTGTTCTGGCCTTTGCCCAGCGGCGGAGCGCGGATATGCAGCGTACGGCCTGCGCGATGTGGGGAACGCTGCGGGCAAGCCGGCTGCCCTTCTCCCGGGTGATGGAGAAGGCGGAACGCCTGGTGCGGACCTTTGCCGAAATCGGCAACCCTCCTCCGTCCGGTGCCGCTCAGCGTCTGCGCGAAGCGGCCACCCACCGGGAGCTGCTCGCTTGCTTTTTGGGTGTGGCGGATGAAATGCAGGTGCGCATGGCCGCAGCAGAGGGGATAACAACCAATCATCCCGAGATTAACCGCGTGCTGGAATACATCCACAGCCATTTTGCCGAGAACATCACACTGCGGGCGGTCGCCCGTTATGTTGCCATGGAGGAGCATTATCTCAGCGGGCTTTTCCGCCTGAAGACAGGGGAGACCCTCATTAACTACCTTCAGCATGTGCGCGTGAAGAAAGCCCGGCGCTTACTCCGCGAGACAGACTTAACCGTTAATGAAATCGGCCGCAGCGTCGGGTTCCCGAACGATAATTATTTTATCAAAACGTTCAAGAAATGGTCCGGACAAACCCCCGGAGCCTACCGCAGGGATGAAAGGATGGGCGGAGACGGCACCCCCGCCTTCGGGGAGGCCAGTCTAGATTCCGAGCGCACTTAGCAGGGGCCATGCAGCAGAGTTATTGCAAAAGGCCCCCTTATTTTCGCCAGGTGCAAAAATAAAGAAAGCGCTGTACAACTTTTTATAACACGTGTTATACTCTCGGTGAGGTGCTGATATATGGGCAAAAAAAGAGTGACCAGCTTTGACGTAGCCAAGCGGGCGGGGGTGTCCCGCAGTGTGGTATCTGCTGTGCTGAATGATACTCCCGGCATCGGGGTTGGAGCGGAGACGCGTGAAGCCGTGCTGGAAGCCATCCGCGAGCTGAATTATCATGTGGACGCCGGGGCGCGCAGCATGAAGACGGGAAAAAGCATGACGCTTGCCGCTTTCGGTGATACGCGTCATCCGCTGTTCACCCGGCTGCTGGAAGGCATGCAGCGGGAGTGTGAGCTCAGCGGGTATCATATTCTGCTCTGCTCTCCGCGCCATAAGGGGAACGCCAACGGCAGGGCCGAGCTGCTGGAGCTGTATCACCAGCGGAAGATTGACGGGATTGTGACGCTGGATCATACCAGCTACCACGATGAGGAGTGGGCTTCCCGCATAGGGAATGCCGGAATCCCTTATGTTTCTGTGGAAGGGTATGCAGAAGTACCCGGTGTGTTTTCCGTGCTGGCCGATTATTCGGGCAGTGTGGAGACGGCGCTGAATTATTTGCTGCGGGAGGGTACACCGCAGCAGCCCGGCCCGGTCTATGCCGAGGTATACCATGAGCATAGTGCGGATAACTGGGCAGAGCGGAACCGCCGCGATGCCTATACCGGCTGGTGCAATGCACACGGGATGAAGCCAATCGTGATCCGGCTGGAGGAACACCATGGCGACTGGACAGCGTGCCTGCAGAGGTTGGCGGATAGCGGTCCGCAGCATGCGCCGCTGCTGGTTAATTGGTCAAGCGCGATTCCCGACCTGTACCGGGCGGCTCACAAGCTTGGCCTGCGCATTGGTGAAGACGTGCGGATCATGGCGGCAGATAATACGATTCAGGGCCACCGTCTTAGCCTGCCGTCTCTAAGCTGCGTAGAAATCCCTTATGTGAGTATGGGGGAGGAAGCTGTGCGCTGCTTACATATGCAGATGAACGGCGGGATGGGAGCAGGACAGGCGGACAAAATCTGGCTTCCAGCAGTATTACGGGCAGGAGAAAGCGCGTAACTGCGCTTGGTATGAAGGGGGGGCTGGGACGATGTAGCTTTAGCTTTCACATAGTCTGAGCCGGCTGAGCTAACAGGCAATATGCCTTAAGCAGCGATTCACTTTGTAGTGGCAGCTTATCCTAATTACCAGGGAACGGTACCATCCTTAAGCGGATGGACCGTCTTTTTGCCCGCTTGATAACACGTGTTATATAAAAGGAGGAGAATCGGAATGGAAATGTTCTGGACTGAAGAGAAGCTTGCGCTGCGGTTGAAAGAGCTGGAGGGTTACCGGTACCGTGAGAGTGTATCGCTAGATGAATGGGCGGTTACTGATGATCAGGAGGGAGACAATGGTGTCTATCCGTCCGCACCGGAAGGAGACAAGAAGCTTCGTATAGGAGATTACTGGACCGGCAGTGACGTATATTTGTGGCTGCACCGCAAAATAACCGTACCCGCAGCTTGGCAGGGGAAACGTATTGTAGGTATATTCGATTTCGGCCGGACAGGCGGAGGGAACAACAGCGGCTTCGAATCCCTGCTGTTCCTGGATGGCAAGCCGTATCAGGGCGTGGATTCCAACCACCAGGAGGTGTTTCTTGAAGCAGATGCCGCAGGCAGGGAGCTGGATTTCACTTTCCGCTTATGGTCAGGCCTGAACGGAGACGGGCAGCTTATCCCCCAGGAGCACCGGATCAAGCAGGCTGAGCTGGCATATCTGGATGAAGCGGCCGACAATCTCTATTATACAGGCCGGGCGGCACTGGGTACTTTCAAGCAGCTTGCCGACAGCCAGATCGAGAAGCATGAGCTGCTGATGGCATTGAACCGCTCGTTTAACAAGCTGGACTGGTCAAGGCCCGGCAGCGCGGATTTCTATGCATCAGTCCAGGAGGCCGAGAAGAGCCTGCTTGAGGCCCTGGCCCTGCTGGAGCAGCAGCATCCGGTTACGGTAACCGCGATCGGTCATACCCACATTGATGTGGCCTGGTTATGGCGGCTCACTCATACGCGGGAGAAAGCGGCCCGCTCCTTCTCTACTGTGCTCCGGCTGATGAAGGAGTTCCCGGAGTACATCTTCCTGCAGACCCAGCCGCAGCTCTATGCCTACATCAAGCAGGATTATCCGGAGATTTATAGCGAAATTAAGCAGCGGGTGGAGGAAGGCCGCTGGGAAGCCGGAGGTGCAATGTGGCTGGAAGCGGACTGCAATCTGACCAGCGGCGAGTCGCTGGTGCGCCAGATTCTGTATGGGACGAAATTTTTCCGCGAGGAATTTGGCGTGGACTGCAAGTATCTATGGCTGCCGGATGTGTTCGGCTACAGCTGGGCGCTGCCGCAGATTCTGCGCAAGTCGGGAATTGACACCTTCATGACGACCAAGATCAGCTGGAGCCAGTATAACCGCATGCCGCATGATACGTTCCAGTGGAGGGGGATTGACGGTAGCGAGGTGCTGACCCACTTTATCACCACACCCGAGGCTCCTGATTCCAGCGCCTGGTACTATACGTATAACGGCCTTATTGAGCCTTTCTCTGTGCAGGGGATCTGGGACCAATACCGCGACAAGAACCTGAACCGTGAGCTGCTGCTCTCCTACGGGTATGGCGATGGCGGCGGCGGTGTAAACCGCGAGATGCTGGAGATGCGCCGGAGGCTGGATACCATGCCGGGGCTGCCGCAAGTGAAGCCGGGCCGGGCGGATGACTATTTCGAGCGGCTGCATGAAACGATAGAAGGCACCGATCAATATGTGCATACCTGGGACGGGGAGCTGTATCTGGAGTTTCACCGCGGGACTTACACCAGCCAGGCTTATAATAAAAGAATGAACCGGAAGCTTGAGCTGCTGTACCGCGAGGCGGAGTGGCTGCAGATACTCCTTGCTGCGGAGACAGGCGGATATGCACAATATCCTGCAGAGTCGCTTCTGGAAGGCTGGCAGATTATTCTGCGCAACCAGTTCCATGATATTATCCCTGGCTCCTCGATCCATGAGGTCTACCAGGATTCACGGCTGGAATATGCCGAAGCAGAGCAACTGGGCCGGGCTGCGCTTAATGCTGCGGCTGCGGGACTCGTCAACCTTAACAGCCCTGATGCTGCATCAGCGGGTGAGGATGACCCGGCGTATACCGCGTCACACAAGGACTACACGCTGTTCAACAGCTCCCTCTTTGGAGGTCCCCGCCTGGCAGCCGTCCCTCACAGCGCAGAGAATGCCGTCTGGAGTGATGCCGCCGGCAACCTGCTGTCCGCCCAGCGCTCCGGCAGTCAGTGGCTGGTCGGGGTAGAAGATGTTCCGGCGATGGGCAGTGCAGTGATCCGCGCTGCACAACCCGCCGCTTCCGGAGAGAATACGGAGCCCTCCGTTCCTTTTACCTGGCAGGATTCTACGCTAACTACCCCTTATTACATTCTGGAGTGGAATGCAGCGGGGCAGCTGAGCCGGATCTTCGACCGCAGAGAAACCCGTGAGGTGCTGGCACCGGGCGAATGCGGCAACCTGCTGCAGGTATTCGAGGATAAGCCGAAGATGTATGATGCCTGGGATATCGATCTGTATTACCAGGAGAAAATGCGGGTGGTGAGCGATCTGCGCTCTGTAGAGCTGACCGAATGCGGCCCGCTGCAGGCGGTGCTTGAGTTCACCTGGCAGTACATGGATTCCTCGATCACTCAGAAGGTTAGGGTATATGCCGGAAGTGCACGGATTGATTTCGAGACCCTGGTGGACTGGCATGAACAGCATCAGCTGATGAAGGTAGCTTTCCCTGTTGCGGTTCGCGCGACGGAAGCTACCTATGATATCCAGTTCGGGAATGTGAAGCGGCCGACCCACTGGAATACGAGCTGGGATTATGCGCGGTTCGAGAGCGTCGGCCACCAGTGGGCGGACTTGTCGGAGCGGGGCTATGGCGTCAGTCTGCTGAACGACTGCAAATACGGATACGACATCAAAGATCACACGATGAGGCTGTCGCTGATCAAATCGGCAACCAGCCCGGACCGGCTGGCTGACCAGGGCGAGCACCGCTTCACGTATGCCTTGCTTCCGCATAAAGGGGATTGGGCTTCGGCTGGCACGGTGCAGGAAGCCTGGGCGCTGAATAATCCGCTCCTCGCTGCAGAAGGGGGTTATGCCGCCGGTAACGGCAAGTCGTTGATCACCTGTGATGCCCCGAACATTGCCGTCGATGCCGTCAAGCTGGCCGAGGATGGCAGCGGATGTATCGTCAGACTGCATGAGTACACCGGAACACGCAGCACGGCGAATATCGGCAGCGATTACTCCGCCGTCTCCTGGCAGCTGCGCGATCTGATGGAGCGCCCGCTGGAGACCGGGGTGGTGGACGGACCGGCTATCCGCCTTGATTTCAAACCATATGAGATTCATACGCTGCATGTTGTCTTTGCCTGAGCGAACACTAGGCAGAATGCGGTTAGTGTATAAAGCAAAAGCAAATGATCCCCGGACTTTGGGGATCATTTGCTTTATTCTTGAGGCTATTGCATAAAGTACAGATATATTGATTTACAGCTGCTTAATCAGCTCTTCCAGCTCATCCATCAAACCTTGTGCAAGTTCAAAGTTAGCAGCTTTCAAAGCCAGCTCGATTTTCGTTTCAACAGCTTTTTTATTTTGTTCCAGTTCCAGATAGTCCTTATCGAAATGCCTTGCATAGATCATCTTTTTGAATTTCTTGATCGTCATTTTTCTAATCGTCTTGCCGTCAATGATCAGAACATAATCCATCCCGTTTACCACCGAATAGAAATCATGCGAAATCATGAGAATCGCACCTTTATAGTTCTGGATAGCGTTCTCCAGTGCGATTTGTGTATAGGTGTCCAAATGGCTTGTCGGCTCATCAAGCAGCAGCACGTTCGCTTTACTGGCCGAAACTTTAGCTAACTGAAGCATATTTTTTTCGCCGCCGGATAAAGATTCTATCTTCTGATCAAGGATTTCTCCCTCAAAGCCGTAGCTTGAAAGATGCGATCTAATCTCATCATACGTTGCGAACCCGGCATCGATGAATTCCTCCAGGATGGTATTAGAGTCCTTCAGCATTTCACCTTGAAGCTGAGATAAATAAGTCACTTTAGCATCCGGATTTACTTCTATTGCATCATGATTATTCCTATAAATCTCCCGGAGTAATGTCGTTTTCCCGGTGCCGTTTGCACCGATAAGGGCTACTTTATCCGTAGATTTGATCTCAAAGTTAACATTCTCTAACAGCAGCTCATCAAAGGAAACGCTATAGTTATTAACAGTTATAACAGTCGTGTCTTCCAGTTCATGATCGATACTGAAACGGATATCCGGCTGCTTAATCTCTACGAATGGAGCTTTAATTCTGCGTGCTTCCAGTCTTTCCTGAAATTTAACTCTGGCTTTTAGCGCTCTCCCTCTGGAGGCCTCAGAATTATAAGTTGCGATTGCTCTAAGGTTATTGACGATGTTCTCGTTTCTCGCAATTTCTTCCTCTTCAGCGATGGCGAGCTCCTGCAGCTCAATTTTGGTTTGCAGCAAGGAGAAGTTGTAATCAATATACCGCCCGTCAAACTCCTGGATCTCCTTGTTTTCAAGGTGCAGGATTTTGTTGAAGCAATGATTGAGCAGATAGCGGTTGTGCGTAACCACCAGCAGTATGCCTTTGTGGGCATTAATAAGATTCTTAAGCGAATTTAGGTTGTCAAAATCTAAAAATACATCGGGCTCGTCCATTATCATGAAGTCCGGACGGCTGAGCATTTCCTTCATTACTTGAATGAGCTTGAATTCCCCGCCGCTCAGGTCAGATACCCTGACATCCTTTAGCTTCATGAGGTTTGCCAGATTTAGCTTCTTATTAATATTGCTTTCGTAATCATTCCCGTCCATAGCATCGAAGGCGTCTAGCGCCAACTGATACCTTTCCAGCAGCGAATCCATATCCGAGGAGGTTTCCATTTCAGCCAAAATAGAATTTATTTCATTTTGTACTTTAATAAATTCTTCGCCGATATATTCAAAAACGGTTGTTTCTTTAGTTTTTTCCGGTTGGGAGAACTGGCTTACATACCCGATGCTGCAAGCGGGATCTATCTCTAACCTGCCCTCAAACAGATATTTTTCCGGGTCCATCAGAATATCGGTCAGTGTACTTTTCCCGCTGCCGCTTGTTCCAATGAAAGCACAATGCTGTGCGGCTTCAAGCGTAAAGGAAATATCTTTATATAGTTCTTTTTGCGGAAATGAGAAGGATAAGTGTTCTGCTTTTATCATAGTGTTACCTTTCTTTCTAACTAAATTTGTGACTATTTTAGGATATATTGAAGAGCACAGATGTTGAGTTTACCGTTGATAGCCTAACACTATTTACAAATAACATCAATCATTCCGCGTTAAAGTTGTTCCTCCCGGCTCCGGCCCCTCCGGATGCTTCCTGCCGGACGCCTGCCGGTAGCTCCCCGGAGTGGTGCCGATAATCCGCTTGAACACCAGATTGAAGGTCTTCGGGTCATGGTAGCCGACCTGCTCCGCAATGAGCTGAACGGGCGCTTTGGGCTGCTGAACCAGCAGCAGGCAGCTTTTCTGGATCCGGACATTCTGCAGGTAATGATGGAAGGTCTGCCCGGTATGCGCCTTGAACAGCCGCTGAAGATGCCTTTCACTCCAGTCAAAGCTGCGTGACAGACGCTTCAGGGTGATTTCCTGCGCGTACTCCTGGTTGACATAATTCAGAATCTGCAGGAATTGCGTCTGCTTGTTCAGCGGAAACTGGACCTCGTCATGCCTGAGCCGGTAGATACTTATCAGCAGTTGAATGAACAAGGTCAGCAAATAGCTGCCCGCGCCGGTCTGCGGAAGATGAACCTCCCGGTGAAGCGCCAGAAACAGGCTCTCGATGGAACCGTTCAGATCCGTTACGGAGAATGCGGGCAGCTGATGATTGCGGATCTGTTCCAGGTAGGAGGCAATCGGCGGGTCCGGAATCAGGGCGGCAAGGCTGTCCAGCAGCTCCGGCTTAAACAAACAATTGTACACCACGAGCGGCTCACGGAGCGGGCCGGGTGAAGACGGACGGAAGACATGGGAGACTCCTACGGGAATATAGTACAGCTGGCCCTTGCCGGTCTGCTGAGCCTGCTGCCCGATATAATGAAAGCCCTTGCCTTCGGCAACGAACGTCAGCTCTATGAAATCATGGGTGTGAAGCGGAAGATCATAGTTCTCGGTAGCGCGGTTCACATATAACTGGAGATTGTTCTGGAAGAAATACTCTCCTTTTAGCGTATGATTGGCCGAATGCATCAGTTCACTCCTCTAAACAACAGAATGTCCTTTTTACCCCGGTGAAATGTCCATATTGCAGGTCATTTAAATGCTGCGGAATTCTATAATTGTAATAGAAAGCGTTTCATATTTATAGGGGCAATCCCAGAAAAGACGGGGTGTAATGAAATGATAGCTGTTCATAAATTACGTGTGGAGTACAAAGACAATCCGCTGGGGCTGGATGTCCGTTATCCAAGAATCAGCTGGCAGCTGGATGTGGATGAGCGGGATGTCATGCAGCAGGCGTATCAGCTTCAGGCAGCAATGGATCAGGACTTCGGAAGCACGGTATGGGATTCGGGCAGAGTGGAGTCCGGACAATCCCTGCATATTGAGCTGAAGGAGCTGCAGCTGCAGCCTAAGCAGCGCTATTATTACCGGATCAGAGTATGGGATCAGCAGAACCGGCCTACAGAGTGGTCGGATACCGCCTGGTGGGAGACGGGCCTGCTCTCGCCGGAGGATTGGGAGGCAGAGTGGATTACAGCGCCGCTGGCTTGCCTGGATGTCCAGGCAGAGCAGGCTCCGCTGCTGCGGCGGAGCTTCCATGTAGACCGGCAGGTCACCCGGGCCAGAATGTATGTGACCAGTCTCGGTCTCTATGAAGTGGAGCTGAACGGTACAAGAGTCGGCGAGGATTATTTGACCCCCGGCTGGACCAGCTACAGCACCCGCCTGCAGTTCCAGACCTATGACATTACAGGGCAGCTGGCAGTGGGGGACAATGCGGTTGGCGCCTGGCTGGGGAACGGCTGGTACAAAGGAAACCTGGCCTGGGATAACAAAAAGCATGTGTTCGGCGACCGCACGGCCCTGCTGATGCAGATTCATCTCATCTATGCGGACGGGGTGGAGCAGATCATCGGAACGGACCCGGGATGGACAGTATCGCCCGGACCGCTGCTGATGTCGGAGATCTATCACGGCGAAACCTATGATGCCCGTCTGGAGCAGACCGGTTTCAGCAGGGCGGAGTACGATGACCAGTCATGGATGCCTGCGGAGATCCTTCCGTACACCAAGGATATTCTGCTGGCCCAGGAGAATGTTCCTGTGAAGGCTGTAGAGGAACTGATACCTATAGCAATCATGCGCACTCCGGCCGGGGAGACCGTGCTGGATATGGGCCAGAATATGGTCGGCTGGATGCGCTTCACCGTCGAAGGTCAGGCTGGACAGGAATTTCAGCTGCGGCATTTCGAGGTGCTGGATCAGGAAGGCAATGTGTACACAGATAACCTGCGGGCGGCCAGACAGACGGTTACGTATATTGCCAGAGGCGGAGGCCGGGAGAGCTTCCGGCCGCGTTTCACATTCCAGGGCTTCCGGTATGTGCAGCTGATAGGCTTCCCCGAGAACCTCCCGCTGCAGGATTTCACCGGGGTGGTGCTGCATTCGGATATGGAGCCGACCGGCAGCTTTACCTGTTCCAATCCGCTGCTGAATCAGCTGCAGCATAACATTCTCTGGGGGCAAAAAGGCAATTTCGTCGATGTGCCGACAGACTGCCCGCAGCGCGATGAACGGCTCGGCTGGACCGGGGATGCGCAGATGTTCATCCGTACGTCGGCGTATCTGATGAATGTAGCTCCCTTTTTCAGCAAATGGCTCAAGGATCTGGCGGCCGATCAGCTGGATAACGGCGGTGTTCCGTTCGTAATTCCCCACGTGCTGGATGAGAATTCCCATTCTTCTGCTGCCTGGGGCGATGCGGCTGTCATCTGTCCGTGGACGATTTATCAGTGTTATGGCGACAAGCGGATTCTGGAGCAGCAGTACAGCAGCATGCAGGGCTGGGTGGAGTATATCCGACAGCAGGGGACGGATGAATTCCTGTGGAATACCGGCTTTCATTTCGGAGACTGGCTGGGCCTGGATGCCAAGCCGGACAGCTACATCGGCGCTACGGACAGGGACTATATCGCGACTGCCTTCTATGCCTATTCTGTAGAGCTTATGGGTAAGACTGCGGCAGTGCTGGGCAGAACAGAAGATGAGCAGTACTATTCACAGCTGCATGCGCGGATCAAACAAGCTTTTAACCGGGAATTCATCACGCCTGCCGGACGGATAAGTGTAGCTACACAGACGGCCTGTGTGCTGGCGCTGATGTTCGGTCTGGTGGAGGGTAAGGCGGAAGAACGCACGGTTGCCAAGCTTATAGAGCTGCTGGAAGAGAGCAAATATCATCTCACCACAGGCTTCGTCGGCACGCCTTATCTGAATCTGGTGTTGGCTGGAGCGGGGCATTATGATGCTGCCTACAAGCTGCTGCTGCAGACCGATTACCCTTCCTGGCTGTATCAGGTTACCCGGGGGGCGACGACCATCTGGGAGCATTGGGACGGGATTAAGGAGGACGGCAGCTTCTGGAGCAAGGATATGAACTCGTTCAATCATTATGCGTATGGGGCGATTGGTGATTTTCTGTACCGCTGTGTTGCCGGCATCGAGCAGGTGGAAGAGTATCCGGGTTATAAGCAGTTTCTGATTCAGCCGCATCCGGGAGGCGGACTGACTTCGGCTGCCGCCGGGCTGGAATCTATGTATGGAGAGATCCGCTCCGAGTGGACGATTGATTCCGGCAAAATAGAGCTGGTGACCGTAGTTCCGCCGAATACCTCGGCTACTGTACTGCTCCCGGACGCTTTGCTGACGGGTGTGCTGGAGAACGGGCAGGAGCTTCAGGCGGTCCGCGGCATTCATTCTGCCGAGCAGCTGGAGCAGTCGGTGAAGATTACGCTCGGCTCCGGTGAATATAGATTCGGATATGCCTTACAAAAGTAAGCGGTATAGCAGAGTTCCTGGGGAATGACGGGACTCTGCTTTTTGTTGATTAATAGGAAATTATGAAATTCGTCTGTTGAGGATAAATTTCATTGGAATTTGGTTGGATCATTCAACTTCTGGTGTGTGGTTTGATTCGCCCTTAGGACGAATTTGTTCTTATGCAGCCAGTAACTAGCGTGAAGTGCATAGCATTTAATTGTATTTTCTGCAGTTAAAAGACGACGAGATTCCGGATTTTCCGGTTTAACTGTATTCTGTACAACTAAAAAAGCGGTGAGTCCCCTTTTACGAAATATGTGGATTTTTAAGTGTAGAAAGTGCAATTAAAACCCTCACAGCGCAATAATCGCCCGCTTTAGTTGTACAAAATACAGTTATAGCTTAGTCGGCGCGAATCCCGGCACAGCCAGCTGTCCATGCGGTGAGCCCGGGACTAATCCGAAAAATTACCAGTTCAAGCTATCAAGCTATATAGTCACATTGCGCTATACAACCAGGGAATGATCCTCCAGGAAGCGGATGAATTCCCGCATGCATTTACTGATGTAACGCTCCTTGTTCCAGATCAGCACGACATTCCAGGGAATAGACGGATTACGCAGCGGCAGAATGCGCACATTCTGATTGGATACCTTCTCACAGAGCGGCTCAGGCAGAAAAGCGATGCCCAGATTGGCCGACACCAGCTCGACCAGCAGATCCCATTGAGCGCTTTCATAAGCGATATTGGCTTCAAACCCTGCGCTGATGCAGGCTTCGATAATATGCTGCCGCATGGCGAACCCCTTGGCGAACAGGATCAGCGGCTCTTCCCGGAGATCGGTCAGCGAAGCCTCTTCAAGTGCCCCCAGCGGATGTGACTTATGGACAACAATTGCCAGATTCTCACGGACAAAAGGCTTGATTCCGAAGCTGCCCTCCCGGACGGGAAGCAGGACGGCGCCCAGATCAATGCTGCCCTCCAGCACCATATTCTCAACATTCTTCGAGCCCTGTTCAATGAGCTCGAAGGAGATGTTGGGATATTTTTTTTGGAATGGAGTCACGACTTTGGGGACAAAAACGGAGCTGATCACCGGGGGAAGGCCAATCTTGATCGTACCGGTCTTAAGGTTGCTGATGTCGTCCAGCGTCATATGCAGATTGTCCACTGCGGCAATAATCAGCCTGATCTGCTCCATCGCCGCTGTTCCGGCATCGGTCAGCCTGACATATTTGCCCGAACGGTCAAACAGGATGACACCAAGCTCGTCCTCCAGGCTCTTAACCATCTTGCTGAGGGTGGGCTGGGTCAGGTGAAGCTTCTCCGCCGCCTTGGTGATGTTGTGCAAATTGGCCACTTCCAGCACGTATTTCAGGTTCCGCACATCCAAAAGTAAGCGCCTCCAATCTATGATATATTTTCATGGTTTGCATGCGATGTCTGAATTTTACCCCTAAAAAAGCGCGTTGTACACTGTATACATAAAGACATCCGCATCACATTTGTCAATGGGCTGCAGCAAAAAAACAGGAGGGGTTCGGTGTGGGGAAAGTAACGACGCTTGAAGAAATAGGCGAACTTGTGCATGACGGTATGACCATTATGGTTGGCGGTTTCATGGGAACCGGAGCACCTGATGCACTGGTAGGCATTCTGATGGACCGGGATATCAAAGACATTACGCTGATCTCCAGCGACACGGCTCTGGTCGATACAGGAGTAGGCCCGCTGGTCTTGGGCCGGCGGCTGAAGAAGGTGATCGCTTCGCATATCGGCACCAACCCGGAGACGGGCAGACAGATGCTCGCCGGGGAGCTGGCGGTGGAGCTGGTGCCACAGGGTACGCTTGCCGAGCGGGTGCGGGCCGGCGGTGCAGGGCTCGGCGGCATTCTGACGCCGACAGGAACGGGGACGATGGTCGCCGACAACAAGCAGACGCTGACCATTGAGGGCAGGGAATTTCTGGTGGAGCTGCCGCTGCGGGCGGACGTTGCCCTGCTGAAAGCACACAAAGCGGATAAGTCGGGCAATCTGGTGTACCGCAATTCGGCGCGCAATTTCAATCCGCTGATGGCGCTGGCCGCCGATCTGGTCATTGTTCAAGTGGATGAAATTGTGGAAACCGGGGAGCTTGACCCCAATATTGTGGTTACGCCGGGTGTCCTGGTCGATAAAATCATCTGCTATAAGGAGAGTGAATAACATGGATACGAAAGAGCTGATCGCACGCAGAGCGGCAGTTGAACTGCATGACGGGGACGTAGTCAATCTGGGCATCGGGCTGCCGACGCTGATCCCGGATTATCTGCCGGCAGGCATCAACATTATTCTGCAATCGGAGAACGGCTATATCGGACTTGGGCCGGTGCAGGATACGATCATTCCCGATCTGGTCAATGCAGGAGGCAAACCGGCTAACATTCTGCCCGGGGGTTCCTTCTTCGACAGTGCCACTTCCTTTGCGCTCATCCGCGGCGGACATGTGGATGTTACCATTCTTGGCGGGCTGGAGGTAGACGCGCACGGCAATCTGGCCAACTGGATGGTTCCCGGCAAAATGGTGCCTGGCATGGGCGGCGCCATGGATCTGGTCACGGGTGCAAAAAAAGTTATTGTCGCCATGGAGCATACCTCCAAGAACGGTGCTTCCAAAATCGTAAGCGACTGCACCTTGCCTCTAACCGCGCGCGGCGCAGTATCGATGATTATCACGGAGCTGGCGGTATTCCGTTTCACCCCGCAGGGGCTGGTGCTGGAAGAGCTGGCTCCAGGCGTTGAATTGGAAACGGTTACAAATAGAACGGGTGCAGCGTTTACGGTTTCTGCGGATCTGTCTCCCATGCGGAATATCCCTTCGAATGAGGTGTTGTTATGAATACAGCCCAAGAAATTGTCATTGTCAGTGCGGTGCGGACGGCACTCGGCACCTTTGGCGGAAGTCTTGCCGGAATTGCCGCTGTAGATCTGGGGGCGCTGGTCATCAAGGAGGCGCTGCAGCGGGCGGGTGTTGCTCCGGAGCAGGTGGATGAAGTCATTATGGGCAATGTGCTTCAGGGCGGGCTGGGCCAGAATCCGGCGCGTCAGGCGGCAATGAAAGCGGGCATTCCGGTTGAGGCCTCCAGCCTGACCATCAACAAGGTCTGCGGTTCAGGCATGAAGGCGGTCCACCTGGCTGCGCAGAGTATTATGGCGGGAGACAGTGAGATTATTGTAGCCGGCGGGATGGAAAATATGTCGAAAGCGCCTTATGTGCTGGATCAGGCCCGTTACGGCTACCGCATGGGCAACGGTACACTGATCGATACGATGGTAAGTGACGGCCTGACCTGCGCGTTCAACCAATACCACATGGGGATCACGGCTGAGAATGTCTCCGAACAATTCGGGATCAGCCGCGAAATGCAGGATGCCCTGGCCGCGTCCAGCCAGGAGAAGGCCGTGCGCGCCATTGAAGCAGGCCATTTCAAGGAAGAAATCGTGCCTGTAGTCATTCCGCAGCGAAAAGGCGATGCCATCATCTTCGATACCGATGAGTTTCCGCGGAAAGGAACAACGGCCGAGAAGCTGGCAGGCCTGCGCCCGGCCTTTAAGAAGGACGGCAGTGTAACCGCCGGGAATGCCTCGGGCATTAACGACGGTGCTGCGGCGCTGGTCATTATGTCGGCGGAGAAAGCTGCGGCGCTGGGGCTGAAGCCGCTGGCGCGTATCCTGTCTTACGCGTCCGGCGGTGTGGATCCTTCCATCATGGGGATGGGGCCGGTACCGGCAACGAAGAAGGCGCTGCAGCGGGGCGGCCTGACGATCAGCGACATCGATCTTATCGAGGCTAACGAGGCGTTTGCCGCACAGATGCTGGCGGTAGGCCAGGCCCTGGACTTCCCGGAGGAGAAGGTCAATGTGAACGGCGGGGCCATCGCCCTGGGCCATCCCATCGGTGCGAGCGGCGCAAGAATTCTCGTAACACTGGTACATGCACTGAAGCAGCGCGGTGCACGCACCGGACTTGCCACTCTGTGCATCGGCGGCGGGCATGGCGTCACGACGATTATCGAGCGGTTATAGAGCAAAGATTGCGCGAAGATAGAGCGAAGATTGAGCGAAGATAGCGAAGATAGATCGGATATATGCTGCAGACATCCGCGAAGGCGGCATCCTTGCCAGGACGATCAGAAGGTTTGTGAAATAGGGAACAATATTGTTGCAGGCAAAGCTCCTATATCCGGGGCTTTGCTTTTTTTGAAATATTACGCCAGAATTTATATGCTTCGCATGATAACTTATCCTTCTATTTCTCGCTGAAACGCACCGTCCTTTAAAGGACGGTGTAGCCGTTCCCACTTGATAGCAAACTGTCAGACCAGCTTCTCCTCCCTGGATCCATTTCTCCTGAAGCGGACTGAGATTCCTCTATTTCTCAAAAAAAACTGTAATATGAGATGAAGCGGACTGAGATTCCGTTATCTTATTCATTTGAACCCGAAAGACGGCATTTCGGGTTATATAAGCGATTCTGAGTCCGATTAACCGGCAATTTCGCCGAATTTACACAAATAACGGATTCTCAGTCCTCTTCGGTGACGGACAAGTTATGAAGATTGCGGCAAGATATCGTTTTCTTAGCATAACTACATCAAATCAGAGCTAGCACGGTACAGGCTTTAAGG
This sequence comes from Paenibacillus sp. FSL E2-0178, assembly GCF_038593005.1. Lineage (NCBI taxonomy): Bacteria > Bacillati > Bacillota > Bacilli > Caryophanales > Paenibacillaceae > Paenibacillus > Paenibacillus sp. FSL E2-0178. The sequence goes on from NZ_CP151953.1 coordinate 7,363,408, forward strand.
GGCTTGACCATGGAAGTTCTAGTAATGACAAACTCTAGTAACTGGAGCCTTGTTTATATTGACTTTACGGCCGGAACACGTAACATCAAGACGCATCCGCGGTGCCGGGCCTCCAGAGTAATGATGAAGAACTACCCGTTACGACGTTATTGCACTGAAACCTCAAACTTCGTGCCGGCATCCCCGGCGAACACAATCGATCCTCCCGCAGGCAGCGTGATCTGATCCTTGCCTCCGATGATACTGAAATAGATGCATGTTCCCTTGGCATCATAAATGGCGAAGGAGGCTTTCGAGGGCATACTCACCTTGATGTTCTTGCCCCCGTCTTTGTCGCTTATCGTATACCACCTGGCGTATCCGCTGTGCGGAATCGTAACGTTTGACTTCTTAGAGACGCTGACGGGCTTCACCGTGTCCTCATTCACCAAGATGATTCCGCCCATCTTTAGGTATTCAACGCCATCTTGTGTAAAGAACGTAAGACCGGAGAGATCCCGCCCGCTGTTTCCCGGAATTTGCAATTCGGAGACGGCCGTATTTAGGCCGGTTATTCGCTTATCGAGCACGTACCCCGGCAATTGACTCGACACATTCAGTTGGCTGGATGGCAACACCAGATAAGCAAGCGACGTGTACTTCTCATTGAGCAGATAATACTTTTTGCCTATGCGCTGACTCCATGCTTCCTTGGTCTCTACCGGAAGATCTTGGGGTTGCAGCTTCTCGGCATTGTACATGGATATAGCTACATGCCCAAGGCCTAACACTAAAGCGTATTGACGAATCCATAAGTAGGTACGGCCGTTCTCCTCTATCACGAAGCTGATCATCGCATTTCCGTCCGAACTATGGAACATGCCGTCCGCCGAATATTTGAAGATCTGGTTCAAATTACTTGATGGCTGCTCCGAACTAATAGACATAACGCCCCCTTCGGATATTTTGACTTTCATCGTTGTACCGGTCGCGCCATAACTTCCTGAATACTGCAGCATGGACTCCGGCATATCAGCTTTTACCGGCGCACCGTATGACTTCTCAGGTTTCAATTCAGCAATTGTGCCTTTCTCCTTCAAAGCCTGAAGCAGGATTTCCCTGGCCAGAAGCTGATCGTAAGTGCTATTTCCGCCGGAAGAGACAACAGCTGCCGCTATGTCCTGCCCGGGAAGCACGACGAGCGATGAGTGATAGAGAACTGTGTCACCGCCTTTGGTCAGTGCCTTCATCCCGTATTCACCGAAAGGGTACAGATGGACACTGTCCCAGCCGAGACCGTATCCGATGGTGTTGTCCGCATCGTCAGGCCAGAGTGGCGTCTTGTACTCGTCTTGTGCCGTGGCCGCAGCCGATTTGCCGGCCAATACTTCTTCCGCTTCTCCCGTGAAAATTTGCGAGAATCGGGCCAAATCTTCCGCTGTGGAATAAATGCCTCCAGTTCCGATCAGGTTGACCGTCTCGCCCGGAACCTGCCCTGTATAGGTAGGATAATAGAGCCCCGCCATTTTTGCCCTATCCGGGGAATCGAGCGGCGTCTTCGTATTGAACATATCCAGGGGTTCCGTAATATACCGGTGGATATAAGAGGTAAAGTCCATGCTGCTGACGCGCTCGACCAGAATCTCGGCCAGTGTGAATCCGTCATTGCAGTACACTGAATAAGCGCCCGGGTCCGCCTTTAAGCTCTGACCGGCCAGTTGCCTCAGCAGTGTGTCGTGGGCGTAGGTATCGTTATCTTCGAATAAAAAGGCGTTCGTCATCGACGATCCGTTCAGCCCGGAAGAATGATTCAGCAGCATTCGCGGTGTAATCTGCTTGTAGCGTTCATCCTTCATAGTAAACTCGGGGATATACTGGACGACCGGTGTATCCAGACCGATTCTTCCTTGGCCGGCCAGCTGCATAACGGCAACCGTGGTAAACATCTTACTTGTTGAACCGATCCCATACATCGTATCTTTCGTGAGCGGATTCTGTCCCTGCTCATCATTCTTGCCGGATTGGCCGGATACGGTGATGTTACCATGATCGATAAGGGCATATTGCACGCTGTTCGTGTCGTATGTATTTGTGAGGCGATCTGCTTTTTCCTGTGCAGCTTTCCGGGTGATTTCGTAAGTGGGTTCAGCTTGCTGTGGAGGCGAGTCCGCTTCCGCCGTTGACACGACTTGCGGAGCAGCACTTGACAGGGTTACCTCAGCCGTATTCAGTGCTTCTGCTACGTTCTGCATTTCAGCCACTGGTGTGTTGTCATTGCAGGCGGTTAGTAGGAGAAGCAGACACAAGAATAGTACAGCTGCGGTTCTCCACCGATTTCTTATCATTTGAACTCTCCCTCTCTAGGATTTCTTTATTTATTGAAGATATTTATTGAAGATAGGATAGCAAATTATAAATTCGATCACCAGAACGGCTAGGATGGCGGAGATTATGATCTTGCTGCGCGAATTGGCCCAATTGATCGTCCAGCCGAAACCACGGGTGTTCGGAACGATCAACGCCGGATCTTCAGGATTCACGTAGAGGCGGCCAAGCCACTTCCAGTGCTTTTCCTCCAGCGACGGAACGTCCCTCAGCTGATCAATACCCTTGATTCGCATATACAGGATGACGCCGAACAGTGCGACTAAGAGTGCTGTACAGAGCGACATGCCGGAGAGGAAGAGCAGATTTCCCTTCCAGCCGTACAATGTTATGGCTTGCGTCACCCCGTAGAATATAACCATCAGGAGCGACGCGCTCCAAGCCAGAAGCGAATGGATTCTCTTGTGCTTCAACTGTTTCTGCAGCGAACCTTCCCGGTCCTGGGGGTCCAGCGAGGTTCTGGCACGGCTAATCAGCAGGTTGTAGCAGACGAACACGGTAATATTCAGTACTTGCACGAAGTTTAAAGAGAACACCGTCCAACCGGTTTTGTAAAAGCTACAATTTCCGAGATGCAGCACTTGTGGAATCGTATCCCACCTGGCAATAGCCAAGAGGATGCATAGCGACATAACGCCGGCATTTGCCGAGTACCACCAAGAGCTCAGCACCGGGCTATGCATCCGGCCGGCCGTAAGGCTGGCTGTGCGCTTCTTCTGCACTACAGCCTTCCAGCCTCTGGCTGCCTTCAAGTGTTGCGCGGATATCCGGCTTAGCCGGGCTACGAAGGATGAAGCAATCATTAAAAGCAAGATGGATGACGTCAAAATCAGGAGACCCCGCGCCGGTTGTTGGCGTAGCCAGAACAAGCAGGCACCCCCGATGACAACCGCAAAACCGGAGGTCAGCAAACCGTAATTCCGGCGAATGGCGCGGACGGACGGATCCTTCAGGGCCTCCTCCGGCAGCACAATGCCGAACAGAACAGTCCGCAAGCCGATATAGACCTGTAAGCTGAGCATCAGAGCAATCATCAAATAGCTGCTGGATATAATAATCATCTGTTCTTGTGTCACCGTTATTCCCCTCCACGGTTCGTAATTATATCCCGGTATACCGATTTGCTCTCCTGCGCGAATACCTCTTCCGCCATGCCACGTACTGCAGCCGCTGCCGCAAGAGAGCGCAGCTGCCGCCGGAGCTTTGCCTCGAACGCCTCCGTCACACCGGGCATCCCGTCCGGCTGAACAATAACGCCCGTCTTCCGGTGCACTTGAAGCAAGCCTTCCTGCTTAAGCAAATTGTAGGCTTTGTTGACGGTATGGAGATTGATCCCGAGGTCCTCAGCCAGTCTCCGGATCGACGGAAGCGGATCACCCGGCTTCAGCTCGCCTGACGCGATCCCTTCGGTCAATTGATCGGCCAGCTGCGTGTACAGCGGGGTGTCCGATTGCAGATCGAGCTCTATGAACACGAATATCCCTCCTTATGGTTATTTCTGTATTAAAAATACATTTTGTTTGTTATATTACATATATAACATATATGTTGAAAGTGGTGCAAGATTCAGCAGAAAATTGTTCCACTACCGTGTGATTAATGCTGATGCATATGGATATATAAGGTAATAGAATTATCTCTTAAAGGGGGTGTTTATCTTCTTTAAAGCCAAAAGGAGAAGAAAAAAATTTGATGAATTAAAAAGAGAGTTGAGATTCTACCAACCGCTATTCGAATACGTCTCGTATGACGTTCACTGGGTGATGCTAAACAGGCGCCTGTTAAGGATCCTGGTAAGAAGAATCGAAACTATGTATGAAATAGAGCAGCAAGCTCTGGAAGCAGCAATTGACTTAGACAACAATACGATTGAATACATTGAACTGCTGACCCTTTTTTTTGAGAACAGAATTACTGCATTACGTGACTATTTTGATCAGTATTACATGTCCATTAATCCGTTAATACAAGAATCTCCTGATTTTTTTTACGGTCATTTTGATTACATTACAAAGATTTTAATAAACATCAAAGCTGAAATTAAAAGAAAGCAAATCTCCATGCTTCAGCTTCGATATTTAAATAATTATGTATTTTTCTTTTATATGGAAATAGTCCAAGGTATAAACAGATTTGAACAAGTCTCTAAGGAGCTTGAGCAGCTATAACACAAAACAGCAAAACAGCGGTCCCCCAGTTAACGGGAGGACCGCTGCTTAACTTTGTATGAGGACTGAATAAACTGGCTTACTGCGCAGTATATCCGCCATCGATCAGCAGGGTAGAACCGGTGACGCCCCCGAGGCGCTCGCTGGCGATCAGCATGGCGTAGTCGGCGATTTCTTCAACGGCCAGCAGGCGTTTCTGCGGGACGAGCGGATAGATGACCTCCTCCAGCACGCTCTCCAGCGGCACGTTCCGGGTTCGGGCCAGATCCTCCATTTGTCCGCGCACCAGCGGGGTATCCACATAGCCCGGGCACAGGGCATTCACGGTAATGCCGTGGGCAGCGCCTTCCAGAGCGGCGACCTTGGTCAGCCCGATCAGGCCGTGTTTGGCGCTGTTGTATGCGGCTTTACCGGCAAAGCCGATGACTCCATTGATAGAGGCCATGTTGATAATGCGGCCGTAGCCTTGCTCCTTCATAATCGGGAAGGCATGCTTGATGCCGATAAAAGCGCCGGTCAGCATCACCTTCAGCATGAACTCGAATTTTTCCACGGGGAAATCCTCAATCGGCGACACATGCTGCAACCCTGCGTTATTCACCAGAATATCCAGTCTTCCGTAGACTTCTTTAGCTTTGGCAATCGCCGCGCTGTATTCCACCTCCTGGGTAACATCGCATCTGAGGCCATAGGCTTCATAGCCCTGGGCTTGCAATTCTTTGGCAGCGTTGACGGCCAACTCTTCACGTACATCGGAAATGACTACCTTGGCGCCTTCATGGGCGAACTTGCGGGCAATCTCCAGACCGATGCCGCTGGCAGCGCCGGTGACGAAAGCTACTCTATTTTCCAAAAATCTGCTCATTTCTGCATAACCTCCATGGGGATGAATTAGAAGATGGATAGAACGATGGCAAGGGTGAATACGGCAATTGTCTTCAGGCAGGTGATGGCAAAGATATCTTTATAGGATTGCTTATGCGTAAGTCCGGTAATCGCCAGCAAAGTGATGACGGCACCGTTGTGTGGAAGCGTATCCATACCGCCGGATGCCATGGAAGCGATGCGGTGCAGCATTTCCGGGCTGATCCCCAGCGTTTGGGCCATGGAAAGATAGGATTTGCCCATAACCTCCAGGGCGATCGATAAACCGCCTGATGCGGAGCCGGTGACTCCGGCGAGAATGTTGACGGACAACGCTTCGGAAATTAGCGGATGATCGCTGATATTCATGATCCATTCCTGGATGGATTTGAAGCCTGGGAGTGTTTTGACAACGTTGCCGAAGCCTACTTCGGAGGCTGTATTGAAAATGGCAAGCAGGGAGCCCATAGCTGCGGCGGTCAGGCCAGCGGCCATTTTGCCTTTGACCTGGCGGATATTGATACATCCGGCAGCGATAACCCCGATGCAGAGGGCAATAATCAAGGCCCAGCTTGAGGATACGGTTTTGACATTGGCGATATTGAAGGTTTCCAGCAGCTCGCTGCTGTACCAGTTGGTTACTGACATGGACGTCCGGCTGAGCAGGAAGTTGAATACGAGCACCAGCAGAAGCGGCAGAACGGAGATCCAGATGTTTGGATATTTGGCGTTCTCCAGCAATTCCGGTTCGTTCTTATGGCCGGTGCCATAGCCTTCCCCGTTAGCAGCTGCCTGCTTGCGGCGGCGTTCCAGCCACCACAGGCCGCCGATGAAGACGATCAGCGCGCCGGCAATACCGACGAGCGGAGCAGCATAGGCATCTGTACCGAAGTAAGTGGTCGGGATGATGTTCTGAATCTGCGGCGTACCCGGCAGGGCATCCATCGTATAGGTGAACGCTCCAAGTGCGATGGTGCCGGGAATGAGCCGTTTCGGGATATCGGCTTCACGGAAGATCGCTACAGCGAACGGATAGACAGCGAAGGCTACGACAAACAGTGATACGCCGCCATAAGTCAGTACGGAGCAGGCGAGTACAACGGCAAGCATGGCTCTCTTTGAGCCGAGCGCTTTGACAATCGTCTGGGCGATGGACGAGGCAGCGCCGCTAAGCTCCATCATTTTACCGAAGATAGCGCCTAGCAGGAAGATCGGGAAGAAGTTCTTTACGTAGTTTGCCGCATTCAGCATGTATACTTCGGTGTAACTCGGCATCAGGGCGACCCCTGAGATAACTACCGCAAGCAGTGTGAATATAGGTGCAAAAACAATAACCGGAAACCCCCGGTAAGCGAAGAACATCAGCAGGCCAAGCGCCAGAACGATGGCTAAAACCTGAATAACCATGAGAACCCCCCTAATTAAATGTGTAACCTACTTTTTGCTTAAACGGAACCATAGCTCTGTTCCAGAAAACCTCGAATATGCTTTCGTCCCTTCCAACCTTGTGCGCGCAGGTCATTTGTTATGATGGTAACGCTTACATTCAAAGTGTACAACAGCATTCTGCAGGCGTAAAATTCAAGCGGTGCATGCAATCCATGAAAAAATTTTATGGATAGACCGGGACTATTTCTCCCACTTCGCTTCAGACAGGAAATCATTTCTGCACTTGCTTTTTGGTTGTATAAAATATATTATAGATAAATAAAGTCTTTGATTAGAAACAAAGTCCATACTTAAGGTGGAACAAGACATGAAATACTCAAAAGCAACGAACTACGCGCTGCACACGATGCTGTTCCTGGTGGCGTACGCTCCGGATAAGCCGGTAGGAGTGCAGCAGCTTGCCGAACGGCAGAATGTATCCCCTACGTATTTGTCCAAAATCCTGACTAAGCTGGTGAAGGCGGGGCTGGTGGAATCCGCATCCGGCGCGAACGGCGGGTACCGGCTGAGACGCAGGAAGGAAGAGATCTCGTTCCTTGACATTATCCATGCGATCGAAGGTACGGCTTCGCTGTTTGACTGCACACTTAATCATTCCAGTGAGTGTCTGATCCAGCAGGAGATGGTGAAGGCAGAAGGGCAGATGGAGGAGTATTTGCGCAATAAAATGATGTCCGAGCTTGCCGGAAAATTAACGGAGAGCCATTAAGCTCCGTTATTTTTTCGAGATTTTCATAGATATTATAAGTCTGTTAAGTCTGTTAAATAAGAGAGGATGGATTAGAGATGAACAACGGATTATTTGATGCAGCAGTATGGGAGAAGGCCTGGAAGGAAGACCCTAAGGCAATGGCCAACAAGTTCAAAGCAATGGGGATGGACCCGCACCGCAGCTTCGATCATAAGGCGAAGGTATTTAACGAAGAGGTATTCAGCAGCGCCGGAAGAGACAGAAGTGAGCGGATTATCAGCTGGATGGAGGGCCAGGGAGTAGATTTCAATGGGCTCACTGTCCTGGATGTGGGCGCGGCTTCGGGCGGCTTCACCGTACCTTTTATCGAGAGAGGGGCTAAGGTAACGGCAGTAGAGCCTAACATTCCGCTGTCTGAACTGTTTCTGCACAACACCGCAGGCTACGCCCCCGGTCAAGTGGAGCTGGTACGCGAAGCCTTTGAGGATATCGATATTGCGGCCAAAGGCTGGCTGAACGCCTTCGATCTTGTGTTTGTATCCATGTGTCCGGCGGTATTTGACTGGGAGAGTGCGGAGAAGGTCATTAGCTGTGCCCGGCAATACTGTTATATCAGCACATCGGCGGGGGTTCAGGAGCATAGTCTCATGAATGAAGTGCTGCCGCTGCTGACGGGCCGGGCAGTGCATGCGGAATCTTCGGATATGGCCTACCTGATGCAGCTGCTGTATTTGAAGGGATATTCCTACGAATCGATTGTGACCCGGGAGACGAAAAGCAAGGAGCTATCCATAGAGGCAGCGCTTGCTGAAGTAATAGAGATGCTGCCAATGCATCATTTGGACGGGAAAGAGGCTACCCTGAAGGCAGTTACCGAATATTTGCATACAGCTTATCCTGATCAAAAGGTAGTGATCCGCCAAGGCGGACGGTTCGGCAAGGTGCTGATCAAGCTGCAGGATCTCAATATGTACAGCAGAGCAGCTGCAGCCAGGCAGTAAATCATAACAGCATATATACATGACATTGTCTTTCCATAGAAAGATGCTATCATAGAGAGTAGATCCCCACGTGGGATCTATTTTATTATCCGGGAGGACTGAGGGCTATGAGTTTGAGCAAGCGTATTTTCGAGCATGACCTTATGAAGAAAGTGGGTGAAATCTACTATGAGCCATAGTCTCATAACGATTTCCCTGCGCCAGGAGCTGGTGCAGCAGCTGGTCTATCTCGATGAGCATAAATTCGTTATTCTGGACCGGGGCACATGGGAGTCGCCCGCCGAGCGGGCGGAGATTCAGTCCATGATCAGGAGGTATCAGGAGGCGGTGGAGCAGATTCTGTCCGGCGGGGATGAAGCGCTGGAGCAATCCACTGTTCTGGTCGGGTCGCGGGTATCACTGCGGATCGGGCAGGAAACGCTGAAGGATGCCTACAGAATTGTAATTCCGGGCGAAGCTGAGCTGGATGAATTCTGCATCTCCCTCTGGTCTCCGATGGGCAGGGGGCTTATTCTGGCGCGTCCCGGCGATACCGTCACGATCCAAACCCCGTTTGGCAGTGATGAAGTGCTGATTCTGGATAATGTGTATGATTGAAGCTATTCGCTCTTCTGGTAGGTGAAATAAGAACGTTGTTACAGAATTAAGCCCCGGCAATTGCCAGGGCTTTATCTGCATATCATCACTGTTGTATGTCTAACACATTTGCTATTTCATTCTCGGAACTGAAATTCTCCAGATCTATGAGGATTTGCTGCAAGGTATCATTGATCGGTATATAGTTGCCTTCAGATTGTATTTTATTTGAAAAATCAGTAAGTAATTCCTTTATGTAATCCAGGCAGAATTGTAATGATAAAAGGAAGGTTTCTAGTAAAGATTCTTCCGTCATAACTTGATCCGAGTAAAGATATTTTCTAAGAACCTTCAAGGTTACTGTTTTCAATTTCAGCTTATTTTTTTGATTGCGAAGTAAAGGCAATATAATCCGATCAGGAAAATACTTCAAAATATCAGCAAAATGTCTGATAATAAGTAATTCATCTGCTGATTTAATGATATTGTAGTCGAACAGGAACGTTAGAGTGCTCTTTAAAGTTGCTTCATCTTGGATCCAGTTGCCTAGCATAAACTTAATATTTCGAAACGAACTGTTTTGTTGAATTTGCTGAAATAGCTCAAAGGAGTCACTAGGTGAAAAGGACATCATTTCTTGAAGTGTAATTGTACTCATTCGGGTATTCAGAAGTTTACTTACCCGCTCTTTGTCGACATCAAGGTCTTCCCTTTGCATAAACAGCAATATATCCATCCACAGTTTAAGCGGCCATTGCATGAACTCTGGTAAAGACAAGAGCTGCCCGCGTACAATCTTAGTTGATGCTCTAATAATGACTTCACAGCTGGATAAAGAGGTGTACACCTGTTCATGTCTTGTTCTTGACTCATGTATTTTCTTATATTTTTCTGAAACTAATTTTACGATAATTAATAGCAGCTTTTTCTCAAGACCAGATATTTTATTCAGAAGCTCTATGTGGAAATCAATTATATGATAGGCCTTTAGACATTCTTCATAACACGCATACTGCTCCCTGGGATCATGAATAGTAATTATTTTATCAAGAAACTCATTGATGCTGTGCTCGGATACCTCGTTGTCCAACAATACATTACGAAAATAGCGCTCGAAATAAGTCTTATCAGCCAGCCGTTTCTTTCCAAGCACAATATTGTCTTTGATGCTAGAATCTCCGTAGAGTCTTCCGCTGTTGGGAGCCAGATGAACTAACAGTTGCTTAAAGGGTTCATAATCTCGTATTTTTTTGAACTTATTCATCTTAGCATCATCGAGATTATTGTTCGTAGAAGTGAAGAAAGCCTTGTTTTGATATATGTATTCATATATTTCGGGCTTTAGGATTTTAAGGATGGTCAATCGGAACAAGTCGGCCTTGTCCACTTCATTTTGAAGAATTTTTAAATGGAATTCATATGTAAATAAAATCCTCTTGATGTTCCTTGGGGAAAAGTCTAAGGCAGCCAGTTCTTTCAAAACATCATCGAATAACATGCTATCCCTGATCTCCAGATTTTCCCTGATCTCTTCCAAACCCGCAGAAAAGAGGCTGAAAAGTGAGGAAGGATTTGTCTTAGGAAGATAGATGGGAAGTTGAATGAATTTTTCAAGATACTTTTTGCCCTGCTCGTATTCCCCGTGCTCACTGGGTGAGTATAACTTTTGGATGGAGCTTGCTGCAATCTCTTCATCTAGAGACAGTACATAAGTGATATTGGGGAAATCTGCGACAAGTCGAATCAATTTTAGTACAGTTTGTATTTCACTTGGATCTAATCGGTCCAGGTCATCAATAAACACTATGAAGTTTTTTCCTAATGATTTTAATGATACTTCAATATCTTTTTTGAGAGAGTATAAGCTTTTGGCTTCATCTCCTGGAAAAAGTGAATCCAGAGAGTCTTTAAAAGAGAAACTCCATGAATTAGGCCTAAAAGTTACTGAAGATAGTAATTTTGCATACTGCCGAATTTCCCGATATAACTTTGGAAAGGCGCCATAATTCTTCCGGATTTCATCTGAAAGTTGGATTAGGAATTTTTGAAGAATAATGTGATTCCCCTCCCCGAAATACCACGGAGTAAAATCTATAATTATATAGTCAGAATGGTTCGCTTCTTTAAGAAGTTTCCTAGTCATAGCGATAAAGGAGCTTTTTCCTGACCCCCATGCTCCCAATATACCGATTGTGTAGCTTTCACTCCGTTCAGTTAACAAATGATCTTTCAGCTCTTCAGCAAACTTATACCGGTTTAGAAGGTCTTGTTCTTTTGAACCATCTGTCTCCCGGTTTATCATTACTTTGGGACTAGAACGATCTTTAGTGGGTGTTTGTTCGGAATTCTTCTTTCTTTTTTTGATGAATGGATAGAGCAATGTGAACAGAAAAAAAGTCAGCCAAACTATAGCCATTATACTCGTACAACCAAACAGAAATGAAAAAATCCGCCCATTGTTGATGCTTTTAAAGCCCATACCGCTAAAATAGTTAAACAATATACCTGAACATACGGCAATAACAAAAAAATCTCCAGATAAAACAAAAAGCCTATGCTCTGACCTCCAAGTCCTGCCACCCAATCCTATGTAAATCAGAATAACTGCAAGAATGGATAGAAAATAAACTCCGTAGAAAAGAAATTCTATATAAGTGTAGGTATTAATCCACCTCTCTAAAACTCTCACATTGACGCGGGCAATACATATTAAGGCAAAGACGAATAAACTCGTTATTAGTGTTTTCATGCCCTCCCTATACTGAATTTCGTATTGTTCCTTCCATTTCATTGTTCCGCCCCCAGCTTTGAAGTGTACAAGCCAATCATATAATAATGAGTCTCTATAGTCTGTAATGAATTACTCATCATGCGGATCTCGGTTGTTGCTGCTAAACGTAAAAAGGCGTCCCCTATCCTCATTGAGGATAGGGGACGCCTTAACTAGGCACTGCTGTATTCAGAATTTACAGCGCTTCAATTTCCTGGAGCCAGAGTGCAGCGGATGCATCACTCGGCATACGCCAGTCACCGCGCGGCGAGAGGCTGACCGTACCGACCTTTGGTCCGTCCGGCAGGCAGGAGCGCTTGAACTGCTGGGTGAAGAAGCGTGTAACGAATACCTTCAGCCAGGCAACGAGCTGCTCTTTGGGGTAAGCCTCACCGAAAGCGTGCTGGGCGAGGTAGAGCATTTTGCCGGGCGAAGCCCCTGTACGCAGCATGTAATACAGGAAGAAATCATGCACAATGTAAGGTCCCAGAATATTCTCGGTAAGCTGGGCGATCTCTCCGGTTGCGGAAGGCGGCAGCAGCTCCGGACTGATTCCGGTCTCGATGATGCTGTAGAGGAACTTGCCCACCGTCTCATCGGCTTCATGATCCGCATACCAGGCGACGACATATTGGATCAGCGTCTTCGGAATGCCGGAATTGACGCTGTACATCGACATATGGTCGCCGTTATAGGTACACCAGCCAAGCGCCAGCTCGGACAAGTCGCCGGTGCCGATGACGATGCCGCCGTTCTTGTTGGCGAGATCCATCAGAATCTGCGTACGCTCCCTGGCTTGGACATTCTCATAAGTCAAGTCATGCACATCTTTGTCATGGCCGATGTCCTCGAAGTGCTGGAGGCAGGCAGCCTTGATATCAACGACCTGAAGCGAGGCGCCGAGCGCTTTGATCAGGCCGACGGCATTGTCGTAGGTCCGGTTCGTTGTGCCGAAGCCCGGCATTGTGACGGCAAGCACATCGCTGGCCGGACGGCCGAGCAGCTCCATCGCCCGCACTGCGACCAGCAGCGCAAGTGTAGAGTCGAGGCCGCCGGAGATGCCGATCACGGCCTGCTTGGTGCCGATGTGGCGGATGCGCTTCATCAGGCCGGAGGTCTGGATCGAGAGGATCTCCTGGCAGCGTTCATCACGCTGCAGCGGGTTGCCCGGGACAAACGGATTGACGCCGACTGTCCGTTTGAACTCACGCTGGCTGTTCTCACGGACTGGTGAAGCGTAGAGCAGCTCGCGGTAATTGCGTCCGCCCTTGCCGGCCCGGAAGGTGCCCATCACGGTGCGGGAATACTGAATCCGCGGCAGATCAATATCGGCGGTGATCATCCGGCTCTCATGGGTGAAGCGTTCAGACTCGGCCAGCAGCTGGCCGTTCTCCGCGATCAGCGAGTGCCCGCCGAAGACAACATCCGTGGTGGATTCGCCGGTATTACAGCCGGCATAGACATACCCGGCTACGCAGGAAGCGGATTGGCTGCCCACTAGCTGGCGGCGGTAATCGGCTTTGCCGACCAGCTCATTGCTGGCAGACGGGTTGAACAGCAGCGTTGCCCCTGCCTGGGCCAGCAGGCTGCTTGGCGGCACCGGCACCCAGAGATCCTCACAGATCTCCACGCCGAAGGATACATTGCCATTGCTCTCGCAGGCAAAGATGAGATCATTGCCGATCGGTACAACGGCTCCGCCGATCCGCAGCTCGGACACTTCCAGCTCTTCAGCACCGGCGAACCAGCGCGGCTCGTAGAATTCGCTATAACCGGGAATGCAGGTCTTCACGACAATTCCGAGAATATGACCCTGCTGAATGACAGCAGCGCAGTTGAACAGCCGGCTCTTGATGGAGATGGGCAGGCCGGCAATAACGATCATTGTATGTTCTGCCGTTGCGGCAGTGATCCGGAGCAGTGCCTCCGTGGCGGCGTCCAGCAGCCTGGGCTGCAGGAACAGATCCGCACAGGTGTACCCCGTGATGCACAGTTCCGGGAGTACCAGGTACTCAACCTCCTGTGCCGCGGCATTGTTTATGACATCAATAATTTGTTCGGAATTGAATACGCAGTCGGCCACCTTGAGCTCGGGGGAAGCGGCAGCGACTCGCGCGAATCCGTGATTCTGCATGCATTTCACCTGTCCTTTACCTGTCCTTTAGTAGAAGTACACTATCTAAATATTGTACCCATCAAATGGCATTGGTAACAAGCGGGGATTTGCAGCAATAAGCAGCAGCCGAACGGGACGCGCTTTTTGGTAGATTAGGAAATCATTCAATTCACGCAAATGTGTTTAACTTCGAAGAAGCTCCTAAAGAAGAAGCCGGGAACAGCTTTGGCAGTTGGCAGGAGTGAGTGTGGTAGCGTTGGCGGCAGGCAATAGGTGGATTTTCTCCACTTGATCATGAACGGAGGCGCATTTGCCGGGCAGCAGTTGGATAAACAGCACTTACTTTATCGGAAATAGTCTGGAGTAGGGGGAACGCTCGAAATTAAATGACGTTTCTTTCCAACTAATTACCTCTGACGCTCCAAAACATCCGAATTAAGATACGTTTTTCCAACTAATTACCTCTGACGCTCCAAAACATCCGAATTAAGATACGTTTTTCCAACTAATTACCTCTGACGCTCCAAAACATCCGAATTAAGATACGTTTTTCCAACTAATTACCTCTGACGCTCCAAAACATCCGAATTAAGATACGTTTCTCCAACTAATTACCTCTGACACTCCAAAACATCCAAAAGATACGTTTATCCAATTGCTACTAATGATGTAGAGCCAGAGTGGGTATGATCTAGGATGACCATTTAAGCAGCTGCTAATTTCAATGGGGGATTCAGCCGGTACCTAACCATTAATTTTTGGGGTGGACTAACGGACCGGGGGGCTCCCCTTTTCAAATCCATAGTCTCTTTCAACCTTGCAGATTCTTGTCTTATAAGTCATATACCAGTCCGCAATCCCTTTCCGCTGGGCGACCAGATGCCGTTCGTTGTGCTTCCATTGCTGGATAGCCTCGAGAGAATCCCAATAAGAGACAGTAATCCCTACACCATCTCTGGCGCTCTCTACTCCAAGAAATCCAGGCTGGGCGGCTGCGAGTTTGTCCATTTCCTCGGCCATCTCCGCATATTGGTTATCCCCGTCTGTCCGTTCGGATGTGAAAATCACTGCATAATAAGGGGGCGCTGGTGTGTTAGCAATTTCACTCATGACTTTCCCTCCGTTTGTGGATTATTTCTTTATCTATAGTAGTGCATCTATGATCCGGATGTATAGCCTGGCGGACGAACCGGCCTGTCAGAGCTGCTTGAAGCAAGCGCCGGTCCACAAAAGCGGGATGGCAGGGAAGAGGATTGTGCAGCGGTAAAACAACGGGCGGAGGAGCAAAATCCGCGATTGAAGCCAGGGACCTGCGGGCCGCGTTTGCGTGCAAGCTGGTTTTGGGTTAGAATTTTGCCGAGAAGAAGGGAGGGCATGTACATGCCGTTAACAGGAAAAGAATTGATCGAGGAAGTCCGGGCGACCGAGGTGCCCTATGGCTGTCTGGCCGTCTGGTTTCTGGGACAAGCCAGTGTCATTATCAAAGGGGCAGAGGTGACCGTTTATATTGATCCATATGTCTCTCCTGACCCGGACCGGACGTTCCCGCCGCCGATTCCGCCTGCGGAGATTACGAACATGGATGTATGCCTGATCACCCATGACCACTCGGATCATCTGGATGAGCGGGCATTGCCGATGCTTGCAGAGCTCAATCCCGCAGCCCGGTTTATAGCTCCGGCGGTCTGCCTGGAACGGTTGCAGGGACTCGGAATACAGAAGGAGCGCCTAACCGCAGCGTTGCCTGCTCATGCAGCAGAACCCGCACCCGGCCTGCAGGTGTTCCCGGTTGCTGCGGCGCATGAACAGCTGGAGCGCGATGAACAGGGCAACCCCAAGTATGTCGGCTACATCCTGCAGCTGAACGGGGTCACGCTGTATCATGCCGGAGATACGGTTCTGTTCCCTGAGCTGATTGAGGAAGTCGGCAGCCGGAAGGTTGATCTGGCGCTGCTGCCGATTAACGGCCGTGACTACTACCGGGGAAGCCGCAATATTGTCGGCAATATGAACTACCGGGAAGCGGCGGAGTTTGCGGCGACCAGCGGTTTTGAGACCGTCGTTCCGCTGCATTATGATCTGTACGCCGGTAACGCCGAGAATCCGGGGTATTTCGTCGATCACCTGTACCGCCACTTCCCGGAGCAGAAATTTCATATGATGGCCAGAGCCGAACGGTTCGTCTATGTGTCGGCGCAGGCTTTTAAGAACAGCACTCCAGACTCCAAGTAAGCGCATTCAAAAGATCAGCCGAATTTCTTGAATACCATCCACAAAAGCGAAATCAGACACACGCCGACGGCGGCGAGAACCAGCGGAAACCACAGCGGAGCGGAGGTTGCAGCAATCTGGATCATCCCCATTCTGTGGTTCACCTCCTTCCGGTGCAGAGTTTGCGCTACTGCAGCGCAGGATAGAGCAGAGACACCTGATATTTGCTTAAGAAATCAATCCATTCTTCGGACGGCCGCTGATCGGTGACGATATAATCGACTTTGTCGAAGCTGAACAGCCGGATGAAGGCGATCCGGTCAAACTTGGAATGATCGGCCAGGAGGACAACTTTGTTCGCCTGTTGCTGCATCAGCACCTTGAGCTCGGTCTCCGCTTCGTTCGAATCGCTGAGGCCGCCGGTCATGGAGAGCGCCTTGCAGCTGAAGATGGCCACATCCACATTATATTTCAGGATCGTCTGCGACGCCGTCGGCCCTACAAAAGAGCTGGTCTCCGGACCCAGAATGCCCCCCGTGGAAATGAGCTTCTGTCCGGAATGCTGGAACTCTGACAATACCGCCAGGGAATTGGTGATGATTGTCAGATTTTTTTTGTCCTCCACGATTCTCCGCAAGCCTTCAAAAGCCGTTGTGCTGGTATCGGTCATCACACTGTCCCCGTCACTGATCAGCTCCAGCAGACATGCGGCAATCATCCGCTTCGCTTCAATATTGACCTGATGTCTGTGGGAGTAGGAGGGGTCCTCGTTGGTATGGGCGTTCAGAATGGCTCCGCCGTAATTCTTCTTGGCAATACCCTCCTTATCCAGCCGGTCGAGATCGCGCCGGATCGTCTCCTCCGATACACCAAATTTCTGCGCCAGGTCCGCTACGTGAACCTTCTTATGCCTGTATAGCTCGTTGATTACCAGATCCCGCCGTTCAAAAGCCTTCATCGCGTTGCCCACCCTTGATTAAATAGTTCTAGCCATAGTATATCAACTAGTTTACTACATATTTCTCCAAAACTTAAATAATTAAAACGAACATAATCCCACACTATATTTGAATTATATCACACAATACCACATAAATATCAAATATAAAGTGTGGAATATTGTTGACTTTATGAGTTTAGAAATCTATGATGGAGAAGAAAAGGATTAGTCGGCGGAGAATGCCCATAGTTTGCAGACAGTAGCAGGCTGTATTTGATAGCGCTTACTAATCGGAGTGTACAGCTCCAATGAAATTATTTTATCCAAATCAACCATTGATTCCGGGGAGGAACGGCAGTGACAGCAAATTATCCGAAGATTGGTATACGGCCTACGATTGACGGCAGAAGACGCGGGGTGCGTGAATCGCTTGAGGCCCAGACTATGGGGATGGCACAGCGTGTGGCGGCATTTTTGCAGGAGAATTTATTTTATCCGGACGGTTCGCAGGTGGAGTGTATTATTGCTGATTCTACCATTGGCGGTGTGAAGGAAGCTGCGGCGGCAGCGCAGAAGTTCGCAGGTGCGGGTATAGGCGTATCAATTACGGTCACACCTTGCTGGTGTTACGGATCAGAAACGATGGATATGGATGCTTCGATTCCGCATGCGGTATGGGGATTTAACGGAACGGAACGCCCCGGGGCGGTGTATCTGGCGGCAGTGCTGTCTGCTTATGCGCAAAAAGGCATTCCGGCCTTCGGCATCTACGGCGAAGATGTTCAGGAATCCAGCAGTGAGGAGATCCCGGCGGATGTACAGGCCAAGCTGCTCCAGTTCGCGAAGTCGGCACTTGCGGCTGCACTGATGAAGGGGAAGTCTTATCTGTCGATGGGCTCCGTATCCATGGGGATCGCCGGTTCTATCGTCAACGAGCAGTTCTTCCAGGAGTACCTCGGCATGCGCAATGAGTATATCGACATGTCTGAATATGTGCGGAGATTTGAGGAAGGGATCTATGATCCTGAGGAATTCAAGCGGGCACTGGCCTGGGTCAAGGACAACTGCCGGGTGGGAGCGGACAATAACCCGCAGCATCTGCAGCTCAGCGAAGAGGTTAAGGAAGAGCAATGGGAGACCTGTGTCAAAATGGCGCTGATCGCCCGCGATCTGATGACCGGCAATCCGGAGCTTGCGAAGCTTGGCTTCGAGGAAGAAGCGAACGGCCACAACGCTCTGCTGGGCGGCTTCCAGGGCCAGCGTCAATGGACGGACCATTTCCCGAACGGCGATTTCATGGAGACGATTCTTAACTCCTCGTTCGACTGGAACGGTAGACGGGCGCCTTATATTGTCGCTACCGAGAATGACAGCCTGAACGGGGTCACGATGCTGTTCAATTATCTGCTGACGAATACGGCGCAGATTTTTGCCGATGTCCGCACCTTCTGGAGTCCGGCTGCAGTGAAGCGTGTGACCGGATACGAGCTGGAGGGGGCAGCGGCAGGCGGTCTGCTGCATCTGATTAACTCCGGTTCAGCGGCACTGGACGGAACCGGTGAGCAGAGCATTGACGGCAAGCCGGTGATCAAGCCGTTCTGGGACATCACGGATGAGGAAGCGGCTGCCTGTCTCGCACAGACCCAGTTCCGCCCGGCCTCGCAGGAATATTTCCGAGGGGGCGGCTTCTCGACAGACTACCTGACCAAGGGCGGAATGCCGGTCACCATGGCCCGGCTGAATCTGGTCAAGGGGCTCGGGCCTGTGCTCCAGCTGGTGGAAGGCTTCACGGTGGAGCTGCCGGGAGAAGTGCATGATACGCTCGACCAGCGAACGGACCCTACCTGGCCGACAACCTGGTTCGCACCTAAGCTGACAGGCAAGGGCTCGTTCCAGTCTGTATATGATGTGATGAACAATTGGGGCGCCAACCACGGTGCGATCAGCTACGGGCATATTGGAGCCGATCTGATTACCCTGGCCTCGATCCTGCGGATTCCGGTCAGTATGCATAACGTGGAGGAATCGCGTATTTTCCGGCCGCGTGTCTGGTCGCTATTCGGCACAGAGGATCTGGAAAGTGCTGACTACAGAGCCTGCCGTAACTTTGGGCCGCTCTACTAAATCTTCAAAATGAAGCGGGTGCGGAGAACATGGGCGAAGAGATAATCAAGCTGCTGGCCATCGATCTGGGTGCCAGCTCCGGCAGGGTCATGCTGGGAACGTATGCTGGAGGGAAGGTGGAGGTAGAAGAAATCCGCCGCTTCCCTAACGGGCCCGTAGAGGCTGACGGGCAGTTGTACTGGGATGTCCAGCAGCTGTTTCATGAGATGAAGCAGGGGATTCTGGAGGCCGTGAAGTCCCGCGGCCCATTGCAGTCTATGAGTGTCGATACCTGGGGAGTCGACTATGGCTTCCTGAATGCTGAGGGGGAGCTGCTGTACTCCCCGCATCACTACCGGGACCAGCGGATGGAGGGTATTGCTTTGGCGTTGGAGGCAGCCCTGCCCCCTGAGGAGCAGTTCAAGCTGACGGGCAACCAGTCCAGCCCGATTAATACGGTGTATCAATTATTTGCCGATCTGCAGGCTAACCCGGAGCTTACACAAAAGGCCAGTCTGCTGATGATGATGCCTGACCTGTTCAATTATATGTTCAGCGGCACGGCGGTCGCTGAGCAGACCATCTGGAGCACCAGCGGCCTGCTGAATCCGGATTCGTCTGCTCCGGCAAGCGAAGTGCTGCGCAGGCTGGAGCTCCCGGTGAAGCTGATTCCCCGGCTGGTGCCGGCGGGCACTGTAATCGGCGAGCTTCGGCCAGGCCTGCAGAAAGAGCTTGGTTCCGGCCCGCTCAAGGTCATTGCCGGGGCTTCGCACGACACTGCTTCCGCTGTGGCTTCCATCCCTTACGGGCTTGGAGGCTCCACCGGCGGAGAGGGTTCCGCCGCCTTCATCAGCTGCGGAACCTGGTCGCTGGTCGGCCTGGAGACTGCGGAGCCTATACTTAGCGCCGAGGCCGACGCCTACGGCTTCACCAATGAGAGCTGCTTCGGCGGCACGAACCGCCTGCTGAAGAATATCACCGGCCTGTGGCTGCTGCAGGAGACCCAGCGCGGCTGGGCAGAAGCGGGAGAACCGCTCAGCCATCAGGAGGCGGCAGAGCTGGCTGAGGGGCTGGACCGGTCGACAGCGCGCATAGCCGTTCTGGACCCGAACGATCCCCTCTTCAGCACCCCGGGGGATATGCCGCTGCGGATTGAATCGTATTGTATCCGCACAGGCCAGCCTGTACCGCAGAGCCGGGCGGAGATCATCCGTACCATTCTGGAGAGTCTGGCCCAGTCTTACGCCAGCACGATCCGTGAACTGGAGACACTTACAGGCAGACCGGTCAGCTGCATTCATATGGTCGGCGGAGGCATCCAGAACAAGCTGCTATGCCAGCTTACAGCGGATGCCACAGGCAAAGAAATCATTGCCGGACCGGTAGAGGCAAGTGCAATCGGCAACGTATTGGTGCAATTGACGGCACTGGGAGCGATTGAAGCATCCGAAGCCAGAACAATTGTAGCCCGTTCCAGTGCCCCTGTCCGGTATCAGCCGGCTTTATCAATTATTCATAGCGATCAAGGAGGACAATGATGAATACGAAGGAAGAGGAATTGCGCCGGCTTATCTGTGATATCGGCCGCAATCTGTTTAATAAGGACTTTATTGCCGCCAATGACGGCAACATTTCGGCACGCCTGTCGGCTACAGAGGTAATCACCTCACCAACAGGAGTCAGCAAAGGCTATCTGCAGCCGCATATGCTGGTCAAAGTGAATCTGCAGGGGGATATCCTTGAAGCCGCGGAAGGCTACCGGCCATCCACGGAAGTGAAGATGCATCTGAAGATTTACAATGAGCTGCCGGAGATGGGCGGCGTGGTGCATGCGCATCCGCCGTATGCGACCGCTTTTGCCATCAAGGGCGAAGCGCTCGACAAGATGATGATGCCTGAATCGGTGATTGCCATGGGGGACATTCCACTGGCGGTATACGGAACGCCTTCAACCGAGGAGATTCCGGATTCGCTGATCCCCTTCCTCGGCAAGAAAACGGCTGTCCTGCTGGAGAGCCATGGCGCATTGACCTGGGGCAAGGATGTCATGGCTGCCTATATGAATATGGAGCGGCTGGAATATACGGCGAAGCTAACCTTCCTGACCCGGATGATCGGCGGGGAACGTGAGCTTCCTCAGCACCGGATCGAGGAGCTGGTAGCTTTGAGATCGTTCTACGGCATGTAAGCCGTGGCTTCGACACAGGAATGAAGGAGGATAGTAGTCATGCTCAAAAAAATACCCAAGCTCCTCTCCCCCGAGCTGGTCCGTACCCTGATGGAAATGGGCCATGGGGATGAACTGGTTCTGGCGGATGCCAATTATCCGGGCCACGGGCTGCATTCCAGAGTGCTCCGGGCGGACGGCATCGGCATTCCCCGGCTGCTGGATGCGATCCTGGAGCTGCTGCCGCTGGATCATTATGTGCCCGCACAGGCGGCATTCATGGCTGTAGTGGAGGGTGATCCTACCGTTCCGGTGATATGGGAGACGTACAAGGAGATCCTGGCCAAACATGACGGGGCGGCTCAAGTGGAGTATGAGGAGCGTTTTGAATTCTACAACCGCTCGAAGCGGAGTTATGCGATCGTGATTACCGGGGAAGAGGCGCTGTACGGGAATATTATTCTCACCAAAGGCGTGATCCCGCCGGATGCCGGATAAAGGATAATCCTTCAGTTGCCTAATACAAAATTTAAAAGATAAGACCGCCCGGCATTGGAGGGCGGTCTTGTTGCTATATCAGTTGCTCAAATGTAGAAACTTCATATGAAATATTATGTGTTGTGTGATTTGGATCCACTGACCCTGGGTTTGCAAATATTTTGAGAGTAACTAGTGTGAAGTGAATAGATTTAATTGTATTTCGTGCAGTTAAAAAGACGGCAAAAAACCGAATTGTCAGTTTAACTGTATCCAGTACAATTAAAATCAGCGGTAAGTCTACTTTAGCGGAATATGGGGGTTTTTAAGTGTACAAAGTGCAATTAAAACCCTCGCAGTGCAAAAATTGATCACTTTAGTTGTATAAAATACACTTAGGACCGGAGCGAACGACCGGTTACTATAAATTGCTCATTTTTAGTATTGAACCGGCTCCTAAACCGGGTCGAACATGAACAAGTGCCCCGTACGCCATATGGCCGGGGCACTTGTTCATATTTCGTTATACATCCGCCGCAGCAGCTCTGCACTGCCGCTCATATGCTCTTCGGGAGTGCTCTCCAGCAGGCCCTGAATATGCGGACGCTTATATTTCATGTAATGGAGCAGCGGAGCGAAGTTCAGCAGTCCCTGTCCTGCAGGGACAATCTCAATCCGCCCGTCCCTGACCGTGAAATCCTTCAGATGCAGCACCGCGATCCGGTCACCCAGCAGCTCAAAGGCCTCTGCAACAATACTCTCCTGCTGCAAATAGTTATCCTTCGTCATCAGATTGGCGGCATCGAATATAATCTGCAGATTACTGGAGGCCACTTCGTCCAGCAGCCGTCTGGTCAGCTGAGCCGTGTGAAGCGGGTGGTTAATCCCTGCCTCGATGCCGACCGTTACCCCGAAACGCTCTGCTTCCGCAACCATTGCTTTGACAGAAGCCACAACTTGTTCAAAAGCTTCCTCAGTGAAATTATCCTTCGTATATCCCTTTCCCACACTGCCTGTCTCGGTACCTACCAGACTCGCCCCGAAATCACGGGCCAGCCGCAGCTGGGTACTGAAGTCATTCAATGCCTGTGCGCGCCGGGCGGGATCAGGATCGATGATGTTTACATAGCAGCCGAGAACGGCAATCCTGATGCCGGCCTGCCTGAAGGCATCACCATAATAGGCAGCCGTTCCCGGACTGAGTGCGCCGAGTGTAGGCGCACTCTCCGGAAAGGACTTATGCAGCGCGAACTGAATAGAGGAGAAGCTGTGCTCTTCCAGCTTCTCAATCAGCTGCGGCAAAGGACACGGGTTGAAATCATGGGCGCGGACGCCGAGGTGAAACGGTACAGTCATATGTTCTACTCCTTTGCTCTGCAATTTCCCGCAAATAAGGCCGCCTGTGTCCGCAAGGGCACAAGGCGGCCAATTCAAGCGATGAGGTTAACGCACTACACCCGCAAATAAGGCTGCAGTACCGAGAGTCCCGCAGACTGTTCCATCGCTTCTGCTACCAGCGAGGCGATCCGCTGCGCGCCAGCCTGCGAGAAATGGGTGTCATCCGTGATCCCGTCCGGGTAGTTGGGATGGCTTCCCGGAGGCAGATGCATGAACAGCTGTTGTGAGCCTTCGATTCCTAGCGAGCGGTAGAGCTGCTGTGAGGAGGCGAAGATATCGAGCAGCGGTGTTCCGGTCTCTGCCGCAACTTCGCGCATGGCCTGCGGGTATGGCCCCACGGCCTCAGGATCAGGTTCACCCTCCGCTGTAAAGCGGCGGCGGCTCACAGAGGTCAGCAGCAGCGGGAACCCGCCGCGGCTGCGGGCGGAATCGATAAATACCTTAAGATTCTGGCGGTATTCGGTATCCGGATCCGTATAACGCGCCGGATCTTCGATCTTCTGGTCATTATGACCGAACTGGATCAGCAGGAAGTCTCCAGCCTGGAAGTCCTGCTCGATCTCCGCAAGCCTGCCCTCGGCCAGGAAGGAGCGTGTGCTCCGTCCGTTCACTGCCCGGTTCTCAATCCGCACCTCCGGTCCCACATGCCCGTGGAGAAATTCTCCCCATCCGGTCATCGGTGATTCGGAGGCCGCCTTCCGGGCTGCGGTAGAGTCTCCGGCAATATAGATGGTCGTCATCTTCAGCACTCCTTCACCCGGGCGGTAACCTCCACCGAGCTGCCGGAGGTCTGGAAGCCGAAATAGCCTGCTGCATTATTGTAGGAGATATCCTCTACCATAGCGCCCAGTAAGTCTATGTCATCCGGTGCCTCACCGCGTTCCACGAGTTCACCGATCAGCTCACAGAGCACCCGGCGGAAATATTCATGCCGGGTATAGGAGAGGAAGCTGCGTGAATCGGTCAGCATGCCGACGAAGTTACCCAGCAGGCTGTTGTCAGCCAGCAGGGTCAACTGCTGGCGCATACCGCTGCGCGTATCGTTGTACCACCAGCCGGAGCCGAGCTGGAGCTTGCCGGCAGTATCCTTCTGGTAGCAGCCCAGCAAGGCCAGCAGGGCAGGGTAGTCGCCGGGATTCAGCGAGTACAGGATGGTCTTCGGCAGGCCGCTGCCGCTCTCGGCACGGTCAAGCAGCTGCGATAGCGGTGTGGTCAGCGGCAGGTCGTTAATGCCGTCGTATCCGGTATCCGGCCCTAGCTTCCGGAACATCGGCGTGTTGTTGTTGCGGTAGGCATGCAGATGAAGCTGCATGGTCCAGCCTTTGGCCTGGTAGAAGCCGATCAGTGCAGTCAGCAGCTCTGTGCGGTAGAGGGTGATTTCCTGCGGTGATAGCGCCGCACCCTGCAGTCTTTTGGCGAAGACCGCCTGGGCAGCTTCTGGTTCACCGGCTTCGTAACGCAGCACATCAAGGGCATGGTCCGACAGGCGGCAGCCATTCTCATGGAAGAAGTCCACACGGTTGCTCAGTGCCTCAAGCAAGGCCGCATAGGTCTTAACCGGCTGGCCGGCGGCTTCCTCCAGCTTGCCGATCCAGGCACTGAAGCCTTCGGCATCGATGTTCAGTGCCTTGTCGGGACGGAAGGTCGGGAACACCTGGAACGCGGTCTCAGAGTCTCTGAGCAGCTTGTGGTATTCCAGCGAGTCTGCCGGATCATCCGTAGTACAGATTACCTTGACGTTCGAATTGCGGATCAGACCGCGCCGTGTAAACGCCGGTTCGGCCAGCTTGCGGTTGACCTTCTCCCAGATGGCCGGTGCAGAAGCTTCGTTCAACAGCTCATTAACGCCGAAGAAGCGGCGGAGCTCCAGATGGGTCCAGCTGTACAGCGGGTTGCCGATGGCTTTCGGGAGTGTCCGGGCCCAGGCCAGAAATTTATCATAATCGGAGGCATCCCCGGTAATATGCGATTCCGGCACACCGTTCGCGCGCATCAGCCGCCATTTGTAATGATCTCCATAAAGCCAGGCTGCCGTGAGGTTCTCGAACGGTTTATCTTCATAGATTTCGCGCGGGTCCAGATGGCAATGGTAATCGACAATCGGCATTGCTTTGGCATGCTGATGAAATAGCTGGCGTGCGGTATCGCCGGATAACATGAAATCTTCATTAAGAAACATGGATAAGATCTCCCTTTACATGAATTTGGATAGGGTTTTATAGCGTAACGCCGGTTTTGAAAATAGCCAGCTCGCGCACTTCATTCTGCTCGTTCCGTGTTTTTTGGCCGCTGGCGACATCTATGATATAAGTGATGAATTCCTCCAGCACATCGGCCATCGGTGTTTCCAGCAGAGGACCGGCGTTGAAGTCCATCCAGTGGCCTTTTTTGGCAAAAAGATCGTTGTTAGTGGCCACCTTCACCGTAGGTACGAAGCTGCCGAACGGCGTTCCGCGTCCGGTAGTGAACAGCACCAGCTGGCAATCCGAAGCAGCGAGAGCGGAGGCGGCAACCAGATCGTTGCCGGGAGCCTGCAGGAGGCTCAGCCCTTTTTTGCGCAGCTTTACGCCATATTGCAGCACATCGACCACCGGCGAAGTTCCGGCCTTCTGGGTGCAGCCCAGCGATTTGTCCTCCAGGGTGCTGATGCCGCCGGCTTTGTTGCCTGGAGAAGGATTCTCGTATACAGGTTCGCCGTACGAGAGGAAATACTGCTTGAAGTTATTGATCAGCGACACGATCTCTTCATAGACCTCATGGCTTTCTGCACGCGCCATCAGCATCTTCTCTGCACCGAACATTTCCGGCACTTCCGTCAGCACCGAGGTTCCGCCCTGGGAGATGATGAAGTCGGAGAACGCGCCCAGCAGCGGATTGGCTGTGATCCCGGAGAACCCGTCGGAGCCGCCGCATTTCAGGCCGATGTTCAGCTCACTGAGCGGAACCGGCTCACGGACATCGTTCTTCGCAGCCTCATACAGCTGCTCCAGCAGCTCAAGGCCGGCTTCTACCTCATTGCCCACCTCCTGGGCAACCAGGAATTTCACCCGCGACTCGTCATAATCGCCCAGCATGCTGCGGAATTCGGCGACTATATTGTTCTCGCAGCCGAGCCCGAACACGAGCACCCCGCCGGCATTCGGATGATTTACCGCGTCGAGCAGAATGCTGCGGGTCATGCGGTGATCATCGCCGAGCTGCGAGCAGCCGTAAGGATGCTTCAGTACCGTGAAGTTATCGAAGCCGCCAAGATCGGGATGCTCAGCCTTGAACTCCTGCAGCATTTGCTCGGCAATCCCGTTCACACAGCCCACGGTCGGGATAATGAACAGATCATTACGGATGCCGACCTTGCCGTTACTCCGGCGGTACCCCTGGAAGGTCAGATCACGCCGGGGGTAGGTAACCTGGTGAACATCCGGCACATACTCATATTCCTCTTCGCCGGACAGATTGGTCTTGATATTATGCGTATGAATCCAGTCCCCAGCGGCAATCGGAGCGATGGCATGCCCGATAGGATAACCGTATTTGGTGATAACCTCATCAGTCTGGAAATCAGTCAGGGCAATCTTGTGGCCCTGCGGAATATCCTGTGCTGCCTGAAGCGTCAAGCTGTCTATGGTGAGCTGCTCCCCGGCCGATATCGGCCGCAGGGCTACAGCTACTGTATCTCTGGGGTTCATTTTCATTAAGTGCTTCATGTTGGACCCTCCTAAGTTTTGTTAGTTATTGCTTTAGCCGACAAGCTGCTGCAGAGCGGCGCGGGAATCCTGCTTCTCCAGCTGCTGCAGATGGGCGTTAATTTCAGCTTCCAGTCCGGGCAGCAAGGACAAATCCTGTCCCCACAGGCTGGTGTTGCTGAGAATGGTGCTTGCGAAGGTTGCCGGATCACTCCATGACTGTGTGAAAATCTCCAGGATTTCCGGACTGTCCTGCAGCGGCACACGGTCTCCCCGGTAGCTGAGCAGGAGTGCGGCGAAGGCGAGCGTAATGCGCTCCGGAAGCTTGCCGCGTTCCTGCTGATAGCGGAGGAGCACCGGGAGCAGCCGGGTTTTGAATTTGGAGATGCTGTTCAGTGAGATGGAAGTCAGCTCATGGCGGATGAACGGATTTCTGAACCGTTCCTGCACGGCATCCGCATAGGACAGCAGCTCTTCAGCAGGCAGATCCAGCATAGGAATCAGTTCATCTTCGATCAGCTGCTTCACGAAGCGGGAGAACGTTTCGTCATTCATAACATCCTCAACGGTTTCTAGACCCGCCAGCAGCCCCAGCGGAACCATAGCCGTATGCGGCCCGTTCAGCAGATGAACCTTGCGCTCGCGGTATGGAGTCATATCAGGGGTGACTACAACGTTCAGTCCGGCCTTGGCCAGCGGCAGCCGTTCAGTAAGTGATTCCGGTCCTTCAATGACCCAGAACAGGAAAGGCTCAGCCGTAACCATCACATTGTCCAGATACCCCAGCTCGGCTTCCAGCTCAGCGGCCTTATCGCGCGGATAACCCGGAACGATCCGGTCAACCAGACTGCAGCAGAAGGTATTCTCCTCCTTCAGCCATTGCAGGAATTCCCCGCCCAGATTCCAGTCAGCGGCGTATTGCTGCACAATCTCCTGCAATTTCTCGCCGTTGCGGTCGATCAGCTCGCAGGGGATGATGACGAAGCCCTTTTTGCCCAGCTCGAAACGGCGGTGGAGCAGCGCAGTCAGCTTGCCCGGGAAGCTCTTCGGCGGCGTGCCGTCTGCACGGTCGCCCGGAAGATAGGCAATACCGGCTTCCGTCGTGTTGGAGGTGATGAATTCCAGCTCATCATTCTCAGCGAGCGCAAGGTAACTCCCGTAATCGCTATAAGGGTTGATCACGCGGCTGACCGAAGAGATGATTTCCCGCGAGTTGACTGTCTGGTTATCCATAATGCCGTTCAGCAGCACGGTGTAGAGATTATCCTGGGCGGCCATGAATCCGCCGAGCCCCTGTTCAATCGGCTGTACCAGCACTGCGCTTCCGTTGAACAGGCCTTGGTTGTTCATCTGCTGCAGCTGCCAGTCCACGAAGGCGCGCATGAAATTGCCTTCACCGAATTGGATCATTCGCTCGGGATGCAGGGTTAACTCCGGGTGAGTGCTTCTGGATAAACGGTTTGTCATAATGGTCATGATCTCCTTTTAAAATATAATGTCATAAATGCACACGTTAACATTTTATTTTGAGCAAACCCGGAAATTCCGTCTTTGTAAGACGTTATTCGTGTCTGCTGAAAATACAAAGCGGGCAAGCCGGATAACCCGGCACATGCCGGTAATTCACTGCGGCAGAACCCGCGCTCAGATCTTGGCGACAGTATCGCGTACCATGAGGCCGGTCTTGACGAATAGCTGCTGCGGCTCTGTTTCGGGCTGGATCAGCAGCTGAATCAGCATTTTCATACCGAGTTCACTGATCTCTGCAATGGGCTTGCGGACGGTGGTCAGGGCAGGATTCGTATAGCGGGCGAACATAATGTCGTCGAATCCGATCAGTGATATCTGTCCCGGTACATCTACCTTATGGGCATAACAGGCGTTCATCGCGCCAATGGCCATATCATCGTTGGAGCAAAATACAGCCGTAGGCTGATCCTCAAGGCTGAGCAGCGCGGTCATTGCCGCATAGCCGCTCTCGATGCTGTAATCCCCTGAAGCGAAATAATCGGGATTCAGCGCCAGACGGCCTGCAATCAGGCTGTCCATGAACCCTTGCTTGCGTTCGCTGGACGATTTGAAGCCGGGCTTCCCTTCAATAATAGCCAGCTTCCGGTGCCCTTGAAGCACAGCGTAATCAATGGCTTCCTTCACGCCTTCGCGGTCATTGGCTACCACATTCATAATGCCCGGGTCCTCCAGCTGGCGGTTCAGCACCACAAGCGGTATGCCCATCTTCTTCACATGATAAATGAAGGCATTATCCTCATCGCTCTGGCTCATGACCAGAATGCCGTCGAAACGCTGAGGCTGAATATTGCTGAAGTTATGGACACCGTCTATTCCGTTAACGGTCAGATTGTAATTCTCATCCAGGAT
This sequence comes from Paenibacillus sp. FSL E2-0178, assembly GCF_038593005.1. Lineage (NCBI taxonomy): Bacteria > Bacillati > Bacillota > Bacilli > Caryophanales > Paenibacillaceae > Paenibacillus > Paenibacillus sp. FSL E2-0178. The sequence continues at coordinate 7,392,765 of NZ_CP151953.1, forward strand.
ATGCGTAATGCCTTTGATAGCATCAACCAGGAAGCTGGCTGAAGTACCCTGCTCAATGCTTGAGAAGAACAGCCCGATGGTGAACGATCTCTTCGTAACCAGACTCTTGGCACTGTAATTCGGCACATAATTCATTTCCGCGGCGATTCGCTCAATCTTATCCCGGGTGACTTTCTTGATCAGCGGGCTGCCGTTCAGCGCTCTGGATACAGTCGTGTGGGAGACGCCGGCGACGCGTGCAATATCTTTGATGGTAATCATGACATCTCTCCGGGAAAATAGAATTGTTAACGATTTCAGTTTAGTGCTACAGCCGCGTCAAGTCAAGACTTTATTGAAATGCACACGTTAAAATTTTATCTGGAACAATGCTGCGGCCGGCGGTATAATTTACGTGTCATGGTATGCCGGTTTGAACAGAACTTATTTCTTAAGGAGGACGAAGCTATGCTGGTGGGCAAGCGGGAATTTTGCGATTACCAGAGTATCCAGGCAGCGGTGGATGAACTTGAACGGGATCCGCTGGAGAAGCCGGTGACCCTGTATATTATGTCAGGTGTGTATCAAGAGGCGGTAAGAATATACCGGTCCAATCTTAATATAGTGGGCATCGGGGAAGTGGTAATCACCATGAACAGACATGCCAAGGAGCTGGACGAGTCAGGAGAAGAGCTGGGTACCTTTGCTACACCGACACTGTTCCTCGGCGGCCGGAGGCTGATGCTTGAGAACCTGATTATTGCGAACACAGCAGGGCAAGGAAATGACATCGGGCAGGCTGTAGCGGTATCGGCCCATTGTGATGAGACCTTATTCCGGAACTGCAGCTTCAGGGGCCATCAGGATACACTGTTCACCGGACCGTTGCCGCCGTATACCAAAGATGGGAAGGCCTTTGGAGGCGTTCCGCTTAAGGAGCAGCACGCCGTTTGCCGCCAGCTGTACACGAATTGTTATATCGAAGGAACGATTGATTTTATTTTTGGCGGAGCAGCAGCTTATTTCGAGCATTGTGAGATCCGCAGTCTGCGTCATTATAACGACGGGCCGGGTTACATCACAGCGGCATCCACGCCGCAGCATCAGGAGTATGGCTATCTGTTCAACGAGTGTTATTTTACGTCGGACCCGGGGGTTAGCGGTGTCTATCTGGGACGCCCGTGGCGCGGATACGCCAGAACAGATATTGTGAACTGCCGGCTGGGCGGGCATATTCATCCCTCCGGGTGGGACCCCTGGGGGAATCCCGGGAATATGCAGACGGCCATTTACCGGGAATACGGCATAGCCGGTGATGATCCGGTGCGTTCCAAGCGTGCAGCCTGGGCATTTATTCCTGAAGAGAAGGAAGCGGCAGCGGGCAAAGAGCGGTTTTTTACCGGGACGGATTTCTGGACAATGGATGGCGTGGAGCCCTCTAGGCGCTGAAGCAGCAGGAATAAGTTGACTGCTTCAGAAGGCAATTCTGCGGCCTGCTATCAGGCAAAAGGCGTATACATGAGCAGGTCATGTATACGCCTTTTTTGAAATTCACTTCCCCAAGCAGGAAAACTCCGGCCCAAAGGGGAAAGTACAGCATAGGCCTGTTAGCGGCGTGAGGCTTGATTGTGCTGGAATTTGGTAATATCGCGGGCGTAATGCGAGACAGTGCCGTCGAATCTTTTGAGCCGTACATATTCCTCGGAGAATTTCTCTACAATTCCGACTCCAACCTGGGAGTACATTCCATCGGGGTCAAGCTGCAACGCGGACACGAAGGTCTGCGATAAAGCGGCAACCCAGAAATCAGCATTTTGGACAAGTGTCTGCGGCATAATCCCAACCCCTTCCATGTGTAGTATAAATATAACGGTGCAGAATCTTAAACACTATTCTACGACAGACAGCGGATTTTGAAAATAGGATTTCTTTTCTGAAATAGTTGAAAATATTCCCGGGATTGTGCTGGAAGGCCGGACGGAGGATGAAGGTGGCTGTTCCCTCGTGAGTGTTGGGAGTAAGACGGTTTATACTACGCTGGCGGTGCTGGTTATGGTGAACAATAAATATAGGAAATAAGGTGGAGGGCAGTATGGAAGGAGAAACACAGCAAGCGCGGGAGATATTCATCCGGTATCTGGGCAGCCCGGCCCAAATGCACCGTGAAGGTGCCCTTAAGCAGTACAATCAATATGGCATTGTCCGGGAAATGGAGCTTCAATGGTTTCAGGAGATGATCGCGGAAGGGTGCGGGCGCCTGTCGATCAGGGACTGGGAGGCTGTTGCCCGGCTTGAAGCCTTGTCCAAGAACTATCAGGACCCGGTCATTGTGGACAAGACAGCTTCGTTCGCCTCCCGCAACCTGATGAGCGCAGACAGTATAGTCAGACTGATGTATGCCGAAGCTCTGGTAGAAATCATCCGCGCCCATAAAATAGTAATTACCCGCGAGCTGCTGTTCAGCGCCTGCCGGGTCGCCGTGCAGCTGCTTGAAAGTGTGGTAACACAGCCGCTGGTGACAGACCCCGGCCATGAGCTGCAGCAGCTCGGACTCAAGGACAAACGGGCGCTGAACAGCCGGGCGAAGAAAAGCATTGAAGAAGTGGAGCGCCTGATTAACTGACCGGCATAACCGTTATTATGGAAGGGGAAACTCAGATGCAGATAAGAACCGAGACAGCGCAGGATTATATTCAAGTATTTGAACTGAATGTCAAGGCGTTCGGGAACCGCGAGGATGAATCCAGGCTGATTGAGCGGATCAGAGCTTCGGAGGAGTTCGTGCCGGAGCTGTCCATTGTTGCCGAGCAGGATGGCGCTGTAATTGGGCATATTTTATTAAGCCGTGCCAAGGTATTGGACGGGAATCATTCACAAGAAGTAATCGTACTTGCCCCCATCGCAGTCGATCCGCAGATGCAGCGTCAGGGAATTGGCGCAGCACTGATCCGCGAAGGCACAGAACGCAGCAGGCAGCTGGGTTATGAAATAATTCTGCTGATCGGGCACCCAGGCTATTATCCCCAATTCGGCTTCACGCCCGCGCGCGCCTATGGCCTTGCGCTGACGCAATTCACTGTACCGGATGAAGTGTTTCAAGTATACGGGCTGCAGGAAGGGGCGCTGGAGAAGGTGAAGGGCGAGCTGATCTATCCGGCGGCATTCTTTTGATACGTGAAGAGCAATAAGCTTCTCACAATACATTACAGGCACTAACGTGACATAAGGCTGTCCAGTTTGTTATGTTACGCTGTTCTGACAAGTGATCTGAACACAATCAGCAGGAGGAATCATAGGATGGCGGAACCATTAAAAGCAATGTACAACAAGGAATTCCTGCGCAGCCTCGGCGCGAAGATCCAGGCCGTATACGGTTCATTTGATACGGACGACTTCACCGCTGCGGCGATGAAAGAGCCTTGGGAGGAACTGGAGCTTAAGGCTCGGATGCGGCGGATCACGGAGACACTGGGGGCATTCCTGCCATCACGTTATGAAGAAGCATTAGATATTTTGTACGCCATCGATAAAGCCTGTGTCGGATTTCCGTATCTGATCTTCCCTGATTTCGTCGAGGTGTTTGGCGGCAGGGAGGAGCACTGGGAGTTATCCATGGCGGCGCTGGAACGGTTCACGCCGAAATCCTCGGCAGAGTTCGCCGTCAGGCCGTTCATGCTGCGGGACCCGCAGCGGATGATGATTCAGATGCTGGCCTGGGCAGAGCATCCGGATGAGCATGTGCGGCGTCTGGCCAGCGAAGGCAGCCGGCCCCGTCTCCCATGGGGCCAGGCGCTGCCGGTGTTCAAGCGCGATCCGTCCCCGGTGCTGCCGCTGCTGGAGAAGCTGAAGGCGGACCCGTCGCTCTATGTACGCAAGAGTGTGGCCAACAATCTGAATGATATCGCGAAGGACCATCCGGCTGTCGTCATTGAGACGGCCCGCCGCTGGAAAGGCAATAATGTGAATACGGACTGGATTGTGCGGCATGGCTGCCGCTCGCTGATCCGTAAGGCGGACCCTGAGATCATGGAGCTGTTTGGTTATGCTCCTGAAGCGGGCGGTGCTCCGCTGGTTACCGCCGCTGTACTCGCTGTTCAACCGGCTGAGGTGCGGATCGGTGACCACTGCGAACTGCAGTATGCCCTCACGATCCGGGAAGGTGAACCGGTGCGAATCCGGATCGAGTATGGGATTAACTTCGTGAAGGCCGGGGGGAAGACCTCGCGTAAGCTCTTTTTGTTGTCCGACAAAACCGTTCCCGGCGGTTCCAGACTGTCTGGCACGCGGACGCACCGCTGGGCCAACCTGACCACCCGCCGTCATTATCCGGGAGAACACACCCTAACGCTACTGGTGAATGGCCGCGAAGCTGCAAGCACGTTACTGCTTCTAGAGCCGCAGGATGAAAGGGGAAATGTACAATGATCACCAACAATCTGTTAATCAAGCTGAAGGATGGCAGCCCGGAACGTATTGCTGAAGCCCGTGAAGTGCTTCTGGGCATGCGTGGTCAAATCGCGCATATCCATGAACTGAAGGTGGAGGTGGATGTCCGCAGCGGCGCTTACGATCTGATGCTGATTGTGCAATATGAGAGCATGGCGGATCTGGAAGCCTATCTGGTTCATCCGGTGCATGTCAGGGTTTCGGAATACATTACAGGTGTGCTGCAATCGGCAGCTTCCTTTTGTTACGAATCCTGATTCCCTAAATGTCAGAGATTCAGCGAATCTTGCAGGTATATGCGGATTATCCGCAACACCTCCTGCACCAAGCTGCACAACAAAGCGGATGTCCAGGCAGCCCTCTCAGGGCTTCCGGAACATCCGCTTCTTTATTTCAGCCAGCTGTGTCCGCCGCATTATTTATGCGCAGACCCTAGCCGCTAATCCTTGATATTACCGGCCATCTTAAGCCGTTTGGCAATCTCCTTGAATTCCTCGGCCGAGATTCCCGGTGCGAATTCCTCCTTGGACTCGGGAGCCTCGGGAATCGGTACACCTTCAGGCACGCCCTGAATAACCTCAAGCGGAAGCCCGTCCTCTGGATGGGTGCCCTTCCAGATCTGGTCAATGGAGCTGAAATCCTTATCGCTCCAGGTGTACAGCTTCGTATGCACGCCTTTTTCTTCATACTTTCTGGCTTCATTGAACGATTTGTTGTCCAGGGAAGGGATCGGCACAAGCTTGGTTACATTGACGCCTGTGGCAATTTCCAGTGCCTTGGCATAAGCGACCACATGAACGCCTCCACGGACAAGGAGGAAACCGACAACAGCGCGCGCAGCCGGATGGTCGGTCATTTCGTAGACCTTCATTTTATGTGTTCTGGCCCCGCATTCCAGGAAGAAGTTATGCAGCAGATCTTCCACCAGGTTGCCGCTGTTGAACACATTGGCCCCGGTCCAGGGGTTACCCATCGAATCGAACGGCATGGCACCCTGGGCTCCGGCCAGGAAGTGATAGGACAGCCGGGCATCTTTTACAGCATCCAGTGGAGTAGAGTCCGGCTTCTTATAATCCGTGGAACCTCTTAGACATTTGTTTACAGCATGGGAGACGAGTTCGACATGGCCTAACTCCTCTGCGGTAATGCTCATAACCAGATCGTAAAAGGGCTTCAGCTTCTCTTTGGAACGGAAGTTAAAGGACTGATACAGATAGTTGTTGAGTGTTGACATTTCACCAAATTTACCGCCAAGCAGTTCCTGTACAGCCGCAGCGGCATTGGGATCTGGTTTCTCGACGTCCGGAATCTCAATCATAATCTCATCCATGCGTTTGAACATTGGCTTGTCATCCTCCTTAGCGCTTCAGCAGTCTTGATATTGCTGTACAGCCCTAAATTAAACGCAATCCTTCATGCTCAAACACATCAACGGGCCGGAAGCTGTATATGCAGCTGGTGGTTATTCTTCGTTTCCCGCGCAGCCATTCCCAGGACATAACTTCTTGTCCCGCTGGCGGGGGCCTTCTGCCAGAGGCGGTAGCCTTCCGTGGCGATTACAGCTGCATTGTCAGTACTGGCGGTCCCTGCAAAATAAATCTCATTCAGCCGGCCGACCACATCCGCCATCGCGTTCAGCTCGGCATCCGTGTAATTAGCATATGCTGTGTCCGCGGTCAGACGGGAATAACTGCGGGTCGCGGAGCGCTTGCGGAAATTCGCTTCGCTGTAAGTGTTGAACTGCAGCAGATTCTGATCTGTGCTGCCCGATGCTGCGGCCCACAGCTCCATCCCTAATTTAGCCGTATTGTAATCCAGGGTCTGATTGGCGGCTGAATAGTTTAAGATGCCGTATTGATGCGGGAATACCGATAATGCACTGTCTGCGATGTCATAGATGCTGTTGCCGTCCTTCTGATATTTACTTATATCCTGAATATGGATGTGGCCGCTGAGTGTGGTATGGATATTATTGCGCAGCAGGGCTTCAATTACCTGCCCGTTATCATCGACAGTGAAGCCCTCCTGGATGAAATCGCTGTGATCCAGCAGGCTGTGATGCATGACTGCTATGATCTGCGCACCTTGTGCCGCAGCCATTTCACCACACGCATCAATCCATTTCAGTGTCGAAGCGCTCACCCTGCCCTCCAATTGTGGATTTCCCAGATCTTTATTATTTTTGTATTGTGCAGTATCGAGCATGAGCAGCCACAGATCATCTGACGGGGCAGCCAGATAGCTCAGCGAGTCCTTATCCTCCAGCAGCGCTTCATCGTAACCGAGGCTGCCGTAGATCTTGCGGAACTGTTTAGGTGTAACGGAATCCGTGTCATATTGGCGCTTACCCTTGAATTTGCGGGCCCAGGGATTCTGGATATCGTGATTGCCGGGGATCACATATACCCGGGTCCCGGTCTCCTGTTCGATGGTCTTCAGATGTTTGGCCAGATCCTTATGGCTGGCTTCTTCACCGTTGTTGCTGAGATCTCCGCTAATGATGACGGCATCGGGCTTGCGGATGCCAATGTCGTATCCGAGGGCTTCCATCATTTCGTTGCTGTATCCCAGCTGTTTACCATCCCCGGCAGCCAGAAACTGATTGAAGGCAGGCCCGAGATCCCTCAGGCTTTGCGATAAATAGTGTGTGTCGGTAGTCGTAAGAATACTAAGATCATGACCGGACTGTATACGATATTGCGGTTGTTGTTTCTCTTCTTGCCCGCTGCAGGATGATGTGAGCAGCAGCAATAGGGAGAGTATGACGGACTTACGGACAGATAACATGGTTCTGCACCTCTTTTCCTGGTAAAAACCGCAAAAAGGTGTCCCCGGCAAGATTGCCCTGAAGGGAACACCTCCTGTACAGAATAACCTATTTCTTGACTTCAGTCACACCGGTTACCTTACCTTGGTCAGCGGCCGTGTAGGTAGCCTGGTATTTGGCATCCGAGAAGTAGACATTGCCTTCAATGGTAGCATTCACAACGGCGAAGCCGTCAGCTTCAACGTAGACATCCCCGACAAAGGTACCGCCTTGTATCCGGGCATTTTCACTGCGGATTGTCAATTTTGGAGCGGTAAGTGTGAAGGAATTGGTGATGTTATGATCTGCGTCCTGGGTATAGAGCGCGATTTTGCGGGCCGGCTCTTCCTTATTGATGAACTGTCCGTCTACCACAAGCTCTTCCGTGAAGGTCAGGTCGTTCAGGACTGCGGCGATCCAGTGGCCGTCTTTGCTGATCGCCTTCTTGAAGGCTTCATTATTATCAACGACGGAGACCGATGTTACAGCATCCGGTGCTTCGGTGGCCGTGGCCGTGTTGCCGTTATTTGCGGACGTGTTTGTATTTGCCGCATTGTTGTTTGCCGAGTTGCCGCATCCGACGAGCAGGGTCAGAGTGAATACGGCTGCTATTGCTGCGAGCTTTCTCATGTAAATAACCTCCTTGGGGTGTGTGTTGCTGCAGATTCGTTTTTCCTTTAAAATTAATATAGAATGATTAGTGCGGAATTAATGTGATTTAATTCACAATAGCAGAATAATATTTACCGATCGTTCTATAAATGGTAAAATTGACCCAGAAAGGAGCATGATGATGGCGAGAAGCAAAGAATTCGATATTGATGACGTACTATTGAAGGCGATGAATATCTTCTGGCAGCAGGGCTATGAGAAAACCTCGATGCAGGATCTTGTAACCGGCATGGGGATTCACAAGAGAAGCATGTATGATACATTTGGAGACAAGCATACTTTATATATAAAAGCACTGGAGCGGTTCGCAGCCATCAACGCCTCCCGGATGGAGGGCCGTATCGAAGGCATTTCCTCGGCCAAGGCTGCAATCACCCTGCTGTTCGAAGCAACGATCCACAGGAGTGAAGACGAGCCCAAGGGCTGCCTGCTGGTGAATACCGCAGTGGAGCTGTCCAATCATGATCCGGAAGCAGCAACCAAAGCGAATGATGCTTTTCTGAATACCGAACATCTCATTGAACGGCTGATCCGGCACGGACAGGCTAGCGGAGAGATCTCCGGCCGGCATGAGGCCTCTGCGCTTGCTGCTTATCTGCACAATGCCCTCGTCGGGCTGCGGGTCATGGTCAAAGCCACCCGGGATATTGACAAGCTCCAGACTATCGTTAACACTACGCTTGCTGTACTGGAATAATGCGGCCTTAATAGTATGAACGCGCCTGCTGGTAATTATCCAATTTAAATTTCGGCTCACAGCAGGCGCTGAGCTTATTTGCACTTCAATATCGCCGCGGTTTGGATTACAATATGATTTTGATGATTCATGAGGCGTGCAGGAAGGAGCTGTATTCATGGCTAAGCAGAAATACTATGTAGTGTGGGAAGGCAAGCAGCCGGGAGTGTACAGCACTTGGGCAGAATGCCAGGCGCAGACCGATCATTATACCGGAGCGAAATATAAGTCTTATGAGAGCAGAGCGGCAGCGGATACGGCTTATAAGGCGGGCTGGAAAGGCAACTGGGGAACAGGTTCGTCCTCATCCGGCGCAGGTGCCAAGAGTAAAACGGGAAACAGCTGGAGCCGCAGTGCCTCGGTAGAAACGTCGGAGGAGATTGATTATGACAGCATCTCTGTAGATGTCGGCACCCGCGGCAATCCCGGACCGGTAGAATACAAAGGCGTAGACACGCAGACCGGGGACATTATTTTTTCCTGCGGTCCAATCAGTAAGGGAACGAATAACCTCGGGGAATTTCTGGCGATTGTCCATGCGCTGGCTCTGCTTAAGAAGGAAGGCAGCAGCCGTACGGTCTATACCGACTCCGTGAATGCGATGAAGTGGGTGAAGCAGAAGAAGGTCGCTACTACCCTGCCCCGGGATGCTTCCACAGAGGAAATCTGGACGCTGATTGACCGGGCGGAGAGCTGGCTGCGCAGCCATACATATGAGAATAAGGTGCTGAAATGGCAGACTAAGGTATGGGGCGAGATCAAAGCAGATTACGGGCGCAAATAAATTCTGCAGGTTTTGGTTAATAACAGGTAATGAATGAATACTACAGGGAAGCAAGCAGGAGGAGAACGGGATGTTCGGCAATGATTGGGATGAGGTACTGCAGGAAGAAACGCATAAGCCCTATTTCGAGGAGCTGCGTTATGCGCTGGCACGTGAATATAAGCAATATACAGTCTATCCGCCAAAAGACAAGCTGTTCTCAGCGCTGAAGCTGACGCCTTACAGCAAGACCCGGGTGGTCATTCTGGGTCAGGACCCCTATCATGGGGCGGGACAGGCTCATGGCCTGAGTTTCTCGGTCGAGCCGGGAGTGCGGATTCCTCCGTCACTGCGCAATATTTATACTGAGCTGCATAATGATCTGGGTGTACCTGTGCCGAACCATGGTTCTTTGCTCCACTGGGCAGAAGAAGGGGTGCTGATGCTTAACGCAGTGCTGACCGTACGTGAAGGCCAGCCGAACTCGCATAAAGGACTAGGCTGGGAGACGTTTACAGATGCCATCATGGAGAAGCTGAATGAACGGACAGAACCGATGGTGTTCATCCTGTGGGGCAGTCATGCCCAGCTCAAAGGGGCTTCGATTGACCGCAGCAGGCATAAGGTTATTCAGTCTCCGCATCCAAGTCCGTTCTCGGCCCACCGCGGATTTCTCAGTAGCCATCCGTTCTCTCAGGCTAACTCCTATCTGGAGTCGCACGGGCTTACAGGAATCGATTGGTCCATACCGAATGTATAAGTAGCACGGACACAGCGAAGGGGGTGGAGCCATGAAGCATTGGGTAGGCAGACCGGTCATAATGTACTGCGGAGAAGAGCCATATACGATCATGAAAGGCGTGCTGCGCAGATGGGACCCTGCAGCTTCAGTAGCCGTAATCGGACATCAGGAGATTGCCGTCCCTTTTCGTGACATTGTGTTCATCAAGGCATTGGCTCCCAAGGAGAGGGCATTGCCCCCGGTCCTCCATTCCGTAGGGTACGTGATGAGGGAACGCCAGCAGTTTGACAACGCGGTATATTTCAAGTCGGCGGTCACGATCTGGAAAGGCGATCAGCTGGTTGCCCTCAATACGACCATCGTAGCGCACACCAAGGGTTCAGTCACGCTCCGCGACGGGCAGAACTTGCTGAAGGGCAATCACATTTTTGTGGTGCGCTCTCTGCGGGGCTGAGATTGCGGAACGGAAGACTTCGGAAGGTACAGCAAAACGGGCAAACCTCTTATTTAGAGACTTGTCCGTTTTTTTGTTTTTGTTACTTGGATAATATGATATTTGACTGTTGTGGATAAGATCTGCGTAGTAGTTATGGATAAGATTCTTTGGAATTGTGGCAGATTCGTTTGAAGGATGAATGAATTCTTAGTTTAGAAATCCCTCTAATCCCGCCGAAAGTGGACGGATTGGTGAAATTAAAGGGATAAATCCCTCTGTTCACGCCGAAAGTGGGCGGAATGGGAAAATTAAAGGGATAAATCCCTTTAATCCCGCCGAAAGTGGGCGGAACGGGAAAATTAAAGGGATAAATCCCTTTAATCCCGCCGAAAGTGGGCGGAACGGGAAAATTAAAGGGATAAATCCCTCTGATTCCACCGGATGCGCCCCAAATGAGCAAATGAAGGGCATTAGTGCTCTTGATTTCACCGGATGCTATCCCAGCGATAGTCTGAGTGGAGCGATGTGTGGTCGTCTTATAAGCTTCATGGCCTGCATGAGCTTGTATTAGCTTGCACAGCGCCCATCGCTCCAGCCGGACGCGCCCTTTGGGCGAATTCAGTCTTGAAATTTAACGCTCAAAGCAGGTTTAACTCAACTACAACTGAACTACAACTGCTCTTCCTTAACAATCTCGACCTCAATCCCTGCCGGTGCTATAGGCCCGGGACCGCTCGGATCATCCTCACGCTCAGCGATAATGATTTCATAAATCCGCAGGAAGAGGATTTTGAGAATCATATATACAGGCAGCGCAATGAGCACACCGATAATGCCGAAGAAGTCGCCGCCTATCAGGACAAGCACAACGGTTGTCAGCGGATGTACATCCAGGGATTTACCATAGATAATCGGTGACAGCACATTGTCCTGAATCTGCTGGGCAACGACGATGATGATCAGAGACCAGAGTGCCATCGAAGGGGATTCAATGAATCCTACGATAATAACCGGAATTGCTGCCAGCAATGAGCCTACATAAGGAATGAAGTTAAGCGGAATGGAAATAACGGCTAGCAGTAGTGAATACGGCAAGCCGATAAACAGAAATCCGATGTAGAGCATGATGCCCAGCACCACATTCAGCAGGACGCGCGTAACGATGAAGCCGCTTAGCGCACTGTCGATATCCTTCAGCATATCCTGGCCTTCCTTGCGGTACTTTCTTGGAATCAGGCCTTGAAGGATCGGTGACAGCTTATATCCATCCTTCAGCATGTAATAGAGAATAATCGGCAGTGTAGCAATGACTACTACAATGCTGGAGATGACACCGATCAGGTTGGACATGGAATTAGTCACCCAAGTGATGGCGCTATTCACGTACTCCGTAAGTCTTGTTGTTAAATCGGTATCGCCTTTGAAGAAACGTGAGAAGGACGGATCATTCTGGATTTTGTTGAACTGATTCTGCAGCCCCTCTACCAGATACGGCGTATTGTCGATGAAATTCTGGATTTGTTCACGCAGGGTCGGCCAGACCAGCACCCAGAACAGTACGAACAAACCGATGAAGACGAGATAGATTAGGAGAATCGAGAGTGCACGTCCAAGTTTTTTGGTCTCCAGGAAGTTGACGAGCGGGCGGAGCAGATAATACATGAAGCCCGACAGCATCATTGGCACAAGCAGCAGATTAAAGATGGATACGAGCGGCGTAAATAGGAAAATAACTTTGGAACCCAGATACAGTATCGTCAAAAAGGCGATAATGGCCAGGCATGTCCGGAAATATTTGCTTTGAAGCACAGCAGCCCCCCCAATCTCTTGATTTATGTTTATGTATACGCATCAGGAGCAGCAGCGTTCTATCTTATTTTAAAAGACTGCTGTATATCATTTGCCTGATTCTATCTTTATAACCGAATTAGGAGAGAATGATTCACTAACGCCGAGACTTCCTGTCAGGTTCAACCTGCAGGCAGAGTGGTAATATCGCAATAACAGGAGGGATGTTAGATGCCTACATTGGTGCTCGGGATTTTTGGACATCGGAGCGATGCTGCACTGGCGATTGGGGAATTGAAAGAGAATGGAATCAAATCGAAGAATATATCTGCAGTCACGAAGCAGAAAAATACGCTGGAGATCATCAGCCACGATACCGGAATTGGTGCTGCGCAGACCGGGGAAGGCAATGAGGGCTTGTTCGGTACAGCCCGCGGGTTAGGAGTGGGACTCGATATGCTGGCCGATACTGCTGTAGCTGCGGGTCCGGCTGCACGCAAACTGGCTGGAGCCGATATTGAAACGGATGGTCTTACAGTGAGTCTAATCGGTATTGGCATTCCGCAGGAGGATGCGGAGGCTTATGCCAGGCATGCCGAGCTGGAGCATATTATAGTCATTGTCTTTCTTGATGATGAGGAGCAGCGCGAGAAGGTGGACTCTATATTCGCCAAGCATCAGGTTCTGCCTTTGAAGATTTCATAAGCAAAAGAATATATCAACGCGGCCGGCGGGATTTTCGTCTGGCTGCTTTTTTTTTTCGTGATTGTACGAATAGAATAGGGTCCACTTCAAAGCCTGCCTGTCCTCCGGTTTCTTTGGTGACCTGTTTGGCTTTGACCAGGGAGAGAAAAGCAAAGATTTCACCTAATGCCCCAAAACCTGCGGCAATGATTGCATAGTCCTCGGCACTGAGTTCTTCAGCTTCTGCAGGGGAGGATTTGCCCGCGCCTCCGCTAGTGTTATTGTTGTTACCGCCTGTATAGCCGGATCCATAATTATTATTGTTATAGGCCATCTCCTGTTCACCCGCTTTTCCCCATATGTAATATAAAATATGTCGCTGACCGCGTTTGTGAAATAGGCGTTCGGGTGGTTATTTGCTGCTGCCGCTATTTGACCCTTTCAGGATGAAATGAGCAGAGATGAGCATCCATGCAGCCATTCGATCAGCGGATAACGGAAAAAGCCACTGTATAAGGGATATTATAAGCTTTTTTTGTGAAAAATAAGCGGATAAAAAAGCACTTTACAGTTTATGAAAACGCTGTTACAATCATAAATGAGCAGAAATGATCAATATCAGTCACGAATGAGCTTTTATTCAAATTCAATTAACAATAAGCCCGAACACAAATAGACGATTGTGTATAAAAGGAATCCGGCAGCACGTGCTGCAAGTCCGAGGAGTGAAGCGCATGTTTGAAGAAGAACGGAAGCTGAGTATTCTGCAGTTTATTGAGAACCATACAAGAGCATCGGTTCAGGAGCTGAGCCAGGAGCTGTCCGTCTCAGAATCAACGATCCGCCGCGATCTCAAGGAGCTTGAGGAAGCACGGCTGCTGAAGCGTACGCATGGCGGGGCGGTGTCCCTGCAGAGTGTGAACTTTGAAGCGGCTGTTCCGGATAAGGAAGACCGGTTCCTTGATGAGAAGCTGCGGATTGCCCGCAAGGCCGTGGAGATGATTGAGGAAGGCGATGCTATTCTTCTGGATGGCGGAACGACTACGCTGCATATTGCCCGGGCGCTGAAATCATTCCGTAATCTCAAGGTCATCACCAACTCGATTATGGCGCTTAATGAGCTGAAGGATTGCCGCCATATCGAAGTTTCGATTACAGGCGGAATGCTGCGGCCGGACACGATGGCTTTTGTCGGACCGATGACAGAACGCTCACTGGATATGGTTCGGGTAGACAAAGCCTTCCTTGGAACCAACGGCCTGGATATACGTGAGGGCATCACGACTCCGAATATGCTGGAGGCTGCAACCAAGCGTAAAATGATTGCTGTCGCAAAGCAGACCATTCTGCTCGCAGACCATAGCAAGATCGGGCAAATCTCCTTTTGTAAAGTGGCGGATCTGCAGGAGATGGATCACTGCATTCTTGATACGGATACGCCGGATAACTTCCGCCGGGAGCTGGAGAAGATGGACGTTGATTATACATTGGTGTGAGTGTGTTAAGAAGACAAACATTATAAATGAGGGATGAATGATGATTTATACAGTGACACTTAATCCTTCCGTCGATTATATCGTGGAGGTTGAAGAGTTTACATTAGGCGGGTTAAACCGGATGAAACGGGATATGAAGCTGCCCGGAGGGAAGGGAATCAATGTATCCCGCGTACTGAAGCAGCTGGGGGTCGAGAATACGGCAACCGGATTCCTTGGCGGTTTTACGGGCGGATTTATTGAACAGTGGCTGCGCCAGGAGATGATTGCAAGTGATTTCGTTCATATAGCGGATGATACCCGGATCAATATCAAGCTGAAAGCCGGGGAAGAGACGGAAATTAACGGAGCCGGACCGGAGATTTCGCAGCCCGAGACCGCTTCTCTGCTGCACAAGCTGGATGCCCTGAAGCAGGGGGATGTTGTTATTCTGTCGGGAAGTACTCCACCGTCACTTGGCGGAGATTTCTATAGCAGGCTGATCGCAGTATGCAAACAGAAGGGGGCAGAGTTTGTAATTGACACAACGGGACAGGCGCTGAAAGACGCGTTGCTCATGGGACCGCTGCTTGTCAAACCGAATCACCATGAGCTGGCAGAGCTGTTCGGCGCTCAGATCAGCACCAGGGCGGAGATTATCACCTACGGGCGTAAGCTGCTGGAAGCGGGGGCCAGGCATGTGCTGGTATCGATGGCCGGCGAAGGCGCATTGTTTATTTCCGAGCAAGGTGTCTACCATGCGGCTGCTCCTGCGGGGCAGGTGAAGAATTCAGTAGGTGCTGGAGATTCCATGATCGCCGGGTTTGTGGGGACCTTGTCGCTGACCGGAGATGTGCTGGAGGCATTCCGTGCCGGCGTCGCCTCAGGAAGCGCAACGGCATTCTCGGACGATCTGGCAGACAGACAGAAGATTGAACAGCTTCGGCCGCTCGTTGTAATTTCCCAGCTGTAAACGAGATAATGAAAGATTTTAAGTAAAACGGGGAGTTGAGATTAATGAAAATTACAGATTTGATGATACAGGAAACTATGATTATGGAGCTGCAGGCTACAACGAAGGAAGCGGCGATCGACGAACTGATTGCCAGCCTCGCGGCCAGCGGACGCATTAATGACGTGAAGCTGTTCAAAGAAAAGATACTGGACCGTGAAGCCCAGTCCAGCACCGGAATCGGCGGAGGCATCGCCATGCCTCATGCCAAGACCAAAGCTGTGAAGGAAGCGACGGTTGTGTTTGCCAAGAGCAGCGCCGGACTCGATTTTGCTTCCCTGGATGAAGCACCGGCTCATTTGTTCTTCATGATCGCTGCGCCGGACGGAGCTGGAAATATGCACCTGCGCACACTAGCTGCGTTATCAAGGCTGCTCATTGAAAGCGAATTCATCGAACAGCTCATGAGTGCCAAGACTCCTGCTGAAGTAACGCGCTTGTTCGATGCCAAGCAAGCTGAGGCCGAAGCTCAGGCGGAAGCGGAAGCTAAGGCAGCTGCGGAGCAAGAAGCCCGGAAGACAGCGGCGCCGCAGGCTGAACCTGCACGGATGATCACCGGGAACCCGGATTTGCAGAGCTTTGTTGTGGCTGTGACAGCATGTCCTACGGGAATTGCCCATACCTACATGGCTGAAGATGCCCTGAAGAAGAAAGCCAAAGAGATGGGAGTTAACATCCGTGTAGAGACGAACGGTTCTGAAGGTGCGCAGAATGTGCTGACTGCGGATGAGATTGCCCGGGCAAGCGGAGTTATTATCGCTGCGGACAAGAACGTGGAGATGGACCGCTTCAACGGCAAGCCTGTACTTCAGCGTCCCGTAAGCGATGGAATCCGCAAGTCAGAGGAATTAATCCGCATCGCGGTCCAAGGCAATGCGCCAATCTACCGCAGCTCCGGCCGTAATGAGGATGGTGCCGCATCGGCGAAGTCCGGTACAATCGGAAGCAAGATTTATAAAGACCTGATGAATGGCATCTCCCACATGCTGCCGTTCGTAGTGGGCGGCGGGATTCTGCTGGCGATCTCCTTCCTGATTGAACAGGTAGCCAGTGTCGATAATCCGCTGGTGAAGCTGCTGCAGACGATCGGCGGCGGAGACGGGGCGTTCCACTTCCTGATTCCAATCCTGGCCGGATTTATCGCACTTAGCATCGGCGACCGTCCGGCACTGATGCCTGGTATGGTCGGCGGGATCATGGCCCTGAATGCCAATGCTGGTTTCCTCGGCGGCCTGGCTGCCGGTTTCCTGGCCGGTTATGTGGTTGTTATGCTCCGCAAAGCCTTCTCTGGCCTGCCGCGTACCCTTGACGGTCTGAAACCGATTCTCCTGTATCCGGTATTCAGCTTGCTTATTACCGGGGCAGTTATGTTCTATCTGTTCAATCCGGTGTTCAGCTGGATCAATGAAGGTATGATTGATGCGCTTAACCATCTGGGTACAGGCAACAAAGTACTGCTGGGATTGGTGCTTGGGGGTATGATGGCCATCGATATGGGCGGTCCATTCAATAAAGCAGCATACACTTTCGCTATTGGCGTATTCACTTCAAGCGGAAACACGAACGGGTTGATGATGGCTGCTGTTATGGCCGGAGGGATGGTGCCTCCGCTGGCAATCGCGCTGGCCACTACGTTCTTCAAGAATAAATTCTCGGATACCGAACGCAAGTCCGGTTTGACCAACTACGTGCTCGGCTTGTCATTCATAACGGAAGGGGCGATTCCCTTCGCTGCAGCCGATCCGCTGCGTGTGCTCACTTCCTGTATCGTGGGTTCAGCCTTAGCCGGCGGACTGACCCAGCTGTGGAATATCAATGTTCCTGCGCCGCATGGAGGCGTGTTCGTAGCCTTCTTATCCAGTAACGCGCTGCTGTTCCTGCTGGCCGTCCTGATCGGCTCCGTCATTTCCGGGCTGATGCTGGGTCTCTGGAAGAAGCCGCTCGCATTGAAGTAACGTAATCATTCCTGTCCTGAACCGTATGGAAGCAGAGCAACATTCTGCATTCATACGGTTTCTTTGTTTGCACGCTCCATTTTATTGTCGTATTTCGGTATAATTAAAAATATATATAAAGAGAAGGCAAAGGAGAATGCGAAATGATTCTGCACAAAGGGGAAGTCTTGTTCCGTCAGGGTGACGGCGGCCAGAACCTGTACCGGGTGAAAAGCGGACTGTTCAAGGTGACAAGACTGCATGAGAACGGGAACATGGTGCTGTTCAACCTGCTGTATCCGGGTGAGACAGTTCCCCATCATTCCCTCATTTCGCCGAAGGAGGCGCATGGAACAGCGGTGGCGATGATGAAAAGTGAGGTCGAGCTCATTCCCGCTGCGGAATGGTACCGGGAGCTGCGGGAGGACCCTGAGAAGGTGATGGAGATCGCGCTTCTGCTCCAGGAGAAGGTTCGGTTCATGCAGACCCGGCTCGACCATCTTACAGTCGGAACGCCCGGGGAACGCATGGCGCTGCTGACCCGCTGGCTGAACGAATACTCTCATGGCGCACAGCTGACAGACCTGCTGACACAGGAAGAGATCGGGCAATTAATAGGTGTACGCCGGGAAACTGTCAACCGTTTGCTGCGGAATCAGGGCTGATTGCTTATTTTTAATGGAAACTGTTTAGACTGCCCCTTCCGCGTGGTATAATCTATTCAGAACATATCAAACTAAAGAAAGGATCAGGATACCATGTGTCCCCGAAGGACGATTCCCCAAAGGACGATTTGGAAACGTTATGATCTGTCTTATACTTAGCTTCCCTGTAGAATGTGCGCGTACCGTTGTTAATTGACGAAACCGCCTCTATGAGGGAAGGAGTTATTGTATGCGAAGGAGCAACACCTCCGGTTTAACCCCTCGTAGAGGCTGGTGGGACGTCTAGCCGCCATTTACGATAAGGGGAGACCGAGTATGAGGAAACAAGACAGTGGCATGAGTATGCCGCTCCGATTAGCCGTTATTTTGTCCGGAACACTATTGCTTGCATTTACGTATTATCACATCAATTATCAGAACCATTTGACTGAGGGCGGGTTCGTAGGGCTGTCGCTGCTCGGCAAATATGTGCTAGGGATTTCACCATCACTATCGATCCTGATTTTAGACATTCCAGTACTCTTAATCGCAATCATATTCAAAGGAAAATCGTTCGTGGTGAACACCTTCATCTCTGTAGCTGCCTTCACGGTATTCTACGGACTGATGGAACGCTATTCCGGATGGGTTATTGATCTGCAGGATAACTTGCCGCTTGCGGCATTGTTGTCAGGTGTACTGACAGGTCTAGGAGCAGGTATGGTCCTGCGGGGCGGCGGGGCGAGCGGCGGGGACGATATACTGTCGCTGCTGATCAGTGAATGGAAAGGAATTAAGGTAGGAACCGTATTTATCCTGATGGATGTAATTGTTCTGGCATTGTCCCTCTTCTATATGCCGTTAAGAGAGACCCTGTACACAGTGATGGCTGTTGTTGTGGCCGGATATGTGATTACTTTTACAACGTCTCTGGGCAGACCGAAGCTGGTCAAGGCTCCGAAGATTCCATCTCCACTAGCCAAGACTCAGGATGGCGCGGTGAATGTGAACAATGCAATGTGAACCCCGTATACGGGGATGATGAAAGGTCAGCGGACTTAAGTCCAGCTGGTCTTTTTTTTTGAGAAATCCTGCACAGAATACAACATTCCGCCCGTTATATCGACCGTAACCGGAAATTGTTGTATGAAATGCAGCATTCTGCCCCCTCCAAGCCGATTACCGAGAGGATTCTTGTATTTCCTACAACAATTCGTCCGCACACCCCGGCATAAGTGAATCGAAGTTGTAATATCTGCAACATTTTGGCATATTATCTTCTGTTAATTTGTTTTCGGTAAAATATGTACATATTCGTCTGCGCAACAGGTCGCACATTCACCTCCCGGGTGTTCCTGGATACTGAAACCGTGAGGTGTGAGCGCGCGTATATATTTCATTCAAACTGCAAGGCCCGAGGTTACACTATGCTCAGAATGTAGAGGGCGGATGTAAGGGAATGAGTGCTCACGAAATTGACTATGCGATTATGGGTGAGGAAATTCAGTGTGTGGAGGTGCAGCTCGACCCGGGGGAGAGCGTGATTGCCGAAGCGGGCAGCTTCATGATGATGGACCCGGAGATTACGATGGAGACGATCTTTGGTGACGGCAGCGGCAACTCGCGGGGCGGCGGCGGACTGATGGGCATGCTGAAGGGAGCAGGCAAACGGCTGCTGACCGGGGAAAGCCTGTTCATGACCGTCTTCACGCACAGCGGGGCATATGGACGCAAGAGCGTAACCTTTGCCGCCCCGTACCCGGGCAAGATTATTCCGCTGGATCTTCAGCAGTACGGCGGCAAAATCATCTGCCAGAAGGATTCCTTCCTCTGCGCAGCCAAAGGCGTGTCGATCGGCATTGAATTCCAGCGCAGGCTGGGGGCGGGCTTCTTCGGCGGTGAAGGCTTCATCATGCAAAAGCTCGAAGGAGACGGACTCTCCTTCGTTCACTCCGGAGGTCATGTGCTGGAGCGGACGCTGCAGCCTGGAGAGACCATCAAGCTCGACACAGGCTGTCTCGTCGCCATGACATCCTCTGTCGATTATAATATCGAGATGGTCAAAGGTGTGAAGACTGCGCTCTTCGGCGGCGAAGGACTGTTCTTCGCCACCCTGCGCGGACCGGGCAAGGTGTGGGTGCAGTCGCTGCCGTTCAGCCGGATGGCTGACCGTATTCTGTCGGCCGCCGGACCTTCCGGGCGCAAGGAAGAGGGCAGCATCCTCGGCGGATTGGGCAATCTGCTGGACGGCAAGTAAATGGAGCGGCGATGAATTAGCCGGCAATCCAAATTCAACCGTAACAATTTGCCGCCTCGCAGGGTTCCGCGGAACCCTGCGAGGCGGATTCCCCCGGAACGCAGCAGCAGCTTCGCCGGATTCCCCGGAATGCAGCCGCATCTTCACGGGATTCCCTGGTAAGTGCAACAGCCGCCTCGCCGGATTCCCGGGAGGCGGCTGTTTGGTCTGCGGAGGGAAGCGGACTGAGAGGCCCCTATTTCCCGGAAAGGCCTTCTTTTGCGGCTGAAACGGACTGAGATTCCGTTATCCTGTTGATTTCAGCTCAAAAGGAGCAATAACCGGAACCATAACGGAATCTGAGTCCGCTTGCCCTGTGAAATCACCCGTTTTGCACAAATAACGGAAACTCAGTCCTCAACAAGCTGATGAGTGAGTTATGAAGAACCCACCGGCCTCTGCTAGAGCAAATGCGCGCATACTGAGCTCCGCCTCACCCTCGAGGCTCCGCCCAGCCTCGCCCTCGAAGCCCCACCCAGCCGCGCCCGCGAAGCTCCACCCAGCCGCGCCCGCGAGGCTCCGCCCAGCCGCGCCCGCGAAGCTCCCCCGGGCCTCGCCCACGAAGCTCCCCCGGGCCTCGCCCACGAAGCTCCCCCGGGCCTCGCCTTCGGAGCTCCACCCAGCCGCGCCCTCGAAGCCCCACCCAGCCGCGCCCTCGAGGCTCCATCAGCCCCTCGCTCTCGAAGCTCCAGCCATCCGCGCCCTCGGAGCAACTTTGTTTCTCAAACGCTATACCGGCTAATTCTTCACCGCAGACAGCAGCAGGAACATCGGACGCCGGGTTTCCTCCTGCCAGGCAGCATTGTTCTCCAGCATAGCTGCAGTCGGCTGCAGCTCGGAGATCCGGGTCAGGGTGAAGCCGGAACCGATCAGCGTATTAATGTAGGTAGCAACATTACGGTGGTACTTCGTAACTTCATGTTCGAGGAAACTAGCCTGCCTCGGTCCTTCGAAATGATAATTGTCAACAGGCCAATGCTGCTTCCCGCCTTCAGGGCTGTAATGCCAATCCTGCGCGGCGAGCGCGGTGAAGATGGGATGCTCGACCGAGAACACGAAGGCTCCGCCAGGCTTCAGGCAATAGTAGACCTGGCGGCAGAGGCTGGCGAAATCCTCTACATAGTGAATGGCAAGTGAACTGATGACCGTATCGAATTCATCCGCACCGAAAGCGGCATCTTCAAGTGCCAGCTGAAGGTATTCAATCTTCGGATCGCGGGTCATCGCCCTGGCCCGCTCCAGCATATTCGCGGAAAGATCGATGCCCACTACAGATACGGCCCCTTGCTCACGGGCATACCGGCAGTGCCAGCCGAAGCCGCAGCCCAGATCCAGTACCCGCTGACCCTGCAGGTCAGGCAGTAGCGTGCGGAAAGTCCCCCATTCTCCGGCGGACTCAAGTCCGCCTGTGGAGCGCGGCATCCGGCTGTAAACTTCAAAAAAGCTGGCTTCATCATATTTGTTTTGCTTCATACGGTGTACCTCCGTAACGGTCGTTAAGCCCGTTCTTTTTTAGAAACAGGAATTGCACTGGCATTCACCGCTTCCCGGAAAGTATACCGCAGATTTGACTGGAACGCAGGTACTGTATATATTATGGGGCAAACCCCTTAGACTACTTAAGGCGGCAACCGGAGGGCTATGATGTTCAAAATATTTATCATTGAGGATGACAAGGGACTAGTAACCCTGCTCCAGGACTACTTACATAAGTTTGGATACGAAACACGGGCGGTGCATGATTTTGAAGCGGTACGGACTGAGTTCGAGGCGTTCGCCCCGCAGCTGGTACTGCTGGATGTGAACCTGCCCAAATTCGACGGATATTATTGGTGCCGCCAGATCCGTGCGGTCTCGACCTGTCCCATTCTGTTCATCTCCGCACGCGACGGGAAGATGGATCAGGTCATGGCGCTGGAGAATGGCGCGGATGATTATATCACGAAACCTTTTGATTACGAGATTGCGATGGCCAAAATCAAAAGTCACCTGCGCCGCGCTTACGGCTCCTACGCCGGGGGCGGCACGGAACGCAGCCTCACCGTTTCAGGACTGATGCTGGACGTAGAACGCCTGATCCTGACGCGGGGCGGGGCCAGAATCGACCTTAGCCACACCGAGGCCAAGATTCTCGATGAGCTGATGCAGAAATCCGGTACCCTCGTTACACGTGACCGGCTGCTGGAGAAGATTTGGGATACCGAAGCTTTTGTGGATGACAACACGCTGAACGTCTATGTAACCCGGGTACGCAAGAAGCTGGCTGCGCTGGATATTATGGAGGGACTGCAGACGGTGCGCGGTCAAGGGTACAGGCTCACCGGAAATTGGGAGGAGGGGTAACATGAAGCTGTTCATACGGGAACAATCGCCTTTGATCATCGTCTATCTGGCGCAGCTTATGATAATTACGCTTGTCTACCGGCTGGACGGGGGAAGCGGAGTCACGGTAAGCCTGTACGCGGCGCTGCTCAGTACAATTCTGCTGCTGGGTTATCTTGCCTACCGGTATCTCGCAAACCGTACATTCTATGAGCGGCTTATGACGGTGCCGGCATCGCTCGAGGAATCCGGCGGGCCGGCGCAGAACACGCCTTTGGCCGGGAGTCTGCGTATGCTGCTGACCCAGCAGTTCCGGCTGTACCAGAACGACCTGCACAACTACCGCCACAAGCTGGAGGAGCATATTCACTTCATCAACCAGTGGGTGCATGGCATGAAGACGCCGCTTTCGGTGATTCATCTGATGATACAGGATAAAGACGGGCCTCCGTTCACGGCCATCGGCGATGAGCTGGACCGGCTGAAGAAAGGTCTGGAAACGGTGCTCTACACCGCCCGGCTGGATACCTTTGAGCATGATTTCTATGTCGAGCGGCTGGAGCTCTCGGCCGTGGTGCGGAGCGTGACCTCGGAACAGAAACGGCTGTTCATCCGTAAGCGGGTGTTTCCGGTGATTTCTGTGGAGAGCGGGATTTCGATTACCTCGGACGAGAAATGGCTGTCCTTCGTCATAACCCAGCTGATAACCAATGCCCTGCGCTATACAGTGGAGGAGGGGAAGTTTGTGCATTTCCACGGGTATTTAGAGGAGCAGGGCAGGGCTGTGCTGGAGGTGCGCGATGAAGGCGTGGGCATCCCTCCGGGTGACCTGCCGCGTGTATTCGATCCTTATTTTACCGGCGTCAACGGGCGCAGCTTTCAGGAATCCACCGGCATGGGGCTGTATCTGGTGAAGCAGATCTGCGGCAAGCTGGAGCATGAGGTAGAGATTACCTCGGAGGTGGGCAAGGGGACGGCAGTGCGGATTATATTTTGAGACAAGCGGGAGGCAGTTCGGCTCTATCTGCTGCCGGCCCGGTAGCGGATAATCAGGAGGACGACCGTTGATACGACCGCCAGCGACAGGGTATTGGTAATCAGAAAAGCGAGTCCGACACCCTGAGCGGCCAGGTTAACCGCATAGGCTTCCATAAGAGCGATGCCCAGCAGCATCAGCAGGTAGGACTTCAGGCTAAGGTCTGCGACAGACCGGGTCTTGATGATTTGCAGAATTTGTGGAATCCAGCCCACAGAGAGAATGATACCGCCAATCAGCTGCATAACCGTGAACAGCATGCGTACACCCCGCTATTCTTCGTTTAGTACGTTGTATGCTCAATGGGCGTATCAGGTTCGGTGCATATCAAAAACCCGCCGCCCCTGTAAGGGACGGCGGGTTCACCCGGCAGGCGCTCTGCCCGGGTCTATTGCTGTTTCAGCTGCACAAGCTGTTCCAGCAGCTGCTGTATATCGGCTACAGGAAAGGCTTCCTGCAGCACTTCATTTACGGTCACCTGCGCCCGGTCGACCTTATTCTGACCGATGTCAGTCAAAGAGGTATAGATGCTTCTGCGGTCATCATCACAGACCTTGCGCTCCAGTGCGCCGCAGCCTTTGGCTTCGAACCGGCTGACCAGCCGGGATACGGCGCTCTGGCTCAGCCCGACCATGGACTCAAGCTGCTGGAGCTTCAGCTTCTTCTCGGGTGCCTCGGACAGAAACAGCAGTACGTAGAACTCCTTGAGCGATAACTGATAGTTCTCCACCAGCTTTGCTTCAAGTGCAGCGGCAACATTCATTTGTATATGAGAGAGTGACAACCAGCTGGTTATCAGGTCATTTGCAGGGGTGTTCTTCATGTCTTCAATCCTCCCGGTGCATGCCATTCATGAATATAAATTTCACTTTAGTATATCATCTGGAAGAAGAGAAGGACACCGCAGGGTATACTCAATTATTTGGCGGCGCGGGGAAACCCTAACTCATACTGCTTGGGAACGCCAGCATCTTTGCCGAGCACTACACCAGCGTCCAGCGTCCAGTAAGGATTTCTCAGCATACCCCGTCCAACCGCTACGAGATCAGCCTCTTCATTGCCGATGACCGCATTGGCGAGTACCGCTTCATCCAGCCGGCCGACGGCAATCACCGGCACATTCAGCTCCTGCTTGATAGCTCTGGCCAGCGGCACCTGATAGGCAGCGTGGGTGCCCGGTCTGCCGGCTGCAGCTATCGGGCCTTCACCGCCTGCACTGATGTGGAAGATATCCGCTCCGGCTTCCTTATAAGCTCTGCTGATTTCCAGGCTCTCGGTGAGCCCGTAGCCGCCCTCAACGTATTCCTGCGCGGAAATGCGCATGATCAGCGGCATGCCCTCAGGCATTACGCTCTTCGCGGCAGCAATCACTTCCCGGCCGAACAGCGTCCGGTCCTGTCCGTACTCATCCGTTCTCTGGTTGGTCAGCGGTGAGTGGAACTGGTGAATCAGATAGCCGTGGGCACCATGCAGCTCAATGACATCAAAACCGGCCTGGACAGCCCGCTGCACACCCAGCTTGAATTTGCCTACCATAGCTTTCACCTCTTCCGTAGTCAAGGCATGCGGAGTAGTGGACTTATCGTCAAAAGGAATAGCGGAAGAGGAGACAGGAAGCACGGCATCCTCAGCCTTGCGTCCGGCATGGGCAACCTGAATACCTACTTTGGCGCCGTGGGCATGACTTGCCTCTACGATACGAGCCAGAGCAGGGATCTGTTCATCGGACCAGAGTCCCAGATCATAGTCGGTGATACGGCCATCCGGTTCAACATCAGCCATCTCTACAATAATCAGTCCGGCACCGCCGACTGCACGGCTCACATAATGGTTATAATGCCAATCTGTAGCGATTCCATCTTTATTGGTGACCGAATACTGGCACATGGGCGGCATAACTACCCGGTTCTTCAGCTTCAGGCTCTTAATCTCATAGGGGGTGAACAGATCCTTCATTATTCGTCGCGCTCCTTCGTTTAACTTGGAATTGGCATGCGGCAGGGGGATTAGGTAACAAATCGGCTCTCTACAAAAATACATGCATGCTCATGCATTTAAATATAAGGCCTTATCTCTGCACTGTCAACTGTCAACTACAACTGTGCTTACAATACTGTAAGGTAGCTGTAAGTTTCAGAAATAGCAGCATTAGTTTACAGTTTGTATAATGTAAGCAATCCAGGTGAAAGAGGAGCGGTAGCCCTTGCCCCTATTAGACGTACACAATTTATCCAAAATATATGAAGGCAAGGTATCCATTCACGCGCTGAACCATATCCGGTTCGCCGTAGAGAAAGGGGAATTCGTCGGAATTATGGGCCCGTCCGGCAGCGGCAAAACCACGCTGCTCAATGTCATCGCGACGATTGATGAACCCACCTCAGGCCAGGTAATGATTAGCGGCCGGGACCCTAACCTGCTGGGCCGTAAAGAGAAGGCGCTGTTCCGTCGCAAGGAGCTGGGGTTTGTATTCCAGCATTTCAACTTGCTGGACACGCTCACGGTAGAAGAGAATGTAGTGTTACCGCTGACGCTAAGCGGGAGTTCCGTTGCGGAAATGGAAAAGCGGCTGGCCGAAGTGGCCTCCAGGCTGGACATTGCCGGGCTGCTGCACAAACGCACCTATGAAATCTCCGGCGGCCAGATGCAGCGCGTAGCGATTGCCCGGGCGATGATTCACCGCCCTTCGCTGATTCTGGCGGATGAACCCACCGGCAGCCTGGATTCCAAGGCGTCGGAAGAAGTGATGGGGCTGCTGGCTGAAGTGAACGAAGCCGAGGGAGCGACAGTGCTGATGGTTACGCATGACGCGGTGGCAGCGAGCTTTTGCCACCGGGTGATTTTTATTAAAGACGGCCGCTTCTACAGCGAGATGTACCGGGGCAGCAGCAGAGCCGCCTTCTTCCAGAATATCATCGACATGCTGTCACTGCTGGGAGGAGCCGGCCATGACCTTTCGGCAATTCGCCTATAGGAATGTAACCCGGAGCAAGCGCAAGTATGCCGCCTACTTCGTCAGCAGTGCCTTTTCGGTGATGATTTTCTTCCTGTGCGCGTTGTTTATCTTTCATCCTGTTATTTCAGGAGCTCTCATCCTGGATACTGCGGCTAAGACAATGATGATGGCGGAAGGAATCATCTATGTTTTCTGCTCGCTGTTTGTCCTGGTATCCGTCGGCTCCTTCCTGCAGTCCCGCAAGCTGGAGTTCGGTATCCTGCTGATGCATGGCATGACCAAGCAGCAGCTCAACAAGATGGTGTTTCTGGAAAATATGCTGATCGGCGGCTCGGCCATCCTCACCGGCACACTGCTCGGGATGCTGCTCGGCAAGCTGTTCCTGATGATCGGCTCCGCCTTTCTCGGCATTCCCCCGCTGGATTTCCATCTAAGCTGGCAGGCACCTGTGCTGACTATTATCAGCTTTATGCTGCTGTTCGTACTGATCTCACTGTGCACCTTCTTTTTTATCGGCAATGAGTCGCCGCGGGGAATGTTCCAGGGCGGACGCAGAGGAGATGCGGAGCCGCACGTTCACCGCTGGCAGGCGCTGCTCTCCGCACTGCTGCTGCTGGGCGGTTATGTGCTGGCAGTGCTGACTACAGCCACCACGGTGGAGGTGATGATGTTCCCGGTAGTGGCTATCACGGTTGTGGGTACCTACTTGTTCTATACACAGCTGAGTCTATACGTGGTGGAACAGCTGAGAAGATTCCGGCACTTCTATTGGCAGCGGATGCGGATTATCACCTTCTCGGGTTTATCGTACCGCTGGAAAGATAACGGGCGGATGTTCTTCATGGTGACCATTGTCTCGGCGGTATCCTTCACTTCGGTGGGTGTTTTCGCGTCGATCCATACCCTGTCACGGGAGCTGAAGCTGGATTATCCCGCAGCCGTAGGCTACGTCGCCAAAGGCGGAGCGGCCAGTTCCACGGCAGTGCAGGATTTGGACGGCATCGAGTCGGAGCTGAAGCAGTTGGGACTAACGTATGATACCTTGTCGATCCCGGTGAAATATGCCGATGTGGCCGCGCAGAGCGGACCGGACCATACTGAACGGTTACCGCTCATGGCTTACAGTGACTACAGGCTGGCTCTCCAATATGCCGGCTTCGATTCCTCTGAACCTCCGCTGGAAGGCCACGACGGTCTGGTGATGATCGGCTCCCAGCGGGACCGCAGCCTGATCAGTGAGCGTGTCAAAGCCACTTATACGCTGGAGCAGGGAACAGATATCCGGGAAATTGGCTACACACAGCATGTGCCGGTTGCCGAATATCTGCTGCCGGAGCTGGACGGGCGGGGCGGAGGAGATTTCAGCGGCCTGGTGGTCAGCGACAGTCTCTATAACTCTATAGCTCCGGTCCAGCAGGATATATACTACGGCTTTTACATGGAGGATTTCCCCCGGACGGTAGGCATTGCTTCAAGGCTTGCGGACGGCGGCAAGGTCGCCTATGAGCATAAGGCAAATTACGCTGTCGTGGTCAGCGGAACACTGTTTGAGATTCAGCGGACACTGTACAGTACGATGCTGTTTGCTTCCCTCCTGGTGGGGACCGTTTTCTTCATCGCAGCAGGAAGCTTCCTGTATTTCCGGCTGTACATGGATCTGGAGCATGACCGTTTCCAGTACTCTGCGTTGTCCAAAATGGGCTTCACCGATCAGGAGCTGGACCGCAGCGTCACCCAGCAGCTGGCCCTGATGTTCTTCGTTCCGGTGCTGCTGGCCATCCTGCACAGTGTTTTTGCTTTCATTGCCTTGCAGCGCCTGTTCTATCTGTCGATTGCAGCCGAGACAGGGGCAGTGCTGGCCGGATATCTGGCAGCCCAGGGAATCTATTTCTTCTTCATCCGCAGCCGTTATTTACGAAATCTCAAGAAAAATCTGCTCTAAACAGGAGGCCCGCATATGCAAACATGGATTACGGATTTTATGGAGCAGTTCGGATACTTTGGCATCTTTCTGATGCTGGCGCTGGAAAATGTATTTCCGCCCATTCCCTCAGAGGTCATTCTCCCCTTCGGCGGATTCATGACCACTACGACTGACATGACGATTCCCGGCGTGCTGATCGCTTCAACCGCCGGTTCACTGCTGGGTGCAGTGATTCTGTACTGGATCGGACGGATGCTGGATGTGGACAGACTGGAGCGGATCGTAGACCGCTGGGGCGGCCTGCTGCGGATCAGCGGGAAGGATATCCGCAAGGCGGATGCCTGGTTTGACAAATACGGCTACTGGACCGTGCTTTTCTGCCGGATGATTCCGCTCGTACGCAGTCTGATCTCCATTCCCGCAGGGATGTCCGGGATGAAATTCGGCGTGTTCATGCTGTTTACAACAATCGGAACACTGGGCTGGAATGTGCTGCTGGTGCTGCTGGGGGCCGCGCTCGGGGAGTCGTGGGAGGATATTGCCGGTATTATCGGCACCTATTCCAGTGTAGTATATGCCATCATTGCTGCAGGACTATTGTTGCTCGGATTCCTGTATTACCGTAAAAGACTGAATGCCGGCAAGGTCCGGGGATAATTTTTCAATAATCAAAGGAGGATAACCATGGAGCTGCTGACCATTGTCAAAGCAATCATACTGGGAATTGTAGAAGGACTGACTGAATTTGCTCCGGTATCCTCAACCGGTCATATGATCATCGTGGATGATATGTGGCTTAAGTCGCAGGAATTTCTGGGAAAATATACGGCGAACACGTTCAAGGTTGTTATTCAGCTAGGCTCCATCCTTGCTGTAGTGATCATTTTCCGTAACCGGTTCATCGATCTGCTCGGGCTGAAGAAATTCAGCCGCAAGGAACTGGCGGTGGTGCCAGAGGGGCAGCCGCAGGCGCCTGCCGAAGGCCGTCTGAAGTTAGCCCAGGTAATCGTAGGTCTGATTCCCGCCGGAATCTTCGGTTTTCTGTTCGAGGATTACATTGATGAGCATTTATTTTCCACTTCTACAGTGCTGATCGGACTGGTCGTTGGGGCCATATTTATGATCTGCGCCGACCGGTTTGCACCCAAAACCATCAAAACAGAGAGTGTTGACCAGATTACATATAGGCAGGCGCTATCGGTCGGACTGATCCAATGTGTCTCCCTGTGGCCGGGCTTCTCTCGGTCCGGCTCGACGATTTCCGGCGGCGTGCTGCTGGGGATGAGCCACCGCGCGGCTGCCGATTTCACCTTCATTATGGCTGTGCCGATTATGGCCGGAGCGAGCCTGATTTCGCTGCTGAAGAATTGGCAGTACTTCACGCTGGATGCCCTGCCGTTCTTCATCGCCGGCTTTATCAGCGCCTTCCTGTTCGCGCTGTTGTCGATGCGCTTCTTCCTGAAGCTGATTAACAGAATCAAGCTGCTGCCCTTCGCCATCTACCGGATTATTCTCGCCGGTGTAGTCTATCTGATCTGGTTCTGAGCCGTCTGCACGGTAGCCACAGCCGCACCTCCTTCATTGGAGCGTGCGGCTTTTATTATGTTCGGAGTCCCCGGAAAGTAAAAGAGTGATTCCCGAAGCTATAGCCCAGCTTTGTGGGGGAATTTGCTTTTGTTATAAGGAATCTGTATAGCCAAACTCCCCGGAATCTGTTGCGGACCGCAGAAAATGTGAAGTAAGATGGCAGCAGATTAAGGATGCAGCACCTAACTTAACCCAAGAGGAGCGGACATAAATGAGCAAAGGAATTAAGACAAGCAGCCTCGGCTATCCGAGAATCGGCAAGAACCGTGAATGGAAAAAGACATTGGAGGCTTACTGGGCCGGGAAAATAGATGAGCAGAATTTCCGCGCACAGATGGAAGAAATTCAGCTCCAGCATTTGCAGACCCAGCAGCAGGCCGGCATCGAGCTGATTCCGGTGGGCGACTTCACCTTCTATGATCATGTGCTGGATACCGCAGCGATGTTCGGAATTGTACCGGCGCGCTACGGTTATCAGGGCGGAGAGATTCCGCTCGACCTGTACTTTGCCATGGCACGCGGCAATGCGGGAGCTACGGCCTGCGAGATGACCAAATGGTTCAATACGAATTACCATTACATCGTGCCTGAGATTGGCAGCATTACACCTGTCCTGACAGAGAATAAGCCGCTGGCTGCCTACCGGTTTGCCAAAGAACGGGCAGGCATTGAAGGCAAGCCTGTTATAGTAGGGCTCTATACCTTCCTCAAGCTGTCGAAGGGATTCCCGGCTGCCGAAATAGCCGCAGTTGCTGCCCGCTTCCTGCCGGTATACGTACAGCTGCTGCAGGAGCTGCAGCAGGAAGGCGTGGCCTGGGTACAGATCGACGAGCCGGCAATTGTAACGGGCTTAACGGCAGAGGACATCGCATTGCTTAAGACTATCTACGGGGAGATCGCCGCTTCAGTACCGGGCCTTAATGTTATTCTGCAGACCTATTTCGAAGCTGCCGAGCCGCTGGAGGCATTGCTGGAATTGCCAGTGCAAGGCCTGGGCCTGGATTTCGTCCATGACGGAGGCAAAAACCTGGAGTCCATTGCCCGCCTGGGCTGGCCTCAGGATAAGACCCTGGCTGCTGGAATTATCGACGGACGCAATATCTGGCGTTCGGATATAGATGCCAAGCTGGAGCTGGTTGCTGAACTGCAGAAATATGTGCCACAAGAGCAGCTGATTCTTCAGCCCGCTTCGAGCCTGCTGCATGTGCCGGTTACAGTGGAAGGGGAAGACAAGCTGAAATCTGCGGTCAAGAATGCATTAGCCTTCGCCAATGAAAAGCTTGCGGAGCTGGTTCTTATTGCTGCAGCTGCAGACGGGGGCACTGAACGTTATGCAGCGGAGCTGGCCGCAACCCGTGAAGTGCTTGCTGTATTCCGTGCCCTCCCGGAACGCGGGCGTGAGGATGTAGCGGAGCAGGTACAGTCGCTTGCGAAGCTGCCGGACAACCGCAGTCTTCCTTTTGCAGAGCGTGTGAAGGTTCAGCAGGAGAAGTGGCGTCTGCCGCTGCTGCCTACAACCACCATCGGCAGCTTCCCGCAGACGGCTGAGGTCCGCCAGGCCCGGCTGAAGTGGCGTAAGGGGGTATGGACCCAGGAGCGTTACGACGGGTTCATCAAGCGTCAAATCGCTGAGGCCATCACCCTTCAGGAGGAGCTAGGGCTGGATGTGCTGGTACATGGTGAGTTCGAGCGGACGGATATGGTCGAATTCTTCGGAGAGAAGCTGGCCGGTTATCTCTTCACCGGGGGCGGCTGGGTTCAATCGTATGGCTCACGCTGCGTGAAGCCGCCCGTTATCTATGCCGATGTTGCTTTTATCCAGCCGATGACCGTCAAAGAAAGCTTGTATGCCCAGTCGCTGACGAAGCTCCCGGTCAAGGGGATGCTGACGGGTCCGGTGACGATCCTGAACTGGTCCTTTGTCCGCGATGATCTCAGCCGTGAAGCCGTCGCAGGGCAGATCGCACTTGCGCTGCGCCATGAGGTGACAGCTCTGGAGGAGGCGGGCATTGAGATGATCCAGGTCGATGAACCTGCCATCCGCGAAGGCTTGCCGCTGAAGGCGGGAGATCATGAGCATTACCTGAACTGGGCCGTGAAATCGTTCCGGATTGCGACGAACCATGTCAAAGATACGACCCAGGTGCATACGCATATGTGCTACAGCGAATTCAACGACATGATTGGTTCGATCTCGGCGATGGACGCGGATGTTATCTCGATTGAGACCTCCCGCAGCCACGGGGAGCTGATCGTAAGCTTCGAGGAGCAGGAATATGACAAGGGCATTGGACTCGGAGTGTACGATATCCACAGTCCGCGGGTTCCGGTCGTAGAGGAGATGACCTCAGCTATCGAGCGGGCGCTGCGCGCTCTGGATGTGCAGCAGTTCTGGATTAATCCGGACTGCGGATTGAAGACTCGCGGATGGGAAGAGACCACAGCTGCGCTGCGTAATATGGTGAAGGCGGCAGTTCTTGTACGGGAGAAGAGCGGAGCAGTCAGCCGGTAAACATTTTAGCTAATCTGTAAAAGCTGCCGGGCACAAATAAATCACTATATTCAGGGTAATTCACTCTGGTTATAGTGATTTATTTTCATTTTTTTGCAAGAAACACTTGATAATAATTATCATTCTTGATAAAATGAGAAAAAGAAAAGAAGGAACCGTGGAGGGTCCCTTCAATATTCTTCAGCCATTATTTGCTTTCAAAGGTTTTGCAATCTGTTTCTTCAGACTGAGTAGGTTCTTTGGAGCTGTGGTAAGCAACGAAGATGGACTCAGCTTTGCATTTGTTTTCTTCAGCCCAGTAAGTACAGGAGTTAACTGCACACAATACGTCTTTTGCCATGAGGTTTCACCTCCTCTTATAGTAGTTGGCATCATAAATCAGTTAGCAATTGAATAGATCTGTCCGGCAAGGTGGAGCTTGTCCGAACAGCACCCTACCCTTATTCCTTGAGAATGGAGGGTATTTGGTGTTTTTTGTCTTTTTCAGACACTACAATTGTAACAAAAAAAGAGATATTACGCAAACAACGGGATCATTCAGCTGCTGAGTGGTCCTGTTTGGTATTTTTACCGATATGGGAAAAAACACAAAAAAAGGCTGCTATCCTCCTAATTGTCTGCAACCTTCCAGCTTTTGGAACGTCAAAGGGTATAAGCGCGGAAGAGATCTATAGATATAACGGCCTTTCGCAATTACACTTTTGGAGGAATGAACATGCGAAAATGGGGTCTGCATTCTTTGTTGTGTTTAATTGTTTTGGCAGTGGTTCTGGCGGGTTGCGGGGCAGGCAATAACAATTCCAATTCGGCGGCGGATACAGCAAACAGTGCGATGACCGCTGAATCAGCGGCTGCGGCGGAAGACGGCTCAGCTGCGAGTGTACCGGCGGCAAAGGAAATGACCGATAATTTCAACTCCACCACCGCGGTGGCTGTGAATGATCAGAATGCGGTGCAAGGCGGAGGTGCGAATCCTGCGGTCCCTAATCCGGGGGCAGAGCAGGCGGCAGACGCTTCAGCCGGGTTCACAGGAACTGATGTGGTGGCAGGTCTGAACAAAAAGCTGATCTATAAGGCTAACCTCAACATGGAGGTAGCTGATTACGGGGCGGCACAGACCGAAGTACGGAATATGATCACACTGGCAGGCGGTTACATTATTGAATTTTCAGAGAATATGTCTGAATATGAACAGGGCGGAACCTTCATCCTCAAGGTACCGGCGTCGGGCTTCTCTTCTTTTCTGAACAATCTGGAGAAGGTCAAACATGAGAAGCTGCAGAGAAGTATTCAGGGGCAGGATGTCTCGGAAGAGTACGTGGATCTGGAGTCACGCCTCAAGGCTAAGCAGATGATGGAGACGCAATATATCGATTTCATGAAAAAAGCGACCAAACCGGCAGATCTCGTGCAGTTTGCCAACCAGCTGGGTGCAATCCAGGAGCAAATCGAGCAGATCAAGGGCAGAATGCGTTATATTGACCAGAACGTATCCTTCTCGACCGTGGAGCTTCGCCTTTACCAGACAGAGGAGAGCATCGCCGTCACGCAAGTGACAAAACAAGGACCGCTGGGTGAACGCGCTTCGGAGGCGCTGCAGGGCAGCATGAAGGCATTATCTGTAATGTTCCAGTGGCTTGTAGTTGTGCTGGCGGCTGCACTTCCGGTGCTGATCGTGGCTGCAGTGGTTGTGGCGGTTGTGATCTGGTTCCGCAGAATCTTTAAGCGCCGGGAGCGGGAGCACTTCGAACAGATACGCCAGGGCACCCGTGAACAGAACCGGGAACTGCTGGACCGTGATGTTGAGATGCCTGCTGCACCAGCTCCAGAAGAGGATAACAGTGATAAGGATAACAAATAAGCAGCTGACTGGAGCGGTCAGAGAATTTCAGAACGGCCTGCCGGGTCACCCGGTATGAGTTTGTTTTTATAAGGGCTATAACACTCATGTAAAAAGCCTCCAAACCTGTTATTACCGGTCTGGAGGCTTTCTGCTGTAGCGATGACTTATGGGTGGATGAGGCGGCCGTTATCGACCTGCGTCAAGCATGCTGGAAAAGAACGCGGTACTCGCCGTAGCCTTCCTTCTCCAAATCTTCTTTGGGAACAAAACGTAAAGCCGCCGAATTGATGCAGTAGCGCAGCCCGTTTGCCCCGGGACCATCATTAAAAACATGGCCGAGATGGGAATCGGCTGTTTTACTGCGCACTTCTGTGCGGATCATCAGATGGCTGAGGTCAGTTTTCTCCTTGACTGCATAATCGCGGATCGGGCGCATGAAGCTCGGCCAGCCGCAGTCGGAATCGAATTTATCCTGTGAGCTGAACAGGGGTTCACCGGAAACAATATCCACATAGATCCCATCCCCGTGATGGTCCCAGAATTCGTTGCGGAAGGGGGATTCGGTAGCGCTGTTCTGTGTAACTTCATACTGCAGCGGAGTCAGGCGCTCCTTCAGGCTTTTTTTGTCCTCGTTGTGAGTCCAGTGGGCTTCGATAAAAGCTTCCCGCCCGGAGCCCTTGCGGTAACGCTTGTAATGGCCGGGATTCTTGTGGTGATATCCCTGGTGGTATTCTTCGGCCGGATAGAAAGGCTTAGCCGGAAGAATCGGAGTCACAATAGGAGCAGAGAAACGTCCGCTGGCTTGCAGTGCTGCCTTAGATGCCTCGGCCTGCTGCCGCTGCTCTTCCGAATGGGTAAAGATCGCCGTACCATAGGAGGTTCCGCGGTCATGGAATTGCCCTCCGGCATCGGTAGGGTCAATCTGCTGCCAGAACAGCTCAAGCAGCTTGGTATATGGGAAAATATCCGGATTAAATGTAATCTGCACAGCCTCGACATGTCCGGTCGTTTCCGAGCAGACTTCCTCGTAAGTCGGATTAACAGTATGACCGCCTGTATAGCCGGAGATTACCTCGACAATACCGGGAAGCTCTTCAAACGGGGATACCATGCACCAGAAGCATCCTCCGGCGAACGTAGCTTTTTCCGT
This sequence comes from Paenibacillus sp. FSL E2-0178, assembly GCF_038593005.1. NCBI lineage: Bacteria > Bacillati > Bacillota > Bacilli > Caryophanales > Paenibacillaceae > Paenibacillus > Paenibacillus sp. FSL E2-0178. The sequence continues at coordinate 7,428,508 of NZ_CP151953.1, forward strand.
CTTGATGTTTATAGAATCAGATTGAACTTCACTCATTAATATCCCTCCATCTATAGAATGCAATTAAATAGATCACAATTTAATTATAAATCAAATAGCTGCGCTCTGCCAGCTTGACGGGTCCCGCTCAGAGTTTAGCGGACCGCGGCCGCATGGAGAATCCGGCAGCTGCAAGCACGGCGATGTAGAGAATCACGGCAATGGCCGCACTGCGCGGATGCTGGAACATCTGGCCGCCGAGGAAGGCGTACAGGGTAATCCCCGGGATTTTACCAAGGCCGGTTGCTGCAAGATAACTCCAGAAGGGCAGTCCGGCAGCACCGGCGTAGATATTTACGGCCATTTGCGGAATTACAGGCGCCAGCCGGGCGAGGACTACAGAGGCAAACGGACGCCGCTGCACGGCCCCGGTGAATTTATCCAGCGCCGAAATCGAGTTCAGATAAGTCATGGATTTATTCTGGAACATAAATTTAACAAGACCATACACGATCGCTGCAGCCAATGTGGTTGCGCTCCAGCATATTAACGCTCCCGCCAGGCTTCCATAGGCGTATCCGAACAGACCGATGATCAGCTTGTAGGGGATTACCGGAAACAAGGCCAGAACAGTGGCTGCAAGCATGGACAGAAGCAGGTTATGGTCCTCTTTGAGCCAGGCCAGAATCTCATACCTGTAGATAAACGCGAGGATTATGCACGAAACATACAGAATTACCGTCAGCCATTTTCTCATTTTACTATGCCCCTTCTTCACTCCATACATTTCATCATACTGAAAAAAAAGTGATTATTGAAGCAAAGATCATTGTCGCCGCCGCTTGTCACGGTATAATACACCTATAAGGGATAGAAATCCCCAATATTTAAGGGAGATACCTCAATGAATATACCTGTACGCAAAAGAGTGGCATTAATCGGCATCGGCGATATTGCCCGTAAAGTCTATTTGCCGCTGCTCTCCCGTCATGATCAGGCGGAAATTGTAGGGGTACTCAGCCATTCCTCTGCGACGGTGCAGCGGGCAGTTCAAACCTATCGTCTACAGAAAGGGACAACAGAACTGAATGAGCTGTTATCCTGGGATCTTGATGCTGTATTCGTGCATAGTCCAACACCTACACATTATGAACTGGTTACCCGTTGCCTGGAGCATGGGGTGTCCGTATATGTGGACAAGCCGCTGTCTTATGATCTGGAAGAATCCCGGCGGATGACTGAGCTCGCAGAGAATAAAGGCCTTCTGCTGGGGGTTGGCTTCAACCGCCGCTATGCTCCGATGTATATGGCGGCCAAGTCCTGGCTGCTGAAAGCCGGAGGCATTAGCCAATGCAGCGCAATCAAGCACCGGACGAAGCTGCAGCAGGGTACAAGCCATGAAACCATTCATGATGATCTGATCCATATGCTGGATCTGCTGCTATGGCTGTGCGGCGGCGATTATGAATTGCTTCACAGCAGTCTGAAGACAGATGCGGAGGACAGATTGCTGCAGTCGTTGGGGCAGCTGGACTGGAAGAGCGGAGCAACCGGAATATACAGCATGGTGCGTGATGCCGGTGCTGATCTGGAGAAGCTGGAGCTGCACGGAAACGGCAGATCGGTAGAAGTGACAGACATGGAACGGGCGATATTATATGAGCAGGGCTCCCTGCCGCGCACGCAGAATTTCGGCAGCTGGGACACTATACTGGAGCGCAGAGGCTTCAGCGGAGCCGTCAGCCATTACCTGAGTCACATCGCAACACCGGAGCAATGCGGCATTTCCGCCTCAGCCGTACTGCCGAGTCATGAGCTGGCAGCGAAGCTCAGCCGTTGAAATTTCAGATTAGCAGCAGAGAGGAGAACAACATGGAGGATCAGGATTACGGCAAGTCAATGGAAGAGAGAATTATCGAAAGCTACAAACGGGATGAGGAAATGATGATTCTGGTCTTTGCCCAGTGGTGCGTGAATAACAAGCTGGACCCGCACGCACTGTATTTACAGGCATATCCGCAGCAGGAGGGCAATCAGGCGCTCAGCAATGCGCTGGCACTGACTGTATCCGAGGAAGAGGCCGGTTTTATCTCCGATGACACCGTACTTGGTGTACTATCGCTATATAGCAATGATGACCTCGCTTACGTGGTAACTGAGGCGATTCATCAGCGGGAGCAGAAAGCAGACACAAGGGATTGACAACGAAGATATAATAGTTATGGTTAATGAACTTTTTTTTGGTAAACGATGTTCATTACAGAATAAATGTGGTAAAATTATATATACTAACTAATAGTAAGCTTCACAAGTGAGAGGTGAAAAACAATGGAAGAACATCAACTGACGATGTGCCCGAGATTCGAGACGGCCTTTTCTTTTTTAGGCAAACGTTGGAATGGACTTATTATTCAGACATTGATGAGCGGCCCTAAGCGGTTCAAGGATATTTCCGGACTGATTCCGACAATGAGCGATAAGATGCTGTCCGAGCGTATGAAGGATCTGGAATGTGAAGGCATTCTGGTACGTCATGTATATCCGGAAACACCGGTGCGCATTGAGTATGAATTAACGGTCAAAGGCCGGGCGCTTGAGCCGGTTATGCAGCAAATTCAGTTCTGGGCCGAGAGCTGGGTTGAGTAGTTACGTTTCATATTCCTAATGACAGCCCCTTACCGGTCTCCGGTTTAAGGGGTTTTTGCTTCGGTTCTGCTAAATAAAACTTGCACTGTGTCCAAACCTGTGTAATATAATAGAACAAACTAAAGTTACGGATGTGTGGAAGCGCTGACAAAACTGGGAAAAGCCTAAGGAGGATCTGAATAAGCCAATGTTAAGGCAAGCAAACTAAGACGAGGCTTTCGAGGCAAGTTTTGGACGATGCTGATTCAGGGATGTTTAGGCTCACAAAACCAAGCGTATGCTTTCGATGCAAGTTTTGAACGATGCTGATTCAGGGATGTTTAAGCTCACAAAACTTTTAGGAGGCGAGGATCATGACCATCACCTTGTTTTCCCGCGAAATAGCCTATGGAAAAAAGGATGTCGCTGAACTGGAGACTGCTTCAATTAGAGTGCAGCTGATTTATGACAAGGTGTTGTTTATGCTTCATAGCCATCTTCCCGCTTCATTATGGGATGCCTGGATTGGCGTGCCTTATGAGATCATATCCTCTCTATACAAAGGGGACAATGATAGCGGCAGTGTGTTTCAGAAGTGGATTCAAAGCCCCTCCGGCTGGAAATGCATCGGTTGTGAACGGCATTGTCTGGAGCCTGTGACTGCTACGGATAGCGATACCTCCGGCCCGCCGCGCCGCTTCACCTTTCATAACGGCATTAGTCAGAGTATGGTGCTGCAGGCGGTAATCTGGTCGATGTATGAGAATACGCTGCTGCTCCAGCCTTACTTAGGTGAAGAAGCTTTTCTCAGCGAAGATGATGTGGAGCTTATATCTGTATATTTCGTGCCTACCTATATGACACAGACCCCGTTAATGGAAATGAATAAACAAGCCAAAGAATATAAGGATAAGAATATCAGAGTCTATCAGGAATGGATCTCAGCCCCGGATCTGGTGCTGCAGTGGAATGGAGGTCTGACCGAAGGCAGGTGGATGACTGGAGTGTATGTGGATCATTCACGGTTTGCCGGCCTTGGACCCTATTTGAAGGATGCGCAAGGCAAACGGACGTATATGCAGGCGACTGTTCAATAAAATTTTATATATCCAGTGCGTACAATCACTAGTCCGCCTTCCTGCCGGTGTTAAGGTGTAAAGGTGATCAGCAACTAAAAACCTATACCCATAACATGAGGAGGGGCCACAATGGCGTCCAATCAATTAAACGATATAACAATTCAATCAGGTTTCGCCTCTGAAGCAATGGTCAGAGACATCGTCCTGCAGTTCCCTAAGTCTGCGGATTATTTCAAGGCTAAGCGCATTGATTTCTGCTGTGGAGGCGCGAAGCCGCTGGCTGAAGCTGCTGCCGAGAAAGGGCTTGATCCGGAAGCGATGATTCAGGATCTGAACAAGCTGCAGGAAGAGCATCCGGTGCTGGAAGAGGATACAGCCTGGAACGAGGCCTCCTCTGAAGAGCTGGTGAATTATATCGTGAACAAGCATCACCGTTACCTGCGTGAAGAGCTTCCGCTAATCAGCCAGAATGTAACCAAAGTCTTCCGTGTGCATGGCGAGGATTCTCCGCATCTGGGTGAGATGCACCGCCTGTTTAATCTTTTGCGCGAAGATCTGCTTCAGCATACGTCGAAGGAAGAAGAGAGCGAATTCCCTAAAATGCTGGCCTACACACAGAACCCGACTGAAGAAGGCCTATCGGAGCTACGCGGCCTGCTGCATAATCTGGAGGCTGAGCACGATGGTGCCGGTGAGATCCTCCGCGAGCTCCGCCGGGTAACCAATGATTACACACCGCCTGCGCATGCCTGCACGACTTACCGCCTGACCTATGCACGCCTTGAGGAGCTGGAAGGTATGACCTTCGAGCATGTGCATCTGGAGAACAATAACCTGTTCCTGCGTTATCAATAAAATGTAGTACTACGGAAAGTCCCTCCGGGGACTTTTTTGTTATATAGAACATAAGGTTCAGAACAGAAATAATTTGAGAACATTTCTTCTATGCGGTATCCTTAAAGAGTCAGGGATATTACATAAGAAGGCGGTGCCGTGGAATGTCCACGAAATGGATGGGGCGCTTACTGCTGTGCCTTGTTTTTATAATCACAGCCAGCGGCTGCAGCTCGGTTCTGGGACCGGGGAACACCGGCGGCAGCGCCGGAAGCGGAAGCACAGGACTATCTTTTTCAATTCTGGTGGGTGAACGTGAAATGGCCGGAACCTCCGGCAGACTGCTTAACGAAGCTTATATAGAAGGTAATTCCATCATAGAACTGCTGAGAAAGAGCGGGATCGTTACTTTTGCTGCAGACGGCTATAGTATTCTTGAGGTCAACAGGGTTGCGCTTAGTCAGGATATGATGTGGGAAGTACAAGTGAACAGCAAGAAACTTACGGACTGGAACAGTACAATCGAGGCTGGAGCGGCTATTGTCTTCTCGGCGAAGCCGTCCGCAGCCGGAGCGTTATTTCAACCGGTTATCCTTACGGTGAACGGCGGGAGCGAACAGCCTGAGCTGACGCATTCGCATGTGCTGTCCTTTACGGAAGATTTGTCAGTGAAGGGACTAATGAAGAACAGCGGGATGATTAAGCTGGCAGAAAATAACAAGACAGTTCTCACCGTAATGGATTACACCCCACTCAGCAGTGAGGAGTGGAAACTGAAGGTTAATGATAAAGCGCTGCTGGGCAACGGAGTGGATATGAAGCTCAGACCGCAGGACAAGCTGGAGATATCACTGGTTCTGAAGTAATTACGATAACGGAATCCGTTTAGCGGATACAAGGATTTCTGTGCCGAGTGCGCGGATGTCCTTTTTTTTGTGTCTAATACTTTATGTGAAATGTTTCACATTTAATGTGACTGGAATCACAAATGCCGGGGAATTTTGGGCAGTATAATTTCACTATAAAGCAAGTTTGTGAAGGAATCTGAGTTTTGAAGGAGGGTCCTACCAGTGACAGCGAACAGAGAAAAGTTAGTGCTGATTGGCAATGGCATGGCGGGTGTAGGCACTATTGAACAGATTTTAAAGCTGGGCGGCGCTTATGATATCACGATCTTCGGCAGTGAGCCGCATCCCAATTACAACCGGATTATGCTGTCCTATGTTCTCGAAGGCAGTAAATCCATTGAAGATATTATCCTGAATGACCGTCAGTGGTATGAGGATAACAATATTACCCTGCATACTGGAACGACTGTCGTCCGGATTGATGAACAAACCCGGCAGGTGATTACAGATAACGGACAGGCGGTTCATTACGACAAGGTTATCATTGCTACGGGTTCTAATTCGTTTATATTACCTGTTCCGGGCAGTACAAAGGACGGGGTAGTCGGCTTCCGTGATATCGCAGATTGCGATGCCATGCTGGCCGCAGCGAAGCAGTACCGCACGGCAGCTGTTATCGGCGGAGGTCTGCTTGGTCTTGAAGCAGCCAAAGGCCTTGTGAATCTGGGGATGGACGTTACCGTTGTGCATCTGCTTGAGGATCTGATGGAACGGCAGCTGGACCGTACGGCATCTTCCATGCTGCAGGCGGAGCTTGCGCGTCAAGGTGTGAAATTCGCCATGGGCAAGCAGACGGTCGAATTGACTGGAGAAGAGCGGGTTACCGGACTGCGCTTCAGTGACGGCAGTGAGTTGCCCGCAGAATTTGTGGTCATGGCAGTCGGAATTAAACCTAATGTTCAGCTTGCCAAGGATAGCGGCATCGAGGTTAACCGCGGGATTGTCGTCAATGACTATCTGCAGACCTCCATGGCTAACGTGTATTCTGTCGGTGAATGTACGGAGCACCGGGGGACCTGCTATGGTCTGGTAGCGCCGCTTTTCGAGCAGGGGATGGTACTGGCCAAGCATTTGTCTGGTGTGCAGACTCCGGGATACGAAGGTTCGGTTGTCGCGACGAAGCTCAAGATTTCCGGTGTTGATGTTTTCTCGGCCGGAGAGTTCACCGAAACAGCAGAGCATACCGTCATATCCGCCAAGGATGAGTGGAAGAGAACCTATAAGAAGATTTTGCTCAAAAACAACATTATTGTCGGTGCGGTTCTGTTCGGTGATGTAACCGAATCAGCGAGCCTGCAGAAGCTGGTGAAGCAGGGAACAGAAATGACCGATGAGATTTATGGCGAGGTCATGGGCACAGGCTGCTGCGGCGGAGGCGGAGCCAAGAAAGGTCTATCCGTTGAAGCGATGGCCGATGAAGAAATTGTCTGCGGCTGCAACGGGGTTACCAAAAAGGCGATTGTTGATGCCGTTACGGAGAATGGCTTCACTACAGTGGATGAAATCAAAGCCTGCACCGGAGCGACCCGTTCCTGCGGCGGCTGTAAGCCAGTTGTTGAGCAGATTCTGCAGTTCGTTCTGGGAGATAGCTTCCAGCAAAGTGCCAAGCAGGGGATTTGCAGCTGTACCCCGCTTAGCCGGGATGAGATTGTAGCTGAAATTACGGCTAAAGGGCTCAAAACCACCAAAGAAGTTATGCATGTGCTGGACTGGAAGCAATCCGAAGGCTGTTCTAAATGCCGTCCTGCGGTGAACTATTATCTGGGTATGATCTATCCGGACACTCATGAGGACGAGAAGGAATCGCGCTTCGTTAATGAACGGATGAATGCCAATATTCAGAAGGACGGGACTTATACGGTTGTTCCGCGTATGTACGGCGGGGTTACCACCCCAGAGGATTTGAAGCGCATCGCCGATGTTTCCCTGAAGTACGATGTGAAGGTCGTGAAGGTGACCGGCGGACAGCGTCTGGACCTGATCGGTGTCAAAAAAGAAGATGTGCCGAAGGTGTGGGAGGAGCTGGATATGCCATCCGGTTATGCCTATGCGAAATCCTTACGTACGGTCAAGACCTGCGTCGGTTCACAGTTCTGCCGTTTCGGTACACAGGATTCCATGGAGATGGGCGCTCAGCTTGAACGCAAATACGAACGGCTGGATATGCCGGCCAAATTCAAAATGGCAGTCAACGGCTGCCCGCGCAACTGCGCAGAATCCTGCACGAAGGATATCGGCATTGTCGGCAACGACGGCGGCTGGGAAGTATTCATCGGCGGAAACGGCGGGATTAAGCCGCGGATCGCAGATGCCTTCTGCAAGGTAAGAACCGATGAAGAGCTGGTCGAAGTCTGCTCCGCCGTAATGCAGTATTACCGTGAAACCGGCAATTACCTGGAGAGAACTTCAGAATGGGTAGAACGTATGGGCCTTGAGCATATCCAGACCGTTATTCTGGGCAGTGACGACAACCGGAAAGAACTCGCCGCACGGATTGACTTCGCCCTGGCACAAGTCAGCGATCCATGGAAAAAGATGCTGGATGACAACGGCACCCGCACAGCACTGTTCGAACAGACACGGGTCTAGCCTGAAGGGAGAGGGAGAGAAAATTATGGAACTCAGTAATCGAGAGTATGCAGTAGGAGCCGCAGACGATTTCATGCTGCAGATTGGCCGGGTAGTAAATGCAGGAGAGGTGGAGTTAGCTATATTCCGCACATCGGATGGCACTTTCTATGCCGTGGAGAACCACAGTCCCCACCCGAAGGGCGGTCCGCTCGCTGAGGGAATAGTATCAGGCTATTATTTGTACGATCCGCTTCATGACTGGAAAATCGATCTGCGGACCGGAGAAGTTCAGGCTCCGGACCGCGGTCAGGCTGTAGTCCATCCGGTTGTTGTGGAGGACGGAGTCGTCAAGGTTAGTCTGCCTGCGGCAGTAGCAAGGCTATAAATTAAAAGAAGAGCAGGTGTAGATATGTTTACGCAGAGCGTAGAGAATATCGTTGAGACAGCCGTAGGCAAACGCGACAAGATGAATGAGAGCCTGCCCAAATATTTTTTGGCGGCACTCCTGGCAGGAGCTTATGTAGGAATTGGTATTATTCTGATCTTCTCGCTGGGGGCGCCGCTGGCAGCGATCAAGTCACCGTTCCAGCCGCTGATTATGGGAGCTTCCTTCGGTATTGCCCTGACCCTGGTTGTATTCGCTGGGTCGGAGCTGTTCACAGGAAATAATATGTTCTTCACGGTAAGCACGCTTGCCGGGAGAACTACGGTCTGGGATACCGTGAAGAACTGGGTCCTGGTATTCCTCGGCAATGTAGCCGGTGCAGTGATTCTTGCCCTGCTGATTCAGGGATCGGGTCTCTTTAAGGCAGCGCCTGCCGAGCATCTGATCTTCGCGGCAGCAGCCAAGAAGATGAGCCTGCCGTTCTCGGAGCTGTTCTTCCGCGGTATTCTCTGTAACTGGCTGGTCTGCCTGGCCCTGTGGATGTCCTCCCGCGCTAAGAGTGAAGCGGCGAAGCTGGTTCTGATCTGGTGGTGCCTGTTCGCCTTCATCGCGAGCGGCTACGAACACAGTGTAGCGAACATGACGCTGCTCAGCGTGGCAGTGCTGCTGCCGAATCATCCGGAGACTGTGAGCATTGCCGGCTGGGTGCATAACATGATTCCGGTTACGCTAGGGAATATGATCGGCGGCGGTGTATTCGTCGGCATGGCATACTGGCTGATCTCACCTGTGCGTAGTCCCCGTAAAGTATCAACTGCCATGCAGACTAAGAAAATAAGTTAATTTAGAAGCTCCGCAAGCTCCGCAGTTTAATTACTGCGGGGCTTTTTTGTCACTGAAAGGAAGCATCTATCTGTGGTAAGCTGTTTAGGACTCGAATCAGGGAGTGGACAGTCTTGAAGAGCTTTAACCATTTTGGCGTATATGGAATTTGCCAGCGTGACGGCAAGCTGCTGGTAATACATAAGGCAAGAGGGCCATACACCGGAAGATACGATCTGCCTGGCGGAAGACTTGAAGAGAACGAATCGCTGCTTGACGGCCTGGTCAGAGAATTCATGGAAGAGACCGGATTTGCAGTCAAGGCAGAACGAAATCTGGGCATATTCGATTTTTTTGTCCGTTATCAGGAGGATGACTTCACGCATATGCATCATCTGGCAGCGTTGTACCAGGTTGAATTGGATGGGGAGCAGGCGCCAGCAGCTATTTCAGCTTTTGCGGAACAGGATTCGAGTGGGATGGAATGGGTGGAATTAGCCCGGATCACGCTGGATTCGGCCTCACCGGCAGCTGTACTGGCAGCGAAGTGGCTTAGCGGGGATGGGCTGACTATGAGGACGGAATACTATGATTCTTGGGAATTGAAGACCTTGTAGAATCACTGGCAGCGCGGGAATCTCTTCAGCAGACAAGAAAAAAAGACGCCGGACAGGGCGCCTTCGACCACTCTATTAATTTATTGGGTCATATATGTTTCATTGAGGTGAATAGAGGGTATTATTATTAGGAATTAAATTCGGCAAATTTCATTAGGGCATAATTCACAGTGGCAGATGTCCTGAAGCATCGACAGATCCTTGATGACAATCATGCCGTTCTCATACTCTACAGCGTCTTTTTTACGCAGATCGCTCAGCATACGGTTAACACTTTCGCGGGTAGCGCCAATCATGTTGGACAGATCTGTATGCGTAATTTTTTTGTTGATCAGAATGCTGTCGCCGGTCTTCTCTCCATAGGTGTTGCCCAGACGGATCAGCGTAGAGCAGAGTGCACCCGGTTTGCCGTACATCATCAGATCGCGGAATTTCGTCTGCGTGAGACGGTGATGAATCCCCATCCATTTCATGAAGTCAATTGCGAAATCGCAGTGCTGGCAGATCAGAATCTCCAGATCCTTCTGCTCAATAACGCCGACTTCACTTTCTTCAATCACTTCGGCAGTGAAGCTATGCTTCGTGCTGAAGAACGGGTCTGCCTGACCAACCATGTCACCGGCCTGATACATATACAGGATTAGTTCCTTGCCTTCGTCAGTTGATTTGGTTAGTTTCACACGTCCACGTTTGATATAAAACAATTTATCCGAATAGTCGCCTTCCCAGAATAGGTGAGAGCCTTCAGGGACCATGCGCTCCTTCATTGTGACCAATAGCCGGTTAAAGTTCTGTTCGGAGAAACAGTTTGTATTGCCGCGGGCTTCGATAACATTATAATGTTCCTTTATCATAATCGACATCCCCTTTATTCCCTCAGTTTTTCAGTAAATTTTAAATTAATTATACATGTAAATTCCTCTTTATGGGTAAAAATTTTCGCGAAAAAGTGTCGAATTTTTTACATTGTGATAATTTTCACTTCATTTGTGTGAGATATGATATGTTTTCGCGCCAAAAGCGGGTCCATAACCTGTATTACAGGATATTATAGCAGCTGCCTCCTAATCTGGAAAGATCCTGGGAGCTTGCGGCTTTTTTTGTTTTTGCGGGAAAAAGCACTGAATTGTCTAAAATATTATACCCCACACTGCAGCATATCCCCATTTCCGTAAAAATGCACATAACTCCGTTATAAGCAGACCTTGGTCCTGAAGGTGCTTAGAGATACTCTGGAACTGAGCGTCCGTACCTCCGTGGACAACTGCGGGAAGGGCGGAATATTCCCCTAGAGAAGGAGAAATCAAATATGGCAAAAGTGGCGGACAAATATCTGAAGGTCGATTCGTGGGCGATTATAGAAGAGGGCTTTGATCCGGAGCGTAACCGGACCTCGGAATCCATCTTTTCACTGGGCAATGAGTATATGGGCGTGCGGGGGTATGCCGAAGAAGGGTACAGCGGAGATTCACTGCCTGGCAGTTACTTGAATGGGCTAAACGAGCAGATGGATGTCGGCAACCATTATAAGGGTATTATCCGGTCATTACGTTATATGGTAAATGCGGTGGACTGGCTGTATACCCGGATATCCGTTAATGGCTCACAACTCGATTTGGCCCATAGCAAGGTTACGAATTACTCCCGCAGACTGGATTTCCGTACCGGGACATACCGGAGGGAATTCATCTGGCATCTGCCGGACGGCAAACAGCTGCAGATCAGCTTCACGCGCCTGGTAAGTATGACATTGTCTCATCTGGGTCTGCAGCAGATCACCTTTGAGCCGCTTAACTTCACGGGGAGTGTAGATATCTGTGCAGGTCTTGATTTCAACATGATCCACGAAGAACATGGCCAGAGCATGTGGAAGCAGCTGCACAGCGGAGACGAAGGAGCGGTTACAGCTATTCTGGGAAGTACGCTGACAACCGGGAACAAACTGTTCTCCGGGTTTATGCTTCAGTCCTCCCAGCCTTTAAATACAGAGCTTGTGGAGCGTGACCGGTTCATCGGACGGAAATTCTCGCTTGAACTGTCTCAAGGAGAGCCGGCTTCCTTCACCAAGCTCGTCGTGAATGCGGCGGACAACGAAGCTTCCCGTACGGCGGATAGCCTCTGGGCTGAAGGTATGGAGCTTGCAGCAGGGGTAAGCGGCCTGGAAGAGCAACAGGTGTTTGCTGACCAAGCTTCTTACTGGAGCGGTATCTGGGCAACCAGCGATATCACTATTGAAGGCGATCCCGAGAACCAGCAGGGAATCCGGTTCTGCATTTTCCAGCTGTATCAGACCTATCATGGAGATCATCCGGGCTATAATATCGGTGCCAAAGGGCTGACAGGTGAAGCATACCGCGGTCTGGCCTTCTGGGATACGGAATCCTACTGCCTGCCGTTCTATATGTTCAATAATCCGAAGGCTGCCCGCAGCCTGCTGGAGTTCCGCTATAAGACACTGCCGGAAGCCATGCAGCGCGGGAAGGATGTGGATTGCCAAGGCGCTTTTTATCCCATTGCCACGATTGACGGGACTGAGAGCTGTGATCTGTGGCAGCACTCTAACCTTCAGCTGCATGTCGGAACAGCCGTTTCCTACGGCATCTGGCATTATGTGAAGAATACAGGTGACCGGGAATTCCTCTACAGCAAGGGCGCCGAGATGCTGATTCAGATCAGCCGCTTCTATGCGACCCGCGGCCAGTGGGGTCAGCGCAGCGGGGAATACGGTTATTTCGGCGTAATGGGACCTGACGAATTTCAGCTGATGGTCAACAATAACTGCTATATCAATCTGATGGCTAAGAAATTATTTGAATTCACACTCGAAACCATTGCCGAGATGAAGGTGAAGACGCCTGAAGCACATGCAGCCGTTGTTGCCAAAACGGAGCTCCGCGAAGAGGAATTGGCCGATTGGGACAACAAACGCGAGCATATGAAGATTCCGCTGGATACAGAGAGCGGGGTATATGAGGAGCATGACGGATTTTTTGATATGCCTCATATCGATATTCACTCGATTCCGGTGACCGAATTCCCGCTCTACTCGAACTGGTCGTATGACCGCCTGTACCGCTATGACATGATCAAGCAGCCGGATGTGCTGATGTTCATGTTCTTATATAACGGGCAGTTCTCCAGAGAAGCCAAGCTTGCGAATTATGAATACTACGAATCCAGATGTATCCATGAATCCTCACTCTCGCCGTCCATTCATTCCATTCTGGCCAGTGAAGTCGGCAAACATGAGGAAGCTTATCATTTCTTCGAGTTCGCAACCCGGCTGGATCTGGATAACTACAACCGCAATACCAGAGAAGGATTGCATACAACATCGATTGCAGCAGCCTGGATGAACATTGTGTACGGCTTCGGCGGCATGCGTTCTGATGGTGCCCGTCTGTCCTTCCAGCCTACACTGCCGCAGCGCTGGACCTCCTATAGCTTCCAGGTGAGGTATGAGGGCGTGCTGCTAGGAATTATTGTGAACAAAGATTCGGTCAGCTTCAGAGCCATAGAGGGTGGAAGCACTGAGGTTACTGTTTATGGTCAGCCGGTTCTAGTGGATGCTGCAGGCACGAAGCTTCCGCTCGGTGAAGGGATGATGGCATAATGAACTGGACCGTAAGCGAACGCAGCTTCGAACCTGGCAGAATTACGACCAACGGGAATAAATATATGACCGGTAACGGGTATATGGGCTTCCGGGGTGTGCTCGAGGAGTTCGGCAAGGAGCAGCTCACGGCGGTTACCTTGGCCGGGGTATACGACAGAGCGGGAGACAAATGGCGCGAGCCGGTGAATGCCCCGAACGGTATGTTCACTGTGGTCAGCTGTGACGGGAAAGTGCTTAGCGTTCTGGAGACGGAGCCGCTGGCTCATCTACAGAGCCTGGAACTCCGCGCAGCAGTCCACCGGCGGGAGACGGTGTTCAGTATCCGGGACGGCGGGCAGGTGACCCTCACAGCGGAGCGGTTCGTCAGCATGGATCAGCTGCATGTGCTGGCCGGTAAATGGACAATTCATAGTACGGTGGATTGCCGGATAGAGATTGAGACAGGGATTGACGGTGAGGTCTGGGATATCAATGGCCCCCATCTGGTTGAGCAGCGGAATCAGCTGAAGGAAGGCGTGCTCCTGGCAACGGCTGTTACCGGTGAACTACATCTGCCGGTGGCGGTTGCTGAGCAGGCGGATTTCGCGTTTGCGGAGCAGCGTATCGATGGGGAGGGAGCGCTCCGGACGGTTTCTTTTGACGCCAAGGCTGGAGAGACCTATGAATGGTACAAATATGTGGCTGTGTTCACCGGGATGGATATGGAGGGGGAACCTGCTGTACAGGCGGTACGAACAGTCAGGGCTGCGGCTGCGGCAGGTTATGCAGAGCTGCTGGCAGCCCATTGCCGGAAATGGGAAGAGCGATGGTTAAGCAGCGATGTGGTGATCGAAGGAGATGATGATGCGCAGTTTGCTCTCCGGTACAGCATTTATCAGCTGCTGATTATTGCGCCAACCTTATCTGAGAAAGTATCCATTCCTGCACGCGGCCTGTCCGGCCAAGTCTATAAAGGGGCTGTGTTCTGGGATACGGAAATGTTCATGCTGCCGTTCTTCCTGCATAGTGATCCCGGTATTGCCCGCAATCTGATGATGTACCGCATCCATACACTGGAGGGTGCCCGCCGTAAGGCTGCTGAGTATGGGTATCTGGGCGCTTTTTATGCCTGGGAGAGCCAGGATTCGGGAGATGACGCCTGCACGCTATTCAATGTGAATGATGTGTTTACCGGACGGCCGATGCGGACCTATTTCCGGGATAAGCAGGTGCATATCAGTGCAGATGTGGTGCACGGGATCTGGCAGTATATCCAGTTCACCGGAGATGACAGTATGCTTGCGGACGGCGGGGCTGAAGTCATCTGGGAGTGCGCACGCTTCTTGTACTCGTATGCTTATTATAATCCGGTGAAGAAACGTTATGAGATTCTGGATGTTACCGGACCGGATGAATATCATGAGCGGGTTAACAATAATGCGTTCACCAATGCTCTGGTGCAGGAGACACTGGAAATTGCACTGCGGACAGCGGGTCTGCTGCAGGACAGATATCCGGCTGTGTATGCGGAGCTGGCAGGGCAGTTTGCTCACGGGCCGTTCCTGGCTGAGTTCACAGATATGCTGGAGCATTTCTATGTTCCGCAGCCGGACCCGGAGACCCTGGTTATTGAACAGTTCGACCGCTATCTGAAGCTGGAAGAGGTTGCGCTGGCTGAGCTGAAATCACGGGTGATCAACAAACATGAATACTGGGGTGGAGGCAACGGGCTGGCCACCACCACAAGAATACTGAAGCAGGCTGATGTCGTGCTGATGCTGAACCTGTTCAAGGGCAAATTCAGTAAGGAAGTGAAGCAGGCCAACTGGGAATTCTATGAACCGCGTACCGAGCACGGATCAAGCCTCAGCCCGTGCATCTATGCACTTGTTGCCGCAGATATCGGCTCACCGGACTGGGGATATCCGTATTTCATGCGCACTGCCACTGTAGATCTTACCGGAGAATCGAAGCAGTATGTCGGCGATCTCTATATCGGCGGAACCCATCCGGCTGCGAACGGCGGTGCATGGATGGCAGCGGTGCTCGGCTTCGCAGGTATGCAGTTTGATGGTGTAACTGCTGTGATGAATCCGGCGCTGCCGAAGGCGTGGAAAGCTGTGGAGCTGCCGGTTGTGCTGCGCGGAGGCAGCTTCCGGCTGCAGATCAGCCTGGAGGAGATCACCGTTACCGCAGCGCCGGACAACAGTGAAGCTGTAGCATTCGCCGGCTTCGGCGGCGAACCGGAGCTGTGCCGTCCGGGTATGCAGCTGCGGCTGCGGGCTAAGGGTAAAGCGCAAGAGGCAGAACTTCAAATATTATCTAATAAGGAGGACATATAACAGATGCTGGAGCAAATGAAAGGTGCGATTTTTGATCTGGACGGTGTAATTGTAGATACGGCCAAATATCACTATCTTGCGTGGCGCTCGCTGGCAGAAGAGCTTGGATTCCAGTTCACGGAAGAGCATAATGAACGGCTCAAGGGTGTAAGCCGGATGAGATCACTGGATATCCTGCTGGAGATTGGCGGGCTGGAATTCCGTGAAGCGGAGAAGCTTGTCATGGCAGATAAGAAAAACCGCCTTTACGTGGAATACATCTCCGGACTGGATGAAGCGGAGCTGCTGCCTGGTGTCAAGGCATACCTCAGCGGTCTTAGAATGCGCGGTGTAGGGGTTGCCCTCGGTTCAGCCAGTAAGAATGCCGTATTTATACTGGATAAGCTGAATATTGCTGGGCTGTTCGATGCCGTTGTTGACGGCAATAAGGTGTCCCGGGCAAAGCCGGACCCGGAAGTGTTTCAGACTGCTTGCCGGGAACTGGGCCTGCAGCCGCAGGACTGCGTGGTATTCGAGGATGCCGAGGCCGGTGTAGCCGCCGGGAAAGCTGCGGGAATGCAGGTCGTTGGCATCGGGAAACGGGAAGTGCTGAAGGAGGCAGATCTGGTAGTATCCGGATTGCATGAACTGTAAGACCTTGATAGAATTGCCTAGAGGAACTTATTTCCTCTACTACCTATTCTATTATAGAAGGAAAGCTTGAGGGATGATGATGGAAACGTTATTGCTATGGCCTGAGGGTGCGCCTGGAGCGCTGGGAACCAGTGATGAGGACCAGCCCGCGATTACACCTTATTTAGTTGAAGGCAAGCAGAATGCCGCTGTTGTGATTTGTCCGGGAGGCGGCTATGCGATGCGTGCCGATCACGAGGGAGGGCCGGTTGCAGAATGGTTGAATACACTCGGAATTTCAGCGTTTGTGCTGCGCTACCGTGTTGCACCTTATAAATACCCGAGTGCGCTGCAGGATGCGCAAAGAGCGCTGCGCACGATCCGCTTCCGGGCGGATGAATTCGGAATTGATCCGGACCGGCTGGCCATTCTGGGCTTCTCCGCCGGTGGACATCTCGCTTCTGCAGCCGGTGTCCTGTATGATCTCGGAAATCCGGATCATCAGGAGCCGCTCGAACGGCTGTCCAGCCGGCCGGACCGGCTGATTCTATGCTACCCGGTCATTTCCATGACCGAAGGGGTAACACATCAGGGCTCGAAGACCAACCTGCTGGGCGAGAGCCCCAATGAGGAATTAGCTCAACGTCTAAGCAGCGAACGCCAAGTAACAGCGGAGACTCCGCCAACGTTCCTCTGGCATACCTCGGATGACGCCTCCGTTCCGCTCGAGAACAGCCTGCTGTTCGCAGGAGCACTGAGCCGCCATCATATTCCGTTCGATCTTCACATTTATGCACATGGGATACACGGAATTGGTTTAGGAGCCGATGAGCCGCATACACGGACGTGGACCGATGCCTGTGCCTCCTGGCTGGAATTGAACGGCTATACCAAAGCGTGAGCTTCTGCTTCTATGTCCGCGCCCAAAGGAGGTACATATTATGAAGCTTAGATTTTCACATGTGCATACACCGGAAGAAACCGCTGAGGTTGCCCGATTGGCGGCAGAAATATGGCGCGAACATTATGTCTCCCTTATCACTGCCGAGCAGATCGATTATATGCTTGGAAAGTTCCAATCGGTTCCGGCGATTACGGATCAGATCCATCATCAGGGTTATGAATATTACTTAATCCATAACGGTGAAGGCTCCACAGCCGGTTATATGTCGGCCAGACAAGAGGATGGAAAGCTCTTCTTGAGCAAGTTTTATATAGGCAAGGAGTACAGGGGTCGCAGCTATGCCAGCCAGGCATTGGCCTTCCTGGAGAAGCTGTGCCAAGAGCGAAACCTGACTCATATTTGGCTAACGGTCAATCGTGATAATGAATCCAGTATTGCAGTCTATAAGAAAAAAGGCTTTCGGACCCTAAGGGAACAAAAGGCTGATATCGGGCATGGATTCGTCATGGATGATTTTATTATGGAAAAAGAAATTCCGGTCCCCTGAGAGAGGAACGGCCTATTTATGAACAAGGACTCTTCCTATAATCAATCGGTGACCTATTGGAAACAATATCAAAAGTTTTTCCCTGATGACATGCAGATTAATGAAAACCACTTACCCACAGAAGAGTGGATGACCTGGAATAATGCTCATATTCACCTGGATCGTATGCCTGTTCCTGATGCACAATTGAAAATTATTTTCATTCATGGAGCTGGCGGTAACGGCAGGTTGCTCGCTCCTTATGCACGAATGCTGCAAGCTTATGGTTATGAAGTAGTGTCGCCGGATCTGCCGCCTTATGGTCTAAGCTATACCGATTCAGCGGAATTATTGGATTATCAGCTCTGGATTGACATCCTTAATGAATTGATCGATCAAGAGCTGAAACGGGACGGCAAGCCTATCATTCTGCTGGGCTCCAGTATTGGAGGCATGTTAGCTTATCACACTGCTGTACAAAGTAAACGGGTCAAAGGGTTAATTGCAACAACATTTGTGGATACGAGTGATTCAAAAGTTCGTGATCAGTTAGCTCCTAACAAACTCATTAGCCGGTTAGGGGGATGGTGTATGAATCAATTCCCTTCCCTATTAGACTCCTTGCAGATCTCTGTGAATAAAGTATCCCGGATGAAATGGATCACGAACAATGCTGAACTGACCAGACTCATTATGAATGATCCCCTTGCGGCAGGCACATCTATTCCCTTACGCTTACTAAGAACGTTCTTGAATATGAAACCGGTGATTAAACCTGAGGATTTTGAGGGTTGTCCGGTATTGCTCGTTCATCCTCAATTAGACCCTATGACTCCTTACCGCTTCAGTAAACCGTTTTATGATAATCTCAAAAGCAGAAAAGAATATGTGAGTTTAGAAGGCGCCGGCCATTTTCCGATTGAACAACGGGGGCTGGAGCAGATGATTGTTGCTGTGCTTGCTTTTTTGAGAACGATTGAGAACGAACCCGATAGAGAATGATTGTGATAAAACCAGTCTGACACGGTAGCTTCGTGTTATGGCTGGTTTTTGTTTAAATATAATAATGTTGAAACTCCATACAAATGAACATAAAGAACTTTGAAATAAACCTATGTAAGCGTTTGTAGGTTTGTTATATTATTGAAACTGGAGGTGTATCCAGATGTTGTCGATGCTTATTAAACCTATCGTTAAGCTGAACGTCAAGCAGCAGCTGATTCTGCTGTTCCTGATTATGATCTCGCCCATCCTGATTCTGAACAGCTACGGCAACTATAAGGCGGAAGAGATTCTCAAGCGCCATGTGACCAATGCCTATGTGGAGCTGAACAAGCAGAATTTCGCCATCATTAACAGAGACATTGATACGGTTAACAAAATAACGACGACCGTCATCCAGAATCCGATCCTGCAGCAGCTGAATATGAGCGGGGATGATCCGGTGCTGGAACGCGTTGAACGGTACGAAACTATTGAAAAGCTGCTGGGCAGCTACTCCCAGGGAGCCGAGCGGGGCGACGGGATTTACTATTCGCTGTACGTGTATGATCCGGACAACTATTACTTTTTCGCTCCCAATTTCCCGCAGGTGAAGAAGGCGGGGGTTTATTTTTTCTCCAAGGGTGAAATGCCTTATTGGTTCGAGCAGGTGGTGCAGCAGAAAGGCCACGGGTATCTGATGTTCACCGAGAAGCTCAGCCCGCAGGCCGAGGATCTGAAGACGCTCACTTATGTCAGGGCAGTTAATAACATCTATAGAGGTGCAGGCACGATCGGCGTGCTGGTGGTGACCAAGATGGAATCGAAGATCGGAGAGTCGCTGAAATCCATCTCCCTGCCGGACGGGGAAATTTATCTGACCGACATGAATAACCGTGTGCTTGCCTCTACTACGAATTCAACGGGGGAAGTTATCGCGCTGCCTGAGGGTTCTGAAGCAGGTGACCCGGAGGGGACCGAGGATATCATCACGGATGACTTCATCTATGTGGTGAACAACAATCACGCCTTCGAGCAGAAGCTGGTGTATAAGGTTCCGGTCAAGGCGCTGCTGCAGCAGCAGAACGAAATGAAACGTGTCATTCAATACATAACCGTTGCTTATGCGCTGTTTGGGCTGATCATTATCACCTACTTCTGGCGTTCGCTGATGACTCCTTTGCAGAAGCTGGCTTTTTTTGTGCGCAAGTATGAGCCTGGCAACCGCGTTCCCGAGACTCCCCGGAGAGGCAGCAATGATGAGGTCAGTGTGCTGATCGCTTCCACCTATGATATGGCCCGCAGGCTCAACAGCCTGATTATGTACAAATACCAGATGGAGATCAAGCAGAAGGAAGCCCAGCTACAGCTGCTCTACCAGCAGATCAATCCGCATTTACTGTACAACACCCTGGAGAGTATTTATTGGAAAAGCTCACTGGAGGGCAATGTGGAATCCGCGGAAATGATCAAGGAATTATCCAAGCTGATGAAGATCAGCTTAAGCCGGGGGAGAGAGCTGATCACGCTTGAGGAGGAGCTGGAGCATGCCAGTGCCTATATCAAGCTGCAGCAGCACCGGTATGACTATGTGTTCGCCGTCATCTGGAATATTGCCCCTGAAACCAAAAGCAATCTGATTCCCAAGATCACCCTGCAGCCGTTAATCGAAAATGCCATTATTCACGGTGTCAAAAATATGGATGAGGACGGCGAAATCATCATCACCTCCGTTCTGCAGAATGACAGGATTCTGATTACCATTGAAGATAACGGCTATAAGCAGGTCGATTATAAGGCAATTGACCATGTACTGAATGATGAAAGCCCCAACCCGGCCAGCGGATATGGTATACGCAATATCAATCAGCGTGTGCATCTGCATTTCGGCCCGGATTACGGGATCAGCTACGGACCGCGTACCGGCGGAGGAACCGTGGTGACAGTGACGCTTCCGAAATCAGAGACTATAGAGTAGAGGAGAGATCAAGGTGTTCAATATACTGGTTGTTGATGATGAGCCGCTTATTTGTAAAGGGCTAAGCAGTCTGCTGGCCGCTTCAGGCCTTGATATTGACCATATTTATACCGCGAACAGCGGATTTGAGGCACTGGATTGTATCCGGATGGAAGAGATTGATCTGCTCGTTACGGATATTCAGATGGGAGCGATGAGCGGCATCGAGCTGATGCAGCATGCCAAAATGGCCAAACCCTGGGTGCAGACGATCGTCATCTCTGCGCATGAGACCTTTCAGTATGCCCAGATGGCCGTCCGGCTGGGAGCTAAGGATTATCTGATCAAGCCGCTGAACAGTGAGCAATTCCTTGATTCGGTGCGCAGTGTAGTCCTCAAGATGGATAAGCCGTCACCGGAGCTGGCCACCTACATGGACGGGATCAGTGAAAGCTTCCGCCTGGAGGAGCCTCTCCCGGAGTATAGCGAACTGCTGAATACGCTGCTTGCCGAAACCGCTTCGGTGCTGGGGAGGGAGGAGGAGCTGCGTAAGCTGGATGAGCTGAAGCTGCAGGGGCCGTTTTTTGCCGTCATCAAAATCAAGCTCCCCTTGCCGGAAGAACGGCGTGAGCAGAAATATACTTCCCGTGACCGCAGTCTGCTGCGTTATGCCGCCCTGAATATTGCCAAGGAGCTGCTCGATCAGGAGTGGAACTCTACAGCCTTTTATTCACCGGACCAGGAGATTACAGTGATTATCCAGTGGGATGAGAAGAGCTACGAGGAATCGGCCACCGGCCAGGTAGGACGGCTTGATGTGCTCGGGCGCAGTCTGCATTTCAATATCCACCGCTATCTGCATCTGAATGCTGTAATCGGCATCAGCCAGATTCTGAAGGGGATTAGCTTCATGGATGTGCTGAACCGCCAGGCCTCGAAGGCCATTCTATGGAACAAAGAGCATGCCGACCACTATGTGTTCTACTATGGCGATTTCAACTGGAACAATTATGCCGCTGATCCGTCACCCGAGGAGCTGCATACGCACAGCAATCTGATTGTGCAGAAGGCCAAGGAGTATATTGACGGGAATTACGCCCAGAAGGGCTTAACGATCCATGAGGTTGCCAAGAAGAACCATGTCAGCCCCAACTATCTGAGTTACCTGTTCAAGAAAAATACAGGCCATAACCTGTGGGAATATGTGATCAAGCTGCGGATGGAGGACAGCCGGGAGATGATTCTGAATACCGATCTGCGCCGGTATGAGATTGCCGAGCGGGTGGGGTATGAGTCACCGGAGCATTTCAGCAAGATTTTCAAAAAATACTACGGAATCAGCCCCAGTGAACTGAAGAAGTAAGAACGCTTACGATTGCCATAGATATAGACATGTTCAGCCTCCCCCTCATTTTCTACAATTAAGGTAGGAAGCACTTTGCGAAAGTGCTGAAAGACGAAAGGAATGAGGGAGCCAGAATGAACCAGTCTGCTGCGTTACATGATCACCTGCCAGCGGAGCTCGAGAGCAAGCCGTATAAACAGAACCGCTGGAAAAAGAATTTTTGGGGCTTTATGTTCCTCGTCCCCGCGATCATCATCTTCATTATGTTTATGTGGGTGCCCATTTTCAAAGGATTCCTGTACAGCTTCTACACGGTCGATTTCGTCAAAGGAAATACATTCGTAGGCATGGACAATTATGCCAGAGCACTTACGGACCCGGATGTGCTGATTGCTGTAAAAAACACGCTTTACTACATGCTGCTCTGCCTTGTGATCGGCTTCTGGGTACCGATTGCTTTTGCGATTGCGATCTCCGAGCTGAGAAAATTCGGCGGATTCGTACGCGTAGCGGCGTATTTGCCTTATGTAATGCCTGCGGTTGTCTTGTACGGACTATGGAGATGGCTGTATGATCCGGTCGGACCGATTAATGCCCTGATTGGCAGCACGGGGGCAGATCAGATCGCTTTCCTGACGGATACCAGGTGGTCGATGATCTCGCTTGTCTTCATGGAGACCTGGCAGCAGTTCGGCTCGGGGATGCTGATCTATCTCGCTGCGGTGCTCAGTATTCCCCGGGACTGGTATGAGGCTGCTGAGATTGATGGAGCCGGAGTCTGGGCCCGCATCCGCCATATTACCCTGCCGTCGCTGCGCAATCTGATTCTGCTCATGCTGATTCTGCAGATTATTGCTACCTCTCAAGGGTACCAGTCACAGATGGCCCTGCTTGACGGAGGACCGAACAATGCTACGCTGACCTATGCGCTGCTCATTGTGAAATATGCTTTTACAAGACTGGATTATGGTACGGCGACTGCGCTGGGAATGCTGATGTTTGTTGTTCTGGGCGGTTTGGGCATTTTACAGTTCAAGCTTAACAAGGAGGACAACTAGGATGAAGAGCGCAGACAGAGGGATTCTCTCCGAACATGATCTTAAGAAGACCGGCAACAAAATCGTATACGGAATCATGGTGTTTTTCATTCTATTAATGATTTTCAGCATGCTCTATCCCATATTGATGACCATGTTCAACGGACTTAAGTCCAACGTGGAGGTTAACTCATTTCCGCCGCATTTTTTCCCGCAGGAGTGGCATTTCAGCAACCTTAAGGATGCGCTGGATTATATCAATCTGCCGATGTTCCTGCGGAACACGCTGTACATCTTTGTCGGGAACATGGTAGCTACCCTGGTTGTACTGGGCCTGGCGTCCTTCAGCATCTCGCGGATGAATGTGCCTTACCGCAAGGCCTTCTACTTCTTCTTCCTGATGACGCTGTTTATTCCGGCCACGAGCTATATGATCCCGAACTTTGTCAATCTGAAGGAACTCGGGCTGCTGAACCAGTATGCGGCTTTCTGGCTGCCGGCTGGGGCGAATACCTTCTTCTTCCTGCTGCTTAAGAACTTCTTCGACGGGATTCATCCGGAGATTCTTGAAGCCGCACGGATTGACGGGGCCTCTGAGCCGAGAAGCTTCTTCACCATTGCGGTTCCCCTGTCCATTCCGATTTTTGCAACACTGGCGATCTTTATCTTCTCCACAGCCTGGAACGACTGGTTCTGGCCGTCGCTTGTCATGCACAGTGAGGAGAAGTACACGCTCGCTACAGCGATCTATAAATACGTTATTAATGTAAAAGCACTGAACACTAACATCAAATTTGCCATTCTGTTCCTTGTTTCTTTGCCGCCTATTCTGGTCTTCCTTGTTTTCCAGAAGTTCATTATGCGTGGCGTTTCCCTGTCGGCTGTCAAAGGGTGATCAGAATTATGCTGCAGGGAGATACGGATCGTAAACCTGCACATGAAAGGAATATAAATACACCTCGTTTGTAAACGGTTTCTCTTTTATGATGAATTTGTAAGATAATTATGAATTGAAAAGGGGAGTTTCAATGCGTAAATTTTCCAGCGTATTAGCATGTCTCCTGGTGACGGGATCGTTATTGTCCGCTTGCGGCGGCAATAATAACGGGAACAAACCGGCGGCAAATGGAGGAGAGGCGACACCTGCACCAGCAGCTACTAATGCAGCAGAGGAGACCGCTGCTCCGACAGAGGCACCGGTAGATGATATCACCCAGAGAAAAGTAACGATCAAAATTCACTATCCTACCCCTGACCTTACCGAGGTAAGAGCACAGGAGGATGACAAGATCAAGCGGTTCCAGGAGGTCTATCCGAATGTAGAGATTGTCAAGGATGACTGGCAGTACAATGTAAGCGAAATCGGTGTGAAGATGGCGGCGAATGAAGCTCCTACCTTCTTCAACACCTATGCAACTGAAGCGAAATTCCTGGTCGAGAAGGGCTGGGTCGCTGATGTTACGGATCTGTGGAACAACTATGAATTCAAGGATCAGATTAACCCTGTCCTGCAGAACCAGTTCATTATTGACGGCAAAGTGTATGGCGTAACGCAAAAGGGTTATGTCACTACAACGATGATTAATAAAAAGATGCTGGATGAAAAAGGTGTAGCCGTTCCTCCAATGGACTGGACCTGGGATGATATGCTGAATACCGCCAAAGGGGTAGCGGATACCAAGAAGGGGATCTCCGGTATTGCTCCAATGGGTAAAGGCAACGAAGCAGGCTGGAACTGGACCAACTTCCTGTTCGAAGCAGGCGGTGAAATCCAGAAGATCGAAGGCGGCAAGGTTGTGGCTACATTCAATTCGGATGCCGGTGTGAAGGCGCTGGATTTCTATAAGAAGCTAAGATGGGAAGCCAAAGCTGTTCCTCAGGATTGGGCGCTTGGCTGGGGCGATGCTGTAGGCGCGTTCCAGCAGGGACGTACTGCTATGGTAATGGCCGGATCTGACGGTGTTATCGAGCAGGCGCTCAACCAGGGCGGACTCAAGCCTGAAGATGTACTTACTTACCCGATGCCAGCTGCTGAAAAAGGCGGCAAGCATACCGGCGTACTCGGCGGTGACTATCTGGTTATCAATCCGAACGCCAGCAAAGACGAGCAGGAAATGGCCTTCCGCTATATTACTTTCGATTACTTCTCTGACAAAGGCCTTGAAGCTCTTGACGCGATTATCAGCCAGCGCAAAACGGACGGCAAATACTACATCCCGCCGCTCCTTGATTACTATGCTGCTGATTCCGACTTCGGCAAGAAGACCAAAGCTGTCTATGACAAGTACGACATCGTTTATCAATACAGCCCTGAAATCATGGCGCTGCTGGATGGTAAGCCTGAAGCACAATACAATACTCAGGATTATTACGCAACCATGTCCAATGTAATCCAGGAGCTATTCTCCAAGGATGGTACAGATTCCAAGGCCCAGCTCGACGCTGCAGCCAAAACTGTACAAGAGAAATTCTTCGATACTATCAAAGTGGAATAGTCACTTGCTGAATGAGTGGTTACGATGCTTGATAGAGGAATTATAACGCTAAGGCAGGAGACCTGGTCTCCTGCCTTTTTGCTTGCTCTGATTTATATTTATACTTCTATGTAAGAGAATGCGGCAGGAGAGTAGAGTTGACGAAGAATAGGAAGAACATCAGATAGCACCATTATTCTGGGGAAAAAACAAGGCTGAAGAGCTGGATTCAAGAAAAGCAGGGGAGGCTAGAGGGCGGGCGTTCGCAAATCGGACAAATATAAATGATTTATCACACAACAAATGGAAAATAATCTAGAATATGATCGAATGAAAGCGCTTTGAAAACAAATCAAAAAAAACTTTATACTTTGTGAAAGATTTCACTATACAAGGTGAAAAGGATATGATAAGATAAATGTGTAGAGAAAAACAACCTAAAAATTGACAGGAGGACGAGGGAGATGGCAGTTAAAAACGAAGTCGCCGCCCAAGTGAAACAAACCACCGCTGAAGAATATATTCAGACTTTGGTGGATAAAGCAAAGAAAGCTCATGAAGCGTTCATGGGACTGGATCAAGAGCAAACTAACACAATCGTTCATGCAATGGCGTTGGCCGGACTCGACAAACATATGTACCTGGCTAAGCTGGCCGTTGAAGAAACAGGACGCGGTGTCTATGAAGACAAAATTACGAAGAACATCTTCTCAACTGAATATATCTGGCACGGAATTAAGTACGACAAGACAGTAGGCGTTATTGAGGATAACGTTTATGACAGCTTCCAGAAGATTGCTGAGCCTGTCGGAATCATTATGGGTATCACACCGGTAACCAACCCAACATCCACCACGATGTTTAAAGCTTTGATTTCCGCTAAGACACGTAACCCTATTATATTCGGATTCCACCCTTCAGCGCAAGAGTGTAGTGCGGCAGCCGCCAAAATTCTACATGATGCAGGTGTGAAGGCTGGCGCTCCTGAGAACTTCATCCAATGGATCGAACTTCCGACCATGGACAAAACAAACGCACTGATGAACAATCCTGACGTTGCACTGATTCTGGCAACCGGCGGATCGGCAATGGTTAAAGCGGCTTACAGCTGCGGCAAACCGGCACTCGGCGTAGGTCCTGGTAACGTTCCTGCTTTCATTGAGAAGAGTGCTGACATTGATCAGGCAGTGACAGACATTATCCTTTCCAAAACATTTGATAATGGTATGATCTGTGCTTCCGAGCAAGCGGTTATCATTGAAGAAGCTATTTTTGACCAAGTGAAGAAGAAGATGATTGCGAACGGCTGCTACTTTGTAAACAAAGAAGAAGCTGCCAAGCTGACAAGCGGCGCAATGAATGTAGAAAAATGTGCGGTTAACCCGGCTATCGTCGGCCAATCCGCTGTGAAGATCGCTGAAATGTGCGGAATTCAGGTTCCTGCCGGCACGAAGATCCTGGTAGCTGAACTTGAAGGCGTAGGTACTAAATATCCGTTGTCCGCTGAGAAGCTGAGCCCGGTTCTGGCTTGCTACAAAGTGAAGAACGCAGACCAGGGTATCGAACGCGCAGCTGAAATCGTTGAATTTGGCGGCATGGGCCACAGCTCGGCTATCCACTCGAACAACGAAGAAGTAATCATGAAGTTCTCCAACCGTCTGCAAACCGGACGTATTCTCGTCAACTCGCCATCTACACACGGCGCAATCGGTGATCTCTACAATACTAATATCCCTTCCCTGACACTGGGCTGCGGATCTTATGGACGCAACTCTGTATCGCAAAACGTGACTGCAATCAATCTGATCAACGTGAAAAGGGTGAACCGTCGTACCGTGAATATGCAATGGTTTAAAGTACCTGACAAGATTTACTTCGAAAAGGGATCCACTCAGTACCTGGCTAAAATGCCTGACATCACTCGTGTAGCAATTATCACTGACCCAATGATGGTTAAGCTTGGATATGTTGAGAGAGTTGAGCATTACCTGCGTCAACGCCAGACTCCAGTAGCGATTGAAGTGTTCTCGGAAGTTGAACCGGATCCATCGACAACTACTGTAGAAAAAGGTACAGCCATGATGAACAGATTCCAGCCGGACTGCATCATCGCACTCGGCGGCGGTTCCCCAATGGATGCTGCCAAAGGAATGTGGTTGTTCTATGAACACCCGGATGCAGACTTCAACGGTCTGAAACAGAAGTTCATGGATATCCGCAAACGGGTATACAAATTCCCTAAGCTCGGTAACAAAGCTAAATTCGTTGCGATTCCAACAACTTCCGGTACTGGTTCCGAAGTAACATCGTTCGCAGTTATCACAGACAAGACTACGGGTAATAATACTAAGTACCCGCTGGCTGATTATGAGCTGACTCCAGACGTGGCAATTATCGATCCTGAATTTGTATATAGCTTGCCTAAAACAGCTGTTGCCGATACAGGTATGGACGTATTGACACATGCGATCGAAGCTTATGTATCTGTAATGGCCAGTGATTATTCCGATGGTCTGGCTATCAAGGCTATTCAGCTGGTGTTCCAGTACCTGGAAAAATCCGCATTGCAGGCTGACAAGGTTGCCCGCGAAAAAATGCACAACGCTTCGACACTTGCCGGTATGGCATTTGCTAATGCATTCCTGGGTATCAACCACAGCTTGGCGCACAAATGGGGCGGTCAATACCACACGGCTCACGGTCGTACCAATGCTATCCTGATGCCTCACGTTATCCGTTTCAATGCTAAGAAACCAACGAAGTTCGCTGCGTTCCCTAAATATTCGCACTTTGTAGCTGACGAACGGTATGCTGAGATCGCCCGCATTCTAGGATTGCCTGCACGCACTACCGAAGAAGGCGTAACCAGCCTGATCAATGCAATCCGCGACATGAACAAAAAACTCGGTATCGAAGAATCCTTCTCGGCTCTTGGCTTTGATCCTAAGGACTTCGAATCCCGTGTAGATTACCTGGCTGACCGTGCATTTGAAGACCAATGTACAACTGCCAATCCAAAAATGCCGCTGGTATCTGAACTTGCTGATGTATACCGCAACGCATTCTACGGAAGATTCGACAACTAATTTAAGATTGTCTGGCAAAGAATAAGGTTAAAGGTTAATATGGAACTGGATGGAAGTGACAAATATCACCGAAAGAGTGATATTTGTCACAGTCCTTTTTCAGAAAATAAACTAAAATGTTTATATAAACAACGATCCCAGTTATGAAGCCGCGATTGTGAATTTTATAACAACCAATAGCTATGGGATCACGAGACACGGGATTAACCTTCAAGCCCGCGATCTCTACAAATATACTAAATATAAATGGAGGGATTTAGCATGTCGGTGATTGAAAGAGAAGTACAAGAGGTTAAGTCGGGTTGGAGAAGTTTTACAAAGGGTACATGGGCTAAAAAAGTTGACGTTAATAACTTTATTGCCAAGAACATCAAGCCTTATGAAGGAAATGAAGAATTCCTGGTAGGTCCTACCAGCAACACCACTGAACTGTGGAAGATTATCTCCCAGCTTAGCAAGGAAGAAAGAGAAAGAGGCGGCGTATGGGATGTATCCCTCGATACTGTCTCCACGATCACTTCCCACAATCCAGGCTACATCGACAAGGACAAGGAACAAATTGTCGGCGTTCAGACTGATGCTCCTTTCAGACGTTCCATTCAACCGTTCGGCGGTATCAAAATGATGATCGACGCCACTAAAGCTTATGGCTTCGAGCTTCCGCAAAATATCGTTGACATGTTCACGAACATCCGCAAAACGCATAACCAAGGCGTATTTGATGCATATACACCAGACATGAGAGCTGTGCGTAAATCCGGCGTAATTACAGGTCTTCCTGATGCTTATGGCCGCGGACGTATCATCGGCGATTATCGCCGTATTGCTCTGTATGGTATTGATTTCCTGATTAAAGACAAGAAGCAACAATTGACTGAGCTTGAAGTAGATTCCATGACAGAAGAAGTAATTCGTCTGCGTGAAGAGCTGTCCGAGCAAATGCGTGCTCTGGGCGAACTGAAACAAATGGCTGCTGCTCATGGTCTTGATATTTCGAAACCAGCTAATAACTTCAAAGAAGCTACTCAATGGGTATACTTCGGTTATCTGGCTGCAGTTAAAGAGCAAAACGGTGCGGCAATGTCCCTCGGACGCGTATCCTCTTTCCTTGATATCTATGTACAACGTGATTTCGAAGAAGGCACTCTTACTGAAGAGCAAGCACAAGAAATTGTTGACCATTTCGTAATGAAACTGCGTATCGTGAAATTCCTGCGTACGCCTGACTATAATGATCTGTTCTCCGGCGACCCTACTTGGGTAACTGAATCCATCGGTGGTATGGCTGAAGACGGAACAACACGCGTAACCAAGAACAGCTTCCGTTTCCTGCATACCCTGTACAACCTGGGTCCTGCACCAGAGCCGAACCTGACCGTACTGTGGTCCGAAAAGCTGCCTGAAGGCTTCAAAAAATATTGTGCTAAGGTTTCCATCGAAACCAGTGCGATCCAATATGAGAACGATGATGTAATGCGTCCATACTGGGGTGAAGATTACGCGATTGCCTGCTGCGTATCCCCAATGCGTATCGGTAAACAAATGCAGTTCTTCGGTGCCCGTGCCAACCTGGCAAAAGCCCTGCTGTATGCAATCAACGGCGGTAAGGATGAAAAATCCGGCGCTCAGGTAGGTCCTGAATATCCGGCGATCACTTCCGAATACCTTGATTACGACGAAGTAATGAAACGGTTCAAACCAATGATGGAATGGCTGGCTAAGACTTATGTCAACACGCTGAACATCATTCACTACATGCATGACAAATATTCTTACGAACGTATCGAAATGGCGCTGCATGACCGCGACATTCTGCGTACTATGGCTTGCGGTATTGCCGGTCTGTCCGTTGCTGCCGACTCCCTGAGCGCAATTAAATACGCTAAGGTTAAACCGATCCGCAACGAAGAAGGTATTGCTATCGACTTCGAAACTGAAGGTGAATTCCCTTGCTACGGTAACAACGACGACGCTGTTGACAACATCGCGGTTGAACTGGTTGAAACCTTCATGAGCATGATCCGTAAAAACAAAACTTACCGTGATGCTGTACCAACTCAATCGGTATTGACTATCACTTCGAACGTTGTTTATGGTAAGAAGACTGGTACTACTCCTGATGGACGTAAAAAAGGCGAACCGTTCGCACCTGGTGCTAACCCAATGCACGGACGCGACAAGAAGGGTGCACTTGCTTCCCTGAACTCTGTTGCTAAACTGCCTTACTCCGATGCACAGGATGGTATCTCCAACACATTCTCGATCGTTCCTAAGGCTCTGGGTAAAGACGAAGAATCCCGTAAGTCCAACCTGGTATTCATGATGGACGGATACTTCCACAACAACGCTCAGCACTTGAACGTTAACGTATTTAACCGTGAGCAGCTGATTGATGCAATGGATCACCCTGAGAACTACCCACAATTGACCATTCGCGTATCCGGCTATGCTGTTAACTTCATCAAGCTGACCCGCGAACAACAGTTGGATGTTATCAACCGTACGTTCCACGATTCCATGTAAGAATTGTTCTTGCAGATCAAGAATTAAAATAAATTAAAGAGCTGCCGCCCTTGCAAGAGGGCGGTACACTCTTGTTTAAAAGTAATTAAAATTTTAAGCTTTTTGAAAGGATGACATCTCATGCTTAAAGGACATATCCACTCCTTAGAAACTTTTGGAACGGTGGATGGCCCGGGTATCCGCTTCGTGCTTTTTATGCAGGGCTGCCTACTTAAGTGTCAGTATTGCCACAACCCGGATACCTGGGGATTGAATGAAGGCAAGGAAATGACCGTTGAAGAAGTGCTGGCGGAAATTGAACCTTACCTGAATTATTATAAAACATCCGGCGGCGGACTTACCGTATCCGGCGGGGAACCCACGCTGCAGGCGCATTTCGTCAAACAGCTGTTCACCGAAGTGAAGAAACGCTGGAATTTGCATACTACGCTTGATACTAACGGCTATAATGATGGTTCGAAAATCAGCGACTTGCTGGATGTTACCGATCTTGTACTGCTGGATCTGAAACATATCGATGATGAAGCTCATATTAAGCTGACTGGCAAATCCAACGACCGTACCTTAAAGCTTGCCCGCTGGTTGTCAGATAATAACCGTAAAATGTGGATCCGCCACGTATACGTTCCCGGCATTCATAATAAGGAAGAGGATCTGCAGAATCTCGGCCGGTTCATTGGCACGCTCAATGGAGTAGAGAAGTTCGAAATCCTGCCATATCATGTAATGGGCATTTATAAATGGAAAGAGCTTGGCCGTCCCTACGAGCTTGAAGGGGTGGAGTCACCGGATGAAGAAGAAGTGCAGCGTGCATACCGGCTGATTGAAGAGGGCCGTAAACAGTCTGCTCTGGTATAAATTCATACACAATATATAACGAAAGCGGAGCTTCCAGTCTGAGGAGTTTCGCTTTTTTTGATGTACGGTGAAGTGAATCCGCTTATGAATATAAATTATTATCTTGAGTTCATATACATAGTAACATGTGAAATTGATAATATTAGCAGTTTGGATGTATAAGTATTCTAACGTGAAAATATAGTGAATTGCCTTTTTGAAAGTTATTGTGTAATGAAATGTAACTCATTTATGTCACAAAACACAACTGAATTCGCTTACATTAGAGTATTTTATCCCTATTGTAGATGAATCTTAACCTTACGATTACAATCAGGGTTTTCTATAATAAGAGTTGTAAGGGAAACCATTAAATAGGGAGGGTCACCCGTAATGAGAAAAAGCTTAACTATGCTGTTGTCCCTGATGTTCGTTACCTCAGCGCTGCTGACAGGTTGTGGAGGCAACAATAATAATGCTGCTGCAACGGAAGAACCGGCTGCAACGAATGAGGCCGCTGCAACCAATGCTGCCGCAACCGAAGAACCGGTTAGTGCTGAACCTTTTGAAATGACGGTCCGTCATACTCAGGTAGGTGCAGATAAACAGAAACGTCTGGCGATCCTGGAGGATGTAGTCGGCAAGGTACAGGAAGAAGTACCGGGGTTGACCTTCAAGCTCGATGGAGTTGATTCGGATGTAAACCGTAAAGAGAAGCTGCGCGGGGAAATGGCAGCCGGGAATCCGCCGGAGATCTTCGACCTGTTCGGCAGTCCGGATTCCAAGATCTACGCCAAAGAAGGCAAGCTGCTTGATCTGACGCCAATTCTCGATGAGTTAGGAATTAAAGATAAATTCTCCAACCTGGATCCATTCACTTATGAAGGTAAAATCTACGGCCTGCCAATCGGCGGCTCAGGTGAAGGGTTCTTCTACAATAAAGAATACTATGACAGCAAGGGCTGGAAGGCTCCAGCCACCTTCGCTGAGCTGGAACAGCAGCTGGCTGACATCAAGGCTGACGGCAAAGTGCCGCTTGCCGGTGCTTCCAAGGCTGGCTGGGTACCACTTATGCTCGCCAACCATCTCTGGTCACGTTATGCCGGACCGGATGTTACAGCGAAGTTCGCTACGGGCGAAGCTAAGTGGAATGATCCTAATGTAGTCAAAGGCTTTGCGAAATACAAGGAATGGGTAGACAAAGGCTACTTCAAGAAAGGCGAGCTCGGCTTCGAGTATGCTGAATATACAACCCAGTTCACCAGCGGTGAAGCGATCCT
This sequence comes from Paenibacillus sp. FSL E2-0178, assembly GCF_038593005.1. NCBI lineage: Bacteria > Bacillati > Bacillota > Bacilli > Caryophanales > Paenibacillaceae > Paenibacillus > Paenibacillus sp. FSL E2-0178. The sequence continues at coordinate 7,461,827 of NZ_CP151953.1, forward strand.
GATGTATGACGGCACATGGAAGTCCTCTGTATTCAAAGCCGGACAATCCGGTGAAGGTCTGATCGGTAAAGTCGGATTCTTCAATATTCCGGCGGTAGACGGCGGAGTGGGGGATCAGACGGCACTCATGCGTGATGTGAACAACGGCTATGGATTCTCGGCATCTGCAGGTGAAGATGAACGTCAACTCGCTGCAGTGAAATCATTCATTAAGAATATGTTCAATGAAGAAATGCAGCTGCGCGGTCTGGTGGAAGACGGCGTACTGCCGGCTATGAAGATTGATCAGGCGGTACTGACTGAGAATATCACCGATGATCTGATGAGTGAGATTGTAGCAGTACTCAACAGCTCCCAGTCCTCCTTCCCGGCATTTGACTCTCTGGTGCAGGCAGATGTGACTACCGAGATCAGTAATATCCAGATTCAAAGCCTGATTGGCGGACAGACCACTCCTGAGAAGATGGGCGATGCCCTGCAGAAGATTCAGGAAGAAGCCAACGCAGCAGTAGAATAAGAGGCGGTAAATTGAATGTACCCTGGTGCTTGCTCCAGGGTACATTTTTAAAAGACAAGACTTTATATGCTTCGGGGTCCCCGCAAAGTACCTGAGTAAGCTCCGAAGCCAAAGCCCCACTTTGTGGGGTTGTTTTAAAATGTGAGATGTCTAAGCAACTTGGAGGTAGTCATGAATAAGGCACTAAGAAATCCTCTGGTGTTCATTCTGTTCGTTATTCCGGCACTGGTTCTGTTCATTATGTTCTTCATTTACCCCATTTTCAGTTCACTCTACTATAGCTTCACCAGCTGGAACGGTGTATCCGATACCGTGAAATACGCCGGACTGGATAACTTCAAAAAAGCCCTGGGAGATGAACGCTTCTGGGTGTCTGTTAAAAATAACGGCTGGTTCATTCTGTTCTCCGTATGCATTCAGGTGCCGCTGATTGTCTTCTTCTCCTTATTAATCGCTAATGTGAAGAAGCTGAAGGGCCTTTACAAGACAGCAGTATTCATGCCATCCATAATGTCTACTGCAGTTATCGGTATTCTGTGGGGCTTCATTTATGAGCCGAATATCGGCTTGTTCAACAAAGTGCTCGGCCTTGTCGGCATTGAGCCTGTCTACTGGCTGTCGGATGAGCGGTTCGCCATGCTGTCGATTCTGATTACGAATGCCTGGCAATGGACCGGATTCTACATTGTAATGGTGCTGGCGGCCATTCTCTCCATCCCTGGTGAATTGGATGAGGCTGCGGCCATCGACGGCGCTACGGGCTTCCAGCGCGCTACACGCATCACTTTGCCGCTGATTGTTCCCATTATCTCGGTAGTAATAATGCTCTCAATTGCCGGAGCGATGAAGGCCGCAGATATCGTCATTGTTATGACCAAAGGCGGCCCGGCAGGTTCAACTGAGGTTATGGCCACCTATATGATTAAATATGCGATCACCAATTTCAAATATGGGTACGGCAATACCATTGCAGTTCTGATCTTTATGTTCACGCTCGTGGTTACAGCTCTCTATCAGCTGCTGTTTGCCCGTCGTAATGAAAGGATTGAATACTGATGCCGCGCCTCAAGAAAAGCTTACCTCACGTTGCCCTGCTGGGATACCTGATCGTTGTACTCTTTCCGTTTCTCTTTGTCCTGTTCTCCTCGGTGAAGAAGGATAACAATGCGATCGCCCTGAATCCGTTCGGGATTCCGAAGACCTTTGAATTCTCGAACTACGTTGAAGCATGGGTGAACGCCAAGATCAGCACATACTTTTTTAACAGCTTATATATTTCGATCCTGTCATCGGTGGTATCCATTCTGCTGGCTTCTATGTTTGCCTTCGCGGTTACGCGGATGCGCCAGGGGAAATGGAACAAGATTCTGTTCTCGCTGGTCCTGATCGGCATGCTGATTCCGAACAATGCACTGATGCTGCCTATCTACACGATTGTCCGCAAGCTTCATATTCTCAATACACACTGGGCACTTATTATTCCTTATATCGCCAATGCAATTCCATTCACGATTATTATACTGGCAGCATTCATGCGCTCACTTCCCAGTGAAATTGAAGAGGCGGCAGTCATGGATGGCTTGAAGGCTCCGGGTATCTTTGCTAGAATTATTGTACCTTTGACAGTTCCGGCCATGGTTACAGTCTTCATTGTTAATTTCCTGGGAAATTGGAACGAGTTTCTGTTGGCTAACTATTTCCTCTCTAATGACGAGCTGCGCACGCTTCCGGTGGGCATGGTTCAATTCCGTGATCAATACCAGATGAACTACGCGCAAATGTCGGCGGGTATTGTCTACAGCGTGGTCCCGGTCATCGTCATTTATGCTATTTTGCAGGAGAAGATTATTGAAGGCGTAACGGCAGGCAGTGTAAAAGGATAACCCTATTCATGTCAGGAGCATGGGCCGATGAATTTGCGCTACAAATTATTTACGGCATTTCTGGGCCTGATTATCATTCCCTTATTCATTCTTGGCATGATTATGTTCTTCGTTACTTATAATTCGATAGAGAAGAAGTACAGCCAGCAGTCCGAATATTCACTTAAGGCGATCAGTTACAGCATTTCGAATGTGTTTAAGGATATGGACAATGTGACAGACAACGGAATTGCCACCTCGGTCTTTCATATGGCGCTTAGCGCGGATGATCCCTCCAAACAGGATTTGACCGATGCCGAGCAGCTCAGCCTGAACGCCAGCCAGCGCAATTTCCGTAGTCTGCTCTATAATCATCCGTCGATCAGCTATGCCTTTCTCTATAATTTTAATGGAAAAGGCAGCTCGGAGATCGTATCGGTCTTCACCAAAGAAAATTTCCGCACTCTCCCCTATGACAAGTTCAAAGGGAGCGATCTCTACCAGGAGGTTATGAAGCTCAACGGGGTTCCGAAATGGCTGGCACCGCATGAGTATCCCGAACTGACGGGAACGGAGGCTGTATTTACGCAGATCCGGCTGATTAAGGAGCTTAGCTTTTTTCAGAACATCGGCATTCTGGTAGTCCAGATCAAGAACTGGGAGTTCGAATCGATATTCCGCAATCTCAAGATCGGGGACAGCAGCCAGAAGGTATCTTTTATGCTGGTCAACGATGACGGGATGATCCTGCTGGACCCGGACAGGCAGCTGGACGGACAGGATTTCCGCGCCTTTACTACGAAGGATATTACCTTTAAACCGGGCTTCCAGAGCTACAAAACCCAATTTGACGGCGAAAAGAGCATTCTGTCAGTCTACCACCTGAAGGACTATCCCTGGAGCCTGGTTTCTGTGACCTCCTGGGGCTCGCTGTCCCATGAAGTAACTGTGTTTGCCCGCTGGTTTGTGGTGGTTATGTTCCTGTGCCTGCTCGGTGCAGTGATCTTCAATCTGTTCTTCATGAACCGGATTACAGGCGGGATTGCTGTGATCGTCCGCTTCATGCGCCGGGTGGAGGATGGAGACCTGACAACCCGGGTCGAGGAGAAGGGCAGTGACGAAATGACGCTGCTCGCCAGAGGCTTCAATGACCTCATGGACAAAATCAATTCATTATTCAACAGGGTCAATGAAGAGCAGCGGCGCAAAAATCAGGCGGAAATGCGTGTGCTGCAGGCGCAGATCAAACCGCATTTTCTGTTCAATACACTGGAATCCATCAATGTGCTGGCTGTGCAGAATGAAGGGCGAAAGGTCAGTGAGATGGTCTACAGACTGGCCAGTATTCTGCGGATCAGTATCCAGGACAGGGATGAAATAACGCTGGAAGAAGAGGTTAAGCATCTGCGCAACTATCTGGATATTCAGAAATTCCGGTTCGAGGACTTGTTCGATTACGAGCTTGAGGTTCCGGAGGAGCTGCTGGGCTGCGGGATTCTGAAGCTTACGCTGCAGCCGCTGGTCGAGAACAGCATTCAGCATGGCTTTGAAGGGATCAGCTACAAAGGTCTGGTAAGCGTTAAGGTCTGGGAAGAACGGGGGAATCTGATTCTGCGGATTCAGGATAACGGGATCGGCATGACGCCGTCCCAGCTGTCCATGTTTCAGTACATGGTTAATGATCCGGCGGAGCAGAAGCCTGAAGGCAAACCGGAACACGGAATTCATCTGGAACGGAGGGGGCTTGGCGTTCGCAGTGTGGCTGACCGGATCCGTATAGAATACGGAGGCAGATACGGGATTTTCATCTGTGCGAGTCCTGGTGAGGGGACAATTATCCAGTGCGTCATACCTAAATACGGGCAGGGGGAAGATCATTATGCTAAAGGTATTATTGGTTGACGATGAGGCGCCTATCCTGAACAACCTCAACAAAGTGCTGCCTTGGCATGACATGGGGATGGAGGTGACGGGGATGGCCCGCAGCGGAATGGAAGCTCTGCGTATCGCTGAAGAGGAAACGCCCGATCTGGTGCTCTGTGACATCCGTATGCCGGTGATGGACGGACTTACATTCATCGGCAAGCTGCGTGAGATGGGGCTCGAGAGTGAGGTGCTGCTGCTAAGCGGCTATCAGGAGTTTGATTATGCGCGCGAGGCCATCCGCCTTGGTGTGAAGGAATATATCTGCAAGCCGATACATTATGAGGAGCTTGGCAACAAGGTGCGGGAGATTGGAGCTCGGATCCGCAGCAAACAGTACAAGGATAAACTGTATAACAGTATTCCCTTGTTTCAGGAGATGTCTGTACCCGAGGATTCCGCCAAAAAAACACCGGATCAATTGATGAGCCAGGCGGCGAATTATATTACCGAGCGGCTGAGCTATGACCTTGGCATTGAAGAGGTGGCGAACCGGATCGGCATCAGCAGCAGCTACTTCTGCCTGCTCTTCAAGAACCGCTTTGCGATGACCTTTGTGGAGTATGTAACGTTGCAGAGGATTGAAGCCGCCAAATTCATGCTGGCCAGCAGTGATAAAAGCATTACTGCGATCAGCTCGGGAGTGGGTTATCAGGAGCGGCGTTATTTCACCAAGGTATTCCAGAAACAGACGGGGATGTCCCCTAAGGAATACCGCGATAAACACAAGGCTGCCGAAGCCCGCTAAGGGTAAGGGTTAAAGGGAAGCCGGAGATTACAGCCTGTCTGGTACAATAACTGAATTCAATGCTGCTTGTTCTGGCGGCGTACACCAAGATTGTCCCGGGATGGGGATGATCTTTTTTTGTGAAAATGGATTTCTATTAGAAATAAATGGATAATCTTTGATTTTTCTTTACACTGAATGAAACTTTTCGGAGTTGCCTGCGTCTAATACTATGTTTTGTAAAATGAACGTGGCAAATAATTCTGCCGTCCTGTAGAGGGCGGTTGCGTTTTTGCGGGGAATATAAGGTGAAGAAAGAAAGATAACGCCTTATACACTACAATTGGGAGCAGAAGGAGTCGTACAATGAATTTGAAAAAAATGATCTTAGTGGCAGTATTGGCCGTTTCACAAACCGCAGCAGCGGTTCCGGCCTTTGCAATTCCTGCCAGCACACAAAGTATCACAGGCAATGTTGCCGCAGCGGTGAATACCACGCAGACGGTTGTAACACAGGAGGAGCCCTCGGCTACAGATCCATTGCCTCCATTAGTTACTGAGGCGCCTGCAGGTACAGTTACGCCAACACCAACACCGATCCCGGCAGCAACAGCAGTTCCTGCAGCGACAGCAGTTCCGATAGTGCCGGCAGCAACACCAACACCACTTCCGGCAGTAACCCAGGCTCCTGTTGATGGTGTTGTGCCAACAGATGCTGCTATTCCAACGGCAACTCCGCTTCCTGGCAGTACTCAAGTGTTGCAGCCGACAACAACTTCAGGTCTGACCACTTCCGCCACTGGCGGCGGTCAGCTCATCCTGATGATGAACAGTAACAAAATGTACAGAAACGGTACACCGTATACTGCCAACCAGCCGATGGCTGTCAAGAACGGGGTCTCGTATGTATCGATCCGTGCAATGGTGGAAATGGTCGGAGTAAGCTATACCTACGACTACAAAACCAAGGAAGTTATCGTTACTAAAGGCACCAGTATTATGCGCTTCAAGACCGACAGTAAGATCTATACGGTAAATGGCGCCAAGAATACTATGAAAGGCCCGGCCTACCAGTTCAAAGGCACCTTCATGGTTCCTTTAACCTCCATTACCTATGCGCTGAATATTCCTTATACGGTGGACAATGTGCAAAAGCGAGTCATTCTTACGCTGAACACGAAGCCGACAGCATCCTTTACAGTCCAACCAACTGAGATTTATGCAGGTCAAACGACTGTGAATTATGTTACTTCGTATTCTTCACCGAATGGTACGCCGATGGCTGAAGAACAATGGGGCGGCAACAAACTGGATATGTACGATCAGCCGGGATTCTATACCGTAACTTATTCTGTGCGTGATGCGAATAATTTGTGGAGTGATCCTTACTCTGTAACGATCCAGGTGCTGCAGCCAAATCAGCCGCCTGTGGCCCAGTTCACGACTGATAAAGATGAATACAAAATGGGTGAGCCGGTAATTCTGACAGATACCAGCTATGACCCTGAGTATGAAGAATTAACGACCACCTGGAGCAACCGTGGCCTGGCCTATTTCAACCCCGGTCCTACGTCCATCCAGCTGACAGTAACTGATAAGCATGGTCTTAGCAGCACTTTTGAGAAGACCATTAACATTACAAGCGAACAACTGTATACCCAGGATGAAGTAGCGAAGCTGTTCACTATTCCAGGGGATGTTCTGACGTTTGACGGCGGATTGATCCCGGGACTTCCTAACCTGCCGTACAATCTTTCATCTGACAGTTATACGCTGATCCGCAGTAACAGCCCTGAAACGGTTAATACCGAGGGTGTGCTGTACCGCGAGACTTCCGTAGGGAAGACACGTTTCCTGGTACACCATATGAACAATATGACTACACGACAGAAGCTGTATGTGATCGCCACGAACAACGGCATATATCCGGCGACGATTACGACCGAATACTCAGGTATTGCCGGTCCGGTAACTTCTCCGGAATATACAGGCAGAATTTCGATTCAGAAATACTACAATTCCATGATTACAGGTTCAAGTGCATCCCAAATCGTCCTGCAGCCGGGACAAAGTGTGCCGATCCTGACAGATCTGAACAAGATTGCCATGAAACCGAAAGAGGTGCTCTCACTCAGCGCCGATCTGATTAGTGATTATCCTATTCTATATAATGTGGTAATGGTTGAGCAGACTAAAGATCCGGTAGCTTTGCTGCCGACACTGCCAATTCTTGACCGCGACGGTGTGCATAACCGGGGAACGTATCCGGATTCAACACGCATCATCAATGTGACTGATGTTGTAGGCACAACGCAATCCAAGCTGATCCTGGGGGATAATAAAAATGACCTCAATCTGATTGGTATTGATCCGATGACTGGAACAGAGGCTTCTAATTCCGGCAACTTCGGTGTACTGTACAAAATCGTTCTGGACCGTGTGGCAGCGAACACACTGATCACCTTCAACCCGCGTGGAGGTAATTATCTGGGTTCGTTACTGGTGAACGGAACGATTGTGAATCTGCCGAACAAGGGAAGCTTGTCCAGCTCGGACATGAATGCAGTAGTCTTCCGTACCGGCGAATATGAAGGTCCGGTCGATATTACCTTCTCCGTAGCTTCCGGCAGCAATCTGCCTGTAAACTTTGTGTTTACTCCGCTTCCGGCCAAAAAATAAATATAACTTCAATGCAAATGCAAACGGCAGCGTTCCTGAGGGGACGGCTGCCGTTTTTTTTAGTGTGAAATCATGGAATATACGCTTCAGCTTTGCGGCGTTATTTTGCGCTATGCACCTGCAGGAATATGGAGAAGGCTGCAGGACAGGCACACTTCATTGACGGGGCAGTACTTTTGGGGCATTATAAAGAGAGTGCAATACAAACGACCTATGTTATGGGAGATGAGCGAATGCTGTCGACAGAACAAATACTGGAAGCCATGTCGGGGCAGGGACTGCGAATCACCGATCAGCGCAAAACGCTTGCCAGGTTATTCGGCGAGAATACGGGATATTTGTCTGCGAAGGATGTATATGAGCATATGGGCCGCAAATACAGCGGACTCAGCTTCGATACGGTCTACCGCAACCTGCGTGTCATGGAGGAGCTTGGTGTGCTGGAGCAGATTGTCTTTGAAGACGGCGTCAAATTCAAAGCAAGCTGCAGTCAGGACCACCATCATCATCATATGATTTGTCTTCAGTGTATGAAGACTTACCCGATTCATTTCTGTCCGATGAATTTAACAGATACACCGGATCAATTCCGGGTGGTCAAGCATAAATTTGAGGTGTTCGGTTACTGCAAGGACTGTGAACAGGGCCGCGAAGAAGAGTCCGCCGTAGCTGCTCACGGCAAAGAAGGCCGCTGAATATGGCTACCTTAAGAAGAACAGTCCAGGCACCAATCCGGGTCTACCGCAGGTTCATATCGCCGCTTAAGCCGGCAACCTGCCGGTTCTATCCGACTTGTTCAGCCTATGCGCTTGAAGCTATTGAGGTCCATGGACCGCTGAAGGGTTCATGGCTGGCTGCAAGGCGGATCGCCCGCTGCCATCCTTTTCATCCGGGAGGGCTGGACCCGGTGCCGCCGCGCAAAGAGCAATCACCAGGAGATAAGCCTGTTCATACGACTTGACATGAGCCGCTGTGATGGGTATATTTTGAATAATAAGCAATATTCCGAGGAACGGATGAGTAAATGTGGACAACCATTACAGAGAGCCGGGGCTGCTGGAAGCCGGTATGGGATGCCAGATTGAATATGGTCCGGGAGGAACTGTGTTCGAGCGGGAGCCTTATAGTTGCGGCTTGCGTAAGATAACGGCGTGTTCCAGCGTTAATGGACAGTTCCGCAAGGGACTGGCGAAGCCTGTGCTCTGTGAGGAGCCGGGGAACTTTGGGTGGTATCGCGTGAGTTTACTCTCGCCCCATATAGGGGCGGGAGTTTTTTGTGTCAAAATATAAGAATGTATTTGCTGCGCAAGATGACTTTTCCTTCTATTTCTCGCTGAAACGGTACCGTCCTTATAAAAGGACGGCAAAGCCGCTTCCACTTGATATGAGAAGGTATAACGAAGGGATGACAATGTAATGAGTGAGAACAAAACCTTTTATTTAACTACACCGATCTATTATCCGAGCGATAAGCTGCATATCGGACATGCGTATTCAACGGTGGCCGGTGATGCGATGGCCCGCTACAAGCGTCTGCGCGGCTATGAGGTCCGTTATCTGACTGGAACGGATGAGCATGGGCAGAAGATCGAAGAGAAGGCTGGCAAGGCCGGTAAGACCCCTCAGGAGTTCGTTGACGGAATTGTCGTAGGTATTAAGGATCTGTGGCGCAAGCTGGATATCTCCAATGATGATTTCATCCGTACCACCGAGGAGCGTCACAAGAAAGTGGTGGCGGATATTTTTGACCGCCTGCTGAAGCAGGGCGACATCTACAAAGGGGAATACGAAGGCTGGTACTGTATTTCGGATGAGACCTTCTACACCGAGACACAGCTGGTGGACATTGAACGGGATGCTGACGGCAATATTACCGGCGGCAAAAGTCCGGATAGCGGACATCCGGTTGAACTGGTCAAGGAAGAAAGCTACTTCTTCCGCATGAGCAAGTATGCCGACCGCCTGCTGCAGTTCTACGAAGAGAATCCGGAATTCATCCTGCCGGAATCGCGCAAGAATGAGATGATTAACAACTTTATCAAGCCGGGCCTTGAGGATCTGGCCGTATCCCGTACGACCTTTGACTGGGGCGTTAAGGTAAAAGGTGATGAGAAGCATGTAGTGTACGTATGGATTGATGCACTTACCAACTACATTACGGCTCTCGGCTATGGCTCGGAAGACCGCAGCCTGTATGATAAGTTCTGGCCTGCGGATGTGCACATTGTCGGTAAGGAGATTGTCCGTTTCCACACGATCTACTGGCCGATCATTCTGATGGCGCTCGGTGAACCGCTGCCGAAGAAGGTGTTCGCGCACGGCTGGCTGCTAATGAAGGACGGCAAAATGTCCAAATCCAAAGGCAATGTCGTTGATCCGGTTACTTTAATCGACCGCTATGGTCTGGATGCCCTGCGTTATTATCTGCTGCGCGAAGTTCCGTTCGGTTCGGATGGAACCTTCACACCGGAGAGCTTCGTGGACCGCATCAACTATGATCTGGCCAACGACCTGGGCAATCTGCTGAACCGGACCGGGGCGATGGTAGAGAAATATTTCGCCGGTGAGCTTCCTGCTTATGCAGGCCAGGTGACGGCATTTGACGGGGAACTGGAATCGGTAGTGCAGAGCACCTATGTCAAAGTAGAAGAAGCGATGGAGAAAATGGAATTCTCCGTAGCCCTGACCGCGATTGGCGCTCTGATCAGCCGGACGAACAAATATATCGACGAAACCCAGCCATGGGTACTGGCTAAGGATGAGAGCAGAACCGGCGAGCTGGCTTCGGTGATGAGACATCTGGTCGAGGGACTGCGCACCGCGTCCATCCTGCTGCAGCCGTTCCTGACCGGGGCTCCGGCGAAGATCTGGGAGCAGCTGGGCATTCAGCCGGGCGAGCTGACCACCTGGGAGAGCGGCAAATCATTCGGCCTGATTCCAGCGGGAACCAAGCTGGCCAAGGGCGACCCGATCTTCCCGCGCCTGGACGTGGCGCAGGAAGTGGCGTACATCGCCGAAGCGATGGGAGCCGGTAAGCCTGCAGAAGCAGCTGCGGAAGCTGCGCCTGCAGGGGCTGCTGTGACGCCGGATGCGGCAGCTGCCGATCCGGAGGAAGAGGAGCATAAGGAAGAAATCGGCATCGACGATTTCGCCAAAGCAGAGCTGCGCGTAGCCCAGGTCATCGCCTGTGAGCCGGTGAAGAAGGCGGACAAGCTGCTGAAGCTGCAGCTCGATCTTGGATACGAGCAGCGCCAGGTCGTATCGGGCATTGCCAAGTTCTACACACCGGAAGAGCTGGTGGGACGCAAGGTGATCTGCATCGTGAACCTGAAACCGGTGAAGCTGCGCGGCGAGCTGTCGCAGGGGATGATCCTGGCAGCCTCCAAGGGCGACCAGCTGACGATCGCCACCGTGCCGGACAGCATGCCGAACGGTGCCATTGTGAAATAAGACAAGCTGCATAGTTGAATGATCTGAACGATCCCCGTGTGCTTTAATGCAGCGGGGATTGTTTTAGTGTAAATAGAGAATATTCGTTATTAGGTGCTGCTTAAGCATAAGCGGCTTCAGTCTAAGTACCGGGAGGCTGGCTGTAAGATCAGAGTTGACTTATCGTAACGATTACTATTATAATTCTCATAGTAAATTTTACGATTTAAGGGGACGATAGAGAAATGTTATATAGAAGCTTGCATAAGGGGCTTTTACTCGTTGTTACCATACTGCTGCTAATGATGCTTGCCGCATGCGGTCCTAAGAGCAGCGGAAGTATCGTCGAGGGAAAAGTGAATGTCATCACTACTTTTTATCCTATATATGAATTTGCCAGTGAAATCGGCGGGGAAGATATCAACGCGATCAATCTGCTTCCGGTGGGGGTAGAGCCGCATGACTGGACGCCGCGCAGCCAGGATATTATTAATACCTCGAAGGCACAACTGTTCCTGTATAACGGAGCAGGACTGGAGGGCTGGGTGCCCAATTTCCTCAAGAGCCTCGACAGTGACAGTGAAGCCAAGGCTGTAGAAGTCAGCCAAGGGGTTGATCTGATTAAGACCGACGAGGAAGACGGTCATGATCATGGTCATGAGGAGGAAGAAGCAGAACACAGTGATAGCCTGCACACGGACCCGCACACCTGGGTAAGTCCGAAGTCGGCGCTCGTGATGGCGAAGAACATCAAGGAAAGCCTGCAGTCCGTTGATCCTGAGCATTCCGCAGGTTATGAAGAACGGTACCAGAAGCTGGTAGAACGCTTGAGTACGCTCGACAGCAAGTTTACCGAGGAACTGGGCAAGCTGCCGAATAAAGAGATCGTAGTCTCTCATCAGGCCTTCTCGTATCTGGCGCGTGATTATGGTCTGTCACAGCACGCTATTATGGGGCTGTCACCGGATGCCGAACCAAGGGGGCAGGATCTGCTCGATCTGGCGGCATTGGTCAAAGAAGAGGGAATACGCTACATTTTCTTCGAAGAACTGGTATCCGACAAGCTGGCTAAGACACTGGCTGGTGAAACCGGCGTGTCCACGATGGTGCTGAATCCGGTAGAGGGTCTGACTGAAGCCCAGGAGAAGAATGGCGACAACTATTTCACACTAATGGAGAAAAATTTGCAAAATCTCATTCTGGCTTTACAATAATAAGGAAAGTATAAGTTGAAAGGTGGTACTTCACATGCAACCGGTATCCCTGGACTGCCATCAGCATATGATCGAAATACAGGATTTGTCCTTCTCCTATGGCGAACAGAAGGTAATCTCCAATCTGGATTATACAGTGAAAGAACGCGATTTCTTGGGCATCATTGGTTCCAACGGCGCCGGCAAGACTACGCTGCTCAAGATGATTGTCGGTCTGCTGCCTGCTACCAGCGGGGAGATCAAATTATTCGGCCAGCCGGTCCGGAAGTTCAAGGACTGGGAACGGATTGGTTATGTTCCGCAGAAGAATGCCTTCAATCCGCTGTTCCCGGCTACCGTGCGTGAAGTGGTATTGTCAGGCCTGTACAATAACAAGAATCTGATCCGCCGCGTATCCAAAGCCCAGCACCGCCAGTGTGAGGATGCGCTTGAAGTGATGCGGATTCAGGATATCGCGGAGAAAAGAGTAGGCCAGCTGTCCGGCGGCCAGCAGCAGCGGGTCTTTCTGGCCCGCGCCCTGATCAACCATCCGGATCTGCTGATCCTCGATGAGCCTACCGTCGGCATTGATGCCGAGACGCAGGCCGGATTCTTCGACCTGATAATGCATATGCATGCCCATCACCACATGACCTTCCTGATGGTGTCGCATGACATTGACATGATTAAGAACTATCTCGGCAACGAGCCGGTGCAGAAGAACGGCAAGATCAATTTTTATTGCCGCCATTCTCATGATGTTCAGGACTGCGTTGTCGATAACCTGCAGCATACACTATCTTGAAAAAAGGGAGCGCAGAGGTGTTTCAGACATTCTGCAAATTAGCTTCTCATGCTTCCTAAAGATAGCTGTATTTCGTACAGTTATTTTTAGATTGTAGGCGCGGATTTAAGCTATAACTGTAGTTTGTACACTTATATTTGCGGAAAACAGGCGATAATCCGCTTACTCCTCTTTATAATTGTATGAAATACACTTATTTTCCTGATCTGGTTCTAAATAAGAGAAATAGTTGTACAAAGTACATTTAAACGGCTTGATTCCAACGGACAAGGCTCTTCTGCCCTGCTCTTAGTTGTCCCCTGGGTCGTCCATTGTACAACATCGGACGGCCTGGTCTTTGAACTTGTTTGTAAGTTTCTTTGAAGTTAAATGTGCAGATAAATCCGTCAATAGTATAGCGTATCCCGCAGGGAGGAAAAGCGGTCCTACCTCAACGTCCCTAAGCAGCGAAAGTCCGCCGTCCCACGCCAATTGCACTTAAACGGGTGTCCAGAGGGCAGAGCCCTTGGGGCCCTCCCTTGGAAGGGAGGGTTTGGGTGGGATCGAAAGGTTTGGGATCGAAAGGTTTGGGATCGAAAGGTTTAGGATCGAAAGGTTTAGGATCGAAAGGTTTGGGATCGAAAGGTTTAGGATCTAAAAGGTTTTTGATCGAAAAGGTTTTGATCTAAAGGTTTTGATCTAAATTCTCGATAAGGTTTGATCATAAAAGGAGAAAAATATCTTGGAAATTCTATTTAGTGACTTTTTCCAGCGGGCGCTGGCCGGCGGCCTGATGATTGGGATTACCGCGCCGCTGATAGGCGTGTTCCTGGTGCTGCGGCGCCTGTCGATGATCGGAGACACGCTGGCCCATGTGACCATCGCCGGGGTGGCGCTTGGCTTCCTGACGGGCTTCTACCCGCTTGGAGCGGGGCTGATCTTTGCCGTAGTGGCCTCGTTTGCGATTGAGAAGCTGCGCAAGGCATACAAAAGCTACGCCGAACTCTCCATTGCCATCATCATGTCGGGCGGGGTGGCGCTGGCTTCGCTTTTTTTCACCCTGGGCAAAGGCTATAATGCGGATGTAATGAGTTACCTGTTCGGCAGCATTTATACGCTGAATAACACCGATCTGATTGTAGTAGGTATCGTTACCATTGCGGTTGTGGTTGTAGTTTCGCTGTTCTTCAAAGAGTTCTTCCTGCTCAGCTTTGAGGAGGATGCAGCCAGTGTCAGCGGACTGCCGGTGAAGCTGCTTAATATGCTGATAACCGTGTTGACCGCGCTGGTAATCAGTACGGCGATCAAAATTGTCGGCTCGCTATTGGTATCTGCACTCCTGACCATTCCTGTGGCGATCAGTTTGCTGCTGTCCCGAAGCTTCAAGTCTTCAGTCATCCTGTCCGTGATTATCGCTGAGATCGCCGTAGTCGGCGGACTTGTCATTGCCGGTGTGTGGAATCTGGCTCCCGGAGCCACCATTGTTCTGCTCCTGATTGCACTGCTGACACTAACACTGATCGGCAAAAAAGGCCTGCCAGCCTAAAGGCTGAAGCATCCAGCGGCCTAACTACATATGCTTGAATACTGCCTTCGTGAACTGAACCCGAGTAGGGAAGGAGAGATGCGCCAGTGTCCAACCTGAATGCAGGAATCGCTTTTGCCGCCGGAGTGGCGTCGTTCATATCGCCTTGCTGTCTGCCGCTCTACCCGTCCTATCTATCTTATATTACCGGATTATCGGTGCAGGAGCTGAAGAGTGGGGGGAACAGCAAAGAGGTCCGTTTCCGGACCCTCTCGCATACGCTGGCCTTTATATTGGGCTTCTCGGCTGTGTTCTATACCTTTGGTTTCGGGGCCGGACTGTTTGGTGAATTCTTCAACGGCCAGCGGGATCTGATCCGCCAGTTGTCGGCTATTCTGATTATTGTAATGGGGCTGTTCCTGCTCGGTATTTTTCAGCCGCAGTTTCTGCTCCGGGAGCGCAAGCTGGAGCTGAAATGGAAGCCTGCGGGATATCTGGGCTCGTTTATCTTCGGCATCGGCTTCTCAGCGGGCTGGTCACCGTGCATCGGCCCCATTTTGACGGCGATTATTGCCCTTTCTGCCAGTGATCCGGGAACCTGGTTTACGTTAATTACGGCTTACAGCATCGGGTTTGCGCTGCCGTTCTTCGGACTTGCTTTTTTCCTGGGCGGCGCGCGGAAGATCCTGAAATATTCCAATCTGCTGATGAAGCTTGGCGGCACACTGATGGTGTTCATGGGCATTCTGCTGTTCACCGACCAGATGTTCCGGATAACGATCTGGCTGCAGGGGGTTACGCCGGAGTGGCTGATTTTCTAAGTCTAAATGTTAAGTGAAATAATCAATAGCCGCTTCCGGAAAATGTTCAAAAATCCGCTCTGTGATGAATTCGCGCAGGGCGGTTTGCTGTTCATCAGGGTAGACATATTTGTTCTGGCCCCACTTGCCCCATTTCTTCTTGCGCTTCTCGATATCCATCTCCAGCTTGGATTTCGGATAACGTTTCTCGATCACGGTTTTGGCCGTCTTGGTGAACCTGTGCTGGATCATTTCAAAAGTAAGACCCTTGCCAATTCCCGGCGGCAGCGTACGGGCCAGCTTCTCCAGCAGCTCGGCATATCCTTCTTCCCAGCCGTCATGCCAGATGATCGGAGCGATGATGAAGCCAAGCGGATAACCGGCACGGGCAATCTGACCGGCAGCCTCAATCCGCTCCTCGAACCGCGAGGTGGCTGGCTCGAAATTCTTAATTACATAATCGGCGTTCACGCTGAAGCGTACGCGGGTATGGCCGTTATGCTTTAGTCCAAGCAGAGGCTCCACATGCTGGTACTTTGTCACGAAGCGCAGCCGTCCGAGCGGCTCTTCGGCCATGAATTCGATCAGCTCGGTCAGTGAGCCCGTGATATGCTCCAGCCCCAGCGGGTCCGAGGTACAGGCAGCTTCGAAGGTGGTAATCTCAGGGGCACGCTCGCCGATATATTTTTTGGCCGCATCGATGATGTCTCCAGTGTTTACATATACACGGATGTAAGGCTTGGAACCCAATGTAGTCTGAAGGTAACAATAATGACAGTGGCCCATACAGCCGGTGGCAATCGGAATCGCATAATCGGCAGACGGCTTGGACTGGTCAAAAGTCAGCGTTTTGCGGAGACCGACGACAAGTGTTCTTTTAGCGATTTTGTATTGCTCCACTTCGGTTTCGCCGGGCAAATTGGTGATCCGGTTATGCGAGGTGGTCATACGGAAGGGAATGTTGCGGGCCTTGACCCACTCCATAATCCGCTCCCCTTTGGGATAATTCAAGGCATCCGGTTCGAAAAAAACCAGCTCCGGAATGAAGAGACCCGTCGGCTTCCGCGGTCTTTTGGCAGGAGGGCGTTCAGGGGTGACTACGTTCATGAATTCACGCTCCTTATAGATGAGGATACCGTTATTGTGCCGTTAAGCGGGTGAATGAAATCATGGTAAACATCGCTAAGCGGAGAAGCGGCTGACCTGTAGGACTTGCCAAGGAGCGGCAGAAACATGTATCATTGTTAGAGCAAGGCCCGGCCCCATCGCCACGCTCAATATAGAAAAGAGGTAAAGTTAATGCCAACACCCAGCATGGAGGATTATTTGGAGCGCATATACAAGCTCATCGATGAGAAGGGTTATGCGCGGGTCTCGGATATTGCCGAGGGACTGGAAGTACACCCCTCCTCTGTGACCAAGATGATCCAAAAACTGGATAAGGACGAATATCTCATCTATGAGAAATATCGTGGGCTTGTCCTAACAAGCAAAGGAAAAAAAGTGGGAAAACGTCTTGTGGACCGCCATCAGCTGCTGGAGGAATTCCTCGGGCTTATTGGAGTTCAGCAAGAACATATTTATAAGGATGTTGAAGGCATTGAGCATCATTTGAGCTGGGATTCTATCACCCGGATCGAGACACTAGTGGAGTACTTCCGCCGGGATGAAGCGCGTCTGCAGACCTTATACGATATTCACCATGAAATGGTCAGTGATTCATAATTTTGGCTGTTTTTGTTTGATTAGCGCAACCTTTCCAGTTTTATTACGTCAAAACGGATACCGTTCCTTTTTCACCTAAGGAAGGACTCCGTTTACTAAAGAAACGGCCTTCTCCCTGATTCAAGGACGAGAAGGCCGTTTCTTTGTTATATCACTACAACATTTGGGAGGAATTATGAATTACCGTAAATGGATATTAGGGTTGCTGGTGGTTATGCTATGTCTGCCTGTGTGGACAACCGGTGCACGTGCTGCTTCGGTGCAGATTACCATTGAACTGGATGGAGAGAGCTTAAGCACGGATGTTCCGCCTTATATTACGCGGACCAATGTTACCATGGTCCCTGTCGGGGTAGTCAGTAAAGGACTAGGTGCCGGTGTGGTCTGGGATCAGGCCAGTAAGACGGCTACAATCAGCAAGGGGAATAATGTGCTGAAGCTGACAAGCGGAAGCAAAAGTGCAATCGTTAACGGTGCTTCAGTCCCTCTGGATACCTCTGTGCAGATTACACAGGGCAGAGTAATGGTGCCGCTGCGGTTTGTCAGCGAGCAGCTCGGGCTGCAGGTAGTCTGGAATCAGGCTGCGAAGCATATTGCCTTATATTCAAATGTAGAGATTGGCGGGCCGTCTACACCTTCGACACCGTCTGTTCCGACAGTGCCGACACCATCCGTGCCAACGCCTGTAGTGCCGGCACCGTCCGTGCCAACGCCAACCGTACCTTCCATTCCCGGGGCCAAGACCGGAAAGGCGATGAAGGGCGCGTGGGTGTCCACCGTATTTAATCTGGACTGGCCGTCAACGGCTTCGGCCGGTAATGCGGACAAGCAGAAGAAAGAGTTCGACAGCATGCTGGACAAGCTGCAGGCTGCCGGTTTCAATAGTGTATTCGTACAGGTCAGACCCGCCGCAGATGCCCTGTATTCCTCGCAGCTGGTTCCCTGGTCCAAGGTGCTTAGCGGTACCCAAGGGAAGGAGCCCGGCTATGATCCGCTCCAGTATATGGTCAGCAGCGCCCATTCACGTGGCATGCAGCTGCATGCCTGGTTCAATCCGTTCCGGGCAACTACCGATGCCTCCACTACAGGGCTTGCCGCCAATCATGTGGCCAAGCTGCATCCAGAGTGGATCGTCAAAGCTGACAGTAAGCTGTACATAAATCCGGGTATTCCGGAAGCGCGGCAGCATATCATTGATACCGTAATGGAAGTGGTCAGAGGGTATGACATTGACGGTGTGCATCTGGATGATTATTTCTATCCTTCCAACGTAACCTTTGCCGATGATACGGCATTCAAGACCTACAACTCTCAGGCAATTGCCACCAAGGGAGACTGGCGCCGGGATAATATCAATCAGTTCATCCGGCAGCTGGGTGCAGAGATTCATGCGGTGAAGCCGGCAGTTTCGTTTGGCGTCAGCCCCTTTGGGGTATGGCGCAATAAAAAGGCGGACAGCTCCGGCTCGGATACCACGGCAGGCGTGTCTGCATATGATGACATGTATGCGGATGTACGCACATGGATTAAGAGCGGCTGGGTCGACTATGTGGCTCCGCAGATATACTGGAGTCTCTCTTTCAGCGCCGCCCGTTATGACAAGCTGGTCGACTGGTGGGTGAACGAGGTCACTGGCACTGACGTCAAGCTGTATATCGGCCTGGCCTCCTACAAAGTAGGGGATACCAAACAAACCGCGGAATGGCAGAGCGGCGATCAGATTATCAACCAGCTGAAATATAACGAGAAATACGATGAGGTTTCCGGCAGCATTCTGTTCCGGGCCAATGATATTGTGGTCCGTGATCCATTTGGCCTGGCCAGCCTGCTCAGCTTTTATTTCAAATCATAGTCAGTCATGAATAGTCCCCCGTGCTCATAGATAAGCAATA
Organism: Paenibacillus sp. FSL E2-0178; assembly: GCF_038593005.1. Taxonomy (NCBI): domain Bacteria; kingdom Bacillati; phylum Bacillota; class Bacilli; order Caryophanales; family Paenibacillaceae; genus Paenibacillus; species Paenibacillus sp. FSL E2-0178. Next base: position 7,480,883 of record NZ_CP151953.1, read on the forward strand.
AGATCTATGGAACGGGGGACTCTTAGGTATGGAGATTAACGCAGTTTTTGAAGGCGGAGGCGTGAAGGGGATTGCGCTCGCAGGTGCGGTGGAGGCAACGGAGCGGGCGGGCCGGACCTTCAGGAGAGTAGCCGGAACCTCTTCAGGCTCCATTATTGCTTCGCTGCTGGCCGCCGGTTATAACGGGGAGGCGATGAGCCGGATTATCAGGGAGACGCCCTTCACATCCTTTCTCAAGCGCGGAGCGCTATATAACACCGCTGTAATAGGACCGGCAATCCGTGTGCTGATCAAAAAAGGCCTGTACTCGGGCCAGGCTCTGGAATCCTGGATCCGCGGCATTCTGCTGAAGAAGGGAGTGGTTACGTTCAGCGATCTGCCGCGCGGCAGGCTGACCGTTATCGCTTCAGATATTACTAACGGGAGGATAGTCGTCTTGCCGGATGATCTGGAGCTCTACGGGATTTCACCGGAGTCCTTTGAAGTCGCCAAGGCTGTGCGGATGAGCTGCAGCATTCCCTACTTCTTCGATCCGGTGATGCTGCGGCTGAACGGAGAGGCAGCCCGGAGAAAATCTTTTGCCGAGCAGTTTGTGTATATGGTAGACGGGGGGATGCTCAGCAATTTTCCGCTGTGGCTGTTTGATGAGAAGAAGGATGGCTTCCAGTCCCCAGAGCGGCGTACGCCCACGGTGGGCTACCAGTTGATCGGTAAGACACAGCCGCAGCCTCACCGCATTACCGGGCCGTTCAGCATGCTTCAGGCCATGGTAGGGACGATGCTCTCTGCCCATGATGAACGTTATATTGAGACGGATAAATTCGTACGCACTGTCAAAATTCCCACGCTGGGCATTTCCACCACCCAGTTTCATATCTCCCCGGAACAGAGTGAGGCGATCTATACTGCGGGGCTGACGGCCGGAGCGGATTTTTTCAAAAATTGGCGGCCGCCGCTTAGTACCCGTCCATATATTCACCCGGTCTAAACGCGCCGGATCTGAATTATAACCAAAAAAGGCATCCCGCATGTCGTAATGACAATGCGGAGATGCCTTTTGTTGCTTGAATCTTAGCGGATAGCCTGGAGTTTCAATGATATTTGGGAAGCTGGTCGTCGTTCTTACCCTTGCTGCCTTCAATCACCTGGAATGGATAGGTTTTACGCTTGCCCGGTGAGGCGGCCTGGGTTTTGCGGATACCCGCAACCTTGGACATCGTCTTGGCCGAAGGCTTGACTTTGGTGCGCGGCCGGCCGGGACCGCCGTTTGTTCTGCCGGGAACGATCTTGTACGCATAATACAGCAGCGCCAGCAGGACTAGCGGAAGAATAAAGATAGATAGGGCAGCAAGGCCGCGTATCATAAATTCCGTTACCAGCCCCCATGCTGCGAGAGCTATTGAAATCCAAAAAATCAAAGCATGTCTGATCATGGGCTAATCATCCTTTCGCAGGATCCAAAATGCCGCCTGACACACTTGCCTCCGAATATCCTCTTGCTTCAATTGCGGCATCCAGCTCCCGCATCCGGTTGAACGAGGCGATGGACACCTCAACCATATCGTCTTTAGGTTCTTTGGTCGTCAGCAGCTGCAGCCACAGACCCGGATACCCCAGATACTTGAGCCCGGGAATATCTCTCACGGCATTGGTGCCCTTCAGCACCTCAAAGGAGATCCCGATAACTACCGGCAGGAGAATAATCCGCTGCAGTACCCGTTCCATAAGATTATCCCATGGGACAACAGAGTAGATAATCACACCGAGGATAATGGTCAGCATCATGAAGCTGCTTCCGCAGCGGTAATGCAGACGGCTGTATTTCTGTACATTCTTAACAGTCAGTTCTTCGCCGGCTTCAAAAGCACTGATTACCTTATGCTCGGCACCGTGATACTGGAACAGCCGTTTGATCACAGGAGTCTGTGAAATCGCAAACAGATAAACGAGCAGGAGAATCAGCTTAATGCCGCCTTCAACAAGGTTGTGCAGAATATAGTTATCAAATGCATTCTTGAATAAAAAATCTTCTACGAATACCGGCACCAGTGTAAAAATAATCTTGCCGAAAAGGAAAGAAAGAATACCCATGACAGCTACGCCGAAAATCATACCGAGGCTCCAGCCTTCATCTTTCTTCTTGTCTTTATCTTTCTCTTTCTGCTTGGCAAGCTCTTCAGGCTCTGTCTCATCCTCGGCATAGGATTCCGCCGAATAATTCAGGTGCTTCGAGCCTTTGGCGCTGGAATCTATAATACTGACAATGCCGCGAAGCAGCGGAATCTTGCGCAGTTTAAGGACCCAGCTCTTATCGCTCTTCGGCACCTCCAAAAATGTGATTTCCTGATTCTTCCTTCTTACGGCTGTTACGTTGATATGCTTGCCGCCGAACATGACGCCTTCAATGACGGCTTGGCCGCCGTAACTGGGAGTTTCCTGGGACAACCAATTCACCTTCCCGTATTTTAATGTGATTTATATAATACATTGTAACTAATTTTTAAGCACATTACTAGTTGGATTGCCGTTTGCTGTACATACTAGTCTATAGAGAGCGGAGTGGAAACCGGATTAACCCTATATTGAAAGTGAGGCTGCTCTATGAGTTCTTCCAACAAGCAAAAGTCAGTCCATACGAATCCGTTTTATTTTGCCATTGAACTGGGCTTTTTCGCCGGCATCATCTGGGGAGGAGCCCGCTGGCTGATGTATGTCCTGCATTTCACCAAGGTGATTCCGGGATTTTTGGCGGAGCCCTTCTTTAAACATGAATTTTTGGTGTCGCCCGCCGGGCATCTGCTCGGATATTTATCCTTTATCGTCTTCTCGGTGATCGTTTCCCTGATCTATGTGCTTATCTTCCGCAAGCTGAAGGGGCCTTGGCCGGGTATGATTTACGGTGTGCTCTGGTGGTCGGCCCTGTTCCTTGCCGGCTCCTGGCAGTTCCTGATGCAGCCGCCTTTCAGACTGCCCTGGAACTCTGTAATCAGTGAATTTTGCCTCTTTTTGCTCTGGGGATTATTCATCGGATATACGGCGGCGATTGAGTACACCGATGAGCGGAAACGGGAGCAGCAGACAAAGCTGGCTTAAGCGTCCGAAAAAACTTCTCAGGTGGCATGCCACTATGTTAAAATACAATGTGGCTATTTCGAGAGGAGAATGAAAATGAGCAACAAGCGCGTCTCCAAGCTGCGTAAGGTTTTGCAGGAACAGGGACTGGATGCGATGTTAATTACCAGCGGCTATAACCGCCGCTATTTGAGCGGATTCACCGGCTCCTCCGGTTATGTGCTGGTTACCGGTGATGACAGTTATCTGCTGACTGACTTCAGGTATATGACACAGGCCTCGGAACAGGTAAACGGCCTGAAGGTTGTTCAGCATGCTTCGAAATTCATTGACACCGTACGCGAGCTGCTGCCGCAGGGCGGACAAGTCCGGGTTGGATTCGAGCAGGATGATGTAAGCTTCAGCGCGTACACTGCCTATGCGGCGGCTCTGCAGCCGGCTGTTATGGTGCCGGTATCCAAAGCCGTGGAGAATCTGCGCATGTTCAAGGACGAAGAAGAGCTGGCTGTCATGCAGCGGGCGGCCGATCTGGCCGACGCCACGTTCAGTCATATCCTGAATGTGATCAAACCAGGCATGACTGAACGTGATGTCGATCTGGAAATGGAATTCTACATGCGTACCCATGGTGCAACCTCGTCTTCATTCGATACGATCGTTGCTTCCGGCGAACGCTCGGCCATGCCGCATGGCGTAGCCAGCAGCAAGATCATCCAGAACAATGAATTCGTAACCTTCGATTTCGGCGCTCTGCTGGACGGATACTGCTCCGATGTAACACGTACGATTGCTCTGGGATCGCCGGATCCCAAGCTGAAGGAAATCTATGATATTGTGCTTGAAGCGCAGCTGCATACGCTGGCACATATCAAGCCGGGCATGACCGGCCGCGAATGCGATGCCCTGGCCCGTGATATTATCACCCGTTACGGATACGGGGAGTATTTCGGCCACAGCACAGGCCATGGCCTGGGCATGGAGGTTCATGAATCTCCGCGTCTGTCCAAGCTTGCCGATGAAATTATGGAGCCGGGCATGGTTGTTACCGTTGAACCGGGAATTTATCTCTCCGGCCTCGGCGGCGTGCGGATTGAAGATGATATTGTCATTACCGAAAGCGGCATCGCGCTGCTGACACATTCGTCTAAGGAATACACGGTACTGTAAGACAAACTTATTCAGTTAATTCATCGATTCCAGGAGGGATTTTTAGTGATTTCAGTTAATGATTTCAAGACAGGCTTGACCGTAGAAGTAGAAGGGGATATCTTCACCGTCATTGATTTCCAGCACGTGAAGCCGGGTAAAGGCGCGGCATTCGTCCGCTCCAAGCTGAAGAACCTGCGTAACGGCAATACCGTTGAGCGTACATTCCGTGCAGGCGAAACAATCGGCCGCGCGATCATCGAGAACCGTGGTGTACAGTACCTGTATGCCAGCGGTTCTGAGCATGTATTCATGGACAACGAAACATATGACCAGTTCGAGTTGACTGAGAAGCAGCTGGAGTGGGAGCTTAACTTCCTGAGAGAGAATATGACGGTAAATATCGTCAGCTACCAGGGTGAAATCCTCGGGATCAACCTGCCTACAAGTGTTGAACTGAAGGTTACTGAAACAGAACCGGGCGTTAAAGGCAACACGGCTCAAGGTGCAACTAAAGCGGCTGTTCTGGAAACCGGACATACTGTACAGGTTCCATTGTTCATTAATGAAGGCGATGTTCTCCTGATCGATACCCGTGAAGGTAAATACATCTCCCGCGCGTAGGAGCTTACGTAGCTCCGGATTCAACGTTATTCAAGACGGCCTCCCCGCAGTATGCGGCGGAGGTTTTTTGTACAGCTTCAGCTGAATATAATTTGCCGTGCCAGGCATAGAGGAATGGCCATGTTCGGAAAATTGGGCGCTTTTTTTGTGAAACCATTAACGCATGTTATGATTTTCGTATTATACTGTGTTAAAGCGAAAACCAAATAAAAGCTACTACTTACAGCGAAATAGGGAGTGAATGGGACTTTGTCACTTTATGTCATGAAATTCGGAGGCAGCTCCGTCGGCGATATTGAACGTATGAAGCGTGTCGCCAAGCGCATCGCAGATAAGCAGGATGAGGGACATCGCTGCGTTGTGGTTGTGTCCGCTATGGGGGATACAACAGATGAACTGATCGATCAGGCAAAACAGCTGAACGGGCAGCCTCCCGCACGGGAAATGGATATGCTGATGACTACGGGGGAACAGATCTCTGTAGCGCTTCTGTCCATCGCTCTTCATGGAATCGGGCGGAATGCTGTATCCTATACAGGCTGGCAGGCCGGGTTCCGAACCGATGAGACCCATGGCCGTGCGCGGATTAGTGAAATCGTTCCACGCCGTGTTCTGGAGTCGCTGGAGCGTGAGCAGATTGTTATCGTTGCCGGGTTCCAAGGGATGACACTGGACGGTGAGATCACCACACTGGGCCGCGGAGGTTCGGATACAACGGCGGTTGCGCTGGCTGCTGCGATCAAAGCGGATGTCTGCGAAATCTATACCGATGTAGACGGCATCTATTCCACAGACCCGCGTATTGTGAAGACAGCGCGGAAGCTGAAGGAAATCTCGTATGACGAGATGCTGGAGCTGGCTAACCTCGGTGCAGCTGTGCTGCATCCGCGTGCAGTGGAATATGCCAAACGATATCAAGTGAAGCTGGTCGTCAGATCGAGCTTTAACCATAATGAAGGAACTGTTGTGAAGGAGGAAGCAAGTATGGAGCAGGGTGTAGTAGTTAGCGGCATCGCGTATGACAAGAATGTGGCCCGGATCAGTATTCTGGGAGTTCCGGATGTTCCGGGTGTACTCGCCCAGGTCTTCGGCAAGCTGGCCGAAGAGGGTGTGGACGTCGATATTATCGTACAGAGCGGCGTTCAGAATCAGACCGCAGACTTCTCCTTTACCGTAGCCCTTAGCGATCTGGAGAAGGCTAAGCAGGTCATTGAAGGATTGCACAGTGTGCTGCCGTACCGTGAAGTGACTTCCGAGGATAGTCTGGTCAAGGTGTCCATTGTCGGCGCCGGCATGGTCAGCCATCCGGGGGTGGCGGCCCAAATGTTCGAGGTGATCTCGAACGAAGGTGTGAGCATCAAGATGGTCAGCACCTCCGAGATCAAGGTTTCCTGTGTCATTGAATCCGGCAATTTGCAGCAGATTATTCAGGCGCTGCACACGGCTTATAATCTCGACACCGCAGAGCAGGCCTTCGTCGGAGGCCCGCAGGACCGCCGCTAAGCTTCTGGTCTATAATTCTGTAGCATGACAATATCAGGGATGTTTCTTTGGCCGGAAGGCTGGAGGGCATCCCTGTTTGGCGTCTGCGGCAGGTGAGCCCTAAACTGATTTGGGGCTTGAGCGAAAAACCGAATACTTTGTGCCAATGATAGGGTAGATGAGCCGAATGTATGCGAAAAACCGAATACATTGTGGCATCGATAGGGTAGATGAGCCAAATGTATGCGAAAAACCGAATACATTATGCCATCGATAGGGTAGATGAGCCGAATGTATGCGAAAAACCGAATACATTGCGCATCGATAGGGTAGATGGGCTAAATGTATGCGAAAAACCGAATACAATGCCCCATCGATAGGGTAGATGAGCCAAATGTATGCGAAAAACCGAATACAATGCGCCATCGTCAATGTAAAGCGGATAATGTGTAGCACAAAGACACAAAGACACAAAGACACAAAGACACAAAGACACAAAGACACATCCTATTAATAACCAACAATCATTAGTCAAAAAGAGTGCTGTTCCCCGCGCGAGCGGAGAGCAGCACTCTTTTTGCATAGTAAATGTGGCTAGCAACGGTATAGGCGATATGCTTAATTGTACTTTGTACAACTAAATCGTCTGATTTACTAGCGATTATCCATATAGTTGTATTTCGTACAATTAAACTGACTTTGTACCTTGATTTCCGCCCACTTGGGCAAATTTAGTTGTACGGAATACAGTTATAAGATGTTCGCATCCCTTTTCGCTGGTTTTAATTGCACATTATACAACTATCCTCGTTTAACTCAACCGTCTGAACCGGCCCATAATCTCCACAGTCTCCAGCACGTTGACGAAGGATTTCGGATCTGTCTCAAGAATGGTCTTGCGCAGGTCAGCCAGCTCGTAGCGGGTAGTTACCGTCATCAGCATCGTATTGCCTTCATGACTGTATCCGCCCTCCGCATTCACGACGGTGACGCCGTGCGGCAGACAGGTCAGGCGGTTCAGCATTTTCTCCCGCTCCTTCGTGACAATGAAGCAGGTCAGCTTGACGTGGCGGATGTGGATCATGTCGACTACACGGCTTTTGACGAAAATACAGAGCATAGCGTACAGCGCCGAATCCCAGCTTTTGAAGAAGCCCAGACTTAAGATTACCAGACCGTCCATCACGAACAGTACCGTTCCCATGGGAATGTCCCGTTTGCGGGTAATAATGGAGCCCAGAATATCGAATCCGCCGGAAGATCCCCCCGCACGCAGCGAGAAGCCGACACCGCCGGCAATGATCACACCGCCGAAGATACTAGCCAGAATCGGGTCCTTGGTAAGCTTCACCACAGGGATGATATTCAGGAACCAGGTCGTGGAGATAACCGACAGCATGCTATAGCAGATGTATTTCTTCCCCACGGCTACGAAACCCCAGATCAGGATCGGCAGGTTAATGGCGAAATAATACAGCGAGATATACTTAGGATTCGTTAAGTAGCCAATAATGGATGCCGTCCCTGCCACGCCGCCGCTGAGCAATTGATGCGGAATCAGGAACAGCCGGAGCCCGCCCGCTACCAGAAAGGCTGAAAAAATGATAACGGCTACTTCTTTTACCTGTCTGGCTACTGTTCCCGATACGAGCGGTACTACGAAATTACGAACTTGCATGACTGTGATCCCCTCTTTTTCCGATGTCTTTATCTACATTTCTGCGGCGCTCGGACCTATTCCAGAAGCAGTTAGGAAGGCTTAGTTTCTCCAGCAGCCTGCCCTTCTATTTTCCAGAGCTCCATTTTTTTGCACGCGCAAAATTAATTTTATCATACCGATGATATTTTTTTATAGAGGAGAGCACTATGATTTCTTTCACACCTGCTAAAATCTCTGCTAGCTTCCTGCATTTCTTCTTGTCTAAAGTGGACAGCTTCTGCATATCCATGGATAACAGCTTGTTTATTGCGCAGCGGATTCTTTGGTATCCATAGATTTGTACAAGGGAGTTGAACAGTTTGGACAAGTATGTGAGCTGGATGGCGGGACTTCGGCTGCTGTCAGGCAGTGTGGAGATTGCTGCTGCACTGATTATGCTGAGGCTGAACCAGGTGGATAAGGCGCTTGCGGTTAATTCCGGGCTGGCGCTGGTCGGGCCGACAATCCTTATTCTGACCACAGCGGTCGGCCTGACGGGGATGGCCCAGCAGCTGTCGTGGGGCAAGCTCGGCTGGATCGGCTGCGGCGTGGCCTTTCTCTTAATCGGCATTCTGAAGAAATGATAGATGATAGTCATAAAGTACAAGTACAAGCATAAATATGGAATAAAGCTATTAAGTAGAGGACAACTTGGGGGTACTTTGTATGGCTAATGATTGGCTTCTATTGTTTCCCGAAAAAGTAAGAGCGCTGCTCGGCGGCCTCCCCGCTGCGCTCCTGGACAAGGTGGAGGAAGTGCGCGTCCGTGAAGGACGGCCGCTAGAGATTAATTACTCCGGCAAATATCATTTTGTCGGCGTGGACGGCAGTCTGACACAGCTTCCCGTTGAAGCCTACAAGCCGGACCGGGAGGATACGCACCGGCTGCTGGACCTGATCAGCAATCATTCGCTGTATACGATGGAAGAGGAGCTGCGCAAGGGCTTCATCACGATTCCCGGCGGGCACCGCATCGGCTTATCCGGCCGGACGGTCTTAAGCGGCGGGGGGGTTGAGCATCTCCGCGATATTACCGGCTTCAATGTGCGGATTGCCCGTGAAGTGCACGGGCTGGCAGACGGCGTGCTGCCTTATCTGCTGGACCGGGGACGGCAGCGGATTATGCATACGCTGATCCTCTCGCCGCCGCAGCATGGCAAGACCACGCTGCTGCGCGACCTCGCCAGGCAGATCTCGGCCGGAGGGCAGGGCGGCCGCGAGGGCAGCCGCCCCGGTCTCAAGGTCGGCATCGTCGATGAACGCTCGGAGATTGCCGGCAGCCGCCGCGGGATTCCCGCCTTCGACGTCGGCCCGCGCACGGACATCCTGGACGGCTGTCCCAAAGCGGAAGGCATGATGATGATGATCCGCTCGCTGTCGCCCGACGTGCTGATCGCCGATGAGATCGGCCGCGTGGAGGATGCGGATGCAGTAACCGAGGCGCTGCACGCCGGCATCACGGTAGTCGCTTCCGCGCATGGCAAGGAAGTGTCCGAGCTGGCCCGCCGGCCCGGCCTTGGCGGTCTGCTGGAGCACCGGATGTTCGAGCGGTATGTAATCCTGCACCGTTCGGAGTCAGGCCTGTCCTTCCGCATCCTGGACGCCCAGAAGCGCGGGCTGCTGCTGATCTCTCCGGAAGAGCGGATAGGCGGTGACCGGCATGCTTAAGCTGCTCGGGGCAGTGCTCATCGTGCTTGCGGGCACGCTGGCCGGCTTCAAGCGGGCTGCCCAGTATGCTGACAGGCCCCGGCATATCAGAGGCCTGATCGCAGCGCTGCAGCGGCTGGAGACGGAGATCCAGTACGGCTATACCCCGCTGCCGGAGGCGCTGCGCCGGATCGGGATGCAGAGCAAGGAGCCGCTGAGAGCATTCTTCCTCACCGCAGCGGAAGAGATGAGCCCGCCGCATAACTGCAGCGCCGAGGAAGCCGTGCAGCGGTCCATGGAGATTCACTGGAGCAGCGCTTCCCTGAAAGGAACAGAGAAGGAAATTTTCCGGCAGCTCAGCTGCACACTCGGAACCAGTGACAGATCGAATCAGAGCACGCATATTGCACTGGCTTTACAGCAATTGAAGCAGGAAGAGACAGCGGCCAGAGAAGATCAGGGCAAATATGAAAAAGTGAGCAAAAGCCTGGGTCTGCTGCTTGGAGCATTGATCGTCATTTTGATCTTTTAGCGAGGTGCCAGGAATGAATATTGAAGTCAACGCGATCTTTCAGATTGCCGGCATCGGCATCATTATCGCCATGATCCACACGGTGCTTAAGCAGATGGGCAAAGAGGACATCGCCCACTGGGTAACAATTGTCGGTTTTATCATCGTGCTGTTCATGGTCATCCGCATGCTGGACGGACTGCTTCAGGAAATCAAAACGATCTTTCTTTTTCAATAGGCTGGGGTTATGGAAATCATTCAAGTAGTGGGAATAGGAATTCTGTCGACCGTCCTCATCCTTGTCCTGAAGGAACAAAAGCCGATGTTCGCTTTTCTGCTGACTACTGCGGCAGGCATACTGATTTTTCTGTTCCTGATCGGCAAGATCGGAACGATTCTCGGCACGCTGGAGCGGGTGGCAGAATCCTCCGGGATGGAAATGATCTACATCAAAACCGTGTTTAAAATCATCGGTATTTCGTATATCGCGGAGTTCGGGGCACAGATCGTGCGCGATGCCGGACAGGAATCGATCGCTTCCAAAATCGAGCTGGCCGGCAAGGTGCTGATCATGGTGCTGGCCGTACCGATTATAAGCATCATTATAGAAACGGTAATGAAGCTGCTGCCTGCATGAGATTCAGACGGAGTAGCAGAAGGCCACAGGAAAGCGGGGTGAGGGTGTGCAGGAGCGCAGTATTTTTCGTCCGCCAAAAGGGTGCAGGCTGCTCGTTCTGCTCCCCTGTCTGCTGCTTCTGCTGTGTGCAGGAACCGCTTATGCAGCTCCGGCTTCTCAAGCGCAGACACAGACACAAACGCAGGCGCAAACGCAAACGGGAGGCAGCGGAGGCTCCTCATCCCCTGTAGACCAGTGGGTGAAGGGGCAGGTAGAGAACCTTCCTACAGACGGGGTAGAGACGTACTGGGATCAGCTGATGAAGGACTACGGGGGCTTCTTCCCGGAAGGCAAAACACCCTCGCTGATGGAAATGCTGCTGCCCGGAGAAGACGGATTAAGCTTCAAAAGCGTATTGTCCGGCCTGACCCGCTTCATGTGGCATGAGGTGCTCTACAACGGCAAGCTGCTGGTTACGATTGTGATGATCAGCGTGCTGAGTATGATTCTGGAGACGCTGCAGACCGCTTTTGAACGGAAATCCGTCAGTAAAATCGCTTATATGCTCTGTTACATGGTGGTACTGGTCATTGCCGTGAACAGCTTCAACATCTCCATCGGCTACGCCAAGGATGCCATTGACCGGATGATCGACTTCATGATGGCGATGATTCCGCTGCTGTTCGCACTGCTGGCTTCGATGGGCAATATCGTAACGGTGTCGGTGACCCATCCGCTGATCGTGTTCATGATCCATACAGTGGGTACGATGATTCACACCATAGTGTTCCCGCTGCTGTTCTTCTCGGCGGTGCTGCATCTGGTGAGTGCGATGTCGGAGAAATATAAGCTGACCCAGCTGGCCAACCTGCTGCGCAATATCGGGGCCGGATTGCTCGGAGTACTGCTTACCGTCTTTCTCGGGGTAATCTCGGTCAGAGGAATCACCAGCTCGGTCACTGATGGTGTAACCATCCGCGCCGCCAAATATATCACAGGCAATTTCGTGCCGGTTATCGGCAAAATGTTCGCAGATGCCACGGATACCGTAATCTCGGCATCACTGCTGGTGAAGAACGCCATCGGGCTCTCAGGGGTCATTATCATCCTCTTCCTCTGTGCTTTCCCGGCAATCAAAATTCTGGTGCTAGCCCTGATCTACAACGTAGCCGCCGCTGTTATGCAGCCGCTGGGTGAAACGCCGATTGTGACCTGCCTGCAGACGATCGGCAAAAGCATGATCTACGTGTTCGCCGCGCTGGCTGCCGTATCGCTGATGTTCTTTCTGGCCGTCACCATCATGCTGACCGCAGGCAATGTCACCGTAATGATGCGGTGAGGCGGATATCATCCGGGTCCGTTTGTATGAGATATGAGGCAGGTTGTGTAAACAAACTTTCAGGAGGTGCGCCATGAGCTGGCTCAGCGGATGGCTCCATGAACTGATTCTGGTGGTGCTGATGGCCGCGTTTGTCGAGATGCTGCTGCCCAGCAAATCCATGGAACGCTATGCCAGGCTGGTGCTCAGTCTGCTGGTTCTGCTGACGATGCTTAGTCCGATCGTCTCCATGCTCAAGGGGGACGCCAGCAAGGAGCTTAGTCTGGCCATGGAGCAGCAGGAGCGGAGCGGCGGGCTGCTCTCTGGTACAGGAGACGGCGCGGACTCGCTGGAGAAGATTCTGGCGGACGGGCGGATGCTGGCAGAGGGGGCGCGTGATCAGAGCCTGAAGCTTGCCGCCGAAGAAATAGCAGGGCAGATGCGCGATCAGATTGCCGGCAGCACCGGCATCCGCGGGGTGAATGTTACGGTAACGCTGGGCATGGGGCCGAATCCAAGTGCGCCTCTGGGCGAAGAGGTGCCGGTGATCTCTTCGGTCACAGTAGATATGCCAGTGGCGGGAGCGGTTGCTGCAAGCGGCATACCGGGTTCAGCAGAGGGCTCACAGCCTGCAGCAGGCCCGGCATCCGAACCGATACGGATTACTCCTGTAGAACCGGTCCAGGTCAGCTTGGACAAAGAAGGGGCGGCAAGTGAAGGCTCTGGAGCCGCAACGGGTGCTTCGCAGCCTTCAGCTGCAGGAAACGGGACGCAGGAGGAACAGGCAGCAGCGGTTATAGAGGCCGAATCGGTCAAAAGGCTGCTCGAGCAGAACTGGAACCTGGACCCGGATTCGATACATGTGCTGAGCGGCGGCACCAGCGCCGTGAAATCATAAGACAGAGACCAGGGAACACAAGGCAGAATGCCATATACAGAAGGAGGGAAATCAATGGCCAATTGGCTGAAAAAGCTGGAGCAGTGGGCCGGCGGCGGAAGCGGCAACCCGAAGAGGAGTCATACTTTCCGCTGGCTGATCATTATTGGCTTGCTGGGCGTTGCTATCATGCTGTTCAACTCCTTCGTGAATGTGAAGAAGCTGGACAGCGAGAATACGGGACGTGAACCGCCCGTAAGCGAGACCTCTCAGGCGGTCCTGCAGCAGGAGGCGGTGCAACCCAATTCTTTTGACAGCATCGAGCTGGCGATGGAGAACCGGACGAAGGAGATTCTGGAGAAAATCGTCGGGGTCGGCACAGTTGACATTATGGTCACCGTGGATTCCACAGAGGAAATAGTCGTGCAGCGTAATATGAATGATTCGCAGGCGCAGAGTGAGGAAACCGATGCCAGCGGCGGTAAACGCCATACTACACAATACACCAGGGACGGCGAAATCGTAACCTACAGCCAGTCCGGCGACGAAACCCCGATTATCACCAAACGGATCAAACCCCAGGTGCGCGGTGTGCTAGTTGTCGCCAAAGGGGCAGAGAATAAAGTGGTGCGTAACCTGATCGAGCAGGCTGTCGAGAAAGGGCTGAACGTGCCGAGCTACCGGATCTCCGTCGTTCCGCGCAAGCAGGAATAGGCGTTCAGCTTACAAGCCAGACATACGCAAGCGATTTCGAAGAGGCATATTCAATAAAACTTTTAGGAGGAATCACAAATGAAGGGCAAAAGACAAACGATTTGGCTGGTTTCGATGCTCAGTTTAATGGTGGTGCTCTCGGCTTATTACCTGTTCACGGAAGACACTGGAGCTTCCATTCCCAAAGAAACTGCGGGCAGCATTCAGGTGGACACCGTGAAGGACGGAACGGGCGGCGGGACCGCTACTACGCTTGACAGCGGGCTCGTGATCAACGAAGTAACAACTGATGATTCCGTTACTGCCGATGCGGGAGCCCAGACAGATGACAGCAAAACTGCTGCTGTAACTGAGGATACCGGCAAAGCTGCTGCAGACGAGACCGCAGCCGCTGCCGTGACGGATGACAGCACATCCGCAGCAGTAACAGATGACAGCAGCGCAGCAGCTAACAGCTCCAGCGTTGACAAGGATACGGCCGCAGCAGATACAGCGGACAAGACAGAGAAACCGGCTGCTAGTGCCGACAAATCAGCAGCAGCTTCCACAGAGAAGACTCCGGCCAAGGATGATGCGGCTATTCTGGATGAAGTAGCTTCCCAGAGCGTATCGGCCAGCAGCATGTTCACGAATTACCTGTATGAACGCGAGCAGCAGAATCTTAAGGACCACAATGATCTGCTGGCCCTGATTAATGACATGGATAAGACACCTGCGGAGAACGCGGTTGCCCAGGAACAACTCAGCAAGCTGGAGGAAAAAGAATCCAAAATCACCGGAATTGAAGAGCAGCTTCAGCAGAAATACGGTGAAGCTATTGTGAAAGAGGAAGCCGGAGATGCGTACACAATCGTAGTGCTCAGCGATAAGCTGGATGTGAAGCAGGCCGTGGGCATCGTTGACCTTGTAATGAAAGAACTGAGTGTGTCCCAGGACAAGATTAAAGTCCAATACGTATCGGAACAGTAAGGCCTCCTGAATTAAATGAAAGAAAATAGAATAAAATGCCGAAAGAGCCCGGGCACGTCCCGGGCTCTTTCCATTTCTAGCGTTTGTGATATAATACATAAAGTTATCTTGAAATATAAGAAGAATACGCAGGCAGCGGTTATCCTGAAAGCGATTCTAAAGAACCGCAAGCAGACCGAATCACAGGTTACCCGGGAAGAACGGAATATCGTACCCCTGCTTATCTGCGTCCAAAATGGCTTCGAGAGAAAGCTGAAGGAGTGAACTACCCAATGTTCAAGTTAAGCGAGATTAAGGAATTAATTAAATTGCTGGACCAGACCTCTTCCGTACATGAGCTGGAGATTGAAAGCGAAGGTATGAAGCTGGCTATCCGCAAACCGGATCGCCCTGAAGCTGATGGAACAGCAATCCAGGCGACTCCTTATGCCTACCCCTTTACGCCAGCACCGCAGCCGCAAAGTCCGCAGCATGTTGCTCCTCCGGTTGTCAGTGAAGTTCCTGCTGTAACGCAGCAGCAAGCATCCTCCGCTGAAGGCGCATTACATAAAATCGTCTCTCCGATGGTAGGGACCTTCTATAGTGCTGCTTCTCCGGAAACACCGTCCTTTGTAAGTGTGGGAGACCGGGTTCATGAGAAATCAACGGTCTGCATCATTGAAGCCATGAAGCTGATGAATGAGCTGGAAGCGGAAGTGAAAGGCGAAATCGTCTCCGTCCTGGCAGAGAACGGCCAGTTAGTGGAATACGGCCAGCCGCTGTTTCTGGTGAGAGCGGAATAATTGCCGCGAGAATCATGAGGAGCCTGCAAGCTTCGCTAAACTTTGGGAGGAAAAGCATGAACATTCAAAAAGTGTTGATTGCCAACCGCGGCGAAATCGCGGTCCGCATTATCAGGGCCTGCCGTGAACTGGGCATTTCCACCGTAGCAGTCTATTCGGAGCCGGACCGGGATTCACTGCATGTCCGTCTGGCTGATGAAGCGTACTGTATTGGTCCGATGCCCGCCAAGGACAGCTATCTGAATTTTACAAATATTATGAGCGTAGCCACGCTCACCGACTGTGATGCCATTCATCCCGGCTATGGCTTCCTGGCCGAGAATGCGGATTTCGCGGAGATTTGTGAATCCTGCAATATTACATTTATAGGCCCTTCTCCGGATGCGATCACACGGATGGGTGACAAGGCTGTAGCCAAAGAAACCATGAAGCTGGCCGGAGTTCCGATTATTCCGGGCTCTGACGGGCTTGTCGGCGACATAGAGGAAGCGGTTATGCTGGGCCGTGATATTGGTTATCCGATCATCGTCAAGGCTACAGCAGGCGGCGGAGGCAAAGGCATCCGCATTGCCGAGGACGAAGCATCACTGGTGAAGCAGATTACGGCTGCCCAGCAGGAAGCGCAGAAGGCTTTTGGCAACGCTGGTGTGTATCTTGAGAAATTCCTGACCGGCATGAAGCATGTGGAGATTCAGATTATCGCCGATAATCATGGCAATGTAGTCCATCTGGGTGAACGGGACTGCTCCGTGCAGCGCCGCCGCCAGAAGCTGATTGAAGAAGCGCCTTGCTCCGTGCTTACCCCGGAGGTCCGTGATGCAATGGGTCAAGCGGCTGTACGGGCTGCGCAGGCGGTAAATTACTCGGGAGCGGGTACGCTGGAATTCCTGCTGGGGCCGGACGGACAGTTCTACTTCATGGAGATGAACACGCGTATCCAGGTTGAGCATCCGGTAACGGAGATGGTCACCGGCGTGGATCTGATCAAGGAAATGATCTCTGTGGCGGAAGGCAGCCCCTTGTCCTTCACCCAGGAGGATATTGTGATCAACGGCTGGTCAATCGAATGCCGTATTAACGCCGAGGACCCTGAACGTAATTTCATGCCGTCTCCGGGCAAAATCGGCTTTTATCTGCCGCCGGGCGGACTTGGAGTGCGGGTGGACAGCGCGGCTTATCCGGGCTACACCATTTCACCTTTTTATGACTCGATGATCGCCAAGCTGATCGTCTGGGCGCCGACGCGCTATGAAGCCATTGCCAAGATGAAACGGGCTTTATCCGAATTCGCTGTGGAAGGCATACATACAACCATACCTTTCCATCAGAGATTGCTGGAGCATCCGGTATTTTTGGACGGGAATTTCGATATCAAATTCCTGGAAGAGTATGAAATTTAGGACGACTTCTCATTGTTTGTCATAAAGTTCGTCAAATGATATAGTATGTTTAATAAGAGACGTGCTGCCTTGCTTGAAATGCCCGAATAACTTTTTTACCGGAAAGGTGTGAAGTCCAAAATGAGTACATTGCCGACAGAATACGAACGTACGGAAATTGGTGAGATCCAGATTGCTCCTGAAGTGATCGAGGTTATCGCAGGTTTGGCAACCGTAGAGGTTAAAGGCGTGGCCGGAATGAGCGGCGGTTTCGCCGGAGGAATCGTGGAGCTTCTCGGACGCAAGAACTTGTCTAAGGGCGTTAAGGTTGAAGTGGGACAACGCGAAGCTGCAGTGGATGTATCCGTAATCATTGAATACGGCAACCGTCTTCCTGAAGTGGCTGCTGAAATTCAGCGCAACGTTAAGCGTTCCATCGAAACCATGACCGGCCTGACGGTTGTAGAAGTGAATGTGCATATCCATGATGTGCAGTTCAGAAACGCCACAAGTGTTGACAAAAGCGAAGATACAGACGCGGTTATCCGCGTGAAGTAAAGGCCTTTGTTCTTCCATAAACCCCCGACGTAGGTCGAGGGTTTACCTTAATTTAAGGAGGTTATGTGACTCGTGGCCAAAATTCTGGACAGGCTTCTGCTGTTCCTTTACAGCTTAAGTATCGGAATACTATCTGTAATTGCCATCCTCCTCTTGAGCGGCGCCATTCCGGACACGTTTGAGATTCCTGACGGGCCGGGGGCCTATATCGCTGCGATTACAGCTGCGGTTATTCTTTTCCTGCTGAGCATCCGTTTCTTCTACATCTCCTTGCGCCGCGACCGTGCTTCCCTGCCGTCCGTGGATCAGCGTACAGAGTATGGGGACATTCAGATCTCCATGGAAACCATCGAGAACCTCAGCCTCAAGGCTGCAGGCAAAGTGAAGGGCATCCGTGATCTGAAGTCGCGCATCCGCGTCTCGCAGGCCGGACTTGAAATTATGATCCGGGCAGTTGTGGACGGCGAGCATTCCCTGCCTCTGCTTACTACGGAGGTGCAGCGCCAGGTGCATGATTTCGTGCAGGAAACAACCGGAATTCCGGTAGCGGATGTATCTGTATATATTGCTAACCTCACACAGTCACCAAGCTTCAAAAGTCGAGTGGAATAGAGGTGAGTTTCCCTTATGTCTTGGAGAGAAGTATGGGAAAGTCACGGGGGTAGAATTGCCGGAGTTACCTTCGGGGTCGTTCTCGGTCTGATTTATCTGATTAGCG
The DNA here is from genome assembly GCF_038593005.1 of Paenibacillus sp. FSL E2-0178. Taxonomy (NCBI): domain Bacteria; kingdom Bacillati; phylum Bacillota; class Bacilli; order Caryophanales; family Paenibacillaceae; genus Paenibacillus; species Paenibacillus sp. FSL E2-0178. The sequence goes on from NZ_CP151953.1 coordinate 7,498,995, forward strand.
GTTTTTGGGATATGCTGTTCTTTGCACTGGTAGTGTTCATCGGATATACGCTTGGCAAAAGAAAGGATACCGCACAGGCTCCCCTGTTTCAGTGGCAGGAGCTCGTGAGCCGGCTGTCCGGACGCTGGCGTCCCTTCAAATGAACCGCGATAGTCTTTCTCCCGGAAGCCTGGAACCCGTTACTTTGAGTTGCTGACCTGCGGAAGAACGGCTGCGCGGTTTTTTGGTAAGAAGATTTAAGAAATTCAAATACAAAGTATGCTAGTTAAGACTGTAGGAGGAACAAATGAAAAGACGTTTAGCGAGAGAAATTATTGTCCAGAGTCTGTACCAGATGGAAATGAATGATGTGGAAGTTACTGAGGCTGTAGAAATGCTGATTGAGGAAGCTGCCGATGAGAACGAAACTGAACGCGTCATCACTGACGAGACCGAGCTGAAGGCTTATGTGATCGCCCATGTAAATGGCGTCTGGGAGCACAAAATGGCCATCGACGAAATGCTGGAGCATTACCTCAAAGGCTGGCAGATGAGCCGCCTGTCCCGTGTTGACCGTCAGATTCTGCGTCTGGCCACGTTCGAGATGATCTTTGCCAGTGATGTACCGGCTAAGGTAGCTGTCAATGAGGCAATTGATCTGGCCAAGCATTTCGGCACCGATGATTCCGGTAAATTCGTAAACGGCGTACTTGGCAAGATGATTCAGGATGTAGATACGCTTAGAGCGGATCTGTAATCGTTAAATAGACAAAAGGGGAGAGACTTACATGACAGCAGCGATTATCAGCGGTAAACAGGTATCGGACGAAATTCGGATCAGCATTGCCCGGGAGGTTGCAGAGCTTACGGAACGTGGCGTTAAGCCCGGTCTTGCTGTCGTTCTAGTCGGTGAAGATCCGGCTTCTCAGGTCTATGTGCGTAACAAGGAAAAATCATGTATTGAGCTGGGCTTCCATTCCGAGGTTCACCGGCTGGATGCGGCAACGAGCCAGGAGGAGCTGCTCGCTCTGGTGGCTGATCTGAACGGCCGTGATGATATTGACGGCATTCTCGTGCAATTGCCGCTTCCGAAGCATATTGAAGAGAAGGCAGTCATTAATGCCATTTCCGTGGAGAAGGATGTTGACGGGTTCCATCCGGTCAATGTAGGGAACCTCGTCATCGGTGATGACAGTCTGCTCCCTTGTACTCCTGCGGGAGTCATCGAATTGATCAAACGGACAGGCACTGATATTTCCGGCAAGCATGCTGTGGTTATCGGCCGCAGCAATATTGTCGGCAAGCCGGTGTCCCTGCTGCTGCAGCGTGAGAATGCCACGGTTACCATGTGTCATTCACGCACCGCGAATATGGCTGAACTCAGCCGCCAGGCGGATATTCTGGTAGTTGCCATCGGCCGGGCTAACTTCATCGATGCTTCCTTCGTGAAGCCGGGTGCAGTTGTCATTGATGTCGGAATGAACCGCCTGGATACCGGCAAGCTTGCCGGTGATGTCGATTATGAGAGTGCCCGTGAAGTCGCCGGGTTTATTACGCCTGTGCCGGGCGGAGTAGGGCCGATGACGATCACGATGCTGATGAGCAACACGCTGATCGCGGCCAAACGCCGCCACGGCCTGAAGTAGGCTAAGCTTATGGCGGCAGAGCGGCAGGTCTACTCCATTAAGGAACTTAACAAGTATATCCGCATGAAGCTGGATTCGGATGCGGTGCTCTCCGATGTATGGATCCGCGGTGAAATATCGAATTTCACCCACCACGGAAGCGGGCATATGTATTTCACGCTGAAGGATGAGAGCAGCCGGATCAAGGCGATCATGTTTGCTTCACATAACTCGCGGCTGCCTTTTGTACCGAAGGAAGGGACCAAGGTCATTGCCAGAGGCAACGTGACGGTCTATGAACGGGACGGGCAGTATCAATTCTACGCCACCCACATGCAGCCGGACGGAATCGGCAGCCTGTATCTGGCTTACGAACAGCTGAAGAGCAAGCTGGAGCAGGAGGGGCTGTTCGCAGCGGCGCGCAAGCGTCCGCTGCCGCGGTTCCCGCGCGTGATCGGTGTAGTTACCTCGCCGACAGGAGCGGCAGTGCGGGATATTATCATCACCCTGCAGCGCCGTTATCCGCAGGTGGCGGTGGTGCTCTATCCTGTGCTTGTACAGGGTAAAGGCGCCGGCCCTTCCATTGTGAAGGCCATCGAGAACCTGAACGCCATGGGCGAGGCCGATGTGCTGATTGTAGGGCGCGGCGGCGGCTCCCTGGAGGAGCTCTGGGCCTTCAATGAAGAGGCCGTCGCCCGCGCGATTGCGGCCTCCAGAATTCCGGTCATCTCGGCCGTCGGCCACGAGACCGACTTCACGATCGCCGACTTCGCCGCCGATCTCCGTGCGGCAACCCCTACGGCGGCAGCGGAGCTTGCCGTGCCGAGCGCAGCCGAGCTAGCCGGGCAGCTGCGCACCGCCCAGCAGCGGCTGCGCCAAGGGCTGCTGCGCCGCTCACAGCGCAGCGGCGAGCGCCTCACGGCGCTGCAGCGCTCGCTGGCGCTGGCCGGCCCGCGCCGGCAGCTGGCCCAGCACGCGCAGCGGCTGGACATGCTGCGCGCGGCCCTGGTCCGCGCAGCCGAGGCAAGGCACAGCCGCGCGCAGGGGCGCAGCGCGCTGCTGCATCAGAGCCTGCAGCGCTTCCATCCGCGGGATAGCATCAGCGCTGCCCGCCGGCGCACGGATAGCCTTACCCGTGAGCTGACGGGGGCCATGCAGGCGCGCTTCCAGGATAAGCGCGCGCGCTATGTGGCTGAGCTGCGCCATCTGGATGCGCTCAGCCCGCTCAAGGTGATGTCACGGGGCTACAGCCTCGTGTACGACGAGAACGAAGAGCATTTAATCAAATCGCTGAAGGAAGTTGAAGTAGGCGATAAGGTGAACATAAAGCTTAATGACGGACAGCTAAACTGCCAGGTATGGGGAATGAAGGAGGATGTTTAAGACGATGGCAAAGGAAGCGGAACTGGATTTTGAGGGAGCCATGGAGCGCCTGGAGGGAATCGTACGCGAGCTTGAGCATGGCGACGTTCCCCTGGAGAAGGCGATTGATTTATTCCAGCAGGGAATGAAGCTGTCGCAGCTCTGCGGCAGTAAGCTGGAGCAGGTAGAGCGCAAGATCGAGATGATTACGGTAGAGGATGGCGAGCTGCGCAAGAAGCCATTCGGAGCCCGGCTGGAAGGCGATGGCGATGAGTCGTTCTGAGCTGGAACCGGGCAGCAGTGAAGCGGAAGCACACGGGCGCGCACCGCTTGAGCAGTATATTGCAGAGGTGGGCCACTGGGTTGCTGATGCACTGACGGCAACCCTGCCTGCGCAGTGGACTGTGCCTCAGGTGCTCAGGGAGGCGATGGACTACTCGCTGCAGGCCGGAGGCAAACGCCTGCGCCCGCTGCTGGTCATCGCCGCCTGTGAAGCGCTTGGCGGCAGCCGTGAGGCTGCGCTGCCCGTAGCGGCAGCGATTGAAATGGTGCATACCTATTCATTGATTCACGATGATCTGCCGGCCATGGATAATGACGACTACCGGCGCGGCAAGCTCACGAACCACAAGGTCTTCGGGGAAGCTGCGGCGATCCTGGCCGGGGATGCACTGCTGACGCATGCATTCTATAGTGTGGTACAAGCTTCGCGTAAATTTGGCGTTCCGGCAGAGAATGTGCTGTCCATTGTTGAGGATCTGGCCGAAATGGCCGGTCCGCGCGGAATGGTCGGCGGGCAGGTTGCCGATATGGAAGGCGAGCAGGGCTTAACCGACCTGCATCAGCTTCAGTATATCCATCTTCATAAGACAGGCGATCTGATGATCTTCTCGCTGCTGGCGGGAGGCAGAATCGCCGGTGCGGATGAACGTCAGCTGGAGGCGCTGCGCCAGTTCGGTACGCAGATTGGCCTGGCTTTTCAGATTCAGGATGATATCCTTGATCTGGTCGGCGATGAGAGCAAGCTGGGCAAAAAAACCGGCAGTGATATCAAGCAGCAAAAGGTGACCTATCCCTACTTCATCGGCCTGGAAGCCTCGCGTGAAGAGGTGAAGCGGCTGACCGCTGAAGCGCACAGCGCGGTCCTTGAGGGCGGATTTCAGGATCATACCCGGCTGCTTGAAATTGCAAATTATTTGATGTCACGCGATCATTAGGTACATTTCGGAAACGGCTGTGTTTCGACAGCCGTTTCGTTTGTGTTATAATGGGGTTTATATTTTACAACATCTAGGAAAGCGGGGAATACTCGTGCTGCTTCCACAAATAAATGATCCTCAGCAACTTAAATCTTTGTCAGTCGAGGAGCTGGCAGCCCTTGCGGAAGAAATCCGCCGGTTTTTAATAGACAAACTTACAGTAACCGGAGGGCATCTCGGATCCAACCTGGGGGTAGTGGAGCTCACGCTGGCCCTGCATTACTGCTATGACAGTCCCCGGGACAAGATGATATATGACGTCGGTCATCAGGCGTATGTACACAAGATACTGACTGGCCGCCAGGACCGGTTTGATACACTGCGCAAGCAGGGCGGCTTATGCGGCTTTGTGAAGCGTTCGGAGAGCGAGCATGATGTCTGGGAAGCCGGACACAGCAGTACCTCTTTGTCTGCCGCAATGGGTATGGCTATGGCCCGGGATTTGAAGGGCGAGGACAATAGGGTCATCGCTGTGATCGGCGACGGTGCGCTTACCGGGGGGATGGCCTTTGAGGCGCTGAACCATATTGGACATGAACGCCGCAAACTGATGGTTATCCTCAATGACAATGAGATGTCTATTGCACCGAATGTAGGAGCCATGCATAATTATTTGAGCAAAATCCGCTCGGACCGCCATTATCTGCGTGCGAAGGATGAAGTGGAAGGCCTGCTCAAGAAAATCCCGGCGATTGGCGGGCGGCTGGCCAAGACGGCGCAGAATGTGAAGGACGGCCTGAAGAACATGCTGGTTCCCGGTGTTCTGTTCGAAGAGCTCGGATTCACGTATCTGGGACCCGTGGATGGTCATGATCTGGAGAAAATGATCGACACCTTCCATCAGGCAGATAATGTGTCTGGTCCTGTGCTGGTACATGTGCTGACGACGAAGGGCAAAGGCTACAAGCCGGCCGAAACGGACTTCTATAAATCACATGCGATCTCACCCTACAAAATTGAATCCGGCCAGTCTCTTAAGGCTGTGAAGGCTGTCAGCCACCCGATGTATACCGAAGTGTTCGGGGAGACGCTGATTGAGCTGGGCCGTCAGGATTCAAGACTGATTGCGGTCACACCGGCAATGCCGGGCGGCTCGGGCCTGTTCCCGTTCGCCAAGGAATTCCCGGACCGGATGATCGATGTCGGTATCGCTGAGCAGCATGCAGCCACGCTGTGCGCCGCACTGGCCATGGAGGGGATGAAGCCGGTCTATGCCGTTTACTCCACTTTTATGCAGCGTGCCTATGACCAGATTGTCCATGATATCTGCAGACATAATGCCAATGTAATGTTTGCCATCGACCGCGCCGGTTTTGTCGGAGCGGACGGGGAGACCCATCAAGGGGTATATGATATAGCTTTCATGCGGCACATCCCGAATATAGTGCTTATGATGCCTAAGGATGAGAATGAGCTGCGCCATATGATGAAGACGGCACTGGAATACAATGACGGACCTATTGCTTACCGTTATCCGCGGATTGAAGGCACCGGAGCGGCTGTAGATGCCGAACTGCATTGTCTGCCTATCGGCTCCTGGGAGCGTCTGCGTCCCGGGGATGATTACGCAGTGCTGGCCTGCGGCCCGATGGTTCAGCTAGCCGAGGAGGCAGCTGAGCTGCTCAAGCGTGAAGGCATTCAGGTTAGCGTAGTGAACGCCCGGTTCCTGAAGCCGCTGGATAATACCATGCTGCTTGAACTGGCTCATGCCGGAACCAGCATGGTTGTGCTTGAAGAAGCCAGCCAGGCAGGCAGCCTAGGCAGCGCAGTGCTCGAATTCTATGCGGAACATGAAATTTATGATGCACGAGTTCACTTGATGGGCGTGCCGGATATCTTCGTTGAGCATGGTTCGATCAAGGAACAGCGCCAGGAAACCGGCCTCACCGTTGAAGCCTTGTGTACACGGATCAAGGCGATGAAGGCGCTAAGCACTTATACTTACAAGTCGACTTCCAATTCCTGAGTACAGGGTGGAAGCCGGACCCAAGTGACCAGGAGATGAACATGGAACACCCTAAAGAACGTATAGATGTACTGTTAGTTGAGCAAGGCTTCTACGACAGCCGTGAGAAGGCCAAGGCAGCAATCATGGCAGGGCTTGTGCTGGCGAATGAAGAACGGATTGAGAAGCCGGGAATGAAGGTGCTGCGCAGCTCTGTCTTAAGAGTCAAAGGAGCTGTGCATCCCTACGTCAGCCGGGGCGGCCTGAAGCTGGAGAAGGCACTTCGGCACTTCGGCATTGACCTGAACGGGAGGAATATGCTGGATATCGGCTCCTCAACAGGAGGCTTCACCGATTGTGCGCTCCAGAACGGGGCAGCACATGTGTATGCTATTGATGTCGGCCATAACCAGCTGGACTGGAGCCTGCGCAACGACGAACGGGTAACCGTAATGGAGCAGACCAACTTCCGCTACATGACCCCGCCTGACCTGAAGGGGCCGGTACCTGACTTTGCCAGTATTGATGTGTCCTTTATTTCACTGAAGATTATTCTGCCGCCGCTGATGGCGCTCCTGAACCGCCCGGCCGATATCGCTGCGCTGATCAAGCCGCAGTTCGAGGCCGGACGGGAAAAGGTGGGGAAATCCGGTGTAGTCCGCGAATCAGCCGTTCACAAAGAGGTGCTTGTTAATGTGCTGTCAATGGCGGCCGGGCTGGGCTATAAGCTGGAAGGGCTGACCTTCTCTCCAATTACCGGAGGGGAAGGCAATATTGAATTCCTGGCTCACTGGAAGCTGCTGCCTGTAGCGGTAGATAACTCTACGAACGAACAGCACGAACAGCAGCTTTTCCCGGCTGAAGCACAGCCGAATCCTTTCGCCGCGCTTGCCGAATCCGTAATCAAGGAAGCGAATGCAACCTTTAGCGCTACGAACAATGGAAACTCATCGAAGCGATGAGTTTCTTTTGCTGCAAAAATAAAGAATTAAATCATCTGCCGTTTTCTGCCTGCAATATACATGCTTCAAGCGGTGTTATACGTTATAATTAATGAACTTAAGCAGGCAACGCTTCATCTGCAGTCAGCTTCAACTTTTTGCTGCCGGATCAGGCTCTGTTATTCCCCTCAAGCAGGATTTCGCCTGCCTTCACTCGAATAGATTCACCGAGGTGATGGGAGTGGCGAGCTCTGACAAGGCCGTTGTAGCACTCATTGGACTGGCGGCGGCAATCTTTATCGTTTACCGGATCTACATCTGGCTCCAAGGTTCCCCAAGATCGTTCATGAAGGACCGGGTGCCGATCAATACCATTATTCAGCCTCATCCGTCCATCGCATTATTAGAGGATGCCGGTTACGAGGTCATTGGCGGCAAGCTGAAGATTCCTTTGTCCTTTCAAGTGAACGGGGCACCGATGTACAGCAGGCTGTTCATTGATTATGTGGCCAGCAAAGATGAGGAGCATTTCTATCTGGTTATTCTGTCCCGGCCGCGCAAAGGGCTTGAGTTCACCGGCAGCGGACTTCGCGACACTCTGCTTCCTTATCTGCTAATTTATCCGGATTGCAGTGGTGTGCTGTACGTGGATACGGTGAATTCAGCAATTCATGTAATTAAGTTAGGCAAAGACGATGGTGAATCCAATTGAGATCAACTTATAAATACGGGAGGCAACAATGAAGGGACACAGGCACATCAAAATAAGAGAAATTATTACGCAGAGGGAGATCGAGACCCAGGATGATCTGGTGGAGGCTCTGCGTGAATCCGGATTTCAGGTTACCCAGGCCACAGTATCCCGTGATATCAAGGAACTGCTGCTGATTAAGGTGCCGATGGATGACGGGCGCTACAAATACTCCCTGCCGACTGACCAGCGCTATAATCCGACCCAGAAGCTTAAGCGGGTGCTGGTGGATAATTTTGTGCAGATCGATTTCTCCGCCAACCTTGTGGTTATGAAATGTCTTCCGGGAACAGCCAATTCTGTGGCTGCACTGATTGATAATATTGACTGGCCGCAAATTATGGGCACCATCTCGGGCGATGACACCATTCTGATTATCTGCCGCCAGCCTGAGGACAGCAAAGGCGTTATTGCACAAATTATGGGCTACATCTCGTAACTTCATCACCCTTTTACACTTAAATAAGCGATCATCTTTTCGGAGGTGCTGTATTCGTGTTAGACACGTTATCAATCCGCAATCTGGCCGTCGTTGAGGCGGTGGATGTGCATTTTTATCCCGGCTTTCATGTTCTTACAGGGGAGACGGGGGCAGGGAAATCGATTATTATCGATGCGCTTGCACTCATTGCCGGGGGCCGTGGTTCTGCGGACTCTATCCGGTATGGGTGTGAAAAGGCAGAAATGGAAGCGCTTTTCAGCTTGCCGGGAACTCATCCGGTCTGGGATACGCTGGAACGGCTTGGCATTGGAGCAGAACGCGAAGAGCACCTGGTGATCCGCCGGGAGATTACCTCTCAAGGCAAAAGCACTTCAAGGGTGAACGGCCAGATGGTCAATCTCAGCATGCTGCGGGAAATCGGTGAACAGCTGGTGAATATCCACGGGCAGCATGAGCATCAGAACCTGCTGAAGGCTGAACGTCATCTGGGGCTGCTGGATACTTACGGCGAAGCTGTGATTGGCCCGCTCAAAGCTGACTACCAGGAGAAATATACGGCCTTCGCCAAAGTGGAAAAAGAACTCCGGGAACTTCAGGAATCCAGTCAAAAAGCGTATCAAATGCTTGATTTGTACCGTTTTCAGCTGGAGGAAATTTCTGCTGCAGGACTAAAACCGGGAGAAGATGAATTACTTAACGAAGAAAGGGTCAAACTATCCCACAGTGAGAAAATGATGGATTCAGTATCCGGCGCATACGAGCTGCTGTATGACAGGCAAGGGCTGGAATCCATCGGGAGTGTCATCTCCAAGCTGGAGGATGCGATCCGTTATGACGAGAAGGGCCTGAGGGCTGTGTTCGAGCAGCTGCAGTCGTCGTATTACCAGCTGGAGGATGCGGCCTTCCAGTTGCGTGACTACCGCGAAGATATCGAATTCAATCCGGCGCGGCTGGAGGAAATTGAGAACCGTCTGGATCTTATCACAGGGCTACGGCGCAAATACGGAGACAGTGTAGAGCAGATTCTGGAGTATTATGAGCAGATTCACCGGGAGACCGATCTTCTGGAGAATAAGGACGAATACATTGAGAAATTGACGGCCAAACGCGATGGCCTGCTCGGCACTTTAATGAAAGCCGCCGGAGCGCTCAGCACGGCACGCCGCCAGTGTGCTACGGATCTCGCTTCCCAAGTGGAAGGTGAGCTGAAGGATCTGCAGATGGAGCGGACTTCGCTTCAGGTCAAAATGGATACGCTCGAAGACCCGCGCGGTATTGAGTATCAGGACCGGCGATACCGTCTTACCCGGCAGGGGATTGACAGCGCAGAGTTCATGATCTCCCCGAACCCGGGCGAACCGCTGCGGCCGCTGGGCAAAATCGCCTCCGGCGGTGAGCTGTCCCGCATCATGCTGGCGATGAAGAGTATTTTTGCCCGGCATGACGCCATTCCTGTCCTGATCTTCGATGAAGTGGATACCGGTGTCAGCGGGCGCGCGGCACAATCCATTGCGGATAAATTATACAAGCTGTCCTCCACCTGTCAGGTGTTCTCCATTACTCACTTGCCGCAGGTGGCCTGTATGGCGGATCATCAATATCTGATTGTCAAAAAAGTCGAAGACGGACGCACGATGACCGAAGTGGACTCCCTCTCGGCGGAAGGCCGGGTGCTGGAGCTGGCCCGTATGCTGGGTGGTGTGGAAATTACCGAAAAAACATTGCATCACGCACAGGAAATGCTCGGTTTGGCTGAGGCCAGCAAAGCTGCTGCTGGGTAAGCGGGACAATGATTGACAGTAATAAAAGCCTGGGGGCAAGGTTATCTTATAGGTACGCAATTGGCGACCACCTTTTTCGTCAAGCGAAAGAAGCAAAAGGGAGCGTGACAGCCATTGAAGCCGAACCTCAGGAAGTTAATGCCCGGCCTTTTATTTGCCTTCTTTCTCAGCTTATCAGGCATAACGGGACCTCAACAGAGCTTTGCAGCACCGCTGGAACATCAGCCGCATAAAGCGGTTCAGGGGAATGACAATGAGCTTAGAGTCATCCCGGGAGGTCAGACGATTGGCGTGAAAGTGAAGTCAGCAGGGGTTCTGGTTGTGGGCCATCATCTGATTGAAGTGTCGGAGCAGTCCAAGATTTCACCCGGCGAGAACAGCGGACTGATGCCTGGTGATCTGATGATCTCCATTAATGGGGTCAAGCTGGACGAGGTATCCAAGGTAGCAAAGCTTGTGGAACGTGCCGGTAAAAGCAATGATTCCTTAAGTATTGTGTACAAACGCAGCGGCAAAGAGCACAAAGCTCAGCTAAAACCCGCGTATGACCGTAATGACAAGGTATGGAGACTGGGGCTCTACATCCGCGATTCCGCAGCAGGTGTGGGTACCCTGACTTTCTATGCTCCGAAACAAGGCGTATACGGTGCTCTGGGGCATGTCATTACCGACATGAACACCGGCACACCGATTGTTGTCGGCAGCGGCCATATCGTCCAGTCCAGTGTCACCTCCATTTCCAAAAGCCAGGATGGCGATCCTGGGGAGAAACGGGCCCATTTTCTGAAGGAAAGCCAGGTTCTCGGTAATGTGGAGAGCAATACGGATTTCGGAATCTTCGGCAAAATGACCCGCAATCCGGAGCACAGCCTGTACCAGGAACCGATACCCGTTGCAATGAGCGCTGAAGTGAAGGAAGGCCCGGCACAGATTCTTACAGTAGTCGATGGTCAGCAGGTGGAGCGTTTCAATGTGGAGATCATTCATGTGGCCCGCCAGCAGACTCCGGCGACCAAAGGCATGGTCCTGCGCATCACCGATTCCCGTCTGATTGATAAGACCGGCGGGATTGTTCAGGGGATGAGCGGCAGTCCGATTGTCCAGAATGGCCGGCTGATCGGTGCAGTTACCCACGTATTCGTCAATGATCCCAAGTCGGGTTACGGCTGCTTCATCGAATGGATGCTTCGTGACTCCGGTGTGGTGCAACAAGAGAATTTGCTTCCCTACAATCTTAAGGCGGTTTAGCCTTAAGATTTTTTTGTCGAAGGCCAGCGATAAACCTCGAATCGTGAAACAAAATATTTAATTATAAATCAACACCGAAAAAAAATAAAGAAAAATAATTTTCGACAGAAGGATATTCAATCTTCATGTCGAAAACTTAAGGGAGAGAAGATAATAAGGAGGAAGCAGCCAGTGCAGAATATTGAAGTGTTGTTGGCCGATGATAACAGGGAGTTCACTAACTTGCTTGCCGAGTACATTACCGAACAGGAAGATATGACCGTGACAGGCATTGCCTATAATGGTGAAGAAGTGCTTCAAATGCTGAGCGGAGCACGCAAAGTTCCCGATGTCCTTATTCTTGATATCATCATGCCGCATCTGGATGGCCTTGGCGTTCTGGAACGCCTGCGCGATATGGATCTGAACCCGCAGCCGAAGATCATCATGCTGACCGCTTTCGGCCAGGAGAACATCACCCAAAGAGCTGTTCAGCTAGGAGCATCTTATTATATTTTGAAGCCGTTCGATATGGAGGTTCTGGCGAACCGTGTGCGTCAGCTTGTGGGCGCCCAAGGCAGCATGAGCACTTCTGCCAGCATGTCCGGCTATTCGAGTTCCAGATCTTCCAGTAATGTGGTACCTTTGTCCAAAGGAAAGAATCTGGATGCCAATATTACATCGATCATTCATGAAATCGGCGTACCTGCGCATATTAAAGGTTATCAGTACCTGCGTGAAGCCATCACCATGGTCTACAACAATATCGAGATTCTGGGTGCCATAACCAAGACACTCTACCCTGCCATTGCCGAGAAATTCAAGACAACGCCTTCACGCGTGGAGCGTGCCATCCGCCATGCGATCGAAGTCGCCTGGACCCGCGGCAACATTGACAGCATCAGCCATCTGTTCGGCTATACGATTAATATCTCCAAATCCAAGCCAACTAACTCGGAATTTATTGCCATGGTAGCAGACAAGCTGCGGATTGAGCATAAGGTGTCTTGAAGGGGGAAGGATCAAGATACGTGAAAGGGTTAAGATGTTTGACCGAATTTCAGAGCCAATATTATATGCTTATAAAATGAAAAACACTCCTTTTTGGATGCATTAATTCCAATAAGGAGTGTTTTGTTGTTCATCAGGTTCGCTGTTTCTTAGCTTCCAGGCTACACCAAAATATCCAACGACGCTGAGGCTGGGGCCGAGCCGGTCACCGGGTCTGACGCTCTTCCTGTACCAGCCGCTTCGGCAGTGCTGCTTTTATCTCCAATTTTGGAGGACTTATTGGTCTCATCTGTTTCTTCTTTATCCTCAGTGCGGGAGAGCGAGCTAGGAGTATTACTCTCTTTTGCCGCCGCTTTGCTATTGTCCTTCAGCTCAGAGACTAAATCTCCAATCTTGCTGTCGATCCCGCGGATGGTGGATTTCATATCGAGAATTTCCTCCCGTTTAGCCTGGAAAATAATACGTTCCGCATTCTCAAGCATTAACGGCCGGCCTATGTCGTTCGTAGGGTTGTTGGCTAACCGGTCTCTTTCCATCTTAATCTCACTCTGGATGGGCTTGATCTCGCCTTCCAGCTGCTTACTGAGATTCACAAGCTTACCCATCCGGTCATATGTCGTGCTGTTTTTGATGAGCGCATGCATCGATTCAACACTAATATCCGTGAAGGTGTCTTGCTCAGCTTTTTTGGCTTCAGTCTGTTTAGGCTTGCTGCTCTCCATTTTTTCCTGCATTTGCTCGGCTTTGATCTGTGCGATCTGCGCATCAACTTCCTGAATAGATGCTTTGAGGGCCTGTACGCGTTCCTGCTTCAGCTTCTTATCCAGGTTCTCATTGGATCTGACGGCTTCAATCTGTTCATTCAGGTTGGACTTTTGTTTGATCAGACTTTGAATTTCCTTGTCCCTGGAATCAGGTTTCAATTGGTGGCTTGTGGCGGAAACAGGCATAGAACTCTGTGAAGAGGTTGAAGAGATGGATGACAAGAGAATTCCTCCCAAGGAAAGGATTAAATACCATATAGAATCTATATCGGAAATTCTGAGCGCTGAAATAAGCTTTCGGGTTCTTTTCCGTGATTAATCCGCATATAAAAAAAGGTGATTCCAAGCCATTTCTGGTCCGGGATCACCTTTTGTCTGTTTTTTTAGTGGATCGACTGGTTAGACAAGCCGTTCAGGTAAGCATCTGCTTCTTCATAGGTCGGGTAGTGAACAGCGAATTTACCGAACAAGCGCTTCATTTGCATTTTCCATACCGGGGAATCTGCAACGTAGACCCAGCCGCCGACACCTGCGGCAATTGCCAGGTCGCCCGTCGGAGCAAGCAAAGCTGAAACTTCCGGAGACAGTACAGTCGGGGAACCCGTTACATCGGTTACGCCGGTGAATCCCGGTTTCAGTTTCTTCAGAGCACTCTCGAAATCAGCTATGTATGCAGGCACGTCACCTTCGGTGAGGCCATAGGCTCTAACAATCACTTGATTTTTCGCTACATTTACTTCCATGGTGTAAGACATGATAATTCCCCCAGTAGTGATTTTGATTTTACATTAGTCTTTATCGGATAAGAATACAGGCTATTTGAGAGAATAAGGAAATCAAATCGGATCAGCTCACAGTTATGGGAATTACCTCCATTTAGTGCGGATTTAGCCTTAAGTTTAGCTGCTCTGAGTGCTAATAATGGAGTTTTTATTGATTCTGCCTAAAGAATTTACACAAACAATTGTTATAATGAAACACAAATTGTTATCTTGTGTTATGATATAGGTAGAGGTGGCTCCTATGAACGATTTCGATAACTATCCCGATGAGCTGGGGAATTTCATCCGGCACTTCCGCAAAGCTCGAGGTTTGACCTTACGAGGGCTTGAAGAGAAGAGCGGCATCAGCTATTCACAGCTTAGCAAGATTGAACGGGGAGAGAGTATTCCGCTTAAAGATAACCTGGACAAGATTATTGAGGCGCTCGGAGGGGATCTTAAGAACCGGATGTATCACTTGGCGGACTACATGCCTGACATTGAATACATTAAGACTCTCAAGCAAGGCTACAAGCTGCCGCAGCATAATCAGTCCCAGGATTACATCTATGAAACGGCGTTTAACAAGCTGAAGGAGTTCCGGGCTAAGGAAGACAAAGAAACGTCATATGTTTCGTTTGATTCTGACGAAGTTATCGTTTATGAAACGGAATATGGGGCAGGAATGGTAATAGAGAAGATCGAGAAATATAACCTGACCGATGTCCTGAACGATAAATTCGAGGGAAGTCTGGACAGCCTCCGCAAACAGCCCCGCAAAGGGCGTCAGGCCTATTTGTTCGGAGAATGGCTGCGCGAATGCATCTATGAGCTGAAGGAAGAAGAGCAGGACCAGGTTATCCAGTCATTGAAGGAATTCACCCAGTTCAAAGTTCAGCAGATCAAGGGCGTGTATAAGTGAAGAAGGGCCTAGCTCAGCTTGTTGTCAAAAATGAATAATGTTGCCCTTTCTTGCAGCCATCTATTCATCTTGATCCATAAACAACTACAAATGGTTAGACAGAAAAGGGGATACGAATCATGAGAATCAATATGAAGTTTACCAGCAAAGGTAAAGCTGCAATCGAGAATTTCAATAACGATGAGCTGTTGGAGATCTTTGCAAGATACATCAAAACACTTACTAAGAAATACGATATTGAAGTGGATGTGCCTCTTGAAGTGAACCAGAATATCGTAGGCGACGGTACGATCATTGCCCTGGCGCAGAATGTGAAATGCGATGTGGATACGTTCTTCAAAGAGCTGGGCCGCGATATCAAGGTTCCGCTGAAGAAGAGACTCGGCGGCAAGCTGGAGAATGTCTTCAAAACAGAATTCATCGAGTAGATCCTTGCGTACCAACATAAAAAGCCATCCCCGCACGTATGTGGAGGATGGCTTTTTTGCGTCTGTGTATACTGGTCAGGATAGCCTTTCAGCCCTCGCAGCTGAGGGTTACTCTACAGAAGCAGACAGCAGGCTGGAGATTACTTTGGCGGCTTCAGCGCGGGTGGCAGTAGCCTTAGGGGCGAAGCTGCCGTCTGTGCGTCCGGCGATAATCTTCTTATCGACAGCAACAGCTACAGCGGATGCTGCCCAAGCACTGATGGAAGCCGAATCGTTGAAGCTGACTGCTGTGGAGGCAGTCAATATTTTACCGGCACGAAGATCCAGCCCCTGCTTCACCATAACCGCCATCTGTTCACGGGTGATGGAAGCATTAGGTGCGAAGGTGTCGGCGGTTACACCGCTAACCAGCTTGTTCTTATGAGCTGCTGCAACAGCACCTGCATACCAGGCGGATGCGGGTACATCTTTGAAGACTGGAGATACATTGACTTGCAGCTTCAAAGCTTTGGTCAGCAAGCTGGCGAATTCGGCGCGGGTTACCAGGCCGTTCGGATCAAAAGTATCGGCTGTTTTGCCGGAAATGATCTTATCCGCAGCGAGGCTATTGATGTAACCAGCCGCCCAGTGTGACACGGGAACATCCTTGAATACTGCAACGGCAGGCTGTTCCGTAACCGGATCAGCAGCGGGCAGAGATGGCGTTACAGCCTTGCTTACGTCCAGTGTGAAGACACCAAAGCCCTTCTCATCCACTTGACCTGTATAGGCAATGTTGTCCGTTGTTTTGGCATAGGCCTCTGCTTTGGGAGATGAGGTGAAGGTGACCTTCACATTCCCGGAGATGGGTGCAATCGACCAGTTGTTATCGGCGGACGGATTAATGGTTTTGCTGGCCGTGATATAATCCATCAGGATCTGGCGGTTCTCATCCGGTGAGTCGATGATGTATTTGCTGCCTTTGACACCAGGGAAGTTACCGCCGCCGCTTGCGCGGTAGTTATTGGTTGCCATGATGAAATCCTGATTCGGATCAATCGCTTTGCCGTTATACTGCAGATTGATAATCCGGCTGGAGGAGGCGTCATTCACGGTACCATCCGGTTTGTACTTGGCTGGTTTGGTAACATCGACCTGATAAGTTACACCATCAATTACGTCGAAGTTATAGACGGCGAAGGAGGAATTAAGCAGCTCCTGTGCTTCTGTTGCGGACGGGTTAATCTGATTGAATTTGCCCGCAGACATTTCCAGCCATTCCTTGACCACAGATCCCTTCACGAGAATCGCCTTCAGCGTATTGTCGTACAGGTACAGGTCGCCTGCGCTCTTAATGGCCAGTGGTCCCTGAGCAATATCAGTATATTCTTCGGGGCCGTTACGTCCGGCTTTAAATGGAGCACCGACGGACAGAACCGGGATACCTGCATATTGCGGAAGATTAGCTTTGATGTAATTTTCTACATACTGCTTCTGTGCAGTGGTAACGATCTGTACGGATGGATCATCCTGAACCAGTCCGAAGTAGCTGTAGATCGGTGCGGTCGTTGTGCCAATTGGACTGTTCGCATAGGCAATTGTAGCTTCATGATCGGCCTGCACGGCATCCACAATGGCCTGATCCACATCTACCGTAGATTTTTTGGCAACAGCATCATAGATTGCCTTGGTGGAGGATTGCGATGAAGCGACCTTCCACTTGCCATCTGTTTTTTCAAGTGTCAGATCGATGAGGCCCAGATTACTGCCGCCGTAGCCGGCCTGTACTGCAGGGACACCGTTGATGGTTCCTTTGGCATTGTCGACACCAGGCAATACTTTGCCGGAGGCATCCTTGAAGAGGACATCCAGCGACTTCTCATCTGCAGCAGGGAATACTTTATGCGTATGAGAGAAAGTAATCGCATCAATACCGGCAACCTTACTCAGCGGGAAAATAGCATCCTCTGCCTTCACGTAAGCTTCGGCACTGCCGTTAAACCCGGAATGGGTCATGGCGATAATCAGATCTGCACCGGCTGCGCGCATCTGTGGAATGAATTTCTCAGCTGTAGCTACGATATCCTTGGTAATGACTTTGCCTTCCAGATTGCTCTTGTCCCATTCGGTAATCTGCGGAGTGACAAGGCCGAGTACACCAATCTTCAGCGTCTGCACATTGCCGGCTTCATCCTTATAGGATTTGGTAATGATCTGATAAGGGCTGTATTTGTTAACATCGTTGTCCGGATTGCTGTCTTTGTCATCTACATATACATTGGCGTTAATATAAGGGAAATTGGCGCCTTTGATCGCCTGATCCAGGTAATCCAGACCGTAGTTGAATTCATGATTGCCGAAGGTGGCTACATCGTACCCCATCAGGTTCATTGCTTTGTACACAGGATGAATCTCGGTGCCCTTAATCGGGTTCACCAGTGCTTTGTATGTGCCGAGAGGTGTACCCTGGATCAGGTCTCCGTTGTCTACCAGCAGCGTATTGCCAATCTCTTGGCGGGCTGCTTTCACTAGATTAGCTGTGCGGGCCAGTCCGACGGTCAGAGACGTAGCGCTCTTATAATAGTCATACGGGAGCAGGTTGGTGTGGATGTCTGTAGTCTCCATGATGCGCAGTTTCATTGTGGAGTCAGCCGGCGCAGCTGCCGCGAACATTCCACTGAATGGCAATACAGTCATAGAAATTACGAGTGAAGATAGAACAGTTTTGTGCAATAAGTGCTGGAAATTATGCCTCATGCAATCTTTCATCCCTTCTATTGTCAAGTTAGGTAACAAACACAAAGAATATTATATAGGAAAGATATTGAAATTGAAATTAAAAACTAAAATTTGATTATCTTAAAATGACAAAAAAGTATATTGCCCGGCAGGCCGGGTCAATATACCAATAAGCAGAATGGTTTTATAGGAGGGCTTGAAAATAGGGATTAGGCATCATAATGATCTGAGCCTAACAGATTTCGGCCAGAGAGGACATTTCTGATGATTTCGATAAAATCAGCTGAAGCTTTAGCTTCCAGCGCCAATTCATAGATGTTAATTAATTGTTCGTCAGACAATAGCTCAAGTGATGAGGGGCGCGGAGAAGGATGAAAATAATATTCCATTAGATTCCTCCATCTGTAGTTGAGAGTGCTAACAAATAAGTGAATTGTTTTAAAACATTACGAATCTATCAAAATGGTACCATTTGGAAGCTAATCCGTCTGCTGTCATTCGCCCTCTGAATTCATCTTTACAAAAGATGGGTAATATGGGATAATAATTAGCTTTGGTGCGAGGATATATTAATAGCTATAAGTATAAGATTTTGAATTAATTATATAGCAGGAAAAATCCCGGCGCCAATGGGCACCGGGAAATGGGAATGATTCTATTCTTCTGTGATTACGGTGAATCATTCCACCGGGAGGCTAAAAATCTTCTGATCCGTGCTTCATTCGATTCTGATACGGTAGCAAATTGTTCTCCTTGATTGAACAGAACGATCTTCCGTTCCGGGTCATAACCGTCAATATTGCCAATGTTGACTACATTACTGCGGTCAAGACGTTCAAAGCCGATGCCCCCATATGCTGCGTATAAATCGGAAAGAGTGGTAGGGAGAACAAATTCGCCTTCTTTCGTATGGACGAATATTGTATTCTTATGATTTGAGAAATACAATATATCCTCCTCCCGGATACTCCGGGAAGATCCGTCGTTTAGTAAGACACGCATGTTTTCCCCATCCTTGTGTAATTACTTGCGCAATTCTTTGGGTGCTTCCGGGCTGTGAAAGGCTGGCTTCATAATTGAAACAAAGAAACGTGCAGATCCGGCAAGAGCGGCTGAAATTTGTTTAGCGATAGCTTTTTTCAATGTATTCTCCTCCTTGTCCAAGGAATTACTGTTAATGATTGGACTATAAAAGCCAATCCGATTACAGATGATTGAAGAAAAAAGTTAGAGGAAACCATTAATATAGAAACCAACTTCAATAATGGAAATATAGAAGTGGGAATTCTTGCATTATTGTCCGGGTTTGGAGCAAATATAACGATTATGATCAAACTGATTATGTTAGCAATCCAAAGGGCAGAGTCTGGAAAGGTGATTAAAGAAGGCAGTAAGGTGCTTAATAAAATAGTAACAATATTACAAGCCGTAGCTGTTTTTAAATGAAAACCGCCTGAGGCGAGGCGCAGTATCGAGAAACAGAATAGAAAGGTTAAGCATTCGGCATATGTTCCCGAAATAAAACCTATTATCGAAGTGCCCGCTATGATTAGCAGTGTATTTAAAATAATGCCCAGCGAATACTGCATAACTTCGACAGAGTGGGTTTCCTCTGAATTTGCATTCTTTATTGCCATTGCAATTCTAAAGGCTAATGAATTCATCATCGGTTCGATCCTTTTTATATGATAGATATAGGTAGGCATAAAGCAAAATGCCATAAAGCATAGGCATTAGGAAGAAATACTGAGAATATCTTTGTGTTAGAATTAGCATTAATATAACGATGAATATAGCAGGCGCACTTAGAATAAAGATTTTAATTTCACGAAGGGCTATCTTTACTTTGACGTTTTGTTTGTCAGGAACAAAATCAAATCCCTTTCTATGTTTACCGATATTAAAACCAATAATGATTGTAAGTACAACAGAGATTAATTGAAGAATATACACACCAACGGACAAAAAAGGGAATTCTATAGAGTATAAACCTGTCAATTTCATTAGAAAATAACATGTGGATTGAATGAGCATATAGGATAAATAAGTTAATCCTGTCATAATAGCAGCATAAAAAATATGAATTCGAAACAAAAGCCATAAAAAGCAGAAAGTTAACAGATATTGAATAGCCACGTCTGTAAGTATAAGCCCATAGTCGTTACGGAGAACGTAGGACACAAATGCCATAAGGGCACCAGCGAACAAGATTTCTTTGGGATAAACATCAATCTTAAAAACCTTGAAGGCCAAATAAAACATTGCAGTTGTCTCAAGTATGGAAAATACCATATACAGCACAAAATCCAGCATGCCTACACTCCCGAATACCAAAGTAGCTAATCTTGGTGATATTATACATAATAGGATAAAATGCAACAACAGGTTTTGACACTTTCCGGCAAATATTTCTTAAAAAATGTATTTTGAGAGGAGTTTTACCATGCAGGAGCGTCCAGAGCAGGGAGAATACACCGAATTCCAGTCCAGATATATTACACTGGTGCCGCCAGAGGGAGATTTAAAGGTCATTCTAAGAGAGCAGACTCAGCATGTATTGGCTTTGCTTGGCGGGCTGACGGAGCAGCAGGGTGAATACCGCTACGCCCCAGGGAAGTGGAGCATCAAAGAAATGATAGGGCATCTAACGGATAACGACCGGATTATGTCCTACCGTCTGCTTTGTTTTGCCCGAGGAGAGCAGGCGCCGCTGCCCGGCTATGAAGAGAATGATTACGCTGCTGCTGGCGGATTCGACCGCTTCTCGCTACAGGAGATGATCACGCATTACCGGATCGTTCGGGAGTCCACCCTGGCGCTGCTGGATAGCCTGCCGGAGGATTCCTATACACGCAAGGGGAGCTTCGGGGGTATAGCCATGTCGGTTCGGGCGCAGGCCTGTCTGATTATCGGACATGAGCTGCATCATCTGCGGATTCTTCATGAACGTTACTTGAACTAAAATGCTGTAATTAGGCTGGAGAGGAGCGCTTATGAGCTTGCTAAAAGGCATCTGGCATTTCTTCATTCCAAGAGAACGCACCTTAGTTTATACCACGTTTGACCAGGGACAATATTTTAAGGTAAAAGGTCTTTTGACGGCGGCAGGAGTACGGCACCGCTCCAGGATTAACGGGGGAATGAAAGCGACCACCCAGCGTGCTAATTATGGAGGAAAGGCTACGGTTCAGCATGATCTGTATGTCCGTAAGGAAGATGAGCACAGAGCACTGAAGGCTATTCATTAGAATAAAACACTAAAAACGCATTTTAGCCTATCAATGGCTGGAATGCGTTTTGGTGTTTTCTATCTATAAAGTGATTAAAGGAAATAACAAAAGGCTAAATAATAGAAATATATTCTTTTTTTACAATGGAGGATTCTTGTGGCATTTGCGGCAGACCGGGTAATAGGCTTCATTGCCGCCAATCTGAATCTGTTTGCCGCTGTATACAGGCTTGCCGTCTTCGACCCGCAGTGCCATGGTGGCTTTCCGGGCGCAGAACCAGCAGATGGTCTTCATTTCCTCAATCTTGTCGGCGTAGATCAGCATGTATTTGCTGCCTTCGAACAGATTGTTCTGGAAATCATTTTTGAGGCCGAAGGCCATGACCGGAATGCCGAGCTCATCGACAATGCGCACGAGCTGGAGAATGCAGTCCTTAGTCAGGAACTGGCACTCATCTATCAGCACACAGTGGGGTTTCGGCAGATTGCTGCTGACAATGCTGTAGATATCCGTATTCTCATCGATAGGGATGGCCTGCTTGCGCAGTCCGATCCGGGAAGAGATGTAACCGACTTCGTCCCGGTCGTCAAGGGATGGAGTGAAGAGGAGTACCGACTTGCCCTGCTCCTCGTAATTATGTGCAACCTTGAGAATCTCAATGGATTTGCCGCTATTCATTGCCCCATACTTGAAAAATAACTGTGCCACGTCCATCTATCCTTTCGCTGTTCAGCTTGGTTAATAGTATCCGAAAAATGCGACCTTATTAGAGTATCATATTCGGGGCCGGGGTAGCCAGTGAAAAGATTGCTCCAGCGGGGATGTGATATAATGAACGCAATTATGTCTTCAGCAGGAGAATCTTGTGAACAGAAAGGAAGTTTATCAGGTGACAGAGAAATTGGAGCAATACAAGGAACGGTTAAACCTACTTCAGGAGAAGGGGGAACTAAGCCCTGAGTCGGAGGATTTACTGGTCGAAATGCTGGCAGAAATGACGGAGCTTCACCGCAGCAATATGGCATTGCGCCGGGTCATCCTGAAATCGGGACAAGGCTCAGCGATGTCTACCCGCCTGCGGGATGCGCTCTACGAATAAATAAATGGGGTATAACCGATGAAGCTAACCTTCTCTTATCTTAAAAAATACCGTGTCGCAGCCATTGCCGCGCTGGTAATGATGCTGATCGAACTGGCAGTAGAGCTGTCGCAGCCATTGCTGATCTCCAAAATCATTGATGAAGGCATCCGGGAAAAAGATACAGCAGTAGTCTGGCTGTGGGGCGGTGTGCTTATGGGAAGCGCTGCAGTGGCGTTTCTTGCCGGAGTGCTCAGCTCCTTTTTTGCCTCGCATGCCAGCCAGGGGTTCGCGTTCGACCTGCGGGACAAGCTGTATGAGAAGGTGCAATCCTTCTCTTATGAAATCTTCAGCCGGTTCCCTACTTCATCGCTGATTACAAGGCTTACGGGTGATGTGTCTCAGCTGCAGGATACGATATTCATGGGTCTGCGGTTCATGACCCGTATCCCGCTGGTAGTGGTGGGCAGCGTAATTATGGCGCTCGTGGTACATGTCAAGCTGGGGCTGCTGCTGACCGTGACGCTGCCGTTTTTGGTGATTTTCCTCCTATGGCTGATGCGGAGAGCCTCTGTTCTGTTCCGCAATGTGCAGAACCGGCTGGATGATGTCAATGGTGTCATTCAGGAGAACCTTACCGGTATCCGTCTGATTCGTGTATTTGTGCGCATGGGTCATGAGATTGGCCGGTTTGCCTC
Organism: Paenibacillus sp. FSL E2-0178; assembly: GCF_038593005.1. Taxonomy (NCBI): domain Bacteria; kingdom Bacillati; phylum Bacillota; class Bacilli; order Caryophanales; family Paenibacillaceae; genus Paenibacillus; species Paenibacillus sp. FSL E2-0178. The sequence goes on from NZ_CP151953.1 coordinate 7,521,917, forward strand.
ATTCAGCGGGAAGCTGATGCAATCGACTGTATCCGCGCTGCGGCTCACGGAGACCTCGACACCGTTCATTATGATCATCGTGAATGCTGGAATTCTGGCTGTCTTATGGTTTGGCCGGATTGAGATATCCACAGGTGATGCGACGCTCGGCCAGACCGTTGCAGTCATTAATTACTCCCTGCGCACCATGGGTGCACTGTCTGCGCTGTCTTGGATTATGGTAAGCTTCTCGCGCGCCAGAGCTTCTTCCGTGCGCATTGATGAAGTGATGTCGGCCAGTGAAGGTCCGGGGGAATTGGGAATGGCGCCTCTGAACGGGATGGGGCCAGCGCAAACGGGCTCTCTGAATCAGAATCAGTTGCCAGCCATTAAGGGGAAGGTCGAGTTCCAGCAGGTCGGCTTCAGTTATCCCGGCAGTGAGATTAAAGTGCTGGAGGACATTTCCTTCACGGTGCAGCCTGGAGAACGTGTGGCGATTATGGGTGCAACGGGCTCAGGTAAATCCTCTCTGGTAACATTGATCCCCCGTCTGTATGAGTGTGGCAGCGGTGTCATCAGGATTGACGGGATGAAGCATACGGAAATTGGCATACAGGCACTGCGGGGATCGATTGGTTATGTACCGCAGGAGGTACTGCTGTTCACCGGCTCGATCCGGGAAAATATTGCCTGGGGTAACGGGCAGGCGGGTCAGGAGGACATTGAGCAGGCAGCCGCAGCCGCCCAGATTCATGAGACTGTTGCAGGACTGCCGGAGGGGTACGATACCCGGCTTGGGCAACGCGGAGTCAATCTGTCCGGCGGACAGAAGCAGCGTCTGACCATCGCTCGGGCACTGGTACGCAAACCGGCGATTCTGATTCTCGATGACAGCACCAGTGCGCTTGATGCGGTGACGGAGGGGCTTTTACTGGCGGAGCTGAAGACGATGTCCTGCACAACGTTCCTCATCACCCAGAAGATCAGTTCCACTGTGTCGGCCGATCTGATTCTGCTGTTGGACGAAGGACGGCTGATTGCCCAGGGGACGCATACAGAACTGATGGATGCGTCCCCGCTGTACCGCAAAATCTATCAGTCACAGACAGGGGAGGCGCAGCATGTTCAAAGCACTCATTGAGCCGTTCCGCCATCCGAAGCTGGAGGTCGGACTGGGAGAAGGGAAGGTCTTCGGGGCAATGGGCGCCCGGAAACCGAAGGCCAAAGCCAAGAACTGGTCCGGTACGCTTGGACGGATATGGAGTTACCTTGCGGAGCGCAGGGCTAAGCTGGTATTGGTACTGTTTATGGTCCTGCTCAGCTCAGGACTGTCCCTGCTTGGACCTTACCTGATAAGCCGGGCGGTGGACCATTATCTTGAAGGGGACGGGGGCAGAACCTGGGTGATTTTTCTGGTCACACTGGCTCTTGTCTATCTGCTTAATTCTCTGATTTCCTGGCTGCAGAATATCTGGATGATCGAGATTGCCCAGGAGACCGTATACCGGATGCGTACGGATCTGTTCTCTCATCTGCACCGTCTGCCGATCTCCTTCTTCAACCGCAGGCAGCAGGGGGAGATTATGAGCCGGCTAACCAATGATATTGAGAATATCAGCTCGACGCTGAACAACTCGGCGATTCAGATTTTCTCCAGTATCCTGACGCTGGTGGGTACGGTGGGGGTAATGCTGTGGCTCAGTCCCTTGCTGACGCTGCTGACCTTCATCGTTGTGCCGCTGATGATGCTGGGCATGCGCTGGATTACCCGGCGGACCGGCCCGCTGTTCAAGGAACGGCAGCGCAATATGGGGGAATTGAACGGATTTATAGAAGAAACGTTGTCCGGGCAGCGGATTATCAAAGCGTTCTCGCAGGAGGAGCGGGTCATTACCGGCTTCCGGGAGCGCAATACACGGATTATGCTGTCAGGGTATTGGGCCCAGGCGATTTCCGGCTTCATTCCCAAGCTGATGAATGGTCTGAACAACCTAAGCTTTGCAATCGTTGCCGGAGTCGGGGGGCTGCTCGCCATCCGCGGACTCGTAACAGTAGGGATAATTATTGCTTTTGCTGAATATGCACGTCAATTCACCCGCCCGCTGAATGATCTGGCGAACCAGTGGAACACGCTTCTGTCGGCAATTGCCGGAGCGGAGCGGGTATTCGAAGTACTTGATGAAGATACCGAAGCCAGGGATGAGGGGGCAGCGGTAAAGCTGCAGCATGTGGAGGGCGCGGTGAAGTTCTCGGGCGTATCCTTCTCCTATGATGGAGGTGCAGATACGCTGCAGGATATATCTTTTGAAGCTAAGCCCGGAGAGATGATTGCGCTGGTTGGACCTACTGGGGCCGGCAAAACCACCCTAATCGGCCTGCTGTCCCGCTTCTACGATCCGAGTAAAGGAAGTATAACGCTGGACGGAAGAGAGCTCTCCACGATTACCCGGGAAAGTCTACGCAGTCAAATGGCCTTCGTACTGCAGGATTCTTTCCTGTTCAAAGGAACGATCCGCGACAATATCCGTTACGGCAGACTGGATGCATCCGATGAAGAGGTGGAGGAAGCCGCGAAGCTTGCCAATGCCCATGCCTTCATTATGAGGCTGCAAGGGGGCTATGACCGGATGCTGTCCGTAGACGGCAGCGGCATCAGTCAAGGGCAGAAGCAGCTGCTAGCTATTGCCCGGGCAATTCTCGCGAATCCGTCTATGCTGGTGCTGGATGAAGCTACGAGCAGTATTGATACAGTGACCGAGATCAAGATTCAGGAAGGCCTTCAGGCGCTGATGAAAGGGCGGACGAGCTTCGTGATTGCCCACAGGCTGGGCACGATCCGGGCTGCTGACCGCATACTGGTGCTCCAAGGCGGACGGCTGATTCAGCAGGGTTCCCATGAGGAGCTATTGCGGCAGGGCGGTCTCTATAGCGAACTGGTACAGGGGAGCAAGGGGGCTGCTGCGCAGTAAGTGCTGCCGGCAAGGATGGGATAGGGAAGATGCTTTGCTGAAATAGGCGGTGCAGGATGGACTTCCGGGCTGCTGCTGTTGCTGTGGCCGCACAAATGTCCCGACTATATCCGCTTTCCGTGGACAGAGATCGGGCAAATTTAATGAAATCCTGCACAAAATACAACATTTCCCTCTTCCTACCGGCCTAAAACCAAAATTGTTGTAGAAAATGCAGGATTTCACCTTATTTAAGCGGCTTAGCCGGATTATTGTTGTATTTCATACAACATTCTATCTGAACACCTGGCTATCTGGGTATCAAAGTTGCAAAACGTACAACATTTTTGTCTGCAGCGGCCTAATAGACAGTGCTTCCTAGGCCGGCAACGAACCAAGTATAAGAGGTTGTCGTGTTCAGGCAGATTATAAGTGTAAGAGGGAGTGGGGAATTAAAGCTCTCCCGCCGCAATGCTGACTCAATTTGGGACTTGAGAGAGAGTCTCGTAGCCCACAACCTCAAATTTGCAAACAAGCTGAGGCAATGGTGCGGAGCCGGAAGTTTTCAGCTCAAGCTACATGCAGTTGGTTTCAGAACATTCGAACGACAAAAGGGGATGCCTCTGCAGCCATTTCAATCCTGGCTTGGGACATCCCCTGCTTATTAGTGTTATTGATTATTGTTAGAGTGTGCCATTGGTGGACGGGGGCTGCTGCGCTTTCTGTTTCTCTCTGAACCGTGGTCCTACGTAGTTCTTCTTGCGGTCCCGGGTTAGTATCCAGCCGCCGAGGAAGCTCATTCCGGCCAGGAACAGCAGTAATCCTCCGCCAAAATGCAGCCAGGCGAAATCCGGAGTGACGGACTCGTCGCCATGCATGGAGATAAAGTTGAAAATATCATCTTTCATCATCAGGAAGCCCTTCATGGCCAGAAGGCCGGGGATCACCAGGATAAGGATGGCAATGAAGCGTGAAATGAGCAGTTTCATAATCGTCCCTCCTCTTCGCAGCCGTTTGAATTCACCCCTATGATAACGCTTCAATTGGCAAAAGTCCATGGATACATGACGTTTATAAGTTTTGTAATAGAATCAAAAGAGAGTACAATATAATAGGTTAAACTGAACTTTAGAGGAATGACTGGAGGATACATATCATGACAATTACCTGTGACGTGGCGATACTTGGTGGAGGTACCGGTGGTTATGTGGCGGCGATCCGCGCCGCGCAGCTCGGCAAATCCGTCGTCGTTATCGAAATGGACAAGCTGGGCGGAACCTGCCTGCACCGCGGCTGCATTCCCAGCAAATCACTGCTGCGCAGTGCCGAGGTATTTGCTGAAATCAAGGAGAGCGAAAGCTACGGTATAGAGACAACTGGCGTAGAGCTGGTGTTTCCCAAAGTGCAGCTGCGCAAGGAAGCGGTAGTGGAGCAGCTCCATCAGGGTGTGCAATATTTGATGCGCAAGAATAAAATTCAGATTCTCAAAGGCAAAGGCCGGATCATCGGCCCGTCTATCTTCTCTCCGCGAAGCGGTGCAGTTGCCGTGGAGCTAGAGGATGGCGAGATGGAGACTGTAGTCTCCACCAATCTCATCATTGCTACCGGATCACGCCCGCGTATACTGCCTGGCCTTACGCCTGACGGCAAGGTGATTCTGAGCAGTGAGGAAGCGCTGACGCTCGAAGAACTTCCGGCCTCGATTATTATTGTGGGCGGCGGGGTTATCGGCGTGGAATGGGCTTCGATGCTGGCCGATTTCGGTGTGCAGGTAACTATAGTTGAGGCCGCCGGCCAGCTGCTGCCGCAGGAAGATGAAGAGGTTGCCCGTGAACTGCTGCGTCTGCTCAAGAAACGCGGAGTCAAAGTGTTGACCGGTACTACCGTGGATGCAGAGACCTGTAGTATATCGGAATCCGGGATTACAATTGAAGCCCGCAAGGGTGAGCAGAGCCAGAGCCTATCGGCCGAGAAGCTGCTGGTATCCGTAGGGCGCGTAGCGAATATCGAGAATATCGGCCTGGAAAATACAGATATCCGCTTCGACAAAGGTGTCATCGGAGTGAATGCCAGCATGCAGACGGGGGAGCCGCATATCTACGCTATTGGCGACTGCATCGGCGGACTGCAGCTGGCACATGCGGCCAGCCATGAAGGCATCCGTGCCGTGAATCACCTGGCTGGCGAAACGCTCCATCCGTATGAAGCCCATCTTGTTCCCCGCTGTGTCTATACGCGGCCGGAAGTAGCAAGTGTCGGTTATACCGAGAAGGAAGCGAAGGCGCTGGGACATGAGACTGTAACCGGCAAATTCCCGTTCTCGGCTATCGGCAAAGCGATTGTCTACGGCATGAAGGACGGCTTCGTAAAAGTGGTCGCCGACTCGAAGAGCGGGGATATCCTCGGCGTGCAGATGATTGGCCCGCATGTGACGGACCTGATCGGTGAAGCAGCATTGGCACAGATTCTGGATGCAACACCCTGGGAGGTTGGCGAGGCGGTCCATGCCCATCCGACACTTTCGGAGATCATCGGGGAAGCGATGCTGGCGGTGGATGGAAGAGCAATTGGATTCTAGGATAAGATGAAAGGGCTAAAGTGAATGCCGGACGGAGCTGAGGGCGCTTGATGCGCCTAAACAGCTCCATAGCGGCATTTCTTGGCTTTTCTTTTTGTATGGAAAGGGATTATAATGAACTTAGAATGAAATTAGTACCTGGTTTTAAGATCAGGGCATATACTTTGTTGAGTCATGCTTAACAAAGTTAGCGAACGCTCCCGGAGCCGGTTGTACGACCTGAATTCAGGAAGCTATGCTTACAAAACTTTTAGGAGGTACCTCTTATATGGAATCCCAAGGTACTGTAGAAACCGTTAACCGACATAAACAGCTTGGACTCAGCGACGGCCAGGTTATCGATATGTACAGATTCATGCAGCTCGGGCGCAAATACGATGAGCGCAGTCTGCTGCTTCAGCGCGCAGGCAAGATCAACTTCCATGTGTCCGGCATCGGACAGGAAGCGGCGCAGGTCGCGGCGGCTTTTGCACTGGACCGGGAGAATGATTATTTCCTCCCGTATTACCGTGATTATGCGTTCGTGCTGACGGTAGGAATGACCACGCGTGAGCTGATGCTGTCCGTATTCGCCAAGGCGGAAGATCCGAATAGCGGCGGCCGGCAAATGCCGGGCCACTTCGGAAGCAAACGCCTGCGTATCGTAACGGGATCAAGTCCGGTTACGACCCAGGTTCCGCATGCTGTAGGCTTCGCGCTGGCGGCCAAGATGCAGAAGAAAAAGTTTGTTTCCTTTGTCACGTTCGGTGAAGGCTCCAGTAACCAGGGTGATTTTCATGAAGCATGTAATTTCGCCGGTGTGAATAAGCTGCCGGTCATCATCTTCTGTCAGAACAACCAGTATGCGATCTCCATTCCGGCCCACAAGCAGCTTGGAGGCAAGGTCAGTGACCGCGCCCTCGGCTATGGCTTCCCGGGTGTCCGGGTGGACGGCAATGATCCGCTTGAGGTCTACCGTGTGGTCAAAGAGGCGCGGGAGCGTGCGCTCGCCGGAGAAGGACCCACCCTGATTGAAGCGATGATGTACCGCCTGTCGCCGCATTCCACCTCGGATAATGATCTGGCTTACCGGACCAAGGAAGAGGTTGACGAGAACTGGAAAAAGGACGGCATCGCCGCGTTCCGCACATACCTGACCGGACTGGGTCTGTGGAGTGACGAGCAGGAGCGTGATCTGGTTGCCGAATATAATCTTGAATTGAAAGAGGCCATAACCTACGCCGAAAATGCACCGTTCCCGAAACCGGAAGATACGCTGCTGCATGTGTACGATGAATCCGGCCTTAAGGGAGGAGCATAAGCCATGGCGATGATGGAATATATCGATGCAATCCGGCTGGCAATGAAGGAAGAGATGGAGCGCGATGATTCGGTGTTCGTGCTGGGTGAGGATGTCGGCGTGAAGGGCGGCGTATTCACGACCACCAAAGGACTGCAGGATCAGTTCGGTGCAGAGCGCGTGCTTGATACACCGCTTGCGGAGTCAGCGATTGCCGGCGTGGCGATCGGCGCGGCGATGTACGGCATGAAGCCAATCGCCGAAATGCAGTACTCTGATTTCATGCTGCCGGCAACGAACCAGATTATCAGCGAGGCGGCCAAAATCCGCTACCGTTCCAATAACGACTGGAACTGTCCGGTGGTAATCCGCGCGCCTATCGGCGGCGGGATCTTCGGCGGATTGTACCACTCTCAGTGTCCGGAATCGATCTTCTTCGGTACTCCGGGACTGAAGATTGTAGCCCCTTACTCGGCTGCCGATGCCAAGGGACTGCTGAAAGCTGCTGTCCGTGACCCTGATCCGGTGCTGTTCTTCGAGAACAAGAAATGCTACAAGCTGATCAAGGAAGATGTGCCGGAGGGCGACTACATTGTGCCTATCGGTGAAGCGAATCTGCTGCGTGAAGGCAGCGATATTACGGTGATCGGGTATAGCCTGCCGCTGCATTTTGCGATGCAGGCAGCGGAAGAGCTGGAGCGCGAGCAGGGCATTACCGCGCATATTCTGGATCTGCGCACCCTGCAGCCGCTGGACCGCGAGGCGATTATTGCCGCTGTCCGCCAGACCGGCAAGGTGTTGATTGTCCACGAGGACAACAAGACCGGAGGCATTGGCGGCGAAGTGGCAGCAATTATCGCTGAACACTGCCTGTTTGATCTGGATGCGCCAATCTTCCGCCTGTGCGGACCTGATGTGCCGGCGATGCCAATCTCCCCGCCGATGGAGAAGTTCTTCATGCTGAGCAAGGACAAATTAAAGGCGGAGATGCTGCGTTTGGCGCAGTACTGATATATGTGAACAACAGGTGAGGTCTTTATGTTCAGCCTGTATGTACATTGGGCATGAATGTTGCAATTATTGCAGCTTAGATTCGAAATTAGCGGTGGGTTGGGCAGGATTGCTGTATGAAATACAACAATTTGCACGCTTATCCGCTTGGATAAAGAGAAATGCTGCCGTTTGTACAACTTTTCTGATTTTTGGCCGATTTAAGTGGTGAAATGTTGTATTTTGGGCAGGATTTCGTGGCTACATGCTTCCGAGGCCAGTTTTGTCGAAGCTAACTCAGGAAGTATGTGCTTACAAAACATAAGTGTATGCTTCCGAAGCCAGTTTTGTACGAAGCTGCTTCAGGAAGCCTGTGCTTACAAAACTTTAAGGAGTGACATTATGTCTGACAATACAAAGCTGACGGATGTAATCATGCCGCAGCTGGCAGAATCGCTGGTATCGGCGACGATCGGAAAATGGCTGAAGCAGCCGGGCGATACGATCGAGCAATATGAGCCGATCTGTGAGCTGATTACGGATAAGGTAAATGCTGAGCTTCCGGCTACCGTAGACGGTACGCTGGTGGAGCTGCTCGCCGAAGAAGGCCAGACGGTCAGCGTCGGCGAGATCATCGCCCGCATCGCAGTAGCGGGTGCTGCCCCTGCGGCAGCGACCCCGGCAGCTGCCGCTGCGGGACCTGCCAATGCCGCAGCCCCGGCGGCACCCGGCGCAGCGCCGCAGCCTGCCCACGCCTCCGTCCGGCCGTCCGTGCCGGCTGCGCCATATGACGCGGATGCTCCGATGCGTTCCCGTTACTCTCCGGCTGTGCAGACGCTGGCCGCCGAGCACGGCATCAACCTTGCGGCCGTGCCGGGCACCGGCCTGGGCGGACGCATCACACGCAAGGATGTGCTCGCGTTCCTGGAGAGCGGTGCAGCTGCGGCTCAGCCTGCAGCGACAGCCCCAACTGTTGCTGCTCCTGCGCCGCAGCAGCCTGTATTCCAGCCTATTCAGGAAGAAGTGCGCGGAGAGCTTCAGCATTTGCGTCACTCCGGCCTGCACTTAAGCGAGTCGCCGAAGATTCCGACGATCGAAGTGGAAGGCGGGCGGGGCAGCAGCTCGGAATACCTGATCGACGTTACGCCGATCCGTAATACGATCGCTACCCGTATGCGCCAGAGCGTCTCGGAGATTCCGCATGCCTGGACGATGATTGAGGTCGATGTGACCAATCTTGTCGTGCTGCGCAACAAGCTGAAGGATGAGTTCAAGCGCAAAGAGGGCATTAATCTGACCTATCTGGCCTTCCTGATGAAGGCGGTTGTCAGTGCAATCAAAGATTATCCGATCATGAACTCCGTCTGGGCCGTTGACAAAATCATTGTCAAACGCGATATCAACATCTCGCTCGCTGTAGGCACAGAGGACTCTGTAATGACACCGGTCATCAAAAAAGCCGACCAGAAGAACGTCGCAGGCTTGGCCCGCGAGATCGACGAACTGGCGCTGAAGACCCGTGAAGGCAAGCTGCGGCTGGAAGATATGCAGGGCGGTACGTTCACGGTTAACAATACCGGATCATTCGGCTCGATTCTGTCCTACCCGATCATTAACTATCCGCAGGCGGCGATTCTAACCTTTGAATCTATCGTGAAAAAACCAGTGGTCATCAATGATATGATCGCCGTCCGCTCGATGGCCAATATCTGCCTGTCGCTGGATCACCGGATTCTGGATGGAGTCATCAGCGGACGTTTCCTGCAGCGCGTGAAGGATAATGTGGAAGGTTATACGCCGGACACCAAGCTGTACTAATGTTTGAACAAGGCAGCTGCGCAACCCTGTGACAGGGAGAATATGAAGCAAAGGGGACCTTATGACTATGGACAACCTGAACTTAAGCAAACTGGAAGTTTCCTATCTCCCGCTGATGGAATACGGCGCGGCCTGGGAGCTGCAAAAGGAAGCGGTGCAGGGGATTGACGCAGGCACCGCTTCCGAGCGGCTGATCCTTCTGCAGCATCCGCCTACCTATACCATCGGTTCACAGAATCATCCGGAGCATCTGCTCCTTAGCGTGGAACAGCTTGGGAAACAAGGGATTGCGCTGTTTGAAATCGACCGCGGAGGAGATATTACATATCACGGACCGGGCCAGCTTGTAGGTTATCCTCTCCTGAAGCTTGGCGAAGACGGCAAGGTCGATCTGCACGGATATCTGCGCAGGCTGGAGGCCGTTATTATTGCCTATCTGGCTTCACACGGGATATCAGGAACCCGCAAGCAGGGATATACGGGCGTATGGGTCGGCGATGAGAAAATTTGTGCGATCGGCGTCAAATTCAACAAGAGTAAATTCCGCAGAGGTTTTATTACCAGTCATGGCTTCGCGTTCAACATCTCAGCCGGAATCAGCCAAAGCGGCTTCTCGGGAATCATACCCTGCGGCATTGCCGAGTACGGGGTTACTTCACTTGAGGAATGCACCGGGCGCTCCTTTGGCCTGGAGAGTGTTGCTTCCGAGCTGGTGCCTTATTTCTTGCAGCAGTTTCCGTATGAAGCGGTTGCCGGGGCTGTAAGTGCTGCAGAATAAGGAATGCTGAATCCGGGCAACGTCAAACAGCGCCCGGAGAACCCGGACGCTGTTATTCAAGTACTAAACGTGACTAACCGGCCATAAACGGCTCGATGACAAAGAGCACCGTAGAGGCGATCATAGCGATCAGCATGATGTAGATAATGATGCGGAACCATTTTTTCTGTTGCATGAGTGACTCCTTTGAGATTAGTTTAAGTTAAGAACGTAGGCGTTAGACAACACAGTACAACCATTGTAACGTATCCGCGAAAGAGAGGGAAGTCCAAGTGATATCACAAGACCGGTTGATCAATGAATTCATGGAGCTTGTCCGTATTGATAGTGAGACCAGAAATGAACGGCGGATTGCCGATGTACTCAAGGAAAAATTCAGCACTCTGGGACTGACAGCAGTTGAAGATGATTCCCAGGAGAGAACGGGACACGGAGCTGGTAATCTGTTCGTGACCTGGCCTGCGGACAGCGGCGTGAGCGCGCCTAAGCTGCTGTTCACCTGCCACATGGATACAGTGGTTCCCGGGCAGAATATTAAGCCTTCCCTTGGGGAAGACGGCTGGATTACCAGCGACGGCAGTACAATTCTCGGAGCGGATGACAAAGCGGGGCTTGCCGCCCTGTTCGAAGCGATCCGGGTAATTCAGGAGCAGAAGCTTCCGCACGGGCAGATTCAGTTTGTCATTACGGCAGGCGAAGAGTCCGGGCTGATGGGCGCACGCGCAATGGACCCGGCGCATCTGGATGCCGATCTTGGCTTCGCGCTTGATTCCAATGGTGAAGTAGGAGCAATTGCCATTGCTGCGCCGACACAGGCGCGGGTAACGATGCAGATCTTCGGCAAATCCGCTCATGCCGGAGTTAATCCGGAGGATGGAATCAGTGCGATTCAAGTGGCGAGCAAAGCGATTTCGGCGATGAAGCTTGGACGGATCGATAATGAAACGACAGCGAATATCGGCAAATTTGCCGGCGGCGGCCCGACCAATGTGGTCTGCGACCATGTGCAGCTGGATGCGGAAGCCCGGAGTATTGTGCAGGAAAAGGTAGAACTGCAGATTGCCTCTATGCGTGAAGCCTTGGAGACAACCGCACGTGACAATGGCGCACAGAGTGAATTCCGCAGTGAAATCATTTATCCGGCGTTCAGCTTTAATGAGCATGATCCGGTGGTACAGCTGGCAGACCGCGCGATTACTTCACTTGGACTGACTACCCGGCTGTTCGCTTCCGGTGGCGGCAGTGATGCCAATGTGTTCAACGGCCTGAAGGTTCCTACTGTGAATCTGGCTGTCGGCTATGAGGATATCCACACAACGAAGGAACGGATCAAAGCCGAAGATATTGTCAAAGTAGCCAGCCTGGTTGTAGCTATTGTGGCCGAGAGCCAAAAAGGCTGATTTCAAAAACTGCGCAGATGCCTGGCGGTAATGGGCCGGCTGCGCTTAAATGTAACAAAAAGGAGCTGTTCCGGAATTCACCGGGAGACAGCTCCTTCTTGTTACTCGGTGAAGCTAATCTTCCTCACGGATATCCGGAAGAACGAAGCGGCATTATCCTGCCTTGGAAGCTGTGATCCGCGTTTCCGTCTGGAGCAGCAGGATGTAGGATAGGGGCATATCGCGCCCGTACTGCTTCATCCATCCGGCCATTACGGCCATGATCTGCTCCGGTTTACCTACCATTGTAACTGCGGATGAGCTTGCTCGGACAAGACTATCATTCATGCCTGCATTCCTTCTTTCCTTTTAAGTTTGCTATAATACACCCTATGCATAACCATGCCAAAGGAGACCACAAATCTATGAAAAACGATGAAATCAACCGCAACCCCGCATTGGATGAAGAAACATTGTCGACGAAGCCGATCTTTACTGGCAACATTATTTCGCTGCAGGTGGACACGGTGAAGCTGCCTGACGGCAATACAGCAACCCGTGAGGTGGTGAAGCATCCGGGGGCCGTAGCTGTGCTGGCACTGAATAACGGTAAAATGCTTGTAGTGGAGCAGTACCGCCAGCCGATGCACCGGACTGAGGTGGAGATACCGGCTGGCAAGCTGGACAAAGGCGAGGATCCGCTGGCGGCTGCGGGCCGTGAGCTTCAGGAGGAGACCGGATTTCACAGCGGCGGGCTGAAGCTGCTGAAGTCGTTCTACACCTCTCCCGGCTTCGCCGACGAGATCATTCACCTCTATGTGACCGAAGATGCCCAGCCGGGAGAGATGGCGCTGGATGAGGATGAATTCCTGGAGGTTTCCGAGCTGACGCTGGAGGAAGCGTACCAGTATATCGCGGATGGACGTATTGCGGATGCCAAGACCATGATGGCTGTCTACGCCTGGCATCTGTATACGCTGACTGGACAATGGCACTAGAGTCTACGCTGCAGAGCGTTTACTGCGACCTGCATGTGCATATCGGGCGGACTTCGGAGGGACAGGCGGTCAAAATCAGCGGCAGCCGCGAGCTCACCTTCGCCGGGATTGCCAAAGAGGCGGCGGAACGCAAGGGAATCGGTCTGATCGGCATCATTGACAGCCACTCCCCGGGGGTGCTGCGGGATATTCATGCGGCGCTGGATTCCGGCGAGATGACGATGGCGGAAGGCGGAGGTATTGCCTACAGGGGGACTACCATCATCCTGGGAACCGAGATTGAGATCCGTGAGCCCGGGCGAAAAGAGTGCCATGTCCTGGCCTTCATGCCGGACCTTGGGACCATGGAAGAGTTCAGCAGCTGGATGAGCGCCCATATGCGGAACGTGAATCTAAGCTCCCAGCGCCTGTATGCACCCTCCCGGGTGCTGCAGGACGAGATTACCGGACGGGGAGGCTTGCTGATTCCGGCACATATTTTCACTCCGCACAAAGGGCTTTACGGCTGTGCAGCGGAGCGCATGGCTGACTTATTTGACCTGGAACGCATTGCGGCAGTAGAGCTTGGACTCAGTGCGGATTCGGAAATGGCCGGATATATCTCAGAGCTTGACCCGTACAGCTTCCTGACCAATTCTGACGCTCATTCCCTGGGCAAAATCGGCCGTGAGTATAATGTGATTGAGATGCAGCAGCCCTCTTTCCATGAGTTGAAGCTGGCGCTGGAACGCTCGGAGGGACGCCGGATCAGTGCCAACTTCGGGCTGAACCCCCGGCTGGGGAAATACCACCGCACATATTGCGGCGGCTGCGGCAGCATTATCGATGAGGCGTATGCGACTTCAGAGCGCTGTCCGTATTGCGGCAGTCCCAAGCTGGTGAAAGGAGTGCTGGACCGTATTCTCGATATTGCTGACCGTGAGCAGCCGCTGGTTCCGGCGTACCGTCCGCCCTACCATTACCAGGTGCCTCTGGAGTTTATTCCGGGACTTGGCAAGCGCAAGCTGAATGACCTGCTGCAGGCGTTTGGCACAGAGATGAATATACTGCACAAGGCGGGTGAAGCCGAGCTTGCGGCTGTTGCCGGACAAGAGCTTGCAGAGCTGATCGTACTGGCACGTACCGGCAGGCTTGCGCTCTCTTCAGGAGGCGGAGGGACGTACGGCAAGGTCATTAAGGGGAAGTAACCAAGGACAAGTCATAGAGCAGGACATTCCTTCATATGGTGTAACATGTGACCGGAAAGGAGAATGTCCTGATGCGCAGTTTAAGGCTGATGATGAAGGAACAGACGCCTCTTTATATTTTTGTCGCGGTATTATTTCTGGTCGGGGTCGTATTTGGAGCGCTCATTGTCAGTGCGTTAACGCTGGATCAGCAGCAGGAGCTGGGGGATTATCTGGGCAATTTCTTCATGACCGTCGATCAGCAGGGACTGCCTGCCGCGCAGGATTCGTATTGGGGGATTGCCGCATTCAATCTGAAATGGGTCGGACTGATCTGGATACTCGGCTTGTCGGTTATCGGACTTCCGGGGATTCTGATTCTGGATTTCCTCAAAGGCGTGCTGATCGGCTTCACCGTCGGCTGTCTCGTCAGCCAGTATTCCTGGCATGGCATGCTGTTTGCCCTGGTTTCTGTAGCCCCGCATAATCTGGTGCTGATTCCGGTACTGCTTGTATGCAGCGCGGCAGCGATCGCCTTCTCCCTGCTGATGATCCGCAGCCGGGTGCTGGGACAACAGCGGCGTACCAAGGTGACACGGCCTTTTGTAATGTACACCCTGTTGTCACTCGGCATGGCCCTGCTGGTTATGGGGATCTCCGGATTTGAGGCGTGGGTGACCCCGGTGATGATGCGGTGGGTGACGCCGATGCTGGTGTCAGCCGGATGAGCGTGGAATCTTCAGGAAGCAGCAGCTGTCCTTAGAACATGCGGTGGAATGAATTTCCATTCTGGCACTTCCTTGAACATCGGGGTCCTGCCTCCGTGTAAGCTAAAACCGTTTGACTTCTCAAAGTAACTCCCCCTATAATGGAAGAAGTGGCTTGAAGCCCGGTGCGGTAATTTTCCAAGGGGGAGGCAGACAATGGAAGCCCGGATAGACAAGATTAAGCAACAACTACAATCCCAAGGATACAAGCTTACACCTCAACGGGAAGCGACCTTAAGAGTTCTCCTGGAGAACGAGGATGATCATTTAAGCGCTGAAGATGTATTCATGCTGGTGAAAGAAAAGGCTCCGGAGATCGGTCTCGCCACCGTATATCGTACCCTGGAACTGCTCAGCGAGCTTCATGTCGTGGAGAAGATTAATTTCGGAGACGGTGTTGCCCGTTATGATCTGCGGACGGATACAGCGAAACATCATCATCATCATCTGATTTGTGTACAATGCGGAACCATGGATGAGATTCGTGAGGATTGGCTGGGTCCGCTGGAAGAGCGTCTTGAGAAGGATTATAATTTTACGGTGCTTGATCATAGACTTGATTTTCACGGAATTTGCCACCGCTGCAAGGATAAGAATCCTACAGAAGGCAATACTCCCGAATAAGCTTATATAGAGCATGAACTCTTATACAGATGAGGAATTACCGCACAAGCTCTCCCCGGCTGAATGGCCGGAGGGGGCTTTTTAACTGATTATTCAAAGAGCAATACATAACACCACCCTCCGGCGCATAAAGTGAAGGACGAGTTCTGCGAAGTGGAATAGTGAAGCAGAGGCTGCCAAAACTTTTAGGAGGTTGTCCGGATGATTGTCTCCATTCCCAAAACCGTACGCCGGCTGTATTTCATGACCTTGCTCGTTGCGATCAGCTGTGTGCTGTATTATGTCCTAAGCTGGGTCAGTGCCTGGATCAGCCCCGCTCAGAACTATGATATTCCGGAGGGCACAGCCATCCGGGCATTTCATGATGTGAAGCAAAGCGATGAAGGGCTGAGTGCAGGTCAGCGCCTGCGGTTCTACTATTGGTACGGGGAGTGAGCGCTCCGCCGGTTGCAGGAAAAAGCTTGAAGCCTGTCGAATGAATCTAGAGCATGTAAGGGGCGCCCCGCGTTCTGACTGCTGCCGGACCCCAACCGCTGCAGAGCGGCATGAAGCAGCCTGAGTATGACAGGAGCGTGAATAGATGAAGTCACACTTGCAGCCGTTTATGCAGTATTTGTCCGGGGACAAAGGATTGTCTCCTAGTACGCTGGAATCCTATGGACGGGATATATCACAGTTTCTGGAGTTTACCGAAGAACGTGGCACGGCTGCGATGGAAGAAATCAGAAGATCACATATTATGCTCTACCTCGGCGCTCTGCGCGGAGCGGGCAAGGCAACGGCAACAGTCAACCGGAATACGGTATCGCTGCGCGCCTATTTTCATTTTTTGCTGAAAGAACGGCTGATCGGGCAAGACCCGACACTGGATATGGAAACTATTAAACCGAGCAAGAAACCGCCGATGATTCTTAGTATTGAAGAAATTGAACGCCTGCTGGCCGTCCCTGATGAATCTTCTGCCCAGGGGATGCGCGATAAGGCGATGCTTGAGCTGCTCTATGCTACGGGTATCCGTGTTACGGAGCTAATCTCGCTGAATGTGGAGGACGTGAACACCGGGCTGAAGTTCGTCCGCTGCAGCGGGGCCTCCGGCAAGGAAAGAGTGGTGCCGATTGGTACGATTGCTGCGGACTGTGTGGCCCGTTATACCGGCGGGATGCGGGACAAGCTGCTCCGGGTGAACCTGGAGGAGCCGGCGCTGTTTCTGAACAGTCTGGGCGGGAGGCTGACCCGTCAGGGCTTTTGGAAGATTATCAAGAAACATGCGCGTGAAGCCCACATCGAGCAGGACATCACACCGCATACCCTGCGGCATTCCTTCGCCGCTCATCTGCTGGAAGGCGGGGCAGACCTGCGCTCTGTGCAGCAGATGCTGGGCCATTCCGATATTTCGACCACTCAGATTTATAGCGGTATCGCCCGCAAGAATATGAAGGAAGTCTATGAGAATCACCATCCCCGGGCGAAATAGTCTTTATTCAGAGGTATGGTGTAACCGTGGATAGAACGGGTAATGGGTTGGATTGGCCCGAAAAGATGCTTTTTGTGAGTAAGAAAGTTATGATGGAATCATACTGAAAGGATAGCTCCCGGGAGAGGTTCTCCCGGAGTTTCTTCCTGTTTTGAGCAGACCTTACGATTATGCAAACTACGAAGGAGTGAAGACGGCAATGTCCTCATTTAAACGCATCGGATTTATTGTTCTGGATAGTGTAGGTATCGGTGAAGCGCCGGATGCCGCTAATTTTGGAGATACAGGCTCCCATACGCTGGGCCACATTCTGGAGCGGGTTCCGGGTCTTAAGCTTCCTAATCTGCAGCAGCTGGGACTGGCGAATATTGCTCCGCTGCCGCCGCTTGAACCGGTAGCTGCCCCAACAGGCTATTACGGCAAAATGCAGGAGGTTTCAGTAGGCAAGGATACGATGACCGGCCACTGGGAGCTGATGGGCCTGAAGATTGAGGTTCCTTTCAATACTTATTTTGACGGATTCCCCGCAGAGCTGATTGAGAAGTTCGAAGCGGCAACCGGACGCAAGGTGATTGGCAACAAGCCGGCTTCCGGCACGGAGATTCTCGTAGAATACGGCGAAGAGCAGATGAAGACCGGCGCATGGATTGTGTATACTTCGGCAGACAGCGTATTCCAGCTTGCCGCGCATGAAGATATCATTCCTCTGGAAGAGCTGTACAGCGCCTGCCGGATCGCCCGCGAGCTGACGATGGCTCCCGAATTCTCTGTCGGCCGTGTCATCGCCCGTCCTTATATCGGTGAACCGGGGAATTTCGTGCGTACCCCGAACCGTCATGACTACGCAGTGAAGCCGCCGGAGCCAACCGTTATGAACGCTCTGGAGGATATCGGCAAAGACGTGATTGCGGTAGGTAAAATCAATGATATCTTCACTGGCGAAGGTGTAACAGCTTCTTACCCGACGAAGAGCAATGAGCACGGCATCCAGATCACCATTGATGAGCTGCGCAAGCCGTTCAACGGATTCCTGTTCACTAATCTCGTAGACTTCGACTCCCTGTACGGCCACCGCCGTGATCCGGAAGGCTACGGCCGCGCGCTGGAGGTATTCGATCAGGCGCTGCCTGAGCTGCTCTCCACCCTGGATGAAGATGATCTGCTGATCATCTCGGCTGACCACGGCAATGACCCGATCCATGCCGGAACGGATCATACCCGTGAATATGTGCCGCTCCTGATCTACAGCCCGCGATTCAAGAATCCGGGCAGCCTGGGCATCCGCCAGACCTTCTCTGACGTTGCCGCTACCATCGCTGATAATTTCGGAGCGAAGGCACCGCAGTACGGGACGAGCTTCCTTTCAGAGCTTGTCTAAATATCAAATCAAAATGAACTAAAGGAAATAGCAATAAGCTTGAAGGAACGAAGGGGAAATTTGGAACTGAAGGAGCGTAAGCGATCGCCTTTGTCACCGGATTTCAGCTGCGGACAGCAGTTTAAAATCAAGAAATCTGGTGACAACAGCGGCCGGAAGTCCAAATATCACCGCAGTTACGACTTAGCTTGACGAAGATGACTTAAGTTCATCCCACCCACCTCAAGGAGGAACCAACCATGACCGCAGTTACCCAAAGCAATATTCAAGAAGCAGCAGTATATATCAAAGACAAATGTACCGTCGCACCCGAAATCGGGCTGATCCTCGGCTCCGGCCTCGGCGTTCTGGCCGATCTGATCACGGATGAAGTAGTCATTCCTTATAATGAAATTCCCCATTTCCCCGTATCCACTGTTGAAGGACATGAAGGTGAGCTGCTGATCGGCATGATTGAAGGCCGCCGCGTCGTCATGATGAAGGGCCGCTTCCACATGTACGAAGGCTATGGACCGGAGACTACTGCCTTCCCTGTACGTGTTATGAAAGAGCTGGGCGTAACCAGCCTGCTGGTAACTAACGCTGCCGGCGGGGTCAACACCGATTTCACACCGGGTGATCTGATGCTGATTACTGACCATCTGAACCTCACAGGCCGCAATCCGCTGACCGGACCGAATGATAATGCGCTGGGCGTACGTTTCCCGGATATGTCTTCGGCCTACAGCCCGCGCCTGATTGCAGCCGCCAAAGAAGCTGCAGCAGCGCTGAACTTCGAGTTCAAGGAAGGCGTATACGCCGGCCTGCTCGGACCCAACTACGAGACTCCTGCTGAGATCGTTATGCTGCGCCGCCAAGGGGCAGATGCAGTAGGGATGTCCACAGTATCTGAGACGATTGTGGCCCGTCATGCCGGTATCGAAGTGCTGGGTATTTCCTGCATCACCAACATGGCTGCCGGAATTCTGGAACAGCCGCTGAACCATGCAGAAGTGATGGAGACAGCGGAACGTGTGCGCGAGCAATTCCTGAAGCTGGTGCTGGCTTTTATTCCGAAGATGTAGTTCCTGCTTCAAGCTATTTACAAGACAATTCATATCCGGGAGGATCAACCTATGACAACACCATCAACAGTCCCATACGGCACGCAGGTAAAAGAAGCTGCTGAATATATTCAATCCAAATTCGGTTCTTACACACCGGCTATCGGACTTATTCTGGGCTCCGGCCTCGGGGATCTGGGTGACCAGATCGAAGATGCGGTATATCTGCCTTATGAAGAAATTCCGCATTTCCCGCGCTCCACGGTAGAAGGCCATGCCGGACGGTTCGTGATCGGTAAGCTGGAAGGCAAGGATGTTATCATCATGCAGGGCCGTTTCCACTACTATGAAGGCTATGAAATGCGCAAAGTGGTGCTGCCGGTATACGTAATGGCTAAGCTTGGCGTAGGCACACTCGTGATTACCAATGCAGGCGGCGGAATGAACAGAGCGTTCAAAGCCGGCGATCTCATGCTGATTACCGACCACCTTAACATGACCGGCGACAACCCGCTGATCGGACCAAATGATCCGGAGCTGGGTGTACGTTTCCCGGATATGTCCCGTGCGTATGACCCTGAATATATCGCGCTGGCGAAGAAGCTGGCCGGTGAAGTTAAGGGTGCCGACGGTGAAGCGCTTGTGCTGCAGGAAGGCGTATATGCCGGTATCAGCGGCCCTACCTACGAAACTCCGGCTGAACTCAAAATGCTGGCCTACCTCGGCGGCGATGCCGTTGGAATGTCCACCGTGCCGGAAGTGATCGTAGCCAGCCACAGCAAGCTGCGTGTGCTCGGTATTACCTGTATCACCGATATGGCGATCGGGGACGAGCTGGAGCCGCTAACTCATGAGCAGGTGGTAAAAGTAGCTAACCTGACCAAACCGAAATTTATCGGCCTTGTGCGCTCCTTTGTCCGTGAGGTACAGGTATAATGCGTGCAGTTGACCTTATCCAGAAAAAACGAGACGGCGGCGAGCTCAGCCGTGAAGAAATAGCTTTTCTGATTCAAGGCTACAGCAAAGGTGAAATTCCTGATTACCAGATTTCCGCCTGGGCGATGGCTGTCTATTTCCGGGGAATGAACGCACGGGAAACCGGCGATCTGACCCTGGAAATGGCGATGTCCGGTGACCAGGTGGATCTCAGTCCGATTGCCGGCATCAAGGTGGACAAGCATTCTACCGGCGGAGTGGGCGATAAGACTACCGTTGTCTTGGCCCCGCTTGTAGCTGCAGCCGGAGTTCCGGTGGCCAAAATGTCCGGACGCGGCCTCGGCCACACCGGCGGTACGCTCGACAAGCTGGAGTCGATCACCGGATTCTCCGTGGAGATGGACCGGGAGCGCTTTTTCACCCAGGTAGGGGAGATCGGCGCAGCTGTCATCGGCCAGTCCGGCAACATTACGCCTGCGGACAAGAAATTGTACGCACTGCGTGACGTGACTGCAACCGTGGAATCCATTCCGCTGATTGCCAGCTCCGTAATGAGCAAGAAGATCGCCGCAGGTGCGGATGCCATCGTGCTTGATGTGAAGACCGGCAGCGGCGCGTTCATGAAGACGCTGGATGATTCCATTGCACTCGCACAGGCAATGGTGGATATCGGTACACATCTCGGCCGCAACACGGTCGCTGTGATCAGCGACATGGACCAGCCGCTGGGCTTCGGTATCGGCAATGCGCTGGAGATCAAAGAAGGCATTGAGACCCTGAACGGCCACGGGCCGAAGGATCTGCAGGAGGTCTGCCTCATTCTGGGCAGCCAGATGCTGGTGCTCGGCGGCAAGGCGAAGGACGAACAAGAAGCGCGCTCCATTCTGCTGTCCCATATCAAAGACGGCAGTGCGCTGGACAAGTTCAAGCAGATGGTGTCTGCCCAAGGCGGCGATGCCACGCAGATTGAGTCGCCGGATACTTTGCCGACAGCGCGCAAGTTCATCGAAGTGAAAGCTGCGACCGCAGGGTATGTGGAGAGCATTCAGGCCGAAGAGATCGGCGTAGCGGCGATGCTGCTCGGCGCCGGACGCGAAACGAAGGAATCCGTCATCGACCTGGCCGTTGGCATTCAGCTGGCGATTAAGGTCGGTGATGCCGTAGCCGCAGGCGATACGCTTGCTGTGCTGCATGTGAATGATGCCAGTGAGAGCAAAGTGCAGGAAGCCGAAGCCAAGGTGCTGGAAGCTTACCGCATCTCCGCGCAGCCGGTTCCGCCGCAGCCGCTGGTATTTGCACTGGTGACTAAGGATGGCGTAACTCGGTACTAAAGCGGATTCCGGTTACTCTAACAATCCAAAAGCCGTACATCAGCAATTCGCTGATTGTACGGCTTTTTTGGTTTGTTCAGGACCGCCCCCGTAAGACAAGTGGTTAAAGGGCATTTAATTATCCTTGAATCGCTGATATTTGGGTTTTAGTTGGAAAAAGTACATTTAATTTTCCGATTTACCGACTTGGCGGCGGAATCAGCAAATTTAGGTGATGTTTATCCACTTATTTTTTGGTATGCGGTCCACACGATGAAAATAAGTGTACGGAATCCACTTATTCCGTAACCCGTAACCCGTAACCCGTAACCCGTAACCCGTAACCCGTAGCTCGTAGCTCGTAGCTCGTGGAAGAACGGGGCTCCTGCTTGAGCGCGCAGCTAATCCAACAGCAGGTTCTTCTCAGCCACCTGCATCATCCGGTAAGCCCCTCTACTCCGGTTGCAAAGAGCGGTGAAAGTTACGCCGCTTGCCGGATAAACTGCCGAGCGAAAGGAGACCCCGGGATCGGAGCCCATGAGATGGTATTTTAACACCCCGCCGTTTCGGATCGTAATCCATACTCCATAGCCATAGTAAGTATCCTCATCCTCATGAATATGCGGTGTGAGCAGCAGGGCAGTTGTCTCTGGCTGCAGCAGCTTGTGCCCGAGCAGGCATGTCCACAGCTTCTGCATATCAGCTGCCGTGACAAAACCACCTCCGTCGCCGCCGCCCACTACCGGAATGGAGTAGATGTTGCTGATATTCTCTCCGGTCTCACTGTCGATATAACCGAGAGCTGTATTGGCCGGCAGGGTATCCATGGCGAAGTAACCGGAATCCTTCATCCCGCAAGGCTGGAAAATATGCTGCTCCACATAATCCGTGAAATTCATTCCGCTGACCGCTTCGACAATCAGGCCAAGCATGATATAACCCGCATTATTATAGTGGAAACGAGCGCCGGGAGTGAATTTCATCGGCAGGGCTGCAAATAGTGGCAAGAAATCACCCGGTCGCCTGAGCGTATACATCGGTATGTCCTTCCACAGTGCTGCGAAGTCGTCCATAACCTCCTCATCGAAATAATCCGGAATGCCCGAGCTATGCGTCAGCAGCTGATGAACCGTGATCTCCGGGCTGAACAAGGGGAACTTCTGCTCATGTAAGACCTCCAGCACCTTGCCGTCAAAAGAAAGCTTACCCTGCTCGGCCAGCTGGCAGATGGCTACTGCTGTGAACAGTTTGCTGCCGGAAGCAATCCCGAAGCGGGTGTCAAGCTGATTGATCCGTTCCTCCGCTACGTTGGCTTGTCCGCAAGCAGCCGCTGCGAGGGTCTGATCGTGTTGCGTAACCAGTACCGTCCCCGAAAATCCGGACAGCAGAACCTCCTGATCGATGATATGTTGGAGCTCTTTTTGATGCTCAGTCTGTTTCTGCTTCATGTAGTACCCTCTTCCATAACTTGATGATGTGTAACCTTCTTGTAATTCGCCAATATGGAATAATTAACCTTTATTTATATTTCTGTATAATATGGAGCGGGGATTTTAGGGGTTTAATGGATGCCGGATGCTGCCGAAAGGCCGAAGAGTGTACCTTGCGCGTAAGGTTTATGTGCAAAGGACAAGAAAAACAACTTAGTTTTGGCAGGGCGGTACATTGTGGACGTTTCGAATTTTAAGATAGTATGAATTCAAACATCACAATCATGAGCATGCATCCGGGGAGGAATTATAATGGCACTTCATCAGACGATAACAGTTTTGAACGCACTGGACAGCGCTTATGTTAATGGTGAGCAGGTCAGGCAGTTATTCGCAGCATATCCTGCGGTTAAGGTTGAGGTTCAGAAAGTGGAAGGTGAAAAGGGCAGTACGGAATTCGTCAAAATCACCATTCCGGGCAGTCAAGGCAAGCTTGGAGGCGGCAGTGCGCCAACCTTCGGAATTGTCGGCAGACTTGGCGGCATAGGGGCGCGCCCCAGCCGGATCGGCATTGTCTCTGATGCAGACGGAGCGGTGGCGGCAATCGCTGCGGCACTGAAGCTGGCAAACATGCAGACCAAAGGGGATGTGCTGCAGGGTGACGTCCTGGTTACGACTCATATTTGCCCGGATGCTCCGACACTGCCGCATGAACCCGTTGATTTCATGGATTCCCCGGTGGATATCCTGCAGATGAATGAGCATGAGGTGCTGCCGGAGATGGAAGCGATTATTTCTATTGATACGACCAAGGGCAACCGTGTGGTGAATCACAAAGGCATTGCAATCTCACCTACGGTCAAAGAAGGGTACATTCTGCGGGTCAGTGAGGATCTGCTGCGCATTAAGGAAATGACGACAGGACAGTATCCGGTAACTTTTCCGGTAACTACGCAGGACATTACTCCTTACGGTAACGGACTATATCATATCAATTCCATCCTGCAGCCCGCAGTAGCGACTTCGGCTCCCGTTGTAGGGTTGGCGATTACTGCCCAGTCCATGGTGCCCGGCTGCGGTACAGGGGCAAGCCACGAGATTGATATCGCCCAGGCGGTGCGGTTTGCCATTGAGACAGCCAAAGAATTCACCCAAGGCATATGCTCCTTCTACAACGAAGCTGAATTTGCACAGATTACTGAGCTGTACGGTTCGATGAAAGTGCTGCAGACACTGGGTAAACCGGCTGTAACCTCTCACTAGGAATAGAACGGAATAATGGCAGGCGCTGAGCAAGGTTCAGCGCCTGCTCAATGTATACAGGCATGAGTTGCCATGATTTCAATCCGTATGGAGAAGCGGGAGGGAGTAAGATGAGTAAAAATATAGGGTTAATCACGATCGGACAAGCTCCCAGGAACGATGTTGCGCCGATTATTGAGAAGTATCTGGAAGGTAAGGCAGGACTGGTTCAGTCCGGGGTGCTTGACGGGTTCACTGCTGACCAGGTACGCGAATTCTATAGTCCTGGTCCTGGGGAGTATGTGCTTACAACCCGTATGGCGGACGGATCAGCTGCGGTGATCTCCCGTGAACGGATAAAGTCAGTTCTGCAGGGGAAGGTTGATGCTATGGAAGCTGCTGGAATTGAGACGATTCTGCTGGCCTGTACCGGTGTTTTTCCGGGACTTCATACGGCTAAGGCCCATCTGATTGAACCGGACCGGATTATCCCTCCAGTCGTAATGGCGATGCTTGACGGACGCCGGCTGGGGCTTATAGGTCCTCTGTCCGAGCAGGAAGAGAGCATGAATGAGAAATTCGTGGGAGCCGGAGCGCGGCTGCCGTTTGCAGCTGCTTCTCCGTATACCGGTACGGAAGCGGATTTCCGTGCAGCTGCTGAGCGTCTGCGGAACTTGGCGGATGTGATTGTGCTTGACTGCATGGGATATGTGGAGCAGCATAGACAGTGGGCGGCCTCCGCAGGAGTGCCTGCCGTGCTGTCCAATGCCCTCATGGGCAAGCTGGTAGCAGAAATGGTGTAACCGGGAGGAAAGTATAATGAGTGAGCAACGAATATTGATCAGCATGAATGTCCTTAAGGACTGTCTGGGGCTTGGCAGCGGTGAATTGCTGGCTGTAGTGGCCGATGACGATAAGCGGGAGCTTGCCGAATCCGTCTATGAAGCAGGGAAGCGGCTCGGGGCGGAATCGATGCTATTGATTATGCAGGCACGGAGCAAATCCGGCGAGGAGCCGCCGGCTCCGATTGCCGAAGCTATGGCCAAAGCGGATGTGGCAGTATGCATTACGACACATTCGATGACACATACGGCGGCGCGCAAGCAGGCAGCCGCAGCGGGAACGCGGGTGGCGACCATGCCGGGCATGACAGATGACATGTTCAGCCATGGCGCGATCACTGCGGACTATGCGCAGGTGAAGACATTAACGGAGCAGGTAGCTGCGCTGCTGTCTGAGGTAAGCCTGGTGCGTGTAGTTAAAGATGGACTGAGTCTGAGCTTTTCGATTGAGGGCCGGGATGGCGTGCTGAGCACCGGATTATATCTGAATCCGGGAGAATCGGGTAACCTTCCTTCGGGCGAGGCTTATATTGCACCGATGGAAGGTACAGCTACCGGCCAGATTAAGGTGGACGGTTCGATTGCAGGTATTGGCGCGCTGAACAGCCCGATGGTGCTGACAGTGGAGCAGGGCCGATTAATTAGTGCAGAAGGCGAGAGCGGTGACAGGCTGCTGGATATGCTTGGTGCCGGTGACGGCAGGCTCCTGGGCGAGTTCGGCATTGGTACAAACAACAAGGCCAGAATTACAGGTGTGGTGCTGGAGGATGAGAAGGTCTACGGGACCATCCATGTCGCTTTTGGCAGCAATAATACGTTCGGCGGGGTTGTAGCGGCTGGCGTTCATATTGATGCTGTAGTTATGAAACCGGATGTATATATTGATGATAAGCTGATTATGCGTGCAGGAGAACTGCTCTAGGCTGCGCGGATGCTGTGTTGTTGTCAGGGTTATCGCGGTACGGGATGAAGCAAAAGTATATGGTGAGGATATTCAGAACGCCCAACAATGGCTGACCAGGGGGAGATAAGGATGCTTGGAATTATACGTGTAATTACACTGCAAGAGGAGTCTGCAATTCATTTGCACGGAGAATTGATTGAACACCGGTATGGCCTGCCGGTAATCAGCCGCTGCATTCCGGATCAGCCTCAGGGCGTATACAATGCCGAGACCGAAGCGGAGTCAGTGCCGAAGATTATCAGCCTGGCCCGGGAACTGGAGCAGCAGGGCTGTACGGCCATCGGCATCAGCTGTGCCGCAGATCCGGCGCTGCTGGAAGCTAGGATGGCAGTGAACGTACCGGTGCTGGGCGCAGGCTCGTGTGCAGCCCATATGTCGCTGGCATACAGTGATAAGATCGGCGTGCTGACGATTCTGACCGAAGTGCCGCCGCTGATCCGCAGCATTCTCGGCGATGCTTACCTCGGCATGGATCGGCCAGATGGGGTAACGACCACACTTGACTTGGGTACGCCTGCCGGACGGGCAGGCGCACTTGCCGGAGCAGCCCGGCTGGTGGAGCGCGGTGCGGAGGCCATAGTCCTCGCCTGCACCGGGTTTGCCACCATCGGGCTGGCGGCGGAACTGGAACAACAGCTCGGCATCCGTGCGTTTGATCCGATCCTTGCGCTTGGCGCTGCGGTTGCTGCGGCGGCTTCCTTGCCTGGGGGTGTGCGGTGCTGATTGCGCTGTGCAAATCTGCTATTGGAAGTACGAAGTATAGTAATTCAGGAAATATAGTTAAGCGTTCTTCCGGATGTAGGTCCGGGGAACGTTTTTTTGTGTAACTGATTTGGCTGGCTGCTATAGTTGGTTGTTTGTGAGCTGCTGCGGGAGCAGACATGTGTGGAGTGGGAAGTTGGGGAGTCGGAGGGGAGAAGTGAGAGATAGAGGAGGATTGGTGTGGGAAATGGGGGGATGGGAAGTGGGGGGTGTGGAGTAAGGGAGTGGGGAGTAAGGGAGTGAGGGTATGAGGAAGTGAGGGAATAAGGGAATGAGGGAATGAGGGAGTGAGGGAGTAAGGAGTGAGGCAGTACGGAAGTGAGGGAGTGAGGAAGTAGGAAATGTGAAAGGAGGGAATGAGAAGTGAAAATTGAGAATTGGAAATTGAAAATTGAGTATGGATAGTGGGAAATAAAGAGTATGGAGATGGAGATGGAGGTGGAGGTGAGTGGAAAGGTGAAGAGATGAGAAGCAGGAGAGTGCGCAGATTTAAGTACATACTGAAATGAACAGTTGGACGGGCACCAGACAGAAAGTATAGTAGCAAACATTTTAAGTGGCTCACAGCACCAGAGTCCAAATTAAAGGTATAAATCCCTCTAAATCCGCTGAAAGTGGCTCACATCACCAAATTAAAGGTATAAATCCCTCTGTTTCCGCCGAAAGTGGCTCACAGCACCAAATTAAAGGTATAAATCCCTCTGTTCCACCCCGATGGAAAGAAGTGGTAACGAGGGGTAAAAGTGCCCTTGATTTCAGCCGAAGGAGGCTAGAAGTGGAAACGAGGGGTAAAAGTGCCCTTGATTTCAGCCGAAGGAGGCTAGAAGTGGAAACGAGGGGCAAAAGTGCCCTTGATTTCAGCCTGAGGAGGCTAGATGTGGAAATGAGGGGCAAAAGTGCCCTTGATTTCAGCCTGAGGAGGCTAGAAGTGGAAATGAGGGGCGAAAGTGCCCTTGATTCCGTCCGAAGGAACCCGTTAGCACCAAATCAAAGGTACGAATCCCTCTGATATCGCCCGCAGCACCAAATATAAGCACACATCCCACTGATTTCACCAAAAGTAGCCCCAGCACGAAATGAGAGGCACTATTACCACCGATCCCACCTGGGTTAGCGGCCATTTCTCACCAGCTTCACGCGTACCCCTCATAGAGGCGGGCGTAGCCGTCAGATACGTTACTTTGTTCAATAGGATATGTTGCGTCCTACTTGCGTCTTATTTGCATATTACTTGCATACTACTTGCGTCCTATTTCACAGTCACCGGATCACCTTGTAAACCGGTGCTTTCCCTCCCACACCTTCGTATAAATCCGAAAAAATATCTGCAATTTTATATATTTTTCCTGTGGCTGGGCGGGAATGTCTGATAAACTAGCGGGAATGCGAATGTAAGCTGGTGGAATGCGAATGTAAGCTGGTGGCATACGAGTGGCTGAGGGTGCATACACGTTCATGCGGGGTGGCATATTTCAGGAAAAATCATGAAATACTGAAGACAGTAGAGGGAGGCAGAATGTTGAATACACGAGGAATTACGCTACGGGAGCTGATGGAGCTCTCTGTTCTTGGGAAAGCGAAGGTTATTAGCGGCCAGCAGGGGCTGGACCGGGTGGTCCGGTTCGTAGATATTATGGAGGTTCCGGATCTGAAGGGTTGGATTAGTGAAGGCGTCATGCTGCTGACTACGGCGTATTCCATCCGCCATGATCCTTCGCTGCTGACGGAGCTGATCTATACGCTCGACAATCTGGGTGCAGCGGCGCTGGCGATTAAGCCGGCCCGCTTCCTGAAGGAAATCCCCCAAGGGGCGATCGAGGCCAGCAATGCCTGCGGTCTGCCGATTGTGGAGATCCCGCCGGAGATTCCGTATACGGATATCACCCAGCCGGTGATGGAGCTGCTGCTCGGACGGCAGGCGATGCTGCTGCGCCGTGCGGAGGAGGTCTACCGCACGCTGACGACGATGGTGCTGGAGAACAGCGGCATTCAGGCGGTCACCGATAATGTCGCTGATTTTCTGAAAGCGCCGGTTGCCCTTGTCGACACCGAGCGGAAGACTATCGTGTCTTCGCCGGCTGATTTCGATTGGTCACAGAGAGAGGCGCCGCTGAACTGGAATATTCATGTGGACCGGCGGACCGTCGCCAGACTGCTGGTGGACAAGGAGCAGCTGGACGATATGGAGGAAGTGGGCATCGAGCAGGCCCGGCTTGTCTTTGCCCTGGAGCTGATGCGCCGCAAGGTTGCCGAGGATACCGAGTTCCGGCTGCGCGGCAACTTCATTGATGAGCTGCTGACTCCGCCGCTGCCTTCGCGGCATGAGGTTGAGCGGCGGGCACGCCAGCTCGGTATGAATCCCGAGCATAAGTGGGAGGTTGCTGTAATCGAAGGGGAGACAGCGCCAAGTGAGGAAACGGTGAACCGGCTGCTGGAGCGGGAAGCGAAGAAACGCGGAGTTACACCCCACGTAGAATACCGCTCCAGCCGGGCAGTGCTGTTCCTGCCCACGCAGGAGGGCCGTAAATTCACGCCGGGCGGAGATGCACAGGAGCCCTGGGAGAAGACGCTGGAGGGCTGGCTGAAGGACAAAAGCGAAGGCCTCAGCAGCTACAGAAGCGGAATTGGCACCTCGGAATACCTGTGGGACATCCACACCAGCTACAACGAAGCGCGCAAAGCCTTGTCTATCTCCAGAAGGCTCGGACAAGGTACAGGCGGTGTCACCCGCTATGAAGAGATGGAAGTATACCACTTGCTGGAGGGCCTTGGCGGTCCGGGCTTCGAGCGGCTGTTCGAGCGTAAGCTGGGCAAGCTGCTGCAATACGACCAGGAGCATGACAGTAATATGATGCTGACGTTCTATCATTACCTGGAGTGCCGGGGCAGCCTGATTGAGACGGCGAACAGCCTGTACATCCACCGCAACTCGGTCAAATACCGGCTGGAGCGGATCCGCGATATTACCGGCTTCGATCTGAACGATCCGCGCGAGCAATTCGTCTGCCATTTGTGCCTGATTTACTACTACCTGCAGGAAAAATAGGCGGGACTGGAACTTTTATGGAATTGTATGTTAGGAAAGGTTACATAAAGAGGTGTTGATAGTGCACAATCGACAAACGGTTGTGCTTTTTTTTAGCTGAACGGGACGTAGAGTGGTGGTCAAATTCTATGTAGAATTAGCACAACTACTAAAGAGGACAAAGAAACCGCATAGTACCTGACATGGGCAGCGCGTTTCCGTCAACAAGAATGTCACAGCATGGATGGCACAGAAGCCGTAAGGGGGTTGATTCATTGTTTGCTTACACATTAAAAAGACTTGTGCAGATGATTCCAGCCTTGCTAGGTATTATCGTCATCACCTTTATTCTCTCAAGAGTGCTGCCGGGTGACCCGGCGATCATGCTGGCCGGAGAGCAGGCTCCGGAGGAGATTGTGGACAAGATCCGTCAGGATATGGGGCTCGACAAGCCGCTGTATATCCAGTTCTTCACTTACATCGGCCAATTGCTGCAAGGCAATATCGGCTACGCGTATCACACCGGACATACGGTAGCCAGCGATTTGGCTTCGCGGTTCCCGGCCACCATTGAGCTGACCCTGGCCAGCATTCTGATCGCGGTCCTGGTGGCCATTCCCGTCGGGATTGTCGCCGCTACCCGCAAAGAATCGTTTCTGGATCACATTTCACGGGTGTTCTCGCTGATAGGTGCATGCGTGCCGATCTTCTGGCTGGGCCTGATGTTCATTTACGTCTTTTATTCCATCCTCGGCTGGGCTCCGGCACCGATGGGACGGATCAGCGGAGACTTGAATCCGCCGGTGCATATCACCGGGCTGTATGTTCTGGACAGCATCCTCTCAGGCGATACCGCTGCACTCAAAAGCAGCCTCTCGCATCTGCTGCTTCCGGCAATCTGCCTCAGTACCGGCACGATGGCGATCATCGCCCGGATGACCCGTTCCAGCATGCTGGAGGTCGTGGATCAGGACTTCGTCCGCACCGCCCGGGCCAAAGGGCTGCGGGAATCAGCCGTCATCTACAAGCATGCGCTCGTCAACGCACTAATACCAACCTTGACCGTTCTCGGTCTGCAGTTCGGCTTTTTGATGGGCGGCGCGGTCATTACGGAAACGATCTTCTCCTGGCCGGGAATCGGCGGCTATGTCACTGACTCCATTCTGGCTGCGGATTATGCGCCGATTCAAGCCTTTACTCTGGTCAGCGCCGTGCTCTACTGCGGAATTAACTTGGCGGTAGACCTGATCTATGGCTTCATTGACCCGAGAATCCGCTATGAATAGAACAGCTTGTGTGAGAGGAGGAGATTGCTTGTGAGCACTGCAGCACATTCAGCACAGGGCAGTCCGGCCAAACCCGCTGCGGCGGCAAAACCCAAAACGTTGTTGTCCCTGCTGCTGCATAACCGTCTGGCTGCCCTGGGGCTAACCTTTATTCTGATCTGGACCGTGGTAGCCATTATTGCACCCTGGCTTGCACCGCATGATCCTTATGTAACGGATATGGCGAACAAACTCCAGGCGCCTTCGGGCAGCCACTGGTTCGGAACCGACAACTTCGGGCGTGATATTCTCAGCCGGGTACTGTACGGTGCGCGGATCAGTATCTGGACCGGCCTGATCGCCGTCTCGATTTCCTTTGTCATCGGTGTGCCGCTCGGCGGAATTGCCGCTTACTATGGCGGCCGTACCGGCACCATCATCATGCGGCTGATGGATGTACTATTGTCCTTCCCGTCACTGGTCCTGTCAATGGCTATTGCCGCTTCGATTGGTGCAGGTCTCAGCAGTGCGATGATCGCCGTCGGGATTGTCGGCATCCCGGAATTTGCCCGGCTGATGTTCGGGCAGACCGTATCGCTCCGCGAGAAGGAGTATATAGAAGCAAGCCGGGCGATCGGCGTGAAGAATACAGTCATCCTGTACCGCCACATCCTGCCGAACGCCCTGGCTCCCTTGATGGTTCAGGCTACGCTCGGGATGGGCTTCGCGATCCTGACCGCATCCAGTCTCAGCTTCCTCGGACTTGGCGTCAGACCCCCGATTGCCGAATGGGGAGCGATGATTTCAGAAGGCCGGGAATACATTATTTCCGGGCAATGGTGGCTGGTTACTTTTCCAGGGTTGTCCATTGCCACTTCCATCTTAGGCTTTAACCTGCTCGGAGACGGTTTCCGGGACGTTCTTGATCCGCGGTTGCGCTCGGGTAAATAAGGCGGAGCAGGGGATCACTCCCCCGAAGCTCCGCAGTATCCCGGTAAATATAGATCAGAGCCTGCCGGAGCAGTTGCAGCAGGATGATCACAAGCAGCACCAGTATTACCAGTGCAGGCAGGATATAGAAAAGGGAGGAACTACTGATGAAAAGAGTTAAACTATTGTCCACACTCGTCGCTTTTTCAGTCATGCTTGCCGGATGCGCCAGCAGCGCCAATCCGCAGACACCTGCTGCTACTACAGCAGCTTCAGGAACTACAGGGACGGCTGCTCCTGCTGCCAAGTCAAATCTGACGGTTGCTTATTCCGAGGGCGGCACTACGCTCGACCCTGCAGAAGCTAACGATTTGACCTCCGATACACTCGTGCTTGCCGCTTATGATCAGCTGGTCACCTACGGCATCAAAACCGAAAATGGCGCAAGTATCGCCAACACCGAAGACATTCAGCCCATGCTGGCAGAGAGTTGGGAAGTGAACGCCGACAACACGGTGTACACCTTCAAGCTGAAATCCGGCGTGAGCTTCCAGAGCGGCAATCCGGTGGATGCCGAGGCGGTTGCGTACTCTTTTGACCGTGTGGCTAAATCAAGCTCCGGCAGCTTCCTCTATGGAATGGCGGCGATAAAGTCCGTTGCGGTCAAAGACGCTTCCACCGTTGAAGTTACACTGACTAATGCCAATCATAATTTCCTGCAGATTCTTGCTATGTACACCTTCTCCATCGTGGATCAAAAGACGGTAGAAGCACAGGGTGCAGACTACCTTAAGACGAATGCTGCCGGCTCCGGCCCGTTCACGCTTGAGAAGTGGGACCCGGCGACCGAAGCTGTCTTCACCGCTAATGAGAGCTACTGGCAGGGTGCGCCTAACCTCAGCAAAGTAACCCTGAAATTCACCAAAGAAGCCTCTAACCGCGTACTGCTGCTGGATAAAGGCGATGTAGATATGGCGATCGAGATTCCTCCGAAGGATGTTGCCTCCCTGCAGAGCAACACGGATCTGACCGTCGCCTCCAATGCGAGCAACCGGATTCTGTTCTTCGCAATGAACAACAAGGTGAAACCTTTTGACAATGTAAAAGTCCGTCAGGCGATCAACTATGCGATTCCTTATGATGAGCTGCTGAGCGGGGTAATGTACGGCCAGGCCAAGCAGATGAAGAGCTCTGTGGCGAGCAACACGCCGGGCTTCACCGATGCAGGCTACGTATATGAGCACAACCTGGATAAAGCTAAAGAGCTGCTTACAGAAGCCGGCTACCCGGACGGATTTACCTTCGACTTCACGCTCGGTTCCGGGTTCGATGACTGGGAGGATGATGCGGTCCTGATTCAGGCGGAACTGTCCAAAATCGGTGTAACCATGAACATCAACAAGCTGGCCCGCGCCCAGTTCCTGGAGCAGCAAAAGACCAATAATCTCACCTCTTATATCTCCAAATGGACATCATTCGTCAATGATCCAGGCTACCACCTCGGCTTCCTGCTGTACGGCAAAGGCTCTTCCAACTACATCAACTATTCAAATGCTGAAGTAGACAAGCTGTGGGATGAGGCGAACCTGGAGACAGACGCAGCGAAACGGACCGCACTCTATGAGCAGGCACAGGAAATCATTACAACCGAAGCGCCTTGGGCTTATCTGTACGAGTACAACCGTATTGTCGGCATGAGCAACAAGATTAGCGGTTATGCGTTCTACCCGGATGAAGTTATCCGTTTCTATCCGCTTTCGATTACAGAATAAGCAGGTTTGGCTAAAAGAGAGCGGACGGGCCATTGGCTTTGTCCCTCTCTTTAACAAATTCACGGGCCCCTACTCCAGCCGCAGGGCAGGCAGCAGGGAACGCAAAGGAGAATTACAACCATGACTGACTGGAAAAGCAAAGTGCTGGCGGCGATTGATGCTGAGCAGGATCAGCTGCTGGAGCTGTGCTCACAGCTCATCCGCTTCCCCTCGGAGAATCCGCCGGGAGATTCGCGCGAGATCAGCGCTTTTATCATTGATTATTTGAAGCAGGCCGGCATTGATACAAGTATCCATCCGGCAACCGATACGATGCTGAATCTGGTGTCTACACTGGGTACAGGGGCTGAACAGCCGTCCGGCAAAAATCTGATTTTCTGCGGACATACCGATGTCGTTCCTGCCGGAGACCGCTCGCGCTGGGATTTCGATCCGTTCTGCGGCGATATCGTTGACGGCTATCTGCTGGGCAGAGGTGCCTCCGATATGAAAGCCGGCCTGGCCGGGCTGATCTATGTGACAGCGCTGCTGTCCAAGCTCGGTGTTCCGCTCAAAGGCGACTTGTCGCTCCTGATCGTGCCGGATGAAGAAACCGGCGGCCATCTGGGTGTGCCTTGGGTACTGGAACGCGGCTTGATCAGCGGAACGGCAGCGGTTATCGCCGAGCCGTCAGGCCCGCTGAACCCGACGATCGGGCAAAAGGGCAGCTGCTGGTTCGAATTCACCGTCGAAGGCACGCCGGGTCATGGCAGCCTGTCGCCGGTTGTCGGAGACAGCGCGATTGTCAAAGCGGCCAAGGGCATCGAGGCCCTGCAGCGTCTCTGGGATATCAAAGTCGATATTCCCGATGAAGTGAAGGAGATTATCCGCATCTCGCAGGATTATGTGAAGGAGCGCGAACAGGACGGCTCGATCGCCTATCAGGTATTCGATCATGTGACGGTGAATATCGGAACGATCCAGGGCGGAACCAAGGTGAATGTGGTGGCGGACCGCTGTACGATCCAGGTCGATTCCCGTGTACCGTTCGGCGTAGACTACCGCGATGTGCTTGACCGTGCCCGTTCCCTGCTGCTGGAGGCAGGCATTGAGTCTGAGGTGAAGGGCTTCGGCTTCCAGGGCAATGCCAACTGGACCTCGAATGAGGAGCCGGTCGTCAGCGACCTGGTGGAGAGCATCTGTGAAGTCAGCGGGGAAGAAGCTTACGGGGTGCTGCAATGGGCATCCAGTGATGCCCGCCATTTCCGCACGCATAACATTCCTGTACTGCAATACGGCCCGGCCGAGCTGTCAACAATTCATAACTTTAACGAGAAGGCACCGGTCTGGCAGATTATTCAATGCGCGAAAGTATATGCCCTGACGGCACTTAAATATCTGGGCGTGGAAGATACAGAGAACTGATTTACAAACTAAAGAGATCAACGAAAAGCGAAAAGAAACGGAGGGGAAATTTGGAACTGTAGGAGCGATAGCGACCGCCTTTGTCACCGGATTTCCACCGCGAACAGCGGATTGGATAAAGAAATCTGGGGACAACAGCGGCCGAAAGTCCAAATGTTCACCGCAGTGACGACTATGCTTCAAGTTCAAATCTTAAGTTAGAGGAGGGGCAATCATGACAGAACTGCTGGAAGTATCAGGGCTATGCACCGAATTTCAGACAGCGGCCGGCACGATCCGCGCGGTGGACGGCATCAGTCTGTCAGTGCGCAAAGGGGAGACGCTGGGCATTGTCGGCGAATCCGGCTGCGGCAAAAGCATCACTTCACTGTCAATTATGCAGCTTCTGCCTAAGCGGATTAGCCGGATTGCCTCCGGCCACATCAGGTTTGAAGGCAAGGATATGCTGGAGATGTCGATGAAGGAGGTGCGGGGCATCCGGGGCAACCGGATTGCGATGATTTTTCAGGAGCCGATGACCTCGCTGAATCCGGTATTTAAGATCGGCCGCCAGATTTCCGAATCTGCACGCTACCATCTGAAGCTGAGCAAGAAGGAAGCGGCGGAGCGGGCAGTAGAGATGCTGCGCAAGGTTGGGATTCCCCGGCCGGAAAAGATCGCGCAGCAGTATGCCCATCAGCTCTCCGGAGGGATGCGCCAGCGGGTGATGATCGCGATGGCGATGGTCTGCAATCCCCAGCTGCTGATCGCCGATGAGCCTACAACGGCACTGGACGTAACCATCCAGGCACAGATTCTTGATCTGATGCGCGAGCTGCAGGAGAAGGAGGGCATGTCCATTCTGATGATCACGCATGATCTTGGCGTAGTCGCCGAGATGTGTGACCGGGTCGTCATTATGTATGCCGGGCAGATCGTGGAGGAGACGGATGTCGCTACCTTGTACAGCAATCCGCTGCATCCGTATACCCGGGGACTGCTGGCTTCCCTGCCCCAGCTTGCTGGTGATGAGGACCGGCTCAGCTCCATCCCGGGCCAGGTGCCGAATCCGGCTAATCTGCCGTCCGGGTGCCGGTTCGCACCGCGCTGTCCGGTGGCTGTAGAGCGATGTAGCGAGAAGCTTCCGGAGCTGCTTGAGGTGCAGCCGGGCCACACATGCCGCTGTATCCTGCAGCAGGAGGGAGTCATATGAGCACAATCCTTGAAGTCCGCAACCTGAAGAAGCATTATCCGATCCGCAAAGGCTTCTTCTCCAAGCAGGTCGGTGCTGTAAAAGCAGTAGACGGCATTACGTTATCCGTCCGGCAGGGGGAGACGCTTGCGGTGGTCGGTGAATCCGGCTGCGGCAAATCGACCACCGGCCGGGCCATCCTGCGGCTGATAGAGCCGACGGAAGGCGAGATTATGTTTAACGGTACCGATGTGCGCGCTCTGAATACCGAACAGCTGCGCAGGTTCCGTACCGATATGCAAATGGTGTTCCAGGACCCTTATGCTTCACTCGACCCGCGCTGGACCGTCCAGCGTATACTGGAGGAGCCGCTCCGTACACACGAGTCCGCTCCGGCCAGTGAGCTCAAAAGCCGGGTAGAGCAGCTGATGGAGGTGGTGGGCTTGTCCCCCTATCAAGCCCACCGCTTTCCCCATGAATTCTCCGGCGGCCAGCGGCAGCGGATCGGGATTGCCCGGGCGCTTGCGCTGAATCCGAAGTTCATTGTCTGTGACGAGCCGGTATCTGCACTGGATGTCTCCATCCAGGCCCAGGTGCTGAATCTGATGCAGGATCTGCAGGAGCAATACGGCCTTACCTATATGTTCATTTCCCATGACCTGTCCGTTGTGAAATTTATCAGTGACCGTGTGGCAGTGATGTACCTCGGACGGATCGTTGAGCTGGCACCGACCAAGTCACTGTTCGCGAAGCCGCTGCATCCCTATACGCAGGCACTGATGTCGGCAGTCCCGGTGCCGAATCCGGGAGTGAAAAAGCAGCGGATTGTCCTGACCGGTGACGTTCCGAATCCGGAGACACCCCCGAGCGGCTGCGCCTTCCATCCGCGTTGTCCTTACGCCATGGACCGCTGCAAGAGTGAGGCTCCGGTCCTGCGCGAGCTGGACTCGGGCCATCAGGTTTCCTGCCATTTGTATTAATGCATATAAAGTAAAGTCAAGGGCCATCCGGCAGCGGGTGGCCCTTGCTGTGCGCGGGTGTGTGTCAGACTTTAGCCCTAGTATTGCAAGCCGAAACAGATTCGGGTGTCATCTAGGAGCAGCGCCTTATTTTATGCGTTGTTCGTCCGTTGTTAAGTGCCGTTCTTTTCAGGAAAATCACTGAAATATTTCATTTAAAATTGAAATAAATCATGAACCAACCTATAATTATAATTAAATAACAACTGAAATGGGAGGAGATGGAAGTGAAACGTGGAAAAACGACGTGAATTATGGATTGATGCGGCCAAGGGCTTCAGTATTATTTTTGTAGTCATGGGCCATTCCGGCGATGCGGCAGCGAATCATTATCTGTCCTGGTTCCGGATGCCGTTGTTCTTCCTGCTTAGCGGGCTGGTGTTTAAACCGGTCGATCCCGGGCGTTATCGGGGCTGGGCCGCAAGACGGACCAAAGGGCTGATGACTCCCTATTTTGCCTACGGCCTCCTGATTGCAGGGGTACTGCTGTTGTTCAGCTTCAATATTAGAGGGTTTGCCGAAAATATAGCGAGGCTGCTCTACGGTGGACTGTCGCTCACCGGTCCTTACGGGGTGTTCTGGTTCATCACCTGCCTGCTGTTTACGCAATTGCTCTTTGGATACATCGTCAGATATTCCCGCCGAACCCAATTTCTTCTGATCACCTCCGCCTACCTGGTCTCCCATTTGATCTCCTTGACCGCGCTTAAGAACTTCAATCTTCCCTGGAACATCGATGTTGCACTGCTTGCTGTTACGTATTATGCGATCGGGTTCTATGGCAAACAAGCCATACCTGCGCTAATCAGCCGCTATTCGGCCTTGCTGGTACTGCTGCCTTTGTCTGCACTTGTGCTGCTGCTGGAACGGACTGGTGTCATTCATTACAGTCTGAATATGAAATACAAAGAGTATGAGTCGCTGCTGCTGGATCTGGCGGTTCCGCTGCTGATTTCTTTGACGATCTGCGCGGCGGTCTACCAGCTTGCAAGACTGCTTCCGCTGGGCTGGATGGGCAGCCTTGGACGGAATACCATTACCATTATGTATTTGCATCTGCCTTTGAATTACAGCCTTAAATATCTGCTTGGTACGGATTACGGGCTGGTACCCTTCACTTTGATTGGGGTCATTGTGCCGCTGCTTGCCGCCAAGTGGGCTGTGCGTTACCCGGTATTATCGAGATTCTATCTGGGAAAAGCAGGTGTTCCTCCGGCTAAGCGGACAGGCAAGGCAGCATCTGTCTCTAGTAACGGGTGAATCTGCCGGATAAATAGGCAATGGTTCTAATAGAAGTGCACAAGCTCTTTTTCATAATGTTCATATACTTTAATAGAACATGAAAAGGAGTGATACAGCATGGTTAAAACGCTTTTGGACTATAATGCATCCGTAGTTACACCTATTACTAACGGGGTCGCCATTCCGGTCCCCATCTCCCCGGCTGGCGTGCAGATTGCCGGAACATCGGTATATATTGATCCCGCAGTTCCAACCCATTTCCCGAACAAAGTAGAGCTCAAAGCAACGATCGGCGTAAATGTTACGCTGGATACCCCGAATATCCTGGTGCGCATCTGGCGTGCAGGCCACGAAATCTTTTATGCACGGGCAGAGTACGAGGATTTCTTCAATGACGACGGCATTATCTCGCTGCATATGGTAGATATCAATGCACCGGCTGGTGTCCAGAACTATCAGCTGATTGTGGAGAATCAGGATGCCAATTCTACGGCTGTTGTGGTTGGACCTGTTATTTTCAGCGCAATGGCCATCGGAGGCTAACTTTCATAAGGCAATTAAGAGGGGCTTCTCTCAAGTATCTGCGAGGATACCGGGGGAAGCTTCTTTTTTTGTGCGTAAAATGGAATAATTTCCTGCCTTTTTGACGAAACTGGAACACAGTACCTGTGAAATGAAGGTTAATGTTCAGGAGGGGAACCATTGTGAGAAAAATTCGTTATGTAACGCTTGCGCTGTGCATCGCTGTTTCGGTTCTGGGAGGGGCTTCCGGCGCTTTTGCCGAAGAAAAAGCCAAAGGTACTGCCAATACCGGCAATACCGGAAGTACTGCGGCCGCTGACCTCGCACCGGGGGCACGCTCTGCCATTCTCATGGATGCCAGTACAGGCACGATCATCTACGAGAAGAACAGCCATGACAAGCTGCCGCCGGCCAGTATTACCAAAATTATGACCATGCTGCTGACCGTGGAGGCGCTGGATGAAGGCAGGCTGCAGCTGACCGACAAAGTGCGGACCAGTGAGTATGCTGCATCGATGGGCGGTTCACAGATTTTTCTGGAGCCGGGTGAGGAAATGACGGTGGATGAAATGCTGAAGGGCATCGCGATGGCTTCCGGCAATGACGCTTCTGTAGCTATGGCGGAGAAAATCGCCGGCTCGGAGAGCGCTTTTGTCGATCTGATGAACCAGAAAGCCGAAGCCTTGGGCCTGAAGGATACCCACTTTGCCAACTGCAATGGACTGCCGGCTGCGAATCATTATTCATCCGCGCATGACATCGCCGTAATCAGCCAGGAGCTGCTGAAGCATGAGCGGATTATTAAGTACACCGGCTCCTATCAGGATTACCTGCGCAAGGATTCGGCCAAGCCGTTCTGGCTGGTCAATACAAACAAGCTGGTGCGTTTCTATACAGGCGCTGACGGCCTGAAGACGGGGTATACGGCTGAAGCGAAGTTTTGCCTGTCCGCAACCGCGGCCAGAGACGGACTGCGCGCTGTCGCGGTTGTACTGGGTGAGCCGAACACCAAAACACGCAACAGCGAAGTGTCGGCGATGTTCGATTACCTCTTTTCCCAATATAAGCTGCATACGATTCACAAGGCGGGGGACCCCATCGGCACAGTGAAGATTGAGAAGGGCGTGAAGACGGAGCTGCCGCTGACGGCGAAGGAAACTTACAGTGTATTACTCAAAAAAGGAATTACCCAGGAGGGTATCCGGCATGAGCTGGTGCTGGAAGAACACTTGAAGGCTCCTGTGGCCGCAGATCAGACTGTCGGCAAGCTGGTCGTATACCAGGGGACTGACGTGCTGAAGGAATATGAGCTGAAAGCAGGCGAAGCTGTAGCCAAGGCAGGCTGGTGGAAGCTGTTCAAGCGTACAACGGGGTCGCTTTTTACGATTGATTAGAGCTAGCGATTAATTTCTTGTATTTTGTAGATTAGTCCCATGCTTTATGTAAGTTCTTAGGGGTTTTCTTCTAGTTTTGTCGTGAGGCAGGAATCCTCAATTGCGGTGTAGAAAACCTTGTCCTTGTAGGGGAAAGAAAGTAGTTACAGGGCGGTTGTCCAAGCAACGAAGAGGAGAGTGGCAAGGATGAATTCTCATGTGGAGATGGAGCATCACCGGGGTGTACTGATTGTCCGTTTGTCTGGCGAACTGGATCATCACGCAGCCGATTATGTACGTATGGATATGGATGAAGCGATTATGCGGGGACAGGTGGAGCATCTGATTCTCAGCCTGAAGGAGCTGCAGTTCATGGATAGCTCAGGGCTTGGAGTCATTCTGGGAAGGTACAAGCTGATCCGCAGCAAGGGCGGCAAGATGGCAGTCTGCGATGCCACTGCACCCGTGAAGCGCCTGCTGGAAATGTCGGGCCTGTTCAAGATCATGCCCCTATATGACAACGAGAGCGCTGCACTCTCGGATTTGGAGGTTGCGTTATGACAAATAGTGAAGCCCGTAACTTCATGAGCGTCCAGTTTGCCGCACTGTCGGAGAATGAATCATTCGCACGTGTGGTAGTGGCGGCTTTTGTCTCCAGGCTCGATCCGACCATGGAGGAGCTGAATGACCTGAAGACGGTTGTGTCGGAGGCGGTCACCAACTGCATTATCCACGGGTACGACAGTGATCCTGCAGGTCTTGTCAGCATCTCCGCTTCCATTGATGTTGAGACGGTGCATTTGACGATTGAAGATCAGGGTAGAGGCATTGAGGATTTGGAGCTGGCCCAGCAGCCGCTGTATACCTCCAAGCCGGAGCTGGAGCGGTCGGGCATGGGTTTTACCATTATGGAGAATTTCATGGATGAATTCGAAGTTACCAGTGAACCGGGACGCGGCACATCCATTTCAATGAAGAAAACCATCGTCTCGAAAAAAGCTTTATACAATTAGGGGTTGGAGCCATGGATGCAGAGTCAAAAAAAGCTCCGCCGACCTATTTGGACGATGCGGAGGTCAAACGTCTAATCGCGCTCAGTCAAGCCGGGGATAATACGGCCCGCGACACGCTGGTCAATTGCAATATCCGCCTCGTCTGGTCGGTGGTGCAGCGGTTTATGAACCGTGGATATGAACCGGATGATTTATTCCAGATCGGCTGTATCGGACTGCTGAAGTCCGTTGATAAATTCGACCTCAGCTATGAGGTCAAGTTCTCCACCTATGCGGTGCCGATGATTATCGGCGAGATTCAGCGGTTCCTCCGCGATGACGGCACACTCAAGGTCAGCCGTTCACTCAAGGAAATGGCCAATAAGGTGCGTAAGATGAAGGATGAAATGTCCAAAACGCTCGACCGCCTGCCGACCATCGGCGAAGTGGCGGAGGCGCTGGGCGTGACGCCCGAAGAAATCGTCTTCGCCCAGGAAGCCAACAAGCCGCCGACTTCGATCCACGAGACGGTCTTCGAGAACGACGGCGATCCGATCACCCTGATCGACCAGATCGCCGACGAGTCGCAGGAGCGCTGGTTCGACAAGCTTGCCTTGAATGAGGCCATCGGCGCCTTAACCGAGCGCGAGCGCCTGATTGTCTACCTGCGTTACTACCGCGACCAGACCCAGTCCGAAGTCGCCAGCCGCCTCGGCATTTCGCAGGTTCAGGTGTCGAGGCTGGAGAAGAAGATTCTCGCGAACATCCGCGAGCAGATCGCGCAGTAGGCTGGAAACAAGGGTTCAGCAGCGATGCAGCAGTCAAACAGCCCCGCCGTTGGCGTTAACCGCCAGGATGGCCGGACTGGCAGTACAGTTGAGCATGAATCAGGTATGAGGATGTACAGTGACGGGTGCAGGACGGCCGCCTCGGGAGGGGCGGCTTTTTGCTGCGGACGGGACTGAACAAGACAATGGAACCGCCGCCGCTAATGTTGCCATTGTAGCACCGCCACCGCTACGTTCGCCTTTGCCCACCGCCACCGCCAGTCCTCCTCGCCGGATGAAGGATCACATATGGCCTTACGCATTATTATGTTGGCAGCGTTACATATGATAAACTCGTAATCATATATGTTTTTGACGCCAAAGCGGCATTTTAGTGAGGAGGTCTGATATGGATTATTCGAAGCTCAGCAAAGAGGTTTCATATGCACTGCGTCACGCGCCATGGGAGTATGAACTGGAATTAGATGATGAGGGCTTTGTAGAGATGGAGCAGCTATTAAATGCATTGCACCTTGAGCAACAATGGAATTCAGTAACTGCAGATGATCTGGCTAAGATGATAGAGGGTTCGGCTAAACAGCGGCATGAGATTGTGGAGGGCAAGATAAGGGCGCTATATGGTCACTCTGTGCCTCAAAAGATAATTAAGCAGAATGAAACCCCACCCCCCGTTCTGTACCATGGGACAGCCAGGCAATGGGTGGAGACGATTCTGGCTGATGGGCTTAAACCAATGAAGAGACAGTATGTTCATTTCTCGGTGGATACCGAAACAGCAAAGCTGGTTGGAGGGCGGAAAGATTCTAATCCTGTGATCTTAACAATCGACGCCGGGAAGGCAGCGGACGAAGGGATTAAGTTTTATCACGGCAATCATAATATCTGGCTAGCGGACTACATTCCGCCTGAATTCATTGATAGTTGTAGAATGTACAATTAAAAACAGCGAAAAGGGATACC
Source organism: Paenibacillus sp. FSL E2-0178 (assembly GCF_038593005.1). Taxonomy (NCBI): domain Bacteria; kingdom Bacillati; phylum Bacillota; class Bacilli; order Caryophanales; family Paenibacillaceae; genus Paenibacillus; species Paenibacillus sp. FSL E2-0178. The sequence goes on from NZ_CP151953.1 coordinate 7,565,065, forward strand.
TGCATCAAATAACTGTAATCTGTACAACTAAATCTGCCCGAATAGGTGATAAGCAATCTACACAGGCAGTTTAATTGTACGAAATACAACTAAACGAAGAATCGGTTGTAAATCAGACAATTTAGTTGTACAGAGTGCAATTAAGTAAGCATATACCATACTCCCAACTCCCAGGCATATACCGTAATTGGGTCACTGCAAACCATCGGGCAAGCGATTTACTACTCCCAACAACAAAAAGCGCCCCAGCCAGCCTGTTCACGGCTCGCGGGACGCTTTTATCTTTTAACAAGTGTTCATAATATCTCTGCCTAAGGCGCTACAATCACACCTGTGGAAATCATATAATTCTCTGGTGCAAAATAGTTCGCGGCATCGTCCCCAGATAGAGTGTAGACTACGGTGATGATTTTGCCGCTGCCCACAGTAGCGTCGCTATAGGCAGCCGTTGCGCTGAACGTTACATCATCTCCCGGAAGGACTCCAATCAGAGTGCCTGGAGTGACTTGCGCTGATAGCGTTCCGTCATAGAGCTTGGACTCCGTGATGGCTGGTGGGGTAATGTCTAACTGCAAGGCGGTGATAATCCCCGTGCTTATGGTGTAGCTAACAGGCGGGAGATAATTGCCAGCGTCTGGACCTGTCAAAATGTACGAAATAGTTATGATTTTATTCGTACCCACGTTGACATCGCTGTATTCACCAATACCTTCTACTGTGACGATATCACCAGGTTCGATTCCGGTCACAGCTCCGGCAACCACCGCTGCCGCAGTAGTTCCATCATAGACTCTGGACCGCGTAATCTGATCCCGGTCAATTTCACCTGTGTTCACGACGTAGTTCTTAGGTGCAATATAATTACCGGCATCTGGTCCGCTGAGTGTATAGACTACAGTTATGGTTTTGTTCGTACCTACTGCAGAGGTATCATAATTGGCAACAGCGATCACACTGACATCTTCCCCGGGGATTACTCCAATGAGCTGACCAGGGGTCACAGCTGCTATGGTTGTTCCGTCCTTGAACTTGGCGAGGGTCAAATCCGGAGCTTCGATGGTTAATTGATTCAGCGAGATAATTCCCGTATGGACGGTATATGGAGCGGGTGCAATATAGCTGGCTGACTGGGCTCCGCTTATGGTATAGACAACAGTTATAGTCTTGTTAACCCCAAGCGCCGCGCTGCTGTAAGAAGCGGAGGCATGCACTTCTACCATGTCACCGCTCAGCACGCCGAGCAGAGGACTTGCGGTTACCGCTGCGGTGGAGGTACCATCATAGGTTTTGGATTCCGTAAGGGAGACTGGGAGACCTATAGTCAGCTCAATGGCTTTAACCTCAATAGTGCCTGAAGGAACCGAAATATTGCCGGCGCCATCTACAGCATACACGACATAATTATTCGCTGGCAGACCCTGCGTGTTCAGTGAGGAGTAGACAGAGGCGCTTACCGCCAGCTTGGTCCCGTGCGCAGCTTGGACGGAAGCTTCCAGACCCGCCGGGGTCACTGCTACAGTGGAAGGAACCAGATACAAATAACCCGCTTCGTTACTTGTCCCGTATACATTCTCTCCTACAGTAACCGCTCCAAGAGTTACACCCGTAAGGATCGGGCCTGTCGTATCTGCCGGATCGGAAGTCGCAGCCGGAGTCGCTGTAGGTTCTGGTGTTGGTGTAGCTTCCGGTTCTGGCGCTGCTGTAGGTGTGGAGACAGGTTCAGGTGTGGCTGTTGGAACAGAAGGAATATCGGGGTTCCGGACAGGTGAAGGTGTAGCAGTCGGTGAAGCGGTTGGACTGGCTGCCGGTGAGACAGTTGCCGAAGGGGTGACCGTGCCGGTATTATCTGGTGTACTGGCCGGAGCAGTCTCAATGGCCTTGGTCCGTGTTAAGGACACTACTGCTTCCGCGCGTGTAATATCCCTGCCGGGCTTGAAGCTGTTATCTTCGGAATACCCTTTCATGATTCCTGCAGAGGCTACTGCATTAACCGAGCCGAGAGCCCAGGCGGCAATATCCTTGGAATCGCTGAAAAGAGCGCTGGTCCGGGCTGCATCCAGCTTCAATAACCGGTTGATAATCACTGCGGCTTCCTGTCTGCTGATGGTCTTGCCTGCACCGATGGTGCCATCTGAATATCCGTTGATATATCCGGCTTTGACTGCTTTGGCTACGTCAGCATAGGCCCAGTTGCTTGAAGATAGATCCGTATAGGAGACAGCCGCAGTTTCAGTGAATCCAAACGCACGATTAATCAGCGCCATGAATTCGGTTCTTTTCAGACTGTTATCCGGCTTGAAGCTGCCGTCGGCGTATCCCTGAATGAACCCTTTTTCAACCCATTCCGTCACTTCGTTCTGAGCCCAGTGGCCTGTGATGCCTGTTAATGAAGGTGCTGCCGCGCCAAAAGCGGTTCCAGCCGAAGAAGAATAAAGTGCGGTAACTATCATTAGTGTGGAGAGAAAAAGCCTGCCGGGTTTAAGGTTCAATGTTATGCCTCCTGAAATTTGTATTGTCTCCGATGAATAGGCGAGTGTGATCGCTTGAATATCCTCCCGGCCTCCAAGATTTGCTAAATGAAATAATAGTATCACACATTGTTAAAAATTAATTAGAATAAAATTAATTTGTATAAATTTAATTTATCAAAATATAAACCTGACACTGGTCAATAAACTATAAGCGTGTAGCATAGATAGGCTAACCCGGATCTTGAATAATATTTTGTAACCTTTTCCCCGCGGTATGGCACTTATCCTTAGAACAGATGAAAATACAGAAATGAGGTTCGCAGGCCTATGCTGCAGTGGATTGAAGAAGCACAGAAAGGGGATGCCGGAGCTTTCAGGCAGCTGACAGAGCATGTCCGGGGGATGGCTTACGTAGTGTCTTACAATATGCTGGGAGATGTTCAGCTGGCGGAAGACGCGGTACAGGAGGCCCTCATCGAGGCATATATGAACCTTGGGAGTCTGCAGGAGCCGGCGGCGTTTCCGGGCTGGTTCAGAACCATTGTGGTCAGGCAGTGCCACCGGCTGCTGCGGCGCAGGCGCCAAACACTGCTGCCTCTAGAGGCTGCAGAGCATGTCGCCGTGTCTTCTCCGGGCGTTGAGGAAATTGCCGAACGCAGAGAATGGGCACAGGTGCTGCATAGCTCGGTGGCACAATTGTCCGCCAGCCTGCGGGTACCGCTGCAGCTGTTCTACTTCTATGGCTATTCGCTTCAGGAGATTTCCGTTTATTTGGGCATTCCGGCCGGAACGCTGAAGAAAAGGCTGTATGACGGCAGACGCAAGCTGAAGGGGGCTTTTCCTGTGGCAAATCTTGCGGCCGCATTGAATCTGTTACAAGAGGGAGGACAGCGTATGCTGCATATTGTGAACGGTGATTTCGTTGGAGATAAGCTGAAGCAGGGGATTGTCCAAGGGGATGTGCTCATATGGAGAGAAATCTACACGGCGGGGCCGATATTCATTGATCCGTCGTCAGAGCAGGAACGGCAGCTGCGGGCAGAGGTTCTGCAGGCCACACTGGGAATACCGGCAGAAGAATATATGAAGGGCTGTGAGGAGCAGGAACGCATGCTCAGCGGATTCCACAAGTATGATGAAGTGGTGCTGTGGTTTGAGCATGATCTGTTTGACCAGAGTATGCTGGCCTATCTGCTGCACTGGTTCAGCAACCGGAAGCTGGGCAGCACGAAGCTGAGTCTGCTCTGCATCGGGGAATTTCCCGGAATTGAGCTGTTCCATGGTCTGGGCCAGCTTACGGCAGAACAGCTTCAGACCTTGTCCGGAACCTGGCAGAATATCGGCACGGAGGAGCTGCAGCTTGGGAGCAGGCTATGGCAGGCATATGCATCTCCAGATCCCCGGCAGCTGGCACAGACCCTGGAGGAGAGTAAGCCCGAACTGTCCAAATCCGCGTTTTCTTTTGCCTATGATGCCTTCAAGCTTCATCTCTCGCGTCTGCCTTCAGTATATAACGGTCTTGGTATTGTCGAACAGACAACGCTTGAGGCTGTGGCTGGCGGAGCGGATACGCCTCTGAAGCTGTTCTGTCAAGTTACAGATGCACTGCACCGGCTGGGAATGGGAGATGTGGAATACTGGAAGGTTCTTCGCACACTGACGGCTGGAGAGCATCCTCTGCTTATTATTGAGGGTACGGCAGAAATGACAGATTACAGAGAAGTACCGGAATTCCTGAAGCGTACAGTTATACTATCAGAGCTGGGAGAGCGGGTATTGGCCGGAACAGCGGATAGAGTGAGCGTGCAAGGTGTAGATGAATGGTACGGCGGGCTGCATCTGCAGGGGTATGAGGTGCCTTGGCGCTGGGACAGCGCTGCTGAATTACCGGTGCAGGTCGGAACGTAATACAGAGCAATAGTATCGGATGAAGAGGTTTCCCGGCAGAGCGGGCTAACCTCTTTTTTCTGCAGGCCGCTGTCCTCATAACCGCTTACAACTGGTTTTCAGCAGCCTGACCGTGCGGAAATCCATTTTTGTAAGTATAATTAATGTTCTGAGTGTAAGGTATCTTATGATAAGAAGAGGAGGGAACGAGTATCAGAACTTTAGTGATCAGTGACATTCATGGATGCGTGGAGGAATTCAACCTGCTGCTCCGCAGAGCCAACTATATCCCCTCCGAAGACCAGTTAATTCTGCTCGGCGATTATGTGGACCGGGGGCCGGACAGCAGGGCGGTGGTTGAGCAGGTGAAACGTCTTGCGGAGGAGCACGGTGTTGTCGTACTGCGGGGCAATCATGATCAGATGGCGTGTGATGCGCTGGCGGGTGAGGATGACAAGCGCGATACCCACTGGATTACCAATGGGGGATTTCATACCCTGCTGAGTTATTGCGGAGGCCGCGATTCGGTCCTGCTGCGCCCGGATTCAGGCTGGAAGGAGTATGCGGAGATGAAGGATTATATGCGCCGCGAGTATCAGGAGCATCTGGATTTCCTGGGTACGCTGCCTTTCTATTATGAAACGGACACTCATGTGTTCGTTCACGCAGGAATTGATCCTTCCCTTGCCGACTGGACAAGCCAGCGGGAGTATGATTTCATCTGGATCCGCGGGCCGTTCTATAATCATCCGGTAACCTCTACCGCGAAGACGGTTGTATTCGGACATACCTCCACGGTAGATTTGCAGGACGGGGCAGGAATCTGGTTCAGCCCGCATGGAGACAAGATTGGCATTGACGGCGGCTGTGTATATGGAGAGCAGCTGAACTGTCTGGAGATTAATGAAGACGGGTATAAGACCTATTCAGTCCGGCTTGGCGAAAAAGAATAACTGCAGCCGCGATTACCAGCCCAGCTGCTGATCCCGGATCTCCTTGTCCCACAGCTCCTTCAGCTTCACCACATGCTCCGCCGGCATCCCCTCGCGGCTTGCGGATATATTCTCGGCCAGCTGTGCGCTGCTGCGTACCCCGGGAATCACGGTGGTGACCTCCGGGTGAGCAAGGATGAAGCGCAGGGCAGCCGTTGTCATGGTCGTCTCTTCGTCCGTTATGAACCGGATGCGCTCCACCAGGGCGGCGCGTTTCGCGATCACCTCCGGCGACCAGCGGCTTCTTACCCCTTCGAAGGTGCTGCTGCTGTCATATTTGCCGGAGAGCCAGCCCGAGTCCAGAGGGACCTTGACGATGATCGCTATGTTTTTCTCATGGGCCAGCCCGAAAGCTTCCGCCGTTTCCTGGTAAAAGATATTGAACATCACCTCCATAACGCCAATATCCGTATGGCGGATGACCTCCAGCATTTCCGGCACGGAATCGACCGAAACCCCGTAAGAGAGAATCTTTCCTTCGGCTTTTAGCTTGTCCAGTTCGTCGTACTGGCCGTATTTCCCGTCCAACAGCTCAAAAGGCGGATTATGAATCAGCACGGAATCCACATAATCCGTCTGCAGACGCTGTAAGCTGCCTTCGACAGAGGAACGGATGTGGCCCGCATCAAAGCTGGTGCTGCCATCCGCCCCGTGGCCGAATTTGGTGTTGATCACAGCGTTGGCGCGTCTGCCGGATAAGGCGGTCCCAAGCAGGGTTTCACTGGCACCGCCCCCGTAACCGGGAGCCGTATCGAAGAAATTCATCCCGCGCTCCAGCGCTTCATGTACCAGAGAGACCGCTGCACGATCCTCCATGGCTTCCCAATCCTGCTTATTCCCAAGCTGCCAGGCACCGAAGCCAATCTCCGATACAGTCTTTCCCGTATTGCCGTATCTTCTTCTATTCAAGCGTATCCACTCCCGTAAGGTTAGTATGAAAACCTGCTCTTAATTGGTTATAATTGGAACATATACACCGTATTGTAGAACCTTGAAGCCTATTAAGCAATGCAGTAAATGCAGAAATCCGGTTAAGTTTCTACTGCAATAAGGGGGAAGTAATGTCCAATTCACTGTTAACCAAGAACGCTTTAGCCCGGTCACTCAAAAAACTCATGCTCGCAAGGCCGCTGAATAAGATTACGATCCAGCAGCTTACAGCGGATTGCGGCGTGACCCGGCATACATTTTATAATCATTTTCAGGATATTTACGAGCTGCTCGGCTGGGTCTACAGGTCAGAAGTGATTGAAGATCTGGAGCCCTACCGCTGCTGCGCCGGCTGGAAGCAGGGATTCTTAAGCGTCCTGCGGTACACCGTGAGCAACAAAACCATCTGTCTGAACACCTTTCATTCGCTTGGACGCGAGCATCTGGAACAGTTTCTGTACGGAGTTATTTATGGTGTCATGATCAGGGTGGTGGAAGAACTGGACGGGCAGGAGCGGGCCCGTGAAGGACAAGAGCAGATTCCGGAACAGGGGAGAAGCCAGGCTAGACAGGACATTGCCGATTTCTACACATTGGCTATCCTGGAACAGGTAATCCATTGGCTCAAAGCAGGGGCAAATACCGACCCGGCCGAAATGGTGGAGAAGGTAGCCCGGATTATGGAAGGAAGCATCGCCCGGGGCCTGGAGCACTACCAGGCTGCCGCCGCCCATCCGGTCCAGTGAAATGACACAATCTCCGGCAGATGTGTAATCCCTGTACAGTTGCGTCAAGCTGTCCATAGAATTCATTGTTCACGGTGGGTATAGTGAAGGCTGTTAGCAGGCACTTATCCCCTGATCATGGAAGGAAGAGGACATAATGGGTACATATCAAAGAATTCATCCGCTGGTACAGGAAGGCATCGCTTCACGTAAGGCATATCTCGTAGGAGGGGGGATCGGCTCGTTGTCGGCAGCCGCTTTCCTGATCCGTGACGGCCATATGCCGGGACGGAATATTCATATCCTTGAGCAATCAGCGGTCTATGGAGGCTCGATGGACGGGGCGGGGAATGCGAAGGACGGCTACAGCGCCCGCGGCGGACGCGAGATCGAAGAGCATTTTGAATGCTTTATGGAGCTGTTCGGCTTCATTCCCTCATTAACCAATCCGGACCGGACGGTGCTGGATGAATTCCGTGAGCTGAACCTGGCAGAACCGATCGAATCCCACTGCCGTCTGGTAGAAAAGGAAGGGCAGCCCGCCGATTTCTCAACGCTGGGACTCTCCACTGCGCATGCGCTGCAATTGGGCAAGCTGACCCTCGCGACCGAAGAAAGACTCGGAGCGGTGACGATTGAGCAGTTTTTTGACCCGACCTTCCTGGAGACGAATTTCTGGTATTTCTGGCGCTCGATGTTCGCCTTCGAGAATTGGCATAGCGTAGTTGAGGTGAAGCGTTACATGGAACGCTTCATGCACCTGATCTCCGGGATGAACCAGCTGAAGGGGATCCTGCACACCGAATATAACCAGTTCGATTCACTGATTCTTCCTCTGATGAAATGGCTGGAAAGCCAGGGGGTCAATTTCGACAAAGGCCATCAGGTAACGGATCTGGAGCTTGATTTCACCGGCGGGGAGAAAACCGTAACCGCTATTCAGTTGCTCGTGAACGGAGAGCCTAAGACCCTCTCAACAGCACGCGGAGATCTGGTTATGGTCACCAATGGCTCGATGACAGAGAATTCTACCTTGGGTGATCTGGACCATCCGGCGATCTTGAACCGCTCTGTTACGGAGCGCGGCTGCTGGAGCCTCTGGGAGAAGCTTGCCGCGAAATCTCCGGATTTCGGCCACCCGGAAGTGTTCTGCGGGGACATCGACAAGTCCAAGTGGCTGTCGTTTACGATGACCTTTACCGATGACGATATTGTATTCCCGTATCTGCTGGAGCTGACCGGGGATGCCCCCGGTATGGGCGGCGTTGTGACCATCAAAGACTCCAGCTGGATGATGTCCTGGACCGCACCGAAGCAGCCGCATTTCATTAACCAGCCGGAGAATGTGAAGGTGCTCTGGGCCTACGGACTATTCCCGGATGCCGAAGGCGACTATATCAAGAAGAAAATGAGTGACTGCAGCGGACGCGAGCTTCTGGAGGAGCTGATGTACCATATCGGTCTGAAGAACCGCATTCCGGAGATTCTGGAGCATACGACCAATGTTATTCCTTGTATGATGCCTTATATTACTTCACAGTTCATGCCGCGTGTCGCAGGAGACCGCCCGCAGGTGGTTCCGCAGGGCAGCACCAATCTGGCCTTCCTTGGCCAGTTTGCCGAAGTTCCGGACGACTGTGTCTTTACCGTGGAATATTCGGTCCGCTCCGCGATGATGGCAGTGTACAATCTTTTGGCGCTGGAAAAAGAAGTGATTCCTGTCCATCCGAGTAAATATGATGTCCGGGTGCTGCTGACCGCACTCAGAACCTGCCTCGGCAACAAGCCGCTGCCGCTGGATAAGACGCTCGGACAGCTGCTGGCCGGAACGGTGATCTCCAAATTACTATAAAAGGTTAAGAAGTATAACATATATCAGGGGATGTTCCGGAGCCGAGAGCGGCTCCCAGGGACATTCCCTGTTTGTATAGCGCCAGCTTTCGACATATTCCTCCCGCAGAACATGGTACAGTAAGACTAAAATTTCTGCGGAGGAACCCCTATGAGAAAAATCTTAAGCCGTATAGGTCTCGGACTGCTGCTGCTGATTATTGCGGCAGTTGTGCTTTGCTTCTACTTCAATCAATTCACTTATGCCTACACACTGCTTGTAGTGCTGCTGTTCATATTTGGCGGGATGGGGCAGATGTATAAGCTGAAGAATGATGAGTACATGTATTCGAGGCATAACCAGAAAGATGAGTATGAGGAATACACAAGGTAAGAAGAATTACATAGCATAAGCAGATTGTGTTCCGGCCGCTCAAGGCATGCTCAAGCTCCGGCTGACATAGGATGGTATTAAGCAAGCGCTTTAACCATACAGTCACAGCAGGAGGGAAACCGCGTGAACGAGAGACTGGCAGCCTTAATTCTGCGGATTGACGCTATTGCCACGGATATCATTGTACCGCTGCGCCGCAAAATCATTAATGAAGCTGCCCTGCTTCAGCTATACGAGGCGCTGGATGAAACGTATCTGCTGATCGAGCATGAGAAGCAGATTGACCGGGAGCTCGCAGCTATTCTGTTTCTGATCTATTCACAGCTGGTCAGCCAGTCTAATTATGTGTATGACAAAAGCACCTTCGTCCCGCATATCGGCAAGCTGCAGGGATATATCCGCAGACTATTCGGCGGTACGCTTCAGAATGTATAGTGCGAAAGCCCCGGACATTTCCGCCTATTCAGCTGCAATGGAACAAGGCAACCTGACTCTTCAGATACATCCCATGCGGGATGTAATCGGGATACAGGTTGTCTTTTTTCATACCGGATATCCTGCGCGAAATGGATGATTAGAGACTTTCTATGTACAGGTTTATATTTGTCCATTGCCAAACAGTGACAAATTCATTTACAATATTACAATGATAATGAGAATCAATTTCATAGAAAACGGGTGACAGTCATGAATCAACAGGCAGTGTCCAGGAATGGGCTTGATCAGAGAGCAGAACCGCTCAAACTACGTTCGCGCCCTTGGGCGGCAACGCTGATCCTTATTGGCGGTTTGATTGCGCTGGCGCTGGGCATCGCTGTTTCAGTATCGTTTGGGGCAGCAGATATTAAGCTTTCTGTCGTGTGGACAGCAGTTTTTCACTTCAATCCGGATATTACAGAGCATCAGATTATCCGCGAGCTCAGGCTTCCGCGGGTTCTCGGCGGCGTGATGGTCGGAGCCAGCTTCGCAGTGGCGGGAGCGATCATGCAGGGAATGACCCGCAATCCGCTTGCGGATTCTGGACTAATGGGCATTAACTCGGGGGCGGGTTTTGCGCTGGCCATCTGCTTTGCTTTTTTTCCGAATTTATCGTTTATGTATCTTATTCTATATTCCTTCATCGGGGCCGGCGCCGGCGCCGGTATCGTCTATGGCATCGGTTCACTGGCCAAAGGCGGACTTACCCCGGCCCGGCTGGTACTGGCCGGAGCCGCCTTCAGTGCGCTGCTCTCGGCGCTCAGTGAAGGCGTGGCGCTGTATTTCAAAATCGGACAAGACCTCGCCTTCTGGTATGCAGGCGGCTTGGCCGGAACGAAATGGTTCCAGCTTCAGGTCATGTCTCCCTGGGTGATTGCGGCCCTCATCGGGGCGATTATCCTGTCCCGTTCCATTACGATGCTCAGTCTGGGGGAAGATATCGCCAGAGGACTGGGACAGCGAACCGGTCTGGTCAAATTGGCCGGGGCCTTAGTCGTCCTGATTCTGGCTGGCGCTTCGGTGGCAGTAGTAGGAGCGGTAGGGTTTGTCGGGCTGATTATTCCCCATCTGACACGTTATCTTGTAGGTGTGGATTACAGATGGATTATTCCCTGCTCCGCCGTGCTGGGTGCATTGCTCGTGGTAGGGGCGGATCTGACTGCCCGGATGATCAACCCGCCGCATGAAACGCCAGTAGGAGCAATTATAGCGCTGATCGGGGTTCCATTCTTCCTGTACCTGGCCCGCAAAGAAAGAAGGGAGCTGTAAAGATGCAGAGAACCAGAGTGGTTTCCTTCGAAGAAACAAGGCGTAAGCATGGTCTGACTGTACTTAGTGTGCTGGCTGTACTGATTATTATTATGTTCATTATAAGTGTGAATACAGGATACATACGTTTAACTCCGCTTGAGCTGCTGAATACACTGTTCGGCAAGGGGACGGACAAGCAGGAATTGATTCTGTTCCAATTCCGCTTGCCGCGTATTGTAATTTCCATCCTGATTGGAGCTGCACTGGCAGTTTCCGGAGCGGTGATGCAGGGGGTCTTCCGCAATGATCTGGCCGACCCGGGGATCCTCGGCATTAATGCCGGAGCCGGACTGATGGTCATGCTGATGGTGTCCTTCTATCCGACGACCTCTGCCGCACCTGTCTATCTGCTGCCGGTAGTTGCGTTTGTCGGGGCGGCCTTCACTGCCGCACTGATCTACAGCCTGGCTTATAAGCGGCATCAGGGAATTGCGCCGATCCGTCTGCTGCTCACCGGTGTCGCAGTTGCGGCAGGGATGAGTGCAGCGATGATTGTGCTGACGCTTCGCCTCGATCCGGACAAATATCAATTCGTCGCCACATGGCTTGCGGGCAGCATCTGGGGCACCAGCTGGAAATTTGTATTGTCCCTGCTTCCCTGGATTGTGATTCTCCTGCCCTACGTCATCTATAAGGCAAGGGTCATGAATGTGCTTAATCTGGGCGAGCAGACGGCTACCGGTCTGGGTGCCCATGTCACCAGGGAGCAGTTCCGCCTGTTGGCAGCGGCGGTCGGACTTGCCGCTTCAAGCGTAGCGGTAAGCGGCGGGATTGGCTTCGTCGGACTGGTCGGCCCGCATCTGGCCAGAAGGCTCGTGGGACCGAAGCATCAGCTGATGCTTCCCGCTTCAGCGCTGCTCGGCGCGCTGCTCGTCATCACTGCCGATACGATCGGCCGCCGGATTCTGCAGCCGTCTGAGATACCTACCGGTATCGTTGTTGCCGTTATCGGCGCTCCTTACTTTCTGTATTTGCTGGCCCGGACCAAATCTTAAATACACCTAGAAGCTGGAGGGAAACAAATGAACGAATCCATGGAATTATATGATGTAACGATAATTGGCGGTGGCCCCGCAGGTATGTATACGGCTTTTTATAGCGGAATGAGAGATTTGAAGACGAAGCTGATTGAAGCGAAGGAAGAGCTGGGCGGACGGATGCTGATCTATCCCGAGAAAATGATCTGGGATGTCGGAGGTGTTACACCGACGCTTTGCCGTAAGTTAATAGACCAGCTGGCAGAGCAGGCGCGGACCTTCGATCCGACCATTGTGTTCGGGCAGCAGATTGTGCATCAGGCGCGCCAGGAGGACGGGACTTATATCCTGACCTCGGCGACCGGTGAGCAGCACTGGACGCGGACCGTTATTCTCACCATCGGTTACGGTATTCTGCAGATGGCGAAGCTGGAGATTGAAGGCGCAGACCGCTATGAAGTGACGAACCTGCATTATACGGTGCAGGAGCTGGAGCCCTTCCGCGGCAAGCGGGTTCTGATCTCGGGCGGCGGCGACTCCGCCGTAGATTGGGCGAATGAACTGGAGGGGATTGCCGCCAGCGTGACCATCGTGCACCGCCGGGAGCGGTTCGGCGGCCATGAGAAGAATATCGTCCGCATGAAGGAATCCTCTGTGAATGTACGTGTACCCTATGCGGTTAACCAGCTGCACAGCAGCAATGGCGAGCAGATTGACCAGGTTACGATCAGCCATATCGAATCCGGTGAAAGTGAGCAGCTTGAAGTGGATGCCGTTATTGTCAACCACGGCCTCAAGAGTGATTTCGGTCCGTTGAAGGATTGGGGACTGGACATGGGGGAATGGTGGGCCAAGGTCAGCGGCAAGCTCGAAACGAATCTGCCGGGTATCTTTGCTGCGGGAGATTTCGTAGATTATGACAGTAAGGTAAGACTGATTGCCGGAACGTTCACGGATGCGGTGCTTGCCCTCAACAGCGCGAAGCTGTACATGGACCCTGAAGCGGATAAGGTGGCTTATGTCTCCTCGCATAACGACCGGTTTAAGGAGAAAAATAAGGCGCTTGGCGTAGTGGATGATCACTAGTCTAAACACATATAGGCTGTTCCTTACACGGGAGATTCCGTGCGGGGAGCAGCCTTTTTTTGAGTAAGCTTAGCTCTGGCGTAGCTTAGCACCGCGTTCCTCACACATTCCATAAGCTGCATAAAAAAAGGATAGCGGGCGAATAGTAAGTGCAGGAGGTGCTGATTATGGATAAGACAACCAAAGAATCCGGCCAAGCCGCACAAACAGTGGACAGCGCTGGCGGGAAACCCCACAATCCGCCTATCTCCCCTAATCTGGAAGAGAATATTACTCAAATCAAAGCCAGGCTGGGGAACAGCCCGGATCTTATCATACGTACTTATGAACTCATCAATCGGACGGCCCGGGTAGCTGCGGTATATATGATTGGCATTACGGACAGAGAAATGGTTGACCATTTCATTTCACATGTGATGTCCTTCGAATCTTTGAATGACGATATACGGCTCGCAGCAACAACAGCTGAAGTGTATTCCTATATCAAAGACAATGCGCTAAGCATCGGCAAGGAGAAGCTGGTTCAAGATATCAACGGACTGCTGGAAGCGCTGCTGTCGGGGGACACGATTATTCTGGTTGACGGACTCGGTGAAGCGGTGAGCGGGAGCACCTGCGGCGGTGAGGTCAGACCGGTATCCGAGGCATCGACTCAAGTGGCGATCCGCGGCTCGAAGGAAAGCTTCACGGAGACTATCAGTACCAATATCGCCCTGGTCCGCAAAATCATCAAGAATCCCGATCTCTGGACCGAAACGATGAAGCTTGGCGATGTGACCCACACCGATATCACCATCATGTATATCCATGGGATTGCAGATGAAGAGACGATCAAGGTATTCAAAAAAAAGCTTCAGGAAATCAAGGTGGATTCAATTCTGGAATCAGGCTACATTGAGCAGATTATTGAAGATAACAAGTATTCTCCATTTCCGACACTCTATAATACGGAACGGCCGGATAGTGTGGCGGGAAACCTGCTGGACGGACGGATTGCTATCTTTGTGGACGGCACACCGTTTGTACTGATTGCCCCGACTACCTTCTTTATGTTCTTTCATACCGTGGAGGATTACTATCAGCGTTACGATATCTCAACACTGATCCGGCTGCTGCGGTTCCTGTGCCTGCTTATCTCTTTATATGGGCCTGCAATCTTCGTGGCGGCGCTTAACTTCCACCAGGAGATGATTCCGACACCATTGCTGATTAATCTGGCCTCGCAGCGGGAAGGGGTACCTTTCCCTGCTTTCGTGGAAGCCGTCATGATGGAGGTTACCTTTGAGATCATCCGCGAAGCAGGTGTACGTATGCCGTCTCCGATCGGTCAGACGGTTTCTATTATCGGAGGTCTGGTGTTAGGGACTGCAGCGGTTCAGGCGGGAATTGTTTCTCCGGCTATGGTTATTGTTGTATCGCTTACAGGTATCTCCAGCTTCGCCACTCCGGCATTCAATATGGCACTCTCTATCCGGATGCTGCGGTTTATCATTATGGTCATTGCCGCTTTTATGGGGCTGTACGGTATCGCCATCTTTACAATTATGCTGATTGCCCACATGTGCAGCCTGCGGTCTCTCGGAGTGCCGTATATGTCGCCTCTGGGTCCGTTTGTGCCGGAGAATCAGAAGGACACCTTTCTCCGCTCTCCTCTGACTTTTATGAAGATCCGCAAACGGCTGCTGAACAAAGGCAACAGCTCCACAGCCCCCGGCAAAAAAACTGCAAAGAGGAACTCCTATGAACATTAAAGGCGTTATGCGCGTGATTTCTATGGGAGTCATTGTGCTGATGCTGAGCGGCTGCTGGAACAGCAGAGAATTAAATGACCTGGCTATCGTCAGCGGCATCGGTATAGATCTGGTACCGGAAACCAATGAATTCAAGGTGACATTTCAGCTGGTCAATCCATCCTCAACGGCTACAGGTTTTGGAGCAAGCGCGGGAGAGCCTTCCATTGTGATTGTTTCTGCTACCGACCGTACAATTTTCGGTGCTTTGCGCAAGGCCTCCAAGCGGGCAACGCGGCAGCTTTTTTTTGCCCACACCCAGCTTGTTGTCCTGGGAGAGTCCCTGGCCCGGAGCGGAATTAACGATGTATTTGACATCTTTGAGCGGTCGCATGAGCTCAGACTCAATTCGGCAGTGCTTGTTGCCCGCAACAACGATGCAGCATCTGTTCTGAAGATATTAACTGCAATAGAAAGTCTGCCTTCTTTGGGACTGGTCAAAAAGACGCAGAATACCTCGAGAGTATGGGGAGAGAACCGGACGATCGACGTATTCGATATTATTAACGGCATAACGGGCGAAGGGGATCTGACGATTAATGGAGTGTCTATTCAAGGGAACGCTTCTGAAGGCATGAAGAAATCCAATCTGGAACAAACCGTGTCACATGCTGGGACTGTTATGCATGGACTTGGCGCTTTTAGAGAGGGCAAACTGATCTACTGGATGAAGGATTCGGAAGCACGGGGTACGGAGTGGCTGCTTAACCGGATAGAAGAAACTATAATCAATATTGATTCTGTGGATAAGAAAGAGTCAATTGCAGTCAATATTGTGTATTCCAGAACGAAGGTGAAGATTGATATTCAGGGCGGGCTGCCGGTCTTTCATGTAAGTATCAGTGAAGAAGGAATTGTGAATGAAACCGATGGGTTCGTTGACCTCAGCAAGAGGGAAGAAATTGTGAAGCTTGAACAGGAGCTGCAGGAGCAGACCGGTAAAGATGTGAGGCAGGCCTTGCAAATGGCACAGCAGATGGAGAGCGATATTTTTAACTTCGGCAATGAACTGAAACGCAGCGATCCGCAAGGCTGGGCTTCCCTAGATAAGAAATGGGGCCATATCTTCGCTCAAGGGAAGCTGGATCTCCATGTGGAAGCGTACATCCGCAGTACCGGAATGAGCCTGAAGCCGTATCACCCCGCGCCCGAATAATCAGCTTTTTATGCAGAAATAAGGTGAATAGGTTTATGAGAAAAGAAGCGATCGGCCCCAGTCAGCTTTTTGCGATGATTGTTCTGTTCGAGCTTGGAACAGCGCTGGTTGTACCGGTGGGCCTGGAGAGCGGGCATGCGGTCTGGCTCTCCATCCTGATGGCGCTCCCCGGGGGCATTCTGCTTTATCTGGTGTTTACACATCTGTACCTGCAGTTCCCGGATCTGATCATCAGCGGCTATGCCCGTAAGATTCTCGGTCCCTGGATAGGCTGGACCGTAGGCCTGCTGTTTCTTCCGGTGCTGCTCTATAACGGCTCCAGAAATCTGCGTGAAGCGGGAGATCTGTTAATTTCAGCTTCATACGACAAAACTCCGATTCTTATCATTGATTCCATTATGATTATTGCGGTGATGTATATCCTGAGCTTGGGGATCGAGGTATTCGCCAGAACGGCGGAGATTTTCTTCTGGATCATCATTGTCATGGGATTGATCTGTATTTTTATTGTCATTGCTGCCGGACTGGTGGAGCTTAAGAATTTGTTTCCGATTCATGGCAATGATCTCTGGGAGGCTCTGGGCTCTGCCTACCCTAACATTTGGATTTTTCCGTTCGGGGAGGTCGTGTGCTTCACGACTATACTTCCGCACTTCAGCAAATCAAGGAAGATTAAGAAAACCGGCATCGTGGCCATCACCTTAAGCGCTTGTCTGCTTAGCTTCACCCATGCCATTGAGATGGGAGTGCTCGGAGAGAACCTTTACAGCCGGACAACCTTTCCGATGTTTACCACCATCACACTCGTCAATGTAGCCAACTTCATCCAGCGTCTGGATGCACTGGTTATGCTTACACTCATTATCGGGGTGTTCTTCAAGATGACGGTTTATTGCTATGCTGCTGTGGCCATAACTGCAGATCTCTTCAAGGTCCGCGATTCCAAAAAACTGGTGATTCCGGCGGCGGTGGTCATGCTGTTCAGCTCTTTCGTCAGTGCGGAGAATTATCCGGTGCATATGAGTGAAGGCAAGGTTTTTCTGGAGAATATCCTGCCGATTTTCTGCGCGGTAATACCGGTTCTGCTGTTTCTTATTCACCGTGTCCGGAGGAAATTCGGCCTGTACCGTTAAGTTTCGCTGGAGATTAGCGGCTGCGTTTGAGGGCGCCGGCGACAACCTGAATCAAAGGGAGTGCCAGGAAGATCACCACACATATCGCTTCCTGCAGTGTGGTTGTGGCAAAGATTACCGAAAGAGAATGCAACGATGCACTCGCGCTGATTCCTGATAAAACATCAACCAGTGTGAGCATTAGCAAGGTGAGGACGGCTAACAGGACATAAATAGCGAGAATTTTCATGGGCGATGCTCCTTAGGCTCCGCAAGCTGATTTGCCGGTTCCGGGCAGGCGGGCTACAGGTATTATCTCCATTTATGGGATCAGTAATCAACAAAAAAGCTGCCGGGAGCCCGTTAAGGCTGCCCAGACAGCTTCATGATCATTCATTTATTGCCCCGAAGTCAGCCAGTCCGCCAGCTCTTCTGTCTGTGCCAGAACGGCGATCGGATCATAATACCAGGAACGTTCTTCTTTCCATACATAGATGTGTCCGTTCTTGACAGCAGGCAGGCTGCCCCAGATCGGATCTGCCTGGAAGTCTTCTACAGTCTGTGTATTATCGGTCACAACGAGATAATCACCCGCATATTTGCCCAGCGTCTCGGCGGATAATTCTGCCCACTGCTTCTCCATTATTTCAGCAGCCACTTCGGTTGGCGGCTTCCGTCCCAGTGCCTGATAGACCGGCTGTCCGCCTCGTCCGAAGTTGTCCCCATATACCCAGGTGGACTTGTCGGCATGCTCCAGGATGCTGAAGGTGGCATCAGCGGGAATCGCTGCATCCACACGGGCCTTGGCTGCGGCGATGCGCTTATCATAATCTGCCAGCCAGTCCGCAGCTTCCTGTTCTTTGCCCAGCAGCTTGCCGAAATAAGTCAGCTCCGCGTGGGCGTCCTTCAGATCACCGTACGGCACAATGACGGTAGGGGCAATCTGGCTCAGTGTCTCATAGCTGTCGGCATTGCCGGAGATGATGAGGTCCGGGTTCAGGGCGATAATATTCTCCGGTGACATCTTTCCGTAAGTACCGGTATCAGTGACTCCGGTAAGTGATTCTTTGAAATACATATTCTCCAGCGTCAGTCCGGGAGCACCCACGGGGATTGTATTCAGAGCAATCAGGCTGCCCAGATACTCTTCGGCAACAATCCGCTGCGGTGCTGTCGGCACTTCAATATCTCCATTTACAGTTGTTACTGTTTTGAAGGCGGGAGCTGCGGTTGCGGTTGGAGTCTCCGGCTGCGGGGACGAAGCAGGAGCTTCTGTAGCATTAGCAGCAGCAGAACCGGTGCTATTATTGGATGTGTTATTTCCACAAGCTGAGGCAAGAAGCGTCAGTGCCAGCAGCAACGGGAAGACGATCCATTGTTTCCGGGAAATAGGGCTTGAATACGGTTTTTTCAAGATGTATGCCTCCTTATGTAGAACGATTATCATTCTCAATAACACTTTACAGATTTTGTCCTGTTTACACTATGGCTGAATGTGATGTCCGGCTATGTAAATTTATGATGTCAGCGCCTGCAGGAGCACCCTGAGCTGGGCTTCGGAAGAGAGCGGATCAAATCCGTAGAACATGGCAGGCTGATTCAGGAAATAGATTCTGCTGCCGGAAGCGGACGCCTGATTCTGCTGTACTGCACGATGAAGAAAGGAACGGAGCGGCTCCCGCATCTCGGCCGTTCCGGCGCTGCAGGTAATGAATATATGATCCGCGGGGTAGCGGGCGACGTCACTGAAGGCAACCTCCAGATAACCTTGGCGGAGGAGTCCCTCGCTTACAAGGCTGCTTGGGGGCCGGAAGCCCAGATCATTATACAGAATCTGAGATCCGTGGCCATAGCTGCTGCTGAAGCAGTATGCAGCGTCTCTGCCAATCTCCCAGACGACTGCGGTTCCCCGGGGACCGATCCGGCGGTCGAGCTGTTGATTGGCCGCGTTGCATTGTTCGTCATAGACATTCAGCCAGGCATCCGCCTGTGGTCTGCGGCCGGTGACCTCCGCAATCAGCCGGAATTGTTCCCGCCAGTCCATTTGCATAAAGGGGATTTCAATAACCGGAGCTAACGACATCAGCTGCTTATTCTTGTCAGGCAGGGAGTAGCTGATAATCACATCCGGCCGGGCAGAAGACAAGCGTTCATATAGACCTGTGGAGCTGCTTCCTTCATTTAGCAGCTTATGCTTGGACGGAACAGGCTGCAGCCTCTCCATCCAAGCCGAATATACTCCAAGCCGGGGAACAACCTCAAGCGCCTGCAGGCTGGCCGTGTGATTGAAGTTCAGCGATACCACGGATTTATTCTTGCGGTGATAGGCTGCAGGAGAAAGACCCACGACCTGTTTGAACTTGCGGCTTAAATAGGTGCCTTCACCATAACCAACTTCAAGCGCCAGCGTGCTCAGATTCGGGGCTCCTGTCAGAATGCGCTTCTGGGCTTTGCGGATGCGCAGCAGTGTTACATATTCATTAAAGGTCTGACCGGTGGATTTGCGGAAAGCACGGGAGAAGTGCTCCGGGGTAACTCCGGCAAGCTCTGCCGCCTGCCCTCTCGTTAAATCCTCATTATAATGGGATTCTATATATTGCAATACACGGTCCAGCCAATGAAGCAGCGGCTCCGTGTTCTCAGCAGCGCTGTGATACAGCTCAGTGAGCAGTTCTGTGAACAGCTGCTGCACTGCAAAAGGCTGATGCTCTTCCGGCTGGCTCCAGCTGCCCAGCAGCCGCGACGCCATCGCGCAAACACGGGGCGCACAGCTGCGGAGCGGTGCACCGTTGTTCAGCGGGCTGGAAGGATTGCTGCTTCCTGAGAGAGTGATATATTCGATCCACACCCCCTGCAGGTTATGGCTGTGCTGCAGGGTGAGGTGTGCAGAGCTGTCACAGCATAAGGTACTGCCGCTGGATACACGGGTAAGCGCACCGTCCCACTCCATCGTTCCGCTGCCTCCTGTAACTATAATCAGCAGGGAAGAGAAGGGCGGGCTGGAGATTTCCCGGTTAGAAGCGGCCTTGTCCAGTGCAGCAATCCGCACCGGGACATAAAAACTATGAGGATAAGGCAATGAACTGCCGGTTGGTGGTTTATGCATGTTCAGAGTCACTCTTTTCTTGGGTGATAATCATTCTCAATACAGTATAACAGTCTTTCCCCCTATTGACGATCCTCTGATTGGTAAGTAGAGTTTAGGGAGACAGACAAACAGGGTATTGTTGTACTAGAGGGGGCGGGAATTCCATGACGACCTGGAATCTGCAAGGGACGGTCAGCCATCTGCTGATCTGTAACGGAAGCGACTGCAAGAAGCATAAGGGTGAAGAGGTCGCTGACGCGATAGAGGATGAAATCGGGAAGCAAGGGGCAGATAGCCTGATTCATACTACAGTAACCCGCTGCAACGGAAGATGTTCGGATGCGTGTGTAGTCATCTCATATCCGGAAGGCGTATGGTACAGGGATATCACCCCCAAATCAGCCAAAAGCCTGGTACGCAAGGTGCTGAAGGGTGAACGGCTGGAAGAGAATGTTCTCTACACTTATGATGAAGGACTGAAAGCCGCAATTGAAAAAGGGGCAAAGGGTAAAAAGAAGAAATAAAATATGAAAGAACAATGCAGTCCTCCACTGGAAAATTTTCGGTGGAGGATTGTTTATTTTTGTCAGACGGAGGATTATGATGGATAGAAAAGATAGAGTAAGGGGGAAGCGGGATGTTTGTGGATTTCGAGCCGGATGACCGTGTGCTGCACAGCGAAGCGTTCTTACAGGAAGAGGTGGAATATAATCTCCTTCACCTTATCACCGGAAACCCGGAATCGCTCCGGATCAAGACAGCCGAGGATCATCTGATCTTTGCGCACACGGAAGGGCATAACCCCTGGTTATGGATTGCACCGGAGGTAGGTGCAGATCAGCGCAGAGCCCTGGTTCGCCAGCTTGTGGAGCGGCTGAAGGGCCACGGATTGTCAGGGGTTAACGGGACTAAGGAGACAGGCAGGCTGTTTGCAGAGGCTTATTGTGAGAATACAGGCAAGCTGTATCATGACCATATGATCATGGAAGCCTATCATTGCCCGCAGGTGAAGAAGCCCGCTAATGTCAGCGGTAAGCTGCTGCAGGCAGATGCTGGCTATATCCCGGTCATTGCAGACTATTTGGCCGGCTTTGTGAAGGATGCGTTCGGCACCGAGAATGCACCGGAGAATTTCCTCGGCTATGCCAGGGATATTACCGAATCCGGCAAGCTCCGCCTGTGGATGGTACAGGATAGGCCTGTGTCCATGGCGAATCTGGCCCATCTGTCCTCCAGGCATGCCCGGATTAATGAAGTGTTCACTCCGCAGGACTGCCGTAAGCAGGGCTATGCCAGTGCTGCTGTAGCAGAGCTGTGCGCTGAGCTGCTGGGCAAGGGAATCACGCCTATGCTCTATGCCGATGCCGCAAACCCGGATTCCAACAAAGTCTATCAGTCGATCGGTTTTGAGCGGACCGGCAGTATTGTTGATTTGCGGTTTCAGTAAGCCGGTTTGTCCGGTGGAGAATACAGGTGAGGGAGTGTCTAAGAATGCTGCAGGGAATGAAAATAATTGTGACCGGGGCCGCTTCGGGAATCGGTAAGGCGATCGTCAAGCTTATTCTGCAGGAAGGGGCTGAAGTGATTGCCTGTGATCTGGATGGCCTGCGTCTTGAAGAGCTGAAGGCCGAAACGGAGTCGGATAAGCTCTGTTCCTACCGGTTGGATGTGGGCAATTATCGCGAGGTGGAACAATTCTTCGCATACATACAGCAAGAATATGCTGAGGTTAACGGTCTGGTCAATAATGCAGGCATATATCTGGGGCGCAGTCTGCTGGAGTATACCCCCGAAGATATAAGTAGGGTAATGGATATCAATATCAAGGGATATGTCTATTTCTCGCAGGGCTTCGGGCGCCTGCTGCTGAACCGGAAGCGTCAGGGGGCCATCGTGAACATGTCCTCCGTATCCGGTCAGGAAGGAAGCTCGGATGCCATCTATGGCTTGACCAAGGCAGCTATACTCGGCTTGACCAAAAGCTGCGCCATGAACTTTGCCCCTCATATCCGGGTGAATGCAGTTGCCCCGACGATGACTAGCACTCCGATGATGGATCATATCCCCGCCTGGAGACAGCAGGAATATCAGGAGCATCAGCTAATTCCGGAGCCGCTGCAGGCGGAGGATATTGCCGATACGGTGGTTTTCATGCTAAGCCGCAAAGCACGGGCCTACACCGGGGCGACTTTTGATATTAACAATGGCTGTTACTTGCGCTGAACCGCTGGCCTTCTTACCGGAGCTGCGGGAGGGCTGGATGACCGCCTGAATTGCGGGGATATTATCTGTCGGCTCAGGTGGTGCATCACGACCTGCCTGCAGCGATCCTGACAGAGTTTGAACCGGATCCCTTTTGTAGTAATCCGCTCCATTTCGGATCATGCGGGTGAGGATAGCGTAGAAGCTTTTGAGAGCAATGTTGAGACGTTTTCGCTGAACTCCCTGGCTTTGGTGGAAGGTCTGCTGGTTGGCCTGCAGTCTTCACTGCACTAGAGCTTTTTTGGCGGGGCAGAAAATTTGACTTGCAGCCTCCGTGTTGACTATGCTAATACAAAGTGCAATTAATCACACTTATATCGTAAGTGTTGCAGCAGGGGGGCGGCAGTATATGGATAGACGTCAGGTCTGGCCGGATAAATTCAAAAAGTTTTTTCTGAATAACAAGTTTGTGGTGGGGCTTTTAATTGCGTTGCTGATTGGTGTTACTGTGCTCGTATTCTCCAAGATTCCGTTTATATTCAAACCGTTGTCAGTGCTTCTGCATACAGTGGCAGCGCCGCTGCTTCTCTCGGGAGTTGCCTATTATCTGCTGAATCCGCTGGTTGACCGCCTGGAGCGGAGAAGCAAGGTGAAGCGCGCTTACGGAATTGTTACGATGTACCTCGTAATAGCCGGAATTATTACACTGATCCTGCTGATGGTTATTCCGATTATCCGTACCCAGCTGATGGGGCTGATCGACAATTTCCCGATATACAGCGCCCAGATTCAGGAGGAATTCCTACATCTGACGGGCAGTGAATTTTTCGGAAAGATTCAGGAAAGTGTGGGTACGGATCTCAGTGATATCACCGGCAAGGTGACTACC
The DNA here is from genome assembly GCF_038593005.1 of Paenibacillus sp. FSL E2-0178. Lineage (NCBI taxonomy): Bacteria > Bacillati > Bacillota > Bacilli > Caryophanales > Paenibacillaceae > Paenibacillus > Paenibacillus sp. FSL E2-0178. The sequence goes on from NZ_CP151953.1 coordinate 7,588,382, forward strand.
TGGGGCACCTCGTTCATCAATAATGCCGCCAGTGGCGTAGGCAGCTTCGTAGGCACTTTGACAGAGATTGTCCTGGCAGTGGTGACTACGCCGTTCATTCTGTTCTATCTGCTGCGCGATGGCAAAAGACTGCCCGACTACCTGATGCGGTTCATTCCAACTGCACTGCAGCCGCAGTCCCGGATGGTCATGCAGGAAATGAACAGCCAGGTGGCATCCTACATCCGCGGGCAGATTATTGTCAGCTGCTGTATCGGTGCATTGCTCTATATTGGTTATCTGATCATCGGGCTGGAGTATTCCCTGGTACTTGCTATCGTTGCCGCTTGTACTGCGGTAGTCCCTTATCTGGGACCGGTGATCGCGATTACGCCTGCATTGGTGGTAGCCATGGTAACCTCGCCGTTTATGCTGCTCAAGATGGTGATTGTCTGGACTGCCGTCCAGCTGATCGAAGGGAAGTTTATCTCTCCGCAGATCATGGGTAAAACGCTGAAGATTCATCCGATCACGATTATTTTTGTAATTATTTTTGCCGGCAAAATGTTCGGGGTACTGGGCATCATTCTCGCGGTACCGGGTTATGCCGTACTCAAAGTAGTGGTTACCCATATCTTCCAGTGGTTCCGTTTCCGCTCCGGACTCTATAAAGTGATTGAAGAAAAAGCTGAGGAATAAAGCGAAAAGGATGAGTGTAATGACAGGACAACTAGTGACTACAGCCTATGGGCAACTGCAGGGAGAAGAGAGCGGCGGAGTGAATGTCTGGCGCGGAATCCCGTTTGCTGCCCCTCCTGTCGGAGAGCTGCGCTTTCGTGCACCGCAGCCGCCGGAGCCCTGGAATGCTGTAAGGGAGGCGAAGGAATTCGGCCCGGTCAGCCTTCAGCCGGTAAGTACCAGCGGTACGCGCTTTGGCGGCAGCAATCCGGTGTACTCTGAAGATTGCCTGTACCTGAATGTCTGGTCACCGGCAGCAACGCAGGAGGATGCCCTGCCGGTCATGGTCTGGATTCATGGGGGCACCTTTGTAACCGGTGCGGGCAGCCAGCCGATGTTTGACGGTGCCCACATGGCGGCAAGCGGCCGGGTTGTGCTTGTTACGGTGAATTACCGGCTCGGTCCGCTAGGATTCATGCATCTGTCCCCGCTGGGCGCGGGGCTTGGCTCCAATCTCGGACTGCTGGACCAGATTGCCGCTCTGGAATGGGTGCGGGAGAATATCGCCGCATTTGGCGGTGATCCCGGGAATGTTACGGTGTTCGGGGAATCGGCGGGCAGCATGAGCATTGCCGCGCTGCTGGCGATGCCGGCGGCCAAGGGGCTGTTCTCGCGTGCGATTATGGAGAGCGGTGCAGGGCAGAGCCTGAGCGGTCAGCAGGGGAAACAGATTGCAGCGGCCTTCCTGGCGGAGCTCGGTCTTCAACCCGGCGGTGACACGCAGCTGCTGCATACACTGCCCGCCCAGCAGATCATGGAAGCGGCCGGACGGATGGCGTACAAGCTATCCGGGAATTCGCTGAGCATGTATTTCCAGCCGGTTATTGAGCCGCTGACCTTGCCGGTGGAACCGGCGCAGGCGGTACGCGAAGGAGAGGCAAGCGGCATCCCGCTGCTGATCGGGACGAATCTCCACGAAGGCAATCTGTTCTTCCGTGAAGGGCAGGCAGGCGAAAGCTTCGACCGTTCACTCAAGTCGCTGGAGCTGCTGATGGGCATCGAAGACCTCTCAGAGCTGACCTCCGATTACAGCAAAACCTGGGAAGGGCAGGCCGAGGTGCTGACCGATCTGTTCTTCTGGGCCAGCTCCATTTCGTTCGCGGAGAAGCAGCTGAATCACGCTCCGGTCTGGATGTACCGGTTCGACTGGACCGTCACCGGCCATCCGCTGCTGGAGAAGGCCATTCACGGAGCGGAAATTCTCTACGTGTTCAACAACCTGCCGCTGCTGAAGCAATACGGCCTGACGGTAACCCCTGAGATGGCAGGGGTGGCCGAAGCGATGCAAAGAGCCTGGACCGCCTTTGCCCACTGTGGAGATCCGTCTGCACCGGAACTTGCGTGGCCGCAGTACACACCTGCGCAGCGTGCTACGCTGCTGTTCGATCAAGTCTCGCGTGTAGTGAACGATCCGGACGGAGAGAAGCGCAGCCGGATTTTTGAGCATTACGCAGGGTGAACGCGGCTTTTGATTTCAAGAAGGCGCGATAACCGGAATGAGGGGCAGAAGTGCCCCTGAATTCGCAGATAGTGTACAGGAAGCGGAAATGAGGGGCAGAAGTGCCCCTCGTTCCGCAGAATTGGCCCAACTACGGCAAACTTTATTGATCATGAAAAAAGCAGCAGCCCTTACCGGAGAGTCTAATTCTCCGGCAAGAGGGCTGCTGCTTTTTAAGTTATACTCGGTGCACGCCACCGAATCAGGAACATGCGGTCCGAAATCATTAGTTCACCGGGGTATAACCCGTCTTCTCGACCAGCTCCTGTCCTTCCGGGGACAGAATCCAGTCCAGAAATGGCTCAATATTGGGGTTGGTGCTTCCCGCAGTTACTGCGTAGAATTCTGCTGCGAAGGGGTATGCCCCGCTGCGGATGCTCTCCTTGGCGGGAGGCACGCCCTCGATCTCCAGCAGCTTAATCTCATCGCTGGCGTTCATCTCTGAGGCGTAGAACAGGAAGCTGAAGCCAAGCGCATTATTATAATTGCGGTAGCTGGCGGTCAGGCTGATAATCCCGCTCATGACGTCTGCAACATTCTCCTTCGGGGGACTCATCAGCGTCCGGTCCTTCATGATTTTCTCAAGCATGGTCTGGCTGCCGCTGTTCTCGTCCCGTTGAAACGCCCGGATGGACGCCTTCTTGCCGCCGACCTGCTTCCAATTCGTCAGTGTGCCGGAGTAGATATCCTTCACTTGCTCAGTGGTCAGTCCATTAACCGGATTGCGCTTGTTGACAAAGAAGACGAATGCTTCACGTCCTATAGGGGTAAGCTTCAGCTCACGGCCTGCCAGCTTTGCTTGTTTGGTCTGGGCAAGTGAGGGGGCCGCAGCAAAGATGATATCCGCATCTCCCTTAATCAGCCGTTTGTAGGCTTCGGTGGTGGTGGTACATAACACGAGATCATTACCGACCTCGTAAATACTATGGTTATAAGTATCGGGCGGATACACCGCTTGAACAAAAGCGGAATATAGCGGATAGAGTGCAGTTGCGCCATCCAGCCGGGGCATTTGTTCCTGAATATGATAGGCTGCCTTATGATCCAGGCTGGCGGCTTTGGTATTTACTTCAAAAGGTGCGTACTGGAACAGATTGACCTCCTGCTCCCTTACTTCGGCAAGACTGTTCACATAAGCCTGCCTGATCTCATGACCTGCTACGCTCAGCAGGCAGATTCCGGCAAAAGCCGCGAGCGCGGTCAGGCGGAACCGTTTGCTGAAGAGTTCAAAGATAGAGATTACAGCGAATACTGCAAGTCCGGCCGAAGCGGCGAGGACGAGCGGTGCATAGAACAGCAGGCCTCCGGTAAATGTAGCCATGATATAAGCAATGAAGCCTATGATTGTGATGACGGCTAAGGCAAGGATAGAGAATAACAGCTTGGTTTCAAATGATCTTTTCACAGCGTCCTCCGTTAGGGTTACTATAATATGGATAAAAAGTGTATTCGTATCTTATTCTATAATAAGGCTCCGTTTCTGCCAAACTATGCAGTTCGTGTAATTACGAAATGATGCATTTTCTCGGAAAAATGATCGTACGATGAAAAAAATGCGTATATTTTCATAAAAAGGCTAGACGAATTCATGAAACGGAGTTATCCTGAGATTGTGAAAAAAATAACAGAATACAAGATTCTCGGGGTAAGGTGAAATTCCTGACCGGCGGTGATGTTCCAAGTGAGCTAAGCCCGCGACTCGTTACTCTTTTACAAGAGGAAGCGACTGATCTGGTGACAATCCAGAGCCGACGGTAAAGTCCGGATGGGAGAGGATCATAAGGTAAAGGCAGCGGGTGTATTCCCTGATGTCTTTATTGATAATGGCCCCCGTTGTTTGCCCTGTTTACAGGTGACGCGGGGGCTTTTGGTCTCTTATCGAGGGTTTGTATCGACAAGGAGAATGAATGATGAGTAATGTATCTGCTTCATCTCAAGGAGTCCGTACCGCACCGCTGCGCAGCGGATTCTGGCTGGTAGTTCTGGGGGCAGCCCTATGGGGTGTTGACCCGCTGTTCCGTATTATCCTGCTGAAATCCCTGACCTCTTCACAGATCGTCCTGCTGGAGCATGTTGTGCTCTTCCTGGTTGCTGCACCTGTAATGTGGCGCCAGCGCGCCGAACTGAAGGGGATCCGCCTTCGTCAAGCCGGGGCCCTGCTGGTTGTGTCATGGGGAGGTTCGGCCATAGCTACAATCCTGTTCACCAAAGCATTGTCCAGCGGAGATTTCAATGCTGTACTGCTGCTGCAAAAGCTGCAGCCGCTCTTCGCCATTGGTCTGGCCGCTGTTATCCTTAAAGAACGCCTGCCTAAGAATTTCGCACCGCTTATCATTGTTGCACTATTAGGCACTTACCTGCTTACCTTTGGCTGGACGATTCCATTCGGCCATGTGAACAGCTTCATGGGTGTAGGCAGTCTTATGGCGCTGGGCGCCGCCGCATTATGGGGCGGGTCGACTGTCATGGGCCGCTATCTGCTGGGTTCCATGAAATATGAAACGGTAACTTCCCTGCGCTTTATTCTGGCTTTGCCGCTTTTATTCGTGATCACCAGCATGGAGGGAGCCCCGTGGCAGATTACCGGCGGAATCAGCGGTTCGGCCGCTGTTGCCATTAATCTCCTGCTGCAGGCTCTGCTGCCCGGATTGCTCAGCATGCTGCTCTATTACAAAGGCCTGAACACAACCAAGGCTTCTGTAGCCACGCTGGCTGAACTCAGCTTCCCGATGACAGGGATTCTGATTAACTGGATTGTATATCATCAGCTAGTGACTCTGCCGCAAATTATCGGCTTCGCATTGATCTGGACGGCGCTGTTCTTTATTTCGAGCCAGCAGAGCCGTCAGGGACATCAAGCTGAGCTTACCAAACAGAATTAACATCGGATAGCCGCAGCCTGAGGGGACGACCCCAGGGTTTCGGTATCACCAAAAGAGGATGTTCCCGCGAGCCGCAATGGCCCGGGACATCCTCTTTGTTTTTTGTGGGGCTGATGACCCGAATCTGCGAGTGAACCGGACTGAATCCGTTTGGACCGGCTCCCCTGTCCGGCGTCCAGAGGGGGGTGTTCTCGTCCTGCTGCCGTTATTACTGCTGCAGGTATGGGGTTATTACGATGGTGTTATAACCCAGCTGCTTCAGCTGCGCCTGTGAGATGTACAGCCTGTTTCCGGAATTGAAGCTGTTCGCAGGGGTAAGCTTTACACTCTTGCTGGCGCTTGTGATCTCAAAGCTGTAACCGGCAGAGGGATCGTTTAAGTGGCCCCGGTCCTCAGATTCAATGCTCCACCCGAACGCGGCAGCGAGCGGCTTCACCGGAATCCAGTCTTGTCCCTCCCTGGAGAATACGGTAGATACATCGGCGTTCTGTCCGTCCAGGCTGACACTGTATTCGTATGTCATGGAGACAGGAATCTCGATGACCGGCAGGTCTTTCAGCACGGTATCCCGCGGCAGCGCTGCTTCCGGTCTGGAGGAGGGGGAAGCGGGAAACAGTGCTTCGAGTTCGCTATAGTCAGTGATCAGCCGTGACGTCCCGCTCTTCAGGTTATAGACCCAGGGCAGGCGCTGCGGCTCATTTTTCACATAATAGATGATTCCTTTGCTAAAGTTCCGGTTATACATGCTGCCCTTCAGCAGTTCGTGCCGTTCCCCGGTGGACGGATCGTAAGTACTGATCACATTCTGTTTAGCAGCCTCATTGTACCCGCTCTCCAGCAGCGTGTGCTGGTTCAGCCAATAGGCGCTGTAGTATCTCTGAGTGGAATAATATACCGAGACGGCACCTGTCTTCATGTTTTTAAGATAATAGTCATGGTATTTGCCGACATACCCGCTGCCCATCGGAGAATTTGGCATCAAGAGGTAACGTGAGCGCTCCAGATATCCCCAAAGCCCGTCCGGAGACAGAGTATAAGCGGTTTTGCGCAGAATGGATTGACTCCGGGTATCGTACACATAACTTTGCTCCGGATCATCAGTTCCTGTTAACTTCAGGTCATCACCGCCATAATTCCGGAAATAATGAAAAGGCTCCTGCCATTTGGCATAGGTTCCGTCCGGTTGTCTGGCAATGACGGCATCGACAAACTGGTTTCCGTCCACTTGGCCCGCCGAATAGAGCTGGACGCCGCTGGTTTTGCTGATATACGAATCATAATAATTAATTTCTTCTGCGGCATGTGCTGTAAGCGGAGCAGCGAATGCCAGTAAAATAGATGCGCTTATAGCCAGATGTAATGATTGATGCAGCACTCTTTTCATAACCTTTCATCCCCTCTATGTAAATAACTGTTAATATAGACGGCCGTAGTAACGAAAGGTTTCGGATGCCCGGCTCAATAAATATGAATTACAGGGTTCAAGAGTAAAAATAAACCTTTTCTCCCATACTACCGTTATTCTTGCATCTTCAGCTGCTTCACACTACAACCTTAGGAGGCACCGCCAATGGACAATCCTCACCCGGCTCCCGCCATTTATATACAGCTCAAAAACCGGGTAACCGTGCCCAAAGGCAAAGGTGTGATGCTGCGCGATGTAGCTTTTCTGATCACCGAGCCGGAGTGGCGGGAGCCGCTGTATTCACTGCTGCTGCTGCAGCCGGAGCAAAGTGACGGCAATCTGATTCTGATTGATCTGCTGACGGTGATTCCCCGGATTCATGAGCTGCTTCCGCATGCGGATATCCAGCCGATTGGCGAAGGCCGGACGATTGTGCAGATTGAAGGCCCGGCAACGGCAAACAAACCTTCCATAGCGTTGTTTGTGCTGGTATGGCTGCTGTTGTTCTTCGGCTCGGCGCTGACGATCATGAATTTCCATGCCGATGTCAGCATGCAGGAGGTGCAGATCCGGATTGTCGAGATGCTGACCGGCCGCAGGGACGAGCATCCGTATGTATTCCAGATCGCCTATTCGCTGGGCATCGGGCTGGGGATGGTGATTTTTTTCAACCATTTGTTCAAAAAGAAATGGAACGAGGAGCCGACACCGCTCGAAGTGGAGATGTTCCTGTATCAGAAAAATATCGACCACTATGTCGTCAACGAGGAATACAGCAAAATGAAACGCCGCAGAGATGATACATCGGGACGCAGGGGGGAGTGAGCATGACTGCACAAATATCGCTCGGACTTAACCTGCTGCTCGGCATTGCCGGAGGAATCGCTGTCGGCGGCGGGGTAATCACTCTTTTTATAGTGCTTGATATGGTGCCCCGGCTGGCGCAGCTGACCTCCTCCTACAATAAAGTGCACTGGTATGAAGGGGCCATGGTCGGGGGTTCGCTGCTGGGCACGATGAGTGATTTCTGGAACTGGAAAATAACCGCAGGCCCGCTGATAGAGCTGGGGGTCGGACTGTTCGACGGAGTATTCATCGGTATGCTGGCCGCTGCGCTGACGGAGGTACTGAACGTACTGCCGATTCTGGCCAAAAGACTGCATATGACACATATGTTGTTCGGTCTGCTGATGGCTATGGTATGCGGCAAAGTGGCAGGTTCATTGTTCGACTGGTTTGTATACCGACAGTAAAAGGAGGCTACGGGGTGGTTAGGTATATTCACAGCGGTGATCAGGTGGAAGCGGATAAAAAGCATGGCAAGCCGGAGCAGCAAAAGCCGCCGCAGCATGAAGGACAGGCTGCACAGCAAAGTGTTGCAGACGGGGGCCAACGGCAGGATGAAGGGTTAGCTGCACAGCGGGATGGTGCTGACAAAGGTCAACCGCAGGGTGAAGCGCAGGCTGCACAGCAGAATGGGGCTGATAGAGCCCAGCCGCAGCAAGAAGGACAAGCAGTACATCAGGCTGATGCAGGCGGGGGACAACCGCAGGAGGCGGAGGTTTCAGGTGAGCTGGGAGCTGTTACCCGGCCGATAGAGGGCGGTGCGGAAATCCGTTCCGGTATGGATGCGGGTCCGGGCGCAGAAGGCAGGCCCTCTGAGGCCGAGCCTGCCGGTAGTAAGGCAGCGGAAGGCCGTGAAGCTGGAGACGCAGCGGATAGCGCGGCGGCAGACAGCACAGCGGCGGACAGCCGTGAAACAGGAGGTGCAGCAGATAACGAAGCTTCCGGCAGCACCCCGAAGGACAGCAGCGCAGCCGGAGACGATTCGGATAGCCAGGAGTCCGGGGGCGGCGTCAAAGGATTTTTGAGCAGCTTGTTCGGAGATGATGCCGGACCGGGACAGGGAGCGGGAGCGGACTCCGGTGACGGACAGAATCAGGATGCTGAAGCTGCGGACGAGCTTGGCCAGCCGCAGGGAGATTCCGCCTCAGCTGGACAAGGAGATAAAGCTGCAAGCGGAGCAGAATCTGGTGAGGATAGCGGAGCGGAGTCCGGTGCGGATATCGGAGTGGATTCCGGAGCAACCGGTTACGGGGACCACGATTTGCAGGCTTCCGATGGAGCTGGTACACCGGATCAGGAGGGCCCGGCCAAACCTGATCAAGGCAGCCCGGATACAGAGAAGATTACCGCCCAGGGAGCAAGTGGCGGCGATGAGGACAAGCAGGAAGCCAGGGGACCCGCTGCAGACGATGGTGCAGGCACAGCTTCAGCATCCGGCGGAGACAACCCGACAGCCCCGGCTTCGGGCAGCCAGTCACAGGATACGGAGACATCAGACGAACTGGGTGCGGGGACACCGGAGAAGAGCCACAAAGGATTTTTTGCCAGATTATTCGGAGATGATGAAGAGCCTGAGGAAGATGAGCAGAACGCTTCTGGTGCGGATAAGGGTGAAGAGGGACCGTCCAGGCAGGCACAGAGCGGGGGTTCCTCAAGTAATGACACAGACAAATCTGGAGCCTCTCAGAAGGCCGGGGATCAGTCCGGCAGCAAGGCTAAGAAAGCCAAGTCCAGTCAAGGGGCGGACTCCGCCGGCAAGCCCAAAGATCTGCAGCAGCAGAAACGCGACAATGAACGTTCTGACTCTCTGGAGGAGTCTATTAAGTACTGGCAAGGCAATGATAAGGTATCGACCAACCTGGAGGATACCAAAAAAACGCTGACCGAAGTGATGGGCCTGGGTTCATCCTTTGATATCGTCTTCAGGGAAATGTCCTTTGGGGGCCGGCGTGTCGCGCTGCTCTGCATCAGCGGGTTCGCCAAGGATACCATTATTGACGAGATTCTGAAGCGTCTGACCTATCTGACCCCGGACAATATATCTACCGATGTATTCGCCAGCTTCATGAGCGAATATATTCCCCATGTCCAGGTAGAGAAGGGCGAGCTGCTCAGCGAGAGCATCAATAAAGTCTTGTCAGGCATGAGCGTGTTCTTCATCGAGGGCGAAAGCCAGGTTATTATCATGGATACCCGTTCGTATCCTTCGCGCAGCCCGGATGAGCCTTCGATTGAGCGGGTCGTCCGCGGAGCGCGCGACGGCTTCACAGAGACGCTGCTGAGCAACGTGGCTCTGGTCAGAAGACGGATACGCGACCCGGGGCTGAAATACGAGATGCATCAGATCGGACGCCGTACCCGGACCGATGTCTGCGTGGCCTATATTGACGATATCGTCGACAAGACTCAGGTGCAGGCCGTTACCGATAAGCTGAAAAGCGTCGATATCGACGGGATTCCCCTTGCTGACAAACAGCTCGAGGAGGCCATTGTCGGCGGCGGATGGAACCCGTATCCGCTGGTGCGGTACTCGGAGCGGCCGGATATTGTGGCCTCCCATCTGCTGGAGGGCAGAGTGGTAGTCTTCGTGGATACCTCGCCGAGTGTCATGGTTCTGCCGACGACATTCTTTGATCTCTGCCAGCATGCGGAAGAGAACCGCCAGACGCCTTTTATGGGAAGCTACCTGCGCTGGGTGCGCTTCATCGGGATCTTTGCCTCGATGTTTCTGCTGCCGCTGTGGATGCTGCTGGTCCTTCATCCGGAGCTGAAGCCGGCCATGCTGGAATTTATCGGTCCGCAAAAGACGGCGAAAATCCCGCTTATCGCCCAATTCCTAATCGTCGAATTAGGGGTGGATCTTCTGCGGATGGCCGCCGTCCATACCCCGACACCGCTCGGCTCGGCGATGGGTCTGATTGCTGCGATACTGGTAGGTGACATCGCCGTGCAGACCGGTCTTTTTGTCAACGAGGTGGTGCTCTACATGGCAGTGGCCTCCATCGGGATGTTCGCAACGCCGAGCTATGAGCTGGGGCTGGCCAACCGGATTGTCAGGCTTGCGCTTCTGCTGGCGGTGGCCGCGTTCCAGATTCCCGGCTTCATGATCGGGACAACGCTGCTGGTGGTGCTCTTGACTACACACCGTTCCTACAATTCTTCGTATTTGTGGCCGTTTATACCGTTTAATGCAAAAGCAATGGGTGAGATCCTCCTGCGCCAGCCGGTGCTCAGCTCCAAAACAAGGCCTTCCTTCAACAAAACACGGGATAATACCCGGATGCCGCCTGAGCAGGAGAAGGAACACAAATCGTAGGAAAATACAAATCAACTGCAAATTAGTCCATTCTATGGAGTTCCCTCTGTCTGCTATACTGAATACACTAAACAGCCCCGCAAGAAAGTGGAATTCCTCTCCTGAGGCCATACTTTGTGTAACGCTGCGGGGTTCTGTAACATATACTAGACAGGGTGGAACAGATATTCCACAGAAATTGGAGGACTGCGCAATGTTTTTACACGGGACGAGCCGAATTAACGATGCAGGGCATTTGGAAATCGGCGGATGTGATGTGACAGAATTGAAAGCGGAGTATGGTACCCCGCTATATATAGTGGACGAGCAATTGGTCCGGCGCCGCTGCCGCGAGTACATGGACGCTTTTACAGCTTCCGGACTCGGTTTCCAGGTTGCCTACGCCAGCAAGGCTTTCTCAACGATGGCCATGTGCCGGTTGGCGGATGAGGAAGGACTGTCGCTGGATGTTGTTTCCGATGGTGAGCTGTATACCGCGCTGCAAGCCGGCTTCCCGGCAGAACGCATTCACTTCCACGGTAATAACAAGACTCCGGATGAGATTGAAATGGCGATCGATGCAGGCATTGGCTGCTTTGTAGTCGATAACCTGGTTGAACTCAGCCTGCTGCAGGCGATTGCTGGCCGTAAGGAAGTAACGGTTAATATTCTGCTCCGGGTCACTCCGGGCGTAGAAGCGCATGCCCACCATGCCTACGCATCGACCGGACAGACGGATTCCAAATTCGGGTTCGATATCGGCAACGGCTCCGCGCAGGAAGCGGTAAGACAGGCAGACGGCAAAGCCAATCTGAACCTGCTTGGCGTTCATTCCCATATCGGCTCGCAGATTTTTGAGACAGAGGGCTTCCAGCTTGCAATTGAGCGGATCGCCGAGTTCACCCGCAAAGTGAAGGAAGAGCTGGCCATCAGCTTCCCGGTCGTCAATCTTGGCGGCGGATTCGGTATCCGTTATGTGGATGGAGATACTCCGCTGCAGGTTTCCGAGTATGTTGCAGCCATTACGGATGCAGTGAAGACGCATTTCGCAGGTATCGGCGATGGGCTGCCGCAGATCTGGGTTGAGCCGGGCCGCAGTATCGTAGGCGATGCCGGTACGACCTTGTACACCGTAGGAACGAGCAAAGAAATTCCGGGTGTGCGCAAATATGTTGCCGTTGACGGCGGGATGACGGACAATCCGCGTCCGGCGCTGTATGAATCGAAGTACGAAGCCGTGCTCGCAAGCCGTGCGACTGAGCCTAACGAGGAGACAGTATCCATCGCCGGCAAATGCTGCGAGAGCGGGGATATGCTGATCTGGGATGTAGAGCTTCCGAAGGTAGAGAGCGGCGATCTGCTCGCTGTTGCCTGCACCGGTGCCTACAATTACTCCATGGCCAGCAACTATAACCGTATCCGCCGTCCGGCGGTAGTCTTCGTACAGAACGGCCAGAGCGATCTGGTGGTCCGCCGTGAGACGCATCAGGATATCGTCGCCAATGATATTGTGCCGGCACGTATTGCCAAACAGACCGTTACGAAATAAACCTGAACCGCTGCGCAGGCAGCGGGGGCAGTCCAACAGGGCAGGCGGGAATCGTTCCCGCTTGCTTTGCTTTGTGCCCCGTTTCATAGTAAACTAATAAAAGTGTTCTATATTTGTCATTTCGAAAGGGGTCATTTACATATGGCTAAGCAAGCGAAAATCACACTCGAAAACGGCGGTGTCGTGCTGATCGACTTGTTCGAACAGGATGCGCCTAATACTGTAGCAAACTTTGAGAAACTGGCTAAAGACGGATTCTACAACGGACTGTTGTTCCACCGTGTAATTCCAGGTTTCGTAGCTCAAGGCGGCTGTCCTAACGGAACAGGCTCCGGCGGCCCTGGTTATACCATCAACTGCGAAATTAACCCGAACAAGCATGAGCGCGGCTCCCTGGCTATGGCCCATGCGGGTAAGAACACAGGCGGAAGCCAGTTCTACATCGCTTATGCTCCACAGCCTCACCTTGACGGAGTACACACTGTATTCGGTAAAGTGGTTGAAGGTATGGACCAAGTCGATGCTTTCAAAGGCCGCGACAAAATGGCTACCGTTGAAGTAGTAGAAGTATAATACAAGCATCGTCAAAAGGGGCTGTCTCACAAGAAGAATTTCTTCTGAGGGGCAGCCTCTTTTTTATGAAAGAGTTATATGTTGTAGAGACCCCGGAAAGTACACAGACTGGGTCCATCCTGGTCTATTGAATGTACAAAAGAAACCTCACCTTGATTAACAATGGATGGTCGCACTTCCATTTTGTCAAAGAGAGGTTTCTTTTTGATTTTTTAAAAGATTGATACAATTCCCGCTTAAACAGCGGAGAGGACGGAACGTCCACCCAAGTGCTCACGTTAATCCTACTCCAAAATAAAGAGCTGTCCCAAGCAGCCATATCATGGCTTTTGGGACAGCCTCTTTTTTTGCCCATATTAGCCTTTACCTCATACTGGTCCAGCCTCTGCGGCCGCGCCGGGAGGCATACAGCTCCGGCAGCTTGAAGAAGATCAGGAACATCAGCAGGAAGATGACAAAGGCAAAGGCCTCTTCGACGAGCAGATAATACGGATAAGGGCCGAAATAATCAAGTACGGAGAACGTGCTGGGCTTGTGAGCCAGAAACATATAGTTGGAATCCAGCAGCATATCGGCGGCATAGATACATGCGGCGATAACATTCAGGCAGAGCATGGTGAAGAACAGTGAGCGCCAGGCAGGCTTGTAGCCTTCAATCCAGGTCATGTACAGGGATGCCAGAATAATCGACCCGTGGGCAATGAAGAACAGCAGGAAGCGGAAATGCGGAAACGGGTAGACCAGATTAGGCGTAAGCAGGGCGATGAATGCACCGCCGATCCCGGCAAAATAGAGAAAAGAATACAGCAGCCTGCTGCGTGTAAGAAGCATGATCACCGACAAGAGCAGGGTAATACCGCATAGTTCAAGCGGCAGGGAGGAACTGCGGCTCCAGATATCCTGGGAGACATACCAGACATGCAGCCCGCCCTCGCAGGCGATCAGCAGCAGTGCCAGCAGCAGGCGGACACTGCGCCTCAGACCGGAATGTGTACGCAGGGCGAAACGTGATAAGTAGAGCAGCAGACAGCATAGGACGACGATAGACAGGGCAATGAGATGCGGGGTTGAGAACATTGAGAAATCATGATTACGATGGCGGTCCCAAAAAAGATTAAGGTTCACTGTGCTCTCTCCTTGAATCCAGAAATAAATAAAAGAAAATAAAAGTTCATAATTTGAATATAACTGATTCTAAAGATCTACTCTTAGGTGATATAAGTATATATCGTTCGGGCTAGACAGAAAAGACAGGAGTATCGGTTTATTTACATAAGATGGACGCATATGCCCGTATACATAACGACCCATCAGGCGGAGTGTTTTTACCGGTGCGTTCGGCAGCCATCTTTTCTGCATGCTCGTTTCATATCAAACTTAAGAACGGGGGCTTCTGGGAAATGGTGAAAAAAAGAACAAGTCTGGCAATTGTAATAATCATGCTGTTTGTGCAGTATGCCTACGGACTGGGGTTCACCCAGCAGGTTAAAGCGGAGGGAATCGAGCAGGACAGAGATATTATTACCAGTGTATCGATGGCTGTGTATGGGCCGGACGGACAGACCGTAACCGGAAGCGTATATGATGTGGACTCTACTGTTACGCTGGATTATACCTGGTCGCTTCCAAACGGGCACGGTTATGTCCAGGGCGACAGCTTCACCTTCCAGCTTCCTGAGCAGTTTGAGCTGTTCAATGATATCCAGGGCGGACTCGTATCCGATGACGGGGATGTCGGAACGTTTACGGTCAGCCAGTCTACCCATCAGGTCGTCATGACTTTCAACGACTATATCCAGAGTCATGACAACGTACAGGGCACCCTGCGGATTAATACCAAATTCGATAAACAGGTGATAAGCGGCAGTACGGTTCAGCAGATTCTATTCCCCGTAAACGGCGGAATACAAACCATTAGCGTGGCATTTAAGCCAACCGTGGGTTCAACGATTGAGAAGAAGGGCGTGTCCAGCGGCTTCAATGCTGATCATATCTTCTGGACGGTGGATGTCAATAGGAAGCTGGAACCGGTCAGCAATGCGGTGGTGACAGACCCTGTTCCTGCCGGGTTGTCGCTGGACAGCACAGTAACCCTTGCAGTGTACCAGCTGAATGTTCTGCTTGACGGTACAGTGACTCAAGGCCAGCTTGTAGACAGCGGCAAATATACCGCTGACGTTTCCGGCGGTGAACTTGTTCTCCGCTTCACGGACCCTGTAATCACAGGTGCGTACCGCATTGCCTATACAACCCAGGTAGTCAGCGACAGTCTGACCAGCTTCACGAATACCGCTACCTTCACCGGTGATGGACGTGATCCGGTAAGCAGCTCGGCTACAGTCGTTATTGAACGCGGAGGAAGCATCAAGAAGAAGGCAGCCAGCTATGAGTGGGGGAAGCAGACTATCAGCTGGGCTATTGAATACAACTACAATAAACGCACGATCTCTGCAGAGAATGCGGTGTTGACAGATGTATTCAATCAATCCCAGCAGCTGGTTGCAGACTCGCTGCGGATTTATCCGGTGACGCTGGATTCTGCAGGAGGAGCTGCGAAAGGGACGGCTCTAACCGCAGGTGCAGACTATACAGTAACGCCGGTTGTTGAAGGCACAAACGCCGGATTCAAACTGGAGTTTGCAGATGCTGTGACCTCTGCATATCTGATCGAATATAAGACCAAAGCAGTAGACCGCGTATTCAGCGATACCACTATTACCAACACTGTCTCAGACAGTACTTATAGCGATAAGGCTACACAGCTTATCCGGCCGGCTATCATTTATAAGAATTTGTCAGGAGTCAACTACGCCACCCATGTAACGGATTGGAAGATTACGCTGAACGGCGATAATTATCCGATGAGCCAGGTAGTGGTTACGGATAGTTTCCCGTACGGCGGCCAGAAGTTTATCGAGGGTTCACTGGTCGTACGCAATGAAGCCGGCACCGTGCTTAATGCTTCAGCGTATACACTGATTGCCGGTTCACCGGCACAGCCTAACGCAGGCTTCAAGGTGAAATTCAATTCACCGATCAGTGGCACATACACAATCAGTTATCAGACTGAATTCAGTAATGACTGGCTTACAGGTACTACAGATAATTTCATTAACGTAGCGAGGATTGACTGGAAGGACAGCGCGAATAACGTTCAATGGACAGAAGCCAGAGGGCAGTTCATTCCGGGTCCTGAGGTGAAGAACAACGGCTTCAAATCCGGGGTATATGATGCGTCTGCCAAAGAGATCACCTGGACAGTGGGCGTTAATTACAACAGTAATGCTATTGCTGATCCCCGGGTAACAGACATACTTAACGCGGGACAGTCACTGGTGCCGGGTTCACTGAAAGTGTACCGGATGAATATTGCTCCCGGAGGGGCCCACAGCTTCGGCACCGAACTTGCCGGCAGCTCCTACAGCTACACTGTCGGAAGCGGGAATGAGCTTCAGGTGGATTTTGACAATGCGATCAATTCGCCTTACTATGTTGTATTCAAAACAAGCCTTGCAGGGCAGTTGATTGGTCCCACAGTTGCTAACACAGCTAATCTGCTGGATGGCACCAAGAAGGTCTCCAAAGATCTGAAGGCCTCGGTGGATATTCCGCATGGCGACGAATATGTATTCAAAGACGGCGTTCAGAACGGTGATAAGCTGCAGTGGACGATCGCTATTAACCGGACACAGTCCCATGTGAAGGATGCCGTTATTACAGATGTGCCAAGTACCAATCAGATTCTGCTGCCGGACACGTTCCATCTGTACCGGACAGTTACTGCCGTGAATGGTGATGTAACGAAGAGCGGACCTGAGCTTATAAAGGATACGGATTATACCTTGAATATCAGTGCTGATGCAGAGGGTAAGCAGACCTTCGTGCTTAGCTTCCTCCAGGATATCCATTCCGCATATGTGCTTGAATATCAATCCCTGATCGTAGCGAATACGGGGGATAAGCTGGTCAATACCGTTAACTTAAGCGGTAATAATGTCGTACTGGTCAACAAGGATACCAGTAAAGAGATCATAGTCGGCGTATCCAGCGGCTCGGGAACAGGCAGCGGGGTCAGAGGAACGCTGAATGTCCACAAAATTGATGCAGGTGACAGCACCAAAGCACTTGCCGGTGCCACCTTTGACTTGTACCGCCTGAATGGCAGCGATCGTGTGCTTGTGAATACCCGGACTACGGATGCAGCGGGCAATGCAGTATTCAACAATATCTGGCTGGGCAGCTATGTACTGATTGAAACTGCAGCACCGGCAGGTTATGTGTTGGATACAAGTGAGCATGCGGTGACTATCGGTTCATCTGCAGCAGTGAATCTGACCTTAGCGAATACTCCTGCGGAGCAGCCGACAGCCACACCAACGCCAATACCGACGGCCACCATAGCGCCGACAGAAGCGCCGACAGCCACACCGCTTCCAACGGTACCGCCTGTAGAGACAGCTGGGCCAACGGCTGCTCCAACGGCAACGAATGGACCGGAGGCGACGCCTAACCCTACAGCACCGCCAGTCACACCTGATATTACGCCGGTACCCACACCAGCGGGCACGGTGGTACCGGGGATCATTATCGATGATCTGGAAATCCCGGCAGGTCCAGGCTTACCTGCAACAGCGCAGCCATCTGCGCCGGTAGCCGTGGTTACACCTGCACCAGTCACGCCGGCACCGGAAGTGCCGGTTGATGAGGACATTCCGCTCGGCGGTGTTGATATTGAAGATGAAGACATCCCGCAAGGGACGGTCACGGCAACAGACTCCGGCGGGACACTGCCGCAGACTGGAGAGAACAGCCCGCTGCCGATCTATATGGCAGGACTCGGTTTGATCCTGATCGGGTTCGTATTACACCGGGTGTACAGACGGAACCGGAATCAGGAATAACCGGTAGTTAGACAGGACAGCTGATCATAGGATCAGCCTTCACCAAGAGCAGGCGGCAGAAAATAGCTGCCTGCTCTTTTTGCCGTGACTTAAGAAAGGCTTAGAATAGATTGGTCATCTGCGGCGGAAATGCTATAATTACTAAAATTCAAAGTTTCGGAGGGATATAGTAATGTCCATGTGGAAGGAATTCAAAAGCTTCGCCATGAAGGGAAATGTGCTTGATCTGGCAGTGGCGGTTGTAATCGGGGCGGCTTTCGGCAAAATTGTTACTTCTTTGGTTAGTGACATCATCATGCCGCTTATCGGCTTAATAAGCGGAGATACCAATCTGAAGGAGCTTCATCTGGGCAGCGGTGAAGCCGCCGTGAATTACGGCCTGTTCTTACAGTCCGTACTGGACTTCTTCATCATTTCATTCTCTATCTTTCTGGTAGTGAAGCTCACCAGCAGATTCAGACGCAAGGAAACTGTTAAAGTCGAAGTTGTCGAGCCCCCTGCTCCGGCACCGGAGGTTGCGCTGCTGATCGAAATTCGTGATTTGCTGAGAGCGGACAAGCAGCGGGAGTCAGGGAATTAAGGGAACTAAGTTACATAAATAAAGTAAATTTCCGAAACACACTTGCATTTCCCGCACGTAAGTGATAATTTTGTTGTAGGCAAAACTTGTTATTCAACTGAATATATCAATCCTTCAGGGCAGGAAGGACCTACTTAATAATTAAGAGTCAAGAACCTTTATTCTACAAGGTTTCTTGGCTCCTTTTATTTAAGATTCTTGATAATGGTAGGAAAACGGTAGGTTTTTATTATTCTTTTTCAGGCGGGTTTTCGTCCTCCTGAACTGTGTTATTAAGTAAGTTCTCCATTACAGTAGCTGCATCTGCCTGCATGTTGGGCATCATATGACTATACATATCCAATGTTACCTTAATTGATGAGTGTCCCAGCATTTCCTGAACGACCTTTGGATGTACCCCAGCACTGAACATTAGGGAAGCGCAAGTATGTCTTAAATCATGAAATCTGATTTTTCTTGCTCCTGTTGCCTCAAGCTTTCTCGTCCAAAACTTATGGAAATTGCTGCTGCTTATAGGTATTCCAAGATGGTTACAAACAACAAATTGATTATCGATGTAATTATCATTATATTTATTTTTATCTTCTAATACCTGATTGAAATGATCAGTTAATGTCTTTATTACAAAGTTAGATGTTGTAATAGATCTTTCTCCTGCATCAGTTTTAGATTTGGAAATTCTGATTTGTCTTGTTTGGAAATTAATATCTTTCCAACGAAGCCGTAGGATTTCTCCTCGACGCATTCCCGTATAAATTGCCAAAATAAATAATACTTTTAATCGATGTTCTAATCTCCCAAAAAAGTCATTTACCTCTTGTACAGACCAATAGTCATACTTTGGCTTGCTGGGTTTTGGCTTTGATCCTTTATCCAGCTTATCAATAGGGTTTTTTAGGATAAGTTCTCTTTTGACTGCAGCTCTTAGTGCAGTTTGAACAAGATTAAATACTTTTCTAATCGTACCGTCAGCAAGCTTTTTACCATTAGGAAGGATTTTTTTTTTCATTTCTGCAACTAAAAATTCAATATCTTCAAAACTTAACTTTTGCAATGCGATTCCACCAATTGCAGGAACAATATGATTTTTAATATGCCCATTATTGGTATGGCGAGTTTTGTCACCTATATCTTTTTTATTTTTTAGCCACTCTGTTATGTACTCTCCAAAGGATAAAGTTGAAGGATTAATATGATTCCCTTTTTCCCAATCTGCCCTAGCTATCGCTTCAGCAATCTTACAATCAGTTTTCCTCGCAAATCCACTTTCTTTTATCGTTTTCCTACTTCCGTCATGATTTTTAACTTCAAAAGCATACTTATAGTGTGTTTTACCTTTTTTGATATACTCATAAATTGGCATGTTGAGGAACTCCTTTCTTTGATATAATTAAATATATAGTTATATTTAGTTTATTGCAATATAAAAGTATTATTATATCATTTTGCTAACACATTTTTGCATGGTATAATTTACCTATCAAGCTTTATTTAAAGGGGATATTCTTATAACATGAGGTTCAAAAAATCAGACTACGCTATAATCGCTGTAATAGCTCTATTTGCCTTTATGTTTACAAAGGGTTCAGTGGGGAGACTTCAGCAGCTTCGCATACGCTGCTACAGCGCTCATAGAAGCACTTACGAAGTTAATTACACCACTCATGCCCGATTTTAGTAATATTGGTTGGTGAGTAGATATAAATAAAAAAGACGCACTGGTGATAATTAATCGCTGTGTGTCTTTTTTATTTCCATTTATTTGTTAGGGAAGATGGAATTTTGTATTTCTTCAATCGCCGATAATTCTTCAAATACATTTGAAGCAGTCATGGGTATTTCTTCAAGTACATAAGCAAGAAGTCTTTCTTTAATTTGATCTCGTCGTAATTTCCAACCTTTTATATAATTTATTGAACTTTTCTCTTTTAATTCTAAGTCTAATTTAACATTTTCCTTAGATAAGTCGTGTGAGTGTATTCTAACTTCTGCTAGATCATATTGAGCAAAAACAACATTTGAAAAAGCCTCTCTGTATTGCATCAATAAATTGTGACCATGTTTATCATAATCAGTTACTCCTATTAAAAAATCTAAGGATTCACCAAGTATCTTGGGCAGTTTAGATAAAGTTTCTAGATTAGGTTCTCTTTGTCCATTCTCAATTTTTCCATAGCCTTGTGGAGACATACCAATTTTTTCAGCCATATCTTTCTTGCTAATATATTTTCTCTCTCTAGCCCATTTTAATCTTTCTGAAAAGATATCCAAAATGACTCCTCCATATGTTGACTAATATCCAAAATGGATATAATATATGAATCAGGAAAACAAAAAGGTTATAAAATGCTAAAAAAATCCCCAATCAGGATATGAAAATCATATCACATACTGGGGAGAGGGGCAATTATTCGTCTAATTTTTTTAATTGTTGAAAGATGTAGTCTGTAAGCTCTTTTTGTTGCTGTTCTAATGTTGATTTGGAAATGGGACTAGTTACATATTCTCTTCCCGTTAATAACCAGTCACAATTAACTCTAAAAAAATTAGAGGCAGCTACAACAAATTTGCTAGGAGGATCAACCGCATTGTTTATTACATCAGAAATGAACATTACATCAAATTTTTTAACACCAAACTCACTTGGGCCAAATTCATAGTATACAATATGTGCCGCTAAATCCTTAATTGTAAATCCTTTGTATGCCATTAGTTTTTGCAATCTGTCGCCAATCTGTTCAATTGTGGGAAAATCATCTGCATCTATTGAAACTTTGAATTTTGCATTTTGTAAGTTATAAACATAAGTAGCTTCACCATATCCTGCTTTCTCCATTAATGAAGAGTAGGGGGAATCTTAGACATGACTTAATTCTTTAATAACTTCTGGTGTGGCTTTAACTGTTCGACCACTTGTGCTTTGTCCGCGCTCTAAATTGGACAGATGTGCAGGGCTAAAAAAGCATATATCAGCAACATCACGCAAAGATAATCTTTTAGACTCGCGTAAATTTTTAATAAATGTGCCAAACTTCTGCTCATTAGTTATTTCTATAGTGTATTCTCTCGTAAACAAAAGTGTATTCATTTGTTGACAAGTATGGTTCGAAAAGATATATTACCAATATAATCTTGTTTACACGGAAATGCAATGCGTTAATTCCTGTAAACATTTGTTCTTTGACAATAGAAAAGAGACTAAAGTAGTCTCCTTATGATGTTCCGTATTTTCTTAGCAAGTTAACGAATTCGATTCCTTTAGAGGTGAGTAAAAGCCTTGTATCAATAGGACCTTCAGCTTTTCGTTCAACCAAAGAGTATGTCCTTAATTGCGTCTCGCAACTTAAAAGGAATTTTTTTATAACATCAGTACTGGGTACGCCAATGGTTTCAACAATTCCAATAGTAAATTTTTCTCGGTAGAGAAGTAAAACTTTACAAATGTTTGTTACTTCTAAACCTTTAACAGGAGTAAAGACAACCGCATTACTTAATACATTTCGTAATAATTCAAATTCTTCTTTAATTATTATTTGACCGTATGTTTCTTCGTTATCTTCATAGTCATCATTATAATACTGAATTATATCTTGAACCCGAAAATACTTCTTTATACCTTTTGACTTTGCTAAGCCATTAAGTGCATCAAGTAAATTTTCTAATGTATCAACTTCGATTCTCTTAGTATTGGCTTTAATTAAATCAGCTATCGTATTGGGCCTAACATCTGATAAAGCAGATAGTTTAGCTTGATTTGTATCAAGTAATTTTATTGCATCTTCTAGATTAAACATCAACATTGTAGATCCTCCCCATTGAATTAGAGCTTCGTAAATCAATCATAACATAAGTATTTCCTAATAAGAATAAAAAAATAACTCAAAAAAGAACAAATCATGTTGACTTGTTCTAATTTAGGAGTTACATTGTGTATGCAGGAGTTAGATATATATTAAAAAAGATTTATTTAAGAGTTATTCGACATCAACAGAAGTTATCTTAAGGATTGTTCTTGTAATCAATATATCAAAGGTGCTATAATGAAAAATTTAAATTCAGCGACTCCTTAAAAACAGTCTTGAAAACAACTTTTATAGGAGGAAAGTGACGTACAAAACGTTTTAAGATCAGACATTATACTTCACGCCTAATATAATGATTCATTATATTTTACGCTTGCGGGGCGTTTTTATTAGTACTGTTGTCTTTATCATCTACCACTATATCTGGGCTCGCTGAAGATTCATTATCAGTCTTGAGGTATGTGCTTAATGGGACACTAGGTATAGTGTCATCTTCATAAAAATCAATTACATCATTTAAAACAACTTTTCTTTTGCCTTCAATTAAGGTGATTTTGTTTATAGTAACCAGAATACGTTCCAGAGTTTCAAAGGATATCGACTTTGACTTTCCCTTTTCCAGTTCGTGAAGAGTTGCAACACGAAATTTTCCTTCTGTTGCTAATTTATTCTTTGTAATATCAAGTTCTTCGAGGGTATCAGACAGTTTATATACAATGGGCATTAAATTATCAACCTCCGATATGTACTTATTTTGAATAACACATTGCAATGAAAACAGGTATTACTTGATAAGTGTTACTTTAATGGTAAAATACATTTGACGTATTACTTATTAAGTAATAAAATTAACGCAATGGTAATGAATAATATATAAAGAAAAAGGAGGTACTAATCTTCAGATCTAATTATGCGTAGGTTACTGTAACTATCGTCCAGTGTGTTGTCCTTAATTTTATAACTTTTTTCCTCGACGATCATGTCGTCAGGGTAATAATCAATTATGTCAGTTAGATTGCATTCAAAATACGCACAAATTTTATCAAGCCATTCAACATCAATACGTTTGATCTCTTCGTTATAAAGGAGTCCAACTGTTGCTTGTCTAATTCCTACGGCTTCAGCTAAATCTTTACGAGACATCTTATGCTTTCCAAGCAACTCGGCAATTTTGATCTTTATCATTAAACATTCCTCATTTGCTTTTTTTAATACGTATTATTAGGATACGTGATATAAATTATAACGTAAATCATAAAAAAACGCTAAATGTTAATAATGAATTACACTTAGAGTAATTAAATTATATTTAGTGTATTTACAAATTACGTTTTGCGTTATATAATTTCGTTATTCGAATGTGATGTTTAAACAATATATATAGAAAGAGTGTGTTACCCTCCTTAGAAATTTTACATTTGTGATTTATTATTACGCTTATGATGGAGTGTGCTCTTTTGGCAAAGATGATAGTTCATTTATAAAAAGTGTGTGAATAATTGGTAGCGATATACTGTCTATAACAATTTTTAATGTCAGCTTTTAGATTTGGGTAGTCAATACATTCTTTAGAAAAGGATTTTAATACTTCAATAGATTATTTACTTGGCTCCCATTTATGTCCACAAGATAAACAAGTGATTACCACAGTCTTACTACCAATTACACCACCAAGCAATCCAACAGGGCCAGCAAGTACACCACCAGCTACTGCTTTGCCTAAGCCAAAACCCTTTGTATTTGCAGAGAATTGTTGTGATCTACACTTAGGGCATCTTACTTGCTCAGGTTCAGAATAATTTTCCGCTGGCATTGAGTCTGGAGGTTTAATTATGTTTGATGCGGTTCCACAGGAACAAAATACTGGTGATGTAGTTTTTATTCCAATATTCGAATCTTGACATATGTTTTTCGGTACTTTAATTGACTTACCGCACTTGTCACACTGGCATAAATAATATGTTGGCATTTCATTAATTTGTTTCAAATCACACCACGACTCCCGACATATATTTTTATCTAAATTTTAACACAAACACACTTTGCAACACTATAACAATTCACTCATTTTCATTGAATTAAATCATATAAATTCTTCATATAACAACGATAATTAGATAAATAATGCTGCGTTATTCAAAATACAACATAATTCGACATTATATTTACCATAAATCGACAATGCAACAAATTAGTGACAGATGACATATATTCCCAAATTGGAAAAAGCTAAATTGTCAACGTAGTTACTATTACCTATAGTAGATAAGTCATGTAATGTTTAGCTGTATGATCCAGAAGCACTACTACAACAATTAAAGGGGAAGTTAAAATGAGTATTAATCAACCAGCAACTATTAACCAAATCAATATCGAAGGTATCAAAGTTGAAGAATTTATTATTGTGAAAACTGAGATGGAGTCAAAATATATAAACTTAGAGTGGAGTTCCGAAGATATTATGCGTTGGGTGGGATTTGAAGATGGGCAGATTGCCAAAGCTATAATTATTAAAGAGGAACTGGATTTTTTCCTGAAGACTAATGAGGATCGTCAAAACTTTATCAATGAGTTTGAACGACAAAAACTTTATATGACTAAGCGTTGTCTGCCATTGAAGGTACTGGAACTCGCTAAGCAAGTGGGTTCGCACAACCATACATATAATGACCTACTCGACCTAGAGCAAATGGATACAAAGTATGCACTCGAAACACTGTTTCAGGAGCCATTTAATAAAGCGAAGCTAAGAGTATTTGCTGAAACAAAATTAACACTGAAGCAACTGTTTGAACTCAAAGCACTTAATCCGAATCATTTATTCCTAAACTTGACTCTGTGCATCTGATAACAACGCAAAAACACTGTTCTTCATATATAAACTATAAATAAATACATTGAAACAATAACTCCGCCTGATGATGGCCTATTAGTGGAGTAGGCCGAAATAGTTCCGCTGGGAGGCGTGGCTATCGCGGATATCCGCTAAGAGTTAATGATGAATGACTGACCATGACAAAAATTAAAATTAGAGTTAAATTTAATGCATTTAAAATAAAAATAATTATGGAGGTGATGGAATGAGCGCGATATTTAAAGAGTATGATGATTATCCATCAATACTTAATCCAGAGGATATCCAACAAATTTTACGTATGGGAAGAAGAAAGACTTATGAATTACTTAGTGACCCACCTTTTCATGTGAATAGAGTAGGCAAACTAATTAAAGTGAGCAAAGAAGTATTTATCAATTGGTTAGAAGGGAAATAAAATTTAAATTATCAATACAAAAATCATCAACCTACAACTTAATTGAGGCAAAGCAATTTTACAGTATCCGAGTAGGAAAGTTATGTAAAATACCTAAGAGAACATTTGTTAAGTGGTATCTTTGATTCTAAAAAAGCAGTTGTTGACTTTTTTTTGTTTATTTTATAATTAAATTTATTTTTTATTTTAAATGTAAAAAAATATTCTTCATCGATTCAGTGTCTCTGAATCGATGAAGTACTGATTAGACAACGTCAAGTGGTCAGCAATGCTCGATGAGGTAACTTATCAAATAATAAGTTGAAATTCTCTATACGAAAGGATCATGAACATGAAAAATTGAAGGGAGGTGAGTACTTTCTAAGACTAGTAAAGAATGTAGATAATGATAATAAAATGAAAATAATTATAAAAATAAATGGTGATGGTATTTATATGGCAAATGAGATTCAAGTAATTAGTGCTTTTAATGATGGGGAAAAGAAGTTGTTTATGTTTGATTGGGAAGGGGAAATTGCAACAATTGCATCATAACTAATGATTTTTGAAGGATACAGTAATGTAAGCGATGCTTGGTACACTACCAAAATTCGTGAAAAGTTTGAAGCAAATCGTGAATTTGTCACTCTCACAGGAGAAAGGCTCAAAGAATTCAAAAAAAATCTTCAAACAGAGGACCTTGTATGAGCAGTACAAATCGGTTCCACGCCTAGATTTTGAACCAGGAATTTATTGAGTCATGCAGAATTCGGGAACGGAACATGCGATTAAATTTAAAACTTTTATTCGTAGAGATGTCGCTCCTGCAGTTAGAAAAAATGGTAAATTTGACGCAGCAGAGTATTCAATAAAGCAACTTGAAGATGAACAGGAAAAACAATTGAGATTGAAACTGTATAAAGCACAAGAGTTTTACAGTCTAGATCAAGATGATATAGTTTCACTACATCAAGTCACAAAGGCACAGGCTGCTCTAGACAATTAAATGGTGAACAAAGGTATGATTCAGTTAAAGGAAACAATCGAGGTCATTCAAGAGGAAATGAGCGAAGTCCAGGATGTACTCAGCGTAACTTCAATTGATCGACATCAACAAAAAGAAATTACTAATGCGAGAAACAGACGAGTTGTGTCTATGTTGGGCGGAATGAAGAATTTTAAATACATTTTATTTGCTAATAAATATTATGGTCAATGTTTGAAAGATATGAAGAACAAATTTAACATTGCTACATATAAAGATTTGGCGAAAACAGAGTTACAAGAGGCTCTTAATTATATTTCAAACTGGAAGCCAAATGTGCATACAGAGAAATCGATTATTGCCGATTGGCTTGTTAAACGGGATAATGGAGATATTAAAAAAGGCAACTTGAGAGCGTTAAATGAGTACTTGATTTTGAATAGTGGTTTTGGGCAGAATAATCAAGTGTTTAATTGTTATACATACCTTCTGTACTGGTGCGAATGTCAAGCTCCCATGAAATACCCGGGTCCTTCGCACCTCGGATTTTGTCGAAACTTAATGAAAATGATTATGAGTAAAAAGAGTCAATTATCCATTAATGCTTGTATGATATAATTGAAAAGTGGAAAGTGACTAATTAATGCTTTTAAAGTATTAATCATGCTGATTTCCGCTGTCGCACTCCGTATGGAGTGTGTGGATTGAAATTATCCGTGTGGGTAATCTTTGGGCCTTGAATGATGTCGCACTCCGTATGGAGTGTGTGGATTGAAATGATTCTATATTTACCAATACCAGGATTAACTCTAAGTCGCACTCCGTATGGAGTGTGTGGATTGAAATATTAGCTTCCCTGGCGGCTTCACGGACTTTGTCAGTCGCACTCCGTATGGAGTGTGTGGATTGAAATTTTAAATCAACTGCTATTAGCATCACAGGAATGCGTCGCACTCCGTATGGAGTGTGTGGATTGAAATAGCAAACCCAAAACTAAAAAATACAAGTAGTGTCAGTCGCACTCCGTATGGAGTGTGGATTGAAATAGTTCAGTGAGTTGCTCGGTATTCTGCGTGGATGTCGCACTCCGTATGGAGTGTGTGGATTGAAATTTCTAATGGGCGTGACGATCTGAAGCAGTAGCAGTCGCACTCCGTATGGAGTGTGTGGATTGAAATTCGATAGAGTGACGAGCATTATCGTTGAGGTCCTACGTCGCACTCCGTATGGAGTGTGTGGATTGAAATGGTGAAGTCACAGTTTTAGTGGCTCTTTGCTATTTTTATTGGTGAATCAAATAAACTAAAAATAACTATATAACTATATAATAATGATTTTATATAAGTTTAGCTACATGAAAGGAGTTGATTGTTTTCTAAAACAAAGACGAGATAAGGAAGTGGATAAGACTTGTTATAAGATAAAAATAATCAAAGGGGAATTTGATCGGGAATTTGAGAGGAGAATAGCGTGAAACTAATTAAACAACTGCTGTTAAAGATAGGAATTATAAAAAATACATATAAAACATCAGAGCAAATACATAATGAAAAGATCAATAAGATCAACAATGAACTTCTGTATGTTAAAGATAACCTCATTAAACTATTACCTGAAGAATTGCAAAAAGAATTCTTCGTGGAGAGAGTAAGGATAGTGAGTAATAAAGAGGTCAGTAAGATGCTTCTGAGACTCAATAACGTTGGTTTTAGTAAGCGTGAGACTGAAATGTTAGAGAATAACCAATTAGAACATTTTGGATCATAGAGGGAGGGAATAGAAACATGCAAGAATTGATCAATAGTATTGATTGGAACAGTTTCTTTGTAGGTGTTGCTGCTACTCTTTTGCTTGGTGGCGGTGGAGCTTTCTTGTTTGCTTTGATCTTTGGTGATGGTGACATAATCTAATCAAATTGTAATTTTATTAAGAAGAGGAGAGTAATTATATTTGAAAAACATTGTTAAATTTTTTGATGGATATAAGAGTTTGTTTATTTTTGAATTAGACAGCAGATTCGCTGTTATTGCTCCAGAACTGATGGCTTTTGAAAATTATAAAGATGAGAAGAAAGCTTAGTTAGATATACGAAACAGGGAAGATTTTGAAGTTGAAAAGGAATATAGAACGTTGGAGGGAGATTCATTAAAAGCTTTAAAGCAATCTTAAAAGAAAGTAACGACCTTGTATGAACAGTATAAGTCAGTTCCTAAATTAGACATAGTTTATGAAGAAGGCATTTATGGTGTTATGTATGCTTCAAACTCTGGACATGCAAACGAATTTAAGAAATTTATGAGAAGAGAAGTAAATCCTTCAATAAGAGAAAACGGGAATTTTGATATGATTTACTTCCAGATAGAATCTATTGCAGATGAAAAGGAGAGAGATTTAAGTAAAAAGGTACATACTCTTTATAACTTAAATGAAATAGATCCTTCTGATAAAATGGCTTTGATAATGCTAAAAGATGCGGAAAGGGAATTGCAATCTTCCATCAACACGAGAGATATTGTCAAAGTGAGAAATGAAATTTCTGAATTAAAAGACTTTAAGGATGCTGTCATTAAATCAACGGTGCTTAGAGAAGGAGAGTTGAGTCCTTCAGCAATTTCTAAGAAATTTAATATTTATTCGATTAATAATATTCCGCATATATTATTTGCAGACTCACTTGCAAGAGAATTAGGGTTTTATATTAAACCAGAAGGTAACTCAGGATACCAAGATGAGTTTGTTAGCGTTCATTATAGTGATCGTGCAGGGGAGACAATAGCGACTGTAAAATATAGCGAGTTCGCATTTGAAAAGATGAAAAACCATATAGAAAATAATGGTTTAATACTCCAAGAGCACCCTATATTTTATAAAGGGCGAAAAGAAGGGGCTATTTAATTTTGCAACTATGGAATTTAACAATAGTAAAGCAATTAAAGTGAATGCTAAAACATATGAATTATATACAAAACATTAAATGAAATATAGCTTAGATTTATAAAATAAAAATAAGATATTATAAATAATGAATTAACCTAGTCACAGAAATAATGTTGTTAAAGACCCTAAACAGAAATATGATTTTTAAAATGCAATTGATGAAAGTGGAAAATGGTTAGCGAATTATATAGACTAGATAGACTGTGGTTGAGAGAAAATGTCGGTATAATAACAATACATAAAGACATTATAAAAGGACTCCAAATATTCAGGAGTCCTTGCTTAATGTCACAATAATCTTATCCACTTTATCCTTTACCTCTGGATGATTATCTGCATACTCTTGGAAAGCTTCTTCCAACAATATACGTTGATCCGTTTCAGTCACAAATGACCATGTTCTGAGCTGAGTAACAAACTCTTCACTAAATCTAAAGGATAGAGGCTGCTTAGGTGCTGGCTTTGACATGTTAATTCCTCCTATTTTGGAGTGTTTTGCTGAGTGCAAACAATGATATGACTAGAGCAACAAGACTAATGATTAAAGTTAAGGTATCCATTTATACTCTCCTTTTTTGTTTATTTGCGCGGATTATGTGGAGAACTAATCCAATAACACTTATAAGCGCAGAGAGGGAGATTAATACAACGTTTAAAGTTGTAGGTTCCATAGTAACACCTACAATAATTGAATTAATAAGGAGTAAAGCAAACAAAACTAATGACATGATTATCACCACCATTCATGTGAATATTGTTTAGTGGATATCCATAAATTATTGTTTGTCGCGCGCTAATTTTTCCTCAATTGCACTGATAATATAATCATTTAAACTAACGCCTGCAGCTTTCGCAGCAGCTTCATATATCTCTTTCCTGCCTTTTTGAACATATGGATACAAACGGTCATAATTTGCTGCATTGTATTTGTTTTTAGCACGAGTAGCAGATGTACCTTTGCGTTCTGGCATAAAATTACCTCCCTTTAATTTACATATAATACCACAAATTTATATACTTACGCAAGTATATAAATTTAATTTTATACTCACGTAAGTATATAATAAAAATAGGAGGTGAATAAGTTGAACAAAAAAAGAAAAGAAAGACGCAAAGAGGAAAGAGATGAAACAATCAAGATGGTGACTGCAATCATCGCCTTGATAAACTCAATCCTCACCTTCATCATCCTGCTGCTCAAGTAGGAAACCCCGAAACCTTAGCCCCGAAAAGGGGCTAGGCGTAGGGGAAGAAATAAAAGGTGCGTCTTTCCTTTTCAATTATAACATAAGTATAAGATAAGGAGCTAAGTGAATGAATCGAAAACAAACAGCCACAATGATAATGACGTACATTTCGCTGGCACTAAGTATCATCACATTAGTAATTTTAATAATCAAATGGTGAAGTGCAATGATGTAAAAGAGGCTATCCTTACTGGATGGTCTCTTTTATTTTTTTATTAATCATTCTCATTCTTTTGTCTGGACGTTCTTCAATGTCGAATAAGTCCTCTATTGAAAGATCAAGCGAACGAGCCAAAGAAATTAAATTATCAATGTTATAATTCTGATTCACTTTGTTATCAAATCGACTTATAAAAGGCTGAGGCACATTTGCCAACTCTGCTAACTTAGCCTGTGTTAACCCTCGCTCACCTAAAATCTGCTTAATTTTTCCTTGTACATACATTTGCAATATGAGCCGAAT
This sequence comes from Paenibacillus sp. FSL E2-0178, assembly GCF_038593005.1. Taxonomy (NCBI): domain Bacteria; kingdom Bacillati; phylum Bacillota; class Bacilli; order Caryophanales; family Paenibacillaceae; genus Paenibacillus; species Paenibacillus sp. FSL E2-0178. Next base: position 7,619,314 of record NZ_CP151953.1, read on the forward strand.
GAACCAGTAACTTCTGTGAAAAAACCGAGCCCAAGAACAAAAGCTAAACCAAAGGTAAAAACGAGTGATAGTAATTAAATTTTGTACAATATATCTCTTGTTCTCCGCCCATAATGTTATTCCTGTCGATACGAATTTTTAAAACAATGAACCCTTATATATTAAGGGTTTTTTAAATTTAAATTTTATGCGTATTTCATTTTAAATAATGCATAAATACCTTATGAAACCTGAATATCATGCATTAATAACCAACCGAATGTCGATAATAATTTCGATAGTATAAATAATGACTTAAAAACGATATAATAATACGTATAAACGTATATACATCAAGGTTTTACACCATTTTTCGATAATACAATTTGATTACTCTTTGATTGATCACGTTATTATTCCATCAACTCCCCATCGTACCCCGTATCGGTGAAGCCTTGCCACATAAGGGAATGCTGATCCCGCTTCACATGAGTATTCGCCATAAGTGGCGTAAACTGTACGTAAATGCTATAGAAAGCCTTATACAGCCTATACATTTGCGATACGGAGTAGCTTCAATTAGCATAAAACCCAATAGTTATAAGGGAATGTAGTTGAAAACCTACAATTACCGATAAGGAGTTGATGATCATTTTCCGTATATAGGAAATTGAGTTCCGTTTCTAATCATTCACTATTGTCCTGCATAACAATCCTTCTATATACCTGTTTCAAAGCAAAATCACTCCAAAAATATAATGCCACATAACAACAATTATGTTGCGAAACAGGCTGATTATAGGTACAATATGTATATTAAATGCAACATAATTTATCGGAAATCAGCCTATACTTAATGCAACATAATTGATAGGAGTGGAAGTCATGATTCAATTATTCGAACAGCATCTACATAACAACGATATGAGCGTTAACACAATCAAGAGTTACATACTTAATGTAAGTGGTTATATGAGATGGTTTGAAGAAAGTAAAGGTACTGAGTTCAAAAAGTTGCACCGTGAGAGTGTCAAGGACTACATTTCATACTTGAAGACGATTAAGAAAAACAGTGCTTCATCCATTAACGCTAAGATTTCAGCATTGATCAAGTTTAATGATTTCCTCATTGAATCGAATGTCCAGACTGAACAAGCGATAAGTAAGAAGGACATGCTTAAGCTACAGACTCAATATGCTTCACTGGCTACCGTTGGACTAGCAGACGTTGAGAAGTTCAGACAATTAGTATTAGAATCAGATTCTAAGCGTAACTATGCTATTGTGTCATTACTGGCTTACTGTGGCTTACGTATTAGTGAGTGCCTGAACATTGGTATAGATGACTTTAATTTAACATCATGGGAATTGATTGTGTCTGAGGGTAAAGGTAAGAAGCAACGCACTGTAATTATAAGCAGCAAAGCAAAGACTGCTATGCAAAGCTGGATTAAGGAAAGAACAGAGAAGGGGATAGATAGTGAGTATCTGTTTGTAAGCAATCGAGGAAGCAGAATAGACAGAACAGTAATTAATAAGCTGTTTAAGCAGTATTCGGCTGTTATAGGTAAAGAGATCACACCGCATGACCTTAGACACTTCTTCTGTTCCCATGCCTTAGAGAATGATATGAGTGTTCATGAGGTAGCCAATCAAGCAGGTCATAGTAATATTCATACTACATTGCTATACACTAACCCAACCAGAGAGAAGATGTTAGCTAAGATGGATAGACTATAAACCACATAGCCACTCACACAAGCCTGTACGCTACTGTATGGGCTTTAGCTATGCCTACTTATCTGTACACCCACATACAAAGAAAGAAGCCCATCTCTAGGCTTCATTTACTGTTACGCTCCCTCTGTTTAGGGTTAGGCTGCTCTCTCAATATAAGCCATGTCTTACCACGTTTACGACAGATAACAGCTCCATCACCGCATAGTCGTTTCACATGGTCCTGAGACAATCCCCAGTATTCGGCAGCCTCTTCCGTTGTCATAAGCTGTTCTAAGAGTTCATCAATTCGCTGGTTTAGTGTATCGGCATCATACATTGTTACACACTCCTATCTTCTTCTGTGCTGTGAGAACCGCACTAATCCAACAACGCTAATAAGCACGGTCAGTATGAGTAAGGTAACGCTAAGTGTATTCAATTCAATAGTAAAGAATAGTATTACCGCTGTCACAATTAACAACAAATAAACAATTTGGTTCGATGTAATTTTCAAGTATTCAACTCCCCTCAAATAGATTTTATAATAGTAATAAATACATTATATGTTTAATATTGATATATCCATTGTATCATAAAGCCCGTTATCGGGCAATGTAATCATTGCATATAGTCAACGCTAAATGTGGTATAATGTATCATAAGACTAACAGGGAACCCGATTGGATTCCCTTTAGCTTACTTTTGGTTAGCGGCTTTTCTTTCTTGGCGGGAAGGAGCCGCTTTCTTGCGTCTGCTTAAGTTGTTTTGAGCGTTCTTCTCTTTCTTTTCTCATTATCCTTCTTTCACTTCTAATGTAGGTAATTAGTGAAAGTGTGAATGTGAGAATTGGAACGATTGCAGATATGGATTTGATTGTCTCTAGCATTGTTATCACCTCCTTACATTTATAATTATATCACGATATCGGGCATATAGTCAACGGAATATTATTATGTTTAGTTTGATGGATGTATTATGTGAATGAAATGTGAACGTAAATACCTATATAGGGGGATATTTTACATCGTAAAATGGATATATTTTACATACTAGCCGCCTAGCACATCTACTTACACACTCAACTTATTCATTGTATAATCCTTGCATATCCTTATATATCAACGTTTTATTTCACCTCAAAATTACAGATTATTCACCTAATTCCAAACTCATTTCACCTCTCCAAACAGCATTCTCACCTCAATATTATCGTTTTTATTATCACATCCATCTTAAATTTTTCTTATATTATCTACACTTTTCTCATTCACCGTTTCACGCAGACAACAAGTATTATCCACTAAAAGGTCCACATTCACCCTACAAACTCGTATTCCATATAGCCTTTTCCGATAACATCTAGATTTTAATTATTATCAACTAATCCAATTTAAGTTTTCAAGATCTCAGTCTATTCAGTTTTGTTTGAGAATATTTGACTTACTTACCTTTTTATGTTTATTTATGAATATAATTGATTAAGGAATAAAACAGTGAGAGGTGGTTCATTAGTGATCAACAGAAATTTAGTTAATGCAACAGTTGATTTGTCTGGTACATGGACGTGCAATGATGGAGGGACGTATTATTTAAAGCATTTTAAATATCCTGAGTCAGACAAATTTGAACGGGTCATTTGGGCTGGTATTAGTGGAGGTAATAATGATTTTAGTAATGTGTTTTTTGGTCGAATTGAAAAAAGTACAACCAATCTAGAAGCGCGAAAAATTATTGGTGAATGGATTGATGTACCACTGGGAACAGCAAGAAGTGGTGGGGAGTTAACTTTGGAAACAAGTACTAACAACAAACAGTTTACGGCCATTAAGAAGACTGGTGGTTTTGGTGGAAGTGAATGGAAGAGATTTCTTCTAACATTCCCACAGGGACTTCATGGCATATCCGATTCACCGATGCCGAGATTAGATCATTCTAGATACAGCGTGTGGAAGGGAGATGACGGAGCTAATTATTACCTTAGTTCTGAACTTAATTATGGACAATATAATTGGGGCGCAAGTTCTATGTTCACTCGATGGATGGGCACAAGTTTGAGTGGTACAAATGTGTTATGGGGTCAGCGCTATTATTCCACACCATCAGTTCTTGAAGCAATCACAGTAAATGTTAATGGTAAGTTCTACATTGCAAAAGTGAAAATCAAGATTGAGGGTAACAGGATGTTTATCTTTGAATTTACAGGAGGTGGCTCAGGAGCGAATGAGTGGACTTTTGTAGAAAATAGATAAGATAATTGGGGGTCTATATAAATAGATTGAAATCAAAATTGGCAATTTTATTGAGTTTATATTTCACACCTACCTACACGAGCGAACTCTCTTTGTGGTAAAATATGACTATCTTATTTACTCAAATACCAGGAGGCCTACATATGCAATTTAGCTCAGAGAATCAAATCGAGATCCATTCAAATGGTATTACCATCACAGTTGAGGGAGAGTCCGAAATTTTCGGTGGTGTAGATCTGCAGCTTAAAGCAGCTCAAGCAATTATTGAGAATATGGATTTTAAATTCGCCCAAGAACACAAAGACTATGAGTATCCGCAGATGGCTTATATCCAAATTATCAATTTCCTGGGTCGTCAAATGAAATGGGATGGAGACTACCCTGGTAGAATGACGAATATTGAGATTGTACAGTATTTTCTTAATTGGCTTATCGAAGAAGGGATTCATGAAACCCCTAAGTATGCAGCATTGCAACTGGATCGAGACGAGGAAGGAATGGAGGAATTGTAGACAACCATGAATAAGGATAAATTTATGAAGAAGTATAATATTTCTCCCGAATCACTAGATTTAATGTCTTGGGAGACTCTGGGTGAAATCTATCAACATTATAAGTATCAAATGAAATTTCTGGAGCAACAGGCCGAAGTGGTTGCAAATATCCTTAGACTAAACAATATGATTCATACGGTTAGATCAAGAGTGAAAGATCCTGAACATCTACTCGAAAAACTTATAAGAAAACTTCCAGAGCGTAGAGCTAAGTATGGTAATGAATTTACATTTACAATTGAAAATTACATGTCTGAAATAACTGATTTAATTGGTGTTAGAGCGATCCATATATTTAAAGAAGATTGGAGAGAGATACACGATTACATTATCAGTCAGTGGGAAGTTTCTGAAGTGAATGCTAATTTAAGAAGTGGGGACGACTCTAAACTATATGAGGAGACAGGTCTTCCAATAGATGTACGTACTTCTGGTTATAGATCAGTCCATTACTTAATAAGTGTTGCTCCCACTAAAGTTCCAATCACAATTGAAATTCAGGTTAGAACAATCTTTGAAGAAGGTTATGGTGAAATTGACCATCTTCTCAGATATCCTCAAAATAATGTACCTCAAGTTATAGCTGACAACTTGCTAACGTTAAATCGGATTGCAGGAAGTGCGGATGAAATTGCGTCTTTTGTAAATTCATTGAAAATACACTTGTCTGGCTTGCAAGAGCACTCAAATGAGATCGAAAGACAATTACAGAACAAAGAGAACGAAATAAAGGAATTGAAAAGCAAAATTGATGAAATGAAGATGGATAAAACAGATAAGGACACTATCATTGCAGGGTTGAAAAAACTGAATGAATCTACCAGTATCGAACTCACTCCAACTCTTCAGTATGGTAGGGGGATATTTGGCGCTACTATTGATAATAGTACTAATCCTTTTTCCGGAATCATAGGAAAGTCAATAATAAATATTGGAATAGACAGTAAAGATGTTGCCCCAGTACTAAGACCATTTCTAAAACAAGATGATTGAAATAATCAAAGGGTCAGAAAATAAAGTATGGCCCTTTCTTTAAAAAAACTAAAAATAATGATATACAAATAATAAAATTGGGTGTACGCTGTAGTTACCCTGAGAGAAAGGAGTCTACGTTATTAGTCAAATTAAAGTGCCTTTAATTATTGTACCTAATTCAATTGTTAGAGATCCTAATCTAAAACCATTAGAATTCTGTATGCTGCTGTGGTTTCATTACAATACATTTCTCCAGAAGTCTAACATCATAGAAATTGGTCTTCAACCGCTCAAAATCAGGATGGATGTTTCAAGTGATATCACCATGAAGACTGCCTTTAAGAATTTGCAGGATCAACAGTACATTCTAAACAACGTAAAGGTTGTTAATAAAACTTTGATGTCGATTCAAATAAATTCTAAGAAATTGGAGCGAGGAAGATGGTTTACGCAATTACCTAAGAGTCTACTTACGAAAATGGACAAAATCGGCCATAGGGGTATTCGACTTTTATATTATTATGAGAGTTACATTAATAGGAACGACCGGAACAAGCCAAGCAGTCAATTTACGTTTGTTGGGTTTGAAAAAATAACTGAACACACAGGGATAGGGAAAGATGCTATAGATAAATACAATCAAATTCTAGTCAAAGAAAAGCTTCTTCATATTGAGAAGCACAAATCTGATTATACGGGACAATACACCGATGATGATAAGCAGGTATGGACAAAATACAATAATCACTACGATGTGGAACTGGGGAAAATATACGAATTATAGCGGCGTCAAATCTAACGCGTTTTTTTATCAAAACTATCCGATTTTTTATAAGAACCTATACGGTTTTTTATCAAAAGTTACCGTTTTTTTATAATAAAAAACCGCGTATAGAATAATTAAAGTCCTATAGTATAGATAAGTAGAGAGTAGATACAGTATTTACAACTGGCTCACGCCCCTTGTTTGAAAATTGAATCGCTTCGCTAAGGGATGAAGGTCAAGATCAAAACTAAAAGATCAAAAGCATCTGGAACAAGGTTAATGTATAAGTATGAATTGTTTAATAATATATATATCTCTAACATCAAATTCTAATCATCATTTGTCTTATTAATTTATGTATAATCTCAACCTCTCCCTATTCACGAGTATAGTTGGAGGAGGGCATAGGGTAATGTCCTAATCCATAGTATTTAATGGACGAAAAATAAATATAAAACTAATACATATTTCGGAGGAATCATAAATGAATAAATTTGTTAAAGTTACTGGGTTCTGTTTTGATACTAATTGTGGGTTCACCCTCGGTAGAGTGTACGAGATACACACTTGCAACGAGGAGGAGTTCGCCTATGACGACAATGGGAGAGAAAACTATAGTATATTGAATTGTATTAAGACTGAGCTGATTTGAAATATATTCACATGAATTGAGAAATATTAGGAGGGAAAACATGCCTCTCTTTTTTTGTTTAATATACCACGAAACCACTTTAACGTGTTCTTCGAGTCGTCAATTGTTGGCATATTATAGGTGGGAGAACATTCATTCGAACCCAAAACATCAATTTTTTACCCGTTTTTCGTCAAAAACGCCACACTTTAAACAGGGAAAATGCAAAAATGCCTTGATAAATAAGGGTTTTTTGGAAGGTGTCGAGGTAGACAAGTGATAAGGGTAGGCGCTAATGTGTTGATGAAGTAATGTAATCAAAACGACGAAAATGAATTTAGCTTTAAAGTGGTAAAAACACTATTATATATGGGCTTTTATGAAATGCTAACTAAAATTAGATTGGTGTTTTAGGGACTGCTACTAAAAAATTATTAGAAATGTAGTACTTTCGCAGTCAAATACATTTATTCAGCAATAGGTAGAGGACTAAAACATTATAACGGTGGTGGTGTTTTAAGGAGATATCCTAAAGACTAATATACAAAAGAAGAGTTTTCCAAAATAAAAATACAAAAAATAAAAAATAAACGGATATAAATGGGAGAATAATAAAATGAATAAACATGATTTGGTTTCGAATATAGTTAGCAAAACAGGATTTGACAAAAAGGTAGTTGCTCAAATTACAGAAACAGTATTTGAGTCTATTACAGAAGCACTAGTAAGTGGAAATAAGGTCAATATTACTGGATTTGGAGCATTTGAAGTTCGAGTACGTAACGCACGTGTCGGTGTAAATCCTAAATTGTTGAAGGAGCTTCTAGATCAAGGTGTCGATTCTGAAACTGCAAAGGCAAAGGCCTCAATTCAAATTGAAGCGACTAAAGCGCCTGCATTTAAGCCTTCACAAACTATTAAGAATCAAGTTAAATAGGTGAAAAATTAAACATATGAAAAATTCACAGGAGACAATCAATAAATATCTATTCTATAGCTCACCTGAATACTGGGATGAAGTTTTGGATGTTCTTGCACAAGGAGATAATAAACACGAAAAAAGTGTGAAGAATAAAAAGCGTAAAATGCTGTAACAGGGAATCAACAGAAGTGATATGTAATTAAATTGATGACACTTACATCAAGTTGTGATCTTTGTCTTACCTTGTCATAACATTATCAAGCTGGAATGGGCAACACATTATAATTCAAAGGGAGATATTCTACAATAATATATGGAATTGAATAATATTAAACGTGAATCGTCAGAAACTATTGACGATTTTTTGCTGCGCCTCGGGGATAACCTTTCTACTTATGATCTAACCTGGACACAGGCTGCTAAATTGTTGAATGATGAGTGTGATGATGAATATTCAGAATCCAGATGGCGTAAGCGATATAACAGTTACGTTGAGTTGAAGCCGATTATTTTGGCTAAGTATGCAAATAATGAAGTTGTTCAAGAAGTTCGAGATGCTACTGTGGAGATGCAGAAGGAAAAGGTTCGATTCCAGGATCAGAAACGTGAGTATACAAATGTAGTCAAGCAGCAAGCAAGATTTGAGCATTTGAAGGATGAAATTGCACGTTCTGTTCAAGAGTTGGCAGAGGTGAAGCCTCTAGTGTTTAGAGAATTCAAATTTGAATTCTCTGAAAAAACGAAGGGTATAGCTCTTTGGAGTGATTTTCATGTTGGCAGTGATGTTAAGAACAGTATTAATACATATAATATCGAAGTATTCAAACTACGCTTTACCAAGCTCATTCAGAAGACTATACAACACGCAAAATTCCATGGAATTACTGAGTTAATTGTAAGTAATCTGGGAGATGCCATTAGCGGGCTTATCCATGTGTCTACTCGTGTGCAAAGTAGCGAAGATGTTATTAAACAAACACAAATTGCTGCTGAAACAATGGCTGAAGGTTTGGCTGAATTGTCAGGTCATTTCGAGAAGATTAAATTTATCAATATAATTGGTAATCACTCAAGATTATTGAGCAACAAGACAGAATCAATCTTCCGTGAGAACATGGAGTACATCATTCCTTGGTTCCTTGAATCCAGATTGAAAGACTTTTCCAATATTGAAATTGTTACTGATGAAGATGGAATCTATGTAGAAGATATTGAGGGTGAGAAGTTTGCATTCGTCCACGGTGATTTGGATTCTGTGAATACTGCTGCAAAGAATCTACCTCAAATCCTTGGATTCGTTCCAAAGACTATTTTCAGCGGACATATTCATCATAATTTTGAGAAGGAATTTGGACGTACTGAAGCAGTGGTGAATGGCACACTAATGGGCTGTGATGACTATGCCATTAGTAAGAGATACTTTGCAACGCCGATGCAAAAGTTCATTGTATTGGATGGCAATGAAATTGAATGTACATATAAAATCAAATTTAAGTAGCAGGGAACGATGATTCGTTCTCTCTTTTGTTTTATTTTTGTGGTGTAGGAAGGTTTCTCTCTCCTTTTCCGGCCTACATCACAAAAATAAAATAAAGAGTAAAGGAGGGAGAGCGTATGGCTAGAGTTACAAGAAGCAAGAGCAAAACTATAAGCGGAATGGTTAAACCCGTTAGTGCAAAGAAGCCATGTACAAGTTGTGGAAAGAGCAAGAACGTTAATGAACCTAATTCAGGCTTCTACAAATCCAATCATAAGCTTGATGCCGATGGCAGAACCAGTGCTTGTAAACTCTGTATAAAACAACAGATAGATTATGGCGACTTACAGACAGTAAAAGATGTGCTTCGCACGATGGATCGTCCCTTTTTATCTGAAGTATGGACGTTAAATGTTGAGGAATGTAATAGAGACGGTATATCAGACTATTTCGGAAAATATCTCAAAAATATACAATTGAATCATAAAAATTCAGGTTGGAATGATGGAGATAACTCTGTAGGCAACAACCTCTCCTCTCCTCAAGTTGAGAAGGTTAGTCCTGGTGAAGAAATCATTTTTTCAGATCAGGATGAACAAAACAAAGCGGATGTATTAAGAATGATTGGATATGATCCATTTGAGTCTGAATCTGATATCGACAAAAAGGGATTATACAACAAATTAGTAGATTTTCTCGATGAGGGCACACTTGAAGACAGCTACAAGCTTCCCGTTGTCATTTCGATTGTTAAAACCTTTGGACAAATTGATAAAATCGATAGGGCCATTTCAAAATTGACAGCGGACATTAACAGCCTTACTCAGAATACAGGTAGCATTAAGTCTTTAATGGATGCAAAGAAGGGCTTACTTACAGCAATAACTGCACTCGCCAAAGACAATGGACTATCTGTTAATCACAACAATAATAAGAGTAAAGGTGGCAATACTCTAAACGGAATCGTAAAGAAACTGAATGAAATTGGTTTGGATGAAGCCTCTGTGAATGTATTTAATCTTGAAACCGCTGAAGCCATGAAACAGATTGCGGACATTAGCCATCGGAGCATTCTGGATCAATTAATGTTAGACGAGAATGATTATGCTGAGATGATTAGCGAGCAAAAACAAATGATACAGAAACTGGATGGAAAAGTCATAACTCTGGAAGAAGAAAATAGAAAATTAAAAATTGCACTCAAGGTTTACTCAGATGGAGGTGATGCATCCTCATGAATATCATAATGAAGCAATCTCAGAATCAGATTTCACAGCGAAAGCTAGAAGGGTATCTTAAATTAGCTGAAATCATTCAATGGGGACGTTAGTAAATCTCCAGTGAAGTTTTGTGAGCGATTCTTCGGAATTGAGTTTCTAGACGCACAAAAATATGCATTTATGAACACTTGGCTGAAACCCTATAATGTGTGGGTCATTACCCGGAACGGCGGCAAGAGTACGCTGAGTGCTCCTTTGATTATGGCCAAAGGTATTTTGTTTCACGGACACAATACATACATACTCAGTAACGTATCCGCTCAAAGCCAGGATACATTTATGAAGATTGAGAAGATTGCTAAAAATGAAATCAATAGTTTCACAGGATTGACTGATTTTTTTATGGGAGAGTTAATTAAATCTGCTGCAAATACAGATGGTTTTACTCATGCGCAATCCGGCTTTAACTATAAACTCTACAACGGTAGTGCTGTAACAAGCTTAAGCGGAGATATAAATAACAACCGAGGCAAAAGAAGTGCGCTTAACGTGTATGATGAGAGCGGTTGGACGGAGGAAGATTATGTGGTAGCCACTACACCGTTTCTATTGCAGAACTCGTCTTTCCGAATGGGTGGGGACATTAATGTAGACACCTTACCCAAACAAGTACCGAACCAACGACTGTTTATTTCTTCTGCATCCAGTACAGAAAGTTACTTCTATTCACTATATAGAGATTACTCTAAACAAATGTTACTCGGAAATAAGGATTATTTCGTTTGCGATATTAACTGCGAAGTTATGATTCGTCCTATGTTTAACGGCAAGTTATATCCAGTTCCTCTTATAGAAAGAGATACCATTGACGCAGAAATGAGAAAGAACAAAGAGAAGGCACTAAGAGAGTTCTATAACAAGTTCTCGGTAGACGGTGGAGATAATCAAGTCTTTAAAAGAGCTGGAGTCATACGGAACTCGCAGAGTCGATTGCCAGTCATTCATAATAGTGCCTCTGAAAAGAGACAATTTGTTTTTGCATATGACCCTGCACATCATTATGATAACTCTGTATGTTTGGTCGCAGAAATTATCCATGATGAAGGTATAGGCCCAAGAATGGAAATCGTAAACGGTGTAAGCTTTGTAGATCTTGGAAAGAAAAAGAAAACGCCGATGCGTACACCTGAACAGATGGCTGCATTGAAAAAAATGCTGCTTGATTACAATGGTAAACAGCAAGCCGATTACGAGAATATTGAATGTCTCCTGATTGATGCGGGTGCAGGTGGACACGGGACGACCTATGCAGATTATTTTATGGATGACTGGGACGATGTGGATGGTAGTAAGCATAAGGGTTTGATTGATAAACAAGAAAATCATGAGTACATTTCTAGATTTCCAAATGCGGTTGATAAATTAAAATTGATGAGTCCACAAAAGTATAAACGCGAAATGTACGATGCTTTGTTAGAGATGTTGAATCTTGACTTGATTTCGTTTACCGCTGAATACGATGGCAAAGATTATATTATGGTTCCCAAGGAAACGGGAAAAGAAGTCGTGGTTGAAGATGAGGACGGAAACAATAAAGTTGAAACAGAAATACAATATGTGAAAGCTAAATTGGATTTCGATCAGCAACTTGCACTTCGAAATATCGACTTGTCGAAGGAAGAACTCGTAAATATATATCGTCACAAAGGAACCAATGGAAACTATCGCTATGACCTCTCCACCGAAAAAGAGGGGAAGATGCATGACGACAGAGCGTATTGCCTTGCAATGCTTGGATGGTATTTACAGAAGGTCCGTCGTGAACTTGTAACCAATAAACCAAAGGCCAAAGTAGATATCACAAAATACATGTTCCATAACTAATTATCATGATTGGAGGTGAGTGAAATAACAGAAGATACTAAATTTTCTAATCCTGCTTATGAACGAGAAATGATCCAATATGATAAGCTCTCCGAAGGTGTTTATGCCTTATCATATAAGAATCAATCATATAGAGCTAAGTACACCAAGGAACAAATCAACTCTTATATAGAGAGTAATAATGTAGATAAATTAAGGGAAGTATCAAATTACTTTTTCTTGGCCTCAGGTCAATATCGGGGGTTAGTCCAATACTTATCTAACATTCTCACATTTGATTATTTAATCGTTCCCAAAGTTAAAAAGAGCGATGTGTTAACTTCGGACAGGTTCGAGCGTGATTATCAATACATAATGGATTATACGGACAACAGTTATATCGAAGAAGCAGAACGCTTTATCACTTTTATTACACTACTTGATGGTGTATTTTACGGATACGAGAGACAAGTAGATAATATTGTGTCAATACAGCAGTTACCACCACAATATTGTAGATCAAAATATAAAGTGAATGGAACTTACGGTGTTGAGTTCGACCTCAGATTTTTTGATATGTATAGAGATACTGAATTGAAACTGAAATTGTTTGAAATGTTCCCCCGTGAATTCCTCGATTACTACCTCGACTATAAAAATGGAAAGACAAAAGAATGGATTCCATTAGATCCAACCTTTGCAAGATGTCATAAGTTTACCGACACCCCAAAACCTTTATTATCTGATGTGTTTTTAGATTTGGTTGATTTGAAAGAGTATAAGGAATTAGATAAGTCTCAAAGTAAATTGAACTTGTATAAGTTAATTGTGCAGAAGCTTCCTATAGATAAGGATTCTGGGCTTCCTCTGCTTCAACTTGAAGAAGGTAAGGCACTCCATGCCAATGCAAAGAAGATGATTACGCAAGAGGGAATTGATGTATTAACTAGTCCATTGGATATTGAGGCAGTCAACCTCCAAGAAAGAGGATCGACTGTTAAGGATAATATTGATCGAGCAACGAACAATGTTTATGAATCGGCCAACACTTCAAAAATTCTCTTTAGTTCGGGTACTGATGGCGGAAGTATTGGTTTATCATACTCCGTTAAAATTGACGAAAGTTCTGTCTTTCCCCTGTTGAGTCAATTTAAAAGATGGCGAGACAATAAATTCAAGACGTTGTTTAAAAGTAGGTCTTATCAGTTCGAAATTTTATTCCCAAAAATAACGATATTCAATCGTAAGGAGATGTTTGATCTCTACAAGGAAGGCGCTACCCTTGGTTACTCCAAGTTAATGCTTTTGGCTGCAATGGGAGTGAAGCAATCAACCTTCATGAATTTGATTAATTTTGAAAATAATTATCTGAAACTAGATGAGCAATTAAACCCTCTCCAATCCACACATACTCAAGGTAGCGAAGGCACGAAGGGAAGACCTAAATCTGATGATAAAGACCTGTCTGATAAAGGACGCAAAACAAGGGAAACGGATGCCAATGCAAACCGAGCTAAATAATACTTGTGGCTTTGAGAGGGGGTGAAGAATATTTGGAATTAAAGATAAATACAAGTCTCCCGATCTACTTTGAGGAAATCGAAAATATTGAGGATGCAAGATTTCTTAAGGGGAAGATCTGGATTTGTCATACGGGTAAAAACCTTAACAATACTAACTTTGATAGACAGGTTATCCAAGAAGCAATTCCATCTTTAGCTAATACACCTGTGCTTGGTTTCATTCAAAAGAATGCAATGAATGAGTCTGATTTTCGCGGACATGAACAAAGAATAGTCATCAATAAAGATGGTGTCCAGATAGAATACATAGGACGAGCATATGGTATTGTTCCTGAATCGAATCATGCTAAGTTTGAAATGAAACTGTGTGATGATGGTGTTGAACGTGAATTTCTAACTTCAGAAGTATTATTCTGGAGGAAATTTCCTGAAGCAACAGAGATTATTGAGCGAGATTTAATTAAGAATCACTCGATGGAATTATTTCCAGCATCCATAAAAGGCTCTTTCACAAAAGAGGGGGTATTTAATTTTACCCAATTTCAGTTTGATGGCCTTTGCTTGTTAGGAGATGATGTTACACCAGCAATGAAAGGCTCGATCCTGGAGAAGTATAGCGAGATTAAGAATACAGCTAACTATAGTGATATGTTGCAAGAATTTAATACCTATTATAGTGAGTTTACTAAACAAAAAGGAGGCGAAAAAGTGGACGAAAAGCTAGAACTAATGAACCAGTTTACCAATCTTTTGGGCGAAGATATTGCAGAGATCAAAGAGAACCTTGATTCCTACTCATTTGATGAACTGAAATCTAAACTGAATGAGTTATCAGAACTTAAAACCCAAAATGAGCAAACTACTGTGCCAGAAACATTTAGTCTTACAGCTATTCAGATGCAGCAAGAAATTAAGAAAGCACTAAGCACTGAAATGTTTAAGGATAGATGGGGTGATTCCGTTAAGGGATACTGGTACATCGATCATGACGATACAAGAGTGTATGCAGAAGATGTACAAAATGGTTATACCCCAGTGGGAATGAGTTACACATTGTTAGGTGATTTTGTTACCATTGATTTTGCGTCAAAAAAACGTGTGAAATTTATTCCTCAAGATATGGAAAATGAAGAGGAAGTTGAGCTTTCAACAACTTTTGTTTCTATTGAAAGAAATGATTTTAATGTTGAACAAGCGAAAACACCAGCAGAAGATCACAATGGTGAACTTGAAGAATTGCGTAATTACAGGGCTATCAGAGAAAACGAAGATAAGTCTAAAATGATCGACAGTTTTACACAGCTTACCCAAGAAGAATTGGATACATTTAAAGGTAAACTTGATCAATTCACCAAAGATGAACTTGAATTACAGTTGTTTGCATTGGTAGGCAAGAAGGGTCTTAACTTCTCAACGAACAATCAACAACCAAATCTGATTTACTCGTTGAGTACAATTGATGCACCTGCACCTTCTAACCTACCTGAATGGGCAAGTTACGTAGAGCAATATAAATCAAAACAAAAATAAATATATTGGAGGCTATTAATAAATGGCGATTGTAAAAGGAACCTCCGTTTACGGAGTTGTAGAACTGAATAAAGTAGCGGCTGTAAAGACGGGTCAAATTTATACTCAGTATGAATTGGATGCAGCAGATTTCGCAGCGACACCTGCAGAGAATGGTATGTTGCTTGTGGTTGACCATGTAGGTAAAAAGATTAAGAAACCAACTGCGGTAACAGCATTGGTGGGTCTACATGCTTCTGTCGAAAAGGACTATGAGAATAAAGGCCGTAAGCATTTTGCTGTGAAGCCAGGAGAATTTCTCCCTCGCGTAGATAAACTCAATGTTGGAGATGTATTCGAAACAAATACGTTCCAATACGATGACACCGTATATGCCAATTATACTGCACTTGTAGCTGCAATTTCGCCCACTGCTGTATTTGGTGTGGCTGCAACTAATGGTTTTATTGATGTTAAAGCAGCTACAACCCCTACTGCAGCGGTTGAGTTGAAAGCGGTTGAAGGCGTAGTTTTGCCAAATGGCGAAAATGGTATCAAATGGGTTGTCACAAAAGCCTAATCACTAAACAAAATCATGGAGGAATGTAAATAATGGATTTTTCACTTAAACAAATGGCGGTTGCCGTATATAAAAAAGAAGTACCCGTAACTAATTTTTCGTTGTCTGATATGGAAGGTGCTCTGCGGGATAAATTCCGTGAGCTGGCTCCTGATTATAATACGTATCGTCGTAATCAACTTGATATTTTTGAGCTGGTACAAGAAGTAATCGATGAAGTAGCTCCGAAAAAGATTGAAGCAGCGATTGGATACTTTGCTCAGGTTAAGTCTTATACACAGGGAGAGCGCCCACGTTTCCGTCTTAAAAAGGGTCGGAACAATGTAAAACGATTCATTACGCGTATTGGTCTTGGCGGAGTACTGCAACGTGTTCGCTTGGATCAAGACTTTGTTGAAGTCGCTACACATGCTCTGGGTGGTGCAGGATACGTAGAGTTTGAACAGTTCTTGGATGGTCAGATGGATTGGACGGATCTGATTAATCTCATTATTGATGGGATTGAGTCGGAGATCTATAAAGAGATTCAGGCTGCACTGATTGCAAGTTATTCTAAGCTTCCAGCTAGCAATAAGGCTGTTTCTGCAACGTTTGACAGCGCTGAAATGTCTAAGCTGATTACTACGGTTACTGCTTATGGTGATAAAGCTGCCATCATTTGTACGCCAGAATTTGCTGCAAATATCGTACCTGACGCTAAGTTTATTGGTGATGCTGATCGTCAGGATATGCGTAACCAGGGGTATATTGGTCGATTCCTAGGTGCGGATGTAATCGTTCTTCCTCAGTCTTTTGCGGATAGTGCAAATACGACCAAAATCTTCGATCCACAATATGCTGTTGTCGTTCCAGTGGGTTCTGCACCGGAAGATAAGATTGTTAAAGTAGTACTTGAAGGGCAGACCATCGTTGATGAAGTGAAGAATGCGGATGGATCGAAAGAATTCAGTGCATATAAAAAGGTAGGTACAGCCGTATTGTCTACAAATTACTTTGCGATGTACCGACTTACTGGTCTGTCTTAATCATGATGCCCTAAGTTTAACTTAGGGTACTATTCAAAAAAAGGAGAGAATTAAATTGGCTAGAAAAAATACAGGTGAATTTAAAGTGGATGTCTGGAATAACAGCATGGGACGGGTTTCTTTTATTCTTGATGATAAGAAATATCTATGGGACAAGGTTGGCGCAAAGAAGTCAGTTGATCTAGATATTTTGAAGGAATTGGTGAATATTACGGGCGGCTATACACTTTTAAATGAGGAATTGCTTATTAAAGAGTCCTCTATTCGTGAAGAGCTGGGTCTGCCAGTGAGTCCTGGGCAAATGTTAGATGCAAAAGGCATTACCGAACTCCTTGGTAAATCAAGCGTGGAGATTGAAACGATCCTTTCTGATTCCAATAACGCTGTTCTTGAAAAGGTTGCTGCTGAAGCTATTAAACAAAAGATTAGTGATTTGGATAAGATGGATGTTATCGAAAAATACAGTGGTGTAGATGTACTTTCGGCAATTAAGGAATTGAAAGAGGATGCCAAATAAGAGGAAGTGAGAAGTTATGAGTACTCCATATTCCAAAGTATTCCATTCGTTTTTGGGTAAAATTACTGACTATACATATGAATCTTATACCGATGAGGAATTAGGAGGAGACTTAACTTCTCTTCTTAATTCATCTATTGTCGAATTCGATTATCCAAAGGTTGATATCAGAGATAAAGACGATGATGCACTATTATTTAATAGAGATCTTGGAATCGACGAAATAGAGATTTTGTCGTTCCTTATGGTTGAACGTTGGATTGAGAGACAGATTAATAATGTTGAACTTGTAAAACAACGCTTCTCGAATAAAGATTTTCAGTACACATCGCAAGCAAACCATCTCGACGCTCTGTATAAAAATCAAGAAAGAGTTCAAAAGAAAGTGACTACATTAAAGACAAAATATTCGTATAGACAGACTGGCTCAAGTTATTATAAGCCTGACTATAGTGGTCTAAGCAAGGGTGACTAAATGGACTACTTTGATGGATACAAAAAGAGAATTAACACTTTCAAAGAATTTAATTCATTGAGCCGAGTAAGTTTGAACTCTATAGTTATTGTTAATGAAGACACAGAGATCGCTGCTCAGATCGTTGATGACAGTGATACTAAAGACCAAAAAGCAATAACAGTGATTGATTTCAAATTAAAAAATGGTGACATCATTGATTGGCAAAATGAGAAGTGGATAAACATTGTGACGGATAATATGGCAGATATCTATTCTAGAGGTGTGCTGCGTAGATGTAATGGTTCACTCAAATGGGTAGATCCTCAAGGTGAAATCAATAAACGCTACTTTACATTTAAATCTGATCCATCGACTAACTTTGGTGTCAGTGAGGGCAGAATCTTATCCATTGGAAATGAGCGTCGAACACTACTTGTAAGTTGTGATGATGATACAAGGTTATTTGAAAGAGACCAAAGATTTATCTTTGATTCACGAGCATGGAAGATTACAGCAATAGATAATATATCCATTAAAAATATTAGCATTGTAACCTTTGAAGAGGATCAGATTAATACTGCTAAAGATAATTTGGAATTAGAAATTGCCAATTATGTAGCTCCTGTTACCCCACCTGTTGAGACTGAACCAGTTTTATCAAAGACTGTAACCATCTCAGGTGATAATAGTATCATTCAATCCAGAAGCAAATCATATCTATGTACATTTTATCAAGATGGAATTCCAATAAATCAAGAAGGTAAGTTCACCTTAACAGATTTAAATAGAAATCCTACTGCATTAGCCAATATTGAATCGCAGAGTAATAATACTTGTATTGTTAAAGGGATTGCATTAGGTTATGTTTTGCTTCATGTCTCCAATGCGGATAAGACAATTGGGAAAGAATTGAAGATTCAAATTAAACCTATCTTTTAGGAGGTGTCCTTTGGCAAAATTCGAACAAGTAAATACGTATATTAATGATACAATGCTCTTACTTATTAATAATCAGAATCTATGTAAACTATTGGAATATTCTGTTGATGACCCGTTCCAAGAGTTGGATATTGCTGAAACAGACACACTCCTTTATAACAAGATTTATCCTTTTCCTAAAGTTCCAAAAACAGAGACTGAAAAAAGTAGCACTTTATGTGTCTTCTTTGATGATTTCCGACTCGGTTCTGACAACAGAGGGACAAAGGAAGGTACGATTATCTTTAATGTAATTGTGCATAATGATCTGTGGAGAATGACTGGAACTGGAATGTTAAGACCTTATGCTATTCTCTCTGAAATAGATAATATCTTTAATAATGAGCGTGTAATGGGCATCAAAAAAGTCCAGTTCGATAAAGCAAGGTTTCTATATGTTAATGAGAATTACAGTGGTTATCAGGTGTCATATTCCATCACGAGTGTGAACTAATATGTCTACCAGCTTAATATTCGGTAAGGGACAGATTGTTGAAGGTGTGGGTTTAGTAAAACCTATTACACTAAACAAATATGACTTTTTCCAAGAAAAATCCTCTGTACTTTATTACTCAAAAGCACATTTCGGTGATGAGTATGAAACGCAATTTCTTTTGGATTTAATAGTGTGGGGGCTGAATCAGAATGAATTAGTTACTGATCTAATTGATTTATTCAAGCTTACAATCAGTGATAATATCACTTTCTTTGCAAATAGCATTGATGATTATGGATTCATAATTGATGAAGTGAATTTAATTGATAAGAATAACTATGATCAAATCAGAAGTTTAATCATGCGTCAAAATCTTATGAATGAACAGAAAGTTTACAAGGATAAGCTAGTACAGGAATGGGCTAATAAAGCATTGGAAGCAAAGAATCGCAAAGGGATTAAAATGACCTTTGAAGATATGTTATCCACTGTCTCAGTTTATGCAGGTAAGCACTATTCAGATTTAGAGAAGTATACAATCTATCAGCTACAAAGTGATTTCAACCGAATAGGTAAATTGATTGATTATGATGCTACTATAGCTTTTAAGTGTGCTGGAGATGCAAAGAGTAAACTGAACCATTATGCTGAACATGTAGATTTATTCAGAGATCCAAATGATGATTTATTCGTCAGTCAGGATAAACTAAAAGGTTTAAACCAAGCAATGGGAAATTAGCCCTTTGCTTTTTATATTTAAGGAGGAATTTAATAAATGTTTGTAGCAGATGTGTTTGACGCAGTCATTATTGATAACGCTACTGGAGAAGTGGCAGGATCAACTACTTTGACAAGCTCTAGTATTAACGTCGAAGTTCAGGAAAATGATATCCGCGCAGGTAAAGGTAATACACTTCAAGGTGTACTTCACTCTGCACGAGATATTAAAGTTGAAACAGATGATGT
This sequence comes from Paenibacillus sp. FSL E2-0178, assembly GCF_038593005.1. Taxonomy (NCBI): domain Bacteria; kingdom Bacillati; phylum Bacillota; class Bacilli; order Caryophanales; family Paenibacillaceae; genus Paenibacillus; species Paenibacillus sp. FSL E2-0178. The sequence continues at coordinate 7,639,660 of NZ_CP151953.1, forward strand.
TGTATTCCGTTATGATTGGATGGCTCGGAAACTTGGTAAGGCAATTGTAACTGGAGCTGGTGTAGGCTATGCGATGCCAATATGGTATACAGCATCAGGTACTTCGACAATTACAATTGCTGTTGCACCAGCGCCGAAAGCGACAGGTCATGGAATGAAGATTTACAAGAAAGATGGAACAGAAGTAACAGGCTTCACAGTAAGTTCTGGAACAGTCACCTTCCCAACAGGCGTACTTGCGGGAGATTCCGTCGAAGTAAGAACTTATAAATTTGATACACCAGCAACAACACAACGAATTGATATTGATACTACTTCTTTTGCAAGTGGCTGCACTTTGATTCTGGATACGATTGAGATTGACGAAAATGAGAAACCTGTTTATCGAATCCAATATATGTTCCCAGTTGCCATTCCTAATGGTACATTCACAGTAAGCACAGCTTCGGAACGAAATGCATCCTCGAATGCTACTAGTTTCAGAATTGCAAAACCAGCAACATCGAATATCGTAGGGACTGTTCAAAAGTTCCCAATTATTTAGTTTTATCTACAATGGGGGATTCAGTGTTCAGGCTGTTTCTCCCTTTTTTTCATGGGATTTAGGACATTTTATAGAGTTTTGTTTACTTAAAAGAGAACTGTACATCGTGTCTTAACGACACAATCAAAGGGAGAGAATATAATAATGGCAAAGAAACTTACACTTTCAGAACTGAATAAATTAGGTGAGAAGTTTAACGAGAGAAAGAAAATCTACATTTTGGGCGGAGAATATGAGGTTGATATTAATACAAACTTCATGCCCAGTGAAATTGACGATTTAGTGATGGTATATGTAGCTGCGATTGAAGAGCTGAAAACTTTAAATAAAGTTGATGAGATTCAGATTAAAGACACACTTAGTTTACTTCCCACGCTGATTCTGAGATCGTTCACGAGTCTTCCTATCCCTAAACAAAATACTGATATTGCGAGCCTGATTATCATTAGTAAAAATTTATACAACAATGGTATTATTGATGAGGTTTATTCTCATTTCCCAGAAGAACAGATTAGGAAAGTTAATGATAAGATTAACGCTTTCGGTAAGAACATTGGTACAGTTATGGGTGAATGGGCAATTGCAGAAGAAGTAAATAAGAGTAAGCAAGACTCTGAATCAGCAGTTGAAAACAATGAAGTGGGTAAATAATTTGAATGAATTGGCTAAACAAATTAGTTCTCCAACTGGAAAGCAGATGGTGTTTGGTCAAGAAAATATCAGAAAAGCATTGAGGGAAGCTACATCACTTTTTGAGAAGATACTGAAAGAAGAAGTACAGGCATATTATGATTCCTATAAACCAGTTAACTATGAACGAACATATGGTATGCGTGATTCACTTAGAGTAAGTCCTATTACGATGGTAGGGAATGAGCTGCAGATTAGTATTTATTTTGATAGGGCTCAATCTACTCATCCTTCTATTTTTGGTGGTGAGCCTGGATATCCAGCAGGGCTTATCAATGATGGATGGGCTTGGGGGAGTCAATCAGTTAATATATATCGGCTTTCAAGATATGAGGGATTTCATTTTGTAGAAAAAGCAATGGCACGTTTCGAGAGTCAAAACAGATGGGGATTTAGAGTTAGAAGAACTGGATAAACAATATAGTGTATAATTAGCAAAACAGTTGACATCTATAAGGTGTCAGCGATTTTGAAAGTTATAGAATTTTATTAAACAAAACTAAATGGCGCCTTGAGAACTATAATCAAATAGAATCGCTTTATAATCAACTATTTAAGGCAAATAACGTTCTTCCGTTCAATGCAGTGGTCAAAACGCTTGGTATTGAAATGGGTCGTAATAAAACGATGGCCGATTTGCGTAAGCGAAAAATTCTATTGAAGGACAGCAACTTACTAGCACAACGTTACTTGGATAATGGTTACTTTGAGGTTAAAGATGTTGTTAAAAGTAACAAGTTCAATACAAGAGTTATTCCTACAACGTTTGTGACACCGAAAGAAATCGATTATTTAGCTAACATATATGTAAAGAATAAAATAGTATCCTAAATTATATAAACTAAATATATATAATATTGAAAATAACAGGAAGCGAAAATAGACTCGCTTCTTTTTTTGCGTCTAAAAAAGGAGTGAGGATAATGGCAAATGAATTAGGTATATTAATTGCAGCGAAGCTCAATGAAGGACTTTCGCTAAAAGAGATCAATAATCAGTTGAAGAGTTTAGCAAAACATCCAAGTTTACAGAAGTTAAAGTTGAATATTGAGATTGATCAAAGTTTTGTAAAGGGAATGAACAGTTTTGTTGAGGCATCGAAAAAATTAAGTAGTAACTTAGATGCTCAAAAAAAGGTAGTCAAAGAAACAATTACAGAATATAAGCAGCTAGATGGCACAGTTACTAAGACGACTCAACAAGTTTTAGCTAATGGTGAAATAATTGAAAAGACAAAAGCAAAACATGATGCCAGTAAAAAAGCAATAGAGGCAGAACGTAAAACATTAGATGATTTGAGCATTAGTCTTGCGAATTATACTAAGGTTAGCGAGAAGGTAAATCATAATAAAGCTGGTCAGGTTAGTAATGTCACAAATACATATAAAAACGATACAACGGGAAGCACATTAACAGTCAACACAGATGCAGATGGTTATGTTAAAAATTATGCGAAATTAGAAGAATACTTAAAACTACAACAATCTGCACTAGCACAGGAACAGGCAATTAATAAGGCACGAGAGCAGACAGCAAAAGAAGAATATAATATTCGCAAAGCTATTGCTGATAAGAATCTAAAAGAGGAAGAGCAAAGAACTAAACAGTTTGAAGCCACACTTAAAGAGCGATATGAGTTTGAAAAAAATCAGGCAGCAAAATCTGAGGCACTAGATAAAGCACATGCTACGGCTTTGCAACAGAATAAAAAGAGAGATCAAGATTATGCTCAATCTGTAGCCAATACACAACAAAAGATTAATGATGCTAAGTCTAAATATAGTGGTAATACGTCAGCTGTTGCGAGTCTGAATGAGTTAGAGACTAAATTAAGATCGATAAGTAATATTGGTGACTTTAAATCTCCATTAACAAATTTAAATAATGAACTGAAGCGGACAATTGGTCAATTAAATGAAGGAACTGGTCATGCTAAGAGCTTTGGCGACTCGTTAAAGGGCGCATTTAGTAACATTGTTATGTATGCTGGGATAGGCAGTGTATTTAGTGGTGTAACTCAGTTCTTCCGTGAGGGAATCTCTTACGTAAATGAATTGAATAAGTCATTTACAGAACTATCCATTGTTTACATGGAGGGACAAGAGCAGGTAGAAGGTTATGCTGCAAAATTTCATGAGTTAGGCATGGAGATGGGCATCACCACTAGTGAGATTGCAAAAGGTGCAGTTGAGTTTGCGAGACAGGGGTTATCTCAAGAAGAAACCTTTAGCCGAATGGAAACAGCAATTAAATATGCCAAGATAAGCAATCTAGATTTTGCAACCAGTGCTAAAGTATTAACTGCAGCGATTAACTCGATGAATGTTACAGCAGATAGAGCGAGCGATGTTTTTTCATTCCTGGGAGACGCTACGGCAAGTGATGCTGCGGAGATTGGTGAAGCTTTCCAGCGTACGGGAGGTACTGTTGGAGCTGTAGGTGTCGAGTTTGAGAAAGCAGCATCATGGATTGCAACTATCAGTGCAAATACTCGAGAAAGTGCATATACCATTGGGAATAGTATCAAGAGCATACTTGCACGTATGCAATCGCTCAAAGAGACTGGTTTTGACGAAGAAGATGGAACACAAGTTAATGATGTAGCTAAGGCATTGGGTGAAATTGGAGTACAACTTGTCGATGCACAAGGTAACTTTAGAGACTTTGGTACGGTCATGGATGAGATTGGTGCTAAATGGGATACTCTCAGTAGCAGAGAGAAAGCTTATATAAGTACTGCCACTGCTGGTTCGTTCCAGAGTGCTCGTTTTCTCAGTCTTATGGACGATTACGGACAATCTGTTGATCTGTATAAAGGTGCTCTGGATAGTGCAGGAGTAAGCACAGAAAAGTTTGGATTATACCAACAGGGGACAGAGGCTCATCTTAATACGATGAAGACAGCACTTGAGGGTTTATGGAGTAGCATGTTTAAGTCTGAAGGTATCCGCAGCGTTATTGATATGATGACTAGTCTGTTTACAGCGATTACCAAGGTGACAGATAAATTAGGTGGATTACAGACTATTGTTGGTACTGCTACGATTGCATTTTTACTGTTTAATCGTTCATTGCCAGCAGCTGCATTAAAAGTAATTGGTTTTGATCTAAGAGCAGTAGCACTGTCAATGCAGATATTTACAGGCTCCACAAGAGCTGCAGCAATTGCGGTTGGTGGTCTTCAATTGGTTATGAGTGTTGGTTTAGTAGCCGGAATAGCACTTGTAACTACAGCAATCTCAAAACTAGTTACTGCTCATCAAAAAGCCAAAGAAGAACAAAAAGCCTTGGCTGATCAGCAAAAGAAAATCGCAGACTCCTGGAACACTCAATCTTCCAGCATCCAGAAACTGATTGGTGAATATGAAGAACTTGATAAAGCTACTAACGGTGGTAAACTCTTCACAGATATCGAGCAAGAAACCAAATACAAAGAGCTAGTTGACCAAATTGCCGAACTGATGCCTAATCTTGTTGCCAGCATTGATGAAAAGGGTGATAAGCACCTTGAAAATGCTGCAGCGATTCAGGAAGAACTGAAATATGCTCAAGAGTTAGCTGACTTAGATAATAATCAAATCGTTATAGATGCTGAGGACTCTTTCCAAACTAAAATCGAAGAAATTGAAGAACTTAAAAATAAGATACTAGACCTACAGACTCAGATGGCTTTAGGTGGTCAATTCGTTGGTATGGCTTTTGTCCCATTCAGTGATTCCGATTTAAATAAAATGGAAATGAATTTGGTAAGTCTTCAGCAAAAAACAGCTTCTGCATCACAGCAAATACGTGAGAGCCTTAATACAGTTGTTACAAGTCTCTTATCAATTAACAATGTCAAAATTGATGACAATATATCAAAGCAAATCAGCAATATTACTGCGGGATTAAAACTTGATGGACTGACACCCGAAGAGATCAACGGGAAAGCCACTGCAATCGGAGACTTTGCTTTTAAGTTGGCTAAGTTACAAGAGACCTCTTATCAACCACTTGTTAAGCAATTAAGTGATGATATCAGAGTATTAGGATCTAATTTAGGCAAAACAAGCAATGAAATGGACTTAATGATTGCTTCTGCTATCGATTCAAATAGTGCATTAAGTAAACAAGCAGACACCTTGACAATAGTAGCTAATCACACTGAAGCCGTTGAGAAGGTTACATCTGATTTCAGTAAAACACTGCAAGATACTACAGATGCCGTAACTCCCCTTAATGCTGCAATTGAGACATTGAGAGAAGGCAAAAAGCTCACTGCTTCTGAAATTCTAAACTTAATTGAAAAAGAAAAGGACTTTGCCAGTGCAGTTACATACGAGAATGGTGTCCTCGATGTTAATTTAAATAAAGTAATAGCCTTACGTGATGGCAAAATTCAAGGCATCAATGATGTCATTAAAGCAAAAGAAACTGAACTTAAAGCGTTAGAGACTGCTACAAACAATGAACTCAGGTTATATGACATCCAGATTGATGGTATCAAAAGTGTTGCTCAAGCGATGCAAGCCCTAGCACAAAAACGTGAAGAAGTGCAAAAAGATACTTACACAATGATGCATATGCAAATGCCTGGTGAAGATGACGGAGCAGCAGATTATCTGAAAAAACTGCAGCAAGATACCTCTAATATCATTAATATTCAAAAATCACTTGAGGCAATTGATGCAGCTAAGAAAGAACTTGAGGCACTTAAAGCAGTTGCAAGTAGTGACCTATTAAAAACTGCTGGAACATCTAGTGATACTAAAGATCCTAAAAAGGATAAAGATAAAGATGCAGCTGCCAAAGACCTGGCCGAACTTAAGGATGCCACTGAGTCACGTATTGCTGCTCTTAATGCTCTTGCTGTAGCTCAAGCAAAACTTAACGAGGCATACTCAAACGCATCGTCAACTGCTGAAGGTAACAAACAATATGCAGAAGCAATAAAGCAGCAAACAACTCTGATCAATGGTCAAACTATTGCAATTAATCGACTTAGCAATGCAAATGCTTCTCTCGTATCTGATCGTCAAGCATTGCAAAAATCATCTGGTTACACTAACAATCAAATGGCTTCATGGATTGGTCCAGATGGTGAAGCGTCTCAGTCATTTACTAAACTTTACAACTCGATGAAGACTGGTACTGCCCAAAAGGATCTGCAAGCATTATTTGATAAATATAAATTACTTACTGCTGCTATTGTAGAAAATAATGAAACGATCAAGAATACAACAGCTAATCAGACTAATTCCACTACGCATCTCCGTGAACAGTACTTCAATCAATCTGAGTATTTCATAGAAACAGAGTCTGAAAAGATGCGGCAAGCAGGTAAGTCTGAGCTTCAAATTGCTCAATTTGTTCTCGAATCACGTAAGCGTATGGCCTCCGATAAATGGACCACTGAACGCAAAATAGCCAAACTCTCTGTAGATGAACAAATTGCAGCTGATAAGGCTGTTTACGAAGCAAATAAAGATTATAACCAAAAGCGTATCGAAGATGTTAAGAAACGCATTACTAAAATTGATGCAATGATATCTGCATCCAATAGTAAACTTGCCAAACTTGAGGATAATCTTACCAACAAACTAAACGATTCTTATAGTCCAGGCTCACTCTCTGCATATAATAGTGAACTTTCTTCCAATATTAATCTCCTACAACAAAAACAAGTGCAGGAACAACTGGTCGAATCAGAATTACGGAAACAGATTAGTGCTGTGGGGCTGACAAGTGAAGAATACGAGGATCTAAACACTCAACTTATTGCCTCTGTCCAAAATCAAATTGATCTCGCTACATCTATAGGGGATACCAGTAAAAAGATTATTGAACAACAACAGCAAATGGCAGATGATATTGTTTCGATTATTAAAGAGGGATACGAAAAGCAAAAGGAAATCGCCCTTGATAGTATTGATAATCAGATAGATGCAATTGATAAAGAATCTGAAGCCTTCACTGATGCACAAGATGCTAAGATTAATGCTCTCGATGAGGAAATTAAAAAACTCGAAGAGGTTTATGCTGCTCGTATTAAATTAATTGATGATCAAGAAGATGAAGAGTCCTATAATAAAAAGTTAACAAAAGCCCAGGAAGAGGCTCAGAAGACTCGTGATCAAATTGCTATGCTCTCACGTTCGGATGATTTGGCTGACAAAGCTAGACGTAAACAATTGGAAGAAAAACTTGCTGAACAACTCGAAGACATTGCTGAGACACAGCACGAACACGAAATTGAACTACGTAAGGATTCCCTACAAAGTGAACTTGATGCTCAAAAGACTGAGCTTGAGAAAACTAAAACCGTAGAACAAGAGAAAATTGATGCGAACAAGAAGTCAGTTGATACACAAAAACAACTCCTTGAAGATTTAAAGAAAACTCAAGAGACATATTATGATAACTTAATCAACGATGAGCGTAACTTTTATCAGTTAAAACAGGAGATTATGTCTGGTAATTACACCAATGCTACAGCACAGTTGGAAGCACTTAAAGTGTTTTATCAGGCTAACACTGCTTCCATTGGCACAAGTATCAGTACTAACCTTATAGATAAAATCGGTCTCATGCAGACACGTATGTCTGAAGCAGCATCAACCATGAACGCTAATTTCCTGAGTATAAGCAATAATATTCAGAATACCCTTCTAGCTACACTAAACGAACTTATTGCAAAGTTGTCTGAACTTAGCAAGATTAATCTTAGTAATTTGGGTGCATCAAACACTAGCACTAGTTCAGGTAATTCACTTGTAGATCCGAATAGTCCAAACTACTACGTTTTATCACAAAAAGAGATTGATAAGATGCAAGCTGAAAAGAATGCAGTTATCTCTACTCCCGTTATGGAACAAATGCAAGAAGCGATTAAAGGTAAGCGCTGGGATGGATCAAAATGGGTAACTTATCATACAGGTGGTACAGTTGGTGATGAGCCTCTCAAAGCTGGTGAAGTTCCAGCGATTTTAAAAGAGGGTGAAACCGTATTTACCTCAATCCATATGACTAAACTAAGAGATATGTTAACTAATTCATCAGTAACAAATGATTTGTTGAGACGGTTCGCTCCAAGTGTGCCCAACTTATCTGGCCTCCCTAATTCCTCTAAAACTGTTATCGAGCAAAAAGGGAATATGATTGAAGGTGGAGTGACATTTAGTTTCCCTGGCTTTGGCGGAACAAAACGTGAAGGCAAAGCAGCAGTAAAGTACATGGTTAATGAATTAAATAAATTAGGATTTGATTTTTAGAGGTGGAACTCCCACCTCTTTTTACTATGAGAAGAGGTGGATTTTATTATGGCAATCGCAGAAAGTACTTATTTTATTTTTAATAATGAAACTTCAAAAAAGTATGGAATTATAAATTGTAGTATGGAGACAGGATTAAAAGAAGAACAATTTTACTCTGAAAGGTCTCTCGAACGTAAAAGGGTAAAAGGGAATGAGATTCCTTATTTACAAGAAGTAGTTGATGAACCTTTAAAATTAAAAGTTACATTTGGGTTCGAGAATCCTTGGGATGACGAGAATATTCGAGCCGTTGCGCGATGGCTAAGACAACCATATTTTTGCGAAATGTCATTCTCTGAAGATCCTAATAAAATATATTTTGTTATGTACACGGGGAGTCCTACCTTATTGCATAACTCTCTGAAGCAAGGTGTAATTAATCTCGAATTTGAAAATATTAGTCAGTATATTTATTCTCCAGTCTACACAACTCAACAATATGATCTCTCTAGCAATCCTTCGTCTGGGACTGATATTACCTATATAAATGAAGGCGATGTTGAAGACACTCCAGATATCGAAATTATCAAAGTTGGAAATGGAGATATTCAAATTGTTAATTATAGTGATGGAGGACGCGAATTTAAAGTTGAAAGTATTCTGAATGGTGAAACTGTCACCATCGATAATGAGAATCAAGAAATTGAAACTAGTATTCCTAATACGTACCGTTATGAAAATGTAACTACGGATTATATTTCTTATCCACGAGGTATAAATAAATTAAAAATTTATGGTGGATGCAAAATTCAATTCAGATCACGGTTTAAATTCCTGAAGTAAAAGAGGTGAGAAAGTTTGTTTCAAAGTATTAACTTATCCCAAAAACCGTATGACCTAAAAATGTGGATAGCTAAACCCAATAAAAATGTCATATCTCCTAATCTGAGAGAAGCAAGTGATAAGGTATTAAAGATTGTTTTGTCGGGTGTTCATGAACTCAATTTCTCTCTTCCCTTAATGGTAGATAAAAAAATGGAACCTGTTGAAAATCCAAATATCAAGAAAATCAAAGAACGATTCACCATGAAACTCAATCTTGGTAAATTTGAAGAATGGATGATTATTGATAAAATAACTCGTAATATGGATGACGATTCTTACAATGTGAAATGCTATTCACTTGCCTATCAGCTTAAGTATAAACGACTTCAAAATTATTCGGTTGATGCTGCCTCAATTGTATCTGTTCTAAACGATGCATTGGATCAGACGGGCTGGAAAGTTGGAGAAATTGATAGTGAACTGCTTGCTAAATATCGCTCCTTTGATGTGTCTTCTGCAAATAAGTTGGATTTTATCAATGATGTTGCTGAAAAGTATGGAGCAATATTAATCTACAACAATACTCTTCGCACCGTTAATATGTATGACCCAGGGAATGTTGGTACGGACAGAGGGCTAAGATTCTTATATGGGAAATATCTAGAAAATTTACAGTATGAAGAGAATTATGATGAGGTTTACACACACCTCAGAGTAACGGGAGCTGATGACATTGGTATCCATGCCTATAATCCTACAGGATTAGGATACTTAATTGATTATTCACATTATCTCTATCCGTTTGAACGAGATGCAAACAGAACAGTTATTCAGCAGTCGAATTATATGGAAGATGACTTAGCTCATGCAGTTATGGACTTTATGATTAAGATAGACTCAAGGAAAAATGATTTCAATAATTTCCTTACGCAGCTGAATGGGTTTCAAACTCAGCTCACGACCAAAACGAATGAATTGACTGTGCTTAATACTGAATTGAAGATCATACTAGACAACATTGCTGTTAAACAAGAAACTGGTGAAAGCACTACTGCACTACAGACACAGAAGACGACAAAAGAGGCCCAGATAGTAAATAAGAAAACTGAGATTAATACAGTAAATGGTCAAATCACTTCTGTAAATAACAATATTGAAGCACTCAAGTTAAACCTATCGTATCTTTCTAATTTCACTAACGCTCAGTATCAAGAACTAATCTTGAACTATATTCAAGAGGGGGAAATCTCTGAGAGTAATATTAGTGATGAACTTGAGCTATACGAATATGGCTTGGAACAATTAGCATTGAAACGAAGCCCTGTGATTGATCTCACTGTTGATATTGTTAACTTTCTTCAATGTTTATCTGAACAAAAGAATTGGGATAAATTATTAATCGGAGATCAAGTTACGATATATAGTGATAAGTTGAAAGTGAATACGAAAGCTAATCTTTCATCTATTGAATATGATTTTGACAACGGAAGCATCCAAATTGAAATTAAAGACATCAAAAAGAGGGATACATCTGAAACACGCTACTTTAAGAAGCTACTTAAATTTGCGGAAACCGAAAAATCCCAAAAGGCTGCAAAAATAGCCTTAGAGAATTTAACCTATAATTTCAATACTCGAAATGACCGTATTAGTGTACCTCCAGCAGATCCAATAATTGCTAATGACGGTACAGCTGTTGACCATGTGCAAAATACAGATGGATCGGTTGATATTAGCTTTGAATGGAAATTTAATCCCTCGAATTCTCAAGCAGATGAATACAATATTGATGGGTTTATTGTTTATCTGCGCACATTAACCACTAATGAAAAATACACATTTGGTTCTACCATTGCTAAAGAGGATCGTCGCGAAGTCGCTGCTGATAAAAGGGCAATCCTAATTAGTGGTGTTCCAGCAAATCGATACTATACTTTTGGTATTCAAGCTTACCGTAGAGTGGACGAAGATATCGTTTCTACGGGTATTTTAACCTCCAATACGATAAAGTCTCTATATGCAAATGAAAACCCATATCAACCATCATCTACAGTTCCCTTTTACGGAAATGTACTTGGTACTATTGATGGACAAAATGTGGATTCCTCACGTATTGTCGAATGGGATAGCGCTTATAATGCTTTACCGTATATAGATTTACAAATACAAGAAGTGAATGATAGTTTAAACCAATTAGATAGTAACATTGATACACTGTTTACTGATAAAGTAATTACTTCTATTGAGGCAAATTCGTTAGATAATGCTCTAACACAGGTTAAAAAAGAGTCAGAAGATTTAGTTATGGTTGCAACAAGTCTGGGTATCACAACAGAGAAGACTGCATACTCCACAGCATTGGTGAACTTAGATAATGAGCTATCTGCAAATTGGCTTCATCAAACCACATATCCCAAAAACATTACGACTGCACAAAGGGATGCTATAAAGAGCAAATTTGCTACTGTTCAGGACTTAAAATCAAAGTTAATTAATAAAATAGCTGCGATTAGACAATCAAATACTACTTCCTACATAGATACAGAAATATCTGAAGTAAACAGTACTCTAACTACTTTGAATGCTCAAATTAATTCATTCTCTAGTGATTTAAACATTACGCTTGCTGAAGCTAACGCTTTGGAACTTTCATATAGTCAGGTGTTAAAAGAGTCTTTGGATGTAATCACTGTTGCTGCTGGACTTGCAATCACGACAGAAAAAACAGCATACAGTACTGCTTTAACAAACTTAGGTACTTCGATTTCTGCTTTTATTAATAAAACTACATATCCTATAGCTATTACAGCAGCTCAGAGAACGGACATACAAACAAAATTTGAGACTGTCCAGAATACTAAGTCATTATTAATAAACAAAATTTCTTTGGTTAGACAAATGAATGTTAGTGGTTATATTGATAACAAAATATCTGATGTCAATACAGTTTTAACTAGCCTTAACTCTCAGATCGTCACATTCTCAAGTGATTTATCTATCACGTTGGCTGAAGCAAATGCTTTAGAGCTTTCGTATAGTCAAGTGGTTAAGGAATCTGAAAATATTATAAGTATAGCTTCAAGCTTATCCATTACAACAGAAAGAACAAATTATTCATCTGCTTTGACGGCATTGACTACAGAAATAAATAAATGGATTAATAAGTCATACCCGTTGGCTATCACTATTACAGATCGAACTAATGTACAGTCTAAATTTGAAAATGTGCAGAATACAAAATCCATATTAATTAATAAGATATCAGCAGTAAGAGAAGCAAACTCAAAGACTTATGCCGATCAACAAATTACAGAATTGGAAAATTCGCTATCTACACTTTCAACTCAAATTAGTGATTTTTCAAGTGATAATAAACTAACATTATCAGAGGCTAATGCTCTAGAGATTTCGTTAAATCAAGTCGTTAAGGAATCCGAGGATATCGTTGCAATTGCTAGTACTTTATCAATTGCGACAGAAAGGACGAATTATTCCACGGCGATTACCAATTTACAGACGGAAATGAACAATTGGATTAATAAATCAGTGTATCCAATAACTATAACATCTGCAAACAGAACATCTATTCAGGGTAAGTTTGAATCAGTTCAAAGCACAAAATCTATTCTAATTAATAAGGTTGCCTCTGTCCGTGAGTCGAATGCTAAAACGTATACGGACACTACAGCTAATGCCAAGCTTGCAGAAATTGCCGCAGATGATAAGCTAACCCCGATTGAAAAGTCATCAACAAAGCTTGAATGGGATGTTATTGTTTCAGAGAAGACAACTATTGAAAGTCAAGCCACTACTTATGGAATTGCGACTGAGAAGACGACTTATACAGCAGCTTATAACACGTTAAACACGTATATCACTCCTCTGTTAACGAATCTTGCTGTAACAAGTGACATTGTTGGTTCAACTTTTAGAACAAATTTTAAGAACTATTATGATGCAAAAACAAAGTTGCTCAAAGTAATCTCTGATGCTGCCAAATCTTTAGCGGACAATGCTTACGACTATGCCGTTTCTCCAAATGTAAGTCTGCTTCAAAATGGTGGAGCCGAGATATATACAGGAAAATCAGGTACTAATGTTCCCGATGGTTGGATTACATGGCAACCAAGTAACCTTTGCACTTTCACTAGAAGAGTGAGTGATTCATCTTGGACGATTGCCGGAAATTCGAGTTTTGAAATAAATTCGGGTAGTTCAACAACTAATACAAATGGTGTTTATTATCAGGACTATTTAGGCGCTACTCCCAATAAGACATATACTCTTTCGGGAAAATTAGGTACACATCGATGTACTGGATTTATACAAATGGTTTTCATGGATGCTAGCGGGAAATGGTTGCTAAATAACGAGGTTTCAAAAACAAACGATCCATCTACCGCTGCTGTATTGAAAATATCTAGTGTTGCCCCAGCAGGTACAACGAAAATAAGAGTACATATTAACAAGGACGTAACTACTGCTGGTCAAGTAAACAGCTATTTGTTTGCTGATAACATAAAACTTGAAGTAGGCGATAAAGCTACTGCTTATGTTGAGTCAGGAAATGCTGATGCTATTAACAATGGAGTTCAACTTGGACAAAAATATCAGAATGTCGAAACTAACTCCGTAGATGGTATAAAAGTAACCAATAGTGATGGTAGTACTTCAAAGTTAAACGGAAGTGGTTTGGAAATCCGTGGTGGTAACGTTAAAATGTATGACTCTGCTGGTAGGCTTGTAATGGATGGTCGCGGAGTTAATCCACTTGAGACTTCTGGATGGGGGATTACAACGGGGCTAACAATGGGCATTAGCAGCTTTGCAAGGAATAATTTTGTTGAAGTACAGTATATAGGGCCATATATAGATAGGGGAGAACCTAACACATACTTACAATTAAATACGGTCGCTGGTCTGCCTTGGTCTGGGACATTATATATGCCTGGAAACGGCTTTTTTAATACTATTACATATGATTCTCTTAATAGTTCAAACAACACTATCAGAACCACAGGCTCCTCATTTATTGCCTTAGATAATGGCGCGTACTTGTGGGATAGTAGTCCAAGTGGAACCCTAGTCTTGTATATAAAAGCAGGAAGTGCAATTCTTAAAAATGGTACTTATGTTAATCTTCCAAATGATACTTATTTAAGTATGCCTGTATCTGTAGATGTGGTAAATGATTATGATGGATGGCAATATCGAGTAATCTATGTTAATAGTGCCGGAAATATTACCTATATGGTTGCAGGTACTACGGCAGGAATTGTAGATGAGTGGAATATCAGCGCATATCCAGCAAATCCACGAAATAGTATTGATGCTAACGCTGTAATACTTGGAGTAGTATTGTGTGGAGGAAATGCACGGGCGAAGAAGCCTTACGGAAATTATGTTATTATGCATCCAGATTTCCGGGACGAACGTGCATTGAAAGTAATCGATAAAGTTTCTACAGGAGGCAAATATTCTACCACAATTCAAAAATCACTCTTGGCAACGTCATCGGGAAGCTACGGATCATGGGCAAGTACAATTGGGTTATCTGCTGGTCAAAATTATATTATCGCTCTACCCATTGGTCAAGGTAAGCGCATTGCAAATGTATCTATTTCTTCTGCAACAAGTCTTACTACTACTGATGATCATCCGAATTATGGAGCAACTCTATTTCTTGGCCTAAAGGATCCTTGCAACAATACTTCTCAACCTAAATGGGCAATTAATTACGGAAGTCAATTTATTGATAATCGATATGCAGACGGAAGCGGGACTTATCTGGTATCTCCTGGATCACTGGGGTGGAACTATATGAATATACGTGATGCGTGGCTTGAGATTGTTTCTGATGGCGAAGTGTATCTAAAAGTGGAGTTATATCAGACAAATTATAGTGAGAGCCGAAACATTAGATTAAATTGGATGTGTTGGTGATGATTTTAATAGCTTATAGAAAAGACACGAATGAAGTTGTTCATTATGTTGATTGTGATGGCATTAATATAGATCCCTCTTTGTTTGGGTTGTATCATGCTTGTCTAAAATACAATTGTCCAGATCTTTCATTTGAGGATTTTGGTGAGTATTGTGTTGACGAGAATACTAAGGATGAAGTTGGAATGAGCCTTAGAGAAAAAATAATCATATACTCAAAGATCAAGGTCATTGTTCAAGATGGAATTGTTCAAGGATTGGATTTTATTGAAAAAAGTGTTGCTGATCCCTTGGAACCACCTCCAAATGTAAACCAGAATAAAAAGATTGAAGATTTAGAGGAAACAATTCGAAAGCAGCAGCAGTTGATCGAAGAAATTCTTAAGAAAATACAATAATGCAAACAATTGAGAAGCTTCTATAAAGAGGCTTCTTTTTTATGAAATGGAGGAACAAAACTTGTCAATAATGGACAATGATTATGGATGGATCACCCAACGAAGAAGAGGAGATTCAACTGATCCGTTCGTATCCATCACCGAACAAATCACAGTTATTAATGGTAAAGCTGTATTAAGAGAGATTCCAGATGAATATTCTTCGATGTCAATTACGTATGGTGCAAAGAGTTTCTTTATTAAGAATATAAAGAAGTCACCTATTCCTGATGCGAATAATGTAGTTGTAGATTTCAATTCGAATTGGGCTTACTTTGATGCTCAATATAATAATAAACAATGTACTGCTACTTATAAAGGTACAGGCAAGGTATTCATTCACGAGAAGATGATTGCCACTACTATTGATGAAAACGGCAATGTGATTGAAACTCTCGATCAGGTTGTGAGTAGCACAACTAGTAAAGTTGATGCTAAACTCGCAGTTGCCGATACAAAAATAACAGCTATGAACACAGCAACCACAGCGGCAACTAATGCTACAACAGCAGCAAATACAGCGACTACGAATGCTAATAATGCAGCTACAGCGGCAAATACTGCTAAAACAAATGCGGATACGGCGGCAGCAAGTGTTAACTCAGCAAAAGACGGTGCAGTGGCAGCTACCACAGCTGCTAATAATGCAGCTTCTGCTGCAAATACAGCAAAGGCTAATGCAGATGCTGCAACTGCGGCAGCAAATACAGCTACAACTTTGGCAAATACTGCAAAAACTAACGCAGACACTGCAACAGCTGCAGCGAACACAGCAAAAACTAATGCTGATACAGCGGCCACAAATGCGAACACTAAAGCAACATATGCCCAAACACAAGGAGACTATGCTAAAGCTTCAGGAGAAGCATTAGTTCATAAAGGAACCTTTAGTCCTACAGTTGCTTATATTCCTAAGAATATTGTTTATTATAGTGGTGCCACGTTTATGTGTATTGCAAATACCACAGGGAATATTCCAACCAATACATCCTATTGGCAAAAAGTAACTAATATGCTTTGGAAAGGAGTTTACTCCTCCACCATAACATATAACTTTGGTGATGTTGTATCAGATGACATTAATCAGAATGTATATACGTGTGTATTGGATGGAACTTTAAACAAAGCGCTAACGACTACAGCTAATTGGACGCTTTTAATGAGTGTCACATCGGCAATTACAAGTGCTAATACTGCAACTAATGCTGCAAATAATGCAGCTATTACAGCTAATACAGCAGCTACAAATGCTGATAATAAAACTGCTCTAGCAATAACAGCTACAACAAATGCAAACACTGCAACAACAGCTGCTAACACAGCGAAATCGAATGCGGATACGGCCACAGCAGCAGCAAATACATCTAAAGCAAATGCTGATGCAGCTACTGCAAATGCAAACACAGCAAGAGACGCGGCAAATATGGCGACCATTGCAGCGAATACTGCTAAGGCAAACGCAGATTCTGCAACATCTGTTGCAAATACCGCTGCTTCCAATGCTGATGCTAAAGCAGCACTGGCAGTTACTGCGACCACGAATGCTAATAACGCTACTACAGCAGCAAATACAGCTAAGGCTAATGCGGAAACAGCAACAACAGCGGCTACCACCGCGACAACTGCTGCTACCAGTGCTGCAACTGCTGCGAATACGGCAAAAACTAATGCAGATACAGCAACAAGTGCTGCAAATAAAGCTAAAACTGATGCAGAAACAGCAACAACGGCAGCAAATACCGCAACAACAGCTGCGAACATAGCGGCTACAAACGCAAATACAGCAAAAGATTCTGCTAATGCAGCTGCAACAGTAGCAAACTCTGCGAAGACTGATGCTATTACAGCTACGACAAATGCAAATAATGCGACATTAGCGGCAAATACAGCTAAAACTAATGCTGATACTGCAACTACCAATGCAAACAATGCAACAACGGCAGCAAATACCGCAAGAGATGGTGCAAACACCGCTGCAACTAGTGCAGTAAATGCAACCACAGCAGCAAATACTGCGAGAGATGCAGCGAATACTGCAGCTAGTAATGCGAATACGGTTGCAACTGCTACTGGGCATAAAGGTTCATACAATGCTTCAACTGCGTATATTCCGAACAACATTGTAGATTACAATGGTTCATCCTATATGAATATTTTGGTGAGTACAGGTGTTATTCCTACAGATACTACTAAATGGAAGCCAGTAGCATTTAAAGGAGACCAAGGTATCCAGGGTATCCAGGGTGTAAAGGGGGATAGTGTGGTATGGAAAGGTGTGTATTCTGCAAGCACGGCTTATGTTGCTCGTGACGTTGTTCATTACAACGGTACTGCATATATCAACAAACTGGCTAGCACGGGGAATCTTCCTACCAATACAGGATACTGGGATATATTCGCAAGTAAAGGTGTGGATGGGGAAGGTTCGGTAATTGGTGTCACTTCATTAAATAATGACCTGGTTGTTGCAGGAACGATTCAAAATCCCGACTTAACTATAAGTACAAGTTTAAAAAGTTCATGGAATGATAAGTACACTAAAACAGAAGTGGACTCGAAAATTAGTCAGGCAACCGCAAATATCCAATGGAAACCTTCAGTCGCATCCTACGCTAATATTGCCACAGCGTATCCTTCACCACAAGATGGATGGACAGTCAACGTTAACGACACTGATTATACATATAGATATACAGGTTCTCAGTGGATTGCAATTTCTGCAAATTCAATTCCTAACGCATCTGCATCAGCTGACGGCAAAATGAGTATCGCAGATTACAATAAACTACAGGGGATTACAACTCAAGCTACTAAAGTTGTTAACTCCGCTACTAACGGAAATGTAACGATTAATGGAACAGAAACGGTTGTATATACTCATCCTACTGGCGCAGGCAATAATCATGTTCCTACTGGTGGGGCTGCAGGAAACTATTTGAAGTATGGTGCAAGTGGTACTGCTACATGGGCTACACCTGATCTGGCAGGGCTTTCTGATTCAACAATTACCTCACCTACAAGTGGGCAGTATTTAACTCACAACGGAACTAAGTGGGTCAATTCTGCAATACCAGTTGCGACAACGTCTACTAACGGGTTAATGGTTTCTACAGATAAGACCAAACTAGATTCTATTACTTCAGGTGCAAATAACTATTCTCATCCAACTGGTGATGGAAATCTCCATGTTCCAGCGAATGGTACAACAAGTAATGGTAAATTCCTTGAAGCTACTGCTACAGCAGGAACGTACCAATGGGCAAATATCACCGCAAGTGATGTAACTCAGGATGCGTCTAATAGGTTTGTAACTGACACTGAAAAAACAACTTGGAATGCGAAGGCTCCTTTAGCATCACCACTACTAACAGGAATACCAACTGCACCAACTGCTGCAGCGGGAACAAACACAGATCAGCTTGCTACGACAAAATTTGTTGAAACAGTAAGAGGAGGGCTTGCAAACTCTATTGCTAATTATATCCCCGCCTCTGAAAAAAACTATCCTGGTGGAGTAGCAACACTAGATCTAAATTCAAATGTGGTAGCGTTGGGCGAAAAGATGGGTACGGCATATACAAAAAGATCATTCACACTCAATTTTACAGGTGTAGCAAATCAGAAAATTGATTTGTTTTGGACTACTGCCATTCATGGTGCGATAAGAATAACTATAGGTGGTGTATATTCTGGCATTGATTCAAGTGGTATGTTGGTGAAAGAACATGCTATTGTATCTTCTCCTCCGAGTACAATTAATTCAGCGCCATCGTATTATAGTTTAGTAACTGGACTTATTCAAAACCATCTATCTATAGGAGAATTGTCTTTCGATTCGACAAATTCCAGATTTAGAATACCTATTGAAGCAAGGTCTGCGTATATAAATCCTTATGCGATAACAGTAGAAGCTTGGACTTCTGTTAGAGATATCAATTTCAATATATCTTCAGTGTATACAGGAGCTGCGACAACATTGCCAGTAGCAGTGCAAGCAATACCAGATAATACAGTTACAAAATCTGGTTATGAAATTCAAAAACATTCTCTTACTGGAAATACTGGATTGGGCAAAGGTGGAGTAATAACAGTAAATGCTAATACTTTAACGGAGACTGGGTACTATAGTCTGGCTCCAGCAAGTACTAATATCCCTTTAGCTGTAGGCACAACTGCCCTGAATGTTCAAAAATTCGATGCTTCTTACATCTCACAGGAAGCAAACGTTTATGCAACAGTGAATGGGTCTACAACTATAAGGAAGTTCCTTCGAGAAAGTCGTAATGCAGGATCTACTTGGTCTGTGTGGATAGAAACAAGTATGAAGGCCATTTCTTTAGCCAACAACGTTGACCTCAACACGATACCAGAAGGTGAATACTTTGCTGTAAGTAATGCATCTGCAGCAACACATACAAATATGCCACCAGCAGTAGCGGGATTAGCTTACTATCTTAAAGTTGCAAGGAATGTAGGTGACGGAGTCACACAAACATTATCAATTTATGTAGCTGGTACTCCGAGAATATTTGTTCGCAATATTTATAATAGTGTATTTGGACCTTGGTACGAAATTGAGACAACTCGTACCAAGGATGTTGCTTTAGGATATGCGGGATTGGATGTAAATGGAGATGTGCTATTAAGTGTTATTCCGGATGCTGTTCAGAAGTATAGCCTTACTAAGGATGACGGGAAAGCTTTATCAATCACTGCTGGAACTGATTTAAATACTGTACTTACTACAGGGTTCTACACAGGGAATGCTCTACTTAATGCACCAGCAGGCTCTAGTGGATGGTTTCACATCCTTGTACAGACTCATTCTGGAACATCTGATGGCACTAATTACGTTGTGCAAAGAGCAATAAGCTTGAATGACACTGGAACTCCAGTTGAGTGGATTAGACGGCGAGTAAACAGCACGTGGCAAGGTACATGGGTGAGTATTCCAAACAGTAGTCTATACAATGTTGCTGGTGGTCTCCCTCAGCTGGATTCTGGTGCATCGGTTTTGCCAGACAACCTTCCATTTGGCAGCGTTACTAACTTGCTGTCTGATTCAGGAAGATTTGTTGGTCCTGAAAACGATCCTCGTGATATTGCATGCTCGGAAACCTTTGCTAATAACCGCTTCTTCTCACTATGGAATGGAACAACAGTAACAAGTGGCGGAAAATTCTATCACGATAACTCAACTAACGGAGGCGCTGCAGGTGCGATAAACAGTGATGTAGTCAGCTTACTTGCAGGAATTTCAGCAGCTACTGGCGCAGCTAATGGAAGATATGGAACTGAGTTTCATATTGCATCTTACACGATGGGGAGTGGTACAGGTAATCAGAACACAACAGTGCCTACTACCTATTTGATGACAGTAAATAGCAGCTTTCCTGCTGCTGGTGTTAATAAAAGCTACACTGTATCATTTTGGATTCGTGTCAAGTCAGGCACAAGGGCAGTTATTAATAAAAGTGGGCGGTTCAAGAAGAATGGCGTAATACAGACCACCCATATACAGCTGACTCCAGCTGATGGATGGGTACACATTGAGGCAGTACATGCAGCATCTAACGGATATTCAAACGCAGCTCCAGGTATTCATGCAACACCAGGTGATATAGTCCAGATTGCTATGCCAGTAGTTACAGCTGGAGATATTGGTGTAGGTGTTCATAACAACCCTGTCCTTGGAGCAATTGTAGGTTATACTGTGAACACAGCAGCAACACCTAGTACCGCTGTGCTACGTGATAACTCAGGTAACATTAACGTTAATACCAAGATAGGGTTTTCAAACGATGATGGAATAGAGTTTGATGACACTGCAAATGTGTTCTCTGCCAGAATGGATGGTGCACTTTACCCTATATACACCTCAGCAAACCATAACTCCACCGGAGACCCTCATACTCAATACGCATTAAAGGCTAGCCCAGCCTTGACAGGGATACCCACGGCTCCAACAGCAGCAGTTGGGACGGCTTCCAATCAGTTAGCCACAACTGCATTCGTAGTAGCTAACGCACCATCTATGGTCCAAGTGGGTGGAGTGTTGCCAGCGACTGTTGGATGGTACAGAATAGCCACATCGTCCGTAAGCTATGGAAGGCTTGCAGCGCGTTTTGAAATTGATTGGACGCTTGCTGGATACCATGGACAGGTAACAATCAACGCGGGGATTATGTACGGTATCGACCCCACACTAAACCAGGTGATGTACACAAACTTTGGAGGCAATTCTGGCACAGGTCTCACGGCAGCAAGGATTGTGTATCACACGACATACACAGGAAATTACGCCTATTTGGAAGTGTATAACGCAAGCGCCGCAGCTCTCAATGTAAACACTCAGCTCATGTCTTCTATGGGATGGCAACTAATAACCCCGGTAGCAGGGAGCATTCCTTCTGGTTATGTAACTTCTGAACTGAAGTTTGTTGATGGGATAGCAACTGATGGGATTATTGCTTCACCTACTGTGGTCAATGGTGACACGCACTTCTCCAAGAATCTAGGACAGGTAGTGTTTGCAGCTACAACAGCTAATCAGAAAGCAGATGTGTATTTTACAGGAGCCTTTCAAGGGTATCTTGATGTATTAGTAACAGGGAGCTGGTTCGGAGCTCCACATAGTGGACTTTTAAGAAAAAGAATAGAATTCCATGCAACTGGTACTGGAACGATTAATCGTCAAGGTTCAAGGTTTGATGAGGTATTTGGTGCGGTGGGGAACACGTTATTTATTTCAGACGTATCTTGGGATGCTACTAATAACAGATATAGAATACAACTGTGCTTCTTAGCCCCTACTGCATATACCGAAACATTTGTGGTTCAGGTAGAGGGGATGAATGTAGCCTCCGCTGCCGTAGTAACCCAGAGTATGGGAATAGGCGCGCCTTACTCCACGGACTCAGCAGTTTATCAAGCACCAACAATATCTTTTCCTGGAGTCGTGAACGTTCCTACACAAACTTCGGGTGATAATAGTACTAAAATTGCAAATACTGCGTTTGTGCAAGCCAATGCGCCTTCCATGTCTTCCATATCAGCTACTCTTCCAGCTACAACAGGATGGTATAGAATAGCCGCCAGTGCTGTTGAAATTACCCGGAATGCTGCGGCCTTCGCTATTGACTGGAGTATAACAGGCAATCATGGCTATGTTAATTTTGAAGCAGCTACGATGTTTGGTGTTACTACGGGGGTGACATTGAATCAGTCTCTGTACTCGTTGTATGCAGCAAATGGGTTAACAAAGGCAAGAATTGTGTACCACACTTCCTATGCAGGTAACTATGCTTACCTTGAAGTATATAACGGAACACCTGCAGCTCTTAACTTGCGGATAGAGATGATTAACGCCATGGGCTGGACTTTGATAACACCTGTAGCTGGAAGCATGCCGTCTGGATATACTTCCAAGGAATTAGCATTCGTTAATGGTATTGCTTCCAGTGGAGTCATATCTTCTCAGGTTCCCCAAGGTACAGCGCCATTTAAGGTGACCAGTACAACGGTAACGCCAGGGATGAATGTTGAATTGCATGAGGGGAAGAACCTTCTAGAAGTAATACAGGGTGGTTTATCTTATGCAGGACTCACTACAGGTACTGCCACAGCCTATAACGCTACCCATCCGCTAGCTCCTTACATGTTAGTAAATGGGCTGAGGGTAACCTTTAAAGCTCATATAGCAAGTGGAGCAAATCCTACTCTGACTGTTAGTGGTAACATTTCTAAGCCGATTATGAAGTCTAACGGAACTGCTGCTAAGCTTGCAATTAATGGAGTGTACACTGTTGTGTACGATGGAACGGCTTTTATCTTACAGGGTGAAGGGGGTGAGTATGGAACAGCGACGGCCTCGGACGTTCGCCTAGGATCTACTATAGGAACAGATAATGGCCTAGTAACGGGTACTCTGGAAAGGGTATTTAATAAAGATATGGCAAACATGTACAGAACCACTGGACAGACGTACTTCTTAGAAGCTTATCAGGGTAAGGAATGGATCGTTTCTGATGAAGGAACAGCATACTATGTACCTGATACACTATCGGGAGTAAGCCCAGACAAAATATTAGCTGGCAGCTCTATACTAGGAGTCAATGGGAGTGTTCCTGTTATAACTGCAGGAGATGACCCTGCACAAGGCGTAGGGCAATGGGGAGATGGAGCATTAGCGGTGTACCCATCAGAAGGATATCGCAAGGGTGGGGCAGGAGCTGGGGAGATTAAAGTGACCACAGCACAGCTACAGTCAGCAGAGCCAGATCTCACCCCAAGTAACATAAGAGCGGGGGTAGCGATCTATGGAGTAACTGGGAGTATGCCAGCCGTTGCCGCTCCCAAAGAAGTTTCGGGATACTATACCCTGTCCCCATCTTCAAGTGCGTCAAACCAAGTCAGATTTACTGTAACGCTTACGGTGCCAACGGGAAAGATTATGGCGTACATGAGGATGGAACCAACTGTATCATCTGTTAACTATATTCAGCATACGAGTACTTCGGGTGTACTGACACGCTGCTTTGGGGCAGCTTCAAATTACAACAGAAACGGAGTGACTAGTGGTTCAGAATATAATATAGGCTCTATAACTACATCAATATCTAATAGCAGCTTCGATAGCTCTACGGGCGCGGTAAGTATGGAATATCGTGTTCTGTGCAGCTCTGGTACTATTAGTTTGGTAGGAGCGGGTACAATTTATTTCAGCGCAGGTTTTGGGTACTTGTAAGTCTGTTGTATCAATCCTACTCTTCTGATATAAGCTAACTATGGATTTTAAGAAAAGATGCTAGGAGAGGGTGAAAACCTTCTCCTTTCTCTTTATCTAGGAAGAAGTATCTGGTTCTCAATTGTCAGTTGTTAATAAGGTTGATCAACATAATAGAAGTTTTTAGAAAAGTTAATATTGGCTGATCAAAAGAAGAGGGGGATTTGTCTCCTCTTTTTTATTTTGATTTCGGAGAGTGTTATAGTGAATGATTTTAATTTAAAACTGATAGCCAATAGGGATTATACCTTCCTCTATGCAGCATCTGGCATCATTGGAACCATAGTATCTTATGCATTTGGAGGTTGGAGTGGCTTGTTAGAAATATTATTGTGGGCATTTGTGATTGATTACTTTTCGGGTTGTGCTGCTAGTGTGAAAACAGGCAAAGGGTTAAAGAGTAGTGTGGGGTTCTGGGGACTCATAAAAAAAGGCATGATGCTCCTTATGGTATTCCTGGGTCATAGAATCGACCTAGCACTAGGGATGACCATTGTTATGAATGGAACAATCTTCTTTTGGTTGGCTAATGAAGGGGTTTCAATTATTGAGAATTACGGAAGATTGGATTTGAAAATCCCTCCAGTATTCACTAAGGTGTTCACTATATTTCAGGAACGGGCTACAGCAAATCAAGAAGACAAAACAGAACAGCAAAAAGACGAGAATTAATGTTCTACCCGGCTAGAGTATCCCCAAAAATCTCGACTCACTTGGATTATAGCATGAAGGATTTGAAAGGAGAATATTTAAAAATGAAAAGGTTGGGCAATTTTCTTTTATTGGAAAGAGATGAATTTAAAGATTGGCTGGATAAACAGAATGTGACTCGTACAATCAAGTATCTACAGGTACATCACACTGCTTCTCCAAATTACACAACACGCAAAAATCAAGATGAGTTCAAGTGCCTTGAGGGCATACGGGATTATCATGATTACAAATGGTTGGAGTGCTACAGGTCAAAATATTACAACATTCGAGAACGGTAAGATTGCTATTAGCCTTGATCGAGATTTGAATAAGACCCCTGCAGGAATTGGTGGGTTCAACACCAACAATATTTGCATTGAGAACGTGGGTAACTTTGATAAGAATGGCGACAAGATGACTGATGAACAGAAACAAACAATCATTCATCTTTATGCTTGTCTTGCTAAGAAGTTTAACATTCCAGTCAATACGGATCATATTGTTTACCATGCTTGGTATGATGTTAATGGCAAACGACTGTCTGATTACACTCCGGGTAAATCGAAGAAGACATGTCCAGGAAATGCATGGTTCGAAGATGGTAATACAATTGCTGCAGCTAATAAAGGGTTTATTCCTGCAATTAAAGCTGAGTTGGATAAACTTAATCAGCCCGCCACCTATAAAACAGATGCATCCGATATATCCACAAAGATCATCTTCACAGCAGATAACAAAAATGTTGATGGTTTTATGAGAGACGGCTCTAATTATGTTCCTGCCTCCGCTCTAAGGGATAAGCTGGGAGACACTTTAGATTGGAGCAACAACACTAAAGTACTCATGGTTAATGGTAAACAAGTATCGGCTATTATGAAAGATAACATTAATTACATTTCTGCACAGTCTATCATATCGCTAGGACATAAGGTAACACCTGATACTTAAAAAATTGTATATCAGCAAGTAAACTGAATATATACAGGAGGAATTACCTTGAACGACTTATACATAATCACTGGCACTACCCTGCTCATTGTAGCAGGCTTTTTTATTATTCCCTGGCTTCAACGTAAAGGTTTGCTCACAAGTAAACAGATTGAACAGATCATGAGTTTGAGCAATATTGAACGGCTTGTGATGGAAATACTCCCTATTGCAAACAAATACAAAGATAAGGCCAACTTTGTTTTGAACGTTGCCGATGAAGTCATTGACTACGTGAATACATATGCCATTGGTACACTTACAAAAGCTGATAAAATGACAATTTCATTAGAAGTTATTGAGAGCATTTGCGAGGAATTTGGAGTAAACCTGAGTATTCAAGAGGTCGAATTAATCGGGATTATTATTGAACAAGGAATTGAGTTTTCTGAGAAGATCTGATAATAATAATGCCTATAAATACATCAATGTAATATTGAATGTACTTATAGGCATTTTTTTCTTTTAAAATATTATTTTAATAAAATAAAAATAACTATAAATATTGATTAATTAAAAAAACAGTGTATAATTAGACTCATAAGAGTAAATAAAGAGAAAAACTAAGGAGCGTGAGATTATGATACTGATATTAAATAGAAATGAGGCGGTTGGTGAAAAAAAAGTTCGCAAAAATGAAGTCTGGTTAGCTGATCTTGGCCCGAAAAAAGGTTCAAAGCAGAGTGGAGTGCGACCAGTGCTAATTACAACTAATAATGTAGGTTGCTCAAAATCGTCAATAATTCAAGTTGCTCCAATTACAAGCAGTACAACAAAACGAAAGATGCCTACGCATGTGCATGTAACTGCAGAATATAAGGGATTTCTTAAAGATAGTACTATTATGTTTGAACAATTGTTTCCCTTAGATAAGGAAGAGGACTTGAAATATAAGTTGTTTGATCTACCTGATAAGTATAATGGTGAATTGTTCAATGCTTATGTTGCAGCTTATGGATATTAATAAACGCAAACAAACGAAATATAAATATATATTATGTAACAACAAAGGAGGTGGAGAATAATATAAGACATACTAATATTTAAATTCTGTTTCATGAGGTGATGATACCAGAACAGCTTAGTGAATCATTGATGAAATAAGGGAAGTACGTTGTATTATTAAGCATGTAAAGGGGATGAAAGGTAAGTTTTATTAAGAATAAAAAAAGTAAGGCCGCAGTTAAACCACAGCCTCAGTCATGGATTATAGGGTCTTATTTAAAGGGTTATAGGGCTGATTCAGTTTTGGAATTAATGGGAATGGTTGATTGATGTTAATCGTTGGGATCGGTTGATTCCAGGTTCTTTTTACTAATCTGAAGGCAGCGTCAGGAACATTGTGAGAAGCCATTGCAGTAATCTCAGTTACCAACAAGCTATCTGTTTGTCTCATATGAGGAGACAAGATATCTCTGACGCGATTAGCAGATAAGTTAGTTCTTAGAATCCAAACAGATAGCTGAGCGTGTTCAGCATTACCTAACCTATTAATTGCTTCGATAATATTTTGATACCGTTCTTCCGAAGCATTCTTCAGGTCGTAACAAATCTGGAGAATTTTCATGGTATTGCCCCCTCAATATATGTTTTGTTAGCAAACTGACTCACTGAGTGCTAATACACATATAATACCACTTTAATCCAATATGTACAAGTTGAAATCGTATATGTTGTGTTTATATTTTTATTATACACTAAATGTAGTGATTGTTGAGGAACTGGTATTACTAAGTCAAGGTGAACGATCATGAATAAGGACACTTCAGTTGTCTGTGAATACATGAATTAATACATAATCGAAATTCATGATAAAAGACTAATTATATCAGAAGGAGAAATTATGATTATAGAATTTGCTACCGAGGAGAAAGAAATTGCTTTCTCAAATATGCTATAAGCACTGATAATACGGATAGCTCGCAATTTAAAATTCTTAGAGAGAAACTGAAGAATCACAAACGAGCGAAGGACAGAGAAAAGGAATCGAGTTAAATATAATGATATAACTTTACAGAGGGGTAACGGCTGGGATTAGATGCCTAGTAAAATAAAATCAAGGGGAGAAATGAATATTGGATAAAAAATTGCAGTTGGTGTTTGAAAAAAACGGAGAACTTAATACTAATAGCTTAATTTTAGGAGAAGAATTTGAGAAAGAACACGATGATGTTTTAAGAGATCTTCGCAAACAAATCTCTAAATTAATCGAGGCCGGAGAGGAAGAATTCTCACTCCTTAACTTTGCGGAGTCAGATTATATTAATGAACGAGGGAGAAAGTATAAGAAGATTGACATGACTGAAGACGGATTTGTGCTTGTGGCAATGTCCTACAATACACCGAAAGCGATGAAGGGGAAAGTGAGGATTATTCAGGAATTTAATCGCATGAAGCAAGAACTTCAAAACCGCAATACCAAACTCCTTCCCTCAAACTATAAGGAAGCTCTCCTGGCCCTTGTTGAACAGGTTGAACAGAATGAACGGTTACATACTGAGAAACTAATGCTTGAACAAGTTGTAGCAGAGAATAAACCTAAAATCACCTATTATGACACTATCCTCAGAACAAAGAACACAATAACTATTAAACAGATTGCTGTTGATTATGGTCTTACCGCTCAAAAGTTAAATAAAATCTTATATCAAAGGAAAGTTCAATATAAACAGAGTAAGCAATGGCTACTATACAAGGATCATCTTGGTAAAGGCTACACCCAATCTGAATCATTTGTGTATAAGGATCCTGAAGATAATGAGATGACTAAGTTAAGTACAAAGTGGACTCAAAAAGGTCGATTGTTTATTCATGGGATATTAGAAGAAATGGACATTAAGCCGTTGATGGATGAGGAAAATGGTGAGGCTGTTTAATGAGTGAAGTAAATACATATAGTACAGAAAGTACAAATACATATGGCAGTAGCGAAGATAAATTAAAAACGACTGTAATACATAGTTATGATGATTATCCATCAATACTTAATCCAGAAGATATCCAGCAAATTTTACGCATGGGTAGAAGAAAAACATATGAATTTCTCAATAATCCACCATTTCATGTAAAAAGAGTAGGAAAACTTATTAAGGTAAGCAAAGAAGTATTTATTAATTGGTTAGAGGGAAATGAAGATGAAAATCAAGTGTAGAATTACTGCACTTGATTTTTTTTATATATGGTGCTAACTTTAATTTATTAAGTGACCATTTTCTGCCTTTAGGGAAGTCCTTCCTTTTATAGCTTTTGGTAGGGAAAACAGTAGGAAACTAATAATAACACAGGGTAATCTAAGGAAAGTGAAGTCCAACACTTGAATTAACCTGAAAGCTGAAAAGCCTTGATAGTATTGGTTTTATGCACTAAAGGGAACAAAAGGTCATTGAATAGTACTAGGTGATTTTAATCAAATATCGTATCAATCCTTCAGGGCAGGGTGTAATTCCCTACCGGCGGTGATGCTGTTAGATTGGCTGTTTCTGGCCAGTTCTGCTGCTCAGTCCGCTACCCGATCCGTATGCTGGTGATACGGACGGTGGACCTGGTGCAATTCCGGGACCGACAGTATAGTCTGGATGGAAGAAGGAGAGATTGACGTGCTGTGCTTATATAGGCGGCCGTGCTGCAGTATTTTCGAACATTACGTGCGAATTTTCACAATGCCATAAGTCCGGCGTTTATTTACGCACCTATTTTTTGAGCTGCTGATACCTCTCGTATATCCCGTCTTGAACTCCTCCTGGAGATTGAGACGGGTTTTTCTGTTTAAACTGTGCACATTATGAATATAGCCGGCTGATTGGAGGGAAGTCATATGGATAAGATGAATGATGAGTTTTATATGTCTCTGGCGCTGGACATGGCGGAAAGGGCTCAAGGACAGACCGGAATCAATCCCGTGGTCGGATGTGTTGTTGTGAAGGATGGTGCCATGATCGGGATCGGCACGCATCTGCAGCGCGGCACCGGGCATGCCGAGGTTCATGCGCTTAATATGGCTGCTGGCAAGGCACAGGGAAGCACAGCGTATGTTACGCTGGAGCCCTGCAGCCATTATGGCATCACGCCTCCCTGCAGCCAGCGCCTAATTGATGAAGGGGTCGCAAGGGTTGTCGTTGCCTGTGAAGATCCTAATCCGCAGGTTGCAGGGCGCGGGGTTGAAATGCTGCGCGAGCAGGGCATTGAGGTTGAGGTAGGCCTGCTTCGGAGCCGCGCTATCCGGCTGAATGAGAAGTTTATCAAGTACATTCTGACGAAGCAGCCTTTCATTACGCTGAAGAGCGCCAGCACCTTGGACGGCAAAATTGCCACCCGTACAGGGGACAGCAAATGGATATCAAATGCTGAATCCCGGGAGCTAGTACATACCCTGCGCCATCGCCATCAGGGAATCATGGTCGGGGTGAATACGGTGATTGCCGATAACCCTTCGCTGACGACCAGGCTGAATGTGCCCGGGCTCAATCCAATCAGGATTATCATCGACTCTACACTGAGGCTGCCTCTGGAGAGCGCCGTTGTCACTGACGGACTGGCACCTACGGTGGTCGTTACTACTGAAGCGGGTGATCCGGCGCGGAAGGCAGCACTGCTCGCTGCGGGTGTTCAGGTTGTGGCCGCAGGCAGCGGACCGCGTGTCGATCTGCAGGCCGCGATGACAGCATTGGGCGGAATGGAGATTGGTTCGATCCTGCTCGAAGGCGGCGGTACGCTGAACGGTGCGATGCTGGAGCAGGGACTGGTTGACCGCGTGGTTCTCTTCTTCGCTCCGAAGATTGTCGGAGGCGGCGCCGCTGCTGCAGGTACCTTCGACTTTCCGGGTGTGGAACTGATGCGGGATGCCATTACGCTCGAAGGATTGGAAGTGGAAGTGCTCGGGGATAATGTCTGTATCAGCGGTACCCCGGCGCGCTAACAACGGATAAGAACAAGAAATCGGGTGGCGGGCAGCGGCGGAAGTCCAAATGCTCACCGCCGTGACGACTATGCTTCAAGCTCAAATCTTAAATGCGTCTTATATAGTTATGAAGGAGGGATAGTATGTTCACCGGCCTGATTGAAGAGGTGGGTATCCTCCGCAGCGTCACCAGCGGAGGGGAGATGATGGTGCTGAATATCGGCGCCTCCCTCATTATGGGGGATCTGAAGATTGGCGACAGCGTCTCCGTCAATGGGGTCTGCCTTACAGCCACATCCATAGGCGACCAATATTTCACGGTTGATGTGATGCCTCAGACCTACCGCAACAGCAATCTCAAAAACCTACGGACCGGGGGCAAAATGAACCTGGAGCGCGCGATGGCAGCCGGCGGACGGTTCGGCGGGCATATTGTCCAGGGTCATGTGGATGGAACCGGCGAGATCCGCAGCGTGAAGCGCGATCAGAATGCGGTTGTGTTCGAAATTGCGCCGGACCGCAAATCGCTGTTTAAGTACATCATCCCCAAAGGCTCCATTACGATTGACGGCATCAGCCTCACCGTAGTGGATACAGAGTCGTCCACGTTCACTGTCTCTATCATTCCCCACACCCTTGGAGAAACGGTGCTGGCCCATAAACGGCCGGGTGACAGTATCAATATCGAATGTGATGTGCTGGGCAAGTATGTGGATCATCTGCTGCATTATGGTTCACGTTCCGGCGATGAAGAAGATAAGAAGAGCTCGAAGATCAGCCACGATTTTCTGGCGGCCAACGGGTTTGTATAATTAAAGATTAGGCATACGGCAGCCGGCAAGGCAGCGTACAGCCATCAGGAGGACAGTAACATGAGCCAGCAAGACAAGAAGGACAGCGTCCTGGACCCGATTGAGGATGCGATTTATGATTTGATGCGCGGGAAGGTGATCATCGTTGTCGATGATGAGGACCGCGAGAATGAAGGGGACTTCATAGCCCTTGCCGAACGGGCAACCCCTGAAGTTATTAACTTCATGATTACCGAGGGACGCGGACTGGTCTGCGTGCCGATTACCGCGGAACGTGCAGAGGAACTGGATCTGCAGCCGATGGTGGCCCAGAATACCGATAACCACGGCACCGCTTTTACCGTATCGATTGACCACAAGGATACCACCACCGGTATTTCCGCCGGGGAAAGATCCATGACCATCAAGGCGATGCTGGACCCGAATGCGAAGCCTTCTGACTTCCGCAGACCGGGCCACATGTTCCCGCTGATCGCGAAGAAGGGCGGGGTATTGCGGCGTTCAGGCCATACGGAAGCCGCTGTAGATCTGGCCCGCATGTGCGGCGCCTATCCGGCGAGCGTCATCTGCGAAGTGGTGAAGGTTGACGGCACGATGGCCCGCCTGCCTGACCTGATTGAGATCGCGAAGAAACATGATCTCAAGCTGATCAGCATTAAAGACCTCATTCACTACCGTAATGAGAAGGAGCATCTGGTTACGCGCGAGGTTGCGGTGAATCTGCCGACTGATTTCGGTGATTTCCAGACGATTGCCTACACGAATGAAGTGGATGACAAAGAGCATGTTGCTCTGGTAAAAGGGGATATCTCCGGTGATGAGCCGGTGCTGGTACGTGTGCATTCCGAATGTCTGACCGGCGATGTATTCCATTCCCACCGCTGCGACTGCGGCCCGCAGTTTGAAGCGGCGCTGCGCCAGATTGAAGAAGCAGGCAGAGGGGTGCTGCTCTATATGCGCCAGGAAGGCCGGGGGATTGGACTGATCAACAAGCTGCGTGCTTACAAGCTGCAGGAAGAAGGACTGGATACGGTAGATGCCAACCTGAAGCTGGGCTTCGCGGCGGATCTGCGTGATTACGGCATCGGTGCACAGATTCTCAAGGACCTGGGCGTCCGCCAGATCAGACTGCTGACCAACAATCCGCGCAAGATCAAAGGGCTGGAAGGCTACGGCCTTGAAGTGGTGGAGCGCGTAGCCATCCAGATGCCGGAGAACAAGGACAACACTAAGTATCTTCATACGAAGCAGGCCAAGCTTGGCCATCTGCTGACTTTTGACAAGATCGAACAAAACGAGGATTCCAAAATTTAATTATAGAATCACTAACTTATACATGAAGGGTTGATGAGCATAATGCCGAATTATTTTGAAGGACATTTAGTATCTGAAGGATTGAAATACGGGGTTGTCGTAGGACGTTTCAACGAATTTATTACAAGCAAGCTGCTCTCCGGAGCGCTCGATGCCTTCAAACGCCATGGCGTAGCTGACGATGAAGTGGATGTTGCCTGGGTACCGGGAGTATTCGAAATTCCTCTGATCGCGCAAAAAATGGCCGAAAGCGGCAAGTATGATGCAGTAATCACTCTAGGTACGGTTATTCGCGGATCTACAACACACTATGATTATGTATGCAATGAAGTTGCCAAGGGCGTTGCGGCCATTAATCTCAAGACAGGCGTTCCGACGATCTTCGGCGTGGTGACGACCGAGAATATCGAACAGGCCATTGAGCGTTCCGGAACCAAAGCGGGCAATAAAGGCTGGGATGCGGCAACTGCTGCGATCGAAATGGCGAACCTGAACAAGCTGTTTAAATAACACCCCTCTTGACGAATCAGCGTAAGTCGTGCTTATTTATATGTATGAGAAGAAAGCATGATTATAGATCTTTCTACTTGTGTAGCGTCCGTGCGGCGCTGCACTTTACTTTTTTTGGGCTGGAGGAAACCGCGTGACTGTATTGTACAAGCTGGAGACGTTCGAAGGTCCGCTCGATCTGCTCTTGCATTTGATAGACAAAGCGGAAATCGACATCCAGGACATTCCGGTCAGCGAGATCACCGAGCAGTACATGGAATACCTGCAGGGGATGCAGGAGCTTGAGCTGGATATCACCAGCGAATTTCTGGTTATGGCTGCTACCCTCCTGTCGATCAAGAGCAAGCTGCTGCTGCCGAAGCCGCCGGTGATCGAAATCGAGGATTTCGATTATTACGAGGACGACGGTTATGATCCGCGGGCGGAGCTGGTACAGCGGCTGATTGAATACCGCAAATTCAAGAGCATTGCTGTGCAGCTGCTGGATATGGAGAGCGAGCGCAGCCTGATTTTCACGAAGGAGCCCGAGGATCTGGGCCCCTTTGTTCCTACGCAGACCGATAATACGCTGAAGGGACTGCACACCGCTGATTTGATTGCCGCGTTCCGTAAGGCGCTGAGCAAGGCGGCCCGGAGATCCTCTTATCAGCGGATTACCCGTGATGAGATTTCGGTGAAAGACCGGATTCGTGATGTGTCGGAAGCACTGCAGCGTAAAGGGATGGGCGGCAGACTGCGCTTTTCGTCGCTTTTGCATGATGAGATGGCCCGGCATGAGATTGTAGTAACCTTCCTGGCCATTCTGGAGCTGATGAAGATGAAGGCGATTTTCTGCTACCAGGAGAAATTATTTGACGATATTGTGATGGAGTGGAGAGGAGGAGAGGAAGTCAGTGGACTACAACACGCTGAAATCAATTATTGAAGGTTTGCTGTTTCTCTCAGGGGATGAAGGTTTATCTGTACGCCAGATTGCCGAGATTACCGAACAGCGGCCCGATCTGGCTACACGGGCGCTGGAGGATTTGAAAGACGATTACAGCTCGCAGGGCCGGGGCCTGCAGGTAGTGCAGATCGCCGGGAATTACCGTCTGGCGACACTGCCGGAGCATGCGCAATATTTCGAGCGTCTGGCGTATTCCCCTTCCAGATCATCCCTGTCCCAGGCAGCGCTGGAGACACTTGCTATTGTGGCTTACCGCCAGCCTATTACAAGAGTGGAGATCGAAGAAATCCGCGGGGTGAAGTCCGAGCGGGCCATTCATACGCTGGGGAATAAGGATCTGATTCATGAGGTGGGCCGGGCAGAGGCAGTCGGCCGTCCGATCCTATACGGAACGACCAAGTCCTTCCTGGACAGCTTTGGCCTGGCCAGCCTGAAGGAGCTTCCGGAGCCGTCGAGCTTCGACACCTCAGAGGGCCTGGAAGAAGAGACGCAGCTGCTGTTCAGCAAGCTGGACAGCCAAATGACCTTTGAAGAGGTAGAGACAGAATAAACGCAGCGGATACACGCTGTTCCAGCAATGCCGTTGTCCCCGCCGGGACAGCGGCATTTTTTTTTGGCGGCAGAATCTTTTGGAGATGTTTGCTGAAATGCCGAATTTTATCCAGCAGGATTTGCCATACTAAACCAGAGGCTCCACTATTCACATTACCTGAGGCTGCTTGGAGGTTACGATTGTGACGTTATGGCTTGTAATACCCTTATCCCTGCTGCTGTTGGTTATTCTGCTGTGCCTGCTGGTTCTGGCTTCATCGATTCATTTTCATTTCCGTCTATGCAGGCTGGGAAAGGATGACCGTATTGAATTTGATATCAAAGCTGTATACGGGCTGGTCAAATTCCATTATGAGCTGCCTGCGCTGGTTTTTGACAGCCTTGAACAAGGCATTAAGGTTAAGCTCGAAAAAAGCGGGATCGCCCCGGTGAAAATGGACAGCGACAAAGAAGAAAAAATCGACCGGGAATCCGTGACGGAATGGTTAAAGAACATCCGTACTGCACTCAAGGCAACCCGCGGTCTCAAAAAATGGCTGGTTGGCACGTTATCGCATGTCCGGATTACCAAGCTGGACTGGTCCACGGATTTCTCGCTGGGCGATGCTGCAGATACGGCAACCGCGGCTGGCGCTTTATGGGGCATGAAGTGGACCATGATCGGCTGGATGTCGCGTTTCGTCAGACTGCAGCGGAATCCGCGGATGTTCGTTGCCCCGGTGTTCCGGGACGACCCCTGTTTCTCAACGGAAGCGGTCTGCACAGGCAAGCTTTCTGCAGGCTATGCTTTTTATGCGGGACTGTTATTATTGCGGCGTGTATCGAAGGTGGAAGGCGGCCTTGGTAGATGGAAGAAACTGCTTAGCCGGGCCCAGTGATAAAAAGACTACATACTCCCTTCCATAGTGGGCAAGATAAGACTGCAGGTACACTTATATACACACGAGGAGGAGAAAAACAATGTCAGATCATCCTATTCAAGGTCTCATGCAGACGGCTATGGAAAATATCAAAGGCATGGTGGATGTAAATACCATTGTCGGAGATCCAGTAGAAACACCAGATGGCAGTATCATTCTGCCGATCAGTAAGGTCGCGTTCGGTTTTGCCGCAGGCGGCAGTGACTTCCGGGTGGAAGACGATGCTCCGGGCGTAAACGGCAGCGGGACCGGAGTCAAAATGCTTCCCTTCGGGGGCGGTAGCGGGGGCGGTGTATCCATACGGCCAATCGCTTTTCTGGTAGTGGGCAGGGATGGGGTACATATTGTGCCGCTTGACAATCAAACCCATCTGTTCGAGAAAATTATTGATGCCACACCAAACCTGATCGATAAAATCCAGAATATGTTCCAGCCGAACGGCATGCCGGTGGGAGCAGACGCAGCGGGTGCTACGGTGACCAAAACTGTAGTGAAAACGGAGCCGGCTACGCATACATCAGCACATTAACACACCGGCTGAAAGTGGCGGGATAAGAATAAGCGGGGGTATCGCCTTTCAAAGGTGATATCCCTTTTTTGACGGACAGAAGCGGATGGGACATACCAGTCCCCCGTACCGCATACACTTGTACAACCAGGCAAGACGGAAGAACCGCTGCCCTAGACCTGATAAGAAGCCGGAGGATGAACATGAAGACATTAACCCGAAAATCGTTGATTTCCTTAATATTGTGTTTACTGCTGCTTGCACTGGTGCCGTTGTCTTCTATCCGGGCTGAGAACAGCTCCATATCCACTCATGCCAGAGCGGCGGCGCTGATTGATGTGGAGTCGGGAAGACTTCTATACAGCAGCCGCGGGGATGAGCCGATGCTGATTGCCAGCTTGACCAAAATAATGACAGCACTAGTAGCGATAGAGAGCGGTGATTTGACCTCAAAGGTCAAGGTCGGCAAAAATGCTTTTGCCAAGGAAGGTTCTTCACTGTATCTGAAGCAGGGCGAAGAAATGACGCTCGAGGATATGCTGTATGGATTAATGCTGCGCTCGGGCAATGATGCGGCCACCGCAATTGCCGAGCATGTCGGAGGCTCCGAGCAGGGCTTCGTCTATCTGATGAATGCCAAGGCGGAGGCGCTTAACTTAACCCATACGCATTTTGCCAATCCGCACGGGCTCGATGCCGAAGGACACTACTCCAGCGCAAATGATCTGGCTGTATTGACTGCTTACGCGATGCATAACCCTGTGTTCAAGGAGATTGTAGCTACCAAAGAGAAGACGGCAGACAATCCGTATGAGAAATGGGATTACAAGTGGAGCAATAAAAATAAAATGCTGCGCCTCTACGAAGGGGCCGACGGTGTGAAGACGGGTTATACCAAAAAAGCGCTCCGCTGCCTGGTCAGCTCCGCTACCCGAAACGGCCAGCAGCTTGTCGCTGTTACGCTGAATGACGGCAATGACTGGAATGACCATTCGGCGCTGCTGGATTTTGGCTTCAACCACTATCCGCTCAAGACATTAGTGGAACGCGGAGAAACCGTCAGCGGCTACACCCTGGTGACCGGCAAGGATTTCGCCTATCCGCTCGGACAAGGGGAAGAGTCAAGGCTTGTTACCAAGCTGGTACTAAGCGAAGAGAAGAGTACCGCAGGAACAGAGGCGCGTGCCAGTGCCGGCACTAAGACCAGCGCCAACACCAGCAGCTTCGGGCTGAAGGGTGTAATTATAATGCAGCTCGGCGGCAAGGAAATCGGCCGGGTTCCGGTGTATACGCCAAGCCAGCTTCCGCCGGAAACATCACCCTATCAGAAGAAATACAGTCCTGCAGGAGGTACGGCTTATCCGGCGGACAACTGGCTGCAGGCATTCAGCAGCGCGCTGCGTGCCATGTTCCAGAGCGGCGAAGATCAGAGATAGTTGTACAATGTGCAATTAAAAACAGCGAAAAGGTAGGCTTACAACTTTTAACTGTATTCTGTACAACTAAATTTGCCCGAATCGCTGGAAATCATCTACAACTGGCAGTTTAATTGCACGAAATACAACTAAACGGATAATAGGTTGAGAATCAGACGTTTTAGTTGTACAAAGTGCAATTAAGCCTCCAGCATATACCGTAGTATGGTCACTGCAAGCCCTCCGCAAGCGATTTTATCAATAAGTTTCACTACTTTAAAGCTGACGCTAAACTAATGCTCAATTGGCGGTCAACTAGCATTCGACTTGCAGTCAACAAGCATTCACCTGGCCCTACATAGCGCTCGACTAGCATTCACCTAACACCTAAATAGCGCTCACCTAGCACTCAACTAGCGCTCAACTAGTACTCAAGTAGCACTCACTTAGCATTCAACAAGCTCCGTAGTCAGAACTTCTTATCGTATCTTGCTCATGCCGTGAGGGGCATTAGGTGGAGAAAAGGCATCTGTTAATGCGGAAAGCTGAATATTCGAAGACGTAGTTGGATAAACAACATCTAGTTTCTTTTAAATGGCGGAACACTAGGGTATGGGCAGAATTAAGCAGCGAATAACCATCCAAAATCCATAAAACTGCTGAAATCCGGAGAATAAGTAACATAAATCCCAATATTCCATCCGCGAAATATATCGTTTAGTAAGAAGTCATACTCAGACAGTAGCATCTGTACAGGTATACTTTAAGCAGCATTTCAAAGTGGGCTATGCAGAGGACTAGGGCAGGTAAGAAGAAATAGAGCGGAGGAGGGGATAAGCATGTTAAATGGTATCTGGCTGGGGATGATCCTGATCGGGTTTGTATTTGCGGCGGTAAACGGACGGATGAACGAATTCACAGCTGCCGTGTTTGACGGTGCCAAAAGCGGGGTCACCGTAAGCTTCGGGCTGATCAGTGTGCTGGTGTTCTGGCTGGGGATTATGCGGATTGCGGAGGATGCAGACCTGCTGAAAAAGATCTCCAGAGTATTGGGACCGGTAGTATCGTTTCTGTTTCCTGATGTGCCCAAAGGCCATCCAGCGATCGGTTACATCCTCTCCAATATGAGCGCTAACCTGCTGGGACTCGGAAATGCCGCTACACCCATGGGCATTAAGGCAATGCAGGAGCTGCAGACACTCAACCCGGATAAGGAAACCGCAACGCCAGCCATGTGTACCCTGCTTGCACTGAACACTGCCAGTATCACGCTGATTCCGGCAACCCTGATTGCGATCCGGCTGAATTACGGATCGGCTGACCCGGCGGCAATCGTCGGCACCACGCTGGCGGCGACGGCGGTGGCTACTCTTGCCGCCATTGCTGCGGACAGGCTGTGCCGCCGCCTGACACTGCTGCGCAGGCCGCCCGGACCGCCGCCTGCGATAAGGTCCGGCACCGCTGCAGCGAAAGGGAGCGCTACGCTCCCGCATTCTTCAGTGAAAGGGTGAGCCTTCCGTGTTCCAGTTAATCAGTCTAATATCCGCCTGGGCAATTCCGGTAATGGTCACCTTTATTCCGCTGTATGCTTTCTCCCGCAAGGTTCCGGTCTACGAATCTTTCGTGGAGGGTGCGAAAGACGGATTCGGCACAGCTATTGCGATTATCCCCCATCTGGTCGGCATGCTGGTGGCGATCAGTGTCTTCCGCGCTTCGGGTGCGCTGGACTTCCTGATGGGCTTTGTAAGCCCTCTTGTGCAAAGCCTTGGGATTCCTGCTGAAGTGCTCCCGCTCGGTCTCCTGCGCCCTCTGACGGGCACTGGATCACTTGCCTATACTACAGATCTGATCCGGGTCCACGGCCCGGACTCATTGATAGGCATGATTGCTTCTACTATACAGGGCAGCACGGATACAACCTTATATGTGCTGACTGTTTATTTCGGCGCTGTAGGGATCCGCAACGGCCGTTATGCCCTTAAGGTGGGCTTGTTCTCGGATGTCGTCGGCTTTATCGCTGCTATTGCGGTTTGTCTGCTGGTATTCGGGTAAGAGAGGGGGGATGAATTTGTTTTTCTTCATTTGATCCGGCATGCGGCTGACGTTATACGGGAGGAGTGGAAGCGGGAGCAGGACCGGAAAGATCTGGCTCGCAAACTGCTGATTTTATGTGGGGGGTTATCCTGCTTCTCCTGATTGATTTCCTGGTGCTGAATGTAGGCCGGGAACACGCAGGAAGTGGCGTCCTGCAATACAATGCAGTGCTTGGGGTCATCGTGTTCTCTGGATTCTTAGCGCATTTTGCCCAAAGGAAGATTCTGGCTGCATTCATGGGATGCTTATACATATATGATCTGATTATGTTTAATTACGCAGCTGACATTACCGGTAATGGTCTGGATGATTTCGGACTGGGCTTAAACAGCATGTTCATTTCATTCAGGAATCTGATTGTTGTCGGTGCGGCACTTTTATTAGACCGAGCTGTTCCGCTGGAAGAGCCGGACGATAGGATATTTTAGTGAATGGGCACTGCTGTACATTGATGGCCAGTACATACCCCTTTTACTGTATCTGCTCCATTTCGGGACAAGTGTTTTTGAGACAGCGTGGAATTTGGACCGCTGCGTCCTGATCCTTGCCTGCAACGTAAGACTATTCCAATTAGCACCCGAACCCCCGCTGACCACCGGATACATGTAAAATGTTGTATGGATTACAACTCGCATCCGTTAAAAAGCCGCTGTGCGGGAGGATTGTTGTATGTAGTACAAGAATTTTTTCGTTTTTCTCCTAAAAGGAGGGGAAATGATGCCTTTTATACAACAATCTTCGATTAATGCCGATATCTCGAAGGAAATGTTGTATTTCGTGCAGGATTTAGACTGCGAGATAATGGTACGGGTACCGCAGCCACCGCTTGCCACTACAGTCCTCACCTACCACCAAGGGGTGAGGACTGTTTGTCTTAATCTGTTCAGGGGTGGCTTGGCGCTGGCGGAGTAACCGAGAGGAAGTTTGGAACTGGAGGAGCGTCAGCGACCCCCTTTAAAGTTGGATTTCAACTGCTGTATGGCAGTAGAATCAAGGAAATCCAACTTTAACAGCGGCCGGAAGTCCAAACATTCCCCGGAGTTACGATTAGCCCGCGCCCGATCTGTGCCTTCACACCACGCCACGAGCCCCAAAGATTTTAACAACCGGCCATCACCCCGCACCTCCCCACTTCATATGCTATTTCAGCAATACGGAGGGAGGCCGACAAGGGATGGAATACAAAGGCTTTATTCTTCATCATTCCCGCTGTCCGTCCATTAACGGCAAGGGGTTTGACTTCTGGGTCGGGCTGGAAGGGGGGATCTACGCTGCGCCGCTGCTGACAGATCCCGAACATATTCATATCTGCCTGGAAGGCAACTACGGTGAAGCGGATGAGCTTCCCGGCTTGCCGGAACGCCAGCAGCAGCTATTTGCGGCAGGTAAACTCATTTTGGAGCTGGCAGGGCGCTATCAAATTGCGCCATTACTCGTTGAACCGCATAGCAAAACTTGTCCGGGAGCATTTTTTCCATGGAATGATCTTGTGATTTATCCCTCTGATGGTTATCATTAACCTGAGGTGAGTAGTCGAAAATGGAAAGATTACAGAAAATTTTGGCGCAAGCAGGTGTTGCGTCCAGACGCAAATGTGAAGAAATGATTTTGGCCGGTAAAGTGGAAGTCAACGGGGAACTCGTAACTACGCTTGGCACGAAGGTGGACCCCGCAACAGATATTATTAAGGTCTCCGGTAGACTGATCCGGGGCGAGAACAAAATCTACATCATGTTCAATAAGCCCAAGGGCGTAATTACAAGCGCATCCGATGACAAGGGCCGCAAGGTGGTAACCGATTACCTGAAAGGCATTACAGAGCGCGTATACCCTGTAGGCCGTCTGGATTATGATACGGAAGGGCTGCTGCTGCTGACGAATGACGGTGAGTTTGCCAATCTGCTCACGCATCCGAAGCATCATGTGCCGAAGACGTATCTGGCGACGGTCAAGGGTGTGCCGCACGGCACGGCGCTGGACAAGCTGAAGGCTGGAATTAAGCTGGAAGACGGCATGACGGCTCCGGCGGAAGTTGAATACAAGGACGTTGATGAAGCGAATAAAGAAACGGTCATCAGCATTACCATTCATGAAGGCCGCAACCGTCAGGTACGGCGGATGTTTGAGGCAATTGCCCATCCGGTGATCCGCCTAAAACGGATTTCGTTCGGAGATATCCTGCTCCAGAATCTCAAACGCGGTTCCTACCGTCATTTGACCAAGGATGAAATCAATCATCTGCAGCAAATAGCCAAGGCTGGGGCGCTAAGAGAGAATACGACACGCAAAGACACATAAAGTTCACAATTCCCCCTCCTAAAACTGTGACAATATTCGTTATAATGTTCATAGGATGTTCACACCTAACAACTAAAGTAATGAGTTGCGTCACAGAAGGGGGCACCCTCGTATGGGCAAAGCCAGAAAGCCAATACAAATCGTGATACTATTTCTAATCCTTCTGCTCGGGGGTTATGCAATCGGTTCCTCCGTGTTCGGAGGGGATGGCAAACCCACGGAAGGCGGGAGAGCGCCGGACTTTGAACTGCTTGGGCTGGACGGCGTGACCCATACGCTGGAGGAGTACAAAGGGAAGTCGGTTGTGCTTAACTTCTGGGGCTCCTGGTGCGCTCCATGTGTGAAGGAGATGCCTGCCCTGCAGGCACAGTGGGAGAAGTGGAAAGACCAGGGCGTAGTGGTCGTAGGCGTTAATGTAGGCGAGGATCAGATGACAGTGGACAATTTCGTGAAGCTCGTGGATATTGATTTCCCGGTTGTGATGGATACGGGGCGTGATGCCGTCCGCAGTTACGGGGTTTCCCCGCTGCCTACCACCTTCTTCATTAATACGAAGGGCAAGGTAGACAGCATTCATATCGGCCAGCTGGATTTGAGCTCGCTTGACGAGCAAATCGGGAAGCTGGTGGGAGAATGAAGGAGCACATGCCGCTGATCAGCAATACCAAATGCGAATGCGGTCACCAGAATCCTGTGGGCACTGTTCTCTGCGAAGCCTGCGGCAAGCCGCTGGATGAGAAGGAATGGAACTCTTCCGAGAATCTGGAGATGCGTTACGATGGGGTAGCCCGCCGTTCACAGCGTGTAGGTCCCGGAGTGATCGACAGGGTCTGGAACTTTTTTTCCTCGGTCAAAATCGCCATCTATCTGATTGTGCTGACACTGCTGGGCGCTATGCTGGGTACGATTTTTCCGCAAGAGAGCACTTTTCTGAATATTGACGCTTCAACATA
Source organism: Paenibacillus sp. FSL E2-0178 (assembly GCF_038593005.1). Classification (NCBI taxonomy): domain Bacteria; kingdom Bacillati; phylum Bacillota; class Bacilli; order Caryophanales; family Paenibacillaceae; genus Paenibacillus; species Paenibacillus sp. FSL E2-0178. Next base: position 7,683,015 of record NZ_CP151953.1, read on the forward strand.
TTATCAAGAAACGTACGGAACAGCCGGGAATATATATTATAGACTCGGCCTTTCGCATACCTATGAATCCTGGTGGTTTGTGACGCTGCTCGTAATGATCGGAGCTTCTCTGGTCATCTGCAGCCTGGACCGTGTGCTTCCGCTGTACAAGGCATTAACCCGGCAAAAGATCCGCAAGCACCGCCAGTTTCTGACCCGTCAGAAGCTGACGCTCGTCACGCAAGTGGAAGAGGAGCCGGAGGTGTGGGTGGCGCGCATCGTCCAGCCGCTCAGGAAGAAAGGTTACCGCGTCCGGACGGAGGGCGGCGCTTTATTGGCCGAGAAACACCGTTTCAGCCGCTGGGGACCTTATGTAATACATATCGGCCTGATTATTTTTTTGCTCGCCGTGCTGGCGAGAGGACTTCCGGGGCTGAATATGGACCAGCATCTTGCTTTTCCGCAAGGGGAGACCGTCAAAATACCGGACACCAGCCTCTATCTTAAGAATGAGAAGTTCACCGTAGAATTCTATACGGAAGAAGAGATGCCTGAGGAGTTCCGCGGAATCAAGGTGCTTCCCAAGCTCTACGAGACCCGGGCGGTTCTCTATGAATGTACTGCCGATTGCACGGACCCGTCTAAGGAGCCTCAGCTTACGGAAGTGGCCCGGCATGACATTCAGGTGAATTCACCGCTCAGCTACCAAGGATTGAAAGCGTATCAGTTTGATTATGACCTGACTCCTGTGCTGCGTTCTGTGCAGCCCGGGCTGACGAATTCGTCCACTGGCGAGATTTACGGCAAGTTTGAACTGGATATGAAGAATCCGCAGCGCAGCTTCCAGGCAGGTCCATATACGCTGGAGCTGAAAGAGAAATATATGGATTTCGGACTGAGCGATGAAGGCCAGCCGGTGTCCAAATCGCCTTATCCGAATGCCCCTGCATTCCTCTTCCTTATTAAAGGGCCGGAGCTTCCGGCGGGGGGACAGCAGTATTTCTATTTTCCGAAGCAGATTGACAAGGAGCAATTCCAGCAGTCAGCCATCAACGACAAGCTTGGCGGCAGCGGGCGGTTTCTGGAGCTTGAGGTCGGCAGCATGAGTGACGTTGACTTCTCGGAATCCACCACTTATCTCAATGTGCGGGTCGACCGGGCAATGCCATTTGTCTGGGTTGGCGCGGGTATTATCATGCTGGGGCTGATCCTCGGCTTCTACTGGCAGCATAGACGCATCTGGTTGACCGTCGACGGCGGGGAACTGGTGCTGGGAGGCCATACGAACAAGAACTGGTTCGGCTTCCGCCGCGAGATCGTTTCTATTCTCCAGAAGATAGACATGACAGTCGATGAAAAATCATTGGACAACGGAGGAGGCCTGGCATGAGCTTGCTCGATTTCAGCAGTGACGTCTTTATTGCCGCATTCTTTTTATACAGCGGAGCATTCATGTTGTTCACCATCGCCATTATGGGGCGCAGATGGTCCGGCAGGAAGCCGGAGGAGCATACCGCACGCTGGGGGAAGATTTCTTTTATCGCCTCCTCGCTCGGGCTGCTGTGCCATCTGGCATACTTCATTACACGCTGGATGGGATCGGGTCATATTCCGGTAAGTAACATGTATGAGTTCATGACTTTTTTATCGATGATGGTAATGGTTGCATTTACGGTGATCTTCGCGATTTACCGCAAAATTATTCTCGGTGTCTTCGCGGTTCCGATCTCGATTATTGTGATGGCGTATGCAGCGGTATTTCCGCAGGAAGTACAGCCGCTGATCCCCTCGCTGAAATCCATCTACCTGAACATTCATGTTACGCTGGCAGCACTGGGGGAATCGTTCTTCGCTGTAGGCTTTGCCGCCGGGCTGATGTATCTCCTGCGGACGGTCGATTTCAGCAGCAAGGAACGCAGTGACCGCAAGCAGCAGAGACTTGTCGAATTTACTCTGTTCTCAATCATTGTTATAATTGGTTTTCTTGGATCTGTATTTGCCTTCCGCGGTGCCGGCTATGAATCTGTTTTTGTCCGCACTAACGTTACGATTGACAGCCCCGGGCAGGGAGATAGTACAATAGAGAAAGTGAGTTATAAAATGCCGCCGATTGTGGCACCTTACCATAGCGAAATTGAGAGCTTCCAGTCGTTTCTTGGCATAAAAGAACCGCTCTTCGAAGCTCCATCCTGGATGAATGGTGTCAATGCCGGGCGCAAGTTCAATACCGTTATCTGGTCACTGCTGTCCGGGCTGATTCTATATGGAATTCTCCGCCTGGCTGTCCGCAAACCGCTGGGTAAGGCGATTCATCCGGTACTCGACGGAATTGATGAGAATGACCTTGATGAAATAACGTACAGGGCGATCGCCATCGGTTTCCCGATCTTTACACTGGGGGCTTTGATTTTTGCAATGATATGGGCTCAAGTGGCCTGGGGCAGGTTCTGGGGATGGGACCCTAAGGAAGTGTGGGCACTCGTCACCTGGTTGTTCTACAGTGCTTATCTCCATTTGCGGTTGGCCCGCGGATGGCAGGGACGCAAGTCCGCTTGGCTCGCTGTACTCGGCTTTCTGATCGTAATGTTTACCCTGGTTGGCGTTAATCTTGTGATCGCCGGACTTCACTCTTATGCGGGGACAGACTGAGTAGACTATATTCTCTGGCACGCACAAGATTTAGGGTAACGTTCTACTGTATTTGATGAAGGGGTTGTTGTGTAAATGGCAGAGCACTTGAATAGAATTCTGGTGGTGGATGACGAAGAACGCATCCGCCGCCTGCTCAAAATGTATCTTGAAAAAGAAGGTTATGAAATTGACGAGGCGGAAGATGGGGAAATTGCTCTGCGCAAAGCAACAGCCAATGACTACGGTCTGATATTGCTGGATGTTATGCTGCCGGGCATCGACGGGATTGAAGTGCTGACCAGACTCAGAGGAGTCAAATCTACACCGGTCCTGATGCTTACTGCCAAGGGTGAAGAGATTAACCGGGTTCAAGGGTTTGAAATGGGCGCAGATGACTATGTCGTTAAGCCGTTTAGCCCGCGTGAAGTGATTTACCGGGTTAAGGCGATAATGCGCCGTTCTTCCGCAACTGCTTTTTTGTCCAAAGAGAGCAATTCAAGCAACAATATCGTGTTTCCGTTTCTTATTATTGAGCATGATGCACACCGCGTAACCGCCGGCGGCCAGGAGGTAAGTCTGACCCCTAAGGAATATGAGCTGCTGCATTATTTGGCGATCTCACCGGATAAGGTGTTCTCTCGTGAGGAACTGCTCAAGGATGTATGGAATTACGAGTTCTTCGGAGATCTGCGTACCGTGGATACCCATGTCAAGCGTCTTCGCGAGAAACTGAATAAGGTGTCCCCGGAATCGGCGGCTATGATCACTACCGTATGGGGAGTCGGCTATAAGCTTGAGGTGCCTAAATAAGTGAACTTCTGGAGAAGTCTTGTCGGTAAGCTGTGGATCACGATCATCTGTCTGGTTGCTGTCGTGCTCATTACGCTGGGGCTGTTTCTGTTACCCTACATCGACAGTAATTTCGCCAATTCCGGGGCGATCAAGCGTTTATTTATGTATACCTGTATGATCGGGTTTTCCTTAACGACATTCTTTGCCTTATTCCTGTTTACGAAGATTACCCAGCCGATGCAGCAGGTGATTGAGGCGGCCAATGATATCCGCCGCGGCGAATACGGGACGAGACTGACGCTGGTTACCAGCGATGAGATCGGACAATTGGCGACATCCTTCAATCACATGGCAGAAGAGCTGGAAGAGAATATACGCAGTCTGAATAATGAAAAAGGGCATTTGTCCAGCGTCCTGCGCAGTATGAGCGATGCCGTGATCACCTTCGATATTGAGGGGCAGATTATCCTCACCAATCCGCATGGCCAGACGCTGCTGGAAACCTGGAGTGACCTTACCTGGGAGCAGGAAGAGGATGGCGGGCTGTATCCGCAGGCTGGACCTGCCCGTGATGTGCCTCCGCCGCTGCGGCCGCTGTTCTTCAGTACACTCAGCGTAGGAGGCGATCAACGCTCCAATATCCATGTCCGGCAGGGTGTATGGTCTGTGCATATGGCACCCTTATACTCCGAAGATAATCTCCGCGGTGCGGTGGCGGTGCTGCGCGATGTGACGGAGGAAGTGCGGCTGGAGAAAATGCGCCGCGATTTCGTCGCCAATGTCTCGCATGAGATCCGTACACCACTCTCGATGATGCAAGGCTACAGCGAGGCGCTGCTGGATGGAATGGCCTCCTCCCCGGAGGAGAGCAGCGAGCTGGTCCAGGTAATCCACGATGAATCGCTCCGTATGGGCCGGCTGGTGAAGGATTTGCTCGATCTGGCCCGCATGGAAGCGGGGCATACGGATATGCTGAAGGCGCAAGTGGATGCAGGGGAACTGCTGGAACGGGTGTACCGCAAGTTTTCGGTCAGAGCCAAGGAGCGGGATATCATTCTTGAGCTGAAGAAACCGGATACCGAATTGCTCCTTAAGGCTGCCGATGAAGACAAGCTGGAGCAGGTGCTCACCAATCTGCTCGACAATGCCTTCCGCCACACTCCGGCCGATAAACGGATATCCATTCGGGCGGATTCCACCGTGCTGGAAGGCCGGAGGGTTCTGGAGATAGAGATCCGGGACCAAGGGGTAGGCATTACGCCTGAGGATCTGCCGTATATCTTCGAGCGCTTTTACAAAGCCGACAAAGCGCGCGTAAGGGGAGAATCTGGAGGAACCGGTCTGGGACTAGCGATTGTGAAGAACATCGTCGAGTCGCATCATGGGAGTATCCACGCCTCCAGCAAGCTTGGAGAAGGCACCGCTTTTACCCTGCGGCTTCCTGTCGAAAAACAGTAAATCCGGACAATGCATGACAGCGCCTCTGACAGCAGAGGTGCTTTTTGTTGAAACCACCACATTAATCTTGTTCAACGTGGAACATATCATAGAAGCTGAGGCTTGCAGGAGGCTGTGCATAATGATCTTATCCTTGGACCAAGGTACCACCAGTTCACGCGCGATCCTCTTTGATGAGGAGGCGGGAATGATCGCGCAAGGGCAATATGAGATTAGACAATCCTTTCCCCGGCCGGGCTGGGTAGAGCATGATCCGGAGCAAATCTGGGAGAGTCAGCTTGCTGCGGCCAGAGACGCTATCGCGGCAAGCTCCGCCCCTGCTGATAGTATTACGGCCATCGGCATTACCAATCAGCGTGAGACTGCACTGATCTGGGACAAGGCTACCGGAACGCCGGTCTATCCGGCGATCGTCTGGCAGGACCGCCGGACTGCAGAGCAGTGTGAGGCGCTTAAGGCGCAGGGAATGGCCGGAGAGATCGCTGAGAAGACGGGTCTTGTCATCGATGCGTATTTCTCGGCAACGAAGCTGGCCTGGATTCTGGACCATGTGCCGGGGGCCAGAGAGCGGGCGGACCGGGGAGAGCTGCTGGCCGGAACCATTGACAGCTGGCTGATCTGGAAGCTTACAGGAGGCGCTGTGCATGCTACGGATGTTACCAATGCTTCACGGACCATGCTCTACAATCTGCATGAGCGCAAATGGGATGACGGCCTGATTGAGGCGCTGCGCATTCCGCCCTCTATTCTGCCTGAAGTAAGGATGTCAGGCGGGGACTTCGGGGCTGCAGACAAGCAGTGGTTCGGTGCAGATATTCCCATCCGTTCTGTGCTTGGGGACCAGCAGGCGGCATTGTTCGGTCATACCTGCCTGGAAGCAGGCAGCGCCAAGAACACCTACGGCACCGGCTGTTTCATTCTGATGAACACAGGCACTGAGGCAGTGACTTCGAGTCATGGCCTGTTGACCACGGTAGCCTGGGGTATGGGAGACGAACTCTATTATGCCCTTGAGGGCAGTGTGTTTGTGGCTGGAGCAGCGGTACAATGGCTGCAGGAGGGCCTTGGGCTGATTGTAGCTCCGGCGGACTCGGAAGAGAAGGCGAGTGAGGTGGAGGACAGTGAGGGGGTTGTGGTCGTGCCGGCCTTTACCGGCCTTGGTGCACCCTACTGGGATATGTATGCCAGGGGCGCCGTGTTTGGACTGACCCGGGGAACGACCGCCGCACATCTGGTCCGCGCAACGCTGGAGTCGCTGGCCTTTCAATCCCGCGATGTCATCGGGGCGATGGAAAAAGACGCAGGCATGCCGCTCAGCGGCCTGAGAGTGGATGGAGGCGCCGTGCGCAATAATCTGCTGATGCAGTTCCAGGCGGACATTCTTGGGAGCGACGTAACCCGTACTACGTATGCGGAGACCACAGCGCTCGGCGCTGCGCTGCTGGCAGGACTCACCTCCGGCATATGGACCCGGGAGCAGCTGGAGAGCTTCAATAAGGCCGAGAAGGTATTCTCACCGCAGATGGAGACGGAAGAGCGTGAACGCCGTTACAATGCCTGGCAGGACGCGGTGTCCCGGACTATGGGCTGGGAGAAGCATGAAGGACAGAGGTAACAAGAACAGCTGCTGATATGGCAGACTGCGCTTACCGGATGAATCGGATAGATTCACCTCAGGCAGGATGAACGCTGCAGGTTCTGCCTGGGGAGAGTCGGGCCCTGACGTGTACATAAAGAAACAGCCCGCTGGCAGGAATTCTGCTGCGGGCTGTTTGGATATCAACAAGAAACTATAAGTTCAACGGCTAAGATTAATACTCCATTACAAAAGCGACATTCTGCCAGCCGGCGCCTACTGTCCAGAACAGGACCTTGTCTCCGCGTTCCAGCTGTCCGGTAGTCACTGCTTTGTGCAGGGCGATAAACGGGCTGCTGGTGGAGGTGTAGCCGAATTCATCCCCGATGTAGACGGCTGCATCAGCGTCAATTCCGGTTTTGCCGGCAACGGCCTTGATATTCGGAAGTGACAACTGCGAGAAGCAGGCGGCCTTGATGGATTCAGGTGCGATTCCGTTATTGCTGAGCAGGGTGTTAATTGATTCTGAAGCAGCATCCACACAGATGGAATCATCGAACGGGATGAACTTCACATTGAATTCTCCGGCAGCCACACCCGTACGTCCGAGATTGGCTAAACCTTCCGCCGGGAACAGCGAGTTGCCGTAGACGCAGGTATCGGTCTGATAGATCGAATCAATGAAGCCTACCGAATTCTCGTCACGCTCCAGAATGAGCGCGGCAGCTGCATCACCGAAGTTGGCGTAATATACCGGGTCATTCTTGTCCGCATGCGGGGCAACGTAGTCAGAACCAATGACAAGTGCACGGCGGATTCTTGGGTTCGCCATCATTTGACGGCTGACCTGTTCAACCGAAGCGGTCATTCCTGCGCAGTTGGCATTACTGTCGATACAGATCGTATGCGATGCACCATTAATCAGGCGGTGAATCATCAATGAGTTCGTTGGGAAAATATATTCAGGAGTCTGGCTTGCATAAGCGATCAGGTCAATGTCTGCGCCGGTCAGGCCGGTCTTGTCCAGTACATTGCTTGCGGCTTCAAAAGCCATCGTCAGGGAGTTCTCATCCTTGCTGTCGATACTGTAGCGGTTTTCACGGCCAAGAGCAGCCAGCAGGCCACGGATATCAATTCCCTTCTCATCGAAGTGCTGAATGAAGAAGTCATTGCCGATGCTTTTGCTTGGATGATAGATAACAATGTCCTTAATGCGAATCCCTGCCATAGTAAACCTCCTAAAAGTTTGGGTAGCCCGTAAGCATACACTTAGTTTCGTGAGCGAATCCTGCGTTTCAAACCGCTAATAATGGTTTAAAAATAAGTTAACCTAAGCTTGTACCGTGGACGTGATTTCCAGGTTTTCGAGTCCTGCTTTGCGGCCCAGACGTGCCAGCTGCATTTTGAGAATAGGGTTATTCTCAAGGGTAAGGCTCACTTTTTGGAAGCCGTCTGCCTTGAACATGATGAAGCAGCCTTCGAGCAACGGCACAACATCAGGAGCGGTTACATTCAGCTTGCGGCAATCGATATCCAGTGCATATTCGGATGGGTTGATCGGATTGATGGTCTGCTGATAGGCTTGTATCGATTTAAGACCGTCCTCGTTCGAGAAGGTTCCTTCCAGCTCGATGTTAATTACTTTCTTCGCATTGTCTGTCTTCAAAATAAATTGTCCCATGTTCATCTCTCCCGTAATTTTAATTGCATGACTATTCAGAGTGACCTGATGATTCATCATGTTGATATCCCAAAAAACTACGTTCCTGCGACGATATTCGACAAAGTGAACTTGGTTTTGGGATATTTTGCCTTCATTATAACCAGAACTTTCTTGAATACGCAATACAAAAGTCGAATGATGTAATATTGTGTTATTAATTATCGAATTTCTTCCAGCGTCTCCAGCAGAACATTGAACGCCGAGATCACTCTGGGTGCGCCGATACAAGGTGTCAAATGAAGCAGGATACCTTTGATTTGATCAACGGTCATCCCCACGCGGAGCGCCATTACATAGTGAACACCCAGCTGCTCAAATTGTCCCATGGTGATCAAAGAAGAGATGACGGCAATTTCTTTCCAGTCTGAACCGATGGTGGTCCGTTGAAAAATATCACCGTATGCATTGCCCATGATATACTCGGCTAATTCGGGAAAATGCTCTTTAATAGGAGCTAGGGCTTTGGCCCCATAGTCCCCGGAAAGATTGGTGAAATGGTCCAGTCCGCTGTCTACGTTCATATTCACTTGTTTGCCTCCTGATAGTAAGTTAGGAAATCTGTAACATACAGCCTAGTTGAGATCCAGTGTACGGTGGGCCGTAGGAGGCATTTCGTCACGGTCAGTCAACAGCTCAATAACAGCTACGCGGTTAAGTTCAACTGCTTGGCTGATTGCAGAGGCAAACTCCTCTTGCGTCTCTGCGCGGAAGCCGGTGGCTCCCAGGGACTCAGCAAACTTCACTGCATCCATGGGGACTTCAAAGATGGTTCCATCAATACGTCCGGTTGTTTTTTCCATACCCTTAAGCGCCATATCCAGCTGCATATTGTTCACAACGATGAAAATAACCGGGATATTCTTGCAAACTGCTGTGTTAATTTCAGTTCCGAGCATCATGAAACAGCCGTCACCGGTAATGCAGAAGACCGTCTCTTCCGGCGCAGCAGCCTTGGCACCGATGGCCATGCCGATTGAATTCCCCATGCAGGCGAAATAGGCATCAAATATAAAGCTCCCCGGTTTCTTCACGTTGAACCATTTGACCGCATTGAAGCCGTGGCTGCCGTCATCAACAAACACGCTGCTGTTGTATGGAATCAAATCGCTCATCGTGCTCATTACCGAAGCCAGCGAGAGCTTGGACAGCACAGGCAGCTCTTCAGTATAGTGATTGGAGATTTCTATTTCACGTCTGGTTATGGTGGACGGATCAATCTTGCCGAGATACAGCTCCAGGTTGTCACGCAAATCGCCGCCGACGGAAATGGTATCGGAAGTCAGTATTTTACCGACAAAGGTTGGATCAACATCAAACTGGATCAGCTGATCCGGATGATTCTCCTTCTTAAGATTGCATATGGTCATATCGCTCAGACGCGAACCAAGCACGATAAACAGATCACTGTTGTTCAACATCTCATCCCCATGCGTACATCCGCCAACGCCCACAGGACCGTGATAGAGCGGGTGATCCGCAGCAATGGCTCCTTTACCGCCGGGGGAGGTTACTACAGGTATGTTGAAGGTCTCGGCCAATTGAACCAGTTCCTTGTGCGCACCGGAGCGGTTGACTCCTTTACCGGCAATGATCAGAGGTCTGCTGGAAGCATTGATCGCTGAAATGACCCGTTCGTAGTTGGCGTAGCTGACGAGCCTTTCCCGCTGCGGAAGGACAATCCGGCATTCTTCAAGGCGCTCGGTCTGAACATCAAACGGAATACATAAATGAACAGGTCCTTTCTTGTCACCAAGGGCGATAGACAGGGCATGATTGAAAATCGTACTGAAATGGTCGCCGCGTTCAACCAGCTTGCTGAAAAGAGTGGCCGGTCTGAACATGTCTGCCAAATCGGCAAGGTAGGATGTGGAATCCTGACACTGGGGAATCCCCAGCTCTTTAATGGACTGATGACCGGTAATGAAGAGCACCGGGAGATTGTTGGCTTTGGCGTGTGCTGCTGCGGTTAACAGATTCGTTCCGCCGGGACCGGAAGTGCCGAAGGCAACCCCGAGACTGCCTGTTTTCAGTGCATAGCCGCCTGCTGCGAAGCCAGAGCTGGACTCATGCCGGCCGGGAATAAACTCAATGCCATAGTCAACAAGTTTGAGAGCTATAGGACAAATGGACTTGCCAATAATACCAAAAGAATGTGTTACCCCAAGATCGCGTAATGCTTCCGCCATATAATCTGCAACTGTCTTCAGAACATCCACCCCACAAGTTGTTTTTTGATTGTATGCTAGCAATAGAAAACCTGTACTCGAAATAGGAGCACAGGCCTGTTGCACGAATCACCATTACTGAACGCGGATTCCCGGACGTTCATAGTTTTTCAGCAACCTGGCTGTCATGATCTCACCGGATAAGTGAGACTGTAGATCCATGGCTTTGCGTCATTCCCTTTCGGTGAATTTTGCCTCATATGTTGTTATCAATACAGCGAAGGATAATTTTCCTTTACAATATATTCCTCGCTCGCCTTTTGTCAATAAGCCTTTTGCAGCAAAACGCGAAATTTGGCGAATATTCAGATGTAATAGGAGATGAAATATTAGATATTCAAACTTTTGAAAATGGATGCGTCTGGAAGACCAAAGTCTTATAATGCAAATGCAGAAAAAGAGCGGAATTTAATCTGCATAAGCCATAAGCCTCATAACATCATGGGAACCTCATAAAACTATGCAGATGTATTAGAATTATAGGCTGGAAGAACCCTTAAATAGGTCTTAAGAAATAGGTGATTAAAATTTAAAATAATGTTAGTTTATTAGTAATAAAGAATTAGCAGTAAAGAAGTGCAAAGGCGTTATTTTAGGGTTATGCACTATTTTAACACTTTGTGAATATTACATTACAATCTGCTTTTTTCATGCCAAAAAGAGACCGTTCCCGCAGACTGCTCTGCGGAAAGGGTCTCTTTGGGCTGCTGCTAGAATTTGAAAATATGGATTGTTTTTTGCAGCTGGAAGACAGATTGTGTCATTTTCTCGGTCTCTTCCGCTACGGACTGCAGGGCATGAATTTGTTCGTTCATTGCCGCGGACACCTCCTCGGTACCTGCTGCCGTCTCCTGGGTAATGGCCGAGATATTCTCGATTGCCCCGGAGATCTTGAGCGCACTCTCCAGCATCAGATCACTCTCAGCGGAGAAGGAGGAGATCTGCTCGGTTATGTATTGCACACTATGTACGATCTGCGCGAAAATATGTGCGGTCTCCGTTATCATCTCGTTCTGCACCTGAACAACCTCTTCATTAATAGCGATGTTATCGATAGCCTGCTTGATATCGGCTTCGATGCTGCGTACCAGCCCGAATACTTCCTTGGTGGAGGCGGTTGATTCTTCGGCAAGCTTGCGGACCTCCTGCGCTACAACTGCGAAACCGCGTCCGTGCTCACCTGCGCGTGCAGCTTCAATGGAGGCGTTAAGCGACAAAAGATTGGTTTGTTCGGCAATTTCCGTGATGGTCTTGGTGATCATGGTAATGCCGCGGGCATTCTGTGAGAGCGCTTCGATCGTATCTGCTACTTTTTGTGTAGCCTGGATATTCTTCCGCATGCCTTCGGCTTGAGTGTCTACGGACTGGCGTCCCTTTTCAACCAGCTCCAGTGTATGGGTGGAGCGTTTGTTCATTTCCTTGGTAGAGTTCGTATAATTGGAGACTTTGGTTTCGATATCTTTGATCGATTCCGTCATGTCAGCAATATCCACCGAGATTTCATTCGCACCCAAGGCAAGTTCGTTGGAGGAGGAGGCTACCTGTGCCATTACGATCTTCAGGTTCTGGTTCTTGTCCTCAATCCCCCGGCTGGCATCCATAACCTGGCGGGTAAGCTGTGAAACGTCGGTCAGGATCTTCTTCAATTTATCGATCATAGTGTTGAAGGAGCGGCTGATGTCGCCCATTGATCCGTTCTCGTCTGCACGGCTGGTGAAGTCGCCTTTGGCGATAGTATGCGTCACATTGGAGATATCCTCAAATGAAGATGTAAGCGTTCTCTCAATGAAGCGCGCAAGCGGGTAGGTCAGTGCGGCCAATACCGCAATCAGAATAATACCGATAATCACCTTTCCCATTGCAATGAGCGTAATTAACACAGGGACAGCGAATAAAGCGGCAACCAGGTAACATCCGGCAACGATTCTTTGTTTTAACGGCAGCTTGTTCATCCAGTCCATAGACTATAGTTCCCCCTAGAATTAAATATTGTGTATTGTAATATTATAGGGGGTTAATGCGTAATCGGTCTATTGTAAGAACTGACATAAAACTTCTTTCCGGGCTGCTCCAAAAGAGTATGTTTACACATTGTCTTCATATAATGCAGCCGCTTCCCGCAGAGTGGCCGCAACATTGTCTGCAAGCTCTGCCGGAGCGGTAACTCTAATGCCCGGGCTTAGGGATAAAATGATCCGGCAGGCAGACTCCGGCGTATTGAATTCGGCTTCGACGGAGTGCCAGCCGGGTGAAGGTGAATGCTCCTGGTATAGTACGGAAACATAACGTTCTTGTTTAAGATCCTTCATTATAGTGTCCTTCACGAGCAGCTGGGCAGGATAGCGGGGCAATGCAGATTTGAATGCCATGGTAGAAGCTTCCCAGTAATGTGCCAGATTGAAATCCTGAGGTCTGCTAAAATATTCATCCGTGACTTCAGCACTACTTATTCTGGATACCCGGTAGGTCCGCATTTCACCGCCTGTTTCGGCCACGGTGTACCAGACACCACGTTTGGCTACGAGTCCAAAGGGTGAAATCAGCCGCTCTGATCTCTCCTCCCCGCGCATGTAACTGATTTTCACTTTACGGTCCTCCCATATAGCCTCCTGTAATGCAGTGAGACTGGGATAGGTTTCGCCCGACGGATGCCAGCCCGCACCATCAATATGAATACGCTCATTAAGAAGGCTGAAGGCGGTAGCGGGCTGTCTTGCACCAGCGGCCTGCAGCTTACGGACAGCGGAAGAGAACTCCTCCTGAATCCCCAGCGCCTGCAGAATTGCCGGGTCTGCGGGCAGCAGCAGCGCACCAATCTCTTTGGGGTTCATACCTGTCAGGGAGGTCCGGTAACCCTCGGCCAGCCTCCAGCCTCCCTCACGGCCGCGTTCTGCCAGCACGGGAATGCCGGAGATGCTCAGTGACTCCATATCCCGGAAGATGGTCCGTTCGGAAACCTCCAGCGTTTGTGCCAGCTCGCGGGAGCTTATTTTACCGCGGCTTTGCAGCAGCAGCAGAATGGATAATAGTCGGTCTGCTCTCATGGATGATGGCCTCCTGGTTATAATGAAATGCTTAAGCAGAACATATTTTAAGTTTATCATATATATATGTCAGTTGATGTCATATATAAAAGTTAATATTAATAAAAGATAACTTCATGATCATCTGATGAAAGCTGAGAGGAGCGGATATAATGACAGAGTTGCAGGGGAAAGTTGCATTAGTTACAGGCGGGAGCAGGGGAGCGGGCAGAGGCATCGCCCTGGAGCTGGCCCGCGCAGGTGCGTATGTGTATTTTACGGGTAGAAACGCCGGTTCAATGCAGGAAGGGGGCGAACGGACACTTGCCGGTGTACTCGGTGAGATTCACAGCTTCGGCGGAGAAGGATCGTATATCCGCTGTGACCACACCAATGACGCGGAGACGGAAGCAGTGATCCGGCAGATTGCCGCGGAGCAGGGCAAGCTTGATATTCTGGTCAATAATGTCTGGGGAGGCAATAATCTTCCGATTGAGAACAAGCCCTTCTGGGAGCTCCCGGCTGCTCACTGGGACCATATGTTCAATGCCGGAGTCAGGGCGCAGCTCATGACTAACTATTATGCTATTCCGCTGATGCGCAGTGAAGGTGCAGGTGCTGGCACCGGGAAGCTGATCATTCATACCACCTTCTGGGACCAGTATAAATATGTAGGGAACTTCTATTATGATCTGTCCAAAAATGCGCTTGTGCGCATGGCCTACGGATTGTCCCTTGAGCTGGCTGCGGATGGGATCGCTGTGATTCCCTTATCACCTGGCTGGATGCGTACAGAACTGGTGCTGGAGAGCATGAAGACGGATGAAGAGCACTGGCAGGAGGTAGAGGAGCTGCAGGACAGTGAGTCTACAGCGTACATCGGCCGGGCTGCCGTGGCGCTCGCTGCTGATCCTGGGGTGATGCAGCTGACAGGCAGACCCCAGCAGGTGGGGAGTCTGGCGGAGAAATACGGGTATACAGACACAGACGGGCGGCGGGTCCCCGTATTTAACATTCCGGAATAACCCGTAAGCCGGAGGATGCAAAAACACTCTTTTGAAATGCCAGCACGGGCCGGCATTCCTCAAGAGTGTTTTTTGGTGCGCTTATATTGAACTCAGGTATTCCAAGAATATAAGCCCGCGTTCTTCAGCTACAGCAGAGTGATCTCTTCCGCAGTATTGATCTCCGGCAATCCGGCGAGCTTGACCAGTACATCCTGCGGAACAGCCTTGTCAGCGGTCAGCAGCATAATCGCAGCTCCACCGACAATTTTACGGCCAACCTGCATGGAGGCGATGTTGACGTCGTTCTGGCCGAGCAGTGTACCGACGAGTCCGATGATACCCGGCTTATCGTTATGGGAAATGACGATCTGATGACCTTCCGGAGCGATATCTACCGGGAACTTGTTAACCTGCACAATCCGTTCGCCATAGCCTTGCAGCAGGGTTCCGGCAACCAGGCGTTCTTCGTCATGCTCAGCCTTGAGTGTAACGGTAATAAGGTTAGTGAAGCCCTTGGTCTTGGAAGCCTTGGTCACTACTACGTTAACATCACGCGTCTTTGCCAGGTGCATGGAGTTGACGATGTTAACATCCCCGGCAAAATGGCGGGAGAGCACGCCTTTGACAATATAGCGGGTCAGCGGCTGTGTATCCACGTCGGAGAGGTCACCGGCATATTCCACATGAATCTCGCGGATCGCTCCATCTGTAATCTGAGTCACAAAGCTGCCGAGCTTCTCGCCGAGGGTGAAGTAAGGCTGCAGCTTGTTCATTACACTAGGAGCAACCGGAGGGATGTTCACGGCGTTAATGAACGGTTCGTTGCGCAGAATATGCAGCACTTGCTCCGATACATCGATCGCAACATTCTCCTGGGCTTCAACGGTCGAAGCACCCAGATGCGGAGTCACGATAATCTTCGGATGCGAAAGGAACGGGTGATCCGCTTCCGGCGGCTCTTTTTCAAAGACGTCAAAGGCTGCTCCGGCAACAATACCGCTGTCGATTGCTTCAACCAGCGCCATCTCATCAATTACACCGCCGCGGGCACAGTTGATGATGCGCATTCCTTTTTTCATGACTTCAAATTGCGGACGGGAGATCATGTGGCGGGTTTCCGGTGTCAGCGGTGTGTGAACAGTAATGAAGTCTGCTCCCCGGATGATGTCATCTACCGAAGCCAGCTTTACTTCCAGTTTCTCCGCACGGTCAGCAGTCAGGAAGGGGTCGTAGGCCAGAATATCCATTCCAAAAGCCTTGGCCCGTTTGGCCACTTCGCTGCCGATCCGTCCCATGCCGAGCACACCCAGCGTTTTGCCGCGCAGCTCTACGCCGAGGAAAGTCTTCTTGTCCCATACGCCGGAGATGGTCTTGGCATAGGCTTGAGGAATGTGACGGGCCAGTGCCATCATCATGGCAAAGGCATGCTCACAGGTGGTGATCGTATTTCCGTCCGGAGCATTAATGACCACCACACCGCGTTGTGTAGCTGCCTCCAGCTTAATATTGTCCACACCGACCCCGGCACGGCCAATCACTTTAAGATTAGTACCGGCTGCGATAATTTTCTCAGTCACGGTTGTCTGGCTGCGAACGAGTAAGCCGTCGTATTCGCCGATGATTGCAATAAGCTCGTCTTCACTAAGTCCTGTTTTTTTGTCCACAGTCACATCGCTTGCGTCCATCAATTGCTGAATGCCCAAATCACTGATCGGATCCGATACTAATACTTTAAACATGGTCTCTTGTCCTCCTTCAAATTGGAAAGCCTATTATATATGCCAAGGATTCCCTGGTGGGGTAATCCGCAGTACCAGATTCATAAAAAAGGATTGAAATTTGTTGGAACAACGGGGCAACGCGTTGTCGCATAAAAGAAAAGGCGTGCAGAAATGCTGATTCAGGCAGTGTATGGGCAGGGTAGGCAGATTTAGAGAATCCGGGTACAAAAAAAACTCCCTACCCCATACTACTGCCGTAGTAAGGGACGAGAGTTCTCGTGGTACCACCCTAATTCACTGCAACGGTTAAGAAGCAGCCTCATTGGCCTGAATAGGCCACACTGGTAACGGAGGTGATCCGATTGTATCTACTCAAGGTTCAATACAATATCTCAGGAGCGCTAAAGATTTCCGTCTGCCACCGGTTTGCACCATCCACCGGCTCTCTGAAGACATCAGTAATCTTTGTTCCATCATCGGTTTTGCTTGATTAATTTTTCATAATGTAACATGGTGATGCCAAGTGTGTCAATAGGCTTCTTCTGCGGCGGGCCGCCTTGAAGTGAGCCCTGTTTTTCGTTATGATGCAATAACTGGTCCTACTCATAGAAGAAAGGGAGTTGAGGCATCGTTTCCTTGCCGTAATATTGCTCCCGCCATTTAATGAAGTCCTGCTCCTGCACGGCACCGGTAGAAATGAGCAGGGTGACCGACGACTGGATATCCCCAAGCTTCAGGGAACTGGCGGTTCCGGAATAGATCATATCGTCGATCTTGGCTGTAATATCCTGCGGGTCATAGCCGGCATAAATTCCGCGGTTCAGCATTATGTTTGCGATAGAAGCATTCTTGAGGAGCAAAGGCATCTTTTTCCACTGAATGAAAGTCAGTGTCTTCAGTTCCCCGGAGGCATCGGGTATAGCAGAGTTGGCCTTGGCTCCCCACTTCAGCATAGAATCATAGAAGTTCTTCTGGGCCGTCAGTCCGAATTTCACAGCGCTGGCGGTAAAATTATCACTTCTCAGCAGCTTGGCGGCTTCGGCTCCTGAAGATCCGGCAGTGACCTTCCCTGAAGCCTGTGAGAAGAGGGTCAGGCTCTTAAGGACGTTAAGCTGTGACTCATACAGCAGCGGCGAATTGGTGAAGAGGGAATCCTGCGTGACCTTGTCATACTGCTTGTCCGCCAGAATGCTGAGGTTCTTCAACGTTGCCGCGTTCTGCCGTGCATCTGTGCTGCGTGCAAGGCTGTCCACCTGATCGTTCCAGTTGCGCTTGAATTCCCGATAGGGCAAAAATACGTTATGATAGAACGTAACAAGATCCTGCTGCTGGTAGGAGCCGGAGAATTCCTCCGTAACTTCATGCCCGGCCAGCTGTGCATATTTGGCCTCCGTTTTGTCTGCTCCAACCTTTACTCCCGTAAAAAATGAGGCGAATGCGGATATTAGAAACAATATAAAACCTAGTGTGTACAACATTTGAGTGCGGGAGGTACGGCTGTTCATAATTAGTGCTCCTTCGTATAGGGAAATTATCTTATGTAAAAATATTAAAGAACAGGCAGGTTACGATGAAAAAATTCAAATTGGGTGAAATCAAAATCAAAAAGGCCGATCCTCAGCAGTTAACGGACAAGCTGCTGTTAATAAATCTGTATATTACTCAGGGCCTTACTCTATTTATCGGTTTGATATGGATATTATTACAGAAAAGAAATCCTATTCACATATTAAATTTTCCGGAGAATGCACATTTTGTGTTTTGGGGCCTTGGACTTGCTGCTGTTATGCTGGTTGTTGATTTCCTGCTGACCCATATTGTACCTGAGGACAGCATGGATGACGGGGGGATTAATGAGCTGCTGTTCGGCAACCGTCCTTTGTGGCATATTATTGTCATTGCAGCGATTGTCGCAGTATGCGAAGAGCTATTGTTCCGTGGCGCCATACAGCATTCACTGGGGCCGTACTGGACGAGCATTCTCTTTGCTGTTATTCATGTGCGTTATCTGCGCCACTGGATTCCAACCGGCTGGGTATTTCTCAGCAGCTACGGTCTCGGCTACATCTATATCCATTCCGGCAGTCTATGGGCACCGATCCTGTGCCACTTCCTCATAGATTTGTTCTCAGGAATGGTGATTCGTTACAGGAGGGCATCATGAGCGAAGAACTAAGCCGGGTAAGATCCCGCCAGAAACAGTATAAGGGCGGAGGACAGTCTCCTGTCAAAGAAAATAATGGAAATGGTTCTTCCGAATCAGCTGCCGGACAGCTGGAAGCTCCAGTCCTTGCTTCAGGAACTTTATCGAGAAAGGTCCGACATGCTGAGAAGCCAACCTCCAGGAAACCGAAGCGTGAAGTGGAGCAGCAGGAAGGAGAGGCAACCCCCTCCCGGGCGCAGAGTTATCCGTCCGAACGAATCCGTTTCAGCAAAATGTTTATTAACTCGCTGATCGTCATATTTGTAATGCTGCTCGCTTTTCTATTGTTCTGGGGAATAAAAGGAGCACCTCCGCTGCATGAGCTATGGCAATGATGTGGCTGCTGATTCTCTTGAGCGCTTGTGCTGGAGTGGCGGGGACTGCGGGTATAGTCATGGTTGCCGCAGCCTTCAAAAAACGCATTATTGCCGAGGAAATAGTGCTGGACAGACTGCCGGCTGCTTTTGACGGCTTCCGTATTCTGTTCATTACCTATATTCACCGCCGCCGTCTTCCGGCTGCTATGCTGGCACCGCTCCGCGGGAAGGTGGATGCAGTCTTCCTGGGCGGCGATCTGACGGAAAAGGGCAGTCCGGCGGAACGCCTGCTGGATAATATGACGCTTACAGCTTCTCTGGCGCCTGTCTACGCAGTTCATGGCAATCATGATTACCGGGCGAATATCTCGCTTGTCGATAATATCATCCGCGGCAGCGGAGCCAGACTGCTGCTGGATGAGAATGTGACTATTGAACGGTCCGGGTCAAGGGTAATACTCACCGGCATGGATTTCCCGAGAAAAGGCGGCAAGAAGGCCTATTCAGCACTGCCGCCCGTGGCTGCCGCAGACACAGAGCTCCTGCGGATCATCCTGGTGCATGATCCGCTGTGGCTGTCCCAGCAGCAGGAGGTGCCCGCTGATCTGATATTGGCTGGACACACACATGGCGGACAAGTGGTGCTTCCCTTTATCGGAAGCAGGCATGGGGATGAATTCTACCGTCACTATAATGCCGGCATGTACGAAATTCCCGGGTACGGGACTGCCGCTCACCCGCTGAAGCTGCTGATCAGCCGTGGCTTCGGGACTGCGCACTTACCGCTGCGCTGGGGCAGCCCGGCCGAGATGCATGTACTTACACTCCGCTGCAGGCAGAATTAACACTTATAAACAATCAAGAGACTGCCTCAAAAGCCATGTAATGGCTTCTGAGAAGTCTCCTTTTTTTGAGTAAGATCAACGTTTGCACTTGATTGGATGCTCCGCGAACGGACCGTTGTTCCAATCGCTGTGCTCTCCAGATTTTTTTCATTCCCCTTGGCGGTGAAAATCCGGAGACCAAGGCGACCGCTACCGCTTTTCCGCGGGTCAGTCCGTCCTCTCCACTGTCTAAGCGAAAAACGAATCTTCAATCTTAAAAAACACACATTAAAAGAAACCGCTCGGCAGCGACCCGACTTTCGAACGCTTAATTAATTGCTTCCGCTCTGAGCGGATGGATGAGGAATGTCCTCAAAGCGGTATATAATGCCGTGCTTCGGTTTCTGGCGAGGCGAATGCCAATTGCTACACCTTTGTTTGGGGCAACGCTGCACCAAGTATGCAGGAAATGGGGGAGTAGTAGTGTATTTGGACAACTGAAGTATAATTGGGGCTTCCGGTGCGTTCTGCTTCGCACATGGAAAAAGTGACGCTTGGGGTCGGGTGGCTTTCGCTTGCCGATCCTATGCTAAAGCAAGCCACGGTGGATCAAAAACGCAAGGCCGTGATTCCCCAATAACAGGAGAATCACGGCCTTGCTGTTTTGCGGTTTTCAGATAGACTTAACGCATTTTCAGTTCAATGCTGCGCGGATCGACAAAGCTGTAGCCTTTGCCCTCAAGCGTAGTCAGCAGTGTATCCAGCGCTTCCACGGTCCACGGGAGCTCATGCATCAGAATATTGCTGCCGGAATGCAGCTGGCTGGTAACATTTGTGATCAGCTTTTCCGTTTTATTCGTGTCCTTTTCCTTCATCTCCCAGTCCAGCGAGCCGACAGACCAGGTCATATAGAGCAGTCCGTTGTCAGCGGCGATTTTTTTGCCGACGTCACCGCCTGCACCGTGCGGCGGGCGGAAGAACACGGGAGTCTGACCGGTGACCTCCTTGACAATATTCTGCACATCTTCAATCTGTTTCTTAACTTCAGCTTCGGATTTATCCTTCAGCACAATGTGATCCCAGCTGTGATTCCCGATAATGCCGCCGCGGTTATGAATCAGCTCAAGCAGCTCAGGATGCTCCTTCACCCGGTATCCGTTGACGAAGAAAATGGCTTTGGCCTTGTGCTTGTCCAGCGTATCCATCAGCGGATTGATTAATTCCGCATCCTTGGGCCCGTCATCGAAGGTCAGCAGGACGACCTTTTTGTTGGTTGCGGCATCGTTCGGGATGATGTCGTAGTTTTTGTTCATATGGTACAGCAGCGGTACTTCCTCTGAAGCTGCCGCCCCGGTTGGCTGAGCGGTTGCTGTAACTGCCGCATCTGCTGTTGCGGCAGGAGTTGCCTGCGCAGCGGGGGATTCCCCGGCAGGAGAGTCCGTCTGAGCCGGAGCAGAGGCAGGCTGGTCAGTGGCAGGCTGTACTGTAGCCGGAGGCTGTGATGCGTTCCCCGCAGCGGTGTTGCCTGTATTCCCGTCGTTGTTGCTGCAAGCTGACAGCAGAAAAGCAGCCAGGAGCAGCAGTGTTGTTGCTTTACCCACTTTTTTCATCTCGCTTTCTTGTTGTTTGGCTGTATGAGCCGGAATCTTTCCGCGAACACTAAGCATGATTTTACCATACAAGGAGGTTAGAGATATGAATACTTCGTCATTTCTGTGCGGAGTGCTGATGGGTGCGGCCGCCAGTATGATTATGTCCAAAAAACGCAGCGCCATGATGTCTTCACTGCTTCACACGGGCGGTTCTTCAGAAAGTGCCGGTGAGAAAGCCAAGGACAAAATTATGGGAATGGCAATGACCGGCTTCGGAAGTACCGCTGAGGGCAGCAGCCATGATAACGGCTCTCATGCTTCCGGCAGCAGCGAACACAAGCAGGAGGATTCACCGGTGAAGTCCAAAGAATCCAACCTGAATATGCTCAAAGACTTCATCCGCAGCAATCCCGATGTGAAACATGAAGTAGAACAGATTCTCAAGGATACACATACAGCCATACCGGGATTGTAACCGGAATAGGCCGCTGCAGAATCATTTTGGAGACACCAAAGTCGCCAGAATGATTCTTTTTTCTGCCCGCGAAGAGGTTTCGAATACATGCATGTGCATACAACGAAAAGGCGGTGAAGCCGGGCTTTGCAGATATTGGGCAGTAAATTGGGCCTTTTCTATATTTATTTACGTGCATTTGTAGCGTCAAAATGATAACATACATACATAGTAACCATTTTTGGCTCATTACTCGGGACTCATCATACATTAATACTAAATGAGCTTGCAAAAGGAGGATCCTGTCATGAGAATAGAGCGATTAAGTCAAGATAAGATACGGATTTTCCTCACTTTTGACGACCTGAGCGAGCGGGGCATCCAGAAGGAAGACATGTGGCAGGAAGTTCCCAAGGTGCACGACCTCTTTACGGAAATGATGGATCAGGCGTACAGTGAACTTGGTTTTGACGCTACCGGTCCGCTTGCCGTGGAAGTTTTCGCATTGCCCGCGCAAGGCATGGTCGTTATTGTGACCCGGGGGAAATATGATCACCATTCGTACGGTGGTCCCGGGGAAGATGAATTGCCTGAAGAGATTTACGAGATGGAAGTTACTCTTGAACAAAGCGACTCCATTGTGTATGCATTCCGCGATTTTGAGGTTCTGGTTGAAGCGGCCCATGTGCTCATCGGCAATATTACTTCTCAAGGACAGCTGTATTCTTATAATGATAAATGGTATCTCTACTTCGATCCGAAGGAATTCGAAGAAGCGGCATTATCGGGTCTTGTAGGCGTGCTTGCAGAGTTTGGAGATTCATCTCCGGTTACTCAGGCTGTTCTGGCTGAATACGGCAAGACAGTGATGGCGGAGAATGCAATCGAGACCTTATGCACTCATTTTAAACGCCAGGAATAAAGACGGAGAAGGGCAAGGAAGCATCGGCTTAACTGCCCTTCCCTGAGGTTTTGCTGACGGGAGACGATCGTATTTAAGGACGGGCAGTAGTTCAGCCCTGGATTGAAATTCAGAAAGATACTAGTTTTTAGGCGCGGGGGAGGCTATTCGGTGCTTTTGTTATCGGTCATTTCGTCAGCAGTGGCACCGGGACTTGCGCTGCTGACTTTTTTCTATCTGAAAGACAAGTATGATCAGGAGCCGCTCCACATGGTGCTGAAGGTGTTCCTGCTCGGCCTGATTATAGTACTGCCGGTGATGATTATCCAGAGAGGTCTTGTGCTTGGTCTGGACGGCGGCCCTTATGTAGATTCGTTTCTGATCTCCTCCGGCGTGGAGGAAGGTCTGAAGTGGTTTGTGCTGTACCATATGATTTACAATCATACCGAATTTGACGAGCCCTATGATGGAATACTATACGCCGTGGCGATTTCGCTCGGCTTCGCAACGATAGAGAATGTAATGTATGCCTGGTACAGCAATGCTTCAATCGGTTCAATGGTCATGAGGGCGCTGCTCCCGGTATCCGGCCATGCCATGTTTGGCGTGATTATGGGATATCATATGGGGAGGGCCAAGTTTTCAAAAGGAGTCAAGACCAGAGGGATTCTGCTTATTTCCCTGCTGCTGCCATGGCTCTGGCACGGGATTTATGATTTTATACTGACAACTACGGCTAATTATTGGATCTGGTTCATCGTGCCCCTGATGGCTGTTTTATGGTACGGAGGGATGGGCAAGGTGGCGCGGGCCAACAGCCGCTCCCCGTTTCGTTTTTTGAAGCGGGAGGAAGAGGTTAACCTATAATAGAGATGGACACACTTAATCCTACAGGGCAGTTCCGTAAGGCTAGGAATTCCAGAGAGGAGAGGGGTGTCTTTTTTTGCGTGTAAAAGTTCGGATTGTCTGCAAACAGTGCGGCGAAACCTACATATTAAGAGGAAACAAGGAGCAGGGAGTCATTCAGACCGGCTTCAAGCAATGCTTGTGCAGCAGTGTCAGCGGTTTCGATATTGAAGAGCGGGCCTGACAGCTGTTAACCGAATAGAAGAATTTCTATTTCTCCCTGAAACGCCCCGTCCTTTAAAGAACGGCGCAACTGTTTCCGCATGGGTGCATAAGACTTCTCAGTTATTGTCAAACTAACGGCAATAAGCTACTGAAAGGAGTTTGACGGACCTATGTACAAAAGATTAAGCGCCATAATGTTCCCGCTGACCGCACTCTTGCTGCTTGGAGCACTGGTCTGGGGGTATCAGGAGAACCAGGAGAAGAATTCGATTCTGATCAAAGCGGAGAACCAATATCAGCGTGCGTTCCATGATCTGTCCTATCATGTGGAGCGGCTTCATGGAGAGCTGGGTAACACGCTGGCGGTCAACACCACCTCCAATGGAATGCACCGCAAGGGTCTGGTGAATGTATGGCGGATTACAAGCGAGGCGCAGAACGAGATCAACCAGCTGCCGCTTACGCTGCTGCCGTTCAGTGAGACGGAGGAATTCCTCTCGAAGATCTCCAATTTCTCCTATAAGGCAGCGGTACGGGATTTCACCAAGAAGCCGCTGACCGAAGGTGAAATGGCTAACTTGAAGACACTTTATGCGAATTCGGCGGAGATCTCCAAGGATCTGCAGGATGTTCAGAACAAAGTCATCAGCAACAGGCTGCGCTGGATGGACGTAGAAACGGCACTTGCTACAGAGGAGAAAGCGGAAGACAACACGATCATTGACGGGTTCAAAACAGTCGACAAACGGGTTGCTGCCTATCCTGAGCTGGACTATGGACCTTCAGTAGCCAGCATCTATGATAAGCGTTCAGTCAAGAAGCTGGGCGGCAAGCCCGTCACAGCAGAGCAGATCAAAGCCAAGGCATTGAAATTCGCTGATTTGGGCGGGAATGCCAATGTGAAGATGCAGGAGAACGGTAAAGGAACCGAGTGGGCATCCTATACGGCTACAATCTCATCTAAGGAGCATAAAGAGCCGGTCACCATGGATTTCACCGCAGAAGGCGGGCTGCTGATCTCCTACAACGACAACCGTGAGGTAGGTCCGGCCAAGGTGTCCATGAAGCAGGCCGTGGAGAAGGCCGGCAAGTTTCTGGAGAAGAAGGGTTATCCCGGCATGACCGCAGTCAGTGCAGACAGATATGATAACCTGGGCAACTTAACCTTTGTTACCAGCCAGGACGGTGTCCTGATCTATCCGGAGAAGATGACGGTACGGGTTGGACTGGACACGGGAGAAGCCACCGGATTCCAGGCCAGCGATTATGTGCATGAGCATAAGGAGAAGCGCGTGATTCCTAAGCCGGAGCTGTCCCTGGCCGAAGTCAGAGCCATGCTGAACCCGGAGTTCAAGGAGCTGTATAACAGGCTGGCCTGGATTGAGAATGAAGATGCTGAAGAGCTGCTGACCTATGAATTCGGAGGCAAAATCAACGGCTCACAGTTCCGGATCTATCTGAATGCTGCTGACGGTAATGAGGAAGCGGTAGAGCAGATCCGTACCTCTTCCGGAGCACAGGACAAATAACCGGAGATACAGGCTGAGTAAGGTTAACTTTAATAAAAGGCGCATTTCCAAAAGTGGAAAGCGCCTTTTTTGCTGGCCGGATAACGGTATTTAACCACTTGGCCCAAATAATATTTCTGACCGGGCATGAAAGGCCATGCTATAATCGGGTTAGCATTAATTACTAACTCAAGCGGCGGTGACAGGTGTGTATCCCAAAATCAACGAATATTTATACCTGCAGGTTGCTTCCAGCGATGCAGCGGAGTCAGAGGTCGAATACCGGGCAAGAATTGCTGACATGGAGGAAGATACTTTTCTGATAGAAATTCCCATGCAGGAGAGTAACGGGCGGCTGAAAAAACTGTTTGTCGGAGATGAGCTGTCTGTTTATTTTCTTACAGAAGGCGGCATTAAAAATTATTTCAACACCCATGTAATTGGCTTCAAGGAAGAGGTCATCCGGATGGTGCGCCTGCGCAAGCCTGCTGTGGAATCCATCTTCAAAATCCAGCGCCGCAGCTTTTTCCGCGTGAATGCCGAGCTGGAGCTTGCTGTTAAAGATTCCTTGGGCAGCCGCTTTCTGGTGCGGACTGAGGATATCGGCGGCGGGGGGACCTCATTCTTAAGCGATGCCAAAATTACTTTGAAAGTTGGAGATAAGCTAGGCTGCTGGCTGCTGGTAGCGTACCGAAACGGCAGCACGGAGCATGTTAATTTCGAAGGCGAAATTGTACGGATCAAAAAGCTCGAAACCGGACGTAATCTGGTCATGCTGAAGTTTTCGTCCATTTCCGATTCGGAACGCCAAAAAATAATCCGTTACTGTTTTGAACGCCAATTTGATTTCCGTAACCGGTGACAGGACTGTGCGGGGATTCCCCAAAAGGCATCAATATAAGCTTTTTTCTCCTCAAAAACCTCCGAGTCATTTTGCACTGAGGTATAAACTGTGGTATAATTTTATAAGTCGCAGGCAATGCCTGCTTTTTTCTTGATAATATCAGCAAGTCCCTAGAGAGATATGTCGATAGGCATATTTCCTGCGGAAGAGTGTTTGAGGAGGAATGCCCCGTTGGACAGGCAGGGGACACATACTTACGACAGAATTAACGTCGCCATCGACGGACCTGCCGGGGCAGGCAAGAGTACTGTAGCCCGATTGGTAGCACGGGAGCTGTCTTACATTTATGTAGACACGGGTGCGATGTACCGGGCAATCACCTGGTATATGATTCGTGAAGGCATATCTGCGGAGGAGCATGAACTGGTGGATCAGAGGATCCAGGACATGAATATTGATCTTCTTCCGGAGAAAGACGTGCAGAAAGTGTTGATTAATGGGGAAGACATGACCCCGCATATCCGGAGTCTTCAGGTCAGCGGCCAAGTGTCACAGTATTCGAAGATCGAGGGTGTAAGATCCAGACTCAGCCAGCTGCAGCGCCAGATGGCACTCCGCAAGGGAGTCGTAATGGATGGCCGGGATATCGGTACAACCGTACTGCCGGATGCCGAAGTGAAGATTTTCATGACGGCAAGTGTGGAGGAGCGTGCTCTCCGTCGTTACAAGGAACTGAAGGATACGGAAACAGTGACTCTCCAGCAGCTTGAACATGATATTGCAGCGCGGGACCGTCTTGACGAGGGCCGTGAGATTTCACCGCTGCGCCGTGCCGAAGACGCTGTTCTTCTGGATACGACCCATATGGATATCGGTCAGGCCGTGGAAGCCATCGTCTCCCACTGCAGAACTTATGTTGACGGGGAGAGAAATCATCTATGATTTATGCAATTTGCTGTGGATTGCTTCGCTTTATTTATGCCATACTGTTCCCGCTTAAGATTGTGGGGAGAGAAAATGTGCCAAAGGAGGGCGGAGTACTGCTCTGCGCAAATCACATCAGCCTGCTCGATCCGATGACGATTGGGATTAAGCTGAAACGACAGGTGAAATACATGGCCAAGGCGGAGCTCTTTAATGTTCCTGTATTAGGCTGGCTCATTAAGCAACTGGGCGCTTTTCCTGTCAAACGTGGCGGCGTAAGCAAAGAATCCATAAAAACGGCCCTTAATACGCTTCGCGGCGGAAATGTTATGGGCATCTTTCCGGAAGGCACGCGCAATTCTGACTCCGGTGTAGCTAAGAAAGGCGCAGCAAGTTTTGCCCTTCGCAGCGGCGCAGCCGTTGTACCTGCAGCTATTATCGGATCTTACAAGCCCTTTCGGCGGATGACTGTTGTTTACGGGGCTCCCATAGATCTCAGTTCGTTTGAAGGAGCAGGAAGTGAATCTCTGGAAGCGGTAACCGATGTTATTATGGGGCGTATCCAAGAGATGATCCAAACAGGCAAGCCCAGTACGCGTTAAGCCGGGGCGCCCTGCATCTGCGAATCGCAGATGATTAATAGCATAACCGCTATTTTTTGGAACATACTAACGTACAAAGTGCAATTGATGATTGTTTTGAACTCTGCTATACGCGGGTTTAAATAAATGGGGTTTTGAATCGAGGAGGGTAATCACATGTCTGAAGAAATCAAAAATCAAGAAGCTGCGGATAACGTTGAGAACAACGAAACCGTGGAAGCAACAGAAGCTGTGGAATCCGCAGAAGCTGTTACGGGTACCGAAGAAGAAGTGACAAGCCAAGAAGGCCTGGAAATCATTTCTTTGAAAAAAGGCGATACCGTGAAAGGAACGATCGTCAAAATCGAAGATAACCAAGCTTATGTAAGCATTGGATATAAATACGACGGCGTCATTCCTATTCGCGAATTGTCTTCCGTACAACTGGACAATGCCGCAGCAGCGGTAGAAGTCGGACAAGAAGTGGAATGCAAGGTTGTCAGCATCAACGACAACAAGGAAAGCCTGGTTCTTTCCAAACGTGCAATCGACAGCGAAAAATCATGGGAAGATCTTGAGAAATACTTCGCTTCCCAGGAATCGTTCGAAGTTACTGTGGCTGACGTTGTCAAAGGCGGCCTCGTGGCTGACGTTGGCGCGCGCGGATTCATTCCGGCTTCCATGGTTGAACGTCACTTCGTTGAAGATTTCAGCGACTACAAAGGCCGCACATTGCGTGTGAAAGTGAAAGAACTTGACCGTGAGAACAGCAAGGTTATTCTTTCCGCCAAAGAAGTTCTGGAAGAAGAATTCGAAGCTAACAAGCAGAAGATCATGTCCGAGCTGTCCGAAGGACAAATCATCGAAGGTACTGTACAACGTCTGACTCAATTCGGCGCATTTGTGGATGTTGGCGGCGTTGACGGTCTGGTTCACGTATCCGAGATCGCTTGGAACCACGTGGAGAAGCCATCCGATGTAGTATCCGAAGGTGATAAGGTTCGCGTAAAAGTACTTAAGGTTGATCCTGAAAAAGGCAAAATCAGCCTCAGCATCAAAGCCGCTGCTCCGGGTCCTTGGGATTCCGCAGCTGGTCAGATCAACATCGGCGATGTAGTTACAGGCGAAGTTAAACGCCTTGTAAACTTCGGCGCATTCGTTGAACTGCTTCCAGGCGTTGAAGGCCTTGTGCACATTTCCCAGATCTCCCACAAGCACATTGGCACTCCGCATGAAGTGCTCAAAGAAGGACAGGAAGTACAAGTGAAAGTGCTTGACTTCAATCCATCCGAGAAGCGCGTAAGCCTCAGCATCAAGGAAACCGAAGAAGCTCCGGCTCCTACGGCTAGACCTGAACGCAGCAACAGCAGAGACAGAGCGCCAAAAGAAGTGCTGAACAATCCTAACGTATCGCTCAGCAATGAAGGCCTCAGCTTCACACTGGCTGAACGTTTCGGCGACAAGCTGGACAAATTCAAGGGTAACAACTAATCCCTTTGTTATTTCATCATAACGGGTAAAGTAATCGGCGAGCCCTCGATAAGAGGGTTCGCCGATTGTGTTTTACAGGCAAGTATGGAGCGGCGGAACAGTTGTAAGACTGTTAGCCAATTGTATTGTTTTTTGCTATGATGAGTAATGTAAGGAAGACAGGAGGAATGAATATGGCAAGACCCGTTGTGGCCATCGTTGGCAGGCCTAACGTCGGTAAATCGACGATTTTTAACAGGCTGATTGGCGATAGACTGGCCATCGTAGAAGATAAACCGGGGATTACACGTGACCGGATATATGGAGTTTCGGATTGGAACGGCAAATCCTTCAGTGTGATTGATACCGGGGGGATTGAAATTGACGGTGAAGACGCCATTCTGAAGTCGATCCGCGTTCAGGCGGAGCTGGCGATCGAAGAAGCGGATGTCATCGTCTTTATGTGCGAGGCGAAGAGCGGACTTACGAGCTCGGATGAAGAAGTAGCACAGATTCTTTTCCGTTCCGGCAAGCCGATCGTTCTGGCTATTAATAAAGTGGATAACATGAAGCGCACTGAGGATATTTATGAATTTTACAGCCTTGGAATTGGCGACCCGATCGGAATTTCAGGAAGCCACGGAACCGGAATCGGAGATCTGCTGGATGCGGTTGTTGAACGTCTGCCTGATAAAACCGATGAGGAATATGACGATGATGTCATTCGTGTAGCTTTGATCGGCCGTCCAAATGTAGGTAAATCCTCGCTGGTGAATGCTATTCTTGGCGAAGAACGCGTAATTGTCAGCGATGTTGCGGGTACTACACGCGATGCGATCGATACACCGTTTGAACGGGATGGCCAGCGTTATGTGCTCATTGATACTGCGGGCATGCGCAAACGCGGCAAGGTCTATGAAAATACGGAAAAATACAGCGTGATGAGAGCCATGAAGGCTATTGAACGTGCTGATGTTGTACTGGTCGTAATCAACGGTGAAGAAGGCATTATTGATCAGGACAAGCATATTGCCGGTTATGCCCATGATGCGGGCAAAGCCTCTATCTTTGTCGTCAACAAATGGGATGCCATTGAGAAAGACGACAAGACGATGCAGAATTTCGAACGCAATATCCGTGATCACTTCCTGTTCATGAGTTATGCGCCAGTCGTGTTCCTGTCTGCGCTTACCAAACAGCGCCTGCAGAAGCTGCTGCCGGTCGTGCAGCATGTTGCACAGCAGCATGCACTCCGGATTACCACGCATCTGGTGAACGATGTGGTATCCGATGCAGTAGCGATCAATCCTCCGCCGACAGACAAAGGACGCCGTCTGCGCATCAATTATGTAACCCAGGTTGCTACGAAGCCGCCGACAATCGTGGTATTCGTCAACGATCCTTCGCTGATGCACTTCTCCTATGAGCGTTATCTGGAGAATAAGCTGCGCGCGGCATTCAATTTCGAAGGCACACCGATCCGTCTCTTTACACGGCGCAAATCCGAAAACGAAGGTTAGGGGAGAAGAGTAGTGGCGTTTGAACTTCTGGTTATCGTTGTAAGCTATTTGCTTGGCTCTATCAGCTTCAGTGTATTGCTCGCCCGGCTGCTTAAAGGCATCGATATCCGCCAATATGGAAGCGGCAATGCGGGGGCAACCAATACACTGCGTGTGATGGGGAAGGGACCGGCCATACTGGTGCTGTTTCTGGACGTACTGAAGGGAATTGCCGCAGTCTGGCTTGGAACATGGGCCGGCGGCTGGGGAACCTGGATTGCAGTGGGCTGTGGTATCGCTGCCATCATCGGGCATAATTGGCCGCTCTATTTTCACTTTCGCGGAGGGAAAGGCATTGCAACGACAATTGGCGTAATGGCTACGCTTGTATTCTGGCCTGCACTGATTGCGGGATTGATTGCTATTCTGGCAATCGTTCTGACCCGGTATGTGTCGCTGGGTTCTCTGATCTTCGTGGCATTGACACCGGTATTCCTGCTGTTTACCGGGTTCACAACGCCTGAGCTGTGGGGCAGCCTGATTATCGCACTGTTTGCGTTCTGGCGTCACCGCAGCAATATACTTAAGATTTCACAGGGCCGGGAGAACAAAATCGGCTCTAAAGTTAAGGAGGCGAATCGCGTTGTCTGATAAAGTAACCGTGCTGGTCGCGGGCAGTTGGGGAACTGCGCTGGCCACTGTGCTGGCGGCTAACCACTCGGAGGTTTATCTGTGGACGCGAAAGCCGGAACAAGCTGCCGAGATTAATGAAGCCCATACGAATCATCATTTTCTGCCGGGAATCACTCTTCCTGCGAACATTATTGCCACTACGGACATGGAGACGGCTGTTTCCGGTTCGAAGGCAGTAGTTATTGTTGCGCCTTCTTCCGGAATGCGCCAGGTTGCGCACAGCCTGAAGCCCTTCTGGAAGGAAGATATGCTCTGTATTCATGCAACGAAGGGCTTTGAGACGGAGAGTATGAAGCGTATGTCGACAGTGATCTCAGAAGAGCTCGGCTGCAATGAAAGTCAGGTCGTTGTCCTCTCCGGTCCGAGTCACGCGGAGGAAGTAGTACGGCTCTGTCCGACTACCGTTGTGGTGGCTTCACCTGACGATAGCCGTGCCGCTGCAGCGCAGGGGCTGTTCATTAACAATGACTTCCGGGTATATACCAACCGCGATCAGGTCGGCGTAGAGCTGGCTGGCGCACTGAAGAATATCATCGCGCTGGGGGCAGGGCTATCCGACGGTCTGGGCTTCGGGGACAATGCCAAAGCAGCGCTTCTTACCCGCGGCTTGGCCGAGATTTCCCGTGTCGGCGTAGAGCTTGGGGCGAACCCTCTGACCTTCTCCGGTCTTGCCGGACTCGGTGACCTTGTCGTGACGGCGACCAGCCAGCACAGCCGCAACTGGCGTGCAGGTTCCATGCTGGGCCAGGGCAAGCCGCTGGCAGAGGTACTTGAGTCCATGGGCATGGTAGTGGAGGGTATCCGGACAACGGAAGCTGCTTATGCGATATCGCTTAAATTAGGCGTGCAGATGCCGATTACGGACCAGATTTATCATGTGCTGTTCAAGGGAAGAACACCGCGTAATGCGGTGGAAGCCTTGATGGGCCGTGACCGCAAGACAGAGATGGAAGCCATTTCACAGGAAACCTGGGAGCAATGGCATTCCTGATCGCGTTCACCTTTTGCCGGAGAGCCTCATATGTTGTATTGGGGATTGACGGAGGAGGGATGAATAGTGAGCAGAGATTTTTCCAAGGATGCTTTGAACGCCATTAACAAGAAGGCGGGCAAGAACATTACGGAAGGTGCCATCAAGAAGCTGGCCGGGACGGTCAAGCCGGGCACCACGCAGAATGAAGCCCAGCTCCGCCAGTTAATTAAGCAGGTGTCAGCAATGGCCAAAGTGCCAGTCAGTGAAGCTACCGTGCAGGAAATCATCAATGCCGTTAAAAAAGGCGGCGCGGGTTCCGGTTCGATGGAGTCTTTAATGAAAATGCTGCTGAAAAAATAGCATATCATGCATAAAGGAGCCACCCCTCCAGGGCTGGCAAATTGCTTGTCTGCTTGTGTAGGGCAAAAACCCGGGAATCTAGCCAGATTCCGAGGTTTTTGCTCTTTTTTTAATATAAAGACTTATAATATCTAAGGTTTCACGCTATAATAGTCGCAATCCGGGTATAGTGAAATGGGGGCGCATGGACTATGGATCCGATGACGAAAATGTGGCTGTCTCTGATTGCGGTACTGATTATGGGTTTATCCGTTTTTTTGATTACATTTGCACGCAGCAGGACCAAAGGCTGGCTTAGAGGCGTACTATCCGTGCTTGCATTTGTGATTATGCTGATCGGGATATTAGGCGGAGCCGCTTCAATTATGTAAGCATTTACAATACACTCAGACAGACGTATTTCTGACAGAATCGATTGATGATTTTACAGGAATGGAGCGTGTGTTGATCTATGACCGGTTCAGGAATCCCCTATGCACTTGAGACAGCGCTGGGCAGCATAGTAGAAGATTTAGAATTCTACGGGCTGGGCAAACCCCCTGTATGGCTTCTGGGAGGGAGCTGCGGGCTGCTGCTGCACGGGGCCCAACTGGCTGTCCCGCCGCGTGATATTGATGTCTATTGCGACCTGAAGGATACCTGGCAGCTTCATCAATCCCTTCTCCGGTATGCAGTCAGTCCGCCGGAAGAGGATTTCAGCGGAAGCTGTTATTCACTGCGCGCTCTCTATTTCATGGGGGAGGCCAAGGTTGAACTGGTGGGCGGGTTCAGAATGGGCAGCGGCGAATGGCAATATTCAGTGGATGCCGGCATGCTGCAGCAGTATGCCCCGGTACGCAATTACGAAGGGATTGGCCCTGTGCGTCTGATGCCGGTGGTTCATGAGCTGATATTTAATCTGCTGCGGGGCAGGGACGGGCGCTGCCAGGCAATTGCGGGGCTGATCAAACAGGATATGGCCGCCCATCTGCCGCTGCTGTATCAGTTAATTCAAGAGAACCATCTGGAAGATCACCTGCAGGCGAAGCTGGAGGCATTGCTGGAGATATCCACATCCATAGAGATTTAAGATGAACCAAGGAAGGAAACAACTTCATGGCACCTCATAAAAAAATAAATGTCACTTTCCTGCCCGACACCCGGCGTGTCTCCGTGCCGCATGGAGTATCGCTGCTTGAGGCTGTACACAGAGCCGGAATCGTTCTGCCCACCCGCTGCGGCGGTAAAGCCGGATGCCTGATGTGCAAAGTGTCAGTAGATCCCGGAGAGTCAGCAGCGCTGAGACCTCCTTCAGAGGCCGAGAGACGCAAGCTGGGCAGCCTGCTGGATCAAGGCGTCCGTCTGGCCTGCCAGGCCGCTGTCTGGGAGGATGTGAGCGTGCACATTCCCGAGGACCCGCTTAAGGCGGCCGTACGCCGCAGACTGGAAGCTGCGCGCCGTGGAGAAGCAGAGGACTTATGGTGACTGGGAAGGCTTAGCAGATAACCAGAGAAAGGGGGCGTATTTATCAACTCCATTTATCAGGTGAAACGCCGGCGATCGCTGAGAAGAGCAGCCCTGCTGCCTTGGGTTGCCCTGCTGCTATGGTCGCTTGGCGGCTGCATGTATCCCGGGGATTCTGAGCAGCGGCAGCCCGGCAACGGGTACCGCGAGAGTGTGAAGCGGGTGCAGGCAGCGGTAGATGACTATCAGGAGCAGGAAGGCCTGCTTCCGATCAAGACCAGCGATGAAGCAACGCCAAGATATGAGAAATTCGTGGTCGATCTGAATAAGCTGCAGCAGGCAGGGTACCTGGATGAAATACCGGCAGCGGCTTTTGAGAAGGGCGGCAGCGCGTATTTTCTGATTCTGGACGAAGAAAGTGATCCTCAAGTGAAGCTGATGGACCTGGTGACCGTGCAGAAGGTTAACGATGTCCAGCGCAAGGTTAACCTCTACAAGTCCGCACATGGTGGAGAACTGCCGGCGGAAGAAGAAGTGTATCCGGGTATCTCCACGATTGATGCGAAGAAGGCAGGTACTGGGTCAATCGGGCTGAACAGCGTATATTCCGGCCAGCCTCTGCAGTTCCTTATGGACAAGGACGGTACGGTATTTGCCGATTACGGTGCGGATATCAGCTCAGCTATAGATAAGAATGGCGGGGCGCCTGAGGCGGACCGTGACTTGCGTCTGGAGCTGGAACAGGCGTCGTATTACGTACCCGTTAAGTCATTGCCTTATTTGTGGGTTGACGGCCAGCCGGTTCCGCAGGCTCCGCTGGAATAGAAGCTTTAGATCAGCACCGGATAATAATTCCGGTGCTTTTTTATATTTTTACAGAATTTATTCAGTGTAAGCACCGCTGTTAGATTCGCTCCCCCGGCAGCTGTCCACGGATTTACTGATTATTTTGGCAGTCCGCAGCGGCAACCTGGTGGATCAAGGCGTAAATAGTTTGGAGTGCACGGCGTTTAGTTGTATTTCGTGCAGTTAAAAGACGGTGAAAAAACGGATTTTTCAGATTAACTGTATTCTGTACAACTAAAAATTAGCGGAAAGCCCTCTTTTCGTGTTATGGGGATTTTTAGATGTAGAAAATACAATAAAAGCTCTAGCAGCATGCTAATCGACCGCTTTAGTTGCACAAAATACAGTTAGAGCGTGCACTCAAAACAAAATACCTGAGTCAAACCATATAGTGGTTCTAGGCGAAAACCCGGCTTCATAGGATTGATGAGAAGACTTCCGGGCGTCGTGACGCATTGGCGTGCTAGAGCGGGCATACAAAATTTCAGCTGCAAAATGCACGGACGAGGGTCATAAATCCGTTCTGGATACATATGATGATACTAGTCCAAATGCATGTCCGAGCATTCGGAGTTTAGCGCGGGGCAACATGTTCCGCCTCAGGCAGTAGCTAGGCTTCGGGCGGGCAAAGCTTAGTCCGGTGGTTGTCCTGCAAGGGTCAGTTTGCCGGCGGAACGCGAAGTCGATGCTCTTCAGGCATTTTTTCTTCGGAGTAATATGAGGAGGGGATCTCTTTTGGAAAAAGTGGATATTTTCAAGGACATTGCCGAGCGTACCGGCGGAGACATTTATCTCGGCGTCGTCGGCGCGGTTCGCACGGGGAAATCGACATTCATCAAACGGTTCATGGAAACGATTGTTCTTCCGAACATCACAAGTGAAGCGGACCGGGTAAGAGCGGTGGATGAACTGCCGCAAAGTGCGGCGGGCAAAACAATTATGACCACTGAGCCCAAATTTGTACCGAATAACGCGGTGCAGATCAAGGTGGCGGAAGGTCTGGAAGTCAATGTCCGGCTGGTCGATTGTGTAGGTTATGCGGTAGAAGGTGCCAAAGGCTACGAGGATGAGAATGGTCCGCGTATGATCTCAACACCGTGGTTTGAGGAACCGATTCCGTTCCAGGAAGCGGCTGAGATCGGCACACGCAAAGTGATTCAGGAGCATTCCACACTCGGTGTGGTAGTGACAACCGACGGTACGATTGCTGAAATTCCCCGGAACTCGTATGTGGATTCCGAAGAGCGCGTCATTGCTGAGCTAAAGGAGGTTGGCAAGCCGTTTGTGCTTGTAATCAACTCCACCCGGCCGCGCAGTGAGGAAGCACAGCAGCTGCGCAACGAGCTTGCACTCAAATATGATATTCCGGTAATGACACTCAGCGCCGCCAATATGACGGAAGATGATGTGACCGGGGTACTCCGTGAAGTGCTGTATGAATTCCCGGTACATGAAGTTAATGTCAATCTGCCGAGCTGGGTTATGGTGCTGGGCGAGAATCACTGGCTGCGCAGCAGCTATGAGAATTCTGTCCGCGATACAGTGAAGGATATCCGCCGCCTGCGGGATGTGGACCGGCTCGTCTCCCAGTTTACAGAATATGATTTCATTGACAGGGCTGGCCTCAGCGGCATGAACATGGGCCAGGGGGTAGCGGAGATCGATCTATATGCTCCTGAAGAGCTGTATGATCAGGTTCTCATGGAGGTGGTCGGCGTGGAAATCCGCGGCAAAGACCATCTGCTCCAGCTGATGCAGGACTTCTCCCATGCCAAACGTGAGTATGACCGCTTCTCGGAAGCACTGGAGATGGTTAAAACTACAGGTTATGGTATCGCAGCCCCATCCCTGGCCGAGATGGCTCTGGATGAGCCTGAGCTGATCCGCCAGGGCTCCCGCTTCGGGGTCCGGCTGAAGGCTACAGCACCTTCGATCCATATGATCCGGGTCGATGTCGAATCTGAATTCTCGCCGATTATCGGCACAGAGAAGCAGAGTGAAGAGCTGGTGCGTTACCTGATGCAGGACTTTGAGAATGACCCGATCAAGATCTGGGAATCGGATATCTTCGGCCGTTCCCTGCATTCC
Organism: Paenibacillus sp. FSL E2-0178; assembly: GCF_038593005.1. Lineage (NCBI taxonomy): Bacteria > Bacillati > Bacillota > Bacilli > Caryophanales > Paenibacillaceae > Paenibacillus > Paenibacillus sp. FSL E2-0178. The sequence goes on from NZ_CP151953.1 coordinate 7,719,741, forward strand.
ATCGTCCGTGAGGGCATCCAGGGCAAGATTGCCATGATGCCGGATAATGCCCGCTATAAGCTGCAGGAAACGCTGGGCCGGATTATTAACGAAGGTTCAGGCGGACTGATTGCTATAATTCTCTAAATGTAAGCAGGCCTAGCGATAAGAGCGGAAGAATTTCCGCTCTTTTTTGCTGCTGAATTTAAGATTTTGAGGTTAGCTTAGCGGCGGGCAAAAGGGGGAATCTCCCAGGAAAGACTCCGATTTTACGGAATAATTGGTAGTAATAGACTGCGCGAAACCCCGAAAACATGTGGAAACATGCTACTTTCTGCTCCTTTTTTGAGTAACGCCTTGAAATTATGGGTGGGCTGTATTACTATAAGTTTGTTGCGCTTCTTGAAGAGAGGCGCCAGTATCCAGTAATAAACGGGATTATCACGTATATTTTGCGTTGAAACGGAAACAGTGTATGATACCGGAAATTTGCCCAGGGAGGTGAGAAAACATGAACAAATCAGATTTGATCAACGTAGTTACAGAAGCAACTGAACTTCCCAAGAAAGATGCTACTAAAGCGGTAGATGCCGTTTTCGAAGCTATCACAGGTGCACTGCAAAGCGGAGATAAAGTACAGCTGGTTGGATTCGGAAACTTTGAAGTGCGCGAACGTTCCGCACGTAAAGGCCGTAACCCGCAGACTGGTGAAGAAATCGAAATTCCTTCGAGCAAGGTACCGGCATTCAAACCCGGTAAAGCGCTGAAAGACGGAATCAAATAGAGATTTCTACATATCTATCCCATAGTCTTTGAATAACAACTATGCCGCCCTCCAAGGCGGCATTTGTTTTTTAGAAGCTTAGGCTTACCATACTTTAAGGAGGATCACAAATGACTGAGAAGCACAATGAAGTGAATCCTGCACCATCAGGCAGCGATTATATCGTAATCAAAGCCAAAGAGAACGGAGTTCAGGTCATCGGACTGACAAGGGGCCTGGATACCCGCTTTCACCATACGGAGAAGCTTGATAAAGGCGAAGTCCTCATTGCCCAATTCACAGATCATACCTCAGCAATGAAAATCCGTGGCAAAGCTGAAATCTGGAGCAAACACGGACAATTAGAGAGTGAAAGCTGAGAAGCAGGCATAGCCTGCTTTTTTTCAAAATATAACTAGATATAGGGCTGTCTGCGGTTCAGTATAATCCTGCTGCGCAGCGGAAATTCTGAGTAAGGGGGCTTGTCATGAACCGTAGCTGGCTGATTGGAACTGTCTTGCTGCTGACCGCGGCATCTACCATGCTGCTGCCTCAGCTCGCCAGTCTCGGGGCAGTCCCCCAGGGCGCCTATGGTACAGTGGAGACAATAAGCCGGGACAGCACCGTTCTGGGTGATGACAATCTGGTAGATAGGCTCGGGGAGATTCCCTTTAGCCTGGTTATAGACAAGGCGGGCTGGAAGGACCAGGTGTTAACTCTGGATCTTAAGGTGACCGGCAATGACCATGAACCGCAGGAGCTGTATCAGAACATGGCGCTGGCGATTGCGTTTGCCTTTCAGGAGACCGGCAATACCGATCAGCTGCTGCTCCGTGTGGTGGCCGAGGATAAATGGCTGGATACCCGCCGCCTGCTGCTGGCTGGTGACATCCGCCGGACGGAATGGTCTCCCCGGCTGCAGGATGAGCTGCAGAATGCCGGCAATTCCCCGCTGCCCGATTCGCTGAAGAACGGCTTCCGCATTAGTGAAAGCGAGCTGTGGAAAAAACAGTTCATTTATCCCTGAAGTGGGTAAAAGAAACTAGAATGCACGACCGTGCGTGACCAAAAAACATGTGATATAATAGACAAGATTGTGAACAAAGATATAGTCAAACGTCAATGGCTTCGGAGGCTGAAATGAAACCGTACCGCATACCGCAACTGGCTAAACCCTACACCGACTACGACATGATTCAGCGGCATACGGAATTGCCGCCGTTCTCAGACGGGCGGGGTCATTTGTTATATATTTTTCTGGGTCACGGCCGGAGTGCCGGATTCCAGAGTGGAGAGCTGTTCACTCTGGTGACCGGGCTTGTGCAGCTCGGGCTGGACACACATGAGAGCATCGACCGTTATCATGATGAGCCCGGCGGTGATATGATGCGTTCCCGCCAGCTTAAGGTGCTGGCCGGCGATTACTTCAGCAGCTGGTTCTATCACCTGCTCGCCAAACACGAACAAATTGAGATGGTGGGTATTCTAAGTACGGCTATCGCTGATTTTAATGTGATGAAGGCTAATCTTTACGGCAAGATGAAAGGGCTGCTTTTCACAGCCGAACAATATTTGAAGCACACGGTACAGCTCAATATGAGGCTGTTTCTTTCTTTTACACCGATGATTGAGGAGCCGCTCCGGGATAGCTGGGAGAAGCTGCTGGTGGAGTTCAGCCAGTGCGAAACCGTAACGCAGGAGCTGCGCCGCGGCGCAGACCCAGTAAGTGCTCTGGAAGGCTACTGCTACTGGAAGGTGCTGGAGTCGGCGACGGAAGAAGAGCGCCAGCTGCTGGGACAGCAGGAGCTGGATAGCAGGGACTGGAAGAAGCTTAAGCTAAGAAGCAAATGTGATGCCCTGCTGACAGACAAGCTGCATGCATCGCTTGAGTCCATTCAGGGCTTGCTGCAGGGTATCAAGGACGAGGAACTGATCAGTGAGCTGAGTGCTGCGCTGGACCGCCTTCTTCTGCAAATGAAAATTTCCGGACAAGCTGCCGTGGAGGGTTAGAGGATGACTGTAGATAAAACTTCCGTTATGGGTGACCAAGGCATCAAGCCGAAAGAACAATTCGTACATTCCGTATTTGAGAGCATTGCCGGCAAATACGATTTGATGAATGATATCTTAAGCTTCCGCCGCCACAAAGCGTGGCGCAAGTTTACAATGCGCAAGATGAACATGAAGCGCGGGGATTCGGCAGTGGATCTGTGCTGCGGGACCTGCGACTGGAGCATCGCCCTGGCTGAGGCCAGTGAGACCGGCTGTGTCATGGGGCTGGATTTCAGTGCAGGCATGCTGGAGGTCGGCAAGCGCAAGGTAGAGGGGCGCGGACTCCAGGACCGGATATCCCTGATTCAGGGCAATGCGATGGATTTGCCCTTCGGTGATAATTCCTTCGATTATGCGACGATTGGCTTCGGACTCCGCAATGTGCCTGATCCCGTTCAAGTGCTGAACGAAATGAAGCGTGTGGTGAAGCCGGGCGGTATGGTGGTGTGCCTGGAGCTTTCGAAGCCGATGAAGCAGCCGTTCAAAGGAATTTATTTTTTCTATTTCCAGCGTGTGCTTCCGTTGCTCGGCAAGCTTTTTGCCAAGCGGTATGAGCAATATAAGTGGCTTCCCGAGTCACTCGCCCTGTTCCCGGACAGAGAGCAGCTGGCAGTGATCTTCCGTGAAACCGGCTTGCAAAAAGTGGAATCCTTCCCCTTGACCGGCGGCATCGCGGCATTACATATTGGGCTCAAGGAGAACAGCAATGTTTAAGAAAATCGGCATCTTTCTACAAATGATTAAATTTGAACATACGGTTTTTGCTCTACCCTTTGCTTTTATGGGCGCTTTGCTCGGATCGGTTGTAATGTTTGGTGAACTGCCTTCCTGGAGCCAGATCGGCTGGGTTGTGATTGCCATGTTCGGTGCACGCAGCGCGGCTATGGGACTTAACCGGCTGATCGACCGGATCAGCGATGCGAAGAATCCCCGGACAGCCGGGAGAGCGATTCCTGCAGGACTGCTGAAGGTTGGAGAAGTATCGCTATTTATCGCCTTCTCGTTCTTTTTGCTGTTCTGGGCTGCTTTTAAACTGAATCCGCTGTCAGCGAAGCTGCTGCCGATTGCTGTTTTCCTGCTGGTGTTCTATTCGTTCACGAAACGCTTCACCTGGGCTTGCCACCTGATTCTCGGTCTTACGATCGCGCTTGCGCCGCTCGGAGGCTGGGTTGCGGTTACGGGCACTGTAGACTGGACCTCCATGGTATTCTATTTCACTATCGTCTTCTGGACAGCGGGTTTTGATATTATTTATTCCTGCCAGGATGTGGAATTCGATATTAAGGAAGGACTGTACTCTATTCCTGTCCGCTTCGGAGTTGCCCGTGCGCTTCTTATTGCCAAGGTGTTTCATCTGCTTACGGGAATCGGATTTGTATCGCTGCTCTTTATTACCGATTTGAGCTGGTGGTATGTGGCAGGTATGCTGATTGCCTACATTATTTTATTTTATGAGCATTATATCGTATCCCCGAGCGACCTCAGTAAACTGCAGACGGCGTTTTTCACAATGAACGGGGTGCTTAGTATTGTAGTCTTTTCCTTTACTCTGATTGACCTGGTGGTGCAGTTCTACAAATGACCGAGCTTAAGCCTAAAAATTTCGTGGTTGGCATTACCGGCGCGAGCGGCGGGATCTACGGCATCCGGCTTACAGAAACCCTGCTCTCGCTCGGTTACACGGTACATCTGGTGGTTAGCAATGCTGGCTGGCGCGTCTTCAAAGAAGAATTAGGCTTCACGGCCTCAGACCGGGAAGGGTTTCTGGACGGGCGGTTCAGCAGCTATCCCGGTTCTCTTCTGTATCACCCTATCGCAGATATTGGTGCTTCAATTGCCAGCGGCTCCTTCCGGACGGAAGGGATGATCATTATGCCTTGCTCGATGGGAACACTGTCTGCTGTAGCGCAGGGCAGTTCTGATAATCTGATGACGCGGGCTGCGGATGTCATGCTGAAGGAAGGGCGCCCCTTGGTGCTTGTTCCCCGGGAGACACCGCTGCACGCGATTCACCTGGAGAATATGCTGAAGCTGTCCCGGATGGGAGTCAAGCTTATCCCGGCGATGCCGGCGTTTTATTTTGGACCCGCAACAATCGATGATCTGATTAATTTCATGGTAGGCAAAGTGCTGGACAGCTTTAATATTGAACATACTTTATTTCGCAGATGGGGGGAATGAAGGATGACACATCCAGAGCACACCGTTATCGGTAAAATCAGTTACACCAATTCATGGCCGGTATTTCATAATTTCCATCCTTCTTCTCTAAGCTTCCCGGCAGAGATGGTGAGTGAAGTACCCGCCATTCTCAATCAAGGCATGGCCGACGGGAGCATACATGTAGGCGCATTATCCTCCTTCGCGTACGCAGCGGCCAGCGACCGGCTTCTGCTGCTTCCGGATCTGTCCGTCAGTGCTGACGGGCCGGTCAAATCGATCCTGCTCTTCTCAAGAATGCCGGTGCAGTCTATCGGCAGCGGCAGGATCGCCGTAACGAATACATCGGCCACTTCTGTCAATCTGCTGAAAATTCTGATGGACAAAGCTATAGGTGCCACCCCTGAATATATCAGTGTCCCTCCTGATCTGAACGAAATGATGGATCAGGCAGATGCCTGTCTGCTGATCGGGGATCATGCCATCCGGGCATCCTGGCAGGATCAGGGATATTACGTAACGGATCTGGGCGAGCTCTGGAAGGAATGGACCGGACTCAGCATGACTTTTGCCGTCTGGGCAGTTAACCGCAGGGCTGCTTTGCGTAATCCGGAAGCGATTGCCGAGATAGCGGAAGCCTTTGCGGTCAGCAAAAGGCGCGGCCTGCGCGAGCTGGCGCCAATTACACATGAAGCCCGCTGCACCATCGGAGGTACGGCATCCTATTGGAACGATTACTTCCGTAATTTATGTTACGACTTTGGGGAAAGGCAGCAGGAAGGTCTGAACCTCTATTTCCGCTATGCCTATGAAATGGGCCTGCTGCCGCAGGAAGTGAAGATGGAGCTTTGGAGCCACAATCTGCTGACACGGGTGAAAGAATGAAGCGAATGCAAATATTCGGCTTGCTGAACAAAGATATGGATCAGATTGAAAAGGAACTGTACCGCAGTGTCCAGGGTGATGATGACCTGCTGACAGAAACCTCGCTGCATCTGCTTAAGGCGGGTGGCAAGCGCCTTCGTCCGGTATTTGTCCTCATGGGCGGCAAATTCGGACAGTATGACCTCGACAAGCTGAAGCGTGTAGCGATTCCGCTGGAGCTGATACATAGCGCCTCCCTTGTCCACGATGATGTCATCGACGATGCTGAACTCCGGCGGGGGGAGCCCACCGTCAAGGCGAAGTGGGGCGATAAGATCGCCATGTATACCGGTGACTATATCTATGCCAAGGCACTGGTCATGACTTCGGAGCTGAAGAATCCCCGGATTCATCAGATTCTCTCCAAAGCTATGGTGGAGATGTCGATCGGAGAGATGGAGCAGATCCGTGATTTCTTCAACAGCGGGCAGAGCGTGCGTCATTACCTGCGGAGAATCCGCCGCAAGACAGCACTGCTGATAGCCGTCAGCTGTCAGCTCGGCGCCCTGGCTGCAGAAGCAGAGCCGGAGACAGCAAGGCTGCTCTATAATTACGGATACAACGTGGGGATGGCGTTTCAGATCCGTGATGATCTGCTCGATCTTTCCGGAACGGAGAAGCAAATCGGCAAGCCGCCGGGCAGCGATATGCGCCAGGGCAACATTACATTGCCGGTGATTTACAGCCTGCAGGACTCAAGGCTGCGCGAAGGACTGATGGAAGAGCTGGAACTGATCCGCGCGGGGAATGGCGGGGTTGGCCGTGCCATTGACCTGATCCTTTCCGGGGACGGAATTGCCCGTGCGGAGGAGCTGGCTTCCCGTTACATCGCCAAGGCGCTGGAGGCGCTGGAGCAGCTCCCGGGCAACCGGACCAAACGTAATCTTCGGGACATCGCCTTTTTTGTCACAGGACGCGCTTATTAATCTGGCAGCTTCCGCAGATTAAGCGTTCACAGATGCCGAGGTTTCTGATAATATCAGAAAATGAACAACCTGATTATGCAATCCCGTATAGACAAACCTAGCATTCATTAAGAATTAGGGAAATGGAGAGTGACTCTATGGAACAAACGTATCTGATGATCAAACCGGACGGTGTACAACGCGGATTGATCGGGCGTATTGTCGCCCGCCTGGAGGATAAGGGATTCAAGCTGGTTGCGGCGAAGCTGATTACCATTACAGAAGCACAAGCCAAGAAGCACTACGCAGAGCATGAAGGTAAAGATTTCTTCCCGGAACTGGTAGGCTTTATCACCTCCGGTCCTGTGTTTGCCATGGTATGGGAAGGCGATGATGTGGTAACGTTGTCGCGTCTGCTGATCGGCAAAACCAAAGTGGGCGAGGCATTGCCGGGAACGATCCGCGGTGACTATGCCAGCCACACCCCGCTTAATTTGATCCACGGATCAGACTCGCCGGAAAGCGCAGCACGTGAAATTGCCAATTTCTTTGCTCCGTCTGAACTGGCCCAGTATAACAAAGACATCTCAGTCTGGATGTAAGGTCCGGCGGAAGACAGGAGAATATTTATGGCAGAACGTGAAGAACCCGCATTAACCCCAGACCCGGATTACACCGGATTTATTCATAATGTCAAACAGAGCACCGGAATTGATCTCGCCCAGTATAAGGAAGCGCAGATGAAGCGGCGTCTTACGACGCTCCGCATGAAGAACGGTTACAATTCTTTTAGTGATTTTTATGCCGCAATGATGAAGGACAAGGCTTTATTCTATGAATTTCTCGACCGGATGACCATTAATGTCTCCGAATTCTGGCGTAATCCGAACCGCTGGGAAGTATTAAGGGATGTTATTCTGCCTGATCTTCAGCGTTCCGGCCGCAGACTGAAGCTGTGGAGTGCCGCCTGCTCTACCGGAGAAGAACCATATACACTGGCGATGATCCTGTCAGACAAGAATATTCTGGCCCAGACCGGTATTCTGGCAACAGATATTGATGACGGGGCGTTGGCCAAAGCGAAGCAGGGGTTATATCTGGAGCGCTCCTTGAAAGATGTCCCTAAAGATGTGGCTGACCGGTATTTTACTCCGGAGGGACCCGTGTTCAAGGTCAGTGAAGGACTGAAGAAGAGTATCGATTTCCGCAAGCAGAATCTGCTGCTCGATAAGTTTGATGAAGGCTTCGACCTGATCATCTGCCGGAATGTAATGATCTATTTCACAGAAGAAGCCAAGAATAAGCTGTATCACAAATTCTCGGCCAGCCTGCGTCCCGGCGGCTATCTGTTCGTGGGCAGCACGGAACAGATTTTCACGCCTGCGCAGTATGGCTTCGAATCTACAGAAACCTTCTTCTACCGCAAGAAGTAGGCAGCTGCTGCTTATCCGCAGGGCCTGTCACTACAGGTATACTTTAACTTCTTTTCAGTGATACTGAAGAGTAGAAACCTTATGCCAAGTGAAAGGTCGTTATATTAGATGGACAAAAGCAAGGTTATAGCCGCGTATCGACGCGGCTTCCTCACAGTCCGCGAATGCGGACAGGTTCTCGGAATTGAGGAGCTGCAGCTGCAGAGCCTGCTTGCAGCGGAGGAGGGCAGAACCGGCAGCCTGCCTCCCGCACCGGGTGACCGGCAGCTGGAGACAGGCTCTTAGGGCGGGGATGCACAGCAGCGCCGTTTCTGCTCGAAAGAGCAGGAGCGGCGCTGTTCTTGTTCAGGAATAGAGTGGCTCTTGAAGGTGATCGCTTTCTTGTCAAAGCCGATGGCCTATACTATAATAAGCAAAGACATTTAACATTTTAGCGGTTTACAGTCTAAAAGTGTGAAGGGGGAACGCAGCATGAGTTTACGCTATTTAACAGCGGGGGAAACGCACGGCCCCCAGCTTACAGCCATTATTGAGGGATTGCCCAGCAATTTGACACTTGATTTCGAAGAGCTTAATTTCCAGCTGCACCGGAGACAGAAGGGCTACGGCCGCGGACGCCGGATGCAGATTGAGAAGGATACCGCCGAGATTGTAGGCGGCGTGCGCCATGGTTCCACAACGGGTGCTCCTGTTGCCCTGGTGGTGGAGAACAAGGACTGGACGCATTGGAAGAACATCATGAATATCGAGCCGATTCCAGGCAGTGATGAGGAGAAGCGCCGGGTCAACCGTCCGCGTCCCGGACATGCCGACCTGAACGGCGGCTTGAAGTATAACCTTACGGATCTGCGCAATGTACTGGAGCGCTCCAGCGCCCGTGAAACGGCTGCCCGGGTTGCGGTAGGCGCAGTAGCCCGCCAGCTGCTGGCGGCATTCGGGGTGAAGATTGCCGGACAAGTGATCCGCATCGGTGAAATCGAAGCACCTGCCAACCAGCTCCCGGTAGATGAACTGATTGCGCAGACAGAAGCGTCCTCTGTGAGAGTCGTAGACAAAGAGACGGAACAGAAGATGGAGGCTTACATAGACAAGATCAAGGAGGAAGGCGACTCCATCGGCGGGATTGTGGAATGTATTGTCGAGGGTCTGCCGGTCGGCCTTGGCAGTCATGTGCAGTCTGACCGCAAGCTGGACGGAGCCATTGCCGGAGCGGTTATGTCTATTAATGCCTTCAAAGGCGTGGAGATCGGCATCGGCTTCGAGGCCGGCAAGCTGCGCGGTTCTCAGGTTCATGACGAGATTATGTATGAAGCCTCACAGGGATACTACCGGGCGAGCAACCGGCTGGGCGGATTTGAAGGCGGTATGACCAACGGGATGCCGGTGGTGGTCCGTGGAGTGATGAAGCCGATTCCGACCCTGTACAAGCCGCTGCAAAGTGTGGATATCGATACGAAAGAACCATTCACTGCCCAGGTGGAGCGTTCGGATGCCTGTGCGGTTCCGGCAGCCTGTGTTGTCCTGGAGAATGTGGTGGCTTGGGAGATTGCCAAGGCTTTCCTGGATAAATTCGGCGGCGATTCAATGGAAGAGATCCAAGCCAACTATAATAATTACCTGGCGCAGCTGGAGAGCTATTAAGATGCGCAGCATTACGGTAGCTCTGGGCGAACGCTCTTATCCTATTTATATCGGCAGCGGACTGCTGCAGAATATTGGTGAACGCTGCATAGAAGCCGGTTTCCCGCAGCGCAGTCCGCTGCTGGTTGTCACGGACAGTGAAGTGGCTCCGCGTTATCTGAATCAGGTAGAGACTTCCCTGCGCGGCAGCGGATATACGGTGGTCAGCCATGTAATTCAGGCTGGTGAAGCTTCCAAATCTCTGGCCGTCTATGAAGAGGTCATTACGACAGCCATTCAGGGCGGGCTGGACCGCAGCTCTGCAGTGCTGGCGCTTGGCGGGGGAGTAGTTGGGGATCTGGCCGGATTCGTTGCCGCCTCTTATATGCGGGGAATCGGATTCATGCAGATTCCTACTACGATTCTCGCCCACGACAGCAGTGTAGGCGGAAAGGTTGCGGTCAACCATCCGCTGGCCAAGAATATGCTTGGTGCCTTCTACCAGCCGTCCATGGTGCTGTACGATCTGGACACCCTTGCTACACTTCCTCCACGCCAGGTTGCTTCGGGACTGGCTGAGGTTGTGAAGCATGGTCTGATCCTTGACAAAGAGTTCGCGTACTGGTGCCGTGAGCATGCCGGAGAGCTGCTTGCCCTGGACCCGGAGGCTCTGGGTTACGCGCTGGAACGCGGCTGTGCGATCAAGGCTGACGTTGTCTGCAATGATGAGACGGAGCAGGGGCAGCGTGCAATTCTGAACCTGGGACATACCATTGGACATGCTATTGAAGCAGTAGGCGGCTACGGCGTATTTCTTCATGGTGAGGCTATTGCTATTGGAATGGCCGGCTCAGCCCTGCTGGCCGCGAAACTGGGCCGGGACAGAGCGATCTATGAAGATACGGTATCTATGCTCACCGCGTTGTCTCTGCCGGTCAGACTGCCGGCGGACTACGGTGAGGATGAGCTGATGGAAGCCATGATGCATGACAAGAAGTTCAAGGAAGGCAGAATGACCTTTATCGTGCCGGACGACATCGGTGCTGTCAGTATTGTGGGCGATGTGCAGGCAAGTGATGTGCGCGGGGTTATCGCCCAGCTCAAGAAGGAGGAAAGCCCATGGTGAACCGGGGGATACGCGGTGCTACAACCGTAACGAAGAATGAGGAAACCGAAATTTTACGCGAGACTGTTGTGCTGCTGAGGGAAATTGTTGAGCGCAACGAAGTGATCGCCGAGGATATCTGCAGTGTGTGGATCACGATGACTGCTGATCTGGATGCTACTTTTCCGGCGCGCGCCATCCGTGAGATTGAAGGCTGGGAAATGGTGCCGCTGATGTGTTCGGTAGAGATTCCGGTCAAAGGCAGCCTGCCGCAGTGCATCCGCCTGATGGTTCAGGTTAATACGGATAAATCACAGCGGGACATCCGCCATGTGTATCTGAATGAAGCCCAGCGGCTTCGTCCGGATCTCTCACAGGGCAAGTAATAAATTACATATGCGGGGTTGTCATGAACTGCCGTCATCATGTATAGTGTAGTTAGCCGAGTGAAGCAGAGTATAGTTTAGTTTAGATGAGTATAGTTGAGCAGAGTGCAGGACTTTTTTTGAAGAGCAGACCATTGATTATCAGCATTCTTTTTTTGGTATACCCGTATAGAGTTTGTGCAGCAGCTGCCCATACGCTATAAGTGTATCCTCTGAGGGGATGATCTGTACTCGATTTGGTTTTTGCCGGTCCCAGGCGCTTATTCACATACTTGCTAACACAAACCTCTACTCCGGTAGAGGTTTTTCTGTATTTCGGACATTACCTATAGAATCCCAGGAGGTTAGCCAAGTGACGAATCCGAGCATTGAAGAAGTAGTGTCGCTGTCGCGGAAGTATAATCTGATCCCGGTAGTGAAGAGGCTGCTGGCTGATATGGAAACACCCATCCGCTTGTTCCAGCGTTTTGCCGAGCAGGATCGTGCATTCCTGCTGGAGAGTGTAGAGGGCGGCAGTCAATGGGCACGTTATTCATTTATCGGCAGTGATCCGTTCCTGATGATTTCAGGCAAAAAAGGCCTGATCCACGTTGAAGTGGGCGGTGAAAAAAAACAGCTGCCTGGCAAACCTGTCGAGGAGCTTAAGGCGCTGCTCCGCTCCTACCGCAGTCCCAAGCTGGACGGGATGCCGCCGTTTACGGGCGGTGCTATCGGATTCTTCGGTTATGATCTGCTGCAGTATTACGAGAAGCTGTCCGCGCATGCCGTAGATGATCTGAATATGGATGATATCCGCTTCATGTTCTGTGACCGCATCATCGTCTTCGATCATGTGAAGCAGCAGATTCTGCTGGTAGGCAATCTGCACATCAAGGATGGCGATACCGATTCCGAGATTCGCGCAGGTTACGAGGAACTAAGCCGCCGCCTGGAGAACATGGCTGAAGAGCTGCAAAAGGAAGGACCGAAGGAGAATGTCAACCGCCGCAGCATCCCGCAGGACATTGAGCTGGGTGAGATTCACTCCAACCTGACCAAGGAACAATACATCAGCAACGTGGAGCAGGCCAAAGAGTACATCCGCGCCGGTGATATCTTCCAGGTGGTGCTGTCCCAGCGGCTGCACATAGAAACCGAGGTATCTCCACTGCATGTGTACCGGATGCTGCGGACGCTGAACCCTTCACCTTATATGTATTATCTGAAAATGGACGAAGAGATCATCGTAGGCACTTCACCGGAGGCGCTGGTTAAGGTGGATAGCAGCGGACGGGTTGAGACCCGCCCGATTGCCGGAACCCGGCCGCGCGGAGAGACCGAGGCGCAGGACCGCCAGCTCGCCGCTGAACTGCTGGAGGATGAGAAGGAACGCGCAGAGCATCTGATGCTCGTGGATCTGGGCCGTAATGACCTGGGCCGTGTGTCGAAGTTCGGCACGGTGAAATGCGACTCGTTCATGGAGATCGAGAAATACTCGCATGTGATGCATATCGTTTCGAACGTGTCCGGGACGCTGGCAGACGATAAAGATTTCTTCGATGCCTTCCTCTCCTGCCTCCCGGCAGGGACTGTATCGGGGGCACCGAAGCTGCGGGCGATGGAGGTCATTGCCGAACTGGAAAAGGAAGCACGCGGCGCTTATGCCGGCGCCATCGGTTATCTCGGCTTCTCCGGGAATATGGATTCCTGTATAACCATTCGCACAATTATTTTCCGCAAAGGCCGGGCTTATGTGCAGGCTGGAGCGGGAATTGTCTGGGACTCGGTTCCGGAGAAGGAATATGAAGAGACTCTCAACAAGGCCAAGGGCATGCTGAAGGCGATCCGGATGGCCGAAGCCATGTTCCCCGCCGAGGTTAAGGAGAAGCAGGTTATCAACCAGGATTATATGTACGAATACACCCCGTGAGCCGGGGATAAGCAGAGATGAGCTAAGACGAGCAGAGAATGCTCCATACTATTTTTGGCGTATGCTTCCGGAGCCGGTTTGTAAGAAGCTGATTCAGGAAGTCCGCCTACAAAACTCTTAGGAGGGAATCAATATGGAAGCAAGCCAGTTAATACAATCAGGAATTGCCGGATTAATCGAAGGAAAGGATCTTACCCGCACACAGGCACGGGAGGTAATGGGGACCATTATGGAGGGGGCGGCAACACACGCGCAGATCGGTGCACTGCTCACGGCGCTGCGTATCAAGGGTGAAACGGTAGAGGAAATCACCGGGTTCGCGGAAGCGATGCGCGGTTTCGGGACTCCGGTACTTACCGAACGTAGCCAGCTGCTCGATACCTGCGGCACCGGAGGCTCCGGTATCCATAAATTTAATATCTCCACCGCCTCGGCAATCATCTCCTCAGCCGCCTCTGTAAGAGTTGCGAAGCACGGCAACCGTTCGGCTTCCGGCAGAGCGGGCAGCGCCGATGTACTGGAGGCGCTCGGCGTCAATATTCATCTGAATGCGGAGCAGGCCCGGCAATGTCTGGACAGCATAGGGATCTGCTTCCTGTTCGCACAAATCTACCATCCGTCAATGAAGCATGCTGCTGCTCCCCGCCGTGAGCTGGGTGTGCGTACTGTATTCAATATGCTTGGACCGCTGACGAATCCGGCAGGAGCTGACCGGCAGCTCATGGGCATCTATGACCGCAACAAAACGGAGACTGTGGCCAAAGTACTGGGCGAGCTGGGCTCCAAGCGGGCAATGATTGTCAGCAGTCTGGACGGTCTGGATGAAATCAGCATCTCGGCGCCGACCCAGGTCTCCGAGCTGAGAAATGGTGTGGTCACAACCTACGAGGTTACACCGCAGGAGCTCGGGCTGAGCCAGCATCCGCTGGAGGATGTGCTCGGAGGTGATGCGGCCGAGAATGCGGCAATTATCACTACAGTGCTGGAAGGACAAATCAATCCATATCGTGATATCGTATTAGCGAATGCAGGGGCATGCATCTATGTTGCCGGTCTTGCAGATACACTGCGGGAAGGCGTAGACCGGGCAAGAGAGGTAGTGGATTCAGGAGCAGCACTGCGCAAGCTGGAACAGTTAAAAGCCATGACGAAGGAGCTTGATTATGTATCTTGACCGGATTGTTGCCACCAAAGTGAAAGAGGTAGAGGCGTTAAATGAGACATTTTCATTGGAAGAGGCTGAACGGGCTATCGCTGCTCTGCCTGCAACGAGAGGGTTCCGCGCTGCGCTGACCGGGCGGCGGAACCGGGACATGGGGCTGATCGCCGAGGTGAAGAAGGCTTCGCCATCCAAAGGCCTGATCCGTGCCAATTTTGATCCGGTTGCGATTGCTAAAGGCTATGCGGCAGGAGGCGCGGACTGCCTGTCGGTGCTTACGGACCGGGAATATTTTCAGGGCAGCGGATCGTATCTGCAGCAGGTAAGGGAAGCGGTGGAGCTTCCTCTGCTGCGCAAAGACTTCATCATTGATGAGAAGCAGATCTACGAAGCGCGCCTGCTGGGAGCAGATGCTATTCTGCTCATTGCCGCTATTCTGACATCTGAGCAGCTGAGCGCATTCACCGATACCGCTGCAGCGCTTGGCCTGGATATCCTGATTGAAGTACATGACCGCGCCGAACTGGAAATGGTGCTGGCCACCGGCAAGGCTGTCCATCCCGGCGTGCTGCTTGGCATCAATAACCGGAATCTGAAGACCTTTGAGACCGCGCTTTCTGCCACAGCCGAGCTTGCGGCACGGCTTCCGGAGGGACTGCCGGTCATCAGTGAGAGCGGCATTACCGGTCCGGAGGACATCGCGTTCTTAAGCAAGACCCGGGCTACCGGCGTGCTGGTAGGAGAATATCTGATGCGCCAGCCGGATGTAGAGCAGGCAGTGAATCAGCTGCTCGGACCGCTTCCCGCAGGGAAGGACCGTGCTGTGCATGGCTGACACACTCGTAAAAATCTGTGGACTTCAGGACGTTGAAGTGCTAAAATCTATGAAGAGTTTGCCACTGGATTATATCGGATTCGTATTTGCCCCGAGCCGCCGCAGAGTGACTGCTGAAGCTGCTGCCGAGCTTGTTGCAGAGCTGAAGGAGTGGAAGACTGGGACGGCACCCCGCACTGCGGGAGTTTTCGTCAATCCGCAGCTTAAGGAGCTGACTGAGCTGCTCAGAACAGTACCGCTGGACGTCGTGCAACTGCATGGGCAAGAGAGCCCGCTGTTCTGCAGCGGGGTCAAGCAGGCTTTTCCGCAGGTTCAAGTATGGAAGGCACTTTCTGTGGCGGGCCATGCCCCTGATGCCGGAACCGGCATTCATGCTCTCCTGGAGAGCTACGCAGGTACAATCGATGCGCTGCTCCTGGATACCTATGATCCGCAGGGCAGCGGAGGCTCCGGACGTACGTTTGACTGGGAACAGATTCCGCTATATCAGCAGGCGGCGGCGGAAGTAGCGCTGCCTTTATTTATAGCCGGAGGACTGCACCCGGACAACGTGAATGAGCTGCTGGACGGCTACGCGCCATATGGCGTGGATGTATCCAGCGGAGTGGAGAGTAACGGCCTTAAGGATATCGCAAAAATGACAGCTTTCGTGGAAAGGGTGAAGCAATCATGATACAAGTACCGGACAAGAACGGTCGTTTTGGTTCTTTTGGAGGCCGCTTCGTTCCTGAAACCTTGATGAATGCACTGATTGAGCTGGAGGAGGCCTACCGTAAATTCTCGGCAGACCCGGCATTTCAGGAGGAAATAGATTACCTGCTTAAGCAGTATTCCGGACGCGAGACCCCGCTGTATTATGCAGAGCGGCTTAGCAAACACCTGGGTGAGGCGAAGATCTATCTGAAGCGTGAAGACCTGAACCATACAGGTGCGCACAAGATCAACAACGCTATCGGACAAGGCATTCTGGCCAAAATGATGGGTAAAACCAAGGTGATTGCCGAAACAGGAGCCGGCCAGCACGGCGTGGCTACCGCTACAGTTGCAGCCCTGCTCGGTATGGAATGCAAGGTATTCATGGGCGAAGAGGATACCCGCCGCCAGGCACTGAACGTCTTCCGCATGAAGCTGCTTGGTGCAGAAGTGATTCCCGTAACCTCCGGGTCAAGAACCCTGAAGGATGCCGGTAATGAGGCATTGCGCTACTGGGTGAGCAACGTTGAGGATACCTTCTATATCCTTGGCTCTGCCGTAGGCCCGCATCCCTATCCGATGATGGTCCGTAATTTCCAGCGGATTATCGGGGATGAGACCCGCCGCCAGATTCTGGAGGCGGAAGGACGCTTGCCGGATCTGCTGGTTGCCGCGGTAGGCGGAGGCAGTAATGCCATCGGCATGTTCTATCCTTTTATGGAGGATGAGCAGGTTGGTATGATTGGTGTTGAAGCTGCCGGCAAGGGAATTGATACTCCGTTCCATGCAGCAACCATGAGTAAGGGGAGTCATGGCGTCTTCCAGGGATCGCTCAGCTACCTGCTGCAGGATGAGCACGGACAGGTGACCGAAGCCCATTCCATATCGGCCGGACTGGATTATCCAGGTGTCGGCCCCGAGCACTCCTATCTCAAGGATATCCACCGCGCACAGTATGTGCCGGTTACGGATGACGAGGCGCTGGATGCGCTGAAGCTGCTCTGTCAGACAGAAGGCATCATCCCTGCCCTCGAATCTGCCCATGCGATTGCCCATGTGGTGAAGCTCGGCAAGACACTGACCAAGGATGATATTGTAGTCATCTGCCTGTCCGGACGCGGCGACAAAGACGTGGAATCGATCATGGCCTATACGGAAGGGGCGGGGAAATAATGACTACCGAAACTACAAACCGGATGGATTTGACCTTCAAAAAGCTGCGGGCAGAGGGCCGGGCAGCCCTGATTCCTTTTCTTACCGTAGGCGATCCCGATCTTGAGACTACGCTGGATATTATCGCTGAGCTGGAGGCGGCCGGTGCGGACATTCTGGAGCTCGGAGTTCCCTATTCCGACCCGTTAGCCGACGGTCCGGTCATTCAGCGGGCTTCCTCCAGAGCCCTGCGCAGCAACATTCATCTCCGCACCTGCATGGAGACAGCCCTTAAGGCACGTCAGGCCGGCAGCCAGTTGCCCTTCATCTTGTTCACCTACTATAATCCGGTGATGCAGATGGGACTGGATACCTTCTTCGCTGAGCTGGATGCCCATGAAATCAGCGGGCTGATTATTCCCGATCTGCCTGTTGAAGAGTCGGAGGACATGCGTGAGCGCAGCCGTGCAGCCGGAGTGAATCTGATTCCGCTGGTAGCCCCGACTTCCAGTGAGCGGATTGCACGGATTGTTTCCGGCGCCAGCGGGTTCGTTTACTGCGTATCTTCGCTTGGTGTAACCGGAGAACGTTCTACCTTTCATACCGGGGTGGATGACTTCATTCAGTCCGTCCGCCGCTCTACAGACCTGCCGATCGCTGTAGGATTCGGGATTTCCACTGGAGAACAGGTGTCCCGGTTTGCGAAGATTTGCGATGGTGTAGTCGTCGGCAGTGCCATTGTCCGCAAGGTAGAGGATGTCATTCCTCTGCTGGCCCAGCCGGAGACAAGAAGTGCAGGACTGTTGCAAATTCGTGAATTTGTGGCACAATTAAGACCATAACGGTCTGCATACTGACCTGATACTAGCCAATTACTTCTAGAGAGCGAGGATGGGCCATGAACCCGAAACCTAATATCGTCGACCTCCCTGTCTACAAGCCGGGGAAACCGATCGAAGAAGTCAAGAAGGAGCTGGGCTTAAGTGATGTTATTAAGCTGGCATCCAACGAGAACCCTTACGGGGCAGCACCAAGCGCAAAAGCCGCTATTGTAGCGGAACTGGATAATCTGTATTTATACCCGGACGGTTCCGCTGCCGAGCTGACTGCAGCATTGGCAGAGCATCTGGGAGTAGCAAGTGACAACATTATTTTTGGCTGCGGGTCTGACGAGATTATTGCTCTGATCGCACGTGCTTTTTTCCTGCCCGGCGACGAGACCATAATGGCGGACCAGACCTTCTCCGTCTATAAGAGTAACGCAGATATAGAGGGTGCTGTATCTATTGAAGTGCCCTTGAAGAATGGTACCCATGATCTGGATGCCATGCTGGCGAAGATTACGGACCGTACCAAGGCAATCTGGATCTGCAATCCGAACAATCCGACCGGAACCATTGTGCCGGAGGATGCCCTGATTACTTTCCTGGATGCAGTACCGGCCGGAGTTATGGTTATACTGGATGAGGCATATTTCGAATACGTGACCGATCTGAGTTACTCTGACGGGATTAAGCTGCTGGATACTTACCCCAATCTCGTTGTACTCCGCACGTTCTCCAAGATCTACGGTCTTGCAGCACTCCGCATCGGTTACGGCGTGGCCAGCCCGCAGATTATCTCCTTGATCAATAAAGTGCGGGAACCGTTCAATACCACCCGCTTAGCCCAGGTAGGGGCGCTGGCTGCATTGGCTGATCAGCAATATGTCCAGCAGTGCCGGTCGCTTAACAGTGCGGGTATTGTCCAGCTGCAGGCTGAATTCCAGCGCCTAGGCCTTGAGTCCTTCCCGGCACACGGCAATTTCATCATGGTGGATGTGCGCAAGCCGGCCTTTGAGGTCTTCGATGCCCTGCTGCGGCAAGGTATTATCGTGAGAGCAGGCCACCACCGCTACCCGACCTACATCCGGGTTACTGTCGGCTCTGCCGAGCAGAATACGGCCTTCATCGCTGCTTTGGAGAAGGCGCTTGAAGAACAGGGAGTACGCGCATAACCTATATCAGAAGAAGCAGGATTGACGATATCACAGAAGGCAGGTAGTTCTAAGAACATGACGACAAAAATAGCAATTTTCGGTGTCGGTCTGATCGGCGGCTCACTGGCCCTTTGCTTCAAAGGCAAGGAGGGCCTGACCGTAGTAGGGCATGCCCACCGTCCTGAATCAGCAATCAAATATGTCAGCAGAGGTGTAGTCGACGAGGCTACCCTATCGCTTGAAGAAGCGGCGCTTGGCGCCGATTATATTTTTCTGTGTGTGCCTGTTGGCATGATAGAGGATTATCTTCAGCAGCTAAGCCGCCTGCCGCTGAAGCCGGGCTGTATTATCACCGACGTCGGCAGCACCAAGGCCAGCATAGCCGCCTGCGCAGTTTCCCTTGACCTTCCCGGTGTGCATTTCATCGGCGGCCATCCGATGGCCGGCTCGGAACGCTCGGGTGTAGAGGCAGCCTCCTCCTTGCTGTTCGAGAATGCCTATTACGTGCTGACGCCTCCGCCCGGAGTTCCGGAGGAAGCTTATCATGCACTGGAATCCTTGCTTCTACATACCAGAGCGCATATTGTCCGGCTTGACCCGGAGCGCCATGATGAGATTGTCGGAGCGATCAGCCACCTGCCGCATATAATTGCGGTGGCGCTGGTCAATCAGATTCATGCTTACCATGATTCAGACTCTTTGTACAGCACACTTGCGGCCGGCGGCTTCCGGGATATTACGCGGATTGCCTCAAGTGATCCGATCATCTGGCGCGATATCCTGCTGAATAACCGCTCGGTTATGCTGCGTCTGCTCAAAGACTGGAATGACGAGGTTTCTTCATTCATTCATCTGCTGGAGCAGGGGGATGGTGCAGGGATCGAGTCGGCCTTCCATGAGGCGAATGAATTCCGCAGCCAGCTGCCAGAGCGCCGGAAGGGAATGATTGTCCCGTTGTTCGACCTTCATATTGATGTTCCCGATCATCCCGGGATTATCGGACGCATCACTACAGAGCTTGGCGACCAGGGCATCAACCTTAGCAACGTGCAGATTATTGAGAGCCGGGAGGATGTTCCCGGGATCATGCGCCTGTCGTTCCGCCAGGAGCATGATATGGAGCGGGCCAAGGTTGTATTGCAGCAGAATGATTATACGGTATATGTATAGCGAAGAGCCGGGGCATGATGCCCCGGCTATTTTCTTAATGTAAGAATTTATTTGCTGCGCATGCTTACTAGTCCATCTATTTCTCGCTGAAACACACCGTCCTTTAAAGGACGGCGTAGCCGCTTCCACTTGCTATCAAACTGTCAGGCCAGCCGCCTCTCCCCAGATCCAATTATCCTGAAACGACTGAGATTCCGTTATCTTGTTCTATGGAACCTGAAAGAGGGCATTCCAGGTCAATTAAGCGATTCTGAGTCTGATTAACCGGCAATTTCGCCGAATTTACCAAATAACGGATTCTCAGTCCTCCTCACTGCAGGCAGGTTATGAAGGTTGCGGTAACTCTCAACGTTCAACGATGCAGAGCGGAAGATTTCGCGGAGCCTATCTGTGTCGTCACGGACTGCGCTTCGGATGATTAGGTTAAGGGAGAATAATACAGGGGCAGCCATCAGCCTGTAAAATACCCAATTGTTCGTAAAAATGGACAAAAAAAAGACCGCTTACATAATAAGCGGTTACAGTTCACAATGTATTGGAACCGTGCAGTGTTTGGATAGGAGTGGAGAGAAACCATACTGTACTTTTATTATATGTATACGGTTACATTCTGTCAACCCCTTTATCAAACTTAAATAATACCGCTTTCAATATTCGACTTCCCGCTGAATCTAAAAGTCTATTAATGTCATCCTGTTAGAATGTATGCTATACTGGGTTAAGTATGTTTATAGATTTCTTCCAAGTATAGGGAGCCATATGCCTATCTGAACAGTAATAGAAATTTGTAAAGATGCGAATTTCTTTCTGTATTTACATACAGTATGCCTTAATTAACGGCTGGTTGAATATACATAGGAAGTATTTCATTTAATCGTGCAAATTTGTAGCAATGCCGCAACTTTTTCTAACCTGACCGGTATAAATAGATACGGACCGGACGGGATTAAACGTGCAAGGGCGAGGAGGGCCGAACTCACCATGACGGATTCCCAGTTGATCCAGCTTATTAAGCAAGGAGATACAGAATTATACTCGGAATTGATGCGACGTTATCAACGCAAGATACTGGCGTTCGTGTATCACATGCTTAAGAATTCCCATATGGAGCTGATTGCCGAAGACCTCTGTTCTGAGACTTTCTACAAGGCTTTCCGGAGTCTTCATTCGTTCCGTGAAGTGGATGCTTCTTTTTCTACATGGCTGTACACTATTGCCCGTAATACGGTGCTTAGTGAGCTGCGCAAGAACCGTGCCGGAAATGTATCGCTTGAAGAGAGCGGTTATACTCCTGTGGCACCGCTTGACGTTGCCCCCGAACAGGCGGCATTACGTAAGGAACGGATGAATCTGGTCCGTGAAGCAATTAACAATCTCCCGGAGAAGCAGCGTTCTGCGCTCATTCTGCGTGAATATGATCAGATGGATTATCAGGAAATTGCAGTGATTCTGGATCAGAGTGTCAGCTCCGTGAAATCACTATTGTTCCGCGCCAGGAGCAGTGTGAAGCTCCAGCTCGAATCCTATTTCTATGAGCCTGAATTCGATGAGCAGGCTGAGAGGGTGTAAGGCCAATGAATTGCAGGGAAGCGCAGGATTCCATTCCGCTCTTGTGGGACGCTCCCCCCACGGATCCCAGACGGATTAGACTGGAGAAGCATATCGCGACTTGTTCCTATTGCAGTGCCGAATGGGCGTTGTGGCAGGAGACAAGTGAGCTTATGCAGGACTCAAGGTTTGAAGTCAGTGATGAACGCGCAGAAGCGATTAACCTCAAGGTTATGGAGCGGATCTATCTGGAAAGCCCCTGGCTTATGCCCGGGGACGGTAAATCTGCGGGCAGCTCCGCTGTTTTCCGCCGCAGGCTGAGCCTGTGGATCGCCTGTTTTCTGGCTGTGTTCATCTCCAGCTTTTTATATTTCACCATGTTCAAAACACCCTCGAATACTACTGCGGCCCAGAGCGGGATTGTAGAAACAGGTGTGGCAGGACTGACACTGGATTGGTCATCTTCTTATCCGGTCGAGTCAGAGGGCGGTATTATTGAACCGCTTGTAGCCAATATGGGCCCTTCCCACCCGCAATACTGGATGGTGTTGTCGACGCTTGGCGTCGGGTTGTCTATATTCCTGCTGGTACGCCTGAACCGTTACCGCAGACAATGAAAGCCCCTTTACTTATATAGTGAAGAGGGCTTTTTCGTATCCGGATATGAGCTTCAAGTGAGGAATAGACCTGTAATTTTGTTAAAAAAGAAGACATTTGTTTTCATTCGTGTTACATTATTAAGCAAACATAAATGGAAGGGAAAGGTGATAGGCAATGCTGATCGGCTTAATACGCCACGGGCTGACGGATTGGAACGCGGAAGGTAAGATTCAGGGACAAAGTGACATTCCGCTTAACGACGAAGGCCGCAGGCAGGCTGAGATGCTGGGTGACCGGCTTCTGCAGGAGCCCTACCACTGGGACTATTGCATTACGAGCAGTCTTTCCCGCGCAGCTGAGACAGGAAAGATCGTTGCCGCCAAGCTGGGAATTCCTTTACTGGAACCGGATCATCGAATCCGCGAGCGTGCTTATGGCCAGGTAGAAGGCATGACAGCTGCAGCCCGCGAAGCTAAATGGGGCAAGGACTGGAATCAGTTAACACTGGGGCAGGAGAGTGATGAGGCGCTTCAGGTCCGCGGGCTTGCTTTTCTTGAGGATCTCTCAGCCCGTTATCCGGATCAGAATGTACTGGTCATCTCCCATGGAGGGTTTCTTGCACAGCTGTATACCGCGCTATACAAAGACAAGTATTCGGAACGGCTCGGCAACCTCTCCCTGACGATTTTGGAGAAAAATGAGCAGGAATGGAATCCGTTATTGTACAACTGTACCCGTCATATCTTGCAGAATCAGCGTTAACCCGACCCTTCGGGTTATTTTTTTTGCGTAATAAGGAATAAAAAGGGCTGTATTTCCCATAATGGTAGTAAAACGGTGAGGCGATAAAAGATGAATCTGGCGGATATGCTCACTTACGCAGACATTGGTCAGCTTACCGCCATTGCGGGACGCTATGAATGTGAGTGCAAACGGAATTCCAAACATGATTTGATTCAGAGTATTCTCATTACCTTGGGCAGCCGTGAGTTTATGGAGTCTCATATCCGGGGCTGTACCCCGGAGGAACTGCGGTTCCTGAACACTTTGCTATTTGATGAGCGCAGCCATTTCAGTCTGGAAGATCTTCTTGCCGCCGCAAGGCAGGCATGTTTTGACACACCCTCCGGTAAAAGCGGCAGCTACCGCGATATGGTCAGCAGGTTCAAAAACGGCGGCTGGCTCTTTACCGGTGCATCGCAGCAGAGCAGGTATCTGTTTCAGGTCCCGCTGGATCTGAAGAACCGCTTCCGCGACAGGATGGGGGAGCACCTGAAGGAAGGGATTACTCCAAGTCCTGAACCGGCAATGTACCGGGGCGAGGGTGATCTGCTGGCGGGCGATCTGCTGCTCTTCCTGCGCTATGTGAAGGAGAACGAGCCTGAACTTGGCCAGGAGGGGGCGCTGTATAAACGCAATCAGCAGGGAGTGATGAATGCTTTGCAAATTGCTGAGCCCCTGCTGGGCAAAGGCGGGTGGAGATTCGGCTACGGCAGGGCCTGTGAGCATTATCCGCCGAGATTTGCCCTGCTGTATGATTATGCCCGCCACCGCCGCTGGATCTCGGAGGAGGGCTACCGTCTGAAGCTCACAGCCTTAGGGGAGCAATTCCTGGAGGAAGGGAAATCGGAAAAGCTGATGCAGTTATTCTCCTTTTGGTTAAGACTGTATAAAGGCGCAATTCCAAACCTGCCGTCGCTAGTCTATTGGATCAGTCTTAGTGCAGGCAGATGGGTTACAGTGGCTTCGTTATCCGAAGGGCTGGGCTGGCTGATTAAGCCGTTCTATTATGATGATGCCGGTGCCATACTCGAACAGCGTATTCTGCGGATGATGCTGCATCTGGGTATGATCAGACTCGGAGAAGGTGCCGAAGGACCGGTGGTCATGATGACGCCCTGGGGAAGTGAAGCGGCCGTACCGAAGCTGCTGCTCAAGTAAGGGGGGGAGAGATGCGGATTGCTTATGGGAGTTACATACCGCAGCTTGATGAATCAGTCTATGTGGCGGAAGGCGCTAAGCTCGTTGGCGATGTAAGGATGGGGAAACAATCCAGTATCTGGTTCAATGCCGTGCTTAGAGGAGATTTGGCTCCGGTAATAATCGGAGAGCGCTGCAATATCCAAGATGGTACGGTGGGTCATGTGGCTGAGGGTGTACCGCTAATTCTGGGTGATGATATATCGGTTGGCCATTCCGCGATTATCCACGGCTGCCGGATAGGCAAAGGCACATTAATCGGAATGGGAGCAATTGTATTGAACGGAGCAGAGATTGGTGAATATGCTTTAATAGGAGCCGGCTCCATTGTAACCGAAAACAAAATCATTCCGCCGTACACGCTCTCCTTAGGCACCCCGGCCAAAGTGATCCGTGAGTTGACCGAACAGGATCTGCTGAGGATGGCACGCACCAGTGAAAGCTATGTGAAGAAGGCATTGGAATACGGAAACTCTTAAACAGCGGAGGTGTATCGAATGGACAAAATGAAGGCTACTTATGAAGTGATGCTGGGGCTTGCTGCAGAAATGGTTTGGGATGAAGCGTTAAGAAAGCGTCGTACCGACATCTTGTACCGGAAGATTGACACGGCGCTGGCTGCCGGAGATGAGGCGGCTTTCCGGAATCTGACTGAAGAACTGAAAAGTTTGGCATAAGGAAATGCGCCTGGCGCATTTCTTTTTTTACAATTATGATGTTCTAAATGCTGCATGAGCGGCAAGAAGGGGGCCAGCCGATGAAATTCAGTGATTTTGACCGTGAGACTTGGGAAGCCAACGGACAGTTCTATGATACCTGTGTTATTCCGTATACAGGACTTCAAGGGACGGAGACACCTCCCGAGACTGTTGCAGCGCTGGAGCGTCAGCGTGATTTCCTCGATTTAGTCGAGAAGCCTTTTCAAGGGCGGGTAGTGACGTATCCGGCGGTACAGTATGCAGGAGCAGAAAGTATAGCTTTACTTAATGTCCTTTGTCAAAAAGTCAAATCCATTGGTTTCCAGTATGTCATCGTGTCATCCGCAAATGAAGTGCTTTTAACAGAAGAGGTTTATGAAAGCGATTTACTCCTTTGCCAGCCTGAAATGAAGAGGGATTCTGAGACTCCCATGAGCTCCCGTATACGGGATGAAATCCAGAGATTATGGTTAAATGTAAAATGAGTTAAATGTGACGAAAAATCAACAATTATTCTGAAATCAGCCACAAATGCCTGTCACAATTTAGACAATATTCTTGACGGGTTTTGGAGCCTAAGCTATGATTAGGGTGAACTTATATGTCATGTGATTTTTTTCATTGAAAACGAATTAATTACCAGAATTGTCTTTGAACGGACTCTGCAGGTGCCTTCTCAAATTTTGAAAAGGGGGTTACACACAGTATGAGCAGCCTTAATGAAGAACAGGAACCGCTTCCGCAAGAACAGCCCCAACGGAAGGATATATCGCGTAGACAGTTTTTGGCCTATACACTAGGCGGTGCCACCGCTTTTATGGGAGCCGGAGCCATTCTGCCGATGATTCGTTTTGCCGTAGACCCGATATTACATAAAAAAGGCGAAGGAGACTTTATTAAGGTAGCGGAAACGTCCAAGATTACCGATGTGCCCCAGGAGTTCACCTTTGAACTGCCGCAGCAGGACGGATGGTATGCCAGTACAG
Organism: Paenibacillus sp. FSL E2-0178; assembly: GCF_038593005.1. Classification (NCBI taxonomy): domain Bacteria; kingdom Bacillati; phylum Bacillota; class Bacilli; order Caryophanales; family Paenibacillaceae; genus Paenibacillus; species Paenibacillus sp. FSL E2-0178. Next base: position 7,745,776 of record NZ_CP151953.1, read on the forward strand.
CAATGCTGACGGCGTGGATCCGTAAAGATGAGAGCGGAGAAATTTATGCGCTTTCACCGGTCTGCAAGCACCTTGGCTGTACGGTAGGCTGGAACAATGATAAGGCTTTTCCGGATGAATACCACTGTCCTTGCCACGGAGCGCGTTATACGAAACTGGGCAAGAATCTGGCGGTAGCCCCGAAGCCGCTTGACCAGTACACCACCAAGATTGACGGCGGCTGGGTGTATCTGGGCGACATCGTTCCAAATACTGAAGCTAAGAAGGAGGCGTGAATCCAATGTTTAAAAATGTCTATAACTGGATTGACGAACGTCTGGATATTACGCCGATCTGGAGAGATGTTGCCGACCACGAGGTTCCCGAGCATGTCAATCCGGCCCATCACTTCTCAGCCTTTGTCTATTGCTTCGGCGGACTTACTTTTTTCATAACCGTCATTCAGATTCTGTCAGGCATGTTCCTGACGATGTATTATGTACCCGATATCATAAATGCCTATGCCAGTGTGGAGTACCTTCAGACCAAAGTTGCCTTCGGCCAAATTGTCCGGGGGATGCATCACTGGGGAGCGAGTCTGGTCATTGTCATGATGTTTCTTCATACGATGCGCGTGTTCTTCACCGGCTCCTATAAAGCTCCGCGCGAGATGAACTGGGTCGTCGGGATGCTGATCTTCTTCGTTATGCTGGGGCTGGGATTAACCGGCTACCTGCTCCCTTGGGATAACAAGGCGTACTTCGCAACCAAGGTTACCCTGGAGATCGCGAACTCTGTTCCGGTTATGGGGCCGGTGCTGAAGGAACTGATGCAGGGCGGTACGATTGTTGGCGCCGAGACGCTGACCCGCTTCTTCGCCCTCCATGTATTCTTCCTCCCGGCGGTCCTGCTTATACTGCTGGTCGGACACTTTATTATGATCCGCAGACAAGGAATTTCCGGCCCATTGTAATTGAGGCTCACCAAAACTTAAGAGTATGCTTCCGAAGCGAGTTTTGTACGAAGCGGTTCGAGAAGCAGAGGCTCACAAAACTTTTAGGAGGAACGGTCATGGCGCATAAAGACGACTCCAAAGAGAAGGTGGTATTTGTAGGGGATTCCCGAGTCCGCAGGGGCAACGGGTTCATTACTCCGCCTGACTATTCGGCCTATCCGGGCAAGTCTGAAGCTTTTATACCTAACTTTCTGCTTAAGGAATGGATGGTTGGCGTAGTGGTGCTGGTGGGTATTCTGGTTCTGACGATATCGGAGCCGGCTCCGCTCGGATTTCCCGCGAATGCCACAGCGACGGTAATTCCTATCCCGGACTGGTACTTTCTGTTTCTCTATCAGTATCTCAAGCTGCCCTATGCATCGGGAGATTATATCGTGCTGGGAACGCTTGGCGTGACCGGTGTGGCGTTTGGATCACTGCTTCTGGCCCCTTTTCTGGATACGGGCCGTGAGCGCCGGTTCTACCGAAGACCGATTGCTTCCTCACTTATGTTCCTGTCCCTGGCGGCCATTGTGTACCTGACCAATACCGCCTGGACGGAATACAAGCATGAAATGGCGGAGACGGGACAGATTCCGGAGGATGTGCAGCGTGAGGAGAAAGCGGCCGAGAACAGGGCGGCTGGCTTGCCTACCACAACTGTCGTCCAAACGAAGGACATTGCCATTGTGGACAAGGATGATCCGGCGATGGCACTCTATAAGCAAGCCAGCTGTGTATCCTGCCATGCGGTAGATATGAAGGGCACCGGAGGGCCGCCTTCACTGCGCGGGGTCGGGGATAAGCATGATAAGGCAGCGATTCTTACTATTATTAAAGAAGGCAAAGGACAAATGCCTCCGATGTACGAGACCGCTATGGGAGCAGGGCTGTCCGAGCAGGATATTGATGATCTGGCCGGCTGGCTTGCCAAACAAAAAAGCGAACAGTAAAATAAAATTAACGCAAACCTGATCGTGCATGCGGTCAGGTTTTTGCTTTTTTTGAATTGAAGCTGCAACAGTCGGGAGGAAGTTGTCTATATGCCGGTTCATTGGTTTGACAGATTATTCAGGGACAGAAGGATCATCTGGCTGTTGTTCATCGTGAATCTTCTGGGTACGGTTTACGGATACATGTGGTATGGCAATCAGCTGGCGTTCACGGCTGAGAATTATCCTGTCTGGCTCTTGCCCTTTGTTCCGGACAGTCCTACGGCCAGCCTGTTCTTTACAATTGCATTATTGCTGCTGCTCTACCCGCCGAAGGGACTTACGGGAACCTTGGTTCGTCAGCTGATCGAGGCGCTGGCCGTAGTCACATCGGTGAAATACGGCATCTGGGCGGTCAGCATGATTGTGGCCGGCGGTTATCAGGGCGATACGGTCAACTGGAAAGACTGGATGCTGATGATTTCTCATACCGGAATGGCGGTTGAAGCACTGATCTATGCCCGCTACTTCTCCTTCCGCAGAATGCTGCCCGTTGCGCTGTTATGGACTTTCGCGAATGATATGGTGGATTATTCTGAAGGCGTATTTCCGTGGCTGCCATCAGTGCTGGATGATGATATCAGTGCCGTACAGTATTTCACCATGGGTCTTACCTTGTTCAGCACAGCTGCCGCGTGGTTATTCGGCGGCAGGACAAGGCGTCCTGCACTTCCGGGCAAACCTGCTGAGAGGCACTGACAGGCTGTTCTAACTCTTGTCCTTCCGCCATACATTAAGGTGGGAGGGATGTCTCATGCCGCGCAGGAGAAGGTTCATACTGTCAGGGATTGTGTTGTGCTGGCTGCTGGCTGGCATCAATGGAGGTAGGGTTCTGGCCGGAGCGGAAGCAGCGGCGGCTGGTGCCAATTCTGGAACTGAAGCATACATAGAGGCAACTGGATTCACCGTCAGTGATCCCGCTGCCCTCACCGGCAGAAGCGGGGCGCAGCGGCTGGAGCAGGCAGCCGAAGCCCTATATGCTTATGTGCTTGAAGGCGATGTGGTCAAGGCGAGGCAGGAGAGTGAGGAGATCTCTCAGATTTTTATCTCTTCTTCCTTCGAAGGGTTGACATCGGTAGAGGGAATCCATGCGCTCTCTACAGTGATTATGGACATGAAGTCTGCCGTGGCTGCTGTAGAGGCTTCTCCCCAGCGGCGGGAAGCTGCCGCAGCCAGGCTCCGGCTCGCCGCGAACAGTCTGAATCACCCCCGACAGCCCATGTGGCTGCAGTATTACAAGCTGGTCCGCGAGGATCTGAATAATATGGAGCAAGGCGCTGCCGCTAATGATCTGAAGAGCTGGAAGGCCGCTCTGGCCAGACTGCAGAGCCGGTACGATAATATCCGGCCTGCGGTGATCATCTCCCGGCCGCCCGAGGCTGTCAATACGTTCGATTCCTGGATCTCGTATGCCCAGGGGATCGCCACCTCCGCGCAGCCGGTGGAACGGGCCCGGCTGCTTGAGATTGTATCTTACGGGCAGGATGCGGTCCGGGTGATGTTCGGCAAAGAGCGCGATGAGCCGGCATTGTCACTGCCGCTCGCCCCGCAGCAGTACGGGGCCTGGGGGCTGCTGGCAGGCGCGTTCATCCTTACGGTCCTGGCCTATGCCGCTTACCGCAAGTACCGGGGCCAGAACGGGGATTGGAAGGCTGTATAGCCGGGAGGGAAGCATTCGCTGAAGCTGGTGTTCTTCCCCTCAGGTGTATGAATCCTCAATACTCACAAAAGCTCCCTTCCCGCTGAGGCGGATGAAGGGAGCTTTTTGAGTACATTTGAAACTGTAACTAACGAAGTAAGTACAATGTTGCTGACGGAACCTGAATTCCTCAGGTTTGCACAGTGTAAACAAAAATGTTGTACATATTACAACTTGAATATCAATATACCAGTGTATTCGGGAAGATTGTTGTATGGAATACAAGAATTCCACTGCTAATCCGCCTGGAGAAGGCGGGTTGTTGCCTTTTATACAACAATTTCGGATTATGACCAAGATTATAAGGGGAATGTTGTACTATGTACAGGATTTCATGTTAACAGCTTCCCCTCAGCTAATCAGGTCTCCCGGAAGCCCTCACCGTGCACATCATGAACGTCGCTGATAATGACGAAGGCCTTAGGGTCAACAGACTTGACCAGCAGGCTGAGCCGGCGGATTTCCTGTCTGGAAACAACGCAGTACACCATGTGTTTGGCTTGTTTGGAATAGGCTCCAATCGCCGGGATCAATGTGACGCCGCGTTCCATCTCTGCGGTAATCAGCTCGGCAATCTGCGGAGCATCATCACTGATGATGGTGAACGCTTTGGCGGCATAAGCCCCCTCTTGAATGAAATCAATGACACGTGAAGCAATAAAGACGGCGACAAGGGTGTACAATATTTTTTCACGGGGGATATAGAGCAGGGAAGCGCCAATAATGATCACATCGACTGCCAGGATAATCTGTCCCATACTCCAGCCGAACTTGCGTCCGAGAATCCGCGCTACAATATCTACCCCGCCGGTGGTGCCGCCGAAACGGAAGACAATCCCCAGTCCCAGCCCCAGTGTTACCCCGGCATATAATGAAGCAAGAATAAAATCATGCTCCGTACTGAACGTTACAATCCAGCCTGCATTAATCATTCGTTCGAACAGCCAGAGGAAAAACGACAGGGCGCCGATACCAACGCCTGTGTAGACGATCTGATTCGCCCCCAGCACCTTCCAGCCAAGCAGGAAGAGCGGGAGATTCAGCAGCAGTGTGGTCAAAAAGATCGGTATGCTAAAGGCGTAGTTGAGCAGGATGGTAATCCCGGTGACTCCGCCTTCCATCAGCTGATTGGGTACAATGAAGTACAGAAGTCCGAAGGCATAGATTGCAGCTCCCAGCATGATGGGGGCAATGGTTTTGCTGATGGTGCTGAATTTAATTGACGATTTCATATAATCCCTCGCGTATGCCTCTAATGGGCAGTTTATAGGTAGTTATTCTCACGGATACAGCCGCAAATCCACAAAGACTTTCAAAAAAGATTTGTCTTCAAAACGTCTTTACGATAACATAGGGGCAAACAGAAGGCAAGAACATACGGGGGGTGAAACAACAATTTATGGATAAAAGTCTTAGTGACATTCAGCGTGAGGTTGATCAGTATATCTCACAGTTTAAAGAAGGCTATTTCAGCCCGCTGTCCATGCTGGCCCGGATGTCCGAGGAAGTCGGAGAGCTGGCCCGGGAGGTAAACCATCAGTTTGGCGAGAAACCGAAAAAAGCGGAAGAAGCCGATAATTCGATCGAGCTGGAGCTGGGCGATATTCTCTTCATTACCGTTTGTTTCGCCAATTCACTGGGCATAGATCTTACTGAAGCCCATAACAAGGTTATGCACAAGTTCAATACCCGCGATGCCGGGCGCTGGACGCTCAAAAACACCGATTAGGCCTTTACTACATATGCTGTACCAAACGAACGGGATTTAGCCGTGAGGATGGTGAGGATATGAATCATAACGATTATGTAAAAGCGGCATACCGCTCTATTCTGCGCAGTGACTTCGCTGAGGCCATCACTCTGTTCGAAGCGGCCATTGCGGCAAGTCCGGATGATGCTGAGGTAAGGTACCGCTGCTCCATCACTTATGCCCGCAGCGGAATGCTGGAGAAGGCGCTTGAACACGCTGTAGCCGCACGTAAACTGGATGGTTCCAAACCAGAGTATGAGCTGCATCTCCAGCATTTGCAGGCGCTGCAGCTCGTGCAGGAAGCAAAACGGCTGCTGGAGGATGAGGCGGCGGTGCCGGTGAATCCATACCATCCGGTTACTTTGCTGAAAGAAGCGGTATCGCTGGACCCCTTATATGGGGATGCTTATGTATGGCTGGCTATTGCACACAGCCGGATGAACGAGCATCTGCAGGCGATAGCTGTACTGAAAGAAGTGATGTCGCTGCACCCGGATGATACCGGTCTGCGTCAGCTGATGAAGGATCTGCAGAAATCGCTGCAAAAATATATACAATAATATCAGAGCCAGGGAAGCGGGGAGGAATTAATTTGAGCGACAAGATCAGGGTTATTGTCTCCGGAGCCGGAGGAAGAATGGGCAAAGAAGTTGTGAAGCTGGTGCTGCAGGATGATGAACTGGAGCTGGCAGCCGCTGTCGACCGCTCTGCGGGCGACACCGATGCCGGCCGGATGGTTGGCCTTGAGGATAGTGGTGTTCGGGTTACTTCGGACCTGGAGGCAGCTCTTGCAGGAGCTGCTGCAGATGTGCTGGTGGACTTTACCATTCCGCAATCAGCCTACAGCAATACTGCCCTGGCCATCAAATATGGCGTTCGTCCGGTGATCGGGACTACCGGATTTACGCCTGAACAGATCGCCGAGCTGGACAAGCAATGCCAGGATCAGGAGATCGGCGGACTCATTGCACCGAACTTCTCCATCGGAGCCATTCTTCTAATGAAATTCGCGGCCCAGGCTGCTAAATATTTCCCGCACCTGGAGATAATCGAGTATCATGGGGACCAGAAGCTGGATGCGCCATCAGGAACAGCCATTAAGACGGCAGAGATGATCTCTGAGGCACGGCAGGAGCTTCGCCAGGGACATCCGGGGGAAGAAGAGATTATTGAGGGATCGCGCGGCGGTTACTACAACGGGTTCCGGATTCATAGCGTACGTCTTCCCGGCGTTTTTGCCCAGGAGGAAGTGGTGTTCGGCGGGTTTGGACAGTCGCTTAAGATCCGCCATGATTCATACGAGCGTGCCGGGTATATGCCGGGAGTCAAGATGGGAATCCAGAAGGTGATGGGGTATACCGGTTTGATTTACGGATTTGAGCATTTTATAGAATAGACGGGGGAGAGCAACATGTTAAAAATCGCATTTATCGCACATGACCGCAAAAAAGATGAGATGGTGAATTTCGTAACCGCCTATGAGCATGTTTTTGAAGGGCATCAATTATATTCCACCGGAACGACAGGACAACGGATCATGGAAGCAACCAAACTCGTCATTCACCGCTATATGTCCGGCCCGCTGGGCGGAGATCAGCAGATTGGCTCCATGGTGGCAACGGATGAGCTTGATTTGATTATTTTCCTGCGCGATCCGCTTATGGCACAGCCGCATGAACCGGATATCACGGCACTGCTCCGTCTGTGTGATGTATATGGAATCCCGGTGGCTACCAATATTGCCACAGCTGAAATTCTGGTAAAGGCAATCGACCGCGGAGATTTCGGCTGGCGCGAGCTGGTACATAAATACAAACCGGGTGTGGATGAATAATGAAACTCGACATTCTGGTATTCGGCGCTCATGCCGATGATGCGGAGATCGGCATGGCGGGAACCATCGCCAAGCACACTGCTGCCGGCTTCAAAGTGGGGATGTGTGATCTGACACAGGCGGAAATGTCTTCGAACGGAACGGTGGAGCTTCGCAAACTTGAGGCTCAGCAGGCTGCAGACATGTTGGGGGCTGCGGTACGTACGAATCTGGGACTTCCTGACCGGGGGCTCTATATGACAGAGCACCATCTGGCGGCAGTAACTGCGGAAATCCGCCGCTATGCCCCTTCCATCGTGTTCGCCCCTTATTGGGAGGACAGGCACCCGGATCATATCGCGTGCAGCAAGCTGGTGGAAGAGGCCGTATTTAACGCCAAGCTGCGTAAGTATATGCCGGACATGCCTTCTATCCCTGAACCGCAATTATATTTCTATTTCATTAACGATCTGGGCCGTACCGATCTGATTGTCGATGTAACGGAACAATATCCGCTCAAAGAGCAGGCGTTATCCTGCTACCGGTCGCAATTTGGCATACTCCCTGGTGAGGATGCTGTGAAGACTCCTTTAACAGAAGGGTATATCGAGCGCGTCCGTTCGAGAGATATGCTGCTCGGACAGCGGAGGCTCATTCCTTATGCAGAAGGGTTCGCCGGCAAGGTGCCGCATACGGTGGATTACTTCGGTGCTGCCGGTAAATAAGGCGCAGATTTGAAAAAGCCCGAAAAACAACTATAATAAATTCATGTCATTACTTGAAGTAATAGATTTATGTAAAATGAAGGGGCGGAGCTATGGACCGGCTGAAGATAGGCATCACTTGTTATCCGTCTCTTGGCGGCTCGGGCGTAGTGGCGACTGAACTGGGCAAGCTTTTGGCCGAGAAGGGCCACGAGGTCCACTTTATTACACACAGCATCCCGTTCCGGCTGGGAACGTTTCAAAAAAATATATTTTATCATGAGGTAGAGGTTAACGATTATTATGTGTTCCGTTATCCGCCTTATGATCTGGCACTGGCGACCAAGATGGCCCAGGTAGCCAAGATGCAGAAGCTGGACTTGTTCCACGTCCATTATGCGGTGCCGCATGCGGTCTGTGCTTTTCTGGCCAAGCAGATCCTTGGCAACGACATTAAAGTGGTTACGACCCTGCATGGCACAGATATTACTGTACTGGGCCAGGATGAATCCCTGAAGGATCTGATCCGACTGGGCATTAATGAGAGTGATGCGGTGACTGCCGTTTCCCAGGATCTCATCAAGGAAACACGTAAGGCGCTTGATATTACACGGGAAATTGATCTGACCTATAATTTCGTGGACAAACGGGTGTATTATCCACGCGATGTAACGGACCTGCGCGGTGACTACGCTGCTCCGGATGAAAAAATCCTGATGCATATCAGCAACTTCCGTCCGGTTAAAAGGGTAAGTGATGTGGTGGATGTATTCGCGAAGGTGAATGAACATCTGCCTTCACGTCTGCTTCTGGTGGGGGAAGGGCCTGATCTGCCGAAGATTCAGGCCAAAATCAGCGAGATGGGCCTGGAGGACAAAGTGCGGTTTCTGGGTAAGCAGGATGAAATTGCCCAGGTGATTTCACTGGCTGATCTGCTGCTGCTCCCTTCGGAGAAGGAGAGCTTCGGGCTCGTTGCCCTGGAGGCGATGGCTTGCGGCGTTCCGACCATCGGGTCCCAGACCGGCGGGATTCCAGAGCTGATTCAGCATGGCAAAACCGGATTCCTCGCGCCGGTAGGCGATACTCAGACTATGGCTGATTATGCGGTTCAGCTGCTCTCGGACGACGCGATGGCAGAGAGCTTCAGACGCGCCTGTCTGGAACGGGCCTGTCATGATTTCAGCAGAGATATGATTACGAATCAATACGAAGATATATATTACCGCGTGCTTGGACGCAAGGTACTCGGACTGGATCCTATCCGGGGGTAAGGAGTAAGGCATGGAATGGACAATGGCATCATCCGGCATGGCGGAAGCCGCCGGCACCGTTATTACCGGTCTGCTGGCGGGAGGGCATGAAGCTTATTTCGTGGGCGGCTGCCTGCGCGATGAACTGCTGGGCAGACCGGTGCATGACATGGACATTACCACCTCTGCACTGCCGGAGGAGGTTATGGCCCTGTTTCCGCGCTGTGTTCCTACCGGGCTGGCTCATGGCACGGTTACTGTGCTGCAGAATGGTTATAGCTTTGAAGTTACGACGTACCGGACGGAGAGCGGCTATGCCGATCACCGCCGTCCGGAGCACGTCTTTTTTGTGAGCGATGTGAAGGAGGACCTCCGCCGCCGCGATTTCACGATCAACGCCATGTGCTCCGGGCTTAATGGTGCGCTGATTGATCCCTTTGGCGGTGAGCGGGATCTTCAGCTCCGCCGTATCCGCTGTGTGGGCCAGGCGGAGGAACGCTTCGGCGAGGATGCGCTGCGGATGCTGCGCTGTGTGCGCTTCGCCTCCGTGCTGGATTTCGCCATCGCCAAGAATACGTGGCGCGGCCTGATGCGCCAGCGGGATAAGCTGGCGCATATTGCTGTGGAGCGGGTGCGCGCGGAGGTCGAGCGCATCGTAGAGGGCCCGCATCCGCAGCGCGGGCTGGCCCTCCTGCTGCGCAGCGGCCTGCTGCCGCGCGGCAAGGCGCCGTTCCCCTGGACCGGCTATGACCTGGCGGCAGCAGCCGCCCGTACAGCCGGTCTGGGGAACCTGCAGGACGCCCGCCTGCGGTGGGCGCTCCTGCTGCATGCCCTGGGATCGTCCGCCGCTGCGGCGGATGAGCTCCTGCGGGCATGGACGTTCCCGGGGGCGACGCGCAGCAGCGTCGTCGCCGTACTGCGCGTCCGCGAAGCCTGGGACGCGGCGCTGTCTTCGGTGGCGCCGGATGCTCCAGGCGCCACGGAGGGCCTGCGGCGGCGGTGGATCGCCGCCGTGCTGGCCCACGGCCAGTCAGCCGCCGAAGGGTGGCTGACGCTGCTTGCGGCGGCGGAGGATGCCGCCGCGGGGCCTGTCCCTGCGCCGGATCTGGCGCAGGGTTCTGCGGGCGCGGCTACAGCGTCGCCTGCCCTCGGTCCTGCCGCCACCGTGCCGCCTGCCCTCAGCTCCGCCGCAGGGCAGCAGCCCGTTTCCGCCACGGTCCAAGCCCGGCTCCTGCGCTCCTGGACCGCAGCTATGCCGCTCCGCAGTCTTGCGGAGCTGGCGGTGACGGGCAACGAACTGGCGGAATTGCTGCAGAAGCGGCCCGGGCCATGGCTTGGCGTGCTGCTGAACAAGCTGCTGCTGGCTGCCGCAGCCGGCGGCATTGCAAATGATAAACAATTATTGCTGCAGGAAGCACAAAGGATGGATAGAGATGAAGAGTGATGACACGCTGCCGTCCGGCCGTATGAAGCGGGAGGACTTCGTTTCAAGCTGGCCTGGCGAAATCGTACGGATGGATTCGGTGGCGTCTACACAAGAGGAAGCCAAGAAGCTGGCCGAGAACGGTGCCCCTGAGGGCACCGCGATTATGGCCGAGGAGCAGACCGGCGGCCGGGGCAGAATGGGCCGCAAGTGGCATTCCCCGCGCGGCAAGGGAATCTGGATGAGCCTGGTGCTGCGTCCGAATCTCCCGCTGTCCCTGACCCCGCAGCTGACTCTGCTGGCAGGTGTAGCTGTCTGCACGGCGATCCGTGAGGTTACCGGTGTTCCTGCCGGCATCAAGTGGCCCAATGATCTGCTGGCCGGCGGACGCAAAATTTGCGGCATTCTGCTTGAATCCTCCCTTAGGGAAGGCGGCCTTCATTACTGTATCGCCGGAATCGGCATTGCCGTTAATCTGACCCGTGAAGATTACCCGGCTGAACTGCAGGAGGTGGGAACCTCCCTGCTGATTGAAGGGGGCGGCATTCCCGTTGACCGTACCAGGCTTGCGGAAGCGGTGCTGGCTGAGCTCGAATATCTGTACCTTCAATACATAGAGCAGGGCTTCCGGCCTATTCGGGAGCTCTGGGAATCGATGTCGGTAACACTGGGCCGCCAGGTGTGTGTGAATACGCCGCAAGGCCGCACCGAAGCCATGGCAGTAGGTCTGGATGACAACGGAGGACTGCGGCTGCGCAATAGGGCTGGTGAGATTACCAGCGTGCTGTCAGGGGAAATCGAAATGATCTGAGCGTCAAGACATGCCGCCTTATGTCATATTTTTAGGTGTAATTGTCTGCAGATTTTGTTATAATAGCTTCAGAGGCGGCATCGCTATGGCGAGCTGTACTTAAGCAACTGAACTTTTATAGAGTTGTTTTACCGGATTTACCTTCATAACTGTATGTAACGGTTACGTTGGATTCTGCTCTGAGCCGTAAGGACCGAGACAGAAGGGACGATCGCGAGTGACTCTTTTTTGCCCTTCGGACCTTTTTAGCGGACCATGCTAAAAGGTTTTTTTGTTTGCGCGGTAACGCGTATTTTATGGAAAAGGGGAATGAGAGCTAATGGCAGAGAAACATCCGCTGAATATTATCAAAATGAAAAAAATGAAAACGGAAGGTGTGCCGCTGAGCATGCTGACCGCATATGACTATCCCTCAGCCCTGCTCGCCGAGGAGGCAGGCGTCGACCTGATTCTGGTAGGCGACTCGCTCGGGAATGTCGTGCTTGGTTACGATACCACCCTGCCGGTTACCATAGACGATATGGTCTACCACACCCGTTCGGTGAAGCGCGGGGCGCAGAACACATTTATCATCGCGGATATGCCTTTCATGACCTATCACGGAAGTGTGGATGAGACCTTGCGCGGAGTGCGCAGGCTGATGCAGGAAGGTCAGGCCCATGCCGTCAAAATGGAAGGCGGCCTTGAAATCTGCAATGCGGTATCCGCTGTAGTTGCCGCCGGAGTGCCTGTTCTCGGACATATCGGCTTGACTCCGCAATCGGTGAATATGATCGGCGGCTACCGGATCCAGGGCAAGGATGCCAAGGATGCACAGCGGCTGATCGATGAAGCGAAGGGGCTTGAAGCTGCCGGAGCCTTCGGCATCGTGCTTGAACTGGTGACGGAAGAAGTGGCTGCAGCCATCTCCAAGGCAATCAGTATTCCGACCATCGGCATTGGCGCGGGCCGCTATTGTGACGGTCAGGTCCTGGTCTTCCATGATGTGCTGCGCTATGCCTCCCCTTACCGGGAGAAACGGTTTGTCAAAACCTACGCCGATGTCGGCAGTCTGATCCGTGAAGGCATCAGCAGCTATGTGCGGGAAGTGAAAGACCGCTCCTTCCCGGCGGAGGAACATGTGTTTAACGCGGATGAAACGGTACTGGAATCCCTATACGGCGGTGCCGGCAAAGGAGCGAAATAAGATGAGAGTAATCAGAACAATTGCACAGATGCGTGAAGCGCTGGAATATATGCGTCAAGGCGGCCATGGGCCGGTCGGTTTTGTACCTACTATGGGTTATCTGCATGAAGGCCATGCCAGCCTGCTGCGCGCAGCAGGTGAGAAGAGCGGCACAGTGGTGATGAGTATATTTGTCAATCCGCTGCAGTTTGGCCCTAATGAGGATTATGCTTCCTATCCCCGCGATGAGCAGCGTGATCTGGCGCTTGCTGAACGCGAGGGTGCGGATATTGTGTTTATCCCTAGTGTTGAGGAAATGTATCCCCAGCCGATCCGCACGGGAGTTTCGGTGTCTTCCCTTACAACACAGCTCTGCGGAGCTTCGCGTCCGGGTCACTTCGATGGAGTGACTACGGTGGTCAGCAAGCTGTTCAATATTGTACAGCCGGATTATGCCTTCTTCGGGCTGAAGGATGCCCAGCAGGTAGCTGTTCTCCGCCGGATGGTAGCGGACCTGAACATGAATGTTGAAATTATCGCCTGCCCGATCGTGCGGGAAGAAGACGGACTGGCCCTCAGCTCACGCAATGTCTATCTAAGCGCTGAAGAGCGCAGACAGGCACTGGTGTTGTCCCGTTCCCTGCGCGAAGTCCGCCAGGCACTGGAGGACGGCAAGGTGAGAACGGTGGATGAGGCCCGGGCGCTGCTGGTTACAGTTATTGCTGAATCCCCGCTTGCGGTCATCGATTACGCAGAAATACTGACTTTTCCGGATCTGGAGAGCCTGGAAGGCGGCAGTAAGCTGAGTGCAGCCGGCGGAGAGGTCATTATGGCACTTGCCGTGAAATTCGGCAGAACCCGCCTGATCGACAATAATGTATTTATTCCCAAGGAGGCTCACGCTCTTGTTTAGACATATGATGAAATCCAAGATTCACCGTGCTACCGTCACCGAAGCCAATTTGAATTATGTCGGCAGCATTACCATAGATGAGAATCTGATGGAAGCCGCGGATTTGCTGGAGAACGAGAAAGTGCAGATCGTGGATAACAACAATGGTTCCCGGCTGGAAACCTATGTCATCCCTGGCCCGCGCGGCAGCGGCGTTATTTGTCTGAACGGTGCAGCTGCTCGTCTCGTGCAGCCGGGGGATACCGTTATCATCATTTCTTACGCGATGCTGTCATCCGAAGAGCTGGCGGCCCATAAGCCGACCGTTGTATTTGTAGATGCCGGCAATCAGCCGGTGAAGCTGGCGGATCATGAGATTCACGCGACGATTGCCTAAATCCCGTTATTTGAGCCATGTAATCAATGGCAGGGATGAAGACACCCCGACTTGTGAAAAATGAAGTCAGGCAAGCTTAAGCTGACTTCATTATCAGTAAGGGTGGGATGTCCGGTGTTTCAACATTTATTTGCTGAGATGAACAAGATGCTGCAGGAGATCAGTGCTGACTATCCTACTGCGGAGGGTGCCCGCCGCAACGACCTTTTATCCAAATATAATATGCTCCACAGGATCAGCGATGATGTAATGGATGAATGGCTGGCCTTTGCCGAGAAGCTTAGCCAGTTCCGCGATCAGGCAGATTTTCAGCCGCAGCCGGAGCAGGAAATCCCTGAGGAGGAAGCGCCAGAGCTTGCTATGGATGCTTTTGTCAGGGGACAGGGTTATTATAAGCTGCTTATGTACCGCAAATGTATCGAACAGTTCAAGGAAGTCACTGCCCGGCACCCGGACAGTCTGGCTGCCCGGCTGTATCTGGCTATGGCTTATCTGCAGGAGGGTGAAGGGGAAACGGCATGGGGGCATCTGAATCATATGCTCGGCCTCATCCGTGAAACGAAGCTGAAGGCGATGATTTATAATGCGCTTGGCTGCATCAGAGCTTCTCAGGAACGCTTTAATGAAGCAAGTGAGCTGTTCAGTCTTTCTCTGCTGCATGATCCCGCTCTTCCTGAGCCGAATGTTAATCTGGAGGTTTGCCGCAAGCGGGGCGGGAAGCTTCAGTTCGGACAACAGCTGGTCTCGCTTTTATAATTAATTTTCATCCGTTCAAGCGATGTGGCCCTGCTTCACCAGGGGTGTGCATCGCCTTTTTTCGTAACTTCTGTTATGCTGATAAAGAGTCTCAAGTGAAAGGGAATAGAACTTATAATGAAATTTGCCGTGCTTGATTTTGAAACTACGGGAACCCAATCTGTGGGAGAGATCATCCAGGTTGGCCTTGCCATTATAGAAGAAGACAGGTCCATCTCCCGGGTGTATGGTTCCTATGTCAAGCCCGGAGCACCCATTCCTCCTTTTATTACGGGCTTGACCGGAATTACAGACAGTGATGTGCAGGACGCGCCGGAACTTGATGAGATGATGATGGAACTGGTGCCGCTGCTCGATGATGTTGTGCTGGTTGGACATAATGTGGCGTTTGATTTTCATTTCTTGCAGAATGCGCTGGACCGCTGCGGCTATTTGCCGTTTCAGGGCCGGATTCTGGATACTATCGATTTTCTCAAAATATGCTTTCCCTCGCTGACTACCTATCAGCTTGGGTCCGTGAGCAGCCATTTTGGCCTTACGCATGAGCGTCCCCATCAAGCGGACAGTGATGCCCTCGCGACGGCGCTTGTGCTGCTGAAATGTCTGGAGGAGCTGGACAGCCTGCCTCTCCTGACCATCCAGCGGCTCAATGAGCTGTTCGCCGATGAAGACAGTGACCTCGCCTGGTATTTCGACGGTCTGCAGCGTGAGCGCGAAATGGAGACCTTCCAGCCGGAAGGAGACCTGACCTTCTACCGTCAGCTGGCCCTTGCTGTAGGCGACTGGGCAGAGCTGGCTCCGCCTCGGGAGGAAGGATCTGACAACCCGCTGCAGAATATTACCTTCGGGGAGTATATGGAAGAGGTAACCAAACGTCTGAAGGACACCCTTCCGCAATATGAGAGCCGTGAAGCCCAGGAGCTGATGATCCATGAGGTCATGACGGCGCTTGATCAGGATAAGCATCTGCTGATTGAAGCAGGAACCGGCACCGGCAAATCGCTGGGCTATCTGCTTCCGGCCATTTATCACAGTGTCCGCAGTAATCAGAAGGTCATGGTCAGCACGCATACGATCAACCTCCAGGATCAGCTGCGTGAGCGCGACATCCCTCTTTTGACGAGTGTTGTGCCCTTTCCGTTCAAGGCAGCGATCTTTAAGGGAAGAGGACACTATTTGTGTCTCCGCAAGTTTGAACATAGAATTAATAAAAGGGACTTCACAAGTCCCAGGGAAGAAGCGCTTACGGCTGCGCAGATGATGGTCTGGCTGACCCAGACGGAGACCGGCGATGATGAAGAGCTGAACTTAAGCGGGCGCGGCGGTGATTTCTGGGAGACCGTAGCCAGTGATACCGACTCTTGTCTGGGACGCTCATGCCCGTGGTTCCGGAAATGTTATTATCACCGGGCCAAGCATGAAGCCGGGATTTCTGATGTGGTGGTGACTAACCACTCCAAGTTATTCGCAGATGTTAAGGCCGGGCATCAGCTGCTTCCGGCTTACGAGCATCTCATCATTGATGAGGCGCATCATCTGGAGGACATTGCCGGCAAACATCTCGGAATGCAGATGAAATATTTCACCGTGGCGCATACGCTCACCCGTCTGTACAAGGACAGCCGTAGCGGACAGCTGCCTGCCCTGCGCCAGACCCTGCAATCGTCCGGCAGTGAGCAGGCTTCGGAATGGAGCGGCGTTATCGACCGGATCTATCCGGATCTGCTTACCGTCAAGGAGTCATGGGATACACTTAGCGACAAGCTCTTCGGCCTGCTGCCTGAACGCAGCGATGCCGGAGCCGGTGAAGCCGGCCAGCTGGTCGCACGCCTGCAGCCGGGCAAGAAGCCCAAAGAGTGGGAGGAGCTGGCCGCTCTGGAGAATACACTTAACCTCAGCTTGAGCGATATCATCCGCAAGGGTGATAAAATGCTTAGTGAGATGCGTGATACGGACAGCCAGTCCTCTTCGGACAGTCTTGTGACGGATATCGGCGGGTTGTTCAAGGACTTGGCCTCCATCCGGGAGCAGATCCGTTTCTTTATGGGGCTGAATGACGAGAATATCGTGTACTGGCTGGAGGGGAGCGGCAATTACCGCGGCAAATCGCTGCAGATGTATGCCGTTCCGGTGGATGTGAGCACCCAACTCAGAGAGCTGTTCTTCGACAAGAAGAAGAGTATCATCCTGACCTCGGCCACCTTGTCTGTGGATAAGTCATTCCAGTTCATGATAGATAATCTCGGTCTTGGTGAGGCTGCAGAGCAGGGCCGTCTGATGACAGCCCTGCTTCCGTCGCCGTTCAAATACCGTGAGCAGGCACTGCTTGTCATTCCACGTGACTTCCCGAGTGTCAAGGGAAGCATTGGGGATGCCCGCTTTGTGGATACACTCGTCCATTCACTGGCAGAAACTGCCGTGGCTACCCGCGGGCGGATGCTGGTGCTCTTCACCTCCTACAAGATGCTGCGCCAGGTCTATGATCCGCTGAAGGAGGCCCTGGCTTCGCAGGATATCGCGGTGCTTGGACAAGGTGTAGAAGGCGGCAGCCGGAGCAAGCTGATCCGGCGGTTCCAGGACAGTTCGGCGTCAGTCTTGCTGGGTACGAGCAGCTTCTGGGAAGGTGTAGACATTCCCGGCGAAGCTTTGACCTGTCTGGCCATTGTCAGACTGCCGTTCCAGCCGCCCAATCATCCGCTGGCTGAGGCAAAGTCGGAGCTGCTCCAGGCACAGAAGAAGAATCCGTTCATGAAGCTGTCCGTCCCGCAGGCCGTAATCCGCTTCAAGCAAGGCTTCGGGCGGCTGGTCCGCACCGCGCAGGACCGCGGAATCGTTATTGTATATGATACCAGGGTAATCGAATCTTATTATGGGAAGTATTTCCTGTATTCGCTGCCCGGTCCCAAGATGGAGCATATGCTGACGGATCAGATCGTTCCGCGGATTGCAGAATGGCTTGAAGATGGCGGGGTTTAATAATCCGTCTCCGGTTGATATTATGTATAAGTAATTATTGTTCTGAAGTCCCGCGCTCAAGGGGTGCTGCCCAAACGGGCAGTCCCGGAGCACGGTTCCTATAACCGGCTTATCAAGCAGCATATGCTATCAAACCTAAGTGAATGCTTACGAAGCGAGTTTTGCGAAGTTGAATCAAGAAGTATATGCTATCAAACCTAAGTGAATGCTTACGAAGCGAGTTTTGCGAAGTTGAATCAAGCAGCATATGCTATCAAAACTTTTAGGAGGAGAAAACATGAAATCGGATAAAATATCGGAGGCCGTCGTTCGCAGACTCCCAGTGTACCTGCGTTTCCTGAACGATCTCCAAAAACGTGAAATCTCAACAGTTTCTTCTCAGGAGCTGGGACAGAAGCTTGATCTCAACCCCGCCCAGATCCGTAAGGACCTGGCTTATTTTGGTGATTTCGGCAGAAAAGGCATTGGTTATGATGTCTCTTATCTGATTGAGAAGATCCGGCATATTCTCAAGCTGGACCAGCAGATTAATGTAGCTCTGGTAGGTGCAGGTAATCTCGGCCACGCCTTATCGAATTACAATGCCTACTTGAAGGATACGATGAAGATTACAGCTATATTTGATGCTTATGAGCCCAAGGTAGGCCAGCAGATCAACTCGTTGACTGTTCAGCCGATGAGTGAGCTGGGGGATACCATTCGTGCACAGGGCATCCGCATCGGGATTATTACCGTTCCGGACAGTGAAGCACAGAACGTTGCTGACATTCTGGTGGATTCCGGCATTGAGGCGATCCTGAATTTTGCCCCTGTCATTCTTAAGACTCCATCCAATATCCGGATTCATGCCGCCGATTTCACTACGGATTTGCAGAGTCTGGCTTATTATTTGCATGACGGAAAGGACGAAGCTGAAGATGAGCAGCAATAAAACCATTATTAAAGATGGACGTTTTCTGGTGCCTGGCAGCGATAAGCCGGTGCTGAGCGGTTATATGACCATCGAAAATGATCTGATTACTTACATAGGTGAAGCGAAGCCTGTAATTGAAGAGGATGCCGAGGTTATTGACGGCAGCCGGCTGCTGTTCATGCCGGGTCTCGTCAACACCCACGGCCATGCGGCAATGTCCCTGCTGCGCGGGTACGGTGATGATATGGTACTGCAGGCTTGGCTCCAGGAAAAAATGTGGCCGATGGAAGAGAAATTCACTGGTGAGGATGTGTACTGGGGCACTTCGCTATCCGTTCTTGAGATGCTGAAGGGCGGAACTACGACCTTCCTCGACATGTATGATCATATGGACCGGGTTGCTGAGGTTACCGAGCAGTCAGGCATCCGTGCAGTACTTATGCGCGGTGTTATTGGCCTGTGTCCGGAAGAGGTGCAGAATCATAAGCTGGCGGAAGCCATTGCTTTTGCCCGGAACTGGCATGGCAAGGCTGACGGCAGAATTACTGCAATGCTCTCGCCGCATGCGCCTTACACCTGTCCTCCGGAGTTCTTCATGAAGTTTGTCCAGGCGGCTCATGATCTTGATCTGCCGATGCACACGCATATGTCCGAAACACGTCATGAGGTGGAGCAGAATGTGGCCGATTACGGCCTGCGCCCGGTCGCTCATCTGGAGAAGCTGGGAATGTTTTCCCGGCCGTCTCTGATCGCCCACGGTGTTCATCTGAATGATGAAGAGATTGAGATTCTGGCCCGCCACAATGTCGGCGTATCCCACAATCCCGGCAGCAATCTGAAGCTGGCCAGCGGAGTAGCCCGTGTTCCTGAGCTGCTCAGAGCAGGCGTTAAGGTCTCCCTGGGTACGGACGGAGCGGCAAGCAACAACAACCTGGATATGTTCGAAGAGATGCGGCTGGCCGCGCTGATCCACAAAGGCGTAAGCGGTGATCCTACAGCAGTACCGGCTCCAGAGGCACTGCTGATGGCGACCGAATATGGTGCACAGTCGATTTTTCTGAACCAGGTAGGCCGGCTTGCAGCAGGGATGAAGGCCGACTTCATTGCGATTGATATTGATCAGCCGCATTTGCTGCCGCATACCGATCTTTTGTCCCATGCGGTATATTCAGCCAGTGCCAAGGATGTGGAGCATGTCTGGGTGAACGGCAAACTGGTTGTGAAGCACAGACAATGTCTGACACTAGATGAAGAAGCCATCCGCCGCAAAGCGCAGGAAACGTTCGAGGGGCTGCTTAAACGGTAATACAGGTTATATGGAAAGGAAGCTGCATGTTGAAGAAGAGGAGAAAATGGCTTCCGCTGGGGATTTCCCTGGTTCTGCTCCTTCTGTTCGGACTAAGCCAGTTTTATGCCTACATTATGAAGGATCAGTGGAACGAGCGGAGTGAAGCCAAAGAGATTGCCAGAGCGCGCGCCGGCTTAACTGAGGTATCCAAAGCACAGAAATCCGTCTGGGATGAAAATGCGATTTACTGGGTGCTTACCGGAAAAAATGATGCAGGAACCGAGCTGATGGTTTGGGTCCGCTTTACCAAGGACGGCCAGCCAGCCGGAGGCGACAACGATTTATACGCAGAGGAGCTCAGCAAGGGGACCTCAGAGGCGCAGATCCGTGATATTATAGCTGCCCAGCTTCCGGGTATTACGATTAAGCGGCTGCTGCCGGGAGTGTACAACGGAGAATATGCCTGGCAGCTGTTCTACAAAAAGGACGGCAGGTTCTATTACAACTTCTATCGCTTCACAGACGGCAGTGCCATCGGTGAAGGGTATAGCCTGCCCAACCGGTAAGCGGCAGCAGGCAGTATATTACAATTTAAGCGGGGGAAACAGAGTCACTGTTCTCCTGCTTTTTTGTTGTAATGTACAGTTAGTTTCAGGTGGAGAACAGCTAGAATTATTCTTGCGCTTGTGGCTCCGGGTTAACTATGGCTTAATTATAACTGTAAAGCTGACGGCTGTAGAGCCGGCTGATGATCTGACAGTATCATTCCGTATATACGGAAATACATATGATTTGCAATACTTAAATACACACAATCAGCAGCAGAATCGTTCGTGATTTTGTATACAGGGGGATGAATAAAATGGAAGTTCTTGCTTATTTAGATCAAGCGGTGGAACTGTTCAAGGGTGAGCTTGGAACCAATCTGTCAGGGATCTATTTGCATGGTTCGCTGGCTATGGGCTGCTTTCATCAGGATCGAAGTGATATTGATCTGCTGATTGTCGTACATGACAAGCTGCCTGTAGAGGTCAGCAGGAAATTGGCCGGAAAAGTGGTTGCTTATCACGACAGTCTGCCGAACCGGCGCGGGGTTGAGCTAACTATAGTACTGAAGAAATATTTGAAAAATTTTGTACATCCGACGCCTTTTGAGTTTCATTTCTCGGACTTTCATCTGGACCGGTATAGAAATGATGAGCATTATCTGTGCGGCGGGTTTGAGGATGCCGATCTGGCGGCACATTTCGCGGTCGTGTATCAGCGGGGGATTATCCTGTATGGTGAGCCTATACGGGAAGCGTTTCTGCCGGTAGACCGGCAGTATTACCTGGATTCCATTCTTGGTGATATTGGAGATGCACCGCAGAACATTATAAATCTGCCAGTCTACTACACACTGAATCTGTGCCGGGTGCTGTATTATTTGCAGGAAGGATATATATCCTCCAAAAAGGAAGGCGGGATATGGGGGCTGCAGCATTTGCCGGCTAAATATCACGGATTGCTTAAGCAATGCCTGGATGAATATAGCGGAGGGGTAAGCGGCGGCGGATATGATCAGGCGTTATTAATTGATTATGCAGAGTACATGGCCGGCGAAATCAGACAGCACCAAGCTAAAGTGTAAATTCAAACTAACAATGATTGAAGCGGACTGAGAAGCCCTTATTTCTTCTAAAAAGCCTATTTTGGCAGTGAAGCGGACTGAGATTCCGTTATCTTGTTCATTTGAGCCCAAATTGGGATGTAATCGGTCAATTAACGGAACCGGAGTCCGCTTGGCCCGTAAATCCGCCTAATCTGCACAAATAACGGAATCTGAGTCCGCGACAGCGGCAGACCAGCGGCAGACGGATTTTTTTGAAGCATCGACCTTAATAAAGAGGCAAACCAGCTTCAGCTTTGGACCTGGAGGAATTAATGCGACTTCCTATGTCCATGTTCATATAAAAGAGAGCGCCGTAGACATTTATATGCCTACAGGGCGCTCTTTTTCGTTATCCTTGCAGGCAAAGCTAATTCTGTACACATTTATTGCCGATAAGAAAGATAATCTACTGAAACATCCAGAAATTAGTATCAAAAATTTTAAATATATTCACACTTTTATGTAAAATCGTATATACACCTGTGATATACTACTACTTGTATCAGGACATGCTTAAGAGCATGTCAGTCTCGGAAGGGCGCTAGACACGCTAGATTGGTCATTATTATAGATTTATGTTCGGTCATCTTTGAGAGGAGGACGTTTCTTGAAACTGCGTCTTATGCCTGTACTGCTAACGTCTCTGCTGTCCGCTGCATTGTTATTCGGTGGCTGGTATTCGTACCGCGAGTTCGCTGTGCAGGAGCCGCTGCAAAAACTTGTGTCATCCTATGAGGGAGTGAAGGATTCCCATATTAGTATTAAACGCAATGAGGTTACTTTGAAACTTGATTTGCAGCCGGGCACGAAATTACGTGAGCTCGTGCAGTATGTATCCAAAGAGGGCAGCTCAGCTATCAACGGCCGGACGCTCAAATTGGATGTCGAACAGAACTCCAGCGCTTTGCTGGATGAGTATTGGGATAAAGCCATGTTCTCGGTTGCAGAGGCGATGGAGAGCCGGAAGTATACATTAATCCCTGCCAAGCTGGATGGTCTGAAGACGCAAGACAGCAAGTACAGCGGGGTTATAGCAACAACGGAAATTGATGACAACAATGTGTATGTGAGTCTGAGCAACGGTACAGAGAGTAAGTTCATCATTCTGCCGCGTGCGGCGGCTACGATGGGAGTGTGGAACAATGCCTAAGTATTGGAAAGAGGTCCTGGCCGGATTTGTTCCGGTCATGCTGATTTTTATGGTTTTTGTCGGGATTAACATTTTCCCTGTCATTATTGCATTCGGCATGGTCGCTGCCCTCCTGTTTATTGCCCACGCACGCGGCGGTCTGACGGTAAATGCAGGCGCAGATAAGAAACGCAAGAAGAATGGGCCGTCCAAGCTGACTTTTGAAGAAATCGGCGGCCAGGACAACGCTAAGCAGGAGCTGCGGGAAGCACTGGACTTTCTGATCCGGCATGAAGAAATCAGCAAATTCGGGATTCGCCCGCTGAAGGGGATTCTGCTGACAGGGCCTCCGGGAACCGGTAAGACGCTGATGGCCAAGGCTGCGGCACATTATACCAACTCTGTTTTTGTAGCGGCATCAGGCAGTGAGTTCGTGGAAATGTATGTGGGAGTCGGTGCCGGTCGCGTCCGTGATTTGTTCAAGGATGCCCGTACCCGTGCGCTTAAGGAAAATAAGCAAAGCGCCATTATATTTATTGATGAGATTGATGTCATCGGCGGCAAGCGTGAAGGCGGGCAGCAGCGTGAATACGACCAGACGCTTAATCAGCTGCTGACCGAGATGGACGGGATCTATAACAATGAAGCCCCGCGCATTCTGCTGGTAGCAGCAACGAACCGCAAGGAAATGCTGGACTCCGCACTGCTGCGTCCGGGACGTTTCGACCGCCACATTCAGGTGGACATGCCGGACAAGAAAGGCCGCAGGTCGATTCTCGATCTGCATGCCAAGAACAAACCGCTGCATGAAACGGTAAGCTTGGATAAAATCGCCGAGGAAGCTTATGGCTTCTCAGGTGCACAGCTGGAAAGCGTGATGAATGAAGCGGCGATTTACATGATGCGTGAGAATCTGACCCAGGTAGAGCAGCGTCATCTCTCGATGGCGATTGATAAAGTCATGATGGGTGAGAAGACGGACCGGGAAACGAATCATGAGGAGAAACAGCGGGTAGCGATTCATGAGCTGGGACATGCTATTATGGCTGAGCTGCTGCGTCCGGGAAGCGTTAGCCAGGTTACCCTGACTCCGCGCGGACAAGCTCTAGGGTATGTAAGACATAATCCGCAGACCGAGCAGTATCTGTACACGAAGGATTATCTGGAGAATCAGATTATGATTGCCCTGGGCGGAGCAGCTGCCGAAGAGATGTATTACGGCGGACGCAGTACCGGTTCACGCGGAGACTTTGACCAGGCGCTGAATATTGTCGAAACAATGATGAAATCGGGACTTACCTCCCTCGGGATTGCGAATCTGCAAATGGTAACGACTGAAGAGCTGATGAAAGAGAATAGTAAAATACTGGATGAGCTGATGGTCCGCACGAATGACCTGCTGAATAAGCAAAGAAATGTATTTGATTACTCTCTTGACATTTTAATGAAGGAAGAAGTTCTCTCCGGGGAGCAATTTCGTTGTCAATTTCGTGACAGTGTCCTTTTACCGGCATAATTCTTTATGCCGGTTATTTTTTTTTACTTTTCAGACATGCTAAGATATCATTATATGTCGGGCTACATATTTTTTTCGACAGACAAGGTACAATACAAAAGTATAGATACCTGAAAGGATGGAGACTTTTAAATGAATTTTAAAAAGATCGGTGTCATCGGCGGTGGCACAATGGGACAAGGGATTGCTGAAATGCTGGCAGCCAAGGGCCTGGATGTAATGCTGGTGGAGAAAACTGCAGACAGACTGAACTACTCCTACGAAATGATCGAGACCAGTCTCGACAAACAGCTGGAGAAATGGGCCATTACCCAGGCGGAGAAGAAACTGATTCTTAGCCGTATCCAAAAAGTGACACATTTTGCTGAACTGAGCTCCTGCGATATGGTCATCGAGACCATCGTTGAAGATCTGGAAGCGAAGCAGAAGGTATTCAATCAGCTCGATCAGGTGTGTCCGAGCCACATTATCCTTGCCAGCAACACGTCAACTTTAAGTTTGACAGAGCTTGCAAGCTCGACAATGTATCCGGAACGCGTAATCGGCATGCACTTCATACATCCTGTAGCGAAGGTTGATCTGGTTGAAATCGTGCGCGGACTGAAAACTTCCGAAAGCACTTTTGAAGATACCAAAACCTTTGTTGATGAGATCGTTGAGAAAAAAGGCGTAATGATCTATGAATCCCCGGGATTTGTAACCTCACGCCTCATTTGCCTGTTCATTAACGAGGCTATGCATGTGCTGCAGGAAGGTGTCGCTTCTCCTGAAGATATTGATGATGCTATGCGCATTGGCTACCAGTTCCAGAACGGACCGCTTGAAATGGCAGACCGTTTCGGTCTGGATTCCGTTCTTGCTGCACTTGAGAACATGTTCCGTGAATACGGCGAACTCAAGTACCGTCCTTCCACGATTCTTAAGAAGATGGTACGTGCAGGTCAACTGGGTGCGAAATCGGGCGAAGGCTTCTTCAAGTATGACAAGGATGGTGACCGTGTATGAATATCTTAGTTATTAACTCCGGCAGTTCTTCATTGAAATACCAGCTGTACAATATGACAGATGAATCTGTACTGGCCAAAGGTCTGGTAGAACGTATCGGAATGGATTCCTCCATTCTTAATCACAAGCCAACCGGCAAACAGGAAGTAACAGAAGTAAGCGAAATTCTGGAACACAACACAGCAATCCGCAAAGTGCTTGCTTGTCTGACTGACAAGGAACATGGCGTAATTGCTTCCACCGACGAGATCAATGCCGTAGGGCACCGCGTAGTACACGGGGGGGAATTCTTCAAGGCTTCCGCACTTGTAGATGCAGATGCGAAGACGAAGATCCGCCAGTTGTTTGACCTTGCGCCGCTGCATAACCCGGCTGCTATGATGGGGATTACAGCGACTGAAATTAATATGCCTGGTGTGCCTCAGGTAGTTGTATTCGATACTGCCTTCCACCAGACGATGCCTGAGAAGGCTTATATGTATGCCATTCCGAGAGTGCTGTACAACAAATACAAAGTCCGCCGCTACGGCGCGCATGGTACTTCCCATGATTTCGTCAGCAAAGCTGCTGCAGATTATCTGGACCGTCCGCTGGGCGAACTGAAGATTATCACTTGCCACATCGGTAACGGTGCCAGCGTGACTGCAGTTGCTGGCGGCGTATCGGTGGATACTTCCATGGGTATGACTCCGCTGGAAGGCCTGATGATGGGTACACGCAGCGGTGATCTTGACCCGGCAATTGTTCCTTATGTGATGAACAAGGAAGAGCTGTCTGTCGGTGAAGTGAACTCCATGCTGAACAAGCACAGCGGACTGCTGGCTATTTCTGGCGTTAGCAGTGACATGCGTGATATTATTGACGGTGCGGAGAAAGGCGAGGCTAATTCTACGCTTGCTTTTGAAATGTACGAGTACCGTTTGCGTAAATACATCGGTTCTTACGCAGCTGCCATGAACGGCGTAGATGTAATTGTGTTTACTGCCGGTGTGGGCGAGAATGCTTCCCTGCTGCGTGAAAAAGTACTGAACAATCTTACGTTCCTCGGAATCGAACTGGATGCAGAAGCTAACAAGGTCCGCTCCGGCGATCCGCGCCGCATCTCTACGGCTGGTTCCAAGGTTCAGGTGCTTGTGGTTCCGACAAACGAAGAGCTTGTCATTGCACGTGATACTTACAGTATTGTGCAAGGAATTAACGGCTAAATTAGAGGAGAGATCTTAGGCATGGCTAACAAGAGTGTAATCAAGAAGGTGAATGAGCATGTTGGAGAGAGTGTTGTTATCGGATGTTGGGTTAACAACAAGCGCTCCAGCGGCAAAATTCAGTTCCTGCAGCTTCGGGATGGTACAGGCTATATCCAGGGCGTTGTGGTGAAATCGGAAGTGCCTGAGCAGGTCTGGGATGATGCCAAGAGCCTTACCCAGGAAAGCTCACTGTATGTTACCGGAATTATCCGTGAAGAGCCCCGCAGCCAGTCAGGTTATGAAATGACGGTTACAGGTATAGAGGTATTGCATCTTACTGAGAATTATCCGATTACGCCCAAGGAGCATGGTGTTGACTTCCTGATGGATCACCGTCATCTCTGGCTGCGTTCTTCCAAGCAGCGGGCAGTAATGGTGATCCGTGCGGAGATTATCCGTGCGGTTCAGCAGTTCTTCAATGAGAGTGGATTCACGAAGGTTGACCCGCCAATTCTGACTCCAACGTCAGCTGAAGGTACGACCAACCTGTTCCATACGAAGTATTTCGAAGAGGATGCGTACCTGACCCAGAGCGGACAGCTGTACATGGAAGCCGCAGCAATGGCTCTCGGACGCGTATATTCCTTCGGACCTACCTTCCGTGCGGAAAAATCCAAAACCCGCCGCCACTTAATCGAGTTCTGGATGATTGAACCGGAAATGGCGTTCACGGACCATGAAGAAAGCTTGCGTGTGCAGGAAGATTTCATCAGCTTTGTGGTGCAGTCCGTACTTACGAACTGCCGTGCTGAGCTGGAGGCGGTTGGCCGCGATGTCTCGAAGCTGGAGAACATCAAAGCGCCGTTCCCGCGTATTTCCTACGACGATGCAATCAAGTTCCTGAATGAAAAAGGCTATGAAATCGCCTGGGGCGATGATTTCGGTGCAC
Organism: Paenibacillus sp. FSL E2-0178; assembly: GCF_038593005.1. Taxonomy (NCBI): domain Bacteria; kingdom Bacillati; phylum Bacillota; class Bacilli; order Caryophanales; family Paenibacillaceae; genus Paenibacillus; species Paenibacillus sp. FSL E2-0178. The sequence goes on from NZ_CP151953.1 coordinate 7,773,015, forward strand.
CTCATGAAACGGCTATTGCCGAAATGAGCGACAAGCCGGTCTTCATTACCCACTATCCGGCTTCGTTCAAAGCCTTCTACATGAAGCCGCATCCAGAGCGTCCGGAAGTGGTGCTGTGCGCGGATATGATCGCTCCTGAAGGCTACGGTGAGATTATCGGCGGATCACAGCGTATCGACGATCCGGCGCTGCTGGAAGCCCGTTTCAAGGAACATAATCTTTCGATGGATACCTACAAATGGTACATGGATCTCCGCACTTACGGTTCCGTTCCTCACTCCGGCTTCGGTCTGGGGCTGGAACGTACAGTGGCCTGGATTTGCGGTCTGGACCATGTACGTGAAACGATTGCCTTCCCTCGTACGCTGTACCGTCTTTACCCGTAAGGATGGGCAAAGGGGGCTTAAGTATGGACGGAAAAGGATGGAATACCTGGGGCGAAGGCGTAGCCTTCGGCCTGGAGAACGGAATGGCCGTCATTCCTTATGCACTCTTGAAATATTACCGGAAGCTGAATCTGACCGGCAGTGAGGCAATGCTGCTGATTCATCTGCTCTCGTTCCGGCAAGTGGAGGGGATTGATTTCCCTTCGCTTGAGGAGCTGCAGGCCGTAACCGGACGCAGTATCTCGGTTATTGCCGGAGAGCTGCAGAAGCTCATGAAGGAAGGATTCATCAGCATCGACGGAGACAACGATGAGCTGCGCGATATCCATTATGAGCGCTACAACTTCTCCGGACTGTACGGCAAGCTCGGTGCTTATCTGGCCGAAGTCTCGCAGGAGAATTCGCAGGAGAAGCGCAGCCGTACTGAGAGTGAGCCGGGTTCCCGGGCTGCCGCCCATTATTCCGGGTCACCTGCACCGGAGGGCGGTTATGACCGGCCGGCCGTACCGGTTGGCACCGAAGCAGAGGAGAGTCGTAACCTGTTCAGTATTTTCGAGAAGGAATTCGGCCGTCCGCTGTCTCCGATGGAATGTGAGTCCATTTCCGGCTGGGTGGATGAGGACCGGTATCCTGAGGAGCTGATTCTGCTTGCACTGAAGGAATCAGTCTTCGCCGGGAAAGTTCATTTCCGCTATATTGACCGCATTCTGCTGGAATGGGCCCGCAACCGGGTGAAGAATGCCCAGGATGTCAAAGCCTATTCCCAGAAGTTCCGCAGCGGCGGAAGATGAAATCATAACGTCACCATGCCTGTCATAGAATGAATTGAATTCAAGGGCACTGCTTTCCAGGGTATACCGGAGACAACCCCGCAGCTTACTGCGGGGTTGTCTTTTTTGTATGTTTATTGAGTTCAGAAAAGGGAGTGGAGCGTATGACCGAACGTAAAGAACCCAGGCAGATTCTTACGAAGGAAGAGCTGGTGGAACAATTAAGGGCTTGCGGGATCAAGGAAGGACAGAGCTTGATAGTACATGTATCCCTTAGCCGTCTGGGTTTCGTGATTGGCGGGGCGGAGACGTTAATTCGTGCGCTGCTGGAGCTTGTCGGTGTGAACGGCACCCTGATGATGCCTTCGCAGACCTGGAAGAATCTCGATCCTGAGACCGGGGTGCACTGGGAAGAGCCTGCGGAGTGGTGGCCGCTCATTCGTAAGCACTGGCCTGCGTACGACAAGGAAGTTACTCCGGCGATCGGGATGGGAGTAGCGGCAGAAATGTTCTGGAAATGGCCGGGAGCCGTCAGATCGGATCATCCGGCCCGTTCTTTTGCCGCGCTCGGCAAACATGCGGAGTATCTGGTGAAAGACCATGATCTGAGCAATATCTTTGGCGCCGGTTCACCCCTGGACAAATTGTATCAGCTGAACGGGCATATTCTTCTGATTGGCGTAGGCTATGACAAGAATACATCGCTGCATCTGGCCGAGACCCGTGCTGACTATCCGGGGAAGCAGATGGTTAATGAGAGCAGTGCAGTTCTGGTGGAGGGTGTCCGCAAGCGGGTAACTTACCCGACACAGGCAGTAGATGATAGTGATTTTGTCCCATTGGGGCAGGAGTATGAGCAGGCGGTGAATCTGCAGATTCACCGGGCCGGGAATGCAGAGGTAAGATTAATGGAACTCAGGTCATTGGTGGATTGGGCAACGGTTTGGATGGAGCAGCATAGGTAGGGGGAAGGCAGACAAACAAATAGCCCGCAGCTGCTTCGGGGGAAGCAACTGCGGGCTATTTGCTGTGGAACTGGGGATAATAATGGACACGTACTAATCCTAAAGAATTATTGCAGCTCTTTCTCCAAAGCCGATCCCATTTCACGGGAACGCTCGGCACAGCGGTTAACGGCAGCGATGACCGTTTCGAAAAAATCTCCGCGTTCCAGCACTTCAATCGCGGCTTGGGTAGAGCCGTTCGGCGAGGTGACCTTCTTGCGGAGCGCGGCAGGTTCTTCACCCGTCTGCTGCACCATCCGCGCAGCTCCCAGCACGGTCTGAACCGTAAGCTCGCGGCTCTGCTCAACCGGCAGTCCGCCGCGGATGCCGGCGGCAATCATGGCCTCCATCATGTAGTAGATATAAGCCGGTCCGCTGCCGGAAATCCCTGTTAAGGTTTCCATCCGCTCCTCATCAATTACGGCCGTTAACCCGACAGCTTCGAAGATATTAAGGGCTGTGCGGCGGCCCGGTTCGTCAACCTCCTTGGAGAAGGCTATGCCGGTTGCACCCAGGCCGATGGAGCTGGAGGTGTTAGGCATCGAGCGGACTACAGGCTGCTGTGTACCCAGCAGACCCTGCATGGTGCGGATCGTAAGTCCGGCAATCACGGAAATTACGAGCTGATCCGGCGACAGCAGCGGGCCCAGGTTACGTAATGCTTCTGCGGCATCCTTGGGTTTCATCGCAAGCACAATTACGGGTGCTGTACGCAGAGCTTCTGTTTTTTGTTCGGGATCATTGAAGCCCAGAACGCCATAACGGCTGCGCAGCTCGGCCAGACGTTCGCTGCTGCTGCGGTTTAGCATGATGATTTTGCCGGATTCCACTACGTTCCGGGCGATCATTCCGCGCACAATTGCCTCAGCCATCGAGCCTGCGCCATAAAAAACGATATTATGATTAATAAGTGGTATGGATGGTTGCTGACACATGGCTGGTAGTCCCCCTAAAAAGTTATGTTAGCTTATGAAGCATGGATACTTGATTATCCCCTAATCTGGCCGGAGCCATGGATAATATACTTGCTTGAAGTCAGCGCAGGCAGCCCCATCGGGCCGCGGGCGTGCAGCTTCTGGGTGCTGATCCCGATTTCGGCACCAAAGCCGAATTCGAACCCGTCAGTGAACCGGGTGGAGGCATTATGATATACAGCGGCGGCATCCACTTCCTGCAGGAAGCGGGCAGCATTATCGGCATCCTCTGTCACAATGCACTCAGAATGTTTGGTACTGAACTCGGCGATATGCCCGAGAGCCGCTTCCAACGTGTCCACGATTTTGACATTGAGAATATAGTCACTGTATTCCGTGGCGAAATCCTTCGATGTAACCGGCAGAGCCCAAGGGACAAGAGCGATTGTAGCCGGACAGCCGCGCAATTCCACATGGACACCGCGGAAGGCCTCTGCCAAAGCCGGCAGATGACTGGCTGCGAAATCACGGTGAACGAGCAAAGTCTCCATGGAGTTGCAGACAGAAGGCCGCTGCGCCTTCGCATTCAGGCTGATCCGCTGCGCCATCCCGGGTTCGGCAGTGGCATCCAGATAAGTATGGCATATGCCTGCACCTGTTTCAATTACCGGTACCGTGGCATTAAGCACGACATTCTGTATCAGTGAGCTTCCGCCGCGCGGAATGATGACATCCAGCAGGCCGTTCAGCTTTAGCATTTCATCTACGGAGGAGCGGTTGGGATCTTCGATCAGCTGCAGGGCATCAGGCGGCACTGCTGTACCCGCCAGTGCGCGGTGTAGTACCTCTGCGATCGCACGGTTCGAGGAAAGAGCGGACGAGCCGCCGCGCAGGACCACGGCATTGCCAGTTTTGAGACACAGGCCCGCAGCATCAACGGTTACGTTCGGACGGGCTTCATAGATGATACCGATAACGCCAAGCGGAACGCGGACCTTTTCGATAAAAAGGCCGTTCGGGCGTTCGATGGTTTCCAGATTGTCACCAATCGGATCAGGCAGCACGGCGATTTGCTGCAAGCCCTCAGCGATGCTGTCAATCCGGCCTGTATCCAGTGCCAGCCGGTCGAGCATCGACTCCGTTGTCCCGTTTAGCCGCCCGCGCTCCAAGTCTTCGGTGTTGGCGGCAATAATGTAATCTGCTTCGGCGCGCAGGGCTGCGGCCATAACAAGCAGAGCTTCATTCTTCTGACCGGTAGTCAAGCTTGCGAGTACCCCTGTGGTCGCTTTGGCCAGCGTTGTTTTGTTTACCACTTCACTCATGACGATTCCCCCTAAAAGTTTTGTTGGCATATGCATCTATGAAACTGCTTCGGACAAAACTCTCTTCGAAAGCATACGCTAAAAGTTTTGTTGGCTTAACGCAGTGTAATCCATTCGTCGCGGTGGATAACCTCGAGCCGGTGCACCTCACCGAGCCTTGGGACAATCTCGCGGCTGGGAAGCCCCTGGATGCTGCGGAGCTGGGTATCATCATAATTGACGATGCCCCGTCCAAGCAGTTTGGCATCCGGGCCGAGTACTTCTACGACATCTCCCGAATGGAAGCTGCCCTCGATTCGTCTGACCCCGACCGGCAGCAGGCTATGCCCTCCATGGAGCAAAGCTTCTACCGCGCCGTCGTCAACGTACAGGGAGCCCAGCGGGGTGGACATGAATCCAAGCCATTGTTTTTTGACGGGCAGGGAGGAGAGGGTCGTGGCAAAATATGTGCCTTTGCCTGTACCTTCAGCTGCAAGTGAAAGATCCCCAGGCTCCGTAACTCTGCCTACAAAGACAGGAACGCCTCCCCGGGTGGCAATCTTGGCAGCATCGATCTTCGAACGCATGCCGCCAGTACCTACGCTTGAGCCTGCGCCGCCTGCAATAGCATAGATCTCCGGTGTAATCTCTTCGATATGCTGATACCGGACCGCATCCGGATGCTTGCGCGGGTCCCCGCTGTAGACGCCATCCATATCCGTCAGGACCAGCAGCCGCGAGGCCTTCAGGAGATTGGCGACCAGCGCCGACAGGGTATCATTATCACCGAATTTCAATTCGTCTACCGATACAGTGTCATTCTCGTTGAACACGGGTACAGCGCCCAGCCGGAGCAGCTCCTCCACAGTCATCATGGCGTTGTTCATGGCGCGGCGGCTGCAGAAGTCCGTGCGGGTCAGAAGAATCTGTGCGGTAGGAATACCGTGCCCGGCAAAGGCCTCCTGGTAAGCCTGCATGAGCATAACCTGTCCTACCGCTGCTGCGGCCTGCTTCTCGTACAGCAGCTTGGGGCGGGACGGGTAACCGATGGCACGGAATCCGGCCGCCACCGCTCCTGAGGTAACCAGCAGGACTTCACAGCCTTGCTTGCGGAGTGCGGCAATCTCGGCGGCGAAGAAGGCGACCGCAGACCGGTTCAATCCGCCCTCAGGGCCGCTCAGTGAGCTGCTGCCGATTTTGACCACGATTCTTGTCGTCATTGTCTTTCACTTTCCTCTCCAATTTCAATCGCTGTCAGCCCGAAAATGACAAAAAGCCCCCATCCTTAGACTTAGCAAAGGACGAAAGCTTGGTTAACTTCCGCGGTACCACCTTCATTGATGAGGGTTCATCCGACTTCATTCTCGTAACGGGAGTATCCGTCCTGCAGGGCAGGCCGCTCGGGGGTAGGATTCGGAATGGACATCCGCGGTAAATTCTCCCAGCCTTCCGGAATTTACTCTCTGCACGCGAATCATTGTCAATTCTTACTGGTCCCGTCTGCACGTTTCACTATTTGTCATTTAGAATACCATGGGAAAGCAGGGTTTGCAAAGAGCCGTCCGGCGAAATTTTTGGGATGGAAGGGGAGCGGATTTAATGTTTGACCTTCCGGGGGACGGGTAAAGTATTTATAATCTGTTACCAGGAGGTGGATTGATTTGAGTAAGAGCACTAATGTCCAGCAGGAACAGAATCAAAATGCCAAAGAAGCCGCCAAAATTCAAAATAAGGCGATCAGAGAGTTTGTCGAGGATAAAGCCGGAGATTCCCGTACTAAGGGACCGGTTGATGAGAGTACAGCCCGTCTGCCGGATGATCAGAACCGTCTGATCACGCAGCATAATTTGCGTAAATAAATAATTGCTCCCCGAGAAAATACAGCAAATGCCCATCCGGCTTCAAGACAGGAGCCGGATGGGCATTTGCATTTTTCTGCTGTTTATTCGTCCGCCAGTCCGGCAACCGTTGCTTTGAAGGTTTCAATGAAAGCTTCGGCGGCCCGGGATAAGTAGCGTCCGCGCCGGTAAGCGACGACCAGGGTACGGCTGGGTACCGGATCAGCCAAGGGCAGGTAGACAGGTACGAATTCACTCCGCGGAGCACGAGCGATGAAATGGGGCACCAGCGTTACCCCCATACCGGTGGCTACAAGCGACTGAACGGTCTCCATATTATTGCTTTCAAAAACAATCTGCGGCTCAAAACCGGCTTCACGGCAGAGTTCAACGGTCATTTTACGGAAGCCCTGACCTTCTTTGAGCACGATAAAAGGTTCATTCTTAAGCTCATGCAGTGAGGTGCGGATACCCTGAGCACTCCGCGCTGCCAACGGATGCTCAGGCGGGACCGCCAGATCGATCCGTTCCTCGCCAAGCACCTCATAGGCCAGAGTCGGAATCTCCAGCGGCAGGGAGAGCAGGCTTAGATCCGTCTGGCCGCTGGCAGTCAGCTTCTCCAGATTCATAGAGGAGTCCTCCAGCAGGGTGATTTCAACCTCGGCATATTTGCTTTTGAATACCGGCAGTACATGCGGCAGCAGATGCGCACCGGTGATCGGCATGCTGCCAACCACGACCCTTCCGGTCCGCAGCTGGGAGATATCGGACATTTCCTGGCGCAGCAGCTCCACGGCATCAATGATCGCCTGGGCCTGCTCAACAAATTTCTCCCCGGCATGGGTCAGCTCAACGGAGCTGGTATTACGCTGGAAGAGAAGGACACCCAGCTCTTTCTCCAGTTTGGAGAGCTGCTGGCTCAGTGAGGGCTGGGCGATATGCAGCTTGTCTGCTGCACGTGAGAAGTTTCTTTCTGCAGCGATCTGAAGTGTGTATTGCAATTGTCTGAGTTCCACGGACAGGCTCCTTTAATATAAAAAATGGATATTTGTCTATAAGTATAACCTATAGATATCAGATTTAGTATAGGCAAATTATTTGACAGCCGAAAGGTTGGTGTGCTTCAGTAGGTTGGTAATTTTACATAATATGCATATTAAATATCTTTATTTTGAACATAAGTATATACTTAAATTATTCTTCAGGAGCCCTTATGCATGCTCTAGGCATACGTTCTTCAAATAAACGGGGGTGTATTATGGGTGTTTTGGCAAGGATAATGCAATCATTTGACGAGATCGAGCAACAGCTGGAGTATTTTATTTATAATAATTCTGTAATTGAAGCTTTGGAGGAGCCACATGACTATCAGCACGGAGAGGCAGGCTTTTGGTCGAAACCGCAGCCTCACCAGGCCCATATGCAGAAGCATGTGCTGGCGGATTATTTACGCTTAACCGCACTTTGCAGCCAAATGCTGGTCAATGTCAAAAGTGAACAATATCACAAGTTTGGGCAAAGCACTGCTATCGTTCTGAATCATATCAGGCAGAACACATTGCTCCCTAACAGTACACTTGAAGATGTTTTTAATGAGATAAAGCAGGAAATGAACATTCAGCGCGGAATAATTGCTGATACATACCCTTAAGGAGCTGTAGAAGATTGAAGGGTAAGGTTCCATTTCAAGCTTACTGCAGGTCTGCATTATAGGATGAACCTATAAGTGCTATAGAAATCATATCTTGGAATTATAAACGTACTGATGTTATATTTAGAACATTCAAGAGAGACTCCACGCTCTCTTCCAAATGGAACGATTCTACTATATGAGGTGAAATTCATGGGCAACAAGACAATGTTTGAAAAGATTTGGGATAATCACGTTATTCATCAAGAGGAAGGCAAGCCAAGCATCATTTATATCGATCTGCATCTGGTTCATGAGGTTACTTCTCCGCAGGCCTTTGAAGGATTGCGCTTGAGCGGCCGTCCGGTCCGCCGTCCGGGACTTACTTTCGCGACTATGGATCATAACGTGCCTACCAAGGACCGCTACAATATTACAGATCCGATCTCCAAGCAGCAGATAGATACCCTTTCACAGAACTGCCGTGATTTCGGTGTCAGACTGTTCGATCTGAATGATATTGACCAGGGTGTTGTACACGTTATGGGGCCCGAAATCGGCCTGACACATCCCGGCAAGACCATTGTCTGCGGGGACAGCCACACCTCCACACACGGAGCGTTCGGTGCGCTTGCCTTCGGGATCGGCACCAGCGAAGTTGAACATGTGCTTGCAACCCAGTGTCTGCAGCAGTCCAAGGCGAAGACGATGGAAGTCCGCTTCACAGGCAACCGCAATCCGGGAGTAACCGCCAAGGATATGATTCTCGGCGTCATCGCCAAATACGGTACGGATTTTGCGACTGGTTATGTTATCGAATATACAGGCGAAGCAATCCGTGAACTGTCGATGGAAGAACGCATGACAGTCTGCAATATGTCGATTGAAGGCGGAGCTAGAGCCGGCCTGATCGCACCCGATGAGACTACGTTCAACTATCTGCGCGGACGTCAATATGTGCCTCAAGGTGAAGCTTATGACGCTGCTGTGGAGATCTGGAAAGGTCTTGTAAGCGATGAAGGCGCACAGTATGACACTATCGTAGAATTCGATGTAGAAACGCTGATTCCGCAGGTTACCTGGGGTACCAGCCCGGGAATGGGTACGGACATCAACTCAAGTGTACCTAACCCTGCAGACTTCACCACTGAAAACGAACGTAAAGCTGCTGAAAAAGCGCTTGAATATATGGATCTGGCGCCAGGTACGCCTATCTCTGAAATCGGTATTGATTATGTCTTTATCGGCTCCTGCACCAACGGCCGGATTGAGGATTTGCGGGCTGCGGCTCAAGTAGCCAAAGGCCATAAGGTATCCGATAAGGTGACGGCAATTGTTGTACCGGGCTCCGGACGCGTTAAGCTGCAGGCTGAGAAGGAAGGTCTGGACAAGGTCTTCACAGAAGCCGGTTTTGAATGGCGTGAAGCAGGCTGCAGTATGTGCCTGGCTATGAATCCGGATGTTCTGCAGCCTGGACAACGCTGCGCATCGACCTCCAACCGTAACTTTGAAGGACGCCAGGGACGCGGCGGACGCACGCATCTGGTTTCTCCTGCTATGGCGGCTGCGGCTGCAATTAAAGGACGGTTCACCGATGTCCGTGACTGGAATTACAAGACGGAAGCCGTCAACTCATAGAATAATTGAGAGAGCAGGAGGACATAGCAAATGGAAGAATTCAAGAAATTAACAGGTATTGTAGCCCCGGTAGACCGGGTTAATGTAGATACGGATGCAATCATTCCGAAGCAATTCCTGAAACGGATCGAGCGTACCGGGTTTGGACAATTTCTTTTTTACGAATGGCGTTTTGATGAAGCAGGAAATGATAATGCAGCGTTTGAGATGAATAAGCCGCGCTATCAGGGAGCATCCGTGCTGATCTCGCGTGCGAACTTCGGCTGCGGCTCCTCCCGGGAGCATGCACCTTGGGCTATCATGGATTACGGCTTCAGAGTGGTAATCGCACCGTCCTATGCCGACATCTTCTATAACAACTGCTTCAAGAACGGCATTCTGCCGATCAAGCTGTCGGAAACGCAGGTGGATAACCTGTTCAGCCGTACCGCAGAGCATGAAGGCTATACACTGACTGTAGATCTGGAGAACAACAGATTGAGCGATGAATACGGCCTTGCCATTACGTTTGAGCTGGATGAGCACCGCCGCCAGTTTCTGCTGCAGGGATTGGATGATATCGGTCTGACGCTTCAGCACGCAGATGAGATTGCCGCGTACGAAGAACGTCATGCGGCCAAGCTTTTCGGCTAAGCAATGCCGGGATGCTTGCAGGGAAGAGAGTGAACATCTGGCGAAGAAATTCGTAAACTTTACAAATTTTACACAAAACTTCTATTTCCGGGTGTCGGAAATAGAAGTTTTTTTGCTATAATCGATATATTCATTGCCTGTGAAGGCAACTTTTGGGGATTTCTGTCGTCTTAATCTTATCTATGGTTCTATCAATTGACAAAAGGGAGAGGAAAGGATGAAGAAAGCCGGACAACGGATGTTATTCCTACTGCTGCTGCCGCTCTTGTTACTGTCATTCGCCGGCCATGAAGCTGCCGCTGCCGCAAGCAGCCAGGGAAGGATTGTGATGGACAGTAAGGAGCTTGCGCTGCCCAAAGGAGTCATCCTTGAGAACGTGAATGGAAGCGTTATGATTCCGATCCGGGTGGTGGTGGAGAACCTTGGTTTTGAAGTGCTCTGGGAGCAGACCACCCGCAAAGTAACCGTCCAGCAGGACGGCAAGACAGTACAGCTCGCAGTAGGAAGCAAGACGGCTGAAGCCGATGGCGTAAGTCTGCTGCTGAATGCCGCACCCAAGCAGAATGGCGGTACTGTACTGGTTCCTATCCGTTTCGTGAGTGAACAGTTCGGACTCAGTGTCGGCTGGGATAATTCCGACAAAACAGTCTACTTAAGCGGCGGAATTCCGCTTGAATCCCCTGTATCTGCAGATCCGCTGCCTTCAGCTACCGTGGCGCCTGAAGCCTCTGCAGGCCCTGTGGTTGCAGTGCAATCCCCTGCTCCGACACAGCTGCCTCAGACCAATACAGAGAATACTGAAGAGGTCGAGGGCAGTATTACGGCCTCTCCGACTCCTGCAGTTACGTCCCCGACAGTGAAGGGGGCTGTATTCAGTGAGAACCGTCTTATTGTTGCGGTTGCCGGAGGTGCCAAGCCTACGGTAACCAAGATTACCGGACCTGACCGGATTGTAGTTGATTTTCAGGGAGCTGCGTTTGCCTCTGATTTCAGCGGCAGCTTTCCGGGGGTATCTGCCAGCGGCAGTCCGCAGGGAAGACTGGACGTAAGCGGCTACCCGCTGGTATCTGAGATACGCTATGCACTGTTCAGCACCAGTCCTTCTACGGTCCGGTTCGTAATCCAAACCGCAGGCAGCCAGAATTACCAGCTGAGTACGGATGACAGCACAGGGCTGGTGACGGTAGATCTCAACACGGGGAATAGCGGAGCTGGCACACCGGTGAATACAGGACTTACCGGCAAGCCTATTGTAGCGCTTGATGCAGGTCATGGAGGTACGCAGCCGGGAGCAATCAGTCTCACAGGCAAAGCGGAAAAAGACTTCAATCTTGCAGTTATCCTTAAAGTTGGAGCAATTCTCACACAAGAGGGCTGGGCAGATGTTGTATACACACGAACGTCGGATGTTACTCTCGGTCTGCAGGACCGTGTGAAAATTGCTGAAGCTGCAAAGGCTACGCTGTTTGTTTCGCTGCATGGGAATTCGTTAGATGTAGGGTATCCGAACCGTGACAAAGTCAATGGCAGTGAAACCTATTACAGCCGCAGCGAAAGTCTTCCGCTTGCCCAAATCATGCAAAAGCATCTGGTAGCCGGTACAGGGTTCAAAGATAACGGCGTCAGATCGAAGAGTCTGCATGTCACCAGAGAAACAAGCATGCCAGCTGTTCTGCTGGAGGCAGGTTATCTAACGAATCCGGGAAATGAAGCGGCTATGTACAGCGAGCAGATGCAAAATAATCTGGCGCGGGAAATTGTAGCGGGAATTAAGGAATATCTTGGGCTTTAAGTAACGCGGCAAGGGAGCTGCGTGTGAACAGTCCTGATTTTTAATGGTATTTATTCGCAACTTTTAAGTTCATCAGGCGTCTAAACTATGTCGAAGGTTGTCAGTAGGATAGCACCAAGAACGCTCGTTTGGGGGCGGAATACTAGAGTCTTAGAGGTGAAGAATGAAGAAATTTGCTTGTATGCTGTTGCTGCTGTTGTTCTTTGTTGTGATTCTGCCGGGGCATGGACAAGCTGCTGCGGCTACCAACAAGATTTTCCTGGATGGACAGGAACTGACCGCAGGGCAGGATGTTCCGGTGGAAAATGTAAACAACTCCATTATGGTGCCGCTAAGAATGATCGCTGAGAACCTTGGATACAAGGTAGACTGGAATCAGACAAGCAAGACCGTTACGATTGAACAGCAAGGTAAGACTATGCAGCTGATCGTGAATCAGACTGCAGCCTCCGTAGACGGCAAGACCGTGGTCTTGACCACGTCACCGCTTCTGCGGAACGGTACAACTCTCGTGCCGATCAGATTCATCGGAGAGCAGTTTGGCCTTACAGTCAAATGGGACAATACGAAGAAGATTGTAGATCTTATTACCCCGGAAATCCCGGATACTAACACGGAAACAGGTGGAAGTAACGGAGACGGGGGAACCGTTGTAGTGCCGCCGGATGATGCGGCAAGCGGCCTGAGCATGATTAACGGAATCAGCTTCAACGAGAACAGGCTAAGCATTGCACTTGAGGGCAGCACCCAGCCGAAGGTTTCCAAAGTGAGCGGACCGGACCGGATTGTAATTGACCTGCCGAATGCCACTTTCTCGGATGTATTCGGTACAGGCCAACAGCTGGATCCCAACCTGAACGGTATGCTTACGGTTACGGATTATCCGGATGTATCCGGTGTGCGTTACTCGCTGTATAGTACCGCCCCGTACACTGTACGTTTTGTAATTGACCTTACTACTTCGAGAAATTATAGCGTTGAAGTTTCGGGCGATGTCTCCAAGCTGATTGTCATTGATTTGAATGCGCAGAGCACTGGAGATACTTCTACACAGCCCGGCAACAGCGGGCGTAAACTGGTGGTGCTCGATGCCGGGCATGGCGCCAAGGATTCCGGGGCCGTTGGGGTTACCGGTAAATACGAGAAGAATTTCAATCTGGCTGTTATTCTGAAGGCGGCGGAGCTGCTGAAGCAGGAGAACAAAATTGACGTGGTTCTGACCCGCAGTGATGATACCTTCCTTGAACTGAAGGACAGGGCGGCAATTGCCAACAACCTCAAAGCTGATTTATTCATCTCTGTTCATGCCAACAGCAGCGGCTCGTCCGCAGCAAGCGGAACGGAGACCTACTATCAGCGCGAAGCCAGCAAGGCTCTGGCGAATGTGATGCACAAGTATCTTGTACTGGCTACCGGACTTAGTGACCGGGGTGTACGTTACGGCAACTTCCACGTTATACGCGAGACAACGATGCCTGCGGTACTGCTTGAAGTTGGCTACCTCAGCAACAAGAATGATGAGGCACTTCTGTTCACGGAATCACTTCAGAACAAAGTTGCTGCATCAATGGTCAGCGGGATTAAGGAATATCTCGGGGTTCAATAACAGCGGGCGGCAGCCAGGGCCGCAAAGTCGGATTTCGGCCATAGATTGGGGTCAGAGGACTTTGCGGCCCTGTCCTGCCCGTATTCATATGGAGGGGGTTATTTAGTGATGAACAAGAAATTGACATATGCAGGTATAGCAGTATTACTGCTCGCAGTAATTTCGGGATGCGGTGACAAACCAACCGCCTCACCGGCAGATGCAGCGGGACAGGATTCATCCTCCGTATCGAGCGGAGCTGAAGGAAACGCAGGGAACGACAGCAACGCTAATAGCACTAATGCACCTCAGGCTACAAGTACGCCGGAACCGGCAGCCACGGAAGCCCCTGTAGCTACTGAACAGCCGGCAGCGCCAGAGAAGCAGAGCCAGAATATCAAGGTCTATTATACAGATCCGCAGCAGACAGATCTGGTGGCGGCCGAAGTCTCTGTCAGCTTCACAGATGCCAAAGACAAATACACAGAGGCCTTTAAGGCTCTTCAGAGCAGCAAGAATGCCGACCAGATTCCGCTGTGGAGCAAAATTGAGCTGAAATCTCTGGAATTCACGAATGGACAGATTGTCCTGGATATCCATAAGCCGGATGAAGCACAGCTTGGTGCAGGCGGTGAGGCCCTGGCAATCAGCGCGTTGTCCCAGACCTTCTTCCAGTTTGAAGAAGTGAAGAATATCGATGTTCTGGTAGACGGAGAACAAGTGGAGAGCCTGATGGGGCATGTGGATCTAGTGCATCCAATAACGCGTGAGAACAACGGATTGTAAGCATTGCGCAGGAAATAGGCCAATGGCTGACGAAGTAGGCAACATAGAAATTCAGATGAGCCATAGAGAGGGGAATATCTAATTGTCCGGTCACAAAAAATTAAAGCGTAAGGTTCAATCTTATTCTGCTAAAGCGGTGTCCGCCGTTCTGGCCGGCACTATGGTGCTTGGCGGCACGGGAGCAGCTTTTGCCGACACCACATCAACCGGAACGCCGGCAGCAGCCGTAACTCCCCAGTCAGCAGCAACAGCTGCAGGAATATTCAGTGATGTCAAAACAGCCTTCTGGGCCGAGAAACATATCTACAAGCTGGCAACCCAAGGCATCGTTGTGGGGAATAACGGTTTATTCCGTCCGGGTGACTCTGTTACGCAGCAAGAGGCTGTGCTGATGGCGCTGCGCTTTATGAAGCTGCAGGGCAACGTGAACACAAGCACAGATGTGGTTCTTCCTGCTGATTTCATTGTAACTAACTACTACAAGCCTTATGTTGTGCTGGCTTTTCAGCAGGGACTGCTGGATAAGACAGTAGAAATGGCTGCAGATAACCTGAAGAACTCCTGGGGAGAGCGCAAGGCCAGCCGCGAGTGGGTCGCAGAATTACTGGTCCGGGCACTGGGTAAGAGTGCATCAGCAGCAGCGGCAGCGGGTGAACCGACCGGTTTTGCCGACGATTCCAAGGTATCTGCGAATAAGCGCGGCTATATTAACACCGCAGTTGATTTGGGCCTGGCCAATGGACTGGACGGCAACCGCTTCGATCCGCAGGGCGCAGTTACCCGTGCCCAGCTAGCCACCTTCTTCAGCCGTGCTGAGGCACACAACACGCTTGACTACGACAATACATTCAAAGGAACGGTAAGTTCACTGAAAGACGGCAAGCTGACACTATTCAATAACGGCAGCACTACGGACTTCACTTTGAATGCGAACACTGCTTATTTCACAAGTACTTCGGAGACCCGCATCTCTCTGAACGAGATACAGCCCTACACCAAGGTGACTGTTATCGGAGCAACCTATAACGCAGCATATGTAGAACTGACAGATCCTACACAACAACTCGATCAGGCGGAGGGGACGTTTACCAAGATCTCTTCGGGTATCGTCTGGGTGGATTCAGCTTTGGGTTACGATCAATATGACTATGATGCCGAAACTGTATTCACCGATGTGAATGGGTCAGTGATCCAACCGTCATCAATTACTGCGGGCAGCAAAATAAGATTAACACGTGAAACGTACAGCGGTTCTCATAAAGTGGTGAAGGTCCAAGTGACCTCTGGCGTAGTTAATAAGACTGCAACCGGCACAATTCATAATGTAGATGCGGCTTCCAAGAGCATAACGTTCAAGAATACAGACGGAACAACGGAAAGCTTCAAGTGGGAAGATGGAGTTTCCCTATTCAGCTCCCAGAATTCCATTCTTCTGCCGGCTGATATGAAGGCAGGTGCTGCTGTCTCCTACACAATCAAGGATAACGTGATCCGTTCTGTGGAAGTTACTTCAGGTGTAGAGCGTACTGTTAAGGGCTTTATCTATGAGCTGACGAATTCTACTATTGTCTATCAAAAGACGGATGGAAGCCGTGAAGTTAAACTTCTGGCCAGCAAACCGGTAATTGTAATTCCGAATGTGGCTAATCCTGTGATTGGTGATCTTATCTCTGATAAAACTGGCGGAGACAATGTTCAGCTTACGCTTAACAGCAGTGATCAGGTGACCCAAATTGAGGTGGTCAGCCGGCAAATCAATCAGTTTACCGGAGCAACGGTGGTTGATTTCAATGCGAAGACACAATTCCTTACCTTTACTGATAATGATGGAAAAGCACATGTAATAAAACTGGATACAAGTACTAAAATGGTTTATGATGGCGTTCCGACAACTTCCATTACCAGTATGGGTGCAAGACTTGCCGAAAACCGGAAAGTGGATGTGACTGCCATTAATGAGCGGGCACTGTCGGTTGAGCTATCAACCAAATATTCCGGTACACTGACTGCGATTAATGCTTCGGCTAGGACCATTGTTTTCAAAATGAGTAATGGCCAGCTGATGACCATGGGCTATCCGCTTGCCGTAGATATATTTGGCAAAACAGGTGCGACTATGGCAGATGTTTCGGTGAATGTACCAGTAACTGCAATACTCACCGGCAATCAAGAGGTAATTTCGGTCCTGCGGGTAGCTTCATCTGCACAGCTTGAGGTTGCAGGAGTGAATGCCAATACCAACAAAGTCACTGTCAAAACAGGCAGTGGAACCAGCGATATTTACGTAGCGGCCGTTCCACTTAGCAATGAAGCCGGCCAGACAATTACTCTTAGTGAGATAAAGACTGGCGATTATGTGAACATTAACTTTGACGGGACTACAGCATTATCGCTGCAGTCGGTTAAGCAGTATTCCGGACAAATCTCATCAGTGGACGCTGCAGCGAAAACCTTGACCGTGAAGGATTATTCCGGAGTGTCTCAGAATTTCACCGCCAGCGCAGGGGTGAGAATTACCCGGGATGGTGTAACCACTACTGATCTGAGCGGCCTTACTACAGCGGACCGGGTATTAGCGCGTAAGGATGCCAGCGGGGTAATCATAATCTCGGTATTCAGTCAGCTTAGCCGTACCTTCTCGCGTTATGAGACTGCGACCAATGAAGTGATGACCAAACGCGCTACTCTGAATGAAAATTATAAGTTTGTGCTTGCGGCAAACGCATATATTCATCAAGGTGACACGACTTTACCCGTGCAATCTCTCAAAGAAAATGATAATATTATAATGTATTTCAACAACGACAAGATCGTGGAAATAGTGAAACAATAATCGTTTTGGTGATTTTCCGTGTGAAACACCGTCTTGATTCAGGCTTTTGCCCTGAATCAAGACGTTTTTTTTGAAATATAAGGACAGCGCTGTGTTCACTTGAACGCTATGGAAGTATACGATATAATGTATTCTTTGCTTATATTTCTTTTATCTAGAGAAGTTATGCCCGAGTGATCAACTTCGGGTGTAAGTACTCCGTGGAGGGGACGCTATGAAAGTTGCAGAAGTCCGCCACATCCTGGATACCATCGGAGGCATGTTCCCTGATGCGCATTGCGAGCTGAACCATAGTAACGCTTTTGAGCTAACCATAGCGGTGCTGCTCTCGGCCCAATGTACGGACGCAACAGTGAACAAGGTGACCGAGGACCTGTTTCAGAAGTACAAAGCTCCAATCGACTACATTTCAGTGCCGCTTGAAGAGCTCGAGCGGGATATCCGGCGGATTGGCTTATTTCGCAACAAGGCCAAGCATATTCAGAACCTCTGCTCCATTCTGATTGAGCAGTATGGCGGCGAAGTGCCTCAGGCCCATGATTTGCTGGTAACTTTACCGGGTGTCGGCCGCAAGACTGCGAATGTGGTCATATCCAACGCTTTCGGCGTACCGGCCATTGCCGTGGATACTCATGTGGAACGGGTAGCCAAACGGCTCGCGCTTGCGGGCTGGAAAGATTCGGTGCTGGAAGTGGAGAAAAAGCTGATGAAGGCGGTGCCGCGTGACGAATGGACGCTAACGCACCACCGGCTGATCTTTTTCGGGCGTTATCACTGTAAGTCGCAGAATCCGCAATGTCAGGTCTGCCCGCTGCTGGATGTATGCCGGGAAGGCAAAAAACGTATGAAAACCGCTGTAATCAGGAAAGATAAGGTTCATACGAAATCAAACAAAGATTTAGAGATGAAGAAGAGGATGGGATAGAGATGAAGTGCATTTCTGTATACACCGATAATTTTGAAGCGTTCTCCGATATTTTTGACCGTGTGGTGGACAGCCCTATGGAAGAAAATGAAGAGCAGGAAGTAGAGGGCATCACAATCAGTCACTCCGGCGATGTGCCTGAGTTCTACCTGGAACGTATGTCCGTGAAACCTGAAGTGGTTGTAATGAAGGACAAAGCCCGCGGCCTCACTATTCTGCAGCACGGTAAAGTGTTCGAAATCCTGCTTCCAGTCCTGGAAACAGCTTAATAGCAATTCATATGTACAAAGAGCCGGCCCTTGGGCCGGCTCTTTGCGTTAAAATATAAGAATATATAGGTTTGGGGCCCGGCAAATTCCTGAGTAAACATCGAAGATAAGGCCTTAGTGTGTTAGGTGTTATATGCGTGGTTGGCTAATCTGAGAACGCTCTAAGCCTTAGAGAATAGGCGATGTAAACCATAAGAGAAGGCAGGAAGAACACGGCACACAGCAGCAGGGAAACATGCGAGATGTTTTGAAGCAGCTGATGGTCCCACACCTGTCGGGAAAGATATAGCAGCACACAAGTGATGAGCGTCAGCAGCATGACTACAATAGCGAAAATTTTGCTGGTACGGGTGATTTTGCGGTATTTCTCATAGAGTGTTGAGCGGTCTGTATGAATGGGAACGGTTCCCGGTTCAGCAACGAAGATATGCATATCCCCGGCGGAACACACATAAGCCCAGCCGCTGTCAGCGAACATTTCACGGTACTCATTCTCGTCCTTCTGCGGCACATGCTGGATGTCCAGACAATAAATTTGCTTATGCGCTGGACCTCTGCGGACAATGAAGCCAGAACCAAACAGGGAGAACCGCTCCAGCAGCCAGCCTTTCTCTGACAACCTGCTTAATTTATTCATTTCATTCTGCTCGGCAAAAGCCAGTCCTTTAGACGGAATGTACCGTGTCTGCTTATTATTTTTCATGAGTCAACGCCTCCTTAGCATTTAGCTGTGCTATGTTCCCGTGCCTCGACATGCGCAGTCTCCGTTCAATCTCAGCCTCCACCAGAGCCGTTCCGCTTGAAGTAATCTGATAGGTCTTGCGCCGCTCATCCTCATCCTCGTTCAATAGAATGTAGCCGGATTTCTGCAGTTTCTTAATTAGTGTATAGAGTGTAGCGGGTCCCATTCTGACCTCGCCTTCGGTTAGCTCTTCGATGTACTTCATGATTGCATAGCCGTGCTTCGGAGTGAGCAACGCGAGCAGAATATAATAAGCTGAGTCGGATAATTGCTCCATTTGCAATGGGTTATTCTTGGTCATTACACACCTCCTGTCCGATAATAGAAGATCCTTAGTTGTATATCCAAGTTGGTTATATCTAAGTTGGATATATCCGATATGGATATAGTAATAAATCTGGAATCATCTGTCAAGGGGGGATTAGTCCAGCGAAGTCTTGTTTTTCGTGAAGGATTATAGCTGATTTTGTAAAAGCGGCTAGTTGATTTGTGACAATCTGATGATAAAATGTAATTATTCTATTCTTGCTGATCAGATAAACATACTAATGTTATAGCTTCACATAAGTGGAAGCCCGAAGCCTATAAATTATTATCTATAAATATAATTGGATGCACATGTTGTAGATTGCAGAAGGTGGGGTTGTCGTGGGAGCAGAACGGAGCAGGATGAGAGAAGTAATATCCGGTACATCAACGCTTATGCTGCTGAAGCAGCAGCTGGAGAGCTGGGGCGAACAGAATAGTGCACAGATAGCTGCAGATCTGATGCTCAAAGAGCAGGCAGGGGAGCTGACCCTTGCCTTCTGCGGACATTTCTCCGCAGGTAAATCCAGTATGATTAATGGCCTATGCGGAAAAGCAGTGCTGCCTTCAGGTCCGGTTCCGACCAGCGCCAATATCGTATCGATCCGCAGCGGGGCTCCGCGGGTAGTGCTTTATGCAGAGCCGGAGGCACGTGGGAGTTCTGCCCCGGCAATAGAGACTACACCAGACCGGCTGCAGGAGTACTGCCGCCAGGGCGCTGAATATTCAGCGATTGAGGTCTGGGAGGAAGTCCCGCTGCTGGGGAAGCACGGCGTTCTAATGGATACTCCCGGGGTGGATTCCACGGATGAGGGGCATCAGGCAGCGACCCACTCGGCGCTGCATTTGGCTGATGCCGTGTTCTACGTCATGGATTACAACCATGTGCAATCGGAGAATAATCTGGCGTTTGCCAAAAGTCTCAGTGACTGGGGCAAGCCGCTGTACCTTATCATCAACCAGATCGACAAGCACAGAGAACTGGAAATCTCCATAGTGGAATACCGGCAACAAGTGGAAAGCGCTTTCCGTGAATGGGGAATTCATTCCGCGGGTCTGTTGTTCACTTCACTCAAAGTGAAGGATCATCCTCTGAACCAATGGGATAATCTGCTCGCGGTAATTGCAGCTCTGCTGGAGCAGCGCGGAGAACTGCTCGGCTACAGTCTGTCCCGTTCCATGCACCATACGGCAGCTGCGGTGCTTGCGGCTTACCGCGAGGAGCAGCAGGAGGAGCGCTCTCAGTTACTGGAAGCGGCCGGGGGTGCGAATAAGGAAGAGGTGGAGGCAGAGATCCGGGCGGTTTCGCAGGCGGAAGAGCTGCTCGTGCAGCTGCCGGAGCAGATGCGGCTGGAGCTGCGCAGTAAGCTGGATGCCCTGCTTGGCAACAGCAATCTGATGCCAGCCGATGTAAGGGATGCTGCTGGAGCCTATATCGAGAGCAGCAGCCCCGGTTTCCGGCGCGGGTTATTGTTCACCGCGGCGAAGCGGGAGAAGGAGCAGGCAACGCGGCTTCTCCACTGGCACGGGCTTCAGCAGAGAGAGATCACTGCCCAGCTGGAGTGGCATATACTCCAGCTCGTGCGTGACTGGGCTGAAGGCGCAGGGCTGTGGCAGGAAGGGGCGGAGCCGCTGCTGAAGCAGGCGTTCCCGGCGGTGAGCCAGCAGTGGCTGGCGGATCAGGTCAAGCCGGGAACCGGGTCGTCGGGCGAGGCGCTGCTTAATTTCTGCCGCGCGCTTGCGGCAGAGATTAAGGCACAGTTCCGCCGCGCGGCCCTGGCCTTCGGCGAGCAGCTGCTGGCCCAGCTGCCGCCGCTGCTGGACGAGCGGCGCGCGGAGCTCGCGCGCCGCGAAGCGGCCCTGCTGCGGCAGGCGCACGCGCACGCCGCGCTGGCCACCCTGGACCGCGCGGCTGCCGCCCGCGCGGACGAACTCGCGGCGCTGCTGCCGCCGCGCCGTACCCTCACCCCCGGCGTCCTGCCGGAGGTGAGGGCCCTAACGGCTGGCGCGCCTTACGCCGCCAGCCCCGTGAAGCCGCCGCGCAGCGCAGCGGCTTCACACCCCGCCGCCGCAACGTGGGCGGCGGGTACGGCACAGCCGGCGGGCGGGCGCCGCCGGCTGACGCAGGCCGCAGCGGCGCTGCACGCTGCGGCCGGGCTGCTGCGCCGCGAGCCGGCCATGGCCTCGGCTGCGCGCAGCCTGGCGGCGCGGGCGGAGGACCTCGCCGGCGGCCGCTTCACGATGGCGCTGTTCGGAGCATTCAGCGCCGGCAAATCCTCCTTCGCCAACGCCCTGCTGGGCGAAGAAGTGCTGCCCGTGTCTCCGCATCCCGCCACGGCTGCCGTCGGCCGCATTCTGGCCCCGGAGGGCGGATTCGCCCACGCGACTGCGGCCGTGACCATGAAGTCAGCGGATGATTTCTGGGACGATATCCTCCATTCCTTCAGTGTGCTGCAGCTGGCACCACCGCAGCACTCAACCTGGACTGCAGCGGTGGCCCGCCTGCAGACCGGCGGGCTTCATCCGTCCTCGCTGCCGCATGCCGGATTCCTGCGCGCAGCGGCAGCGGGCTGGGAGGAATCCGGCCCGCTGCTCGGAACAGAGCGTACAGTCAGCCTGCAGGAATACCGCAGCCTGGTAGCCGATGAGAAACGGGCCTGCTTCGTGCAGAGTACCGACCTCTATTATGACAGCCCTCTGACACGGAGCGGCATCGTATTGGTTGACACCCCCGGAGCGGATTCCTTACATGCCCGGCATACTGGTGTAACCTTTGGCTACATGAAGAATGCGGATGCGATCTGCTTCGTGACCTACTATAATCATGCCTTCTCCAAAGCCGACCGCAGTCTCCTGGCCCAGCTGGGAAGAATCAAGGACAGCTTTGCCCTGGATAAAATGTTCTTCATCATCAATGCGTCCGACCTCGCTTCAGACGAGGCAGAGCTGGAAGAAGTGAAGCAGCATGTGACGCAGAATCTGCGTGCCGGCGGCCTGACCTCCCCGCGGATCTATGCCTTGTCCAGTCTGCTCGCGCTGGAGGGCAAGTCGCGCGGGGTACGGGAGTCCTACGAGGCTTCCGGATTCAGCAGCTTCGAAGAAGCGCTGTCTGAATTTGCGGGTGAGGAGCTGCCGCGCCTGTCACTGGCGGCGGCGAGGGATAGCCTTAGCTCGGTCCGGCTCCGCGCGGAGGAATGGCAGCATATGGCGCTTATGGCAGCGGACCAGCGGGAAGAAGGGCTCCGGCGGTTCCGGAAGCGCCGGGATGACGCAGGCCTCCGGCTGGCACAGCTTGAGCGGGAAGAGCGGCCCATCCGGGATCTGCGCCGCGAGGGTGAGGAGCTTCTCTATCATGTCCGGCAGCGCCTGTCCTTCTCCTTCGGCCGTTCCTTTCAGGAATCGTTCCATCCCTCTATCCTCCGGGAAGAGGGCGGTCACCTGAAAGACATCTTCATCGCCTGCGGCCGGGAGCTGGAGCGCAGTATCCTGCGTGAACTGGAGCAGGAGCTGTGGGCGACCACCCTGCGGCTGGAGGCGGCAGGGCGCAGGCTGGTAACTCAGGCGGCTGCGGCTGCAGCCGCAGAGCTTTCCATCCCGGGTCAGGAGCTTCAGCTTCTGGAGAATCCAGACGAGCGCTGGCCTGCGCCGGCTAAGCTCGATTGCTCCCTTGCCCCGCTGGATTGGGCAGCACTCTGGAGCCGCTTCAGATCACCGCGTCATTTCTTTGAAGGCCCTGGACGGGCAGACATCCGTACAGCTGCCGAGCACTGGTTCAAAGAAGCTATTGCTGCTGCGGCAGTAAGCCAGGAAGAACGGCTGCTGTCTTTCTATACCGGTGCGGCAGCGGCGGCACTTTCCCTTGCCGCAGAGCAGCTGCGTGAAGGTCTGGCCGAGCAGGAAGCGGCCATGTCGGAACTCCTGAAAGGGGGTGATTCAGCGCAGCACTGGGGCCAAATTGCCGGCGAATTATCGCTCATGGAGCAATCTTTCGTCAATATGGTGGACAGTCATCTGTGAAGTTTGTAGGAAAATGTCGAAGAACGCTTGCAATCTGCTGGTTGATGGATGAAAATAAAGAAGCCTGAAAATTTACAATGAAACTGCGACAATTTACAGAAATAGAGAAGTCGGCAGTCAAATTTGCGAAAAGAGGTTGGAGTCGACAATGTGGGGAGCTCCTTTTTCAGCCCGGAGCAAGAAGCTGCTGCTGCTCGGCAGCGGTGAACTGGGTAAGGAAGTCATTATCGAAGCTCAGCGCCTTGGCGTAGAGACCGTAGCTGTGGATCGTTATGAAGCTGCACCGGCGATGGGTGTAGCCCACCGCTCTTATGTACTGGATATGCTGGATGCAGAGGCACTGAAGCAATTAATCCGTTCAGAGAAACCGGATTTGATTGTCCCCGAGATCGAAGCTATTGCTACCGGAGCGCTGGTGGAACTGGAGGAAGAAGGTTTCCTCGTGGTCCCGACCGCACGTAGCGCTAGACTGACGATGGACCGGGAAGGCATCCGCCGCCTTGCGGCTGAAGAGCTGGGTCTGCCGACCGCCGGATACCGGTTCGCTGACAGTCTGGACGAACTTCGCCTGGCCGTAAGTGAGCTTGGAACACCGTGTGTGATCAAGCCGATTATGAGCTCTTCCGGCAAGGGACAGAGTATTTGCAGGACACCTGAGGATGCCGCAGAATGCTGGAATACGGCTCTGGAAGGAGCACGTGCCAAAGGTACACGCGTCATTGTAGAGGCTTTTGTCACTTTCGAGAGTGAGATTACATTACTTACCGTCCGCTCGGTTAGCGGAACCGTATTTTGTCCGCCGATCGGCCACATCCAGAAGGATGGCGATTATGTGGAATCCTGGCAGCCGCATCAGATGAGTGAAGCGCTGCTTGCCGAAGCACAGTCGATGGCCCGGGCCGTTACGGATGAGCTTGGCGGATATGGGATTTTTGGAGTGGAGCTGTTTCTGACCCCGGACGGGGTACTGTTCAGCGAAGTATCACCCAGACCGCATGACACAGGTATGGTTACAATGATTACGCAGGATTTGTCGGAATTTGCTCTGCATGTCAGAGCCATTCTTGGATTTCCGCTGGAATCGGTACGTTTGTTGACACCGGGTGCTTCAGCTACCCTGAAGGCCGAAGGAACTGGACAAGCTTTTGCGGTAACCGGGATAGATAAGGCACTAACCTTTCCCCGAACGCAAGTCCGTGTATTCGGCAAACCGGAGATCCGCCCTGGACGGCGGATGGCAGTAACACTCAGTTCAGCGGAAGATGTGGAAATCGCGCGGACGACGGCCAAGCAGGCGGCGTCTATGCTAAAAGTGGAGGTATACGAGGATGAACAGTAGTACTCAGGAGCAGGTACTGCAAATTCGCAAATGTGGCATGAATGATCTGGAGAGAGTTACAGCCCTTCTGCGGGAATTCGGCTATCCGACGACGCTTAGCGTGATGAAAGAGAGAATGGAAGGCATGGAGCATGATCCGCTCCACTGCACAATGGTCGCAGAACTCAATAACGAAGTTGTGGGAATGATCGGACTCCGGCAGGTGAAGTCCTATTACAAACATGCAGATTGTATTACGGAAATTACCGCGCTGATCGTATCAGAGGAACTTAGAGGACAGGGCCTTGGCAAAAGACTCGTATCCGCAGCGGAAGAATGGGCACGCCATCAAGGCTGCTGCCAGCTGTTCCTGCGAAGCGGCAACCGCGTCGAACGTGCACCGGCGCATGCTTTTTACCGCCATATCGGATTCGAAAAGACAGCAGGCTACCGCTTTAACAAAGCATTGCTATAATTCCTATACGTAACCGAACATCCCCATCCCGGCATAAGCGGGATGGTTTTTTTTATGCCGGAATACAGAATTTATAAGTCTCACCCGATAACATATCCATCTATTTCCTGCTGAAACGGTATCATCCTTATTCATGATTCACGGCGACAAAGCCGTTTCCTCAAGTAATTAGTGGAAAAAGAGCATTTAAATTTGCCGAAACAGACGTTTCTTGAACAGTAGTTGGAAAAAATACATTTATTCATCCAGCATCCGTCACTTGGTGCCCGAATCAAGGGATTAAGTGTTGTTTTTCCACTTACAATGGTGATGACAGATTATATGATGAAATTAAGTGTCCAAATTCCACTTATTGATCATGAAGCGGGATGGACCGTACCTCACCTATAAGAGTGTGATTCAGGGAATGTAGCGGCGTCAGGCGGTCCGGGGAATTTCATTCTGAAATGGATTTGCACTATGTATGTACATAATATTTACTTGCAATAAATGCATTCAGCCTATATAGTGAATTGCTCCCCGTATTTGACTTGATCCGCTGCTACAGCTTTCATTATTTAAACATAGATTGAGCTTACTGAATCAGCTATTATAATGCTGTAAAACTCCAAACCATATCCGAAGAGGGATGAAGCATGTATAAATTAATTCTCGCCGAAGACGAGGAAGATGTAAGAGAAGGTATTATCGCCCAGATCGACTGGGAGAAATACGGATTCGAAGTGGTGGAACAGGCCGAGAACGGCCGTGAAGCCGCAGATGCGATAGACCGGCTGCTGCCGGATGTGGTGGTTACCGATATCCAGATGCCGTTCATGAACGGACTGCAGCTGGCGGAATGGATCCGCAGCCGTCACCCTAACACGAAGATAATCATTCTGACCGGCTATGATGAATTCGAATATGCCCAGAAGGCGATTAAGCTGCAGATTGATGAATATATTCTTAAGCCCTTCTCTTCCCAGGAGCTAATTGATGTCCTGCTGAAGGTTAGAGCCGCGATTGAGACAGAGATTGCCGAGAAGGAAAATGTATTCGTGCTCAGCGAGCATTACCGCAAGAGCCTGCCCGTGCTGCGTGAGCAGTTCCTGTCCTCCCTGGTGTCACGACGTCTGCGCTCCGCGGAAATTGCCGAGAAAAGCGCAGAATACGGCATCAATCTGAGCGGGGAGTTATTCCAATCCTCTGTTATCAGTATTGATTATATCCGCCCGGACAGAAGCTCCGGCGTTCCTGAGGCGGGGCGGGTATCCCTGCGTGACACCGGAGACCGTAATCTGCAGCTCTTTGCCGTGCTGAACATTGCCGAGGAGATCTGCCAGAAGCACAGCTTCGGCAAGGTGTTCATCCACCGCGATGATGTGGTGCTGCTCTCGGTCAGCCAGGGAACCGATGAGAGCGAAATCACAGGCAGAACCTTCGCTATCCTTGAAGAAATCCGCCAGAATGTACAGCGTTTCCTGAAGCTTACAGTGACTGCTGGTGCAGGAACGGTATGCCGGATGCCGTCCCTGCTGTTCAATTCCTTCGGGGATGCGCTGCAGGCACTGGATTACCGGCTGATTCTCGGCAACAACCGCGTGATCTGGATTGAGGATGTGGAGTCGAGATCCAGCCAGATGCTGGCCTATGATGAGCTGACCCAGCAGTCGCTGATCCGCACGATCAAGCTGGGTACAGTCCAGGAGCTGCGGGAAGTGGTGGACGAGCTGTTCGGGGGACTGGATACGGCGCAGGTCTCGACACAGGATTATCAGATTTTCCTGCTGGAGATCATTACATCGATTCTGCGGGTGGCCAAGGAATCCGGCAGTGAAACGAATGACTTTATCGGCTCCGGCATTTCATCGCTGACCGAGCTCAATAAGTTCAATAATATGGGGGATGCCAAGCAGTGGATTATCACAGTGTGCAGCCGGCTGATGGATACCATTGCCTCTGAGCGGCAGTCAAGCTATAAGCAGCTGATTGACCAGGCCAAGGATTATATCCGGGCCCATTATGAGGAGTCCGATATTTCCATCGGCAAGGTATGCCAGCATCTGCATATCAGCACAGGCTATTTCAGCAGTATTTTCAAGAAAGAAATGAAGATGACCTTTGTCAGCTATCTGCTGCAGATCCGCCTGGAGGCGGCGAAGGAAATGCTGCGCTCGACCGAGCTTAAGGCATTTGAAATCGCCGAGCGGATCGGTTTTGCCGATCCGAATTATTTCAGCTTCTGCTTCCGCAAGAAATACGGACAGTCACCCAAAGAGTATAAGAACAGCTCGCGGGGAGGATAACTCATGACCAAGCCGAAGGGTACTTTCTTTCCGCTTCGCCCGCAGCCCCGCAAGAGAGGCAAAATCCGCCTGTCTTCCAAGCTGCGGAGCATCCAGCTCATCATTACTCTGACCTTCACTGCGATAACGGTAGCCGTTGCAGTGATCGTCAGCATTATGCTCTACGGCAAGTTTGCCAACACGGCGGAGGAGAATGCGAATCTCAACATGCAGCAGATTATCGAGCAGGTGAATTATAATCTGGAGCTGTATGTTAAAGGGATGGGCAGCATTTTTGAGACGGCGGAGAAGCAGATCACCACGAGTCAATCCATTGACTCTCCGCTGCTCTATGAACGCATGGACACACTGATGAGCAGCCGTGAGGACCTGGTATCCATGGCTGTTTTTACACCGCAGGGCAAATATGTAGTAGGTACGCCTGGTCAAAGCATGCGCCTGAACACTCAGCTGGAGAGCCAGAGCTGGTTCACCACGGCCAAGCGGACCTCGGAGATATCCTACTCAGCCCCGCATATTCAGAATTTATTCAAGGGACGGTATACCTGGGTCGTATCGATCAGCAAAATGATTCAGTACAGGGAGAAGGGCGAGCTGAAAACCGGTGTCCTGCTGCTGGATTTCAATTTCAGGACGATTGATGAGCTGAGCCGGCAAGTGAAGCTCGGTAAAAGAGGATACGCTTACATTCTCGATCCGCTAGGGAATATCGTCTACCATCCGCAGCAGCAGCTGATCTATGCCGGCCTCAAATATGAGAATGTGGAGCCGGTGCTGGAATATGCCTTCCGCAGCTATCTGGATGAGTCGACCGGAGAGAAGCGGTTTATTACCGTGCGTACATTGGCCCAGACCGGCTGGAAGATCGTCGGGGTCGCTTACTACGATGAGATTGTCACGACCAAACGCGACCTGAACCAATTTCTGTCCTGGTTCCTCGCAGTTGTCCTGGTGTGTGTGGTTGCCGTATCTGTGTTCCTGTCCTGGCTGATTGCCAGTCCGATCCGCAAGCTGGAGCGCACGGTTAAGCAGGTGGGCGAGGGAGACCTCAATACCCCGATTAATGTCAGCGGCGCCTATGAGGTGGAACAGCTGTCCAAACGCTTCAATATGATGCTCCAGCGTATCCGGCAGCTGATGGATCAGATCATCTATGAGCAGGAGACCAAACGCAAAGGTGAGCTAGAAGTCCTGCAGTCGCAGATCAACCCTCATTTTCTATACAATACACTGAATTCGGTCATCCGGCTGGCAGAACGCGGCAAAACGGATGAGGTCGTCACGATGATTCAGTCCCTTTCGAAATTTTTCCGGATCAGTCTGAGCAAGGGCAAGAATATTATTACTATCCAGGAGGAGCTGGATCATATCCGCCATTACCTGGTGATTCAGAGCTTCCGTTTCAAAAATAAGTTCCGTTACGAAATAACGGCACAGGATGAAGTATTGCAGTACCAGACGGTTAAGCTGATCCTGCAGCCAATCGTTGAGAATGCACTTTACCATGGGATCGAAATGATGCCGGATGAAGGGCTGATCTCCATCAGCGCAGAGCTTAAGGACGGGCTCATTATTATCAAGGTCAGTGACAACGGTCTCGGGATGTCCGTAGAAACGATGAACGTGATTCTTAGCGGAGGCGTCAAAAGCGGAAGCGGCTCAGGCGTAGGCGTACGGAATGTTCATGAACGGATCGGCTTATATTATGGCCGCGAATATGGACTAACCTTTCAGAGTGAAATTGAAGAAGGTACTATCGTCACCATTGTGTTCCCTGCCCGGCTGGCCGGAGAAGACATGGATGAGCAGAAGGAGGAGACCAACCGGTGAGAAGCATACGTTTTTGGCTGACCTTGCTGCTATGCGGGGTGCTCTGGATCTCCGTGTCCTCCTGCTTTAATTCGTCGCCTGCTTATATCAATACGAGCAAGACACGTAATATCCACCTGATTGTCAAGATGAACAAGGGGGATTACTGGAATACAGTGAAGCTGGGTGCGGAAGCAGCAGCGAAGGAATTCAATGTCAAGCTGACGTTCAAAGCGCCGGACTCGGAAAGTGATATCGATGAGCAGGTGGGGATGGTGGAGGACTCCATTAAGGAGAAAGCGGATGTTATTATTCTCGCTGCCAGCAGCTATATGGGATTAGCCCAGGTCGTAGACCAGGCTGCATATTACAAAATCCCGGTGATTTCAGTGGATGCGGAAGTCGGATCGGCCAGGGTTCAAGCCTATGTAGGTTCGAATGGTTATGAAGCCGGACAGAAGTCCGCGGAGCGGCTGATCCAGCTTTTGCAGGGATATGGCGAGATCGGAATTATTAACTTCACCAATTCCTCCTTGAATGTTGCGCCGGACTCCAGCGGCAGCATTGATTACGGGGCCAGGGATGCGGATGAGCGCGAGAAAGGATTCCTCAATTACGCAGCCCGTTATCCGAATGTCAAAGTGGTGCAGATCTCCTACACTTCCTCAAGCACGGTGGAGGCCGAAACCCTGACCCGGGAGATGCTGGAGAAGCATCCTAATCTGCGCGGGATTGCCACGTTGAATGAAATTGCTTCCCAGGGAGCAGCCAAAGTAATACAAAGCTTAAGATTGGACAACATAAAGATGGTTGCGTTTGACAGTTCCCCCTCCATGATGGAATCGCTGCAGGATGGCACGGTGCAGGCGACCGTGATCCAGAACCCTTTCAGCAACGGGTATTTAGCCGTGAAATACGCCGTAGAAGCGCTTGAGGGTGCGACTATTCCGGAGCGGGTGGACACAGGCACCAAGCTGATTGATCTGGAGAATATGCTGTGGCCCGAGAACCAGAAGCTGCTGTTCCCGTTTGTCAGATAGGAGAAAATCAGATTTTAAACATTAGAATTTTCATGAAAATGAGTAGTATTTTATATTCGCAACCGTTTTCATGTAGGGCATAATAAGGATGTACCCGGGACACACCGGGATAACAAAAGAAATATCCTCAGGAGGTCAATTGATTATGAAAAAAATCACTTCCGTTTTACTTGCTAGTGCATTGCTGGGTGCTGCTCTCGCAGGCTGCGGCGGCAACAACAACAACGCTGCTGACACTGGTAACAAAGCTAACACAGGCAACGCTGCTGCAACAGCAAACTCCGGTTCCGCTGCTGAAACTCCAAAGGTTGGCGTAGCGATCTACAAATTTGATGATACTTTCATGACGGGTGTCCGTAACGCCATCGATACTGCAGCCAAAGGCATCGCTACTGTAGATATCGTAGACAGCCAGAATTCCCAGCCTACACAAAATGACAAGGTGGATTTGTTCGTCACCAAAAAATATGACGGCATGCTGATCAACCCGGTTGACCGCACAGCTGCAGGCGTTATCATCGACAAAGCAAAAACAGCTGACATTCCGGTTGTCTTCCTGAACCGCGAACCGCTTCCCGAAGATATGAAGAAATGGGATAAAGTTTACTATGTAGGCGCG
The DNA here is from genome assembly GCF_038593005.1 of Paenibacillus sp. FSL E2-0178. Taxonomy (NCBI): domain Bacteria; kingdom Bacillati; phylum Bacillota; class Bacilli; order Caryophanales; family Paenibacillaceae; genus Paenibacillus; species Paenibacillus sp. FSL E2-0178. Next base: position 7,803,930 of record NZ_CP151953.1, read on the forward strand.
AAAGCAGAAGAGTCCGGCACAATGTCCGGCCAGCTGATCGTTGACTACTGGAAGGCTCACCCTGAAGCTGACAAGAACGGCGACGGCGTGCTGCAGTACGTAATGCTCAAAGGCGAACCTGGACACCAGGATGCTGAGCTGCGTACTACTTACTCCATCCAGGCTATCGAAGATGCAGGCATCAAGGTTGAGAAATTGGCTGAAGATACTGCAATGTGGGATCGCGTAAAAGGACAGGAAAAAATGGCAGCCTTCCTCGGCTCCCACGGCGACAAGATTGAAGCCGTTCTTGCCAACAACGATGACATGGCACTCGGTGCAATCGAAGCTCTGAAAGCTCAAGGGTACTTCTCAGGAGACAAATACATGCCGGTTGTAGGCGTTGACGCGACTGCTCCAGCGGTTCAAGCGCTGCAAGACGGAACGATGCTCGGTACTGTACTGAACGATGCCAACAACCAGGGTAAAGCGGCAATCGTCCTGGCTTCCCTGCTGGCAAAAGGCGAAACACCTACCAAAGAAACTGTAGGCTTCGACATCACTGACAACCAATACGTATGGATCTCCTACAAAAAGATCACTAAAGACAACGTAGCTGACGCTCAATAATAGTTAGATTGCTCCAGATACAGATAAGCTTCATAAACAAAAATCCCGGAGGGCGGTCACCCGCTCTCCGGAATTCCTTTCGGGTAGGGAACAGGATGGAACCGCTGTGCCTCTCATGGAAAAAGAAAAAAAGCGTAGGGGGCGTAACAACATGGCAAATGCTGAGTTTTTGCTGGAAATGAACGGCATTACTAAAGAATTTCCCGGCGTTAAGGCGCTGGACGGAGTCAGCATAAAGGTTAGACCGGGTTCGGTTCATGCACTTATGGGCGAGAACGGCGCAGGCAAGTCGACACTGATGAAATGTCTCTTTGGAATCTATTCACCGGATGCCGGTGAGATCTTCCTGGATGGCCAGAAGGCCACCATCTCTAACTCCAACGATGCACTTAAGCACGGAATTTCAATGATTCACCAGGAGCTGCACCCGGTACCTTTCCGCAGTGTCATGGAGAACATCTGGCTAGGACGTTTTCCGACCAAGGGCATCGGGCCGATTCAGTTCATTGACCACAAAAAAATGTTCACGGACACGGAAAATTTATTTAAAGATCTGGATATCGATCTGAATCCCGAAACTTTGGTGGGCAAGCTGTCCGTATCCAAGGTCCAATCCATTGAAATCGCGAAGGCTGTCTCTTTTCATTCACGCGTCATTGTCATGGATGAACCAACCTCTTCCTTAACCAGTGTAGAAGTTGAGCATTTGTTCCGGATTATCCGGGATCTGCAAAAAAGAGGCGTAGCTATTATCTATATATCTCACAAGATGGAAGAAATTCTTGAAATCTCTGATGAAGTAACCATCATGCGTGACGGTAAAAAGATCGGTACCTGGCCGTCGGCCGAGCTTACCACGGATCTGATTATCTCCAAAATGGTCGGCCGTGACCTTACTAACCGCTTCCCTGAGCGCACTAATGTTCCAGGCGAAGTCTATATGAAGGTGGAAGGCTTGACTTCACCGGAGCCAAGATCCTTTAAGGATGTATCCTTTGAGCTGAGACGCGGTGAAATTCTCGGTGTCGGCGGTCTTGTCGGTGCGCAGAGAACAGAGGTTATTGAAGCATTATTCGGACTCCGCGCCATTAAATCCGGCTCGATCTCAATTGAAGGCAAGAAGGTGAAGATCAATTCGCCGCAGGATGCCAAGAAACATGGCCTGGCGCTGTTAACCGAGGAACGCCGTGTAACCGGTATCTTCCCGGTACTGTCCGTTCATGAGAACGGTGCAATCGCCAACCTTGACCATTATAAGACGCCTTACTTCCTGCTGAACGGCAGAAAGAAGAAAGTTGAAGTCGATAAAATGATTGAGAAGCTGCGCACCAAGACACCAACCACCAAAACGCAGATTATGAATCTCTCCGGCGGTAACCAGCAGAAGGTGCTACTGGCCAGATGGCTGCTTACAGAGCCTGAAGTCCTGCTGCTGGATGAGCCGACACGCGGAATTGACGTGGGTGCCAAATTCGAAATCTATACCATCATTGCCGACCTGGCCAAGCAGGGGAAGAGCATTATCATGATTTCTTCGGAAATGCCTGAGCTGCTGGGGATGTCTGACCGTGTAATGGTGATGTCGGAAGGACGGCTTACAGGAATACTAGAAGGCGAGCAAGCTACGGAAACCGAAGTTATGCGTCTCGCTGCACAGCATTAAGGAGTACGGATAGGAGAATATGCTCGCGTAATTTTAAGGGGGATCACTACTAATGAACGTTAAAAAAGCTCAGTCCTTTGTGACTCAAAACGCAATTTACATCGTGCTGGTACTGCTGATTATGGGGATCATCATATATGAACCAAGCTTCATGTCCATCAACACCCTGCGTGACGTACTGATTCAGTCGTCTACACGCGTTATCATCGCGCTTGGGGTTGCCTTTATCCTCATCACAGCCGGTACCGACTTGTCGGCAGGCCGCGTGGTTGGTTTCACAGCGGTTATCTCCGCATCCATGCTGCAGATACCGGATTATTCACGCCGCTTCTTCCCTGATCTGCCGCAAGTACAGGTATGGTTGCCCATCCTGATTGCTATTGTTGCCGGTCTGCTCTGTGGTCTCATCAACGGGGTTATCGTCTCCAAGCTCAACGTTCCGCCATTTATCGCAACCCTGGGCACCATGCTTATCGTGTACGGTTTGAACTCCCTGTACTTCGATATGGACCCTAACCAATCCCAGCCTATCGGCGGTCTGCGTCCTGACTTCACCAAAATCGGCTCCGGCTTTATCGGCAGTGGCCAATATTCAATACCTTACATTGTCCTCATAGCCCTGGCGGTCGCGGCCGTCGTGTGGGTGCTGTTCAACAAAACGAAGCTGGGCAAAAACATGTACGCTATCGGCGGCAACATGCAGGCTGCCAAGGTTTCCGGTATCAATGTATCCAAGAACCTGATCTACATCTACGCTATCGCTGGTGCCCTTTACGGTCTGGCAGGTGTGCTTGAAGCTGCAAGAACAGGCGGCGCTACCAACAACTATGGTAACATGTACGAGCTTGACGCCATCGCGGCTTGCGTAGTCGGCGGCGTATCCACTACCGGCGGTATCGGTACAGTTCCAGGTGTTCTGGTCGGTGTTATCATCTTCACCCTGATCAACTACGGTCTGACCTTCATCGGCATCAGCCCTTACTACCAGCTGATCATCAAAGGCCTTATCATCATCGCCGCTGTATCGTTCGATATGCGTAAATATTCTTCGAAGAAATAATTGTGGTTCGGTGATTAGCCGTAACTGCGAATGTTTGGACTTCCGGGTGCTGGTGCACCCGGAGTTTTTGCGTTCAATGCTCTATGTAAGATGAACTGTGGAACCTGGGGATAAGGCTTGGCCGTAACTGCGGTGAGTTTTGGACTTCCGGCCGCTGTTGTCTGCAGATTTCTTGGTTTAAACCGCTCATCGCGGTAGAAATCCGCAGACAAAGGCGGTCGCTATCGCTCCTACAGTTCCAAAATCCCCTCCGTTACTTTCCCTTTTTATCAGCTTAACAGTTCAAATTTCATCTTACATTTCGATTGAATGCAAGGACTCTCCGGGTGCTGCCGCTCCTCCAGTTCCAAACTTTACCTTCGTTACTCCCATCACCTCACCCAGGTGGGGGTGGTGCAAATTAAGCGTTTGCGGTATTTCGCAAACGTCTTTTGCTTGGGGCTTGTTGATTTTGTCGCAACGTTGCTCCAAAACCATGCCCAATATCTCCACGCTTAAGTGTGCAGCAAACCCCAAAAGTAACCAGTTGTATAAATGTTGTACGTAGTACAACTCGGAAGCATAAATATATAGGTGTTCGGGCGGATTGTTGTACGAAATACAATAATTTTCTTGAAAATCTCCTTGAAGAAGACGGAATGATGTATTTCGTACAACAATTTTGGATTTAAGGGTGGTATGATGAGCAAAATGTTGTATTTAGTGCAGGCCTGTTGATTCCCCATATTATGGAATGGATATAATTTCCAAAACGCTCTTGTTCCTGAGTAGACTCAGTTGAACCTGCCACTCCAGCGGAAGACTAAATATACGCCAATGCTGCATAAATTCCCAAAGGGTCAGTTGAGCAAAGGCAGGCACGTTGGGGTGGATTTCATCATAAACGCGTCTCAGAAGCACATAGACAGCAAGGGCCACAAACAATTGGCTGTATACTGCATTTTCGGTGGTTCCAAATAGACATGGCACGTTCAGATGCTGTTTAATCCAGCGGAAAAAGACTTCAATTTCCCAGCGTGTCTTGTAGATTTCAGCGATTACATGAGCGGACTCTTTTCTCAAATCGGTCACGACCCGTACGACTTCCCCCCGGTCATTTTCAAATTCTACGACCCGGTGGCGCTGAGCGGATTGGCACTTCCCTTGACCGATATAGCAAGTCATATCACGAACAATTTTCGTTTCTCCCTCTGCGGGTCGCTGGAGGTTTCTCGGCTTCACCAAATGGAGATTGTCTTTGAGTCGAATCACAAACGACTGGCCCTGGAGCACATATTGATCCAATCTGCTAATTTTTCCATACGCCCGATCCTGTACCAAAATGTAGTCCGTATCTGCCAAAACTTCTCCAAACGGAGCGTCATTGCGCTTCGCAATCGATTCCTCCACGTTCACGGGTAAACGCTGACCTTGCGAAAGAGCGACATGCAGCTTAATGCCCCCTCTAAATTTTTTGTATGAGGCCCAAGGCATTCGGGAGTTCGCCGCCGTGACCGTAGTCGAGTCAATCAGCAGAAGATCTTTAGGCACATTCAAATGCCGCCGGGTTTGACGGTTACATTTCTTGACGAGCAGTTGAAAGATACATTTGAAGATTTCGTAAGGGACTTCACCGGCCTTGCCGGAAAGGGTGGAGTAATGAATCTCAGGCAAGTCAAAGTTTGGGCCTAAGCGGGCACTTTGCCGGAAGCCGTCCCATTTGTGGTAGCAGGCTTGGACAAAGTAATCGAGTAGCAGCCCGACGGTCATTTTGGTTCCTCTATCCACGTAGTCCTTGGTTTGTCCAGTCACCATTTGGACTTCTTCCGGTGTTAATACTTGTTTGAAAACGGCTAAAAATGGGGTATATTTATTCATGAGGTCGCCTCATTTCGGTTTGGTTTGGTCGTACTTACCATTACCCGAAATGGCGGCCTTTTTCGTCCCTTTTTTTGGGAAATCAACACGCCTATATTTAGTGCAAGATTTTTAATAATAACGAGCGGGTTACTCATTTAAAAATCTTAAATTTAGGCATTAACTTAGGATAAATCGTGGAACAGGGTGAAGCGCATGGGTCAGGAATCTTATCATTTTCTGATGTTTGATAAAAGAAATCAGGCGATTGTGGCACCAGATGAATACGGGGATAATATATTAGACATCGTTGGCGGATTTGTTGTAGGCAATTCATTCCTTGAAACCGCGGAAATTATTTCCTCCATTCTGAATGTCGGCACATATACACCATTAGATTTACATCGTTACCAAAGTACTAGGTGCTATTACACTCTTGATGATAGTAATTGCATTATAGAAATAGAGATGAACTGTGGTGAATTAGCGGAGCAGGTCGAAGAGATTTCAATCAGATTTGCTGTTAGCAATCCTATTGAAACCTATGAGAAAACAATTGGACTTTGCAAATTATTATGTGAGAAGCATTTTGGAACTGGATCAGGGACCAAAATAAAAGTTAGTTGGAAATTTTCAACGAAACAGCCAGCAAGCGCAGCTACTATACCATATTTCACCAGTGATAGGGCAGGCGAAGCAGCCCTTGAACATCCGGCTAACACCCTCTGAAAGGGTGTTTTTGTGCTGCTCTTAGGGTTGCAGTTTATGCCTTTGATGTAGTTTGTGCCTGTGACCTTGGTTTTGCTGAAGAAAGGTGGAGAGTAACGGAGGGGAAGTTTGAACTGGAGGAGCGGAAGCGTCCGCCTTTGTCTCCGGATTTCCACCGCGTTATAGCGGTTCAAATCAAGAAATCTGGAGACAACAGCGGCCGGAAGTCCAAACATTCACCGCAGTTACGGCCGCACCTTTCCTAGTTTGCTTTAAGCCCTCATGCTCCTAACGCATTCCACGCTCTCCACGCACTCCACGCACTCCACGCACACGCTCATACACACGCGTATCGGCAGCTCTGGGCACATAAACACCCTTTCCCCCTCACTCTCATATTCTATAGGCAAATGCCTTTGTAAGGGAGAGCGACTGAATGCTGAGGATTAAGCTGAACGAGCTGGGAAAAGAGAATGACAATGGTCTGATTCAGACGGAGGTATGGCGGTGGGACGGAATCGGCTGGAATGAGGTTATTCCGCAGCAGGAGGAGGATTTCATCCGTGCGGATGATGATCTGTTCGTGACGATCCCGGCAGAGGCGGGATTATACCGTGTAGACTACTCCAAAAAGCCGCTGGAGGCGCTTATCGTGCTTCCGGAGGTAGATGCCAGCGGGCTGCGGGCAGAGCTGCTGCATCCGGCTCCTTTTAAGCTTAAAGACGGAACACTGTGGGGCTACATTAATAACGACGGACGGACTGTGATCGAGCCCAGATACGACTATGCGGAGGATTTCCAGGAGAATGGCCTGGCGGTAGTGCAGCGCAAGAATTACAGCGGCCTGATTGACAGCTCCGGGCGGGAGAAAGTCAAACCGCTATATTCCTTTATTGCTCCGTTTGCCGAAGGGCGGGCTGTGGTTTCGGATGCCAAGGGCTATACTTTTATTGATGAAAAAGGCAAAGAGGTCACGTCCGCGCGGTATGACTATCTGAATTCGCTGCATGAAGGCCGCGCGCTGTTCTCCAAGCAGAATACAACCGGGGGGAACTCATACTACGGATATCTGGATGCCCAAGGCAAAGAGGTGCTGCCAGCGGTGTATCTGGATGCCGGGGATTTCAATGACGGAACGGCTCTGGTCAAAGTCGCTGAGGGGGAGTACGCGCTGATTGATCCCCAGGGAACGGTGCTGCATACGTATAAATATCCATTCGTGGGGTATCCGGGGGAAGGTCTGCTTGCTTTTCAAGCTACGGAGAACGGGAAATACGGTTACCTCCATACAGACGGCAGCATTGCCATCCAGCCGCAGTTTACGGCAGCCTTGCCTTTCTCGGAAGGGCGTGCGGTAATCAACACAGCTGAGGACTACGGTAATGCATACGGTCTGATCGACAAGCAGGGCAAAGCCATTATTCCGGCGACTTACTATGAAGTCCAGCAGCTGGGTGAGAACCGGGTTGCGCTGGGAACTCCGCTTTATGCCGATCAGCCGTACCGGGGTTCACGTTATGTGATTGCCGATGCGCTTACAGGCAGAATTCTCAGTACCCATCCGCTGCTCGGGGTGAACAATTATCAGAACGGGCTTGCGTCGGTGTATGATGCCAAGGATACCTATTTTATCGATAAAAGCGGTAAAAAAGCTGCCCAGCCGCCGGTCATTGCCGGCTCAGGATCTCTATCCTTCAGCGGCAACCTGATCCGAGCGGATGTTGACCAGCGTACTGCCTACTATGACCGCAGAGGCAAGCAGGTATGGCGGCAAAATGGGGTCATTCCGCTCAGACCTCCGTACTCCGTGCTGGAGAAGAAATATAAACCGAACAGGGATTACCTGGTCTACTATCCGGTAGTAGAAGGAATTGCTGTCGCTGAGATATCCAAATCAGTCAATGATAAGCTGCGCAGTCTCTCTCTCGCAGAGGGTGCAGGAACTGGAGGAGCGGGGCAGGATTTCAGCTATACGGGGGACTTTGCCGTATCCTTCTTCCGCAAAAACCTGCTGGTACTGGAGCTCAGCGGATACCGCTTTCCGTTTGGAGCGGCACATGGAATGCCGACTATGATCTATGAGCATATCAATTTGCGCACCGGCAAATTTTACACGCTGAGTGATCTGTTCAAGCCTGGAAGCAAATATGTGCAGAAACTCAGTGATATTGTCGGAAAACAGATTGCGAATGATCCGCAGTATTCTTATGTTTTTCCGGATACGTACAAAGGCATTACGGCTGACCAGCCCTTTTATGTGGATGGCGAAGCGCTGTATCTCTATTTTGCCCCTTATGAAATTGCTCCGTATGCTGCGGGCTTTCCTACTTTCCGGATTCCGTATGCCGAAATTATGGGCCTGATCTCGACTGAAGGGGAATTCTGGCAGTCCTTTCATTAAGCGGGGGGCCGGTGAATGCCGATATTAATTGTAAGAACAAGCGACCGTCCTGAAGAGGACGGTTTCTTAAATATAAGAATATATATGCTTCGCGTTATAAAGTATCCTTTTATCTCTCGTGGAAACGGCACCGTGCTTATTAAAGGACGGCAAAGCCGTTTCCACATGTTTGAACAGAAGTGGACAAGCCTCAGCCGTGAAGAAAAATGTCATAATTTAGAAGCGCACAGCCGGATTTTTTATGTTACAATGACTGAGGAACAAATTACAACTTTGTAACAATTGATGTCCGCAACTCTCGGCAGTCAGGTAATTCTACAACAAGAATAAGGAGATGGCAGAATGAAAAGCAAGACTTTAAGAGCAATGATAGGTGGAAGTGTAGCAGCTGTTATGGCACTTAGCATTTCACTTCCATTACAGGCAAGCGCAGCAGCTGGAGCCACTACGGCAACCGCTTCAGATACGAATTTCGCAAAATTCATGGAATATTTCACACAGTACAATTCGAAGTCATTTGTATTTGACGGGAATACGTTCACCGTATCCAAGACCGTTATCTATAAGAATCCTGTAGCAACAGTTCCGGCAGCAACGGCTAAGCCGGTGGCTACTGCTGTACCAGTAGCGACAGCTAGACCAGTAGTCACAGCTGCGCCAGTAGCAACCGCTAAGCCTGTTGTTACACCAGCACCGACGGCTGCCCCTGTGGCCACAGCTAAGCCGGTAGCTACCCCAGCTGCAACTGCAGCTCCAGCTGTCGCAGACAGCTCTTCAAGCTACATTCAACAAGTTGTAGCCTTGGTGAACAAAGAACGCGCAGCAGCAGGACTGGCTCCTGTCTCCGCACTGGACAGCCTGAACAAAGTCGCAGCAGCTAAGGCTACTGACATGCGTACGAACAACTATTTCTCCCATACTTCCCCGACCTACGGATCGCCTTTTGATATGATGTCCGCGTTCGGCATTACTTATCAGGCAGCCGGAGAGAATATCGCGATGGGCCAGAAAACGCCGCAGGAAGTTATGACTGCCTGGATGAACAGCCCGGGCCATAAGGCTAACATTCTGAGCACGAATTTCAACTACATCGGCGTAGGCTTCGACAATAATTACTGGGTTCAGGAATTCATCGGTAAATAATATAACGCAGCTCTTAAGCTTCAATTGTCCTCCGGCACTGCCGGGGGGCTTTTTTTGAGGTTTAGTAAGTGAAGATAGTCTACGAGAAACACCAATAATAGTTGTTGTTTTTCCACTTGCTGATGTTTATTCCTCAGAAATCGAAGAGCTAAGATACATTTTTCCACTTGTTTCTTGCAAGAGTGGATGCCTCTCAGTACCTGACTCCGGCATTGTCTTTTTTGTTCTGGATCGGGAAATGAAGGTTTTTGTCTGACGAAGATAAATCAATTTGCAGTTTTGCGGTTTCGCACGATTAGCGAAGTGCTATAGTGCCGCCCTGCCTGCTCCACCCCGTTTAGGTGGAAGCGGCGGAGGGGATTATGGAACTGTAGGAGCGGAAGCGACCGCCTTTGTTCACCAGATTATCACCGCGAAGAGCGGTACAGATCAAAAAAACTGGGGAAAACAGCGGCCGGAAGTCCAAAATCACCGCAGCCGCGCCTTTCACCAAAACCCCCGCTTTATTTGCAAATTAAGCAAAGAAGAATTATGTTTATCTACATAGTTAAGAAGTTTGTAAAATGTGGAACAATGGAGAATAGAACGGCATACGGAGGGATAGCATTGAACGATTCCAAATGGACCTGGAGGGCAGTGGGCCTGGTATCCATCCTGGCAACTTTACTTTTAATTACAGGGTTTGTGTATGCGGTAAGCGATATTATCAACCCCAAGGGGGAGACACTCCTGTCATCCCTCCCGCAGGAAACAGCTGCACCGACAGCCGCGGCAACGGATGAATTGAAGATACTGGCGCTGGGGGATTCTCTGGCCAAAGGGACCGGCGACAATTCCGGACAGGGGTTTGTGAAGCGTACGCTGGAGGCATTATCGGCGGACGGAGGCAAGGCGGAGCTGCTCGGCAACATGGGCATTAACGGCTTAACCACAGCCGGGCTGCAGAGCAAGCTTCAGGAGGAGGGTGTGCAGTACGCGCTCCGCCAGGCGAATGTAATCCTGATCTCTATAGGCGGCAATGACCTGTTCCGCGGCTCGGATATTCTGGGGACAGGCAGCAGCAGCGGAGAGGCAGCATCGTCAGCAGATACGGAGAATCCTGCGGACGGAATAGCGCCGCTGGGGACTGAATCCGCTGCGAATAACACGGTAGAAGGTTCAGCACCCGTGCCTACAGCCTCCACTGACGAATTGACCCCCGAGTCTCTGCTCTCGGCTCTGCCTGATGCATCGGGGCGGCTGGGCAGTATTCTTGACACCATTGCCGGGATTAATCCACAGGCACAGATTTATTACGTGGGATTGTATAATCCCTTCGGAGATATTGCGGACCTGCTAGTTCCGGGCAATCAGGCTGTAACCGCCTGGAACAATGCAGCGATGGATATCATCAACACCCACAGCAATATGACGCTCGTTCCGACCTTCGATTTGTTCAACCGGCATCTGGACAAGTATCTCTCGAATGACCACTTCCACCCGAACGGGGACGGTTATCAGCGGATGAGTGAGCGGATTGTACAGGCTGTACATTAACCTGGGACAGGGTATGGAGCAGGGCAGGGAACATTCTGAACAGAAATGACCGCAGCAAGGAGTTGTATAGAGATGGCTAAACCAATGCAAGAAGCCTCCGGGGAGGTAGTCCTGTCCGTACAAGGGGTCCGCAAAAAAATCGGCCGCAAATGGATCATAGATGATGTTACGTTTGACGTCCGGAAAGGCGAGATTTTCGGTTTCCTCGGTCCCAACGGGGCCGGCAAAACCACAACGATCCGCATGCTGGTTGACCTGATCCGGCCAAGTGAAGGAACAATTACCGTCTGCGGCTACAATGTGAACCGTGACCCGGAAAAAGCATTGCAATACGTCGGCTCCATCGTCGAAAATCCCGAGGTGTATACGTATCTGACAGGCTGGGAGAACCTGCAGCATTTCGCCCGTATGCAGCCTGGTGTGGACAAGGCGAGGATTGCCGAGGTAGTGGATATTGTACGGCTGGATCAGCGTATTCATGACAAGGTAAGCACGTATTCACTGGGGATGCGCCAGCGGCTGGGCATTGCCCAGGCACTTTTGGGCCGGCCACGGCTGCTGATTCTCGATGAGCCGACGAACGGCCTGGACCCGAAGGGCATCAAGGAGCTGCGCGAATTCATCCGCAAGCTGGCGGATGAAGGGCTTGCCGTGTTCGTCTCGAGCCATCTGCTGAGCGAGATTCAGCTGCTGTGCGACCGTGTGGCGATCATCAGTAAAGGGCGGGTACTCGCCGTAGGCGGTGTGGACGAGCTGGTTGCCCGCAATTCTCCATACGTCCTGTGGGAGCTGGAGCCGCTGAAGAGGGCAAGAGAATTACTAACCGGCCGGCCGGATATCCATCTGCTGGAGCTTGATGAGGTAACACTGGACGACTCCATTATCGCAGGCATGGGAGTGAATTCCCTGATCACGGTTATGGAGGAGGATTTAATCCCGGAAATTGTCGCCGTACTGGTTACTAGAGAGGTTGAGGTCCGGGCTGTGCAAAAAATCAACCCTACACTGGAACAGCTATTCTTGAAGCTAACGGAAGGTGAAACTATTGACTAACCTGCTGCCGCTCATCCGCAATGAGTGCCTCAAAATCATAAAAAAGAAACGGTTTTATGTCATCCTGCTCATTCTGCTTGTGCTTGTGCCTATGTTTACCTATGCACAGATGCGTATAGCGGAACGCAGCCGGGATAAGTTTAACTCTGACTGGAGGCTGGAGGTCCAGCAGCAGATTACCGATAACCAGAACTCCCTCGGCAGCGACCGGATTCCGGAAGAATGGAAGTCGTACCGGCGGATTTTTGTCCAGCAGCTGCAGTATTATCTGGATCATGATGTGAATCCGAACGAGCCGAGCGGCGTTACCTTTACCCGTGAATTTCTGGACAATTCCGTGTCCCTGTTCATTCCGCTGCTGATTATGGCGGTGGCCTCGGATCTGGTCTCCGGGGAGAGAACGACAGGAACGATCAAGATGCTGCTGACGCGTCCGGTCAAACGCTGGAAGGTGCTGTTCAGTAAAATGACGGCCCTCATGATGTTTGTCTCCTTAATCGTCCTGTCTGCTTTTATCATCAGCTATCTGGTGTCGGGGCTGGCTTTTGGATACAAAGGATTCAATGTTCCGGTGTTCACAGGCTTCCAGCTGAGCGGGGATACGGTCGATATGACCACGGTTCACGCCGTGCCGCAATGGAAATACCTGCTGATGCAGGGCGGTTTGATCTGGTTCGTCAGCGTAGTTGTTGCTCTGCTGGCTTTCATGGTGTCGGTTCTGGTACGCAGTACGGCAGCCAGTATAGTGGTGATGATGGCGGCGCTGATTGCAGGCACGATCCTGACGAATATGGCTTCAGCCTGGACTGCGGCCAAATATTTATTTATGGTTAATATGGAGCTTACCGGGTATTTAGCAGGTACTCCCGCACCGATTGAGGGCATGACACTGGCATTTTCGATGGCAGTATTGGCGATTTGGGGACTGGCTGCAGTAATCATTTCATTCGCCGTCTTTACGAAACGGGATATTTTGAATTAGAATGTACAAAGTGAACGAAAACGTTTGTTTGCATTTTATAGAGATAGTAAGACACAAGAAGGAGGAGCATGAATGCTCGAACAGATCGATATGTTTGCAAAAGTCTCTAAGAACGCCGAAGTGGGCCGGACTGGATACGATGCTGACGACATTCAGGTGCTCGAAGGTCTGGTTGCGGTCCGCAAACGGCCCGGCATGTATATTGGCAGTACGAGTTCCTCGGGACTGCACCATTTAGTATGGGAAATAGTGGACAATGCCGTAGATGAGCATTTGGCCAAGTTTTGCTCGAAGATTGATATTACACTCCGCAAGGACGGATCGGTCACCGTAATTGACAACGGACGGGGAATTCCGACCGGGATGCACAAGACGGGAGTGCCGACTCCGCAGGTTGTTTTCACCATTCTGCATGCGGGTGGTAAATTCGGAGGCTCCGGCTACAAGAAATCGGGCGGTCTGCATGGCGTAGGGGCATCTGTAACCAACGCTTTGTCCGAGTGGCTGGAAGTGGAGATTTACCGTGAAGGCAAGATCCACCGGCAACGCTTCGAATATTGGGTCGACAAAAACGGGAAAGAACATGTCGGCGAGCCTGTGACTGGCCTTGAGGTACTGGGGAATACGAATAAGACCGGTTCGAAGATCACCTTCAAGCCGGATATTCGCGTCTTCCCGACTGGCATTTCACTGAATTACGACACACTTGCGGAACGGGTACAGGAGATTGCCTTCCTGAACTCGGGCCTGCGGATCAACCTCAGCGATGAGCGGAGCGGACGGCAGGATGAGTTCTTTTATGAGGGCGGCGCGAGCCAGTTTGTACAGTTCCTCAATGAGGGCAAGGATGTCTTGCATGATGTGGTTCATTTCAGCTCCGAGAAGGATGAGATTGAAGTGGAAATTGCGCTGCAATACAATGCGGGGTACACGGAGACCATTGCTTCTTTCGTCAACTCGATTCCTACGCGCAGCGGCGGGACGCATGAGACCGGCTTCAAGACAGCCTATACCCGTGTGCTGAATGACTACGCCCGGCGGACGCAGCTGCTTAAGGAGAAGGATAAGAATCTTGAGGGTAATGATCTCCGTGAGGGGATGATGGCGGTTATCAGCATTAAGATGTCGGATGTGGAATTTGTCGGACAGACGAAGGATCAGCTGGGTAGTGCTTCTGCCCGCAGTGCCGTAGACTTTATTGTCTCGGAGAAAATGGCGCGCTTCCTTGAGGAGAATCCCCAGGTTGCGCAGAGCCTGCTCAAGAAATCGATTCAGGCGTCCAAGGCGCGCGAAGCGGCCCGCAAAGCCCGCGATGAAATCCGCAGCGGCAAGAAACGCAGCGAGAGCTCGAATCTTGGCGGCAAGCTGTCGCCTGCACAATCCAAGGATGTCACGCGTACCGAAATCTTCATCGTAGAAGGTGACTCCGCCGGAGGCTCAGCCAAGCAGGGCCGTGATTCGAAGATTCAGGCCATTCTTCCTCTGAAGGGGAAGCCGATGAATCCGGAGAAGGCCAAGCTGCTGGATATCTTGAAGAACGATGAATACAAGGCGATTATATCGGCGATTGGTGCGGGCATTGGTCCTGATTTTGCCGTGGAAGACAGCAATTATTCCAAAATTATCATTATGACCGATGCCGATACGGACGGTGCGCATATTCAGGTGCTGCTGCTGACCTTCTTCTACCGCTATATGAAGCCTCTGATCGATGCCGGCAAGGTCTTCATTGCCCAGCCGCCGCTGTATAAGCTGACGCGTAAATCGGGTAAGCTGGAAACAGTCCGCTACGCCTGGAGTGATGAGGAGCTGCAGAATTACCTGAAGGAATTCGGCAAGAATTTCGAGCTGCAGCGTTACAAGGGACTTGGTGAGATGAACCCGGACCAGCTGTGGGAAACAACGATGAATCCGGATTCGCGCACGCTGCTGCAGGTGCAGATCGAGGATGCCGCCAAGGCGGAACGCCGCGTCTCCACATTGATGGGCGACAAGGTTGATCCGCGTAAGCGCTGGATTGTCGAGAACGTCGACTTTACAGAAATAGTAGAGTAGGGGTTAGTGGGGAAGTGACGATTACTTCCGCTGTTTTTAATTTTTGATGATTGCTTTAAGCGCAGCGAATGGGATATTCGCAGATTGCCGCCAGAACTTTAGAATAAAGCGAAGCTAAATAAGGTGGTTTGTAACGGAGTGTGAGTTTGGACCTGTAGTAGCGCAGCGTCCGCCTTTGTTTCCGGATTATTACCGCTATTTAGATTGAACTTGAAAATATACTAAAAAGGGAAAAGTGGCGGAGGAGAATTTTGGAACTGTAGGAGCGTCAGCGTCCGCCTTTGTCTGCGGATTTCCACTGCGAACAGCGGGTTAAATTCAAGAAATCTGCAGACAACAGCGGCCGGAGGGCCAAACATTCTCTGGAGTCACGGCAATCCCATAATAGAAAAAATACAAGTTCAATCTATATAGAAGCGGTATGATTCAAGAAATATGGGGATAACAGCGCGGAAGTCCAAAACTCACCGCAGTTACGGCTTAACACTGATTTGTTTAGTTTTATTCTTAAGAGCCTTGAGGCAATACGAATCAAATATCTCAGGCGCGCAGCAGTCAGATCATCAATCATTACAAACGTGGACAGATTGAGGAACAGAAGGTGAAAAGTGAATGAGCAGTTTATCAGAGCAATTTTTGCCGGCTTTTCTGGAAGAGGTCGTTGGTGACCGATTTGGCCGGTATTCCAAATATATCATTCAGGACCGGGCGATTCCGGACGTCCGCGACGGGCTAAAGCCTGTGCAGCGCCGGATTCTGTATGCGATGTACGACTCGGGCAATACGCCGGACAAGCCATACCGCAAGTCGGCCAAAACGGTCGGTGACGTAATGGGTAACTACCATCCCCATGGAGATTCCTCGATCTACGACGGGATGGTCCGGATGGCTCAGCCCTGGAAGTTGGGACATGTGCTTGTCGACGGACACGGCAACTGGGGTTCGATGGATGATGACCCTGCAGCAGCTATGCGTTATACAGAAGCGCGCCTGTCTCCAATCGCTTTGGAGATGATGCGTGATATTGAGAAACGCACCGTGCTTTTCAAGGACAATTTCGATAATACGGCAAAGGAGCCGGTCGTGGTTCCATCCCGTTATCCGAATCTGCTTGTCAACGGGACAAGCGGGATCTCTGCCGGGTTCGCTACGGAAATTCCGCCGCATAACCTGCGTGAAGTCATCGATGCCTGTATCGCTGTCATGCAGAAGCCGGACATCGCGCTGGAGGACGTCATGACCTTCATCAAAGGTCCCGACTTCCCTACAGGCGGAACGATTATGGGCGGCGACGGCATCATGGACGCGTACCGTACCGGTAAAGGCCGCATCTACCTGCGCTCGAAGACGGAGATTGAGAACCTGCGCGGCGGCAAGCAGCAGATTGTTATCACTGAAGTGCCCTTCCAGATTGTGAAGTCGCGGCTCGTGACCTCCATGGAGAATATCCGCCTGGAGAAGAAGATCGAAGGCATTGCTGAAGTCCGCGACGAGAGCGGCCGTGAAGGGCTGCGGATTGTGGTTGAGCTGAAGAAGGAAGCCGATGCGAATGGTATATTGGCCTACCTGCTCAAAAAAACTGATCTGCAGATCACCTACAACTTCAACATGGTGGCCATCGTTAACAAGGCTCCGCAGCAGCTCGGCTTGAAGTCGATTCTTGAAGCGTATATCGCCCATCAGCGTGAAGTGGTTACCCACCGCACCCAATTTGATCTGGAGCGGGCAGAGGACCGGGCCCATGTCCTGGAAGGGCTGGTTAAAGCTCTGAACATTCTGGATGAAGTGATTGCCGCAATCAAGGCATCGAAGAACCGCCAGGATGCCCAGAATAATCTGGTGTGGATGTTCGGCTTCAGCGAACGCCAGGCCGATTCCATCCTTACCTTGCAGCTGTACCGGTTAACCAATCTGGAGATTCACTCGCTCCAGAAGGAGCTTGATGAGATGCATGCCAAGATTGCTGTCCTTCAGGGCATTCTGGACAGTGACAAGAAGCTGGTTGCCGTCATCCGCAAAGAGCTGCTGGAGATCCGTGATAAATACGGGATCGACCGCCGTTCACTGATTCAGGGTGAAGTGGAGGAATTGAAGGTCAGCATGGAGGTTCTCGTGAATGCGGAGGATGTGCTGGTCGCCATTTCAGAGGGTGGTTATATCAAGCGGACAGGCATGCCATCCTTCACCCGTTCAGGCGGAGAGCGCCACTCATCGGGTGTCAAGGACGGCGACCATATCGTCAGGCTGCTGGACCTGAATACCCGGGACAGCCTGCTTGTGTTCACCCGCAAGGGCCAATACTTCCTGCTTCCGGTTCATCAGATACCGGAATTCAAATGGAAGGAGCCTGGTACGGCGATCGTGAACGTGATCGGTCTCGCCAAGGGCGATGGCATTGTCAGTGTGCTGCCGGTCGGCAACCTGGAGGATCCGCTGGCAAGTCTGGTCTTCGTCACCCGTAAGGGACAGGTGAAGCGTACAGAGCTCAAGGAGTACTCTACAAGCCGTTCCGGAGCCGTGGCCGCCTGTAAGGTAGCTGACGGTGATGAGATCATTACAGTGGCGCTGAGCAGCGGAGACAAGGACATCGTGCTTGTGACCCGTGAAGGGATGAGTATCCGCTTCCGGGAGAGTGAAGTCAACCCTATGGGCCGTGTGGCCACAGGGGTAAGAGGGATTCAGCTGCGTGAAGGCGACGAAGTCGTCTCCAGCTTCTGGGTCAGTGAGGACGAAGGGGAGATTCTTGCGGTTACCGAGATTGGCTATGCCAAACGCTCTCTGCTGCTGGATTACCCTTCCCAGAGCCGCGGAGGCAAAGGAATGCCGACATTCGAGTTCAAAGAAGGCAAACGGGTTCGCCCGAACGGCAGCAGACTTGTGGGGGCGTTCTACTGCAAGGAGCCGCTGGAGCTGACCGCCATCACCCAGAGCGGTGCGGTTCATGCCTTCTCCTCCGAATCAGCACCGCTTGGTGAGCGCCGTTCCATCGGCAAGCAGCTGGTTGCTGTTGAGAAGAAGGATGAGATCATCAGCCTGTACCCGGCAGTTAAATAGCCGGGGCAGAACCTTAGAATATTAAATAATTTAAACGGCGTCCGGCTGCTCTGGTCTACAGAGCTCCGAACGCCGTTTATTTGATTTGCATTTTCCTTAGCCGGATTATTGATGTTGTTGATCTGGATTGAATGCCTAATGTTGCACGTATTACAACTTTGACTCATGGATACCAGGGTATGCACAGGTATTGTTGTATGAAATACAAGAATAAACCCGTGCAGCTCCTTATAAGACGGGGATTGCTGTATTTAATACAACAATTCTGGGTTAAGGTCGATATCATAAGGGAAATGTTGTATTTCGTGCAGGAATTATATAATGAAATGACTAGCGGCCGTGATTTTATTTTTTTCTTTTGCAGGAAATGGAATTTTTTTCGCGAAAATGTTTAGGTATACCGGATAGAGATCCGCAGGGAAAGGAAGGAATAAGTGTGCACTCCACTGAATTCAGTAAAATCTGGCATAAGATATTAAAGGACTATAAGCTACATATGGATAGCAAGCTTGCCCCTACACTGACCGATGCCCAGCTTACCGTACTGGAATTGCTGCAGGAACGTGACGCGATGAAACCTTCTGATTTGGCTCCGCATCTGGCCACCAGCCCGGCGGCTGTAACTATGCTGCTTGACCGGATGGAGAAGCATAATCTCATTATCCGTGAACGAGATGCCTCCGACAGGCGGATCGTCTGGGTGAGCATCACCGAGACAGGCAAGAACGAGACCTCGCGCGGACTGAAGATCCGCAGTGATTTTTTTGCCGAAGCGCTCGATCCCATTTCATCACATAACCAGCAGCTGCTGCTCTATCTGATGGGGAAGATGGCGGTGGCTCCCGCTCCGGCACCGGAAGGTTCGACTCCTTAATAGATGCCCAGTGTTGACCTCATATATATGCATACACACAAAAGCAGGCTGTCCGTTACCGGATAGCCTGCTTTTGGTTCTGCGGGGTCCACAGATTCCAGGGATGGGTCTGTGGAGGCAGGGAGATTAATTCAACTTCCTCTTTGGTCACCGGATGCGGGAATCCGACCAGTGCTGACCACAGCGCAATCTGCTGTCCGGGTCTGTTCACTGCGGCACCATACTTCTGATCTCCGTACAGCGGGCAGCCAATGCCGCTCAGCTGTACACGGATCTGGTGGGAGCGTCCGGTAAGCAGATCGATCTTGAGTAGGGTGTAGCCCTCAGCGCTGCCGAGCACCGTATAATCGAGAATCGCTTCCTTGCCGCCCGGTGTTCCTGTGCGGACAATACTGACCGTGTTGCTCCGCTCATCCTTCAGCAGTGTATTAATCAGCCGGCCCTGGGATGCAGGGGGCTTGCCATGAACGACGGTCAGGTACACCTTGTGGAAGGCGTGGGTGCGGACGCTCTCAGACAGCCGCGAGGCTGCCTTCGAGGTCTTGGCGAAGATCATCGCGCCGCCTACAGGCCGGTCCAGCCGGTGAACGAGGCCCATGAAGACATTCCCCGGCTTGGCGTAACGTTCCTTCACATCTTCCTTCAGCAGGGTCAGCAGATCCGCATCGCCTGTAGCATCCTCCTGCACCGGAATGTTAACGGGCTTCACGATGCCCAGAAGATGGTTGTCCTCATATAAAATCTCGAACCGGGATTGTCCGCCGCCGGACTTCCCGGTTGTTCCGTTGTTCTGCGCGGTCATGGCTTACGCCTCCCAGCGGCCCAGAATTCCGCAAGGCAGATTCATTCCGGAGGATGTAATCGGCAGTCCGATCTCACCGGAGGTAAGCTTGCCGCCGTAGCGCTTGCCCATGGTCATTGACAGCATATTGCGCAGTACGGTAGGCGAAATTCCCGTTGTGTAGGAGTTAATCAGCATGAACAAAGGCCGGTCGCTCATAATCTCCATGCAGCTCTCCAGGAACGGATAGAGACTGGCTTCGAGCTTCCACATTTCACCGCCAGGGCCTCTTCCGTAGGAAGGCGGGTCCATGATAATTGCATCATATTTGCTGCCGCGGCGCTGTTCACGCTGCACGAACTTGAACACATCATCTGTAATGTAGCGGACCGGCTTGTCGGCAAGCCCGGACAAGGCTACATTCTCCTTGGCCCACTGAACCATGCCCTTAGCGGCATCGACATGAACTACGGAGGCTCCGGCACTTGCCGCTGCAACGGATGCACCGCCGGTATATGCGAACAGGTTAAGCACGGAAATCGGGCGGTTAGCCGCAGCGATCTTGTCCATCATCCAGCGCCAGTTGGCAGCCTGCTCAGGGAAGAGACCCGTGTGCTTAAAGTTCGTTGGACGGAGATGGAACTTCAGCTTGCCGTAGCTGATTTTCCAGTCATCCGGAATGCTCTTCTTCATTTCCCATTGTCCGCCCCCGGCGGAACTGCGGTGATAGTGTCCGTGCACATCACGCCATTTGGCACTCTCGCTGGCCAGCGGCCAGATGATCTGCGGGTCCGGGCGGCGCAGCATAATATCGCCCCAGCGTTCAAGCTTCTCTCCGCCTCCGGTATCAATCACTTCATAGTCCTTCCAGTCACTTGCTATATACATTATTAATCCATCCTTCAAAAAGTCATTTAGCCTTTATTGTACAACATATAAGCACGCTGCTACAAACATAATGGTTGCAAAGCTGCGACTATTTCTCATTTTAGCCAAGAGTGCATCCATGTATAAGATTCCCATAAAAGTTTGCAGGAGCAGGATGCGCCATGAAAAATACTAAAGCATATGTAAGGGGAATCTGGCCGGCGTGCTTCTGGCACATCTTGCACAGATTGTGTATGATCAGATTACGCAAGGCTGTTATCTGGAGCAAAACCCATTAATGAAGTTAATACAGGCGGCTATAAAATAAAATGAGCTTAGGCGCTGAACAGTAATTCCGTCCTTTGCTGCCTAAGCATTACGAAGGTGAGGCCGGATGCTATGTTCAACCTCTCGGAACTGTATTACCCGATCACTGCAAACCCGGCCGGAGGCGGCGAGTATCTGCCCGGTAGGCTGCTGCAGCCGTACATCCGCTGTTTCTGGGGGACTGTACCGCCGCCGGGTGAGCAGCAGAAAGCGCAATCCGTTGAAATTGCACAAGGGCATAACGGAGCAGTTATAAGTGAAAGTGAAAGTGAAAGTGAAAGTGAAAGTGAAAGTACTTTCCGTAACCGGACGGAAACGATCATACCGGATAGTTGTATGGACATCATATGGGAATGGGATGAGCATACAGGGGAGTCTGGCGGGATTTTTTGCGGCATTAACGATACCCCGTTTGAAGTGGGACAAGCCCGCCAGCCTGCGGGGAGGCAGCGTTTCGCCATCCGGTTTCACTTCTGGGCGGTTCACCTGTTCACAGACGAACAGCTGCAGGATGTGCTGAATGTCCACGCTCCGGTGGAGCAATACTTCCGTTCGTTCCGTATGGAGCTGGGGGATAAGCTGCGGGGGACACATACGATGTCCGAACGCATTGCCATGGCAGAATTATTCCTCCTGCGCAGGCTGGAGAATGCCGGCCGCAGCAGTGACGGGATGATGAACGCTGTCCACAGGATGCTTAAGTCCCGCGGGGTGGTGAGTGCAGGGGAGCTGGAGCTTAGCTCAGGCTTCAGCAGCCGCCAGCTTGAACGCCTGTTCCGCCAGCATATCGGACTTCCGCCCAAAAAGGTGGCAGATCTTGTCCGCTTCCAGAATGTCTGGCTGGAGCTGTACCGGACACCGCTGCACAGAGGCGGTCTGCAGGATATTGTCTTTGCCTACGGCTACAGCCACCAATCGCATTTCATCAACAATTTCCGGAAATTTGCCGGCAGAACACCGCTGGATGCGCTGAGCTATGCGCGGAGCTGAATGTCGTTTTTTTGCAATACAAGCCCGGCAGGACAGAAGTACAATGAGGTCAGACAGGCTAACCACAGCCGGATCATACTACAGCTATTGAGCGGAAGGAGATTTAAGTTATGATTACAAGTTTTGACGGCATTAATCTGTACAGCAAGGACCCGGCGGCGCTGGCGGCATTCTATTCCGAGGTACTGGGAGTTCCGATTCCTTTTGAAGGCTTTGGACAGTATGACGGTGCGAAGATTGGTTTCGACCGCAGCCAGCCGGGGCTGATTATCTGGGACGAGAGCAAATGGGGCAAGCACACGACAGGAGTCGTTAATCTGGTATTCTCCTGCAGCAGCCTGGACGAAACTTATGAGCAGCTGAAGGGGAAAGGGCTGGATTGTCAGCCTCCAGTAACGATGGAATACGGCGGTAAAGAAATGAATTTCCGTGATCCGGACGGCAACGGCATTACCCTGCTGGAAGGCGGATATTTGGAGGTTTAGTGCATGAAGCAGGGAGCAATCGCCCTGTGCGTGGATGATATGGAGAAGATGGTCCGGTTCTACAGAGATTTAATGAGGATGGAACTGGACTATGACGGCGGAGGGTTTACAGGAGTCAGGACAGCAGGAGGTATCTATTTCAATTTGTGTGAGCGTGAGCTGTTGGAGAGCCAGTTATCGCGGAAGTTTGACTATCCCGGAGGGCTGAACGGTAAGATGGAGATCACCTTTAATGTGCCTCACTTTGCAGATGTCGATCTGGAATATGACAGGCTGATGGAGGCGGGCGTCCAATCGGTGTACCCGCCTACAACTGAACCGTATGGACTGCGAATCTGTTATATCGCTGATCCGGAGGGGAATCTTATCGAAATTTGTTCGGACGGCAAAGGAGAATAGGTTAGGCATTCTTCTATATGCATTTCATCTGAAAATATGGATAAAGATCAGCGGCAATGCCGGCCAGAAGTTCAAGTCCGGCATTGCCGCTGCTTCTGTTATCGGGGACAAGTATGCCTTATTTCCCGGAGCGGCCAGCTTTTAAAATATTGACAATGATAATCATTATCAAATAGAATGAGATTAGCAAAACATGGTTGCCTTTTGAGATGGACTATACAGAATACATTTCATATTTACCTTGGGAGGACAGAGTGATGGCTAAGGTGCTAGTGGCATATGCCAGCCTGACAGGCAATACGGAGGAAATCGCTGAACTGATTGTGGAAGGAATACGCCAGGCAGGCGGAGAGGCCGTACTGAAATCGGTCACTGACTGCAATGCCGATGAGATAAAGGCTTACGAGGCTGTGCTGCTGGGTGCGTATACATGGGGGGACGGCGAGCTGCCGGATGAATTCCTTGACTTCTATGAAGAGATGGATGAGCTCGACCTCAGCTCCTGCAAGGCTGCCGCCTTCGGAAGCGGAGATACCGGTTATGAAATCTACTGCGGAGCGGTTGATCAGATTGAAGAGAAGCTGAAGGAACGCGGTGCCGAGATCGTACAGGCCAGCCTGAAGATTGAGTACGGGCCGAACGCAGCAGAGAAAGACGCCTGCCGCAGCTTCGGACGCCAGTTCATTGAGACCTGCGCGGCGGTTTCTTAAGGATGGGCGCCGGGGCAGGATGCTTCGCAGGAAAGATGCAGGATGCAGGGACTGTCCGCTACAGCAGGCTGAATGATTTCCGGATGGAGCATATCATGCTGGGCGGAGCGGAGATGAACGGCAGCGGAGCTCCGGCCACGGGAGTTCCCCGCTGGAGACAGCAGGTCCAGTACGCGGTCGGACATACGCTTAATGACTTCTACAGTCTGCAGCCTGAGGTGCGCCGGGAGACGCCTGTGCAATTTCTGCTGGAGCGCCGCTGGCCGCCGAAGGGTCATGCTTTTCCTTCCCTGATGCATTATTGGGATATCAAGCAAGCAGTTGCCGATGAGCTGATGCGGATTGTTGCCGGCAATCACACCGGTGAGATTCCGGTGATGTTGTATGAACAGTGGCATGTTCCTGTGCCGGAGCTTGAAATTGAACTGGCGATGATTTTTCAGCTCGCCTGGAGCTCGGGGCAGGAGGGGCGTTGTCTGAATATCCAGAAATTCATGGTGAGCGGGAATGAAGATGTCATCACCGGCTTTCTGCATATGGCCAGCGTCTTCTGTCATCAGGCCTATGGGAAACCGGCAGAAACAATCGGAATCTATTCGCTTCTGGATGGACGGCGGCATATCTTTGACGGAGCAGGTATCCCGCTTCAGGAGTCGCTCGACTATGTGCGCCTGCTGTCTGTGTTCCTGGAACGGGAAGAGCATGCGGAAGGCTGCATGAAATATGGCAGCCGCAGGAACGACCGGGATGAGCCTATCCTTCGCGGATACGGCCTGATGTAGACAGGAGAACTTCATCGTAATCCTTGCAGGGGGCGTTCAAAGAAGATATGGTTAAGCCACAGGAGGTGTCCTTGGCTTATGTCTGAAGGAATTAGAACCTACAACACCGGAGTGGAAGCAACACTCGAAGTGATTGGGGGCAAGTGGAAGCCGGTCATTTTGTTCTTGCTCACCTTTGGGAAGAAGCGCAACGGGGAGTTCATCAGCCAGATGCCGTTCATTACACAGAAGGTGCTGACGCAGCAATTGCGGGAGCTGGAAGCGGACGGGGTAATCACAAGAACCTCGTATAATGTGGTGCCTCCCAAAGTGGAGTATGAGCTGACCGACTACGGCTGGAGCCTCAAGGAGATTCTGCATCTGATGTGCAGATGGGGCGATACCCATGTCGATAGAGTGTACGGAGACACGGCAGTCGTGCTCTCTCAACCGCAGAAGGAAGAATAGAACAGCCGGTCTCTGAATTTCAGAGACCGGCTGTTTGCGGCGGATCAAGGAATGATCCTGCGGTGGCGGAGATCCGCGAAGATGTCCATAAACATGGCTTCCGTATCCATAAACTCAAGGAACCCTGCGCGGCGGGATTTGGTGCTGTCGGCAAAGAAATCATAGTCCCAGGAGAATACGAAATCACCGAAGGCCCACGAGGAGACACTAGCATAGCTGTTCGGCTCCAGCCCGTATTTCTCGACCATCCGGTTCCAGAGCGGCTCTTTGTCCTGCATGGCCATTGAGAGGGACATCGGGAGCGGGGGCGCCGTGTCCAGATCGAAGCTGGAGGCAATCTTGGGCCATAGCTCGTTCCAGCGGAACAGATCGCCGTTGGTAATATTGAAGGCCTGATTGGCACAGCGCGGTTCCGTTGCTGCCCACACCGTTGCTCTGGCCAGCAGACCGGCATCTGTCATCTCAAGCAGGCTGTGATAGGCGCCCGGCTTGCCGGGGAAGCGCAGCGGAATTCCCAGTTCCTTCGACATGGAGGCATAAATGGCGATTACCATCGCCAGGTTCATGGGATTGCCGAGAGCATATCCGCAGACGACGGAAGGCCGCAGCGCCGACCAGGTCCAGCTTTTGCCAGACTGCTTCTCTTCCAGATAATCCTGCTGCGCAATATTGAATTCCGGCGGCATATGATTGGCATCGGTTTCGCGTGCCGGTGTTTTGAACGGGCCAAGATGCGCGCCATATACCTTATATCCCTGCATGAGGCTGATGTGCTGAAGCCGTTGCGCCGCAGGTTCAACAGCTTCAACTGCGTGAACAAGCATAGCCAGATTAGGAGCGACCAGCTCTGCCCAGGTAGGCCGGTCCTGATAGGCGGCATAGAAAATATGCGTCACCTCCGCCAGACCGCCAAGCTTCCGCCGGCTCTCCGACGGGTCGAGTAAATCCGCAGCTATATAACGCACACGGCTGGTGTCCAGCCCTCCGCGGCGCGACACGCCGATGATATCCCAATCGGGAAGCGCAGCCAGATGATCAATCAGGTTGCGCCCTATGACGCCGTTCGCGCCGATTACAAGTGCTGTTTTACGTAAGTCTGAATCCAAAGGGTTCATGTGCAGCTCTCCTTCGCCAAAGTATGCCATCATTATGTATTGCCGCAGGAGTGCTGAACAGTACGCACTTTGAGGTCATATAGGTACCTTGAGGTAACATAAGGACATCAAAAAACAACAAAAAGCATCCTTGCCTGAGGGCTGATCCGGCCCTTAGGAAAGAATGCTTCGTGATTTGTTAAATGCAATTAGTATCTGTTGTTGAACCGGCCGGCTAGGCTGGCCTTAGGGTTCAGAGCGCAGCACGGTAGTAATCCTGCTGGTTCAGAATGACGAACCCGCAGCTCTCATAGAGCTTCAGCGCATTGGGATTATCAAGGGCAACCTCGAGGTTCACACCGTTGTAATTCCGCCGTTCCCGTTCAATAGTCTGCATCAGGGCACTCCGGCCGATGCCGAGGCCGCGCAGATTCTTGTCTACGGTAAGGCCATAGATCCAGGTCTCGTTGTCCTCGGACCACAGCCGCATTTTGCCGGCTGGCTGGCCGTTCATCTCAATGATGATATGCTCCTGGGAGCCTTCGAGCTCAAGCTGCGTGTACGTTTCGGCGGCGTCTTCCTCCGTCATGTTGAATCCGTCGCAGTCGAAGGCGATTAATACCGGAGTCTCGTCTGCACGTGCAGGCCGGAGCATAACGTTACCGGCGGCTGAACTTGCTTCAGAGGCCCCCCGATTCCTGGCTGCGCCATCCCATTTCATCTGAAATTCCGCGTGGCTGAATTCCAGCTGCAGTGTCTTCAGATAAGCAGTACCTGAGGCTGAGGCCGCGGGCGTATTCAACAGCAGCGTCTTAATCTTACTGCGTGAGATGAGGGTCTGCGCCCGTTGCCAGAGCGAGCTGAAGATGCCCCGGCGGCGGTATCCCGGCCGTACCATGCCGCAGACTTCCATGTCTCCGCCGATATTGTATAACCCGATGAAGCCGACCAGCAGCTCCTCTTCATAGGTCACCAGCCATTCCACTCCGCCTGTTCCCGCCGGGAGCCTCAGCATGTCCCAATTCAGTTTGAGTGTGATGCCTTCGTATTGCTCGCAGCGCTGCTGCAGTTCTTCAATTTCTTTCAGTGTATCAGCCGTAGTCAATCTATCTTCCCCCTATGTCAGCAGATCCCGGTACTCCGTGTGCTTCTCGAATTGATGGGCCGCATACGGGCACTCAGGCACAATTTTAACTTTCTCTTCCCGGGCCAGGTCAACGACCGCCCGCACAAGCTTCTCCCCGGCACCCTGACCGCGCAGCTCTTCGGAGACATAGGTATGATCAATCACGAGGTTACCTGTAGCCTCTTCCGTTCTGTATGTAATCTCGGCAAGGTCCTTACCGTCACCAGCTATATAGAAACGTCCTTCTCCCTTAGCAATCTGTTCCATGTTTCTTCACTCCATTCCGGTGTATTGCCTATATTTTACTACCCTGCCCGGCAAAAAGCGAGAAAAGGCATGGCAGGAATGCCAGCAATATAACATGCGTATTCCATACAAGGTCAGTAAAAGCGTAATGACTTGCACATTGGCTTCCCTATGCCCTAAGATTAAGGCACTAACGCTGTAACGAATAGAAGTTGCATCAGGAGGAATAGCCATGGATTATGAGGTTGAGGTTCATTTTCAGCCGGTATATGAATTAATCAGCAGTATACATACGTTTATATGCAAGAAGGGAAGTAAAAAGATAGATCTGGGTACACCCTGGGCGGCAGAAATATCACGCGGCTTAAGCCCCGAACTTCTGGAAGCACTGGAGGAGACAGATCTCGACAATGACTGGAAGCTGCTTAATCTGCTGATCTATCTGTGTCCGGACAAAGACAGCGTGGAGCGTGTGCTGGAGTGGCTGGAAGGCCTGTCCGTAGGAGAGATGTACGAGGCTCTCGCAGGTTATGTCAGTGTATTCCCGGTACAAATGGAGCAGTACCGCAGCCGCATGGTCTTCCTGCTGTCGGAGTGGAACCGGCAATACTTCAGCAGCTGTAGTCCGGACATCATGAAGAAGCTGCAGCAGCATGCGGAGGAACGGAGACAGGCGCTGGCCGGCAGCCCGGTAGCCGATTTTGTGAATAAGACTACAAACGGATTCTATTTCATGCCGGGTGATGGTCTGCGCAGGCTTGTGCTGATCCCGCAGTTTCACTTCCAGCCGATCAATATTATCTATAATTTTGGTCCGCTGACGATCTGTCACTATGCCGGGAAAATTCAAATTGCTGAAGAGGAAATCTCGCCGTCCATGCACCGGACACTCCGCAGTCTGGGCGAGAAGAGCCGGCTGAAGATCCTGAAGTCACTGGGCGGAGAACGCAAATCGTTCACGGAAATTGCCAGACAGGCCGGCCTGTCCAAGGGCATTGTCCATGATCATATCTCCAGTCTCCGGAGCGCTGGTCTGCTCAATGCTTATATCGAAGGAGAGAACGTCACCTCTTACAGTCTGCGGCTTGAGGGGATTCAGCAGATGAATGAACAGCTGTTTACTTATTTGAAGTAAATATAGCGTTGCCTAATATTCCTGTACCTCACCAGAGCCAAAGTCTTCTCTGTTATGGAGAAGATTTTGGCTTTTTTGCTTCGATCATCCAATTTTATTCTGTTCGGGAAGAATTAATTTCAAGTTCTCTCTTTACAGAACAACTTTTACTTTCTATAATGTGAACTATCGGTCTTTAATCATACTTAGTGGGTAGGAATTGTTAGCATTTATAAAATGGAGAGAAAAGAGATGATGTCATGAGAAAAAGTACGCTTTTATTATCCTCATTGTTAATCGCAGGATCCCTGCTGCTGTCCGCGTGCTCGGAGAACGGCAACACGGATGCAGCATCCACGGACACCCCTGCAAACACGGCAGCAACAGCTGATCCGGGTGCAGCGGCTGGCGGTACGGAAGCACCGGCATCCCCGGCGGTTGTACCTGCCGGTGCGCTCAGCGAGCCTTTTACAGCAACCGATCTTACGAAGCTGCCCGCAGTCGCCCAGAAGCGCACCGATACGATCATCGTTGGTCTTACTGATCCGAGCGGGGCGTTCACCCCTTATTTCCAGGAGAGCGGCTATGACGGCAATGTATCCTCACTGCTCTATGCGTCTCTCGTGACGGTAGATGACAAGGGTGTGCCAACTCCGGAGCTTGCCGAGAGCTGGGAGGTATCGGCGGATCAGCTTACATATACGTTCCACTTGCGCAAAGACCTGAAGTTCAGTGACGGCTCACCGCTCACTGCGGATGATGTGGCGTTCACCTGGACGATCCAGTACGACAAAGCTTATGACGGAGGCTCATCACTTCCATCGCTGAAGGTGAAGGGCGGCGAAGCTTACAAAGCCGGAACTGCAGAGTCTATAGATGGCATTAAAGTCATTGATCCGCAGACAATATCGGTTACGCTGGAACAGCCCAATGCTACGGCGCTGGTGACTCTCGGCTCCAATGTGCTGTCGAAGGCTTACTATGGCAAGGACTATAAGTTCGGCCAGCTGGAGTATATCAAGAAGCTGCATGAGAAGCCGCTGGGCGACGGCCCTTATAAGCTGGAGAAATTCATTCCCGGACAAGAGGTCCGTCTTGTAGCCAATGAGAACTACTTCAAAGGCAAACCGAAGACAGAGCACTTTATCTACAAAACAACGACCGGCGATGCCTGGCAGTTCCTTGAGACGGGTGAGGTGGACTACGCATCCTTCCCGGCTACGGAAGAAAATATCGGGAAGCTGAAGGAACTAGGTTATGTGAACATACTTCCGTATACCCCAAGCACTTACGGCTACATGCAGGTCAACCTGAAGCATGAGCAGCTGAAGGATAAGCGGGTCAGACAGGCGATTGCCTATGGACTGGACCGGCAGAGCATCTATGTAGATGCTGCTGAAGGCGCGGGTGCTGTGGCCAACATTCCGGCTTCGCCGATCTCCTGGTCCTATACAGAAGAAGGGATCAACCCTTATAAATATGATCCGGACCAAGCGAACAAGCTGCTGGATGAGGCAGGCTGGAGCGTAGGGGCAGGCGGTATCCGCGAGAAGGACGGGAAGCCGCTGAGCATTCATTATCTGGCGAGCAAGAGCAAGAACTCGGATATTTTCATCGCGGTGGCCAAAGAGAACTTCGCTGCGCTCGGCATCGACTTCCAGCCGGAAATCTTCGCTGACTTCAACTCGCTGGTCTCCAAGACGGAGAGCGGGGATTATGATCTCGTGTCTTACTCCACCAGTATGCTGACTGATCCGGCGGACGGCTTCATGCAGTTCTTCGACGGTGAAATCACCGATTATGAGAATCCGAAATTCGTGGAGCTGTACAACAAAGCGCTGGCAACTACAGATATTGAACAGCGCAAAGCAGTCTATAAAGAGCTGTATCAGCTGTTCAACGATGAACTGCCGATTATTTTCACCAACTACAAGAAAACAGTATATGCCTATAACGGCCGCATCCAGAATCTATCGGTCAGTCCGTTCATCGGTCTTGCCGGCAGCCTGCCAAACTGGACTCTGAAATAAAGAATTGTTCATCCCCTGCCTGCGTCATGGGCAGGGGATGAATCCTAAGGAGCCGATCATGAGCACTTATCTGACCAAAAGAATGCTGTATATGCTGATCATCCTGTTTGCCGCATCGCTGCTGATCTTCTGCCTGTATGCACTTACCCCGGGTGATTTCATTACCGGAAATATTAAGCTGACTGCAGAGCGCAAAGCGGAGCTGCGGGAGATTTACGGCCTGAACAAGCCGGTGCTGGAACGTTACGGGACTTGGATGAACAATGCTTTTCACGGGGATTTCGGATATTCACTTGCCCAGCAGAAGCCGGTGCTTCAGCTGTTCGGTGATTATATCTGGAATTCTTTTTTGCTGGCCGCTGTCTCTACGTTCCTCACCTGGCTGATTGCTGTGATCATCGGCGTCATTTCTGCCTATAAGCAATACTCCTGGTTCGACACGCTGGTAATGATTGCGATCTTCGCGGCGATGTCGCTCCCGTCATTCTTCATCGGCCTGTTTCTGATCAAAATTCTGGCCGTTGACCTGAAATGGTTGCCGCCGGGGGGAATGATGACTACGGGCAGCAATGCCACCGGGTTCGCCTACTTCAAAGAAGTGGTGCATCATATGACCCTGCCGGTCATCGTCATGACGCTGCTGGGTCTGGGCTCATTAACCCGTTATTTCCGCAGCAATATGATCGATGTTCTCAAGCAGGACTATATCCGCACAGCCAGAGCCAAAGGGCTGAAGGAGCGGAAGGTGCTGTTCACCCATGCACTGCGCAACGCCTTGCTGCCTGCCATTACCCTGGTCGGCTTCGAGCTGCCCGCGCTGTTCGGGGGTTCGATTATTATCGAGCAAATCTTTAACTGGCCCGGCATCGGCCAATTGTATATGAAGTCCTTCGGGCTTAGGGATTACCCGCTGCTGATGGGCTTCACGATGTTTCTGGCTATTCTGACCGTAATCGGAACACTGCTCTCGGATATTCTGTACCGGGTGGCTGATCCGCGTGTCCGGTTATAGGAGGGGGAGGATCTTATGGCAGCTGACAGCAGAGTAAGTGAAATAACGGCCCCAAGGGTCAACCTGCGGAAATCTTCCCTGTTCCGGCAATCCCTGCGGAGGCTTCTGCACAACAAGCTGGCGGTGGCGGGCTTCGCGGTTGTCTTATTTATGTTTGTGTTATGTTTCATCGGCCCGTTCTTCTCGCCGTATACGGATAACAAAATCAATATGGCGATGATGAACAAGGCCCCGAATCTGCAGCATTGGCTGGGGACAGACGCGCTGGGACGGGATATCTTAACCCGGGTCATGCAGGCCGGGCGTATCTCTCTTACGGTGGGTCTGGCTTCCATGGTGCTGTCTGTGTTCCTTGGAGCGCTGCTCGGTGCGGTTGCCGGATATTACGGCGGTCTGCTGGACCAGATCATTATGCGGATCGCCGATCTGCTGATGACTATTCCCGGCCTTCCGCTGCTGTTCATCTTCGGTGCGCTGCTCTCGGAATGGAAGATTCCGACGGATTACCGGATGTACATTGTCATGCTCATGCTGAGCATGGTGAACTGGCCGGGGCTGGCGCGGATGGTACGGGGACAGATGCTCAGCCTGCGGGAACGCGAATTCATGCAGGCCGCCGTGGTGCTGGGTCTGCGCGACCGCAGGAAGCTGTTTGGCCATCTGCTGCCCAATATTGTTCCGCTGCTGATCGTCATGGCAACGCTGAATATCGGCGGTGCGATTCTCAGTGAATCGGTGCTTAGCTTCTTCGGGCTGGGGGTTATGCCGCCTACGCCGACCTGGGGCAACATGATTGACGCGGCGAATAATATCCTCGATTTCCAGGACCGGCCATGGCTGTGGATTCCGCCGGGGTTATCGATTTTTGCCACGGTTATTGCGATTAATATCTTTGGTGACGGCCTCAGAGACGTGCTTGATCCTAAACAGAAGAGGTAGGTGGCCATAACGATGGAGCCTTTAATGAATATAGACCGTCTAAGCACCGTGTTCTTCACAGAGGACGGGAAGGTGACCGCGGTTGATGAGGTAAGCTTCAGTATCCGGGAAGGCGAGACGGTCTGCATTGTCGGTGAATCCGGCTGCGGCAAAAGTGTCACCGCCATGTCGATTATGGGGCTGGTGGAGGAGCCGGGCGGTAAGGTTGCCGGGGGGAGCATTGATTTCCGGGGAGAAGATTTACTCCGGCTGGACAAAAATACGCTGCGCAGCATCCGCGGCAACGAGATCGCCATGATTTTTCAGGAGCCGATGTCGTCGCTCAATCCGGTCATGAGGATTGGTGAGCAGATCATGGAGCCGCTCCTGGTTCATCTCAGAATGAACAAGAAGCAAGCCCGGGCCCGGGCTATTGAACTGATCACCCAGGTGGGGATATCCCGTCCGGAACAGATTATGGGCAGCTATCCCCACGAGCTGAGCGGAGGCATGCTGCAGCGGATTATGATTGCAATCGCAATCTCCTGCGGGCCCAAGCTGCTGATTGCGGACGAGCCGACGACCGCGCTGGATGTGACGATTCAGGCGCAAATCCTTGATCTGCTGCGCGGGTTCAAAGAGGACTCGGGTATGTCGATCCTGCTGATTACCCATGATCTTGGCGTAGTGGCCGAGATGGCCGATTATGTCATCGTCATGTACTCCGGCCAGATCGTTGAAGAGGGTGGTGTGGTAGAGCTGTTCCAGAATCCCAAGCATCCGTATACGCGGGGGCTGCTGAAGTCCAAGCCCGTCATGGGCCAGCGTCTGGAGGAGCTCTATTCCATTCCCGGCCAGGTGCCCAGTCCGCTTGCGCTTGAGCCTTCGTGCTACTTCCATGACCGGTGCGGACATTGCATGGACGTCTGCCGCACCCGCCAGCCGCAGCTGCAGGAGACCGGAAGCGGGCAGAAGGTAGCCTGCTGGCTGTATGAGGAGGCGGAAGTGTATGTCTGAAGCGCTGCTGGAAGTTAAATCTCTGAAGAAGTACTTCCCGGTAAAACAAGGGCTGCTGGGCCGCACAGTGGGGCATGTGAAGGCGGTGGACGACATCAGCATCACGCTTCAGCCGGGCGAGACCTTCGGCCTGGTGGGCGAATCCGGCAGCGGTAAGAGCACGGTGGGACGGACAGTGCTGCGGCTGACGGATAAAACGGACGGTGAGGTAAAGTTCAAGGGAGTGGATATCCACAGCCTGTCCGCTGCGGACATGCGCCTGATCCGGCCGCAGATGCAGCTGATCTTCCAGGACCCTTACAGTGCGCTTAATCCGCGGGTGAGGGTCGGCGATGCAATAGGCGAAGCGCTGCTGGACCATGGATTATGCACGAGGGGGGAGGTGCGGGAGCTGGTGCTGGAGGCCATGGTGGCCTGCGGCTTATCTTCTTATCATATCGACCGTTTCCCGCATGAATTCTCCGGCGGACAGCGCCAGCGGATCGGCATTGCCCGGGCGCTAATCCTGAATCCGGAGCTGATTATTGCGGATGAGCCGGTGTCGGCGCTCGATGTATCAATTCAGGCGCAGATTATCAATCTGTTCAGCAAGCTGCAGCAGAGCAAAGGCCTGGCCTATCTGTTCATTTCCCATGATCTTAGCGTAGTGGAGCATCTATGCTCCAGGATCGGCGTGATGTATCTGGGATCGATGGTGGAGACCGCCTCCAGGGATGAGCTGTTCCAGCATCCGCTGCATCCCTATACGAAGGCGCTGCTGTCTGCCGTACCCGTGCCGGTCCCCCGGCTGAAGCGGGAGCGGATCGTGCTGAAAGGCGATATTCCAAGCCCGGCGAATCCGCCTTCAGGCTGCAAATTTCATACGCGCTGCCCTTTTGCCGTAGAGGTCTGCAAGGCGGAGATTCCGCTGTTCCGGGACGCTGGCGCAGGACATTTTGTAGCCTGTCATTTAGTATAATAAATATTAAATATGGATTTAAATTGAATATCCACCTATTTTGACTTGCCTACTTCCCAGTGCTATACTGATTCCACAGCAGGCAAATATGGTTAATAAGAGACTGATTAGACTTAAGACATCTAATTGGTCTTGTTTTTTATTACCTGAGCAATAAGCCAGTATTGTACGAAGAACCATCACTTGCAGCTATGCTGACACCACTTGGCGGATGCTTGCAGGCCAGCTTTGTTCAGCATCAGAAGCTGCCCCTGAAAGTATGCACCGCTAAAAAACCTTTAGGAGGAATATCATGAATACCACAGTACGCTTGACAGAAAGATCCGGCTCTACCTCTTCCCAGCGCAGCAAAGGCCTTGTACCGGTCGTCGTCTACGGTGCAGGTTCAGATACCCAGTCCTTTACAGCAGAAGCCAAAACATTGAATGAGATTCTCGGCAAAAACCCGCGGGCGATCCTGAAAGTGGAATTCCCCGGTTCAGGCTCCAAAAATGCGGTCATTCAGGAAGTACAGCGCCAGCCGCTGTCACGTTCCTTGCTCCATGTAGACTTGCAGCAGATTGATATGAAGGCAGAACTGGACACCAAGGTTGCGTTCCACTTCACCGGCGATCCTGTCGGTGTCAAGAGCGGCGGCGTCCAGCAGGTAGAGCTCTATGAGCTGGATATCCGTACTTTGCCGGACAAGCTGACCGCTTCCTTCGAGGTGGATATCAGCGGACTCGACATCGGTGATCAATTGCTGGTCTCCGATCTGCCGAAGCATGAAGGCTGGGAGATCCTTACCCCTGAGGATACGCTGATCGTGCGGATCTCACCTCCGCTTGTCCTTGAAGAGCCTGCTGATGCAGATGCTGCTGAACCAGCAGCGGCAGAAGCAGCTGATGAAGGCAAGACAGAAGAGTAACTTATCATGTATTTATAGTCCAGTTCATTGGACAAGCCGCACCACAGTCCGTTAAGACCGGCTGATATGCGGATCATAAGCTTGATCAACTGGGAGCAGACATATCCTCATCAGGGAGTTGTCTGCTCCTTTTTGCTAAATAGCGGAATCCTGCAATCATCTATTATACCTTGTGAAAGTAAGGGAGAGTGCATTCATGAATCTGAATATCGTTAAGCTGGTCACCGGCTCCAATGCCAAGCTGGATGAAGCCTCGCCGCAGGCGACGGTGAAGATTTCCTGCAGCAGCTCACCGGCGGAGCTGGATATCAGCTGTTTCATGGTCGGGGAGAACGGCAAGGTTACGTCCGATGATTATTTCATCTTCTACAACCAGCCCGCCGATCCCAAGCGGATCGTAGAGTTCAATGCCATCGACAAGTACAGCGGCGAGTTTGCCATTGACCTGCATGCGCTGCGGCAATCTGCGGTTGCCAAATGCGTTTTCGCAGCCACGCTGGACGGGCCGGGGACTTTTGCCGATGTCAGGGGCTGCAGAATCAGTGCGGCTGCGGCCAACACGGAGCTGGTGTATGAAATAAATCAGAGTAATGCCGAGACCTCGCTGGTGCTGGCAGAGTTATACCGTCACGGCGAAGGCTTCAAGCTTAGAGCTGTCGGCCGGGGGTTTCACGGCGGTCTGAAGCCGCTGGCTGAAGCGCACGGAGTCGAGGTGGAGGACGAAGAGCCGGAGAACAGCAGCAAGACGGAGGCTGAAGTGATGCAGGGTCACACGGAAGCTGCTGCTACATATAGCGGAACCGAGGGAAGTGTGGCGCAGGAGACGGCTTCCCGGCCCCCGCTGAACTTAACGAAGATTGACCTGCTGAAGCAGAAGGTCGGAATCTCGCTGCGCAAGAAGAATCTGGAGCAGGAGAAGGCCAGGGTGGCCGTTGTGTTCGATGCGTCAGGTTCCATGTCCGGGCTGTATTCGAGGGGCGTTGTTCAGCGGGCATTTGAGCGGATTCTGGCCGTGGCAGCCAGCATGGATGACGACGGCAGGCTGGATGTATGGTTCTTCGCGACCAAGAGCAAGCGGATGCCGAGTGTAGATGAGCACGGGTACGAGGATTATGTGAAGAGAACATACCCGGGGCCGAAGATGTTCGGCGGGCTGGGCATCGGCAATAATGAGCCGGTGGTTATGGCTGATATTATCAAGAAGTACACGAAGGAAGAGCCGGGCGCTCTGCCTGCTTATATTGTGTTCTTCAGTGACGGCGGAATTTATGAGACACCGAAGATCTCGAAGCTGCTGATCCAAAGCTCGAAGCATAACATCTTCTGGCAGTTTGTCGGGCTCGGCAATGCGGACTATGGTGTGCTGCGTGAGCTCGATGATCTGCAGGGCCGTTATGTCGATAATGCCGATTTCTTTGCGCTGGACGATCTGGATGAGGTCAGTGATGAGGATTTGTATGACCGCCTGTTTAATGAGTATCCCAAGTGGCTGCGTGAAGCCCGGGAGAAGGGTGTCCTGCGCTCATAGAGCTCAGCTGAAATAAGAGTAAGGCTCCGGAGCGTTAATCAACATTCCGGAGCTTTTTTTGCATGCCTTGCTGTCAAAAAATGCATATTAACGAATTCCGCAGAAACCTATTCAGGACTTTCGCTTTGTCGAAAAAAGGGGCGAACGGGTGTTTCGCCTCATTTAGTAAAAATGTCCCAGTTTTAGATTGACGAAAGCGCTATCAGAGCTGAGAATGAGGATAAATACCATGGTATGGCATAGCTTCACCCGCTTTTCCGCCCTTTGAAAACGCTTTAGTAATAGATCGACCAAGGAGGAATATGGATGAAAAGAAAGCTGATTCTCTTCCTGATGACCGCCGTGCTGATTCTGGGCGCTTCACTGCCCGCTGCCGGTATTGCCCGCGCGGATGCGGTAAGTGATGCTTCAAACCGGGCGCTGACCTGGCTGCAGGTGCAGCAGGATGCAACGGCCGGCTATGCTTTTGACGGATTGGTTGACAGCTTCGAGGATTTCTGGGGTCCGGACAATCCCAAGCAAATTGTCTATACGTATGATCAGGCCGTCGCAGCCATCGCTTTCATCGTCAAAGGGGAACGGACCCGGGCCGAGAAGGTGCTGAACAAAATGCGTGACATTCAGGACCCGTCCGGCTATTGGCTGAACTCCTACTGGTATAACAATGGCTATGGCGAAGAAATCCGCAAGCATGTCGGACCTGTATCCTGGATGGCCATGGCGGCTATGGCTTATGAGAAGCAGTATAATGATACCCGCTATCGTCCGATGGCGCTCAAGGCGCTGGACTGGTGCCTGACTTACTCCAAAGCAAACGGCGGGATCGCCGGTGGCTGGAGCGCATGGAGCAATTCGGATGAGCCCTGGAGCTCGACGGAGCATAATATCGATCTGTACCGCGTGCTGCAGTACTATGCTTCTGTTGATTCCAGCAAAACGGCATCCTATACAGCAGCGGCAACGGGTGTGAAGAGCTTCCTGGACAATGTGGTCTGGGATGATGCGGCTAAGCGCTTCAAGGGCGGCTGGAAGAATGATACGAACCTGATCGATCCCAAAATCCCGCTGGATGTGAATCCCTGGGGAGTGCTCGCCCTCGGGCTGAACGGAACGCGCAACTACGGGGCAAGCCTGACCTATGTGGAGAACGCGGCCGGTACACCGGGAACACTGGCTAATCCGCGCTATAAGCAGACCCTGACCTATAACGATGCCGGAAATACACTGTCCGGGTATGATTTTGACTGGACGGATGAAGTGCTCCCGGCGTATGACGACAACGGCAATCAGATTGGCAATACGGGGGCGGATGTGTGGCTGGAGGGAACGGCTTTTATGTCGCTTGCCTACTACATGCAGGGAAATACAACGAAGGCGAATGCCATCAACACGGAGATTATCAAAAAACAGGGAACCAGCGGCCCGTCGCTCGGCGGAATCCCTTATTCCCTCAAGGGGACAAGCAACAGCTACTGGGTGATGGCCCAGCAGAACTGTGTATCGAGCACCGGGTGGCTGATCCTCTCGCTGCACCGGTTCAACCCGTTCACCGGCCAGTATCTGACTGGAGGCAGCAATCCTGGAGATACTACAGCCCCTACGTTACCAGGGAATCTGGCCTCAACAGGTAAAACAGACACGACGGTCAGCCTCAGCTGGTCGCCATCCACCGATAACACGGGAGTAACCGGCTATTACGTGTACCGCGGCGGCACCCAGGCGGCTTCTGTTACCGGAACTACTGCAACCGTCAGCGGACTGACAGCTTCAACGGCATACACCTTCACGGTAAAAGCGGCCGATGCCGCAGGCAACCTCTCCGCTGCTAGTAATGCCGTGACTGTAACCACGAATGCTTCCGGCGGCAGCGGGAATCACGTGACAGCGGATTATACGGCAGGCGTAACCAAGGTATCGGCTGCTGAGGCCAGCATCTTCATCACACCAGTGACATCAGCCTTGTACGTTGATGTCCACTATAAGGTGAACGGCGGCGCACAGCTGAATTACCGCATGACGCTGTCTTCGGGAACCTGGCGCCAGACGGTAAGCGGCCTCAGCACCGGCAGCAGCATTGAATATTGGTTCACCTACGAGAAATCCGGCCCGCAGTACGATTCGCCGCATTACACTTATGTGCAATAAGCAGCGAATTGCGGCGCGGAATAGAGCTATTGTCATGAAGTAAGCAGGAGTAGCCAGGCAGCCAATGGGTTGCCTGGTTTTTTTGATGCCTTTGTCACCGGATTTCCACCGCGAACAGCGGTAATCATCAAGTAATCCGGGGGCGGGCAGCGGCCGGAAGTCCAAATGTTCACCGCAGTGGTTATCATATGATACCAATCCTTAATGCCTGTAAAAAGTTGCGCTTCCGGGCGGCTGCTTTTGTCACGGGAATTTCCCCGTTTATCCGCTTTCCGGGGCAGGGAGCTGGCAGCTTCTCCTAGCCGGATGTTTCTAGCTGACTTTTCCTGAAATGCTGCACATAATACAACATTTCCCTCCATATGCCGGCCCAAATCCAACATTGTTGTATAAAGTGCAGGATTTCACCTGATTCAAGCGACTTATCGGGAATATTGTTGTATTCCATACAACAATCCTCCCGAACACCCGGCTATCCAGCAATCAATGTTGCAAAACGTACAACATTTATGTCTACACGTCTACAGTGCTTCCTGACTCTAAGAAGTCCCAAGTCAGCCGGTAACGCATCAAGAGTAAGAAATTGAAATTGACGTGTTCCGCCAGTCCCGCAGCGGCTAACCGGCAACTTGTACTGACAGGGAAAAGCTGTGGGGAATTATTAAGCTGGAGGAGAGGGATGTCAGGACTTGTCTGCCGAATTCCACTGTGAACCTCAGTATGAATTCAAGAAAGTATATAAAGAGTAAGAGATGCTTGTTTATTTACAACGTAACAGTGTTATGTTACGATGGTCGCAAGGAGTGATCGTATGGAAGAGGAGCTAATATCCAAGAAGGACCTGCTGGATGAAACCGGCATCTCATACGGCCAGTTATACCGCTGGAAGAGGAAACAATTGATTCCTGAGGAATGGTTCATCCGCAAGTCCACGTTTACCGGACAAGAGACTTTTTTCCCGCGGGAACGAATACTGGGGCGGGTGCAGCATATTTTGCAGAAGAAAGATGATCTTTCTCTTGATGAACTCGCTGGAAAGCTGTCAGAGCCGTTGTCTCAGCATCAGGTCATATTAACAGTAGCGCAGCTAAGGGAACGTAACATTGTTTCGAACAGTAGCCTGGAGCGGTTCGGCAGGCCGGACAGTGAAGGGATGCAGCTAACCTTTGAGCAGATTCTGAATCTGTTCACTGTAGATCTGCTGCTGAGCAAGGGGGAGCTGAATCTGGAGGAAGCAGACCGGCTCTATCTGACACTTGGAGTGCATACCCCGGGATTTGCGGGAAAGAACTGGGAGCTGTTTTTTGTACGGAAGATGGGGGTCAGCTTCTATCTGCTGGCGCTGTCCGGGGCAGAGCTGGCCTTCGATGAAGGAGTCCGGGTAGTCAGCAGGCTTAGTCTCGCCGATCTGACGGAACAATTGAAAGTAAGATTAAGCTAATGGGAGGACTGGCAATGGAGAAGAAGGAGCTGCCGGATTTGCAGATGGATGGGGTCAATACAGCCGCCGGAGGCAAATATAACAAGGTGAATATCAACGGCGTAAGCAAGATTAACGGAGCGCTGAGCGCGCATACCTATAAATGTGACGGTGTAATGAAGATGAACGGTGATCTTGCCGCGGAAGAGGTGGAGATTAACGGTAATTTCAGACTGAAGGGCAACCTCCAGGCTGGTGTAATGAAGCTGAACGGTGTGCTGACCGGAGACGGCAGTCTGCGGGGAGAGCGCTGTGATCTGGATGGCATGCTGAAGCTGAAAGGCAATTGTGAGGTTGAGGAGCTGATTGGTGAA
This sequence comes from Paenibacillus sp. FSL E2-0178, assembly GCF_038593005.1. Taxonomy (NCBI): domain Bacteria; kingdom Bacillati; phylum Bacillota; class Bacilli; order Caryophanales; family Paenibacillaceae; genus Paenibacillus; species Paenibacillus sp. FSL E2-0178. Next base: position 7,844,581 of record NZ_CP151953.1, read on the forward strand.
GGGGTATTTACTGTAGGCGGGCTGCTCAGTGCAGGGCGGATAGAATTCGGGCTTCATGGTTTGGCAGAGGCCGGCGAAATTGGGGTGGAGAGCCTGATTATCCGCAAAACCGGCTCCGCAGCCTGGGGCAGGCTGTTAGGAGGGATCATTCCCAAGTTCAAACTGGAGCTGCGCGCCAAGCTCATTGAAGGCGATTATATTGATCTGGAATATACAACGGCGGATGTGGTCCGGGGCGGCACCGTCATTATCGGGGAAGGCTGCAGCATCGGCCGGGTCGAATATAGAACGGGACTGACAGTACATCCCGGAGCCCGTGTGGAGAAGGAGGAGAAGAATGGTGCATGATTCCGTAACGCGCAATGATCTGAAGATATTGGGGACCTCCAGTTCTGTTGGCGGGCATTTCAAGGATGTCAAAGTGACCGGAGAATGTAAATTTACCGGGGATGTGGATTGCCTGAAGTTCAGCCAGACCGGAGAGATCAAAGTGGACGGCAATCTGCGGCTGCAGCATATGAAGATTACCGGAGAGTGTGAGGTTAAGGGGCGGATCGACGGAGCCAGTCTGCGCGGACAAGGTCAGCTCACGGCAGGCACCGGGCTGCGTATAGAAGAAATCAAACTAACCGGCGGGATTATGGTTACCGGAGATTGCGAGGCAGAGGAACTGCAGCTTACCGGAATCATTGAGGTAAGCGGACTGCTTAATGCGGGGAAGCTCGAACTGGGATTGTTTGGCCCCTGCAGAGCGGATGCGGTCGGCGGCAGCAGCATTTCTATCAAACGCAACCGGACCGGAGCCTTGCTGAGGCCCGGACAAGGCAAGAAAATGAGTTTTCAGGCCCGGCTGATTGAAGGGGACCAGATTGAGCTGCAGAGTACGCAGGCGCAGACTGTGCGGGGCGGAAGGGTTATCATCGGCACAGGCTGCGAGATCGATACAGTGGAATACCGTGATACCCTAGAGATTCATAAGAGTGCAACGGTACGGAATCCGGTGAAATTACTGCGTTAATTCTGGCGTGATACCTTGAACCTCAGCACTGTTCTCAGCTTCTCCGGCTGGACCCGGCGGGCATCCGAAATATAGATTTCCCGGTGAAGATGAGAAATCCGCTGCAGCCCCTGCTCCGCACAATATTGTTCCATCCTTGCGAAGCTGTGCGGTTCATCATCATAAGGTCCGGTATGAAGCATTTGTACACTGAGGCCGTCTTCGAAGCTATCGAAGGCGGCTTTGTGCAGCAGCGGATGCGGCTTGCTGTGCTTGACCTTCTCCAGCACTTCAGCGGCAAGCTCCGGGGTTACAAAATCCGGCTGACGGATCATCAGGGTGTACACCAATTCGTCTTTATCAAGGACCGTTTTCTTACGGCCGGCTTCGCTGAGATCCCACACACCTTCCAGCGGGAAGACCGTATAGTCGTAATACCCATCCGGTTCCGGCCCTTTTTTGGGCAGCATCTTAATGGCATAAGAGAGGGAGTACAGTACGCCGACGGCTTCAGCGAAAGGCGCAGCATTCGGATTGCCTTCACCCCGCAGTATGAAATAATTATAGGCGGGCACTTGAATCAGCGCGGGTTCGGCAGCGGGCAGGTAAAGAGATTTGTCTTGTTTTCTCCATTCAACTTTCAACCGGATCACCTCGTCATTATTATTCTGCTATATGAAGGATACCATGCTGAACTGGACAGGTGTATGTCATGTTGGCAGGCAGCCGGTAGTACAATAGCGCTGCGGAGGCAAGAGCTGGGAGGATTTCCGTTGAACGGACAAATTGAATTAGTTACCAATGCCAAGGCTGCGCTTGGTGAAGGACCGCATTGGGATCATCTAGAGGGCAAACTGTATTGAGTGGATATTGACGGCAGGGAATTGCGGGCATATGACCCCGCTGCGGGTACGGAAGACATCCATTACTTTGATCAAAGAGTAGGGGCAGCAGTACCGGATTAATGTTTTACATAGATACACTGACCTTCACGGTCGATGCGATGGACTATTCGCTTCAGGATGGCTCGGATAAGCTGCCGCAGACCGGTGATCCGGTTCGCCGGATAGTATAACATCAGATTTAAACTTGTGAGAACACTTAGGTAAATCGCTTGCTGAGGGGTTGCAGTGACCCTGATTACGGTAGTTCCTCCGGTAGGCTTAACTGTACTTTGTACAACTAAAACATCTGATTTACAACCGATTATCGGTTTAGTTGTATTTCGTGCAATTAAACTGCCATATGTTGAACGATTAGCACCCATTCGGGAGATTTAGTTGTACAGAATACAGTTAAAGGATGAAAGCAAGCTTTTTCGCTGTTTTTAATTGCACATTTTACAACTATTACATGCTGCGATAGAGGATCAACATCAACGTACATCTCTGGTTCTGATATTGTGCTAGTTGGATATGGATACCATGAATATCTCCATTCAATTCAGGTAAGATCAGGTGTTGTCTATCGGCAGGAGTGCTGCTGATGGGCAACATCTTTTTTGGCTGCAGGTTTGAGAAAATGGTCCGCTGAGCTGTGAAAATGGTCATCTGCGCTGTGAAAATGGTCCGATAGCCTCCTACCGCTGTCACGCGCCGGGCGCCGTTCCTCTCTCCTGATAGCAGGCAGCTTTCTGCTAGACTGAAAGCGCAAACAAAATCTGGATATAGGAGATTTCGATATGGGAGTACCCTCTGGTGAACTGCTGCATGGTGTGGAGCCGGCCCCGCCGCCCCGCAGGAAGCTGCAGAACAAATACAAGCTGTTTTTCATGGCGCTTCCGTTTCTGGCGGTCACTTTTATTTTCTACTATTTGCCGATAAGCGGATGGATTTATGCCTTCTATGATTTCATTCCCGGCATTCCCCTGTCGGACACGCCCTTTGTCGGCCTGAAATGGTTCAGGACCATTGTTGCTAATCCGACTCAGACAGCTGAGGTGCTGCGGGTGCTGAAGAATACGGTTGCGATGAGCTCACTCGGGCTGGTGACCTCAGTGTTTCCCGTAATCTTTGCCATTCTGCTGACCGAGGTCCGGTCAGGCTGGTACCGCAAGCTGGTGCAGACGCTGACCACGATTCCGAATTTCATCAGCTGGATTCTCGTCTATGCGCTGGCCTTCTCGCTGTTCTCCGTAGACAGCGGCGTGGTGAATCACCTGCTGGTCCAGTTCGGCTTCGCGGATGAAGGCTTCAACTTCCTGGCCTCCAGCTCCCATGTCTGGATCACGATGATCGCCTGGTACTGGTGGAAGTCGCTGGGCTGGGGAGCGATCCTGTACCTTGCGGCCATTGCCGGAATTGACCAGGAGCTGTATGAAGCGGCGGAAGTGGATGGAGCCAGCCGTTTCCGCAAGATCTGGCATATCACGGTACCCGGCATCATTCCTACCTTCTTCGTCCTGCTGCTGCTCTCGATCGGTAACTTTGTGAATAACGGAATGGAGCAGTATTTCGCCTTCCAGAATGCGATGAACAAGGACACGATCGAGGTGCTGGACCTCTACGTGTACAATATCGCTTTTGCCAACAACTTCCCGTTCGCAACGGCGGTCAGCATGCTGAAGTCGGTGGTCAGCGTTATCCTGCTGTTCGCGGCCAATACACTCTCGAAGATTGTGCGTGACGAATCCATTATTTAAGGGCGGTGATTCCACATGCGGAACAAGCTTAAACCGGGCAATGCCCTCTTTCAGGGAATCATCTATCTGCTCTTCGGATTATTCACCCTGAGCTGTATTTATCCATTCTATTATCTGTTCATTAACACGATTAGCTCCAATGATCTAAGCGCCGGAGGGTATATCAAATTCTATCCGCGGCAGATTCATTTCGACAACTACTTCAAGGTGCTGAAGATCAGCGGGCTAAGCCACGCGGCACTGGTCTCGGTCTATAGAACAGTAGTCGGCACGTTCCTGACGGTTGGGGCATCGGCTTTTCTCGGCTATCTGTTTACCAAGAAAGAAATGTGGGGCCGGCAGATCTGGTACCGCAGTATTGTGGTCACGATGTATTTCAGCGCGGGGCTGATCCCCTGGTACATCACGATGCACAATCTGCATCTGACCAACAATTATCTGGCCTATATTCTGCCGACGATTATTACCCCGTTCAACATTATTCTGGTCAAAACCTTCGTGGAGGCAATCCCGCCTTCCCTGGAGGAATCGGCAGCGATGGACGGTGCTGGATACCTGCGGGTATTCTGGAGCATCATTGTGCCGCTGACCACGCCGATTCTGGCGACGATTACGATTTTCTCGGCGGTGAACCAGTGGAACTCCTTCATTGATACGGCGTTCCTGATGACCGACACGAAATATTACACGCTGCAGTTCCTGCTCTGGCGGTATTTGAACGAATCCAGCTCGCTCGCCGCGCTGATCCGCAATTCACCGGATATGGCGGCCAGCATCCAGAATATGCAGACTCCGACGTCGGTGCGGATGACGGTAACGATGATCGTAGTCCTGCCGATTCTGATTGTGTATCCGTTCTTTCAGCGTTTCTTCGTCAAAGGCATCATGATCGGGGCCGTCAAAGGCTGACCGAACTAATATATCAGGGGGTATGAAGCAATGAGATTCAGATTTAGACAAGTATCGCTACTTCTGCTAAGCACGATAATGGTGCTGGTTCTGGCAGCCTGCGGCGGAGGCAACGGAAATTCAGGCAATTCGGGCACGGCGGCCAGCACGGATAAGCCGGCGGCCGAAGCCACGCCAGCCACCGGCACAGAGGCGACAGCGGCTCCGGCAGACGGGGCGCTGGACCATTCCAAGCCGCTCAAGCTGACCGTATTCTCGACAACGGCCAATTACGCCGGACCGCAAATCGGCTGGTTCGCCAAAGTCATCAAAGACAAATTCAACATTGAGCTGGATATTGTCGCCTCCAACCTGACCGGCGGGGACACCAAAATCTCAGCCATGATGGCCTCCGGTGACCTCGGCGATGTCATCATCTTCGGGGATGATAAGAATCATTATCCGAACGCGATCAAAGGAAAGCTGCTGCTGGACTGGACGCAGGACGGCCTGCTGGACAAATACGGCGCGGATATCGTGAAGCAGTTCCCCAAAGCGGTCGAGAAGGCTAAAGTGGCCTTTGGCGGCGGAAGCTCTGTCTTCGGTATCGGCAACAACGTGGCAACCAACCCGTCAGGACCTTCCGAGGGCAAGGATATGACCTGGGGACCCGACCTGCGCTGGGACCTGTATCAGCAGCTTGGTGCACCTGAAATCAGCAAGATCGAGGATTATCTCCCGGTGCTGAAGCAGATGCAGGAGCTGGAGCCGAAGAATGAGCAGGGAAAGAAAACCTATGCGTTCTCACTGTGGTCCGACTGGGACGGCAACTATAAAATGACGCTGGCGAAGCAGTTCGCCAACATGATGGGCTATGACGAAATCGCGGATACCGCGCTGTATGTCAAAGCGGATGAAGAGAAGTACTATGACTTCCTCTCCGAGGACAGCTGGTATATGAAATCGCTCAAGCTCTACTTCGAAGCGAATCAGATGGGCCTGCTTGACCCGGACTCGCTTACCCAGAAGTTCGATGATGTGGTAGCGAAATACAAGGACGGGCGCCTGCTCTTCTCCTGGTTCCCGTGGCTGGGCGCAGCCAACTACAATACACCGGAGAGAACCGCAGAAGGCAAAGGGTTCGCGCTTGTACCGTTCAAGGATGAGCTGATGTACTCCACAGGCTTCAACGTATACGGCGGCAACGGAATTATCGCCATCGGTGCCAAGGCCAAAGAGCCGGCACGTATCATGGAGTTCATCAACTGGATGTACACACCGGAAGGCGCGATGATCTCGGCAGGCAGCGGAACGGCAGTCTCCAATGGACCGCAGGGACTGGCCTGGGATATTGACAGCAGCGGCAAGCCGGTCGTGACCGACTTCGGCTGGAAGGCTTATGCCGATCAGCAGAACACGCAGGTTCCCGAAGAATACGGCGGCGGTGACTACTATTACGGCTCGAATCAGATGAACTTCTCCTTCGTGGTTCCGGCGATGGTGAATCCGGCTACGAATGAGCCGTATGACCACAATCTGTGGCAGACCACACTGGAACGCAATCCGTCGAAGCTCGACAGTGACTGGAGAGCGAAGATGGGCGTGCTTACGGCCAAGGAATATTTTGAGAAAAATAATCTGCTCGCCGTAGCTCCTCAGGGCTTCACCGGCAAAGAGCCGCTGACCATGGACAAAACGCTGGAGCAGAAAAACAAGCAGATCGGTACTGTGATCCAGCAGATCTCCTGGAAGATGGTCTTCGCCAAAAATCAGGCGGAATTCGATAAGCTGAACAAAGAATTGCATGACAAAGTTAACGGTCTCGGCTATCAGGACGTGATGGACTTCTCGGTGAAGAAAGCGGAAGAGCTGTTCGAAGCCCGCAAAAGTGTGAAGTAAGCAGCAGCGGATAGGGAATAGGCAGGGCAGCGACCGGGCTGTTCTGCCTTCTTATTTTCAGAACAAGAAAAATCTGGTATTCTGATTCTATATATTGAAACGCTTTCATTAAGAGATGAGGTCCGGCCCATGCCTGGAAAGAAGCAAGCAGGCCATCCGCCGAAGGGGAAGTCCCTGCGGACTACTTTGGTGATTTATTTGCTGATCGGTACGCTGCTGCCGCTGCTGATTGTCGGCTTCATATCCTACACTTCCATCTATTCCATTCTGTCCGGCAAAATCGGCAGCGGCATCAGTGCCAGTCTGCGCCAGGAAGCGCTGAGCCTGGAGAATGCCATCGACAATCTGGATTTCGCCTCCAAGCAGTTTGCGCTGGACGGACAGATTGTGGAGGAGATGTCTTCTTTTCTGCAGGAGAAGCAGATCTACCGCAAGTCGCAAATGATGAATTCGATCAATCAGAAGATCAACCTGGTCAACTTCACCAATCCCTATATCGGGCTGACCGCCTATATCATGCCTGACAGTGATGATCCGGTGCTGTTCACCAACATGAGTACGCGAAGGGGCTTCGATCTCAGCAGCCTGCCTTCGTTCATGCGCTATAACGGGGCTGATTATTATGGTCCGCATGGCACGATGTATGCTGTCGGTGATAATGTCGTCTTCTCGGAGCGGCGGATCGTACGGGTGAGCGGGCAGCATGAGCTGTATATCTATCTGGAGACGAATTACAGTCTGCTGCGCAAAATTTTTAATCAGGAAGCCTACGGAATGAAGGTTAATCATCTCCTGGTGAATCAGAGCGGCACCCTTACTCATGTCATTGACGGTGAAGTGCCGGAAAGGATCGTGCAACAGGCCGGCCGGAGCGGCGGATCTGCGCATGAGGTGCTGAATGGCTATCATTTGTTCCGCTATGAGAGCCCGCAGGGCTGGAAGCTTGTAGCCGTGGTCAAACGGTCGGTGTTCAACAGCGAGATTTACACCTGGATCTATAAAATGATTCTGCTGGCGCTGCTCACCCTCCTGTTCGCAGGATTTCTGGCCTGGCTGATCTGGAGAAGGGTCTATGGTCCGCTGCGCAAGGTCAATCTCGAAATTATCCGCATGGCGGAGAATGTCACCACGCCGGTAGCATTCACGAATGTGGAGGAATTCGATTCTGTCCTGAGTAATTTCCAGCAGATGAAGGATCAGGTGAATGAGCTGATTCTGGCTGTGGCCCGCAATGAGAAGCAGAAAAGCCAGTTCGAGATTGAGAAGCTGCTCAGCCAGATCAATCCGCATTTCCTGCATAATACGCTCAATACGGTGCAGTGGCTAGCCCGGCTGAACGGACAGAAGGAGATTGACAAGCTGGTTACCCTGCTGGTGAAGGTGCTGCATTATAACCTCGGCAAGCAGAGCATCATCGTCACCATCGGGGAGGAGATTGAAGCGATCCGTAATTACATGGAGCTGCAGCGCATCCGTTACGATTATGAATTCGAGTTCAATGTAGAGGCCGATCCGGAGGTGCTGTCCGCTGCGGTTCCCCGGTTCCTGCTGCAGCCGCTGGTCGAGAACTCCATCTATCACGGACTGAGTGACAACGGCAAGGTCGATGTAATCATTACCGCGCACGGTACGAATGAAGTGCAGCTCATCGTAAAGGACAACGGTGCGGGAATGGATCAGGCGAAGATTGAGGAGCTGCTTGCAGAGGAGACCGTACGGAGACGGGGGCTTGGCATCGGCTTCGCTTATGTGATGCGGATGCTGCGCGTGTATTACGGGGAGCAGATGAGTCTGGATATTCTCAGCGGGGAGAGCGGCGGGACAACGGTATCCATCATCATACCCATTATGAGCAAGGAGGACTTCAATGATTAAAGCTGTGGTCGTGGATGACGAGCGGCTGGTGCGCAAAGGCTTCATCTCGCTGATTGACTGGCCGTCCTTCGGGGTGGTGATTACCGGTGAAGCCGGGGACGGCAATGCTGCTCTGGAGCTGCTCCGCCAGCAGGAGACGGATCTGCTGTTCGTGGATCTTACAATGCCGGGCATGACCGGGTTCGAGCTGATCCGCCAGGTCAGGCTGCGGTTTCCGGCTGTCCGCTGTGTGGTGCTTACCTGCCACCATGAATTCGATTATGTGCAGGAGGCACTGCGGCTGGGAGCAGTCGATTATATTGTGAAAACGTTGCTGGAGGTGGAGAATGCCGACGAAACCATCCGCAGGCTGGTGGAGCGGATCAGGTGGGAGGACGGCAACCGGGGCGCCCTGGTATCCGGCGAACTGAAGGTTATGTCTGCAGACAAGGCTCTGCTCTATCTGCCCCTGGAGCCTGAGGGGAAGGAAGCGGAGCTGTTTGAACTGTCACTGGTCAAGAACCATCCGCTGATCTCATTCCAGAACCTGTGGATGACCCCGCTTCCCTGCCGTGTGGCCGTGGAAGAAATCCGCCGTGAGCTGGAGGCTGTGCTTGGAGCAGGCTGGGCAGGTGTACTTGTGGAAGGCGTGCGTGATCAGCCGCTGAAGGAGCTGGAGGAGGTTCTGGAACGGACGGTTCCGCAGGCGCTGTTCTATTATACCGGTGAATCTGAGCTGCCGAAGCTGAACTACGGCGAACTCAAAACGGTTGCCGGAAGGCATCGTCCCGCTGCCGCTGAAGAGGAACCGGAGCCGCTGGTGCGTGCACTGAATCTCCGGTGGACGCTTGAGCGGGGAGCCTGGGAAGACTTCAACGCAGCCATTCTGTCCCGGCAGCCACGCCAGGAGGCGGTTGCTGAGTTTGGAAGGGAGCTGCTGCAGAGCTGGAGCGGGCTGCTGATGAAGCCGGAGGAGGCGGCAGAGCTTGCACTATCGGCACACCGCAACCGGAGCTGGTGCCAGTGGAAAAGCTGGCTGCGCCAGTTCTCCGGTCAGGTTCAGCAGCGGATGATTGAGCTGGGCATGAGCAAAGAAGTGATGTTCTGCCTGATCAGCGCTGTGAACTATATGAAGAGCCATGCCGGGGATAAAATCAATCAGGGCGATGTAGCCGCCGCCATTAATATGAGCCGCGGCTATTTCAGCCAGTGCTTTGCCCGCTTTGCCGGGGAGACCTTCGGGGACAGCCTGCGGAGCATGCGGCTGGAGCTGGCCAAATCCCTGCTGCGCGATACCCATGCGCCGGTCTGCGAAATTGCCTGCCGGTCCGGCTTTGAGGATGACCGCTATTTCAGCAGGCTGTTCCGTGAGCATGTAGGCAAGCTGCCCAGTGAATACCGTGCAGAAGGGAGGGGGGAGCGGTGAACCGGGTCATGAGATATTCCCTGCCTCTATTGCTGCTGCTCAGTCTGTCCGCCTGCCGCAGCAGCGGTGCGGGGGAGCCTGCGGAACGGGTAGCGCCGGTCGCAAATGCCGCCGATGCCGCTGCTTACGGCCGGTATGAGGAGCCGGTCGTGATGCGGATCGGCTTCAAGGTGCCGGATTCCCGGCTGACTACAGGCGACAGCAATGATAATAATCCGATCTCCCGCTATCTGGAGAGCCTGACGAATATCAGAGTCATTCATTCCTGGGAAGCGAAAGGCGAAGAGCCGTTTACACAAAAGGCGCAGCTGGCCATAGACAGCAATGATCTGCCGGATGCGATGGTGGTGGACCGGGATCAGCTCAGCAAGCTGATATCAAACGACATGATTGAGGATCTGACCGATACGTATGAGCAGTACGGCTCCGGACTGATCAAGGATATGTACGATTCTACGCATGGCGAAGCTCTAGCCGATGCGCAGCGGGGCGGAAGATTGTACGGACTGCCGAATGTAGCCATTCATGCAGATTCGACCTCCCTGCTGTGGGTCCGCCAGGACTGGCTGGACCGGCTGGAGCTGCCGGCTCCGCGAACGCTTGGGGATATTGAGGCGATCGCCAGAGCTTTTATCGACAAGGACCCGGACGGCAACGGCAAGCGTGATACCGTGGGCATTAGCGCCTACAAGAATATTGTGTACGGGACCAAACCGTATGTGAACGGTCTGGACGCAGTGTTCAGCGCCTTTCATTCCTTCCCGACCAACTGGATTAAGGACAGCAGCGGTAACGTAGTCTATGGTTCGGTTACCCCGGAGACACGCAAAGCGCTGGGCCAGCTCGCCGCATGGTACAAACAGGGATTAATTGATCCTGAGTTTGCGCTGTACAAAGAAACCCAGGAGCCGATTATTGCCGGCAAAGCCGGAATTTTCTTCGGGCCCTGGTGGATGCCCTTCTATCCGTTGTCGGAAGCGGTTGCCCAGGATACCAAAGCCGAATGGCGGGCCTACGCCGCACCGCTGGATGAGTCCGGCATATTCGTAGCCCATATAGCCCCGGTCACGGACCGGTATCTGGTTGTCCGCAAAGGATACGAGCATCCCGAGGCTGTAGTGAAGCTGCTGAATGTGTTCACCCGGCTGGAAAGAAGACGTGATCCGAACGTGGAGGAGGTCGGGAAGCTGGATGATTTCGCAGCGCAGACCGGTATTCAGCCGCGGGCCTATTACCCGTTCGATCTGCTGATTGATTATAGCGATGCCATCGAGAAGCATTATGCGGATATTCAGCAGGCGCTGCACGGCAAGATCGACCCGGATGCACTCGACCCCGATACCCGGCTGATCTATGACCGCTGGCTGGCGGAGGAAGAGCAGCCGAAGAAGAATCTGGAGGGCTGGAAGGCGGCCAACGCTTACAAATACGGGGTAGCCGTGTTGTCCACAACAGCCGTTGAGGGAGTGCGCAGCGTGTATTACGGAAGTACGCTGCATATGGCGGCGAAGTGGCCGGCGCTGCAGAAGCTGGAGAGTGAGACTTTCCTTAACATTATCGTCGGCGATGCGCCGCTGAGTTCTTTTGATGAATTCACCGTGAAATGGATGAGCATGGGCGGCGGACAAATCACGCGGGAGGTCACGCAAATTGTGAACATCCGGGAGGCAGAGAGTAAGCAGGATAACAGCAGCAGCCAGTGAACAAGAATCGTAAAGAGGAAACGGTGAACAGGGATCAGCATATCCGCAAAAGATGCAGCCAGCAAAAATAAGGCCGAAGCCCTTTACCGGGTTTCGGCCTTATCGATGTCTAGACTGGCTATATCATGTATAAGCCGCGGCTTCCTCAGGCAGATTTGCCGATTTCGCTGCAAGTCTATGCTCCGCCTTATCGTTGCGGGTGGAGCGATAGCTGAGCCATGCTCCGCACAGGGCCAGAACGGCAAGGCCCGAGGACAGCCACGGAATCGAGGCGATTCCAAGTGTGTTAATGGTCACCCCGCCGAGATAAGCTCCGGCGGCATTGCCCAGATTCAGCGCCGAGTGGCTGGAGGTGGTGGCCAGCAGCGGTGCTTTGTGTGCCAGATTCATGATCCGCAGCTGAATGCCGGGCATAATTCCGAATGCGGCGATCCCCCAGAGAAAGACGTTGGCAACGGCAAGGACCGGATGATGCAGCGTCAGCGGGAATAATGCGATAATGCCTGCCAGCACGGCGAAGTTGACGATCAGGGAAGGCATCAGCTTCCAGTCGGCCAGCTTGCCGCCGGCGATATTGCCAAGGGTAACGCCAACTCCGAACAATACCAGAATCCAGGTGACACTATGCTCGGCGAAGCCGGTGATGTCTTCAAGAATTGGCGTGATATAGGTGAACAAAGCGAACAGGCTTCCGCAGCCCAGCGCTCCCGTAAGCAGAATCAGCAGTACCTTGGGATTCATCAGCCCGCGCACCTGCTCGGCAAGATTGGCTGTCTGCTCCTGAACAATAACAGGAATGAAGCGGATAATCCCAAAGAGGGAGATAATGCCCAGCACGGTGATGGCGCCGAAGGAAGCCCTCCAGCCAAGCTGCTGTCCGATGAAGGTTCCGAACGGTACACCAATGATATTGGCGACCGTAAGCCCGGCCAGTACAATAGACACGGCGCCTGCCCGTTTCTCCGGCCGGACCAGCCGGGAAGCGATAATCGTCCCGACCCCGAGGAAGGTTCCGTGGGCGAAGGCGGTCAATACCCGGGCAATAATCAGCAGCGGATAGGTAGGCGCTATAACGGATACGGCGTTGCCGAAGATGAAAATACCCATGAGGATGACGAGCAGCTTTTTCTGCGGCAGCCGGTGGGTGAAGACAGTCAGCACAGGAGCTCCGATGGCTACGCCCAGCGCATAGCTTGTAATCAGCTGGCCGGCCTGGGAGATGGTTACGCCGAGATCACTGGCGACATTGGGCAGCAGCCCCATAATGATGAATTCGGTCATGCCGATGGCGAAGGCGCCAAGTGTAAGGACCAGCAGGGATAACGGGAAACGATCCTTGCCGGGTGAAGGTACAGATTTAGTTGCAGCGTGTTTCATAATCAGGTGTTGTCTCCGATCTGAGATGTTGTAGGTTCTTCCTTCCAGCCTTTGCAGACATCGACCCAGGCCCGGCTTCCGGAGTACTCGGCAAGTTCAGCGCAGGTTAGTTCAATGGCGGAATTGGTGCTCCCGCAGGCCGGGAAAAGCGTGCTGAACCGCTTCATGGACTCATCCAGATATACATCCAGCGGACGGGCCAGCCCGAAGGGACAAACCCCGCCGATCTCATGTCCGGTCTGTTCCAGGACTTCATCCGGACTTAGCATCCGTGCCTTGAACCCGAAGGTCTCGCGGAATTTCTTGTTGTCAATTTTGGCATCTCCAGCCGCAACGATGAGTATGGCATCTTCCTGTGCACCGCGGAAGGAGAGGGTTTTGGCAATTCTTGCCGGAATGACGCCAATCACAGCGGCTGCCATCTCTACAGTAGCGCTGGAGGCAGCAAACTCCTGTACATCCTGCTCGCGGGAGAATTTACGAAAATGTTCTTTAACATTGGCAATCGACATGATCTTGGCATCCTTTCTGAAATTACATGGTTTTCATATTGGGTTACATTCTAACCTGTTTCACCAGACTCTGCAAAACATTCCTCATCTATGATCCAAACATTTCAATTACCGGCGGCATTTAATATAGAAATAAGGGTGAGAGGTGAGCGCGGATGAAATTTGAGGAAATCAGGGGAGGATATGATTGCATTGTCAGTCTGGGAAGCTCATGCGAGCCTGCAGCCCATTTGCGCCGCAGAGGCCTCCGGGTATTTTCATCGCCGCTGGACTGGGTGGTGTCGTTATCGCTTACGGATGTGAACCGGCTGCTGGGCCAGCGTTTCTCGGGGTATATGGAGCTCCCGAATATGGGTGTGATCGATGGCAATGATGTGTTTGTGGACAATGAAGTCGTCCAGCCGGTCAAATCCTATTTTGTGAAGGACTTTCATTATAATGTAATTTCAGTGCATGACTTTCCGGTACTGGAGGGGCTGGAGTGGAGCCACGTCTACCCGGATTTCAAGCAAAAAATTAACATGCGTTCCCAGCGCCTGCTGGACACCCTGCTGATGAGCCGGAAGGCGCTGTTTATCCGCTGGGGGAGTACGTATGAGGAAGCCTGTGAGCTTCAGACTGTGCTGCGCACCTTAACCGGCGGGGATTTCCATATTCTGATTGTAAACGGTGTCGATGGACTGGAGTCCGTGCTCGACCGTGACTGGCCGCTGCCCGGTATTGCGTCTCTGGGAATTCCGAACCGTGCGGGGGATGCGGAGAGCTGGGATTATATTCTGAACGGTATATATCTGCTGTAGGGATTATAAGCAGACTATAATATAAGCGAACAGCAGAGCAGCGGCTCCCTGGAAGACGGGAGAACCGCTGCTCTGCTGTGTTTTACGGATTTTAACATCCTATTTAATCTGAGCTGGATAACTTGCACAGCCGCTGGAGAAGCTGCTGTCAATTCTGCCCGTTCAGCAGCTCTGAATTCCGCGTGACCTTATGGAGCAAAGTAATGAGAGTGTCAATTTCTTCACTGGTCAGGCCTGCAGAAAGCTTGCGGTTGAAATCATTTAATAGTGACTGGAATACCGGGGCGAATTCAAGCGCTTTGGCCGTCGGGTACAGCAGGGAGGAGCGGCGGTCCCTGGGATCGGTCCGGCGTTCGATATATCCCGAGGCCTCCAGATGTTTCACGGAGCGGGCGGTGGTGGCTTTATCACATTTTATTTCACTGGTCATCTGATCCTGTGTGATCCCCGGGTGGCTCAGAATCAGCTTGAGAAAGCTATGCTGCCCTCCGCTGCCGATACCATAGGGCAACAGCTCTTTGGCCAGGATTTTTTGATTCTGGCGGTGCAGATGGGAGATCAGCTTGCCGATCGGTTCTTTGTTTGAAGTCACAGGCGGACACCTCTTCAGGGGATAATGACGTCTTCCGGGTACCTGGAATACCGTCTGCCTCAAATACTACAACAATATGGTTGCGTGCGCAACTAATTTGCAGTACACTGGGATTGGCTGTTTTGTTGCGCATGCAACTAGTTTTGAAATATGACGCAAGAGGGTGTTTGCAAATGAGCAGTATAGGTGCTACATACCAGGAGGATGCAGTGATTCAGAAGAAACGCTGGATTATTCTAATCGTCCTGAATTTATTTACATTTATGTCTACGCTGGACGGAAGTATTGTGAATATTGCGCTGCCGGTGCTGGTGAAGGAGCTGCAGCTGCCGGTTGCTCAAGTAGAATGGGTGACTACCGGATATTTGATGGCCATCTGCACTGTCATCCTGTTCTTCGGGAAGCTGGGCGATATTGCCGGGAAGATCAGGATTTTTAAATTAGGCATGATTATATTCACCGCCGGCTCCCTGCTCTGCGGTCTAAGCCATAGTCTGCCGCTGCTGATTGCGGCGCGCGTGGTTCAGGCGGTCGGCGCTTCGATGACTATGGCGAACAGCCAGGGGATTGTTACGGATATTTTCCCGTCCACCGAACGGGGCAAGGCATTGGGACTGATCGGAACCTTCGTATCACTGGGCAGTATAGCCGGGCCAAGTCTCGGGGGGATCATTGTTTCCACTATGGGCTGGGAATATATTTTCTGGGTAAATGTTCCGATTGGACTGATTGCGATTGTGCTCGGCTGGAAGGTGCTGCCGAAGGATCTGGTCCGGGTGAAGTCCAGAATCGATCTTCCCGGCAGCATGCTGTTTGCTGTCTTTATTGTTACTTTATTCGCCGGACTGCTGCTTGGCCAGCAGCTTGGGTATAGGGATAACCGGATTCTGGCCTCCCTGATCGCGGCTGCTATAACCTTTATTGCTTTTGTGATGGTGGAGCTGCGCCGCAAGCAGCCGCTGCTCCAGCTGTCGCTGTTTAAGAATCCGCTGTTCTCACTGAGTATTTTCTGTGCATTTCTGGTATTTGTCTCCAACTTCTGCTTCAACATTATCGCGCCGTTCTATGCGCAGAATATGCTGAATATGTCGCCCTTTAGTGCAGGCTTTCTGCTGATGCTCTTCCCGATCTCCATGGTCATTATTGCGCCGCTTAGCGGGGCGTTGTCCGATAAGATTGGTTCAGAGCTGCTGACCTTTGCCGGGCTGATTGTTATGGTCATTGCCCAGTTCGGGCTGGCCCGGCTGCATGAAGGCAGTCCGGTTCTGCTGGTCGGCGTATGGATTGCCATGCTCGGAATCGGCAGCGGTTTGTTCGGCTCGCCGAACAATTCACTGGTGATGTCGACCGTGCCGCGTACCCAGCTTGGCTCCGCAGGCAGTGTGAATTCGCTGGTCCGCAATGTAGGGATGGTCGTGGGAATCACTGTTGCTACGTCCATCCTGTTCAACGTGATGAGCAGCAGGGCAGGCTACCGGGTGACCGGACTGATTGAAGGACGACCGGATATTTTCCTCTCGGGGATGCATGTTGTCTTCATGACCTCGTCTTCCATCTGTCTGTTATCGGCGCTGCTGACCGGCTGGCGGCTGTTCTCGTCCCGCAGGGCTAAGAGATTGAACGCGTGAAGCTGACGACTCCTTTTTAGAATCCTGCACAAAATACAACATTTCCCTCATAATCTCGGCCATAATCCATAATTGTTGTACAAATGGCAGCAATTTTCTTCTTCCAAACTGCTTAGCGCGAAAATTCCTGTATTTTCTGCAACAATCCTACCAAACACACAGATTTCTATGTGTCTAAGTTGCAGTACGTACAACATTAATGCTATTTTGATTGAACTTGACCGGGTGTAATCCAAAATAACATTTAGATACCTGTCACAAACCACAGCCCCATCTTGTCTACAGTAATGTAGAACATTAATGGAGGCGATTGGACATGAGTCTGAGAATGAATTATCGTGAGGTTAACGCGCCGGCTTTCCGGGCAATGATGACACTGGAGCAGCATGCAGGAAGCCGCAGCAAGGATAAAGTACTGTATGAACTGGTCAAAATACGGGTCTCCCAAATTAACGGCTGTGCGTTCTGTCTGGATATGCATGCCAAGGATCTGATGAAGCTGGGCAACTATGCCGATCATATTCTGCTGCTGAGTGTCTGGCGTGAAGCGCCGATATTCACTGATAAAGAACGGGTGCTGCTGGAATTCGCCGAGCATGTAACCCTGATCAGCCAGGCAGGTGTTCCGCAGGAGCTGTATCACAAGGTACTGGAGCATTTCAGCGAAGAGGAACTGGTAGACTGGATTATGGCGATCAATACGATCAATAGCTGGAACCGGATTGCAATTACCACGGGGATGTTTCCCGGATGCTTCAACTGAGCTTGAATTAAGATAGCCGTAAGGGTGAAGGAGGGGCAGCGCGTGGAGGTCCGGGATAAAGAAGGCTTAGAGGCTGAGAGTCCGTCTGCGGAGAGTTTAGGTATGGAGGAGCTGTATCAGAATTATAAAGGTTATGCATTCTCCATTGCCTACCGGATGTTAGGTGTGGTTGCGGATGCGGAGGATGCTGTTCAGGATACGTTTGCTGAGCTCCAGCGCCGGGACCGGAGCGGTATCCAGAATATCAAAGCCTATGTGGCCAAGGGCGTAACCAACCGCTGCCTGAATATGCTGAATTCTGCGCGGAGCCGGAGAGAGACCTATATCGGAGAGTGGCTGCCGGAGCCGGTCAGCACAGGGTATGATGGTCCGGAAGCGGAGGCAGAGCGGAAGGATAGCCTATCGTATGCTTTTCTGGTGCTGCTGGAACGTCTGGCGCCAACGGAGCGCGCCGTATTTGTACTGCGTGAAGCATTCCAGTACGACTACGAGGAAATTGCCGGGATGGTGGGCAAGACGGAGAGCAACTGCCGGCAAATCTTCAGCCGGGCCAAGCGCACACTGCAGGCGGAGCGTGCGGCTACATCGCCTTCCCCTTCTCCCGGTTACGGAGCTGTCAAAGAGAATCTGCTGCGGCGCTTCACTGCCGCGTTCACCTCTTATGATGTCGGCGGCATGCTGAAGCTGCTGGGGGAACATCCTGTGCTGGTTGCTGACGGCGGCGGACAGGAAGTGCATACAATTCTCCGGCCGATGACCGGCCGCAAAGGCGTGCTGGCGCTGCTGACCTCACGCAGGGTGATGCATTATCTGCGGGAATGGGAGCAGCACTATGGAATCGTCAATGGCGAGCCAGGCCTGATCTTCACCCATCAGGGGGAGATCAAAGGAGTGATCTGTCTGATTCCCGACCGGAGCGGCGAGCAGATCCAGAACATCTACCTAATGATGGACCCGGCCAAAATGAGCCGTATTACAGTTCATCCCGAGACGCCGCGGAGTTAATCCCGGGGCATAACATAAAGACCCGCTATCCATCCCTGCCGGGAGAGGTAACGGGTCTTTATGTTCTTAAGTTCTTAAGGGCGGTGCTCAACCGGCCATCCTGTCTGTATCAGGATGGCCTAGTTCTTGAAGCTGTGGATCGGAGCAGGGATACGTCCGCCGCGGTTAACAAATCCGGCACAATTGAACGGGTTGACCGCCATGACCGGTGCATAACCCAGCAGGCCGCCGAACTCAACCATTTCGCCGACTTCCTTGCCGATAACCGGAATGACGCGGACCGCGGTTGTCTTGTTATTGACCATGCCGATCGCCGCTTCATCGGCGATGATACCTGAGATGGTCTCCTTGCTGGTGCTGCCCGGAATGGCAATCATGTCGAGGCCCACGGAGCACACGCAAGTCATTGCTTCGAGCTTCTCCAGCGTCAGTGCGCCGCGCTGAACAGCCTGGATCATGCCGTGGTCTTCGCTGACCGGGATGAACGCGCCGCTTAAGCCGCCGACATAGGAGGAGGCCATGACCCCGCCTTTTTTGACATTGTCGTTAAGAATAGCCAGCGCAGCTGTGGTGCCGGGAGCGCCTGCTTCTTCAAGACCCATGACCTGGAAGATCTCGGCGATGGAGTCGCCAATTTCAGGTGTAGGGGCCAGCGACAGATCGATGATGCCGAAAGGCACATTCAGCCGCTTGGAGGCTTCCTGGGCAACGAGCTGTCCGACACGGGTAACCTTGAAGGCGGTACGCTTAATGGTCTCGCACAGCGTTTCGAAGTCCTGTCCCTTCACCTCTTCCAGCGCCCGCTTGATTACGCCGGGACCACTGACGCCTACATTAATGACACATTCCCGTTCGCCGACACCGTGGAAGGCTCCAGCCATGAACGGATTATCTTCAACGGCGTTGCAGAAGACGACCAGCTTGGCGCAGCCGATGGAATCGCGGTCTTTGGTGCGCTGTGCAGTCTGGATGATAATATCGCCCATCAGTTTCACGGCGTCCATGTTGATGCCGCTGCGCGAGGAGCCGACATTCACGGAGGAGCAGACGCGTTCCGTCACCGCCAGCGCTTCCGGGATGCTGTCGATCAGAATCCGGTCACCTTTGGTGCAGCCTTTCTGAACCAGTGCGGAGTAACCACCGATAAAGTTGACGCCAACCTCCTTGGCCGCCTTGTCGAGAATCTGTGCTACAGGAACATAAGTATCGGTATGTACGGCGCCGGCAGCGATTGAGATCGGAGTTACGGAAATACGCTTGTTCACGATCGGCACGCCGAATTGACGCTCCAGATCCTCACCCGTCTTCACGAGCTTCTCGGCGGATCGGGTAATTTTGTCATATACATTGCGGTTAAAGATCTTCATATCCGAATGCGCGCAGTCCATCAGACTGATGCCCATGGTAATCGTACGCACGTCCAGGTTCATTTCCCGGATCATTTTATTGGTTTCCTGCACTTCTCCAATTGAGATCATAGTATGGTTGTTCCTCTCTTTGCCACCCGGCTAGATCCGGTGCATAATATTGAAGATATCTTCATGCTGAAGCTTGATTTCCACACCGATGTCTTCACCGACATGCTGCAGATCCCGTGCGATTTCTTCAAAGGATTTGCTTGGGGCTGAAATGTCCACAATCATCATCATATTGAAATAGTCCTGCACAATCGTCTGGGAAATATCCAGAATATTCAGATTGTGTTCTGCGAGGTATGTACATACTTTGGCAATAATTCCTACTTTGTCTTTTCCCAGTACCGTAATAATCCCCTTCAATTGAAAGCCTCCTATTATAGATTCCTCTGTTTTCTCCGCCCACTGCCGCTTTAACGGAATGAACGGTTTCAATTATTATGTCAAATGAACAGAAGGTTATCAACCAAAGCTTTTTTGTAGGGCTGATCAGAGATTTGAGCTTGCAATTCGACAAAAAAAGATTAAAATTGACACCGCCTTAAAAATATGATTAATTGAAGGTTTGAATGACCTTTAGAACTGAAGGAACGAACTGAAGGAGCTATTATGACAACGAGAAAATATAAAGAGCTGGTTGAACAGCGCACCAGACAAACCTTGCAGAAGTGGTCGCAGCAGCCGGCAGTTGAGGAAAGGGATATCTATCGCTTTCTGCATAATTTAAAAGGCACTTCCGGTACAGTGGGCCTTGACGCGGTGGAGGCGTTCTCCGGCAACTCTCTGCTCTATTTCTCGGATGATAACCATAGAAGCTGGACGGAAGCCGAGTGGGGGGATTATTTATATCCGCTGCTGGAGCTGTTTGATGAGCCTGAAAGTACAGGTGCACTGCCTCCCCAGATTCCGGGAATTGCGTTGTCCCATGGCAGCACCCACCAGCAGTACGAAATTCTGGTCATTGACGATGATGTGGAGCTGGTGGCTTTTTTGCGCGAGTCACTGGAGAAGCAGTCCTACTATGTAAGCATTGCCCTGTCTGCTGAACGCGGACTTAAGATTTTTTATGAGACCAAGCCGGATTTAATTCTGCTGGATATTCTGCTGCCGGACCGCAGCGGGATTGATGTGCTCAACCAGATTATCGGCAAAGCCAAAAAAGAGCGGATTCCGATCATTATCATCAGCGGTGAACACTCCAAGGAAGTCCAGAAATATGCCTATTCGCTCGGTGTGATGGATTACATCCGGAAGCCGGTAGATATTGATCTGTTCCTGGTGCTGATCAAGAACCGGTTTGAACTGAAAAAAGAATGGCAGGAGTCCATCATTGTAGATGAGCTGACGGGTGCTTTTAACCGGAAATATTTCAATCAGACCCTGAAGATGCTCTCATCGGACTTCAGACGGACGGGCCGGACGTTCTCGCTCGCGCTGCTGGATCTGGATTACTTTAAGCATGTCAACGATACGTATGGTCATCTTGTGGGGGACGAGGTCCTGCAGACTTTTTCGGAGCTGGTCAGAGATTCAATTCGTACGGAGGATACACTGTGCCGCTACGGGGGAGAGGAATTCGCCCTGTTCATGCCAAATACCTCTGCGGACTCAGCGCTGCTTGTCATTGAACGGATTCAGGAGAAATTCGCCTCCAGGGAATTCTGTGCCAAACGGGAAAACTTCCATGTTACCTTCTCCTGCGGCATTACAGAGATAAGCGAACGGCAGCAGGATACCGATAAACTAATTGATGAGGCAGACCAGGCTTTGTATTCCAGCAAGTATAGCGGACGTAACCAGACAACCTTGTACAGCGAGGGAATGTTAACGGGCCAGAGGGAAACGGTACTCAATGTAATAATTGTTGATGATGATCCGCTGATCCGCAGAATTATTACAGGCAATTTCGCCTCCTGGGAGCCGGGGAATATCTCCGGAATGAAAGTGAACAGTTATGCCGACGGCGAGCTTTTTCTGAAATCGGACTGGTATGTTCCGGAGGAGAAGTACATTATTCTGCTGGACGGGGTGATGCCCGGCCTCGACGGGCTTGAGGTTCTGGAGAAGATCCGCAGCAGCTACCCTGAAGTTAACATTCTGGTGATTATGCTGACGGGCCGCAATGATCAGCGCGATATTATCCATGCCCTGCAAATGGGGGCGGACGATTATGTGATTAAGCCGTTTCATCTGCCGGAGCTGCTGTCCCGGATTGAGCGCCTGGCCCACAGATTCTTGTTCTAATAGCAATGTATCCAGCCGTGGATGAACTGAAAGTGAGAGTGAGTGTTAATGCAAAAAATACTGATTGTGGACGACGAAGATGTACTGCGCATGCTGATTGAGGATACGCTGGAGGATCTGGAGGACGTTGAGATTCATACCGCCGAGAATGGGGTTGAGGCGCTAACGCGGCTTACTTCCGACCCCTACGATCTCGTGATTCTGGACTATATGATGCCGGAGATGACCGGAATTGAAGTGCTCGGTGAGCTGAATGAGGAGCTGAAGAACAAGACCCCTATTATGATGCTGACAGCCAAAGCACAGGAAATGGACCGTAACCGGGCGAGGGAAGCCGGAGCTCGTTATTTCATGCCTAAACCGTTCAGCCCGATGGAGCTGCTGCAGATCGTGGAGGGCATCCTTAGTGATAAACAATAAACTTGCTGATGTGAGCATCAAAACCAAGTATTTCCGGATTATCTTCATCTTGTTCCTGGCGATTATGTTATCTGGTATCGGCCTGTTCTTCTACATCAATAACCAGCAGGACAAGCTGAAGCATGACCGCGGTGTATTGCAGCATAAGACTGAGACCATCAATGAGCTGGCGGCGACGCTGAATGATGTCTTTTTCCGGGCCAGAGGTTATGTTGCCCTCAAAAGCGACGGTGAGCTTAAGCTGCTGAATGCTGCACTCACGGGCCTTGACGGAATTCTGGAGCAATATTCGGCTCTGAATCTGTCGCCTGAAGAAGCGCAATACCGGGATGATCTGAAGTTATTCTATGAGCAATACAAAACCAAGACCCTTCCTGAAGCGATCCGGCTGGTGGAGAACGATGATTATACGGGCATCCGCAATCTCTCTCAAGGCGGCAGCACCCAGGCTCTGAATGAATTTCTGGCCTATACCAAAGAGTTCAAATCTAGCTCGGACAGCAAGCTGAACGCCATGGCTTCTCAGTCCATCAAGCAGGCGGATACCTTCACGTTTATCGCCTTCGGGCTCAGCGCTGTACTGCTCTTATTCTTCACACTGATGATCTGGCGGATGCTCAGAGTGGTGCTTGATCCGATTGTTAAGCTGGAAGAAGCAACGAATTCGCTGGCGGCAGGCGAGGCTGTTCTGCTCGGCAAGCTGCATAAGCAGGATGAGATCGGCCGTCTCTATGAGGCCTTCCTTAATATGGCCCGGAGTATCCAGGATAAAGAAGAAGAGCTGATGATGCAGAATGAAGAGCTGCATGCCCAGCAGGATGAGCTGCAGGATCAGCAGTTCAAGCTGGAGCGTTCACTCAGTGAAATCGAAAGTATGATGAAGGCGCTGAACCAGACCTCCGCTGTAGCCATTCTATCGAACAAGGGCGTATTCACGTATGCCAATGATAACATTAGCGTCTACACCGGCTACAAGAACGCCGAGATTATCGGATATACCTTCCGTTTGTTTGAACTGCATAATATTTCGGACACTCAGCTGGAGCAGATTATACGCAAGCTGTCGACTGGCGGTGTATGGAGCGATGAGTCACAGATTGTGGCAAAAGATGGCTCTGCCGTCTGGCTCCAGCTGACGGTCATGCCGTATCTGAATGATGAGGGTCAGATTTACCAGTACATTCTGATTGCCAACAACATTACGTCCATGAAGAGTGTCCAGCAGGAACTGGCTGAGACGCTGAAAAGCACGGAGCAGACCACCATCATGCTGGAGCTTAACAACCAGCTCAATCATGAAATTACCTATACGCTGGACAAGCAGGAATTTGCCGAGAAATTCAGCAGGTTCATGAACCGGCTGTACTCGTTCGACAGCAGTCTTTTTCTGCTGGTCAAAGATAAGATATCGGTGGTCAAAGGGGTTCCGCAGGAGAATGTGGAGCGCTATATTGATGCAAACAACAAAGATATGTTATACCGGATGAGCACGGAGAAGTCCTATATTGTGAAACGGACCGGAGTCCCGAGAGAGCAGGGGATCTCCGCCAAAGAAGTTTACTGCTATGATTTCTATACAACTGTAGTCAATGCCGAGGATGAGATCCTGGCAATCTTCTGCGGTACGCGAATCGGGCATTCCTTCACCGAAGAGGAAATCAGCGAAATTCAAGGGATGATGAACAGGGTGGCGCTGGCCATCGAGCGTTTGTTCATGTATGAGGAAATCGAGAATGGCCGCAAGCTGAACCGGGATATTGTCAACAATGTCAATGAAGGTATCCAGTTCGTCAACACGGAAGGCGTCATTCAGCATATCAACAAGGCGCTCAGCCAATTGTTCGACTATGATGTGTGGGCAGAGGGGATGCTGATCCCCAAAGAGCAATGGATGGATCACTTCACCCTTCGCGTGAATGAATCGGAAGAGATGGGGCAGTTCTACCAGAAGGCGATGTCCGAGCACTCCGTGGATTCCAGCACGATGAAGTATTCCCTGGGCAAGGAAGCGATGAAGCATGTCGACGTCTATGCGATTCCCGTGTTCCGCCGCGAAGCGCGGGTGGGAACGTTGTTTGTACACCGGGATATCACCCGTGAATACGAGCTGGATCTGATGAAGTCGGAGCTGGTCAGTACCGTCAGCCATGAGCTGCGGACACCGTTGTCCAGTGTTCTGGGCTTCACCGAGCTGCTGTTATCCAAGACAATGAAGCCGGAGAAGCAGCTGAAATATCTGGAAACGATTCATAAGGAAGCCAAACGTCTGACTGAGCTGATCAATGACTTCCTCGACCTGCAGCGCATGGAATCCGGCACACAGCTGTACAATGCAGAGCCGGTCAATCTCAGCGAGACCGTTCTAAGTGTAATTGACCAGTACAAGCTTAGCGGTACCCACCATATCCTTCTGGAGGATGAGGCGCTGAACGCCGAGGTCGAGGTGGATAAGGACAAGATTATCCAGGTGCTGACCAACCTGCTGAGCAATGCCATCAAGTTCTCTCCAGGCAGCAATGAGATTAAGGTAACGCTGCATAATGAGCGGGATTCGGTGATGGTCCGGGTTCAGGATCATGGACTGGGGATTCCGAA
The DNA here is from genome assembly GCF_038593005.1 of Paenibacillus sp. FSL E2-0178. NCBI lineage: Bacteria > Bacillati > Bacillota > Bacilli > Caryophanales > Paenibacillaceae > Paenibacillus > Paenibacillus sp. FSL E2-0178. Next base: position 7,869,340 of record NZ_CP151953.1, read on the forward strand.
GAATCAGATCGGACAGCTGTTCCAGAAATTCCGCCGGGTGGATAACAGTGCATCCAAGCGGATTGGCGGAACGGGTCTCGGACTTGCGATCTGCAAGGAGATCATTGAGAAGCAGAAAGGGATGATCGGAATTGATTCGGTTGAAGGCGAAGGCACCACGGTGTGGTTTAGCCTGCCGGTCCTCCATGCGGAGAGCAGCCGTCATGAAGAGGAGCCGCATAAATGGAGTGCCGACAAGGAGCAGAAGCCGAATGTAATGATCGTCGAGGACGATTACAGCCTGTCCCTGCTGCTCTCTGAGGAGCTTAAGGGCAAAGGCTTCAGAGTGACTCACCACTATCATCCGCAAAAAGCATTTGATCAGGCATTGAAGACGCCTTTTGTAGCTATCGTTGTGGATCTTATGCTCGGCGAAGAGCTGGACGGCTGGGATCTGATCCGTATGCTGAAGAATGATCCCCGCACGGAGAATGTGCCGATTGTCATCTCCTCGGCGCTGGATAAGGAAGATAAGAGCATGATGGATAAAGTGCAGAAATATCTGACCAAACCGTATCCGCCGGGCGAGCTGTCGAATACCTTGCAGGATATTGTGCAAATCGAGCTGAAGACGGGTGAGGTTCTTTTCCCGGACAGCGGGGGAACTGAGCAGTAGGCGTATAATAGAGAACATAGTTATATAGAGTGAATGCAATCTTAAGCTGATTATATAAATTCATTGAACAAGTCCTTCTTCGCGGAGGGCTTGTTTTTTTGAGTATATAAGCATAAACAGAACATCACAGAAGTCTTCATGCGTTGTTCAGTTTGCTGGTTAAGCAGGATGAAGCGGACTGAGAAGACCTTATATTCACGATTAAGCTCTTATCACAGCTGAAACGGACTGAGAATCCGTTATATTGTTCAATTAGGCTTGAAATGAGGTGTATCTGTTCGAATAAGCGATTCTGAGTCCGGATAGCCGTCAAATCACCTTGATCTGCGCAAATAAGGGAATCTCAGTCCGCGTAACCACATGTCTGTGCTGGGCTGCTAAGGCCCTCATGAGCGAAGAACCCAGCGCTTACCCGGCCCAGTAATACTGTATTTTGAAGTTTGTTCAACAAAAAGCTTGCCTTAGAGCCTACTCTAAGGATTATATTAGACCCGATGCAGACAACCTAACCGAAATGAATGGGAGGAAATGCGATGAAGTACAGCTATTTGGGTAAATCCGGTTTGAAGGTCAGTCAATTATGTCTGGGCACGATGAATTTCGGGCCGGAAACCGAGGAGAAGGAAGCGTTCAGGATTATGGATGCCGCACTGGATGCGGGAATCAATTTCTTCGATACGGCCAATGTGTACGGCGGCCAGGAACGCCGCGGCTGGACCGAGGAAATTATCGGCCGCTGGTTTCAGCAGGGGGGCGGACGGCGCGAGAAGGTTGTGCTGGCCACCAAGGTGTACAATGACATGTTCGACGAGCAGGACGGACCCAATTCCGGATCCGGCTTGTCCGCTTATAAGATCAGACGGCATTTCGAAGGCTCATTGAAACGTCTGCAGACGGATCATATTGAGCTTTACCAGATGCACCATATTGACCGGAATGTATCCTGGGAAGAGCTGTGGGGCGCATTTGAAATTCTTGTCTCCCAGGGCAAAGCTGATTATATCGGCTCCAGCAATTTCGCCGGCTGGCATATCGCCGCTGCGCAGGCTAAGGCCAAAGAACGCCATTTCCTCGGCCTTGTGTCCGAGCAGCATTTGTATAACCTGCTGGAACGGACACCGGAGCTTGAAGTGCTGCCGGCATCCAAGGAGCTGGGGCTGGGCGTCATTCCATGGAGTCCGCTGGCCGGAGGCTTGCTCGGCCGCAACGCCTTGTCCAAGACGGGTGTGCGCAGCGCCCGCTCCGCCAAGCTGGAGCAGCACCGCAGCCAGCTGGAGCAATTCTCCGCGCTCTGCAAGGAGCTGGGCGAGCATGAGGATCAGGTTGCTCTGGCCTGGGTACTCGCCAATCCGGCTGTAACAGCGCCGATTATCGGGCCGCGTACGATAGAGCAGTTCGAGGATTCGCTGCGTGTTACGGAGATTGTACTGGATGAAGCTGTGCTGAAGAAGCTGGACGAGATTTTCCCCGGACCGGGCAAGCCGGCACCGGAAGCCTACGCCTGGTAAGATTGTAATTGCCGGAATGCAATACAAATTCAAGTTATTAAAGTAAAAAGGGCCGGACTATCCTTTGGGAGGTAGTCCGGCCCTTTTTTGTTAAAGTCCTTTCACTGTTTGGGTCTAAGAAGCCGCTCAGAATTCACCGGGTTTTGCCTGATGCGTGGCGGCTTCGATGACGCACAGCTCCCCCTCTTCATTCAGTTCGGCATAAGCCACTGACGTTAGCTCAGGATAACCCCTCTTCCGCAGCTCCTGGAGCAGCCAGCTTTCGTGTTTGCCGAGACTCTCAAGCGCCGGACGCTGAATGATGCCGGACTCAACGACGCATTGCGGAAGACTAACTCCCTTCGCGTCAATATCCAGATCTTCCCGGGTTACCGGTTCATATTGCGGCTTCTTCAGAATGCTGAGCGAGCCGTTCGTTTCATAGATCGCATAAGCAACCTCGTTTATGGAGAAGGTATCCTTCGCCCGCAGCATCATCCGGAGCTGCTCGAAGTCCAGATTGTTCTTGCGCAGCTTATGGAGATCAATGGCACCATCCCGGATGAGAATTTCCGGCTCCCCTTCCAGGGGCTTGCGCAGCTTGCTGACATGCTGGGTAATCTTCTCGAAGGTGATGGACAGCACCGTCCAGACAGCCAGAGTGAACAGCAGCATCTGCACAGAATTCTCTTTCTCGTAAATCGTATTGCCGACCAGATCCCCCAGAATAACGGCGGAGATGAAATCGAATGGGGTTAGGGCGGAAATCTCTTTTTTGCCCAGCAATCGGGTCATTGCCCATAATCCGATAAAACCGGCGATCAGCTTAATGAATATCGATCCGTACTCCATTGGCTACCACCCTCCAGATAGGAATGAATCTAAGAGTGTTTAACCAATGCCCCATATCATGTAACAAGCAGCTACTGGCCGGGACAGCGGCCTGTCCGCTGGAGCTGGCAGGATGAATCCCGGCTCTTACCTGTGATAGACTAGAAGGCGAGAAGTGAAATCATTCTGATGATATCACAGGGGGATGAGGTGGCGGCAAATGCTTTTTTATCTGATTTCCATTTTGGTAGTGCTGGTTGACCAAGCCGCCAAATGGCTGGTCCGCACTCATATGGCGCTTGGGGAGAGGATTCCCTTCTGGAGTCCGCACCTGCAGTTCGTCTATTATGAGAATAGCGGGGCAGCCTTCAGTTCCTTTCAGGGCTACGGAAAGTATTTCTCCATAATCGCTGTTGTTTTTGTAGCGGCAGTGTTCTATTACCGGCGGCAGGGCAAGATTCGCGGGCCTTTGCTTGAGGCAGCCAGCGGTTTTCTGGTCGGCGGAGCGCTCGGCAATGCGATTGACCGTGTGATCTACCATCAGGTAACGGACTTTCTAGTGTTCGGTAACCGCGGGGGGATTCTCAATCTGGCGGATCTGGCGATTAATGCCGGGGCAATTCTGATTGCAGTCTACCTGCTGGTCGACCACTTCGGACACAAAGCTGCCCGGTCAGGGGAAGAAAAGCGGTCCTAAAGCTATTCCGGTTTATCATTTTATCTAATACAAGTTATCATTATTTGTAATGAACCCGCCTAAATCAGAGCTTTTTACTGTGATTTAGGCGGGTTTTGTGTGTTTTATACCTTTATTATGCTTTGTGACCATAAAATGTCTGTTATCTGCTTCGTTGATCGTTTCTTATTAATGTGTTAGCCTGAACTCATGATGTTAAGAGGATAGAAGATTGCACGTTAAGGAGAGGTCGATATTGTTGCAATTACAAGTTACGAACAGTCCCTTTAATGAGAGCCAGGCTGAGCTTCTGAACCAGCTGCTGCCGACGCTGACCCATTCGCAGCAGGTATGGTTAAGCGGTTATTTATCCGCGTTGTCTCTGCTGGGAGACACCGGTCAAGCAGGCCCGGCGGTGCTCCCCCTTGCTGCTGAGGCGGCAGCAGGAGTGTCAACGTCCACCAACGCAATGCCACAGCCGGAGGTATCCCGTGAGGTGACCGTATTGTTCGGCTCCCAGACCGGCAACTGCCAGCGGCTGGCGGCGAGCCTCTCGCGCAAGCTGGAAGAGCAGGGCTTCAAGGTTACGGTTGCCGCAATGAACAGCTTCAAGCCGAATGGACTGAAGAAGATTGAGAATCTGCTGCTGCTGGTCAGCACCCATGGTGAAGGCGAGCCGCCGGATAATGCCCGTGCCTTCCATGAATTTCTCTACAGTAAAAGAGCCCCGCAGCTTCCGCAGCTGCGTTACTCGGTACTTGCACTCGGCGACACTTCCTATGAATTCTTCTGCCAGACCGGGAAAGATTTCGATCAGAAGCTGGAAGAACTGGGCGCACAGCGCTTAACACCGCGTGCGGACTGCGATCTCGATTATGATGAGCCTGTAGCGGAATGGTTCGAGCATGTAATCCGCTCGCTAAGCGGTTCCGGTTCGCAGCAGGCTGCTGGGATCGCGGATGAGGCTGTGCTGGCAGCCGAGAGCGCAGTATCGCTGGAATCGGCATACTCACGGAACCATCCGTTCCATGCCGAGGTGCTGGAGAATCTGAATCTGAACGGACGCGGCTCAGACCGTGAGACCCGCCATCTGGAGCTGTCGCTGGCCGGTTCGAATATTACGTTTGAGCCGGGTGATTCGCTCGGAGTCTATCCGGAGAACCACCCGCAGCTTGTGCAGGATATCATTGCTGCCATGGGCTGGGAGGCGGGTGAATCCGTTCCCCTGAACAAGAAGGGGGAAGAGGGCACACTGCATGAAGCACTGCTGCGGCATTACGAAATTACCGTACTGACGAAACCGCTGCTGGAGCAGGCAGCCAAGCTGAACTCTGCGCCTGCCCTGCAGGAGCTGCTGTCCCCGGACCGGCAGCAGGAGCTGAAGAATTACATCCATGGGCGTGATCTGCTGGATTTGATTCAGGATTTCGCACCGTGGGAAGTTCCGGCCCGCAGCTTCGTGACGATTCTGCGCAAGCTGCCGGCAAGATTGTATTCCATTGCCAGCAGCTATAATGCCAACCCGGATGAAGTACACTTCACGGTACGGGCTGTACGCTATGAGTCGCATGGACGTGAACGCTACGGAGTCTGCTCCGTACATTGTGCGGAACGTGCAGAGCCGGGCGCTACACTGCCGGTCTACATCCAGAACAATCCGAACTTTAAGCTTCCGGCAAATCCGGATACGCCGGTGATCATGATCGGACCGGGTACTGGTGTCGCCCCGTTCCGCTCCTTCCTGGAGGAACGGGAAGAGCAGGGGGCACAGGGCAAGTCATGGCTGTTCTACGGCGACCGGCATTTCGTCACAGACTTCCTCTACCAGACGGATTGGCAGAGAATGCTGAAGGACGGTGTGCTTAGCCGGCTGGACGTTGCCTTCTCACGAGATACGGATGAGAAAGTTTACGTACAGCACCGCATTCTGGAGAAGAGCCGGGAGCTGTACAACTGGCTGCAGGAGGGTGCACATGTCTATGTATGCGGAGACGAGAAGCATATGGCCCATGATGTACACGCTGCGCTGGTTACAGTAATCCAGCAGGAAGGCGGACTGAGCCCGGAAGGGGCAGCCGCTTATCTGGAGAATCTGCAGCAGGAGCAGCGTTATCAGCGTGATGTATATTAAATGATATTCAGCGGAGGAACCTCCGCTGGGCTTACGATACAATTCTTGAAGAGTGCGAGGCAATGCGGAAGGAGAGGATCAATAATGGCAAACAATGAACCAGCGGTGAAGCCGATTGGCGGACCCCCGAGTGATGTTGAACATATTAAGCTGGAGAGCAATTATCTGCGCGGTGCACTTGTCGAAACCCTCAGCAACCCGATCACCGGAGGGCTGCCGGAGGATGACAACCGCCTGCTGAAATTCCACGGCAGTTATATGCAGGATGACCGGGATTTGCGCAGTGAGCGTGAACGCTCCAAGCTGGAGCCTGCTTACCAGTTCATGCTGCGTGTTGTAGCGCCAGGCGGAGTGGCGACACCGGCGCAATGGCTCGTAATGGACGATCTGGCCCAGAAATACGGCAACGGCACACTGCGTATTACGACAAGACAGGCTTTTCAAATGCACGGCGTACTCAAGTGGAATCTGAAAAAGACGATCAAGGGAATTAATGATACGCTGATGACTACGCTTGCAGCCTGCGGTGACGTCAACCGCAATGTCATGAGCGGACCCAATCCGTATCAGTCAGAGGTGCATGCCGAGGTAAACGAGTGGGCCAGAAAAATCAGTGACCACTTAGCCCCGCGCACCGCGGCTTACCATGAAATCTGGCTGGATGGCGAGAAGGTAGTGGACAGCAAGGTGGTTGAACCGATCTACGGGCCTGTGTACCTGCCCCGCAAGTTCAAGATTGGCCTGGCGGTGCCGCCTTCCAATGATGTAGATGTGTTCTCCCAGGACCTGGGCTTCATTGCTATACTGGAAGACGGGAAGCTGGCCGGCTTCAATGTCTCGGTCGGCGGCGGGATGGGGATGACGCATGGTGACACCAGCACGTATCCGCAGCTGGGGCGGATTATCGGCTTCTGCCGTCCGGAGCAGATGATTGATCTGGCGGAGAAGACCGTCACCATTCAGCGTGACTACGGTAACCGTTCGGTCCGCAAGAACGCCCGCTTCAAGTACACGATCGACCGCCACGGTCTGGAATGGTTCACGGGCGAGCTGCATGAGCGGCTGGGCTGGACGCTTGAACCGGCACGGGAATATCATTTCGACCACAACGGTGACCGCTACGGCTGGGTGAAAGGCTTCGACGGCAAATGGAATTTGACGCTGTATATCCAGAGCGGACGGATTCAGGATGTCCCGGGGTATCCGCTGATGACAGGCCTGCGGGAGATCGCCAAGATTCACGGCGGGGATTTCCGCCTGACGCCGAATCAGAATCTGATCATTGCCGGTGTCAGCCATGCGAAGAAACGCAAGGTAGCCGAGCTTGCCAAGCAATACGGGCTGACCGACGGAGCTCATCATTCCGCGCTGCGCAGAAGCGCTATGTCCTGCGTGGCGCTGCCGACCTGCGGTCTCGCGATGGCGGAGGCTGAGCGATATCTGCCGCTTCTGCTCGATAAAATGGAAGTCATCATTGATGAAGCCGGCCTGCGTAATGAAGAGATCATCATCCGTATGACCGGCTGCCCTAACGGCTGCGCCCGGCCTGCGCTTGGCGAGATTTCGTTCATCGGCAAAGGCCCGGGCAGATACAATCTGTACCTGGGTGCCGGCTTTACCGGAGACCGGCTGAACAAGCTGTACAAGGAGAACATTGACGAGAAGGAGATTCTCGACACTCTCGGGCCGATCATTCACCGTTATGCCAAAGAACGCAGTACGGGTGAGCATTTCGGAGATTTCGTTATCCGCAGCGGCTATGTCAAAGCCGTTACTTCGGGACTTAACTTCCACGACTAGGTTTGCCTTTTCTCCATATACGAAAGAACCTGCTCCCTAATGACACAGGGACAGGTTCTTTTATTATTTCTATGAAATGTATGGTTGTACTATATCCATCTACTGATAATCACATATAGTATAGTATCACCGATTGAAAGGGATGATAGCCTTGCCAACCTTCGACAGCATACTTGTCACAGGGAACCAGACAATTCAGCAGGACCTGCAGGTCAATGGAAATCAAACAATAATGGGAGCCTTAAACATTGTAGGCAATGAAACAGTTTCGGGAGATATGCAGATCAACGGCAACCAGTCCATTGTCAACAGCCTGGCAACCGGCGGAGATGTCGATGCAGGCGGAAATGTGCTGGCGGTAGGCCGGCTGTCAGCCAGTAACCAGCCCTCCTTACCAGCAGGCGTGGCAGTAATCCAGCAGGTCAGACATTATTTCCTGCCTGTGCCGAATCAGCCGGGTCTGGTGCTAAAGGGCACAGATGGTCTGGATTATGTTATTTTTATCGATGTCAGCAGCGGGACACCGAGCCTGGCTATTCATCTGGCGTAGTGTAATGCAGACTGCCTAGCTGCGGGAATTTATAGAAGGAAGGCTCCCCGTCTGCTCCAGCGCTTTCTTGACCTCTTCTAGATAGCGGAAGCGATGCTGCTGGTCCGGTTCCAGAAACGCACCTTCAGCCCATTCATTCCATGCATTAATGAAGAGGAACTCACTCTGATACAGGGTTCTGGCTCTCTCAATCTGCTTCGCTAGATACCAGCCGAACTTGTGCGGCGAAGCCCCTATACAGCTCTGTCCCCTTTTGCCCAGCCGCGGGGTGTTATCCCAGTTCACGTAGGCTCCCGGAAATATTTTGCCTCCGTTCCGGTGGGGAGACCTGCTCAGGATTGACAGCCAGACCTGGTCATAGTCGAAGACGAGATGCTCCTGCCCGTCGATAATCATGTAATTCCACAGACGTTCTGTATTGCCGTGGGCAAAGGTGTAATGCGGCTCGAATTCCACATTGGCATCGAAGCCACCCTGGCCCGGAATGTCGAAACCGCCCAGTGTGCGGACAAAATAAATACCATCCAGGCCATTCTGCAGCGCAAGGGTATTCCAGAACTGCAGCATCTCTTCGCAGCGGGGAATATTCCCCGGTCTATATATGATGAATAATGGTTTGTTGCCGATGCGGATATAGCGTTTATCCCTGAAGGCGCCCAGCAGCTCTTGAAAGTGGTTCTCCCAATCCTGTTCATCTCCATAATCCTGGCGGATCAGCACCTCATGCTCTCCGCCGTCCCATTTCCGGGTCCAGGATTCATTGGCCCAGGAGAGGCAGAACGGAAAATCCGGTTCGCCGGACTTCATAATCTGCTTCAAGGGCTGCTCCAGCAGCGGCTTGCCTTTGAACCAGTAATGGTAGTAGCAGAACCCATAGATGCCGTAGGCTTTGGCTACTTCTGCCTGCCAGTTTCTCGCTGCTGCGTCCGTCAGGTCATAATAATACTGTTCGAGCGGTTCCTTGGGTTGTTGATGTCCTGAGTAGAGCGGAACAGCTTTCCTGGTGTTGGTCCATTCTGTGAAGCCTTCCCCCCACCACAGGCTGTTCTCGGGAATCACATGAAATTGCGGCAATAAAAAAGCGATGAGCTTCAATCCACCTACCTCCCAATTCTGCTGCAGGTAATCACTGGTTATTGTTGCGGGCTCCCCGTTTAACTGTTAAAAACAGTATGCAGCAGCTTCGCCGCCATTTGCATAAATGAGTAATCGTAGGTGCTCCTCCATAAGGCACGGGTAGCCACCGCCCTTGCGGACTCCGGGTGGCTTCGGTAGTAGCTGAGCTTCTCGCTCAATTCCTGGCCGGTGTGAAATGTGATGATGTCTTCACCGGGATTCATAAATGCATACAGATTGGGATGATCCTCTACCAGCTGGACAGCCCCGCAGGAAGCGATTTGAAAAGCCCGAAGCGGCGGCTGGCCCCAGTGGATAATAATCTCGGCGCCATTGTAATAATCCTGCAGCTCTGTACCAGGAGATACCGGGGTAATTCCGGGATATTCCTCCCAGCCTTTGCCGGCTGCATATACCTTACAGCCGCTGAGCAGCGGAGAGAGCTCGTGAAGGTAGGCTATACCGGCTGGAAGTGCGTCGCCAAGCAGCAGCACATCGCAGCGGCAGGCTTCATCCACATATTTTGGACTGAACAGGTTCCGGTCCGCAGCAAAAGGCAGATACATAACAGAACTGCTGCCGGAGTGCTGATAAAATGGGATATGGTACATATTTTGCGTAAAGACATAGTTAAACAGAGCTGCCAGACGCCCGGTTGAGCTGCTCGTGCCGGAGCTGTCGGTGAGCCAGATTGCCTTTTGGAGAGTGGCTCTGCGGATCACCTCCAGATCATTGTCCGAGAAGTCTGTATCGCCTCCGACGACCAGCAGCAGATCCGGATTGAGCTGGACCAGCGCTGTAGAGAAGCTCTGGAATGCCTTAATGGCTACAACTTCTTTGGTAAGCAGCCTGAACTGGTCGGCAATCAGCTGTTCGGTCTGCCACAGCTCCTCTTCCGGCATGGCGGATACGAGTAGAACCCGCAGTTTTTTGAACTCAACAGCCTTGGCAGGCTGCGGAAGATTAGCGGATACATTCTGTTGATTTATATTTATATTTTTGAGTGCCCGGATTACCGTATGAGCAATAAGCTTTCTGGATCTGGGATGCAGCCGAATGGTTTTGCCGGTGGTTCTGATACGGTGTTTCGTTTTCTTGTTCATGCGCTGCCGAAATCCCTCCCTACACAACCCTGCACTGTTTTATTTTATGAGAAAGCAGTGAATTTGCTACAATTCACAGAATGAATTTGGATTTCCGGCGGTTTTCTTACATAATATAGAGTAGCACTACAAAATCATAACCAAGAGCCATTGCTGTGAGTAGTGGCTTCTGTACAGAAGAGGCGAATTTAATGATCATCATGAAAACGATGGAAGAGATCGAAAAAATGCGTGCGGCTGGCAAAATATTGGCCGAATGCCACCGGCAAATCGCTCAGATGCTGAAGCCCGGAATTACGACCTGGGAGATTGACCAGTTTGCTGAGAAGTTCATTCTCTCCCAGGGGGCTACCCCTGAACAAAAAGGCTATCATGGCTATCCATATGCGACCTGCGCATCTGTGAATGATGTCATCTGCCACGGCTTCCCCAAGCACGAGGAGCTGAAGGATGGAGATATTGTAACAATTGATATGGTAGTCAACTTGAACGGGTGGCTGGCAGATTCAGCCTGGTCCTATGGCGTTGGCACAATTAGCGAGCAGGCGGACAAATTGCTGGCTACCACCAAAGAGGCTATGTTCAAAGGCATTGAGCAGGCTGTGGCCGGCAACCGGATTGGTGATGTCGCTCATGCCATCCAGGTATACGCGGAAGCTAACGGCTTCTCCGTAGTCCGTGATTTCATCGGGCATGGCATCGGCTCTGAAATGCATGAAAAGCCTGATGTGCCTCACTATGGCCCGGCAGGCAAAGGCCCGCGCATCAAGGAAGGTATGGTGTTCACCATTGAACCCATGCTGAACACCGGCAGCTACCGGACCAAGGTTGATGCGGACGGGTGGACAGCGCGTACCTTTGACGGCGGATTGTCGGCACAATATGAGCATACGCTGGCGGTAACTCCGCAGGGCACCATCATTTTGACAGAGCTGTAAGAATCAGCTTCTGCCTGCTATTTTAATGAAGGATGTTAGGTAAAAACCCGGACTGTGGTCATGTTTTCATGCCGCAGGCCGGGTTTTTCTGTCTAACTGTGTCGGAATTCACGGCTTATCTCCATTTTATTGAATATAATGGGGAGACTTTAAAGCTGAATAGAATAGAGGCTTGTGAAATGGCAACAGATAAACCGTGTAAGAATCTGCATCGCTCCCCCAGTCCGGCGCAGTGCATGGAGCATTATGGCTGCATCTATGAGAATAATCATCTCATTACATTGCTGGTGGACCCGGAGAACGGCGGAATTGCTGATGCCAACCGGGCAGCATGCGAGTTCTACGGCTACAGCATCCGGCAGTTCAGGCAGCTTCTGATCTGCGATCTGGCGGCTGACCCGAAATCAGGGGTTCAGGAATTTGTAGAGAAGGCGCTGCCTGAGGGCGCTGACCAGAAGAACCGTGTGTTCATCGACCGGCATGTTCTGGCCACCGGAGAGCCCATTGATGTGGAGGTTCATACCGGCATGATGACGATGCTGGGCAAAAACTGTGTATACACCGTAATTCACGACATCAGCGAACGGGTCCGTTCCGAGCAGCGGCTTCGAGAAAGTGAAGAACGGTACAGAGATCTGGTCGAGCTGTGCCCCGAGGCTATTCTGGTCTATAGCAGCGGCACTATCCTGTTCGCCAATAAGCAGACAGAGCGGATGTTCGGCGCCAAGAAGCAGGAGCTGACCGGCAAAAGAATTGAGGATTTCTTCAATGAGGTGTACTTCCAGAGTGCAGAGCATAACAAGCTCAAGACAACAGGTCTATTGAAAGAACGCTTCCGCATTGAACAGCGGCTGATCAGGCGGCAGGACAACCGTAGCTTTGATCTTGAAATTTCCGGGGTGCCGGTCATATATGAAGAAGCGAAGGCGCTGCAGCTGGTGTTCAGGGATATTACCGAGAGTAAAAGGGAAGTGGAGCGGGCAGTCCGGCTTCAGGAGCACCGGCATGCGGTATCCTTCCCGCTGGACAGCAAGGCGGTTCTGGAGAAGCTCTACATCCCGGCCCGAACCTTAAGCGGCGATTTCTTCATCTTCCATAAGGTCAACGAAGAACAGGTCATTGGCATTATCGGTGATGTGACCGGTAAGGGGATTACTGCAGCGCTGAATATCTCGGCCCTACGGGTGCTGTTCATGGACAGCCTGTCATGTACACAGGACCCCGTACAGGTACTGCGCGATCTGAATTACAAAGCGCTGCAGCATCTGGGCGAGGATTATATCGCGGGCTGCTGCTTCCTGCTCGACTTCGGGACAGGACTGCTCAAGGCAGCCGGAGCCGGAATTAATGAGTTTCTCTATGTTCCCCGCGGCAGGGACTGCGAGAGAATTACCGTTAAGGGGGCACCGCTCGGCATGTTTGAGAGCAGTGAATTTGAGGAGAAGACCATCCCGTTTCAATCCGGGGACCGGTTTTGCTTTTATAGTGACGGGATGGAGCTGCTGTTTAACAGTGATGAGCTGGGGCGGGAGTACGGGTATCTGCTCGAGAGATTTGCCGGAGCAACGCTGCAGGATGACTGCACCTGGCTCGGCCTGAATATCCAGTGACGGACGGGCGCTGCCTGCAGGGCGGATTCTTGGCGTGTACATACGCGGGACGATGATTTCAGAACTTATAAGGAGTGAGTCATGGGAGCTATTCATAAGGAAGTGATGCTTCACGGTCTGGAGCGTCATCAGATGATTATTGACGGAATCATTCAGGAGCTTGACTTAGAAGCCTATGCGTTTGATATCCGCCTGATTCTGATCGAAGCGGTAACCAATGCCTATTACCACGGGAACCTCAGTGATTGCAGCAAACCGATTACCATCCGGTATCTGCTAATGGATCAGCTGCTTAAGCTGCAGATAGAGGATTCGGGGGCCGGGGACAGCGGACTGGTGTTCCCGGAGGCTATCGGGAGCGATGAGTTACTGGAAGAAGGGGGAAGGGGTTTATACCTGATCCGCTGTTTCTCGGACAGTGCAGAGATGATACATAATACGATGTACATCAGCAAAAGTATCTGTCCCTCATAGAATTACAAAGGGGAGAATTCGGTGAAATTAAGCTTGAAAGTCAAAATGAGTATCCTGTTATTTCTGATTATCAGCGTACCGCTGGGCATATCCGGGGCTGTATCCTATCAGCTGGCTTCGGGAGCCTTGCAGAAGACGATTGAAGAGGAATTAAGAGGGACTACTAATTCTACAGCCAGAGCGGTAGATGCCGAGCTGGAAGCGGTAGGCAATGATCTGGGCATCACCAGCAGGAACAGCGCGCTGGCCGATTTCGCCGGGAATCCTTCTGCTGCATCCTTAAGAAACACAGCATTTAATTACATATCCGGTGTGCAAAAAGACAACGCCAAGCTATTGGAATCGCTGATCATCGCCGATACACACGGTAAGGCGCTGATTACCAGCAGCTCCGAATCACCCGGGCTTGATGTATCGGACCGTGCATACTTCCAGGAAGCGCTGCAAGGCAAGGACGCCGTCAGTGAAGTTATTCTGTCGCGGGAGACGAATCAATACATCGTAGCGATCGCCAGACCGCTGCGGGTAAATGATCAGATTACAGGCGTATTAATCGGTACCGCCTTGTTTGAGAATATCACTTCCCCGGTAACCGGGGTGAAGATTGGAGAGCATGGCTACGGATATATGATTGACCGTACCGGCCTGATCGTCTCGCATCCTGAGCAGGACAAAGTCCTGAAGGAGAATCTGGACGGCAACAGCAATGCTGAACTGAATGAGCTGGTCCGGCTGATGAAGGCCGGAGAAACCGCACACGGCTTCTACACCTATGAAGGCGTGCGTAAATATGTTTCCTTTCAGCCCGCAGGCAATTGGGTAGTAGCTACAACGGCCAATGTACAGGATTATATGGCTCCGGCGGACGAAATCCGTAATACTACGCTGATTATTATTCTGGGCTTTATCGTCGTTGCCATGCTGGCTGCATATTACTTTACCACACGTAATATTGTGAATCCGATCAAGAAGCTGGAGAGAGCCATGGGCCGGGCTGGTGACGGGGATCTGACCGTTCATACCTCAATCCGCTCCGGAGATGAGCTGCAGACGCTGAGTGAATCATTCAACACCATGATTGACAAGCAGGAGGCCATTATCGAGAAGGTAAGAGCAGGCTCGGTATCCTTAACCTCCATGTCCGAGGAAATGGCAGCCTCTTCAGAGGAGATCAGCGCATCGATTCAAGAGATTAGCTCCAGTACCCAGGAGATTGCTTCCGGAGCCGAGAACAATAACCAGTCGGTAATCAATGCTTCCCAGGTGCTTGTGCAGCTATCCAGTCTGGTGCAGCTGGCGCAGAGTAAAGCGTCGGCTACCTCCGGTAATGCCGATAACACGAATCAGGCAGCGCAGGAAGGCAGAGCCAGAGTTATCAGTACAGTGCAGGCGATGGATACGATTCACAGCAGCACCCAAGAGACGGAAGAGCTATTGCTGACGGTCAGCGGGTTGTCAGAGAAGGTATCCACAATGATCGGAACAATTAACAAGATCGCCCAGCAGACCAATCTGCTGGCCCTGAATGCTGCCATCGAAGCAGCGCGTGCCGGTGAGCATGGCCGCGGCTTCAGTGTAGTGGCCGGTGAAGTACGGAAGCTGTCGGATGAGACGCATACCCAGGCCGGCGAGATTACGGGTCTGGTTAGTGAGATGGTCACGCGGATTACCCAGGCTGTAGATTCCATGAGAGGCGCTGCAGAGGCGGTAGAGAGCGGCGTAAGCATTGTGAATGAGACGGACCGCGCATTCGTGCATATCATTCAGTCTGTTGAGAGGATTACAGAGAATGTGCAGGAGATTCTGGATATTACCAGAGATGAAGTAGCAACCTCTGATCAGATTATTAAGCTGATTGATTCCATGGGCACGATCTCGGAGCTTGCGGCAGCGAATACAGAGAATGTATCCAGTGCAACGGAAGAGCAGGCGGCAACGGTCAATAATTTCGCGGCTTCCGCGCAAGAGATCAGTGCTATGGCTAATGAACTGGAGATTCTTGTTGAGAAATTTATAATCAGGGGTGAGTAGCTTGAGCGAGATTATTATTGAGATGCCGGAGCTGTTCTCGGTTGAGGAAGCCGGACATTTCAGAGAAGAAGTTCGGAATTATATTCTTGGCGGCCATTCAAGCTTCCTGCTTGATTTCGGGACCTGCCGTTTCATTGACAGCACCGGACTTGGCGTGATTGTCAGCTCCTACAAGAAATGTGTTGAGACTGGCGGCACCATTAGGCTGACGGGGATGAATGACAATGTCCGGAAGATTTTTGAGCTGACCCGGCTGACTCATGTGTTTGAGATTATATAGACTTGCTGACTTGAACAAAGGCAGGGCCGTCCTTCGGAGGACAGTCCTGCCTTTGCCTTTGCTGCGGATGAACAATGGATCACTTAATGCGGCGTTATGAGGTTAATCGGTAATATTCCGGGTGTAATACTCGATGATATCCTTGCGGCGGATGATGCCGAGGAAGATCCCGCTTCCGTCCACCACAGGGACGAAATTCTGGTCTGCGGCCAATGTCAGCATATCCTCCATCTGTGCGTGAATCTCTACACTCTCGTTATGCACATGACGCTGAATGGTGCCCACAGTCACCCCGGTCATATTCTCAAAGCTAAGACCCTCGGTGTTCTTCAGTTTCCATAGCAGATCGCCCTCCGACAAGGTCCCAACATATTTGCCTTCTTCGTCAATAATCGGAATGGCCGAGTAATAATGATTCTCCAGCTGCTCCAGCGCTTCCCGCATTGAGATCGAGGAAGTGATAAACGCCACCTGATCTTTGGGCAGCAAAAAAGAGGATATTTCCATAGGTTAGTCTCCTTTACAGTAGGATGTGTACATAAACGTTAGTTCAATTAAAACACATAACATGATGTAAGCGCATTAACAATTGGGTTACAACTTCGTAAGGGAGAGGGCTAAGAGCAAATAATAAAAGGATATGCCGCCCTCCCAAGGGGAAGATTCAACATATCCTAACCGGTTTTGTTGTATATAAAAGATATGTTAATGCTGGAATTGTTAGCCGTTCTGGCCGTTATCGTGGCTGACCTGCCAGTAGATGCCGAATTTGTCCTTCAGGCTGCCGTAACATTTGCTCCAGAACGTCTCCTGCAGCTCCATGCTGACTGTGCCGCCTTCCTTAAGCTTATGGAACCAGTCTTTGATCTTATCTTCATCCGTATCCATCAGCGTCAGGTTGATGTTATTGCCTTCCACAAAAGGCATTCCAGGAAATACATCCGAGAACATTACCGTGCTGCCGGCAATTCTCAGATTGGCATGCATCACCAGGTGCTTGGCCTCTTCCGGCAGAGGGTGGGAAGGATCGGGAGGAGCTTCGCCGAAAGTCATAATATGCGGAGGTTCGGTCCCGAATACTTCAGCATAATATTCAACAGCTTCCCGGGTATTTCCGTTGAAATTCAAGTAAATATCAATTGCCACATGCGTCACTCCTCTAGTGTTAAATTAAGGCAGGCACGGTTCTGTCATATTGTATCATGTGCCTGTCTATTTACAAATATACTTGGCAGACTCTAAGATAGGGAAACAAGTGGAGACAAGAATTACAGGAGGACTATGCTGTGAAAATATATGGCTGTGATTTCAGCGGAGCGAAGAATCCGGAGGGCAAAATTTACGTGACTGAAGGGAACCTGGAGGCGGGGGAATTAACGGTAGAGCGGGTGTTCAGCTGTGAAGACAGGCTGGATCTGGCGTATTATATCCGCTCAAGCCAGGCCCCCTGGGGCCTCGACTTTCCATTTTCAATACCGGACTATTATTTGCAGGAACAATATCATTCATCATGGGACAATTTCCTGAAGGGGGCTTATGACGATACCCGCGAGTCCTTCAAGCAGCGGTTTGGGGTGATACACAGCGGCAGGAACAGCCGGGATATGCGGGTGACAGACATTGCGCTGCAGGCCAAAAGCCCGGTCTCTTCGACACCGATTGCCATGCACGGAATGCTGTATGGCGGACGGAAGCTGCTGTTTAATCTGCGGGAGGCGGTATCCGTTTACCCCTTCGATGAAGTACGGGATCATGCTTCGCGGCTGTATGAGGTATACCCGAGTCATGGCTGGAAGACCCTGCAGCTGAAAAGCAGTGATCCGGCAGCGCCCGCGGAGATCGGCACCCGCTTCAAAGCGCTGGTGGACGAAACATTCGCGATAACGGTCACGGCGCAGTCTGCGCTTGGAACACTGGATGCGGCAGGGAAGGCCAATCCGCATGCCAGAGATTCTATGATGGCCTGCATACCGCTCGCGTATTGTATCTACAAATACAATCTGGAGAAACACTGGCCTGTCCGGCCGCCCTTCGCCACGGAAGAAGAATGGGCGAACAGGGAGCGGGAGGGACTTGCAGTCAGACTCTTTTGAAGCAATATCAAGCTCCGGAAGCTTCAGCAGCCCCGGATAGAATGCCATCCACCCATGCATAACAACGCTCCAGCTGCTCTGTTGTGATGAGGTCTGAGCGGTGCTCGAACATGATTTTCACTCCGCTGTTCTCCTCGCGGATGATGCGGAGATAGTCTTCAATAGGTGCCCAGCCGTCTGCGGGACTCAGTTCCGGGAGTGCCGGGTAATGGCTGTGCCGGACGGTGTCCTTGACCTGAACAGTCGACAGATGGATTAGTGCTGCGTATTTGGTGTATCTCCTCAGGAGCGCCCGGGCATCGAAATTGGGGTCAAACCTATCCTGCTGATACAGCCGGGCTGTATCCAGACACAGCTTAATATCAGGATACCTCACTAATAGACGTTCCAGAAAATCCTGATTATAGACATAGCTGTTCAGTCCGTCGAATTCCAAAATAGGCTGGAAATGATACTCTCGTCCTTTCCGGCTGAGCCAGTCGAACAGATACTCACTGTGCCGGATCAGCTCTTCCAGAGAGGTTTCACTCTCATAGATGTACTCCCGGCGGTCACTGAACCGCCATTGCTGCCAGTCCACGCGGTCATCCAGGATGACCGGCTTCGGATAATGAAATAATACATATCCCGGACGGAGGTTGACCATATAATCCAGCTCTTCTTGGATGTGCCGGAACGCTTCCGCACGCTCATACTCATCCGGCGAGAGGAACAAGGCGTCCCGCAGCCGCGCAGGATCGGCGCGCAGCGGGAAATGGACACCGGTGTGAAACTGGTGTTGCTGCGCTTCAGCGATCAGATTCAGGCAATCTTCCTCTGACTTGAAGGAGCAGGCCTCGATTCCATAGAATCCGGCTTTGAAATCCTTGCGGAATTTGCTGTAATCGAATCCTCCGTATTGACCAATCATGAATTGCTGCAAATGATTCACCCCGTATGTCTTAGTGATTTGTACTCCTTCACCCTGTGGAAATTTGGACTTCCGGGGGCAGCTGTTGCCGCAGGAAGTCCTTGATTCATCGACTTCTGAGGCAGAGATCAGGAGGTTGTTTATAGAATCCTGCACATAGTACAACATTTTCCTCATCCTATCGGCCAAAATCCAAAATTGTTGTATAAAAAGCAGGATTTCACCGTCTCCAAGCGGCTTAGCAGGATTATTCTTGTATTTCATACAACAATCTTCCCGAACACCCGGCTATCAGTGATTCAAAGTTGTAAAACGTACAACATTGTTGTCTACAGTGAGGTTTATTTAGAATGTATAATTCGCCATAATACAGTTTTTACCTGCAAAAGAGTTATACTTGCGGATGCAAATTGCCGGCCGCTCTACCAGCAGCTTACTTATTGGAGATGGACAGCAGATAGGCAGATACCTATACTGGAGGAAAGTACCAGGGACAGCAGAGGAGAATGATTGTGATGAGCAAGCGTATTGCAGATCAGCGGCTGATGCATCAGCGGATTCAGCAGCCTCCATCCCTTCAGCCCGGAGAAGTGGTGCGTGCGTTCGGTGCGATGCAGGCTCAGGATTATATGCAGGCCGTCTGGGCTATAGGGCTGCGAACACCATCAGCAGGATTAATAGAGGTTGAGCAGGCCATCGCGGACAGGAAGCTGCTGCTGACCTGGACGCTGCGCGGGACGCTTCACTTCGTGCCGCCGGAGAATGCGAAGTGGATGCTTCAGCTCTGTGCCCCGCGCATTCTGCGTCAGGCGGCAGCCAGACTGACCCAGCTTGAACTTGACGACAAGATCCTGGAGCGCTGCCGGAAGATCATCTATAACGCACTGAAGGGCGGACGCCAGCTCCCGCGTCCCGAGCTGCTGAAGCTGCTGGAGGATCAGGGCATCAGCATCTCCGGCCAGCGCGGCTATCACATTCTATGGCATAGTGCGTATAACGGCCTGATCTGCTTTGGTCCGCGTAGCGGCAAGCAGCAGACATTCGTTCTGCTGGATGAATGGGTGGAATACTCGCGTGAGCTTTCATTTGAGGAGTCACTGAATGAACTGGCCTCGCTGTATTTCACGGCGCATGGGCCTGCAACTGTGCAGGACTTTGCCTGGTGGGCAGGGCTGACGTTAACGGATGCAAGAGCAGGTCTTGAGGCAGTGCGGAGCAGTCTGCAACCGGAAGTGATTGACGGCAGTGAATACTGGATGCCTGATCCTGCTGCAGTAACGGCAGCAGAGCCTGCCGGTGTTCATCTGCTGGCCGGGTTCGATGAATATATTCTCGGCTATAAAGACCGGAGTGCCGTGCTGGAGCCGGAGTCGTTCCCGCTGATCGTGCCGGGCAATAACGGCATCTTCCTGGCGACGGTGGTAGCTGACGGGCGGGTAGCCGGAACCTGGAAGCGGACGATTAAGAAAAAAAGTGTCGAGCTGTTCATAACCCCTTTCGCCCCCTTGGATCACAAGGGAATAGAAGGAGTGCAGCAGGCCGCTGAGCGCTATGCGCTGTTCCTGGGTCTGCCTTTAACCAAACTTGAATATCTCAAATGACCCGATTAACTGCATTAGATCCATCTACTACAACTATAACCGGACTAAGGAAGTGTTGATTATGGAAGACTACACCCCATTATTGGAGCAGATACTTAAGCAGGAACAGGAGCTGCAGTTCAGCGCGTTCAGCAATCAGACAGCCATCCAGGTGGGCAGCGCAATTCTGGCCAGAGCGCAGAGCATGGACAAGCAGATTACGGTGGATATCCGGAAGAACGGAACCGTGCTGTTTCACGCCAAAATGGATGAGAACGGCCCCGGCAATGACCGCTGGATCGCCCGCAAAATCAATGTAGTGAACCATTTCGGACACAGCTCCTATTATATGAATGTGCTGTATAAATCATGGAATACCACAATTCAGGAGAATGCTTTTGTCGATCCGATGGAATACGCCGCCGAAGGCGGGTGCTTCCCGCTTCTGATCCGGGATGCCGGAGCGGCCGGAACCATATCCGTGTCCGGGCTTTCCGGTGAGGAGGATCATGAGATGATCGTTGCCGTGCTGGAGCAAATCATTAAGCCGCAAGCCAGCTAACCCGCACAACAATTTTGAATTATCGCTTAGATCATGGCGGAAATGGTGTATAATGGGCAGTTTCCGCAGGAAGAAGCGGACTGTCTTTTCTATTTCTTAAATACTGGGCGAATTTCCCTAAATTATGCTATTCTTAGAAGGTTGAAGCATCCAGTCAGAATAAAGGAGACTTGCCGTATGACAGCTATAGCAATCAGACAGTTGATGCCCGGTGAGGAGAAGCTGATTACTCCCTTAATCCGCGAGGCGTTTGATATACATATTTCCGTTAACTATTCGGCGCAGGGTGTTATTGAATTCTATAAGTATATTGAACTTGCCGCGATCCGTAAGCGCATGCAGCAGGATCATGAGATATTCATCACCACGTCCGGGCCGGGGGTTACAGGGATCATAGAACTCCGCAACAATAATCACATCTCGCTGCTGTTCGTGAAGAATGCACACAAAGGAACCGGGATCGGCCGGATCCTGCTGCAGCATGCGGTTGACAAGATGAAGGCAGACGGGGTCCGGCAAATTACCGTGAATTCATCCCCGAATTCAATTGGTTTCTATGCTTCCCAAGGCTTTGTGCCGATTGGGGAAGAGGAAGAAGAGCGCGGGATACGTTCGCTAAGCATGAAGCTCGATCTGGAGGGGTAATTGTATAGAAACCTCACACGGGATGCTCCATACGTCATGGAAGTGGACGTTGGGGCATCTTTTTGTGTGCCGTCAGCAGGAATAATCTGGAGGGTTATCGAATAGTAGCGAATATCAACAAATTTCGACTTTTCAACTACATACATAAGCGGGGTATTGCACAATGAAAACATGGAAAAAAACACTATTTCTGATCGTTACTTTTGGATTGATCTTCTTGCTTCCGTTATTCGGGAGTCTGGCGAAATGGCACGGATTGCCCCCCGGCTACGGCGACTTTCCTGCCCTAAAGGTGGAAGCTGACCCCGGATTCAGCCTGCTTTATTTCTCTCTGGCCTGTGTTGTAGCGCTGATCATTACGCTGGTTTTTGTATTCCCCCGGCTGTTTGGCTTCAAGAAAACCCAGGAGGCCCCACGGCAGAAGGGAGCAGCTACACCTTTTCCAGTCTGGTTCTGGTGGAGTCTGCCGGTCCTCGCGGTCAGCTGGTTTCTGATGTGGGCACGGCTTAAGCTGCATGTTTCCTTGGAGTATTACACGTTTGTTCCGCTTTGGTGGTCATTCATTCTGATTCTGGACGGACTGGTGTATAAAAGAAATAACGGGGCCTCGATTATCTCGCGCAAGCCCAAGGTAATGCAGCTGCTGGCTGTGGTCTCCTGCTTCAGCTGGTTTGCCTTCGAATATCTCAATTTCTTCGTACTCGAGAACTGGTATTATCCCAATAATGAAGTGTTCTCCAATTTCGGCAATGTGTTCTGGTTCTCCTTATCCTATACGACTGTTCTTCCGGCCATCTTCGAATGGTATCTGCTCCTGAAGACCTTCCGCTTTTTCCGTACCCGGTATAATAACGGCCCTAAACTGAAGGTATCCGGAGTCTTCCTGATCATTTATTATATCCTCGGGCTGATCCTGGCATTTGGGATGGGTTATTATCCATATCTGCTGTTCTGGGTGCTGTGGGTCGCGCTTGTTCCCATGCTGTCTGCAGCGATGGCGCTTGCCGGCTACTGGACGCCTTTTACACCGATTAAGAACGGGGACTGGTCCAAGGTCATGCTGATTGGTCTGGCTACCGTATTCAACGGCTTCTTCTGGGAGTTCTGGAACTTTGGCAGTGAGTGGTTCCATGACGATGCCCCTACCAATCCGAATTATTGGAAATATTCCGTGCCTTATCTGGACAAGTTTCATATTTTCTCCGAGATGCCGCTTCTCGGATACTTCGGTTATTTATTCTTTGGGCTGAATTGCTGGATTATTTGGCTGATTGCCGCGTACGTGTTTAAATTCGACGCCGATATCGAAGTCACGGGAGAACAGAGCTAAAGGTGGAGTAGGAATGATTGTTAACGACAACTATCAGATACTGGAAACCATTTCAGATAATAATATAAAAGCGGTTTACAGATGCAGCGAAGCTACAACCGGAGCAACAGTCATTCTAAAAGTATTAAAATCGGAATTTACCGGAACCGAAGCGGTCATGCGCTTCAAGCAGGAATATAGGCTGCTTACAGAGCTTAGCCACACCGTACAGGGGGTCATCCGGCCCCTGAAGCTGGAAGAGCAGAACGGCCTGTATATCATGGTGCTGGAGGATATCCACGGGCGTTCGCTCAAGAAGGTTCTGGCGGAGGAGAAACCCGGGCAGGAGGCGCTGCTGAAGCTCGCGGTCAAGGTTGTGGATATTCTGGCTTCTATTCATGAGCAGAATGTAATCCATAAGGATATCAAGCCGTCCAATATTATCTGGAACCGGGAACAGGATATTGTGCAGGTGATTGATTTCGATCTTGCGGTGAAGCTGTCCAAGGAGAAACGGGAATTCCAGAACAGCGGAGTGCTTGAAGGCAGCCTGCTGTACATCTCTCCTGAACAGACGGGACGGATGAACCGCAATATTGATTACCGGAGCGATTATTATTCGCTGGGCGTCGTACTCTATGAGATGATGACCGGCATTAAGCCCTTTAATTCACAGGAAATGCTTGAGCAGATCTATTCCATCATTGCCAAAGAGGCTATTCCTCCCTATAAGGCAAGCGGGGGCCGTGTATCCAGCGGCTTGTCGGCTATAATTATGAAGCTTATGGAGAAGTCCTCGGAAGACCGGTACCGCAGCGCTCACGGAATCAAGGCGGATTTGAAGAAATGTCTGGCCGGGCATGAGGATTTCGTGATAGGTACGGAGGACCTCCTGAATACCTTCCGCATTCCGCAAAAGATTGTAGGCAGGCAGCAGGAGCTGTCCCGCCTGGGGGATGCTTTCCGCAGCAGCCTCAAAACAAGCTCGCAGCTGATGCTGGTATCAGGCGATGCCGGTGTCGGCAAAACGGCACTGGTCCATGAGCTCCACCAGACCATCAGCCAGGAGAAAGGGCTGTTCGCGGAAGGGAAGTTCGACCAGTATAACAAGAACATTCCGTACAGCGCGCTGATCCAGGCCTTCCGGAGATTGATCAGCCAGCTGCTGGAGAGCCCGGATGAGGATTACAAGAGTTATATCGGCCGTTCGCTGAACAAGGCGCTGGGCGGAAACGGCAGTGTAATTACCGGGTTAATCCCTGAGCTTGCCGCCTGGATCGGCGTTCAGCCGGAGGTTGAGCCCCTGAATCCAGCCGAGGAGACGAACCGCTTCTTCCTGACCTTTGCCAAGTTCGTGGAAGGGATCACCCATAATGACAAACCGCTCGTCCTGTTCCTGGACGATGTCCAGTGGGCGGATTACTCCAGCCTGCAGCTGGTGGAGAAGCTGGTGCTGGATAACCATCTGCAGAGGCTGTTTGTAATCTGTTCCTACCGGCAGAATGAAATTCATGAAGGGCATCCTCTGTTTGCCTCCATCGCCAGAATAGAGAAGAGCCGTGAGGTTTCACGCATCCACCTGAAGCCTCTGAACGAGGAGGATGTGCAGAGTCTTATCGCTGACACATTGTACAGCAGTAAGGAGAGAGTGCAGAAGCTTACCGGACTGATCTTCAAGCGGTCCAAAGGCAATTCCTTTTTCCTGACGGAAATTCTGAAGGATCTGCATAAACGCGGATTTTTTGTTTTTGATAAGCTGAGCGGGGAATGGAACTGGGATCTGGAGCGGATTGAGGCGCTGCCGGTCAATGAGAATGTCGTTGATTTCCTTGTGGGTCAGCTGCAGAATCTGCCTGCGGATGTCCGCAGGATCTTAATGTTAAGCTCGGCCGTCGGCAATGTATTCGATTACGGCATGCTTACCCTGATCGGTGAAGAACCGCCGGAGGTGATTGCAGCTGCCATCAGCCGGGCCGTACACGAGGAGTATATTCTTCCTGCGGACCACCGCTATGCCATATTCTCCGGGACGCTGAGTGAGGCAGGGACGGCACTGCTGCAGACGGAAATCCGGCTGAAATTTGCCCATGACCGGATTCAGCAGGCCTTCTACCAGATGCTTGACGCTGAGCGGGGGAAAAGGCTGCATCTTAGCATCGGACGTCTTCTGCTGAAGAATTATGGCAACGGGGATGCCGAGGACAAGATCGTAGATATTGCAGCACACATGAACAAAGGCCTGGAATTTATCAGCGAGCGCTCTGAAATTGAGGATGTGATCGCTCTTAATCTCCGTGCAGCGCAGAAAGCGAAGGCTGGTTACGGGTATGATTCGGCATTCATCCTGCTGGAGGCGGCAATGCTGCTGCTGCCGGAGAATTCTTGGCTGGCGGACAGGGAGCAGACTGCGGAGATCTACAGACTGTATGCGGAATGCGGCTATCTCACCCACCATGTAGAACAGGCGGATCAGGCTGGCAGCCTTTTGCAAAAACATACTACAGACCGAATCGCACTCGCGGAAATTTACGAAATGCAGGCTAATCATTATATGTATCTGGGTATGATGCCGGAATCGATCGCTGCAGGCAGACAAGGGTTGCAGGCGCTGGGAATCCGGATTCCCGCCAAGGTGGGAATGGCCTCCGTACTGAAGGAGCTGCTGGTGATCAAGGCATCGCTGCGGGGAAGAACACCGGAAGGAATTTTTGCGTCCCCGGAAATGAAAGATCCGGAGATGAAGCTGGTCATGCGGCTGCTGATTAATTTTATCCCGCCATCTTTTATTTCAGGAGAGACTTCGCTGTTTGGACTGGTGGTGCTCAAAAAGGTGGGCCTGACCCTGAAATACGGCAACTCCCCCGAGTCGGCGCTTGCTTTTATCGGATACGCCATGCTATTGTCCGGCTTCGGAGATACCAAAGGGGCCTTTGAATTCGGGCGGCTCGGGATCAGGATTAACGACAGGTTCAATGATTTGCAGTGGAAAGGCGCGGCACATGTATTATATACGCTGTTCAGCCATTCCTGGACCGAGCCCTGGGATACCTTGCAGGACTGGTTCGGCACCTCGATTGAAGCCAGTCTGCGGACAGGGGATCTGCTCTATCTCGCCCATTCCGCATTCTATGTGAATCTCTGGAACCCGTCGATGGACATCGCGACCACGCTTCAGGAGAGTACGCGTACAATTTCTATGATTGAGAATACGAAATATAAGGAATCGCTTGCCACAGCGCAGCTGGCCCGCCAGTATTTCCGCAGTCTCGCAGGCGAGCTGCCGGACCGGACTTCCTTCAACAGTGAGTCATTTAGTGAAGAGGCCTATTTGATCCAGCTGGAAGAAGCACGGTATTATTCGGGAATTGCAATCTATTATATATATAAAATGAAGCTGCTGTTCACTTATGAGAAACACCATGAAGCACTGGAGTATATCGATAAGGCCTACCCGATCATCGGAACGCTGGCCGGTTCTGCTTTTATGGAGGAATTCGCCCTGTATACGTTCCTGAATCTGGCTTATGCCTATAAGGATTTAAGTGTGAACGGCAAACGTAAGGCTAAATCCAGAATGCGTAAAGAGTACGGGCGGGTCCGCAAATGGGCCAGGAATGCGCCGGGAACCTTCCGCCAGCATGAATATCTGATGAAGGCCGAATGGGCCAGAGTCAGCGGGAACGATAATCAGGCAAGCCGCTATTATGATTTGGCGATTGAGACCAGTGAGCAAGGGAGCTTCGTACGCTATAAGGCGCTGAGCAATGAGCTGGCAGCCCGGTTCTATTATCATAAGGAGTTCAATGAGTTCGCCGCTTATTTGCTCAGACAATCCGTATACTATTATTCGGTCTGGGGCGCCAAAGAGAAGATCAGGTTCATTAACGAGCGATACTCTTCTATAGTCAAAAAAATTAACACGAAGGAATTCCTCCATGGCCGGACGGTTACGGACTACACGGAGAGCATTGATCTGAATTCAATGATCCTGGCTTCCCAGGCAATCTCCAAGGAGATTGAGCTGAACAATCTGCTGGAAGCGCTCATGGAGATTGTCATCAAGAATGCCGGTGCCCAGCGGGGCTGCATTCTGATGACCTCCCAGGCGAATCTTCTGGTGGAGGGTGAATACAAAGCCGATGCTGATAGAATCTCGGTGGCTGTTCATGAGTCGTCCCGGCTGGATAATTTGCCGGTCTCCATTATCAGGCAGGTGGAAGAGAGCCGGGAGAGCCTGATTTACAATGATGCTTTTTCGGAGACACCGTTCGTGAACGATCCGTATATTGTGAAGCATCAGCCGAAATCGATGGTCTGTATGCCGCTGATCAACCAGAATAAGACGATTGCGATTATCTATCTGGAGAATAACCTGGTTACCGGCGTGTTCACCAAGGAACGGATGAAGATTATTAATCTGTTATCCAGAGAAATGGTATTCTCGCTGGAGAATGCCAGCCTCTATACCGAGCTGGAACGGTCGGAAGAGAAATACCGTGAACTGGTGAACAATCTGCAGGACGGGGTATTCATTACCCAGGACAAGCGGTGTAAATATGTCAACGAGGCCCTGGCGCAGATGCTGGGGTATGAGATGGATGAGATGCTGGATCAGCCCTTCGAGAACTTCCTTAGCCCCTCCGAGAAGGAGAAAGTATCGCATTATTATGCAAGAAGAGTTGAAGGCAAGCAGGTGCCTGATGAATATGAGACCCGGCTTGTTCATAAGGACAAGACCCGTGAAGTCATCGTAATCCACAAGGTCATCCGGATCATGTATATGGACAAACCGGCCATTCAGGGGACCGTGAAGGATATTACCGAGCGCAAGAAGGCGGAAGAGGAGCTGCGGCGGCATAAGGAGCATCTGGAGGAGCTCGTGGCGGAACGGACCAAGGAATTGGAGTTTAACAACGAGGAATTGAACAAATATATCGGACTGATCGAGCAAATCTCGATTACCGACGAGCTGACAGGGCTGTATAACCGCAGATACTTCAATAAGCTGTTCCTGGATGAGGTAGAGAAGGCAGCTGCAGACAAACGGCATTTGACCTACCTGATGCTCGACATAGACTATTTCAAAAAATACAATGATACCTACGGCCATTACGAGGGCGATACCGTATTGCGGAGAGTCGGCCAGCTGCTGAATGAGCTAGCTGAACGGGCTGACGGTGTTGCGTTCCGTCTGGGCGGAGAAGAGTTCGGCATTGTGGTGGCCGGGTTCACCCCTCAGCAGTCGCGGGAATATGCCGAAGCGATCAGAAGAAGCATCGCGGAGCTGCGGATTCTGCATGAGCTTAGCCCGGAATACGGAAGAATTACCGTGTCCATCGGCGTAGCGGCCGTTCTTGTCGACGGGCTCCGCGAGGAGGATATCTACAAGCTGGGCGATGATGCGCTCTATCAATCCAAAGCGGAAGGACGCAACTGCGTCACGCTGTTCGAGCGGTAATGAAATGAAGTGTGGGCTGACCGGGTATGCCATGAAATGGCTGCCTGGGTCAGCCTTTGTTGTGTTCTTATCTACAATGGAAAATGATCATATTAGACGTTAAAGGAAGGGTGTCACTAGGTGACCGGTATGTCCAAAAACTGAATTGGGGCGCTCAACATTTTTTTAAAAGCGGTTCTGAGCCGCCTGCCCGGTGTGCGATCTGATTCGTACGTACGACACCGTTTGATTCACCTGTCAGAGTGATTATGCTGCTGGGCCATAGAAGCCGCTGTGTCAAAAGATTCCTCCCCGGCATAAAGTATCTGGACGATTGCCCAGCTGAGTTACAGGCTTACAAAACTTAAGCTTATAGGAGGAATATTAAATGCTGGATCCAGTATTGCAGGCACCGGACCTGAAGCTCGCAGCCGATTCGAACCAGGTACTTAACTATAAACGGGATGCCAATAACTATATTACACAGCTTTTTGGCGAGCAGCTTCCGGCGATCCGGAACGGGTTCTTCAATGCGCATATGAGCAAAGGGTTTATTGTACAGCCGCATTGGCACACGAATGTGACGGAGATGGTGTTCGTCATCAGCGGCGAGCTGATTACCTCCGTGTTCGATCCGTTTACCCAGAAGCTGATGACCTATCATCTGAAGCCCGGACAGGTCTCCATCTTACCCAAAGGCTGGTTCCACTGGATTCTGGCTGAGAGCGACCAGGTCCATTTCCTGACTATCTTCGATGCGCCAACACCTGATATCGTGTATGGGTCAGACTTTCTGCGAGCAGTTCCCAAAGAAGTGATCCAGCGGGCTTATTGTATCAATGAAGAGGATTATGCCAAGGCGGTTGCGCCGCTGAAGGAATCGGTTATTCTTGGTCCACCTCCGGGATGCGTTATTTCCGGTGCCGCAGAGAATACCTTCCATCCCAATGCACAGGTGATGCCATATAACGGTATGACGGAAGGTATGAATGCGGGCAAAGCCGCCAAGGGCATGCCTTCATACACAGCCCAGCAGCCGGCGGCAGCTTTTTATCCCTATCCGATGTATCCGCGCCGCTAGACTTACTAACAAGGGATACCGGGAGCCCCGCAGAATCTCGCCAATTATCATTCTCCCTCAGGCAGCCTGGCTAATTTCCCCGGAATATGCAGATACTTCTGTTATCTCAAACCGGGAGGCAGGATTATGGAGGAAGGAAAACAAGGTAGTCAGGTGAAGCATGAGCAGGTGGAGAAGCTGGCGAGGCTGGATAAGCTGCAGAAGCTGGAGAAGCCGCGGAAGTCCGGGAACCCGGGCAAAAAAGGATTATCTGTATGGCAGCTGACGATGCTCGCACTGGGGACCGTGGTCGGCGGCTCTTTCTTCCTGGGGTCTTCCGTGGCGATCCGGGCGGCTGGCCCGTCTGTGCTGCTGGCTTATGTAATCGGAGGGGTTCTGGTGTATCTCATCCTCTCCGCGCTGTCGGAAATGACGGTGGCGAATCCGGCACCCGGCTCATTCCGCACGTACACTGAGCAGGCGTTCGGCCGGGGAGCGGGATTCACGGTCGGCTGGGTATACTGGACAGGCCTTGTGCTCGCGATGTCCAGTGAAGCGACGGCAGTATCCATTCTGCTGCGGGGCTGGTTTCCTGCGCTGCCGCTGGCGCTGGCGGGCTCGGGGATCATTGTTCTGGTAACGCTGCTTAATCTGCTCGGGGCAGAACGGCTGGGCAAGCTGGAGAGCGGACTGGCAGCCTTCAAGCTGCTGGCCATTGTTGCTTTCATTGTGATTGCGGTGGCTATAGTTGCCGGATTTGGAACCAGGGGCGAAGCTGCAGCCGGTATTCAAGTTGTGCGCGGCCAGAGCTTGTTCCCCGGGGGAATCGCCGGAATTGCAGGCAGCATGCTCATGGTGATGTTTACCTATGCGGGATTTGAGGTGCTGGGACTGGCAGCCTCGGAGACAGGCAATCCCGGAGTCACCATCCCCAGAGCGATCCGGCGGACGATCCTGCTGTTGGTCAGCCTCTATCTGGCGGCGATGACCGCATTGTTTCTGCTGCTGCCCCGGGCTCTGGTCTCTGAGCAGATCAGCCCGTTCGTATCAGCTCTCAGCCTGTATGGCCTCGGCTGGACCGGGACAGTGATGAATATCGTCCTGGTGTCTGCTATTTTGTCAACGATGCTGGCCTCCGTATTCGGCCTGGGCCGGATGCTCCGCTCATTGGCGGAGGAAGGGCATACTCCGGCCTGGATGCGGGACCGTACGGATATCCCGTACCGGGGCATCCTCATTTCCGGCGGTGCCATGCTGGCCGGGCTGGGACTGGGTATGCTTTTGCCGCAGGGAGTCTACCTGTTTCTGGTCAGCTCCGGCGGCTTCGCGCTGCTGTTCTCCTACTTCATTATCATGGCCAGCCACTACCGGCTGCGCCGGCGCAACGGAGGACCCTTCAAGGGCCAGCGCGGGTTACGCGGCTTTCCGTACAGCTCATGGATTGCAATGGGTAGTCTGGTCGCCATACTCGCCAGCATGCCGCTGATTCCTGGACAAGGGGGAGGTCTGGCCGCGGGAATTATGTTTGTTCTGGTGTTCTCAGGCATTTATGCGGTGGGGGCACTGCGTAAGGGGAGAGAATCCGGGCGCAGGCGGCAGCCCTCCCTGCAGGTTAAAGTACCTGGAGGCAGAGCACAGATGGAGGCTGCGGAGGAATGGACGGATCGTCATCAGGGACGGCTACAGGAGCGTCATAACCGCCCGGATCAGAGCGGCAGGCATTCCAGCCAGGGCGGGACAAAGGGTGGAGGCAAGCGGAAGAAGCGGAAGCAGAAGTAGCGGCGGAGGTGCGGAGCGCAGAACGGCTGCGCTCCTTTTTGTTATGCAGGAAATTATGATATTCGTCTGTTGTGGATATAACATGCATAATGCCCTGCATACTTTTCTTTGGAAATTGGAGCAGATCCGTTTCCGCTGAAGGAAGAACTTGTCCTTGTATCAGGGGTCCCACTGCATCTGCCGAAAGTGGACTGTGTACGAAAATCAAAGGGAAAAATCCCACTAATTCCGCCGAAAGTGGGCTGTATGCGGAAATCAAAGGGGAAAATCCCTCTAATTCCGCCGAAAGTGGGCTGTACGCGGAAATTAAAGGGAAAAACCCCTCTAATTCCGCTAATTGCCGCCAAATGCTGCCAAAAGGAGGGAATGAAGAGCAAAATAAGTGCACTTGATTTCACCGGGACTGCCTGGGTCCGGAAAGAATATGCTGCCTGCCGGGCGGGGGACAATCATCCGAAGCTGTTTAGCGGAACCGTGCTTCTCACTCTCCGCCAGCGGGAGTCAGCAACGATACTCCGTTGTTCATCAATGGCACTAGTCTGCCGGCCAGCGCAGCAGCGGATTCATGACGGCCCTCCTTATTCCAGCGATAGGTCACCCCGTAGATTGACCAGCTGAGCAGGGTTGCAGCCGTTTGCAGTGTGCGGCTATCCACTGTGCTGTCTACTCCGGACAGCAGCCTTTGCAGCAGCTGTTCCAGCTGCAGCTTAATATTCTCTTCAATAATCAGCGCCAGGGAATCATATTTCTTCAGGCAGTGATGGCTGGATTCGTGATAATCGCAAAGAGCGGCAACCAGCGTATAGAGCGTTTCCTCGGTCAAGGCTGCCTGGTCATCGATTTTGCGGAGGACAAGCTCCGTGAAGGCATCTGATAAGAACGATTCAAGCAGTGCGTATTTATCAGGGAAATGAGCATAGAATGTGGCCCGGTTAATCGTGGCTTTTCGCGTGATATCCTGTACGGTAATTGCATTGAAGTCCATGGTATTTAACTGCTCGGCGAATGAGTCCAGAATTAACTGGCGTGTCCGGATGACGCGCGGGTCGTTCGGGTTCGGTGAAAGTATACTGGGCATCCTCTATCCATGCTCCCTTCGGTAACTAATGCTCTAACTATTATAAACATCTGCGGCTGCGCCAACCAAGGTATTCCTGGATAACCAACAATATATTTTTCATTTCGCTTAAGCAACAGATGGTGCGGATTGTTGGTTGAATGGGGCAGGTGGCATTGCTAATATTGCATTCGTACCCCTTAACTGCGGGTGCCAAAATAATATTGGAGGTGCGGTTCATGAGTCATCCGCAGAACAATAATCATTCCATTCAAGCCTTGTTTCAGCCTTATACGATCCATCAACTGACCTTGCCGACACGAATTGTCATGTCGCCGATGGCCCGTGCCTTCTCGCCTGAGGGTGTGCCGGGACCCGACGTAGCCGCTTATTACCGCCGCCGTGCCGAGAACGGTGTCGGTCTTGTGATAACCGAAGGAGCCCTAATTGACCATCCTTCAGCAACCAGTGAGTCCAGATTGCCTAGGCTTTATGGGGAAGCAGCATTGAACGGCTGGGCGGAAGTGGTCAGACAGGTGCATGAAGCAGGGGGCAAAATTTTCCCGCAAATCGTGCATATGGGCATGATCCGGCCGAATGGTTCCCAGCCTAATCCGGAAGCCCTGTCCATCGGTCCGTCCGGACTGGATCTGGAGGGGAACAAGGCAGGCGAGCCGATGACAGAGGACGAAATAGCGGATGTAATTCAGGCTTACGCGGCTGCAGCGCTTCATGCCAAAGAAGCCGGGTTCGATGGCATAGAGCTTCACGGAGCCCATGGCTTTCTGATCGATCAGTTCTTGTGGGCGAAGACCAATCAGCGGACAGACCGTTACGGCGGAGATCTGGTGAAGCGCGCCCGGTTTGCTGCTCAGATAGTCGAAGCTGTACGTGCTGCGGTAGGTCCGGATTATCCGGTAGCCATACGTCTGTCCCAATGGAAAATGGGCGATTACGCTGCCAGACTGGCGGACACACCGGAACAGCTGAAGGACCTGCTGGGCGTTCTGGTGGACGCCGGGGTAGATATCTTCCACTGCTCAGTACGCCGTTTCTGGGAGCCCGAATTTGCCGGCTCGGATCTTAGCTTTGCCGGCTGGGTGAAGAAGCTGACAGGCAAGACGACCATTACGGTCGGGGCGGTTGGCATGGACAGTGATCCCGCCGAAGGGGAAGGCCAGACTCATCCCGGACTGGAGGGACTTGTGGAGCGGCTTAGCAACAATGAGTTTGATCTGGTGGCCGTGGGCCGGGCGCTGCTCGGAGATCCCGCCTGGGCGGTCAAAATCCGTGAGGGACGGCTGAGTGAGCTTCAGGCATTTACCCCTGAATCGGTGGCCGCGCTCTCCTGACGATAGATTGTCTAAACGAAAAGCAGGCCAAAGGTACCCGCCCTTGGCCTGCTTTTTGTATCTCCTGCTGTTATAGAAACGTTATTCCGTGCTTACTTCGCTTCTTCAAGCTTTTTGGTAAGGTCCTTGTACTGTTCCAGCAGCCCGCCCAGTGCGTGCTTGACCGCACCGGCATCTTTGGTTTCTACGGCTTCAGCCAGTGCAGCCTGTGCCGTGAAGAATCCGTTATCTTCAGTCATCGGGAGCAGAGCCGGGGCTGCAGCAGCTGTTATGGAGCCCGAGCCTGTGAGTCCGGCGGACGAGAGGCTGTCAGGGACTGCAAATACGGTGAAATCTGCAGTGGATGAAGCCGCTGTTCCTGTTGCGAAGGCACTGAGGATGCCGTCTGTTCCGGCAAGCTGAAGATCGGCTGCCGGTGCTGAACCGGCAAGGGAAGTTATGGCTGCTGTCAAGGTTACAGGTGTGGCCAGTCGCACGGCTGGAGCGTTAACTTCTCCTGTTGTATCCAGGGTAAGCACCTGTACGTTAAGGCGGATGGCCTTATTGTATCTGCTGAGCGTGTCGGTCCAGTCCTGAACGGTTTCCGGCGCGTAGCGTTCTGCAAGGTCCAGCAAGTCTGGAATACGTGCAGTAATCAGGATACTTCCCTGTAAAGGGGCTGAGGCTGCACTTAAGGTAACGGGGGCGTTCCCGGCCTGTGGCGGTGTGCGGTCTGCATTGGCGAACACCGGGGTTGCGATGGAGGACAGCAAGAGGGTGGAGAGGGCCATTCTTCTGAAAATTAAACGGTTCATGAACTAACACTCCTTATGGGTGAGGTTTGTCTTACAGCTCCCAATATAGCGTTCTACTGTGGCAGGAAATTGGTGGCTTTGTGGAAAAACAATGGCAGGCCCCTACCGCCTCCGGCTGCTTGTTATAATGGAGCAGACAAAACTGTGGAGGGCTACGGATGAACAATCAAACGGTCATTGCCGTTGTGGACGATGATGAGAATATACGCAAGCTGGTCGAGGCTTATTTACATAAGGAGAATTTCCGCACGATTGGCCTGGGAAGTGCCGAAGAAGCCTGGGCCTTGTGGACAAGCGATCCTCCCGGCATGTGGGTGCTCGATATCATGCTTCCGGGGATGGACGGGTATGAACTATGCAGGCGCATCCGTGATGAAGCAGAGGTGCCGATCATTATGATCTCAGCCAAAGATAATGAAGTCGATAAAATACTGGGTCTTGAGCTGGGCAGTGACGATTATCTGGTCAAGCCGTTCAGTCCCCGTGAGCTGGTGGCCCGGATCAAACGGCAGCTGGAAAGGTGGGAACGGCTCCATCAGCCTCAGCCCGCAGCTGCGCTGCCTTCCCTTTCAGGCATAGAGCTGGGCGGACTGCTGCTGCTTCCGGAAGAAAGGAGGTCCTTCTGGCACGGAACAGAGGTGGAGCTGACGAGTAAGGAGTTCCTGATGCTGAAGGTGTTTGCCGGACATCCAAACCGGGCGTTTACGCGGGAAGAGCTGCTGGGTTATGTCTGGGGGGATGATTATTTCGGCAGTGACCGCGCAGTGGACCATCTGATCAAACGCATCCGCAAAAAAATAGACGGCTTGCCGCTGGAATCGGTCTGGGGACACGGCTACCGGATGAGAGAAGGTCAGGAATGATGAATATGCGGATGAAGCTAAACGGGCAGATGAAGAAGCTGAAGCTGGTGCATCAGATCAACTTCGCCTTCGGATTGTCTCTGCTGCTTGTCCTGTCCATCACGGGAGTGATGATACATTTCGTACTGATGGATCATTTCATCGGTAAGGAACAGGAGGGATTGCGGACGCTAGGCGCAACATTGACCGCCAGCATGCAGCAGCTGCCCGCCGCAGCAATAAGTGCAGTCCCAATTGAAGAAAATGAGTTGTTTCCGGTTCAATATGCTACGCTTTCCAGCGGAGTACAGGCCATTGTGACGGATCAGCAGGGGAAGGTGGTGTCGGGCACCCTCCCGGCGATACCCGGACAGGCACAGGCAGTTACCGGCATAGCTGCAGTAGAGACAGGCAGCCTGCAGAGCTTATGGGACGGCAACGACCCGCGTTATCTGGTGCAGGTAAATGCGCTTCCCCAAGGCAAGCTGACCCTGCTGACCCCTGTCAGCAGAATCAAAGCGATTGAGCAGTCACTGCTCAAACGTCTGATTCTTGTCTTTGCCGCCGGTGCAGCCGTGATGTTCCTGTTCAGCCTGTTTATCACAAGGAAGCTGATTGATCCGTTGATCAGCCTGCGCGAGGAACTCAAAAAAGTGAAAAACCGCCGGTTTGCCGAAGTGAATCTGATCCGGGCGGGTGGGGAGATCGGTTCTGTAGCCCGGACCGTATACGAAATGGCCGGAGAATTGCACCGGTTCAACCGGGTACAGAAGCAATTCTTCCAGAATGCCTCGCATGAGCTGAAATCACCGCTGATGTCGATATCCGGTTATGCGGAGGGCATCAGGGACGGGATTTTTGAAGGTGAGGATGTCCGTAGAGGGCTGGATATTATCCTGTGCGAGAGCGGACGGCTGCGTGACCTGGTGGGCGAAATGACGCTTCTGGCCAAGCTGGACAGCGAAGAGGATATATTCCGGGCGGTAGAATGCGATCTGGAAGAGCTGCTCTCAGAGGCGGTAGAACGGGTCAATCCGCAGTTGGCTGCAAGAAAGCTGTCGCTCAAGACTGAAATCTCCGGAGACCGCGGGCTGATGCTGAGGGCTGACCGTGATAAGCTGCTGCAGGCACTGCTGAACGTATTATCCAATGCTGCGCGTTATGCAGACAGGAAGATTGATGTCCATGGCTATGTAAGCAAGGGACTGATTACATTAACAGTTTCGGATGACGGCCCCGGCATTCCGCAGGAGCTGCTGCCCAGTCTGTTTCACAGGTTCGTCAAAGGGAAAAATGGTGATTCCGGGCTGGGTCTGGCCATCTCGCGCGCCATCGTGGAGCGCTGCGGCGGTAAGATTACCGCCTGGAACTGCCCGGAAGGCGGGGCCGTCCTCACGTTTGAATTTCCATCCGCAGCCGGGTAATAGCTGCCTGCAGACAAAAAAGTGGCGTCTTATAAGTAGAGTCTATAAGTAGATTCATAAGTAGAGTCAGAGCATATTTCTTGTTATTGGGGGATCGCCGCTTTGCGCTTTTGGTCATTTGCAGTTTGTTTTAATACTCGCCTTAGTCTACTGATTTTCTAAGCTGGAGAGCAAAGCGATTGGAACAACGGTCCGTTCACGCAGCGTCCTCTCAAGTGCATACATTGATCTTACTCAAAAAAAGGGGGTGTCCCGGAAGCCATTATAAGGCTTACGGGACACCCCCTTAGAGTGATATCTAATGTTTTAATATTCGTTGAACATTGCAGCGATTTCGTCGTATCCGGTTGTTTGAGTCAGCGCCAGGGAGAGCAGAATCCGTGCTTTTTGCGGCACCAGACTGTTGCAGGGAATGGAATTGGCGGACAGATCAATGTAGGAGTCCTTGAGTGTAATTCCGCTTGAGATCCGCGAGCAGCGGACCACAGGGATGTTATTATTCTTAAGCTCGCCGACTTTATCAATCCATGGCTTGCTGTAGATGCCTCCGCCTGCTCCGGCAATCACAATGCCCTTGGAGATCGTGGCGAGATAATCCAGGATGCCGGGATCGGCGTCAACATGGAAGTAGGCTACGGATACTTCCGGCAGTCCGGTCATGGCCGATACATCGAATTGTGAAGCAGTCGTATGTCTTTTGAGCGTCCGGGTATAGAAGAAGGCATGACTGTCGCGCATGTAGCCCAGGCAGCCGAAATCACGCTCATCAAAGGCGTTGGCCTTGAAGGTGTTCACCTTCTGCACATCCCGCCCGCTGTAGATGCCTTCGGCGAAGACAACCATCACGCCCTGTCCGGACGCATCCGGATTCGCCGCCAGTGCAACGGACTGATACAGATTCAGTGGTCCGTCGGCACTGATAGCGGTAGCCGGACGCATGGAGCCGGTAATGATCACCGGTTTGTCGGTCTTGATCACCAGGTTCAGGAAATAGGAGGTCTCATCCAGGGTGTCGGTGCCGTGGGTAATTACGAAGCCGTGCACATCCTCCCGGAGGGCGAGTGTGTTGATGTACGCTGCCAGTGTAAGCCAGTGTTCGCTGGTGATATCTGCACTGCAGAGATTGCTGACCTGCACGCCGGCACAATTGGCAAGCCGTTCCAGATGGGGCACACTATCCAGCAGATCCTGCACGGGCAGGGCACCGGGTTCGTAGTTCAAGGTTTTATGCGCTTCGCCGCTGCCGGCAATGGTGCCGCCGGTAGCCAGAATAACTACATTTTTGAGGCTGGGATTATAAAATGGGGATGCTGTGAAGTTCAATTCAGGTGCTGGAATAATC
Organism: Paenibacillus sp. FSL E2-0178; assembly: GCF_038593005.1. Lineage (NCBI taxonomy): Bacteria > Bacillati > Bacillota > Bacilli > Caryophanales > Paenibacillaceae > Paenibacillus > Paenibacillus sp. FSL E2-0178. The sequence goes on from NZ_CP151953.1 coordinate 7,907,208, forward strand.
ATAGATCGTTTCCTTTCAGGTCGAATCAGAATGAAGGCTATGGAATTACATTGAATGTATTATAACATACGATTTCAGGGGACAATGATCTGTTTTTACTCCTGTTTTTCCCTGCAAATAATTAGTCAATAAGTGCATGCCATATTAAGGTATAATAAGTAAAAATATAAATGGGAGGATATGTATGTTCACGGTAGAGGAAGTAGCACAGGGAGTGTGGGCAGCGATTGTTATTCCGGGCCGGGGCGCGGTAGGCAATGCGTCCATTATAGATCTTGGGGATTCCACAGTCGTGGTGGATACCTTCAGCCTGCCCGGGGCAGCGAGGCTTCTGCGGGAAACGGCTGAGCAGCTGACGGGGAAGCCGGTCCAATACATAGTGAATACCCACTATCACGGGGATCATCATTACGGGAATATGGAGTTTGCCGACTGTGTCATCATTTCCACGGAGCTTACCCGTGAAGTGCTGACAACGAATGGTCCGCCTGAGCTTGGGGAATGGCAGGAAGGGCTGCAGAAGCAGATTGCAGCGCTTCAGGAGGCTCATAGTACTGCTGCGGACACCCGCCTGCAGGCAGCGCTGGGATATGAAATATCGGAAAAGCAGGCCCTGCTGGAGGCAACACCTGCGATCCGCAGAGTAACAGCTGCTGTGACATTCAAGGATACGCTTGATATCCACGGGTCAGAGCGGTCCATACAGCTGTTTACATACGGCGGCGGCCATACCTGCAGCGATGCCATGGTATATATTGCTGACGTTAAGGTGCTGATCGCCGGGGATCTGGTGCTGAACCAATCCAATCCGGCTATGCTGCACGGTTTCCCTGAAGCATGGGCCTTAATCGTGGAACGGATTGGCCGCGAGATTGACTTCACCCGGCTGATCCCCGGTCATGGAGGGGTTGCCGGACGTGAGAGCATCGCTGAAATGTTAAGTTATCTTCAAGAGATCCAGGCGTATGCCGCAGCGGCTGTCCGGAGCGGGGAGAGCGCGGATTTCTGGCTCGCCAAGGGAATTCCGGCACCGTTTGATACATGGGAGGGCTCCCATATTTTTGAGTGGAATTTCCGCTGGCTGTACAATACATATAATCAATCCTGAGAAAAGAGGAGAAAATGATGCTGAAGCTGGATAGACGTGACTATGCGCTGGCTCTGCCGCTGTTAAGTCAAGTGAAGATCAACACCCTTTTCGCTGAAGCAGTGCTCAAGGGCCAGACTACCGGCACTGTTTATGTGGATAATGTGCAGAACCCCCGTACCTTTTATGTGGCACATGATTACGGGATGTCGCTGGTCTATGGGGATTCAGGCAATGAGGCGTTTAACCGGAGCTTATATGATTATATTACCAACAAGACAGGGGACAGGCAGTCTCCGGAATGGCTGCAGGGAGACCCGGCAGGAGGCTGGTCTCCGTTGATTGAGTCTATGATTACTGAGCATAACGCACTGCTAAATGCGGTTGAGCCCGGTCCTGAAACGGCCGATACCCGGAGGATGTACACCCATACCAGAGTGAATTTCACCTTTGACCCGGAAGTCTACTACAGTGCGAAGGAGCAATGGTTCCGGCAGGATGCAGAGATTGTACAGATGACCGGCGAGTTGTTTGACGGGCAATCAGGTGCTGTGATTCCGCGCTATTTCTGGAGAGATGCAGAGCATTTCCTAAGTACAGGCATAGGATACACCCTGCTCTGGAAGGGGGAGAAGGCCTCGAGTGCGTTCTCGGCGTACCGTACAGCGGATCAGCTGGAGATTGGGATTGAATCAGCAGCGGGCCACCGGGGGAAGCAGTTTGCCTTCTCCGTATGTTCTGCGCTGATTGATTACTGCCTGGAGCAAGGGCTGGAGCCGATGTGGGGCTGCCGCCGGGAGAATGAGGGTTCTTACAGACTGGCTCAGAAGCTGGGCTTCAAGCCATCGTTGTACATCCCTTATTACCGGTTGGCCGAGTGAATAACAGATTCAGCAGAATAATTTGTCAATTGTTTAAGTTTTTAACCGATCAATCAAAAGAAGCAGCGGCAGTCTAAGACTTGATAAATAAAGTCTTAGACTGCCGCTGTTGTTGTTAAATAAACGTTTCCCGTTAAATAAGAAATAATTAGCTTTTATTCACTTACATAGATTTCGATTCTTTCTTTCCCTCGCCCAATATTGTTACGCTTCAACTTAATTTCTCCAACTTCGCCTGTTTTCTTCAAGTGAGTTCCTCCGCAGGGAACCTTTGAAAAACCTTTAACTTCCCAATATCTTCTTCCATTTCCTTCGTCACTGAAATCACTAATGATGTCGAGGTTTGCCGCAATGATCTCACGAGATTCTTTCTCGATCAAAGAAAATGATTTTGAAATGTTCTCGTGCCATACGAAATCTATTCGGGCTTTATCTTGAGCGATATGAGCGCCTGTCTTCTCTATACTTTTCAAATGTTTGTAAGCTAATTCTAATACAACCTCCGCAGCAAAATGTAGTCTCATAAGTCTGTAACGACGATCCCAATCTATGGTCATCGTCACTTGATCACCAACTTTTAAATCATGCCCTTCTTCAACTGTATAAATGATTTCATGACCATCTTTCTTTGCTTGATGTACGGAATATCCACCAATCAATCCTGTATCACTTTCTTGTCCACCAGAGAAAGCATAAAAGATGGTTCGTTCCACTGTAATGTCATTGCCATTTACACTGGCTATGCGAGTATCTAGTTTTGTTAAGTATGGGGTTGTCCAAAATACTTTTTCAACCATATCAGCACTTCCTTATCACATCATGAATTACATACCAGTTTTACGATTCAGGATAATGCATGACAACTTGTAGGATGACATCTTCATCCGTGTCATTTATATATTTGTGTGTAACGTTTCCTGCAAACCGTATAGCGCCTCCTGTAGGAAGGGTATACTCATCATCCCTAATCATGATTTTAAATTCCCCTGTAACAACAGTAATGTACTCTTGGACACCCTCATTGTGGGGTGTGGAAACATAATTCCCTTTAGGCTTTAATACAATCGTGAAAATTTCTATTTGAGTTTGCGGATGGAATGGAAATAATAAATAGACTAGACAATTACCGTTATCCTCCGTTATATCTGGTACTTCTTTTCGATTAACGATTGATATTGTTGATTTGTCGTCTTTAATTAGGGATGAAAAAGAAATATTAAGTCCCGTTGCAATTTTCCAAACGGTGGTCACTGTTGGCTGTGTGTCCCCTCGCTCGATTTGATGTAGCATACCTTTGCTAACCCCAGTTAAATTTGCCACTTTATCTAAGCTTAACTGCCTTTGCTTTCTCACACGTTGCAAGTTGTGTCCTATCCTGATGTGAATAGCATCCAAGAAATAACCCCCTTACGTTTAATATATTATACAAAAATAACACTATAAAATACAAATCGAATAGGATTTTAGTTACGCTAACCTATTTATTGATTTTTAACATCAATCCAGAGAAGAGTGCCCGGTGGCGTTCTTTTTTATTGAGTTTTTCACAGATAATGATTATCATTATCGCTGTAGAGCTGATATTCTGCAGCCGGCCGCATTTGCTGCGGTCTGCATTACAATATGACACTATATAAGAAAAATAAGAACGGAGGAATACGTATGGAGCGGGAACAGCTGCTGGAGGGCAGTCTTCATCCGGAAGGCGGGCGGTTTAACCTGGCGGCCGTCCGGGAATACATAGCGGAGCATTATCATGAACCGCTGTCCATTGATCAGCTGGCAGGTATGGCAGGACTGCGGCCGAAGTATTTTGGCGAATTGTTCAAAAAAACGTTCGGACAGAGCACGCTGGACTATCTGACAGAGCTGAGAATCAGCCGGGCCAAGCAATACTTGCAGGAATCGGATTATCTACTCCGTGAGATCGCTCATAAAGTCGGCTACAGCGATGAATTCTATTTCAGCCGCAAATTCAAAAAGGAAACCGGAGTCCCGCCTTCGTCGTTCATCCGTCAACATAAACGGAGGGTTGCCGCCTGCTCTGCAGCTGCGGTCGGGCAACTGCTGGCCCTGGATATTATCCCGGTGGCCGCTCCGCTGGATTCCAAATGGACTTCCTATTATTTCAACAAGTATTACGACCGGATTGAAACACATCTTAGGGTAGACCTGATGGACCAGGAGCTTGAGCGGGCTAAGCTGATCAATGCCCGGACGGAGGCAATTATCGGCCACGATGCCTTGGATTCAGCATGGGAGGAGCATCTGCTGCGCAATAGCCAGAACCTCTTCATCCCCCGGGAACAGGACCGCTGGGATGTCCAGCTCCGGGAGATCGCTGCTTTTCTGGGCAGGGAACAGCAGTGCGGCCAATGGCTGCAGCGGTTTGAACACAAAGCCCGCCATGCCAGAGAGCAGGTGGCCTCTGCTGCGGGTGAGGAGAGCTGTATGGTGCTCCGCCTATACGAAGATCAATTGCATGCTTACTGCAACAGGGGAATCCGTGATGTGATCTATGGCGAACTTGCCTTGAAGCCGGCATATACCGGCTCCGGTACGCTGTATAATGAGCCGATTTCGCTTGCGGAGGTCAGATTGCTGAATCCGCAGCGGCTAATGCTGATCATCTGTCCTGATTTTGCCACGAGGCGGCATTGGCTGTCCCTGCAGCACAGTGAGAGCTGGCGTAATCTGCCGGCAGTACAGTCAGGCAAACTGGACCTGTTACCGTCAGATCCCTGGTTCGAGTACTCGGCGGTAGCGCTGGACCGGATGCTGGAGGAGGCCGTTCTGATGTTTACAGGAAATAGTCCAAGCCCGGAACAGGAAACTGTCCATGGTTACCCTTCTGTTTATCCTCTATAATCCCTAGTAATGAGAATGATTATCACTAGGGGGAGATAAAACATGCAAGATCATAAGGTCAATTCAGCCAAGAGAAGGAAGTCAGGAATCCCGGCGCTGTTATCGCTAATCTTCGTGATTATGCTGCTGGCGGGCTGTGGCAACAATTCGGCGGCTGACAGCGGGGCCGGGAATGAAGCCGCTCAGACAAACACCGCAGAAGCGACACCGTCAACGTCTCCTGAAGTGGAGCCGGCAGTGGCTGAAGCTGCAGAGGCAACCAGCTATCCGTTAGTGGTTCAGGACGAACTGGGACATGAGGTTACATTAAACACTGCTCCAACGAAAGTGTTTGCCCCATATATGGAAGACTCTCTGGTAGTGCTCGGCGTCAAGCCGGTGGGACAGTGGTCCAATAAAGGCCAGGGACAGCAGTATCTTCAGGATCAGCTTGCCGGGGTTCCGCTTGTTGATTTCACCAGCGGCTTGCCTTCGCCGGAGGTTGTCATGGCGATGCAGCCTGATCTCATTGTGCTGCATAACTCCTACTATGCGGAGAATGGTGTCTATGAGCAATACTCCAAAATTGCCCCGACCTATGTCTTCCAGCAGGCGGCAGGTGACCTGGACAGCTCCGTAACGATACTGGGTGATCTCCTCGGCAAGCAGGAGGAAGCGGCTAAAGGCCTTGCAGATTACCGCAAAAAGGTAGAGGAGGCCAAGACAACCCTGGCTCCGCATATCCAAGACAAAAAGGCGTTGATTATCCGGTTCAATTCGCGGGGGATGTTCCTGATGGGCGGTGTTTACGGCGGGTTTGTACTGGCGGAAGAGCTGGGAATTACCAAGAGCGATCTTGTTGCTACAGAGAACAGTGTAGAGCTGTCGCTTGAGGTTTTGCCGCAGATCGATGCCGATTACATCTTCCTGGCCAACGATACAGCCAACACCGGTGAGTCCTTCTATAAGGAACTGACAGAGAGCGCTCTCTGGAAAAGCATCCCTGCCGTCCAGGCCGGCAAGGTCTATGATGTGGATGACCGATACTGGCTGGGCGGCGGTATCGTTGCCTTCAGCAATGTCATTGACGATGTTCTGGAGATCCTCGCGCCATGACTATGACGAATGAACGGAGCTACCCGCATCTTGGCTGCGAGGAACATGTCATTTATGCCGGGGTAAGACGCCAGGAGTACCGGATTCTGATCTCGCATCCAACCGGAGAAGCCCCGCCGGAGGGGTATCCGGTCATTTACGCACTGGATGGACATGCCGTATTCCATACCCTGGCCGAATCTGCACGTCTGCAGACCCGCAAACCGCATGGTTATGATCCGGTGGTAGTGGTGGGGATCGGCTATCCTTCCGGTGAGCCCTTCGATATGAAGCGCCGCTGCTATGATTTCACCATGCCGGCTGAGGAGCAGCAGCTGCCCAAGCGGCCGGATGGCAGCCAGTGGCCGGAGAGCGGCGGGGCAGACGAATTCCTCGATCTGCTGCAGCTGGAGATTATACCGATGATAGCCAGCCTGTTCCGGGTAGACACACAACGTCAGGCGCTGTTCGGCCACTCCCTCGGCGGTTTACTTGTACTGCACGCACTGTTCACGCGTCCGGAGCTGGTAACCCATTATACGGCTGGCAGTCCTTCAGTATGGTGGAATGATTATGCCCTGCTGGCTGAACTGGAGCAGTTCTTGGCAGCATATCCTGCTAAGGCTCTGCAGCGTAAGCTGCTCATTACGATCGGTGCCGACGAGCTGGAGCATATGGTCGAGGATGCCGGGAAGCTTCCCGGAAGGCTGGTATCTCTGGCGGAGCATGGCCTGCAGACGAGTCTTAATGAATTCGCCGGGGAGAGCCATGTCAGCGTACTGCCTGCGGCGCTGAGCCGTCTGCTGAGATTTGCCTTGGAGAAGGATGAGATCCTGGAATAAGCCTATAGTTCATAGATTCCACGTAAAGAAGAGCAGCAAATCTCCCGTTAAGGTGAGAAGTGCTGCTCTTCTAGATGTTAATACACTTTAGATCAGCCGGGCATCCACGAAGCAGTGCAGATGCAGCGGGGACAGCACCTTCAGGCCTTCACCAAGCTCGAAGTCTTTGCCTTCAGCGAGCTGGCGGCCTTTTTCACGGAAATAGATCCGGTACATCGCCAGAGTCTCCTCACTGAATTGGCTGCTGTGCAGGGCTAAGGCTGCGAACTTCCGCTCGAAGTGGTCTGTAATGTCGATCACCGTATTAGGCTCCGAGGTGAAATAGAAACCAATCGCCTTCGGCTGCCAGGGGCGGGTGCTTGTCCCTCGGGGATACAGCGGAAGTCCGGACGACAGGAAGGCCTGGGCTGCGGCTCTGCCGGTAACGATATGATCATAATGTGCCTCATAGCTCAGCCACGGATCAGGACAGAGGATAACATCCGGCTGCACGGTGCGGATGATCCCGGCAATCTCTTCTGCCAGCGCCGGAATATGCTCCAGGGTGCCGTCGCCGTGGGCCAGCTGATGGAACACCGTAGCACCCAGCGACCGCCCTGCGGCCTCCAGCTCACGTGCGCGGACGGCTGCAATCTCGGCAGAAGACAAATGCTCGTCCAACGCACCAAGATCCCCGTTCGTCACAGTCAAATAATGAATCTCGCAGCCCCGCTCCGCCAAAGAGGCGATTGTCCCACCGATGCCCACCTCATTATCATCCGGGTGCGGCTGTACGCATAATATTCTGCGGCAGTCTGTCAGATCGGGAGGGGACATCAGTGCTGCCATTGTGGATATATCCATGTTCATGATCACTCCTTATATCAGATAAATGCTTTTGTCCCTTCTATACGGACCGGGTATTCTCCAAATCACTCAGCGTCTGCAGCCGCTGCTTGTCACTGATATTGTAGAACAGAATCGGCAGAATTGCGGCCAGGAAACAGAGGGCGGGCAGGAGAAACATCACGAAGCTGAGCCCCTGCTGGAGCCTTGGAGTCGACGGCTGATTCTCAACATAGCTGAGCAGGCCCAGACTTGCACCGATAATGAGCCGTGACAATGCCCCGCTGAATTTAGTGACAAAGGTGTTCGTGGAGAACACAATCCCCTCGCCCCGGAAGCCCAGCTTCCACTCCGAATAATCAATGGTATCCAGCAGCATGGACGTGCTCACAATGGTTGTCATGCCCGAGAAGAAGAAGCTGACCGCGAAGAACACCAGTGTGGTCATAACATTGTGGTCACCGAGAACGTAAGGCAGGATGCAGGACAAGCTCCCCAGTATGCAGGAGAGGATGAATACCTTCTTCTTGGAGAAGCGGCGCAAAAGCGGCGGCGTAGCCGTCATGCCCAGCAGCATGCCTACAACAAGGCTAATCCCGACCTGGGTTGCATAACCGGCATCTCCCCAGACATAGACCACATAATACAGCTGGATGCTCTGCCGGATGCCGTTGACCAGGTTGATAATCAGCAGCGAGGCAAGCAGGGTGAGCAGCGGTTTGTTTTTATACACCGTTTGCAGATTTTGCCGGAACGAGATCTTCCCGGGTGAAGGGGCGACCCTTTCCCTGGTAAGAATTCCGGTCAGCAAAATAGATAACGCAGCAATGATTCCTATAATAATTGCAGAATACAGATAAGCTTGCGTGCTCCGTTCACCGCCGAAGGCCAGCAGCAGCTGGATACCGCCGACTGTGATCACGACCGCACCGAGGGTACCGCCGATTTTGCCTAAAGTGACGAACAAGGTCCGTTCACCCGGATCTGTAGAGATGACGGACGACAAGGCCCAAAGCGGCGTATCACAGACCGTATACAGCATACCCCAGAGCAGATACGATACGGTGGCGATCACCAGCGTCGTCGTAGAGGAGCCGCCGAAGTCCCAGAAGCAGACGATGGTTGCCAGTGCAATCAGGAAGGGGGCGAACAGTAGATAAGGCCTGAATTTGCCCCACCTGGAGCGTGTTTTGTCAGTAATCATGCCCATCAGCGGATCAAGGCAAGCATCGAAGATGCTCGCCACTACCAGAATGACACTGGCAGTAGTAGCCGGAATGCCCAGCAGATCCGTGTAGAAGAACAGAATATACATCGACATGAAGCTGTACAGCATATTCTGGCCCAGCAAGCCGCCGGAGAACACCATTTTCTCAGCCAAAGGTACTTTTGTTGTCAATGGGCAGTCCTCATTTCGTTGTGTATATGTAGGGATTGTACCATTTGCTAATTATGTTTATTTATAACTTTTTTTGATGTTCTGTCAAGCTGAATATGGCTAACGCAGCCGGCTGGATAACCGTTACATATAGACAATGTGGAAGCGCATTACAGGAAAATAATTAAAAAATTATTAATGCAAAATAATTATATTAACTATTTAACGAAAAATGTCGAAATATAGCTGATGTGTCCGGCTGATGGGAGAGTGTTATGGGAGAATACAACAGGATTACGGCAGGATGGACACTAAGAAGTTAACCACAGGGGGAAATCACATGAAATGGTTCGGAAACATGAAGACAGCAACAAAAATTATCTCAGCTTTTTTGGTTGTTTCTTTAATTCTGGCGGGACTCGGAGCATATTCGATCTTCACACTTCGCAGCAGCAATCAGAATATGAAAGAAATGTACAACAATAACCTGATCTCAGTGAGAGACTTATCCGCCGCTGAAATCAGTTATCAGGTCAACCGGGTATATACACGGGATATGAGCAACACAACAGATGCGGCAAAAATTGCAGATTATCAGGAAAAGATTGCGTCATCCCGGCAGGATATTGCCGAGATGGTGGACAATTACCGGCCGCTGGCGACTACCGCCAAAGAGGTGGAGCTGCTAAGCGCTTTTGACAAGGAGTATGAGATTTACCAAAAGCTTTTTGATGAGGCGCTCATTCTGGCAGAGCAGGATGACCCGGCTGAATTTAATACATTCCTGACTACACAGTTATCTGTACAGGGAGAGAAGGTGCTAGGCAACCTGGACGGGCTGATCGAAATTAACGTGCAGCTGGCCGAGGAAGCAAACCGCCACTCGCAGTCGGCCTATTCTTCCTCGCTGGTACTTACCATTATAGTTATCGTGGCTGCGGTTATCATCAGCGTTCTTATAGGTTACCTGATCGCCAGATCCATCTCCAAACCGCTTATGCAGATGCTGCGGCTGGCCTCAGAGGTGGCGAACGGTGATCTGACCCAGCAATCCGATATTTCCACCAAGGACGAAGTTGGCCAGCTGGCTGCTGCCCTGAACCGGATGGTTCATAACCTGAAGGACCTGATCAACGGGATTGTTATGAATTCACAGAGTGTAGCTGCGTCTTCCGAGCAAATCTCGGCAAGTACCCAGGAAATCGCCGGCACCAGCACGAACCAGTCTGCGGCGGCAACGAACATTACCGAACTGTTCAAGGAGCTGTCGCTGGCGATTGATTCCGTAGCCTCCAGTGCTGAGGAAGCGGCGGAGCTGTCAAATGAGACGGTGCGCACGGCCCGGGAAGGCGGATATGTGGTTGAGACCTCGCTGCAGGGGATGCAGACCGTCAATCACCAGATGAAACAGCTCGAAGAAGATTCCGGCAAAATCGGAGATATCATCGAAGTGATTGATGATATTGCCGAGCAGACCAATCTGCTGGCCTTGAATGCGGCGATTGAAGCTGCTCGCGCCGGAGAGCAGGGCCGCGGCTTCGCAGTGGTGGCGGATGAGGTCCGCAAGCTTGCCGAGCGCAGCAGTGATGCCACGAAGGAAATCACGAAGATCATCAAGGCCATGCAGGAGAATACGAAGCAAAGCGTCCGGGCAGTAGCGGAAAGCGTTGAGCAGTCTTCGATGACCAGCCAGGCCTTTGAACAGATTATCAGTATGGTTAATACTTCTTCACTCAAAGTGAATGAAATTGCTGCCGCCTGTGAAGAGGAATCCGCCCAGGCAGCCGAAGTGATGAGCTCGGTCCAGTCCATTGCCGCCTCCAGCGAGGAATCCGCAGCGGCTTCAGAGGAAACGGCAGCTACCTGCCAGGCGCTGGCCCTGTTATCCGAGGATTTAGCCCAGTCCGCTGCCGCATTCAAGACTCATTAATTCTACAGACTGAAGGTGAAGCCATGTCATCCTTACAGAAGGAACAGTATATCGAGCTTGCTGTAGGAGCCGAAACCTGTGCGATCCGTATCGAAGAAATTCATGAAATAATCAAAATGCTCAGCATTACAGATATCCCGTTCACCCGGAATGAAGTGAAGGGTGTGGTCAATCTGCGCGGTAAAGTGGTCTGCGTGATGAGCCTGCGCAATTTGCTGGGGATGGCGGATGAGCCGTACACCCGGAATACAAGAATTATTGTGGTCAACTACCGGGAGGAATTCGTGGGCCTCATTGTGGATAAGGTCAATAAAGTGACTACTTATGCGGAGATCCACCCTCCGGCGGGCGGGCATAACCGCAGCCGCGAAGCGGTCTTCCACGGGATTGGCCAACGGGATGACCAGCTGATTGGCATTCTCAAGCTCGAGGAAATATTGGGCGGTTAGGAAGGGGAACAAGTAATGATGATGGAACTGTCTGCCTACCGCGATATTTTCATAGAAGAGCTGAATGAGCAATTGGAGCGGATCGACCAATCCCTGCTCACACTGGAGCATGCTCCGGCACCAGAGCTGGTCCAGACGATATTCCGCGCAGCCCATACGATTAAGGGCTCAGCCTCAACCATGGGCTTCCGTGAAATGAGCGATCTGACGCATGAGGTTGAATATGCCCTTGAATGGGTCCGGGAGAGGAAACCGGAGATTACCGCAAAGCTGATTGATACGCTCTTCCGGGCGCTTGACGCCATGAAGCTGCTGCGCACGCAATATATCAGCGGCGGGGATTACGCCGACTGCAGCGCCGTCGTTGCGGAGATCAAGGCATTGATTAATCAGCCGGCTGAACCACAGCCGGTCCGGTTGCCCGTCTTAAGTCCGGCGGAGATGCTCCTGGCCGAAGAAGCCGTGGCTGCCGGGTACTCGCTGCTGACCCTCGCGGTAACGCTCAAAGAGGAGTGCCTGATGAAGGCGGCACGGTATTATATGCTGCTGCAGCGTATGGAAGATGTATGCGGAAAGGTCATTGCTGTCGCGCTGCCGGCAGCGGCGGCCGCCGGAGCAGACGACGAAGACTCGCGTTACAGCCGGTTTGCTGTAGTGGCTGCTGCCGGCAAAGAAATTCAGCAGATATCAGAACAGCTGGCGGGTGATTCAGATGTCCAGAGTATTGTCATCACTCCCTTTGTGCCCGGTCCGGCAACGGTTACTGGCGCAGCGGCAGCGGTTGAACCGTCACTGGCGGGGCCTCCGTCTTCCCCGAACAAGGAACAACGGGGGAACAGCGCCCAGCCGACGGTCCGGGTCAGTGTGGAACGTCTGGACCATCTGATGAATCTGGTTGGCGAGCTGCTGATCGAGCAGACCTCTCTAGCCGATCTGAGCGCAGCCGGCCAGCGGAATGATCCGGCTAAGGTATTGCCGGGTATAGGCGGAGTGTCGGATCATATGGGGACTATTATTAAAGAGCTGCAGGAAGGTGTAATGAAGACCCGGATGCTGCCGATGGATCAATTGTTCAACCGTTTTCCGCGCCTGGTGCGGGATCTCGCCCACAAGCTGGGGAAGGAGATTGAACTCGTGATCCGGGGCGGCGAGACCGAGCTCGACCGGATGATTATCGAAGAGCTGAGTGATCCGTTGATCCATTTGATCCGCAACAGCACCGATCACGGGATTGAAAGCCCGGAAGTCCGGGCAGAGCGGGGGAAATCTCCCAAGGGTATGATTACGCTCACCTCCTTCCACGAGGAGAATCAGGTGGTTATCCGTCTGGAGGACGACGGGCAGGGCATAGATGCTGCCAGAATCAAAGCTTCTGCACTTAGCAAAGGCATCATCACTGAAGAACAGGCCGGGTTCTTAACCGCTCAAGAAGCCATCCACCTGATCTTTGAGCCCGGCTTCTCAACGGCTGCCGAAGTAAGTGAGGTATCGGGCCGGGGGGTGGGGATGGATATCGTACGCAGCCAGATTGGACGGCTTAACGGTATCATTGATATTGAAACGGTACCAGGCCAAGGGACTGTGTTCATTATCCGTCTGCCGCTTACACTCGCCATCATTAAGGGGCTGCTGGTGAATGTATCCGGCCGGGTGCTGATCCTTCCCATGTATAATGTAGCGGAAATAGTGCGGATCTCCCCCGAAGACATTCAGATCGTTCAAGGCGAACAGGCGATTATCAACCACGGGCGGATTGTGCCGCTCTCCTGGCTTAGAGACAAGCTGCATTACCCGCGAACCGAGCGCAGCTCCAAGACCATCCCGCTGGTAATTGTCCGGTCTGTGGACCGGATCGCCGCCTTTGCCGTTGATGAGATCATTGGTAATCAGGAAGTGGTCATTAAGTCGCTGGGTGCGTATTTGGGGACGATGAATCATCTCTCCGGGGCAACAATTCTGGGGAACGGGCGGGTTGCACTGATTCTGGATGCCTCCTATCTGGTCAGCCATTAATTTCATTGCTGCAGGTTTTGTATAGAACACGCAGGAGTTGTGAAAAATATGGAAAGACGTACCAGAAAGGGGTGGAGAGTTGGATATTACGCTGGCTTCAGATGAAGTAATCAGTCGGATCAAGCAGCTTCAGTCTGGTGGAGGTACCGTAAACAAGAAGCAGGTCAAGCAGCAGGATCCGGAGTTAATGCGCAGTGCGCTGCATTATTTTCCGAGCTGGGAACATGCCGTGAAGAACGCCGGATTGCTGTAATTGAATCAGATACACAAAAAACCGGAAGATCCGCAGCACACTGCGATTCTTCCGGTTTTTTGCGTGCCGCAAGCAGAAATAGGGTTACTTCTTGTGCGGAACAGCCTTGGGGCTCTTGATCTGCAGCTCGATGGCCTGCTGGTTCAGCTGCAGCTCATCCATATAAGCGTTGACCTTCATCCGCAGCTTGTGCAGCATTTCGATATGCATATCATGAATACGGTCTTCAATACAGAATGCCGAGCAAGCCAGATATCCATCTGTGTAGGATTTGGTGTCGTCCACTACCGTATTCAATTTTTCTTTGTAAATCCGCTTTACAGGGCCGCTTTCGGGTTTGATCTCATAGTAGCGGTTCGTTTCTGTCAGCAGTCTCCAATGACTGGCTTCGACATCATATTCATCCTTCTCCAGCTGCACGGTTACTTTAAAGATTTTAATAGGACTGTTCATGTTGAGCGAAACCTCCTGCAACCCCCATACTTATGTTCAATTCTCACTATAGGACTCAGAGATTATAGCATGCGTCAGCCGTATTTCCCACTGGAATATTAGGTAAAGTGATGGACTGAAGCCTGATAACCGCAGTGAAAATTGTAGTATATTTCCAAGCGATCGTTTACAATAAATCCATTATTGTCCTTGAATGGCAATGATGAAACCAACTACATAAAGGAGCTAACAAATGAAGAACACCGCTGCAAAAGGACATCCGGTTATATTCTCGCTGATGCTTGGGGTTGTCCTGACCCTGCTCGTATCCGTAGCATCCGCAGTAGCTAGCATTCAGGAGTTCGGGGATATGGGAGTCCGCAATGCCCAGGCCTGCGCCTTCCTGGTTATGGCTATTATCGTTACGGTATATATGAAAAGAAAGGATTCCTCGCTGGTAAGCTTCGGCTTCCGCAAGCTTGAGGCCAAGCAGGCCAGGCCTGTGCTGTTCTACATCCCAATGCTGCTTCTTGCAGTGGCTCAGCCGCTTATGAGTGGAATCAATGTGGAGCTGACGGCGGCTGAGGTGATCAGTATCGTGATCATGACGTTGCTGGTGGGATACACGGAGGAATCAATCTTCAGAGGAATTATCAGAGATAAGCTGAAGCATAAGGGACCTGTTTTTTATATTGTTTTCTCATCTGTATTCTTTGGTGTTCTACATATGGCCAACGCGCTTGGCGGAAAAGATATCATAAGCACACTTCTCCAGGTAGCCAATGCGCTGCTGCTGGGCTTCGTCCTCGCACTGCTGATTGAGGCAGGCAACAATATTATTCCGCTGATCGGCTTCCATTTCATCTATGATGCACTGGCGATGGTCAGCAATGAGAATGTGGAGCATGAGCTTCTGCTGGTGTCCATTCTGAATATTCTCTATTTGCTATTTGGCATCTATTTGCTGATTGTGTTGAACCGCAGGAAGAACAATCACAGTCTGTCCATGTAAAAGTAGGCCGGTAAGCAGGCAGCAGTGCGGCTTTCCGGCTTTTTTTGTGGTCCCAGGAATCATTAGACAACCTGCAATGATAACGCATACATGACATGAAACCAGCAAGCAGGAGCAAATTATCCCTAAAAAGAGTAATCGTTAGGCATAGGCATTCTGCTTATAAATAGCAGGGAATTTCAGGGATTATGACGGGATATGCAGGTTTTTGAAGTTTTAAATTTTATCATTTCCGGTGTATAATGTAGACATCACCAAAGGAGCCACAGCAACAATCCACAGGTGGTAACCACAGGTGATTGCCTCATTCCTAAATTTAGCAATGAATGAAGGAAAGGAGAGAATCCCGATGTACTAGCGTTAGCGAAGCGTGCCGGAATCGGCTGCTGATGAGGAAGGTGGATGATAACATCTTCTGGCAGATCGTGGGTATGCGGGAACCCAAGAGCAAATCTTTGAAGATGAACCAAAGCTATTCATTCAAGCAAGAGTAATCTTGCGGAAGAAAGAGCGTGATTCCGTTGAAAAAGGTTAGCGAAGCGTACTAAGACGATTCTTCACAGCAGGAAAAACGTCCGTGAAAACGTTTTTCGTGAAATCGTGTACGCGGGAATCCACCCCATATGCAGGACATGGAGCAACACTCCGAAGAGGAGCGAACGGGCAACACGGTAACATGAAATTTGAACAATCACCATGTCAGGGATATGGCTTTGTTAGCAGGAGGAAATGATTGAAGTGAATACAGGAATTAACACATAAATCCCCGTGCCTCAAGTAATCAGGCAGCGGGGATTTATGCGTATATACATAAGCTACTCCATTTCGCCAGTGCGGCTGAAATGGAGTTTTTTGTTTAGAAATAAACCCTGTTAGGCAACACTAGACTCCATAAGGAAGAGATATCAGCAGCAGGGAGACATCAGCATGAAATTCCATGATCAGGAGTCCCGTAAACCGCATGACCCCCACCTCCAGCGTCTCAGCCGTGAGGCCTTCATCAATACGGAACTGATCTGCCATAGATTAGGCGCCAGCTCAGATGTCAGCGTGCGGTCCATTCGTCTGGACTGGAGCAGCCTGGAGAGGGAATGTGTAATTCAATTAATATTTCTGGATGGTATGGTGAACAGTCAAGTGCTGCAGGAATCGATTATTCCGGCCATTCAGTCAGCTCCGCCCGTCCCGGAGGGATACAGCCTGCCCCGGTACTTCAGCGATCAGATCCTGACCGCAGGGCAGGTTAGAATCACCGGGGATATGACAGGTGCGGTTAAAGATATTTTGTCCGGTTGCCTGCTCATGCTCATTGACGGTTATGATGAAGCGCTCGCTCTTGCCATTCAGGGATATGAGAAACGAAGCATCGGAGAAACCAAAACAGAGACCGTAATCCGGGGACCGCAGGAGGCTTTCACGGATGACCTCCGGACCAATATTACCATGATCCGCAGAAAAATGAAGGATGAGCGGCTTAGAATTGTTACCCGCTCCGTGGGGCAAGTCACTCAAACCGATGTCTCCATATTGTACATAGAAGGTCTGGCAGATGAGCCGGTCCTGGATAGAATAGCGGAGATGTTCGATGAGATCGGACTGAAAATGGTACTCGAAGGCGAATATATCGAGGAATATCTGCAGGGAAACAAATACACCGTATTTCCTACCATTCTTAACACGGAAAGGCCGGACAGCATTACCGCAGGGCTGGCTGAAGGAAGAGTAGCTATTATAGTTGACGGAACCCCGTTTGCAATGATTGTTCCTTCCCTGTTTATAGATTTTATCCAGTCTGCGGAGGACAGCTATCAGCCTTATCTATTTTCCAGTCTGGTTCGGGTCCTGCGCCTTGCCGCTGTAATCATCAGTGTTTTTGCTCCCGGTCTATACATCGCCATCACAACCTTCCATCAGGATCTGCTGCCCACACGGCTGCTGCTGAGTATCATGTTTCAGCGCGAGGGGGTACCGTTTCCGGCCTTTGTTGAAGCAACTCTGATGGAGATCACTTTCGAAATTATACGGGAAGCGGGAATCCGCATGCCCCGCAACATCGGCCAGGCTGTATCCATTGTGGGGACGCTGATCGTAGGACAGGCTGCGGTGGATGCCGGCATTGTCTCGGCAGGGATGGTTATTGTAGTTGCGATTACCGGGATATCAAGCTTTGTCATTCCCGCCTACAATATGTCTATTTCCATCCGGATGATCCGTTTCCTGTTTATGGGTGCGGCTGCTTCCTTCGGCATTTACGGGATAACCGTCGGATTCCTCATTCTTGTCGTGCATTTATGCAGCCTGCAGTCTGTGGGAATCCCTTATATGCGCCCCTATGCCCCTTATCTCAGAAAAGAACAGGCAGATGGCGTCTTTCGCAGCCCCTACTGGTCAAGCCCGCGGAATAAACGCAGCAAGGATGGAGTCTAATGATGAGAAGACCGGTAATGCTGATCTGTGCGCTGGCCGTGATGGTAACGGCGCTGTCCGGCTGCTGGAGCCGTAAGGAACTGGGGGATTTGGCTGTAGCCATCGGTCTTGGCATTGACCGGACGGACAAGGGGTACCGGGTAACAGTGCAGATTGTCGCACCCAGTCTGGCCGCTGCCAGCAGCGGAGGCAGCGGAGGTCCTCCAGCCCTTGTGGTTGATACTGAAGCAGCTACGATTATGGAGGCTTTACGCAAATTAACGACCAAGCTGCCGCGTAAAATTTATTTATCGCATTTAAGCATGCTTTTACTCGATGAAGCTATGGCTAAAGACGGAATCCGTAAACCGCTCGATTTCCTGTTCAGGGATCATGAAGTACGGCCGGACTTTGATGTTGCCATCGTCCGGGACGGCAGTGCCTACGATGCCTTGTCTATTATGACTCCTCTTGAACGTCTCCCGGCCAGGGATCTGTATGATTCTCTGAACGGTTCCCAGAAGAATTGGGCACCCACCTCCGCAGTGCGTCTGCTTGACCTGATGAAGTGGTTTGATCTGGACGGGCAGGAGGCGGTGTTAACCGGTCTTCATCTGGTAGGCAACCTGGAAAAGGGCAAAACCAAAGAAAATGTGGAATCTATCAACAGTCCGCTGAAATTCGAGTACCGGGGCATCGGGGTGATGAAGGATGATGTGCTGCTCGGCTGGCTGAATGAGAATGACAGCAAAGCCTATAACTATGTGACCGGAAAAGTAAAATCCACGGTGGGCAAGGTAGATTGTCCGGATAAAGCGGGGACTTTTGTGATGGAGGTCCTGCAAGCTAAATCCAGGATTATCCCTAAGCTTCATAATGGACAACCCTCTGCCACGGTTAAGATAACGATTGAAGCCAATATTGCAGAGGTGGAATGCAGTCTCGATTTGAACAACCGTGAAGTACTGGACATGATGAAGACACAGGCTGCGAAACGCACACAGGAACTGATTGCCGGCGGTATCCGCAAAGTGCAGAGCGATTTTGGTGTGGATATTTTCGGCTTCGGCACTAAGTTTCATAAGAAGTATCCCGCGTATTGGGCCAGCAAGCATAATCAATGGAATGAGGAATTTAGCAAGATGGATGTGAAGGTGGTTATGGATTATACCATTAAGGGCAGAGGAAGGATCGTGAATCCTCCATTGAAGGAAGAGGAGCCATGAGTGTTTTTCTGATCTCAGCTAATGTGCTGTTGTGGGCATGGCAGATCCGCCGGTTCCGGGGGAAGCGGGCAAATGTCCGGGATAAAGTGATTGTCTACAGCCTGTATGCTATCGCACTCGGATTAGGTATTATGTTAGCGGAGAACTGGATCATCCCGGATTTACTAAGGCCGTTCATTAGCTTGCTTGGGCAAGTGAACCGGTTATTCGGAACTGGCTGACCCAGGGAATCTGACTGCAAAGAGGAGGGGAAGAGCAGATGAGCTCCCGCCAGTTGACTATGCTGTTAGCGCTGCATTATTGGGGGAGTGCGCTTCTCGGGCTTCCCTCGATGATGATCGGTTTGTCGGGAAAAGACGCCTGGGCTCCCATCCTGCTCGGCATGCTGTTTCAAATGCTGATCATCCCGTTATTTGTAGCCATATACAGTCAAATGAACGGCGACACCATGGGGCAATACTTAGTACGTACTTTGGGCAAAACAGCCGGAAAAACCATGCTGGCGTTATACCTGTTTTTTGTGCCTTTTCTGATCTTTATTTTGACGCTCCGCAGTTTAGGTGACTTTACCAGCAATGATCTGTTTATAGAAACGCCGCCATCGGCGATTTACGCGCTGATCCTGTTCGCACTGGTGTACTGCCTGTACAAAGGGTTTAACGCGGTGTGCAGATCCACGGAGATTACCTTTCCCATTGCTTTGGTACTGCTGGTAATGCTGCTGCTCTCACTTATATATGGGGCGGACTGGAGCAACTTTCTGCCTGTGTTTGAGAAGGGTGTTCATCCTGTTGTTGAAGGTACAATAAATTTCATGGCTTATCCCAACAGTGAGGTTGCGTTAAGTCTGTTCCTGGTCCCATTGATGAAGAATAAACAAGCTTATCAAAAGGCACTGATCCACAGCACGTGGATTACCGGCATCACCTTAGTATTACTTACGGCACTAATTATCATGGTGCTCGGAGAAAGTCTTCCTCCAAATATGCCTTATGTAAGCCAGTTTGCGGCCAAAACGGTCACCATCGGCGGATTCTATGAGCGGAGTGAAACCGTGGTTACGGTGATCTGGTTTATCGTTATCTTTTACCGCCTGATTCTTACCCTCTATATCGCTGCTCACGGCTGTGCGGAGTTATTCGGGCTTAAGCAGCATACCGGACTCCTGATACCACTGGCCCTGGCCAGTATTCCGCTGGCGATGAATGTCTGGGATAATCCTTCCGTGATTGCCGAGCTTAATGAAGTCTGGTATCTGAACGTATTCTTCTTTAACCTCCTGTGCCCGCTCTTGTGGTATACTGCCCATAAATTAAGGAATAGAGTTAAATCTAGCTAAGCAGGCCCACCACTTCCCGGAGGTTCAGACTTTCATCTCCGAAGCTTACCGGGTGCTGAAGCCGGGCGGAAGACTCCAGCTGATCGATAATGTTGTGCCGGAGGACGAAGCGCTGGGCAGATTCTATAATGAGGTGGAGAAGCTGAGAGATCCCAGTCATGTCCGTGCCCTGCCCAAATCGGAATGGATTCAGAGGCTGGAGCATTCCGGCTTCCGTCTGGAAGCATTAATATGCTTGGCCAAGCCGTTTGAATTTGCCTCCTGGTGTGAACGGGCCGGTCTTACGCAACTGGAGCGGGAACGCGTAGAAGCCGCCTTCCGGCAGGCACCGCAGGCAAGCCGGGATTTCTTCAGCATACGTGAAGAAGGCGGGAAGCTGATTGGTTTCACCGGAGAGGCAGCTTATTTGGAGGCTGCTAAAGTCCGCTTGGATTCATAAGCTGCGGTACAATATACTCGCGGAAGACCTCTGGCGGAGGGTTGTTTTTGCCGCGTCTGTTATCCTGGGTCACCACGGCAACGGCCTGAAGCTCCGGAAGTACATACACATATTGCCCGGCGTACCCGCGTGCATAATAATAATCCACAGCAGCAGACCCCCCGGTTCTTGTATCACCCGTTATTGAATCTGTCCACCAGTGCCAGCCGTATCCGCCATGGCGGGGCGGTTCAGCCGGCAGAGCCGGCTGCGCCGAACATGCGACCCGTTCGCCGGATATAATCTGCGAATTCTCCCATACTCCCTGCTGCAGATAGAGCTGTCCGAATTTCAGCAGGTCGGCGGGCCTCAGCTTCAGCCCGTAGCCGCCCGTATGGATGCCTTGGGGATCTGTCTCCCACTCATACTCCGTAATTCCGAGAGGTCCGAAGAGATATTGCTCGGCGAATCTTGCTGTGCTCATTCCTGAAGCCTGCACCACAATAGACGACAGCAGTTGCGAGATCCCCGAGTTATACTCCATCCGGGTTCCCGGTTCATCCGCGAGCGGCTGCTCCAGTACATAGTTCACCCAATGGGAGGAACGGGTCATCTTGGGGAAGGAATTCGCTCCGCCGAATTCGGTCCAGCGAAAGCCGGCCGACATGGTTAACAGCTGTCCGACTGTAATTTTCGGTTTACGTGTATCAGCGTCGCGGCTGAGCTGCGGGAAGAATTCGCTGATAGAAGCCGAAGGACCGGAAAGCTGGCTTTGGTCCATCGCGATGCAGACCAGTGCGGAGAGTATGCTTTTGGTGCAGGAGTTGATCTTGGCAATCTCGGAAGAAGTGCGCTGATCTCTATAATGTTCAAAGATCAGACGGCCCTGCTGCTGGATCAGACAGCTCCGCAGATTCAGCGGCTTTAGGGAGTCGGAAAGTGCTGACAGGTTCATAGTTGTGTCCTTTCGTTATGTCATCCGGGCAGTCTTATATCATGCTGCCCATACTGCTGGGTTCCTTGCTTTATGGATTTGCAGTAATCTTTGGATAGATTGGCTTAATTATCTCAAGCTGTAGTGAAGAAGTCCAATTCAACCGTCCGGCTGGGAAGCTACCTTAGAATGACAGCTTAATTAGGAAGTGTAATGGAATCAGAGACCACTCCGAAGGTAGAGGCTTTGATATAAGCCTGATTCTGCAGAGCTTCCAGCTGTTTAGCGGTGCCGGTTACGACTACACCAATAATTGTGATATCATCCGGTTCCAGAATATTATTATCCCCGGCCAGGCTCTGATGAACCTGATCTGCTTCCCAGGTGAAGTTCTTGCCGTGCTTCCGCAGCTGTTCGACACTATTAATGAAGGAGTTTACACCGCCGTAGGGGGCAAACTGCTCTCCATGAAATCCGTAGATGATCATCGAATCAGCTGCGATGGTCTGGCGCGTTTCCTTCAGGTATTTTTTATAAGAGGGAGTATATGCATCCGTCCATAACCAGACAGGCTGCATCCCGGCAGGCAGAAGCTTCTGCGTCTTATCCAGCGTATAGGCCTGGTCAAAAGACAACGCCATCTCCACAAGTGTATCGTCTCCCAGCTGCTTCAGCTGGCTGATGCTGTCCTCATAGGAATCATAATCAATCTCCGGATGATAAAAGATCATTTCCCGGTCCCCGGTGGCAGAGTTGTAACGGTGTGTGGACGCTGCGCTCAGCTGTTCCGGGAGAGAAATCGCTCCGAATGCGCCATACCTGCCGGTCGAGTGGCCCAGCAGATTATAGGATTCCTCGATGGGCTGCCAGATATAAGGTTTATTTCCCAGCCATTTGTAAGTCTGATTGTAGGTTTCGCCTCCAAAGCTGTCTAATTTCACCGACTGGTTGCTGATGTGCACATTGGGTGCACTGATTTCATTTTTCCAGAGAATCTCAGATTGTACCTTGTCTCCCTGGTTCAGTCTCAAGTGGTAGAGGCCATACCAGATAACGGCGAGAATAACCGGGGTTACGATAACAATGATGCCAATGGTCTTCAGGGTGGAGCGGAGTCTGGCTTTTTTGATCATCTGCTGAGTCCCTTTCCCTCCGAATATAAACGGGTCCTGCTCATGATTCTGTTCCATTTAATAATCCTCCCCATAATGTTTGATGAATTGGTTTTTGGCGCGTGTAACATGAGTCTTGAGCGTGTTCTCATTCATACCGTACAGGGACGAGAGCTCCTTATAAGTAAGGTTCAGCTCATATTTGAGAATCAGCAGCTCCTGATGCTGCTCAGAGAGCATAGACAGCGTGTCGCGGATATTCTGTGCGGTTTCCCGCCTCAGCAGCTGGATCTCCGGCAGATGGGTTAAAGAAAGAAGCTGGATATCGTCAACATCGACCGCCGGATGGCGTTTGTCTTTTCGCTTGAGATCATAGAACTGATTGGTGGCGACACGGAACATCCAGCCCATGACTTGTTTCGGGCCGATACCATCCTGATAGATTAAGTATTTATAACAGGTGTCCTGAACGATATCTTCAGCATCCTCGCGGGCGAGTCCGCGTTTCCTCAAATACCGGTATAGCAAAGTTCCGGCTTGCTGCAGAAAGTGATGAATGGTTTCTTTGGCCATGTCCTGCCCCCTTCCCCTATACAACGCTAAGCTCCGTGAAAAGTTTACAGCAGCCGTTACATTCAGTATTCCTTAATTATAAATGTTCACTACCGGCAACAGCTTCAGCAGTTCAGTTAATATAATATCAGTATGTAAAATATTAGCGGCAACGGAGGAAATCTATGTATCAGGATAATGAATTGCAGATTCGGCCGATAGCTGAAGGGGATCTATTCAGACTGTGGGAGCTCTCACACAAAGAGGAAGCACCGGAGTGGAAGAAATGGGATGCACCTTACTACGAACACAAGCGGATTCCGTGGGAAGAGTATTATGGGAACAGAGCGGAGATTGTTGGATGCGGAAATAATTGGGTAATAGAAGTAGAGGGCGGGGTTATAGGCGATGTCAGTTACTATTGGGAACATGAGCCATCCCTTTGGCTGGAAATGGGTATTATCATCTATGATCCGGCATATTGGAGCAGTGGTTACGGGACAAAAGCTCTCAGACTGTGGATCGGTCATCTGTTCAATGCGTATCCGCTGGTCCGTGTAGGCTATACCACATGGTCCGGGAATGAGCGGATGATCAGGACCGGGGTGAAATTAGGCATGACGATGGAAGCGAGACTCCGGAAATGCCGTTACTACGATGGGCAGTTCTACGATTCTATTCGAATGGGGCTGCTTAGAGAGGAGTGGGAAGCTTTAGAATTGAAAGGATCAGCCGCTGGAGGTTCACGAACAAATTTAGACAAATAAGCATGAAATGCCTGCATTTTGCACGATGTGAAATAATCATAATGCTTGTTTGTGAAAAAAGACACAATATTGTGAAAACTATCACGTTGTTATCATAAAATTTTAATATATAATAAAGTTAATTAAAAGAAACAGGGGGAATTAAAAATGAAATTATTCAAAGTTCTAGTAGTAGCAGGGGTATCAGCAGCATTGTTGTCGGGTTGTGGATCGAATAATAATAACGCAGCTAATAATGCAGGTACAGCAGCAACAACAGCTCCAGCCACAGAGCAGACTGATGCAGTAACAACAGCTTCCATCGTTAACCAGGCAGATGCCTTCACTGCTGCTGTAAGCGAAAGCGGCAACTGGATTGTAGCCATCCTGAACGACCTGACCGTTGACAAAGATGTTGTTGTAGCCGGTGAATTCCATGATAAAGGCGATGCATCTGCAGCGATCTACCGTAAACTTGCCCTGTATGCACAGGATGCTGACCACAAGGTTACAGCTACCTACACACTGACAGCACCTAAAGTAACTGTACAGAGCGAGAACTTCCGCGTTCAAGGCGGTACAATCAAAGGCGACGTATATGTAGAAGCTAACGGATTCAACCTGTATAAGGATGCTACTATCGACGGTAACCTGTACTATGCAAGTGAAGATGTGAAGGCTACTGCTGTGATCGAAGGCAAAGTAACCGGAGCAAATGAAGTTAAATAATTCGAACCTAATATAGCAGTTACAATATTAGAATGGATTGCAAACAGCCTGTAGACAGGCCCTTTGGGGCTTGCTCTACGGGCTTTTTTGTATTCTGCGCTGAAATATTCTATAGTATTATGGAAGGTATTGTAAGCGCAAACACATGAGACAGGGGATGCAATTATTCATGAAGAATAGCCGGAGATTGGGAATGGCTGCCGGAGTGATTCTAGCTTCCGTAGCCGTACTCTATTTACTTTTGTATATGTATGAAAGACCAGGCGGGTGGTCTGACCAGCGGATGTCCCGCTCACTCGGAATGGACCAGACCCTCCAGATTCCACTTGGTAAAAGTCCGGAAGAAGCTGTCCGGCTGTTCCGCGGCTCTGACCCGATGACTGTAATTCATCAGGAGCCTGCAGCCAGAGGGGAGCTGGTATTTCTTACCCGGGCGGGGCAGCAAGGCAGCAGTAATCTTCAAGTAGAGTATGTCCGCAAAACCTGGCTCGGATGGAAGTGGGTATGGGGAGGCGGCTACGGAATGGGCGGAGGTCCGGAGAGCTCTGCGATAAATTATATGTGTTTTCCTGAACTGGAGCATATTTCGACTCCATTTCCCATGGTGATCGGAGATGTTCTGAACCCGTCCATTCAGCATATTACTGTCGAGCAGAAGGAGGCAGGAACGGATACATCCGAAGCGAAGCTGATTAAAGTCGGATCAGACCGGACGATTTGGTTCGCTTTTCAGCCGGTTACGGCGGGTGTCCCGTTTGAGATTGAAGGGTTTGATGAGGACGGGGAAGTGGCCGCTTCCAAAATCATAACAGACGCCAGAGACAGCGGGGCGATTCCGCTTGGTGCTTCAAAATAAGAGTGCAGGGGCTTCGCACAACCTTCAATGATGGAAGTGTTGTGCGAAATACAACAATTCCCTTGTAATATCAGCCCTAATCGCAAATTGTTGTACACAATGCAGCATTCCTCCGTGAACAAGCCGTTAATTTACAACATTTCTATTTGAGTCTGAAAAGAGACGAAGACTCCGGCAGCTGTGGTGACACGGACTTTCGGGGTCTTCGTCTGTAATTGTGATTTGTTTTCCCGGGAGAACTGATGTTATGCCGGTAATACTGAAGTAAGGGATTTCGCATAGGATGCGGATTCCAATTCTTCAGCCGGTGATGTTCTAAACTGTAAATGATACAGCTCCGCATAGAGCCCATCCTGTTCAATGAGCGCATCATGTGTGCCTTCTTCAACAATTCTCCCATGATCCAGAACAATGATCCGCGAAGCCTCCCTTACCGTTGAGAGCCTGTGGGCAATCACGAGGGTGGTCCGGTCTTTCATCAATAGGTCAAGCGATTGCTGAACCAGCCGTTCGGACTCGTTGTCGAGTGCTGAAGTAGCTTCATCCAGCAGCAGGAGCGGGGCATTACGCAGAAAAGCTCTGGCGATGGCGAGGCGCTGCCGTTGACCGCCTGATAAAGTAGAGCCGTGTTCACCAATCAGCGTGTCGTATCCTTCAGGCATCCGCATAATAAATTCATCTGCACCTGCCAGGCGGGCAGCTTCCCGGATTTCTTCATCGCTGGCATGTTCATCGCTGAACGCGAGATTATCCCGGATGCTGCCGGAGAACAGGTAAGGATTCTGCGGCACATAGGAGATCCTCCGGCGCGCCGCCTCCAGGTGATCATGCACACTATAACCGCACACGGTAATACTGCCGGCCTCCGGTTCATAGAGTCCGCAGCACAACCGTACAAGTGTCGTCTTGCCCGAGCCGCTGGGGCCCACAACGGCAACCGTCTCGCCATACTTCAGCTCAAGGTGGATCCCGCTCAGACAGGTTCCCTCCCTGGACTGGGGTCCCGCGAAGCTGTAGTGCAGCCCCTGTATGCTTAGTGCAGCAGCTTCCGCCAAGGCGGTTGCTTCAGCGGCGGCTACCGCAGCGGATACGGTAGCAATATCCTGTCCATCGTCAGATGCTGCCCCTTCCCGGGGAGCATCAAGAATCTCAAATACACGGTCAGCCGCCCCTAGTGATTCCTGTACCCCGCCCCAAGTCTGCGACATGTGGACGAATGGCCACTGAACACGTCCCATCAGGATGATGAAGGCAAGCACTTCCCCTGCCGAAGTCTCCCCACGGAGCGCTGACCGGGCAATTAGTACCGCACAGCTGATCATTACTGCATTGTTGATGAAGGCTGAAGAATGCCAGAGCAGTGCGTTTAACAGAGTTTTTTGCTTCTGCAGCCGGTTCAACTGCTCGCGTTCAGCTGCATACCTGCCCAGCAGCGTATTCTCCAGTGAAAATGAACGGATAACCTTCATCCCCTGGAGGGTCTCCTGCAGGATTCCCCGCAGCAAGGCTTCCTGGGCATAGATTTCCGTGAACAGCTTACGCAGTCTGCGGTCAAAGAAACGGCCGGACAGAAAGACAACGGGGCCCGTTCCAAGTGCAAGGAGTGCAAGCCAGACATCCATGCTGGCCAAATACAGAAATGCAACCAGGCAGAGCAGAAGATTATAACCCAGATCGTAGACCAGACTGCTAATCATCCCCATGGCCGCTCCGGCATCCTTGGTATTCCGGGAGGTCAGATCCCCGGAGTGCATGGCTTCCAGCTGGCGGAAAGGCAGCCGGTGGCTGGCGTTAAACAGCTTCGCCCGGAAATCCCAGGCCATCCGGCTGTGCACGGTGAAGCGGAAGTAATGCTGCAGCATAAGACAGAGAATAATCAGGAAGCAGGCCAGTGAACAAATTAAGGTTATCCGTGTCAGTGACTGCATGTTCGTGTTGTTGATCGTATCAATGAAAACCTGCTGAATTGTAGCAAATCCGATATCCAGTGCAAGCCTGGCCATTAGCAGCACTATTGCTGCCAGAAAGCCGAGCCGGTATGGCTTGACATAAGGAAGCAGCCGCTGGAGGGCTTCCCCGAGCCGGATTCGGCCGGATGATGATGATTTAGTATTCATTTTGCAGTCCTCCTCCGGCAGCAGCCTCTGTCTGAACGCCCGCTTGGGCCATTGCGTGATATTTACCTTGCAGCGCCATCAGCTCCATATGGGTCCCTTGTTCAACAATTGCTCCGGCCTCCATGAAGTAGATATGATCAGCGTACTTAATAGTTGAGAGCCGGTGGGCGACTACGACCGTTGTCCGGTTCGTCATCAGGGCCTTCAATGCCTGCTGGACAATCTCTTCATTATGGCTGTCAAGGGCAGCAGTAGGTTCATCAAGCAGCAGCAGCCCCGGTTCACGGACGAAGGCGCGAGCAATCGACAGACGCTGGCGTTCACCTCCAGATAAGGTAAGCCCTCGCTCACCGATGAGAGTACTGTACTCCTGCGGCATCCGCATAATGAACTCGTGGATACCTGCATTCTGTGCGGCAGCTATCACCTCTTCCCGGGAGGCTTCCGGCCGTCCCCAGGCAATATTCTCGTATAGAGTTCCGGAGAACAGATAAGGCTCCTGGGATACATAGGCGATACGGCTGCGCCAGCTGCGCGGAGGAATCGTATGTAGGGGCGTGCTGCCGTGATAAATGCTTCCTCCGTCAGGTACATAAGCTGCAAGCATTAGCTGAAGAATCGTACTCTTGCCGCTCCCGCTGGCACCAGCGAAAGCGGTAACCTTACCGGGCTCAATCCGCAGCTGAGTTTCAGTTAATACCTTCGTTTGTCCGTACCCGAAGCTGACATTGTTGAATATGATCGGTTGCTGTCCGGCAACGGGCAGATTAACGGTATCCCATGCTTCAGCCAGTTGCCCTGCGGTACCGGGATTAGCAGGGCTGTTGCCTTCTTCGGTTAAATCCATGATTTCAAATAAACGCTTCCCCTGTGCCAGCGAAGCCTGCAGTTCTGTCCACAGGTTGGCGAGCCGCGATACCGGATTCGAAATTTGTTCAAAGCAAATGAGAAAAGCAGCAACGGCGCCTACATCAATCCGCCCTCCAATTACAAGATAGCCGCCATAGGAGAGTACATACAGTAATCCGCCCAGAATAACGGCCAGCGGCATATTGTAACCTATAGCCTCTATCCGTGAGACGGGCACGTGTACGGTGTTGAATTGCCGGGCTCTGCCTGTGAACTGCCCGAGCAGACGGGGAGCAAGGGAGAAGGCACGCACCACCTCAGCGCCCTGCATCGAATCCTGGATGAATGCCTGCTGGGCGCTCTCAATGCTCTGACGCTGCTCATTCATGGTGCGGAGACGTGAGGTGAAGGGGAGCATAACCAGCGGAACCAGTGCACAGATGATGATTGTCCCCAGTGTCAGAGCAAATTGCAGAGACAGCAGATAAGTGAGCAGAAAAATGATTTGCAGCAGATTGCTGATCAGTTCAATCGTCTTCCGGTTTATTCCCTGCTGTGCGGCTGGAGCCGAGTCATTCATCCGGCTGATTAGATCGGCGGAATGATAGCGGTCCAGATCCTTCATCCGGACATTCAGCATTCTTGTCAGCATGGACATCTGGAGTTTCGAGGTAGATTTGATCTCAAGCAGACCTGAGAGATATGTATTCAGAAAGTGGACTCCGGCATCCGTAACTACGATGACAGCAGCAAAGGTCATTCCGGCTGTCAGACCGGAGGTGTTGTGGTTGGTGGCCGCATTGATAATCCGCCGCAGGGACTCAGCCAAACCTACAGTTGTGAGTGAGCTGACCGCTGCCAGAACACACAGAATGATATACCAGCCTGTATAAGGTTTGCCTAGCTGCAGCAAACGTATAAATGTACTCTGGGCAGCGGCGGGCGGTTCATCCAGCGGCGTTGCCACGGTATTCGTGATCCTGTTCAAGTGAACCCCTCCAGTTATCAACTCATGAATTGATCTTTGTCCAGCATAACTTTAGCCATCAAGGCCAGCAGATTGCGCAAAGTATCGGTTCTAAGCACGTAATACAGCCGGTGATCCACCCGCTCGACATCGAGCAGATCCAGAAAGAACAGGAAGTTGGAATGATACTTCACAGCAGCCGGTGTAATGCCTAGCGCTGCAGCAATCTCTTGGCCGTAATGCGGACGCTGCTTGAGTAACAGCAGGAAATCCAGCCGCCGTTTATCCGATAAGGCTTTGAGAAACAGTTCGGTTTTCTCCCGGTCAGCGGCGGGGCCGTGCACCCGTTCATTATTAATGCCGAAGATGACCCAGCCGACCTTCCCGGCATCGGTGTGGAAATTGTAAAAGCCATTTGCCACCTGGAAAACAAAGCTGACATGGAAGGTGACGGGGAAGTCAAACAGCGAAGGTTCATTATTGTGGATTTCACGAATGAAAACCTCAGGGTTGCTGCGGAATTGAGCCTCATACCTGCGGGAAGCCTGCTCAGAAAGCTCACGGATCCGGTCTTTCCAGTGAATGAAGACATCCTGATTGAATTGACGCAATAGCTGCAGGTAGCGCAGCTTGGTCTCTTGCGGATTAGCGAGACATTCAAGCAGCGGCGCATGGGCTTCAGCAACCTCGGGCTGCGGTTTTGTTGCAGTCACCAGTTCAGAGAGCTTCTTCAGATCCTTCTTGACCAGCTCCCAGTCGTTGCCCTGGAGTAGCGCTTCCAGGTTATCGTTGTAGACGCCGTAGACCATCTCTGCAACGATATGCTCCGCAGGGCTGTTATCCAGCCGGTTAATCAACGCCTCTGCAGTTAGCACTTCCCGATGAGTGAAGATGGATTCATACAACGGGAAATCAAGTGCATTATGAAGCAAGTCATAACGGAAAAAAAACAGCAGCTCACGGGTAAAGAAGGGGGATAACCGCTTGCGCGCATCATCAAGATAGGCTCCAAGCAGCTCATCTGCTTCGATTTTATAATCATCTGCCAAATCTGAGATCTGGTCCTCACAAGCAAGCATTCCCATGGAAATCACAAGTTCGACTGCTTCATTGTAAGCAAAGCGGATATTCTTCAGTAATGTCTCCTGCAAAGAATGGTTCATCATGTCCTCCAGTTAATTATTTTGAATACTGAATGTTAACTTACATACAACAACATTCAGTGAATACTTAATGTTAAAATAAACCATATACAAGAAATTGTAAAGTGAAGATTGTGTGCGGAAGCTGATCTTCAGGATGGTGATCCTTTGATATTATGGAAGAATGAAGAAGAAGGGTGTAGAATACATAGGAGTTGTTTGTTCAGAAATTGAGTTCAAAGAGGTGTGTTCATTGAGAAAATGGTTCGTTATTGCCCCTCTGCTGCTGAGTTTAACGGGGGCGGGGACAGGCTTCGCAGCTTCGGCGGATCAGCCGGGGGTTACGGTTACAGTCAATGGGAAGCTGGTGAATTTTGATGTGCAGCCAGTGAATGATCAGGGTACGGTATATGTTCCCCTCCGCTTCGTGGCGGATGAGCTGGGCGGGATGATTGTTCCGGGGAATAATAAAGCAATCATAATCTCCAAAGGAACCATTACGCTGAGTCTAACGGCGGGCTCGACCGCAGCCTATAAGAATCAGCAGCCGTTCACGCTGGCCGCGGCTCCGAGACTGGTGAATGGAAGAATGCTGGTGCCGCTCCGGGTGCTTTCTGAGGTTTTTGATGCAACGGTCACCTATGCCAACGGGCAGGTAGCAATCAAGCAGGAAGAATCCGTACAACCCGTCGGTCCTGGTATAACCGGGAATTCGGTGGGCAATCTGAACAATGGAGGCTTGTACGCTACAGACAATGAATGGGTATATTTCAATAATCCGCAAGACTCGGGGAGGCTCTATAAACAGAAGAAGGAGGGTACTGAACTTCAGAAGCTCAGCGATGACGAATATGCGGCTTATATTAATCTTGTAGACGGAAAGCTGTATTATACGGGCGACAACAACAAGCTGTTCAGCATGAATACGGACGGCTCGGACCGGACGATGCTTAGAGATTTTGCCATCGGGAAGAACCTGGTGACGGTTGCTGATGATTGGATCTACTTCACGCAGGGAAACTCTTCGATGAACAAGCCGCTCTACCGGATGAAGACCGACGGCAGCTCCAGAACGGTGCTTGAACAGTACGGGGTATCCAGCCTGGCGGTGTATGGCGGAAAGATCTACTATACGATTGACTTCAGTAAGCTGTTTGTTATGGATCTGAACGGCAGCCACAAAAAGAAGCTGCTGGATGGCGGATACATCACTAATATAGTGATGAAAGACGATATTATGTACTTCAATTTCAAAGAGAATTTATATACTATGAACTTGGATGGAAGCGGATTAACCCGAATTTCCGGTCTGAATGGCAAAGAGATTAATCTGAGCGGAAACTATCTGTACTTCAGCAATTACTCAGAGTACAGCAAGAAGCTGTACCGGCTCAATCTAACCGATTATACCAGTGAGAAGCTGAGTGATGACAAGACTTTATATATCCACATCGTGGATAATAAACTGTATTATTTGAATGCCTTAACAAACCGTTTTGTAGAACTAGACATCGAATAGGGAGGGATGATTACAATGGCTATGGCCGTAAATGCACCTGATCTTTCATCCAGGCCGTATAACCTGAGTGTGGAACGCCTGTTGTCAGCCTCACCAGAAGACCTGTACAAGGCTTGGACAAAGCAGTTTGACCGCTGGTTTGCAGCGCCGGGAACGGTGTCCATGGAGGGAAGCGTGAATACTCCGTTCTTCTTCGAGGCACGTCATGAAGGCCAGCGTTATCCGCATTACGGGCGATTCCTGAGTCTGGAGCAGGACCGCCTGGTGGAAATGACCTGGGTTACCGGTGCAGGAGGGACGAAGGGGGCGGAAACCGTGGTACGGGTTGAATTAGAGACTCGGGGTACTGATACCCTGCTTCGCTTGACGCATGCCGGTTTCCCGGATGAGGAGTCCAGGGACCAGCATGAGCAGGCGTGGCCGATGGTGCTGGAGCAGCTTGAGAAGGTGCTGGCGGCAGAGTAACAGAGCGGATTCCGTAACATAAGAAGTGCACAAGGGTACAGTGCTATGCGGGCGCAGAAGAATATGGATTAAGCCAGCTGGGACATGTATTCATAGGCTGTAAGGCCAAAGACACTTTTGAAATGCCGGTTCAGGTGAGTCAGGTCTGTGAAGCCGCATTCCGCTACTGCGAAATAGACATCTTTGGTCTTTTCGATCGATTGTCTCGCATGCTCAACCTTGCAGTTCAGGAAGAATTGGTAAGGGGAGATGCCTGTATGTGATTTGAACTCGCGGATGAACTGGTATTTGGACAGGCCTAACTCCTGTGAGATGTGATCAAGCTTAAGTACTTGGCCGAGGCTGTAGTACATCATTTCCTTGGCCTGCTGAACAAAGGCACTATCGGTCCGCATGGCGGCTTCGATTTCGGTGTGGGCGGCCAGATGGGCCAGCTGAAGCAGCAGTTCACTGCAAAGTGCGCTGTCAGCGCCATTCTGGACCGCTTGATTCAAGGAACAGATAGATTGCGCCAGCTCCTTGTCATAGACGATAGGCGAGGTGAACCGCAGTTCCTGCTTGCCCAGAATCTCTGCAAACATGGCCGGCTTGATATAGAGCATGACATAATCAATACCTTCTCTATCATAGGAATTGCCGTCGTGATACTGTTCGGGGTTAAACAACATGACACCGCCCGGATGGGAGGAGTGCAGGCTGCCGGCCAGATGGTATTGCTGGATTCCGCGCAGTGTTACGCCCAGGGCATATTCTTCGTGACAATGCTTTTTGTAAGTGAAATCCGTCATGCTGGCCGATAAGGCGAGAATCTCTGCAGACTTTCTATAATTGAATTGTTCCACCTTAATCACCGTCCTCTATAAAATTCCGGATACCATTACAGCAGAGTATACTAGAAAAAGTGCCATGATACTATTCATCACCCGCTGATGCCGCTGCAGAAAGCTCTTGAATATGGAGCCGAATACGACCCAGGTAGTGAATGCGAGAAAACCTATTACAGTAATTACCATAACGAAGATGAAGGCTGCTGCGGGTGAACTATAATAAGGCATAACGTAACCCGGGATAACGGTCAGCGTGAACAGCAGCACCTTCGGATTGGCGAATTGCGTCACCAGACCGGAGACAAATCCGGAGGATTGCCGGGGATTCTCCTCTGTACGGCCCATAGTGTAGACCTGGTAAGCCAGGTAGAGCATGTACAGGCTGCCGATGATCTGCATAACGCCGAGAATATGCGGGATGATGTCCGCAAGCATGCGGTTCAGCAGGGCGGAGGCGGCAAGCAGCAGTCCAAACGCCAGTGTGGCTCCGCCGACGTATCCCATTGTTTTTCTGGCCCCGTGATGCTGCACGGAAGATAGAATCACTATATTGGTAGGGCCGGGTGTGAAGGTTACCACAATACAATAGATGATAAAAGAAACGATATTCATGATGACCTCCAGGTGAAGTAGTCACATGAATATACACCCGGCAGGGAAATGGCTATAGTACATTATTGCAGCTGCCCGCGCGAGAGGCATTGTAGTCCGGAACTCCGGTATATTAGTCAGAGCAAACTTGGCGGCTTGCGTTAAAGAGGGGGAGAACACGGATGACTTTATTTTATTATATTGCCGCTGACCGTGAGCTTCCTGCCGGCTCCTTCGGACAGCGGGGGACCATGATGAAGCTCAAGGATTACTTGATGCAGAATGATCCTGCTGCCCTGGACAAATTTCCAGTGAAGGGTATGAGGGAGAGCGGTACGCTGGAAGGGAAAATGATTGAGGTCTTTGAGACGGCGGAGGATGCTGCCGGTCTGTATGTTTCCGGACCGCTGACACAGGAGGATTCGTCGCATCTGTTCAAGAAACCTCTGGTTTATCAGGTGAATCCTGAAGGGGGAAGCTTCCAAATGATCTCCGAAATGGCTGAACCCTATCCCGGTGCTGCTGTAACAGGCAGGAAATGCGTTGCGGAGTTATTCCGTTATCTGCAGGATAACCTGCTTCCTGGTGAGCAATTCGAGCTGTATTCCTGCTTTGCAGATGATACAGGACGATTCGGGGAGCTGCCCCGCAAGGAGCTTAACCGGCAGATCAGCCTCTCCGGGTTCCAGGCGGAGCCGGATTTCGAATGGAAGAATCGCCAGTTCATCGTTGTCAGCGAATAAGAGCGAGCTATTTAGACATTCATTTGGTGCGGCATCCTTCCAAACTTTTGAGAAGTATCTATTTCTTTTGGATATATCCAAAAAAGGTGTGCAAGCCATCATGGGCCCGCACACCTTCCATTCATT
Organism: Paenibacillus sp. FSL E2-0178; assembly: GCF_038593005.1. NCBI lineage: Bacteria > Bacillati > Bacillota > Bacilli > Caryophanales > Paenibacillaceae > Paenibacillus > Paenibacillus sp. FSL E2-0178. Next base: position 7,941,916 of record NZ_CP151953.1, read on the forward strand.
TGGAAGTTTAGATATTGACTGCTACAAGATAATAAGTGTTCGTTTCTTTATCCATATCAAATTCAAAAAAGACACTGAATGAAGATATGAAGAAGCCGGGTAATTCTACTTTGTAGCACAATGTAGTAGAGGTTGAATATTTTTCAGACCAGGTTGTGTCTAATTTCACATCACTAAGTGTGGCACTTTTTAAAATACCCGCATATTTCGTAATAACTCCACTATCATTCAATTTTACTACCCCGGAAATCGATTTAGCTGCATTGTCCTTCGATGTTTTTTTGTAGCCCATGTCGTAGTCATTTAAATCGTCAATCACATATTTATCGATTAAAGCATTATAGCTTGAGTTGGATCCGGAAGTTAAGGCATTTCCGTAAGCTTGGATAAAAGCTAATGCTACCGATTTGTTATTTTCGCCTACTGCAGTGAGATCATGATTATAAGGCAGGGTGAGCAGTCCACTTGGAAGGCTGCTTGACTGAGAGGCAGGGGCGGTAGCTGCTGGAGCAGTTGTTACTGGTACGTTAGTGACTGGTGTAGTCGTAGCTGATGATGAATCATTATAAGGTTCTCCGGCGCTGGCACTTCCTGTAGTTGTAATGGCAACGGTTTTAGTACCGGCATTCCAAAGAACGGATGCATTCATTGCTTCACCGACTGCCTTGGCGGGAAGGTAGGTTGAACCATTGTATACTAGAGGAGAGAGTTTATTTCCACTAGCATCTTTAGGAGTCCACGAAACGCCATTCACAGTAAACTTAATAGTACTATTAAGGTAAGCTTGTACTAACGAAACCCCGTCTGCAGCGTAAACCCCTACAGCCCCGCATAACAATCCGGTAGCCAAAATGGAAGAGATAAATACTTTTTTTGTAATATTCATACTAAATAATTCCTCCTACTCACTATATGATATTTGACCTATGTATTAAAATCTCAATAATATATTTATTTTCCTTTCTAAGGAATTTATATTACTTTAATATTATCGACATCTGTAATGTTATTATTTAGGGGCATTTCATAAATAATTATTGCTATATAGAGTCAACTTAAGAATCTGACTTGTTGCATGGACTAAACCCGGCTCAGGAAGAAGTGTCTATCGGCTGGCCATCATTTTTAAGTTCAGCTTACACAAGTGGTGATAATGGACAGTTTTACTTATCTAATGGGAGGTTTCACAATATGGAAGAATGTTTGATTTGCAGCCGCATTAATATGATCAAAGAAGGCACAAATAAGTACTTTGTAGCCGAGCTCGAGACAGGGTGTGTGGTGCTTGGAGACCATCAATATTTCGAAGGCTACACTTTATTTCTGGGTAAGGAACATAAACGCGAACTGCATGAACTGGGCAGCGGCTACAAACAGAAATTTCTGGTCGAAATGAGCATCGCAGCAGAAGCGGTGTATAAGGCATTCAAGCCGCACAAATTAAATTATGAGCTGCTGGGAAACGGCGATTCGCATATGCACTGGCATATTTTCCCGAGACAGCTAACGGAACCGAATCCGGCACATCCCGTCTGGTGGACACCCAGAGAAACGATGTACGCAGACAGCTGCAAACCAAGTGAGGAAAGGCTGGCAGAACTGAAACAGGCATTATTGACTGAACTGAATAAGTTAGTCTAATTCAGCGTACATATTGATTAACCCGGAGGCCCTGGTCCCCGGCTGCGAATCCCGCATCTTTCCCAAGTGGAAGGAGGCGGGATTATTGGTGTCCCCTATACATTGTGTTACCCTCAAACAAGCTCCGCACCTGCTGCGCCATCTCTTCGGGGGGATGCGGCATCCGTTTCTGAATCCACCACTCCACTGTGCCCACGAAGGAGGAGGCCATGAAATGGGCAATCAGCTGTTCATCCATCCCTTCAGGAACAGATTTCTCCATCTCCAGCTTACGAATTACATTCGCCGAGACAATCTCCAGCAGGCGTTCACGGAAGATTGTGGTTCTCTGGTTGGCAAGCATAGCGGAGAAGAACAGGAAGTTCTGTTCGAAATAGAGAAATACCGGCTTCATTTCACTGATGAGTCCAACATCTCCGTCCGGAGTGCGGGTCATATTGCAGGATAGGAACATTTTGCCCAGGTGGTCCTCAATGCATCTGTTGAGCAGGTCATATTTGTCGGTGTAGTGCAGATAGACGGTTCCCCGGTTTACATTCGCCCGTTCCGCGATATCGTTGATCGTGATTTGTTCCAGCTCCTTCTCCCCAAAAAGCTCCAGAAAGGCTCTGTTAATCGCCTCTCTTGTTCTCAGAATCCGTCTGTCTGTCTTGATTCCGGTACCCATGATGATGAACCTCCTTCAGTTAATGAACACATAGCCTGCACTTGTTGCATATAGGACATTTCCGCTTACATTAGCGATTGAATTGCCATCTCTTCTCTATATAATAATAATCAACACTAGTTAGATAATCAACACAAGTTGAATAAAGGAGAGGTCAGAATTGGAAAAGAAACAATCCAAAGTAATCATCATTACGGGAGCTTCAAGCGGAATAGGTGAAGCTGCAGCCCGGCTGCTGGCTCAGAAAGGCGCAAAGCTAGTCCTGGCAGCCAGAAGAACAGACCGTCTGCAGGTACTCGCCAGAGAGATTGTCCAGGAAGGTGGCGATGCGGTGTATCTGCAGACCGATGTAACTTCTGCGGAGGAGATGGAGAGGCTGGCAGGGTTTGCCCTCCAGCAATACGGGCGGATTGATGTACTGGTGAACAACGCCGGGGTAATGCCCGCATCCATGCTCCAGGAGCTGAAGGTACAAGAATGGAATCAGATGATTGATGTCAATATCAAAGGCGTGCTGTATGGCATTGCTGCGGTCCTGCCGGTCATGAGGGAGCAGCAGTCAGGACATATCATCAACCTGTCCTCGGTTGCGGGTTATAACGTGAGTCCTTCATCTGCAGTCTACAGCGCGACCAAATATGCTGTCCGGGCCATCTCTGAAGGGCTGCGCCAGGAAGAATCAGCCGCCTCCCATATCCGTTCGACCATTATCTCGCCGGGGATGACGGACACAGAGCTGACCCACACGATCAGCAGTCCGGAGATCAGGGCGATAGCGGGCCAGATGAACAGCATGGCTATATCGCCTTACAGTATTGCCAGAGCGATTGCTTACGCGATTGATGAACCTGAGGATACCAGCGTGAATGAGATTGTGATCAGACCAACGATCCTGTCATAAGGCTGTGCTGAACCATCAGTAGAAGCCGGTCAGCGGGGGAATGATACTAGCAGCGCAGCTCCTGTCAGCGGGAGGCGCTGCTTTTTGCTATACAACATACAAGGGGAGTACTATAAAGGAATTATTGCGAGTGAAGCGAATGGTTTGAGGGTAGCCATTACTTTCAATACATCTTGTACGGACATACGGAGGGAAACGTGAACATCAACAATCTTTTTTTCCATATCCATTACTGTAACTTCAGAAGATTCAAGGATACCCGGAAATATTCAACCCGAATCGCCCGTACTCTCGAGCATCATGAGCTGATCCTGGTCATTGGGGGACAAGGCAGTGTGACGGTGGATCATAAGAAACATCAGTTCAAGGCAGGGATGCTGTTCTATATCCGGCCCGGTGTATTTCATTCGATGGAGTTTGATCTTGAGGACCCGCTCTGCTTCCTGGCTGTACATTTCAGTTATGCGCAGGTGAATCTGATGGAGGGAAGGTGGACTCTGGGAGAAGAGCCGGAGATGTTCCCGCTGCACACTGCACAGGACTTGAAGGATTATTATCAGATTGAAGAGATCTTCAGTAAACTGGTGGAAGGCTGGAGTGCCAAGCTGCCGGGTTATGAATTTACCGCGAAGACAGCACTGCAGCAGCTGCTGATAGCGATTTACCAGAACAACAAGCGGCATGACCAGAATTTCTCCACCTCCCTGAAGGTTGAAAAGGTCATCGGGTATATGCAGGAGCATATCAGCACCAGAGTCACCTTGCCGGAATTGGCCGGCCTGGTACAGCTGTCACCTGCGTATTTGTCCAGGGCGTTCAAGGAGATTACCGGCTATTCGCCTATAGAGTTCTTCAGCAGAATCAAAATGGATAAGGCCAAGGAGCTGATCCTCGAAGGCAGCGGCAAAAAAGTGAAAGAGATCGCCGGGGAGCTCGGGTACGCGGATGAATTCTACTTCAGCCGGATATTCAAACGGATTGAAGGCATCAGCCCTTCCGAATTCTACAGCAAAAATGTCCATGTAGTTTAAAATAATGCATGGTGTGGAGCCGTTCCGGCTGATAATATGAGGATGTTATTGTGAAGTGCGCATACACAATAGTGGATTCATAACAGAAGGAAGGCTTGTTGTCATGCCGGTATGGAAAAGAAATCTGATCGTATGCTGGTTCGGCATGTTCGTGACAGGTGTGGGAATGAGCCAGCTTGCGCCGGTCCTTCCGCTCTATATTCAGCAGCTGGGAGTAGATAATGCAGACTCTGTTGCACAGCTGTCAGGGTTAGCCTTTGGCATCACCTATATCATATCTGCCATCTTCTCACCCATCTGGGGAATGGCTGCCGACAAGGTAGGGCGCAAGCCGATGCTGCTGCGGGCGAGTCTCGGGATGGCGCTGATTATCGGGTGTATGGGGTTTGCGCAACATGTATATGTCTTAATCGGCCTGCGTCTATTACAGGGGGCTGTCACTGGTTACGGCACCGCCTGTACGACACTCATTGCCACGCAGACGGATAAGGAACATGCAGGATATGCGCTGGGCACCTTGTCCACGGCGAATATCGCCGGTTCCCTGCTGGGACCGACCATCGGCGGCTTTATTGCCGAGAATCTGGGTGTGCAGAATACGTTTTTTGTGACCGGTATTCTGATGCTGATTGCCTTTGCCTTGACGCTGGGCTTCGTGAAAGAATCGTTCACCCGTGAGCATAAAAAGACGCTGCGCATGAAGGAAATATGGGGCAGTGTCCCGCAGAAAAGCCTAACGATTACCTTGTTCGTAACCTTCTTCATCTTATCGGTGGCCCTATACTCGATAGAGCCGATCATGACGGTCTATGTAACCCAGCTATCCCGGACGGCCAGTCATGTGGCGCTGATCGCCGGACTTACCTTCTCGGCTTCCGGGCTGGCCAATATTATGGCTGCGCCAAGACTCGGCAGGCTGTCGGACCGGATCGGTGCGCATAAGGTAATCCTGTTCGCCCTGATTGCGGCCGGACTGATTTTTATCCCGCAGGCTTTTGTCCGGAGTCCCTGGGAGCTGATGGGTCTGCGTTTCCTGCTGGGCCTGGCGGCCGGCGGACTGGTGCCTTCGGTATCCATTATGGTCAAAAAGATCACCCCTGCGGCGCTGACCGGGAGAGTGTTCGGCCTCAATATGTCGGCAGGTTATCTGGGTGTGTTCGGCGGTTCCGTGCTGGGCGGACAAGTGGCTGCGGCATTCGGCATGCGGTATGTATTTATAGTTACAAGCGGCTTGCTGCTGATTAATGCTGCCCTGGTGTACTTCAAAGTCTACCGGAAGCTGAATGCAATCAGTCTGGCAGCAGCAGAATAAAATCGTAGAATAACAGGAGGGAAGAACATGGAAGACTTACATGAAACGGCGGTACTAACCCTTGAAGCAGCCAAGGCGGCATTAGTGGTGATCGACCTGCAGAACGGCATCGCGGGAGGAGGCCGTCAGGCTGCTCCTTATACGGCTGCTCAGGTAATAGGGAATGCGGCGAAGCTGGTGGATGCTTTTACGCAGAAAGGGGCATTTGTGGTGCTGGTCAAGGTATCTACGCTCGACGGCAAGGATATGGTCAGACCTGTGACCGATTCCGTTTCGGCAGCGGCGGGTTATCCTGAAGGCTGGGACCATATTGTACCCGCTATTGCAGAATTCAAGAATACGTACACAATTACGAAACGGCAATGGGGGGCCTTCTTCGGGACGGATCTTGACCTGCAGCTGCGCCGCCGCGGAATTCAGACCATAGTGCTCTGCGGCATCTCCACCAGCATTGGCGTGGATACTACAGCCAGAGAAGCCTATCAGCACGGCTATCAGCAAGTGTTCGCAGAGGACGCGATGACAGCAAGCACCAAGGAAGAACATGATTATGTCTGCAGCACGATCTTCCCGCGAATAGGCCGGGTACGGACCAGTGAAGAAATTGCAGCAGGTTTGAACTAAGCACAGGATACCGCTTCAACATTGAGCCGGGCTAGGCAGTATTCAGGATGAACTCTTGGGCTGCCTGCCCGGCTCTTAGCTATTCCGGCCGGTTTCCAGCATAAGGGATGTCAGCTCACAGGATTTCGCCAGCAGATCACCGGCTTCAAGCGGGCTGGAGCAGCCGGAAAGAGGGTGTTCAATGATTCGTAGCCACTCCTGCATATGGGTTTCGTCTGCCATCAGCGGAATGTCGAAATCAAACGGCCGGGAAGCTGCGGAGGTGTCATCCAAATAGCGCATGGCCCTTTCTTCAGGCAGGAGCAGAATGAATTTCAAGGTAATTGTGTATTCAAGCATCAGGCGCAGTATACAATAAGCCTCATGGCAGAAGCCTGAATTCAGCAGCAGGCGTTCTGCCAGCAATGACGTATGGAATTTGGTCATCAGCTCAAGCGAAACAAGAGACCCTATCGTCTGCGGAAAAGGGTGCTCGATCAGCTGCGCACCCATGAATCCGGCCAGAGCCTCATACGTATCCCATAAGTCCCGGTGGTGATTCTTAGGATCAGCCCCGGCATCCTCGTTGTACATCTTCTACTCACCTCTTTTACAATACTTAGCCCTGATTTCGCCCTATTACAGAACCACTGTAATCTATGAAACGCCTTCCATGTCAAATGCTTTATTTGTGGTCTGAATGTAACGCATTCCGGCGGTTTGAGGTAAGATTAAGAGAAGTACAGGCTGTATGCAGCAAGCATGGGAAGGTGGAATTTATGGCGAATATCAAAGATATCGCGAAGCTGGCCGGTGTCTCGGTTACAACCGTATCCCGAGTTCTTAACGGTCATCCTTATGTAAGCACAGCGAAGCGGGAAGCCGTTCTGCGGGCCATGGAGACGGCCGATTATGAACGTAATATAAATGCAGTACATCTAAGCAGGGGCAGGACGAATCTGATTGGGGTGGTCGTTCCCTATATCACGCGGCCGTATTTCGGGATGCTCGTTGAAGGAATAGCGGATGAGGCTATCAAGGATAATTACAAGCTGGTGCTGATTCAGTCCAACTATGAAGCGGAGCGGGAGCTGGATGCACTGATGATGCTGAAGCTGAAGCAGATTGATGCGCTGATTATCTGTTCGCGGACGTGCAGCTGGGAGACGGTGGAGGAGTATACGCAGTACGGCCCTATTATTGTGTTGGAGGACGGCAGGGGACATCAGGTTTCTTCTATATTTATGGATCATTATCAGAGCTTCACCCGTGCGCTTACCTATCTGAGAAGCAAAGGCCATCACAAAATCGGCTATTGCCTGGCCAGGCAGTCCAGTCCCAACAGCAATTTAAGGGAGGCGGCCTACCGGGACTTCTATATGAACCGGCATGAAGCCTATAACCATGACTATATGTTCTACGATTGTGTGCAGCTGGAAGACGGGGAATGGATTATGCAGCGGATTCTGAAGATGGACGACCCTCCAACTGCACTGCTGGTTACCAGTGATCAGGTGGCGGCGGGAATTCTGGCCTTTTGCCGGGAGAATGGGATTGAGGTTCCGGGACAGCTTGCCATTGTAGGGTTCGACAATCAGCCGATCGCCCGGATGATGCATATCACGACCTTCGAGATTCCGCTGGTGGAGATCGGCCGGAGGGCTTTCCTGCAGGCGGTGGACGGAGGCCGGGCCCATGAAGAGATTCATTTGAACATGATTGAGCGGCAGACAGTATGAGTGAGGGACATAGCGGGTTATTTGAAATGTTCTGAAAAAGTGCGGATTCTCTCCACGAAAATTCCTTTGAGCTGATCCGCATCCTTTGCGGGAGCGGCATAGGCTTTATATCCGCCAAAAGACTCAATACAGAGAGAGGCCTGCCTTAGATCCTCAGGAATATTTTCTGTGATAATCTCTTCGGTTTTCTTGGGCTTCTCATTGCAGATATAGTAGCCCATCTGCTTGTCCAGCAGGGCGGGTTTGTTTTTTTTGATGAAATCCCGGACTGGCTTGTAGAGCTTACCGTCGCGTACACCCGCGCCCAGAATGATGTGGTCATACTTCTCAATGTCCGGCTTCTCTGACTCCAGATTGCATAACGTGCTCCCGGGAATATATTCTGCCAGCAGGAACGCGCATTGCTCTGAAGCTCCAGATTTGGTAGCGTATAAGATTAGTGATGCCATTCATGAGCCCTCCCGGTTCGAAAAAATATCTTCGAATTCAATTATCTTGATCATCAAGATATATTTCATATTCTAAGACTTGCCCAAGCCTTTGTCAATTCATCAATGTGAAGTATAATTATCCAATAATTACAATTTCCGGCGGGGAGTAATGAGGATGAAGAGGCTTAAAATGATGACAGGTGTTCTGGTGGTCATATGTGCTGCGGGTGTGCTGGCAGGCTGCAAGAATGAGGGGAATACCGTTAATAATGCTGCTGGTGTGACTGCTGATATTACTGCGGTTACTGCAGCGGGGAATACAACGGGTAAAGCAACAGATGATTTTACAAATAATACCGCGGGAGAAGCTGCCGGTCATACAGTTGCCCTGACGCAGGACATGAGAGGTTTCTATACAGGGTTCACCGGATTGCCCGGGGATTATACAATGATGGATGCCGCAGCCCGCGGATATGTGGTTAAGCACAATTTAGAGGTGGTTGCAGGCAGGGCAGTATGGGACCAGTTTGTTGCAGCGTCTGCGCAAGGGTTGAATACGGGGGTTCGGCTAGCCACTTTTCATGATAATGAAGAGGGCATTTCTTCTTCTTATTCTGACTTATTCCTTCAGGATGGCAAATATTATATATTTGAGAGTGCTGATGAGACCGGTGAACCAACACCCTTTTCTTATTTATTAACCTTGAGGGGCAAATCCGGAAATCCTTCAAGAGATACAACAGTTACTCTACTAACCAATGACAATAAGTTAACCTTCGACAAGTATATGACAGCGCTGTACTCCAGTAACACTGAGGTTATCAAAAGTGTTTTGCCGAATCAGCTTATCAGTTTCCAATTGGATTAATGAATAGCACTACTGCAGAAGGAGAGTCTCTATTGTTCAAAATTATGCTTATTGAAGACGACATCACCCTGTTCGGGGAGATCAAGGAAAGACTGTCCCAGTGGTCGTATGAGGTATACGGGATCACGAATTTCGGCAAGGTTCTGCAGGAATTTACGGAGGTGAAGCCGGATCTGGTGGTGATTGATATTCAGCTGCCGCAGTTCGACGGATTCCACTGGTGCCGGATTCTGCGGGCTCACTCCAATGTGCCGATTATCTTCCTCTCCTCCCGCGATCATCCGAGTGATATGGTCATGTCCATGCAGCTGGGAGCGGATGACTTCATCCAGAAGCCGTTTCACTTCGAAGTGCTGATTGCCAAAATCCAGGCCACGCTCCGCCGGGTCTACAATTATAGCACCGAACGCACTGAGCTGAAGACCTGGCGCGGGGCAGCGATTGAATTCGTGAAGAATACGGTCACTAACAATCAGGGAGCAGCTCTGCTGACAAAGAATGAGATGCTGATCCTAAAAATATTAGTGGAGCGCAAGGACAGCATCGTTGACCGTGAAGAGATGATTAAGAGCTTATGGGACAATGAGCATTTCGTGAGTGACAATACCCTGACCGTAAATGTAAACCGGCTGCGCAAAAAGCTGGAACCGCTGGGGCTTGAAGCCTTCATTGAAACGAAAGTTGGGCAGGGGTATATGGCGACCGAAGAGGCGGCAGAATGATAAGGAAATACATAACCGAGAAGCGGAGCTGGCTGCTGCTCCTTGCCGTCCTGCAGCTCATCATTATATTCGTGGCTTATGTTGATGCGGCTATCCCGTTGCTGCCGGTACTGTACATTGTGCTGCTGAATGTGCTGCTATGTCTCGCGTTCGTATTCCTGAGATACGCCAAAGAAACCAGATTCTACAGGAGCCTGGAAGCCTGGGATCAGATCTATGACCTTCATGCTGTAATTGAGCCCGGCAATCCGCTGGAGCGGATCGTCCATGAGGCCGTTACCGCCCAGACAAACAGGTACAAACGCGAATCCTCCATGAACTACCAGCTGCTGGAGTCTGAGAAGGACGAGCTGCTGTCCTGGATTCATGAGGTCAAAACACCGCTCACCGCCATGCAGCTGATGATTGAGCGGCTGCCGGATGAAACCCTGCAAAGACAGCTCATGTACGAATGGCTGCGGATTCATCATCTGCTCGACCAGCAGCTTCATCAGAAACGGATTCCTTTTATGCGCAATGATCTGTTCATTGAGAATATCAGTCTGGAGCCGGTTCTTAATAAGGAAATCCGGGCGCTGAAATCATGGTGTATCTCCAAGGGAATCGGTTTTGATGTGGAGCTTGAGGTGGAAGAGGTGCTGACTGACGGCAAATGGCTGGCCTTCATGCTCAGACAGCTGCTCACGAATGCTGTGAAATACAGCGAAGTCTCCGATATCCTCATCAGGAGCGGTGAAAAGGACGGTCATACCGTGCTTACCATCGAAGACAGCGGCCAGGGCATTGATCCCAGGGATCTTCCGCGGATCTATGACAAAGGCTTCACGTCATCGCGTGGGCGCCAGGATGGTGCAGCCACCGGAATGGGACTCTATCTGACCCGGCAGGTGGCAGAGCCGCTGCTGATCAGCATTCATGCGGCATCCGTACCCGGAGAAGGGAGTATATTTACGCTTACTTTTCCCCGGGAGAACGACTTTCAGAGAATTACAGGCGTGTGACAATAATGTCACATGCTTCTTCACATTGTTCGGCGATGCGCAGGAAAATAAACCGGAGCCCGCTTATGATTGAGTTATAGAAAAGGAGTGGGTGAACAAAATGATTATCATGCAGGCTAACAAAATCTATAAAACCTATGGCAATAAATTTAACAAGCAGGAGGTCTTGAAGGGGATCGATCTTCAGGTGAATAAAGGGGAGTTCGTGGGAATCATGGGTCCTTCCGGTTCCGGTAAAACGACTCTGCTGAATGTCCTGTCCTCCATCGACCGGGTGAGCCAGGGGACCATTGAAATAGAGGGCGAGGAATTCACGGGAATGAAGGAGAAACAGCTGGCGGAATTCCGCAAGCAACATCTCGGATTTATTTTTCAGGATTATAATCTGCTGGATACGCTGACTGTTAAAGAAAATGTGCTGCTGCCGCTCTCAATCACCGGGATCCCGAAGAAGGAGGCTCACCAGAAGTTCGAGCAGGTGGCGGGCGAACTGGGAATAAATGAGCTGAAGGACAAATATCCGGACGAAATCTCGGGCGGGCAGAAGCAGCGTACCTCGGCGGCACGGGCGTTTGTGCATGATCCGAGTATTATTTTTGCTGATGAGCCTACAGGGGCTCTGGATTCCAAGTCGGCTTCCGATCTGCTGAACAAGCTCGCCGATATGAACCAGAAACGCCAGGCCACTATTGTCATGGTCACCCATGATGCCGTTGCCGCGAGCTATTGCAGCCGGGTAGTATTCATCCGTGACGGGCAAATCTACACACAGCTGAACAAAGGCGATGAATCGCGGCAGTCCTTCTTCAACGATATTATCAATACCCAGGGCGTGCTTGGCGGTGCTGCGCAATGAGTCTGAACTATATTATCTTCCGTAATTTGAAGAAGAATATCAAAAACTATTATCTGTATGTCTTCGCTCTTGTGTTCAGTGTTGCCCTCTATTTCTCATTCGTGACGCTGCAATTCGATCCGGCTATGGATGCCGTCAGCGGTTCAATCAAAGGCGGTGCAGCCATTGGCGCTTCCTCCATACTGCTGATTGCCATTGTCGCGATCTTCCTGCTGTATGCCAATACGATCTTCATCAAGCGGCGCAGCAAGGAGATCGGGCTGTTCCAGCTGATCGGGCTGACGAAGGGGAAGATCTTCCGGCTGCTGAGTGCGGAGAACCTGATTCTGTATTTCGGGTCTATGATTCTTGGCATGGGTGCGGGCTTTGTGATGTCACGGCTGATTCTGATGATCCTGTACAAAATTCTTGCCGTAGAAGCCCAGGCGAAGCTCCGCTTCTCTCCGGAGGCGCTTGTGCGGACGATTCTGGTCTTTGCTGCCGTGTACGTGCTGATTATGATCATGAACTACACCTTCATCAAAGCGCAAAGCATCCTGTCCCTCTTCAAGGCGACATCCACCACCCAGCAGCGTATCCGTAAAATGCCGGTGTGGGAGATTATTCTCGGACTGCTCGGCATCGGATTCATTGCTGGCGGTTATTATGTATCCACACAGCTGTTCAGCGGCAAATTCGTCACTATGACTGGTCTGATGGCCGCCATGATTGTCATCCTCGCTCTGGTGATTGCCGGCACTTATCTGTTCTATAAGGGCTCAGTCAGCTTCATATTTAATACGATCCGCAATAGCAAAAAAGGCTACTTATCCATCAACGAGGTCTTATCCCTCTCGTCCATTATGTTCCGGATGAAGTCGAATTCGCTGCTGCTGACAATCATCACGGCGGTCTCTGCGCTTGCCATCGGTTTGCTGTCCCTCAGCTATATTTCGTACTATTCGGCGGAGGCCACAGCCAAGCAGAGCTCCCCGGATGATTTCGGCTTCGCCAGAGCGGCCGTGAAGGAGCGGTTTGTCCAGGCCCTGGATGAGCAGCACATTAAGTACACAGAGATTGAAATGCACCTGCTTCAGATCGAAGTGGACGCACAGCATATCATGAGCAAAAATAATTTCGACAATCCCGATGACCGCATCCTCAGCACCTCTGTTGTCAGCGACAGCAGTGTGGAAGGTATCGACGTATTACCCGGGGAAGTCCGGATTATGGGTTATGACAGCACGCTGGACAAATTCATGGGCCTTGATCCCGGAGAAGTCGGGCTAATAACTGCTAACGGCAGCATTAAGCAGCAGTTAATCAGCTTATCTGCGGATGCGATCCTTCCCTACTATTATAGCGGCGGCGCCGGTGTGTTTGTAGTCGATGAAACTGTGTATCAGGAATTGGCTAAATCGCTGGACCCGAAGCTGCAGATGAAGAAAGAAGCGGATAACTATTACGGTATTGAACTGCTTGACCGCACGCAGAGAGAAGCAGCATATCAAATCTATGTGGACCAGCAGCCGGCAGCACCAAGCTTCGCCCAATATGAATTTGAATTGAACCAGCGTACGAATATGGGGCTCATTATGTTCATCGTCGGTTTCCTGGGTTTGACCTTCCTCATCACCTCCGGCTGCATTCTCTACTTCAAGCAGATGGATGAAGGCGAGGAGGAGAAGGGCGGATACACGATTCTGCGCAAGCTGGGCTTCACTCAGGGAGACCTGCTGCGCGGTATCCAGTTCAAACAGCTGTTCAATTTCGGCATTCCGCTGGTCATCGGCCTGTGCCACAGCTACTTCGCGGTGAAGTCCGGATGGTTCTTCTTCGGCACCGAAATGCTTACTCCGATGTTCGTGGTAATGGCGGTTTACACTGTGCTGTATTCGATCTTCGGACTGCTCTCCGTACTGTATTACAAGCGTGTGATCCGGGAATCACTATAAGTCATCACCCGAAGCCAAGGCCCCACTTTGTGGGGCTATTTTGCGAAACTTTGTGTAGTGGAAGGAACTGGACAGGTGTTTGCCGAAACGGTAAAGTGTATGGTCTATACTGTTTATATTGCAGGAGGCATCTATGAGTTATAGTGAAGCATTAAAAGCAGTATGTGAGCGTTACGCCAAATCAGGCGCAGACTGTAAATGGATCATCGTAGGCTCAGTCGCTTCGGTACTGCAAGGAGCGGAGATGACCCCGGGGGATCTCGATTTGTATGCACAGAACGCAGGGGATGCGGCGGTTATCGCTTCTGTCCTTGAACCCTTTAGCTTAAAGGTTAAACCTCCCTTGTCCTGGGAACAACCGGGCTGGTTATCGTCAATCGAGGAACCGTTGTTCACGCAGTCGTTTGCTTCAGGGTTCACCTGGACCAAAGGGAAATGGATCATTGAAGGTTTTGATGTGGAAGCAGTACATATTTCTGATTCAGCGGGCATTCCTGACTCCGAAGATGGGGCGGGAATCTGGGAAGGCGGGCAGTCGATTTGGAGCTACGCTAAGCAGGTGCCTTTTGACGGATATACCGTTCCTGTAGTCCCGCTTGAGATTCAGCTGGAGTCGAATATCCGGAGAAACAGGATGGACCGGGCAGAAGCGATACTTCGTGTGTTCAAGGATCGGGGCTACAATGAAACCTTACTGCAGAAGGCATTGTCGGATAAGAGCAGAAGGATGATTGAAGATTCAGGGAATGGTTGGAACATTACATTATAGACAGAAGAGGTGCGGAAATAGTGTCCTTAACAGTTGGTGAAATTACGGCGATTAACCGCTATCCTGTAAAATCCTTTGCGGGAGAAGAGCTGGAAGTGTGTCAGATAGAATCTTACGGGGTGCAGGGGGACCGGTATTGCTCCTTCTATGATATGACCAAGAAGGATTGGTGGCAGTATGTTACCGCCAGAAAGATCCCCAATATGCTTAGTTATCAGGCGGAATATATCGAAGGGAATATCCGGGTGACGGCGGCAGACGGCAGAGTCTTCGGCTGGGATACGGAGTTGCTCAATGAAATCCAGAGCCTGACCTCCACGCAAATTACGATGTCCGAGTTCAAAGCGCCTCACCCGGAAGCGAAACACCCGCAGCTGTTATCTGTGGACGGGGCCAGTATCCTGCTTGTGACCGATAAGAGCCTGAAGAAGCTGGAGGCTTTATGGGGCAAGCCTGTTGATCAGCGCCGCTTCCGGGGGAACTTTGTCGTGGAAGTGAGTGAGGATTCCCTTGGGGAAGAGGAATGGCTCGGCCGGCGTTTATCGATAGGTGGTGCAGAGCTGCAGGTGGACAGCTATTGTGACCGCTGCGTTATGATTACGATGAACCCGGATACCCTGGAGCGGGACAGCTCGCTGCTCAAACAAGTGAATAAGGAGTTCAATCTGAACTTTGGCGTATATGCTTCTGTGATCCGGACCGGGGAGGTCCGGCTGGGGGATCAGGTGGTTCTGCTGCCGGAAGGGTCCGCAGCGGAGTGAGTTTCTTAAGTTGACGCTGACTAGGCAGGAATGTTGTAGATAATACAACTCTGACTCCTGAATACCCGGACATTCGGGAGGATTGTTGTACGAAATACAGGAATTTTCCCGCTAAGCTGCTTGAAGGCGGGGGAATGCTGCCTTTTATACAACAATTTTCAATTTGGGCTGATTTAATGAGGGAAATGTTGTATTTTGTGCAGGAATAGGAATAGATCTTAAATAGACAGCAAAGCGGTGATTGATATTCTGGAATTATCCATGGAACATCCTGAGGAACTGGTGAAAGTGACGCATGCGCTGTCTACGGAGCTTAGACTAAGAATGCTGGAGCTGCTCAACAGCCGGAGAATGAATGTAGTGGAGCTGGCGGAGGCGCTGGAGATACCGGTATCCACCTCCGCCTCGAATGTGAAGGTACTGGAGCAGGCGGGGCTGATTGAGACCGAGCTGCTGCCGGCTTCGCGCGGCTCCATGAAGGTCTGCAGCCGCATCTATGATGATATCAAGATCATCATTAATGTGCCGGAACGCCGCGCGAAGGCGGAGCAAGGGGACTATTGCTACGAGATTGCAATGCCGATCGGCAATTTCACGGCCTGTGAAGTGGCGCCTACCTGCGGCATGGTCAGTGAGGCAGGGCCGATTATTGTGGAGGACTCGCCGGCGGGTTTTTTCCATCCGGACCGTGTTCATGCCCAACTGCTCTGGCTGCGAAAGGGGTATCTCGAATACCGCTATCCGCTGGAAATCCCGCAGGGGGCAGCGGTCCGCCTGATCCAGTTCTCGATGGAGATCTGCTCCGAGGCGCCGAATTATGAGAATGACTGGCCTTCGGATATTACGCTGTGGATCAACAATGTGGAGGTTGGCACCTGGACCTCGCCCGGCGACTTCGGCGGCAGACGCGGGAAGCTGAATCCTTCCTGGTGGATCGATACGGGTACCCAGTTCGGCTCGCTCAAGACCTGGAGCGTAGACAATACCCGCAGCACGGTCGACCACAAAGAGATATCCGCCGTCAATCTGAGCCAGCTGAAGCTTACAGAGCAGAACCATGTGGATCTGCGGCTGGGTGTGAAGGAGAATGCGGTTTTCAAGGGCGGAATGAATCTGTTCGGGCGGAAGTTCGGCGATTATGAGCAGGATCTGGTGATGAAGATCTTCTATACAGTATAAGAAACCTGAGTCACGGAATTTCAACGACAAGCGATAGACGGAGTAGCATTTGCGATGAACCTATGATATTTATGCAGAGAACCTGACGCCTTAGGCACAGGTTCTTCATGCTGTACAATCGGTGATTGACATTTCAGCAGATTCTGCAATAATTAATACATATTTATTGTAATAAAACAAAAATATTGTTCTTAAGGAGCGTGTGCAATACTATGGCAACCGAGCATTATATTAAGGATTATCCGCGTCCGCAGTTCGTCCGCAAGGAATGGCAGAACTTAAACGGAGATTGGAGCTTCCGGTTTGATGATGGCAACGTTGGTGAACGGGAGCGTTGGAATGAGCAGCTGCACGGGGATCTGAAGATACAGGTTCCCTTTACTTATGAGACGGAGGCCAGCGGGATCGGCGAGACGACCTTCCATCCTTATGTATGGTATGAGCGGGAACTGCAGCTACCTGCGGACTTGAACGGTAAGCGGGTGATGCTGAATTTCCAGGCGGTGGATTATACAGCCAAGGTGTGGGTTAACGGCAGCTATGCAGGAGGGCATCAAGGCGGTTATGCGGCCTTTTCGCTGGATATTACGGATTATGTTAACACGGATACGGCAGCGTCCAACCGCCTGGTGGTTAAGGTGGAAGACAGCCAGAGCTGTACTCAGCCGCGGGGCAAGCAGCGCTGGGTGGATGAGAATTTCGAGTGCTTCTATGTGCAGACAACGGGAATCTGGCAAAGTGTGTGGGTAGAGTATGTGTCGCCCTCCTATCTCAAAGCTGTCAAAATCACCCCGGATCTCGATAACCGCTCTGTCCGTTTCGAATATCAGACACAGGCAGCGGACGACCATCTCCGCCTGGAGACCAAGATCAGCACGGGGCAGAAGACATTCAAGCAGGTCTCGCTCCATGTAGACCGGGCCTGGCTGCAGCTGGATGTGGAGCTGACTCACGAAGCAAACGGCCCGTGGAAGCTGCAGTCATGGTCACCTGCTGCGCCGACATTGTACGAAGTGGAATTTATTCTCTATAAAGATAATCTGGTCATTGACCGGGTATACTCCTATTTCGGACTGCGCAAAATTTCGGTCGAACAAGGCAAGGTGCTGCTTAACAATACACCTGTGTATCAGCGCCTCATTCTGGATCAGGGCTACTGGCCGGAGAGCCATCTGACCCCGCCGTCCGAAGAAGCACTGATTGCCGATATCGACGCGATTCTGGCGATGGGCTACAACGGTGTGCGCAAGCATATGAAGATCGAGGATGCCAGGTTCCTGTACTGGTGCGATGTAAAGGGCCTGCTGGTCTGGTCGGAGATGGCGGCGACCTTTGAGTTCAATGATGAAGCTGTGGAGAACTTCACGAACGAATGGACGGAGATTGTCCGGCAGCAGTATAATCATCCTTCGATTATCACCTGGGTGCCTTTTAACGAATCCTGGGGGATTCCGCAGGTCTACACGAGCAAGCTGCAGCAGAAATTCACCGAGGGAATCTATCATCTGACCAAATCCATCGACCCGAATCGTCCGGTCATTGTGAATGACGGCTGGGAGCATACCATCAGCGATATCATCACCCTGCATGATTATGAAGAGAGCGGAGATGTCTTGCTTGAACGTTATGCAGACTCCGGCAGCATACTTGGCAGGGCAGCCTCATTCAACAATTGGAAATATGCCATGGCTCAGGGCTATGAATACCGCGGCCAGCCGGTGATCGTTAGCGAATTCGGGGGCATTGCCTTTGATTCCGGCGACGGCTGGGGGTATGGAGAGCAGGTAAGCAGCACCGATGCCTTCATTGAACGGTTCAGCAAGATTACGCAGGCTATCAAGGACACCCCTTATATTTGCGGCTACTGCTATACGCAGATTACGGATGTCCAGCAGGAAGTGAACGGGCTGCTCACTGCGGACCGGACACCGAAGATTCCGCTGGAAGTGATCCGGAAGGCCAATTTGCAGCTGACGGAATAATCGTAACATTGGTACCCAAAAAGCGGTGAATTATCGGTTCAATGACAAGAAGAAGCCCTTTAGAATCTTCAGTGAAAGCACTTACATGTAGGTGCGGTCAACAGGTTTCATAATTGAAGATGAAGAGGAGGGGCTTATTTGTTAAAAAAACTATTCACCTCGCTGTCGGCTTCCCTGTGTCTGCTTCTGGTCCTGACCGCCATTCCGGCATTTGCCGCGAATGGCCCGGTGGTGTGGGGTACCTCATCCACGATTACCGATATTAACACCTTCACAGATGCGGGGACTGATGCCCGCGGGCTCAGACCCGGAACGTTCGGGGCGGAATATGCCCGGATGATCAAGCTGGCGAACGGGGACTGGCTGGCCGTCACTGCTATTTACGACAACAACGGCTATACCAAGGTCTCCTGGGGTGGCACCCGGCTGCAGGTCTTCCGCAGCACAGACAACTGCCGCACCTGGTCGCTGGTGTCCACCCTGTGGGAAGACGGGCGTGACCTGGACAACGGGCAGTTCGTGCAGCTGGCCAATGGCGATATTCTGCTGGCCATGCGCTCGGTCCGCTGGCAGGAGTCGTACCAGCTCAGAGTGTATAAGAGTGTGAATGGCGGCGCGAATTGGAGCTTCCTGAGCACAATTGATGAGAACAACGGCACCGCCGGTTCCCTGGGGAACCCGGATAAAGGGGTATATGAGCCGCATATGCAGCTGCTGAACGACGGCTCGGTGGCAGTCATGTATGCGAGTGAGAAGCATGTGACCGAGAACCCTTCCTACAGCCAGATCATCTCTGAGAAAATTTCCACGAACGGCGGAGCCAGCTGGGGGAATGAGATTTATGTAGCCTGGGACCCGTCTAACGCCGGGGCTCGTCCAGGCATGCCGGTCTGGAGCAAGATGGCGAACGGACAGTATATTGTCGCCTTTGAGGTGTGCGGAACGCAGAACTGCCGGATTTTCACCAAAAAAAGCACGGATGGCAAGACATGGTCCAGCGGCATCGGCACCCAGGTATCGACCAATCAGCAGGGCGGACCTTATCTCCTCTCCTTAACCGACGGGCGTCTGCTGCTCAGCTCCAACTCCAATGTGCTCTCGTTAAGTAATGATTACGGGACCACATGGGTGGATAATGATGTTCCGGCGTTCGGGAATTCGTGGTGGACAGCGATGTACCAGACCGGGGCGAATGAGATTGCTTTTGTGGATTCGGTCGAGCGGAGTGTTGGCGGGCATAATGTCCAGGTCCGGTTCGGCACGCTCAGCGGCTCGTATAGCAACGATTTTGCGGCGAATGACAACGGATGGGCCCGTTATGGGGGAACCTGGGCCGTGAGCGGCGGAACCTATAACCTCAGTTCGGTCAATGCGGACAAATCCGTGCTTACCCCGTACCCATCTAAAATGAACTATACGCTCGAAGGAGACATCAGGCTGAATAATGCCGGCCAGGGCAGTCTGGTCTTCAATCTGACGGGTCCGGGTACCGGTGCCGATTCTCAGAAGGGATACGCCGCAGGCATTGACTCTGCCGGTCAGGTATGGCTCGGACGTTTCAACAATAACTGGACCCCGCTCCAGACCGTGGCCACACCCATTGCGGTAAACACCTGGTATCATATGAAGGTGGTCGTAAGCAGCGGCAACATCAAGGTATATGCTGGTGATATGGCTGTGCCTAAGATTAACCTGAATGACGCGGTGTTTACCTCGGGCACCGTCGGAGTACGCGGCGGCTTCAATAACAGCGTAAGCTTCGATAATATTACAGTGAATTAATCTGCAATTTCTTTCTGGAGCCCTTCGGGGCTTCTTTTTTATTGGTACAAGTACCAATCTATATAGCAGTTGGATTTTCTCCACTTGCTTATGAACGGAGGTGCCCTTGCCGGGCAACAGTTGGAAAAAAAGCACTTAATATTCCGGGAATAATCCAAAGTAGGGTGTATTCATGTAATTAAATGACGTTTATCCATCTAATCACCTCAAAACCTCCAGAACCTCCAAATTAAGATACATTTATCCAACTAATATTTTTAGTGCCAGTGCCAGTGCCAGTGCCAGTGCCAGTGCCAGTGCCAGTGCCAGTGCCAGAGCTAGAACCAGAGCCAGAGCCAGAGAGATGCGGCAGATGCGAGAATGACCACCATTTCCAGCAGCAGCTAATTTCAATGGGGAACAGGAAGTCCCGTTTCCGCACCTTTCGATTCTCCACCCTCCTTAAGATCGTCTACCCTCACGGCGGCTCCGTGCCATTAACACCTGTCATTTGTTCACCAAGGAGCGGCGGTTTGTCGGTTCAACCGTTGCCGCATCCCCTGTAGAGTAAGTGATAAGAAAGCCCTTACATGAATGTTTGAAAGGGCTCTCGCACACAAACTTTTTTGACGAGAGGGTTGTTCAAATGAGGATGAATAAGAAGTACACAGGTTTGGTATCGGCCGGGCTGGCGTTAGCCCTGATTCTGCCGGGGTGCTCATCCGGAAACCAAGAGAACGGAGAAGCCGTCAAGGCATCGGATGCACCGGCAAAGACAGAGAGTGCAGGCGGCAGTCCGGTAGAGATCTCGTTCTGGAACATGTTCGGCGGCGGGGAAGGGGAATTCGTAGACCAGATTATCAAGGACTTCAATGACTCGCAGAAAGAGGTAACTGTGAAGCAGCTCCGCCTCGAATCCAATGAATATTACGCGAAGCTCAGTACGGCGCTGTCTTCCTCCAAAGGACCGGATATTGCCATTGCCCATGTGGACCGGATCTCCCCGTTCGTGAAGGCGCAGCAGATTGTACCTGTAGATGAGCTGGCCTCCAAGGCCGGATTTGACCTTAAGGAAATCTCTGATTCCAACATGCAGAGCGTGTCCTACGAGGGTAAGCCTTACGCTGTTCCGCTGGATACCCACTTCCATATGTTCTACTACAACAAGGACATCCTACAGAAGGCTGGTCTGCTGAATGAAGACGGCACCCCTAAGCTTGGAGACCTGACACCGGCGGGCTTCGAGCAGACACTGGCGGATATTCAGGCCAAAGTGCCGGATGTGCAGGCGATGGCTGTGAACACCCCCTACTTCCAGGAGCCGTTCCTTAATCTCTATTATGAAGCCGGCGGGGATATCCTGAATTCCGATATGACCAAAGCCAGTATCAACAATCCGCAGGCGCTGGATGTCCTGAAATTCTATCTGGACGTCTTCAACAACAAATATGCCGATCTCAACGATAAAACACCTTGGGATACCTTCCATAACGGCAAAGCTGCCTTCTGGTTCGGCGGTGTATGGGAAGCGGGGCTGCTCCTCGGGGATGAATCCCTGCATATCGGCGCGATGCCGCTTCCTCCGATCTTTGGCAGCCAGACGCACTGGGCCAGCTCCCATACGCTTGTAATTCCGTCCTACGTCACTCCTGAGAAGCAGGAGGCGGCAGCCAAGTTCATGAAGTATTTCTCTGAAATCGGCGGAGAAACCTGGGGACAGGCGGGTCATGTGCCTGCGAACAGCAAAGTAACCACCAGCGATGCCTACAAGAGTCTGCCTTACCGCAGCGAATTCATCGAGGCTCAGAAGACCGTGAAATTTGCTCCGCCGACAGATAAGTATACAACCATCATTACAACGATCTCCGAAGAGCTGCAGAACATCATCTTCGGCAGTGAGAGTCCGGAAGACGGGCTGGCGAAGCTGGAGAAACAGATTAACGAAGTGCTGGAGAACTAGCTCCCTCTGCAGGAAAGGTACGGCCCCCCGCCGACTTAAATAAAGAGCGGGTGGCCTGTCCTTCCAGCCCAAGCGCAAACTTAATTGAAGGAGAGAATGACCGATGGAGCGGAGTGTAATAGAGAATAAAGCGGCAACGCCTCTTCGCAGGAGAGAGCCCATACACCTACTGAAGGAACTGAAAGCTATTTTTTATCTGATCCCCTTTCTGGTACCGTTTACGGTGTTCTACCTGTGGCCGGTAATCAATGGAGCCTGGATGAGCCTGCATGTCTGGGGCATTCAGGGGATGCAGAAGTATGTTGCATTGGCCAACTATAAGAAAATCTTAGAGAATCCGGATTTCTATTCGTATTTGTGGAACTCCTTCTATTTCGTACTGCTGTGCGCGCCAACCGTATTGGTGCTTGGACTGGTACTGGCGCTGATCATCAATCAGAGAATTTGGGTACGGACCCTGATCCGCTCCGTGTTCTTCCTGCCCTATGTCCTGTCCGTCTCTGTGGTCAGCTTCATCTGGCTGAAGCTGTTCGATGCGAAGAACGGCCCGGTGAATGCTCTGTTGCATGCCCTCGGTATGAACACGGATATCAACTGGCTCACCGATCACAGGTTCGTGTGGTGGGCGATTACGATAGCGACAGACTGGTGGAGCGTCGGGTTTGTGATGGTGCTGTTTCTGGCCGGACTGCAGGAAATCCCTACAGATCATTATGAAGCGGCGAAGATCGACGGCGCGAATGCCTGGCAGCGCTTCTGGAGCATCACCCTGCCGGGGCTGTCCAGTGTGATGAAGATCCAGATCTTTTATCAGATTATCAATTGCCTCAAGCTGTTCGGACAGGTGCAGATTATGACCGGCGGCGGGCCGGGAGATTCCACCAATACCATGATCCGCTATATCTATGTCACGGGGTTCAAGAAGGATATGTTCGGCCTGGCCGCAGCGCAATCAATGATCTTCTGCTTCATCATGCTGCTGATCGCCGTGGTTCAATTCAAAATCACAGACCGCAAAGACGGATAGGAGGGAGACGTTCATGAAGAAGCTTGCTTTAAATATTGCTGCTGTTCTGCTTGCGCTGCTGTTTGTTTTTCCGCTGATCTGGATGTTCCTCACCTCCCTGAAGCCTGACGGTGTGAACGTATATACGCTGGCTGATTGGGTGAATTGGTCAGATCTGAATACCGACAACTATGTCAAAGTCATCCGGGATTCGCAAATTCTGCACTGGACCTGGAACAGTCTGGTCATTGGTGTCCTCACCACCGTCATATCCATTCTGCTCAGCTCGCTGGCGGCATTCTCCTTCTCGAAGCTGCCTTTCCGGACGCGGGGGATATTCTATGTGCTGATCGTTTCAGGTCTTCTGATTCCGACAGAAGCTATCCTGATTCCGCTCTATGAAACTGCGCTGCATCTGCAGCTGATTGATAACATCTGGGCGATTATCCTGCCCGGGCTGACCAACCCGATCGGCATTCTGCTGCTGAAGCAATTCATGGACGGGGTACCCAGGGATTATATTGAAGCCGCGCAGATTGACGGCAGCCGCAGCTTCCGGTTATGGTGGAGCATCTGTCTACCGCTTACGCGCTCAGCCATGGTCTCTGTGGGAATCTTCTTCTTTATCCTCTCCTGGAATAACTTCCTGTGGCCTTATCTGGCGATTACCTCAGAAGAGAATATGATTCTTTCGGCAGGGCTGCCCACCTTTTTGTCGAATAATAACATGTCGCTCAATCTGATTATGACGGCAAGTGCCATTGCAGCAATACCGACAATTCTGGTGTTCATTCTTCTTCAGCGGCATATTGTCCAGGGCGTGGCGATGTCCGGTGTCAAAGGTTAATTCTTAAACGCGAAAGGATAGTGGGCATGCTTACATCTCCTGAGAGTTCTGCCAGGCCCATGCGGCTCCGCCTGATATCCTGGATCAAAATTATGAAGAGCAGCATGCGCTATAAGTGGATGCTGCTTCTTGTTCTCTTCTCCTTGACACCGCTGGTGGTCATGGGGATTATTTCATTTTCGATCTCCAAATCAACGATTAACCACAAAGTAACCGAATATTCCGAGCATCTGCTGTACCAGACCGCTGATAATCTGGATACGCGGCTGGGTGTGTACAAGGACATGATGATGCAGGTGCTGAACAATAACGAGATCGTGGGCATGCTGCGGACCCTTGATCGGACAGACACGGCCAGCTATGATGTGGATAGTCTGTCGCTAACGACGAAGCTGTCCACGATTGTGGCGATCAATCAGGATGTGCAGTCGATTTCTTTTGTATCGGATAGGCATTATATCAAAGGAATCTACCGCTGGAACAAGCGCACGCCCGCCGAGGTAGAGCCGTTCCTGCAGACGCTTGAGGGCGGCAGCAACTTCCGCTGGTATCCGACCCGCTACGGGACCTATGTAGACAGTCTGAATTCGCAGAGCACCCACGTCTTCTCGGTAGCCAAGCAGTTGTACAAAATATCCGATGACAGTCCGCTGGGGATTGTGGCAGTTCTGGATATCCGGGAGGATGTCATTAAGGAGCTGGTCTCGAAGGCGGTGAGCAACAACCGGGATCTGCAAAGCTTCGTGATGGACGGACGTGGCATGCTGGTCTCCTACCCGGACAGTGGTCTGATTGGCAGAAGTGTGACTGAGGTGCTGGGTGAGGCGGGTTACGAGAAGCTCATAGACTCCGGACCGGAGGAGACGAGATTTCCGCTCACGTACAAGGGCGACAGCCTGATTGTGAATGCCAAGAAGCTGCACACCAATGACTGGGTGGTGGTGAATGTCATTTCCAAGGCGGCGCTGTACCAGGATTCGAACCGTCTGCTGCAGATTTTCATCTTCGTCGGGCTGCTCTGCATTGTCTTCTCGGTCATTGCTGCACTGGTGCTGGCGAATTCTATTACGAATCCGATTCTGAAGATGATCCGTCTGATGCGGCAGGTGATGTCCGGCGAGCTCAGCGTCCGCTACAAAGCCAAAAGCCGGCATGACGAAATCGATATTCTCGGCGATAATTTCAACTACATGGTTGTGCGGATCGACGAGCTTTTGAAAGCGGTATATCTGGAGCAGGATCAGAAACGGATGGCGGAGCTCAAGGCGCTGCAGGCGCAGATCAACCCGCATTTTCTCTACAACACCCTGGATATTATTAAATGGACGGCCTTGATTCAGAAAGCCAACAACGCGGCAGAGATGGTCAGCTTATTGTCGCGGCTGCTGCGGATCAGTCTGGGCAAAGGGGAAGAGACCGTTACGGTGGAGGAGGAAATCGAGCATGTGCAGTGTTATCTGGGCATTCAGAAGTTTCGCTTCAACTTCAATATTGAGACCGTTGTTGAGATGGACGATGATGTCCGTCACCTGCGGACGCCCAAGCTGATTCTGCAGCCGATTGTGGAGAACGCGATTATCCATGCTTTTGGAGATATGGAGTCCGGCGGCTGCATCCGCATATCGTGCAGCAAAGCGCCGGGCAATCTGGTATGGTTCGAAGTGGCGGACAACGGGAAGGGGATAGACCCGGCGCTTGCGCGCAGTCTGCTGGCCGGGCAAGCGGCGGAGGAGGAGAAGCCGGGAGGCATTGGACTTGCCAATGTGGATGAACGGATTAAGCTGATTTGCGGGAAAATGTACGGCATCGAGATTCACAGTGAGCCTGGTACAGGAACGTCCATACGAATCAAGCTGCCACTCATGACAGAGGATATAAGGGGGAACCGCTGAGATGCACCGGGTCATTATCGTAGAAGATGAATTTATCGTAAGATATGGAATCCGGTCGATGATTAATTGGGAGTCCATCGGGATGGAGGTCATAGGCGAAGCGTCGAACGGCAGGGAGGCATTGGAGGTGATGGAATCCGGGCTGCCTGATATCCTGATTACCGATATCAAAATGCCCGTGATGGACGGCATCGAGCTCATTGCCGAGGTACGGAAGCTCTCACCGGATATCAGGATTATTATCCTCAGCAACCTCGAAGATTTCCAGTATGCCAAGGAGGCGATCAGACATAGTGTATCCGAGTATATGATCAAATCGGATATGATGCCGCGTGACTTTGAGCTGGTGCTGCTTAAATTGAAGGAAAGCCTGGAGGCGGTGCAGAAGAATATGCCCGTCTCTTCCCAGGCTGCTCCCCCGGAGCCGGTGCATAAGGAGAATTTCCTGCTGGAGCTCATGGAGCGAGGGGCGGCTCAGGGGCAGATAGACAGAAATAGACTCGCACAGGCGGGACTTGCGGATTCACGGCCGCTATATTTGCTGCATATTAGCCTGGGCAGCAGTGCTGAGCCGGGGTATGGGCAAGGACAGAGCGCGATCCGCAGGCTGCTGGAGCAGATGTGGGATGAGCGAACCCTCGGCTATGAGATGTTCCCGGACAGACAGGGGGAGCTTAATATTGTAGTGACCACAGACGTAAACGCAGAGCCCGCAGGATTAGCCTGGTTAGACTTCGTGCACAGCTGTAGTGAAGAGCTTATCGGCCGCTTATCGGCCCAATACGGCTGGACTGCAACGATTGGTCTAAGCGGAGTGAACGGGCAGTGGGCAGAACTGAAGAATGCTTATGTCCAGGCCGTGGAAGCTGCCAGGCAGAAGCTGTTTATGGGGAGCGGTCGTGTTCTGGTTCACGGCAGCGAAGAATTGAAGGCGCAAGTACCTCCGCTTGAGGCACTTCAGATCAGCAGCCGCCAGATCCAGTCTATGGTGTACGCCTTCCAGTCCAGAGAGCTGGAGGAGTATCTGAATCAGCTGTTCGGGCAGCTGGCTGTACGCCGGGATGCGGATCTCGTGCAGATTATCTCACTTGAGCTGCTGATGATCCTAACAACCTTGTGGCCCGATGTATCCAGGGATGCTGAACAGGTTCTGGAGCTCAAGAAGCAGTACTTTGACGAGCTGTCGATGCTGGAAACGCTTGAACAGAGCCGGCTATGGTTCATGCAGGCCTTCGAAGCGCTGGTAGAGCATATGATAGAGATGTATAACAGCGACCGGAACAGCATTATCAAGGCAACCCAGTATATTCAGCAGTACTATGATCAGGAAATCACACTGCAGTCGATTAGCCGGCTTGTACATTTAAGCAAGAATTATTTCGCCAACCTGTTCAGGAAGGAAGTAGGCGAGAGCTTCCTGGAGTATCTGACCCGGATCAGAATTGAGAAGGCCAAGACCCTGCTAACCGGAGAACTGAAGGCTGGAGATGTCGGTACCCTGGTCGGGATTCAGGACCCGAAATATTTCTCCAAGGTGTTCAAGAAAATCACTGGCGTGTCTCCTTCGGAATATCGCGGGCTGGTTCGTAAGAGCGGCCAATGAGGGCTGTGAGAGTGGGATTTTGTGCAAACGCTTACAGAATATGACTGGAGTGAACCTGTTCCGGAAAGGGGGAGTGAGATGAAAACCATGGGCCGTATGCTGCCCGTTCTGCTGCTGTATCTGTTCCTGCTGCCGGGCTGTGCAGAGCTCTCTTCCGGGAATCAGAGTCCCCAGGAGAGTACAGTGCCTGTCGAGGTATCCTTCTGGAATCCGTTCGGAGGCGGCGAAGGCGAATTCGTAGAGAGAATTATCAAAGATTATAATGCTTCCCAGAGTGAAGTGTTTGTGAAGCAGCTCAGACTTGAATCTAACGAATATTACGCCAGGCTGAGCACTGCTCTGTCCTTCGGCAAAGGGCCTGATGTAGCCGTTGTCCATGCGGACCGGTTGTCGCCGTTCATTAAAGCGGGGCAAATTGTTCCGCTGAATGCTCTGGCTGAGCAGGATGGATTCCAGTGGAGTGAAATCGGTGAACAGAACCTGCAGAGCGTCAGCTACAGCGGACAATATTATGCAGTCCCGCTCGATACCCATTTTCACATGCTCTATTACAACAAGGATATACTGGCCAGGGCCGGATTGCTTACTCCAGATGGAACACCGACGCTCGAAGAGAATTCTCCCGCAGGGTTCATCCGTATGCTGCGGCAGATCGCTGAGCGGGTTCCGGGGGTACAGCCGATGGCGGTCAACACCCCTTATTTTCAGGAATCGTTCCTGGATCTGTATTATGAGGCAGGCGGAGAGCTGTTCAGTCCCGATATGAAGCATGCAGCGGTCGATAATGAGAAGTCGGTGAAAGTCCTGACCTTCTACCAGCAGCTGTTCGAAGAGGGATTAAGTGATCTGAATGATAATACACCTTGGGACTCCTTCTATAACGGCCAGGCTGGACTGTGGTTCGGCGGAGTATGGGAAGCGGGCCATCATCTGGGCAATGAGGATACCGAAATCGGTATTATGCCTCTCCCGCCCATCTTCGGCAGCGCCGCCCACTGGGGAAGCTCACATACGCTAGTTATTCCGGCTTACGTAAGCTTGGAGGAGCAGGAGGGCGCGATGGACTTCATGAAGTATTTCTCAGAGGTGGGCGGACATATTTGGGGGGAGGCGGGTCATGTCCCGGCCAATCTTGATATCGCAGAGAGCCGGGCTTACCGGGAGCTGCCTTACCGCGAGCTGTTTATCCAGTCGAGGGATCAGGTGAAGTTCGCCCCGCAAACCGATAAATATGCGGCACTATTCACTGCAATGTCAGAGGAGCTGCAGAATATTATCCGTAACCGGATTCAGCCGGAAGCAGGATTGAAAGTGCTGGAGAAGAGCCTGAATCAAATTTTGGCGAATTAATTAACAATATGCAGGGGCTCCCCCGGTGATCAGGTAATCAATTCAAGCACCGGACAAAAGCCGGGATTCGTGGAACATAACATTTCTGTGTATTCTGGCCGTTGCTTCGACAGTACTGCGAAGTAGCTTCTAAGCACATGATTGAGCTCAACCGTCCCGTTCTGGAAAGATAATGAGTACAGCGATTGCACATGGGTGTAATAATATTTTTTCTCATGCCGGGGCAGCTTGTAGATGGTAGGCGGAACGTAGGTGGCGACGTCAAAAAGATTGGCATAACGGAAGCTGCTGCGGACATAGCTGCTGAATGCTTTGGCAAATGCAGGATCACCCGCACGCGGAGATCCGTACGTATACAGGCGGGGAGACCTGTAGGCTGAATTAGCAGCGATATCTATAGCACATAAGGTTGCTAGTGCCCCGCCGAGGCTGTGGCCTGTAACGTATAGCGTTTTCTCCGGTGACAAGGTGCCGAGTATGGAGAGGATTTCCTCTCTTGCTGACGAATAAATATCTGTGAAGCCTCTGTGCGTCAGGCAATCTTCCTTGATATATTTGAACTTTTTTTGCGCAGCATTCATGTTGGAGAGCCAATTGGTGGTTGAGCTGCTTCCGCGCCAGGCAATAATGATCTCCTGCGGTGATTCCAGAATGAAACCAAACGGCTCGGAGATTCCGCCCATGGATTTCGCCCGGAAATTATGCACGACCGAGAAGTCCGCCGGAACCACGAACGAACCGTCCGCATGTTCAAATTGTACATAGGTCTGCCCGCAGACGGCAGCCAGAAAGATGGCCCAGTCCTGTTCATTCCGCATGTTACTCATCCCGCATGTTACTCATCCCGCATCCCGCCCTTCTTTCTATCTGTGTATGATCAGCAGGCGGGATTGGTGCCTATGGATGGGCGGTTGCACCAGAATTTCTGGCCAATACATAGGATTATCATACATAACATGGAGGTTTAAATTTTGATCGAGGAACGTATTTCATTAGGGCAGCTAGCGATAAACGTGAGGCATTCATTAAACAGCAAGCCTGCTATTCTGTTTCTTCATTTCAGCGGCGGGAACCTCAACATGTGGGAGGGAATTCTCCCGCAGTTTGCACAGGACTACAGCATCATTGCTCCCGATATCCGGGGACATGGTCAATCGGACAAACCGGAAACCGGCTATCATATCGATCAGATGGCTGAGGATATGTATTTGCTGCTGCAGCATTTGCAGGTAGACAAGTGCCATATCGTCGGCAGCTCGATGGGAGCAGAGGTTGGCCTGAGTCTGGCGGCGGCGCATCCGGAGAGAGTGTTATCCCTGGTCTGCGAAGGCGCACTTAATAATGAATTCGGCGAATACGGAATTTTCCAAGGTACAGCAGAAGAAATTGTGCAGAGAAAAGAACAGCTGCGTGCAGAATTGGGTGAGCGGGAAGAACGGATCTTCAACAGCATAGAGGAGTATGTTGCCGAACAACGGGCGGAGCTGACAGCGGAGGGGCTGTGGAATGAATATTTCTCGGCCTTTTATGAACATAGTCTGCAGCAGCTTCCGGACGGCAAGTACACCTACTGTTATCTGAACCGTGTAAGGACCGAATATATCGTGAAGTTCTGGGATCTGTCATTTGAGCAGTATTATCAGAAAATAGAGTGTCCGGTACTATTCCTCCCCAGCGAAGAAGAGTGGGCTGACGAGTCCATCCGCCGCAGTCTGGACGCTTTCGCAGGGCTGCTGGACAGCTATGAGATTACGCGGATTCCTGACTCTCTCCATGCTTATGTCTGGATGCAGCTGCCGCTTCCTGCAGGTCAGGCTGTGAAGGATTTCCTGAATTAGCAGCTATAATCATAGATAAAGAGCCCGGTCCTGGAGACGCTTCTCCGGGTCCGGGCTCTATTCGTGCTAGCTTTTAATCAGAGCTACTCTCATCCTTAACTTCACGGTCCGGCAGCTGTGTAACATAACTGTCCGACATCCGCAGAAGCTCAAGTGCGCGGGTGAACTCATCCTCTGTCGATTGCAGGAGCTCTGTCCCGTCACCGGATAACGTATAATGCTGTCCGTCTTCGAACCCGCTGCCGGATAAGAAGAGCTCTTCGTTATTAACGAAGGAGCCCGTAGGCAGATAATAGCGCTGCGGCAGCAGGTTATAATGGGTCTGATTCAATAAATCCTGTCCAAAATGAATATGATAGTCCAGCGGCACACCGAGCAGATTCGCTACGGTAGGAAGAATGTCAACCTGTCCGCCTAGCTGCTCCTTCACGCTTGGAGATGTAATGCCGGTAGCTGATATGATGAGCGGGATATTAATCAGATCGCGTTCATTATATTCATGCCCCAGAATTTCCTCCATTAAGACTTTATCATCATCCTTGAGCGAGAAAATAGGAAGTCCCCGGTGATCACCATAAAGCACAACCACACTGTTATCCCATACCCCGCTGCTTTTGAGTTCATCCATAAATTGACCCAGCGCATAATCGGCATAGTTCTCGGCACGGATATAGTCTCCCACAAGCGTACCTTCGTAACGTTCCGGCAGTGTCATCTTATATTTGCTCTCTGGAATGGTGAACGGGTTATGCGATGACATCGAGATTACATGTGAATAGAAGGGCTGTTCGTTCTGGTCCATCCGGGCCAGCTCTGACGATGTTTTGTTATACAGGACCTCATCCGATGAACCATAGAAGACAGTATCGTCTTCACCGAAGTAGGCTTTGTCATAATAACGGTTAAACCCAAGCGCATCGTAGAGTTCTCCACGGTTCCAGAAGTCGACTTCATTCGTATGGAAGGTTGCCGTGTCGTAGCCTTGGGCCTGCAGCAGCTTCGGCAGACTCGGCAGATCTTTAGGTGCATACATTTCTGTAGCCGGACCATCCGGCGGAACATAGAAGGAAGTATTTACGATAAACTCGGCATCCGATGTGTTACCTTGACCTACCTGTTGAAAGAACCGGGGGAAGTAATAACTCTCGGCGGCAAGCTTATTCAGGTTAGGTGTAATTTCTGTACCGTCAACCGACAGATTGATCAGGAAGTTCTGGAAGGACTCCATTTGCAGGATGATCAGATTCTTACCCTTGGCGGCCCCGTACATGACCGGATTGGCTAGGGTCTGAATGCCTTTGGTCTTATCAATGCCTGCCTGTGAGATTTCCGCTTGATTAATCGGCTCTTCCTCCGGCTCACCCAGCAGGGCATAAGCTTCATAATTGAGGATCCCCATTTGTTCGGCTTTGACATTCTCGTTCATACTGGCCTTATTCGGAAAAATATTCATCATACACATGACAAGTGAAACACAGAACAAGGCAGCGACCGCCTTGCGGTTACTGGGGCGTGACATTGAGTGCTTCCAAGCCAGCGCCTTCTTGCGTCTGAGCATAACCAGGCTGATAATGATAATGTCTACGAAAATAAGCATATATTGAGGGTGCACGACGGCGAATATACTTTTCTTGACGGCTCCCACCTGCTTGACCTGGCCGAAGACCTGAGAAGTAGCAATAATGCCAAAATGATTATGATAGACAATCAGAGAGAAGAATAAAACGGTAATAAGCAGATTGACGAGCATATAGATGGCAATTTTCCGCTTCGTGGCGAACCATTCGATGAGGCAGAACAGCAGCAGCACAAAAGGAATCTCTTTCAGCCATGTGGTCCAGGTCGGCCCGTCTTCGAACAGGTAATACCAGGCGAAATAGCTTTTAACTAGCATAATTAGGGAGAAGAATAGAATCGATCTTTTACTGAGCGAGCGTGATTCCTTAAACGGCATTGCGTATGCGCATCCTTTTCTATTTAATCTTTTCATTTTATTACATGGGAGAGTTCAAAATCAACTAGATTTAAGGCAGCGGGATTTAAAATAAAGATGTAAATCCGCAGCTTTTACGTTATCCTCATATAAGCGATCCGAAAAAACACAAAAGAACTTAATTAGCGCAGGAGGAACATAGATGTCAAAAGAATTCTCACGGCAATATACCGAAAGTGTGAAGCTGGAATTATTGAACAGACTCGGACTGAAGCAGGTGTACTTCAAAGGGCAGCAAGGTGATGATCTGCTGTATGAGGCAACGGGCTTTGACCGCGGGACGGCGCATAAATTCTGTGTCCGGACGAAGAAGGGAACCATCGACGAGTGGGTCGGCGGCAAATGGATGAAGGTCCGCAGCTTCACGATTGCCACAAGGCGGGAGGGATCAGAATGAGCGGGGACGCGCATTTACAGGTACAGCGGCTGGCTGAAATCGAGCATTTGAAGATTCACGGCAGAACGACCGGCGGCTTGGACCCGGTTACGTTATTCTGGACGGGCAGTGCCATCGAGCTGAATGTCCAGGCTTCCGGGCTGTGGATTGAGGTGGAATCCGGCTATGACCAATACGAATCCTGGATCAGTATCTTGATTAACTCCGTTCCGGTCAGCAGACAGATGCTGAATGCCGGAAGGCACTGGATCTGTGTATTCCGCGGGATGAACCCTGACACCGTGAAGAATATCCGGATTGTAAAAGAGGTTCAGGCGATGAGCGGCGACCCGGGCTGCTATCTGCAGTTCCATGCGGTCCGGACAGACGGAGCGTTCCTGCCGGTTGAAGCGAAGCCCTACCGGCTTGAGTTCATCGGCGACAGTATCACTTCAGGTGAAGGCGTCATCGGAGCCCGGGAGGAGCTGGACTGGATACCGGCCTGGTTCAGCGGAGTACATAATTATACGGCTATGACTGCAGACGCAGTACAGGCAGAATACCGGGTAATTTCGCAGAGCGGATGGGGTGTGCTCACCAGCTGGGATAACAATCCGAAGGGTAATCTTCCAGATATCTACGAGCAAGTCTGCGGTCTGCTCACCGGAGAGCTTAATGAAGCGCTCGGAGCGCATAAGGTGAACGACTTCGAATCCTGGCAGCCGGATGTCGTGGTCGTTAATCTTGGCACCAATGATAACGGTGCATTTCATTCCCCGGAATGGGTGGATGAAGGTACCGGGCAGAGATATAAGCAGCGGCTGAAGGAAGATGGAAGTTACCATGAAGAGGATCTGGCAGCTTTTGAGGCGGCGGTTGTGAAATTCCTGGGCAAGCTGAGACGTTATAACAACACTGCCCATATTCTCTGGGCGTATGGCATGCTGGGCATTCCGCTGATGCCGGCGATATACCGTGCTGTGGATGCTTATATCCAGTCCACTGGCGACAAGAAAGTGTCAGTGTTTCAATTGCCGGATATGACAGACGAAACGGCGGGAGCAAGAACCCATCCGGGGTTACTGGCCCATCAGCAGACGGCGCGAGAGTTAAGCGGCTATATTAAGGGATTGTTATCAGGATCATAAGCAGGCCGATAATCAAGTTCTTATTAATAGCGCGGGAATAATGGTTGCGTGACGCTCATCAGCGGATGGGCGTTTTTTGCTGTGTAAGGGGTGCCCGGAAATTATGATATTCGTCTGTTGGGGATAAGTTTCATTGGAATTTGGGGCAGATCCTTCTCCGTCTGAAGAAAGAAGGTGATTTTGTCGGAGTCCCTCTGATCCCGCCGAAAGCGGGCGGTATGAGAAAATCAAAGGGATAAATCCCTCTAATTTCGCCGAAAGTGGGCGGCATGGGAAAATTAAAGGGATAAATCCCTCTGATTTCGCCGAAATTGGGCGGCACGGGAAAATTAAAGGGATAAATCCCTCTGATTTCACCGAAAGTGGCTGGCATGGGAAAATCAAATGGATAAATCCCTCTGATTAGCAGGATGAGGGGCCCTGAATTCGCCAAAAGTGGGCGGGAAGCTGGAATGAGGGACAGAAGTGCCCCTGAATCCGCTGGAAGTGGGCGGGAGGCGGGAATGAGGGGCAAAAGTGCCCCTGAATCCGCCGAAAGTGGGCGGGAGGCGGGAATGAGGGGCAAAAGTGCCCCTGAATTCGCCGAAAGTAGGCGGGAAGCGGAAATGAGGGGCAAAAGTGCCCCTGAATCCGCCGAAAGTGGGCGGGAAGCGGGGATGAGGAGTAGTATTGCGCTTAATTTCCCGGGGGGAACTGTACAGAGGGAGCTGCCCCAGAAGAAGTCTGAGGGGAGCATGTGGTGGCCTACAATCTCCAAAGTTGCTAAAAGCCGGATAAGCCGCATATGCATAAACTCCAGTTGGATTCTTCTGCCGGGCGACGTTACTCCTGTCCTTCATTTGACAAACAAACCGTCCAGACGGTATAGTAAATGTAGGGGTGATTCACATGAACAGCAATTCCAAACGCAATTTGATTCTGGCAGCCGCTTCAAATGTTGTGAAGCATCAAGGAATTGAGAAGCTTACGCTTGAAGCGGTGGCCGCCGAAGCAGGGGTGAGCAAGGGCGGACTGCTGCATCATTTTCCGAATAAGGACGCCTTAATTCATAGCATGGTGTCAGGGATAACGAATGAATTCATAACCGATGTTCAGAATAGGGCAGCCCGGGATACACGGGATCAAGGGAAATGGAGCCGGGCCTATTTGCAGTCCACCGTCGAAGCAGATAAGGAAGCGCAGGGCATGAACGTAGCGCTTAACGCAGCGCTTTTTAGCAACGGGGATCTGCTGGAGGACCTTCGGAAACAGTACTCCGTCTGGCAGGAGAACATTGAGAACGATGGACTTGATCCGGTGATCTCCTCGATGGTCCGGTTGGCTGTAGACGGCTTGTGGTTATCGGAGGTTTTTGGAATCGGCGATCTCAGCAGCGAAATGCGTGACAAGGTTGTCCGCAAATTGCTGGAGATGATTAATTAGGAGGTAACCCAAGTGAATTCTTATGTATTATTGTCGTTGGCTATAGTGAGTGAAGTCTTCGGCAGCTCCATGCTCAAGGCATCGAACGGGTTCAAAAGACTGCTTCCATCCATTGCGGTGGTCGCCGGCATGGGACTGGCGTTCTTCAATCTGTCACTCGCGCTGAAAGAGATCCCCCTCGGGACGGCTTATGCCATCTGGTCAGGTGTGGGAACGGCGTTAACCGCATTGGTTGGCGTACTGGTCTATAAAGAAAGTCTTAATGTCAAAAAAGTAGCAGGACTAGTCCTCATCATTGGCGGTGTGGTGCTCCTGAAGCTTTCAACGGAGGGTTGAACTGTGAAAAGTTATCTTGCACTAAGTATTGCCATCATCTCGGAAATCTTCGGCACAACGATGCTCAAGCTCTCCGACGGATTCAGCACTGTGCTGCCGTCTATCGGAGTGGTGATTGGAATGGGTGTGGCTTTTTACAGCTTATCCATTAGTCTCAGAACCATACCGTTAAGCCTGGCTTATGCCATCTGGTCCGGGGCAGGGACGGCGCTGACTGCACTTATCGGCATCCTGATCTGGAATGATCCCTTCAACCTGCTCACCGGTATTAGTCTGCTTATCATTATCGGGGGGCTCGTCTTGCTGAATTCATCTAGTCATGCCGGGCAGGCAGCAGAGCATACACCCGCCAAATAGCATAGAAATAACAAAAGACTGATTGGAGCCATGACAAAGGCCTCCATCAGTTTTTTTGCAAGGATAAGAATCTATAGGTGTCCGTGTATCGTTTCAGAATTAGGTCTTGCCTATCCAGCCTCCGGTATGCTGAAATGGAAGGGGAGACGAATATGAAGTAGGCGATAAGGAGAGACCGGAATGAGGAAGATGTACATTATAGCTGCCGCATGGCTCAGTCTGCTACTGCTTGCGGCATGCAGTGATGGCGTCAGTAACGGTTCAGGCGGGAACAGCGCAGATTCAAGTCTGGCTGCGGCTCCGGCGGCGGGTAATCGGGCAATTCATGAACCAGATCGTACAAGCGGGCCTGGAAGCAGTGATCCGGTGTATTCCGGACCTGTATACAAGGTCGTAATCGATCCGGGGCATGGCGGTGAAGACCCGGGTGCGACTTCTGTGAGCGGACGGTTTGAGAAGGAGTTCAACCTCAGCGTATCACAGGCAATAGCAGCGAAGCTGGCGGATGATCCGCAGCTTCAGATTGAGCTAACCCGGACCGGGGATGCTTTCATTTCCACGCATGAGCTGTACCGGCCGGAGTTCGCGAATGACCTTCCGGCAGATTTATTTATCTCCATCCATGGTAATACCTATGAGGATGCATCGGCATCGGGCACGGAGTCCTTTTATTATCATGACGAATCACTGGCTTTTGCCGAGACTATACATAAGCATGTTATTCTGGCTACCGGGCTCAAAGACCGCGGAGTCAAGGCTGCGAACTTCTTTGTGCTGCGGGAGACGGAGATGCCGTCCGTGCTGCTGGAACTGGGGTATTTGACCAACCCGGGCGATGAGGCGAAGATGTGGACCAATGAGTTCCAGGAAGCAGTGGCCTCATCCATCGCGGATGGAATCAAGGAATACTTGCAGCTGGATTGAAGGGATAGTAGTTACGTCATATTGGACAGGGAGAACTTATGAACCGGATTCTAATTCTCGGATCAGGAGGCTCGGGCAAATCCACCTTGGCACGGCAGCTCGGCGGTCTGCTCCATCTTCCGGTTGTGCATCTGGATTCCCATTTCTGGAGCCCGGGCTGGATTCCCAAGCCGGATGAGGAATGGGACGGGCTGGTCCGGCAATATACGGATCAAGAGCAGTGGATTATGGATGGCAACTACTCAAGGACGATGGATATCAGGATCAAGCGGGCGGATGTCATCATTTTTCTGGATTTGCCGAGGCTCTTATGCATGTACCGGATTGTGAAGCGGCGTCTGATGTATCATAACCAAACCAGACCCGATATGAACGAAGGCTGTCCGGAGAAGCTCGACCGGGCGTTCGTGAAATGGGTCTGGAACTACAAGACACGAAGCCGCGACAACACCATTGCAAGACTCCGGCAGGCCGGCGCTCATCAGCAAGTCATCACCGTTACCTCCAGACGACAGGTCAAGGCGTTAATCAGAAGCTTTGCGGATGCCGGACCTTTTGGCTAAGTATTCGTGGTGTGCGGGATTATAGAAGAATAGGCAGTGTTACCGGAGAACCCGTTGTTCGTGTTATGGGTTCTTTGGGGTGTATGAACAGAAGATTAGCGCCGCCGATACAGCCCCTTCCGGTCCAGCTGCAGCTGGCTTGAGCTCAGAAGGATGATGAATTCCTCCACAGCGGATATAGTAGCTACGGTGCATACAACAGCAGTCCAGACACCTTGATGAATATACGGAAGCAGCAGAGGTGTGATAAATAACAGGAGTCCGGCGAGCTTGTTGCCATAGGTATGAATGCTGCCGTAGGTCCGGAATCTGCGCAGTGCGGTCAGCATGGAGGCACCCCGGATTAAGGCGATCAGCATGATCCAGAGGAGAACCCCGGGTGTAAGTCCAAGGAACGGATACAATGTATATAATGCGGCGCCTACCAGCGTCATGTCAGCCAGGGAGTCAAGCTTGGCGCCGATACTGCTGGTTGTTCCGGTTTTTCTGGCAATCGGCCCGTCCAGCATATCTGTGAATCCGCACAGGATATAGACAGCGGTGAAGCCCGCGCCCAGCGGCTCAAGACATAACAGCAGGAGTGCCAGCAAGGTCCGGCTGAGCGTTATGCAGTTGGGTATAAGCTTCATTTCAACCCTCCGTCTTCCCGCTGTGGGAAATTGCTTTTTATATAGTATCTATGCTTTATTATCATTAAAATAGAGCGGATTGTCTTCATATATATCAACTATATTATGGCAGAATTATTGCTGCTCCAGGGGCAGTACCCGTCAATCTGGTGCAGGAACTGTCGGACCCGGTCTTGGGATAGCTGTTAATCTGATGGTGAGGAAAGGGTGATAAACGATGAACCTGCTCGAAAATATGAACGCGGCACTCTCCTATATTGAAGAGCAGCTGGAGGGTGAGGTGGATGTCAGGGAGGCAGCGAGGCGGGCGTTATGCTCGGAGTATCATTTCACGCGGATGTTCTCCTTTCTGGCAGGTATTCCGCTGTCGGAATATATCCGCCGCAGACGTCTCACACTGGCCGCATTCAAACTGCAGGGCAGCCAGCAGCGGATTATTGATCTGGCCCTGGAATTTGGTTATAGTTCACCGGATGCCTTCACCAAGGCCTTCCAGCTGGTTCACGGCGTGACGCCGTCGGAAGCAAGAAGCGCAGGGACACCGCTGAAGGCCTTTCCTCGGATGACTTTTCAATTAACGATCAGAGGAGGCAGTGAAATGAATTACCGTATGGAAGAGAAAGCGGCTTTTAGCATCGTCGGACTGAAGAAAAGGGTGCCTATCCAGTTCAACGGAGTGAATCCGGAAATCGCAGCGATGTGGCAGAGTCTCAATATGGAGATCATTACAGAACTGAAGCAGCTGTCCAACATCGTTCCTGCGGGGATGATCAGCGCATCGGTGAATTTCTCCGAAGGGCGGATGGAGGAACGGGGTGAGCTCGATCATTATATTGGTGTAGCTACCACACTGGACTGTCCTCCCTCCTATGCCAAGCTTGAAGTCCCTGCGTCTACATGGGCTGTATTTGAAGCGGTGGGGCCGTTTCCGGATACGCTCCAGAATATCTGGGGCCGGATTTATTCCGAATGGTTTCCCTCTTCCAATTACGAGCAGGTCGAAGGGCCGGAGATCCTCTGGAATGAGAGCAAGGATACAACCTCGCCAGCGTACAAAAGTGAAATATGGATACCTGTACAGGAATCGAAACTCCTTTAATTGTACCTGTGCCTGAGCTTAAGATGGGTGGATTTTCCTGTCCAAATGAATCGTGTCTCCCGCAATGGGGTAATGGTAGTCTAGCACTACAGACTAGGAGGCACACGTTATGGAATGGACTTTGGAAGATGTGGAAGAAGTGAGCCGGCAGCATCCTAATTCTTTCTTTATTCCCTCCCGGCAAGAACGGATGACCCAGAACCCAGGAAGAATGGTTAGGCTGCATTTCATCCTGACGAACCCGAAAGAAGGAGAACCCCGCGCTGAACGGATGTGGGTGGAGATTACCGGGCAAGATCCGGTTACCGGACGTTATACGGGGCTGCTGACGAATGTGCCCGGAGTGATACAGACACTGCAACCTGGAGCTACCGTGGAATTCGAGCCCAGACATATTGCCCGGACAATTCTGCGAGAAGGAGACCCGGCGTGGGTCGAGGCAGGCGAGAAGGCGGCGCTGGTGACCAAGAAATGCATGCTGCCCGGCAGCGGGGTTCGCTGGATGTACCGTGAAGCAGCCACACGGGAGCAGGACAGCGGATGGAGGCTATTCACCGGGGATGAGGATGGAGCATACCTGAGTGATCCCAAGAATACCGCGATCATGAATGTGTACGATCTGATTGACCGCGACCCGGGCTTACTGGAGCCTTTTAGAGGAGCTGTAGGTACGGCATTTGAACGGAGCGGCCCGGATGCAGCATGGGTAGAAGTGAAGAATTGGCGGTAAGCATAATATGCGGGGCTGGCGGTGTGCAGAAATCTGTGGCCGGCAGCCTTTTTGCGGTCAGAATCGAACATATACCTAACGGGCGTATTACTGAGAGGAAAAAGAAATTATAGATCGAACCGGATATCATCACGCAACAGCATTACCGGAATCAGGAGTTGGTGTTCACTTATTCAACCTATTTAGATCACCCTAATTGGTAATCATCCCGTCAAATAGCCAGATATCATTCTCTCTGGTAAATTGAAAGTAGATCTCTACAGCGCCGTCATCGACCTTGGCTACACCGATCTCCGCCGAATTGTCTGCAGATTTGTTGAAAAAGCGGTATTGCAGATTACGGAACGTTACTGAATCCAGCAGCCGGTTCTCATGATCGCTGGCTTTAAAGGTATCCGGAGTAACGGCCTCCTTAGTCTGAGGTTGCGAAGGCGGTTCTGACAGCAGATTTTTCAGCGCTTCATTCTCTTTTTGGAGGAAATCGAGTTTCTGAGCATCCAGCTGAACCTGAGTTTCATTCACTGTCCCGCCTGCTGAATTCTCTTCACAGGCTGCCAGTAAGAAGACACAAGCTAATAGTATGATAGTTTTTTTCAAAAAAGATATCCTCCCTCTAGTGATTGAAATGTTATTATTGGTATTATTATCCTATTATAACAGGCTCATATCAAGCTTAAGACGTTTCCCTATGGAGGTGAGTTCATTGAGGCGGGTATACTTATTGCTGCTCGCAGTACTGCTTATAGCAGGCTGTAATACACATAATGAAGCAGAACCCGCTCCGGAGCAGCAGGAAATGCCGCAACAAATGCCCGGAGATTTCGACTTTCTGGTCCGGTACGGCTATGGAGAAGCTACCAAGAATGAGATCAATACGTATCAGGATATAGTGGTAAAGGATCTGATCATGAATGGGACAGCGACGGCGAATGTTACTCTGACCGGGGATGAAATGCGCAGCATCTATGACCAGATGAAGGAAATCAACATTTTGGGGACGATGGAGCTTGTGCCCGCCAGGCAGAGTTGTGCCGTCACCCCTTACCAGGAAGACAGCTGGCAGATAACTGTAGACGGAGTTACACGTGATTTGAGCTGGTCCGGTGAGACTTGTGAGCTTACAGAAGATGCCGGGCAGCTGCTGGAGCTGCGGAACTTCATCGCGGACATCGTAGCCGGTAAGGAGGCGTACCAGGCATTGCCGGAAGCCGAGGGCGGTTATGATTAATAATATTGTATTTAAAGGGTACGTCTGCAAGCGTACTTCTTCAGTCCGATCCCAAGGGATCGGATTTTTGTTTTAATAAGACGTGGGAAAAGCAATCCGGCGGATGAGAGGCAAGTTTATATTCAGTTTAAAAAAGTCGGTTACCATCCTAATACATTCAGTTGTCTAGGAGGAATAAGGGATGAAACAAGTACAACAATCAGGAAGAGCGCAGGAGACTGGCAGCTATGCCATCGAAGCGCAGGGGCTTGTCAAAACGTACGGCAGCAACCGCGCGGTCGATGGTGTGGATCTCAAGGTCGGCACGGGCATGATCTATGGGGTGCTGGGTCCGAACGGGGCAGGGAAAACGACAGTAATCCGCATGCTGGCCACCTTACTGCGGCCTGACGCAGGTTCGGCGCGTATCTTCGGACATGATGTGGTTAAAGAACCGCAGATCGTGCGTCAGCTAATCGGAGTAACGGGTCAATATGCATCAGTGGATGAGTCACTCAGTGCAACAGAGAATCTGATCATCTTCTCCAGACTGCTCGGACTGGGACGCGCCGAATCGAGAAATAAGGCTGAAGAGCTGCTGGAAGAGTTCGGCCTGACGGAAGCGGCCAAGCGTCCGCTGAAGAATTTCTCCGGCGGGATGCGCCGGCGGCTGGATCTGGCTGCCAGTCTGATTGCGCAGCCGCCGCTCATTTTTCTGGATGAACCAACGACCGGACTTGATCCGCGGACGCGCAATCAAATGTGGGACACCATCCGGCGGCTTGTATCGACCGGGTCAACCGTATTGTTAACCACGCAGTATCTGGAAGAAGCGGATCAGCTGGCTGACCGGATTGCCGTGATCGACACCGGAAAGGTGGTTGCAGAGGGCACCGTAGATGAATTGAAGGCTTCAGTCGGCAACTCCTCGCTGCATCTGAAGGTCTTGAACCCGCAGGATATGGGGAATGCCCGTCTAATCGTCGAGCGGGTGCTTCAGGTGCGGTCCAATGTATCGTCAGAATCCGCAAAAATCATGGCGCCGATGGGCGATGTTGACCGGGTAACCGACCTGCTGATCGCGCTTCGCGGGGCGGGAATTCCGTTGCTGGAGATGAGTGTGCAGAAGCCGACGCTCGATGAAGTATTCCTCACCTTAACCGGTGATGGAGTGAAGGAAGAGGCCGGATATGCATCCGGATCAGCCAAGAACAAACAGGGGGTAATGGCATGAGTACATTCATCAAGCCGGGGACAGAACGGCGTCTGAAGAATCATACAGGCTTCGGCCAGGCGGTACGCAATTCTTTAACGATGGCCTACAGGGGGCTGCTCAAGATCCGGCGGACACCGGAACAATTATTTGACGTCACGTTCCAGCCGATCATCTTCACGCTAATGTTCACCTATATCTTTGGCGGGGCAATTGCCGGTGATGTAGCAAGCTATTTGCCGGTGATTATACCTGGTATTCTAGTGCAGACCGTAATTACGACCTCTGTCGTCACAGGTGTCCAGCTGCGGGAGGATATGGAGAAAGGTGTGTTTGACCGCTTCAAATCACTGCCGATCGCACGGATTGCTCCTCTGGCTGGCGCGCTGCTCGCAGATACTATCCGTTATACCATTGCTACTGTTCTTACCTTCGTTATGGGTTACATCATGGGCTTGCGCCCAGAAGGCGGCATCGGAAATGTTGCGCTTGCAGCGGTACTTGTAATCGGATGCTCATGGGCGATCAGCTGGATCTTCGCTTTCTTCGGTGTAATCGCCCGGACAGCTTCCAGTGTGCAAGGGATCTCGATGATTGTACTGTTCCCGTTAACCTTCCTCTCGAATGCGTTCGTGCCGGTTGATACGATGCCGAAATGGCTGCAGTGGTTTGTAAACATCAATCCAATTTCACATCTGGTCACTGCCGTCCGTAATCTGGTCAACAATGGAACGGTAGGCAGCGATCTGGTCTATTCCCTCGTCGGAGCGGCAGTCATTGTCGCCATCTTCGCTCCGATCACGGTGCGTGCGTATATGCGCCGTACGTAATCCACTTCAATCAAAGACGTTAACGGATGTAGAAATACATCGGGTTAGCGTCTTTTGTGCTTTTGGCAGGAAATGATGGATCAAATGTTGAAGTTTATTCTATATTTAACTATTTAGCTTGAACTGGAGAACTTCCGGATTCGCAGCACGTCTTGCCTCGATTGCAAGTTGCAGATTGTCTGCAACCGGATTACCGCTCATATTATAACTGTAATTTGTACAACTATAATGCTTCATTCCTGCGCCGGAACAGTTTTAATTGCACTTTGTACACTTATAAATGGCTTCTTTGCTGTAAAAGAACAATTTCCCTATTTTTAATTGTACAGAATGCAGTTATTCCTAGACATGCGGTTTTTCGCCGCCTTTTAATTGCACTAAATACATCTATTTCCGCTATTCACTCCACGCTGCTCCTAAAGATTAATCTGCGCATACTATTTAAGGGGAAAGAACTCAAATGATATATCTGCTTGATCATAGCGGTAAGGAAAGATGGTATTTCGAAGTGGATGAGGCAGGCTGGGCGTTCAGACAAACTATAAGAACCGGAACATACATAAAGGTCTAAATGTAACAGCTAATATTATAGGGTACGACGAAGTGAATTATTGGTTTATTTTAGGGAATCCGAGAATTATAGATATGCAGTAAAAGTTACGATCGCAAGAAAGGGCGTAATCATGAACAAATTTGCGGGAATAGGAAGCAGCACAATCAAATATGCAATCCTGAATTTTATACTAGTCAT
Organism: Paenibacillus sp. FSL E2-0178; assembly: GCF_038593005.1. Taxonomy (NCBI): domain Bacteria; kingdom Bacillati; phylum Bacillota; class Bacilli; order Caryophanales; family Paenibacillaceae; genus Paenibacillus; species Paenibacillus sp. FSL E2-0178. The sequence goes on from NZ_CP151953.1 coordinate 7,986,148, forward strand.
TACTAATCTGCTCTTATACGCTTCAGGTCCGGATGGCGGCGGAACCGGGGACCGGGAAGAAGGGTTATATTTCTATCAGCTGTACTTGGTCTGTCTTGCCGTAGTGTTCGTTGTATATGGTGTATGGTCAGTGACTTCGGGAAGACACCAGAAGAGTATCAGAGGCTTGACTGCTATCCCTGTGTTGTTGTCTTCGGTTTGTATCAGTGGTCTCTTGATATATACAATCAGCAAGAACAAGAGCCTGTACGACGAAATCTGGCTAAATAATTCAGGTTCGGAAGTCTTGGCGCTTAACGCAGACTTTCTAATCTATCTGGTATACTTCTTCCTGCTGTTCGCCATTTGCATCAGTGTGCTGGGGATTTTCTCTAGAAACAAATTGTCTATACTTGGACTGCTGCTGAATCTGTCTTTGTTCTATCTGCACTTTTACGCTTTTGCGGTATGGATTTGATACAGCCAGCGGCTAGATGGTAATGCTGACTTCTCCGCTTGAAAGATACTCCTCGTCACCATTCTCATATCTGACCTTCAGACGGCAGTCGTTATCAATGTCAATGGCTGTCGCCCCGCGTTGTTTATTATCCTTCATCACCGTTACAGGCTTACCAAGGGAAAGGATTCGTTGTCTATATTCGGAGAGAAACGGTCTGTCCGTTAAATGCGCATAGTATTCCATGAAATGATTCAGCACTTCTGCCGCGAGCCGGCAGCGGAGATCATCATAATGATTGCTTTCGGAAAATACAGACGTTGCAATCCCGCCAAGCCCGTCAGGAAAGCCGGCCGCCGGTAGGGTTACATTGATACCAATGCCGAGAACGGCATAATCCAGCAAGCCATTCTCCAATGATAAGGAAGCCTCGGTGAGAATTCCGCACACTTTTTTGCCATCCATGAATACGTCATTGACCCACTTAATCTGCGTGTCTTTACCGGATACGCTCTCGATGGCCAGGGCAACGGCGGCTGCAGCGGAGGTCGTCAGAAGAATGGATTCTGCCGCAGATAGCTTGGGGCGCAGCAGGATGCTCATGTAGATGCCCGTTCCCCGCGGGGAAAAGAAGGGCCGGCCATTTCTTCCGCGGCCGGCAGTCTGCTCTTCCGAGAGGATCACTTTCCCTTCAGCCTCTCCAGTTGCGGCCAGGATTTTTACTGCTTCGTTCGTTGAAGGTATAGTCTTGTAAACCTCAAGGCGCAGCTGTTGACCCTGTGGTTTCAGGTGTTTCGAAATGGCACCGGCAGATAAAATATCCGTTAGTGGGGATAAGGAATACCCTTTATTGGTTACAGCCTGTATGGAGTAACCGTCTGTCTGCAGCGACTTGATGGCTTTCCAGACTGCGCTGCGTGTTACGGATAACTGCCCTGCAATCTCCTCGCCGGATATATAACCGCCTTTGTTGCTGCCCAGCAAGGATAGAATTTGTTCTTTAACTGTCATGGAAATAACCCTCCAGAAATATTACGTTCCGATCAATCCTATTCGATTATATTAACATGCTTAGATAACAATAGGAAAACGAAGGTGTTATTTTCGCTGTATTGTGAACCAAATTAATTTAATTGGTTTACAATAGAATGAGTCTCCATTATAATTCAGCGTACTGGCTGTATTCTTTAACCAGAGCACAACCTTTATTTTATCCAATGGAGGTCAATATCTTGAAGACAAAAGAACTTGTATATGCCGCATTATTCGCTGCACTCATCGCGGTGCTCGGCATGATTCCGCCCCTGCCCCTTGGCTTCATTCCTGTTCCGGTCACTGCCCAGACGCTTGGGGTCATGCTGGCCGGCTGTTTTCTGGGCAGACGGATGGGGATCCTCAGTCTGGTTGTTTTTATCATTCTCATAGCCCTCGGATTGCCGGTACTGACCGGCGGGCGCGGCGGACTGGCGTTGCTCGTTGGACCGTCTGCCGGATACATATTCAGCTGGCTGGTCGCGGCAGGCTTCATCGGCTGGTGCTCCGAGAAAATCTGGCGCAGGGTCCGCATCTGGAAACTGATAGCCGTCAACCTGATCTTTGGCGTATTGCTGGTGAATCTGATTGGCGCACCCGTCATGGCCTTAATTACAGATACACCGGTCTGGACCGGACTGATTGGGGCTTTGGCCTTTCTTCCCGGAGACATGATCAAAGCGGTTATTGCGGCCGTCATAACGATGCAGCTGAAAGAAATCAGCCCCATTGAAGATCAAGCGGGGGTGTGAGCATACCCATGAACCTTGTACAGCACATTTTAGAACGTGGACAGGCTGCCCCTTCCCGCATTGCGATCACGGACGGCTGGGAAGAACGCTCCTACACCCAGCTGATGAGGCTGGTACAACAGGTTGCAAACGGTTTGCGGCATGGCGGACACATAAAGCGGAATATTGCTGTTGTATCCGGTAACCGTATGGAGTTCGCCGAGTTTGTTCTCGGCGCCATCTATGCGGGATGTGTTCCCGTGCTGATGGACCCCAAATGGCATCCGGAGGAGATGGATAAGGTTATCCGGCAGTGTGAGCCCGGACTGATTGTTGGTGAAGCGCGTTTTGCGGCTGATTTCACAGCACGTTATAAAGAAATTCCGCAGCTATACTTCGGCGGGGAGCAGAGCATCGGCAGCTATAGCTCTTGGCTGTCTGCCTTCGCGCCGGATGCCGCTGCAGAGGAGAACCCGGAATTGCTGTTCATCGGGTATACATCAGGCACAACCGGTCTCCCCAAAGGGTACATGCGGACTCACCGGTCCTGGTTAACAAGCTTTGAGGCGACGGAGAAAGCATTCAGGCTGAATAGTATGAAGCACGTACTTGCACCCGGGCCGTTCGTGCATTCCCTGTCGCTGTTTGCCATGATGCAATCCCTGTATAGTCTGGCGACTTTTCATCTGCTGCCCGTATTCGATGCTGTGAGCGTATTGAATCTCTGCTCCCATGAACCTGATATGGTCCTGTTCGTTGTGCCTGCGATGATTGATGCATTGGTCCGGCAGGCCGCTGCAACCACGGCCCCGGTATCAATACAGGCCATAATCAGCTCTGGGGGCAAGTGGCCAGTGACGTTGAAACAAAGATGCCATGAGTTGTTCAAGGAGACGAAGCTCTATGAGTATTACGGCTCCTCGGAGGCCAGTTACATCAGCTATCTTGAAATAACCGGCGAGGAGGAGGCAGATTCCTTAGGTAAACCGTTCGACGGCGTGCATATTTCTATCCGAGATGCGCAGTTTCGTGTGCTGCCTCCGGGTGCGGTTGGTGAGCTGTATATCCGGAGTGAAATGATGTTCACCGGGTATCACCTGCTGCCGGAAGAGACGGCACGCGTGTTTCGCGGGGGCTGGCTGCGTACGGGCGACTACATGCTCCTTGATCAGAACGGGCATATGCACTTGGCTGGCCGTGCCAGCAACATGATCAAGAGCGGGGGACTCAAGGTGTTCCCCGAAGAAGTGGAGAGTGTGCTGCGACGTATTCCGGCGGTCCGCGAGGTTATGGTATTCGGCAAGCCGGATGAGCGGTGGGGAGAGCAGGTAACGGCATTGATTGAGTGGAGCGGAGAACAGCAGCTCAGTCTGGAGCAGATCAGGGATTACTGCCGTCCATATCTTGAAAGCTATAAGGTGCCCAGGCAGCTCGTTCCTGTGGAACAGTTCATCTATACCAGCAGCGGAAAAATCGCACGCCAGCGGATGATGGACAATGTGAGAGAAGGGTTGAGATGAGAGAAATCAAAGAGGCCGTGCTGGTTATGGCCAGGCGTACACCTGTCGGCAAAATCGGTGGACAGCTAAGCTCGCTCGAACCGGAGCAGCTGCTTGCCCCGCTGATTCGCCTCCTCGTTACTGAAGCACAGCTGCCGCCGGAATGGATTGATGATGTCATCATCGGCAATGTAGTGGGACCTGGCGGGAATATTGCCCGTAAGTCTGTGCTTGAAGCAGGATTGCCTGTTACGGTACCGGGAGTCACAGTCGACCGTCAATGCGGTTCAGGGCTTGAAGCCATCATCATGGCGGCCCGCCTCGTTCAGAGCGGTGCCGGAGAGATATTCCTGGCAGGCGGAGCCGAAAGTGTAAGCCGGGCGCCTTGGCGAATGTTCAGACCCGGCACGCTGGCGGGGACGCCAACCTTATATACACGCGCACCGTTCACACCCATTGCTTACGGAGATCCTGACATGGGGCTTGCTGCAGAGAATGTGGCGTCCAAATACGGGATTACCCGTGAAGCGCAGGATCTGTATGCGCTGGAGAGCCACCTGAAAGCCGTCCGGGCTCAAAGTACAGGCAGATATGTACCGGAGCTTGTACCGCTGCAATTCAACGGTTTACGGATTGCAGAGGATGAATGTCCGAGACCGGATACAAGCCTGGGGAAGCTGCGCAGCCTGCCGCCTGTATTTGCGGAGAATGGCACTGTGACTGCCGGGAATGCCTGTCCTATTAATGACGGTGCCGCTCTGGTGCTCATCATGTCGCGTGACAAGTGTGAACAGCTTAACCTGACGCCCATCCTCCGTTTTGTTGACTCTCAGGCTGCCGGAGTGGACCCCCGTTATCCGGGGATCGGACCGGTTCCGGCGGTCCGGAAACTGTTATGCCGCCAGGGTCTGACCATCGGAGATGTGGATATCGTTGAATTTAATGAAGCTTTTGCCGCTCAGGTATTAGCATCACTGCAGGAGCTTCAGCTTCCAGCAGATAAGGTTAATCCCGGTGGAGGCGCGTTAGCTCTAGGTCATCCTTACGGCGCATCCGGTGCGATCCTTATGACGCGTCTATATTCGGAGATGCTGCAAACCCCCTACAAACGGGGGATAGCTACACTTGGCATTGGCGGCGGGATGGGGCTGGCCGTTCTGATGGAGGCGGTTATATGAACAAGATCCGCTTTCAGGTTCAGCTCACGACGGGAAATATCGTGCAATATGCACACAGCATAGCTTCGCCCCTACAGAGAATAGGAGGAGCAGCCGTTGCTCCTTCGACTATGCCGGTCACATTCTGGAAGACAGCAGATGTCCCCTGGCTTCCCCTGAAAGCGGCAATGATTCACGGAACGCAGCAGTTTACTTATCATGCTCCGCTGATGGCGGGTATGAATCTGAATTGCGAACTAACCTTACTTGCTGTAGAGCACAAAAACGGCCGGAGCGGCGTGCTGACTTTCTATACCCATTCTCTATTCTGCTGTCACCGGGGCAGCCCCATCGCTGTAGCAGAAACCGTCTTGATCGGGAGAGGTGAATGATATGAGAATCAGGATCTCTGAGGCGGATATCCGGCAATATGCTGCTGTCACCAAGGATGAGGCAGCGATTCATCTGAATGCCGCAGCCGCAAGAGAAGCGGGTTACGAGGCTCCCATTGCCCATGGAATGTATATCATGGGGCTGGCGCAGTCTTTATATATGAAAGAACACCGTTCCCATTGGATTAAGTCCATTACTATGCGGTTTGAGCAGCCGTGTGTTCAAGGCTCAGCCGTATGCTTCCGGTATAACGATTTGAAGCATGATCAGATCCAGGTAACGATAGTGACAGATCACGGGGATATCATCGCTAAAGGCTCTTTTTGCGTTGTAAAGGGGATCATGGATATATGAAGACGGTATTGATTACAGGGGCAACCAGAGGGATTGGACGAAGCATGGCTATTGAACTGGGACGCTGCGGATATCAGGTCGCCGTTAATGGTTTAAATGGCGAGAGTGTTAAGCAAGTAGTCGAGGACATCCGGGGGACAGGCGGCTTCGCGGAGGGATTCTGTGCCAATGTTGCCGATCCCGTTGCCGTTACGGCAATGATGGACGAAGTGACCGGGAAGATGGGTTCCCTGGATATTTTAATTCATAACGCAGGCATCATTCATGACCGCAAATGCGGATTCATGACAGACCGGGAATGGCAGTCCGTTCTGGATGTTCATTTAAATGGGGCTTTCTACTGCATCCGGCGTGCAATTGCCCATCTGAGCCGGGACGGAGGCGATATCCTGCTGCTGACCTCAACTGCGGGACTCACCGGTTCGCCGGGACAGGTCAATTACAGTGCGGCCAAGGCCGGACTTCTCGGGATGCTGTGGACGCTTGCTGATGAACTGAAGGTCAAGCGGATCAGGGTTAACGGCATTGCTCCTGCTGCCTTAACCGATATGACCCGGCCGGTGATTCAACATTTGACAGAAAAATATGCACAGCTTAATGAGCCGCTTCCTGAGGCATGGAGCTTGGGTGAAGCGGACGATGTGGCCCGGTTCGTGCGTGCGCTTCTGGATCACAAGGACCCGGAGCTGACGGGGCAAGTGTTCGGCATTAACGGACAGCAGATTACACCTTGGGAGAAGCCACGGCCGCTTGCTACAGTTACTTCTGCGCCGGAAGATTTTTTTGAAATAAGTAAACAGCGGAGGGAGCGCGGGGCAGATGCTTGTATTTGATCAGGTCGATTATTATTACCGGAGCGGGAATCCGGTTCTTCACCAGCTAAGCTTTGGAATCCGCCAAGGTGAATTCCTCTCCATCATTGGAGGGAACGGAAGCGGAAAGTCCACGCTCGCCAAGTTAATGAACGGGCTCCTGCAGCCAAGAGACGGAAAAGTAATGCTGGACCAATGGAATACACGGAATCCTGATGACCTTGGGAAGATTCGGGAGCAGGCCGGACTGGTATTTCAAAATCCCGACGATCAGTTCATCACAACATCTGTTCTGGATGAAGTGATATTCGGACTGGAGAATCTGCGCGTGCCGAGAGCTGATATGGCCGGGCGGGCGAATATGGCTCTGCAAGCAGTTCACATGGAAGATTATGCGGAAGCCATGCCGCATCAACTGTCAGGCGGCCAGAAACAGCGGGTTGCTGTTGCTGCCGTTGTGGCAATGGAACCTTCGATAATCATCTTTGATGAAGCGACCTCCATGCTCGATCCGCAGGGAAGAAGAGACATCCTCGAGCTGATGAACTCCCTTCACCGGCAGGGTAAGACCATTATTCAGATCACGCATCATATGGATGAGATTCTTTCCTCTGACCGTGTTCTGCTTCTGAGCAGAGGAGAAATTGCTTTTGACGGATCACCCTCCGCCTTGTTTAGCAGCGTATCCATTACAGAGCATCAGCTCTCTCCCCCTTTTGCGGTAAGACTACATCAAGCGCTCGGATTGAAAGCCCCCCTGCGTGCGGATTGGAAGGAGACGGTGTCTGCCTTATGGGCTACGAGTTAAATGACGTAAGTGTAAAGTTGAACGGGGTAGAGATCCTTCAATCCGTAAGCTGCACGCTTCAGGAGGGGAAATGGATTTCGGTAATTGGCCATACCGGGGCAGGGAAATCGACCTTTGCCAAAGTAATGAAGGGGCTGGTTCCTTTCTACAGAGGCGAATATACGCATGAACGCCAACCTCTGCCCAGGGACAGTAAAGGGAATATGAAGGCCGTCCCGCAGATCGGTTATGTATTTCAATATCCGGAGCAGCAGCTTTTCGCAACGACGGTTTATAAAGAGCTTGCCTTTGGTCTCACCGTAAAGGGGGAATCACCGGGGAAAGTGGAAGCAGCGGTCAAGACGGTTATGGAGCAGCTGGGACTCCCGGCGGATCTTCTCCAGGAGAAGCCGTTCCAGCTTAGCGGGGGGCTTAAGCGGCTTGTCGCTGTCGCTTCCGTGCTGATTACGGAGCCGGAGCTCCTTATTCTGGATGAGCCCACCGCCGGACTTGATTCCGTGCACAGGACAGCGCTGCTGAAGCAGCTCCAGGTATGGCAGAGGGAGAAGAACCGGACAGTACTGCTCATCTCTCATCAGCTTGAGGAGGTTGCCGACTATTCGGACGAGGTGATGGTCTTCCAGAAGGGACGCTTATTAGCCCATTTGGTGGCAAATGAGTTATTTCTGAAGCGTGCAGCTTTGTTGGAGCAAGCCCGGTTGCCTTTGCCGGAGCCCATACAGCTCTTAAGATTCATTGAGGGGATTTCCGGACGGACTCTTACACCGGCGAGTTGCAGGGAAGAAGATATTATGCAGCTTGTGAGGAACGTCTGGCAGTCCAGAGGTCTTCAGCATGAAGGATAACATCCTGCTGGGCCAGTATATCCCTTCAGATTCAGTACTCCACCGGCTAGACCCCCGTACCAAGCTGTTAAGCATGCTAACCTTTACAATTTGCTCTCTTTTACTCAATAATTATGGCGGATATGCTATAGCGTCTGTCTTTGTGGGAAGCCAGCTGCTGTTGTCCAGAGTTCCGCTGCGGAATTTACTTAGAGGATTAAAGCCGGTTGTGCTTATCCTGTCCTTTACTTTTGTATACCATCTCTTCTTTACCCCGGGAACGCCACTCTGGCCGGGTTCGGCCGTTCAAGTGACAGAAGCAGGAATAGAGAAGGGCCTCTTCGTTGTCTGGCGTATTCTCTTGCTCGTGTCGCTTGCTTCGCTGCTGACCTTGACGACCAAGCCGCTGGATCTGGCAAAAGGCCTGGAACAACTGCTTAAGCCGTTATCCCGCCGGGGAGTCCCGGTAGAGGCTATCGCATTGATGCTCGTAATTGCAGTCCGCTTCATCCCGACAATTATTCAAGAGGTGGACCGCATTATGCTGGCGCAAAGAGCCAGAGGGTATGACATTATAGCAATCAAAGGACATAAGCGGGTATTTGCATATTTGTCATTGGTGGTTCCCCTGCTAATAATAACGGTTCAACGGGCGGAGCAGCTGGCAATGACAATCGATGCAAGAGCCTATGGGACTGGAAGGGGCCGCACTTCTTATAGAGAGCTAAGATTATCGCGGATGGATTATACCGCCGGGGGAGTCACGCTTGCTTACGTGCTGCTGCTTCTGTATCTGTATCTGAACATGACCATAGCGCTTGATTAGAGCTTAGTGAACTTCAACTCCGTATAGTTTATGTATAACGAAACCCTCCCTTAATCTGGAAATGGTTGCATGATATAATGAGCTTGCGATTATTCAGGGCTGAAGGAACAGAGGGGAAGAAATGTATCTGCACAAAGGGAACCTGGTCATCCGGGATGCGGCTATAGGCGATGCAAAGCTGTTATGCAGCTGGTGGAACGACGGGAGGATTATGGCGCACGCCGGTTTTCCCCATGGAATAGGCACTACTGAACAAGAGGTACGAAGCAAACTGCAGAGCGGGGCGGACCCGGAACGGCAAGGCCGTTTGATCCTGGAGATCAGCGGCGTTCCGGTGGGGGAGATGAGTTACAGCGCAGCTGCAGACCGTGTGGCAGAGATCGGTATCAAAATCTGCGATTTCAAAGAGCAGAATAAAGGAGCGGGGCCCCGGTTTCTAACGATGCTTATCCGTTATTTATTTGAGGTTCCGGGATATCACACAATCATCCTCGATACCAATCTTAAGAACACCAGAGCACAGCATGTATATGAGAAACTCGGCTTCTGGAAAATTGCGGTACGAACGGATGCGTGGACAGATCAGCTTGGAGAAAGGCAGAGTTTTATCGATTATGAGTTGACCCAAGCGGAATGGAGAGCAGACTGGCTACATGACTGAAAGGAGCCGTTGCGGCATGATTGTAATACCTGAACCTTTTACCAAAAGAATGCACGAACTCTACGGTAAGCAGGGCGTAGCATGGGCGGAGGCGCTGCCTGATCTGATTACCGACTGTGCAGACCGCTTCGGCATTAGTCCGGAAGCTCCCTTTTCCAATTTATCCTATAACTTTGTACTCCGGGCAAAGCTCAGTAACGGGAAGCCGGCAGTCCTAAAATTATCCTTCATGAAGGAGGAGCTTTCTAAGGAAGTTAGTATACTTCGTGCCTATGAGGGCCGGGGGGCGATTCGTGTACTGGAAGCAGACGAAGATTGGGGGATTGCTCTGCTGGAGGGAGCTGACCCGGGCACGCCGTTGTCTGCGATTGAGGATGATGCGAAGGCGACGAATATCTTTTGTGAAGTATTTCAGCGTCTTCAGCTTCCTGCACCAGCCGGCAGCCGGTACCCGTCTATGAAGCAGCACTTCGCGGCCATAGAGCGATACCGTGAGCGATTCGACGATGGGAACGCTGCAGCGCCGCTGCCTGAGAGCTGGGTGGAGAATGCCGAAGAATGTCTGGTGTATCTCATTAACACCACGGAAGAGAATTATCTGCTGCACGGTGATCTGCATCATGACAACATCCTCCGCCAAGGAGAAGAGCAATGGGTTGTTATTGATCCCAAGGGCATCATCGGTGACGTTCATTTTGATACTGTACAGTATCTGCTTAACTATATGGATCGGGGTGGCGATTGCGAGCAGGCACTTCGGGGCCGGATTGCGATTATGGCCGGCCGTCTTGGCTTGGACCCTCGCCGAATCGCAATGTGGGGCGTGGTACGAGGCGTGCTTGAGGCATGCTGGACGATCGAAGATGGAGGAACAGATTGGCACAGAGGCATCCAGTTAACAGAGCTTTTCGCCAAATGCCTGGATTGAGCCAAGAACTATGCTTATGTTCCAAGAGAGGTCATAGCGTAAGTAGACACTAACGTCATGTTAGTGTTTTTTCGCCTTTTTTTTGCAAACCGTCTGGAGTTGTGGCGCTTTAGCCTTTATAATATGACGAGAATATAGAATAAAGGAAAAGGTGTTAATTTCATGAGCATATTAAATGTAGAAAAGCTGAGTCACGGGTTCGGAGACCGGGCCATATTCACCGATGTATCCTTCCGCCTGCTGAAGGGCGAGCATATCGGTCTGATTGGTGCCAACGGTGAAGGTAAATCGACCTTCATGAATATCATTACCGGCAAGCTGCAGCCGGACGAAGGCAAAGTGGAATGGGCGAAACGCATGCGCGCCGGTTATCTGGATCAGCATGCTGTACTTCAGCAGGGACAATCCATCCGTGATGTTCTGCGCGGAGCCTTCCAATATCTGTTCGATATGGAACAAGAGATGAACGATATGTACGGCAAGATGGGTGAGGTTACCCCGGAGGAGCTGGAGCAGCTGCTGGAGGATGTCGGAACGATTCAGGACATGCTGACCAGCCAGGATTTCTATATGATCGATGCCAAAATCGATGAAACGGCCCGCGGGCTGGGTCTTACCGACATCGGTCTGGACAAAGACGTTAACGATCTCAGCGGCGGTCAACGGACCAAGGTTCTGCTGGCTAAGCTGCTGCTGGAGAAGCCGGACATCCTGCTGCTCGATGAGCCTACGAACTATCTGGATGAACAGCATATCAACTGGCTGAAGCGTTATTTGCTGGATTACGAGAATGCCTTCATTCTTATTTCGCATGACATTCCGTTCCTGAACAGCGTAATTAACCTGATCTATCATATGGAGAATCAGTCGCTGTCACGTTATGTGGGCGATTATGAGTATTTCCAGCAGGTGTACGAAGCAAAGAAATCGCAGCTGGAATCGGCCTTCAAACGCCAGCAGCAGGAAATCGCCGATCTGAAGGACTTCGTTGCGCGCAATAAGGCCAGCGTAGCTACCCGGAATATGGCAATGTCCCGGCAGAAGAAGCTGGATAAGATGGATGTCATCGAGATTGCCAAGGAGAAGCCGAAGCCGCAATTTAACTTCAAGCAGGGCCGGACCTCCGGTAAGGTGATTTTTGAAGCGAAGGATCTGGTGATCGGCTACGATTCCCCATTGTCCAGACCGCTTGATCTGAGCATGGAGCGGGGACAAAAAATAGCCCTTGTCGGTGCGAACGGGATCGGTAAAACGACGCTGCTGCGCAGCATTCTCGGCCAGATTCAAGCCATTTCAGGCTCGGTCAGACTCGGTGATCTGCTGGAGATCGGCTATTTCGAACAGGAAATGAAGGAATCGAATTACAACACCTGTATTGAAGAGATCTGGAACGAGTTCCCGTCCTACTCCCAATTTGAAATCCGGGCGGCACTGGCCAAATGCGGCCTGACGACCAAGCATATCGAGAGCAAGATTGCGGTCTTAAGCGGCGGCGAGAAAGCCAAAGTACGTTTGTGCAAGCTGATCAACCGTGATAGCAACCTGCTTGTACTGGATGAGCCTACCAACCATCTCGATGTAGATGCCAAGGAAGAGCTGCAGCGTGCGCTCAAAGCTTATAAAGGCAGCATCCTGCTGATTTCCCATGAACCTGAATTTTACCGCGATATCGTGACGGATATCTGGAACTGCGAATCGTGGACGACAAAAGTATTCTAAAAAGCCGGCAATAACGCCGGTCTGACGGTGACCCGTAAGAGGACAGCTTTGAACAAAGTGCCCCTTCTTACGGGTCATTTATGTCAAGATGTAAGTATAGGTTCAGGAGGAACATATGGAAGAGAAGCATGAGGAGATACCTGTGAAGCAAGTCAGGAGAAGTATAGTCAATGTCATCATTGACGGCATTTCCGGAATCTTTCTTCCAATCGTTAATATTCTTAGTGCGGCAGGCATTATGAAGGGTTTACTCGCCGGCGCGGTTGCACTGGAGATCATCAGCAAGACAGAAGGCACGTATACGGTGCTGAATGCGATGGCGGACAGTCTGTTCTACTATCTTCCGCTGCTGCTTGCGTTTACAGCCGCCCGCAAATTCGGGGCTAACCCCTTTACTGCTGTTGTGATTGCCGGGGTGCTGTTGTACCCGAGCCTGACCACGCTGTTTGACAACCAGGAAATCATACAATTTCTCGGGATGAGTATTACTCCCGTTAACTATCCTGCGAGCGCCATTCCGATCATCCTTGCGGTAGGCCTCTTAGTGTATGTAGAACGATTCTGCGTTAAAATATTGCCTGAGGTGATCCGGGAGTTTTTTACCCCGCTGATCTCGATTGTGACGGTGTCCGCCGTGACACTGCTGGTGTTCGGTCCAATTGGCTCACTTGCCGGAGACGTGCTTGCTGAAGGATACCGCTCTGTATACAAACTCAGTTCGGTAGGGGCGGGAATGGTGCTTGGCGCGATTATTCAACCGATGGTTATCTTCGGATTGCACTGGAGTCTGGTACCGCTGGCAATCAACAATATCAGCGTACATGGCTCGGATACCATCCTCGCGCTGATGGGACCGGCCTCCTTCGCACAGGCAGGAGCGGCACTCGCCGTGTTCATCAAAGCCAAAGACAAGAAGTTCAAAACCTTATGCTTGTCCGCGTCCATTTCGGCTTTGTTCGGAGTGACCGAGCCCGCGATGTTCGGTGTGAATCTGCCCTTGCGCAAGCCGATGGTCATTGTCTGCTGCGCAGGAGCGATCGGAGGCGGAATGGTCGGGATGTTCGGATCGTCGGCGATTTCTTTCGCTTTTCCGGGCTTGGCGACTTTACCTGCTTATCTGGGAGACGGGTTCGGCGGCTTCCTGATCGCCTGTGCGACCGGTTTTCTAATCGCGCTGATTGCTACGCTGTTCGTGAAGCTGGGACCGGTGCCGGCGGTGGAGCCTAGCTCCAAGTAGACTGCAGAAGGCGGCAAGCTATTTAATCCGCTATGGGTTTCGTGTAATGAATGCTATACTACTAGAGGTTATTAAGTGAACAGATAAAGGGTGACAAGATGGAGAAAATCAGCTTTCATTACGGGAAACATATTCAAAAGGTTGCGCGGGCACTATATTTCCATTCGTGGAAATCTATACTCTCCATTGGGGTTCAAGCGGTGTTTGTAGCCGTTTGTATGATTCTATATGTTAAGAACGAATCCATTATACTCCTCGGGATATCGATAACGCTTGTGCTTACGATCGCTATGTCGATGGTTATGCGTACCTTGCTGCTGCCAAAGATACTGTCGGCAGATACAAGGTACAACAAGGAATTCGAATATCTGTTCGATGCAGAAGGGATCAACTTTAGTCCGGAAGTAGACCAGTCCATCATGAAATGGGGCTCCTTCACCCGGGTGTGGGAGAATAAAGGCTATTACTTACTGTTCCACGGTCAACAGGAATACTGGTTCATTGCTAAGCAATCGTTCCAGGATGCAGCGCAAGAGAATAAATTCAGAGCTTATGTATCGGATCACCGCAAGATTGTCACTGGGGTTATCCTGTAAAATGATATGTCATACGATGGACGTGCTATCCTGCACGTCCTTTTTTTCGTGGCTGATCCCCGTGTTTCCTTGCTGGCTTCTATGCCCGCCAAAAAGTTGTACAGTCAGCCTTATCCGCAATGTTGTACTCGATCATTTGTCTGAGTATGGTGTAATCAACCGGGCTCGTCCATTTCATCCGCACCAGCAGCTTGGTATGATCTAGGCCAGCCTGCTTAATGGCATCGGCAAAATGATCCATTCCCGCCTTCTCGGGAGCAACAGCCAGATGCGCTTTGGATACACTGAAGCCGATAATATAAGTTCCGTGATCGGTGAACATCGGCTGGTTCCAGGCAATTTTCGGCGTTAATTGGGGGAATTCCTGTATCACCCAGGTCAGTACCTCTTCCGTCGCAGCGCGGTGTACCGGATTATCAATTTTAGCTAAATACTCTGCAAACTCTTCCATGGCTTTCCCTCCTGATCTGAAATCACTCTCATGCCATATATCTTATAGTTTCATACCCGGTTAGTCAAAAAAAAGAATACGCAAATTAAGGGATTCGCCTATTCCGTCAAAGAATGTTACGACAGATTGCTGCGTTCCATCTTTTTCCTGTATTATAATAAGAATCCAAGTGGTTGTTATTATCGCCAAAGCGGGGGGATATGAATGGAAACGATGATTGGACATAAAGGCAAACGTCCTGCTGAAATTGGGATGACGATAAGCTTTACTTTACTGATATTATCCTGGCTAAACTTAGTAATACTATTTAATAGATCTAACCGATTCGATCTTTTCTTAATTTATTTACTCATCATAGCAGGTGGAATTATTATGGGGATATTAATTTTTCGCTTGGTGACATGTAGCAGAGTGTTCGTCATTGAGATTAAGCCTGAAGCCCTTCAGATCAAGAATATTGAGATACAAGCGGGAAAGGTTAAGAAGATTTTTATCAAAGGATACTTTAAGCCCGTAATAGCGGTTAAGCCCAAAGCAAATTTGCTGGTGCCATACAAATACTGTTTCTGTTTCTCAGCCAAAGAGGATCAAGGGATAGAGGACCTGAAGGAATGGGCAGATCAGCATCAGATTGAAGTGTTGCACAAACGGTTTACGCGATGGCTGTAGTTATTAGACCATTAACACAGCTTCAAGCTGATGATATTGCATACCATTGGCATTATGCGGGTAAATATTCTTTTTATGATATGGATTCGGACGAGGAAGATTTAATCGAATTCCTGGACCCGGCCGGACGTGGGGATCATACATACGCTGTATCGCAAGACGATGAACTTATAGGCTTTTTTACCATACTTCAAATTGAGGGTAATACCTCTGAGATAGGTTTAGGCATGAGACCCGATCTAACCGGGCGAGGCGCAGGGCAAGCTTTCCTGAAGTCGGTGCTGCATTATGTTACTGTGAATTTCAATCCTGAACAGATTACCCTGGCTGTAGCAACCTTTAATACCAGGGCTATCAAAGTGTATTTAAAAGCCGGGTTTACCGCAGCAAATACCTACAATCAGAATACAAACGGAAGCACTTATGAGTTTATGAACATGGTATACAAGTGCTAAAATCATCTGAAAAGTTAAACCTTTAAACCACAAAGGAGGCACCGCAATGAAAGTCACCGGATTTAGTCATATTACAATCAATGTTCGCAACCTGCAGACGTCCCTGGATTTTTATCATGGCATTCTCGGTATGACCTTAAGACACCGAGGCAGAACGGATGCTTATCTGGAGTGGGGAAGTGCCTGGGTCTGCCTGGTCGAACGCATGGATGCCGGAGAACACGCAGACGGATTTGCCGGGATGGATCATGTGGCTTTTTATATCGCAGAGAACGATTTCAATGATGCTGTGGGCATCCTGAAGCAAAGTAATGTAACCATTGTAAGAGGCCCGATACAGCGTGGAGTAGGCTGGTCCGTTAATTTCTTGGATCCGGATGGAATCCAGCTAGAACTGCATACTTCTACCCTCGATGAGCGGATGAAGATCTGGCGCTGAGTATAGAATATATTTATAGAAGCCAAACAAGAATCGAGGACGCTAGATGAATAATCCTTTTACAGAAATTCTGACTTCAGAAGCGGAGCTTAGAGAACTCCTGGGCTATCCCAGTGAGGTGGTGAAGCGTAAATCGATCCATCATCTGGATCATAATTGCCGCAATTTTATCGCTATGTCACCGCTGTTATTCCTGTCCACCGCAGATGAACACGGCTCTTGCGATGTCTCTCCACGCGGGGATGCACCCGGATCGGTAGTGGTGCTGGATGACGGTCATTTGGTGATTCCGGAGCGGCCGGGCAACCGCAGATTTGATTCCTTGCTAAATATCCTCGCTAACCCCAATGTAGGACTGATTTTTATCATCCCGGGGCTTGAAGAGACCCTGCGGATTAACGGGCAAGCTTACGTGATCAGAGATGAGGCTATTCTGGATAGGATGAGGGTCCGGGATAAACGGCCAACCTTGGGAATTGGTGTGAAGGTGGAGGAATGCTATATGCATTGTGCCAAGGCTTTTAAAAGATCGCAGCTCTGGGACAGCGGCTCCTGGCCCGCAGAAGCCTCGCTTCCGTCTGCTCCGGCGATTATCGCGGATCATGTGAATTCTGCCGAGTTTACTGTGGAAGTAGTCCGGCAAGGCATACAGGAGAGCTACGAGAAACGACTCTATTAATGAATGGGGTGACCGGCGCAGATGGATAAGCAGAAGCTGATCCGTATTTTTGATAAACAGGCCACAGACTATGCCCGCAAAAGAGAAGATCCCAAACAGCAGCGCTGGCGCCGGAATCTTATAGGCCAGGCACAAGGAGATGTGCTTGAGCTGGCAGTGGGGGCGGGGGCTAACTTCCCTTACTATCCCAGGGAGGTCAGGATTACTGCAGCGGATTTCAGCAGCGCAATGCTTGAGAAAGCGCAGCAGGCAGCAGGACATTACCACGTGAACGCCAATTTTGTATGTGCAGATATGGAAGAAATGAGCTTCCCCGGGCAATCCTTCGATACTATTGTTTCTACGTTATCCTGTTGCAGCTATCAGAATCCCCTGGAGATGCTGAAGAAGATTAACCGCTGGTGTAAGCCGGACGGAACTATCCTGTTTTTGGAGCATGGAATCAGTTCTAACTTCGTGGTGTCAACGCTGCAACGGGCACTGAATCCGCTGCTGTACCGTGTCTATGGATGCCATCACACCCGGGATATTATTGGACTGGTCCGGGAGTCCGGGATGCAGATTAGTAAGGTAGAGAGCTACTCGCTGAATATGATTCATTTGATTTGGGCCCGGCCGCAGCAGCAACTACGAACTGAACGTTAGGAGAAGTGGAATGGACAGCATTATTTTTGATCTGGATGGCACGTTATGGGATTCTTCGGATGTAGTAGTGGTGGGATGGAATAGTGTGCTCAGCAATTACCAAGGCGTTGTGAACGGAGTAACCAAGGAAGATTTACAGGGAATCATGGGTCTGCAGGTAGATGAGGCTGGCCGGAAGCTGTTCCCGAATATCGATGAGGACACCCAGCAGAGAATTCTCAGAGAATGCTGTGAAGTAGAGTGTCTTAGTCTGGCGAAGCAAGGCGGAAGGCTGTATGAAGGGCTGGAAGAAGTGCTCAAGGCGTTGTCGGCAAAATATAAGCTGTTCATCGTGAGCAACTGCCAGGCGGGGTATATTGAGGCTTTTTATGAATACCATCAGCTGCAGAAGTATTTCATAGACTACGAGAATCCGGGCAGAACGGGACTATCCAAGGGCGAGAACATCAAGCTGGTGATGGACCGGAATAACTTAAGCAGTCCTGTTTATGTGGGGGATACGGAGGGTGATATGAAGGCGGCGTGTTTTGCCGGGATTCCTTTTGTGTACGCGAGTTACGGATTTGGCGAAGTGAGCAGCTATGATCATGTGATTGATCGTCTGGATGGGTTATTGGGGTTGTTTGATAAATAGTATAGGCTGGGCGAAAACACATCGGCAGTAGGATACATTTTAGTAAGCACTATAGACAAATAAAGGCTATAGACAAAATTGTTGTACGTTTTGCAACTTTGATGCGTAGATACCCGGGTACTAGGGAAGATTGTTGTACGAAATACAACAATAATTCTGCTAGGCCGCTTGGAGAAGGAGAAATCCTGCCTTTTGTACAACAATTTTGGATTTGGGCCGATTAATTTAGGGAAATGTTGTATTATGTGCAGGATTTAAATAGGTTACCTTACGTTCAGCCTACATAAATTCATGGAGCGGGGAACAAGCTATGGATGAGGTGGTCCATATGCCATTATTAAGCAAAGGTCCGGCAATAATCTTATCCCTGTTACTCGCGTTTACTACATCCCCCATAACTATTTATGCTCAAAATTTACCAAAGTCTGGGGTCGGTAATCCCGAAGAGACCGCTAAACAACTGGAACAGCTGAAATTTCGCCTGAAGCACCTGGAGCCGCGCGAACCCGTTACCATTATGAACTCGCCAGAGGAAGCGGAGGCTGCGGCTCACCAGCCTACAGATACAATGTCCATTTCCAGAGTAATACATGAAGGCACGAGGATTCCTTTCTTTATTATAAAGAATGACCCTCTCTATCAGAGGCCTGTGTACGAAAAACACTGGCATAGCACCTATAGTGGAGGAAGATGGAGTTACATGCCTACGCGGATACAATACGCACTCCACCGGTTATTTACAACCTACGACATTGGTCTATCCAGCCAATACGATTTCCAGCAAAATGTAGGCATTCAATTCCCGCTGTTCCAGAACAAAACGGATCTGGATCTGTATATCATTGCTTTTCAAACGGAGATTACAGCTGTGTATACCAAAGGCAATCAGGTAGTTGTCACAGGTACCCCCAAACATGGTGGCGTTCAAGTCGCAACTATCAAAACAGGTGATCTGCGTCCCTTTGATCTCAAAAAGGTATTGCTCATTCAATTAGCCACTCCGCAGGGTGATGAACTGGATTATTCATACATCGGCTACGCGCAGCCGGATTTCTGGTCACAGCAATTAGAGAAGGTCAAAAAACTTGAACGGTGAGCTTTGATCCTTATTGTTGAAGTTATAAACCAAGACACTAACAACTTGTTGGTGTCTTTTTGCTCATAAATTGGAAGAAGCAGTGATCGTGCTACCAGAGTATTCCGCCTTTTATGGATGACGACGAACGGAATCATCTGTTGTCAGGCTTCAGTCCGTATATTTCTATTCTTTGGCTTTTATATCACAAGGTCCACTTAAGCAAACCGGCGGAGGATGAAATAAATCGCCTCTGCACTGTGGTATGGGAAGAATAATGGAGACTGACAGCGTCTAGTGACTGAGTGCACCTACTGCAAGCGCCGGGAAGCGGGAGTATCCGCGGGTTCCGGCGCTTGCTATTTTAACAGAGAGTATAACTGAAATACAGGTATAGCGAGAGTACACAGCGGATCAGTGCATGCTTCAGAGTGATATTTCCTTGAAGCACTCTTTATAGGTGAATCTATGCTGTTCCATAAGAGTTACAATCTGGCTATAACAATAATCTGAGCTGCTAAGGAATTTTATAATTAAATATTATAATAAAAGGAAAACATTGAAAATTGTCGAATAATTATATTTATAAAAAGGGGGATAAGCATGTTATTTGTTAGAAAAAAACGAAATCAGGCAGCCCACAGCCAGCATGTGCGCTTGATTCAGTGTGCCGTTCTTTTCGTCCTGCTCGCCGGGATTGTAAGTACAGGCGTACTAAATGTAAGCAGTATAACTGTTGCAGCGGATGCTGCCAATGAGGGAGCTGAGTATACCTCAGACCAGCTGGAAGGTCTAAACTTCCTCAACGAGGTGCGCGCCCGCGCCGGTGTTCCACCCGTTCAATTGAATGCAGCCATTACCAAGGCAGCAATCGCGCATGCTGAATTCTATAATGCCAATCGGTCAGATCTTCCAGGGCTAAGTGCCCATTCTGAAATTTCGGGAAGGCCCGGATATACGGGGAAGTCGGCCTTTGAACGGATGATGGCGGCTGGCTGGGTATCGGGATACAGTGGGTACAGCTATGGGGAAGTAATGCATTTTGGTCAACCCAGCAGTAAATCAGCTATCCAAGGCTGGCTCGATACCGCCTATCACCGTGCCATTATTCTGGACCCCGTTTTTACTGAAATTGGAATTGGACTGGCGCAAGGAACAGCGGTTTTGGATACCGGAGGTCCTGGAATGAGCCAGCAGATCCATGCGGGGATTACCGTGTACCCTTACGATCAGCAGACCAATGTTCCTGTCGGCTTCTATGGGGGTGAAATTCCAGACCCGCTTAGCCAGTTTGCCGTCAAACATACAGGTTATATTATTTCTGCTAATACTGATAAGAACATGACTTCGCATACAGCACTAATAACCGATGAGAAGGGGACAGAGATTCCTTATTATGATGAAGTTAAGGGCAATGTTCTTTATCTCTTTCCCAAGCCCATTTTACAGGGGAATCACAGGTACACTGTATCCCTGAAATATCAGATAGAAGGTTCTGTGGATACCCTGAACAAAGTATGGTCATTCACAACGGGTAAAGGGCATGCCCTAACCCAATTGACACCAGCCTACAATGAAATCGTGCTCAATGAAGGCGGGGAAATCCAGCTTCAGACTGAAGGCGGATATGATGATGAAACAGCAGAGGTGCTGCCGGGCAGTGAGGTTAAGTATTCTGTTGATCAGAAAAATGGCTTAAATGTCTCGTACGCCGGAGTTATTACGGGGGGCAAACCTGGGGATTACATCCTTACCGTATCTTCAGGGGCAGTATCATCACAAATAAAAGTAAAAGTCTATCCAAAATTAAAAACAAAAGTCTATCCTGCAACGAACCCGGGCAAGCTGACAGACATTACGGGGAACAAGGCGTTGCCGGCTATTGAATGGGCTCTTCAAGCAGGCATTATGGCAGAAGCGGAAAAGGGGCTTTTCAAACCTGAGGCCGCCGTAAGCGAGGCTGAATTCTGGACCATGCTGCTAAGAGCCAATAACATCAATATTGATGCATATAAGCCTGCCAAAACAAAGCATTGGGCTGACGCCGCCTACCTTATCGCCAAGGAACGCAATTTCCCGCTTAATGGCCTATCCAATCTGAACGCAAGAGATAGTCGGATCACCCGGTTGAAAATTGCTGAGATTATTGCTGCGGCAGACGGGCTAAATTACAAAAACAATGATGCTGTGCGGTTCGTGCTTGGTAAGGATTACGTAAGATGTGAAACTGAACTTTCAGTGTTTGGCTATCAGGGGGGGGAATGGATTACCCGTGCTGAGGCTGCACAGATCCTTCAGTATTTGCGGCCCAAGCTTAATGAATTACGGGGACGTCCGGTTAGCACAACGCCTAATTCAAGTTTACCGGCACTTCCTCCCAAACAAGTGTATGTTGATCCGGTGGTACTGGAAGACCGAACATTCTTTGCGGAATTCCATGAAAATCGTACACTCACTCTTAAAGGGAAATTCACACAATTTGGCGGTCAAACGCTCAAAGTACGTGTACAGACACAGAAAGAGCCCCGAAAGATGTTAAATGAGGTAAGTGTAACCTTAGATCCTGAAGGGATGTTCCAAGTCGATTGCGGACCCTACGAACAAGAGGGCCTGAATCTGTATTTTACAACACCCAAAGGCAATTTTTATTTGAATATTCAATATAATACGATGAATAGGACTAAGTATCCCAGTTCATACAATGAATGAAATTCAATGAATTAGCCATCCAATACCCGTGACGATCCGTTACGGGTATTTAACTTTAAAAAATATTGAGCAGGCAGCCATTTCACTCCCCTCATTAATCACGCCAGCTACCCCGCATCAACCTCATACACACCTGCGGCTCCTCCTCAACGAATCTGCAGGGTTCACACACCTCAAATCCAAACTTGCGTACGCTTGCCATGGATGCAGCATTGTGTGGATGGGTCAGGATATAAATGCAATCCACGTTAAGATGCTCGAAGCAGAGCTTGATGAGTACAGGCAAGGCTTCGGACATATACCCCTGCCTCCAATACTCTTTCCAGATATCATAGCCGATCTCGACTTGCTTCAGCTCACGTTCCCAGTAATGATAGCCGCAGGTCCCGATAAATGCATCCGTTTCAATATCAAACATGCCGTAACGGAGATAGCCTTTTCCCTCTGGACTGGCGTAATGTTCAATGATTTCTATGGCTTCTTCATAGCTGCAGGGCGGTTCGCTGAAATGTTTGCACATCTCCGGGTCTGAGAATTGTCTATACACTACATCAACATCCTCTACATTCAGCAAGCGGAAGTGCAGCCGCTCCGTCTTAAACGCTTCTGATAATTTCATAATTGCTCTCCTGTTCATAAAAAACCATTAATATACAATTATTATGGTTTTTTGCCTCTATATTGTCTATGATAATTCACAAGACGCTACTTAATGGAAGTGAGGAAAGCGATCATGCTCTTATCCAGCTCAGCAGTAATTTTTTCCGCGTTGGTTTCTATCGTGATTCTTTTTCAGGCAGCGTTGGCGTTTGGTATGCCGTGGGGAGAATTCGCGATGGGCGGAAAGTTTCCCGGGAAGCTTCCAGCGCCAATGCGTGCGGCTTGCCTGGTTCAGATTGCAGTCTTGGCTTTCCTGGCGCTGATTGTGCTGAGCAAGTCGGAGATTATACTTCCGGGTTGGCTTGAATTTGCAGCTGTGGGCATTTGGTTTGTGGTTGGCTTTTCAGTTCTTTCCTCCATCTTGAATATCATGACACGGAGTGTCCGGGAGAGGAGAATTTGGGCGCCGGTCAGTGTGATGATGCTTATTACTAGTTTTATAGTCGCTATTGCAGTCTAACTAAGTCACCGGAGGCCTACTCAAATGGAAAATGCTATAAAGGACATTTTTGATCAAAAAGATATTATGCGTATTGCCGCAAGCCGTTATGGAATCAACCCTGAGGAGTTAACTTACATAGGCGGGTTTCAGAACTTCGTGTACGAATACCAGCGGAGCGGTGGGGTGTATATTCTAAGAATTACGCCAGGGATGCACCGGACTGCTGAGCAGGTTAGAGCCGAGCTGGACTGGATTATGTATCTGACCGAGAACGGAATTTCAGCATCGGGTCCGGTTCTTTCTGCGGATGGCAACTGGACTGAAGTTATAGTAACGCCGGAGATGTGTTTTATTGCCGCCAGCTTTGACAAAGCCCATGGCAACAGGATCGGCTATCCCGAATGCCTGAACGATAACGCAACCTATGAGAAGCTGGGCCGGATTACAGGGAAGATGCATGCGCTTGCCAAGCGGTATGACCATCCGGATGCCACTGTGCGGCGGCATGAATGGAATCTCAATTATTATCTGCAAAATATAGATATCCTGCCCCCCTCGCACCATCGCGTAAGAGAAACTTATTACGGAATCATCGATACTCTCCAAGAATTTCCCAAGAACAGAGAGGCTTACGGACTTATCCATGGGGATATGGGTTTCGGGAATTTCCATGTGAGTGATCAAGGCAAGATCACATTATTCGATTTCGATGAGGCGCAGTACAGTTGGTTTGTAGAGGATATCGCCATTCAGCTGTATTATCTGGTCTATGTATACGGTGGGGAAGAGGGCCGGGACGACCGTGAGGAACAGGCACTTCGGTTTATGGATCATTTCATGAAGGGGTACAGCCGGGAGAACACCCTGGAGCAGTATTGGCTGAAGCAAATCCCTGTATTCCTGAAGCTCAGAGAGCTGATTGTTTACATCGGGGCATACAGGAATTTCGACGGTGACGAATCCTTCAGTTCATCAGATAATGATTGGTTCAAGGATTGGGTCAGAGAGAGCAGAGAGCGGCTTGAGCATAACGAACCTATTGTTAATGTGTGGTAAAATGATAGTTATATCTCAGGATCTCTGAAAGGTGTGTGCTTATGAGACAGACCAGGTTTACGAAAAGTGTAGCAGCCGCGCTCGGCTCAGCAATGCTATTGACGGGTGCCGGGATTACCGTCCTTGGTGCCTTCCCTCAATATACAGAGGCAGCGGCGGTGAAGCCTACGGAAGCCTTCAGCTTATTTGAGCAAAGAGTGAAGAAGCCTTCCACGCTCAGTCTGGCCCAGGCGACCTTAGTTAACCGTATTAGTCAAATGACGCAGGCAGAGGCCAATCTGGCCGTTTTGCATCTGGAAAATGCTTTGAAAGCTTATCTGCCCACAGCCACCAAACGCATGAATACACCTGCCATTCAAAAGGATATCAAAAGCATATACACCTCCGGCATGACCATGGTGCTGGCGCGCTCCAAGGTGAAGCAGTACGATTCCCGCGTGGTACTGCAGGACTTGACGGCCATGGACTATAAGCTGGGGACGGACGGCGGCCAGTTTGTACCGGTTATCCATTACAAGAGCTTCAAAGTATTCAAGCCGTACATCAGCCAAGATCTGCAGGCTTACATTGATCTGATGGCAGCAGAGTCGGAGCAGCCGTCTGTGATCAACGGAACTTTACAGATTGACTGGTACCAAGTTGTGGAACGGGCGGTGCAATATGAGGCTTTTGTACAGACATACAAGACCTCTAACCGAACTGCGGCGGTGAAAAAAGCTTTTGAAGTGTCCAGAAGGTATGTATTCTACGGAACCCCGAACACACCGTTGTTCGACCAGAAGACACAGGTCATCAAGGAAGAAGCAGTTATTGCTTATGAGAATACCCTTTCCGAAGCCGGTCCTGAGCAGACCGATGACAGCAGGCTGCTGACACAGCTTGGTGATTTCCTGTTGCTGCTTGAGAAGAACGGCGATAAGAGAACACAGGCTGTGAATGATTTTCTGATAGCTATGTAAGTTGAGCGGTAAAATAATCATGATCTATGTATAGATTTGTAGAGAGACCGGGCTGTTACCGTCACAGCTCGGTTTTTGTGTGTGCAATATTTGGCTGATAAGACCCATAATGCATAGTATCCTATAGGCCGGAAGCGTCATTAATCACAGAAAAGGAAAACGATTACAATTATAATGTAAGCGTTATCTTAATGCTGTGTACATTATTACGCAAAGGGAGGAAGAAGACTTGAGTTTACACAAGGTTTCCTTTAACATGCTTGTAATTATGGGTTTTAGCATTCAGTACGCATTAATGCATCTTTTTTCTGCAGGCGAGGTCATTGCGATATCATCGGCTGAGCTTATTATTTATATGGTGTTCACTTTTGCCGGGCTGGGCCGGTTCTTTCAACGCAGAAGACAGGTGCTGAATGAGCATGGCTGCGGGTCAGCTGGACTCTTTTTCAGCGTGTTATGGACGGTTTCGCTCTGCTCACAGTTCCGGAAAGAGAACTACCCGGACGCACTGACGATCATTAATTCACTGGGCGTGTCTGCTGCCGGGCTGATCCTGATTACCGAAATTGTTATTTTATTTAAGGCTTAAGATACATAAAGTTATTTGTACTGGAGGCAGAGAGGTCTGCCGGATGAAGGAGCTTTTGTCATTTCAGATGACAGAGGCTTTTTTTGATTTATTCTTTCCCGGTGCTTTTGTCCTGGTTTACTGAATTAACAAACCGTTTGCCCCATTCACAAAGCGGATCAAGGACCATCCCGAGAGACCGTCCGCTGTCCGTCAGCTCATATACCACTTTAGGAGGCACTTCCGAGAACACGGTCCGGAGAATAAGCCCGTCTGCTTCAAGCTCTTTGAGCTGCTGGGTGAGCATTTTTTGGGTGACCGGCGACAGCGTGCGCAGCATCTCTCCATTACGCATGGTTCCTTGCTCGGCCAGCAGGCAGAGAATGGCTGTCTTCCACTTGCCGCCGATCCGCTCCAGTGTGGCTTCGGTCGGATTGTGGTACTTTGTATTGCCGGGTATAGCGTTAGCATTCCCCTCGTTAGGCTCATATGTCATGATTATCGATCTCCTTCAACGTACCCAAATGGTAACTATATTACGAAAAAGTGCGTACTTTTTTGTTTTGATTATAACGGTTATATTCAATCGTGTCAGTACAACGCTAAATGTGGAGGTAACAATATATGGCTATGTTAAAAAAAGCATCATGGGGAGCGGGAATCGTTGGAGCAGGCGGATGGGGTGGACTGGCTCACATTCCCGCACTCGCAGCGCTTGAGAATTATGAGGTGAGAGCAGTAACCGGCACACGGGTAGAGAGCGCACAGGCGGCGGCTGAGCTCCACGGCATCGGCTCTTATTATACAAGTACCTCAGAGATGGCAGGGCAGAGCGGAATTGACATAGTAGTGGTAACTGTAAAAGTACCCGAACATGACCGACTGATCCGGGAAGCCTTGGATGCCGGCAAACATGTGTACAGTGAATGGCCACTTGCCAGGAACACTGCGGAGGCGGAAGCGCTGCTTGAACTCGCGGAAGAACGGGGAGCGAAGCATGTGACGGGCCTACAGGCCCGGGCCAATCCAACTGTCCGCTACACCAGGGACTTGATCACAGAAGGTGCTGTTGGCCGAATATTGGCTGTGAATACAATAGTTACCCTGCCTGTATTTCCTACCTCGAACGGAACAGTGGACCAGGCACATGTCTATCTGCTGGATGAAGCTAACGGGGCAGATCAACTGACAATCGGGGCAGCGCATGTACTTGATGCGATTGAATATATGGTAGCGCCGTTTGTAGAGGTGTCCGGTAGGCTGGATACGCAATACCCTGAAGTTCACGTACTGGAGACTGGTGCATCAGTGACCGCAAATGCACCGGATCACGTGCTCGTTAACGGGAAACTGGCACAGAATGCACTAGTTTCGGCCCAGTTTGTTAATGGCGGTGCCCCTGGATTTACGATGAGGATCATCGGAACCGGTGGTGAACTGGTCATCACTCCGCAGGATCAGCTAATGTTTCAGATGGACCGGCTGAAGCTTCAGCTCGTCCGAACTTCCGGAGAGACAGAGATACTGGAAACTCCAGAAGTGTATACTTCACTGGTACGGCATCTGCCTGCCGGTCCAGGATACAATGTGGCTCATCTCTATGCCCGACTGGCGCAGCGGCTTGACGGGGAAGAGGTGGAATTGCCCGATTTCAACCAGGCGGTCCGCGTGCATCGTCTGATGGATGCGATCCGTAAGGCAAGCGCTTCGGGTGTCCGTCAAGAAGTGAGATAACTAATACTTACTGCCCGTCCCGCTTTCCTGACTTTTCTCAGTCTACCATTTAATTTTTGTATTCTATCTGCTGTATGCTATGATTTGAGATATGGTATTTTCTGAGAAAGGAAGGTGCGGGCTCTTTATGATTACTTTCAAAAAAATTCTGCAGATCATTGGTCTTAGTGTTCTTGTCACGGGTGTTGTTCATCCCCCCGCTATGGAAGCGGCAGCTACTAGTACAGCACAGACCGCGAAATTACCGGCTATCCGTATCTATTTGAACAACTCGCAGATCACCTCCTCAGCAGGAGGAGCCACCCTAATGAATGGAACGGTAATGCTCTCGCTGGACATGCTCTATGTCAGGGGGGCAACGGTCAGTTATGATGAACATTCCAAAATGATCAACATCGGGAATCTGTTCACGAAGGGCAGTATGAAGATCGGGAGCCGCATTGCAACGGTAAACGGGAAGCAAATCACTTATTCCGCAGCCTTCCAGCAGGTGAATAAGCAGCTCTACATCCCACTGCGGTTCGTGAATGATGCTATTGGGGGCTCACTGCAATGGAATGCGGACAGCCGGGAGGCGCTCATCAGCTATCCTGAATTTGTCGGTGACGGCCAGACCAGCAAAGACGCGTATTTCTTAAACGGGGTGGACGGCACTTTATATAAGCGGGATGCAGCCGGAGTGGTTCACTCTATGGGCGCCTCTACAGCCAAGCTTGAACCTTATTATATTGCGGGAACACAGCTGACATCGGTGAAGATTTCAGAAGATGCGGATTTGGTGACCATTCAGAATTCCAGCGGTGAACCTTCGATCAACCTGACGGTATTCAACCTTTTTGTCAAAAAAGGGGCCATCCTGCGCCAATCGACTGCCCATTACTGGCAGTTCTCTCCTGAGGACTTGAAGACGTATGCCGGGAACGCCGTTATGAACGACGGCCACACGGTCCGGTTGATTGCGCCGGATGCTTCCGTCCTGCAAGCCTGGAACGTTTCGAAGCTGGCAGGTACCCCGGAGCAAACCTACGCTATTGAAGCCATAGGAGAGGGTTATCTAATTGCCCGATCCTCGCAAGAAGGTCTGCTGACGCTGATTGACACCGGAGCCAAGCAGGCAATCCTCCTCTACAAAGAGTTCGGAATTAACCCTACGGATATGCCGGGATTCAAATATGATGGGATCAAGTTCGCAGGCAGCGGCGCTGATAAGTCAGAACTGCAGTTTGAATTCACGGACAGCAAGAAAGACAGCAAGACTTATACGTACCGGTTGGGTGAATTATAATTGGGTTGGTCCATGGTTTGTTGAATGTACAAAAGTAAGAAACTTCTCCTTTGATTTGAAATGGTTGGGTTGTACTTCCATTTTACACAGGAGCGGTTTCTTTTTTTGTGCTTTTAAAAGATTGAAGATTCGCTTTCCGCTTAAAAAGTCCGTTCGCGGAGCGTCCAGTCAAGTGCACACGTTGATCTTACTTAAGAATTGAAGGTGTCCCAGATGCCAATAGTAGCTTTTGGGGCAGGCTCTTTTTTGCGTGCCCAACCTCCTGCTGATATTAAATTTCAATTAAAAAAAATAATGTTGAAATAATATTTCAGTGATGTTATTCTTCACTTAGAGAGCGATTTCATAAACAGAAAAGGATGATGAGGAAATCATGTTAGAGCATTTGACAACAGAGACCCGCAATAAGAAAACAATGAACCTGGATGAATTAACTCCTCTTGAACTTCTGGAAGTGATGAATGAAGAAGATCACAAGGTCGCACAAGCGGTTAAACAAGAGATTCCGCAAATTGCCAAAGCAGTAGAAGTGATTACCATGGCTATTAAACAAGGCGGACGCTTAATTTATATGGGGGCTGGAACAAGCGGACGTATCGGCTTACTGGATGCTGTTGAATGTCCGCCAACCTTTGGAACAACGCCAGAGGAGGTCATCGGGCTAATTGCCGGGGGAGAGAGGGCGTTTATCAAGGCGGTCGAAGGTGCAGAGGACAACGAACAATTAGGGGTGCAGGATTTACAGGATATTAAGCTGACAGCCCAAGATGTTGTCGTCGGAATTGCCGCCAGCGGACGCACGCCATATGTTATCGGCGGATTAGAATATGCCAATTCTATAGGTACACCAACTGTAGCCGTAAGCTGCAACAAGGATTCAGCGATTGGTAAAATAGCCAGGATTGCGATAGAAGTCGTAAATGGACCGGAAGTATTAACAGGGTCAACACGTTTAAAAGCCGGTAGTTCGCAGAAATTAATCTGCAATATGCTGTCTACAGCTTCGATGATCGGTACGGGCAAAGTGTATGGAAATCTTATGGTGGATGTACAGCTAACCAATGAAAAGCTTGTAGAACGTGCCAAACGGATTGTTATGGATGCGACAGACTGTGACGCTGAAACGGCAGAGGATTATCTGCAGCAGGCCGATCAGAAGCCGAAGATTGCCATTGTGATGATTCTTGCGGGGCTAACTAAAGAAGAAGCTGTTCAACGGCTCGAAGAATCACAAGGCTTCGTACGTCAGGCGATTCAATAATAGGACAGTATGAAAGGGGCACAAACATGAGTAAATATCATGATTTAGCGGTCAAAATACTAGGGGCTATTGGTGGCCGAGCGAATGTATCCTCGTATACCCATTGTATGACCCGTCTTCGTGTAACGGTTGTGGACCGCAGCCGGATCGCCGAAGCAGAGCTGAAGCAAATCGACGGGGTTCTGGGTGTGGTGGATGATGATACGTATCAAGTCATTCTCGGACCCGGGGTCGTGACCAAGGTGGCTGAAGAGTTCGGTATCGTGCTTGAAGAAAGTGCTTCTGCGGGCGAAGGTACTATTTCGGCTGAACAATTACAGGCCAAAGGCGCACAAATGAAAGCGCAGCTTAAAAAGAAGAATGATACGCCGTTCAAAAACTTTTTACGGAAGATCGGGAATATTTTCATACCGCTTATCCCTGCGTTCGTTGGAGCCGGATTAATTGCGGGTATTGGCTCAATTCTAGCTAACAATATTACAGCGGGCAACTTAGACACTGCAACCTGGCAGCAGTATGTAACGATCTTAAATGTTATCAAAAACGCAATTTTCAGTTACCTGGTGATTTATGTCGGTATTAATGCAGCTAAAGAATTTGGAGCTACTCCTGCTCTTGGTGGCGTGATCGGCGGGGTGACTCTCTTAACAGGGGTTACAGCTGACCTGCCCATTTTTAATATATTTACGGGTGCACCTTTAACGGCAGGGCAAGGTGGGGTTATCGGCGTTCTAATCGCCGTATGGATTCTATCCATCGTGGAGAAATATTTGCGTAAAGTGATTCCGGATGCGGTTGATATTATCGTTACACCTACAATCGCCTTGCTGGCCGTAGGGCTGATTACAATCTTCTTCATCATGCCATTCGCCGGATTTATTTCCACCAATTTAATCGGAGCTATCAACTGGACGCTAGAGGTTGGCGGTGCATTCTCAGGCTTCGTATTAGGAGCAGCGTTCCTTCCGCTTGTTATGTTAGGACTGCATCAGGTATTGACGCCGATTCATATTGAGATGATCAATGATTCAGGGATGACGCTGTTGCTTCCGATGCTGGCTATGGCTGGTGCGGGTCAGGTTGGGGCATCCATTGCATTATGGATTCGCTGTAAGAAGAATAAATCATTAACGAACATGATTAAAGGTGCGCTTCCGGTGGGTATTCTGGGGATCGGCGAGCCCTTAATTTACGGGGTTACCTTACCGCTGGGCCGGCCGTTTATTACAGCTTGTATTGGCGGAGGGATCGGCGGTGCGGTCATTGGTTTATTCGGCAACGTTGGAGCGATTGCCATTGGTCCTTCCGGGGTTGCGTTAATTCCCTTGATTGCGAATGGATTATGGCTGAAATACGTCATAGGCTTAATTGCAGCTTACGCTGGCGGATTTATTGCCACTTATCTCTTCGGTACACCCAAAGAGGCTATGGCAGAACAGGATTAACTGATTCGAACTATTGAGGTGATTCCATTGCTCGGAATTTCAATTTTTGTGGCGGACCGCACGTTAGAAGACAACGTCAAGTATATGGAACAAATGAAGGCTGCAGGCTGTACGGAGATATTCACCTCTCTTCATATGCCGGAAGATGATATCGGACAACTGAAGGAGAAATTGCTGGAGATCGCAAACGCTGCCCGGCGGTTAGGAATGGACCTGATGGCGGATATTTCCGGAAAAGCATTGGAGAAATTCACGTTTCCCTTTCTATTAGATGCTGGTGTCACAGGTTTGCGAATGGATTTCGGCTTCGATGCCCGTGAAATTGCAGCCTACTCACAACAAATGAAAATCGCCCTAAACGCCAGCACCTTAACCTCAGAATTCTTAACTGCATTACAAGAGCATCGTATTTGTCTAGAGAATACCCAGGCCTGGCATAATTATTATCCCCGCCCGGAGACAGGTCTGGATAAAGAAGCATTTATAGCGAAGAACAGATGGCTGCAAGCGGAAGGCATTACGACTATGGCCTTTATTCCGGGAGACGGGCTAAAGAGAAAACCGTTATTTCAAAGCTTGCCTACCTTAGAGAAGCACAGGAATCAATCTTCTTTTCTAGCTTATCTGGAATTAGAGAAGGATTGTGCGGTGGACAAAATTTTCGTTGGCGATTTAACCCTTTCCGAAGGGTCTCAGATTCAATTTCAGCGGTATGAAGATGGGATTATTCCTTTGCGGGTAACCCAAGAACTGCCTTATGCCCTTTGGGATACGGTTCACCGGAACCGCCTGGATGCTGCCCGTGATGTGATTCGCTCAGAAACTGCCCGGACAGATCAGGAACGTTTTGTAATGACCCGAAGTATTGCGCCTATGCATACGAACAAGCGGCCTAGAGGAACGATTACCGTCGATAATTATTTGTATGGCCGGTATGAACATGAGCTGCAGATCACATTAAGAGATCTGCCGGCACATGAAGCTGTTAATGTGATTGGTCATGTGATAGAAGAGGATCTTCCTCTACTAGATTACGTCAGACAAGGCGGAAGGCGCTTTAGCTTCACAGCTGCTACTTAATGATTACTCCCATCTATTTTGTTACAATAAGGAGAATAGACTGAGGAGAGGAGCTTAGAACTTGGCAGCAGGAAGCATGATTTCCCAAATTGAACTGGTATTAAATGAACTGCCGGAATCAGAAAAAAAAGTAGCTGAGTTCATTCTTGCCAATGCTAAAGAAGTGATGCATATGACCATACATGAGTTAGCGGCTAAAGCGGAGGCAAGCAGTGCGGCGGTTGTCCGTTTTTGCCGGTCAGTGGGTATCGAGGGTTTCCCCGCTCTGAAGATCCGTTTATCCGCTGAAGTAGAGAACACGAATTATGTGGGCTACTTTGATGTTGAATCGAATGAAACGGTGCATTCTATCATTGATAAAATGCTGTCAAATACCATATTGACCTTTCAGAATACGGCCAGCCAGCTGGACGCGCAATCCATTGAGCAGGCTGTGCGCCTGTTACAACAGGCAGAGGTTATTTATGTGTATGGGATTGGCGCCTCTTTTATCATTGCAGAGGATGCAGCACAGAAATGGCTTCGGCTCGGCAAAAATGTATATGCGATTTCAGACCGTCATTTATTGGCAGCAGCCATGGCTACGAAATCAGAAAACGCCGTCTTCTGGGGGATTTCGTATAGCGGTGAGACGAGAGAGGTCATTCAATTAACGAAACGGGCAAAGGAGCAGGGGATCAAAACGATCAGTCTCACCCGCCCCGGAAATAACAAGCTTGCCCAGCTTGCGGATGTCTCTTTATTTACATCACGCGCGCCGGAAGCTAAGCTTCGCAGTGCGGCAACTAGCTCGAGATTCGCCCAGTTATTTGTACTTGACATTGTCTTTAGCGTATATGCCTCTGCCCAGCATGATTTAACGGTGGAGCAGCTGGCGAAGACAAGGCAGATGATTGAAGTCTTGTATGATTAATGTTGAACCTCTCTATAGAAACTCCTGCTAATCTATTAGCGGGAGTTTTTTAGTGCGCCTGCATCAGGGTACATTATTTTCAATATTCAACGATTTACAAAATATGGAATGTATGTTATCTTTGCTATGAAAGCGCATCCAAGACTTGATAGATTGATCAAGTATTTACCATTTTATCATGGGGAGGAAAGGTGGAAATGAAAAATTTGCTCAAGAAGGCAAGCACAATGATCCTGGCATTTACTCTGCTGCTTGGAGTGATGACAGCGCCGCCCGTTCATGCAGACAACGCACTTTTCACAATTGAAAGCGAAAATGCTCAGCTCACCTCCGATCTTCAAGTGACGACCCAAATTTACGGACAGCCTAAGCCCGGCTACACCGGGAGCGGTTTTGTCTGGATGCAGAATTCAGGCACCATTACCTTCAATGTGACGGTCCCGGAAACAGGCATGTACACGATCTCTACCCGTTATATGCAGGAGCTTAGCGCAGACGGCCGGCTTCAATCGTTGAACGTTAACGGTGTTACGAAGGGTTCGTATATGCTGCCTTACACGACCACTTGGTCGGATTTCGATTTTGGCTATCACAAGCTGAATCAGGGCAGTAACACCATCCAGCTAAAGGCGGGCTGGGGCTTCGCTTATTTTGACAGCTTCAGTGTGGATGTTGCCGATCTGGATCCCCTGGATGTGCAGCCTGTTCTCAGTGATGCTCAAGCTACACCGGAAACTCAGCTGCTGATGAATTATCTGACAGAGGTCTACG
This sequence comes from Paenibacillus sp. FSL E2-0178, assembly GCF_038593005.1. Taxonomy (NCBI): domain Bacteria; kingdom Bacillati; phylum Bacillota; class Bacilli; order Caryophanales; family Paenibacillaceae; genus Paenibacillus; species Paenibacillus sp. FSL E2-0178. The sequence continues at coordinate 8,020,091 of NZ_CP151953.1, forward strand.
GCAACCATATGCTCTCCGGCCAGCAGGAGATTTACGGGGGAGGCAATGACGGGAATTCCGAGCTGGAGTTCGACTGGATTCACAATTTAACCGGCAAGTATCCGGCCATCCGCGGGTTCGATCTGATGAACTATAATCCGCTATACGGCTGGGAGGACGGTACAACCGCGCGGATGATCGACTGGGTGAACAACCGGGGCGGGATTGCGACTAACAGCTGGCATCTCACTGTTCCCCGGGATTTCACCGCCTATCAGCTGGGGGAATTTGTGGATTGGAAGGAAGCCACCTATAAGCCGACGGAAACTAATTTTAATACAGCCAATGCAGTCATTCCCGGGACGAAAGAGTATCAATACGTACAGCTGGCTATAGCGGATTTGGCGGAGCAGCTGCAGATTCTGCAGGATAACAACGTGCCGGTTATTTTCAGACCCTATCATGAAGCTGAGGGCAACGGGGGATTGAACGGGCAAGGCGCGTGGTTCTGGTGGGCATCGGCAGGCGCAGAGGTATATAAGCAGCTGTGGGATCAGCTCTATACTGAGCTTACAGAAACCTATGACCTGCACAACCTGATCTGGACGTATAACAGTTATGTCTACAGTACTTCACCCGCCTGGTATCCCGGTGACGATCAGGTGGATATTGTCGGCTACGATAAATACAATACCGTCTACAACCGCTATGACGGTTTGTCCGGTGTGCCCAATGAGGATGCCATTACCTCGATTTTCTATCAGCTGGTGGATCTAACCGGCGGCACCAAAATGGTAGCCATGACCGAGAACGATACTGTCCCAAGCGTACAGAATCTGACCGAGGAGAAGTCGGGCTGGCTCTATTTCCTGCCGTGGTATGGCGAGCATCTCATGAGTTCTGCCTTTAATTATCCGGCTACACTGACCACGCTGTATCAGAGCAATTATGTGATTACGCTGGATGAGCTGCCTGATTTAAGTGTCAATAATCCAAACCCTAGCGCGTCCATTACACCTGCAAGTATCGAATTTAACAAGTATGCAGCGGCTCAGAGCGACAAAGCCATAACCGTGAATGCTAACGGCAATACGTTAACTGCCCTCCGGACTGGGGGCAATGCCTTGACCGCGACGCAGGATTATACTGTAAGCGGAAATACGCTGCTGCTGAAAAAGTCATTCCTGGCAACGCTCTCCGTTGGCGAGCATTCGATTGTCTTGGATTTCAATCAGGGACAAGATCCCGTATTGAAAGTTACAATTGTCGATACAACGCCAAGTGCATCTATTGCACCTGTGAGCGCGGCATTTGATAAAGCACCGGCCCAAGCGCAGGATATTTCCGTAGCCCTTACCTTAAACGGACATCAGCTTACAAACCTGACGAATGGAAGCTACACGCTTGTATCGGGCCAGGATTATACGGCATCAGGCGCAACGATTGTCTTGAAGAAATCCTATCTCTCCACGCTGCCGCTCGGTCAGAATCCGATCACCTTCCATTTCAATGGAGGAAATAACGCTGTGCTTACGGTAAATGTAGCAGATAGCAGTGTTCCGCTACCAACAGGCGGCTTGACGATCCAGGCTTTTAATGGCAACACCAGTGCCTCTACTAACGGAATTTCGGCCAAATTCAAAGTCGTCAATAGCGGCAATTCGGCAGTTCAGCTCAGTGATGTGAAGCTCCGGTATTACTACACGATCGACGGCGAGAAAGATCAGAGCTTCTGGATCGACTGGTCCAGTGCCGGAAGCGCGAACGTAACCAGCAAGTTCGTGAAGCTGGCAACCCCGGTTGCCGGTGCCGATTATGCGCTGGAAATTGGCTTCACAAGCTCCGCTGGAACACTGAATCCCGGCCAGAGCGCGGAGATCCAGACCCGCTTCTCCAAAACCGACTGGTCCAATTACAACCAGGCTAACGATTACTCGTTCAAGGCCTCCGCCAGTCAATTTGTTAACAATGAGCAGGTCACCGGATATATGAATGGCCAGCTGGTGTGGGGGATTGAGCCTTAACACAGGGTAGGATAAAGGGCTGGATTGGGGGATACCCTGGTCTGGCCCTTTTTGTGCACACGGATGCATATAATATAATCAGGCGGTGAAGTTTTGAGACTCAAGCATGAACCGGATAAATGCAAGATACTGATTGAAGACAATATTGATATTGAATTTTTCAGAGCTATTTTCGACCCCGTCCGAAGTGAACTGCAGATCTTCCTTGCGGGTAACGGCGAAATGAAGATTGGGGAGATTGCAGAGTATTTTCCTCAGAACCGTTCAGTGAATTCCTGTCATCTGGATTTCAAGAACAGGTTCAAAATTGTGCGGAGAAGGAAGTCGATACCTTCGAAGAGACAGCGAATAATATGAAAGCACTCATGAATTTGCTATAGCAGGGTGCTTTTCATTTTATTATATATGTGCATTTGTGTGCACAAGAACACGAAGGGGATTTTTATTTTGGAACAATCAATTAGAAAATGGTGGGTGATAGTCACAGTTAGTTTAGCCGTATTTGTGCCAAGCTGGATATTACAATTGTGAATGTAGCCTTGAAAAACCAAATGCTGCAAGTTTTCCGTAAAGCCGGAGCTTTTGCCGGCTCGCAGATCTTTGATAGCAAGCTGAAGGAATCAAATAGATGCCGGCTTTTGCAGACATTAAGCATATTGTTTTTGTTCTTGATGGTAAATCGCCAAGCGCGATAACAGCCTGTTTTCTTAACAATTTGGATATAGTTTTCAGATGTTAATTCACTCTAACTTTGGCGGGACGTTGACGGAATTTATTTTTGCTTAATGAGCGAGTAAAAATAAAGCAGTAGTGATATCAATGAGACACTTGCAAAAGTTTTAATTATCACTGAAACACTCGATATTTTAACATCGAATATTCCCAAGTATAAAAAACCTACTACACCGGAGTCATAGGTAGCTGAGATTAATAACAAAATTGCTAATATCAAAGGTAAAATAGTAGTTAACAAAGAAATATTTTTAATTGTTTCCTTCCGTTCATCCTTGATAATGAAAATTATCGAAAATAAAAGAAAAATCAAGATGAATAAGAAAAACATTAAACCACCTCTTCAGGATATTGATTTTGAAAGTCTTTGGAAAAATGAGTAATCACTGTAATGAAACAGAGTGAAAAAGAAAAGCTCCACTCTGTTTCTATTTGTAAATATCTTACTTGGAAGTATATGAAAAGTACATGCTTTTAGTTTGTGCTCCAAACGCTAAATAATTTTGTGAATTAAATACATCATATGACCATCTTATGTTTAGATTCTTTGTTGTATTAGTATTATAATGTCCTACTGCAAAAATTGTATCAAAGGTGTTTCCGACATCTTTTAATTGCATACCAGTCGCGTATTCTACATCTGCTATTCTTGCTTTATTGGTACCACTGTTATCAAAGGTTTTTAAGGATTTGCTTGGAAAAGTTTCTGCATTTGTATAACCTGTACTAAATGAAACCCATGTTCCAGGAATCTTATAAGAAACTTTCACTGTGAAATTCAAACTACCACTTTGATAGTAACTTCCATCCCATTGAACATATCTAAAGTAATCTCCCGGTTCTGTATATGCCTCGATTTTGGTGGGTGTAGCAGATCCTATTGTGAAATTTGTTTGACTTGAGTTCGCACTAGGATAGTCTGTTGAATGTGTACTTTCTGATAAAACATAAAATTTTGTAGTGGTCTATCCATTACGGTCTATGCAGCCACTGCAGCATACTCTTTAAGGGTAAACGGGGCTGCCATTAAAGGGGAAGCTAAAGTCATTGATGGCGTGACCTATGTACCTTTGCGTACAGTTATTGAAGGGATGGGAGGGTCATATCATGTCATGCCTGAGTCGAATACAATTAGTATTTTGAGAAGAGATATAAGTATGTACGGCGGGTACAATGAGTCCAATCCTTTAATTTTTGGTTCAAAAGCATATTTCGAAATAAATGAAAATTTTGATAAATTCGTTGGTTCAGTCTCTATCGAAGAAGCGAGCACAGGAAAGGATGTTGTGAAAAACCTTCAGGAGATAAAAGGAACTGCTCCAAGCGGTTATACCTATATTTTTGTAAAAGTGAACCTTGAAGTCTTAGCATCTGAAAAACCTGGGGCATCGATATCAATAAATAATTATAGGTTTGAATATATTGACGCGGTAACTTTAAAGAGAATTCCTTCTTTTATGTTCTCCAAAAATTCTCCCAGTGTATCCGAAGGAAATCCCTTCAACGGTTGGGTTGGATTCTTAGTTCCTGATGGTCATCAATCTGGGATGATAGTTTTATCAAGTCCAGATGACCGGCAGAATGCTCTATGGATGAAGGTAGAGTAACGTCGTAATACTTAAGGATAATTACATAAGATTCCGGTACCAGGTCTCTTGACTCTAACGTCACGTAAACCTGTATATTTACTCTCATGAAGGAGGGATAGTCATGGAACTGCAAACCATCAGTCAGGTGTCAAAGCACTTTTCAGTATCTACCCGTACCCTTAGGTATTACGAGCAAATCGGATTGATTACGCCTGCGAAAAAGGAAGATTCCGCATACCGCGCATACGATCCCGAAGCGATCACACGTCTGCGTCAGATTATCGTTCTTCGTAAACTGCGGATTCCGCTCAAACAGATTGCCGAAATTCTGCAAAGCGCGGAAGCACGTGTTGCGATCGAAGCTTTTGAGCGTAACCTTGCGGATATTGAGGACGAGATCACCGCGCTCTCCACCATTCGCAGTGTCATCAAAGCCTTTGTCGAATATCTGAATCTCAGAGGTGCGAAATTCGCGCTGCCTGACGATGCAAGTTTACTGGAGGTTGTGGATTCCTTGACTGTCTCGAAAATCAACTTCAAGGAGGAAAAGTCAATGGAAGAATTAAACAAGGCAAATGAAAATTTAAACAAACTGGCGGACAAAGATGTGCGGATTGTCTATCTGCCGCCCATGACTGTGGCTGCTGCTTATGCAACGGGAGAAGGCTGCGAAGGCAAAGCGCTGGATATGATCACGCATTTTGTAACAGAGAGCGGACTGCTAACAATTAAACCCGACGCCCGGAGTTTTGGTTTTGACTGCTCTAAGGGGGCAGCAGGAATCGGAGAACCCTCCCATGTATATGAGGTGTGGGTATCCATTCCTGGCGACACAGAGGTACCCGCGCCTTTAGTCAAACGAACGTTCGACGGCGGATTATATGCTGCACACGTGTTGAGAACGTGGGACTTTGAGGACTGGCGTTTTTTGAGGGAATGGGTTAACGCAAGCAATAAATATGATAATGATTGGGATTCCCCGCGCTGGACATCGCTGGAGACGGTTGCGGGGCAAGGATTTGAAGAAACGTTGAATTTTTACAATTACGTACAAAAAGGCGGTAAAATGGACGATTTACAGCTTGATTTATTGTTTCCGATTAAGGAGACATCATTGGGCGGATAACCAAGGAGGGTGAAAGTGAAGGTCTTTGTCGAAAAAGCTAATATCGATGATGCTGAACTATTAGCTGAAATTCAGAGAGACAGTTTTGATGATGAGTCGAGAACGTTTAACAATAATGAGCCAGGGGGTCCTGAGGGATACGATTCTATAGATTCGCAAATTGAATTTATGAAACAGGCTCATTACTATAAAATTTTAAAGGCTAATGAAATTGTTGGTGGTTTGATAGTTTATGTGAATGATAGCTTAGTATACAATTTGGGCAGGATTTATCTAAAAAAGCTGAGAATACTCCACCTCGATAGGGTGGGGATGAATCAGTAGTTTTCGATTTCAAGACGAACGTATGTGCTATGATATGGATAAGTTGACTAAAAGGAGGTGTTGCACATGCTCGTGTCTGCGCAGGAGGTTTCTTCGAAACCCCTGGTTCATCAAGCCTATAAATATCGGATCTACCCCAATACAGAGCAAAAGCAACTCATTCGTCGAATGTTTGGCTGCTGCCGTTTTGTGTTCAATTACTTCTTGGAAGCTTGGAATCAAAGGTATGTGGAAACGGGAAAAGGCTTGTCTTATCACGCTTGTGCAACACAACTCCCCGGTTTAAAAGCACAATACGACTGGCTGAAAGAAGTCGATAGCATCGCTTTGCAGTCGGCTGCTCGTCATGTGGCGGATAGCTTTGATCGTTTTTTCAAGAAGCAAAATCAAGCGCCACGCTTCAAGAGCCGAAAGCATCCGATTCAAAGTTACACGACCAAATTCACCAACGGGAATATCGCCATGGAGGGCAGTCGCTTGAAGCTCCCAAAACTCGGCTGGATACGTTTTGCAAACTCCCGGAAGCTGGAAGGCCGGATATTGTCCGCTACCGTTCGTAAAAACGCCAGCGGGAAATTTTTCGTTTCGCTCGTTTGCGAAGTTCAAAAGAACCCTCTGCCCCAAGTGGATACACCTATTGGCATCGACTTAGGCTTGAAAGAATATGCAGTATGCTCAAACGGGGAACATATCGCCAATCCTCGCTTTTACCGTCAATACGAGAACAAGCTGGCGCTTTGGCAGCGGCGGATGGCTCGGCGTACTCCGGGCGGCTCCAACTGGAAGAAAGCAAGGCAGCATATCGCTCGTATTCACGAACGCATTGCCAATAAACGAAATGACTTCCTCCACAAGCTGACCACGAGACTGATTCGTGAAAACCAAACGATTAGTATCGAACATCTGCGTGTGGCGAATATGATTCAGAACCCCAAGCTTTCAAAATCCATTGCTGATGCGTCTTGGGGCGAGTGGGTGCGACAGCTGACGTATAAAGCGAAATGGTATGGACGAAATCTTCGGATCGCCGACACGTTTGAGCCGACCAGTCAGCGTTGCCATGTGTGTGGCACGATCCACCCCGAGGTGAAGAACCTGTCCGTTCGGGAATGGACATGTACGGCCTGCGGGACGATCCATGACCGTGACGAAAACGCCGCTCACAATATTGAAAAAGTAGCGGTTAACCACCACCTAACCAAACGATAGAATTCAACATTTCACTTGCGTCAAAAATGTAAAACTGCGGGAACGCAGGGATCGCTTGCTCCATAAGAAGAGGGTACTCTTCTGTTCGCAAGAATCCGCCACTTCAAGCGTTAGCTAAGTGGGGGAGAATTCAAATTAATCCAATTCATCAAAACCAGGGAATGGGTCACCAAGTTATGAAGCTTATAGAAGCTAAATACCCTGAGGTGCAGAAGTGGTGGTTGGATACGCCAAACTGGAGTATAAGTAATCATTATTTTTATGAAAAAAATGGTTATGTCAAAATCAAAGAAGAACATGGTTTATTCATTTACGAGAAGTGTAGGCCTGTTAATTGTTAAAATTGAAAGCGTATTATATCGGCGGTTATAATTGGGTGTACTTAACATACAAAACTATACAGCTGTGATTATAACCGCAGATATCATAGAGCAACGCGCCCGTGAATTCCACCCGGTATTTCCTCTTACATACGATAAACCTCCCAATCCCTGAGTACCTACTCCATATATATCTGCGTACTTGTAACAAAAGTCGATTTCGTTTCGTTAAATTCAATAAGTGGTTTTTCCCAATAATAGAGAAGATTGCTAAGAAATCAATGGAGGAGGGGACGATTTGGTCAGAATTGTCTTAACATTAATGACGCTGCTATTCAGTTTAACGGGCTGTTTTGCTCCGCAAAGCGCCACAACATTAGACCAAGATGCTACTGCGGCAAAAGATTATTTGGAATCTAAGGGTTACAAGGTCTCTTCGTATGAAGGCTCCAGTGAAGTCTACACTTTAACAAAAGAAAAGTTAATGAACTTGCCTTATTCTAATTACTGGGGGCTGCAAAGCGAAGATCCCGGTATTTATCTGGACAAAGAGGTTAACGTACAGAAGTTCATAGTAACAAACCATCCATTGGATAACTGGAAATCTACAAGCGCCAAACCAGAGAATATTGTTAAATCTAAAGGGAAAACCGCAATTTGGATCTATGTCGTGGATAACCAGGCAGTAGGCGGACATTCTTATCCAGTAATCGATCAGGCCATGGATGGCGGCGTATGGTCATTAGATGGAAGAACGTTAGAAGAAGTGCATTCTATGAGTTATAAAGCCTGGTTAGAGCAATGGGAAGCAAAGTTTGGCAGCTGATGAGTTACAGAAGTTTATCAAAATTGCTCATAGCGGAAAACGCTTATTTTTTATTTTAAATGGACATAGAATTCTCGGAATATATTATACTTAATTTTCCAAATATATGTTATTCTGAAAGAAACATCAGTTTATTTCCTTTGTCTAAGCCAGATAATTCAGAAAGGGGGCATTCGGATCTTCGTATAGTCCATATAGTCTGGTTATTTGTGAACGTTTGCATGATGCACAACCACAAAATAAACGGAGGTTTTGACATGCTGGCCAAAATGAAAAAATACGGGGGTTATTGTTTAGCTCTTATGCTGCTGGCTTCAGTTTCCTTGACCGGATGGAGTACCCGGGCATCTGCAGCAACCCCTATTACATCCGATTTCAGATCACTTTCGGCTTCGCAAATTGTCGGCGAGATGGGCGCCGGATGGAATCTGGGGAATCAGCTTGAGGCAGCTAACAATGGTACGCCGAGCGAGACGGCCTGGGGCAATCCCGTTGTTACTCAGGAGCTGATCAAAAAGGTAAAAGCTGCAGGCTTCAAAACCATTCGTATTCCCGTTTCTTACTTGAATTATATTGGAAACGCTTCCTCGTATACGATTAATACTGCATGGCTGGACCGTGTGAAAACGGTTGTAGACTATGCCTACAACGAGGGCCTGTATGTGGTCATTAATGTTCACGGGGATGGGTACAATACCGTTCAAGGCGGGTGGCTACTGGTGAATGGCGGCAACCAGACTGCCATCAAAGAGAAGTATAAGCTTGTGTGGCAGCAAATTGCCAACAAGTTTGTAGGCTATGACGAGCGGCTTATCTTTGAGTCAATGAACGAAGTTTTTGACGGTTCTTATAGTAATCCGAATTCTGCTTACTACGCCAACCTTAATGCTTACAATCAGATCTTCGTGGATACGGTCAGACAAACCAGCGGCAACAATAGTGCAAGATGGCTGCTGATTCCGGGCTGGAATACGAATATCGACTATACTGCCGGCAATTACGGCTTTGTTCTGCCAACGGATACGTATCGCTCCTCCACAATCCCTAGTTCAGAAAAAAGAATTATGATCTCCGCACATTACTATTCACCGTGGGATTTTGCAGGTGAGGAGTCGGGGACGATTACGCAATGGGGGGCATCGGCCACGAACCCATCCAAAAAATCGACTTGGGGACAAGAGGATTACCTCAACTCGCAGTTCCAATCGATGTATAATAAGTTTGTTACCCAGGGTTACCCTGTAGTCATTGGTGAGTTCGGTTCCATTGACAAAACTGCATATGATTCCAGCAATAACGTGTATCGTGCGGCCTTTGCCAAAGCGGTAACAGCGACAGCTAAAAAATACGGCGCAGTGCCGGTCTATTGGGACAATGGCTATAACGGCCAGCATGGCTTCGGACTGTTCAACCGTACGAACAACACCGTAACACAGCAAGGCATTATTAATGCTATCATGCAAGGCATGCAATAATCCCTAGAACGATAATTATATCAATACGGCGTAGACCTGCCAGCGGGCAACTGCGCCGTTTTTTCTTTTTAACTGGGCATCTTTTGTGGGGGATGGAAGAGCATTGTATAAGGTAGAATCGCTGGAAGCTGGAGGTGTAATTCTGAACGAAGCGGGTACCTGTTGTTATAAGTAATGTTTATCATGGAATCCCCTTGATGAAAGCGCTATACTTAATAAAGTAGTGAACAGAAATTAAAGGGGCAGCGCAATGAAAAAAGGTAGAATGTTTTACGGGATTTTCATTCCCATACTCATTCTGGGGGTAGGGCTGGTAGCTAGCTTCGGCAGTTACATATATATCAGCACGATACGGTCAGTGGTCGGACAGTTCTCAAGCAACAAACAAAGTTATATTGAGCAGATTAAGAACAACCTGGAACATAAGATTCAGAGTATTGAGTATGCATTTAATACTTACAGCACAACCAGTTCTTTTCAGGAGGTAGTCACCAATCCGATCACTATTCGGGATTTTGCGGCCTACCGTAATGTCAATTCCCAACTGAATTACATCGCCTCCATGACGGCGGAGGGTACGACATATTCCCTGATCAGTCTGGACCAGAATTGGCAGATCAATAATGAGCGGCTGACAAGTCTTAGTGATAGTGAAGCAGAGCAGCTGCGTGCGCAGTATATAAACGATCAGAATCGGAGCCTCTTCTGGGTCAAGACGGACAAGGGGATCCGGTTCGTCAATACACTGCCGGTCTTCTCCAGCAAGAAGCAGGCTATTGCTTTATCTGATATTTCGCAGTATACGCTTGATTCTATTATTAAGACTGACGAAGATGCGCATGTCTATATCCTTAATAAGTCCGGAGAGCTTCTGTATGATTCCGGTCAGGAAGGCTCTGCTCTCACCGAAGCACAGCTGCATGAGTTAAACGGAACTACTACCTCAGGTGAAGAGAATGGCAAAGTTGAGCTGGAAGCAGGGGGACGGAGGCCTCTCCAGCTGTTATATTCGAAGTCTTCCTACAATAACTGGACTTATCTTACTGTGCTAGATGAGGATGAAATTGCCGACACGCTGAAAATGACTAAATTCGGGCTTTATGCGCTGGGGCTGCTGAGTGTTTTGCTGATATTGGTTGTAGCTTATATGGTCGCTAACTATTTTACGAAGCCTATCCAGCGGATCAAACGGAGCTTATCACTTGTTCCGCCGGTCAATTCCAAGAATGAATTCGAGTATATTATAGATTCTATTGACACCATTCTATCGGAAAAGCAGTCGCTGGAGAGCCTGATTGAAGCGGAGATGCCGCAGCTGGAAACCCAGCTTGTGCTGAACCTCTTCAGAAGCCGTGTCCAGCCTGAGGAGCTGGAGAAGAATCTTCAGCGCTTCGGCTATGCCCCTAATGGGCAGCTAAGGTATGCCGCTATGCTGATTCAATTGGACAGTTTGGGTAATCAAGGGACTACGAATAAGGATGTCCTGCTGCTGGCGGTCAATAAGCTGGTTGAAGAGGTCATTCCGAAGCAGCAGCGGATGCTGCCGATTGTCCTGAGCGATGACACCTTGGCTACGATCCTGACTCTTCAAGTACAGAGTGAATCAGAGCTGAACAAAGAACTGCTGGAGTATTCAAGAACGGTGATGAAGGCAGTGCGGAATTATCTGAAAGTCCCGATCAGTATCGGAATTAGCAAGACCTATGGCAATCTGCTGGAGAGCAAGGAAGCCTGTGAGATGGGCAAGCAGGCATTGCATCAGCGCCTCAATCTAGGCAAGGAATCTATTATCTTTTATGAGGATATCTCAACGGTCGTCTCCGGCCCTGTCCTGCTGCACTATCCGGTTGAGCTGGAATCCGAGCTGTTCAATGCCATCCGGCTGGGGGACAGGGAACAGGTTACTGAAGCAATATATCCATTCCTGGCCCAGTTAATCGGCAAGAACAAGAGTACACTCAACTTTGAAGTCATGCTGGTACGGCTGGTAAACAATCTGATTCAGCTGGAGCAGCAGCTTGGTATTCAGGTCCTGCTGACTCAGGACAACAACAAGCTGTATCACCGTGTACTGGACATCCGCAATCCTGAAGAGATTGAGCATCTGCTGGTGCATGAGGTCATCTATCCGATGACCACTGTCATGAAGGAGAAGACGAACAAGCAATTTCGTTGCCTGTCTGAAAAGATTACTGCCATCGTCGATGCAGAGTACGATCGGGAATTGACGCTGGAGAGCATTGGAGAGAGGCTTCATTACAATCCGAATTATCTCAGCAATATCTTCAAGAAGGAATATGGTACGGCATTCAGTGAATACTTAATGAATTACCGGCTGGAGATGGCCAAGAAGTGGCTGTCGGAGACGGATATGACGATCAGAGTGATTGCTGAGCGGCTGCAGTACCATAATCCGCAGAACTTTATCCGTTCCTTCCGCAAGAAGGAGCAGGTAACCCCGGGCACTTACCGTAAGCTGCAGCAGGGGGAGTGAGATAATCCTGATATAACAATAGTAATCATCACATTTCTTTTATAGTACAGACGGTTATAAAGAAGGGACTGTCCCAAAAGTAGGTTTTCTACGGTGGAAGACAGTTCTCTTCATTCTTAATGCTACAAAAAGTGAGCAGAGCAGCGATTCTCGCGTTATTGGAGGATCGCTGCTCTGCGTTTTTGGTCATTGGTGGCTTGCTTCAGCAGATTATGAGCAAGGGAAAGGACACTCCTCATTCGCTGGGAACGGAAGCGATTCAGCGTACGAAAGTCGGAGCGTTGCCGTCCGGCCAGCCACATGAAAGGGATGATCTCGCGTACGGCCTTAGCGATTTGACGAGACGAATAGATCCATTGGCAAGCAAAGTTGCTCCATGGACTATTGAATGTACAAAGAAATCGCTCCTTTTGAAATGGTTGGGTGGCACCTCCATTTTACCAAAAAGGCGATTTCTTTTTTTGTGTTTGTTGAAAAAAGTGTTTTCGTATCCCGCTTAAACAGCGGAGAGGACGGAACGACCCGCGGAAAAGCGGCAGCGGTCGCCTTTGTCCCCGGATTTTCACCGCTAAGGGAAATCAATAAAATCTGGGGACAACAGCGATTGGAACAACGGTCCGTTCGCGCAGCGTCCACCCCAGTGCTCACGTTGATCCTACTCCAAAACAAAGAGCTGTTCCAAGCAGCCATTTCATGGCTTTTAGGAAAGCTCCTTCTTTTTACAAATATATGAAAGTTTATGTTTAAGCTATATTACGATACATAGTATAGCTGAGGCAAGGATTAACCCTTTACGGCTCCCATCAGGGCACCTTTGGTGAAGTGCTTTTGTACAAAAGGATAAGCGATTAGCATTGGCACAGTGGCTACTACAATGACTGCCATCTTGATTGTCTGGGCCGGCGGGATAATATCGACAGAGGTTCCTTCTGCCTGCATGCCGCTGGAGACAATAACGATCTGGCGCAGAAGCACCTGAATCGGCCATTTGACCGAGTCATTAATGTACAGAATTGCGTTCATATAGGTGTTCCAGTAAGCAACGCCATAGAACAGGGAGATGGTTGCAATGGACGGCAGCGCGAGCGGCAGCATGATTTTCAGGAAGATACCAAAGTCATTACTTCCGTCAATTCTGGCCGACTCTTCAAGGCTGTCCGGCAGTGCCTGGAAGAAGTTACGCATAATAATCATATTGAAGGCATTGACTGCCACCGGGAAGACAAGGGACCAGTAGGAGTTAATGAGGCCGACTGATTTTACAACCAGAAAGGTAGGGATCATACCACCGCTGAAGAGCATGGAGAACACTACAATGAAGTTAATGGTGTTTCTAAGAGGCAGATATCTTCTGGATAGGCCGTAGGCCATCAGTGCAGTTAGAATCATACTTACAATAGTACCTACAATCGTGACACCAACGGATACGCCCAGACCCCGGAAGATTGTGGGTGTGGACAGAATGTAGCGGTACGCATCTAGTGAAAAGGTAGTCGGGAACAGGATGAACTTTTTCGCAATCACTTCCTGGGTAGTTGCGAAGGAGCTGGCGATAATGTTTACAAAAGGTAATAGACAGGCAAGTGCGAGCAGAATCAGAATGCCGGCATTTACAATGGTAAATATCTGGCCGCTGAGCGATTCTTTTCTTCGTGGGCTGTGGTTCATTTCATATCCTCCTCGTATTCGGTTACCTTTCAACTTTAACAAGAGGAACAGATTACGTATATAATCCGGGCATGAGGTATTGGCTTGGCAGCCGGAGTATGCACCTGAACCGGCATATAATCATTATCTTATACTGTAATCATTACAGGAGGTTAAGAAAGCGCAAACACTACAGCGGACAGGCCTGAGCGTACGCAATCACATAATGATTATATACGTAACGCCGGAGATTCCTTAGTCTAGAGAGCGTAATCCCCGAATCACCAAAGGAGGCTGACAAGTGAAAGTTTCAAGTATCACCGCACCATCAAATTTGAATTTGGATAAGAGGAGAGGCAACGCGTTCTTGACTGCACTAAAGAAATACAAGCTCTTATATCTGATGATATTGCCCGGACTGGTATACTTCATCATATTTAAGTACATGCCAATGGGCGGGCTTGTCATTGCATTTCAGGATTATCAGCCGTTTCTTGGAATCACGGGCAGCCCATGGGTAGGGTTCAAGCATTTCATCCGGCTGTTCACTGAACCTACCTTTATAATGCTGCTTCGCAATACACTTGTACTGTTTGCGCTCAACATTGTGATTTTCTTTCCATTGCCGATTATCGTAGCTCTTATGTTAAATGAACTTAAACATCGTCATCTGAAAAACTGGATTCAAACCATTATTTACATCCCCCACTTCATGTCATGGGTTATCATCGTATCGATTACCTATGTATTCATGACACTGGACGGCGGATTAATCAATGAATTGATCGCAAGCATGGGCTTCGAAAAAATCAGCTTCCTGACCTCGCCGGAATGGCTGCGCACGATTTATATCGGCCAGATCATCTGGAAAGAGATCGGCTGGTCTACGATTATTTATCTGGCAGCAATTACTGTAGTAGACCCTCAGCTGTATGAAGCTGCGGAAATGGACGGCGCTGCCCGTCTCCGCAAGACATGGCATGTGACACTGCCAGCCATCCGTCCAGTTATTATTACCTTGCTGATTCTCAAAATCGGCAGTACGCTGGATCTTGGCTTTGAACATATGTATTTGCTGCTCAACTCGCTCAACCGCGAAGTGGCCGAAATTTTTGACACCTATATCTATACAGCGGGCTTGAAGAATGGTCAGCTCAGCTTCAGTACCACAGTAGGCTTATTCAAAGGTGTAGTCGGTCTCATCCTCGTAATGGCCTCCAACAAGCTGGCCAAGAAAATGGGCGAAGACGGCGTATATTAAGGCAGTGATAAAAACTATTCTAGAGGAGAAGTGTTATGAGAAAAAGATGGGTCAGTATGCTTGCGGGCGTTACCTTAATTACCACGGTTTTGTCTGCTTGCGGAGGAGACAAAGAAACAGTTAAAAATACTGCCATAGCTGATGAAAATGCGCCACTGGAGGTCACATGGCTGAATGTCCTGCATACAGCTTCACCACCGACCAATACGATCAAATCCAAGCTTGAAGAATATACGAATACGAAGCTTACCTTCAACTGGGTACCTGATGCATCCAAGGAGGAGCGGATTACAACAGCGCTGGCTTCCGGCGAGCTTGCCGATATCGTGACTCTGACTATGATGACCAACTCATCGGTCAGAAGCTCTCTGAAATCGGGTTTATTCTGGGATGTCGGCCCGTACATTGATGATTATGACAATTTGTCCAAGATTGCTCCAGAGATCCGGGCTGCAGCTTCTATTGAAGGCGTACTGTATGGTGTTCCGTTCCAGAAGAACCTGGCCCGCTCCGGGCTAATCTTCCGTAAGGACTGGCTGGACAAGCTGGGTCTGCCGGTTCCAACTACACTGGATGAAGTCTACGAAGTTGCCAGAGCCTTCACTGAGGACGACCCGGATGGTAACGGTATTGCTGATACAACAGGCTTCGGGGACAGAAATGATTTGCGCTATAGCAGTTTCAAGACACTTAGCTCTTACTTTGGTACACCTAACGGCTGGAAAGTGGATGACAGCGGCAAGTTCACACCGGAATTCGATACTCAGGAATATCTCGATACCTTGAACTTCTCCAGAAAGCTGTATGAGAACGGTTACTTGGCCCAGGATTTCGCAGTTACCGCCAAAACCGACCAGCAGCAGCAGTTTGCTCAGGGTAAAACAGGGATCTATACCGGTATGGTTGATATCTCGAGTCTGAGAACATTAGCGCAGGATCTTCAGGAAGGTCTTGAGCTTGTACCGGTGAATAAGATTTCGAACGGCGACGGCCAGTACCATATCTGGTCTGAAGGCAGTGGTGTCGGCGGTCTGATGGCATTCCCGAAATCAGAGGTTAAAACCGAAGCCCAGCTGAAGAGACTGCTGCAATTCGTTAATGATCTGATTGATGAAGAAGCATTCATGCTGATGACTGGTGGTATCGAAGGCACTCATTACGAATATGACGAGAGTGGTGCTTACAAAGTTCTTAATAAAGATCTGTGGCAGGCAGATGTACAGCCTTTCTCCTCTAGCAGACCAAGTGAGATTGCTTATTCACTTAAGGATGCCAATCCTGAGAAGCAGCTGGCGAATGATCTAATCCGTGAAAATGACAAGTTCGCCGTTCTTGATCCGACAGTTCCGCTGGATTCGGCAACGAACAATGAACAGGGTACAGAGCTTGCGAAGATCATCACGGATGCTACGTTCAAGTACATCATGGGACAATCGACGGAAGCAGATTTCACAAAAGCGGTACAGACCTGGAAGGATTCAGGCGGCAGCAAGATTACCGAAGAATATGAAGCAGCGTATAAGCTGACTCAGAACTAAGCACAGCGCGTCACAGGCAAGCTCACCCTATAGGGTGGGCTTGGTTTGACGATAGCTGCGCCGGAATGATGCGGAGGCGTTAACAATGGAATCCATTCGGGTCAGCAAGAGCGGCAGGGGCGATTATACCTCTGTTCAAGCTGCAATTAACAGCATACCTGTGGGCAGGACGGAAGAGACACATCTGATCATCGAGGCAGGTGTTTATAAGGAGAAGCTGCAGATTCATAAACCGCATTTGCGGTTATACGGCAAAGGCGAAGTCAGATTAGTCTACGATGATTATGCGCTGAAGCTAGGCAGCGACGGTACCCCTATGGGCACGAATGCCTCATGCAGCACACACATTACTGGTGATGACATCCGGGTAGAGCATATTATCTTCGAGAATACAGCGGGTCCGGGCAGTATAGTAGGCCAGGCTGTAGCACTTTATCTGGATGCCGATCAGGCTGTATTTCGAAATTGCACCTTCCTTGCAGCTCAGGATACACTGTATCTGGCTAAGCCAAAGGAGGAGAAGCTTAATACAAGCGGACGCAATTATTTTGAACATTGCCGGATTGCCGGGGATGTTGACTTTATATTTGGGTCAGCCACGGCTTATTTTGAAGAATGTGAAATTATTAGTCTCGACCGGAATATGGAGATTAATGGATTCATATCTGCTGCTGCAACACCTGAGGATAAGAAAGCGGGTTTTATTTTTCATAAATGCCGCTTGATCAGCGATGCCGCTGCAGATAGCGTGTACCTGGGAAGACCTTGGCGCGACTATGCCCGGACTGTCTTCATCGATTGCTGGATGGGCGGACATATCCGCCGGGAAGGCTGGAATGACTGGGGCAAATCCAGTGTGAACGATACCGTGCAATATGCCGAGTATGGCTCGGTTGGACCGGGAGCGGCTCCCGGCGAGCGAATCAGCTGGTCTAAGCAACTGGAGCAGAATATGAAAGATAACTTCTCGCTTGAGGCGGTCTTTGGCGGAGACATTGCCTGGACGCGCTGAAGAATCCATAACATAAGGAAGGTGAAGGCTGTGGGAGAGAAATGGGCTGTGAGAATGGCGGAATCACTGATGGAGCGGCTGCCCAGGCTGTATGAGGATTTGGGATATCACGGAAAATGGTCTTACGATTACGGAGTGGTGCTGAAGGGTTTTGAACTACTGTGGAAGCAGACCGGTGAGCGCAGGTATCTCGATTATATCGCGGCCAATCTGGATTATTTCATTCAGGAGGACGGCACTGTCCGCGGATACCGGCAGGATGAATACAATATCGACCATATTAATAACGGCAAGCTGCTGTTCACGCTCTATGCGGAGACGGGCTTAGATAAATACAGGCTCGCAGCGGAATCCTTCCGGGAGCAGCTGCGGACCCATCCCCGGACATCAGAGGGCGCCTTCTGGCATAAGAACATCTATCCGTATCAGATTTGGCTGGATGGCTTGTATATGGGTGCGCCGTTCTACCTCCAGTATCTGCTGACCTTTGAAGAGGGGCAGGGGCTTGAAGATGTGACGAAGCAGTTTATGGTGTGCGAGCAGCATACCAAAGATCCCATTACGGGACTGTTGTTTCATGCCTGGGACGAGAAGCGGGTACAGCCGTGGTGTGATCCGGAAACCGGCCTGTCCCCTAATTTCTGGGGCAGGTCCATGGGCTGGTATCTGATGGCGCTTGCCGATGTGCTGGAGTTACTGCCGGAGGATCATGCAGATTACGCTGAACTGGTGCGCATTCTGCGGGATACGTTAACCGCCCTGGCGAAATTCCAGGATTCCGAAACAGGCGTTTGGTATCAGGTAGTCGATCTATCTGACCGTAAGGGCAACTATCTGGAAGCATCGGCTTCAAGCATGATTACGTACACCATTGCTAAGGGAATCCGGTTAGGGGTATTAGACGACAGCTGGAATGCTGTGCTTGATCGTGCCTATGCTGGCATCATTGACGAATTTGTGCTTGTGACTAAGGAAGGCTGGGTGAATCTGAACAAAAACTGTCAGGTCGCCGGTCTCGGTGGTGCCGGTCAGCGTGACGGAACCTATGCCTATTATATTAGCGAGCCGATCATTACCAATGACCAGAAGGGTGTGGGTGCCTTTCTGCAGGCTTGTGCGGAATATGAACATTTAAGAGTAAAGCAACATTCTGTGAAAACGGGAGGATCATATGCTGCAGGGTTATAGTATTACAGACTTTGGGGCGCAGCGGGACAGCGGAATTCCTGCGACCTCGGCGATCAGCAAGGCCATTTCGGCGGCGAATCAGGCCGGAGGAGGAACAGTATATATTCCGGCAGGGCGGTTTCTGAGCGGAGCCATTCTTCTGAAGAGTAATGTGGAGCTGCACTTAAGTCCCGGCGCTGTTCTTTCCTTCAGTACAGACCCGGCAGATTATCCGGTTGTAGCCTCCAGATGGGAAGGCGTCCGGCAGCAGGTCTATGCTTCCTGTATTTATGGTAGTGATCTGATCAACATCTCCATTACAGGCAGCGGAACCCTTGAAGGGAATGGCGCTGCCTGGTGGGATATGTTCCGGGACAACCGGGAGGGACTGAAATATCCCCGGCCGAAGCTAATCAGCTTTGACCGCTCCACACGGATAACGATTAAAGATATAACACTGCTCAACTCACCAAGCTGGACAATTCATCCGATTGAATGCAGCAATATCACCGTGGATAATGTATCAATCATCAATCCGGCAGATTCCCCGAATACAGATGGTATCAATCCGGAGTCCTGCTCCGGTGTGCGGATCAGCAATTGTAGCATTGATGTAGGGGATGATTGTATTGCTATCAAGGCCGGGACCGAGGATACCGACGAGCGGATTCCTTGTGAGAATATTACGATTACGAATTGTGTCATGGCTCATGGACATGGTGCAGTGGTGCTCGGCAGTGAGATGAGCGGAGATATCCGAAATGTCGTGATTAGCAACTGTATTTTTAAGGAGACTGACCGCGGCATCCGCATGAAGTCACGGCGCGGCCGGGGCGGAACGATTGAAGATATTCGCATTACCAATATTGTCATGGACCAGGTGCTGTGTCCATTTACGATGAATCTGTATTATTTCTGCGGCCCGCGCGGCAAGGAGAAATATGTCTGGGACAAGAATCCGTACCCGGTGACAGCAGAGACGCCTTGCTTCCGGCGCATACATTTTTCCAATATTACTGCCCGGAATGTACATGCTTCCGCCGGATTCCTGTATGGGCTGGCAGAACAGTATGTTTCGGAGGTTACCTTCAGTAATGTGGATATCTCTATGGCGAAGGATGCGGTGCCTGGACACCCGGACATGATGACCGGTATGGAGAGTATGAATAACCGCGGCTTCTATCTTAGCAACGTGCGGGATGTAAAGTTTCAGCAGGTGACTGTAGAGAATCACGAAGGCCCGGCCTTTTATATCGAGAACGGGGAAGAAGTTGAACTTATTCACTGCCATTCCAGGAATACACGTAAGCCTGAACAGCTGGTTGAACGGGCTGGCATAGACTAACATAAAACAAGCCGTTGCGTATTACCACATACGTATGGCTTGTTTTTATTTTGTAAAGATTCATGCTTGTCCTGTGGGATTTTCCGTGGGGCATTTGTTGTATTTACATACTTTTTCGGTTGAACGATGCACGGAGTCATCCTTGACAATATTTTGCAAATGGCGTACTGTAAGTAGTAAGTGATAAGTAGTAAGTAGTAAGTAGTAAGTAATACGAATTCAAAAAAGTTCTTCATACACACGAATCACGGACCGGCTTATCTAAATCATGGGTAGGGGTGGATGGCTATGATGGATTTAAAATTAGCACAAAGCTTTGCGCTGATCGCATTAAATGCACAGAGTAGTCTTTACATGACTAATGCGAAGAAAGTGTCTTTGCGCTCTATGGCTGCGGCGGTTATTTTGGAGGCCTACTTAGAGGGATGTTTTACACAAGCTGATAACGGGCTAACTTTCCGCCAAGAAGTTCTTGAAAAGTCCAGTTCAACGCTATACAGGGAAACTGTTCTATTACCCTTGCTCCATAATCATGCTGTGGTACAAGGTGATCTGGAATGGTGGCTGAAAAAAGCTTCCATGCTGTCTAACAAAAAATTAAAGAAGTTTGAAATCGCGATATCAGATTATCTAAAGGCAATGAATGTGTTGGAAGAAATCCCGAGTCTGTTAGGGAGCGACATGTATTTCGATTCAGCGGGTGTTGAAATGAAAGCCTATCGCAGCCATAATGGGGTTTATACAAGCATTACAGAGAACCTTCGGGCAGAAATTCTGGAAGAGGGAACGGTAACAGATGAGATCATTTGCATGCTGTGGCTGCTTCGCGAAAGCGGATGTATGCATGATTTCTTCTCACGGAATGAACTGGAGAAGATCAATACCAGAATGCACGATCTATACCGTAGTAACTTACGGGCAAAGACATTGTTTCGGATCCAAATCCATCATGGAGTTGAGTTAGGGATCAAACAGTTCCTGCAAATGAAGTCCTCGTTTGTGAAGACATATGTGGGCAGCAGTATTAATTTTTTCTTCCCTTTCCTTGAGCGGTCACAGGCTGTCTTTGTAGAGACAGAGGCTTGGTTCGATAATTCTAATAAAAGGCTAAACTCCGTCCTTACAAGACTAGAGTCCTATGGACATGAGGTTAAGGTGATTGAGGGAGGATCAATTGCGACCATCCAAATTGATAATTTGTTATACGATGCTATGCCGCATTTTGTGATGATGAGAGTACCGATTCAAGGTGTGCGTCTTGTTCCGAAGCGCCCACTGTAAAGGAGTTGTATCCATGTCCAGGCAACGTTCCATGGAGGCGATTCTGGCCTCAGAGCATGTGTCAATAGGTGAATTGGTAAGAATCACAGGTTCCCGTTATAGCACGCTGAAACATTACACCGAAGAAGGTATGCTGCCCTTTGAACAGGCTGAAGAGAATTTAACCCGCAGATATAGAAGAGAGGAAACCGTCGCACGCATTATTTGGATAAAAGAGCTGAAAGCGAACGGTTTATCTATTCCGCAAATTAAAGAAGCTATAGATGCTTTATAATGATAAGAAAGTTGAAGGTGGCTTATATAATGAAGGTTAAGATTCTATTTGTATTATTGACAATTTCATTAGCAATAAATGCTGTGATATTTTATGGATTAACTAAATATGATTTAGTTGAGAAAGGAAGTACTCAATTACCTAAAACAAGTATGGCAGCAGATTCATTGAAATTAATAGAAAATAAAGTTGACATAGAAGAAAAAGTAAAATCTGGTTACGGATATATCTATAGTTTAACGGATGATCAAATCATGAAAGCGATCAATGAAGGAAAAAAAGATGGTGCATATTTTGGTGAAGACTTCAAATTACCTTTATTATCATCGACCAGCAACGATAGTACATTTGAATACAGGGACGTATTTATTAATACACCTTACAGATTTGTGGCAATACATTCAAGTAATCAATACGCAAAATATGATAGGACGTCATCTATAGAAGAAGTGTGGAAATTTATCAGCTATGATCATATTTCATTCTCTGCTTATGTGATGCGTGGATGGGCTAAGATGTTAGCCATTGAAATGATACAGGAAGGTAGAATAATACAACCATACAAGACTGAAAATAATGCGAATGGAGATATGAAGAGTGTCAGTTTTTCAGTCAATGATATAGATTTTCGGGAACCTGCTTCTTTGAAAATATTTGAAAAAAGTAATCCTGAAAAATATGCAGAGTATAAGATCGCTTTCGAGGATTATGTGAAATAATATCCATGTAGAATGAGGTGAATGATATGACGATACTGCCTGTTATAATATTTATCCTAGTATTTGTACCTTCCATTGTACTCCTCGTGAGTATGCCGTATTTAACAAAAAAGACGATTAGTTTCGGAGTCACCGTCAGCGCTGTACAATTCCTCAGTGAGCCGCTGCGCCAGATGCGGAGGTCATATGCCAGGATTAGTGCTATTCTACATACCATCCTATTCATTGTTGGCATCCTATGCCTAATCTACAGTGATGAACATTCCAAGCAAGTCAGTTGGATTATTATTACCTATGCACTCGCCATGCTCGTAATCTCCCTTGTCATTAATATTAGCTATCATTTTAAAATGAAAAGTGTACTGCCCACGCTGCCTATTGCTCCAGGACCATCAATCATGAAAGTGGACACTGGATTGCAAAAAAGAAACATTGGCTTGTCTAATTATTGGTTCTTCATTCATGTTGTCATTGTGGTTATTAATATTGTATTTGTGCTCCGCAACTACAATCTGATCCCTGACCAGCTTCCGGTCCATTTCAACGGCAGTTGGAACATAGACCGCTATGCAGCTAAATCGTATACCTCTGTGTTTATGACTACGCTAATTCAAGGGCTCGTAATACTGTTGTTCCTATTTGAGAATTGGAGTATTCGCAGAGAGAAACAGCAGGTTAGAGAAGACGTAACTTACCGCCGGGCTTGGTCGTGTTTTATGATTACAGCCAGCTTCCTAATAGTGATCCTGTTAGCCGTCGGGCAGCTCAATATGATATCTCTGCTTAACATCAATTTCGCTATCCCCGTTATCCTAATCATAATAGCCTTTATCATCCTATACGCCCTCGCCTTATCGTTCTGGGCGGGTCAGGTCGAAAGCCGCTTGGAGCGATCTGCCGATAGCGCCAATGTTAGACCTGTCCATGATGAAGATAAATGGAAATTAGGTATGATTTATTTCAATCGCAAAGATCCAAACCTAATTGTCGAGAAAAGGTTCGGAGTCGGCTGGGGATTAAATTTCGGCCACCCAGTTGTCTGGCTGATTTTGCTCGGAGTTATTGTAGTGTTAGTTGTGGTGCGCTAAGAAGGCTTTAAGTGATGGTACTAACGTAAAACAAGCTCATGTGGTTCGTCACTGGGCTTGTTTTTGTGCTGCTTAAGATCTTTGTCTCCGTCTAAACTGCGGATTTTTGTATGCAATGATCATTATTCTAATTTAACCTTTGGGGTAGGGTTTCTTTTGGTTTGTTCGGTTAAGTAAATAGTCCGTACTCGTCATATGAAAATCTGCCAGCTTAATCAGAATCGTCGTAGGAATGTCAACATCACCATGTTATGTGGAAGGCCCCCTGCCTATTGATAATAAGGGACAGAATCCGCTAAATAATCATGCCCTGTCTTGACGCCGGGCTGGAGCAGCCGTATGGTACAAGTGACAAGAACATACAAACATAGGGAGGTACATGCTCAAGAAGGGGGAACTATGAATACATTCACAGCCTATGCAAGGCAGATCCGGCGGCAGATCGCCAGCAGGTATTACCGGATATCCATCAAGCAGCGGATTCTGTTCTCGTTCATCATGCTGATCACGCTGTCCATCAGTGCTATGGGCAGCTTCTCGTATTGGATCGCCGCACAGGAGATTGAGGATAATGCTTACGCCAGCAGCCAGGAAACGGTCAGCAAAACTACCCAGCTGCTGGATTCCCGCCTGAATGATGTGGCACTGTCCGTGCAGTCCCTGATGCTGAGCGATGCGTACCGGAAGATGATGATGGATGTGCTCAGCCATGATGTGTCGAATTATTATGTGCATCTGTCGGATCTGCAATATGTGCTCTCACAGGCGACGTTTAATCAACCGATTATCGAGAATGTGCTGATCGTCACGCCGATAGGCGACTTCTACTCCACCACGCAAATCCGCGCGCAGGATAACTCGTTTTACGGCTCGGAATTATATGATCTCAGCAAGGAGCAGCCGGGCGGCTACTGGGCCAAAGGGCATTATGACCGGCTGTTCACGGGCAGCCAGCGGGTCGTCTCCTTCGTGGTCCGGGGAATCTATGAATACCCGTATACGCCGGTCAGCAATGTGTTTATCGTCGTCAATATCCGGGAGAGCCGGATTGACGAACTGCTGAATCAGGGCGGGCAGCAGCCCGGCCGGAATTATTACCTGATGAGCGGGGAGGGGGATGCGGTGGTGGAGTCGCGCTGGCCGTTCCGCGGCAGATTTCCCTGGAAGCCGGTGCTTGCGGAAGGCGGCGCAGCAGCCGAACCGCAGGAGCATACCTACAGCTATGGCGGCAAGGAGTATCTGGTCAATTATAAAAGCTCTGCAGCATCTCCTGACTGGATCATCTCCGGCATGCAGTCGCGCGACCAGCTGCTGGGCAAGCTGGAGAGGGTGCAGCGCATCACCCTGTATGTAATCGGTGTCTTTCTGCTGACAACCTGGCTGATCTCCAATCAGCTGACGTCTGTGCTGCTGAGGCCGCTGTTCAAGCTGCGGCGGTTGATGCGCAGGGTCGAAGAGAACCAGCTTAGTGTAGTGTACGAGAGCCGCTATGAGGATGAAGTCGCCCAGGTCGGCTTTCAGTTCAACCGGATGATGTCGGAGATTAAGGCACTGATTGAGGATGTGAAGTCGAAGGAGGAGGACAAGCGGCATGCGGAGATCCGGGCCCTTACCGCGCAGATGGAGCCGCACTTCCTGTACAATACGCTGAATACGATTTATTGCAAATCGGTATTGGGCGTGAATGAGGATGTGAATGAGATGATCCTGTCATTATCGCAGATGTTCCAGATCGGGCTTAGCGGAGGCAAGGATCTGATTACCCTTGAGGATGAGCTGTCTCATGTGCGGCAGTATTTCTCCATTCAGCAGAAATGCTATGAAGGACTGTTTGAATACAGCATTACGGTTGAGGATGAAGAGCTGCTGTCCTGCCCGCTTCCCAAAATCATCCTGCAGCCGGTTGTGGAGAACAGCATCCAGCACGGGTTCAGTGACCGGTCCGGGGGAGGCCGGATTGACATCGCGGTCAGCCGGGAGCTGGAGCTGCTGCATATTACTATTACCGACAACGGGCGAGGGCTCGATGCCGGGAAGGTTAGGCAGGGAATGAGCAGCGCCCCGCAGTCCAAGAAGGGCTACGCCCTGTTCAACATCAGACATCGCCTGGCGCTCTACTACGGAGAGGAAGCCCTCATGGAAGTGGACGGAGAACCGGGCAAGGGGTCGCAGACGGAGCTGTGGATTCCGTTAAGAGAGGAGCGATAGATGATGGACCAGAAGCTGGAGCAGGGAAGGTTCAAGTTATGTATCATCGACGATATTAAAAGTGTGGTGGAGATGATCTCTCGCAAGCCGGCGTGGCAGGAGCACGGTATTGAAGTCGCCGGCACGGCGCTCGACGGTGAAGAGGGGCTGCGGATCATCCGCGAGACCCGGCCCGATATTGTGCTGACCGATATCCGGATGCCGAGAATGGACGGGCTGAAGATGACCCGGGCGATACTGGAAGATCTGCCGGACTGCAAGATTATTATCCTTAGCGCCTACTCGGAATTCGCTTACGCTCAGGAAGCCATCCGGCTGGGGGCGCTCGATTTCGTGAAGAAGCCTTTTTCGCTGGATGAGATTGTGAATGTGGTGCTGAAGGCCAAGGAGCTGTGCCGGGAAGAACGGCAGGAGACTGCGAGACTGGCGGTAATGGAGTCCAAAATCAGGGAGAGCCTGCCCATCCTCCGCCAGGAGTATCTGACCTTCCTGCTGCATCACCAGACGACAGAGGCGGATGCCCGTTCCAGGTGGGCATATCTCGATATCCCGCTTGCGCAGCATGACTTCTTCGTGTTTGTCGCAGAGATCGATCATTTCGCCGAGAAGCTTCAGGGCCAGCCTGTGCAGGAGGTGGAGCTGCTGCGGTTCAGCCTGCACAATATTCTCGAAGAGACGATTTCCGCCTGGACCCGCGGTGTGATTATCCGCGAGGCCACAGACCGGTATGTCTGCATCATGAACGGCTCGGCCCCGGATACCGCTGCGCTGATTACGGAGGCCTGCTGCACGAATGTAAGCCAGTTCTCCCGTAATACACTCTCTATTGGCGTGGGGCCTGGTGTATCAGCGATTCATGAGCTGGCTACAGCCTACAGGCAGGCGCTGAGCGCGCTGGGTTATCATTTCTATACCGGAGGCAACGGTGTATATCATTACGGCAATATCGAGAATAAGCCGCTCTCGCTTCACAGCTATTCCGCCGCCGCCGAGCAGGAGCTGCTGTTTGCCCTGCGTTCCGGCAATTCCGGCAAAAGCCTGCAGGTGCTGGACCAGCTGTTCTCGGAGCTGCTGGACAGCGAGCTTTTGCCTGAGCCAAGGTATGTCGAAAGCGTCGGCTATGAGCTGAGCTCCAAGATCTGCCGGGTTCTGCTCGAGCAGTTTCCCTATGAGCAGGTGGAGCCGCTGGAGCGCGGAATTGAGGCAATGAAGAACCGGGTGCATCCTTCCCTTCAGGATATCCGGAGCCTGCTGTCCGGGCTGTGCCGGGAGGCCTGCGCGCTGGTGGAGGAAGCCCGTTCCCTGGAATCCACGCGGATTATCCATCAGGCGATCGCTTATATCAGGAGTCATCTGGATACGGGGCTGTCACTGGAGCAGGTCGCGAAGCAGATTAACCTCAGCCCAGGATATTTCTCCAACCTGTTTAAGAAGGTGCAGGGGGGTTCCTTTCAGCAATACGTGATGCATGAGAAGATGGAGAAGGCCAAGGCGATGCTGATCGGCGGCCTGCAGGTACAGGAGATTGCCCAGGATCTCGGCTACGAGCACAGGCGTTATTTCAGCGAGGTGTTCAAGAAGTATACAGGAATGACCCCGTCGGAGTTTAAGCTGCATTACCTTGGAAAAGAATAAAGAAGGACAAGGGAGGGGCTTCCGCTAAGCGGAGAGTCACTCCCTTTTGTATGATGGGCAGCCTCCGCCCGGCAGTGTGACGGCAACTCCCGCAGAAACCTGCCCTCAATGTGGGCTTACCCGCCTTATGTGAAAGCGTTACCCATTCTATAATCAGGTTGTAAGTTAAATTCAGCAGCGATAAATAAGGGGGCACTACCAATGATGAAGCGTACGCTAATGACATCTATGAGCCTGGTTCTGGCACTTGGCCTGGCAGCCTGCGGCAACGGTAACAGTGGCGGCGGCAATGCAGCAGAAGGCTCAGGAGATGCAGCGACAGGCGGTTCAGGAGAAAAAACCAAAATCAGCTACTGGACGGGCGACCGCCATGACGCCGATTTCGTGAAAGAGAAGGTGGCCGAGTTCAACAGGGCCAATACGGACGGTATTGAGGTGGAGCTGGTCGTCAAGGGCGATGACTTCGATACCGCACTGGATCTGTCCTTCCAGACCTCGGATGCCCCGGATGTGATCCGGGTGAAGGAGAACACCATCCAGACGTTCTACAAGAAGGGCTTTCTCGCGCCCATTGATGAATTCCTCACCGATGAGCTGAAGGCGAAGTTCCCGGCCATGCCGGATCTGAATGAATTTGACGGCAAACGTTACAGCCTGCCGAACTACGGAACGACGATGCGCCTGGTGTACAACAAGGACCTGTTCGCCAAAGCGGGCGTCGAGAATCCGCCAACCACGTTGCAGGAGCTGGTGGATACAGCCAAAAAGCTGACCGAAGCGGGTAAGGCTGACGGCGCTTACGGCTTTGCACTGAATTTCAAGAGTCCCTCCAGTGCATTCGCACGTTCGGCACGGGTCATTGCGGAAATGAGCGGTTATGGCGGCTTCGGGTATGACTTCAAGACTGCCCGCTACGATTTCAGCGGCCTCGAGCCGATTATTAATGCCTTCAAGCAGATCAAGGATGACGGCAGCATGCTTCCGGGTGTGGAATCGTTGGATATCGATCCGCTGCGGGCCCAATTTGCCGAAGGCAAGATCGGAATGTATATCTCCTACTCCTCTGAGCCTGGTGTGTACAAGAACCAGTTCCCGGCCAAGATCGACTGGGCTGCGGCTCCGGCACCTACAATTGACGGCATGGTGAAGGGCGCTTCCGGCTTCCTCGGCGGCCAATGGCTGAGTCTTAGCTCGAAATCGGAGAATAAGGAAGCGGCCTGGAAGTTCATGCAGTTCATGTACGGGGATCAGGTGCTGACGGATTATCAGGAGAAAGGCTTCGGCATCTCCATGGTTCCATCCATCAGTGCGGTTGCCGCAACACCGGATGTCAACGGCATCGAAGGCTTCCTTCCCAATAAAAATGACGGGGTATGGCCGATCTATCCGGCGGTTGCACCGGAGGGCATGAAGTCGGATGACGCCTTCTTCAAATATATGCTCAATGGCGGCGATCTGAAGGCGGTCATCGCGGATTTGAACAAGCGTTATAATGCTGCGCTGGACAGCGCCATTGCCAATGACGGAATCAAGGCTGAGCCGGATGCAGGCTTTGATCCGGCCGGCCTGGGCGGCAAGTTCGCCAAGTAACCGGAAGGCGAAACATAGAGAAACAGGTCAGATGACGGGGATGGGGAAGCTGCGTTCTCCACCCCTCTGCTCTGACCGTAAGGGAAAGGAGCCGGAAGAAATCAGATGAATAAAACAAAAAATGCCTTATTCTCATACAGCTTTATCTTTCCAAGCGCCCTTCTGACCATTGTGCTCGGAATCTACCCGATTGCCTGGGCGTTCCGCTACATGTTCTATGACTATAAGGGTTATGGAACGGCCCGGTTTACCGGTCTGGACAATTTCAGCCGCATTCTGAAGGATACCCAATTCTGGGATTCGGTGGTGAATACCTTTGTCTATGCAGGCGGCAAGCTGCTGATCACGATTCCGCTGGCTCTGCTGCTGGCCGCAATCCTGAACCGGGGGCTGCGGGGCAGACAGCTGCTGCGGGGGATTTTTTTCATGCCGACCGTCATCAGTACAGCCGTTATGGCTGTCGTCTTCTTTACCATTTTCAACTCGTATAACGGGATTCTCAATCAGTTCCTGATCAAACTCGGTCTAAGCGATTCCGGGATTGACTGGCTGGGTCCGAAGTATGCCATGCTCACCGTCATTCTGGTTGCGGCCTGGGGCGCGGTCGGGAACTATATGCTGCTCTTCCTCGCCGGTCTGCAGAATATTCCTGAGGATGTGTATGAAGCCTCTGCCCTGGACGGGGCAAGCAAAATCCAGCAGTTCCGCTACGTGACGCTGCCGATGCTCGGACCTGTCATGCAGATGGTTATTATGCTGGCGATCATTACAGCCCTGAAGGGCTACGAGAGCATTATGGTTCTGACCGAAGGCGGCCCGGTAGGCAAGACGGAAGTAATGTTCCTGTATTTATACAAATTATTCTTCCCTATAGGCGGGGGGAGTGCCGGAGTTCAGGTACAGGAGTTCGGATATGGAAGTGCGGTCGCCTTTGTGTCCGCGATAATCGTCGGGATCATATCACTCATTTATTTCTACGCCTCCCGGCGGATGAATCAGACCGATTGAGGAGAGACGCGAGATGCGAATAAGAACCATACTGGGCAACACTGTACTGTGGATTTTTCTGCTGGCCTTTGCTTTTATCACCCTGATTCCGGTCGTCATCACCGTGCTGGGCTCCTTCAAAACGAATGCCGAGCTGACCACCGGAGCGACCTTCCTGCCAAGCAGCTGGCACTTCTCTAACTATGCTGAAGCCTGGCAACAGGCGAATTTCTCCAAATATACGCTGAACAGCCTGATTATTTCACTGTCGGCGGTAGTAGGCACTTTACTGGTTTCTTCCATGGCAGCTTATGTGGTGGACCGGATGGACTTTTTCGGCAAAAAAATATATATCGGCCTGCAATCCTTCACCATGTTCGTGGCCGTGGGGGCGGTGGTGCTGCGTCCGCAATTCGATCTGATGGTTAAGCTTCATCTGCACAGCAGCCTCTGGGGCGTAATTCTGATCCTGATCTCCGCACACGCGTCGATATTCTTCATTCTGTTCAGCTTCATGAAGGGAATCCCCCGGGAGCTGGACGAGGCGGCGCTGATCGACGGCAGTTCGCTCGGCCGGACCTTCTGGCGGATTATTCTGCCGCTGCTCGGACCCGGACTCGGCGTAGGTGCGCTGTTCACCTTCCGCGGCGCGTGGAATGAATATCTGCTGCCGCTCGTGTTCACGATGACGAAGCCGGAGCTGCAGACGCTTACTGTCGGGCTGGCGAACCTGAAATACGGGATTTCGGCCGCTTCCCAGACCCACTATATGATGGCGGGCGCCTGCTTGTCCATTCTGCCGATTCTCGTGGCCTATCTTTTCGCCAACAAATCCTTCATGCAGATGACGGCCGGTTCCCTCAAAGGGTAGCGGTCCGGCCCTGCGCAACCCATATTCCATATTTAACATTCAAGGAGGTTCACCCCATGACTTTACAGGTTCCTGCAATACTGCAATCCGCCCCGTTCATCCGGCGTTATCCGGGAAATCCGGTGCTGGATGCCTCGAAGATTCCTTACCCCACCGCACTGGTATTCAATGCCGGTGTAACGAAATTTAACGGCAAGTATGTGATGATCTTCCGTAATGATTACGGCTCACTGGTCGATCAGACGCTTGAGCCGCACCACACCACGGATCTCGGCATTGCTTACAGTGACGACGGACTGAGCTGGACCGCCGGCCCGAAGCCAGTGTTCAAAATGCATGACGAGGAAATTATCCGCGCCTACGACCCGCGCCTGACTGTAATCGGCGGCCGTTGTTATATGTGTTTTGCCGTGGATACGCACCATGGCATTCGCGGCGGAATTGCCGTTACCGATGATCTGGAACACTTCGAGGTGCTCAGCCTGTCTACACCGGACCTGCGCAATATGGTACTGTTTCCCGAGCCCATCGGCGGCAAGTATGTCCGGCTGGAGCGTCCCTTCACGGTATACAGCCGCGGCGGCCGGGACCGCTTCGATGCCTGGATATCCGAGTCGCCGGACCTTGTGCATTGGGGCAACTCCAGCCTACTGCTCGCCGTCGAGCAGGTGCCGTTTGCCAATGACAAGGTTGGCCCGGCCGCACCTCCGGTCCGGACGGATAAGGGCTGGCTGACCACCTTCCATGCGGTGGATGTGGACCCGGCCAGAGGCAAGCACGGCTGGGAGGATACCTGGAAGAAGCGCTATACCGCCGGAATTATGCTGCTGGATCTGGAAGACCCCCGCAAGGTGATCGGCATGAGCATGCAGCCGCTGCTGGCACCGGAGACAGACTATGAGACTAGCGGGGGCTTCCGCAATCATGTGATTTTTCCGGGAGGGATGATTCTGGAGGATGACGGCGAGGTCAAGATCTATTACGGCTCTGCGGATACGGTGGAATGTCTGGCAACGGCCCATGTGGACGATCTGCTCCGGCTCTGTCTGGAGCCGGAGCAGAGATAAGAGTGTTTTCTGAAAATATGAAAGGGGTGTTTATTTATGCTAAAAAAGTTAAAATTATTAAGTTTAATTGTTTGTATGCTCGCCAGTCTTTTAGCTGTCGTTCCTTTGACAGCAAGTGCAGCGGGTACAATTGTAAGCTATCCGTTACCGTCGATCTATACTACGACCAGTCAATACACGGTAACAGCAGACGCTACCAATATACCGGTAATCGACACTTCGGAGGTATTTGTAAACTATAATTATTGTAATTTCTCTTTTTCAGGTACGACTACAATCACAATAACAGCAAGCGAGACAATCAATACCTATAATATTTCTCCCAAAGCTTTGGGGATCACTGCAGCCAAGAGCGGAAATACACTTACCTTTACACTTTCATCACCAACCTATCTTATCGTTAAAATCAATAACCTGAAAGATCTGGTTATTGCGGCAGATGCTCTTGAAACCAATGTTCCGGCTTCATCCGGTACAGGGATATACAATGTTAAAACCGGGTACGGTGCCGACAGTACCGGTGCCGCTTTGGCTACAACTGCCATACAAAACGCCATTAATGCGGCTAACACAGCAGGCGGCGGTATAGTATACGTTCCAGCCGGCGTGTACAAGAGCGGTAACATTGTTCTAAAAAGCAATGTTTCGGTTTATTTGGAGGGTGGTTCTGTGATAAGGGGTTCAGGAAATCCAAGCGATTACACTACCCATTTCCATAAGAATTCTCTGAATAAGGATGGAACCTGGTTTATTTATACCGAAACCAATGCAAACAATATTAAGATATACGGTAGGGGAACGATTGACGGCAATGGCCATTATATGAGAAATACAAACAATTATTTGAACAATATTCTTGTACCCTTGCAGTGCAGCAACTTCACGGTTGACGGCATAACCATCAGAGACAGTGGTGGCTGGGCTACAATCGTTACAAGATCTAATAACGTAACCTTCCAGAATACCAAGCACTTCAACAACAATGAACTTGATTATGAGAATGATGCAATAGACATTCAAGAGAGCCAGAATGTACTCATTAAGCACACTGTAGCAGTATCGGAGGATGACACCTACTCATTTAAGACCTGGGATGTAGCCACTACGGATATCGCTGCAAACTGGCCGGGAACTCCTGAAAACCAGTCAAATGTAGTTGTCGATGATGCTTTGGCTTGGAGCAGATGTGGAGCATTCAAGGTTGGAGATGGAGTGAAACAGCTTCAGGATGGCATCGTTGTTAAAAACTCTTTTGTATACAGATGCTGGCGCGCTTTAGCAGTCGGTCATCTCTATGGGACTCCAGCAGCACAAAACATCGTATTTGACAATATAGATGTAGAAGGCTTCTGGCCAAGATCCGGTGTTCACTCCAGATGGTTGGATCTTTCGGCAAAAACCGGTCCGATAAAAAATGTGGTCTATAATAATATCAATTTACGCGCTTTAGGTGAAGTTTCAATAATGAAGGGTTGGAGTGACACATCAACGGTCTCCGGAGTGACATTAAACAATGTTCGCGTCGGTGGAGTTGCGGTGAATAATTTGACAGATTTGAAAATAACAGATACGAACAGCTATGCTGCAGAGCCAAAATTCAACACATTGAAATTTGAAGCGGAAGGCTATAACCTTAGTTCAGGTGTTATGTCCTATGAGTCAAGCACGGACGGCGGGCTGGATGTGGGTGGAGGCAGTAATGGCGACTATATAGCATTTAAAAATGTAGACTTTGGCAGTACAGCTAAAACAAGTATTGATATGAAGGTTGCATCCGCTAATTCCGGCGGAAGGATCGAATTCCACTTGGATAGCCCTACAGGCACTATGCTGGGTTATTGGACGGCCGAAAGCACAGGCGGATGGCAGACATGGTCCCTCAAGAATATCCCGCTTAATGCCGGGACAGCGGTAGGAACTCATACGGTATATGTTACTTTTGTTAAGTCAGATTCAACCACAGTTGCAAATTTAACTTGGTTCCAGTTCAAATAGACCAACTAACACAAAAAACAGCAAGTCTCCTAAGTGAAGTGAACTAGGGACTTGCTGCAGGCATCCAATTGGAATACACAATATGAGGTTGAATTCTGTATTAATCCTGGAATTTGTATAGAGGCCATCTTTTCCAACAGTCGTAAGCTCAGTTCTACAGATACGCAGTTACTGAACTAACGAAGAACGAGCAGTGATACAAAATGACGAGGGATTCTAACGTCGAACAACTTAAACAAAGGATAACGAAAGACGTTACAGAATATATAATCCATCATCTGTGGCAGGTTGAAGAGGTTGAAGATATCATCGGGGTAATGGAGTTAAGGGAGAAAGCTGGAATCTACGAGAACCCGCATCATTTAACAGTGCTCTTTTGCTTAACAGGTGATTTGGAACAAGCACAGGCACGTATGACCAAAGTGTATAACGAACTGAAATTGGATTCTCAAAAAGAATTCTCCGCAGGATTGGCTCTGCGGTTAGGGCTGCATGTGTAAACATGGCTATAGCTGGGGGAACAGTCGAAGAACTAGCCAGAAGCATACAAGAAATATTTTCTTCCAGTTATGGCGAACCCTTTGGGTATGAGGAATGCTTTAATGTAGCAAAGCAGATATGGAAAGTAAAATAAGGTTTTTTATTTATAAGGTATTAAATTGAAGTAGTGGTGCCAATAAAAAAGCTCATGGTGATAGCCAATGAG
This sequence comes from Paenibacillus sp. FSL E2-0178, assembly GCF_038593005.1. Taxonomy (NCBI): domain Bacteria; kingdom Bacillati; phylum Bacillota; class Bacilli; order Caryophanales; family Paenibacillaceae; genus Paenibacillus; species Paenibacillus sp. FSL E2-0178. Next base: position 8,054,580 of record NZ_CP151953.1, read on the forward strand.
CTTTTTTCTATGAGCCGGAACGTTGTCTTAGCGTAAGCCGCAGATTCTTAATATTCATCAACCAACGAGTGTATAGATGAGATGAATCATTTTGAATCCTACAGCATCTACGCTTTATTCTAATTTTCTAATTTAACTTTTGGAGTAAGGTTTCTTTTGGTTCGTTCGATTAAGCAAATAGTCAGTACTCGTCATATGAAAGTCTGCCAGCTTGATAAGAATCGCCGTGGGGATATCGACATCACCGCGTTCATAATTACTATAGATTCGCTGGCTGCATTGCAAATACTCCGCCATTTGAGTTTGCGTCAAATCCTTATCTTCGCGTAAATCCCGGATACGTTGATACATATCGAACACCTCCAACGCAAGCATATCTTAGCGAATTATTCGCTATTGATTTTTAGCGAAAAACTCGCTAAAATAATCAAGAAGATGATGATTTGGGAGGGGGTATAAGTGAGTCTTTTAGAGGACTGCTGCCTATACTCTTGGCTTCATAATGGGAGCAGCGATGCTCGTAGAAGTATTGGAACATGAGGCAGAACTTATACAGACTAAGGAGAAGTTGATTTTGGAATAAATAAAGTCGGATAGGAGAGAGTTATGAGACTTCTAATTCTAAGTTGCCTATGTTGATAGACGAGCTTCTTCAGGCAGAAAGTTGGGGCACTGTTCAAGAGAGGTGGATTCCTGCTATTAAGGAAGCTATTGCCTTGGCAGAGGTTGAAAAGCTGATTGAGCTTAGAGGTAGGTTTCCATATTCTTTCGAGAATTCATTAAAGCAATTGAAAAAAGCGGAGCGGGAATTTGTTCGAAATAGCCTGAAATAAAACAAGCCGGTGCGTGAGTGGTTATACGCATCGGCTTGTTTTTATTTTGTTAAGATTCAGGCTTGTCTTGTGTAGAATAGTTTGATTTGGGGAGAGGTATGTCCATTTCGGCCTCGTTTTGGTTGTTTCGGCTAATGAGTTCAGCAACATGTTCATGGAATTCTCTTAATGCCCCTATAGGCTATATGAAGAGGTGGCTTCAGGGGAAAAGATCGAGGCCCGGAAGGAAATGCAGAAGTTACTTCGGCATGTCGAAGACAAATTGTATGAACTCGGAGACAGTGATCATTACACCAAGCAAGATATACGATCTGGAAGTGGACAATGACGATGTATCGTTTGATTTTATGTCTATCTTCGCCAGAATCGAGTATAAAACGATTAAGCACAGAATGAAGCAAGGGAAAGAAGCAGGAGCCAAGAAAGGCATGTGGACGAACGGTAAGCCACCATTTCCCTATTATTATGATAAGAACACAAAATCGGTACGGGTGGATGAAGGCAAGCGCCCTATTTATCGAGCCATAGTTGAATAATATCGGAGTGGAATCAATCTTGGGCATATTGCGATATGGTTAACGGATAACAAGATACCTACGCCATACAACATTAAGCCGGATGGAAGGGACAAGGGATGGTCCAATGTGACTGTGCAGAGGCTGCTTTTGAGCGAGATTCATCTTGGCTACATCACCTACGGAAAAACACGAACAAAACGTGGTCAAGTGGAGATTGTCCCTGAAGAGGAACGAATCAAGCTCATGGGAACACATGAGAAATTGAAGACCCAGGAAGAACATGATGCCATTGTAGAACGTTTAGTGAAGAACAGGCTGATGAATCCCAATATCGAAGAAATATATTTCCCCTTTCGGGATTGCTCTACTGTGAAAAGTGTGGCTGTAGAATGCAGTTCAGAGTGGCCAAAGCAAGAAGCAAGGTCAATACTGGAGCGCGTTATGCTATCACCATTATAAGGATGGCAGCAAATGTGAGCAGAAGGGCAAGGTGCTGGACGAAGAATTTTTTGATGCTTTATATGAGCGGATTATTAATGTAGACCAGAACATGTTGCAGGAGATCGAGCTGCAAGGTCGTGGTTATAACGATACGAAGACGATGATTTCCGTGAAGGAGCAGGAGCTGCAAAAGCATAAACGGGCATTAGATAAATTACATGAATCCATTGAAGAGGACATTATTACGAAGCAGGTATTTATGGAGCGAAAGGTGGTTAGAACAAGACAGATTCAGAAACTGGAGGAAGAATTGCTGAATTTGCGAAAGGTGGTAGTATATGAAGGAAATTATCCTACGATGGAGCAGATCGTTGAGCGGATTGGGCAGTTTAGGGAGTTGTGGAGTGAAGCGGTGACTAGTGAAGAGAAGAATTGGGCGTTGAAGAAGTTGGTGGAGCGGGTTGTGTATAATCGGGAAGGGAATCGGGTGGAGTTGACGGTTTGTTATAAGTGAAATACATATTTAATTTGAATTATTTAATAGATATAAATGCGAGCTTCTGGGAACACTTCCAGAGGCTTAATTCATTAGGAATAAAAGATTCATGATTAAGAATTTAACCCGATAAATACAAACAAATGTTCTTTGAAATATATATTCCAAATGGTAGAATAGATCCATGGTAATTTTTTGAATTGTGTTTTCTTTTTAGACTATATAAATTTCAATGGGGGGAATTGTGGTTAATGATTAAACCGGATTGGAATATATTTAAAGCGAAGTTTAGTGAGAACCCACAAAGTAACTTTGAATGGTTGTGTTATTTACTCTTTTGTGTTGAGTTTAAGTTACCCTTAGGTATTTTTCGTTACAAGAATCAAACTGGTATTGAAACCATTCCTGTAATTCATGAAAACGAAGTTATTGGATGGCAGGCAAAATTCTATGAGACTACATTATCAACGCACAAAATAGATCTATTAGAGATGTTGAAAAAAAGCAAAGATAGATATCCTGACTTAACAAAAATCATCATTTTTACTAATCAAGAATGGGGACAAGGGAAACTTCAAAGTGATTCTGAGGTTAAGCTTGCGGTTCAGAAAGAAGCTGAAAAACTCAAGATTCAAATTGAGTGGAGAACCGCTAGTTATTTTGAATCACCTTTTGTGGTATTAGAAAATAAATTAATCCCGCATTACTTCTTCAGCTTAAAAAAGAACATTATGGATTCCATAAAGGATATGAGAAGGCATACTGAATCTTTATTATTGGAGATTCAAACTTCAATTGTTTTCAGTGAGTACAATATAGCGTTAGATAGAAGTAAGCTTCTTCAGGACTTAAATACTTATTTGGAGCGGGATTCTATAATAGTATTAAGCGGAGAAGGAGGAGTTGGGAAAACAGCGGTTGTTAAAAATTTATATGATAATCTTGGTAGTAATATTCCTTTCTATATAATAAAAGCAAATGAATTTGAGGTAGCGAATGTTGATCTTTTATTTGGTGATGCCAATTTAAAGGATTTTATTGATGTTCATAACAATGATAATAAAAAAGTATTCGTAATAGATTCTGCTGAAAAGCTAATGGATCTAAATAATCATAATCCTTTTAAAGAACTCCTCTCAGAATTACTGCGAACTGGATGGAAAGTTATTTTTACTGCAAGAAGCAGATACTTAATTGATCTTGATATTCATTTTATTGATCATTTTCAACGTAGTCCCTTAAAAATTCATGTCAGTAAATTAAGTCAGGATGAACTAGGATACTTGGCAAGTACGTATAACTTCGAACTTCCTAATGATTCTAAGTTATTAGAATTAATTACAACCCCATTTTATTTAAGTGAGTATCTTAAATTCTATACTGAAGGTAGTAATGCAGGGTATTTAAAATTTAAAGAATTGTTATGGAATAAAATAATAAAAAAAGCAAAACCATCTAGGGAACAATATTTTTTGCAGATTGCGTTTAAAAGAGCAAATGAAAATCAATTCTTTTTAACGTTTGATTCCAATGATATTAATATAGAAGCACTTATTCAAGAAGGTGTACTAGGTTATGAGATTGCTGGTTACTTTATTACTCATGACATTTATGAAGAATGGGCTTTAGAAAAAATAATTGAATCTGAGTTTGTTAAAAAAGAAAATAATATTGGATTCTTTGAAAAAGTTGGAGAATCATTTGCGATTCGTAGAAGCTTTAGAAATTGGATTTCAGAGAAACTTTATCTTGAAAACAATTCAATCAAAGAATTCATTGAAGAAATAATGGATGACGAGCAAGTAGCCGGATTTTGGAAGGATGAGATAATAATTGCGGTATTACTATGCGATTACTCCCAATATTTTTTCAGCTCTTTCAAAAGAACTTTTTTGGATAAAGATAAAGAATTACTACGAAGGGTTTCTTTCTTATTAAGAATTTCTTGTAAGGAAGTGGATGATGTCTTTCAGTCAGAAATTAAAAATATTGATATCTTGTCAATCAAATATATCTTCACAAAACCCAAAGGGAGTGGATGGAAAAGCCTCATTCAATTTGTATATAATAACTTAGATGAAATTGGGATAAAGAATATAAACTTTATTTTACCAATTGTTCATGATTGGAATTCGAACTTCAAGCAAGGAGAGACTACTAGATTATCAGGCCTAATTGCCTTTAAATATTATCAATGGATAGTACAAGAAAAAGGATATATTTCTCGTAACGAAGATTTTAAGGATAAAATACTACAGACAATTTTGTATGCTGCGGGGGAACTTAAAGCAGAACTAGCAACTGTTTTTGATGAGGTATTAACCAACAAAGCAAAAGATCATAGGACACCTTACTATGACTTGATTGAGATGTTACTGACTAAGACTTTTGTGAATATGGAAATTATAAAAGCGTTACCAGAATATGTGTTGAAACTAGGAGGGTTATTTTGGCTTCGTTCTTACGAAAGAGAAGATATTTATTCAAACCTAGATATCGGTGTTAGTAAATACTTTGGTATAGATGAAGGAATAGATAGATATTTTCCTGCTAGCGCGTATCAAACTCCGATTTATTGGCTTTTGAAGACTAAATTCGCTCAGACAATTAACTTTATTTTAGACTTTACTAATAAAGCAACAGAGTGCTTTGCGAAATCTGAGTTGGGACAACATGAAGTTGCAACAATACAGCTTTATGTTGAAGATCAAAGTTACGAACAATATATTTGTAATAGGTTGTGGAATCTCTATAGAGGAACTCAAGTTGCGCCTGATGTCCTGGAATCAATGCATATGGCTTTGGAAAAAGTACTTCTTGAGGCTGCAAAGGATATCGATGCTGTAACATTAGAAGGCTGGCTTTTGTATTTATTAAAGAACTCCAAGTCAACTTCGATAACTGCAATTGTAGTGAGTGTTGTTTTGGCATGCCCAGAAAAAACATTTAATATTGCAATCAATTTATTTAAAACTAAAGATTTATTCTTTTATGACACTAGTAGAATGGTACTTGATCTATCTGCAAAATTTAGTTATTCCATCGGATATGGATTAAACTATAGTTCTAAGATTTTTCAGGACGAACGTATCGGAACCTGTGATGATAAGCATAGATCAAAAAGCCTCGAACACATTGCGCTTGAATACCAATTTTTTAGAACTGAAGGGGTTAATGAGGAGGACGCAGAACAAAGGCAAAGGGCTATTTGGGATGTTTTGGATACATACTACAATGAAATGTCAGAAATATTAGTTGAAGAAGAGCATACAAAAACGTGGAAGCTTTATTTGGCGAGAATTGACAAAAGAAAAATGAACCCTACTTTGGAAGAAAAGGATGGTAATGTTCTCATAAGCTTTAATCCTGAGTTGGAACCAGAGGTTCGTGACTATAGTGAAACTGGATTAAAACAAAATTCTGAAAAGATGAAATATGCTTCGTTAAAGCTTTGGGCATACTATAGAATGAAAAATGAAGAACAGTATAAGCAATACATCAGTTATGAGGATGATCCTAAAGTTGCACTTAAGGAAGTACTGGAGATTATCGGAGAGCTTGAACGACTCGCTGAAACAGAAATACTTAACCAACAGAATGAATATGAAGGATTCTTTCTACTGAATCATTCAATTCCTTCAGAAGTTTCTTCTGTATTAATTAGAGATTTTCTCAATATACTTACTGATGAAGATAAAGATTTTTGCAAGGAGATTATACTGGAAGCAGCCACTTCATCGTTTAGATCGAACTACCAGTATCAGATATCAGATGGAGTGGAATCTGCAATTTCAGTATTGCCTATCTTAATGCAAGAATTTTCTAATGAAAAGGACATTATCAAATTTATATTGCTAATGATACTTTTTGATCCAAATAGAATTGGTATGTATGCTGACTTTTCAGACTTCGCGGCTAACGCAGTATTAAAGGATTTGTGGGATTTGAGTTTTGAAGACGCTCATGCTATTTTTATTGGTTATCTGTTTTTAGTTCCCAAATATAAATCGGTTCGCGAAAAACTCTGGAAAAAAAGGCGTCGACAAAGTAGTTATGGTTTGAGTGAAAATGAAGTGATTGAGATTTTAGCTCTCGATTATGAAAATGATATACAAAAAGTTATTGCAAACAAAATTACACTAAATGATCTGGAAGATATTTCAGAATTAGATTTAAAATCCTTGATAACACCATTCCAATTGATTCCTTTAGGAACTGAAGATCCTGAGCATATACAGATTGCAAAAGATATAATATCTAAATTTGCAACTGAATTGGTATCAGATCGAAGAGAAGATAGAATTGACTACTCTATTAAGCATGATTTTTTAGTTAAATTTACAAACTTGGTTCTAGGCTCTTCCGAAGCGTATATACCATTGTATTTGAAGCCGTTTATTGAAAACTTTAATAGCTCAAAAGTTTTCTCAGAATTGTTTGATCAATTTATTATTGCTGAGGATAACCTTAATTCGAATGATAAGTTTTGGAAAGTATGGGATGCATTCTTTGAAAAAGTAACTACACTCGCTAAAGAGGGAGAGCGGCCCTGGTATGTAAGCGACATAATAAAAAGCTACCTATTCGCAACGGTCCAATGGAAAGAAACAGTAACGGAGTGGAGAACCTTTAGTGAAAGAAATAAAAGATTTTTCAAAGAAATTTCCAGAAAAATAGGCCATTGTCCTTCTACTTTATACTCACTGTCCAAGCTATTAAACAGTATTGGCAGGAGCTACTTACTCCCAGGAGTAATCTGGATTTCAGAAATGTTAAATAGAAGTGAAGTATTATGGAACTCGAAATTAGATACAAATACTGTGTATTATTTAGAGTCCATCATTAAAAAGTATATTTATATACAACGAGAAGACATAAGAAGAGGGAAAAAACAAAAGCAGGAAGTTTTAGTTATACTGAATTTCTTGGTGGAACAAGGCTCTGTCGTTGGTTACATGTTGAGAGAGAAAATTTTATAAAATATACTTGTGTGTTGTTCTGTGATTACCTTTTCCTTTCTTTACGTCTGTCTTTACTCTTTTAGATGAAACCTTCAGTAACACTTTACCGAGAATCCATATGTTTAAAGGTGATGCCCATGGCAAATCGAAAAGTTGCCATATTTGCTGTAGTACGAACGTAATCCAGTAAAATGATTTACCTGGTAGAGACTTTTGTTTTCATCAAGTAAATAGCTATATTAATCAAAATGTGTTTATTTTGATTTTCGTAGGCTCATCATTTTATAACAGGAGAGCTATAAAATATCAAGAGTATTATTAAAATAAAATTTATAATTGCTTATTTAGAATCTTACAAGATGGAGGAAAGAGATGGATTCATTTAAGATACTTAATGATAATAAAACATATAAAATTACAAGAGAAAATTTCGAAAAATTAACTGATAAGAAACATCCTTACTGTCAAGTAATTAGAAAAAGGACCAGATACTTAGCAATATGTCCTGCCTGTGGTAATCCAATAAATTTTATTGGTTTATATGTTAAAGATCAAACGGATAGGAAAAGAAAACGAGCATTACATGGGAGACATTTTACTGAAAATGTACCGCAATTAGCTGATTTTGACGAATATGAATATAAAGATTGTCCATTCCATAATGACAAAGCTGGTAAGTTATATACAGATATTCCAGGGCAAAAGAAAAATAATGAAATTGTAAGACTTATCAAAACTTATCCAGAAGAATTACGAGAATGTATTTCTAAGATTCTAGGCTTCGATATTTCTCAAAGTAAATTCGAAAAACTTCTTACAAGTTTTGTTAGTAGTAGAGGATATTACTTTGAAGGTATAACAAAATTTAATTTACCGTATTATTTTCTATACCTTCTTCCAAGTGAAAAATTATATAAATGCAAGGTATTGGATAATGACATTGAGCGGGCAATAGATCAGAAATGCAAATATTTCGAGGTTAGTAAGGAAAAAAGATTGGAGAAAAAAGTTAATGAGTATGTAGAATTTGAATTTATTTTGGTTGAACATATTAAAAAGGATGATTTTGAAAGCATAAACTACAAGTTAATTGAAAGAAAAAAAGAAATTAGAAACCTTATTTTTGAAAAGCGCCTTGAAATAAATCATTATCTTTTTGTGGATATGATAAGTGGGAAATAATTTTGAAAATTTAACTGGAAATATAAGCTGGCTCCTCTTGCGCCCTCCCCCACCTTTTTGGGTAAACTAACCTTAAGCAATACTTTACCCAAATCCAACACGAAAAGAGGTGATGCCCCATGACAACTCAAAAAGTACCCAATAGATTAGCCAAGGAAAAGTCACCGTATCTGCTGCAACATGCTCACAACCCAGTGAACTGGTTCCCTTGGTCGGAAGAAGCTTTTGAAATCGCCCAGCGCGACAACAAGCCTGTCTTCTTATCTATTGGGTATAGCTAGTTGTTGATTCACACGTACCTGTCATTGGTGTCACGTAATGGAACGCGAATCCTTTGAAGATTCAGAGGTTGCCCAAATCCTCAACAACAACTACGTAGCGATCAAAGTAGACCGCGAGGAGCGGCCGGATATTGATGCGCTGTATATGTCGGTGTGTCAGGCGCTGACGGGGAGCGGGGGATGGCCGCTGACGGTGCTGCTGACGCCGGAGAAGAAGCCGTTCTATGCCGGGACGTATTTCCCGAAGCGGCAGATGTTTGGCCGGATCGGGTTGATGGATGTGCTGGAGCAGATCCACACGAAGTGGGAGCAGGACGGGGAGGCGCTCAATAAGCTGGGCGATGACCTGCTTGAAGAGCTTCATACACTTGACCGTAAGAATGCGTATAACTCGGTTGATGTAGACGGCGGTATCCCAGGCGATGAGTTGCTGCATGAGGCTTATGAGCTGTACCGGCGCCAGTTCGACGAGGAATATGGCGGGTTCGGCAATGCGCCGAAGTTCCCTTCGCCGCATAATTTGTCCTTCCTGCTGGCGTACAGCCAGCTGCACAATCAGCCGGAAGCGCTCCGCATGGTGGAGAAGACGCTGGAGTCGATGTACCGGGGCGGCATGTACGATCATGTGGGCTTTGGGTTCTCGCGGTATTCCACGGACCGGGAATGGCTGGTTCCGCATTTTGAGAAAATGCTCTACGATAACGCACTCCTGGCGAACGTCTATCTGGAAGCTTTCCAGATTACCGGGAAACCGCTGTATGCGGAGATTGCCGAACAGATCTTCACCTATGTGCTGCGCGATATGACTTCGCCCGAAGGCGCTTTCTACTCTGCGGAGGATGCGGATTCGGAAGGCGTGGAAGGGAAGTTCTACGTCTTCTCCCGTGATGAGATTGAGGAGGCCCTGGGGCTGGAAGACATGCATTCGTATTGCCATGTCTACGGGATTACCCCGGAAGGCAACTTCGAGGGTGCCAATATCCCGAATCTGCTGCAGGGGCTGCCGGAAGAAATGGCAGAGCGCATGGGCATGAACCCGCTGGGCCTGCGGACCCGGATGGAGGAATGGCGCGGGAAGCTGTTCGACTACCGCGAGCAGCGCATTCATCCGCTCAAGGATGACAAGGTGCTGACCTCGTGGAACGGGCTGATGATCGCGGCGCTGGCCCGAGGGGCCAAAGCGCTGCAAAAGCCTGAATATGCCAAGGCCGCAGAAGCGGCAGCAAACTTCATCTGGGACAAGCTGCGGCGCGAGGATGGCAGGCTGCTGGCACGTTACCGTGACGGGGAGTCGGCGATTCCCGCTTATGTGGATGATTATGCCTTCCTGATCTGGGGAATGAGCGAACTATATGAAGCTACGGGTCAGGCGGTCTATCTGGAACGCGCTCTGATGCTCAAGGATGGTCTGCTGGAGCTGTTCCACGATTCCGAAGGCGGCGGCTTCTTCTTCACCGGCCATGACGGGGAAGAACTGCCTATCCGCTCGAAGGAATTGTATGACGGGGCTATTCCATCCGGGAATTCGGTAGCGGCGAAGCTGCTCTGGAAGCTGTCGGTGATTGCCCAGGACGTTGAGCTCAAAGGCATCGCCGAGCGTACCGCTGCGGTACTTTCATCTGCGGCAGCGGAGTATCCGCCGGGTTATGCGATGTATTTGCAGGCCCATCTGGCGATGACCTCGGGCGGCAGGGAATGGGTGCTCTCCGGCAAAAAAGAGGACCCGGCGCTGCACGGCATGCTGGCTCAGGTGCAGCAGGCCTATCTGCCTGACGCTGCGCTAATCGTCAATTGGGAAGGGGATAGCGAAGGCATTCTCCGCCTTCTGCCGCATCTGGCGGATAAACCGGCGGTCCGCGGCGATGCGACAGCCTATGTCTGCCGTAACTTTGCCTGCCGTGCGCCGGTTACGAATATGGAGGCGGTCCGGGAGCTTTTGGCCTCCGGTAATCGCGAAGGGTAGTATATAACACAAAGAGCAGCCTGCGGTTTGGGCTGCTCTTTGTGTTAAGCATCCTTCCAAGATCATCTTATCTGACGAAAGGGGCATAGAATGAATCCGCAGGAATGGCCTGTGCGGCTCTACGCATATGCTCGTTCATTGCGGCGATGATCACTTTACCCGGCCAATGGTCCGGCAGCAGCTCATCCGGGAGATAGGGATCGGCCATAAACAGGCCGCTTAACTCCTCTCCCATCTGCAGATATAGCAGGAATAGCTGCAGCGGCTGACCCGCCTGGAGAGCTTCGTGCAAAGATGGAACGAATTCTTCCTGCAGCCAGTCCGATTTCTTCTGATATAAGGCTTCGATTTCATCCAGCTGCCAGATAGCTTGTGCTTTCTGTGGCGTAATGGATCCTTCCTGGAATTGGCCTTGCAGGATGGACACCTTGCCTTCCAGCTCCAGCTTCTGGATATATGCTGCGACTTCATCGCGATAGTTCCATGGTGAAATGTACACACTGTTATATAGAAGACCATAGCCCAGCTGGCCGAGCGCCGTACGGAACTGGTCGCGCTTCTTGCGTTCAGACTCAGGAACCTCCAGCATGACCACATCCCAGGTGTGATCCCACTTTTCCTGATACCGGGCGGGCTTGCTGTTAATCGCCTTAATGTAGGCGAGGCCCTCGGCAGTAACGTTGTACCAGGAGCGTGACGGGGAAGCGATATAGCCTTCTTTTTTCAGACGGGACAGGGCATTGCGGATATAGGTGGAGGTGTACCCCCTTTGCTCGTAAATCTCAACAAACTGCTGGGCGCCCATCTGCTCCACCTTGGACAACAGGAACAGCATGGTTTTCTCAACGGACAGCAATGTTCTTCACACCTCTCTTGACAGCTGGCAGAAATGAATATATCATAAAAACGAACGAACGTATTAAAAATAGTTATATTGTATTGGTTCACTAGCATGTCTGGTTTCAGAGCAGCTTGGTGTCATTGTAACGTAAACTTTGGGTTTTTGCACGATTTCAATCCCTTAAACCCATTGAATTTAGCAGCGAAGAGGAGAGAAAATCAATGAAAATTATCTACCATGGCCATTCCTGTGTTCAAATCGAGGTAAACGGCAAATCGCTGATTATCGATCCTTTTATTAGCGGCAATGCTGCAGCGGTGACGAAGGTTGAAGATATTAAGACAGATGCGGTGCTGCTGACTCATGCCCATATGGATCACATTCTGGATGCCGCGCCGATTGCCAAAAGTAATAATGTTCCGATTGTAGCTATTGTGGAGTTAGCCTCCTACCTGGAGGGTAAGGGCGCCCAGACGATTGGCATGAACATCGGGGGGACGGTGGATCTTGGTTTTGCCAAAGCGACGATGATCCATGCCTTCCACACCTCAAGTATTACACTTGAAGATGGACAAAGTATCTACGGCGGGACGCCTGCGGGCTTCATTATTGAAGCTGAGGGACGCACCATTCTGCATGCAGGGGACACCGGACTGTTCGGAGACCTGAAGATGTTCGGGGAGCTGTACGAGATTGATCTGGCCATTCTGCCGATCGGCGGACATTTCACCATGGGACCTGAGCATGCACTCATCGCCGCTAAGTGGCTGGGAGCGAGACATGTACTTCCGGTACACTACAATACCTTCCCGCCGATCCGTCAGGATGCAGGTGCTTTCGTTCAGGCGCTGGAAGAAGCGGGAATCAGAGGCTCGGCGCTTGGCTATGGTGAGACGCTGGAGCTGTAAGGTTGTATACAGAGGATTAAGGATGAACTAACTGATACGTGATTTAAAATGTAAAATGACTAAACAGCCGTTTTTTTGCTTCCGCAAAGAAACGGCTGTTGTTATATGGCGGATGATTTCTACTTGGCGAACCGGGACAGCTCCAGGTTGAATTTGTCGCGTTCGTCATAGAATAAGCCGTGTCCGCTGTTCTCGAAGGGGATCAGTACCGAATGACGGATTCCTTGATGCTGTGCCTCGGCCAACGGGAAGAAGCATACCTGATCATGAATACCGTGCAGAATCAGCGTAGGCACCTGTATCCGTGGGAGGTCATTAAACAACTCTTCCTCGAGCCAAGCCTTAGAGACAGCGATGGTGGACCAGCTTGCGGCCTCAAGCCCTAATTGGAAGAACCAGTCTGAGAACGGCTGGGATACTTTTTGATAGAAAAATATATCGCCGAAATCATGCAGCATCTTGGGCCGGTCCTTATAGGTAGCCTCAATGATCTGCTCAATAGCTTCTCTGGTCGTCCCGTAAGGGAAGCCCGGCCGCTGAATCAGACTGGGGGCTGCCGAAGCGAATAGCGCAAGCTTGGAGACACCATATCCCTGGTGCCGGGCCATATACCGGATCGCTACGGCTCCGCCGGTTGAATGTCCGCCGAGTGTAATATCCTGCAGTCCGAGTGCCCCGATCACACAGCGGATATCATCAGCTAAGCGGTTATAATCGTACCGGCCCAGCGGTTTATCCGAATTGCCGAATCCCCGCATGTCCATCCCGATGCAACGGTAGCCCATAGGCACCAGCTGGTTGTACTGATATTCGAACATCTGGTGGTTAGCAGGCCAGCCATGGACGAAGAGAATCGTTCTGCTGCCCAGCGGGTTGATATCATTAACATAAATCTTCACGTTCGGTTCGACTCTGATCCAATGCTCCATATAGCTTCCCTCATTTATCCGTTGTATGGTTTAATTGGTTTATATTATTCAGGTACCTGAGGAAAGTGCCTAGAATACAAGTATTTGGATTGACAGCAGCTGCATAATGACAAGCGAACAAGAATCAGTCAACAGAAAGGAAGATTCATAACCATGAATAATGTTCTAAGCAATATCCGCTGGAAAGAGCAAAGTGCGGAATATGAGGCGATTCTGCAAAGGGCAGATGAGGCGGTCATAACCCCGCTAGAGGGCGGGCTGGAAGCCGAGGTATACAGAGTTACACTGCCGGATACAGAGCTTGTGTTCAAAATATGGAACCGGGATTCACGGCCGGATATCTCTATTCAATATAAAGTGCTGGAGCAGATGTACCGGCAGGGCCGTGCGGTTTCGCGGCCTTATGCCTGGGGCTTGGACCCCGGGGACAATCAGGTGCTGTTAACCAGCTTTGATGGTGTGCCTCTCACGGAAGCGAATACCTCCGTTCTTACAGCCATAGCAGAAAATCTGCTGGATATACATAGGCTTCCAATAGATTCCTTAAGCAGTATAGAAGTACCCGCATATGATTTCGCAGATTACTTCTTCCCGGAGTGGGGAGGTCAGCCGGAGATCAGAAGGCTGGCGCTGGGGCTGGCAGACAAGGCTGGAATAACCTCGCATCATCTGATCCATGGAGACTATCATGCGGGCAATATCCTGGAGGCAGCCGGAGCCTACACCATTATAGACTGGACGAATGTCCAGCTGGGCGATCCGAGATATGATATAGCGTGGTCTATTCTAATTATCCGGGTCTATGCGGGGGAGCATTATGCAGAAGTCTACCGTTCAGCATTTCTTGCAACGAGCAGTTACACTGCAGCAGAGCTTGAACTATTCGAGGCGCTGGCTTGTCTGCGCTGGCTCCAGCTGTATAGAACTACTGGTATTCCGCTGCAGCCGGATACGCTTGCGATGATGCAGGCTATTCTGGATCGCAACGGGTATCTGCCGAAAGGTCTGCTCTAAAGGTGCCGTAAATGATATTGGAATTTGACTGTGGTATGATCAGGGCAGACAAGGTATCAATTTCAAATCGGGAGGCGGAAGCAGGGAATGAATACTAGAATGCTAGGCGGTAAGCTGCAGGTGTCTGCACTTGGACTCGGTTGCATGGGGATGTCCGATTTCTATAGCGGCCGGGATGAAGCGGAGTCCATCCGCACGATTCACCGGGCCATGGACCTGGGAGTTACTTTTCTGGATACGGCAGATATGTATGGTGTGGGACGGAATGAAGAGCTGGTCGGCAAAGCTGTCAAAGGCAAACGGAACGATCTTGTGCTGGCGACCAAATTCGGCAATGTACGCAGTCCGGAAGGGCAGATGCTCGGCATAAATGGCCGTCCGGAATATGTGAAGTCGGCTTGCGACGCCAGTCTCCTGCGGCTTGGCGTAGATCATATTGATCTATACTATCAGCACAGGGTAGATCCGAACACGCCAATTGAAGAAACCGTTGGCGCGATGGCCGATCTCGTTGCAGCAGGCAAAATCCGCTACATAGGGCTGTCTGAGGCAGGGCCCACTACCATCCGCCGCGCTCATGCCATTCATCCGGTAACGGCGCTGCAGACCGAATATTCCCTGTGGAGCCGTGAGGTGGAGGACAAAATTCTGCCGCTTGTCCGCGAGCTGGGCATTGGCTTCGTTCCGTACAGTCCTCTGGGGCGCGGTTTCCTGACCGGGCAGATTCAGAGCTTCGAGGATCTGGCCGAGGATGATTACCGCCGCAACTCCCCCCGTTTCCAGGGGGATAATTTCAAGAAGAATCTGGATCTGGTGGAACGTATCAAGCAGATTGCTGCCGGGAAGGGCTGCGAGCCCTCTCAGCTTGCGCTGGCCTGGCTGCTGAAGCAAGGGGAGGACATCGTGCCGATCCCGGGAACGAAACGGACGAAGTATCTGGAAGAGAACGTAGGTGCACTGGACATAGAGCTGACCGCTGAGGAGCTGCAGCAGATTGATGAGGCTGCGCCTCAAGGGGCTGCCTCCGGCATGCGTTATCCGGAGCAAAGTATGCGAAGCTTGAATCTGTAGCAGCTGCACTTAGGGAACCAGCTAAGAGTGTGCGTTGTATGATAAAAGAGGAGCCGCGTAAGGTATGCGGCTCCTCTTTTTTTTGGATGCGGTAATGTTAAGCTGCTGCCCATTAAGGGCAAGTTACTTATTGCGCTCTGGATTCTGCGGCTTCACGCGGGCGGGTCTGGATACCCAATTGCTGCGGTTCATCGGCTTCACCGTATCAATCCGCGGATTCGGAGTTTCCTCGGGGCTGATGCTCTCTGCCGCAGCCGTCTCTGCTGTACCTTCGGATTCTACGTTAGCGGGGGTCTTTTTGGACAGGCCGGCACCATTATGTTTGCCTCTGTTCCACACTTTGTTCTTGCTCATCGTTACACTCCATTTCTATTCACTTATGCATAAACCATATCATAAGACGGGAAGTTAAGAAAGAACCTGATGCAGCTATTAATAGTCGCAGAGAGTAACAATCCTTCAGGCAGAATAGTCTGCTGAGCTGTGAAAAATAACACTAAGCACAAAAAAACGCTTTTGACAAGTTATAAATTGTACTATTGGTTTACATAAAAGGTGACTATACTAGTATAGAATTGAAAGGAGAGCACTCTGATGCCCATCAAGATTATAACGGATAGCGGTTCCGATTTACCCCCAGATTACGTAGAGCAGTACGACATTTCTATTGTCCATTTGCCGGTTCATTTCGGACATGAACTCATGCCTTATGATACGGACGCGAAGACTTTTTATGCGAAGATGCATGAAGCGAAGGAATTGCCGACTACGGCGAGCCCAAGTCCACAGGTCTTCCTGGACAATTTCAAACAAGTGGAAGCAGGCACTGACATTATGGTCATCTGCATGTCCTCCAATATCAGCAGTACTTATCAGACCGCAATGATCGCCAAGGAGATGTACGAGGAAGAAGGACATCCGAATGCGATTGAAATTATAGATTCCAAGCTTTTTTCAGGCGGACTGACACTGATTGTGGCTATGGCAGCGAAATGGTCGCTGACGGCAGCAAGTCTGGCTGAATTGAAAGATAAAGTGATGCACAAGGTTGAAGAGACCACCGCTTATTTCACACTGGATACTCTGGAGAATGTGATCAAAGGCGGGCGGCTGAGCCGGATCTCCGGTGCCGTGGCTTCTGTACTGAACATTAAGCTGCTGCTGAAGATCAGCGATGAGGGAACTGTTGAAGTGGTCGAGAAGACCCGGGGACTTCCTAAGGCACTGAGTCATCTGCTGGCCAAGCTGGATCAGAAGCAGCATGATTATGAACAGGCGGTCATCGCCATCGTCCATAGCAATTGCGAGATGCTGGCGCTGGAAATTAAGGAGCGTATTCTGGAGAAGCATCCCTTCAAAGAAATTCTGCTGTCCACCATGGGACCTGTGATGGGTACATATGCAGGACAGGGCGGAATCGGCGTTGCTTTTTAGGCTGCTGCAGATTTAATGGAGAATAAGTGAATAGCTAAGCCGTATACAAGGACTTTCCGGTGTACGGCTTTTTAGTTTGCTTTGGTATAGAGGCGGAGGAATTACAGCAAGCGGGGTGGAGGGACGGCAGCGGGCTAGGCACCCTGGGCTGGGCATGTGCATAGAATGTAGCAAATCCATTTATACGGAGGTTAAACATTCATGTCGACATATCATAGTGGCCCGCAAACAGCGGTTATCTATCAGGCTGACCCTGCGGTGGTCCAGCATCTGCACGGTGTCCGCGATTCTCTGCACCAGTCCTGCAAGCCTTATTTGAACCATAATGTGAAGGTACAGACCATCGATGGACAGATGCATGAAGGCACCATTGCCGGCATGGACAGCAAACATCTGTACCTCACGGTGACTATAACTACAGAAACGGGACGCGGATACTACAATCCGTATTACAAGCCTTATCCAGGTCCAGGTTATCCGTATCCGGGGCCGGTGAATAATAATGTCATCCTGCCGCTGGTATTATTCGAACTGCTGGCAATTTCGTTAATCTGAGCCGGGTGCGGGCCGGAGAGTTGCCCGGATGCGTGCTTGACCGCTGCGGCTATTGTAATAAGTAGAGTAAGTAGAGGGAATAACCTGCTCATGCAAAAATAACCGGATCAGCATCTTGCCGATCCGGTTTTGTGATGCGGTTTCTGCAGCCCCATGCTTTGTGCGGGTGCTGCATGTAATAAGCTGCCGGATGATTTATCTGGCAGTTGAAGTGCTGCTGACCGGCTTCAGCGCAGAACCTGATGTGAGGTCAGGCTGGAGCCTGCAGGGTGGAATGCTGCGAAGTTCCCGGCAGTATTACTTATTTGCTGCCGGAATCACCGCTGCTGAGGCTGATGCTATCGGCTTGAGCTGTGCCTGATTTCAGCGTGTACTGGATGATGTCGCCTGCCTTGAGCGTGGACAAGGCGATCGTAGCCTCTGTACGCTTGCCATCGGTAAAAGTAATAGAGATAAGCTTCGTATCCGATGCCACCGTAATAACGGTGGTCTCTTCTGAGAAGCTCATCTGCGCGCCGCCCTGTCCCTGGGGCCTGCCGCCTTGGCCACCACCGCCTTGGCCGCCGCCTCCGGCTCCCGGCTCGGCGCTTGGTCTGCCCGAAGGCTCCGCGCCTTGCGGGCCTCCCGCGGGTGCTGCTCCATCCTGCGGAGCAGCGGATGGCGCTTCGGCTGTATACAGAGTAATCTTGCTGCCGCTGATACTCTTGATCTTGCCGAAGCTCATGGCGGCGCCGGGAGTCCTCCCGCCGCTGCCACCACCATCTGCGGCAGCTGGCTTCGCGCCAGCTGCCGGAGTTGCCGCGGGCTTCGCGTCCCCGGCAGGCTTGCTGCTAGCGCCCGCGCTGGCGCTGGGCGCAGGGGAAGTGCTGGCCGCAGGCTTCGCGCCAGCGGCCGGGGTTGCTGCCGGCTTCGCGCCCGCGGCAGCCCCCGGCTTGTCCGGCGCGCCTGCGGGAGCGCCGCCAGCACTGCCCGGAGCAGCGCCGCCCGCTGCTCCGCCTCCGGCATCCGCAGGCGCGTCGCCCCCGGGTGCTCCGCCTGCAGGCCCGCCGTCTGGGCCTCCGGCGGGCCGTTCGCCCGCCTTGCCGTCCTGCGGCGGGGCAGCCTGTCCGTCCGGCTTGGCACCCGGAGTCTGCTGCGGCTTCACGTCATCTCCCGGGCCGGGCAGCGGGAGAGGGCTGGCGCTGGCATCCGGCGCCGCCGTCAGCCCGCCCCCACCGGCAACAAATCCGCTCTGCAGCTCAATCCTTGAAGCAGTTAACGTACCTTCGGTCAGCGTGACTGTAAGGACGTCACCTGCTTGCAGATCTGCCAGAGTCAAAGCACCGGCAGCTGCTTCAGAAGAGGAGCCGGGTTCTGCGGTGCCGGACTGGACCACGTACTCCGTATTCTCATCCACTGTAATAACCACTGTCTCGTCAGTAAACTGGAGAGCGGGCGAAGAAGGACTGCTGCCTGCGCCACCGGCCTCACCCTCACCTGCGGCAGAACCGTCCACTTCATCTGCCGCATTACTCCCGCTACCCGTGTTACTGCCAGTTGATACAGCTGGCTCAGTGTCAGTTCCGACAGCTGTATCACCGATACTCCCGTCCGCCGCCGAAGTTGCAGCATCACTACTCCCGCCAGTTATATCACCGGTACTCCCGTCCGCCGCCGAAGTTGCAGCATTACTACTCCCGCCAGCTGTATCACCGGTACTCCCAGCGGCCGCCGAAGTTGCAGTATCACTACTCCCGCCAGTTGTACCACCAGTACTCCCAGCCGCAGAACTTTCCCCAGCACTGTTCCCGCTACCCGCCGCATCCACCCCGGCCGGATCAGCTTCAGCAACTCCGGGCTCTTGAATACCGCCTGATTGAGCCTTAAAGAGCGTAATTTCGTTTCCGCTGATGCTGATGATTTTTCCGGTGAAGCTCTGGACAGCGGCAGTTTCTGCACTATCCGGACTGGCTACCGGAATAGTCTCTTCCTGCGCCTTGTTGCCGCAGCCTGACAAGAGCAGTGCAGACAGCAGCATGCCTGTGCACAGGCATTTTGTTAATCTCGACATGATCTCTGGTCCTCCTAGACATAATGTGAGCCCAAGCCTGAATATATGTATTCGTACAAAGTTGCTTCAGGGCTATAGACTCTCAGTTTGTGAGCTTTTGCAGTGCCATCAAGCTTCGCTCATACCCTGCGTCATTAGCTGTGACTTCTCCGGCAAGCAAATGTTCTGAGATAATATACCAGCTGTTCCTGAAAGAAAAATGAAAGGTGCATGCTCACTGATTCGCTGATAACAGAAGTCTCGGGATTTCTCTCCAGAGCAATGATAGTTGGAAATAAGGCACTTATTACTCACGTCTCATGCTTTTTGCAGACTGTAGATGGAAATAAGGCACTTAATTCAACACATATTCCGATAATTACGATTTTGCATATCATTAAGTGTTGTTTTTCCAACTATTCCGGCGATAATAATGACTTCGCCAGTAATAGATGCTGTTTTTCCACTTAGTCCCAAATCAAGCTTCAGCGCGAACCCGAACCCGAACCCGAATCCGAATCCGAATCCGAACCCGAACCCGAACCCCAACCCCAACCCCAACCCCAACCCCAACCCGCCAGCACAAAAAAAACGCCCGCTGAATGTATCAGCGGACGGCGTATGAGTTTTACATAGTGACAACAGCGGTGATTTCTTCGTCCAGCTCCAGGCGTACATTTTCACGGTAAGCGCGGATGCCGTATTCGCTGTGCAGATAACGCAGAATCGATTCAATCAAATTGGATTCGACCAGGAACTGGCTGCGGCCCTGAACCCAGACCTCTGCAGTGTAGCCGGTGTCTTCATCCCAGCTAAGCTCCACCCGGACTTCCTCCACCCGTACAGCTTTGCGTTCAGCCATATGCAGGCAGATTGCATTGATAATCTCATCCATACTGAGTACGGTAACACTCATTAGTAGCGCCCGTCTCTTTCCTGCATTCTGCGCCGTTCCTGTCTGCGCCGGAAGAAGGACATGATCATCATAACGACAAGATAAATGGCCAGCATGTTAATGAAGAGGCCGATGATATTGCCGAAAGCGCCCATGCCGGAGAACATTCCGCCGAAGAGGAAGCCGGCGATCCCGCCGATCATCAGGCCTTTCATCAGGCTGCCGCCGCTGAAGAATCCGCGGTTTGCATTCGTTGTGCTTCCGGCTGTGGTGCCTTTGGTGCTATCACTTTGTTTCACATTGTTTGTTGTTGATTTCTTTGGGGTAGTGGTGAATCCCCGGCTACCCGATTTGAAGCCGCCGCCACGGCGGGCATCTGCAAAGTCAGGAGCAGTTACGGCAAAGAACAGAGTGAAGGCCATGACGATCATCATTACACGTTTCATTGATTTCATTTAGTACGAGAACCTCCCAGAAGTGTGGTAAATACAGACATTCCAGAATCTGCAGCGGACAAAACCATTCTTTTAACGATTAGCATCCGTCTTGTTCACATTAGTTTCTGTGTGTCTGCCCGGTAATACGCAGGTTATCCTCAGGAGGTTTCAATTTTTAATAATCACAAATAGAAATGTTAACTGGCTTCAAGGTTCCGGCAGGCAAAAAAAAGTGCGTGGATCCAGGATCCACGCAAACAGCAGTTTCAGAGAGTTGCCTTATGCTCCGCGTATCCATCCGAGACAAGCTCAAGCGCTCCGGTTGCCGGATCGATGATCATGCCGTGAATAGGTACGTTTGGGGGGAGTAAGGGATGGCGCTTGATCAGCTCCACAGTCTGAATTACCCCTTCCTCCACATTGTCAAACCCGCGCAGCCATTTGGTCAGCTTAATTCCCGAATTCTCCAAAGTATCGAGCACCTGCTCCGAAACACCGCGTTCCTTAATAGAATTGATCATCCGGTCCGCATTTAGGGAGGCCATGCCGCATTCATAATGCCCGACGACGATAACTTCATCCGCATCCAGCTCATACAGCGCAACCATTACGCTGCGCATTACGCTTCCGAACGGCTGGGAGATGACGGCTCCGGCATTTTTGATGATTTTGACATCACCGTTCTTGAAATTCATCGCTTTGGGCAGAAGCTCAACTAACCGGGTATCCATGCAGGTGATGATCAGCATTTTTTTATCCGGAAAGCGGCTGGTCAGATAGGCTTCGTATTCTTTTTCCTCAACAAAATGCTTGTTAAATTTCATAATTTCTGTGACCTGACTCATGAGCATGCTGCCTCCTCAAAGTTAAATGATAATAGACTTCTTCTGAAATCCCCTCGTACAGCCCCCCCTTGGGAAGCTTACGCAATAAGTTGTTATCCATTCTACATCTTCTTGCCGCGAACTTAAAGTCAGTAATCAGAATTCCCCGGGTTCACGGTATTCATTAGAATATAAGTATTTCAAATTGAAGATGTCTATTCTGAATTTGATTATAGCCATTAATAAAAGTATCATCAAGAGGAGTGGATAAATTAGACAAGGGCAGGTGCTCAACCAATGGAACAATTGGTCAAAGAAGAGTGGGATAAATTTAAAGAGCTATTATCCAAAATCAGAGGCTATTATGAAGCTATTGGGCTCCTGGGCTGGGATTTGCGTACAGGTGCGCCGCGTAAAGGTGTGGAGATGCGATCAGCCACGCTTGGCATGCTGAGTGCAGAAGCGTTCAAACTGCAGGTATCGGAGGAGATCGGTGCTTTTACCGAATTCTTCAGCCGTCCGGAAGTGATGAGCCAGTTAAGCGATAATGAGAACAAGATCGTGAAGGATACCCGCAAAGAGTACAGCCGCAGTAAGAGCATTCCTTCCAAAAAATTCGAGGAGTACTCTGTCCTGACCGCCCATGCCCAGACCATCTGGGAAGAAGCCAAGGATAACAATGATTTTGCCTCCTTCGAGCCGTACCTGACCAAGATTGTTGAGTTCAAACAGGAGTTCATCGATTATTGGGGAGTAGAAGGCTCACGTTATGATACGCTGCTGGATATGTATGAACCGGATCTGACGGTGGCCAAAGTGGACGACATCTTCAGCCGTCTGCGCAGCCGTCTTGTTCCTCTTGCCGAAGCGATCAGCGCGTCGCCGAACAAGCCGGATACGGAATTCCTGAGTCAGATTTTCCCCAAAGAGCAGCAGGAGAAGTTCGGCCTCTTCCTGCTTGAGCAGATGGGCTACGACTTTGAGGCAGGACGTCTGGATGAAAGTGTACATCCGTTCGCTACGGGCCTGAATCCCGGCGATGTACGCATCACAACAAACTATCTGCTGGATAATGTGACGAGCTCGATCTTCAGCTCATTGCATGAGGGCGGACATGCCCTGTACGAGCAGAATTTCGGTGAAAAGATTATCGGTACACCGCTGGCTCAAGGCGCATCCATGGGGATTCACGAGTCCCAGTCCAGACTATGGGAGAATATGATCGGCCGCAGCCGGGCCTTCTGGCAGCGTTACTACGGCGATCTGCAGCAGCATTTCCCGGAACAGCTTGCTAATGTGGAAATGGAGGATTTCTACCGCGCCATCAACAGTGTAGGCAATTCCTTCATCCGCATCGAAGCCGATGAGCTGACTTATAACCTGCATATTATTGTACGCTACGAAATCGAGAAGCTTATTTTCAACGAAGGGCTTGAAGTGAAGGATCTGCCGAAGACCTGGAACGCGAAGTATCAGGAATATCTCGGTATAACCCCTCCTACGGATGCGCTTGGCGTACTGCAGGATGTTCACTGGTCGGGAGGAGACTTCGGATATTTCGCTTCTTATTCACTGGGCAACATGTACGCGGCCCAAATGCTGAATACGCTGCGTAAGGAGCTGCCGGAGTTCGAGGAGCTGATTGCTGCCGGGAACCTGCTGCCGATCAAAGAATGGCTCACCGACAAAATCTACCGCTACGGTCAGAGCCTGACACCCTCGCAGATTATCGAGCAGGTAACAGGGGAACCGCTGAACCCGGATTATCTGGCGGATTATCTGGAAGCAAAGTACACTGACCTGTACAAGCTGTAAACGGAGAAGTATTCCTTGCGGCTGCCGTAAGCTGGAAGGACCTCAGGGAAAGAGCTATAATAGAAGGAAACCGCAAATGGAAGGAATAGTGGGATGGCTAATACTCACACTTACAGCCGCAAGGAAGAGGTTGCGAACGCGATTACACACGGGATTGGTGCAGTATTAAGTATTGCTGCGCTGGTTCTGCTGGTCGTATATGCTGTCCAGAATGGTACGGCCTGGCATGTTGTCAGTTTCTCCATATATGGGGTAACTATGCTGCTGCTGTATTTTAATTCAACAATGGTGCATAGTCTCAGGGACGGCAAGGCGAAGGACTTCTTTGAATTCCTCGACCACTCTTCAATTTATTTATTTATCGCCGGAACGTATACACCCTTTATGCTGGTGGCGATCCGGGGGCCGCTGGGCTGGACTTTATTCGGAATCGCCTGGGGAGTAGCGGTATTCGGCGTCTTTTTCAAAGCTTTTTTTGTCAAAAAGTTCCTGTTCATGTCGACCATATTCTACATCGCCATGGGCTGGATGATCGTGATCGCCTGGAGCCCTCTGTCTGAGGTTGTGGCCAGCGGCGGCATGACTCTGTTGATGGTAGGCGGTCTGCTGTACACGCTTGGCACAGTTTTTTATGTGTGGCGCGGCTTCCCGTACCATCATGCCATCTGGCATTTGTTCGTGCTTGCAGGGACGATTCTTCACTTCTTCGTTGTATTCTTATACATCCTGCCGATTCACTAAGCAGGCCGGAATTTACCTCCGAAATGCCGGTTTCGGGCAAAGAAAAAGATGACAAGCAAAAAGGCTTGACATCTTTCTTTGTTTTCGGTATCATAAGGGACGTTGTGAAGCTGTAAAGTGTTTTTCCTTGACGAAGGGAGTGCCCTTAATGAGTCAGGAGAATAGGCTCGAGAAAACCAACCGGATCAACCTGCTATTTGCTTTCTACGAACGGCTGCTTACTGACAAGCAGCAAACGTTTCTCAAATATTATTTCCACGATGATTTCTCCCTGGGAGAGATTGCTGCGGAATTTGAAATCAGCCGTCAAGCTGTGTATGAGCATATTAAGCGGGCGGAGCAAGTTCTTGAGAATTATGAAGAGAAGCTTGGACTGCTGTCCAAACATGAAGACCGCAACAGATATTTAGAAGAACTGCGCAGACTGCCGGACAATGGGATGCTGCCTGAGCAATATAAACTGCGGTTCACGGACATCGTGGATCGTTTGCAGAGGTTAGAGTAGCATGAAGGGAGCAAGCCGCATATGGCATTTGAAGGTTTAACCGGAAGATTGCAGAATGTGTTCAGCAAACTGCGCGGCAAAGGGAAAGTATCCGAAGAAGACGTAAACGAAGCCATGCGCGAAGTGCGGCTGGCCCTTCTGGAAGCCGATGTTAACTTCAAAGTCGTCAAGGACTTCGTGTCCAAGGTGAAAGAGAAGTCCGTCGGCAAGGAAGTGATGGACAGCTTCACGCCAGGCATGGTCATTATCGACATCGTTAACAAGGAACTGACTGAGCTGATGGGCGGAAGCCAGGCGAAGCTGGCGAAGTCGAACAAGCCGCCGACCGTCATTATGATGACAGGTCTGCAAGGTGCGGGTAAGACAACCACTTCGGGTAAGCTGGCGAAGCTGCTGCAGAAGGGCAATCACCGCCCGCTGCTCGTAGCGGCTGACATCTACCGTCCTGCGGCGATCAAGCAGCTGCAGGTGCTGGGA
The DNA here is from genome assembly GCF_038593005.1 of Paenibacillus sp. FSL E2-0178. Classification (NCBI taxonomy): domain Bacteria; kingdom Bacillati; phylum Bacillota; class Bacilli; order Caryophanales; family Paenibacillaceae; genus Paenibacillus; species Paenibacillus sp. FSL E2-0178. Next base: position 8,079,730 of record NZ_CP151953.1, read on the forward strand.
GAGCAAATCAAGGTTGCGGTCTTCTCGCTGGGTGATCAGACAAGTCCGGTGGAAATCGCCAGACAAGGTGTTCAGCATGCGAAGGACAATAACCTCGATTATGTCATTATCGATACCGCAGGCCGCCTGCATATTGATGAAGAGCTGATGGAAGAGCTGAAGCAGATCCATAACGTCGTAACTCCTGACGAAGTGCTGCTTGTAGTCGATGCCATGACCGGTCAGGATGCCGTGAATGTGGCTGACAGCTTCAACAAGCAGCTGGAGCTTACTGGCGTAGTGCTGACGAAGCTTGATGGTGACACCCGTGGTGGTGCCGCGTTGTCCGTCAAGGCCGTAACCGGCTGCCCGATCAAATTCGCTGCTCTTGGCGAGAAGATCGACGCGCTGGAGCCGTTCCATCCGGAACGTATGGCATCACGGATACTCGGCATGGGCGACATGCTGTCGTTGATCGAGAAGGCTCAGGCCAATATCGATACCGAGAAAGCGAAGGAAATGGAACGTAAGATGCGTAATGCGGAATTTACGTTCGATGATTTCCTGGAGCAGATGGATCAGGTCAAGAAGCTTGGCCCGATCGACCAGATTCTTGATATGCTGCCTGGCATGAACAAAGCCAAGGGCATGAAGGATCTGAAGGTTGATGATAAGCAGATGGGACGCGTCGAAGCCATTGTTCATTCCATGACCAAGGCCGAGAAGGCCCAGCCTGAGATCATCAACCACAACCGCCGCAAGCGTATTGCTGCCGGCAGCGGTACCAACGTCGCCGAGGTTAATCGGCTCATCAAGCAGTTTGATGAAATGCGCAAGATGATGAAGCAGTTCTCCGGCATGATGGGCGGCGGAGGCAAGGGCGGCAAGAAGAACGCCATGAAGCAGCTTAAAGGCCTTGGCGGCAAGGGCGGTATGAAGTTCCCTTTCCGTTGATCTCTAATCTTTGATTTTTTAAGTTTCTTATCCTTTATGGTTTACCATAGATCAGATATAGTACAACATCAGATGATCGAGAATGGTTTTGATCTTAATCTTTTGACGTAGTCCTTAAATCTCTTCCCTGTATCAAGGTAACGCCGCAGTTAAGCGTATCCCGCAGGGAGGAAAAGCGGTCTTACCCCGAACATCTCAAGGTCCCGCCAGTCTGAACGCCTACGCTAGTTGCACTTAGCCGGGTGTCCAGAGGGCAGAGCCCTTGGGGCCCTCCCTTGGAAGGGAGGGTTTGGGAGGGATCGAAAAAGGTTTGTCCCAAAGGTTAATAATAATTCCGATATTCTTATAAGGAGGTGAATTTCGTGGCAGTACGTATTCGTTTGAAAAGAATGGGAGCACATAAAGCGCCTTTCTACCGTGTAGTGGTTTCCGATTCCCGGTCCCCTCGTGACGGTCGTTTTATCGAGGAAATCGGTTATTATAATCCGATTGAAGTACCGGCAGTCGTTAAGATTGATGAGGAAAAAGCTCTTAAATGGCTTCAAACAGGTGCACAAGCATCTGATACCGTCCGCAACCTGCTTTCTAAGGCTGGCGTGATGAAGAAGTTCCATGAGCTGAAGCAACAGAAATAATGACTGATTGCGAGGGTCCTCTATGGAAGAATTAGTTGGTGTTATTGCTAAGGCTTTAGTGGATCATCCAGAGGATGTGACCGTACGGACCGTGGAGAAGGATCACCTGATTGTCTATGAGCTCTCCGTACATCCTGATGATGTCGGTAAGGTCATCGGCAAGCAGGGGCGGATCGCCAAAGCGCTTCGTACCGTAGTTACATCTGCAGCAGTCAAGAGCGATAAACGCGTTACCGTAGATATTTTATCTTAAGTGTGCGTACAATGAGGGGCTAGGGATAGTATATCCCGGCTCCTTTTTGTTGAAATATATAGATATTCGAAACTTGTCAAAGGAGAGGATCACATGACGGAAGAGTTAACAGTAGGCAGACTGGTGAATACCCACGGTATCCGCGGAGAGGTCAAAATCCTGTCGCATACCGATTTCCCGGAAGTGCGCTTTGCACCCGGCAAAAAGCTGCTGCTGATTCCGGCGGACGGAAGCCCGAGATTCGAGGTGACGGTAGAATCCGCGAAAGAACACAAAGGTATGTATATAGCCAAGCTGAAGGGCTATACCAATATTAATGAGGTTGAGAAATATAAGGGCAGTATGCTTAAAGTGCCAAGCGATGACCTGGTGGAACTGCCGGAGAATGAATATTATTTCCACCAAATCGTTGGCTGTGAAGTGTACACCGATGAAGACGCCAGCCAGCCGCTGGGTACAATCACGGAGATTCTGCAGCCGGGTGCCAATGATGTCTGGGTGGTGAAGCCGGCCAAAGGCCAGGATATTCTGATTCCGGTCATCAATGATGTAGTGCTTGACGTAGATATCGAGGCCAAAAAAATCACGGTGCACATTATGGAGGGGCTGCTTCCATGATCCGGATTGATGTGCTGACACTCTTTCCGGAAATGTGTGAAGGTGTATTCGGCACAAGCATACTCGGCAAAGCCCGTGACAAAGGCATCGTATCACTGAATGCGGTGAACTTCCGTGATTTCTCAGGAAACAAGCATAACAGCGTGGATGATACGCCGTATGGCGGAGGCGGAGGGATGGTGCTTAAGCCAGACCCGATCTTTGCGGCGGTAGAGCATGTGCTGGCCGAGACCAGCGCTGAAGCAGGTGCGGCTGAATCCGCTATAGACCCGCCGGTGAAGCCGCGGATTATTCTCATGTGTCCGCAGGGCCAGACGTATAATCAGCAGATCGCCGAGGAGCTGGCGCAGGAGCAGCATCTGATCTTCATCTGCGGCCATTATGAAGGCTATGATGAGCGGATCCGCGAGCATCTGGTGACGGACGAGCTTTCGATTGGCGACTATGTACTGACCGGCGGTGAATTGCCTGCCCTGACTGTCATTGACTCGGTCGTGCGGCTGCAGCCGGGGGCGCTGGGTAACGAGACCTCTGCAGTAACCGACTCCTTCAGCACGGGGCTTCTGGAATATCCGCATTATACCCGTCCTGCAGAATTCCGCGGCTGGAAAGTGCCGGATATGCTTCTAAGCGGACATCATGCCAACATTGAGGTGTGGCGGCGTGAGCAGGCGCTGCAGCGCACACTTGAGCGCAGACCGGACCTGCTGAAGACAGCAGAGCTTTCTGCGAAAGACAAGCTGACACTGAAGCGGCTGCAGGAGCAGACAAGCCTGAATAACAAATAAATGAAATTTGGGCCCGGAGAAGAGTCATAGATAGCGTCTTTTTAACGTATATTACGTTAGGGAGGCGTTTTTTGCTATGTGCTGAGAAGTGGAGACTGATCAAATCCATAGAATAAATTAGCAGACACAGAAGATTCACACAAAAATAAGAGCGGATGTGCGTTAATGCCCTTTTTTTAGGGTAATGAATAGAGGTGCCGCGATCAGACATGCAGCTTTAGACGCAGCTAGCTTAATTATCGAAAGGAATGACTGAAAGTGACTACGAATACGCATGAACCCTTCAAGCCAGCCGTGGACACTGTCCACAAGGAGGCGGAGCCGCTCCGCACAGTAAGCGATATTATTGATTTCTATAAGAATCGTAAATCGTAACCCTCTAACTCAAGGAATGAACAAGACCCTGGCAGCAGGTTCCATAGGCTCAGTGATACTGTAGCAGAGCACACAAATAACCGCTAAAGACAGACGGACCTAAGGTACGCTGGCTTTAGCGGTTATTTATTTCGTGATGGAGTGTAGAGAAACAGATCTATAGACATAAACTAACCCGTCTACGTTCTGATCCCATAAAAAAAGACCGTCCGTAGACGGTCTTTCTACCCGAGGCGCTAGTTTGTTACTTTGATCCGTATCCCGCGCCACCAGGGCCAGTGATTCAGCCGTTGGTCCGGGTAAGGGATACGTTCAGCATGTCATGCTTGATGTGAACGCACCTCCTTTCCTTGTGCCAAGAGTATAGCATAGCTTATATGAAAAATCCATAAAATTTGAATAATAGTTTAAAAATAAATATAAAATGTACTTCTGCGGAATATATAAAATATAACCAGGAAGTAACCGCTTTCCGGCATAATGTTAAAAGAAGGCGCGTATCTTATTTCGAAGGCAGGCATACATAGATGTCGGGGTATAGCGCAGCCAGGTAGCGCGCATCCTTGGGGTGGATGAGGCCGCAGGTTCGAATCCTGTTACTCCGATCAAAAAACACTTCCGTCAGGGCCGTAAGCTCTGTGGAAGTGTTTTTAACTTTTATACGAATAACGCCGGTTAAGCTCTGCCCCTGTCCCTATCCTGGCGGGTAAGCATGATGATCCCGGTGACCAGCGAATATACAGCAACAACCATAAGCAGTACAATAGCCCAAGTGTAATTGCGCACCGTGTAGGTGAGCGATGTGAATATGATGAACCAGGCGATACGAAGTACTCCTTCATTAATGAAACGTCTGCCTGCTGTGCTCATGATTCCTGCCTCCTTATGAATTGTAGATTAATGTTCACAATCGTAAGCGCTTCAATTCGTATTATTATCTTAATAATACCCCTTTTCTTCGGAAAATGATACACAATGTTCACAAGTTCTTGATTTCACAGCTAAAATAATTATAGACATTTGCCGCGTGGCTATTGCCGTTACCGGCTTATCCCTCCCCTCATAAGATACAGAAACACGATTGAGGAGGAATCAGCAGATGGAAGCTTATTATAACTGTCTCCATTGCAAAAATAAGCGGGTGCGTATTATGACCAATGACGGCAAACGTCATGAAGGAATTATTGTAGATGTGGACCAGAACAATGTGTACCTGAAAACAAAAGGAAACGGCAAAATGAAAACTTCGGCATTTTATCCGGGAGGCTCGGGGAATTATTATGGAGGGTACTTCGGCTATGGCAGCGAAATCCTTACACTCAGCCTGTTTACATTGCTGGCCATTGCGCTGATCTGATAAGAGCACAAATTAAAAAGTGGGCTCCTGGAAAACAGGAACGCCCACTTTTCTAATTATTAACGGATATTGCTCCAATCTGGGTAGTTAGCGTTACCAGCGGACCGCCGCCGTTATAATCCTGCTTGCCGCCTGTAGCGCCGGCTATATGCCCCAGCTCACTCTCAGCTTCCACAGTACATTGCACTGAACTGGCAAGATCGGCGGATATTTTACCTATATCGCTTGTAGCCTTAAGACTGCTGCCGCTATCCATTCCGGATATACCAAGCTCGATACTTCCTGTATTAGACTTAATAGAAGATTTGCCTGTGAAAACAGTATCCTGAAGGATGATGCTTCCGACATTGCTGACGATATCAAAGGTACCCTGCAGACCGCGGAGCTGTGTGGAGCCTACATTAGAATTGATCTCAACATAGTTCACTGTATCCGGAAGCTCAACTACATAATTAATACTGAAGTCTGAATGCCCGTATTCCTTCTGTGACCAGTCCCAAAGATTCTTCTTCGGGCTATCCTCCCCGTGAGTGGAAACGGTCAGCACGCCACTTTTATGTTCAATCGATACTTCAGCGTGGTCAAGTACCTCGGAAGCGTCGTCGTTAGACGAACGATCATGGACAACAATGGTGGCTTTGACAACAATCTCGTCCCCGGAAGCGGGAACTAAGCTGACTTCACCCAGAATATTATCAAGCTTAAATTCAGAGGCTGAACCTGCCGGCAGGGAGGTGGAGAATTCTCTGCTGATACCCTTATCATTAATCTTTTGTTCAATCCTGTCCGTTGTCGTCTGGACTGCATCTCCTAGCGTGACGGTTGCCTTGCCGATGCTCTGCTTAACCGCCTCTGCGGCTTCCTGCTGGAAGTTTCCGGACAGACGCTGCTCCAGCTGATGATCTGCCGCCTCTTTGCCGGGAAGTTCCTTGCATCCTGCCAGTAAAGCGATGGAGAAGACGGCTACTGCTGCAATAATTGCGGTGTTGTGATTTTTCTTCAATATATATACCCTCCTGAAGGTTAGTGATTTGCTTATGTATATTTAATATTATATATTATGGAAAATATATGGATAACGGGCTGGCGGCGGGTTGCTGTACTGGACCATAGTCCAGTAAGCCTGTTGACTACATTTTGATGAAGCAATATGTTAAACTAGCGTTAGATCTAAAGACCGGAATAATCAATCCTGGCAGCTGGAACAGACCGGCATAGAAGGTAAGGCGGAACCAGGTCTGTTTACTATTTTGACTGATGAAGTCAGAGGAGCGGATGAGCCAAATGCAATATGCGGCGGTCTTCATTATTTTGTTGGTTGGTGCAGTTGTTTATGTAATTTCCCGCAACCGGATGAACAGGGAGCAGCCTGAGGCACCAAGAACGGTTAAAGCCAGCAACGTAATATCTATGGAAGGGCACCGCAAGGCTAAGCAGAATGCTGCAGATCAGCTTTGTTCTTCCTGTAAGAAGAAAAACGGCAAGCTGGTTTTTTATGCCCAGGATAACGGAAGTGTGGTCGGACTCTGCAAGGATTGCAAGGTCAAAGCGAAGAAAAGGGATATGCTGCCACTCTAAACAAGTAGAAACGCTATGTCGTCCTTAACAGGACGGTACCGTTTCAGCGAGAACTAGAAGGGGAATTTATAGTGCGAAGCATATATATTCTTCTATTTTGGATTTTATACTTGTCTTTATTTCTGCCGTGTGGTAATATTATTTCTGTTGTGTGGAATACGGTGGTCCTCTGCGGATAATGAGGGAGAGCAATGGCTCTCCGGAAGAGGCAAGAACACCTGTACGGAAGGAGGAAGTCCTAAATGAATATCCTACAAGCAATTACGCAAGAGCAACTTCGCAAAGATATCCCGAGTTTTCGCCCGGGTGACACTTTGAAGGTGCATGTAAAAGTTATCGAAGGAACTCGTGAACGGATCCAGTTGTTCGAAGGCGTTGTAATCAAACGTCGCGGCGGTGGTATCGGTGAGACTTTTACAGTTCGTAAAATCTCTTATGGTGTTGGTGTGGAAAGAACATTCCCAATCAACTCCCCTAAGCTCGAGAAAATCGAAGTGGCTCGCCGTGGTAAAGTTCGTCGTGCGAAGCTGTACTATCTTCGTGAACTTCGCGGTAAAGCTGCAAGAATTAAAGAAATCCGTCGCTAGAATAGCGGCAAGTGAAAGGGGCTTGAAATCAAGCCCCTTTCGTTTATTCTTACTATGTAATCAAAACATTCAACTAAGAAATATGTGCCTTAGGAACAGCTTCTCCGAAAAGGCCTCCTGAAGGAGTAATCGCGGGGGAGTTTTTGGTAGGAGTTTTTTTGTATTGTATAGTGGAGATAACAACATATGGAGAGGACGGTGAACTATGCAGCAGGATTTGCAGCCAGGGCAAGGCGAGATTACAGAATCTAACAGCCAGAGCCCCCAGAAGCCTAAGAATGAAGTCCTGGAATGGATTAAAGCGATTGCGATTGCATTGGTTCTGGTTATTCTAATACGCTGGCTTTTGTTCAAACCGTTTATCGTGGACGGACCTTCCATGCAGCCTAACTTCCATACTGGCGAACGGGTTATTGTTAATGAAATTCTCTATGATATACGTACACCTCAGCGTGGTGAAGTCATCGTATTCCATGTGCCGTCTGAAGGCAGAGACTTCATTAAACGTGTCATCGGTGTAGCGGGCGATACGGTAAAAGTTGAAGGGGATGTCGTAACTGTGAACGGCGAACCGGTAAATGAAACGTATATCCAGGGCGCAATTGATGATGCGCATAATAACAACTCTTTGTACAACAATAAGAACTTCCCGAATGAAGATTTTACGGATGGCACAGTGCCCGAAGGACATGTGTTTGTGATGGGGGACAACCGCTCAGACAGTACAGACAGCCGGATGATCGGTTATGTGCCACTGGGTGATATTGTCGGCCGTGCGGACCTTATTTTCTGGCCGGTCAAAGATATTACATTAATTAACCATTAAGCTGACAGAAGTCAAAGGAGGTGACGGCAATGGCCATTCAATGGTTTCCTGGTCATATGACGAAGGCTAGACGGCAAATTGAGGATAAGCTGAAGCTGATTGATATTGCAATAGAACTGCTTGATTCCCGTCTGCCGCTTTCCAGCCGCAATCCGATGATTGACGATATTTTGCGGGATAAGCCAAGGCTGATTATTCTGAATAAAGCGGATCTGGCCGATCCGGAAGCAACGCGCAAGTGGCTTGCTTACTTCAAGGAACAGGGCCATGTTGCCTATCCTGTGGATGCTTCTACCGGGACAGGCATTAAGGAGATTCCTGAGCAGGTCAAGCTGCTGCTGAAGGAAAAGATTGACCGGCAGATTTCCAGGGGAATTAACCCGCGGGCAATGCGCGCATTGATCGTCGGTATTCCCAACGTAGGCAAATCGACACTCATTAACCGGATGGCGGGCAGAAGTATCGCGATTACCGGAGACCGTCCAGGGGTCACCAAGGGCCAGCAATGGATTAAGACAGGCGGGAATCTGGAGCTTCTGGATACCCCGGGTATCCTCTGGCCGAAGTTCGAGGACCAGGTGGTAGGCTATAAGCTGGCGGTAACCGGAGCGATCAAGGAAGAAATCCTGAACATTGAGGATATCGCGTTCTATGCGGTGAAATATCTGGTGAAGGATTACGGCAGCCGGTTCCAGGAGCGTTTTGGTATCGACAAGCTGCCTGAGGATCTGGAGAACCCGGACGAAATCGTTGCCGTGATGGAAGCGGTAGGACGTAAACGGGGCTGTCTGCTCAGCGGCGGACGCGTAGATCTGGAGAAAGCTTCACGCGCACTCCTGCATGAACTGCGCGCCGGCAAGCTTGGACGTTTTACGCTGGAGACGCCTTAACTTAAGAACGAATTGTGGAATGGAAGAGCCATCCGTGTTTGTGGACTGGCTCTTTTTTGCGTGGCAGCACGGGGAGTTGGCGATGAGGGTGAATGCGGAGAAATGTTGTACTTAATGCAACTTTGGGTTATGCACAACTGGGTATTCTGCTGGATTGTTGTAGGAAATACAACAATAATCCCGTTAAGTCGCTTGGAGGAGGGAAAATGCTGCAATCCATACAACATTTTTGGATTGGAGCGGAAATAATGAAGGGAATGTTGTATTTCGTGCAGGAATGTTAATTGGGAGACTGTTACGATGCAGCGGTTAACCCGGCTATTTAATGGCAAGCAAGGCTAGATAGCAACGCAAAAGAATAACGAAAGCGAAAAGAAGTGTTTTGGACTTGCAGGAGCGACAGAGGGCAATTGTGTTAACCAGTTTCAACTGCGGATAGAGGATTAGATCAAGTAAACCTGTGTTACCAAGCGGCCGGAAATTCAAATATTCACCGCAGGGACGATTGAGCTTCAAGTCAAAAAATCATTATAATGACGGATGACCATAATGGCCGCTTATGTTAAGCTGGCTAGTAGAGGAACCGGATAAATTGTTGATTGGCAGGTGGATAGAAGTGAGCACGATAGATATGCTGTTGTATGAAAAAGAAGGCTGGGAATTGTCTTACCAGCACATTGCCGGTGTCGATGAAGTGGGCCGGGGCTGCTTGTTCGGGGATGTGGTGGCTGCTGCGGTAATTTTGCCGGCCCGGCTGATTATTGAGGGTGTGGATGATTCCAAGAAGCTGACGGCCAAGAAGCGTGATGCCTTGTATGAGATTATTATGGATCAGGCACTGGCGGTAAGTGTAGGGCATGTAGAATCGACGGTGATTGATGAAATAAATATTAAGCAGGCTTCGCGTCTGGCTATGCGCAAGGCGGTTGAAGGATTAATCCAGCAGCCTGATTATATGCTGATTGATGCAGAGAAAGTGGACTTGCCTTTGCCGCAGCGTTCGATCATCAAGGGGGATGCCAGCAGCCAGTCGATTGCTGCCGCTTCGATTGTAGCTAAGGTTACACGCGACCGGCTCTGTGAAGGCTTGTGGGAGGAATTATACCCGGATTACGGGATCAAATTACATAAAGGATATGCAACCAAGCTGCACCGGGAACAGATCAAGACGCTGGGTGTAACGCCTATGCACCGGCGCAGCTTCATCGGTAATATTCTTGCCGAGCAGCAGACATTGTTCTAAGGACATACGCAGTTATCAAAAGGACAGATAATTCCGATATTATATAGAAGAGACAGGAGGCGGACAACATGAATATCGGATCACTCATTCGCGGCTTGCTCGGAGACAGCAAGGCGGGAGAGCCTAAATCTGTAGAGCTCAAGGAAGGTCAGGTTGTTCGCGGCGTTGTACTCAGCGTGTCTGATTCAGGCAAGGAAGCCATGGTGCAGATTCAGGGGACGCCTGTCCGTGCTGAACTGGAAACACCGCTTATGCCTGGACAGACCCTGAACCTGCAAGTGGGTACACCTGGTGAGAACGGATTGCCGGTGCTGAAGCCCGTCTCTCTTGGTGAAGCTGCCCTCGCCTCACCGCAGAGTATGGGGGAAGCTATTGAATCGCTTGGCCTTACGAATTCGAAGGCAGGGCGGGAGATTGTTCAGGCGATGCAGTCCGGCGGATTGGCATTGACCAAAGAGACGGCGGCGAAGCTGGATGCCGTCATGAATGCCAAGCCGCCTGGTGTGCCAGCCTCGGAATGGCTGGAAGCGGCCGTCATCTCCGTGAAGCGCGGATTGCCGGTTACGGCTGAGACGGTGAAGGGGCTGCAGCAGGCGGTATTCGGTCCGAAGCTGCATCAGCTGCTGGCCACGCTGGAATCGGAGCTGAACATGTGGGCCCAGCAGGGTGATGCTGGTAAGAGTGCAGAGTCGGCAGGAGGAAATAAACCTGCGGCAGGAGTGCTCACAGGCGGCACCACAGCTCCTGTGACCGGAAATACGGTAACGGCTGGTGTGCTGCCCGGAGCGAATACAGATGCTGAACTTCCGGCATCGAAAGCTGGCGCAACAGGTAATAGTGCTCCTTCGGGGGCGGCAGCCGGTTCTGTAGAGACCCAGTCTGGATCAGGAATGGTAAGTAACACAGGGAGTAATAATGGTAACGTCAATGCTGGCAATACTCAAGCAATAGGAAGTGCTGGACAGGCTGCTGCAGCTTTGAATGCAGATTCTGCAGTAGAGGGGGAAGTGCCTGGAGGCCTGGCGCAGAAACTGCCGTTGTCCGAGGCGGCGTCCGCCAATAAGGCTGTGTCAGCAGGAGATGCAGAGCCTGCTGGTACCGCGCCTGCTGGAGCAGGAGCTGCCAAAGGAAGCGGCAGCACTGACCCGGCAGGCTCCCGCGCTGCTGCGGCTGGTCAGAATGAGGCCGCAGCAGCACGGGAGGGCTCGGGAGCCGCTGCGGCTGGCCGCACCGAGGCCGCAGGAGCTCGGGAAGGTGCGGGTGCTGCCGCGCCGGTAAACAGTGCTCCGCAGCCGCAGAGCACTGCCTCGGGGACCGCCCTGCTCGCGAAGCTGCAGGGCGTGCTCACCGAGCTGCGCGGCACGCTGCCGCAGCTCGCTACAGCTCCGCCCGCCTCCGGCGCGGCGGGCGAAGGCCCTGCGGCCGCGCAGCCGCCGCAGGGCAATACCGCCCCGCCAGCACCGGCGGGGCAAGGGCAAGTCCCCGCTGCGCCGCGCGGGGACGCCTCTGCTGCGGCTGCGCAGCCGCAGCAGGGCACGGCGCCCGCCCCCGACACGGAGTCGTGGGTGGGGCGGGTGCTGAAGCTGCTCGGTGCGGAGCACGAGCAGCAGGCCGTGCGCGGCGGCGTTGCCGCGCACGGGCGTGAGGCAGCGCTGCCGGCTGCGGCGCTGCAAGGGGCGTCCGGCAGCGCGGAGGATGCCGCCGGTACGCTCAAGGGCGTGCTGCTGCAGGTTCTCGGCAGCAGCGAGGTCCCGCCCGCGGTCAAGGAAGCTGCGGGCCAGCTGGTGCAGCAGCTGACTGGCCAGCAGCTGCTGCTGAATACAGACCGCACCGCGCCGTTCGCGCAGGTGACGATGTTCCTGCCGCTGCGGGGGCAGGACGGCCAGGAGACGGCTTCCGTCCATATCCAGTCCCGGCGCGGCCGCAAAGGCGAGCTGGATGCGGCGAACTGCCGCCTGTGGTTTGATCTGGATATGAAGCAGCTCGGCCAGACTATGGTAGACGTACAGGTCGTTGACCGGATTGTCAGCCTTAAGCTGCATAATAATGAACCTTGGGTGCTGGAGCTGCTGGAAGGGCGCCGTGAGGACATTAAGACAGCGGTTGAGTCTATAGGGTATCAGCTGTCCAGCCTGCGCACGGAGCCGTTGCCCGAGCTGAGTACGGCTGCAGCTCCTGCCAAACAGTCCGATTATGTTCCCGATTCCTACAAAGGAGTCGATTACCGCATATGAGTGAGTCGGAACATAAGGTTTCACAGAACCTCAAAAAGGCGGTTGCCCTTAAATATATCCCCGGCCAAAGCGAAGCCCCGGTTGTTGTTGCCAAAGGACAAGGCTCGGTAGCCGATATCATTCTGCAAAAAGCCAAGGAAAACGGGGTTGCTGTGCAGGAGGATGCCGCGCTGGTGGAGGTCCTCTCTAAGCTGGATCTGGATCAGCAGATTCCGCCTCAGCTATACCAGCTGGTCGCGGAGATTCTGAGTTATGTATATCAGAGTGACCGTTCTGCCGGGGAACGGAGACCGAAGTGAGTCACGGGGCGGACAGGACGAATTATACCCGCAGGCAAAAAGGGGCTGCTGCCGAGCAGGCGGCAAGTCTGTATCTGTCCTCCCGGGGATACATAATCAGGGAGTGCAACTGGCGCTGCCGCAGCGGAGAACTTGATATTATTGCAGAATATGAAGAGGGGATTGTCTTCATTGAAGTGCGCAGCCGGAGCGGGGCTGGTGTGCAGGGAACCCCGGAGGAGTCAGTGGATGAACGCAAAATCCGCCAGGTGAGAAATACAGCCCAGGTGTATTTACATATGCGGGGTCTGAATAACCCGGTGATTTCCTTTGATGTAATCGCCGTACAGCTAAATAGAGATTTAAGTATTGCTTCATTACGGCATATCCGTGAGGCATTTTAGCTCTTTTTTTGCCTGTGTTCAACGATTTTGCTTATTTATCCTTGACATATCATGGGCTCCATGGGTCATTTCTCGAAAGAAATGGGTAAACATTAGTGTAACTTTTAATGTCACCATGAGGAGGGCTGTCCGAGTGAGAAATCAACCGATTGATATACAGGTAAGTTTTACTTGCCAGCATTGCGAGCACAGAGTCGTAGCGGAATTGGGCGGAGAGCCTCTGTCCGTTGTCTGCTGCAGCAATTGTAATAAGACATTTACCGTTATGCGGCCTGCAATAGCGGAAGAGATATTAATTGACTGGGAGCATGAGGCTTTATTCCATAAAATGCGTGCGGAAAAAACAGAAAGCAGCAACAGCAGCCTGTTGTCACTGGTCATCAATGTCATCGAACTGCTTACCTGGAAGGATAAGGGGAACGGTCAGGTAGAGGCCATTAAGGAAATGCGTCAATGGCTGATCGAGCATGAGGAAACCCCTCCTTTGGCCGAATTGATTCAGGTTGACGTGAATCGGCGTCCGTCCAAGAGAAACTGGAATAAATGAACCATTCCTGAAGTACTTGAAATGGGGGTGCTGTTTTGACTAATGTCTTTTTCACCTCGGATCATCATTTTGGCCATAAGCTGATCATAGATTTCGAATCCCGTCCTTTTGTCAGTGCGGGGGAGATGGACCAGTCGATGATTGCCAGCTGGAACGCTGTGGTGGGCAAAGGGGATAAGGTATTTCATCTGGGGGATTTCTCCTTCTTGAATCAGGAGGCTACCCGGAATATTATTTCTGCGCTGAACGGCTACAAAATCCTGATTCTCGGCAATCATGACCGCGGACGCGGGCGTAATTGGTGGCTGGAAGCCGGATTTGACGAGGTAAGTGAATACCCGATCATTTATAAAGAGTTTTTTATGCTCTCCCATGAACCTATGTATATGAACAAGCATATGCCTTACGTAAATGTGCATGGCCATATTCATGGACAGAAATATGAAGGCAAAAGCCATTTTAACATTTGTGTAGAGCATTGGAATTATGCGCCGTTGTCCTTTGAACAGATCAGGGATGCCGTTGTGGCCAGTGAGGAAGGCTGAACAAATTGATTCTCTAGTCATAGATGCACAATTATGCAAGACGGATGGGAATTGGGATTTGTGCATCAGCTTGTGCGTAATAGTCCTTGCATGATAGCAGGGGCTATAGGTATACTCAACATAATAAAGCTAACGGAAAAAAGAGGAAGCACCCTTTTTCTTGGAAATAAACGCCCGTACCGGGCGTATTTCAGGAGGAGAGGTGTTTTTTTGTGTACGGAAAGATGCATAGTGCATGTTTGTACGGGATTGAAGGCGTAATGATCGGCGTGGAAATTGATCTGGCGAACGGGCTTCCGCAAACGATAATCATCGGATTGCCGGATTCTGCTGTGAGGGAAGCGGTAGAGAGAGTCCGGGCTGCGGTTAAAAACTGCGGCTACAGCTATCCTCAGCAGCGCGTTACAATCAATCTGGCACCTGCAGATCTGCGCAAGGAGGGATCGGCGTTCGATCTGGCCATCGCCCTGGGGATTCTGACAACAAGCGGCCAGCTTATTATGCCGGATGCCGGGAAAATGCTGCTCATCGGAGAATTGGCGCTGGACGGCAGTCTGCGTCCGGTTAATGGGGTGTTATCTATGGTTGAGGCAGCGCGCCGGGCAGGCTTCCAGGCAGTCCTCGTACCACCGGGAAATGCTGCCGAAGCAGCGCTGATTACGGGAATCTGTGTATATACTGCCGGACATTTGCGTGAGTTGTCACCGTCAGCTGCCGGTGTTCCGGCTTCTCCGTTTACGGTAGAGCCAGCTCCAGGACTGGAGCCGCGATTACCTACAGAAGTGCCTGATTCAGCCGTTCCGGAACTATCCATGCCGCAGACAAAGCTGCCGTTTCCGGTATCGGTTAGCAATGAGCCGTCCCCGAGGAACCGCCCGCCAGTTCAGGTGCTGACGCTGGACCATCTGAGATATCAGCCGGAAGGGAACAAGGTTATTGCCCCGAGCCGGGAGGATTATCTGATGAAGGAGGATTACAGTGATGTCATTGGACAGAATCACGTGAAGCGCGCGCTCACTATTGCCGCTGCCGGAATGCATAACATCCTCTTGATCGGCCCTCCGGGGACAGGCAAAACGATGCTGATTAAACGACTTCCCGGCATTCTCCCAGACCTGAGCGATGATGAATCGCTTGAGGTGATGAAGATATTCAGTGCCGCCGGTAAGCTGAGGGACAGCAATGGAGGCCTGATGCGCCTCCGCCCGTTTCGTTCCCCGCATCACACGATTTCGGCAGCCGGACTGATTGGTGGAGGGGGAATACCGAAGCCGGGTGAAGTCAGCCTGGCACACCGCGGAATTCTGTTTCTGGACGAGCTGCCTGAATTCTCCCGCACGGTTCTTGAGGTTCTCCGCCAGCCGCTGGAGGACGGGGTAGTGACCATCAGCCGGGCCAGGGCGTCGTTTACCTTCCCGGCCCAGTTTCTGCTCGCCTGCTCTATGAACCCCTGCATGTGCGGATTTCTCGGGAACGGCAGCTCACAGCAGCGGTGTACCTGCAGTCCGGCACGAATCGCCCAGTACCGGGCCAAAATCTCAGGACCGCTGCTGGACCGGATGGACATGCAGGTTGATGTTCCCCGCCCGAAAGAATGGGACCGGAATGTGCCGGCGTTGTCTACAGCGCGGATGCGTGAGGACGTTCTGCGGGCTCAGGCTATTCAAGCTAAGCGTTACCAGCACCTGCCGATCTCCTGGAACAGTGAGCTTTCAGGAGCGGCGTTACGCCGTTACGCAGTTCTGAGGCATGAAGAAAATTTGCTGCTGAACCGGATTCTGGAGAGTCTTGGCCTCAGCATGCGGGCGCATGACCGGATCATTAAGCTGGCCCGCACCATCGCCGATCTGGAAGGGGCAGAGGAGATTGGTTCTGCGCATCTTGCCGAAGCTGTCCAGTACCGTAATCTGGACCGCCAGGTGACGGCAGAGGAGGAATACTAAGTGAGCGTTATCTTGTTCATTCGAGCCCGAAATGATCGGGAACTGGTCATCTAAAGGATTCTGAGTCTGTTTGACATACAAATCTGCCGTATCTGCATATATAAAGGAATTTCACTCCATCAGCTGGTAGTCACCCAAGAGTCGTGCTGAGTTTCCGCCGGGAAACGCACATCAGTAACTCTTTTGAAAGTTAATTGTAGTGCGGGTTAGATAGAATAATCGAAGACAAATGGATAGATTAACACGGGACCCAAAGCATAAAGTTTGCCGATCAACGGCAAACACCCTACCCGGGGCCGCCGGACAGGGCGTTTACTTTAAAGAAAGTATGGCTATATAAAGGGCAGGCTGGGGATAGGACATGTATACCCGGTCTTGTAATTATACTGAGCAGTATGTCTTACAGCACATTCAGTTCAACTTCAATATTGCCGCGGGTTGCGCGGGAGTAAGGGCATGCGCCGTGAGCCGCTTCTACCAGCTGGACTGCAGTTTGGTGATCTACGCCTTTGACCAGAACGTCCATCTTCACGGCAATGCCGAAGCCGCCGTCTTCGACTTTGCCGAAGCTTACCGTTGCTGTTACTTCACTGCCCTCGATCTTGATTTTACCCATACGGGCCACCATATTCAGTGCGCTGTCGAAACACGCGGAGTAGCCTGCTGCGAACAGCTGCTCAGGGTTAGTGCCTTCACCGCCGGCGCCGCCCATTTCGCGTGGTGTGCTGATTGTAAGGTTTAGCTTAGGACTTTCAGATTCAATATATCCTTGTCTTCCGCCAACCGCTTTTACTGTAGTTTCATACATTTTCTGTTGAATAGTCATCATTATAAATCGCTCCCGTTCGTTTTCATATTGTATTGTACACAACTTAATTTAACACAATTAAAATAAAAGTCAATATATTTTCCGCTATTAACATGATATTGTGAATGAATTGTGTTAAACTAATGTCACAAAGGCAGGTGAAGATGATATGCAAGAAGAAACTATGACTCCTCCAGAGCTAATGCTCGAGAACCAGCTCTGCTTTACGATTTATGCCTGTTCGCGTGAATTTACGAAGCTGTACCAGCCTCACCTGGACAAGATCGGATTAACGTATTCGCAGTACCTGGTTATGCTTGTCCTCTGGGAGAGACGGCAATGTACGGTCAAGGAGCTTGGTGAAGCTCTGTTCCTGGACTCCGGTACGCTGACTCCGCTGCTCAAGAGACTGCAGGCTGCTGGCCTGATTCTGCGCGAACGTTCTTTGCAGGACGAGCGGAAGGTGTTGATTTCATTAACCGCACAAGGTTTGGCACTGCAGCAGGATGCGATGTGCATTCCCGGCAAAATGGCCGAAGGCACCATGCTCTCCCCCGAGGAGTTTGTTGGACTGCTTGGCCAGTTCAAAGACCTGCTTGCCCGTGTTCATGAGAGCAATATTAGCAATTCGAAATAGTCTATCAGCACAAAGTCAATGCAATCGTTCGCATTCCGGCATGAAATCGAGCGAAAATGTATGTATAAATAGTGAAAGTTTTTAAGGAAAGCGCTTATAAAACATGTTACAATATTCTGGGTTTCACATTCTGGCATATAGGTAATTATAGATATCACTCTGTAATATGTTCTATATGCCACTAGCAGAAAACTGTACCGTTTGCGGATTTATTATTCAGGCGGCGGTTTTCTGCATGTGCCGGGATATTGCCAGTTTTCACCGGTCTGGACCCGGCTTTGGACAATCAAAACGGAATGCGGAATGGCCGCAGGCTGCCTGCACAGGTCACCGCAACACTTTAGGAGGCTTCCGGTATGAATATCCACGAGTATCAGGGAAAAGAAGTACTTAAGAAGTACGGCGTAGCCGTACCGAACGGAAAAGTAGCTTATACAGTGGAGGAAGCAGTGGAAGCTGCCGCAGCGCTGAGTACACCGGTAGTTGTAGTCAAAGCTCAGATTCATGCAGGCGGACGCGGTAAAGCCGGAGGCGTCAAGGTGGCGAAGAACAGTGATGAGGTTCGTGCCTATGCGGCTGAAATCCTCGGCAAGACGCTGGTCACTCACCAGACGGGACCCGAAGGCAAGGTAGTGAAGCGGCTGCTGATTGAAGAGGGCTGCCAGATTGTTAAAGAGTATTATATCGGACTGGTTGTAGACCGTGGTTCCGGGCGGGTAGTCATGATGGCGTCCGAGGAAGGCGGTACAGAGATCGAAGAGGTGGCGGCCACACATCCGGAGAAGATTTTCAAGGAAATCATTGATCCGGCAGTGGGACTGCAGACCTTCCAGGCGCGTAAACTGGCTTACAGCATAGCCATACCTTCAGAGTTGGTAAATAAAGCGGTCAAGTTCATGCAAGCGCTATATCTGGCTTTTGTGGATAAAGATTGCTCCATCGCGGAGATTAATCCGCTGGTTGTAACGGCTGACGGAAATGTGATGGCGCTTGATGCCAAGCTGAATTTCGATTCTAATGCGCTGTTCCGGCATAAAGATATTCTGGAGCTCCGTGACCTGGACGAAGAGGATGCCAAAGAGATTGAGGCTTCCAAATACGATCTTAGCTATATCGCGCTTGACGGCAACATCGGCTGTATGGTGAATGGGGCGGGGCTTGCGATGGCTACCATGGATATTATTAAATATTACGGTGGAGAGCCGGCCAACTTCCTGGATGTAGGGGGCGGCGCAACCACAGAGAAGGTAACCGAAGCTTTCAAGATCATCCTCTCGGATGATAAGGTAAGCGGGATTTTTGTTAATATTTTCGGCGGAATCATGCGCTGTGACGTCATTGCTACCGGTGTAGTTGAGGCAGCAAGACAGCTCGGGTTAACGAAGCCGCTGGTTGTACGTCTTGAAGGCACGAATGTAGCACTGGGCAAAGAAATTCTCGCCGGATCGGGACTGAATATTGTTGCTGCCGATTCCATGGCTGACGGTGCCCGTAAAATTGTTGCTCTGGTGTAATATTCGACAATAAAAGTGAGGATGTGACCTGACGCATGAGCATTCTTGTAGATAAACATACAAAAGTCATCACACAGGGAATTACGGGCGCTACGGGCTTATTTCATACTAAAGGAGCACTGGATTACGGCACCCAGATGGTAGGAGGGGTAACCCCGGGCAAGGGAGGAACCTTTGTTCAGATCACGCTTGAAAATGGCACGGAGGCCAGTCTCCCGGTATTTGATACGGTCGTTGCCGCCAAAGCAGCTACAGGTGCAACTGCCAGTGTGATTTATGTTCCGCCGGCTTTTGCTGCAGATTCGATTATGGAAGCTGTGGATGCTGAAATGGAGCTCGTCATTTGTATCACAGAAGGCATTCCCGTGCTGGATATGGTTAAAGTATCAAGATATATGGAGGGACGTTCTACTGTATTAATCGGTCCCAACTGTCCGGGGGTAATCACGCCTGGAGAATGTAAAATCGGGATTATGCCGGGTTATATTCATATGCCTGGTTATGTAGGGGTTGTCTCGCGGAGCGGAACCTTAACCTATGAAGCTGTACATCAGCTGACGGAGCGTGGAATCGGCCAGTCTTCGGCTGTAGGTATCGGCGGAGATCCGGTCAAGGGATCGGAGTTCATAGATATTCTGAAGCTGTTTAATGATGACCCGGGCACCAAAGCTGTCATTATGATCGGAGAGATCGGCGGGACGGCGGAGGAAGAGGCGGCTGAGTGGATTAAAGAGAATATGACAAAGCCTGTAGTAGGCTTTATCGGGGGCGTTACTGCACCTCCCGGCAAACGGATGGGCCATGCCGGGGCGATTATTTCAGGCGGTAAAGGAACGGCCAGCGAGAAGATCGCTGTGCTGGAGTCCTGCGGGATCAAGGTCGCGCCAACGCCTGCGGAGATGGGCTCTACACTCGTCAGCGTGCTTGAGGAACGCGGCATTCTGAATGCTTTCACCACTCACTAGAGCTCAGCCTGCAGAATCACACAAAGATCACTGCTTTTACCGCTGATTCATGTATAATCATTTTAAAGGTAAGCAACCTTTTGTCCTGGAGTACCGGGGTGAAGGGTTGCTTTTTTTGTCTTTTTTCAGCAGTTTATGTAATCATTAAGGAAGGCTGGCCCTTCCGTATAGGAGAGAATGCATATGGAAACGCGGGATCTGCTGTTCGGTTTGAATGAAGTAGAAGGCATTGGATGGAAAAGTATGGACAGAATACGCCAGGCGGGACTTTTGACGAATGAAGCTTTGTCCTGTTCCGTTACAGATTGGGAGCGGGCCGGAATCAGCGGCAAAATGTCGGCCAGGCTTAACGCTGTCTTTAATGAAGAATGGATTCTGCAGCGCCGCTCTTTAATGGAAGCAAGCGGTGTTTCGATGGTGACTTTGCTGGATGAAGGGTACCCTGTCCAGTTAAAGGAAACCCCCCAGCCGCCTTGGGTTTTATATTATCGCGGCCGTCTGGAGCTGGCTTCCCGTCCTTCTGTAGCTATGGTTGGTACCCGTGTGCCTACTGCCTATGGACGCAAGATTGGTGAAATGCTGGCTGAACAGCTCAGTGCGGCCGGTCTCACGGTTATAAGCGGCCTAGCGAGAGGGATTGACAGTGTCTGCCACGAAGCAGCATTATCGGGAGCCGGAAGTACCATTGCTGTGGTCGCAACGGGGCTGGATAAGGTCTATCCGCCTGAGAACCGTGAGCTGGAGCAGCAGATTTCACGTGTCGGGCTTGTGATTAGTGAATATCCGCTCGGTACCCCGAGCCATCCCGGATTATTTCCGCAGCGCAACCGGATTATCGCCGGACTGTCGCTCGGCACGGTGGTGGTCGAAGCAGACAGCCGCAGCGGTTCCCTGATTACCGCCGACGCTGCGCTAGAAGCAGGAAGGGATGTGTTTGCTGTTCCGGGTCCGCTCACCTCGCCCAAGAGCAGAGGCGCATTAGAGCTGATTAAACAAGGTGCGAAGGTGGTAACAAGCTCCGCGGATATCGTGGAAGAATACATAGCTTATCTGCCTGGAAAGGGGACTTCAGGATCTCCGGCAAGCGGTTCCGGGCCTTCCGCCGGAGATGGCTTAATCGAAAAGAAATTGACAAGTGAGGAGTTGCACCTTTACCATATACTGCATCAAGGCCCCTTTACACTCGATGAGCTCCTGGCGTCCACGAGGTGGGATTTTGGACATTTGCATTCAGTTCTGTTATCTTTAATCATAAAAAAAGCGGTAACACAATTGCCGGGTGCAATTTATAAGGTAATTTAATATAGAAGTAACCGTGTTAAGCATAGACTCTTGATTTCTGCCGGGCCTGAGGGCAGGTTCAGGAGGATGTATGCTTACAAACTTTTGGGAGGAAAACCTATGGCAGATGCGTTGGTTATTGTAGAGTCACCGGCAAAAGCAAAAACGATTGGTAAATATCTGGGCAGTAAATATATTGTAAAGGCATCAATGGGACATATCAGAGATTTGCCGAAAAGTCAGATTGGTGTGGAAGTGGAGAATGATTTCAACCCCAAATATATAACGATCCGCGGCAAAGGCTCTATCTTGAAGGAACTCAAGGATGCCAGCAAAAAAGTAAAAAAAGTCTATCTCGCAGCTGACCCGGACCGCGAAGGTGAAGCTATTGCCTGGCATTTGGCGCATGCGCTGGATTTGGACAACACACAGGAATGCCGGGTTGTCTTTAATGAGATTACGAAGCAGGCTGTGAAGGATGCTTTCAAGACACCGCGCAAAATTAATATGGATCTTGTGAATGCCCAGCAGGCCCGCCGTATTCTGGACCGGCTCGTCGGATACAAGATTAGCCCCCTATTATGGAAGAAAGTCAAAAAAGGCCTGTCCGCAGGACGGGTACAATCGGTAGCTGTGAAGATTATTATGGACCGCGAGAACGAAATCTCTGCTTTTGTTCCCACAGAATACTGGAGCATTACTGCGAAGCTGGGCATCCGCGATTCCTTGTTCGAAGCGAAGTTCCACAAGCTGAATGGCGACAAAAAAGAGCTGGGCCAGGAGAGCGATGTACAGGAAGTATTGGATGCTATTAAGAATTCCGCCTTCCAGGTTAAAGAGGTAAAAGAGAAGGAAAGACAACGGCATCCTTCCGCTCCGTTTACGACAAGCTCACTGCAGCAGGAAGCTGCCCGTAAGCTGGGCTTCCGCGCATCCAAGACCATGTCTGTTGCTCAGCAGCTCTATGAGGGGGTTGAGCTGGGCAAGGAAGGCACTGTCGGTTTAATTACCTATATGCGTACGGATTCCACCCGTCTGTCTGCTACGGCCCAGGAAGAAGCTAAGGAGCTGATCCTCTCCAAATACGGTGAGAAGTTCGTTCCCGAGACACCGCGCCAGTATTCCAAGAAAGCTGCGGGGGCCCAGGATGCGCATGAAGCGATCCGTCCAACCTCGGCGCTCCGTGAGCCTGACATGGTCAAAGAATTCCTGAGCCGTGACCAATTCCGCCTGTATAAGCTGGTTTGGGAGCGTTTTGTTTCCAGTCAGATGTCTTCAGCCCTTCTTGATACGCTGTCTGTGGATATCACAGCAGGCACTGCGATTTTCAGAGCCGTCGGGTCCAAGGTTTCTTTCCCGGGCTTCATGAAGGTATACGTAGAAGGCAATGATGACGGCACAACGGATGAGGAGAAGTATCTGCCGCCGCTTAAGGCAGGCGATGACTTAACCAAGCATGATATTGAGCCGAAGCAGCATTTCACTCAGCCGCCTCCAAGATATACGGAAGCGCGTCTGGTCAAAACGCTGGAGGAACTGGGGATCGGCCGTCCGAGTACGTACGCGCCAACACTGGAGACGATCCAGAAGCGCGGATATGTAGCGATTGAAGAGAAGAAGTTCATGCCAACCGAGCTCGGTGAGCTGATCATAGAGCAAATGGAAGAGTTCTTCCCGGAAATTCTGGATGTGGAATTCACAGCCCATATGGAAGGGGATCTTGACCATGTGGAGGAAGGTGCTGAGGACTGGGTGAAAGTACTGGCCCAGTTCTATGAATCTTTTGAGAAACGTCTCCTCTACGCCGAAGAAGAAATGAAGGAAATTGAGATTGAAGATGAAGTTTCCGACGAGCTATGCGAGAAATGCGGGAAGCCGATGGTCTACAAGCTGGGCCGTTTCGGTAAATTCCTGGCCTGCTCCGGATTCCCGGACTGCCGTAATACGAAGCCGATCATTAAGGATATCGGAGTAAGCTGTCCGAAATGTCATGAGGGTAAGGTTGTGGAGCGCCGCAGCAAGAAAGGCCGTGTCTTCTACGGCTGCGATCAGTATCCGGGCTGTGACTTTGTATCCTGGGATAGACCGTCGGTTAAACCATGTCCTGTCTGCGGCTCCTGGATGGTAGAGAAGCGCAACAAACAGGGAACTAAGCTGCAATGCACTTCTTGTGATCATACCGAGGCAGTGCTGGACAACGAAGAGCTGGCAGAATAATAGTGTTACAGGAGGAAAGGAAATTGACTGATATAGCTAAAGTAACCGTGATTGGAGCCGGACTTGCCGGCAGTGAAGCCGCCTGGCAGATTGCCTCGCGCGGGGTTCCGGTCAGATTATATGAGATGCGTCCGGTTGTGAAGACACCGGCGCATCATACGGACCAGTTCGCCGAGCTGGTCTGCAGTAACTCTCTGCGGGCCAACGGCCTTGGCAATGCGGTAGGTGTGCTCAAGGAGGAAATGCGCCGTTTGGACTCGCTGGTACTGGGTGCAGCTGACCGGCATGCGGTTCCGGCCGGAGGCGCACTTGCCGTAGACCGCGATGGATTCTCCGGTGAGATTACATCGATGCTGCATAATCACCCTCTGGTAGAAGTCATAAATGAAGAACTTATGCATATACCGGAGGAAGGGATTGTTGTCATTGCGACAGGCCCGCTGACCTCTCCGGCACTCTCCGCTGAGATTAAAGGCCTGCTTGGCGAGGAGTATTTCTACTTCTATGATGCGGCTGCCCCGATTGTTGAAAAGGACACCATTGATATGAGCAAGGTGTATTTGGCCTCCCGATACGACAAAGGTGAAGCTGCATACCTGAACTGTCCGATGACGGAAGAGGAATTTGATGTTTTTTATGATACACTGATCTCGGCTGAGACTGCCGCACTCAAAGATTTTGAGAAAGAGATTTACTTCGAAGGCTGTATGCCGATCGAGATTATGATGAAGCGCGGCAAGCAGACAGCACTCTTCGGGCCGATGAAGCCTGTAGGTCTGATGAATCCTCATACAGGGAAGCTTCCTTACGCGGTTGTGCAACTTCGTCAGGATAATGCAGCGGGAACGCTTTATAACCTGGTTGGCTTCCAGACGCATTTGAAGTGGGGCGAACAAAAACGCGTGTTTTCACTTATCCCCGGTCTTGAGAACGCAGAGTATGTCCGTTATGGTGTCATGCACCGCAATACATTTATCAATTCTCCCAAGCTGCTGCATCCCACCTATCAAATGAAGGGACGGGAAAGACTGTTCTTTGCCGGCCAGATGACGGGGGTTGAAGGTTATGTGGAGTCTGCGGCTTCAGGCATGATCGCCGGTATGAACGCTGCCAGAGCGGCACTCGGTGAGGATGGTCTGATCTTCCCGCAGGATACCGTGCTGGGCAGCATGCCGGCCTACATCACTTCTGCAGATCCCGAGCATTTCCAGCCGATGAACGCCAATTTTGGCTTGCTGCCAAAGCTTGAAACGAGATTCCGCAGTAAAAAAGAGAAAAACGAACGTCTGGCTTACCGTGCGCTGGACAGTCTTGCTGCCTATGCTGCAGACAAAGGCCTGGCCTATACTGAGCCGGAGGTCGTAGAACCTCAGCTTACCGAAGCGGAAAGTCCGGCACAATAAAGCTTAAACGCAAGCTTCCGGGACGGATTGTCCGAAGCTGGTCCGGAATGCTTATGCCACAACACTAAGTGTATGCTTCCGGATCAGGTTTCTTTCAATCTGTTTCGGGATGCTAACGCTCACAAAACTTTAGGAGGGTGCCCATTATGTTACCCAGCTTTCATGCGACTACGATTTGTGCGGTAAGACATGACGGTCATGCCGCGATTGCCGGCGATGGTCAGGTTACATTCGGAGAGAGTGTCATTATGAAGACGACGGCCAAGAAGGTCCGCCGCCTGTACAGAGGACAAGTAATTGCCGGTTTTGCGGGCTCCGTAGCGGATGCAATTACTTTGTTTGAGAAGTTTGAGGGTAAGCTGGAAGAGCATCACGGCAATCTGCAGCGGGCTGCAGTAGAACTGGCCAAGGACTGGCGCCAGGATCGTATCCTGCGCAAGCTGGAAGCGCTCATGATCGTAATGGACAAGGAGGGCATGCTGCTTATTTCCGGAAACGGCGAAATTATTGAACCTGATGATGACGTGCTGGCAATTGGCTCCGGCGGCAACTTTGCGCTGGCTTCCGGACGCGCGCTCAAGCGTCATGCATCGCATCTGGGCGCAGCGGATATTGCCAGAGAAGCTCTGCAGATCGCTTCCGAGATCTGTGTGTATACCAACTCCAATATTATTGTCGAACAATTATAGGCATGGTGCCATAGAAAGAGGGAGGAAGTCACAATGGTGAATCAATCGCTTACACCCCGCCAGATCGTAGCAGAGCTGGATAAATATATCGTAGGTCAGAAACAGGCTAAAAAATCGGTGGCCGTTGCTCTCCGCAACCGGTATCGGCGCAGCCTTTTATCCGAAGAGCTCCGGGATGAGGTTGTTCCTAAGAATATTCTCATGATTGGTCCTACAGGTGTCGGCAAAACGGAGATCGCACGGCGTCTGGCCAAGCTGGTCAATGCACCGTTCATCAAAGTGGAAGCCACTAAGTTCACGGAAGTCGGCTACGTAGGCCGTGATGTGGAATCGATGGTCCGTGACCTGGTAGAGACTTCAATCCGTATGGTGAAGCTGGAACGTACCGAGAAGGTGAAGGACCGTGCTGAAGAACTGGCGAACGACCGCATTGTAGCCATACTGGTTCCTTCGACCTCTAAGGGCAAATCGCAGCGCAATCCGTTCGAGATGATTTTTGGCGGCAATAACGGCGGTGCAGAGGAAGCCAAAGAAGAGCCGGAGGACGGTAGTCTGAGCGAGCGCCGCAGAGGCATTAAGTTCAAGCTGCTGGCGGGTCAGCTCGAGGACGATATCATTGAAATCGATGTGGAAGACACCACTCCTTCGATGATGGATATGTTTGCCGGCCAAGGCAATGACCAGATGGGCATGAACATGCAGGAAATGTTCGGCAGCCTGCTGCCTAAGCGTACGAAGAAGCGCAAGCTGCCGATCCGTGAAGCCCGTAAGGTGCTGATTCAGGATGAGGCTGCCAAGCTGATTGATACGGATGATATGATTCAGGAGTCGGTAGCCCGCGCAGAGCAGTCCGGTATTATTTTTATCGATGAGATTGATAAGGTGGCCAGCCAGGGTAAAGGCTCCGGTCCGGATGTATCCCGTGAAGGGGTGCAGCGCGATATCCTGCCTATCGTTGAAGGTTCCACTGTGATGACCAAATACGGGCCTGTGAAGACGGATTACGTATTATTCATTGCTGCAGGAGCTTTTCATATTGCCAAGCCTTCGGACCTAATTCCTGAGCTTCAGGGACGTTTCCCGATCCGTGTGGAGCTGAGCAGTCTTACTCTTGAGGATTTTGTCTCTATTCTGACCGAACCGGAGAACGCGCTGACGAAGCAATATGTTCATCTGCTGCAGACCGAGAACATCGAAATTCAGTTCCAGAAGGAAGCGATTCAGGAAATTGCCAAAATCGCCGCTTCCGTGAATCAGAATATGGAGAATATCGGGGCACGGCGCCTGCATACGATTCTGGAGAAGCTGCTGGAGGACCTATCCTTCGAAGCGCCAGAGCTGACACTGGAGACAATGGTCATTACTCCGGAGTATGTTCGCGAAAAACTGGCAGGAATCGCCCAGGATCGCGATTTAAGCCAATATATCCTTTAAAGCGACAGAGTGTTATCCCGCTAAATTAGGTATTAAGAATTATTGCTATGCAAATTCGATTCGAAAATCATGCATAAAGAGTTAAATAATAGTAATTAAAAGAATTATATGGAATAAAAAAGGTAGAATATTGTAAAAACATGCTTTAAGCCCTCTCTTTTCAGAAAAGATAGGGCTTATTTCTTATTGTAATAATATACAAATTCTAAGAGAATCAATGTATGTGAGATTGACATAAGAATCATCCATCGACAGCGTTCGACCTGCCCTCGACAAATTAATGAAAATTTTAGCTTTTTTTGTCGAAAGTAAGCAGGAATTCGGGGGAAGTTGTGGAATTCTTTTCATTATGATAGGTTTGGAAGGGGGATTACCATGGGTTTGCTGAACAGTGTCAGTTTTCAAAGATTACAGGGAGGCCTAGATGCCGCCACCAAACGACAAAGTGTTCTGGCTAATAACGTTGCAAATGTTGATACGCCGAATTTTAAACGCTCTGATGTCAGTTTTGAAAGTTTCCTGAGACAACAGGAGAGCGGTGTGAAACCTACGCTGAGTGCGAAAGTATCAGACTCCCGGCATTTCCAATTCGGAACAGTAACTGGCGTGCCGGCTGCTGTTGTCAGTACAGATGAGACTACTTCTATGAATAACAACGGCAATAATGTGGATATGGACCGCGAACAGGCGCTGAGCGCCGAGAACCAGCTGAGGTATAACTCTTACGTTGAACAGTTGAACAGTCAGATTACTATGATGCGTACAGTTGTGCAGGGAGGGTAATAAATAATGAACTTTGGTAGCAGCTTTGGAATAAGCGCCTCGGCATTGACTGCCCAGCGCCTGCGGATGGATGTGATTTCCTCCAATATCGCCAATGCCGAGACAACCAGGGCTTCCGTGGTTGACGGCAAAGCCGTACCTTACCGCCGTAAGCTTGTAGTGCTGGAAACAGCCCAGGCTGATAGCTTCTCTAACATACTAGATTCAAAAATGAGCGGCGGCAGCGAAGGTGTTAAAGTGAAGTCGATTATTGAGGATACTTCACCGCTGAAGCCCGTATACAATCCAAGTCATCCGGATGCTGATGTTGACGGATATGTATACATGCCGAATGTGGATCTTACGAAGGAAATGGTGGACATGCTGTCTGCCTCACGTTCTTATGAAGCGAATGTAACGATGCTTAATGCGTCCAAAGCGATGGTGGGTAAGGCGCTCGAAATCGGCCGTTAATTGAATTGATTGATTAGGAGGAGAATAATTGATACAGAACTTATTGATTGGAACTCAGGCTGTACAGCCGCTGGCTATGAAACCCGTAGCTTCAGAAGCTTCAGCCGTCTCCGAAACGGGACAAAGCTTTGGTTCATACTTGGAGAATGCCCTTAATCAGGTGGCGGACCAGGAACAACAGGCTAAAGACATGAGTAACAAATTTGTTTTGGGAGAAGTCAACATTGATGAAGCTATGATTTCGTCCCAACAGGCATTGCTGAGTTTGCAGTTGACTACACAAGTCCGGAACAAAGTAATTGAAGCCTATCAGGAAATTATGAGAACTCAAATCTAAATAATCCTAGCTACGTTTCGGATGGGGTGACACTGTGAATGAAAGATTGGCCCAGTACCGGGAGAAGATCACCCTGTATTGGAACAGATTCAGCGGTAAACAGAAAATATTATTTTTCTCCACTCTGTTTATCATCATAATAATAATCGTAGTTTTGACCATGCAATTATCAAAGACAGAATATGAAGTTGCTTTTCAGGATCTGGACAGTACCGATTCAGCGGGAGTTATGACTTATTTGGATACTTCGGGGATTCCTTACCGTTTAAGTCCGGATGGAAAGAGTATATCAGTACCCAGTACTGACGCCGCGCGCATCAAGATAGCCATTGGCTCGCAGGGGATCGTACAGGAAGGTTCGATCGGGTACAAAGTATTTGATGAATCTTCTTCGATGATTGGGACTACAGACAGTGAATTCAACGTGAAGTACAACAATGCCCTGAACGGCGAAGTTGAGCAGCTGATGAGAAGAATGCAGGGGATTAAAGATGTCAAGGTTCTGATTACCCTGCCGAAGGAAACTGTGTTTGCCTCTCAGGAGGATCAGGAGAAAGCGTTGGCTTCCGTGGTGCTTAGCTTCAATCCCGGATTTAGGCCTACACAGGATAATATCGATGGGTACTTCAATCTCGTAAAGACCGCTGTGCCGAATTTGCCGGTTGACAACATTACGATCACTAATAATGAAGTCGAATTGATGCCGACAGCCAAAGGCGGACAAGCTGGCGTGTCCAGCCAGGTTGAAGAGAACTTCGCTTTGCAGAAGAAATTCGAAGATGATGTCAAGAAAGATGTCAAGCAATTCCTGAGTACGCTCACGGGTCCCGATAAAGTGGATGTTCTGGTGTTCTCCAAGCTCAATTTCGATAAGGAGAACCGTCAGGAAGAAATCGTACTGCCGGTAGATGCGGAGAATATGAAAGGGATTGAGATCAGTTCGCAAATTATCAGCAATACTTATTCGGGTCAAGGGAATACATCCGGTGGGGTTGCTGGTACAGGGTCGGAAGATGTCTCTGGATATCCTTCGGGGACTGACACGGGTACTTCTTCTTCTGAGGAATCGTCGGAGACCAGGAACTATGAAGTGAATCGAATCACTAAAGATATTATTGCAAGCCCATATACTGTTAAAGATTTAACCATTAATGTAGCAGTTGAACCACCTAATGGGCAAACAACTTTGGATGATACAACTTCAGCGGCGATCCAGAATATTCTGGTCAATATTGTCCGTGCTTCGTTGGCAGATTCAGGTATTACTTATACAGACGCCGATTTAACCAAAAAAGTTTCGGTATTCTCGCAACAATTTGGCAGTACTGCGGCGGATGCAGCATCCGGCGGACTGGCTAGCTGGATGATCTGGGCAATTGGCGGAGCCGCATTGCTGGTCGGTGCGGGCGGCGGTTACCTCATCTACCGCAGCCGCAAGAATAAGCAGGAGGAAGAAGCGGAAGATGATATTCCGCTGCAGGTTCCTACCGAGTTTCCTTCTATTAATATGGAGAGCGTGACGAATGAAAGTCAGGTCCGCAAGCAGCTGGAAAGTCTGGCGAAGAAAAAGCCGGATGAATTCGTAAACCTGCTGCGTACATGGCTTGCTGAAGAACAGAGGTGAAGGAATGGCAAAAGCTAGCCAGCAGGGACTTAGCGGCCGTCAAAAGGCGGCGATCCTGCTTATCACACTAGGGCCTGAAGTATCGGCACAAATATTTAAACATTTAAGAGATGAGGAAATCGAGCAGCTGACTCTGGAAATTGCGAATGTCCGTAAGGTGGACAGCGGAGAGAAAGAGTCGATCATGTCAGAATTTCATCAAATCTGTCTGGCTCAAGAATATATCTCTCAAGGCGGTATTAACTATGCCAAGGAGATACTCGAGAAAGCACTGGGTTCAGCCAAAGCGCTTGAAGTTATTAACCGATTAACGGCGACGCTGCAGGTAAGACCGTTCGATTTTGCCCGCAAAGCGGACCCGAACCAGATTCTCAACTTTATCCAGAACGAAAATGTCCAGACTATTGCACTAGTACTCTCTTATTTGCAGTTTGAACAAGCTGCCTCTATCCTGTCTTCCCTTCCTCAGGAGAAGCAGGCCGAGGTTGCCCGGAGAATAGCGATTATGGACAGCACCTCTCCTGAGGTTGTTACGCAAATTGAACGGGTTCTGGAACAGAAGCTGTCGGCTACAGTTACCCAGGATTATACAAATGCCGGCGGTATTGAATCGATTGTACAGATTCTGAACGGTGTTGACCGTGGTACGGAACGTACCATTCTCGACTCGCTGGAAATACAGGATCCGGAGTTGGCGGAAGAAATCAAGAAGCGGATGTTCGTCTTCGAGGATATCGTCAATGTGGACAACCGTTCAATCCAGCGCATCATCAAGGATATCGACAATGCGGATTTGCAGCTTGCGCTCAAGGTGGCCAGCGAGGAAGTGCGGGATGTTATTTTCCGCAATATGTCCAAGCGTATGGCCGAAACCTTCCGCGAAGAAATGGAATACATGGGTCCTGTGCGGCTGCGTGATGTGGAAGAAGCACAGACCCGCATCGTAGGCACGATCCGCAGACTCGAAGAGTCTGGTGAAATTATCATCGCCCGTGGCGGAGGAGATGACATTATTGTCTAAGCTGATTAAACATTCTCAATATGTTCCGGTAGATGTGCTGAAGCGGCTGGAGCAGGCCAGACATCATGCAGGGCTTACCGAAGATCCTGTTGCCGAGGAGGCTCCAGGCGAAGTCCACTATCAGGATCCCGCCAGGGAAGCGGCAGAGCAGGCACGCAAGCAAATGCTGAAAGATGCCCAGGAGTTTGCTGAAGGGCAGGTCAGCAGTGCATCTCAGGAAGCCGAGAATATTATGGAATCAGCACGGAATGAAGCTGAAGAATGGTGGCGGCAGCGCAGGGAGCAGGATGAGCATCTTGTGGAAGCCGTCAAGTCCGAAGGATTTCAGCAAGGCTACCAGGAGGGTCTTGCCCATGCGGAGCAGGAGATGTCCCAGCGGCTTGCCGAGATGATGGAGGAAGCAAGAACTGTACTTCAGGAAGCTTACCGGGCAAGAGATGTAATTATTCAGGAAGCTGAACCTTTTCTGGTAGAGCTGAGCTGCGATATCGCCGAGAAAATAGTGGACAAGCAGCTGACCGTGGAACCGCAATTTGCAATGGAACTGATCCGCAAGAATCTGGCCCGTAAGCGCGAGCAGGGATTGATTTCCTTATGTGTCTCTCCGGCGCAGTTCGCGTTTGTCAACGCGGCGCGGGAAGAGCTTTCACTCGCCGTGGACTCACAGGCTGAGCTGCAGATTCTTCCGGATTCAACGGTTAAGGATCAGGGCTGTGTCATCCGCTCCTCCTTTGGCAGCATCGACGCACGTGTGGATACCCAGCTGGCTGAGATCAAAAAAGAACTGCTGCGAATCGCCCTGGACGTAGGTGAACACAGAAATGGGGAAGACGATGCTTGACAGCGGAAGGTACAAAGAACAGCTGCGTAATTTTGACCCGGTCCGGATTAACGGCAAGGTTACCCAGGTCATCGGACTGATGGTGGAGTCGGAAGGTCCGGATGCCAGCATCGGTGATGTGTGTTTTATTTATCCCGCCAAAGGAACTAAACCGCTTCAGGCAGAGGTCGTAGGGTTTCGTGACAACAAGGTGCTGTTGATGCCGCTTGGAGAACTGCAGGCCATCGGGCCTGGCTGTGATGTTGTCGGCACAGGTAAGCCGCTGAGTGTGCAGGTGGGCTCGGAGCTGCTGGGCAAGGTGCTTGACGGTTTGGGCCAGCCGCTTGACGGCTCACTCATTCCCGCCCGTATGCCGCACAGTTCGACCTTCAACATTCCTTCCAATCCGCTTAACCGTCCGCGTGTAGCTGAACCTATCAGCATCGGGGTCAGGGCGATTGACGGACTTCTCACCATCGGTAAAGGACAGCGGGTCGGCATTTTTGCAGGCTCTGGCGTCGGCAAGAGCACACTGATGGGAATGATTGCCCGTAACACTTCGGCAGATGTGAATGTTATTGCCCTTATCGGTGAGCGGGGCAGGGAAGTGCTTGATTTCATTGAGCGCGACCTGGGGCCGGAAGGGCTGCAGCGTTCGGTGGTTATCGTGGCTACTTCGGATCAGCCGGCGCTGATCCGGATCAAAGGTGCCTTGATCGCCACTACAATCGCCGAATACTTCCGTGACCGCGGACTGAATGTCATGCTGATGATGGACTCGGTTACCCGTTATGCCATGGCCCAGCGCGAGGTTGGGCTGGCGGTAGGTGAACCTCCTGCAATGAGAGGGTACACCCCGTCGGTGTTTGCCAGTCTGCCTAAGCTGCTGGAACGGGCCGGAACAGGCCCCACAGGGTCCATCACCGCATTTTATACAGTGCTGGTTGACGGTGACGATATGAACGAGCCGATCGCCGATGCTGTGCGCGGTATCCTGGATGGACATATTGTCCTGAACCGGAATATCGCGAATAAAGGACATTTCCCGGCAATCGATGTTCTCTCCAGCATCAGCCGTGTGATGAAGGATATAGCACCGGAAGAGCAGATTGCTGCAGCCGAGAATGTAAAGCGGCTTATGGCGGTCTATAAGGATTCCGAGGATCTGATCAATATCGGAGCTTACCAAAGAGGCTCGAACGCCCAAATCGATGAATCGATGCATTACATCGACAGCATCTGGGATTTCACCAAGCAAAAAGTGAATGAGAAGGTAACCCTTAGCGAAGTGCAGCAGTCTTTAATTTCACAGTTCTCGAGGAGTTGATTGATCATGAGATTCCATTATACTTTTCAAAAAGTGGTGGACTTGAAGGGTAACGAAAAAACACAGGCAGAGTGGATGCTCTCAAGCGCGCTCGGAGAACTGCAGGCACAGGAAAAAAGCCTTGATGAATTAATTATACAGCGCAATGCGGTAATGTCGTCTTTACAGAGTGCAGCTGAGCAAAAGACACCTATGGCTAAGCTTCGCGAAATGCAGGATTATGTGGATTATCTGGATAAGTGCATTGCCCGCAAGCATTCCGATATCAGCCGGGCGCATACAGAGGTTCAGAGCAAGCAGGACCATCTCAGTACCAAGGTTCTGGATGAGAAGGTATGGCTCAAGGCCAAAGACAAAGCACAAACAGCATTTCTGCAGAATATGAGTTTACGGGAACAAAACGAACTGGATGAGATGGCTACCGTCCGCTTCGCGATGAAATCCCTCTAACCCGGGAGGTTTCCGCTAGTGGCAAATAATCAAATGGAACTTGAAGATGAAGGGTCGGCAGGTAAATTCGAGCGTTTTTTATTCTTGATGATTCCGATCATCTTCACGCTTGTACTGCTTGGAGTACTGTTGACCCTATTTAATATGGACATCCGGAATAATGTCCTTGAGATTGCGAACAAGATTCCTGTGGTGGAGAAATGGGTGCCTGAACCTGCCCCGGATCCGGATTCGGATACCGCCGGAGAAACCGCAGATGATCCGCAAGCTGAAAGTAAAGAGCAGGCTGCGAGTTCGGAGAGCACGATTAAAGAGCTGAAATCTCAGCTTAACGCGCAGGCAGCGCAGCTGAAACAGACAGAAGAAGACAAGGCGTCCGAGGCTAACAAAGCTGAGGCGCTTCAGAAGCAGATTGACGGGATGAAGGAAGCAGCGGCGGCAGTTGCAGCCACTGAGGAAGAGGAAGATCCATATCTCAAGCAGGTTACGGATCTGGCCAAGCTGTACGCGGGAATGAAGGCCTCCAAAGCTGCACCGATTATGGAGAACTTGACCACAGATGAAATGGTCCAAATCTTCAGTGTGATGAGCAATGCCAGCAAAACGGCCATCCTGGAAAAAATGGACCCGAAAAAAGCTGCGGATGTGTCTATAAAGCTAAAAGAAACAACGAATTCAACCGATATGGCTATTGCAGCCCTTCAATCGAGACTGAAACAGGATGAAGCCGGTACAACCACGGCTGCAGCCTCAGCTAATCTTGATCAGGAAAAGCTCAGCCAGACTTTTACCTCAATGCCTGCTGCTGACGCGGCTACACTGCTGGGTTCGATGTACAGTATTAGCCCGGATAAGGTCATCACCATACTGAATACAGTCAGTGATACTGTCCGCTCCTCTATCCTGGGGGAGATGACCAAGAATGACAGCGCACAGACAGCCAAAATTGTAAACCGGCTGATGGGCGGTAAATAACACTTGAAGGGAGGTGAAAAAGATGAGTTTAATCGTACAAACATTAAGTGCAGGTAACCTGGTTGCTGCCGGTGGAACGTCAACGGGTACCAGTGGAACTGCCAGTACGGCTACACCTTTTGCCCAGACGCTTGTACAAAGCATGGGAGGCACTGCTGCTAAAGGGACGGAAGCACCTGTATTAGGCAATCTGGCTTCCTTGCTGCAGGGTCTTCTGAACGCGGTACAGACCAAGGGTGAAGAGTCCGCCAGCACGGACGCCAAGAAATCAGAACTTCTGGAAGGCCTAACTCAGGACATGGAGAATCTGGATGCAGGTCTGGAGGCTGATCCCGCACTGCTTGCTGCTCTTCAAGGGTGGATTCTTCAAGTGTCGGCGCTCTTATCCGGTAATACTCCGGCTGAACAGACGGATGCATCAGACACTGGAGCAGTAGCATCAACAGGTCTGTCGCCAATTGCCCAGAACCCGGAAACCCTGCGCTTTGCAGTCCAGGATGAGCTGAACAGCCTGGTCCAACTGGTTCAGGATGCAGCTGTTAGCGGAAGTGAAGAAACAGCAGCCAAAGGTGCTGCACTGTTGAATCAATTCTCGGCTATTCTGGCTGAAAGCGTGCCTGCCGATAACAAACCCAAGCTTAAGACAGTAAGTACAACAGAGGTTTCGTCAGCATCGCTTAAGCAGGCATCCGGAACAGAAACCAAACAGAATGTTGATGATAGTAGAAGAGTAGTTTCAAACATCCGTACATTTTTGGATGCCGCAGTTAAGACGGAATCTGCTCCAGTACCAGCAGCAGTAAACGGTACAACCGTAACTGCAGAAGAAAGCCCTCAGGTTCCTACCGCGGGGATAGCTACAGTCAAGGAGACGGCAACTGCCGAGGAAGCTTTGCCGGCCGTCAAAACATCAGCTGACGAGCCTGAAATCGTTACAGCAGGCCAGTTATCAATCAGTAACGGAATTTCCGCACCACTGAAAGCACCATCCTCTCCAGTGCCGGTTCAGCAATTCGCTCAGGAAATGAACACTTTTATCAGCGGTAAATTGGAGATCGTCAAAAAGGGCGGAGTAGCTGAGGCTACAATCACCTTATTCCCGGAGAATCTTGGACAAGTCGATGTGAAAATATCGATGCAAAATGGTAATCTGGTTGCCCAATTCCTGACCCAGCATAGCGGGACGAAGGATATTCTTGAGCAGCAGATGAACCAGCTTCGTTTAGCTTTACAGTCCCAAGGCCTACAGGTAGAAAGACTTGAGGTAACCCAGAACAACCCATCGGCTCAGTCACAATGGACCGGACAGCAGGGTCAACATACGGGAGCTGGCGGACAACAGCAGGGCAGACGCTCTAGAGAGCGCCAGGAAGAATCAGCAGATGCGGTGCTAGCCGCAGAGCTTAATGGAGAATGGAAAGATTGGGTCTCGGCTACGCAGCAAGATAATAATCAGAACGGCAGTTTTTCAGCCAAAGTATAATAACTGGACAAGCGAGGTGAAATGAAATGGCAACAACGAATCCCGTTTCCGGCAGTAACTCATGGAATTACGTATCGGATAGTTCAACTACCAAGACAACAGGCAGCTCGACACTGGGCAAGGATCAATTTCTTAAAATATTGATTACCCAGCTGCAGAATCAGGACCCGATGCAGCCGATGGAGGATAAGGAATTTATCGCCCAGATGGCCCAGTTCTCATCTGTCGAACAGCTAATGAACATTTCCACCCAGCTTACGGCACTGAATCAGTCACTAGGTTCTGTATCCGGTCTGATCGGCAAAGATGTCACTTGGACAGATGCCCAAACCAAATTACCAAAATCAGGCAATGTAGAATCCATTGTTGTAAGCAGCGGTGTACAGTACGCGGTAGTAGGCAGTGAGCGGATCGCCTTAACAGATATCACGCAAATTCAGAATCCTTCTGCTGAACCGGCAGCGGGCAGTGATACTTCAACGGGCGGCGGGGAGAGCGGGGCGACCACATGAGCGACAGACTGACAATAGGCCAGCTGTATCCGTCTAGTGTACACCCTTCAACACTTCAGCGTCAGCAGTCAGCCAAGTGCTCTGTAAGCTCTGAAGCTTCATTTGAGAGCGTGCTGCAGAAGAATATGCTGAAGTTCAGCAATCATGCGGCAAAGCGGCTTGAACAGCGGGGAATCGAGCTTGGCAGCCGACAATTGGATCAGATCTCGTCCGCGGTAGACAAGGCAGCGGCCAAGGGAAGCAAAGAATCGCTGATCCTGATGAAAGATATGGCGTTAATCGTAAGTGTTGCCAACCGCACCGTAGTTACAGCTATGGATGGAAACTCTATGAAAGATAATGTATTTACGCAGATTGACAGTGCAGTAATTATTTCATAAACCGGCTGGTCCTAACTGGAGAGCCGGAATGTCCGCCGACCGACTGACGCGGGCATCACTCCAATTTCCATCATTCTAATTTTAAGAGTCTTCAAAGACTCTAAATCCGGGAGGACGACAAATAATGTTAAGATCTATGTATTCAGGAGTATCTGGTATGCGCGGGTTCCAGACTAAGCTGGACGTTATCGGTAACAATATTGCCAACGTCAACACCATCGGTTTCAAATCAGGCCGTGTAATGTTCAAAGACATCATGAGCCAGACGGTATCCGGTGTTACGGCACCTGTTGATGGCGGACAAGGCGGGGTTAATGCCAAACAGATTGGACTAGGGGTAAGCATTGGTTCTGTGGACACGATGCATTTGGCGGGCAGTGCCATGACAACTAATAACCCTACGGATCTGCGGATTGACGGAGACGGATTCTTCCTGGTAAAACTCACGGATGATCAGGAGACGCCTTTCCTTACACGCGCAGGAGATTTTCATGTGGATTCTAACCGTAATCTCATTACTTCCGATGGTCTTCATGTCGTGAGTGTTGATGGGGAATCCATTCAGTTGCCTGAAGAGGCTACCGCATTCTCTATTTCAAGTGACGGTACCATTGTTCAGACGATGGCTGACGGGACGACTGAACAAGGGGTTCAAATCGCCGTTGCCAAAGTTAGCAATCCGCAAGGTCTTGAGAAAATCGGCGGCAATCTGTACCGGATGACGTTGAATGCCAACGCAGAGGGGGCGCTGGAACCGACTACTGCCAACAATGCTGAAGTGGGAACAGGCTCAATTGTTGCCGGCCAGCTGGAAATGTCTAACGTCGATCTGACGAACGAGTTCACGGAGATGATCGTGTCACAACGTGGTTTCCAGGCGAACTCACGTATTATTACAACTTCAGATGAAGTACTCCAGGAAGTTGTTAACCTCAAGCGTTAAGTTTTTGAAGGTTAGTCATAAACTTGCTGTATAATAATAACTTTCCGCTTGAGGCGGTATTGTTATTATAGTCGTGGGGGGGACTCCTCCCCCTATTTTGTTAGGAGGCCTGTTATGATTTCGGTAACAAGATTGAATGGGGCGGCGATGTGGTTAAATGCCCTGCTGGTTGAAATGGTTGAAGAATCTCCGGATACGTATATCACGCTCGTAACCGGTAAAAGGCTGATTGTGCTTGAAAAGGCTGATGAAGTCATTGAGAAGATCAAGGAATACAACAGGGACATAGGCACACATGCTGCCACCATTAAAGTCCAATCGATGGAGGAGCTTTCATGAAGAAGATGATGCCATGGCTCATTACGATTTTACTGGCGATTACGCTCATTGTAGTAGCCGCATTTTTACTAATGGACAGGTTTTTCCCCAGTGATGCGAATGATGTGAATCAGGCTGTCCAGAACGTGGAAGCCAAGAGACTAAGCGCGGATGAAATCGTCGCCTTGACGGCGGAAATCACTGATATCAAAACTAATCTTGCCGATCCCGATTATATCCTTTCAGTTGACATCGCGTTTCAGCTAGATTCAGCGAAGTCCAAGGAAGAATTCGAAAAGATAAAAGCTATTAAAATTGCACCGCTTATTATCAAAGCGATTGCCGATGCCCGGCCTGAGGATTTAAACGGGGCCAGCGGCAAAGATCAATTCAGCAGCAAACTGGTGAACATAATCAATAAGAATTTGACTGAAGGCACGATTACCCAGATCGAATTCACCAAATTCATCTTGGCACCAATGTAACTGCTGGCGGGATAATTCTTTGATGGGGGGGTGATTGAAATTGGTTGATGTACTATCACAAAATGAAATTGATGCTCTGCTCGCTGCACTCTCATCCGGTGAAATGGATGCTGATGAACTAAAAAAAGAAGAAACCCAGAAAAAAATCCGCTCTTACGATTTCAAACGGGCCGTACGCTTCTCCAAAGATCATATCCGCAGTCTTACCCGGATCCATGATAACTTTGCCCGCTACCTTACAACGTACTTTTCGGCCCAATTGCGCACTTTTGTACAAATCAGTGTCGTTCAAGTAGAGCAGCTCCCTTATGATGAGTTTATCCGCTCCATTCCCAAAATGACGATACTGAATATTTTTGAAGCCGAACCTTTAGAGGGCCGAATGGTTATGGAGGTGCATCCGAATATTGCCTTTGCCATGCTGGACAGACTGCTTGGCGGATTTGGTACAGCACCTTCGAAGATTAACGCCCTGACTGAAATCGAAACGACAATTATGGAGAGAATTTTCAGCAGATGTTTCGAAAGTCTGCAGGAAGCCTGGAAGACAGTTCTGGACATTCATCCACGGATGGAAGCACTGGAAACGAATCCGCAGTTTATGCAAATTGTATCGCCAAATGAAACGATTGCTCTTATCTCCCTCAGCACCAAAATTGGAGATACCACCGGGATGATCAACCTCTGTATCCCTCACGTTGTTCTTGAGCCGATTATGTCGAGGCTGTCTGTTCACCAGTGGTTTGTATCCGAGAAGAAGGTGCGGGATGAGGTTGAGCTTGAAGCCATCCGGGCAAGAGTTCACCGGGCTCAGCTTCCGATAGTAGCAGAGCTGGGTGAATCGAGGTTATCCATTGCTGAATTTCTCGGGCTCAGTGTCGGCGACGTGATTTCTCTTAACAAGACTGTGGATTCCGGACTGTCAATCAAGGTAGGGGACAAGCTGAAATTCATCGGAAGTCCTGGGATAATCAAAGAACGAGTGGCTGTGCAAATAGACGAGATTGTCAGCGAAGGGGTTGAAGAGTTTGACGAGTAAAGATTATTTGTCCCAAGAAGAGATAGATGCTCTTCTTAGACAGTCTGCGGAAGGTAACCTGGCTCCCTCGCCGAAGACAGTGGATGATTATTTAACACCTTTTGAACAGGATGCTCTGGGAGAGATTGGAAATATTACATTCGGCAGTGCAGCGACTGCGCTGTCCACTCTGCTCGGCAAAAAGGTTGATATTACGACTCCAAAGGTATCGATTATTACCCGCAGTGAGTTCGAGGAAGCATTCCCTAAACCTCATGTCGCAGTCCATGTACAGTATGTGGACGGTTTCCAGGGGATCAATTCACTGGTCATCAAGATCAGGGATGCACAGGTTATTGCCGATTTAATGCTTGGCGGTGAAGGTGAACCCAAAGACGAGGAATTGAATGAAATTCATATCAGCGCCGTGCAGGAAGCCATGAATCAGATGATGGGCTCATCCGCTACTTCCATGTCGACTATATTTAACAGATTCGTCAATATTTCTCCTCCAGGCATCGATATTCTAAATATGTCCAGTGGAGAAGGGGTTGGAAGCCTGCCGGATGATGAAACATTAATCCAGATTTCGTTCCGGCTGAAGATCGGCGATTTGATCGATTCCACGATTATGCAGCTGCTGCCGGTACCGTTCGCCAAAGACATGGTGACCATGCTATTGGGCGATGTCAGCCAGGCTGACCAGGAAGCGGCGGTTGCATCGACCACAACACCTCCCAAACCCGCCGCTGCACCAGAACCTGCTCCGGCAGCACCTCCGGTACAGCAGCAGATGCCGGCACCTGACCCAGGAGGGATCCCTCCTCAATATCCGCCGCAGGGGATGCCGCCATATCCGGGAATGCCTGAAGGTGGCTATTATTATCCTCCGGCCGGTATGCCAGCCTATGGAATGCCGGGAATGCCGCCTTACGGAATGCCGCCTCAAGGAATGCCATATCCGCAGGCGCCGCAGCAGAATTCTGCACCTAATCGCAATGTGAATGTACAGCCGGTACAATTTGCCAACCTCAGTGCAGGTGCTTTTGGCAATATTGACGAAAATAATTTAAATTTATTGATGGACATACCACTGAGAGTAACCGTAGAATTAGGAAGGACCCAGAAGCAGATCAAAGATATTCTGGAAATGTCGCAAGGTTCGATTATCGAACTGGACAAACTGGCGGGCGAGCCTGTTGACATTCTGGTTAACAACAAGCTCATTGCCAAGGGGGAAGTCGTAGTTATAGACGAAAACTTCGGTGTCCGCGTTACGGATATCGTCAGCCAGTGGGACCGTATACAAAAATTACAATAAGCATACTTAGGGAGGATTTTGTAAAAATGGCTAACCGAATTCTAATCGTGGACGATGCAGCATTTATGAGAATGATGATCCGGGACATTTTGTCGAAGAACGGATTTGAGGTAGTGGGTGAAGCCCAGGACGGTTCACAGGCTATAGAGAAATTTAAGGAACTGCGTCCGGATCTGATCACGATGGATATCACCATGCCTGAAATGGACGGAATCGCCGCCCTAAAAGAAATCAAAAAAGTAGATGCCAATGCCAAAGTCATCATGTGTTCAGCCATGGGTCAGCAGGCTATGGTCATTGATGCAATTCAAGCCGGAGCGAAGGACTTTATCGTTAAGCCTTTCCAGGCTGACCGTGTAATTGAAGCTATCAACAAAACGTTGGGTGTGTAGGAAACAGGTATGTTAGCCAATTCCGGAACGCTCGGAGACGGTAGTAATGCCCTGCTGAATTTGCTCAAAGTTGTTTTCGTTCTTGCAGTAATTGTCATTCTTATCGTGCTGCTGATCCGTTTTCTGGGACGCCGCAATCAGACAATGATGAGCGGCCGTTCCATCCGTACACTTGGTGCGATGGGGCTTGGTCCGAATAAGTCGATTCAGATCATCGAACTCGGCGGCAGCCTCTATCTGATCGGAGTGGGTGAGAATATATCTATGATGGATAAAATCACCGATCCGGCAGAAGTTGCTTTAATCATTTCCGCATTCGAAGATCAAACGTCAGGAACTGACAACTTTATTACACCGCTTATCGCCAAAATCAAATCCAAGCTGCGCGGTGAAGTCCCGTCCCAGGAAATTGAACTTAATGAGACTTCGTCTTTCTATGAGACGCTGCAGTCGAAGCTTGCGCTTGCGCCTGAGCGTAAAGAGAAGCTCGAAGAGTTGCTGCGGGATGATGACCTTAAGAATGAGTCGAGGGATTTATGAAAAAAAAGCTGATTCTTTCGTTACTGCTTCTAGGTATATTCAGTATTGTTCTTCTGCATCCGGTTCACGCGGATCCTATTCCCAACATTAGTATTCAGGTCGGTGATAACGATACTGCAAGCGGTGGCACGAGTTCAATTTCCATACTGCTGCTGGTAACGGTTCTGAGCATAGCTCCTTCATTTCTGGTGTTAATGACAAGCTTTACCCGGATAGTGATCGTACTGGGGTTCGTAAGAACTTCGCTTGGTACGCAGCAAATGCCCCCAAACCAGGTGCTTGTGGGACTGGCTCTGTTTCTGACCCTGTTTATTATGTCACCGACGTTGGCAACAGTGAATGAAACGGCCTTACAGCCGTATATGAAAGGCACGCTGACCCAGAGCGAGGCGCTCAATAAAGCGCAGGAACCGCTGAAGGAATTTATGTTCAAGCAGACCAATACCAAGGATCTGCTGCTGTTCATGAACTATACCGGCAACAATGCTACGGTCAAACCAGCCAGCTACAATGATATCCCTTTGACAGTTATGGTACCGGCGTTTGCGATTGGTGAGATGAAAAAAGCGTTTATGATGGGCTTTATGATTTTTATACCCTTTCTCATTATTGATATCGTAGTATCCAGTACGCTAATGGCCATGGGGATGATGATGCTGCCGCCGGTCATGATATCCTTGCCTTTCAAAATTATGCTCTTTGTGCTAGTGGACGGCTGGTACCTAGTAGTCAAGTCACTGCTGCTAAGTTTTAACACCTGACCCTTAAGAGGAGGCGTAAGGGATGAATGCGGAGTTTATTATCGGTCTAGCCGGCCAAGCCGTATATTTGGTGCTGGAAACCAGCGCCCCCATGCTGATTCTTGGTCTGGTGGTAGGACTGATCGTCAGTATATTTCAAGCCACAACCCAGATTCAGGAGCAAACCCTGGCGTTTGTTCCCAAAATCGTTGCCGTACTGCTCGCATTACTGCTATTCGGTCCGTGGATTATAACGAAGCTGGTGGATTTCACCAGTCAAATTTTGGGCAGCCTCTATATGTATATCGGTTGAGATTATGAATATAGAGACCCTGCTGCAAAGTTTTCCTGTCTTTCTGCTGATTTTTTGTCGAATTACAGCCTTTTTTGTTGTCGTCCCTGTCTTTTCTTCGCAAAGTGTGCCGACAACATTCAAAATTGGTTTGTCTTTTTTTGTTTCCATGGTTATCTTCAGCTCAGGCGGGATGAACGTCACCGTTCCGCAGGATCTCAATTTTATTCTGCTGATCGTCAGAGAAGCTTTAATCGGACTGCTGCTTGGCTTTGTCGCGTATCTGATGTTTATGACGATTCAGACGGCGGGTTCTTTTATCGATATTCAGATCGGGTTTGGTATCGCCAATGTAATTGACCCGATGACTGGTGCATCTGCTCCTATCATCGGTAACTTCAAGTATATGATTGCGCTGCTGCTGTTTCTGGCGATGAACGGACATCACTATTTGCTGGATGCCATTGTTTACAGTTATAAATGGGTGCCGATCGACAATGACCTGTTCCTCAAAATGATCGACGGAAGCTTGTCGGAATTCCTGATACGCACCTTCGCACAATCCTTCATGCTGGCCTTTCAAATGTCGGCGCCGCTGGTTACCGCATTATTCTTGACGGATGTGGGTCTGGCCTTTCTGGCGAGAACCGCTCCGCAATATAATGTGTTCGTCATCGGGGTTCCGCTCAAAATCATTGTAGGTCTGGCGCTACTTCTTATACTGATGCCGGGGCTGGCTGTGCTGTTCCAGAATCTCTTCGACATTATGTTTGAGTCCATGCATAACTTACTTGGCCTCGTGGGGAAGAGTCCTTAGGTAACGGTAAGGAGAGAGTCATGGCTAAGCCAAAACGATATAAATTAAATCTTCAGCTGTTCGGGGGAGATAAGACTGAGAAGGCCACCCCGAAGAAACGGCAGGACGCCCGCAAGAAAGGGCAGGTTGCCAAAAGCGCGGAGATGTCCGGCG
Organism: Paenibacillus sp. FSL E2-0178; assembly: GCF_038593005.1. Taxonomy (NCBI): domain Bacteria; kingdom Bacillati; phylum Bacillota; class Bacilli; order Caryophanales; family Paenibacillaceae; genus Paenibacillus; species Paenibacillus sp. FSL E2-0178. The sequence continues at coordinate 8,123,896 of NZ_CP151953.1, forward strand.
CAGTGGTGCTGTTCTCGGCATTGTTGTCGCTTAGCATTTTCGGCGGTTTCATGAAAGAACGCTTTGTCAAGCTGTTCACAGATGTGTTTCAGAACCGGATGATGATGGAAGTGACAGCGGAGAATATCTCCAAGCTGTTCAACCAGTACGGGCTGCAGATTCTGATTCTGCTGGCTCCCCTGCTGGGCATCACCTTCCTTCTGGCGCTTGTGGCCAACTTTGCGCAGGTGGGCTTTATGGCTAGCGGGGCAGGGATTACACCTAAGTTCGAGAAGATCAATCCGATCAAAGGCTTCAAGAATATTTTCTCCATGCGTTCGTTTGTAGAGTTCCTCAAGTCAATCTTCAAGCTGGTGCTGATAGCCTATCTGGTCTACAGCACGCTCTGGGGGGAGAAGGAGAGCTTTGCTTCCCTCGCACGTGTTAGCGCTGAAAGTGTGTTCGGCTTCGCTGCGAAGCTGACCATGAGCCTGGGCATCAAGATTGCGGCGGCTCTTTTTATCATGGCCGTTCTGGACTATATCTATCAGAAATATGAGCATGAGAAAAGTCTGAAAATGTCCAAGCAGGATATTAAGGACGAGTACAAAAAGATGGAGGGCGACCCCATCATTAAAGGTAAAATCAGGGAACGTCAGCGCAGAATGGCGATGCAGCGGATGATGCAGGAGGTCCCTAAGGCCGATGTTATCATCACGAACCCGACCCACTTTGCGGTTGCCCTGAAGTATGACGGTTCCAAAATGGAGGCTCCGCAGATTATAGCCAAGGGCCAGGATTATGTGGCGCTCCGTATCAGGGAGCTGGCCAAGGAGCATGGTGTTGTGACTATGGAGAATAAGCCGCTGGCACGGGCGCTATTCCAGAGAGCGGAAATCGGTGATGTAGTTCCGGCCGATTTGTTCCAGGCTGTTGCCGAAGTGCTGGCCTATGTATACAAGCTTAAAGGTAAGAGGAGATAAGCCGGGGGAGGTTAAGGACATTGAAAGCTAGAGATCTAACAGTTCTACTGGGCGTTATCGGCATTGTGCTTATGATGATTCTGCCCATCCCTGTCTGGCTTCTGGATGTACTGTTAATTGTCAATATCTCAATAGCCCTGACCATTATATTGGTCGCAATGAATACGAAGGATCCGCTGCAGTTCTCGATTTTCCCTTCATTACTCTTGATCACTACACTGTTCCGGTTAGCCTTGAATATCTCCACCACCAAACTGATTCTTGGTGATGGTCATGCCGGTGAGGTGGTAGCTACATTCGGAAGCTGGATTGCAGGGGGACAAATCGCTATAGGTTTCATCGTCTTCCTGATTCTGGTTGTGGTGCAGTTCATTGTTATCACCAAAGGCTCTGAGCGCGTTGCCGAGGTGGGGGCACGCTTTACACTGGATGCGATGCCCGGTAAACAAATGAGTATCGATGCGGATCTGAATGCAGGGATGATCAATGAGCAGCAGGCGCGCGAACGCCGGCGTAATGTTGAACGCGAAGCGGATTTCTTCGGAGCCATGGATGGTGCGAGTAAATTCGTTAAAGGTGACGCCATTGCCAGTATTATCATCCTGCTGATCAATCTGATCGGCGGCTTTATTATCGGGATGACAATTCACGGAATGTCCTTCCAGGATGCACTTTCGACCTATTCCATACTGACGATCGGGGATGGCCTGGTCAGCCAGATTCCGGCACTGCTTATTTCCACCGCTTCCGGTCTGATCGTAACCCGGGCGGCTTCGGAAGGCAATCTGGCTGAAGATTTGACTGGACAACTACTGTCTTATCCGAAGCTTCTATATATTGTAGCAGTGACCATTGCTTTTCTGGGTTTCTTCACCCCGATCACGGTGATGTCTACATTGCCTCTGGCAGGTCTGATGGCTTATGCGGCCTACAGCATGGGGCAGAAGGCCAGCAGGCAGCAGATTGCCGATGAACAGCTGGTAGAGGAGAAGCAGATTGAAGAAGTGCGCAGTCCCGAAAGTGTCATTAATCTGCTGACGGTTGACCCGATCGAGTTCGAATTCGGCTATGGCCTGATCCCTTTGGCGGATACGGGACAGGGCGGCGACCTGCTCGACCGTATCATCATGATTCGACGGCAATGTGCGCTTGAGATGGGTCTAGTCGTGCCGGTTATTCGTATTCGCGACAATATTCAACTAAAACCGAATGAATATGTCATCAAAATTAAAGGAAATAACGTTGGCGGCGGTGAATTATTACTTAATCACTATCTTGCCATGAGTCCCGGTTATGATGACGAGTCGATTAGCGGGATTGAGACTATCGAACCATCGTTTGGATTACCTGCATTATGGATTGATGAATCTGTTAAAGAACGTGCGGAGTTATCCGGTTATACCGTAGTGGATCCGCCTTCTGTTGTAGCCACGCATTTGACAGAGCTAATCAAACGTCACGGTCATGAGCTGCTGGGACGCCAGGAGACCAAACAGCTGGTCGATAATCTCAGAGAGAACTATCCCGTTCTGGTGGACGAACTCATTCCTTCCATACTGGCGGTTGGTGATATTCAGAAAGTCCTTGGCAAGCTGCTCCGTGAGAAGATTTCCATCCGGGATCTGGTAACGATCTTCGAGACTCTGGCGGATTATGGCACATACACCAAGGATCCTGATATTCTGACGGAATATGTCCGGCAGTCCCTGTCCAGGCAGATTACACAGCAATTCTCACAATCGGGTGAAACATTGCGTGTAATTACGGTAGGTCCCACACTTGAAAAGAAGATTACCGAAAGTGTTCAGCAGACAGAGCAAGGCAGCTATTTGGCACTTGATCCTGTTTCCACTCAAACCGTCTATCAGCGGCTTACGGAGCAGATCAATCGTCTCCTGCAATCCGGACAGCAGCCGATCGTCTTAACATCTCCTACCATTAGAATGTACTTGCGGCAGGTGATTGAACGGACGATGCAGGATATCCCGGTATTGTCTTACAGCGAGCTCGAGCCAAATATTGAAATTCAAAGCGTTGGGGTGGTGAATTTATGAGAGTGAAGCGTTATGTGGTCGATACGATGCCTGACGCCATGCATTCCATCCGCAGCGAACTTGGAAGCGACGCCGTCATTTTAAGCACCAAAGAGGTTAAAGTCGGCGGATTTATGGGCATGTTCACCAAAAAGAAAATTGAAGTCGTGGCAGCCGTTGAGAATACGCAGAAGCCGGCCGTGCCGGAGAAAGCACCTGCTCAACCGATGAATATACCACGAAGCGCTGTTCCGCAAGCTTACCAAAAGGCGGCTTCAGCATCTGCTCCTCAGGCTGGGCCGGTGAAAGAAACAACTTCAGCCCGATCATTTGCCGAAATTGCCGCTGCACTTTCTGATCATGGTGATCAGGGCGGCGGAGGGGTTGCTGTGCTCCCGGCACTGTCGAAGACATATGAGCCGGACATTACGGCAGTCGAACCCGCCAACGTGCCGCAGCCGGTTCCAAATCCGGAGGAGAGCCGCAGAACTCTCTCGGCAATCTATGATTCACTTGTCGCTGAAGAGCCTGCCCCTGGCGGTGTTCCTGCACAAGAGAGCGATGTCCTTCGTGAAATCAGGGATATGAAGCACTGGATGGAGCGTATCGCGCGTTATTCCTCCGGGGCAGCTGAATTGCCGGATGCGCTGGAAGTGCTCAAAGGCCGTCTGATTGATCAGGAAACAGATGCTGTACTTGTGGATGAATGGATTGGAAATGTTCTGGAGCGCTACCGGGGAGAAGGCAGCGGCTGGAGTGCGGATCGCTTCGGTGAGGCGCTGGAAGAGCAGATCGGTGAATTTCTGGCCGGACGCATCGGCAAAGGAATTGCTCCGGATACAAAGATCGTATACATTGCTGGACCTACAGGTGTAGGCAAGACAACGACCATTGCCAAACTGGCGGCAGAGCAGCTGTTTAAGCAGGGCCGCAAAGTGGGCCTGATTACCTCGGACACCTACCGGATTTCAGCAGTCGAGCAGCTTAGAACATACGCATCCATTCTGAATATGCCGCTGGAGGTTGTCCAGTCGCCCGGGGATCTGCAAAGAGCCATGTTCCGCCTGGAGGGCTGTGATCTGGTTCTTATGGATACTGCAGGCCGGAACTACCGCAACGAAATGCTGGTGGCCGAACTGCAGAGTCTGCTTGCCAAGGAGCTCAAAAGCGAAACCTTCCTGGTGCTCAGCCTGACATCCAAAAGCCGCGACATGAAAAAGATCGCTGAGCACTTTGGCAGATACCCGCTGGATAAGGTTATTTTCACGAAGCTGGATGAAACAGGCAGCTATGGCCCGCTCTTCAATGTTCTGAATGATTTTCCGCTAAAGCTCTCTTATATTACGAATGGCCAGAATGTTCCTGATGATCTTCTGATGGCTACCAGAGAGCAGATTAGCGGAATGCTGCTGGGAACAGGGGGCGAGTGATGGATCAGGCGCAAGCTTTAAGACGGTTAGTATCCAGCCAGGATTCCAGGCAGCTCACCGGCAGCGGAGTCTCTGCCCGGATCATTACCGTATGCAGCGGAAAGGGGGGAGTCGGAAAGTCGAATTTCACCCTTAACTTTGCACTTGCACTGAAATCCCTGGGGCGGAGAGTTCTATTGTTCGATGCCGATATCGGCATGGCTAACATTGACGTGCTTATGGGCGTGTCAGCGAAATACAATCTGTACCATCTGCTTAAGCGGGAAGCCGATATTGGACAGATCATTCAGTTGGGTCCGGATTCTTTACCTTTTATCGCAGGCGGTTCCGGAATGGATGAGCTGTTCTCACTCTCAGAAGCTGATCTGGACTACTTTACCGCTCAGATTGCGCAAATTGCCGACACGATGGACTTTATACTCTTTGACACAGGGGCTGGATTGTCGAAGGAAACGATGAAGTTTATCACTTCTGCAGATGACTGCCTGGTTGTCACGACACCTGAGCCTACCGCCATCACGGATGCATACGCGCTGATGAAAGTTGTTCATAATTCGCATCCTGAGGTTTCATTCCGGCTGATTGTCAATCAGGCGGGGGATGAACGGGAAGCAAGAGTGACCAGTGATAAAATCCGTATGGCCGCCAGCCGGTTTCTGCAGCTCGAACTCCCGTTTTTGGGCTATATAAGCAGTGATCCCCATGTAGTTCAGGCAGTGAAGAAACAAATTCCATTCTCAGTGGCTTTTCCGAACAGTATAGCAGCTAAAGATGTGCACCGGCTTGCGCTGAGCTATCTGGCTGTTGATTCAGTAGAAACCGCTAAAGTACAGGGCATCAAGGGATTTATCAGCAAGTGGTTGAAACGAAACAAATAATTGTTCTGAATTTGAGGGACAGAGGTGGAAATGCTATGAGGCCATACAAGGTTTTGGTCGTTGATGATTCCGCTTTTATGCGTAAAATCATTTCCGATTTAATTGAAAATGATCCTGACTTTCAGGTTACAGCGACGGCGTCCAACGGCCGTGAAGCTATCGAGAAAGTGAATGAGCTCCGGCCGGATCTGGTAACCATGGATGTGGAAATGCCGGAGATGAATGGTCTGGAGGCGCTGAAAATAATAATGGCCGAGCGGCCGCTTCCAGTCATTATGCTGTCAGGCATTAATGAAGAGGGGATGAAGGAAACCATTCTGGCGTTGGAATGGGGGGCTTTCGATTTCATCCGAAAGCCGTCCATTTCAAACTCCCAGGATATTATCGCAGTCGGGGAGTCACTCCGTGAGCAGATGAAGGAAGCCATGCTGGCGCGCGAACAGCGTGAAGCACGCGCTTCTGCTTACAAGGCTCCTGAACTGCCGCCTGTTGATCAGACGGTTCTGCCAGCGCCGCCTCCTGCTCCGCGAACGGTCATAGAACCAGTGAAACGGAAGGCAGAGCCGCTGAAGAAAGAAACGGAATCCCTGCGCAAGCCGGTCCAAAATACACTGAAGCCAAAGGGCAAAGCACCTCTGGAGCTGCCGGCAGACAAGAATCCGCCAGTGAAAGGCCCTGGCAGTGAAGTTACGAAGCGGCTGGGCAAGCCGGCTCCGGAAGTGCCACCACCTGCCTCCGGACGCTTCAGAAGCCGGACACGAGGGGATGCGGGAGCAGTATTGCCTGATCTGCGGGCTGCTGCCGCTGAGACGGCCGCAGGAGGCTTCATTGATCCTCCTGTAGCGCATGCAGGCCCTGTGAACGGAAACAGGGGTCTGCGCAAGCTGGTTGCTGTAGGATGCTCTACCGGCGGTCCCCGGGCGCTGAAGGCGTTCCTGGAGAACATTCCCGGTGATTTTCCGGCACCGATTGTCATTGTTCAGCATATGCCGCCTAATTTCACCAAATCGCTGGCCCAGCGGCTGAATACCTTCAGCGCACTGGAGGTTGCTGAAGCGGAGCATGGCATGGTTCTGCGGCAGGGGGCTGCGTATATTGCTCCCGGCGGATATCATCTGAAGGTTGCTCCGGCGGCCGGTGGCCAATATGTGATTGAGCTTACCAAGGAAGAAGCGCGCAACGGACATCGGCCTTCTGTAGATACGCTGTTCGAATCGGTACTGCAGCTTACCTCGCTTGAACGTCATGCGGTCATTATGACCGGGATGGGCAGCGACGGGGCTCGTATGATGAAGGCACTCTATGATTCGGGTGTGACGTCAACCTTTGCCGAGAGTGAAGAGACCTGTGTCGTTTACGGAATGCCGCGGTCAGCAGTGGAGCTACAATGCGTGAAACATGTCCTGCCTTTGCAAGAAATTGCTCCAAGGCTGGTGCAAGCCGTTAAATAAAGGAAAAGCGAACTCGAAGGGGAGGTGCTCGTTAGTGGACATGAACCAATATTTATCCATGTTTATTGATGAGTCAAATGATCATCTGCAGTCATTGAACGAAAGCATGATGGGGCTGGAAGCAAATCCTGAAGATCTGAGTATTGTCCAGGTGATTTTCCGCTCTGCCCATACCTTGAAAGGTATGGCGGCTACAATGGGTTTTGAGGATTTGGCTTCGCTTACGCACCAAATGGAGAATGTGCTTGATCTCGTGCGTAACAATAAACTGCGGATGCAGGATTTCATTTTTGACACACTGTTCAAGAGTATTGATGCTCTGGAATCCATGGTGGAGGACATCACAGGCGGAGGAGAGGGGAAGGCTGATGTATCGGCAATTGTAACCTCCCTCCAGGCTATCGTACGGGGAGAAGTTCCCGCTGCCGCCGGCGGAGCTGCTGCAGAAGTCACAGCGGCTGCTGCCGGCAATGCCACGGATGCCCAGGTGTTTCTGGATGAATTCCAGTACTCTGTGCTGGAGCAGTCGCTGCAGGAAGGCCATCAGGTGCTGTATGTTGATGTTGCCATCCGCAAGGACTGTCAGCTCAAGGCAGTGCGTGCATATATGGTCTTCGACCTTCTGGAGCGTTCAGGAGAAGTTGTTAAGTCCTTCCCTTCGGTTCAGGACATAGAGCAGGAGAAATTCGATTACGGATTCTCCCTCTACTACATAACCCAAAAGGATGCCAGTGAAATTCAGAAGATGATCCTGAATTTGTCGGAAATTGATACGGTTACAGCCGTAGCACTTGATCAGGAATCCCTGCGCCAGATGGGACAGGAAAGTGTTGCAGCTACCGCAGAAGCGCCTGCCCCTGCTCCGGTGCAGGAGGCTGCTCATGCTGCCTCTAACGCTTCACCGGCTGCTTCCGCACATGGCAAGGAAGAGAGTAAGGCAGCACCGGCCAGAGCAGGCGGAGCGCCTTCTCCTTCCCGCACGATCCGCGTGGACATCGAGCGTTTGGATGTACTCATGAATCTGTTCAGTGAGCTGCTCATTGACCGCGTTCGGCTGGAACAGCTGGCTTCCGAAGTGCAGAACGGGGATCTTACCGAAACGGTTGAACATATGGGCCGGGTCAGCGGGGATCTGCAGAACATAGTGATGAAGCTGCGCATGGTGCCGGTGGATACCGTATTTAACCGGTTCCCGCGGATGGTGCGCGATCTCGCCAAATCGCTTGACAAGAAAGTTGATCTGATCGTTACCGGTGCTGAAACAGAGCTGGACCGTACCGTAATTGATGAGATTGGTGATCCGCTTGTGCATTTGCTGCGTAATGCAGTAGACCACGGTGTGGAGTCCATAGCAGACCGTGTCGCTGCCGGCAAGCCGGAGACAGGGACCGTCCACCTCCGGGCTTTCCATAGCGGCAACCATGTCTTTATCGAGATTGAAGAAGACGGCAGAGGCATCTATCCGAAGAAGATTCTGGGGTCAGCAGTTAAGAAAGGCACCATTACCCAGGAGCAGGCCAATGCGATGTCTGATGATGAAGCGTATCAGCTTCTGTTTGCACCGGGCTTCAGTACCGCAGAGGTGATCTCTGACGTATCGGGCCGCGGCGTCGGTCTGGATGTAGTCAAAGCAAAGATCTCCTCACTGGGCGGCAACGTCACCATTTACTCTACACCGGGTAAAGGGACGAACTTCTCCGTTCAGCTCCCGCTGACCCTGTCGATTATCGCAGCCATGCTGGTTCGTCTGGGTTCAGAGAAATATGCAATTCCGCTCTCTTCCATTGTAGAGACAGGGATTGTCAAACAGTCTCAGATCCGTACCATTCACGGTAACAGAATGCTGGAATTCCGGGGCAGCCATATTCCGCTCGTTTCACTGAGCAAGATCTTCTCTATTCCGGACTATGATGAAAGCACCGAAGAGGAAACAGAGATTGTGGTTGTACGTAAGGGAGAGCGCCTGGTTGCCTTGGCGGTTCAAGACTTTATCGGGCAGAATGAGATTGTCATCAAGAATCTGGGCAAGTATCTGCCTGATGTTCAAGGAATTTCCGGAGCCACTATTCTTGGTGATGGACAAGTTGCACTTATTATCGATCCGAATGCTTTTATTAAATAATCAGGATAGAACAGGGAGGTTCATTCCATGGCTGAAGATATCAAAGTCATAGTATTTAAGCTTGGCACTGAAGAATACGGCATTGAAGTGGAGAAGGTCCAGACCATCGAGCGTATGATGCCCATTACCCGCGTGCCCAAGACCTATTCGTTTATCAAAGGTGTAATCAATCTGCGCGGTGTAGTCATCCCCGTTATTGATCTGCGCGGCCGTTTCAGTATTGAGGAAGCAGAGCATACAGACCAGACCCGGATCATTATTGTGAATGTGAATGAGATGGAAGTAGGCTTCATCGTCGATTCTGCGAATGATGTTATTGATTTGAACCGTGACATTATTGATACTCCACCGGATGTTGTTGGCGGGATCAAAGCGAAGTATCTGGACGGGGTGGCCAAAATCGGAGAAGACCGTCTGCTGATTATGCTTAACTTGTCCGAAGTGCTGAACAAGGGCGAAATCGTGCAACTGGAAAGCCTGGAGGGCTAGCCAGTGGAGCTATTCAAAAACTTCAAGGATTTCAAAATGGATGTGCTGAAAGAAGTCGGGAATATTGGAGCCGGTAACGCCGCCACCGCGTTGTCTCAGCTGCTCAATAAGCCGATTGATATGGCTGTACCCAAGGTGCAGCTTCTCAGTTTTGAGGAGATTACCGATAAGGTCGGCGGAGCTGAAGAATTGGTGTATGCTGTATTCCTCCGTGTAGAAGGTGAAGCTCCGGGCAACCTGTTCTTCATTCTCTCTCCGGAAGCAGCGACCAACCTGCTCAGCCGGATTGCCGGAATTGAGATTTCAGGCGGTGAAGAACTCAGTGAAATGGAGTTATCCGCTCTGAGCGAAATCGGCAATATCCTTGCCGGCTCCTACCTTTCATCACTGGCTGACTTTACCTCACTCTCCATGTATCCTACAGTACCGGCGCTTGCTATGGATATGGCCGGGGCAATTCTTGGATACGGGCTGCTGCAGTTCGGTCAGATGGGTGATGATGCGCTGCTGATCGATACGACGTTCCTGGAAGGCCAAAATGAGATTGAAGGGCAATTTTTCCTTATTCCCGATCCCGAATCATTCCCCAAAATATTCAAGGCATTAGGAGTACCGTTTGATAATGATTGAAGAACAGAGCATTATTAAAGTAGGCATGGCGGATCTTAACATAGGCAGCCAGGACAGTCTTATCCGTACGACCGGTCTTGGTTCCTGTGTTGGCCTGACACTGTTTGATCCCGGCAAAAGACTTGCAGGCATGGCACATGTCATGCTGCCCTCGTCAGATATTGCCCGGGAAGGACAGATGAATATTGCCAAGTTTGCCGATACCGCTGTGCCAGAGCTTTTATCCCGCCTGCTGGCGTTAGGGGCGGTCCGGAGCCGGATTGTGGCCAAGATGGCCGGAGGCTCGCAGATGTTCGCATTTGCCGGGGGGAGTGACACCATGAGGATCGGGCCTCGTAATGTGGAATCCTGCAAACTAGCACTGGACGCATTGAACATTCCGCTGATCGCGGAGGACACGGGTGGCAATTATGGACGTACGATAGAAATCGCCTGCAATACCGGGGTGCTCTTTATCCGCAGCGTTCAAAAAGGCCCGAAGGAAATATAGCCATGAGCAAGAAAATATTATTAAGCACAGGTCTCGGGTTGATTGGATTTCTATTTACGTTTCTTACAAACTACGGGCATAATTTAGTTGGAACCAGCCTGATCCGGGGAATATATGGATTTATTATCTGGTTTGTGCTTGCTTTCCTTCTAAGATGGGTATTGGGTGTTATTATTGGGAAATCCTCTGAATCTTCAGACCTTGAAGCCGGATTTGAAGATAACGGTGAGGCACTTGGTGCCAAGCTTGATATTCAAACGCCGGAAGAGGATCAGGAATTGAAGGACCTGCTGACACCGAAACCGGAAGCGGGAAGTGTGGACTTGAGTGGTTTCACACCTCTGCAGCCTCCAAAACTGGTCTCTATGAAAGATCCTGAAGAATTGGCCAAGGCCGTTCGTCACCTGAAAGAAGAATAAGCGAGTGCTGCGGCGAAAGTCCGTAATCTTGCGCCGCATGGTACCCGCTGACTAAACTTTGGGAAGGGTGAAAGCCGTTGAACGAGCATAAAGCTGCTCAGTCAGAAACAGATGGACTATGGGAACAATGGAAAGAGCAAGGTGATCCTGAGGCCAAAAAAAAGCTGATTGAGAGTTATCTCCATATCGTAGATTACGTATCCAGCCGTCTGGCAGTAGGACTGCCCAAAAATGTATCCAAAGATGACTTGGCCAGCAATGGTGTGATGGGACTGATTGATGCCATCGAGAAATTCGACTACAAGCGGGGACTGCAATTTCAGACCTATGCCTCCTGGCGGGTAAGAGGAGCAATCCTTGACTCTCTGCGGCAAAGTGACTGGGTTCCCAGATCCGTGCGCGAAAAAGCGAAAAAAATCGAGGATGCCTACCAGCAGCTGGAACAGAAGTATTTGAGATCTGTTAGTGACGATGAAATGAGCCAGTATCTGAACATTACTGAAACGGAGTTTCAGACTATGCTGCAGGATGTTGCAGTCATGTCGCTCTGCTCATTAGAAGATCCTATTCGTGAAGAAGAATCAGAGACACGGATGTCTATTCTGGTGGATGATAAGGCAAAGAATCCGGACCGCAAAGTGAATGAGTTCTATCTGCGTGATACGCTGACTAAAGGCATCGAGAAATTAACAGTGAAAGAACGGACCGTTGTGTCCCTTTTATATTATGAGGATTTATCTTTGAGCGAGATCGCTGAAGTGATGTCACTCTCTCCTTCGCGGATCTCACAGCTTCATTCGAAGGCTATTTTGCGGCTAAGAGGAACACTTGAGAAGAACCGTGATCTTCTTATGCAAAATGATTAACCGGGCGCCGGTGACAAGGGGGAGCAGAATTTGATCGGTCAATATGTTTTGGGCCAATACCTGAGTATTACGTTTTCGGATGATAAAGGGATTGCTTACCTCCAGTTCATCAAGAAGGATGAGAATTTCTCCTGTACAATTGAAGATCTTGAAAGCTTCCTGGTCAGTCACAACATTCGATTTGGCATCCAGCGGGATATTGTTCAGCGGATCTGCAGCAACCCGGAAGAATATTTCTGGAACAGGGTGCCGATCGCAATCGGCCAGCCTGCTGTCAACGGCAAGGATGGACGGATGGTACTGACCGTGGATCTGGAGGAAGACCGTAAGCCGCTGGAGAAAGAAGATGGCAAGGTTGACTATAAGGATCTGGTCCGGCTTCACAATGTGAGGAAGGGCCAGCTTATAGCCAGAATCATACCGGCAGAGAATGGTGTAAGCGGAAAGACAGTGACCGGGGAGGAGCTTCCGTATAGAGCAGGGAAGCAAGCCCATTTCAAGGTTGGCAAGAATGTACTGGTGGATCAGGAAGAGACCTCCATGTATTCGGCGATAGATGGATTGGTTACGCTGACAGACAAGGGCAAGATCAATGTATTTCCTGTATATGAGGTCAATGGTGATGTGGATTACAGTACAGGGAATATTGATTTTGTCGGGACGGTTGTCATTCGCGGCAACGTGCTTACCGGCTTCACCGTCAAATCCGCCGGAGATATCCGAGTGGTTGGCGGGGTTGAAGGTGCTGAGCTGATATCCGGCGGCTCCATCGAGATTACCGGCGGAATTATCGGCTATAACAAAGGCCTCGTAAGCGCCGGGAAAAATGTCAAAGTCTCATTTATCCAGGATGGCAATGTAGTGGCCGGAGAAGATGTAATTGTCTCGCAAAGCATTATGCATTCCAACATCCGCGCAGGCCGTGATGTGCTCTGCAACGGTGCCAAAGGTTTGATTGTAGGCGGGATAGTACAGGCAGGCGATAAAGTTGTCGCACGGACCATCGGAAATACGATGTCGACGGCAACAGCGGTTGAGGTGGGCGTTGTTCCCGAGCTGAGAAATGAGATTAATGAGCTGCGCCAGGAGTTGCGTCACCTTCTTGAGAATGAAGACAAGACCAATAAGGCATTATACCTTCTCAATCAGTTGGCGAACAACGGTCAGCTTTCCCCGGATAAGGTGGCGCTCCGCGTGAAGCTCAATGCGACCAAGCAATCCCATATGCGTGATGAAAAGAGAATCAAAGAACGCGTACTGGAGATCGAGCGGATGCTTGAGGATACGGGCAGGGCACGGGTGGATGTGATCAAAACAATCTATGGAGGATCAAAGATTGTTATTGGCAGGTATACCAGATTCGTTAAAGATCCTACAGAACGGGTATCCTTTGTTTACAGTGAAGGGGATATATCGATAATACCGTACATTTAAGCAGGCAGGCAGCTGGAGCGGCCTGCTATTCCTTGATTCTATATGGACTATGGGAGATGAGATCTGATGAGTCTGAAACCGGTGGAACTGCAAATCGCCCTGCCCCGGACACATGATGCGGCTAAAGTTCAGAACAGCCAGCAGCAGCGTCCGGCGCTTGACCAGCAGCAATTGGCAGGCCAGAACGTCAAGCATAGCCAGGAAATCGCCATGCGCAGCAGTGAGGTGGACGAATCTTCGGAATCAGCACTGCGGGACGGGGGTAAGGAGAAGCAGCCGGACAGTCACGCTGATCCGCGTCAGCCAAGGAAGCCGGAGACCGTCCACGATGCCGAGCATCCTTATAAGGGACACCGGATAGATTTCAGTCTTTGAGTACAGTTAAGCTATTGAAAGAGTAAGCTTCTATGAATTGATTGTAAAAGGAGATTAGACACTTGGACCCATGGGTATATATCGTGCTGGTAGGCGCTGTCGCTATCGTTTATGCCCTGAGACTGCCGGCAAAGGCCAGCAAGGAAGACTCGGATGAGAAGAAGAGCCTCAAGGAGACGGAGGCCGCGCTGGAGTTATATATGGCAGATATCGAACATGAGAATACAGAACTGCTTCAGCTGGTCGGCAGCATCAAAGCGCAGTCGCAGAGTAACAAAACAGCCCTGCAGGAAGAGATTGGCACACTGCGTGAGCAGGTGACTGAGCTTAGTAAGAGCCTGCTGCTTCTGGATGCCCGGCTGACGGCTGAAGAGAAAGGCCTGCTTCAGCTTGCCGCAACCTTCTCAAGGGAACCTTCGGCTGCCCAGTCTGCGGAGAATGCTTCTGCAGCCCCAACTGCTGAAGCTGAAATTCAGCCTGCCAGGCAAAAGCCGGTCAGCTCCATAAAGCTGAGGTATCCGCGATTGTTCGAACTGCATGAACAAGGCAAATCGATAGATTCTATCGCCAAGACTGCAGGTCTCCAGCGGGGCGAGGTCCAGCTGATTCTGCAGTTGGCCCATCAGGAGGAATCGGTATGATCAAGAACCGGTTTTTCATGCTCGGGTTAGGTGTCGGGCTCATTGTCGGCGCACTGCTGCTGCAGTTGATGATTGCCGGGAAGGCTGATCCGCTCACCAAAGAACAGCTGATCAAGGAAGCGGAGCGACTGAATATGACTGTGGTGGATCACGCGCAGGCCACAGATGAAGGGACGGGCAGCGGGGAAGAGGAAGCACAGGAAGGCACTTCTGCGGGAACGCCTGAGTCTTCCCAGGTTCCCGCAGAGCTGGCTGCAACTGCTTCTCCAGCTCCTGCGGCCACACCTAAAGCCGCAGTGGAGCCGAGTGCAGCTGTGACTCCCGGCAAGCCGTCAGCGCCAGTACAGCCGGAGAGCAGTGCTGCAGACACGGGTATTGTAGCTCCAGCCAGTCCGGAAGCGCCTGCGGTTGCAGTGAACGGCGATATTTCTGTGCGTATTCCTACAGGAATTACACTCGCCCAAACTGCGGATGTGCTGGCCGGTGCCGGAGTTATTCAAGATAAAGCGGAGTTTCTTAAGAAGGCGAACAGCCGTAAAGTGAACAAGATTATCCAATACGGCAGCTACAATTTTGCCAAGGGCGAGAGCATGGATTCTATTATTGATAAGCTGATTACTGTGAAGAAATAAGTGTTTTACGATAAGAAATTTATAAATTCACAGTAATCGTTGCATAGAATAATTTAATATGGTATAGTAATTGACGGTGTTAAAACACACGCCGGTTGATTTCGACAAGAGGTGCTTTCTTCTGAAGAAAGTCTTGTAGAAAGATGACACGCGGCGGAGGAGACACACAATAAACCAAAATTAGGAGGTGTGTGAAGATGGCAGTAATTTCCATGAAGCAGCTTCTCGAAGCTGGGGTACACTTCGGTCATCAGACTCGTCGTTGGAATCCAAAGATGGATCGTTATATCTTCACTGAAAGAAACGGAATTTACATTATTGACTTGCAGAAAACAGTCAAAAAGGTAGAGGAAGCTTACAACTTTGTAAAGAGCGTCGCTGGCGACAACGGCACAATCCTATTCGTAGGAACAAAGAAACAAGCACAGGATTCCGTAAAAGAAGAAGCTGAACGTTCGGGTATGTTCTTCATTAACCAACGTTGGCTGGGTGGTACCCTGACTAACTTCCAGACTATTCAGAAGCGTATTGACCGTCTGAAGAAATTGGAAGCTTGGGAAGAAGACGGTACCTTCGCAGTATTGCCTAAGAAGGAAGTTATCCTTCTCCGCAAAGAGAAAGATCGTCTTGAAAAATTCCTGGGCGGTATCAAAAACATGAAAGGTCTTCCAAGCGCGCTGTTCATCATTGACCCGCGTAAAGAGCGTATTGCTGTAGCAGAAGCTCGCAAATTGGGTATTCCTATCGTAGCTATCGTTGATACTAACTGCGATCCGGACGAAATCGACTACGTAATTCCAGGCAATGACGACGCTATCCGCGCCGTGAAGCTCTTGACTGGTAAAATGGCTGACGCTGTTGTTGAAGCTCATCAGGGCGAAGACACAACTACTGCTTAAGTAGTATCCGGGACATAAACAAGAACTTAAATGAAAAGGGTGGTTGGCAGGTGGATAACCTCTCACTGCCCTTTTTTTAGGATAATGGGCCTTGAGCCCGCGTATGACAACGACAATTATCTGGAGGGAATAACAATGGCAGTAGATGCAAAGGCAGTAAAGGAACTTCGTGAAAGAACAGGAGCAGGAATGCTCGATTGTAAAAAGGCACTTGAAGAAGCAAATAACGATATCACAAAAGCAGCTGAATTGCTTCGTGAAAAAGGTCTGTCCGCAGCAGCTAACAAAGCTGGACGTATCGCTACTGAAGGTACAGTAGAATCTTACATCCACGCTGGCGGCCGTATCGGCGTTCTGGTAGAAATCAACTGCGAAACTGACTTCGTAGGTAAAACAGATTCCTTCAAAGATTTCGCACGTGATATCGCAATGCAAATCGCAGCAGCGAACCCGCTGTATGTTCGCCGTGAAGAAGTGCCGGCTGCAGATGTTGAGAAAGAAAAAGAAATTCTTAAGAACCAGGCGCTGAACGAAGGCAAGCCTGAGAAAATCGTTGAAAAAATGGTTGAAGGCCGCATCAGCAAGTTCTATGAAGAATATTGCCTGCTTGAACAGCCTTTCGTTAAAGACCCAGACAAGACTATTTCCCAATTGCTGAACGAAAAAATCAGCACTATTGGCGAAAACATCTCCATCCGCCGTTTCGTTCGTTACGAGCTGGGTGAAGGTCTTGAGAAGAAAGTCGATAACTTTGTTGAAGAAGTAATGGCACAAGTGAACCAATAATAGCTGAGAAGCATTTTGTAATAAGAACTGAATAAAGGCAAGCATCAAAAGAGCGGAACACATATCACGTAGTGTTCCGTCTTTTGTAAGAAAGTGAGGGTATACAATTGGAACAGCCGGTATTTAAGAGAGTAGTCCTTAAGGTTAGCGGTGAATCACTTGCCGGACAGAATGGCTATGGCATCGATGCCGAAACGATCATCTCCATCGCGGAGCAGGTCAAGGAAGTCGTTGAGCTTGGAGTTCAGGTTGC
This sequence comes from Paenibacillus sp. FSL E2-0178, assembly GCF_038593005.1. Lineage (NCBI taxonomy): Bacteria > Bacillati > Bacillota > Bacilli > Caryophanales > Paenibacillaceae > Paenibacillus > Paenibacillus sp. FSL E2-0178. The sequence goes on from NZ_CP151953.1 coordinate 8,140,686, forward strand.
CATTGTGTGCGGCGGAGGTAACATCTGGCGCGGAATCGCGGGAAGTGCAAGCGGCATAGACCGTGCGACAGCGGATTATATGGGAATGCTGGCAACCGTCATGAACTCACTGGCACTGCAGGATGCCCTGGAGCAGATCGATGTTCCTACACGGGTTCAGACCTCCATTGCCATGCAGCAAATTGCTGAGCCTTATATCCGCCGCCGGGCAATCCGGCATCTGGAAAAGGGCCGTGTAGTTATTTTTGCCGCAGGAACAGGGAATCCGTTCTTCTCGACTGATACAACGGCAGCGCTCAGAGCGGCCGAGATTGAAGCCGAAGTGATTCTGATGGCGAAGAACAAAGTAGATGGTGTCTATTCCGCGGATCCGTTCAAGGACAGCACTGCCGTGAAATACGAGCAGCTTACTTACATGGATATTCTGAACAAGAACCTGGGTGTTATGGATTCCACCGCTTCCTCTCTCTGCATGGATAATAATATACCGCTCATTGTGTTTGCTATTACAGAGCAAGGCAATATTAAACGTGTCGTTCTCGGCGAAAAGATCGGGACGATTGTTAAAGGGAGTGTAAATTAATGCCACAATCGGTGAAGAAAAATGCCGAAGAGCGTATGGAAAAAGCGATTTTGTCGCTAAAACGCGATTTGGCTACGCTGCGGGCAGGACGTGCTTCGACGTCACTGCTGGATCGCATTCAAGTGGAATACTACGGTGCTCCGACTCCTCTTAATCAGCTGGCTAACATCAGCACACCGGATTCCCGGACACTGCTGATCCAGCCGTGGGACAAAACATCGATGTCTGACATCGAGCGGGCGATTATGAAGTCTGATATCGGGATTACACCTGCCAATGACGGTACAATCATCCGTTTGTCCATTCCACCGCTTACTGAAGAACGCCGCGGCGAGCTTGTAAAGTTCACCAAGAAGTTCGGAGAAGAAGCGAAGGTAGCCATCCGTAACATCCGCCGCGATGCGAATGATGATATCAAGAAGATGGAGAAGAACGGCATTTCGGAAGACGAATCACATGGACATCAGGAAGATATCCAGAAATCAACGGATAAGTTCATAGCTGAAGTCGATAAAGTGCTCTTGTCCAAAGAAAAAGAGATTATGGAAGTATAATGAAATTCAAGAGACTTCAGGCCCCTCCGTCTATGGTGGGGTTTGTCTCTTTCTGATAAGAGCTTGGAGGAAACGGAAATGATCAAACGGATTCAAGAATGGCTGAGCCGTAAAGACAGGCAGGAGCCAGTCGAGATTTCACCGGATAATATTCCCCGGCATGTAGCTGTAATTATGGATGGCAACGGACGCTGGGCGAAACGGCGCGGCTTGCCCCGTATTGTGGGCCATCAGAACGGGATGAAGGCGGTCAAACGTGCGACAATCGCGGCGAATGACCTGGGAGTAGAGTTCTTGACCATGTACGCTTTCTCCACGGAGAACTGGAAGCGGCCGAAGGATGAGGTTGATTTCCTGATGCGCTTGCCTGTGGAATTTCTGGCCATTGAACTGGATGAACTGATTGAGAAGAATGTACAGGTACGTGTAATGGGGGATACCGAGGCTTTGCCTTCCCATACCCGCAGGGCTATGGAAGAAGCGGTTGCCCGGACCGAAGGGAATACCGGACTTATACTTAATTTTGCGCTGAACTACGGTGGCCGTAAAGAGATTGAAGACTGTATGCGTGGCTTGGGCAAGGATATCCAGGCAGGTATTCTGACGCCTGATGAGATTACTTCAGCACTGATAGACAGCAGACTTTTATCCGGCGGACTGCCTGACCCTGATCTGCTGATCCGTACGAGCGGCGAAATGCGCCTCAGTAACTTTATGCTCTGGCAGATTGCCTACAGTGAATTATGGTTTACAGATGTGTACTGGCCGGAGTTCGACAAGACGCATCTGATGCAGGCTGTGGCGGAATATCAGCGCCGCACACGCCGTTATGGTGGATTGAAGTAGCCTGATGGGAGATGGGAATCTTTGAAGCAGCGATTGATTACCGGAATTGTTGCCGGAGCCTTGTTTTTGGGCTTGTGCTTTTTGGGAGGCTGGCCGTATCAGCTGTTGCTGACTGCCATGGCCCTCATCGGCTTTTATGAATTTGTAAAAATGACAGGTACAGCAACCTTCGGAGGGACTGCTGTACTTGGTTATGCGTCCGTAGTATGCTTCATGATCCCCTGGAATCTGCTGGGGACTTCCGAGTTATTATCGTGGGAGCAGGGAATCTGGCTGCTCATGCTGTTATTCCTGCTGGTTACGGTCTTCAGCAAGAACAAGCTGGATATTAAGATCACCGCTTTGATGTTCATCGGCATTGTATACATAGGGATGGGCTTCTCTTATATGGCTATCGCCCGCGGTGCGGGCGATGGACATGGGCTTCTCTGGACGTTTCTGCTGCTGTGCTGCATCTGGGGAAGTGATGCCGGAGCGTATTTTGTCGGCCGAAGCTTCGGACGCAATAAGCTCTGGCCGGCGATTAGTCCTAACAAAACTATCGAAGGTGCCCTTGGCGGAGTATTAATCTCTGCCGTGATATCAATTGTTTTTGCCCTATTGGTTCCTGATCTGCTGACAATCGGACGCGCACTGCTTATCGGGGTTTCCTGCGCCGTTCTGGGTCAGCTCGGAGATCTTGTACAGTCTGCTTATAAACGGGTGTACGGTATTAAGGATTCAGGCTCGTTGCTGCCTGGTCATGGAGGCATCCTGGACCGCTGTGACAGCTGGATTATCGTATTTCCTTTCGTACATATCGTAATGCTGATGCCTTACTATTAACGACAGGAAGAAGGTTTCAACTGTGAAAAGAATCAGTATTCTCGGCTCTACGGGTTCCGTCGGCACCCAGACACTCGATGTCGTGGCCATGCATCCGGAAGCCTTTGTAGTGGACGGGCTGGCAGCGGGATCGAATACCCGGCTGCTCATGGAGCAGGTCCACCGCTTCCATCCGCGCCGTGTTTCTGTGTCTACACCGGAGCTTGCTGCGGAGATCAGATCCAGTCTGCCTGCCGGCGTAGAGCTCTACAGCGGACGTGAAGGTCTGGTGGAGATTGCCGCCGGCGGTGACGCTGAGACGGTTGTGACTGCCCTTGTGGGCAGCGTGGGGCTGCAGTCTACAATGGCGGCTATTGAAGCCGGTAGACATATTGGACTCGCCAACAAGGAAACGCTGGTTACCGCCGGACACCTGGTTACGGAGCTGGCGGGCCGCAAAGGCGTTAAGCTGCTGCCGGTTGACAGCGAGCATTCAGCCATTTTTCAATGCTTAAACGGCGAGAACCGCGAAGATGTGGCCTCGATTACCATCACAGCATCCGGAGGATCTTTCCGTGATTATACGCGAGCACAGCTTAAGAATGTTACTGTAGAGGATGCGCTGCGCCACCCGAACTGGAGCATGGGGGCTAAGATTACGATTGATTCGGCAACCATGGTTAACAAAGGGCTGGAAGTTATCGAAGCGCATCATCTATTTGCCCTCCCGTATGAACAGATTAATGTGCTGCTGCATCCGGAGAGCATTATTCACTCCTATGTGGAATTCCGTGACAGCAGTATCATCGCGCAGCTGGGAACGCCGGATATGCGGGTTCCGATTCAATATGCGCTCACTTATCCGGACCGCTGGCAGTCGCCTGCTGAGCGGCTGTCGCTGGCCAAAGTGGCCAGTCTCACTTTCCGTGAGATGGACTACGAGCGCTTCCCGGCCTTGAAGCTGGCTATCGACTGCGGCACCATGGGAGGTACGGCTACAACTGCCTTCAATGCAGCGAATGAGATTGCCGTTGCCCGCTTCCTGCGCGGCGAGATTCCGTTCCTGCGGATTGACGAGATTATTGATGAAGTCCTTCAGCGCCATGAGAATGCGGCTCATCCGAATCTGGAGCAGATTCAGCACTGTGATACGGTGACCCGGGAACTTGCGGCTGTGCTGTAAGCGGACAATGCGAATTTTGTATTCCGGAAATATTTGTTATGCCCTGAAAAATAGGGGTGGACTGTTGATTCTCTTGTGCCTTACCTTGGAATAATGATAAATTAAGAGGACATACTTCGGTCTTACACCTAAAGGGGGGAATGTTTCGCAATGGAGATGGTAAGAGTCGTTTTTTTGACGGTATTTATGTTCTTTGTTCTGGTGACCGTCCATGAATGGGGACATTATTATTTTGCCAAACGCGCCGGAATTCTTGTGAGGGAATTTGCTATCGGTTTCGGTCCGAAACTGTTTTCTTATAAACGCAATGAAACCCAGTTCACGCTTCGCCTGCTGCCGTTTGGGGGATATGCCCGGATGGCCGGAGAGGATCCGGAAATGATTGAGATTGGTCCCGGACAGACCATTGCGGTCAGACTGGGCCAGGATAATAAGGTGAAGAATATTTACCTGGATTCACTGGATACACGCAGAAATGTTATCCGCGGTGAAGCGCAATTCACGGATCTTGAGAATGAGCTGAAAATCCATCTGGATGTGGATGGTGAAGTAACCACATACGACGTACATCCGCAGGCGATGATGATTAAGGGAAGCCAGCAGACGCAGATCGCGCCCAAAGACCGCCAGTTCGGCAGTAAAAGCGTAGGCCAGCGCGCGGTGGCGATTTTGGCCGGTCCGGTGATGAACTTCATTCTGGCTTTTGTGCTGTTCGCACTTCATCTGCAAATGGCCGGCATCCAGGTGGAGAATCCGACCTATGTGAAGATCGGCGATGTAAGCGAAGGAATGCCGGCTCAGGAAGCCGGTCTGCAGAAAGGCGACATTGTCGTAGCCGTTAACGGCGAAACTATCGGTGGAGATTACCAGAAGATGATCTCGCTCACCTCCGCGTCCAAAGGCAAAGAGATGAAATGGACACTGCAGCGCGGCGATGAAACGCTTAATGTAGCTATGATTCCCCGCAGTATGGAAGGGGAGGAAGGCGGCAAAGTCGGGATCACTCCGGAGCTTCCTACTCGCAAGGCCGGGGTTGGTGAGACTATCACCAAGTCAGGAACTGCCATGGTGGATACCACGAAGCTGATCTTCATCGGCTTCAAGCAGCTGATCAACAAGTTCAATATGGATGATATTTCGGGACCCGTGGGAACCTTCCAGCTGACCGGGCAGATTGCCCAGCAGGGGATTCAGTATTTGACTTATTGGGCGGCTATTCTCAGCCTGTATCTCGGGATCTTCAACCTGCTGCCGATTCCTGCACTTGACGGAAGCCGGCTCGTGTTTCTCGGCGTGGAGGCGCTGCGCGGTAAGCCGGTGGACCCGAACCGCGAAGGCATGGTCCATTTCGTAGGCTTTGCGCTGCTGTTCCTGGTGATGATTGCTGTGACTTATAATGATATATTACGCCTCATAAGCGGCTGATTTGTTCACATTACATTCTTTTGGGGTCCCCGCAAAGCTCTTGACAGCTTCACTATTTATCCGGCGCTTTGCGGGGCGAATTTAGGAGGATCTCTTTACATGGCAAAAGACAAGCAGTTCGTTACGGAAATCACGCCGCAGGGCGAAGATTTCTCACGCTGGTATATTGATGTGATCAAAAAAGCGGACCTGATGGATTATTCTCCGGTCCGCGGCTGTATTGTGTTCAAACCGGACGGCTACGAGATCTGGGAACATATCCAGGAGGAGATGAACCGCCGCCTCAAGGAAACCGGACACCGCAATGCCTACTTCCCGCTGTTTATTCCGGAGAGCTTTTTCCAGAAGGAGAAAGAACATGTTGAAGGTTTCAATCCGGAGCTGCCTTGGGTGACTGAGGCTGGTGGCGATGTGCTGGAAGAACGTCTGGCAATCCGCCCAACTTCCGAGACCATGTTTGGCCACATGTATTCCAAATGGATTCAGTCCTACCGTGACTTACCGGTGCTGATTAATCAATGGGCTAATGTAGTCCGCTGGGAAAAGCGTACACTGCCATTCATCCGCACTACGGAATTCCTCTGGCAGGAAGGCCATACCGCTCATGAGAATGAGACTGAAGCGCGTGAAGAAACGATGAAGATGCTGGATAACTACCGTGATTTCGTAGAAACTTTTCTGGCGATTCCGGTGGTTACCGGACAGAAGACACCATCCGAGCGGTTTGCCGGTGCGGTAGATACGTATTCCATTGAAGCAATGATGAAAGATGGACGGGCTGTGCAGGCAGCTACCTCGCATTATCTGGGCACCAAGTTCGCAGTTGCCTTTGATATCCAATACTTAAGCCGTGATAATGTACTTGAATATGCGCATACAACCTCATGGGGCTCTACCACACGTCTAATCGGCTCACTGATCATGGTGCATGGGGATGACCGCGGGCTGGCTTTGCCGCCGAAGGTAGCGCCTACTCAGGTCATTATGATTCCGATCGGGCCGCCTAAGACCCGTGAAGCAGTGATCGGGCGCACAGATGAGCTGTTCAAAGAGCTGAAGAGTGCCGGAATCCGCGTACGTGTTGACGACCGCGCTGATGTTACACCGGGCTGGAAGTTCAATGAATACGAAATGCGCGGTGTACCGGTACGTCTGGAGCTTGGACCGCGTGATATGGAGAACGGAGTCTGCGTAATCGTATCCCGGATCAGCGGAGAGAAGAAGATTATCCAGCAGGAGAATCTGGTTGAAGAAGTGAAGGCTATGCTGGAGCAGGTTCACCAGGAAATGTTCGAGCGGGCTCTGAAGTTCCGTGAGGATCATTTCTATTCTGTAGATACCCTAGAGCAAATGAAGGAATCCATGGAAGAGAAGCGCGGCTTTGCACTTGCAGGCTGGTGCGGCTCGGAGGAATGTGAATCCAAGGTGAAGGAAGAAACAGGCGCAGGCAGCCGTAATATTCCGTTCAATCCGTCCGAAACGAAAGAGACTTGTATTTGCTGCGGTGAGCCGGCCCTGCATACAGTTGTATTCGCCAAAGCGTATTAAGCGGCAACTTCAATTTTTATTTGATCCTTTATATTAGCTTCTGGCGAGAGGAGTCGGCGGGCCGCAATTACCCAATGCTTTTTGAACCGGAAGCTTTTCTTACTATAATAGAATTATGATATGGGTATAGCTAATTATTGCCGAGTTAGGTGGGGAAACCATGGAGCAAAGCGTGGAGAGAAGAAAAAGGTTCGAGCTGTTAATGAAGCAGGGGGAAATTCCGCCGGCCATCATTGATCCCTACTTTTTGGACGGGCAGATCGAGCGTGTGGAAATCAGCCGCGGTAACCGTGACTGGCATATTGTAATTGCGAAAGACAGCCTGGTTCCGGCCCAGACCTACCGGACCTTTGTCCTTAGAATGCGTGAGAAGCTGCAGCATATTGCCAAAGTCAGCTTCTTGTTCCTATATGATGACACAATCAACAGAGCGGATATTGTACAGGAGTACTGGGGAATGTTCCTCGAGTGGGTCCAGCGTGAGATCCCATCCGTTAACGGATGGCTGACGCGCTCCAGTCAGGATCTGCAGGACGGTACGCTTTTGCTTAGCCTGAGCGATTCCATGTCTCTTGAACTGGCCCGTAAAAAGGGCATCGAAGCAGCCATTATTAAATATTATGATAAATATTTCGGGCTTACCCTTAAGGTGAAGCTGCAGATTGCCGAGAATGAGAGCAAAGCGGATGCCTACGAGGAATTCCAGCAGAAGCTCCAGCAGGAGCAGCGTGAACTGGTAGAGATGATGATGATGGCCAGTGAACCGGACGAGCCTGAGGAACCCGGTGATCCGAATGAGGTAATTAAGCTTCAGATCGGATATGAGATCAAAGAACAGGCCGTATCGATTCTGGACATCCAGGATGAAGAGAAGAAGATTACGATTCAAGGGACGATTTTTGGACTCGACACCAAAGAGCTGCGTAACGGAAACACACTGTATACCTTCTGCATCACCGACTTCACCGACTCTCTGCAGATGAAGATGTTTGCGAAGACCAAGGAAGACCTGAAAGTGATGGGGCAGTTGGCCAACGGTAAGTGGGTACGGGCACGCGGCAAAGTTGAATATGACCGTTTCATGCAAATTCCGGAACTGGTGATGATCCCGTCGGATTTGTCGGAAGTCTCTGCACCGCCTGCACGTAAGGACAATGCCAAGCAGAAGCGGGTGGAATTCCATCTGCATACCACAATGAGTACGATGGATGCAGTGGCAACCATCACCGATTATGTCAAAACCGCTGCGAAATGGGGACACCCGGCACTGGCTGTTACGGATCACGGTAATGTCCAGAGCTTCCCGGATGCGAACCATGCTGCACATAAACATAAGCTCAAAATGCTCTATGGTGTGGAAGCCAACGTTGTAAATGATGCAGTAAACATCGTGGAGAATGCACAGCCTCTGGAGCTCAAAACAGCAACCTATGTCGTATTTGACATCGAAACCACCGGTCTGTCGATCACGCGCAACAATATTACAGAGCTTGCAGCAATTAAAATGTGCGAAGGCAAAGAGCTGGATCGTTATACAACCTTCGTTAATCCGCATGAAAAGATTCCCTACCATATCCAGCAGCTGACTAACATTACCGATGAAATGGTCAAAGACGCTCCTGATCTGGAACCTGTACTTAAGGAGTTTGTCCAGTTTGTTGGTGACAGCATTCTGGTAGCCCATAATGCACGGTTTGATATGGGGTTCATTCAAGCTTCCCTGAAGAAGCTGGGCCAGCCGCCGCTGCCGAATCCTTCGCTGGATACGCTGGAGCTTGCGCGTTTGCTCTTCCCGACCATGAAGAACCACCGGCTCAATACACTCGCTGACAAGTACAAAGTGCTGCTGGAGAGCCATCACCGGGCGGTGGACGATACGATTGCCCTGGGTGGTATCCTCAATGGATTGCTCGCGGATGCGGAGAAGATGAAAGGGTTAACCCGGCTGGAACGGCTGAATGATTATGTAGGCAATGACCTCTCGAATGTACGGCCGTTTCACTGTGGCATTTATGCACTGAATCCGACCGGCAAAAAGAATCTCTACAAGCTGATCTCCATGTCGCACACGGAGTATTATAAACGGGTACCCTGTATCCCCAAATCGAAGCTTGAGGAACACCGGGACGGGCTGATTGTCATCTCCGGCTGTGAGCGCGGCGAGTTTTTTGAAGCGGTGCTGAACAAGACGGTGGAGGAGGCCATTGAGGTCGCCCAGTTCTATGATGTTCTGGAGATTCAGCCGCTGACCATGTACATGCATCTGGTGGATAAAGGCTTCGTGGCCAGCGCCGAGGATTTACGCGGTGTTGTGCGCAAGATATGTGAAATCGGCGACCAGATGAACAAGCCGGTCATTGCCACCGGCAACGTGCATTACCTGGAGCCGCGTGACAAGCTGTTCCGTGATATTACCATTCACGGGATTACCGGCTTCAGTCCGCTTAAGGACCAGCGCAAACCAGATGCCCATTTCAGGACCACCGAGGAAATGCTTACGGAATTTGAGTTCCTAGGCCCGGAAAAAGCGATGGAGGTCGTGGTCACCAATACCGTGGAGCTGGCCGAACGTTTCGAGGAATATGATCTGTTCCCGAGCGAGCTGTTCACCCCGATTATTGATGGAGCGGATGATGAGATCCGCAATACCTGCTATGAGACAGCCAAATCAATTTACGGTGAGGAATTGCCGGAGGTTGTAGTAGCCCGTCTGGAAAAGGAACTCGCGCCGATTATCAAATACGGCTTCTCTGCCAACTATCTGATCTCGGAACGGCTCGTTAAAAAGTCGAATCAGGATGGATATCTCGTCGGCTCCCGTGGATCGGTAGGCTCGTCCGTTGTTGCAACCTTCCTTGGTATTTCTGAGGTTAATCCGCTGCCGGCCCACTATATCTGCACGAATTCGGAGTGCAGGCATAGTGAATGGTTCCTTGACGGCAGCGTGCCGAGCGGTTTCGACCTGCCGGACAAGGCCTGTCCGGACTGCGGTGGTAACCTGAAGGGGGAAGGCCAGGATATCCCGTTTGAGACGTTCCTGGGCTTCAAGGGGGATAAGGTTCCCGATATCGACCTTAACTTCTCCGGGGAGTATCAGCCGAATGCCCACAATTTTACCAAAACGATGTTTGGACCTGACAATGTATTCCGGGCAGGCACCATCGGTACAGTAGCTGAGAAGACCGCCTTCGGGTTCACGAAGAAATATGAAGAGCATCACCAGAAACGCTGGCGCGGAGCCGAGATAGGCCGTCTGGCGGCCGGCTGCACGGGTGTGAAGCGCAGTACGGGGCAGCATCCCGGCGGTATCGTTGTTTTGCCGGATTATATGGAGATTGAAGATATTACCCCGGTGCAGTTCCCGGCGGATGATGTTACGGCAGAGTGGAAAACAACCCATTTTGACTATCATGCCTTCGATGCCAACCTGCTGAAGCTCGATATTCTGGGCCATGATGATCCGACCATGATGCGCATGCTGCAGGATCTGACCGGCGTGGACCCGACCACCATTCCGATGAATGATCCGAAGGTGATGAGCATGTTCAACTCCACAGATGCGCTCGGGGTAAGACCGGATCAGATCCGGACCCCTGTAGCCACCTACGGAGTGCCGGAAATGGGGACGAAGTTTGTCCGCCAGATGCTCGTAGAAGCCAAGCCTTCCAGCTTTGCCGACTTGCTGCAGATTTCAGGCTTGTCCCACGGGACCGGTGTGTGGCTGGGGAATGCCCAGGAGCTCATCAAGAACAATACCTGCAACATCAAGACGGTTATCGGCTGCCGTGATGATATCATGCTCTACCTGATTTATAAGGCCGATATGGATGCCAGCCTGGCCTTCAAAATTACGGAAAGTGTGCGTAAAGGGAAGGGGCTTCCTCCCGAGTGGATCGAAGAGATGAAGAAATGCAAGGTGCCGCAGTGGTACATTGATTCCTGTCTCAAAATCCAGTACATGTTCCCGAAGGCGCATGCGGCAGCGTATGTCATCTCTGCAGTGCGGACCGCCTTCTTCAAGCTGTATTATCCGATTGAATATTATGCGACTTACTTCTCTGTCCGTGCCGCTGATTTTGATATTGATCTCTGCTGCAAGGGATATGAGGCTATTGGGCGCCAGATCGTAGAGATCGAGCAAAAAGGCTTCCAGGCGCTGCCGAAGGAAAAAGCGATGCTTCCGGTTCTGGAAATGGCACTGGAGATGACTGCCCGCGGCTTCACCTTCAAAAATATCGATCTGTACCGTTCCGATGCCACTAAATTCACGGTTGACGGCACCAGCCTGATTCCGCCGTTCTCTTCGCTTGCGGGTATTGGTGACAATGCCGCGATCAATATTGCGGCAGCCAAGGATGCCGGCGAATTCCTCTCCATTGAGGACTTCCAGCAGAAATCCAAAGCCAGTAAAACGGTGATTGAGCTGCTGAACGGAATGGGCTGCTTCCGCGGTCTGCCGGAGAGCAACCAGCTGTCATTATTCTAAATTTCGCTGCAAATCATGCTTTGAAATAAGGGAGTCAAGGGCTGGTACTTGTCAGTGCAGACTCACTATGGTATAATTTTTTTGGTAATAATGAGATAAGTCCGTTGTGTAAAGAGTGGGGAAACCCACTCTTTATCTTTGGTATATAGCAAAAGACAAGTTCGTGGAGGTAATCTTCTTTTGAGCACACCCAAATCCAAAATTAAACAGACGGTAGAGCAGCTGCTTGGGTCCTATCTCGAGGACAATGGTTTCGAACTGGTGGACGTTGAATACGTGAAAGAAGGCTCCAATTGGTTCCTGCGCGTATTCGTAGATAAAGAAGGCGGCATCGATATCGATGACTGCGGCACCATCAGCGAATATATCAGCCAGAAGCTGGATGAGAATGATCCGTTTCCCGAAGCTTATTTCCTTGAGGTTTCCTCGCCCGGAGCTGAACGTCCGCTCAAGAAAGCTGCGGATATTGCCAAAGCGGTTGGCAAGGATGTATATGTAACGGTGTATGAGCCGATTCAAGGACTCAAAGAATTCGAAGGTCGTTTGCTCTCGTTCGAGAACGAGGAACTGCTCATCTCCGCGGGCAAAAAAGAACATCTAGTACCGTACGCCAAGGTCGCCAGTGCGAGATTGGCCATTATTTTTTAACGTCTTGAAAGGGGGACCGGAATTTCATGAGTATGGAGTTTATCGAAGCTATGAATGAACTGGAAAGGGAGAAAGGCATCAGCAAGGATGTGCTGTTTGAAGCCATCGAAGCTGCGCTGATCTCCAGCTATAAACGCAATTTCAATGCGGCGCAGAATGTGCGTGTGGATATGAACCGCAACACAGGCGTAATCAAGGTTTTTGCCCGCAAGCTGATTGTGGAGGAGGTTCTGGACTCACGGACAGAGATTTCTCTGCCGGGAGCCCGGGAGATCAATCCGCATTTCCAGCTGGAGGATATTGCCGAACTCGAGGTTACACCGCGTGATTTCGGGCGCATTGCTGCCCAGACTGCCAAGCAGGTTGTTACACAGCGTATCCGCGAAGCGGAACGCGGACTTATCTATAACGCTTTTATTGACAAGGAAGATGATATTGTTACCGGCCTTGTCCAGCGTCAGGATATGCGCAACATTTATGTGGATCTTGGTAAAATCGAGGCGGTTCTGCCGCTGGGCGAGCTTATGCCGGGCGAGAAGTTCAAGCAGAGCGAGCGTATCAAGGCTTATATCACCAAGGTGGAGAATACGACCAAAGGACCGCAGATCATGCTGTCCCGCAGTCATCCGGGTCTGCTGAAGCGTCTGTTCGAGCTGGAAGTACCGGAGATTTTTGACGGAGTAGTTGAGATTCGTTCCGTTGCCCGCGAAGCCGGCTTCCGTTCCAAAATCGCCGTGTTCTCGCGTAATCCCGAAGTCGATCCCGTTGGTTCCTGCGTAGGCCCTAGAGGTACACGTGTTCAGACCATCGTAACCGAACTTCGCGGCGAGAAGATTGATATCGTAAGGTATTCCGAGCTTGTGCAGGAGTATGTGGCCAATGCGCTCAGCCCGTCCAAAGTACTTGAAGTTCAGGTCTTTGAAGCTGAGAAAATGGCGCGTGTCATCGTTCCTGATTATCAATTGTCGCTGGCGATCGGCATCAAGGGGCAGAATGCCCGTCTTGCTGCTAAGCTGACCGGCTGGAAAATTGATATCAAGAGTGAGACTCAGGCAGAGCAGGAATACGGCAGACCCAGAACTTCTAATGATGAAATGCATCAGGATTCCGTCTCCATCGATTAATGAATCTGCTGACTGACGGGAGGCGCTACTATGAAGCAAAGAAAGGTGCCGCTGCGCAAATGCGTTGCCAGCCAAGAGATGATGCCCAAAAAAGAGCTGATTCGCGTGGTGAGAACGCCTGAGGGCGAGGTGCTCATTGACCTGACGGGCAAGAAGTCGGGCCGTGGCGCTTATATCTGCGGTAAACTGGAATACTTTAAGCTGGCACAAAAGACCAAAGCACTTGACCGAGCATTGAAATGTCAAGTGAGTCCTGAAATCTATGCCCAGCTTGCCCGGGATTTTGCATCCGTGGAGGAGCAATTTTTGGCAGCGAAGGATAGTGAGGACAATGAGTAAGACTCTTTCTTATTTAGGGCTTGCGATGAGAGCAGGCAAGATTGTCACCGGCGACGAGGCTGTGCTTAAGGCAGTGCGGTCTTCAGAGGCGAGGCTGGTCGTCCTGGCAGGTGACGCTTCAGATAATACCCAAAAGAAGTTCCGCGATAAGTGCGGGACCTACGATATTCCACTAGTAATCGCATTTCACCGGGATGAACTCGGTGCAAGTATTGGTAAAGACCAGCGCGTAGTGCTGGCCGTTACGGATAAAGGATTCGCGGAAATGATCTCCAGAACGCTTGGAGATACTGTCGGAGGTGGAGTTATTGACTAAAGAAGACAATAAGGATAAACTGCGCGTGTATGAATACGCGAAGTCTCTGAACATGAGCAGTAAAGAAATCATTACAATTCTGAAGCGTTTGAATGTCCCTGTGAATAATCATATGAGTGTCATGGAGAATGGCTCCGTGAACAAAGTTGAACAATTCTTCAAGGACATCAAGTCAAACGCTGCAGCCAAGCGGGACACCGGCACCAGCAGCCGTCCGGTAACCACCGGCGCGGTAACAGCCGAACCCCAAAGTGCTCAGAATGCCAACAAAAATCAACCGGAAAAGCAGGTAGGTATGAACAGTAACCAAAACAACAACCAATCGACGACGTCCCCAAGGCCCCAAAGCGGACAAGATTCCCGCAGAACACAAACAACAGGTACAGCGCAAAATTCACGCCCGCAAGGCAGCTCCACTGGTAGCCGCCCACAAGGCAGCTCCACCACTGGCAGCCGCCCGCAAGGCAGCTCCACCGGCGGCAGCCGTCCGCAAGGCAGCTCCACTGGCGGCAGCCGTCCGCAGGGCAGCTCCGCCACTGGCAGCCGTCCACAAGGCAGCTCCACCGGCGGCAGCCGTCCGCAAGGCAGCTCCACCACTGGCAGCCGCCCGCAAGGCAGCTCCACCGGCGGCAGCCGTCCGCAGGGCAGTTCTACCACTGGTAGCCGTCCGCAAGGTCAAGGCGGCGCACCACGTACAGGTGACCGTCCACAAGGTCAAGGTACTGCACCACGCACGGGCGACCGCCCGCAGGGTCAAGGCAACGCAGGCGGAGATTTCTCCCGCGGCGGTGACAGAGGTCCGAAGAAGAATGCTACTGGCGGCAGACCGAACAATAACAGCGGCCAGAAACGTTTTGATGACGGCAAAGGCGGCAACTTCCGCGGCCGTGGCGGCAAGAACAACCGCGGCAGAAACCAGCCGATGGTACACCGTGAGAAGATTGACAACACACCGAAGAAGATTATTGTCCGCGGCAGCATGACGGTTGGTGAAACCGCGAAGCTGCTTCACAAGGATGCTTCGGAAGTGATTAAGAAGCTGATCTCGATGGGCGTTATGGCTACGATCAATCAGGAGCTTGATATCGACACAATCCTGCTTCTGGCCGGTGAGTTCGGTGTAGAAGTAGAAGTGAAGATCCCGGTAGATGAAGACAGCTTCGAAACCGTGGAAGAGAATGATTCCGATGATGATCTGCAGTCCCGTCCTCCGGTTGTAACAATCATGGGTCACGTTGACCATGGTAAAACAACCTTGCTCGATGCCATCCGTTCCACGAACGTAACTGGCGGAGAAGCAGGCGGAATTACACAGCACATCGGTGCGTACCAAGTCGAAATCAACCACAAGAAAATCACGTTCCTTGATACACCAGGCCATGAAGCGTTCACCGCTATGCGTGCCCGTGGTGCCCAGGTTACAGATATGACGATTATCGTTGTAGCTGCCGATGACGGTGTTATGCCGCAGACGGTAGAAGCGATCAACCATGCCAAGGCAGCCGGACTTCCGATCATTGTTGCAGTTAACAAGATCGACAAGCCAGGTGCGGACCCTGACAAGGTGAAGCAGGAGCTTACAAGCTATGAGCTGGTTCCGGAAGAGTGGGGCGGCGATACGATCTTCGTCAACCTGTCGGCCAAACAGCGCATCAACCTGGAAGAGCTGTTGGAAATGATTCTGCTCGTTGCTGAAGTAAATGAGTACAAAGCGAACCCGGACAAACGGGCACGCGGTACTGTTATAGAAGCTGAGCTTGACAAAAACCGTGGACCGGTTGCCCGTATTCTCGTACAGAACGGTACACTGAAAGTCGGCGATGCCTTTGTAGCAGGTAACTGCTTCGGACGCGTACGTGCCATGGTCAATGACAAGGGACGCAAGATCAAAGAAGCGGGACCTTCCACACCAGTGGAAATTACTGGTTTGACTGAAGTGCCGCAGGCGGGCGATCCGTTTATGGCCTTTGAAGATGAGCGCAAGGCCCGTGCGATTGCGGACAGACGTTCGACTACGCAGCGCCAGTCTGAGCTGAACACGAACACCCGTGTAACATTGGATGATCTGTTCAAGCACATCAAGGACGGAGAGATCAAAGATCTCAACGTGATTATCAAGGGTGACGTACAAGGTTCGGTAGAGGCGCTGAAAGGCTCCCTGGCCAAGATCGAAGTTGAAGGTGTTCGCGTGAAGATCCTTCACAGCGGTGCCGGAGCGATTACGGAATCCGACATTACCTTGGCAGCAGCATCCAACGCTATTGTTATCGGCTTCAATGT
Source organism: Paenibacillus sp. FSL E2-0178 (assembly GCF_038593005.1). Lineage (NCBI taxonomy): Bacteria > Bacillati > Bacillota > Bacilli > Caryophanales > Paenibacillaceae > Paenibacillus > Paenibacillus sp. FSL E2-0178. Next base: position 8,156,822 of record NZ_CP151953.1, read on the forward strand.
TCGTCCGGATACCCAGACGAAGGCTGCAGCAGAGCAGGAGAAAGTAGATGTGCGTCTGCATAACATCATCTACAATGTAATCGAAGAAATTGAAAGTGCCATGAAGGGGATGCTTGATCCCATCTACAAAGAGAATGTTATCGGCCACGCTGAAGTGCGCAATGTGTTCAAAATCAGCAAAGTGGGTACCATCGCAGGTTGTATGGTTACTTCCGGCAAAATTGCCCGCAACGCTGAAATGCGCCTGATCCGCAGCGGTATCGTTGTCTTCACAGGCAAGATCGACACCTTGAAACGTTTCAAAGATGATGCCAAAGAAGTGGCGCAGGGTTATGAATGCGGCATAACTTTGGAACGCTATAATGATGTCGTTGAAGGCGACATTATCGAAGCGTTCATTATGGAAACGGTAGAGCGCTAAGCGAAGAGGTGAATATAGATGTCTAAAATTAGAGCCGGACGGGTTGGCGAACAGATTAAGAAAGAACTGAGCCAGCTCATCCAAAGCGGACTAAAGGACCCGCGCGTCGGGTTCGTAACTGTAACTGGCGTAGATGTGACAAATGATTTGTCACAGGCCAAGGTATACCTGAGCGTATTCGGGGACGAGGAGCAGAAGTCAGGCTCGCTCAAGGCGATTGAGAAAGCTAACGGCTTTCTCCGCTCGGAGCTTGGCAAAGCAATCCGCCTGCGCCATACCCCTGAGCTGATCTTCAAGATTGACGAATCCGTTGCTTACGGAAGTCATATTGAGAAGCTGCTCGGCGAAATCGGCAAAACCGAATAGAGCTACGGAACATAAAGGAGACGGCGAATGCAGAGCTATGAACAAAGTCTCCAGCAGACCCGTAAGTTTCTGCTGGAACACGACGATTATCTTGTAGTGTCGCATGTTCAGCCGGACGGAGATGCAGTCAGCTCCACCCTCGCGGTGGGCTGGCTTCTCTCATGTCTGGGCAAAAAATATTGTATGCTGAACGAGGGCCAGATTCCGCAGCGTATGGAATATTTATGGCATGCCGATCAAATTATCAATCTGTCTGCTGCGGGCGAACTGCCGCGCCAGTACAGCAATGTCATTTGTGTCGACTGTGCGGATTTTCAGCGTGTAGGACTTACCCAGCGTCATTTCACCAGTGATGCACTTATCGTAAACATAGACCATCATCCCACCAATAATGGTTACGGTGCCGTAACGCTTATCAAGCCAGATGCGGCTGCGACAGCAGAGATTCTGTTCGACCTGCTGAAGACGTTTGAGGTGGAATGGGATATCGATATTGCCACGGCCATTTATACCGGACTCTTAACAGATACCGGCGGTTTCCGCTATAACAACACTTCGCCTAAAGTGATGGCAGCTGTATCCGAACTGCTGGCATTGGGCGTGAATGGACCTGAACTGGCTGAGACCCTGCTTGAAGAGATGACTCTTCCGCAGGTCAAAGTGCTCAATCGGGCACTCAGTACACTGCAGCTCAGTCCTGAAGGGGATATTGCCTGGGTGTATGTTACACCGCAGGATATGCTGGATTGTAATGCGGCCAACGAGGATCTTGAAGGGATTGTCAATTATCCGCGTAATATCCGCGGGGTTGAAGTAGGCATTCTGTTCAAGGTAATCGATGAGCATGCGGTGAAGGCCAGCCTGCGTTCAGCAGGTAAGGTCGATGTCGCGGCGCTGGCGCAGGTCTTCGGCGGCGGCGGGCACACGCGTGCTGCGGGAGCCCGCATTACCGGAAGTCTTGAAGAGGCGGTAGCGCAAGTGCTTGAGGAGGTTAAACGTCATCTATGAGTGAACTTACAGGTGTTCTGGCCGTATATAAGCCGGCAGGGTTCACTTCACATGATGTTGTGGCCAAGGCGCGGCGGATTCTCGGCATGAAGCGGATAGGACATACCGGTACACTTGATCCCCAGGTGACCGGAGTGCTGCCGCTGTGCCTGGGACGGGCCACGCGGGTGGTTGAGTACATCCAGGAGCTTCCCAAGGAGTATGTTGCTACGCTGCGGCTGGGATTTGCCAGTGATACAGAGGATTTAACAGGGACGATTACGGAATCAGTTGAAGAGGTTCAGGTTACGGAAGCTGAAGTGCAGGCTGTCCTGAATTCCTTCAAAGGTGTGATTTCACAGGTTCCCCCGATGTATTCAGCAGTGAAGGTGGATGGTAAGCGTCTGTACGAGCTGGCCAGAGAAGGCAAGACGGTGGAACGTAAGAGCCGTGAAGTGGAAATTTATGAGATTGAAATGCAGGATATGGTCTGGAGCGGCAATTATCCCGATATCACATTCCGGGCATTATGCTCCAAAGGAACGTACATTCGTACCCTATGCGTGGATATCGGGCGTGCGCTTGGAGTGCCGGGTGTGATGGTGAAGCTGGAGCGGACCATGTCGGCAGGGATATCTGCCAGTCATTGCCTGACCCTGGAGCAAATTGCCGAACATAAGGAAGCAGGTACGCTGGAAGAGCATTTAATTGCCGCCGATGAGGCGATTTCGCATTTGCCCAAACATACCGTAGCCGAGGAGAAGAAGAAAGCCGCCCTGCAAGGGCAGCGACTATCGCTCCGCTTTGTGGCACCTGAAGTGAAGAGCAGCGGAGATTTCCGGCTCTATGATCTGCAAGGGGAGTTTCTGGGCATCTATGCTTTAGAAGCTACTGGTGCAATTGCTCCTGTTAAAGTGTTTGCACAGGCTTAAACTTTAATTTATTTGTGAATGTAGGTGAGAAACAGCGTGAGAACCGTAACCTTAAGCTATCCAATGTTGCCGGAGACGGCAGCAGAGTGGGCGCAGCCTCAAGTAGTTGCCCTGGGGCAGTTCGACGGACTGCACCGCGGACATGCCAGCGTCATAACATCTGCTGTAGCTCTTGCCCGCCAGGCAGATGTACCTGCAGCTGTCATGACCTTTTATCCCCATCCTAAGGATGTTATGGGTAAGGGTGATTATGAAGGATATTTGACACCTTCCAGGGACAAGCAGGAGCTGCTTGCCGGGATGGGCGTTGATATTTTATATATTATTGCATTTAATGAAGAACTCTCACGGGTTAGCCCGGTGGACTTTGTCTCTGTAATGCTGCTGCCGCTGCAGATTGTAACCGCCGTTGTCGGTTTCGACTTCCGGTTCGGCTACAAGGGTGAAGGTGATGCGGATACGCTTCGGGAGCTGGGGCAGGGTGTTATGAATGTAGAAACGGTCTCCCCGTTTCTTCTCGAAGGGGAGAAGGTCAGCAGCTCCGGCATCCGCAAGTGTCTGCTGACCGGTGAACTGGATAAAGCCAATGCCTGGTTTGGACGTTGTTATCACCTGCGCGGAATTGTAGGTCATGGAGAGAAGCGGGGCCGGACCATCGGATTTCCAACGGCCAACCTGCAGCTCGAAGACCGCTATGTCATTCCAGCCAAAGGCGTGTATGCCGTCAAGGTATTTTACAAGGAAGACGTATTGTACGGTGTGATGAATGTCGGCGTGAAGCCTACGTTTCATGACGGGATGATTGCTCCAAGCTTCGAAGTGCATCTGTTTGATTTTGCGGGAGATATCTACGGGCAGGAGCTTAAGGTAGAGCTGGTCTCCTTTATCCGTTCTGAACGCAAGTTTGAGTCCATCCAGGCCTTAATCGCCCAGATCGGCGCAGATGCCGAGACAGCCAAAGGGCTTCTGGGATATCATTCCTAATCTTTCCCGGACATGCCGTTTACTTTTGTCTTTGAAGGTGCTATACTGATTAACGTTGCTGGAATGACAGCAGCATAACCTTAGCTTGGTTGCTTGTTCTCACCGACGGTGACGAGGCTACTGGCGATTATAATGAAGGAGGTGAACAGGATGGCATTGACTCAAGAACGTAAACACCAATTGATCGACGAGCACAAAACTCACGAATCCGATACTGGATCCCCTGAGGTGCAAGTTGCTATCCTTACGGAGAACATCGTTAATTTGACTGACCACTTGCGTACGCACAAGAAGGATCATCATTCCCGTCGCGGACTGCTGAAGATGGTTGGACAACGTCGTAAACTGCTGGCGTATTTGAAGAACAAAGACATCAGACGTTACAGCGCCCTGATCGAAAAACTGGGATTGCGTCGTTAATATTCCATAAGTAGAGCCCTAAAGCAGCCTGGTTGTATACCGTATGTCCTTCTTACGAGCGACAGCGGGACAGCCGGGTTGCTTTTTGAAAATTTAGGGTAAACTTTTACAGTAGATAAGTGGATATTATTCGCAAAAAACGGCTAGATCACCTCATGGAGGACAAGCCGTTTTTGCTTGTAGAACATACAGAACAAAATTACTATCATTCAAGGAGGGGTTTTATGGAACAACGTGTGGAAATGCAGCTGGGCGGAAGACGCCTTGTGCTGGAAACAGGCCGTCTGGCCAAACAAGCGAACGCAGCCGTTATGGTGCGGTACGGAGATACTTCAGTATTGTGTACGGTTACAGCATCCAGTGAGCCTAAAGATCTGGATTTCTTCCCGCTTACGGTGAACTATGAAGAAAGATTGTACGCAGTGGGTAAAATCCCGGGCGGATTCATCAAGCGTGAAGGACGTCCAAGTGAAAAGGCGATCCTGTCGAGCCGTCTGACCGACCGTCCGATTCGTCCATTGTTCCCGGAAGGGTTCCGCAATGACGTACAAGTCTTGAACCTGGTTATGAGCGTGGATCAGGACTGTGCGCCTGATATTGCAGCTATGATCGGTACTTCTGCTGCTCTGAGTATTTCCGATGTGCCTTTCAACGGTCCAATCGGGGGCGTAGCTGTAGGCCGTATTAATGGTGAATTCATCATCAACCCTGATGTAGCCCAGCAGGCAATCAGCGATATCTATGTCGTTGTAGCCGGTACTAAGGACGCTATCATGATGGTGGAAGCTGAAGCCAATGAAGTCACTGAAGATGTTATGCTTGAAGCGATCATGTTCGGACATGATGAAGTCCGCAAGATCGTAGCTGTAATCGAGCAACTCGTCGCCGTTGCCGGCAAAGAAAAGATGGCAGTGAAGCTGCATGCGGTTAACGCTGATGTAAACGCACAGGTTCGCGCTTACGCAGAGAGCCGTCTGGTTGACGCCGTGAAGATTGCCGAGAAGCATGCCCGTCAGGATGCTATCGATCTGGTTAATAATGAAACGGTGGAGTATTTCGCAGAGAAATACATAGAGACACCAGAACTTCTTAAAGATGTTAAGGAAGTGCTGCATGATATCGTGAAGGACGAAGTAAGACGTCTGATCACGCATGATAAGGTACGTCCGGATGGCCGTAAGCTGGATGAGATTCGTCCAATTGAATGCGATACAGCGCTGCTGCCGCGTACACACGGTTCCGGTCTGTTCACACGCGGACAAACACAGATCCTTAGCGTTTGTACACTGGGCGCGCTGGGGGATGTACAGATTCTTGACGGAATCGATCCGGCTGAAACCAAGCGCTTTATGCATCATTACAACTTCCCTCCGTTCAGCGTAGGGGAAGCCCGTCCGCTGAGAGCACCGGGACGCCGCGAAATCGGCCACGGCGCACTGGGTGAACGCGCATTGTCCAAAGTGATTCCAAGTGAAACTGAATTCCCGTACACCATCCGTCTGGTATCGGAAGCCATCGAATCCAATGGTTCGACTTCCCAGGCGAGCATCTGTGCCAGTATCCTGGCGATGATGGATGCAGGGGTGCCCATCAAGGCGCCGGTTGCAGGTGTTGCTATGGGTCTGATCAAAGACGGAGAGCATGTCTCCATCCTGACAGATATTCAGGGTATGGAAGACCACCTCGGCGATATGGACTTTAAGGTAGCGGGAACAGCGGAAGGCGTAACGGCGATTCAGATGGATATCAAAATCGACGGCATCGACCGTAAAATTCTGCAGGATGCGCTCCAGCAGGCCAAAGAAGGACGTATGTTCATCTTGGGTAAAATGAATGAAGCGATCTCTGCGCCAAGAACAAGCCTGTCCAAATATGCTCCAAAAATCATTATCATCAACATCAATCCGGACAAAATCCGCGATGTTATCGGTGCTGGCGGTAAGATCATTAACAAAATCATTGAAGAAACCGGCGTAAAGATCGACATCGAACAGGATGGCCGTGTCTTCATCGGCTCCGCCAACGAAGAGATGATCCAGAAGGCCCGCGGCATTATCGAAGGTATTGTGCGTGAAGTACAGGTAGGCGAAATCTATGTCGGTACAGTTAGACGTATCGAGAAATTCGGCGCATTCGTTGAACTGATTCCGGGTAAAGACGGCCTCGTTCATATTTCCCAGCTGTCCACAGAACGTGTGGCTAAAGTGGAAGATGTTGTTGCCATCGGCGATACCATTACCGTTAAGGTAACCGAAATCGATCAGCAGGGCCGCGTCAATCTGTCGCGCAAAGCTGTGCTGACTTCGGAAAGCGGAGCGAAGGCGTAAGAAATAGCCTCGCCTGCGGTTTTCCGGTAATCTAATTAAATGTATGAAGAAGAGACAGAAGCATTACCGTTCTGGCTCTTTTTTTCTAGCAATTAACCGGCAGTACTCAGGTGCGGATTGTATATGGCAGTGGGCTGCACTCTATGCGTTTATGCATATTCGGCGCTTTTCATACATAGGCTGGGACAAAGCGTCCTTGCACTTCTACCCTTGTGCCGGGACGGATCAGACCGTTTCTGCCGGGGAGGAAAGACGTCATGAAGACGGACAAAGCAGCGCTTGTGCTGGCCTGCATCGCAGTAGTAATCGGGATCGGCAGCACGAATGGACCGGTCAAAGAGATGATTGCCGGGCTTAAGCCGCAGGCTGATAAGGCCGTGCTGAGCTATGCGCCAAAGCAAACGAACGATGAATTGCGCGCGCAGATTGCCGGCAAGGCAGCGGAGCTGAATGCGCAGCCTGTTGATGCTGTCGTTGACCGGGTGTGGAAAGCCATACCGGGGTACAACGGTCTTGAGGTGGATGTGGAGGCAACCTACCGGAACGCGCTTTTGCGGGGGCCGGCGGACAGCCTCAAACTGGTGTACCGCCAGACAGAGCCGAAGGTATCGCTGAGTGATCTGGGAGCGCAGCCGATCTACCGGGGCAATCCGGCCAAGCCGATGGTGTCGCTGATGATTAATGTAGCGTGGGGGAACGAGTATATTGTGCCAATGCTGGATATTCTGGATGCGGAGAAGGTCAAGGTGACCTTTTTTCTGGATGGAAGCTGGCTTAGTCATAACAAGGAGCTTGCAGCCGAAATGCTGAAGCGCGGACATGAAGTGGAGAACCACGCCTATACCCATCCCAACATGAGTACACTCAGCCGCGCGCGTGCAACGGCCGAGATTGAGAAGACACAGAAGCTGCTGAAGGATAGCCTGGGGGTAACCAACAAATGGTTTGCTCCACCTTCAGGTGATTTTAATCAGCAGACGGTGGAGATTGCAGCCTCACTGGGACTAAAAACGGTATTATGGACACTTGATACGGTCGATTGGCGCCATCCTTCTCCGGATTCGGTTATTGCCAAGATCAGCAGCAAAGCGGAGCCCGGAACCCTGGTACTAATGCACCCGACAGACTCCTCTTCCCAGGCACTGAGGGGAATGATCCGCGGGATTAGAGCCAAGGGTCTGCAGCTGGGAACCGTCAGTCAGACACTCTCAACAGAGCGTATTACACCTCCGGAAGTTGAGTGAACGGACTATTTCTGATAGGATAAGAGGCGCGAATAATAAATACAGACAGATACAGGGGCTGTGCCAGGAGGATTTTACATTGGACAAAATATTATTATCGAACGGACTTCGGGTGGTTACCGAGAAAATCCCGACCGGAAGATCCGTATCCTTCGGAATCTGGGTCAAGACGGGCTCACGCAATGAGAACCCGCTGAACAACGGGATTTCCCATTTCATCGAGCATATGCTCTTCAAGGGGACTGACCGGTACAGCGCGAAGGAGATCGCCGAACAGTTTGATGCGATTGGCGGCAACGTCAACGCGTTTACCTCGAAGGAATATACATGCTATTATGCCAAAGTGCTGGATGAGCATCTGCCGATTGCTGTGGATGTGCTGGCGGATATGTTTTTCCGTTCACGGATGGATGCCGAAGAGCTGGCCAAGGAGAAGAATGTCATTCTGGAGGAAATCTCCATGTGCGAGGACACGCCGGATGATCTGGTCCATGAGCTGATGTGTGCCGCTGCATACGGCGAACACCCGCTGGCTTACACGATACTCGGACTCAAGGAACGTCTGCTGGAAATGACGCCGGATGACCTGCGTGCTTACATGAAAGAGCAGTATACGATCGAGAATACGGTCATCAGTGTAGCCGGAAATATTAATGACGGGCTGATTGAGTTGCTGGAGCAGCATTTTGGCTCGTTCGCGAACCACGGTGAATCGCCTTCGCTGACTGAACCGGATTATCAGGGGGAACTGGTCTTCCACAAGAAGAAAACAGAGCAGAATCACATCTGCATCTCCTTGCCCGGTGTGAAGAGCGGCGGCCCGCTGCAGTATCCCATGGCTCTCTTAAACAATGCCTTCGGCGGCGGCATGAGCTCGCGGCTGTTCCAGGAAATCCGTGAGAAGCGCGGTCTGGCGTACTCCGTATTTTCATATCACAGTGCCCAGGCCGACAGCGGCTTGTTCACCGTATATGCCGGCACAGCGCCGAAGCAGACCAAAGAAGTTACCGAGCTGATCAAAGAAATGCTGCACGATCTTGCTGTGAACGGCCTGAGTGAGGATGAACTCCGCAAAGGTAAGGAGCAGCTGAAAGGCAGTCTGATCCTGAGTCTGGAAAGCACCAGCAGCCGGATGAACCGGATGGGCAAAAACGAGCTGATGCTTGGACGGCAGGATACCCTCGATGAGATGATTGCCAAAATAGGGGCTGTGACCATGGAGGATATCAATGCGCTGCTGGACTTTATGTTCGCGCAGCCGTTATCTCTGGCTATGGTAGGCTCAACAGATAAAGCGATAGCCAATGTTAGGAGAGATGATCTTGTCTTATTACGTTCAAATTAACAAGCTTCCCGGGAATGAGGATGTGCTGCTGCCCTGCAAAATGTCCGAACAGGCCTCGGGATATGACCTGTATGCCGCTGTAGCAGAGGCTGTGGTGCTTGCTCCGGGCGAGCGGGCATTAATCCCTACTGGAATCTCACTCGCTATGCCGGACGGGCTGGAGGCGCAGATCCGTCCGCGCAGCGGCCTGGCACTGAAGCACGGTATCACCTGCCTGAATACCCCGGGTACCATCGATGCGGATTACCGTGGTGAGATTAAGGTGCTGCTGATCAACCTGGGTCAGGAGCCGTTTGCGATTGCCCGCAATGAGCGGATTGCCCAAATGGTATTCCAGGCTGTGCCATCTGTAACGCTGGTGGAGGTCGGTGAGCTCTCTGAAACGGAGCGCGGCGCCGGCGGCTTTGGACATACGGGTAAATAATTAGCGCGATCAATATTTATGATTAATTTAAAAAGCTTGCGGAACTGCACCTTCCTGGTGCGTAACCGCAAGCTTTTTTTATATTTTGTCATATGCTTAGATGCTTTAGCTTCTATTTGGCTGAGCCGTTAGTCTGTCTTGCGCAGCTATCTCATACTGCTTCTCCCGCGGGGCATCCCGGTGATCGATAATATCCTGAACCGTTATATAGGCTTCGATGTCAGGGGGAATTGCATTAGCCGGATCGCGGCTGGGGGTCGGGGAGGGTGGATTTTAAATTTTTAGCTGATTACAGATTGAGCATTGCAGAAACTCAGTGATTTATATCGACGCTGGCTGGAATTCATCTCCGCTCTTCACCCATCTGCACCACACGGCATAAGATGCTCTATAGTCGAATGTGTATGTGGAAAGGAGCGTCATCCCTATGCTTACTGGCATCAGGATCGTGTTCCTGGGCGGGGACGCGAGACAAATTGAAGTGATTCGGAAATGTGTGGAAATGGATGGGTCGGTAAGCGCTGCCGGATTCGATAAGTGGGATGCCCCAAGCCCGGGGGTTAACCTGGAACAAATGTCGGCAGAATTACTCAGCAGCGCAGATGTGCTGGTTCTGCCGGCTGTCGGCTGCGATGATGAAGGTTATATTAATGCGGTATTCGCTTCAGAACGCCTTCAGCTCCTGGAAGAGCATATTGCTGCGCTGCCGTCCCGGGCTATCGTGTATACCGGCATGGCCAAAAGCTATTTGCGCGGCCTGTGTGCCAGACATTCACTCAAGCTGGTGGAGCTGCTGAACCGGGACGATGTGGCCATTTACAATTCAATCCCCACAGCTGAGGGTGCACTGGTTATGGCCATACAGAATACCGATTTCACCATCCATGGTTCTACCTCCATGGTGCTCGGAATGGGCAGGACGGGATTCACCATGGCCAGGGCACTGCAAGGCATGGGTGCAAGTGTAAAAGTTGGTGTAAGGAAACAGGAGCATTACGCAAGGGCAGAGGAAATGGGCTGGAAGCCGTTTATGACCGGAGATCTGCTGCTTCACGTACCGGAAGCGGATCTGATCTTCAATACCATTCCGAGCATGATTATTAACGCACAGGTTCTATCGCGTCTTCAGCGGCACTGCGTGATCATCGATCTGGCTTCCGCACCGGGCGGGTGCGATTTCCGCTATGCCGAGAAGCGCGGGATCAAGGCGATGCTGGCACCGGGACTTCCCGGTATTGTGGCCCCCAAGAGCGCCGGAATCATTATGGCTAATGCACTGGTACAGTCGTTATCAGGCGAGACTTCAATCAGGGGGGACGAATAAATGGATTGGCATGGAAAAACAGTTGGTTATGCAATTACCGGCTCTCACTGCACCTTTGCCGAGGTAATGCCGCAGATTCAGCGGTTCATGGATGGCGGCGCCAACGTGGTGCCGATTGTATCGGCATCTGTGCTGAACACGGATACGCGCTTTGGCACATCGGAAAATTGGTTAAAACAGTTGAAAGATATAACGGGGAATGATATCATTTCTACAATTGTTGAAGCGGAACCGCTGGGTCCTTCGAAGCTGCTGGATGTACTTACGATTGCTCCCTGCACAGGGAACACAACAAGCAAACTGGCGAATGCCATGACGGACAGTCCGGTGCTGATGGCTGCCAAATCGCAGATGCGTAACGGGCGTCCGCTGGTGCTGGCGATCTCCACCAACGATGGGCTGGGCCTGAATGCGGCGAATATAGCTAAGCTGCTGGTAACTAAGAATATTTATTTTGTGCCATTCGGCCAGGATAATCCGGTTGCAAAGCCTAACTCGCTTGTCGCCCGGATGGACCTTATTCCTGAGGCTTGTTATGCAGCCCTGCAAGGCAGCCAGCTGCAGCCTATGATTATCGAACGGTTTCATTCAGCATAGCATTACGGCTCTTCACAGCAGCCAAGCACATACGTAACATATCTGCCGTCCTCATCTTGAGGGCGGTTCAACACTTTATTCAGCAGGTTAAGGCTGGAGCATTGATCAGGGTTGAGGAAAGGGGCATCTTCCTTATGCTTACTGGCATCAGGATCGTATTCCTGGGCGGGGACGCAAGACAGCTCGAAGTGATCCGCAGATGCGTAGAGATGAATGCGGCTGTAAGTGCCGCAGGGTTCGACCAGTGGGAGACTCCGGTTCCGGGGGTGAGTCTGGAACCGATGTCGGCAGAACTGCTCGGCACAGCCGATGTGCTGGTGCTGCCCGTGGCAGGATGCGATGAGGAAGGAAAGCTTAACGCGCTGTATTCCTCCGGTCCGCTTCAGCTGCTGGACGAACATATCGCGGCGCTGCGGGCAGATTGTATAGTATATACTGGTATGGCCAAAGATTATTTGCGTGCCTTGTGTACCAGGCATTCACTGAAACTCGTGGAGCTGCTGGACAGGGATGATGTGGCGATATACAATTCCATTCCTACAGCGGAAGGCGCGCTGGTTATAGCCATTCAGAACACCGATTTCACCATACATGGCTCCAATTCAATGGTGCTGGGCATGGGCAGAACCGGCTTCACGATGGCCAGGACCCTGCAAGGCCTTGGAGCCAGGGTATCCGTGGGGGTCAGGAAGCAGGAGCATTATGCCCGCGCAGAAGAGATGGGCTGGAAGCCTTTTATGACCGGAGCATTGCAGCTTCATGTGGAAGAGGCTAATCTGATCTTCAATACTATTCCCGGTATGATGCTTACGGCGGAGGTTCTATCGTGTCTGCCCGGGCATTGCGTAATTATCGACCTGGCTTCGGCTCCGGGCGGCTGTGATTTCCGGTACGCGGAGAAGCGCGGGATTAAGGCAATTCTGGCTCCGGGCCTTCCAGGAATTGTCGCACCGGCAAGTGCCGGGAAGATTATGGCTGGTGCATTGCTGCAGTCGATTTCGGACGAGGTTCTGCATACGCTAGGCAATGAATGAACGGTTAGAGATTAACACTTGGATTCAGTATTTCAAGGTATGCACCCAGCGCAGCAAGAGCCGTTTTCTATGAAGGTAACAGCTATTCTGCGTATTTATCAGCGCTTGCTTAGAGAAGTAATGGAGGAATTATAAATGGGTATTTTGGTGCAAAAATTCGGCGGAACCTCGCTCTCCACACCGGTGGCCAGAGAACATGTAATCCGTCATGTCAAACGGGAGCTGGCCAGCGGGTTCAGCCTGGTGGTTGTAGTCTCGGCAATGGGCCGCAAAGGGGAGCCTTATGCTACAGATACACTGCTGGATCTGGCGGCTCAAAGCGGGAACTCGCTGCCCGACCGCGAGCGTGATCTGCTGATGTGCTGCGGGGAGATTATCTCGGCGGCCAACCTCTGCGGACTGCTGGAGCAGGAAGGGATCCGTTCTACCGTGCTTACGGGGGCGCAAGCCGGATTCGTGACAGATAGCAGCTACGGCAATGCAAGAATTCTCGATGTGCGGACAGAACGCATTCTACGCGAACTGCGTGAGCATAAAGTAGTAATAGTAACCGGGTTCCAGGGTCAAACCGAAGCCGGTGATTTCACAACCCTTGGCCGCGGAGGAAGCGATACTTCGGCTACAGCGCTCGGTGCTGCACTGCGTGCGGATATGGTGGATATTTATACCGATGTTGACGGCATTCTGACCGCTGATCCGCGGATTGTCGAAGATGCCAAGCAGCTTACTTATGTCAGTTATACGGAAATCTGCAATATGGCCTATCAGGGAGCCAAGGTTATTCATCCCCGGGCTGTAGAAATCGCTATGCAGGCTCAGATTCCGGTACGTGTACGGTCAACGTTCTCCGAAGCAGAAGGGACGCTTGTTACCCATCCTGAAGGCTTCAGCGATGTTTCGCACGGAGTCGTTGACCGTTTTGTCACGGGCGTTGCGTATGTCAGCAACATTACACAGATCTCCGTGGAATGTCCGGACGGCAACGGAACAGGCGTACAGCTGCAGATTTTCAAAAGCATGGCGGATAATGGAATCAGCGTAGACTTCATTAATGTGACTCCATCCGAGGCTCTGTACACTGTGTTTGATGACAAATCGGAGAAAGCAATCTCTGTGCTGCAGGAGCTGGGGCTGCGTCCTAGGAGCTTGTCCGGTTGTGCGAAGGTATCCGTTATCGGCGGAGGCATTAATGGGGTGCCGGGAATCATGGCCCGTATTGTTGAAGCGCTCAGCTCGCAAAATATTCAGATTCTGCAATCCGCAGACTCCAATACAACGATTTGGGTTCTGGTGAAGAAGGAAGATATGGTGCAGTCGGTTCGCGCCCTGCATGCCAAGTTTGAATTGCACCGCTGACAAGGAGGAATTCAAAGTGGATTTCGGAAGACTAATAACCGCAATGGTAACCCCGTTTGACGGGGACGGAGAAATCAACTGGGAAGCAACTTCAAGGCTTGTCGATTACCTGATAGAAGAACAGAAATCCGCTGCGCTGGTAGTCTGCGGAACAACGGGTGAATCGCCTACCTTAACCGATGATGAGAAGCTGAAGCTGTTTTCTTTTGTCAAAAAGCAGGCAGGCGGACGCTGCAAAATCATCGCCGGAACCGGCAGCAACAGTACCAGACATTCCATCGAGCTCACAAAGGAAGCCGAGAAAATCGGCGTGGACGGTGTGCTTCTGGTCGTCCCTTATTACAACAAACCTAATCAGGAAGGGCTCTACCGGCATTTCTCGTCCATTGCCGCCGAGACTTCGCTGCCTTGCATCTTATACAATGTACCAAGCCGCACTACGGTGAGCCTAAGTGTCGCAACCACACTGCGTCTGGCCGAGATTCCGAACATTGTCGCTACGAAGGAATGCGTCTCTGTGGATCAGATCACCCTGATTGCCTCGGCCTGCCCGGATGATTTCCATGTCTACTCAGGGGATGATTCTGCGGGTCTGGCCACGCTTGCTGTGGGCGGCCACGGGATTATCAGCGTAGCCAGCCACATTGTCGGGGCGCAGATGCTGGAGATGATCGAAGCCTTCACTTCCGGGAATGTCCGCCGTGCCGGTGAGCTCCACCGGACGCTGTTTCCTGTGTTCAAGGGGTTGTTCGAATGCCCGCAGCCGCTGCCGAATCCTTCGGCGGTGAAATATGCGCTGGGTCTGCGCGGGATTGACGTAGGTTCAGTCCGGCTGCCGCTGGTTTCTCCGACGGAAGAGGAAGCAGCTTTTATTGCAGCTTTGCTTAAATAGGTATCAATCCAGTATTTCTTAAGCAGATATATATCGCTGACCGTCCGCTCTACAGAGCGGGCGGTTTTTTATTTTGTCAGATCCGTATAAAGACTATGTAAAAAAACGCAAGCCATATACCGCTTTTTTGCTTGTCTTTTCCTCAAATAATGGCTGTTTGTTAAGGAAAGAATAGGACTAGGATCAGGATGACTTGTCTTTTGCCAAAAAAATCATGTATAATGTCCTTAAGTGATTCGGTGCGGTTAAAATAAAATATGCGGTAATCTTCCGTCAATGTAATTTTACATTGTGAGACAGGATAGGTCCTTGGATAAGTCTGTGCTAAACATGCCGGATTTTCGCGCGAGGGGCGCGGTGATGAAATTTTGACGGCGTTTGCCCGCTTCAAGACGATATTACTGCCCGGTTCGGGAGTTTCGCCTTGCGCAATTATACAGACTTATCGGAATTTCTTTGTCGAATAAGGAAAGTTAACAGCAATTTGAAGAAAGTCTACAGCGCCGCTGAAATAATTGAAGCTCATTGTTTACAAATAAAAGTATGACGTCCAACATCATAGGAGGGTTAGATTCATTTGTCGAAAAAAAACAACAACGATAAATTGTCGATATTCGCATTAGGCGGAGTCGGCGAGATCGGAAAAAACATGTACGTTATTCAGTACGGCAACGACATTGTAGTCGTGGATGCCGGTCTGAAATTCCCGGAAGAAGATATGCTCGGTATTGATATTGTAATACCTGACATCTCGTACCTGACTGAGAACCGTGACAAAGTAAGAGGGATTGTGCTTACCCACGGACATGAGGATCACATTGGCGGATTGTCTTATGTGCTCAAGAACCTGAATGTTCCTGTCTATGGAACAAGACTTACACTTGGCCTTGTGGATAACAAGCTCAAGGAAGCGAACCTGCTGGGTGAAACCAAACGGATTCTGATCAACGAAGATTCGGAAATTGAGCTTGGCACCTCGCTTAAGGTAACATTCTTCAGAACCAACCACAGTATTCCTGATTCCGTCGGTGTATGCATCGAGACGCCGGAAGGCAATGTTGTCCACACCGGTGACTTCAAATTCGACCACACGCCAGTTAACGGTCAATTTGCGAACCTGCACCGGATGGCCGAAATCGGATCGAAGGGTGTGCTTGCACTGCTGTCTGACAGTACCAATGCCGAAAAGCCGGGCTTTACACCTTCGGAGAAGAATGTCGGTATTGTTCTGGAAGATATTTTCCGTAAAGCTGAACAGCGTGTAGTTGTAGCAACCTTTGCTTCCAACGTGCACCGTATCCAGCAGGTGGTGAATGCAGCAGAATCGACAGGCCGCAAGATTACTGTAATCGGACGCAGTATGGTTAATGTAGTTTCCATTGCTTCCGAGCTCGGTTACCTGTACATTCCTGACGGTATGCTGATTGAACCGGAAGAAATGAACAGAATGGCCGGCAACCGTGTAGTTGTGCTTTGCACAGGCAGCCAGGGCGAACCAATGTCCGCGCTGACCCGTATGGCGCGCTCCAGTCACCGCAAGGTAGACATTATGCCAGGCGATACTGTTATTATTGCAGCTACACCAGTACCGGGTAATGAGAAGTATGTAGGCCGTACCATTGATGAACTCTTCCGTCTTGGCGCCAATGTAATTTACAGCGGCTCCAACTCCGGTGTTCACGTATCCGGTCACGGCAGCCAGGAAGAGCTGAAGCTGATGCTCAACCTGATGAAGCCGAAATTCTTCATTCCGATTCACGGTGAGTTCCGTATGCAGCGCAGACATGCAATTCTTGCAGAGTCCGTTGGTGTAGAACCAAGCAACATCTTCATCACAGAGCTTGGCGAAGTGATTGAAATTTCCGGAGGAGCAGCACGCAGAGCCGGCAAGGTTACTGCAGGCAACGTGCTCATTGACGGACTTGGTGTCGGCGATGTCGGCAATATCGTACTGCGTGACCGTAAGCTCTTGTCCCAGGACGGAATTCTGGTTGTAGTGGTAACACTCAGCAAGCAGAATGGAGCTATTGTCTCCGGACCGGATATCATTTCCCGCGGATTTGTCTACGTGCGGGAGTCTGAAGGTCTTCTGGACGAAGCTAACCGGATTGTATCCGGTACGCTGCAGCGTCTGATGAGCGAGAAGGTCAATGAGTGGGCTTCTCTGAAGACCAGTGTCAAAGACTCGCTTGGCCGTTTCCTCTACGAGCAGACACGCCGCAGACCGATGATCCTGCCGATCATCATGGAAGTATAATTCAAAGCTTCATTTAGAATATATGCAGGGCAATAGCCCCTTCTCCCCGGAAATATTGGACGGTTTCCTGGGGAGGAGGGGCTTTTTGTGCAGCCATAAGATTTTTTGCCGGCGGACACAACATTTAAGAAGCTCAATCGTTATACTGCCAAGGGGGTGTGAAAGTGGGGGCTGGAAACAAAGAGCAGCTGCTCCAATCCAAAATGGCAGAAATACGCAGATATTTAATCCGGTTGGGTGCCGGAAGTGCAGATGCGGAAGACATCGTACAGGATACAGTATACAAAGCCTTGCTGTATATTGACGGGATTGACGGCCATAAGTACAGTGCCTGGCTCTATAAGGTAGCGATTAACAGCTATTATGATCTATGCCGGAGGCAGACACGGTTCCGGTATTCTGATGAAATGGAGGATTATCAAGCGCCGGAGAGCGAACTTCCGGAGTCCATCCTGCTGCAGCAGGAGCAAAAAATACTGATTGAGAAGATCCTCGGCAGGATGAACCCGGCGAACCGCCAGCTAATTCTGCTGAAGTATGAAATGGAGTTCTCTTATAAACAAATTGCTGCGCTTCTGGGAGTCTCAGAAGGGATAGTAAAGGCTTCCTTATACCGTGCCAGACAGCAGTTTCAACATATTTATGGAGGTGAGGCTGAATGACAGCCCCATGGGATGGACAAGAGGATCAGAATTTGGCCCAAACACTGAAAAAAGCCAAACGCAAAAGCTTAATCCGCAGTATTGTTATTTCGCTGCTGGTTACTATTCTTACACTGACCGCCATATTCTTCGGTGCGGCGAAGCTGATGGAGCGCCGGTCCGCAGAGGCCCATTATAGCGAGTGGAGATATTTAATGATCAGCAGTCCCAATGAATATCCTTCAGGCTTTAGGGATAACCGTGGATTTTTGTCGGGAGTACTGGAGATGAGCACTTACAAAATCATTGAAGGTGTACCCGTCCCCTGGAATGAGAAATGGTTCAATTACAACGAGTGGTGGTTTCCTTTTGCCACTGGCGCTTATGGCGGCACAACCAATCTGCAGGAGTCAGCGCCCCCGGGAAATCCGGACAGCCAGATGTTCAGACGGCAGTATAACCCGCATAACGGTCAGAAGGAGATGGCTTACTACATTCCAGGAGTGGAATATAGTGGTGCTATTCTGAATGACCTTAACCTGCTTACCAGAATGGAACCGGAGGAGCTGGCGGAGATGGCGCTGTCTTTTGACAAACCCTATTCCTTTGAAGAGGTGAAAAGCATGCTTCCCCGGGAGGTCAGACCCGTATGGTATTGGGTGGATACCTATGATGAATCCTCCTGGTTCAATCTGAAACCTCATGAGGACGGGGAGGGTGTAATGGTGAATCCGCAGCCGATGTCATCTTCCGCAGGCGTATACGGCTTTGGAACGGGGCCAAACAGCGACGAGGTACTGCCGGAGAACTTTCTCGGAATGCTTCAAACGGGACTCCAGCATAAGGATTATTACAGCGAGTATAAGCGGATCAGCCGGTACCTCACAAAGGATAAGGCTGAGCCTGACGCTTCAGATGTCCGGATTCTGGGAGTTGTTGTCACCGGCTCTGCCGCAGGTCTGAAGAGCTTGAATGGACAACCCTATATCCGGGGGGCAGTGCTTGGTGCCGTAGCAGATCCCTATTAACATGAACAAACACAGACTGATATTTTATAACCGGATCTGCATAAGGGAGTCCCCCGGAATGTAATACTACCAGGAGATAGTATGGCTGCAGCGGATGGGTGCTGTAAGCAGAAAGGGAGAGCTGCGCACAATGGACTTCACAGGAGCAAGCATGAAAAGCGGCAAGAACGAAGAGATTATGCCTGGAGAGATTAAACCCGGGGTCAGTGAACCTGTGCTGCCCGGACCGGTGGGGGTGCTGAAGGAGCTGGGGCAAACGGCGGTTCCTACAGGGGAGCCGGATATTTTCTGCATGACGATTATTGGCCAGATCGAAGGACATTTCGTATTGCCGCCGCATAATAAAACTACGAAATATGAACACATCATTCCACAGCTGGTTGCCGCCGAGCAGAATAAGAATATCAAAGGGCTGCTGATTATCCTGAACACCGTCGGAGGGGATGTGGAGGCCGGGCTGGCCATTGCCGAGATGATTGCCTCCTTGTCCAAGCCAACTGTGACAGTAGTAATCGGCGGCGGCCATAGCATTGGCGTTCCGATCGCGGTATCCTCCAGCTACTCCATCATTGCCGAGAGTGCAACGATGACGATTCATCCGATCCGGATGAACGGTCTCGTGATCGGAGTGCCGCAAACCTTCGAATATATGGAACGGATGCAGGAACGGATGGTTAAATTTGTAACTTCGCATTCCCGCATTACAGAGTCACAGTTCAAAGACCTGATGTTCAAAACCGGAGAGCTGAACCGTGACATCGGTACCGCTGTCGGCGGACAGGATGCCGTGAAATATGGTCTTATGGACGAGGTG
Organism: Paenibacillus sp. FSL E2-0178; assembly: GCF_038593005.1. Classification (NCBI taxonomy): domain Bacteria; kingdom Bacillati; phylum Bacillota; class Bacilli; order Caryophanales; family Paenibacillaceae; genus Paenibacillus; species Paenibacillus sp. FSL E2-0178. Next base: position 8,176,215 of record NZ_CP151953.1, read on the forward strand.
GGTGGCATAGGAGCTGCTCTGGCCCATCTGAACCAAATGATTGCGGGAAACGTTTCGCTCTCGCCTGATCATCTGCCGCCGGGAGGACTGACTCAATGACCTTTTATACGATTCTGCCGATGGAGCAGGTATTTGAGGGTGCACTTAATTATGCGCTGCCGGTGCAGGAGGTAAGCTATCAGGGGATGCTGATGCAGGTTGAACCGCTTGAAGGCGGTCAGGCGCGGATTGTCAGGCTGCTGCAGTGTCCGCTCCACAGGTATCTGGACGCAGCTCTGTCTCCAGGATCGGTCATTCAATTAGACAAATAAATGCGAACATACTGCCTATAGATGCATTTTCTGACAAAAGAGAACATAGGTACGCCACGCCATTATATGGTATAATGTTGTGGGGGTGGCTGGCGTGGCTAAAAAAAGAAAAAAGAAAAAGAAAAAAGCGCTGCTGGGCAGCGTTTTAAAATATGAAATCTATGGAATTCTGCTTATTACGATCTCCGTCATAGCTTTGTCAGGTGAAGCTGCTGTAGGGCGCTCTCTTTCAAGCATGGCAGGCTACTTACTCGGCAGATTCTATTTTGTGCTGCCGCTGGCCGGCATTTTCTATGGACTGATGGTCATGATTCACCGTAGATGGCCGTCAACCTGGAACAGCCGGTATACCGGCGGGCTATTGCTGCTGCTGTCCATGTGCCTGATGAGTACGATTTCGGCTATGCAGCAGAAGCTGGGACCGATCGGAATGCTGCATCCGGGCAATGTGCTGGCCCAAATACATAATGACCTCTCGGGTTCACTGTCTCCGGGCGCTGGTGAGAGCAGCGTGTACATGCTCGGCAAGGACATCAGCGGAGGGTACATCGGAGCGCTGGAGTATGCAGCTCTCCTGTGGCTGTTCGGCAATCTGGGCGCCAAGCTGCTTATGATTGTTCTGCTGGCGATCAGCTTCATGCTGATTACCAATCTGTCGTATGTGGAGCTGTTTACGCTGCTCCGGGTAAGAGCGGTTAAGCTGGTGGAAGGAATAAAGCTCAGATCAGCCAACCGCCCTGCGGCGGTACCAGTAGTGCCCAGAGCTGCAAGAAACAGCAGACCTGCTGCACCGCAGCCGGCAGATGATGATGACTATTACGAAGACGATGAAGAAGAGAATAATAATCAGCTGCCTAGACGTGCACAGCCGAACCTGCTGGGAAGAGTGGCCGGCTGGTTCAGCGGCTCTGCCCGTAATGAGCAGCAGCCCGGGCCGGAAGAATACGATGACGCGGAACTGCCGGATGTAATCCTGACAGAGCCGCGGAACGGTCCGATAATATCCGGGCTTGCGGCCGGCAGGGGAATGCCGCCGGAAGATTTCGGCGAGGATGAATTCCCCGAAGAAGATCTGGAGCCGGTTACCCCGATCATCCGCGACTTCTTCGAGCACATCCGCTCGGAAGGTCTGAATGCGGAGGACCGGGAGGAGTGGAGCGAGTTCTCGCCGGCTGCACGCGGCGGTGCTGTTACAGGAGCGGGCGATGAGGCTCTCCCTGCTGCTGCCGGACATCCTGCACTTGCGGATGAAGCTGCAGAGGACGGACTTCCTGTAGAGCTGGAAGGGCTGCTGGGAACGGCAGAGAATGGTGAAGTGGTTCCGGCAATTCCGCCACCTCCTCCACCCAAGCCGTACAAGCTTCCATCCTTCCGGCTGCTGGCCAAGCCTAATAACGGAGCCAAGGCCGGAGACCAGAATGACTACATGCAGACGGCCCGTAAGCTGGAAGCTACACTTGAGAGCTTCGGTGTCCGGGCGAAGGTGCTTGAGGTTGTCCGGGGACCGGCTGTTACCCGGTATGAGATTCAGCCGGATATCGGCGTGAAGGTCAGCCGGATTGTCAATCTTACCGATGATATTGCGCTGGCGCTGGCAGCCAAGGATATCCGGATGGAAGCGCCGATTCCGGGCAAGTCAGCCATCGGTATTGAAGTGCCGAACTCCGAGGTCTCAATTGTAACCATGCGTGAAGTAATGGAGACGCAGATTTTTCAGGAGGCAGAGTCACGGTTGTCTATTGCGTTCGGACGGGATATCTCCGGTCAGACGATTATAGGCAATCTGGCCAAGATGCCCCATCTGCTGGTAGCGGGGGCTACCGGTTCCGGTAAATCCGTCTGCATTAACGGCATTATTACCAGTATCCTGTATAAGGCGAAGCCTAATGAAGTAAAGTTCCTCATGGTTGACCCTAAGATGGTTGAGCTGAATGTATATAATGGCATTCCTCATCTGCTTGCGCCGGTGGTTACCGATCCCAAGCGGGCCAGTCTTGCCTTGAAGAAGATAGTGGTGGAGATGGAGAAGCGGTATGAGCTGTTCTCCAAGTCAGGCACGCGTAATATGGAAGGCTATAATACATTAATGAAAGATAATCCGGCAGCGGTATTGCCCTACATTGTAGTAATTGTGGACGAGCTTGCCGATCTGATGATGGTGGCGGCGAATGATGTCGAGGATGCGATCTGCCGGCTTGCCCAGATGGCGCGGGCGGCGGGAATTCATCTGATCATCGCCACACAGCGTCCTTCCGTGGACGTCATTACCGGACTGATTAAGGCGAATATTCCTTCGCGGATTGCATTTGGAGTATCTTCGAATGTGGATTCACGGACCATTCTGGATATGCCGGGTGCAGAGAAGCTGCTGGGACGGGGGGATATGCTCTTCCTGCCAATGGGCGCTTCCAAGCCGATTCGTGTCCAGGGGGCCTTCATGAGTGATCAGGAGGTCGAAACCATTGTGCAGTATGTAAGCAGCCAGGGTGAAGCGAATTATGATGAATCCCTTGTTCCTGAAGTGGATGATACCCTATCGGAGGATCAGGATCCGCAGGATGAATTGTACGAACAAGCCGTCCAGATTGTGCTGGAAGCCAAGCAAGCCTCGGTGTCGCTGCTTCAGCGGCGCATGCGGGTCGGTTACACCCGTGCTGCACGGTTAATTGATGCCATGGAGGCAAGAAGCGTGATCGGGCCTTACGAGGGCAGCAAGCCCCGTGAGGTGCTGATGTCCCTCGAACAGTATCAGCATAACAGAATCAGTTCATAACCCAAAAAGATGACCCGTAGAAGTAGATACGGGTCATCTTTTTTAAGTTAGGCAATTTGTGATTGATCTACAATTACTTGACCCGGGGTGCTGCAAGCAGGCTGTCCACAATGAAATCAAGCTGCGCGTTCAGCGAATAGATATCGCTGTAATAGGATAATCCGAAGTCAATCTCCATCAGGCGGCCTTCTTTGACTGCCGGAATGCTGTTCCAGAGCGGGTCGGCAGTCAGATCAGCCATCCCGTCGTAGGAAGAACGGAAGATATAATCTCCACTGTAATCGGCCAGAACTTCAAAGGATACGGAATCACCGCCCATATCGCTCTTGGAATCAATTTTTTGCTGGAGAATCTCAGGCGCCTTCATTCCGAGATATTCATAAATGACCTGTGAACCCCGGCCATACTGTTTGCTCATGACCACTACCATGCTGCGGTCTGCGCCGCCTTCCATGATGGAGACCGTTGAACCGAGAATTCCCGCTTCCTGCAGCTTCTGCTTACTGTCCTCCACTTTGGCATTGAAGCTGTTCAAAAGGCCGGTAGCCTGTTCTTCCTTGCCGAAAATATGTCCAATGAACCTTACCCGCTCATCGGTCGTCATCTTCTCATAAGGGACCAGCACTGTCGGTGCGATGTCATGCAGTGCAGCATAGGTCTCCTCAGAAGGAACAATGATCAGATCGGGATCCAGCGAGAGTACAGCCTCAGGACTAGCCTCAAACCAGGTGCCCAGCTTCTGTACATCCTTCAATTCATTCTCAAAGGCTGCGCCTTCGGATACATCAGATACACCTATGGGTTTGATACCAAGTGCGAGGACATCGCCCAGCAGATACAGTACTACCACACGCTGGGGATCGGCTGGAACCTCTACGTCTCCTTTGACGGTGGAGATGGTCCGGGTCTGGGCCTCGGCTGCAGTGTTATCAGGGGATGTTGTAGCGGCTGCAGTCGCAGCAGGCGAAGCGGCTCCTGAGTTGCTGGCATTGCCCGCTGTAGTGTTGTTGGCACCTCCTGCGGAACACGCGCTTAACACTATGGTGAAGCATAACAACAAGGTGAGCATTAGGGATGGTTTAGCCGTTCTGAACATGGGTGACGCTCCTTTTGGGTTATATTGATAATGATTATCATCATCAATATATCGGAGAGTGTCTTCACAGGCAATGTCATAAGCGGACACAGCGGATGGTATTTCCGGCCAGTTTGACACGGTTAGCAGGGAATTTTTGTACCTTACCGGCGAGGTGCCGAAATGCTTTTTGAACATTTTGCCGAAATGATATGCATCCGGGTAGCCGACGGCAAGCGCAATATCATGCAGCGTGGACTCTGTATTCAGCAGCAGCTCCCGGGCTTTGTCCATGCGGATCTGTATCATATACTGGGCAGGGCTGGTCTGAAGCCTCATCCGGAAAAGCCTCGACAAGGTTCTCGGGCTCATCCCGAGTGTGCCGGCGAGTGCATCCAGCGTGAATGGTTTGCTGTAACTGTCGTGCATGTAGCGTACTGCCTGGTCCAGCGAATCCGCTTTGAGGGGCTGGATATCCTGCGCATGGAGCTGACGGAGCAGCTCATGGACCCATTGATAGAACAAGGCTTTGGCATGCAGATGCTCGAGTACGCCGCCTTGCTGCCATTCGCCATACATCTGGATCAGGATCTCGTACAGCGGAAGCGGATTGCCTGGAGTGAAATTGTAAATTTTGCTAAAAGGCCGGCTGCGCTCCATAAGTGCTGTGAGATTCCGCCGTCCGGGGAGGGTGAGTGTGGATCTGTACAAAATTAAGTAATAATCCAGGATTTCCTGTGTCTTGAGCACTTTGATCATCATGCCTTTGCCGCCATGAATGACACTGGAGCCGCTGATTTCAAATGAAATCTCATCTATAAGTACAGTTGCACTGCCGCGTACGACATACATATATGTACTGGCTGGAAGGCGGTACAGCAGCGGAGGTTCTCCCGAAGTGAAAGAGGCCTTGCGGATATCAATAACTTCTATTAAAGCGTGGTTCCACAGAACGATATGGTCCTTCAGATTCATGATTCTTCTCAACTCCTGTTGGTTCATAACCCAAGTATAGTTGATAATTGTTCTCAGTTGCAATGGATTTGCTCTTGCCAGTCTTACGGTAATGCATAGGATGTCTTGTCAGTCGTCATAATAACTTTAGCCATTCATGCAGAACTTACAAGAGAAAGGTAGAGCGAACCCCTATGACAAAACATAAGCAGTGGATCTTTGCCGTACTGACCCTTGCCTTGGCCGCCGCACCGTTTGCCGGCGTATTCTTTGAAGATCGTGGCGTGACGTACGCCCAATCGAATGCAGCAGCCCCAGTTATAACGGAAATTCCTGACGAAGGGGAAGAAGCATTACCCGCTTTTGGCACAACGCCGCTGAAGCTTGGATCTTCCGGGCAGGATGTGTATGAGCTCCAGGGGAGACTTAAGCATCTGGGCTATTATGCCGGTGCTATTGACAGCCAGTTCGGGGCCAAAACCAAAAATGCCGTCACCTGGTTCCAGTGGAAATTCGGCTTGAAATCCGACGGAGTCGTTGGTGCCAAAACAAAGCTCAAACTGTACAATGCAACAACTGCCTGGAAACCTACAGCCCCCAAGACATCGACCGCCAATAAGGATACATCATCCGGCACAGCGGCAAAAAAGAATGAAACAGCCAAAACGAATACAGCTGAGCTGTCTTCCGGCAATACGATGGGGCTGTCCGAAAATGATCTGAAAATCATGGCTAATGCCGTTTACGGTGAATCACGCGGGGAACCGTTTGAAGGACAGGTAGCGGTGGCGGCGGTTATTCTTAACCGGGTTAAATCACCGAGCTTTCCCAACACGCCTTCGGGGGTGATTTTTCAACCGGGGGCCTTCACGGCTGTTGCGGACGGTCAGATCTATCTGGAGCCAAATGAACAGGCGCGCAAGGCAGTGCAGCAGGCGCTTAACGGCTGGGACCCTTCCGGCGGCTGTCTCTATTATTTCAATCCCAAGACAGCCACTTCCAAATGGATCTGGAGCCGGCCGCAGGTGAAGACGATCGGCGAGCATATTTTCTGTATGTAGCTGAAGGAATGTTTTTGCACAGCAAGGCATTAATGGCAGCATGACAGCGTCCGTATAAATCTTTTCTGAGAGCAACCGGTACGCTGTCTTCCGGTTGCTTCCTTACTTTGGAATGGTTTAGAATGGATAATACTTCATAAACTTGTTGTATAGCATCTACCCACGCCGCAAAGGAGTTTTGGACTTGACAAATAATGGATTTCAACATGGCAGCGCCGCAGGCATGCGCATACACGTTCTGCCGACCAAGGCGTTCAAGACGTTCGCCATCTCACTTTATGCCGGCGTTCCGCTTGACGAAAGTACCGTCACCCCTACAGCACTGGTTCCTTTTGTGCTCCGCCGGGGCACAGCCTCCTACCCTGAAACCACCCAGTTCCGCGAACGTCTGGAGGAGCTTTATGGTGCAGGTTTCGGCTTCGACATCTACAAACGCGGCGATTATCAGATCGTGCAGTTCCGGATGGACACGATCAATGACTCCTTCGTACAGAGCAAGGAGAGCCTGCTTGGAGAATCTTTTGCTTTTCTCGGAGAAGTATTGACCCGGCCTTTGCTGGAGGATGGAAGCTTCCGCGCGTCTTATGTGGCGACTGAACGCGAGACCGTCCGCAAGAAGCTGGAAGCGATTGTGAACGATAAAATCCGTTACGCGGCAGAACGCTGCATTGAGGAAATGTGCCGCCTTGAACCATACCGTCTGCATCCGCTCGGACAAAGAGCCGATCTGGATACGATCACGCCTGAATCGCTGTACCAGTCCTATAATTCCTGGCTGAATGGAGCGACCCTTGATCTGTACGTGGTAGGTGATACTACACCGGAAGAAGTGGAGAAGCTGGTCATTGCCAATTTCGGCCGCGCCCAACATTCCGAATCTGCGCCGTACACCTCAGACTTCACTCCGGTAACGGTTACTGAAGTGCGGACGGTGGAGGAGAAGCTGGATGTCAATCAAGGCAAGCTGAATATGGGTCTGCGCACCTCAATCACGTACAAGGATGACAGATACGCTTCTGCGCTCATGTACAACGGCATCCTCGGCGGATATCCGCATTCGAAGCTGTTCGTCAACGTGCGCGAGAAAGAGAGCCTGGCCTATTATGCTTCCTCACGCTATGACGGGCATAAGGGCATCGGGACGATTCAAGCGGGAATCGAGACCCAGAATTACGGCAAGGCCGTTGATATTATCCGCAAGCAGCTGGATGAGCTGAAGGCCGGCAATATCAGTGATCTGGAGCTGAGCCAGACCAAAGCGATGATCCGCAACCTTTTGTCCGAAATTCAGGATTCCGCATTTGAGATGATCTCGTATGATTTTAACCGCCAGATATCCGGAAAGGACCGTTCTGCACAGGAACTGATGGACCAGGTTGACCACATAGGAGCGGAAGAAGTGAAGGCTGCGGCTGACACCTTCCAGCTTGATACGATTTATTTCCTGACAGGGAAGGAGGAATAGCGGTGGAAAAGCTCCATTACGAAAGACTTCAAGAAACACTGTATCATGAGGTTATGGATAACGGTCTGCAGGTGTATGTGCTGCCGAAGCCGTCTTTTCTCAAAACCTACGCTACCTTTGCGACCAGATACGGTTCTGTAGATAATCACTTTAAGGTAGCGGGCGGGGAAGAAACCACCGTGCCTGACGGTATTGCCCACTTCCTGGAGCACAAAATGTTCGAAGAGCCGGAAGGTGATATCTTTGCCACCTTTGCTTCCAACGGCGCATCTGCGAATGCATTCACCAGCTTTGACCAGACGGTATACCTTTTCTCGGCGACGGAGAACATTGAGCAGAATCTCAGTACCCTCGTTGATTTTGTGCAGCGTCCTTATTTCACGGATGAGAATGTGGAGAAGGAAAAAGGGATCATCGGCCAGGAGATTAACATGTATGCGGATAACCCGGACTGGCGTGTGTATTTCGGGCTGATCGAAGCGATGTATGCCAAACATCCGGTTCATATTGACATTGCCGGAACCATCGAGTCGATCGCTACCATCACCAAAGAAACGCTGTATACCTGTTACAACTCCTTCTACCATCCCAGCAATATGCTGCTGTTCATTGTCGGCGGTGTCGATCCTGAGAAGGTATTTGAACTGATCCGCAACAATCAAAAGGGTAAAAATTATGAGAAGCAGGGTGAAATCACCCGCATCTTCGAGCAGGAGCCGCATAAGGTGGCATCGAAGCATGTGGAGAGCCGGCTCGCGGTCTCTATTCCCAAAATGATGTTCGGATTCAAGGAAAAGGTGGATGGCCTCACAGGTGAGGCGGCAGTTCGCCGTGATCTGACCACCAGACTGATGCTGGATCTGCTGCTTGGCAGCAGTACGGCGCTGTATCAGAAGCTCTATGATGAGGAGCTGATCTCGGACAGCTTCGGCCATGAATTCAACAGCTCCCCGCAATATGCGTTCTCGGCAATCGGCGGCGATACCAAAGATCCGGGCCTGCTGCTTGACCGGATCAAAGAAGAGGTTGGTCATATCCAGGAGACGGGCTTCGCGGAGAAGGATTTCGAGCGTGCCCGCAAAAAGAAAATCGGCGGCTATCTGCGTATGCTGAATTCGCCGGAGAGCATTGCCCATGAGTTCACCCGTTACCAGTTCCGCGGCGGAGATCTGTTCGAAGTACTTCCCCTATATGAATCGATCACGCTGGAGGAAGTGAATGACCGGCTGCGTAATCATGTGGACTGGGAGCAGCTGGCCGTATCGCTTGTGGTGAGTCCTTAATGGCATTACCGGGAGAGGACAGCAAAGCGATTGGAGAAATGACAGTGCTTATTACCGGAGGCAGCGGGGGAATCGGCGGAGCCATCGCCGAGCGATTTGCTTCGGTAGGCATGAACATTGTGATTCATTATATGAATTCGCATGAAGCGGCGAATGATGTTGCCCGGCGGTGCATGGCGCTGGGGGCAAAGGTGATGACTGTGGCTGCGGACATGAAGGACCGCAGCCAGCTTGTGCGTATGGCCGAGCGGCTTGAGGCCAGCGGCATGATGCCGGATATTCTGGTCAACAATGCCGGAAAGGCGCATTATGGCATGCTGGCCGACGTAACGGAGGAAGTGTGGGACGATATTATGGCGGTGAATCTGAAGGGCACCTTTATGTGCAGCCAGATTTTCATGCCTTATATGGTCTCCCAGCGTTACGGGCGGATTATTAATGTTTCTTCCGTCTGGGGAATTTCGGGTGCTTCCTGTGAAGTGGCTTATTCCGCGAGCAAGGGTGGAGTGAATGCTTTTACCAAGGCGCTGGCCAAGGAACTGGCACCTTCCAAGGTAACAGTGAATGCTGTTGCACCGGGAGCGGTCCACACGGCCATGCTGGCCAATCTGCAGGCGGATGAGGTGAAGATGCTGGAGGATGAGATCCCTGCGGGGAGGCTTGCTTCTCCTGAAGATATTTCATCGCTGGTTTATTTTTTGGCGCTGCCTGAATCGGGGTATATTACCGGCCAGATCATCAGTCCGAACGGCGGCTGGATTACTTAAGGCCAGGCAGTATGAGTTCTGGAGAAATGCTCCAGCATAAGAACTTCCGGCTTGAGACATATTATAACTGTTGCTTTTAAATCTCAATATCATTACAACTTGAGGAGGATTTAAGATGTCAACAGATTCCGTAGTGAAGAACTTTGATACCTGGAAAAGCTTTTTGGGAGACCGGGTCATTCAGGCCGAAAAAATGGGGATGAGCGACGAGACCATCACCAAGCTGGCTTTTGAAATCGGGGAATTCCTCGATAAGAAGGTCGATCCGGGCAACTATTCCAACCGGGCCATCAAAGAGCTCTGGGATGTCGGAACGGATGATGAGAAGCATACTATTGCTGGACTCATGGTCAAACTGGCAAAGAAAAACGCATAAGCATGCGGAAGAAGCTCCCCTTGCGGGAGCTTTTCTGCAATTATTACAACAGTGTCCTTGCCTTTCAATTTTTTTTTATATATCATTAACATGACCCGTGTAGCGAAAGTGACATGCAGGGAAAAGGAATCTATGAGGTGCGCAAAAGTGGAATATAAACAATGGTATATGGAGTACAAGATACATAAGAACAGACCCGGTCTCCTTGGAGATATCGCTTCAATGCTGGGAATGCTGGAAGTCAATATCCTGACGATTAACGGTGTTGAAGGCAAAACCCGCGGGATGCTGCTGGAAACAAGTGACGATGAGAAGATCATGCTGATGGGCGAGATGCTCAAAAAAGTTGATAATATAACGGTTACGGCACTGCGTTCTCCGCGCCTTGTGGATAAGCTTGCCGTCCGTCATGGACGATATATTGACCGCGATTCGGATGACCGCAAGACCTTCCGCTTCACCCGCGATGAGCTCGGACTGCTGGTGGATTTCCTCGGTGAATTGTTTAAGCGGGAAGGGAATCAGGTTATAGGTCTACGAGGCATGCCGCGTGTAGGGAAGACGGAATCTATTATTGCCGGCAGTGTATGTGCCATGAAGCGCTGGACCTTTGTCTCATCCACGCTGCTGCGGCAGACGGTACGGAGCCAACTGGCGGATGATGAGCTGAACCCGAATAATGTATTCATCATTGACGGAATTGTCAGCACTATACGTTCGAATGAGAAGCATTACAACCTGCTGCAGAACGTTATGAGTATGCCGAGCACCAAGGTGATTGAGCACCCGGATATTTTTGTGCGGGAATCCGAGTACACCTTTGATGATTTCGATATCATTATCGAGCTGCGCAATATGCCGAACGAAGAGATATTGTACGAGTCGTTTACGACAAGCTACAGTGATGATCTTTAATATATACAATATTTTTAGGAGGTGATGGTATGTCGGAACTGGGCCGGCATTTGAAGGAGGCGCGTCTGCAAAAAGGGATGAGTCTTGATGATGTCCAGGAAGTAACAAAGATCCGCAAAAAATATTTGGAAGCCATCGAAGCAGGTGATTATAAAGTGCTTCCGGGAAGTTTCTATGTCCGGGCCTTTATCAAAACCTATGCTGAAGCGGTCGGGGTAAACCCGGATGAACTGATGGAGGAGCACGGCAATGTGCCTGCGGCTCCGGTCGATACCCCCATGGAGACAGTGATCCAGAAGCGGAGCCGCAAGCCTGAAACGGAACGGAATGCCAAGTGGCTGCCTACCTTGCTGATGTGGACTTTTCCTGTCTTAATCCTTGTGGTCATCTATCTGTATGCATCTTCAACGATGAATAAAGAAGAGGCGGACAAAACGGATTCGGGGAGTTTGACTGCCGCTACGCAAGATCCGGCGAAGGTTCAGCCTTCAGCCACAGCGGCCGGCGGCGGTGCAGCAGCTACAGCTACTACGGATACTGGAGCAACTGCGACTGTTGCACCAACTGCTACTCCGGTGCCTTCCCCGACTCCGTCCACGCAGTCCATAACGGTTACAGAGGACCGCAAGTCGGGCAAAACGACAATCTATAAGGTTACGGCACCTGCGGGAAGCTCGGTTCAGGTAGAGATTGCCGCGACGGGAGTCAGCTGGCTTGAAGTCTACCAGGGCGAGAACTCCAAGGGGGAGAAGCTAAGCTTCGGAAACACTAAGGCTGGCGATAATATGAGCTTTACGCTCGGAAGTGCAGGAATGTACATCAAATCCGGATATTCCCCGGCTACTACAATTTCTGTGAACGGACAAGTTATTACCGATGGCAAAACATCGTCCCGGCTGCTCCTGGAGCTGGATGACGGAACTTCTGCCTCCGGCACTGATGGTGCAGCTGCTGACGGTGAGAGTACCACTACCGAATAGCAAATCCAATGTATAGGTTTTGGCGGATTGGAGAACCTAGGAATGATTTACAGTTCTTACTCCAAAGTGAGGTGTATTCTCTCATGACCGTCAGCTGGATCGTAACAGGACTTGGCATTATTGTCAGTCTCCTCGGTTATTATCTGACACCGGGTGCCTGGGGCTATGGTATTCTGGGCTTCGGACTGGCACATATTGTGCTTGGGATTCTGGATATGTTCCGGGCTCCTGCACGCAGCAGATAATACCTGGATGTGAGCGTCTCCCGGAGTTTGCTTCGGGAGACGTGTTTTTTATAATGTAATCCTTAATACATAGTTATACGCTCTATCTCTTTACGTTCTATCTCTGGAAGCCAGGACCCCACTTTGTGGGGTTGTTTTGTAATGCCGGCGGTGCTTTCCCTTCCAGTATTAGACTTAAGAGTCCCTTTCTCATATAATAGGAACAGACTAAATGTAAGCAAAGGACGTGGAATCATGAGTTCGGAAAGTTCATTCGACATTGTATCCAAAATGGATATGCAGGAATTAACCAATGCGGTTCACCAGACGGAGAAGGAAATTGATAACCGCTTCGATTTCAAGAACAGCAAAAGCAGTCTAAAGCTGGAAAAAGATGCGCTGGTCATCGCTTCAGAGGATGAATACAAGCTAAATGCGGTTATTGATATCCTGCAGTCGAAAATGGTTAAGCGAGGAATTACACTGAAAAATATGGATTTTGGCAAAGTAGAACCCGCCTCACTGGGGACTGTACGCCAGCGTCTGGGCCTGAAGCAGGGAATTGATCAGGAGAACGCGAAGAAGATTAACATCTTGATCCGTGACTCCAAACTGAAGGTGAAGAGCACCATTCAGGGGGATCAGATCCGTGTTACCGGTAAAAGCCGCGATGATCTCCAGCAAATTATCCAGCTCCTGCGCAAAGCTGATTTGCCGCTCGATCTGCAGTTTAACAATTTAAAGTAAGCTTACGTACCCCGCAGTGTATACGCACCTTACTTTGCGGGGTATTTTATGTTTTTTTGACACTTATTTATGGCTATAATATACTAGCTAAAGCAGTTTTGAAGAAAATTGTGGAATATCGGATTCGTATGGATCAGGGGAGGAACTTCAGTGAATTTGCCCAACCGCATCACGCTAGCACGTATTTGTCTTATCCCGATTATGATGTTTTTTCTGCTGGTGGATTTCAGCTTCTATCCGGAACCGATACATTGGGGCTCATTTCAGCTTTCAATTAATCATTTGATTGCAGCTGTTATTTTCCTGCTTGCCGCCAGTACAGATGGAATAGACGGGTACATAGCCAGAAAGTATAACATGGTCACCAATCTCGGCAAACTGCTGGACCCGCTTGCAGACAAGCTGCTGGTCTCTGCAGTATTGATCTCGCTGGTTGAGCTGGGAAGATGTGATTCCTGGATTGCCATTGTCATCATCAGCCGTGAATTTGCCGTGACCGGCCTGCGCCAGGTGGCACTGCTTGAAGGCAAAGTAGTGGCCGCGAGCAAATGGGGCAAGATAAAGACAGTCACTCAGATTGTCGCGATTTCGCTGCTTCTGCTTAACAATTTCCCGTTCCAGTTCGTCAGCATCCCGGTGGATGATATTGCGATTTGGGCTGCAGCGATTATCACCATCTATTCGGGTATTGATTATTTCGTGAAGAACAAGGACTTGCTGCAGCTTCATAATGCCTGAAGTTTGCCAAGCTGCTTGATTTTTGCATGATTTCTACAATCAGGAGGAGAACGCCAGCTATGAAAGCGGAAATTATTGCCGTTGGAACAGAACTTTTGCTTGGACAGATAGTAAACAGCAATGCCCAGTTTCTTTCAATAGAGCTGGCTGCGTTAGGGATTGATGTATATTTTCAGACCGTGGTCGGAGACAACAAGAACCGTCTTATGGAAGCAATTGAGATTGCACGGAACCGTGCAGATATTATATTGTTCACCGGCGGAATCGGACCGACAGAAGATGATCTGACCAAAGATGCACTTGCTGCGGCGCTTGGCCGTACCCTTCATATCGACCAGCTTGCTATGGATCATGTGCAGCGCTTCTTCGATGACCGCAAGATTGTCATGACCGAGAATAACCGCAAGCAGGCGCTGGTGATTGAAGGAACGACACCGTTGTCTAATGAAATCGGCCTTGCGGTAGGTATTGCTTTTGCAGAAGATAACAAGTACTACATCGTACTGCCGGGTCCACCCCGGGAGATGAAGCCGATGTTCACAGATAAAGCCAAGCCTTGGCTGCAGCAGCATGCACTGACCAGCGAAATGCCGATCTACTCCAAGATGCTTAAGTTTGCAGGCATTGGCGAATCGCTGCTGGAGGACAAGCTGATTGACCTGATCCGCGGCCAGAGCGATCCTACGATTGCTCCTTACGCCAAGGAAGGTGAAGTGACAGTGCGTATTTCCACCAAAGCCCCGTCCGAACGTGAGGCTATGGTTAAGCTTGATGTGCTGGAGAAGAAGATTGCCGAAATTCTGCCGGAGAATCTGTATGCCAATATTGATGTGCCGCTGGAACAGCTGATTGTCGACTGGATGGCGGATGCAGGCCTGACGCTTAGTGCTGCTGAGAGCTGCACGGGCGGACTGCTGATGGAGAGCATCACGAACATCCCGGGCAGTGCTTCCATGTTCGCCGGTGGAATCGTCTGTTATTCGAACGATTTGAAGAAGAAGCTGCTGAATGTGCCTGCAGCTATGCTGGAGGGTCCTGACGCACCCGGTGCGGTCAGCCGTGAGGTAGCCGAAGTGCTGGCAGAGCAGGTGCGGATGATCGGGGATAGTGACTTTGGCTTGTCTGTTACCGGTGTAGCCGGGCCGGGCTATTCCGAACGGAAGCCTGTGGGGCTTGTGTTCGTCGGACTGGCCGAACGCGGCCGGAAGACTGAGGTATACGAGCTGAATCTCAAGGGAACCCGCGAGAACATCCGCCTGCGCACAGTCAAGGCCTTGCTGTACCGACTCTGGCGCCGGCTGGAGGAACGCAAGGTGGCAACCCCGCTTGAAGGATCGGCCTTGCAATAATCAACCGGGCCGGTATATAATTTGTTCATACGGAAGAACCGTGGCATAGAAATTCTCTGCTGCGGTTCTTTGTTTATATTCCCCGCTGGCGTGACCTCTATGATCCACCGCGTGAGACCTTTTGAGGATTAAGCTTGTGTCTCTATCATCCGGAAGGAGGCTTACAATAAAAGGGAGTATTAACCCGGGAGACAAAAAAAACGAATGTATGTTCGAAAAAAAGCTTGGCAAGACCTCCAAAACACGTTATTATAATACTATAAACAGTGAAGGAAGTGGTCTGATTGTCAGATCGTCGTGCAGCGCTTGATATGGCGCTTCGTCAAATAGAAAAACAATTCGGTAAAGGTTCGATCATGAAACTGGGAGAATCCACTCACATGAAAGTGGAAGTTGTACCTAGCGGATCTTTGGCACTTGATATTGCACTAGGTATTGGCGGACTTCCCAAAGGACGCATTATTGAAGTATACGGACCGGAATCATCCGGTAAGACGACCGTTGCACTTCATGCTATCGCAGAAGTACAGAAGCTTGGCGGACAAGCTGCTTTCATCGATGCGGAGCATGCCCTTGACCCTAAGTATGCGAATGCGCTTGGCGTTAACATTGATGAATTGCTGCTATCCCAGCCGGATACGGGCGAACAGGCACTGGAAATTGCTGAAGCTCTTGTTCGCAGTGGAGCTGTAGACATCATCGTTATTGACTCTGTTGCAGCATTGGTACCGAAGGCCGAAATCGAAGGCGACATGGGAGATTCCCACGTAGGTTTGCAGGCCCGTCTGATGTCCCAGGCATTGCGCAAGCTGTCTGGTGCCATTAACAAATCCAACACGATTGCCATCTTCATTAACCAGCTTCGTGAGAAGATCGGAGTTATGTTCGGTAACCCTGAGACCACTCCGGGTGGACGCGCTCTGAAATTCTACTCCTCCGTTCGTCTCGATGTACGCCGGGTAGAGAGCATTAAGATGGGGAACGATGTTGTGGGTAACCGCACCAAGATCAAAGTCGTGAAGAACAAGGTAGCGCCTCCGTTTAAGCAAGCGGATGTGGATATCATGTACGGCGAAGGAATTTCCAGAGAGGGAAGCCTTGTGGATATCGGTACTGAGATGGATATCGTCAACAAGAGCGGCGCCTGGTATTCTTATGAGGGCGAGCGTCTTGGCCAAGGCCGTGAGAACTCCAAGCAGTTCCTGAAAGAACATCAGGATATTGCCCTGTTGATTGAGAATAAGATCCGCGAAGCAAGTAATTTATCTACTCTGGTAGCTGCACCAACCGAAGCTGATGTGGTTGCAGAGCAAGAGGAAGAAGAGAAATTGCTGCTTGAGATTGAATAATGTAAGCTGCAGGTCCTTAGCAATTTAATTTTAATAATGAAGATAAGATATAAGGCGCCCTGTGATGAATGAGCAGGGCGCTTTTTCGTAAATTAATCGGGCATTATGTCTGTGTTAACGAGGTGAGTGACAGTTATGGTGATACAATTGGATTCAGAGCCGGATGAACAGGATGTACAGATTCTGGCCGATTTTCCCGAAGATGAAGAACTTATAATCACGCGTGTAGAGCGGCTGAAGAAGTCGAATTACCGTTATTTGATTCATTTCGGTGTCTATAACGTGACTGTTCATGAAGATGTCATGATTAAATACCGGATGATTTCCGGAAGCTCGTTTGTGAAGGCGGATCTGGAGGAAATTGTTGCTGCCGATGAACGTCAGCGGGCCTATGTAGAAGGTCTGAAATACCTGGAACGCAAGCCCAGAACGGCACAGGAAATGGCCCGCCGTTTACGGGAGAAGGAAATAGGGGAGACTGTTATTGCCGAAGTTCTGCTGCGGCTGCAGGAGGAACGGCTTCTGGATGACCCCTTGTACGCCAAGCAGTGGGCGGAACAGCGCATAACGAACCAGCGTAAGGGAAAAATGTGGATCCGCCAGGAGCTTCGCGAGAAGGGGATTGATAAATCGCTGATCTCTGAAGCGCTGGATCAGATCACCCCTGAGCAGGAAATGGAGAGCGCACTGCAGACCGGGCGGAAGAAATGGAATTTGCTGCGGGGAGATATAAATGAGAAGCGGCGCAAGACGGGAGCGTTTCTGATGCGCAGAGGATTCTCCGGTGAAATGGTGCGCCAGGTGATCCAGATTCTACGTGCGGAAGAGGATTCTGCGGGGGAAGAAGAGGAGATTTTCGATCTGGATTGATTCTCTTGACTTTAATGCGTTTATCGACTCTCTTGACAATGTCTTTTTATAAATAATAAAATATAACATGAATCGGCATAAACTAAGAATCCTTTTTCCTTCCCAAAAAGCAGACTCTTATGTTCCGGTTCGCGTACAACTCATATGAAATGTAATCGCCGGATAAGGCGGGCAGTGTGCATGTGCAGCATGTGCAGTATGGCAATCGGTGTATTACCGGTTTTTTGTATGGTGATGAACGGATAGTTTAACAACTGCACAAATACCCAAGGGTAAGCCTTGGAGGATATCAACGAGGAGGTGAACAGATGGAAACAGTGATCTGGGTCATTATCGTTCTCGTTGTAGCTGCAGCATTCTTTGGATTCGGTTATTTTATTCGTAAATCCCTTGCAGAAGCTAAGATTTCAAGCGCAGAGAAAGAAGCCGTAGTCATCGTGGAGAACGCGAAGAAAGAGGCGGAGGCGCTGAAGAAGGAAACGGTACTCGAGGCTAAGGACGAAGTTCATAGAATCCGTACCGAAGCTGAGAAAGAAACTCGTGAACGTCGGAATGAAATCCAACGGCAAGAGAGACGTTTGCTGCAAAAGGAAGAATCGCTGGATAAAAAAATGGAATCGCTTGAACGAAAAGAAGAACAAGTAGCTAACAAAGAGAAACGAATTGATGAAACCCAACAGCAGATTGATGTTATTTACAAGAATCAGGTTACTGAGCTGGAACGTATCTCCAATCTGAGCATCGATGATGCCAGAAGTATCATTCTCAGCAATGTTGAACAGGAAGTTCGCCATGAAACTGCTCAGATGATTAAGGAAATAGAACAGCAGGCCAAGGAAGAAGCGGACAAGAAAGCCCGCGAGATTATTACACTGGCTATTCAACGCTGTGCAGCTGATCATGTGGCAGAAACCACGGTTTCTGTTGTTACATTGCCGAATGAAGAGATGAAAGGCCGGATTATTGGCCGCGAAGGCCGTAACATCCGCGCCCTGGAAACTCTTACGGGGATTGATCTTATTATTGATGATACGCCGGAAGCGGTTATACTGTCAGGATTTGATCCGATCCGCCGTGAGGTGGCCCGTACAGCACTTGAGAAACTGGTGGCTGATGGACGTATCCATCCGGCACGGATTGAAGAAATGGTGGAGAAATCCCGTAAAGAAGTGGATGAGCGGATTCGTGAATACGGTGAACAAGCTACCTTCGAGGTTGGCGTTCATGGTCTGCATCCGGATCTGATCAAAATTCTGGGCCGTCTGAAATTCCGTACGAGCTACGGTCAAAACGTACTTAAGCACTCCATGGAGGTTGCTTATTTGACTGGACTTATGGCCGGTGAGCTTGGGGAAGACATCGTGCTTGCAAAACGTGCCGGACTGCTGCATGATATCGGCAAAGCGCTTGATCATGAAGTAGAAGGCTCGCATGTTGAAATCGGCGTCGAACTGGCGAAGAAGTACAAAGAACATCCGGTGGTTATCAACAGTATCGCATCCCATCATGGAGATGTCGAAGCTACCTCGGTGATTGCAATGCTGGTCGGAGCTGCTGATGCATTGTCAGCTGCACGTCCCGGCGCACGCCGCGAAACCCTGGAAACGTACATCAAACGTCTGGAGAAGCTGGAGGAGATCTCGGAGTCCTTCGAGGGCGTTGAGAAATCCTATGCTATCCAAGCAGGCCGTGAGGTCCGCGTAATGGTACAGCCTGAGAAGATTGATGATGCGGAAGCTTTCCGTCTGGCCCGTGACATTACGAAGATGATTGAGAGTGAGCTGGATTATCCGGGTCATATCAAGGTTACCGTTATTCGTGAGACACGTGCTGTAGAATACGCTAAATAAGCAAGGAAATCGGCCCCCCTGCGGGGCCTTTTTTCTTGCATACCGCTAGCGGCCCCATGAGCTGAACCATAGCCAGGCGGGCAAGCCCTGAGTTTGGAACCATGCAGAATCGGTGAAATTAAACTTATAAATAAGTTTTGTACGAAGTGAAAATCCAAGAAGCTGATGCTTACAAAACTTTTAGGAGGAGAAAATCATTAAAGTTTTATTTATCGGTGACATCGTTGGCAATACGGGCAGAAAGGCATTGCGTGAAATGCTGCCATCTCTGAAAAGTAAATATCAGCCGCATATTATTATTGCCAATGGTGAGAATGCAGCAGCCGGAAGAGGGATCACAGCGGCTATAGCCAATGAATTTTTCAACTGGGGTGTGCACGGGATTACGATGGGCAATCACACCTGGGATAACAAGGATATCTTTGAGTTCATTGATGACGAGCCGCGGATCATCCGTCCGGCTAATTTTCCGCCGGGGACTCCGGGCAGAGGGTACACAGTCGTTAAAGGCAACGGCAAACAGCTGGCAATTGTGAACCTGCAGGGCCGCACCTTCCTTCCGGCGATTGATGATCCTTTCCGCATTGGCGAGGAGATTGTGGAAGAGCTGCGCAGAGAGCATAAATGTATTCTGGTTGATTTCCATGCTGAAGCCACCTCCGAAAAAATAGCAATGGGCTATTTCATGGATGGCCTCGCCTCGATCGTTGTAGGCACGCACACTCATGTACAGAGCAATGACGATGTGATCCTGCCTGGAGGCACGGCTTATTTGACAGATGCGGGTATGGTTGGTTCAAGAGAAGGAATTCTGGGTATGGAAAAGGATGCGATCATCTATAAATTTACAACTCAGCTTCCCTCCCGGTTTGTAGTCGACGAAGGCAAATGGCATCTGCACGGTTTATTTGCAGAACTTGATGAAGCTACGGGTAAGGCGACACGACTGGAGAAGATCCGGCTGCGTGAAGATGAATGGGTGATGAGCTAGAGGATTTACAAAGAATCAGGGTTTTCGGGAAAAGTCGCTTGTTTTGGGTAAAGTGTGATATTTATTATATCGAAAAAGAGTATCTTTTGAACTAATTTCTCCAGAGAGGTCCGCAAAAAGAAGGAATTAAATCTTCTCTCGCGAATAACATCTACTGTAGTGGAAGAAGAACACCATCATTTTCCCAGGGGAGGTACTTACTATGGATGTATTAAAAGTATCAGCTAAATCCAATCCAAATTCCGTTGCTGGCGCACTAGCAGGTGTTCTTCGCGAACGTGGATCGGCCGAGCTACAAGCTATTGGAGCAGGAGCACTGAACCAGGCAGTCAAAGCAGTTGCCATCGCCCGGGGATTTGTCGCACCTAGCGGAGTCGACTTGATCTGTATCCCGGCTTTTACGGATATAGTGATTGATGGGGAAGACCGGACGGCGATCAAACTTATTGTTGAACCCAGATAATTATATGACCTTTTTAGATTGAGCCTGTTTACATTGTAAACAGGTTTTTGTATTTTTGGGGTGCCCCACTTTGTGGGGTTATTTTGATATATAAGAATTTATATGCTTCGTAGCCGCTTCCACTTACTGTCCCGTCTCATCCCTGATGCTGTGGCATACACTTATAAATAAGAGATTCCACCGTTATTCAGTTCTTCAAGAGAAGGGAGACGATCTTTACAGTGAGTGTCAAGAAGCTGAGAGTGGCGGATTTCCACTGTGATGCTTTAAGCAAGCTGCAGGCCAGTCCGGAGATAGATTTCAAGAATGACCCCCGTCTGGACGTGACGGCAGAGCGGCTGGTGGAGGGGAATGTCGAACTTCAGGTTTTTGCGGTTTATTTGTCGGCGGACCGCGGGAGAGCGAAGTTTGAGGATGTTCTCGGGCAAATTGAATTATTCCGGCAGAAGGTAGTTGGCCCAGGGGGCCTGCAGTGGCTCCGCTGGAAGGAAGAGGCAGATGAACAGATACTTACAGCCCCTGCCTTCGGGATGCTCTCTCTGGAGGGCGTGGACGGTCTGGAGGGCAATCTGTTCTATGCACAGCTGTGCTTTGAGCTGGGAGTACGTTTTCTGGGGGTAACCTGGAATTACGCCAACTGGGCTGCGGATGGTGTGCTGGAGCAGCGCAACGGCGGTTTCACGGAGAAGGGGAGGCGGCTGATCGAGTGGTGCAATGGAAGCGGCATGCTGCTGGATGTGTCCCATCTGGCACCGGCAGGCTTCTGGGAGCTGGCGGAACGCAGTAAACGCCCGTTCATAGCTTCACATTCCAATAGCGCGGCCATCTGCGGCCATCCCCGCAATTTGAGCGACGAGCAGATCCAGGCGCTGATTGCGGTGGACGGGCGGATGGGATTAACCTTTGTCCCCTGGTTTGTACGTGACGGGGGAGGAGCGAAGATTGATGATATGCGGAGGCATATTGAACATGTCTGCGCGATGGGAGGCTCGAAGCAGCTGATGTTCGGCTCAGATTTTGACGGCATTGAGATGTGGGTCGAGGGCCTTGAGCATCCGGGGAAATATGCGGAGTTTACCGACTTGCTGCTGAGGTACTATCCTGAGGATGAGGTGAAAGGCTGGTTGAGCGGGAATGCGCTGACTTTCTTAAGAACGCATCTGCCTTCTTCTGCGGGTTCTTTAAAATGGCAAAACTATGACAATCCGTTTATCGGATCGTAAAATGTCGAAAAAAAGGCGCTCATTGTGATGAGGGTCTTTTTTTTTATGGGTAATAAGATGTATAATGTTCAGTGGCTTGTACAGATACTAGAGAAAATACAAGGAGTGACTTAAAAATGAGCAAGACTGTATCCGTAGGTGTGTCGGCCCGACATATTCACCTTACGCAGGAGCATGTGGAAGCATTGTTTGGAGCAGGTTACCAATTGACTGAGTTCAAACCCCTTTCCCAACCAGGACAATTCGCAGCAAACGAGCAAGTAGCAGTAATCGGTACCAAAGGTAAGTTCGACAAAGTGAGAATTCTCGGCCCGGCCCGTCCGGCTTCCCAGCTGGAAGTATCGCGCACAGACGCATTCAGCCTCGGCGTGAAGGCACCTGTACGTGAATCCGGCCATATTGAAGGAACACCAGGCATTACTATCAAAGGTCCAGCCGGTGAAGTTGAACTGGAGACAGGTGTCATTGTGGCAGCCCGTCACATCCACTTCCACACTTCTGAAGCAGAAGCTTGGGGCATTGCCGACAAGCAGCTCCTGAAGGTACGCCTTGGCGGCGAACGCGGCCTGGTGCTGGAGAACGTAATCGCCCGTGTATCCGACAATTTCAAGCTTGATATGCATATCGACACCGACGAAGCTAACGCTGCAGGTGCCAATAACGGCGATACTGCTGAAATCGTAGATTAGTCTTATAATATTATTGCAAGCAACGGGCAGGGGAGAAATCCTCTGCTTTTTTTGTGCTTTTGTCGAATAAAGGGTTTTCGTTGTTGTTGTGGAATAAGAGTAGCATCTGGGAAAATATTCTTGTATGCACCAAAAGCCGGTATCTGGTGTTCAGCGGGTGGTTGCCAAAATGCATTCAGAAAGAAGGCGGAGCAATGAACCAGAAGGAATCGAGTTCAACTTCAACCGATGAGGCAGCAGCCGGAACAGTGGTGTTATCGGAATTTATGGCGGAAAGAAACAAGCGGTTTGAATTAGCACAGGTACTGGCATATGTGGGGTACTGGGAATATGACCGGATTTTGCAAAAAATAACGTGGTCGAAACATATGTATGCGATTTATGGTCAGGCGCTGTCTTCCAAAGTGGATTTGGATAATGTATTTGCCAGGGTCCATGAGGAGGATGCAGGGCGGGTAAAATTGGCTTTCTCTAATTCCCTGGAGTCCATGCAGTCCTATCAAATAGAATATAGAATTATCCGCCCGGACGGAGAGGTCCGTTATGTCGCTGAAAGTGCGCGGTTTTGGGACAACGAGGCGATTGGGACTGTTCAGGATATCACGGAAAAGACAGCTTTGCAGCTTCAACTGATTGAAGAAGGCCAATACTACAAATCATTGTTTGAAAATAATACGGATGCGGTATATTCCAGCAATCTTGAAGGTATGATTCTGTCCTGCAATGCAGCTATGAACGGACTGTTTGGATATACCGAGGGCGAGCTGGTCCATACCAGCTTTGAACGCCTGATTGATCCGGAGCAGGTCAGCCTCTCCAGAAAGGTTATTGCAGAAGTGATAAATACCGTAAGCCCGCGAAGCTATGAGCTGACAGCCAGGCATAAGGATGGCATGGCTATTGATATTTTTGTAACGAATATTCCTGTAATGATTGCTAATGAGCTGGTGGGTATCTATGGCATAGCCAAAAATGTAACGGAACAAAAGTCCATGGAGCGGCATCTGCTGGAAGCGGAGGCTAAATACCGGAGTATTGTGGAGCAGTCGATAGTAGGTGTTTTTATTGTACAAAATGGAATATATATCTATGCTAATCCTCATCTTGAACGAATGCTGGGGAACGTTAGCTTGATGGGACGGCAGGTATTGGATTCCATCTACCCGGGGGACCGCGATACGGTATCCACCAAGATGCTGGGTTTAACGGAAGGGCAATTTAACCGCACAATGATACATAGAGCCGTCAAGCCGGATGGCAGCCTTATTTATTGTGAAGTACATTACACCCGGATATTACACATCAATGAGAATGCAATCGTTGGCACTGTCCTGGATATTACCGAGCGGAAGGAAACGGAGCAGGAAACAGAGTATTTGGCGTATCACGATTATCTGACGGGGCTTCCCAATCGGCGGATGTTTGAAGAGCAGCTGGATCAACAGTTAATACTGGCCTCATTTTATAATAAAAAGCTTGCGGTGCTCCTGATTGATCTGGATCGCTTTAAGGCCGTCAATGATATTCTGGGGCACACTATAGGTGACACATTGCTCAAACAGTTTGCCGTCAAACTGCAGGAAAGCCTTGAAAATGGATGGGTGGCGTACCGGTTAAGCGGGGATGAGTTCTGTATTATTCTGCCGGAAGTGGAGAGCCACCGTGAGGCAATCTTCCTGTCCGAGTCCATTATCAGCCGTACCAAGGAAGATTATTTAATAGCAGGCTTTGAGCTTAATATCACGCTGAGTATGGGGATCAGTATTTTCCCGGAGGATGGGGATTCGGTTGATAGGCTCCTGCTGAATGCAGATTCGGCTCTATATCATGCCAAGTCACAGGGGAGGGACCAGGCCCAGTGCTATTCCTCATCGCTGAACATCCAGTCTTTCAAAATATTCACCATGACCAATGATCTGCGCAAAGCCCTGGAGAAACAGGAGCTGTTCCTGCAATATATGCCGCGAGTGGATACGCAGACCCGGGAAATTCTCGGTGCCGAGGCGCTGATCCGCTGGAATCATCCGGACTGGGGGCTGGTGTCGCCGGCGGAGTTCATCCCGATTGCAGAAGAGAGCGGACTTATAGTGCCTATCGGAGAATGGGTGCTCCGGGAAGCTTGCCGGCAGAACAAGCAATGGCAGGAGATGGGGCTGCCGCATATTACGGTATCCGTTAATTTCTCGGTGCAGCAGCTGTTCCAGCAGAATATTCTGCAGACGATTGATGAAATTCTTGCCGGGTCCGGGCTGGCTCCCGAATATCTGGAGATTGAAATCACGGAGAGCTCCTTCATGACCAATGAGAGGGAAGTCATTCAATTGCTGGAGGAGCTTAGAAAACGGAAGATTAAAGTTTCACTTGATGACTTTGGGACGGGCTATTCTTCTTTATATATGCTTAAGCGGTTAGCGCTGGATACGGTGAAAATTGACAAGGCCTTTGTGGAAGAAATTTTGACTGACCCTGTGAACCAAAGCATTATTGAGTGCATTCTGAATCTGGCCAAGGCGCTAAAAATGAATGTTGTGGCTGAGGGTGTGGAGACGGAGGCGCAATATGAGTATTTAAAGGAGCAGCAGTGTGATGAGATACAGGGTTATTATTTCAGCCGTCCGGTTGAACCGGAAGCCTTGGGAATGCTGCTTCGCGAGAAGCATATGGCCAACCCGAGCCCGGGAGTAACAGAAATCCCGCCAGTCAGTAACCGCCGGGAATACTTCCGCGTAGATTTAGCCAATCCGCTCGTTGCCGGAATGACGATAAGTACGTTTAAGGGCAGGGAGGTAGATCTCGGAAGTACCGAGGTATATCTGACCAATATCGGGCCGGGCGGATTGAAATTCGTGATGGGCTATAAGCTGCCGGTGAACGACAATATTCTGCTTAAATTTGAAACCGAGATTCTGCATCAGCCAACCCATCTGTTGGGCAAAATTGCCTGGACCCACGAATTGGAGAATGGCGCGGTGTATGAGTACGGTGTCCAGTTTCAGATGGAGGAAAGTGAACGGCTCGGGCTGATCCGGAATCTGAATAACCTGGCGATCCAAATCCGTGAAGGCACGCCTGCGCATACCCGGATATTCCTGGGCGACCCGGTGAAAAGCATTAAAGAACAGCTGAAAAAAGTCCGGCTGTAACAGATAAATATTGGTTTTGAAGAGGAGCGATGAAAGTATCGCTTCTTTTTAATGTCTAAACGTGTTATCATTATGTGTTATGACTTTGACGAGCGCTATGTGGAGACGCCGCAGATGATATATACAGTGATTAATGGCTTGCTAATATATGTACTCAAAATTAAGGAGATAAAATGACATTTAACGATTTGAACTTGATTCCCCCGATTCTCAAGGCACTGAGCCTGGAAAACTATACATCCCCGACTCCAATTCAGGAGGAATCCATCCCTGCGGCCTTGGCCGGCAGAGATATTCTGGGCTGTGCCCAGACGGGTACCGGAAAAACCGCAGCTTTTTCATTGCCGATTATTCAGCTGCTCAGCCAGCAGCCGGCCAGAACCGGCGGAGCGAAACGTATCCGTTCCCTGATTCTGACCCCGACCAGAGAGCTAGCTCTACAGATCTCCGAGAATATTCAGGCGTACAGCAAGTTCACAACGATCCGCTCGACAGCGATTGTCGGAGGGGTATCCCAGAAGGCCCAGGAACGGGCGCTTAGCCAAGGCGCAGATATTCTGATTGCTACACCGGGCAGACTGATCGATCTGATCAGCCAGAGACATGTGGATCTGCAGCATGTGCAGATTCTTGTGCTGGATGAAGCAGACCGCATGCTGGACATGGGCTTCATTCATGACGTGAAGCGGATTATTGCCAAGATGCCGGCCAAGAAGCAAACGCTGTTCTTCTCGGCAACGATGCCGACGGAGATCTCCCAGCTGGTGAAGACATTGCTGGTGGACCCGGTGAAAATTGAGATTACTCCGGTATCTTCGACCGTAGACAGAATCGAGCAATCGATTTATTTGCTGGAGAACGGCAATAAGCAGAATCAGCTGAACCGTCTGCTGCAGGATCCTTCGATCGTGTCGGCGCTCGTCTTCACCCGCACCAAACGCGGAGCTGACCGGGTAACCCGCGATCTGACCCGGATCAATATTACCGCTCAGGCCATTCACGGCAACAAATCGCAGAATGACCGCCAGAATGCGCTGAGAAACTTCAAGAGCGGCGCGACACGCGTGCTGGTGGCTACAGATATCGCCGCCCGCGGAATTGATATTGATGAGCTGTCCCATGTCATCAACTTCAACCTGCCGAATATTCCGGAAACCTATGTTCACCGTATTGGCCGGACCGGCCGTGCGGGAATGAGCGGAGTTGCCATCTCGCTGTGCGAAGCTGAGGAAATTCCTTACCTGAAGGATATCCAGAAGCTGATCGGCAAGGTGATTCCTGAAGTGAAGGATCATGCTTATCCGATGTCCAAGAGCAATCTGGCATTGCTGGCAGACCGTCCAGGCAAAGCACCAGCCAAACCGTCGCAGAAAGCCAAAACGAACCCGGCACGCAAGCCGAAATCGGAATGGTTCTCGCAAGGCAAGCAGGGCGGCGGTAACGGCGGAGCGAAAAGCGCGTCGGGCAGTGGTTATGCAGGCAGCGGAGCGAAAAGCGCATCAGGCAGTAGCTATGCGGGCAGCGGGGCTGGCAGCAGCCGGCCTGCTGGCGAGTCCGGCAACAGAGCAGGCTCCGGCAGCCGGCCGGGCGAAAGATCTGCCGCCCGTCCAGGCGGCAACCAGAGCAGCAAGCCGGCTGGAGGCCAATACGGCCGTTCCAGCCAGTCCGGCAACAGACCTGGCAACCGTCCTGCGGCCAAAGCAGGCAGATCTCAATAACTTTTTGAGATGAATAATGTAAAGATAAACAGCAGCCTTCCCTTGGGAGGCTGCTTTATTTGATTTGAGGTAAAACCCTTGCGGATGCGTAATGTATTCGGTTTATCGCATACAATGGGCTCGTTTACTCTACCGTTCGTGGTTTTCTGCATGGAAGCGTCTCGTCAATCGTTACTTTAGTAGAAGAGCACGCAAAAACCGCCGCTTTCCAGTCCCTGACTGAGAAGCGGCGGTTTCGCCGATGTCGCCTTTATTGTTACTATAATGAGCAGAAGAAGTTACCCGGCGAGATAAGCACCCAGCTCTTCGCGCAGCGCAGCGCTGATGGAGGTCATCGGCAGGCGGAGCGTGTCGGAGGAGATCTCGCCGCGTGCACTGAGCAGCCATTTGATCGGCGCCGGATTGGATTCCTTGAACAGCAGCTTCATCAGCGGTACGAGCTGATCAAAGGCAGCCCGGGCGGCCTCAACCTGGCCGGCTCTGTACTGCTCGTAGATGCTGAGATAGGAAGCGGTATGTACATTGGCCGAGGCCAGCATGCCACCGGCGGCTCCGCAGCCCAGCATATCGAAGAAGTTCAAGTCATCGCCGCAGAGCACGGGCTTGGAGCCGTGGCGGGACAGCTCGGAGACCAGCACCGGAGAGCCGGAGCAGTCTTTTAACCCGACAACGTTGTTCATCTCCAGGATCGTACGGGCGGTGTCTACGGACATGCCGACTCCGGCGCGGCCGGGAATATCATAGGCAATAATCGGAAGGCCGACCTCAGCTGCCTTGCTGAAATGGGCGATAATGCCTTCCTGCGAAGGACGGCTGTAATAAGGGACGACAACCAATGCGGCATCGGCACCTGAGTTGGCAGCAAGCTCTGTGCGGGTGACAGTGGACATCGTATCATTGGTACCCGTGCCAACCACGAGCGGGATGGAAGTGTTCTTCAAAAGCTCACGTGATGCATCCACGAGTGTCTGCAATTCCTGTATGTTGACTGTCGGCGATTCTCCAGTGGTTCCATTAACGACCAGACCATGAATACTGTTCTTGATGATGTTGTTCACATACCGCTGATACGACTCCAGATCAATCTCGCCGGCGGCATGGAACGGGGTTACCACGGGAACATAGATTCCATAAATCTGTTCTTCTGTTAACATGAATATCGTCCTCCAAAATTGTAAAATCCTTTTATCCTACTGTACCATGGATTATTGCATCGTCGTTAGCTATAATAAATGATGTAGGTTATCAATAATATTGATGTTAGGGTGATGATATGGACTTAACCTATATGCGGACCTTCCGCGAGGTCGCGAAGCGGCAGAGCTTCACCCGTGCGGCTGAAGAACTGGGCTATGCCCAGTCCAGTGTAACGATGCAGATTCAGAAGATCGAGAAGGAATACGGTGTACCGCTGATAGAGCGGCATGGCCGTGCCTTGCGTCTGACTCCGCCGGGGGAAGAGCTGCTGAAGCTGTTTGTGGAGATTCTAGATCTGTACGACCGCTCCAAAGAAACGATCGCCCAGCAGATTGGCGGGACGCTGACGATCGGGACGATTGATTCACTTGCCGCCTTTTATTTGCCGCCGTTCCTGCAGCAGCTGCGGACTATGTTCCCCGGACTGAACATTCATCTGCAAACGGAGCAGGAGGCCAATCTGATCTCCAAAATCAGGGACGGCGAGGTCGATATCGGCCTCCTCCTGGACCGCAGCACGGCAGACACCCTGCTTGAGCGTACAATCATCCGGGAAGAGCCGCTCGTCCTCGTGGCACCTGCCAGCCATCCGCTGGCAAGCCTGGCGCAGGTGACGCTGCAGGATCTCAACAACTGCGAGCTGATTGTCTCCGAGGAGAGCTGTATCTACCGCAGCCTGTTCGAGAACCTGCTCCGGGAGCACGGGATTGTGTTCCGGATCGGTTTTGAGCTGTCGAATCTGGAAGCGATCAAGCGTTGTGTACGGAACGGCCTGGGCATCGCGCTGCTGCCGAGAATTGTAGCTGAAGAGGAGATCGAGCGGGGGAATCTCGCCGAGCTGTCTTTTGCCCATCCGGAGATTCATTTCGATCTGCAGCTCCTGCTCCATCCGAAGAAGTGGAAGTCGCTGCCGCTCCAGTCACTGATCCAGATGCTGCGGGAGGATGCGAAGGCTAAAGCCGTAGTGCTGTGAGGGTGGAAACCTGAGTAAGCGCAGTATGCAATGTTCTAATATAGACACGCGGAGGATCATATGGACATTATTGAGCTACCTATTCAGTTTGAGTATGAAGGACAGCCCTATTACATTTATCCGAGCCTCATTGTATCCGGGGAAGAGTTAACCCTGGTCGATACCGGTTATCCAACTTTCATGCCTTTGATAGAGAAGAAGATCCTGGAGCTGGGGTACGATCCCTTGAATCTGAAGAATATCATTATCACCCATTACGACGATGACCATATCGGCGCCTTGTACGATTTCGTGGAGAAATACCCGTCAGTTACGGTCATTGCGAGCGAAGTGGAGACCCCATCCATCTCAGGCCTGGTGAAATCTGAGCGTCTGATCCAGGCAGAAGCACTGCTAGTGGACATGTCTGCAGAAGAGCAGGCGTCCGGTGAAGAGTTTGTACAGCTATTGAAGAATTTGCGGCATGTTCCGGTGAATCAGACGGTCCGGGAGGGCGAGTGGATTCTGAATGGTAAGTGCCAAGTCATTGCCACCCCGGGGCATACGTCTGGTCATATTTCTTTGTATTTTGCTGAGCTAAGCAGTGTAATTACGGGTGACGCGGCAGTGAACCAGGAGAATGAACTGGCTGTCGCGAATCCGCAATACTGTCTGGAGCTGGCGAGTGCAGAAGAGTCTTTGGAACGGTTAAAAGCACTTCAGGCGCGCACCTATTACTGCTTCCATGAAGGAAAACTCGGCTTCTAAATTAGTGTACAGGAAAACATAACTGGCAAAGATGATTGCTGATCATATCACCTGTATATCTCTCCATAACCGGCCGCTGGTAATCGAGCAGATGTCCGCTGCCGTAGAGGGCGGGGAGGATCTCCGTCCATGCTTTTTGAACTGCCTCAGCCGTATGTTGTATAGTAACAACCGCATAGGTCCCGCCGGGAATTTCACCGTAATTAATAGACTTATCTGCTTGGGCATTCTCCGGTACGCTGATACAGGCATCATATCTGCAATGTTCAGGCAGGGTGGTGTCCGGGTTGTCCTGCGGAATCCCGAAGAGGATGGCTGATCCGGTAAGCAGCCGGTGTGCCTGCGCCCATTCCTTTAAGGCCTCCATAGCCTTACTGTTACCGGGACCATAGGGACCTGTCTGGCGCACATAAGCAATGCGTGTTACAGGAAACGTTTCGAGCTGGATTTTCATCGTTTCATTGTCCTTTCTTTCGCTGTAATGAGTACATTTCGAATGCTAACATGGACTAAAATAGAATTCATTTCTTTTTTGAGCGGACCTCTGTATGCAGCAAGATATTGACATCAAAAACGAGAATATGGTATATAAAAGGTAGTGTTAGCACTCAGGTGAGTGGAGTGCTAAACGATGATCCGCAATCCGAAGGTTATTTTTGAAAGGAGATTTATTTATTCATGGCCAAAAAAGAGTTTAAAGCCGAATCCAAAAGACTGCTGGAAATGATGATTAACTCCATCTATACACAGCGGGAGATTTTTCTGCGGGAACTGATTTCGAATGCAAGCGATGCCATCGACAAAATCTATTACAAAGCACTGGCCGACGAAGGCCTGGTGTTCAATAAAGAGGATTACTACATTAAAGTGACCGCCGATAAGGCAAGCCGTACGTTAACCATTTCCGATACCGGAATCGGGATGACGCAGGAAGAGCTGGAGAACAATCTGGGGATTATCGCGAACAGCGGCTCGTTTGCTTTTAAGAAGGATAATGAAGCCAAGGACGGACACAACATCATCGGACAATTCGGGGTAGGTTTCTATTCCGCATTCATGGTGGCTGACGATGTTACGGTGATCAGTAAAGCGCTGGGCAGCGACCAGGCGTTCAAGTGGGAATCCCAGGGTGCGGACGGTTACACAATTGAGCCTTGTGAGAAGGATGCTGTCGGAACCGAAATTACGCTGAAGATCAAAGAAAACACCGAAGACGATAACTACGATGAGTTCCTGGAAGAGTACCGCCTGAAGTCGATCATCAAGAAATATTCGGACTTCATTCGCTTCCCGATCAAGATGGACATTACCGGCAGACAGCCTAAAGAGGACGCCGAGAATGAATTCGTCGATGTTATTGAAGAGCAGACCGTGAACAGCATGGTGCCGATCTGGCGCAAGAACAAAAACGAGCTGACGGAAGAAGACTACAACAACTTCTATGCGGAGAAACGCTACGGCTTCGATAAGCCGCTGAAGCATATTCATATCAGTGCCGACGGCGCTGTGGTCTATAACGCAATCCTGTTCATTCCGGAGAATACGCCGTTCGACTACTACACCAAGGAATATGAAAAAGGCCTGGAGCTCTACTCCAACGGCGTGCTGATTATGAACAAATGCGGGGATCTGCTACCGGACTACTTCAGCTTCGTCAAGGGGATGGTGGATTCCGAGGATCTGTCGCTGAACATCTCCCGTGAGCTGCTGCAGCATGACCGCCAGCTGACGCTGATTGCGAAGAACATTAAGAGCAAGATCAAGAGCCAGCTCCTGAGCCTGCTGAAGGATGAGCGTGAGAAATATGAGACGTTCTACAAATCTTTTGGCAGACAGCTGAAGTTCGGGGTCTATAACGACTATGGTATGGAAAAAGAAACGCTGCAGGACCTCCTGATGTTCCACTCCTCCAAGGAGAAGAAGCTGGTTACGCTGGCTGAATATGTGGAAAGAATGCCGGAAGACCAGAAGTACATCTACTATGCCTCCGGTGAATCGGTGGAACGCATCGAGAAGCTGCCACAGACGGAAATGGTGCTGGACAAGGGGTATGAGATCCTCTACTTCACCGACGATATCGATGAATTCGCAATCAAGATGATCATGTCCTACAAAGAGAAGGAATTCAAGAACGTCTCCAGTGGTGACTTGGGGATCGAAGAAAGCGCCGAGGACAAGCCTTCTGAAGCGGAAGAGAATGAGAACAAGGGATTGTTCGAAGCGATGCAGGGCATCCTGTCCGGCAAAGTGAAGGCAGTCAAAGCATCCAAGCGGCTGAAATCCCATCCGGTCTGCCTATCTACAGAAGGCGAGCTGACGATCGAGATGGAGAAAATCCTCAAGGCTATGCCTAACGGCGGCCAGGATGTACAAGCGGACAAGGTGCTGGAAATCAACATTCACCATGATGTCTTCAAATCGCTGAAGGCTGCTGCCGAAGGCGACAAGGAGAAGCTGGGTCTTTACACTAACCTCTTGTATAACCAG
Source organism: Paenibacillus sp. FSL E2-0178 (assembly GCF_038593005.1). Taxonomy (NCBI): domain Bacteria; kingdom Bacillati; phylum Bacillota; class Bacilli; order Caryophanales; family Paenibacillaceae; genus Paenibacillus; species Paenibacillus sp. FSL E2-0178. The sequence continues at coordinate 8,208,933 of NZ_CP151953.1, forward strand.
GCGCTCTTGATCGAAGGTCTGCAGGTTAACGATCCGGTGCAGTTCACGAACGATATTTGCAAAATCATGGTCTAAACCGGCGTTCGCGCCAGCCAGTGGACCTGCGATACAAGAATACCCCGCTACTGGTCAGACCAGTGCGGGGTGTTTTTTTATTTATTTGTAAGTAAATGAAAATAAAGTTTCACCGCTGCTGGCATCGATTACAACATTGAATTCTTTATACGTTGGCACCTTTTGCCCTCTTGCAGCATGGCCGGTACCATGAATCCCTTTGAAGGTCACGATATAAACGGGTGTGTTGTTTAAATAACCATCTGCTCTAAGGTTTGCATTCTTATTCAGCGCCTGTTCTGAGAATGCAGTCAAATATGGATAGGTTAGCAGCTGATATTCTATAATTACCTCAGGGGCTTCGGAAGCAAATTTTGGTGCACTCGTGTGCGCTAAGGAAATAGCTTGTTCCTTTGTAATTACCATATTACTTGATGTTGGCAGATGAAGTTGAATTCCCAATGATTTCAATCGTTCTGTGTCGTGAGCGGTTATTACTCCTTCTTCCTTACTACTCAAGTCTGAAATATCTCCAGCTGCAATTCCTGAAGAGTAAAATATTACAGTGGAAATAACCGCTGTGACTAATGATCTCTTTGTGGGAAGCATTAGCTTCACTCCTCCGGATTGATTAGTTTTAAATAAGCAGAACTTAAAACTATCACTTATAAAATCCTGCCCAAAATACAACAATTTCACTATAATTTCGGCTATAGTTCAAGATTGTTGTATAAAAGGCAGTATTTATGCTCATCCGGGCGGATTAGCGGGACAATTCTTGTATTTCATACAACAATCTGTCTGAACACCCAGGTATCCAGGTAGCCAAGTTGTAAGATGTACAACATTTAGTCCATGCGGTGTGAAACGTCAGAATCCCGGATTCTGCCAGCGTGATGCAGGGTGGAGCGGCCTGAAGGACAGGATGAAAGACAGGATGAAAGACAGGATGAAAGACAGGATGAAAGACAGGATGAAGAAAGCAGGAATTGGACATCCTCCAGAATGTCCGGGCCGGATAACTGCACTGTTGCCGGGAGAGGGAAAGGTATTTTCGTGTTCAGGGTTCAGCGTGCCCGGAAGGTCTCGATAAACTTGGTAGCCAGCGACGACAAATACTTGTCCTTGATCCAGACGGCGGCTACACGGGTATGCAGCTCTTCACACCGGATCTCCTTATAGATCAGATTGCCGTGATTCGCCAGCTCAAAAGCAGATTTGGGAATAATTCCGATGCCAAGTCCGGCGTTGGCCCAGAGCAGGGTGGTCCGCGCATCATCGTTCATGCAGAAAATTTGAGGTTCAAGGCCATGCTCCAGGCAGGTCTCACGAATAAGCTGCTCAAACCGGCGGTAAATGATAAGCGGCTTATGTTGAAGCTCTCCGAGTGAAATAGCCGCTTCGCTTGAATTCCAGTCATAATCAGGGGTCATCACAGCAATCATCGGCTCAGAATTGAGATACAGACATTCAAGATTGCTGGAATTAAAAGGGGTGCGGATAATGCCGATTTCGACGATGCCTTTGTTCAGCAGATCGATGATCATAAATGTATTGCCTTCATGAATTTCAAAAGTAACGCCCAGATAGTTCTTGTGGAATTCGCCCAGCCGGTCATGCAGCAGGGTGGCTCCGGAAGAGGAGACGGTGCCGATCGAGAGGCTGCCCTTCAATCCTTTGGCAAAATCATTGATTTCTCTCGTGGTCGAATCCGTTAATTCAAGAATTTGCTGAGCCCGGTTACGCAAAATAATCCCCGCATCGGTTAACTGGATGCTGCGCGGACCGCGTTCAACCAGCTTAACCCCGAGCTCCTCCTCCAGCAGCTTAAGCTGCTGGCTGAGCGGCGGCTGGGCCATTTGCAGCTTCCTGGCTGCTGAGGTGATTTGCCCTTCCTCGGCAATCGCCAGGAAATATTTCAATTGGCGGATATCCATGTTATTACAGCCTCCCGTTCCGCGTCTTCAATCAAATGCCATATGAAAATCATATGGAAAAGATACGAAACCAATATTATTAATATGTAAGCAGGTATGACATAATCATAACGGGTCTTTTGTTTTTTTCAAGAGTGAATACATACTACGTAGGTTAGGTGAGGATTACTGTGTTCAAAATTGCTGTTTATCTAAAGCCTTACAGGAAAGAAGTGATCATCGGGCCGATCTTCAAGCTGCTGGAGGCGATTCTGGAGCTGCTGCTGCCGACGATTGTAGCCCTGATTATCAACAACGGAATTGGCAGGCAGGACAGCGCCTATGTCTACCGCATGGGCTCCCTGATGGTGCTGATGGCCATCCTCGGTTTCGGCTGCTCTATGATCTGCCAATATTACGCAGCGCGCGCGTCACAGGGCTTCGGCACATCGCTGCGCAACAAAATGTTTAAGCATATTTCATCGTTATCCTACGCAGAGCTTGATATTATCGGCACGCCATCGCTGATCAACCGGATCACGAATGATGTCAATCAGCTCCAGCTGGCCGTAGCCATGCTGATCCGGCTGGTTATCCGTGCTCCGTTCATCTGCATCGGGGCGATCATCATGTCGATGATTCTGGATTTCCGGCTGTCGCTGATCCTGATTGCGGCTACTCCGGTATTCGGTGTCATTTTGTATTTCATCATTACGCGCAGCTCGCCGCTCTACCGCAAATATCAGGCGAAGCTGGACCGTCTGGCACTGGTGCTCAGCGAGAATCTGTCTGGTATCCGGGTCATCCGCGCCTTCGCCGAGAGCCGCCGGGAGAAGCAGCGCTTCAATGAAGCTTCGGAGGATTTGACACAGACCGCAATCCGGGTCGGACGTATATCCGCCTGGCTGGGCCCGATGACCACGCTGGTGGTTAATGCAGCGATTATCGCCATTCTGTGGGCAGGCGGCATTCATATCGATGCCGGACGGCTGTCACAGGGGGAGATTATCGCATTCATCAACTATGTGACCCAGATCCTGCTGGCGCTGATTGTGGTATCCAATCTCGTTATTCTGTTCACCAAAGCCTCGTCATCTGCCAACCGTGTCAACGAGGTGCTGGCAATGACGGCATCGGTTGCCGAGGTTGCGGCAGATGCGCCGGCGGCCAAGCGTGATGATTCAGCGCCGGTGATCTCCTTCCGCAATGTTTCGTTCGGGTATAACACAACCGGTGAGCTTGCGCTGGAGAATATCACGGTCGACATTCACCGGGGAGAGACGGTCGGACTGATCGGCAGTACCGGCTCCGGTAAATCGACCTTCGTGAACCTCATTCCGCGGTTCTATGATGCAGTAGAGGGTGAAATTCTCGTCGAAGGTGTGAATGTGCGGCAATACCGGCTGGAGCAGCTGCGGAGCAGAATTGGTATTGTGCCGCAGAAGGCGATGCTGTTCACTGGATCGATTGCCGATAACATCCGCTGGGGCAAGGCCTCTGCAACCCGTGAAGAGATTATGTCCGCAGCAGCGGTGGCCCAGGCGGAAGAGTTCATTGCCAAGCTGCCGGAGGGACTGGACACCCTTGTCGCACGAGGAGGGCATAATTTGTCCGGAGGACAGAAGCAGCGGCTGACGATTGCCCGGGCGGTTGTAGGGCGTCCGCCTGTACTCATCCTGGATGATTCCTCCAGTGCGCTGGATTTTGCCACGGATGCAGCTTTGCGCCGTGCACTGAACAAGAACAGCGGAGATATGACAGTTCTGCTTGTATCCCAGCGGGTGAGTACCGTAAGACAGGCGGATCAGATTATTGTCTTCGATGAAGGGCGGATTGCCGGTATCGGCAGCCATGAAGAATTGCTGGAGAGCTGCGGGGTCTATCAGGAAATCTGCATGTCCCAGCTCTCAAGCGAGGAGGCCGTACAATGAACAGTACAACGACCTGGAAACGGCTGTTTAGATATACAAGCCAATACCGAAAGATAACCGTAGGGGCAGTCATCTGCGCCATTCTGAGTGTGATTGCCAGCCTGATCGGACCGCTGCTGATCGGCCGCGCGGTTGACCATATGATCGGGCCCGATCAGGTGGACTTCCCGGAGATTTTCCGCCTGCTGCTGATCCTGGGAGCCGTATATCTGGTTGGCAGCTTCTTCGGCTGGCTGCTCACCTATTATACGAATAAGCTCGCCTACCGGACAGTCTATGATCTCCGCCGCGAGCTGTTTGACAAGCTGGACGCGCTGCCGCTGAAATTCCATGATAATCATCCGCAAGGCGACAGCATAAGCCGGTTCGTGAACGATATGGATGCTGTCTCTGACGGGCTGCTGCAGGGCTTCTCCACGCTGCTGACGGGGATCGTGACCATTGCCGGGGCTATCGGGCTAATGCTCTATATCAGCCCTGTGATGACGCTGGTGGTGCTGTTGTCTGCACCGGCGACCTTCTTCGTTGCCCGTTTCATTACAATGCGTTCGCAGCAGATGTTCCGGGAGCAGGCCAAAATCCTCGGCGGGCTCAACGGTTATGTGGAGGAACTTGTCGGCGGACAAAAGGTAGTGCAGGCCTATCACTATGAGGACCGCTCTTTTGCAGGCTTCGCAGAGCGGAATAATGAGCTGTACAAGACAGGGATCAAATCACAATTCTACGGCTCTTTATCTAATCCGACTACACGACTTGTAAACAACATCACATTCTCGGTGATCGCGATGATCGGCAGTGCGCTTGTGATCGGGGGACATTTTTCCGTCGGGGATTTGTCCAGCTTCCTGATCTATTCGAATCTGTTCGCGAAGCCGTTCAATGAGATTACCGGGGTCATTACCCAGCTGCAGTCGGCGACGGCATCGGCGCAGCGTATTTTCAACATTCTGGATCTGCCGCAGGAGACTCCAGATGCTCCGGGTGCTGTAGTGATGAAGGGAAGTCAGGGTACGATTACCTTCGATAAGGTGAGCTTTGCCTATACCCCGGAACGGCCGCTGATCCGGAACTTCAGTCTGGAGGTGAAGCCGGGTACACGCGTGGCGATTGTCGGCCAGACCGGAGGGGGGAAGACCACGCTGGTCAACCTGCTGATGCGCTTCTATGAAGTCGACAGCGGCACCATCCGGATTGACGGTACGGACATTACTTCGATTACCCGGGACAGTCTGCGGCGTAACTTCGGGATGGTGCTGCAGGATACCTGGCTGTACGGAGGTTCGATCCGCGATAATATCGCTTACGGTAAGCCGGAAGCGTCGGAGGCTGAAGTCATTGCCGCTGCCAAAGCTGCGAATGCACACAGCTTCATCAAACGTCTGCCCGAGGGCTATAATACGAAAATAAGCGGCTCGGGAGATAATCTCTCCCAAGGCCAGAAGCAGCTGCTTACCATCGCCCGTGTGATGCTCGTCGATCCGCCGATGCTTATTCTGGATGAGGCCACGAGCAGTATTGATACGCTGACGGAGGTGCGGATTCAGAAGGCTTTTCTGGCGATGATCTCCGGCCGTACCAGCTTCGTGATTGCCCACCGGCTGTCCACGATCCGTGAGTCGGACCTCATTCTGTTCATGAAGGACGGCGACATTGTCGAGAGCGGAACGCATGAGGAGCTGGTGAGGAGCGGTGGATATTACGCCCGCTTGTATAATAGCCAGTTTATGGCGGTTTAACGAGCTTCGCCGTTAATTATATTATACGAAAAGACTGCACACTTTGCTGATGCAGTCTTTTTGTAATGTGCAATTTTGCTTTGTAACTATGATAGAAAATAGTTATAATTAGCAATATTTATAGATTGAATCACAAGGTTGGAAAAAATAACTATCAAATAATAACATTTTAAGATTTAGGAGGCTCTATCTATGAGTATTGCTCTAAAAAAACATGGGGCATTTGATGGTAAAATTAGCGAAGATACATACAATGACTTAGAAATGTTACATAACATTGGAAGCGGTCAAGCAGTGTTTAGGGATGATTCAGTACTGCTTAAAAAACTAAGAATTATTTTACCAGATGGCAATCAATCCTCGCAAAATAAGATGAAAATAGCTATTTACTACGTGAGATTCTGTACAATGATCGAAAACTTATTACAAGAATATGAGACTTTCGATGAAGAATTCACTAAAAAATTAATTGATTATTATATTCAGAGCAACAGCATAGAGGAAATGAACAATGTTGGTCTGGGTTGGTATTATGATATGAAATTTAAAAAGTCTACCTCTACTCTGTATAGCGTAGGTTATGGAAAAGATAGCACTTGGCATGACTGGCTTCAAGAGAATCATTATGAAAACAATAAAATAAAAGAAAGAGGAATTCAGTCCATTATTCATGCCTGCAAAGAGCATATTAATCGAGGCGGACAAATAAGATTGAAGTCCTTGTCCAAATGTTTCGGAGTAGACTTGTTTAAATATATGCAACTTAACGAGAACGGAATTGCAAATTTGTATGTTATAAAAGATGCCCCAATTAATTTCATCGAGTATAGAAATAAAAGATTTGCTTTGCAAGAATATCTGTCATCAGATGATAATTTTGATGTTGTACATAAGCCTCGATTTTGTCTGGACTTCAGCCATCCCAGAAAGCAAAAGGCTAAAAATTTTAACAATTGGTCTAAACGTTTTCTGAACGGTACTACCTTTATTTCACAAGCAGAAGTTGACGAGGAACAGCAAAAAACCGGTATAGAAAACAATCAATTAGATTTTTTTCTGCTTTCATATTTAAGAGACAAACATGTACAAGGCGGAGATAAAGGGATTAGCTCAAGGATTAGTCCGATTGCTGATAAAGAAGTAATTGCAAGTGATACTCTCTGGGATATTCATGAGTATTCAGCGGGGATGAATACAGAAATTTGTATTGAGAAATGCTGCCACCTTACATTCGATGCTGTAGAATATGGTCAACTGATCTATAGTTATTTTAAGAAATACTCTGGAAGCAAAAATAAGGATAAGGATTTCGCGGATAATCATGATTCTATACTAAAAAGAGAGAAAACTAACACAAAAGAAAATATAAATAAACTTCAAAAAAACCAAAATGAGCTGTCGAATTCAGATCATAGTAAACTTAGTGAACAAGACAAAAAAACTATACAGGAAAAGCTTAGATTCAATGAATCTTTGATTAACTTTTATGATTCCTATTATAATTTTTTGAATAATATAGTTATCACCGAGCCCAGTGGAAAAATAGAATTTGTGCTTTCATTTATGGATTGGGAAACAGAGGAAGTGCCTGAAGATTGGTCACTACAGAATATTTACACTATAGAAGAAAACGGAGTAGAAAACTTAAAGATGAATTTATACAAATGTCTTTGTAAAAGTGTTGCGTCAATGTAACTGATGGAGGGCAAATATGAAAAATAACAAAATGGTTTCATTCGATTATCTTATAAAAGAATGCTTTGGCGAAAATGATGTATATATTCCTCTTATTCAACGAAATTACAAATGGAGTACTGAACTCGCTTCAAAATTAGCTGCTGATTTATGGTCTGCATTTTTAAGTAAGCAAGAAACGTATACTGTGGGAATGATTACATTATACCGTGAAGCAGATAGCTTAATGCAATTAGTAGATGGGCAACAACGGATCATAACTCTGTACTTACTGTTGAAATACCTAAAGCCCAATGAAGAATGTTTTTCTTTTCGATTCGAAAGAGATGAGGGCGTTAAAGAACCTGTTGTCAAAAGACAAAGCTACTTAAATAATATTGCTCGATGGGAGATTCCCGAAGAAAAAATGTATACTGATTTGTCCCGGTTCAAGGAAAACTACAAATCAATGACAAAAGTGCTAGAGCTTGCAAAAGAGAGTCAGACAGAATCTGGCGGATACCGTGCGTACAAACCCGAAGATGCAGATGAATTTATCGAGTACATAAGAAACAATGTATATTTCCTCCTGCATATTTCTGGAACACAGCCATTTGATGAGTTTATCAATCTAAACAAAAATAAAACCCGGTTTGTTATTTCAGATCGGATTAAAGCTAATCTAATTATGGATTCGAAAGAGGATAAGCAAAGAAAAAAAGTACTGCATCTTTTTGAAGAGTTATCCGAAATGTTATTTCTCAAAAAAGATGTATGGAAACTAGTACAGCAGGGATATTGTGAAAAGAGAGTACCGGAAAAAGATGAAAAAAGGAAAAGAGATAAGCACTATCCAGATGAGAACCGTTTAAAATTATTGTGCTGTGAGCGTTACGGAAGTAATGAATATGATGTGAGCAGTACGCTAGGTTATGAGTATGGCAAAGAGTTATCTCACTTGAACCACTACCGGGATATTTTAGCAGCTTTATCATGTGATATAAGCACAAAGAACTGGAACAGCTATAATGCTTTTAGTTGTCTATACAAGTTGAAAAATGGACGAAGCGGCGAACAAGAAAGTAAAAATGAATTCCGCTTTTTTGGAATGTTAAAAAACAATGATAAGAAATATGTGGAGGAATACCTCTGGAAAGAGTGTAGTGAACTGTCAGAGCCGTTTGAGCAAGCTTGCTTTATTGAATCTCAATTGAAGAATGAACCTGATCCGCTCAAATATATTGATAAGTTGATGAATATTCGAGAGGAATTTAACAGAGAAACGGATAAAGCAAAACAACAATACTGGCTAGATAACGGGGCGGAGGAATTTGATATCTTTCGGCAAATATATTCTGCCTATATCGAGGGGAAATATAAAAACTAGAGGGGTTATTTTGTGGAAATGATAAAAAGGTCTTTAAAAGATATGCTAAGCGAGTTTGATCAAATTATTATACCCGATGTTCAACGTGACTATGTTATGGGGAGCGGTGGCGAGAAGTTTGTAAAGCTATTAAAAGCCATGGCTGAAAGCGCTAAGAAGGACCCGGAATTTAACTTTAGCTGCCTTGTTGGCTACGAAGAAAACAAATGTTTTTATGTTTATGACGGACAGCAACGCTTGACGACCCTTGTGTGTCTTTGCTCTTATCTGTTAAAAGGCCCGGATACAGAGGTGAAAGAACTCCTTAGAAAATTTTCGTTTACAGGCCGGGAGGTAGCGAATTCATGGTTGGACAACCCGACAAAAATAAAAAAGGAACATGCTGTTGATTTCACTACATATTCACTGGCTAAGCTTATTGAGGAGTTTGATCCTCAGTATAAGCTGTCCGATAAGATATCATTCGATTTTCTTTTTGAGCAAGTGGTTTTTGATTTGGTTCCTGTTGATAAATTAGAAGATGCAGAACAGTTTTTCTTAGATATCAACGATGGTCTGGATTTAAAATCCTATGAAATATTCAAAGCGGAGTTATATCATCATGCCGGTATTTTGTTGGGCGAAGATACTTTTAAAACATTCGCGTTAAAAATGGAGAACAAATGGCTTGAATTCTTTACTGCTTATAAACATTTAGAAAATAAAACCGATGATGGGATTTCCAAAACGGTAGTTGTTCATTGTGAGGAAGAGATGCTGATCTTCTTTATGCAATACTGCTTGCGCATGATGTGGATAGAAGAAAAGCATAGTGATAATGCTTATAAATCTACAGACGTTAGGTGGTTGAAGCAAGAGCATTTCCAACGGCTCGAAGCTATTTTAGATGCTATGATGCGTGAAATGGAGAATGTATATCCTGACTATCTTTCGTGTATTCGTTACTCATTAACTCAATATAATAAGTATCCTAGTGATTATTGTAAGGGGCAGCATTGGAATATCGGGGATACCAACTACCTTGCGATGTTAAATATATTCTTTCATAATAATTATAAGACCGATGAAACCAAGAAAGATGTTGTTATTTGGTGTTATCTATCCAATCTGCCATTTGTTGAGGAGAGGCAGGATCTGAATAAGAAAAACCTTTATGAATATCTCCGCACTGTGAAGAAAATTCTAAATAATAATAGAGAATCATGTAGGGCAGCTAGAGCACTTTGGTGTGGTGACGGCATTAAAGATAAGCAAATAGTTTATGCCAGATACTATGTGCAAGGAATACCTCAATATTACACAGGATGTACAAATGAACAATGTAACGAGGTATTATGCTTTTTAAACGACATCGTTGTTTTGAATAAGCGATTCGAAGCCAGCGTTAGTACCTGGCTGTCAAATAATGATATACAAAAGTGCAAGAGTGATTTATGTAAGAACGTTGTAATGAAAGAGTTCGCCAAGCAATACTCTCCAGATAAAGAAACAATTGAACAGTATGAGAATCTATCATTCATAAATGGTCTGGCAGATAATTTTCTGACTTATGACGGAGAAACATGCTATTTAAAAGAATTTTGTACCGCTGCGTTTCATACCGAGATTAGCACGATCTGCCTTGATAATAAGCCACACCAATATATCGATATTCTTAAATTTATATTCATAAATAGAATTAATATTGGGAAAATCAGCTTTACGGATATTGCAGTATCATGGCAAAACTATCAAGGAGATAGAGGAGCTACGCATAGATGTTACGGCGCTATTCTACTACCACATGCCTGGTGCGACTTCTTTACTTCCGAAATGGGGATGCCGATTAGTGAAAATGCACTGGAATATCCTTTGCACAGCTTGCCAGACGGTTGGATTTCCGCTAATAGAAGGATTGTACAGCCAAAGGATACTGACGTATATGGTATGAGAGGATTTGCAGCACATGCAGAAACACATGCAGTTTGGGATATCAGGGACTTTTTAGCGAATTATGATTGGATTCTTTCGGATACAGACGGAAAGTTTATAGTGAATGGTGTTCAAACAGATTCTCTACCAGTGTATCTCAATGATTATAATGGAGAAAACTTTATATTTGATAATTTGAGCCACAATATAAAGATTTATTTTTCTGCTGAACAACACTTAAATAACGTCCTCCTATACAGGTTTAAAGCTTTTAATGAGAGCTCTGAAAAAGAACGAATTAATAATTTTGATGCCTACTTAAAAGAGAAGGAAGGGTATATTTCGATTCGAAATATGTATGGGAGTAGGTTTTTTATTAAGCTTAATGAAATGAAGTGAGTATTGCATACATTTAAAGTAATGAGCGGTCATTCATGTAAAAGTATTACATGGAACCCTACGTTAATGGACTATCCCGCTCATTTGCAAGCTGGCTCCGCATTACCCCCGGAGTCACCCCGTGCGCCTTGCGGAAGACGCGGATGAAATAATTGGTGTCCATACCAAGGTTGAGGGCGATATCCTGCACAGGACGCTCAGGGTCCTCGGTGATCATCTGTACGGCGCGCTGCAGCCGCAGGTTCTGCAGATATTTATGCGGGGTCACGCCGTATTCCTGCAGGAACAGACGCTGGAAATGCTGGACAGAATAACCGACGGCAGCGGCCAGATTCGTAATCAGCAGCGGCTCCGTGAAATGCTCGTTGATCAGGCTGACGGCCTTATTCAGAGCTTCGTTGCGTACATTTTCGTTCTCCAGGCGGGTCGCCGTACCGGCGGAGCATTCGCTCCTGCGCAGCATCAGCAGCAGTCTGTACAGGGTCACCGACAGATCCTGCATCGACTGCTCCTCCTGGCGGCTGGTGCTATTTCCATTTACCGTATGCCAGATTCCGCCGATCATATCCCAGCAATCCTCGAACCGTTCAGGATGGAACAGCATAGACGGCAGCAGGCCGAGTCCCTCCAGCACAGATGCTGACTGGCTTCCATGGAAGCCGATGAAACCTACATGCCACGGCTCATGTGACAACGGATAATACTCGTGCCCGCGGTCGGGTGGAAAAGCATAGGCCATTCCCGGCGTCAGCACCGTCTCAGTGCCGCTCTCAAGGTCGCGGAACCGTCCGCTGCCGCTGCGGATCAGGAAAATCTGGTGCACCGGGAATCCGGCCGGACGCACATGGTGATACTGGATATGGCGGCCGACCGAATAAGGGTATAAGGGGAACGCATTCAGGTCGCGCGGCATTTCGATCAGGGAGAAGGGGAGCATGTAAACACCTCATATTCATTTTGTGCTATGGAAACGCTATTATTATACTACCATTGGCAACTGATTATCCTTTATTATAAATAGTATAAACGGTTACAAGCTAAAGGGATAGAGCTGACGAAGAACTTATATCAGTGAAAAGTCCCATTCTAACATCGAACCCTATACGAGAGGATGAATGTAATAATATGAACAGCAAAGTTCCTGCAATCAGCAGCAAGGCTCCTGTAATGCTGCATGGTGCCGACTATAATCCCGAGCAATGGCTGAAATACCCTGAGGTGCTGAAAGAAGATATCCGGATGATGAAGCTGGCAGGCTGCAATGTAATGTCCGTGGGGATTTTCTCCTGGGTATCGCTGGAGCGTGAAGAAGGAGTATTCACCTTCGATTGGCTCGATCAGCTGCTGGATACTTTTAAGGATAATGGAATTTATGCCTTCCTGGCTACGCCAAGCGGAGCACGTCCGGCCTGGATGTCGGAGAAATATCCTGAGGTATTGCGGGTTGAACGTAACCGGGTGCGCAATCTGCACGGAGTCCGCCATAATCACTGCTTCACTTCTCCGGTCTACCGTGAAAAAACCGCGCTGATGAACTCCAAGCTGGCTGAGCGTTACGCTCATCACCCGGCAGTCATCGGCTGGCATATCTCGAATGAATTCGGCGGCGAATGCCACTGTGATTACTGTCAAAATGCCTTCAGAGAGTGGCTCAAGGTTAAATACAAGGGAGATTTGGACGAGCTGAATCATGCCTGGTGGGCCACGTTCTGGAGCCATACGTACACCTCCTGGGAGCAGATCGAATCCCCGGCTCCGCACGGAGAGACTCAGGTGCATGGTCTTAACCTGGACTGGCGCCGTTTCGTAAGTGACCAGACGATTAACTTCTGCCAGCATGAAATTGACTCGGTGCGCAGCTTCAATCCTGAACTGCCGGTGACGACCAACATGCATATGATCGACGGCATTGATTATCGTAACCTGGCGAAGATCCTTGATGTGGTCTCCTGGGATGCTTATCCGGACTGGGGGTATACCGAGGACGATGATGATGCCCGGCTGGCAGCCTGGACGGCGATGCACCACGATATGTACCGCAGCTTCAAAAAGAAACCGTTCCTGCTGATGGAAAGCACTCCTTCGCTCACGAACTGGCAGATTGTCAGCAAGCTGAAGCGTCCGGGTATGCACAAGCTGTCCTCCCTGCAGGCGGTAGCTCATGGTTCAGACTCCGTGCAATACTTCCAGTGGCGCAAAAGCCGCGGCTCCAGCGAGAAGTTCCACGGCGCAGTTGTCGATCACAGCGGACATGCGGAGACCCGTGTATTCAGAGATGTAGCTGAGGTTGGCCGTACGCTGGCAGGATTAACGGATGTAGTCGGTACAACCACTCCTGCCGAAACAGCCATCCTGTTCGACTGGGACAACCGCTGGGCGGTTAAGGATGCCCAGGGTATCCGCAATTCCGGACTGAAATATGAAGAGACCGTGCTTCAGCATTACCGCGGACTGTGGGAGCTGGGGATTCCGGTGGATGTGGTCGGCTCCGGTGATGATCTGTCCGGCTACAAGCTGGTCATTGCGCCCATGCTGTATCTGATCAGCGAAGAGAACGGCAAGCGGATCGAGAAGTACGTGGAGCAGGGCGGCACATTCCTGGCCACGTATTGGTCAGGTGTAGTCGGCGAGACGGATCTGTGCCACCTGGGCGGCTTCCCTGGACCGCTGCGCAGAACCCTCGGTATCTGGGCAGAAGAGACGGAAGGACTGCACAGCCGCGATCTGAACGGCCTTGTGATGGATCCTGGCAACACCCTGAAGCTGACCGGAGATTACGATGCGCATGAAATTGCCGAACTGATTCATCTGGAAGGTGCCGAAGCGCTCGGCCATTACCGCAGCGACTTCTATGCCGGACGTCCGGCGCTGACCGTGAACAAGCTGGGAGCAGGCAAAGCCTATCATCTGGCCACGCGTGTGAAGGACCCGCAGTTCTATGTGGATCTGTACGCCGCGATTACCGGCAAGGAGCGGATCAGCCGCACCCTGAACAGCGAGCTTCCGACAGGAGTAACGGCTCAGCTGCGTAGTGACGGCGAGCATGATTATGTATTTGTGCAGAATTTCAGCGGCAGCGAGCAAGTGGTAACGCTGGATGGTCAGGAGTATACGGACCTCGAATCCGGTGCTGCTGCACCTGCAGAGCTGAAACTGCCGGTCAACGGGCTGGTTATGCTGAAACGCCAGACTGCAAAGGTATAATCTGCTGATAATGTAAGCAATGAGTTAAAAAAGGCAGGACCCGCTAAAAGTCGGGTTCTGCCTTTTTGAATGATCTGATAAGCCTCCAATTTGCAGTGAAGCAGATGCTGTTTATCCACGTAATGCCAGGAATCAATTCGTTCGACGAAAAATAAATGTTTTAAATCTATCTAAAGGATTTAGTTTGAGCATTACGCCTGACATTTTGCCGTGGAAGCAGCTGAGTAAGCAAATAGCTTTGAAATCTGGACGTCATTCACTGCTGTAAAGAGCTTCAATACCCTCAATCACCCGCAAATAATAAGCAGTCTCATGCGGGACGAGCTGTGAGAGATCAACCTGCTCATTAATTTCGGCCCGTTCACCGTCATCGGTTACCCGGAAGCCTTGCACATGTAGAGTGCTGCCAGCTCCAGCGATGAAGCTGCGGAACTCGGTGAAGCGGGCCTGGACGATCCCTGCTACCTCTTCCTGCTGCAGCGAGAAGTCACTTAGAGCATAATTGTTCTCGTAAACAAAAACATTCGCCCGCTCCCGGTCCATAAACCCGGCTGTATCCATCTGGTAGGGGATAATCCCCAAAGGCTTTAATTCGTCAAAAGCCAGCTCAAGGCCCAGCTCCTCCTGTACCTCACGGACTCCATCCTCCACCGTCTCGTCAGCCAGCAGATGTCCGGCAGCGGTGATATCGAGCAGTCCGGCATAATCTCTTTTGTGCCAGCTTCGCAGCTGGAGGTAGATCATCAGTCCATTGTCAGCCTGGCGGACAAACCAGCAGTGAAAGGTCTCGTGCCAGAGACCGTGGCGGTGTACCTCATCGCGGGGAGCGGTTCCGGTTATATTACCTTGCTCATCAAAAGTAGTCAGTATTTCTTCGCTCATATATAAACTCCTTCACCAATTGCGTCAAAGCAGGATGCGGAATGCAGCGGGTCTTGACGATTATATTTTTTACAGCTTACCATAGATACAGAAATACAGTAATATCCAAATGAGGTATGGTAGAGGGAAGGTACGGCACAGGAGGAGAACGATGAAATATTTGATTAAGCTAAATATGGCCAGCATCATCTTGGCTCTGCCGGTCTTTGCAGCCATTGAGCTGATTGGAAATGCACTGAGGATTAGCCGGATCACCGGATGGGAGTACGGGAAGGTTGAGCGTACGGTCACGCTAATCAATATCGCAGGCTTTTTGCTGACCGGATTTCTGATCGTGTATGTAACCCGGCGAATACTGGACAACCTGAGAATAGCTCTGATTACGAGTCTGCTCTGGTTTGCCTATTTCAGCTTATTCGTCTACCTGTTCGCTGCGCTCTTTCCTATGACAGTACATGAGGACAAGCCGACGCCGGTTACCGGACTAATCTTCATAGGGATACTTATCCTGCATTTCTTGTATTTAGCCATTGTTCAGGCATGCTCTATATTCTTGACTGTCAGGGAGGACGACTAATGCAGCCAGTACCCATGGAGCGTACTACATTCTACTCGCTAAGCGATGAACGGCTCGGCTATGCCTGCATGGAACCCACGTTCATGAAGATCCGCGCCAAATCTCCGGCGGTGAAGAATGAAGCAATCGCACAGCTTAGCAGGGGACATAGGGCACTCTGTATGTTCCGGATTCTGTATGACCACAGCTCTAAGTCCGCAGAAGAATACTACGGGTGGCTCAGTTATCTGCTGGATCAGCCGGGATACTGGAGCAGTGTGCTGGAGGGATTGCAGTTCTTTGAAGATGCTCCACTGATCCATCTGCTGGAGGAGTCGAAAGAGCTGTTCGAGGCGAGGAACCTGCGTGCAGGCACGGGCTGGGACGAAGCGGCAATTACAGATTTGGAAGCGGACCCGGAGCTGCAAGAAGCCGTAACCACCCTGTACGCACAATATCAGGAGCTTACAGCACATAGTCTGCGGATCATCGCCGGTTACATTCGTGCGAATCCTGACGAGTTCATCGTGTTCCGATAAGGGCTGGGGCGGATTGAGCATACAAAGAACCCCGGTGCCTAAGAAGCATCCGGGGTTTGATGTCTTTAGCAGCTGCTCTGAACAGCCGCCGCTTAACTATGAACAATTCTATCTATACGCGCTCAGTTTGTATATACGGCGCTTATTATCTATATAGTTGGAGCAAGCCGAATCAATTCATGGTACTGTTATTCAAAAATTCCAAGCCGAAATTATCTGGCCAGCCATCCGCCGTCTACATTAAGGATATGTCCGTTCAGGTAATCGGAAGCCGCGGATGCCAGGAATACAGCAGGGCCCTTAACATCTTCAGCAGTTCCCCAGCGTCCGGCTGGAATGCGGTCAAGGATTGAATCGGAACGGCTCTGATCCGCACGGATTGGAGCTGTGTTCTCAGTAGCCATATATCCTGGAGCGATGGCGTTGATGTTCAGGCCGGAACCAGCCCATTCGTTAGCGAAAGCTTTAGTCAGACCCGCTACGGCATGCTTACTTGCAGTGTAGCCTGGTACGTTAATGCCGCCCTGGTAGGAGAGCATGGAGCAGATGTTGATGATTTTACCGTTGCCTCTTTCGAGGAAGTGGCGGCCGGCGATCTGGGACAGCAGGAATACAGTGTTCTGGTTGAGGTTGATTACGTCAAACCAGTCTTTTTCGCTGTGATCCTTGGCTGGAGTACGGCGGATCATACCCGCGCAGTTCACGAGGATGTCTACTTTGCCTGTGA
The DNA here is from genome assembly GCF_038593005.1 of Paenibacillus sp. FSL E2-0178. Taxonomy (NCBI): domain Bacteria; kingdom Bacillati; phylum Bacillota; class Bacilli; order Caryophanales; family Paenibacillaceae; genus Paenibacillus; species Paenibacillus sp. FSL E2-0178. The sequence continues at coordinate 8,225,849 of NZ_CP151953.1, forward strand.
AGGCAACAGCTTCGTCGAACATACCCTGAAGCTTGGAGTGATCGCTCAGGTCAGTAGCGATGCTGAGTGCCTTGACGCCAAAAGCTTCAGCAGCTGCTACGGTTTCGTCACTTGGGAATAGGGAAGCGGAGATGACATCTGCGCCTGCTTCTGCGAAGGCAAGAGCGATCCCTTGACCAAGACCTTGGCCTGCGCCGGTTACGATTGCTGTTTTACCTGCCAAACTGAATAATGATGACATATTATAATTCTCTCCTTTAAGTTGCATAATTGAGTATCGCTTATAGGGCTTAAATGCGTATTTAAACTACCCGCACTCGATGTTGACGCCTGCCTTGCGGAACAGCTCCACCGTCTCGGGCGCAAGCCCGCTGTCTGTAAGCAGCACATCGACTTCCTGCAGTGAAGCAAAGGTGCGCAGAGCGGTGTGCCCGAATTTGTGATGATCGCAAGCGGCGAATACCTGGCGGGCTGTGGATACTAGGGCTTGTTTGAAATCGATTAAATCTCCGGTATAGATGGACAGGCCATGCTCGATATGAACGGCTGTCGCCGAGAGAAAAGCTTTTTGAATATTAAGCTTCTGTACATAGGAGACAGCTTCAGGTCCGGCCAGCATATTGCGGACACGGTAACCGCCGGGAACGACCAGACGTATGTTGTCTTTGGGAACCAGTTCGCTAATGATGTATACATCATTGGTAATGACCGTCAGGGGCATATTCTCCAGCCGCCGGGCAATCTCAAGCGTGGTGCTCCCGCCGTCGAGTGCAATGATGTCATCCTTGGCGATATGTGCCAGCGCACGCAGGGCAATCTCCGATTTCTCCTCGGAATACTTATCCAGCGGGTCTTTGGAGGGCAGAATCCCGAATTGATCGCTCTGTGCCAGCACAGCTCCGCCGTGTACACGCATGATCAGTCCTTGTTCCTCCAGCTTGCTTAAGTCCTCGCGGATTGTTTTTCCCGTTACCTGGAGCTTGTCGCTCAGCTCGTTCACTGTTACATCCTTCTGGTTCAGCATAACTTCCATAATCATCTCGTGTCGCCGTATCGGGTTCATCCGCCTGCCTCATCTTTCCGTAGTTGATTTGCTTCTATTGTAATTCTTTCATGCCTACGGGGTCCATATCGTCGTAACGTTTATTATCTCCGGCCATACTCCAGATGAAGGTGTAGTTATGTGTACCCACGCCGCTGTGAATGGACCAGCTTGGGGAAATGACAGCCTGTTCATTGTGCATTACAATGTGGCGGGTTTCTGTAGGCTCGCCCATCAGGTGGAAGACGATAGAGTCATCCGGCAGATCGAAGTAGAAGTAAGCTTCCATCCGGCGCGGGTGAGTGTGGGATGGCATGGTGTTCCACATGCTGCCCGGTTTCAGCTGAGTCATTCCCATAACAAGCTGTGCGCTCTGCACGCCGTTCGTGTGAATGAAGCGGTGAATCGTACGTTCGTTGGAATTCTCAAGTCCGCCCATGGCTCCGGATTCGGATTCAGCCAGCGTGGTCTTGGTAGTAGGGTAGGACTGGTGAGCCGGAGCGGAATTCAGGTAGAATTTCGCCGGTTTGGCGCTATCCGCGCTTTTGAAAATAACATCTTTGGAGCCTTGGCCTACATACAGGCATTCCTTGAAGTCAACTTCATATTCAGTTCCGTCTACAACAACCGAACCTTTGCCGCCGACATTGATAATACCCAGCTCACGGCGTTCCAGGAAGTAAGTTACTCCAAGCTCCTTAAGGTCCGTTGTAAGTACAACATCCTCATTGACCGGATTAGCCCCGCCAACGATCATGCGGTCTTCATGGGTCAGGACAAGCTTCAGTTCATCCGGAGCAAAAATAACCGGAATGTGGAACTCCTTGCGCAGGCGCTCAGTGTCAAACTGCTTAACTTCATTCGGATGTGATGCAAAACGTCTTTCCATTGAATATTCAATCTCCTTAAGAAAAATGTATTTTCGTTCGTATAGGTACAATTTAATCCATTTACGTTCATTTGGCAAGAGATAATCTTTTTTAGTACGTTTATTTTAGTTTGTTTGTTGGTTTTAGAGATTGCCATCTGAACTGAAAGCGTGCACAATAGAGCTGGAAAGCAGTGAGTTCCCAGGGTGGAGTATACCTAATAGAAGAGGGATAGTTGTTCTATGTATACACACGCGGGCATGACTCCCGGATTAGGGGCTCGTGATACAGAAAATATATATTGGAGGGTGAGGGAAATGGCAGACAGGCTTCAGGATCAGACTTCTTATAAAATACGCCAGCAGGAAATTATCTATTCAATCGCACTGGAGGCGGAGCGGCGTCCGCTGCTTGCGAGCGGCCTCTGGTTCCATGATGATGTGCGGAATAACTTCTATTATGCTTCTTATTTATTTGCCGCTGCGGTAGATGATAGCCTGGAGCTGCCTTTCGATAAGGAGGAAGCGAAAAGGAGGGCGGAAGCTGTCATGCTGGAAACGGTTCTGCTGCAGAACCGCCAGCCCGGTACAGAACTCTATGGCCACTGGCCGCTGGGCTTGAATCCGCAGCCCAGAGAAGCGCCGCCGCATGAGCTGCCGGTGGAGATCATGGGCAGCCTGATGGTCTGGTTCTGCAAGCAATATTTGAGCCAGTTCAGCGCGGGGCTGCGTATTGCCTTCCACACGGCCATCGGTCATGTGTACCGCAGCAGCTTCTTCCGTAAGCCGGTAACGACGTTCGGCCACCATGAAGCGAAATATACGGCAGCCAAGCTGATCTTCGGCAGCTTCTTCGAGGATGACGAGCTGCTGGAAGACGGACAGCGCAGTCTGGACATCACGCTGGCGCATATCCGGGAGAAAGGGATGCCGGAGTACGGCAGCCTCCCGTGGTTCTGGCACTGGGTGCAGGCGTTCACCTGTGCCTGGGAGCTGGAGACAGACAGCGGCATTAAGCGTACCCTTGGCGAGATGCTGGATTATCTCTGGAACGAGCGGAGCCAGTGGTACCTGCAGGGCGCCTGGGCAGGTGCCCATTCCAGAGGCTGGCCGCATGATGTGCCGGCTGACGGCAATGTGCTGCACGACTATGTGCAGTTCGGAGACTTCAAGCTGCCGGCGGAGATGCCGCGCACCGAATATGCCGGTTTCCTGTTCTATGAAGCGCCGGAGCAGGTGCGTTCGAATGCACTGAACCGCGAGGCAGCGGTAGAGGTCAAGAAGCAAACCGAGAAGGTGGTTGCCGGTGATCCGGACCGCCAGCCGCCGCTCCATTCCTATGCCTACATCACAGAGGATTATGCGGCAGGCGGCATGTGGGAGCGGGTAGAGGAGTTCGACAATGAGCAGCTGCGCTGGGCGTATTCGCTCCCTGTGGGTGCAGCCGAAGGCGTGAACCGGCTGTACTTCTTCCATCCGGGCCAGGGGTATAATGCGGGCGATCCGCGTCACCAAAGCCCTTATATGGAAGTCTTGTATCATAAGAACACCGTCATGTCCCTGTTCCCGGTACCCGAGGGGGAGGCCACTGCAATAGTAGGTGTGCTTCCGAAAGGGGAATGGATCAAGCAGACTGCAGCGCTGTTCGGTTATGCAGGCAATGTGTATTTTGCCGTCTACTTATCGCATGGCTATGAGCTGCTGGAACGCCCGGATTATCTCGAGGTGATCTCCGCAGGGATGCCGGGCGGAGTCGTTGTTGAAGCGCTAAGCGTTAGCCAGGCTGCGGAGCTGGGAATAAGCGGGCTTGATGAGTTTGCCGCAGCCGCCGCACAGCGGGCACCTAAGTTTGGAGCGGGAGAAATTCTGTCCGCGGAATATAGCTCTCTGGTCAGCGAAGAGCATCTGCAGCTAAGCACAGATAATGGCCTGACAGAGGTAAAAGCAGAGATTAACGGCAAACCGGTTTCTTTTGACAGTTATTCTGTCTAAGCTTGTAAATAATTAATGAACCTATAGAGGACCCGGGGATGCTGAAGCGTCAGCCGGGTTCTTTTGCGCTGTCTGCAGCCAGCTTCGCTATCAAGATGGGCTGGAGCATGATATGTTAAGAATGGTAATATCTTAGTAGATCAAAGGAAAGAATAAGATAACTATTGTGAAAGCCGATCATCGACTACAGGACATGGGGGGAGCAATATGACAGAGATAGAGTACCGGCTGGAGAAGGATTTCTTAGGGAGCAAACAGGTGGAGAAACACGCCTACTACGGGATACAGACGCTGCGTGCAGTAGAGAATTTCCCGATAACCGGGTACCGGGTGCATCAGGAGCTGATTAAAGCTATGGGCATCGTCAAAAAATCTGCAGCACTGGCCAATATGGAAATCGGCAGACTCTACAAAGGATTGGGTGATGTTATCGTTGCGGCGGCGGATGAGGTGATTGCCGGAAAGTGGCATGACCAGTTCATCGTAGACCCGATTCAAGGCGGGGCCGGCACCTCGCTGAATATGAATGCGAATGAAGTGATTGCGAACCGCGCGCTGGAGCTGCTGGGCCGGGCTAAGGGAGATTATCTGCAGCTTAGTCCCAACACGCATGTGAATATGGCACAGTCCACGAACGATGCTTTTCCGACGGCGATTCATATTGCCACGCTCTCTCTGCTGGAGCAGCTGCTGGTGACTATGCGGAGCATGCATGGCGTATTTGTGCTGAAGGCGGCAGAATTCGATCCGGTTATCAAAATGGGGCGGACCCATCTTCAGGATGCGGTGCCGATCCGTCTGGGCCAGGAATTCGAGGCGTACAGCCGCGTGCTGGAGCGTGATATTCAGCGGATCGAGCATACACGGCATCATCTCTATCAGGTGAACATGGGGGCGACGGCGGTCGGCACCGGACTGAATGCGGAGCCGCGTTATATCGCGCGGGTGGTAGAACTCCTGGCCGAGATCAGCGGATTGCCGCTGGTCAGTGCTGAGCATCTGGTGGATGCTACGCAGAATACCGATGCCTACACCGAGGTTTCGGCAGCGCTGAAGGTCTGCATGATGAACATGTCCAAAATCGCCAATGACCTGCGGCTGATGGCCTCCGGTCCGCGCTCGGGCTTTAATGAAATTACGCTTCCGGCCCGCCAGCCCGGATCTTCGATCATGCCCGGCAAGGTGAATCCGGTGATGGCCGAGGTGATCAATCAGGTCGCTTTTCAGGTCATCGGCAATGATCATACGATCTGTCTCGCCGCCCAGGCAGGCCAACTCGAGTTGAACGTTATGGAGCCGGTACTGGTATTCAATCTGATCCAGTCGATCAGCATTATGAACAATTCCTTCAAGGTGTTCACGGACTACTGCCTGGCGGGCATCGTGGCCAATAAGGAGAAGCTGCAGCGGGAAGTCGAGCAGAGCGTCGGCATCATTACTGCGGTGAACCCGCATCTGGGCTATGAAGTGGTGTCGCGTATTGCCAGAGAAGCGATTCTGACCGGCGAATCCGTGCGCGCTTTATGCCTGAAATATAATGTACTCAGTGAGGAAGAGCTGAATCTGATCCTCGATCCGTATGAAATGACCCATCCCGGGATCGCGGGGGCAGCGCTTTTGAATAAAGAGTAAAGGGCAGTATCCGGGGGATAGCGAAAATTGGCTGCAGAGACCGGTATTATTTTGTAAACCTGGGGTAAAGGTCGTGTTATAATATACGGGAGCATTTACACCCGGAAGTATCATAAATTTGTAATGGCTTACTGGAGGCATAGTGTGGCGAAGGCAAAAGTAGCAAAACGTCCAACCCGCGACGAATTCGTGCTGGAAGAGCTGGGCAATCAGCTGGTCGAGGCGAAACAGGAGGATTCCGAGATTCTGCTGACGGTCTGGGGGAAGGAAGAACAGGTTCGCGGAGTGATTGTGGAGATGGATTCGCGTACCGGTAAGGTACACCTGCGATATAACGAAGAAATTATCAAGGTTCCGTTCATGGATATTATGCAGGTGAATTACCCGCGGGATTAGCCGCTGGAGGCAAGTCTTTCAGGGTAGAGTATAGCAGGACTGAAGAAAGCTCCGGCGCGCCGGAGAGTGGTTGGAGGTAGCAGGGACATGCAAGTGAACAAAACCAATGCCATGCGTATGCTTGATGCAAAAAAGGCCAGATACACCCTTCATACTTATGATAATGAGGATGGCCAGATTCACGGGAGTGCTGTTGCTGAGAAGATTGGCCTCCCAGCGGAGACTGTGTTTAAGACACTGGTATCACACAGCGGGCCGCAGCCTTATGTATTTGTTATTCCGGTGGCTGAAGAGCTTGATCTCAAGAAAGCGGCCAAAGCTGCCGGAGCGAAGAAGATCGAGATGCTCCCGCTGAAGGAGCTGCTGAAGTGGACAGGTTATGTGCGCGGCGGATGTTCGCCTGTTGGCATTAAGAAGCTGTATCCTACGTTCATACACAGCAGCGCGGAGGGGTTGCAGACCATCGCCGTCAGTGCAGGCCGCGTCGGCATGCAGATGGAGCTTGAGCCTAAGCTGCTGGCAGATGTGGTGTCTGCTGTATTTACGGATCTGATTAAAGAATAGCCGTAGCGCAAGAAGCCGGAATTCCTGGAGGTCTAGGGATTCCGGCTTCTTTGGCGGTTACGGCTAACTCCATTCTGCGTAGTGACCCGTTATGAACCGGATTTCACGCTCATAGTGTGCCAGATGCCCCTCATCAACCATTTTCATAAAAGCAGGATTGCCGCTCGCGGCCCCCTTCTTCAGCGTGTCGCACATGACGGTCAAACGTTCAATGATCCACGTATGCAGATCCTTAGGGACGGGAATCCCATAAGCCTCAAAAAATAACTGTATCCGCTGGCGCCGGTCTGCCGCATGTAAATCGGATTGGTAAGCTACGGTGGACCCTGATGTGTAGTCAGGTGCGAAGCTGGCCAGCGGAACTGATGTGTAGATGGAATAGGCAATATCCCACATCAGTGGACCGGGTCCGGCCATGTCGAAATCAATCAATGCCACTGGAGCCTCATTCTGAAAAACCACATTGTAGAGGGCAGCGTCATTATGGCAGATCACTTCATGCGCACTGGTATCGGCATAGCTGAGCTGCCAGCTTCCCTCTGGTTGCGGGTTGAACCCTTCAGTCACATCGTGGTAATGACGTAACAGGCGTGCTACACCTGCAAGTGTCTCACGAGACCACATATATGGCTTAAGTTCAGGGTAAGCATTGCCTGGAACTTCTCCTGGAATATAGCTCAGTATTTCACGCCCGGCGTCATCGATTCCGAGAAAACGTGGCGCTCCCCCGAAGTTCTGCTTCTCCAAATGCTGCAGCAGTTGATGGACATTAGGACTCCAGTCCCCTGTGGGACGGCGGACGGTGTCCGCCTTACGGACAATGTGATTCACATTTCCGCCGGTCAATATTTCTTCGTGCTGATTCACAGGCATTCCTCGCTTTCACTAGGGAGGTACGTAATGTAGCGCAGATACTGCAGAAACTATCCGGCAGCCCATACGCCAAGTAAGAATCAACGAGGTGAATGGATGCGGTCGTTCAGAAGTATGCGGACTGAGAATCCTTTATTTTCCGGAAAACAGGTATTTCCGGCAGCTTGCGGACTGAGATTCCGCTAAGTGAAGCAGAATGGATCTTTTCAGAGCAAATAGGCACCATTAACGGAATCTCAGTCCGCGGGAGTTCCAAAAAGGTGGAACGGAGCGAAATAACGGAATCTCAGTCCGCGCGAGACCGGTTAGCTCCGTCCAGGGCGAATCTCAGTCCGCGCGAGACCGGATTGCACCGTTACGGCCGAGCAGAGGTCAGCCAAGGCTTAATGTTACTCTTATTCGAGCGGAGTGCAGACCACAAGCGATCAGAGTTACTCGGTTTTGCCCGTCATGCCCGTCATGTCCGTCATGCCCGGTTTGCAGCATGAGCAGTTAAGGCAACAGCTTCGCTACCACTAGCCCCAGATACTCCTTCAGCGCCAGTCCGGTGGTGGAGACGGCCCCGGCAGAGGGAGTGAATTTGTTGAAATAGAGTGACATGGGGCGGCTGGCCAGGTAATCCACCGGGAAGGGCTGCGGCGTTAGTCCCGCGTGCTCAAATTGCACCATACTGCGCGGCATATGGAAGGCTGAGGTGACCAGCACCGGACGGCTGAACCCGTGCTCTTGCATAAGCGCAGCGGTGTTGACCGCATTCTGCTCGGTGTTAAGCGAGCGGGTCTCCGGCAGGATGTCTTCTGCCGGGATGCCGAGGCCGATCAGCTGCCGCCGGGCGATATCGGCTTCATTGCCGCTGTCCGCATACACCTGGCCGCCGGAGAAAATAACCGGCAGTCCGGTCTGCCGGTACAGCCGGGCGGCAGCCAGCAGCCGGTTCGCCGCCGGACCGGACATATTGCCCTGCCCGTCCAAATCCGGGGTGCCGGAGGTGGCACCTCCGCCGAAGATGACAATAACATCGCCTTCTACTGCAGAAGGCTGCGTATATTGCCGTTCCAGACTGCCAATCAGCAGGTCACTGACCACAGAGGTCATTGACAGATAGAGCAGCAGGCTTACCGCGAGCAGTACGACCGCCGGACGGCGGCTGCTTTTCCACAGCCAGACCACCATCCCCAGCAGCAGAATCACAAAAATTCCCGGAGGCAGAACAAAGCTGTATGCGAATTTAATGAGGTAGATCAAGCAGGTCACCAACTTTTTCAAGGATTATATAAGAGTCTCATGTTCCCTGCCCTGCATAGCAGGTCATTTCTGGTATTGTACCATGAGTCCGGCCGGTGTTCCCAGCTTCGCCCATGCTCAGGTGCGGTACAGATGCTTCATGTAGGAAGAGGGGGATTCACCGAGCACTTTTTTGAACACTCGGCTGAAGTAGTAAGGGTTGGGGTAGCCAAGCGCTTCACTGATCTCAGATACATTGTACGAACTCGTCCGCATCAGCTCGATGGCCTTGTTCATCCGGAGCTTGGTAAGGGTCTCAATAATCGTCTGTCCGGTGGCCTGCTTGAACGCGGCAGACAGGTAGCTGTAATTCATATTCAGCTGTGAAGCAAGCTGTTCCCCGGAGAAATCCTCGCCGCAGTGCTTGATCAGATAAGCCGTTACTCTACGCACAGCACTCCCGCTTTTGCCGCTGACAGTCATACTGCTCTCCTGCTGCCCGGCCGCCTATGGAGGTTCCCCTCTTATATGACTGCTGCTGTTTCTTTTATTTGTTCTCTCTCAGCCTGAGATGCTGGTATACCCGAGCAGCAAAATTCTTAAAAAACTGCGCTTTCCTCTTAAAAAGCTTCACCCGGCAGCCGGGGTTATCGTGATAAAGTATAATTGGATGAATCTCTTCAATAATGAATACAGACTGAAACAGCCGCTATCCTGTAATAATATATATATGACAACCATGCGGAGGTGCAGCAATGAACAGAACGATACGTGTGCTGCTGGCGGATGACGAGCCGGTTATTCTGCGCGGGCTGAAGAAGCTCATAGCCTGGGAGAGCCTCGGGCTTAATATAGTAGGGGAAGCATGTGACGGGATAGAGCTGAAGGCGATGATCGACAGCTGTCATCCCGATCTGATTATCAGTGATATCAGTATGCCGGGTTATTCGGGTATCGATATTATCCGTGAAATTCATCATTCCGGTCGTCCGATCAAAGTGGTCTTTATCAGTGCCTATCAGGAATTTAGTTATGCCCAGCAAGCGGTACAATACGGGGCGCTGGATTATCTGGTCAAGCCGGTGAATACGGGACAGCTGGAGCAGGTAGTGATCCGCGCAGTAACGGTGATCCGCCAGGAGTCCGAAGAAGAGCGCAACAAGGAAATGCTCAAATCCTATGAGCGGAAGAACCTGTCTGTTACGGTTGAGGAGCAGCTGGAGCAGCTGACCGACGGCAATAAGGCTGCGGCAGCTACGCTTGCCCGGATGGGCAACACGGCGATTACCCGCTATGTCAGCGTATGTGTCATTGAGACGGATGAATACAGCGGCCAGCCTTCGCGCTGGGAGGAACGGGAACGCAAGCTGGTGGAATTCGCATTGCTGAACATCATCAAGGAGACGGTGGACAGCAGGGGCAACGGGTATGTGTTCCGCAAAGGAGAGCGTTTCGGGGTGCTGCTCCAGCATGAGCATCTGAATGAACCGCAGCAATTAATGGAGGATCTGCATCACAAAATCAACAGCTTTCTGAAGCTGCAGGTCTCAATAGGCATCGGCCGCCCGGCCAGCGGTATTGAAGAGGCGGCGGATTCCTACCAGTCTGCGTTGAAAGCGCTAAGATTCAGATATTTTGCCGGATTGAACCGGGTGATTCCTTATCCCGCCGAACCAATGGAGGCTGCTGTACCTGTATCCACACTTGCTGTCATCCAGAGCAGCTTACCGGAAGCGCTCAAATCATTCGACAAGGAGCGGCTAACGGCATTAACCGGCGAACTGCTGGAGACCGTGCGTCTGCTCTCTGGAGATAGCCGGAACCAGGCGGTGTCCTATGTGTACAATGCTGTGATCCAGCTCGAACAGGATATGGCTGATTTCGGCGCGGATGCGGGGCTGTTGAATCAGGGAGAGAGGCCGCTGCTTGAAAAGCTGGCGGATGCACCCACCTTCGGCGCACTGCAGCAGGAATTTGAAGCGGTCCTGTCCAAAATGTCCGAGCAGCTGGGCTGCCGGATCTCCGGCAAGGAAATGCCGCAGCTTGCGCAGGTGAAAACCTACGTGGAGGAGCATTATGCCGAGAATATTACGCTGGAGTCCATAGCCGCCATGGTGTATATGAATCCCTATTATTTCAGCAGCTTCTTCAAGAAGCATACCGGCCAGAACTTCAAGAATTATATTACCGAAGTGCGGATGGGTCATGCCCAGCGGCTGCTGCTGCAGAGTGATCTGATGGTCTACGAGATTGCCGACCGGGTCGGCTACAACAATGCGCGGCATTTCAGCGACATGTTCAAGAAGCAATTCGGCAAGCTGCCGCAGGAATATAAGCAATCGGTCAGGAACTAAGCGGATTGGAGGGTGATCATAGAGTGAAAAGACGATGGCCCGGGCCGGTCTGGGGACGGGGACCGAAGAGTATTTTTGTTAAATTTTCAGCATCCTTCCTGCTGGTCGGGCTGATTCCGCTCTTTGCGCTGAGTTTCTTCTCCGTACAGACCTTCTCGGGTTATGTGGAGCGGTATACTACCAGCAATCTGCAGCAAATGGTGCTCTATATGAGCTATAATCTAAATTCAGCATTCAATCAGTATAATGAAGTATCCAAATTAATGTATACAGGGCGCTATGAGGGATTCATTGAGAGCTATTCGCAGAATCAGACACAGAATGTGAATGAGCTGGAGCAGATCAACACCATTCCGATAGAATCCTTCCTGAAGACCGTTCTGTTCAGTGATTCTTATATTTCCAGTGTCCAGTTTATCCGCCAGTCTGACGGTAAATTGTATGTTCAGGAGCGTGGCAACCGGTCGCTGAACATGGAGACGGTTCCGAATGCGGAGTGGCTGTCCGCCATGGCAGGTGACCCTGCGAAGGTGGCTATTTTCCCGACCCATCAGGACAGTTACTTCTATGGCTCGGACCGCCAGGTGTTCACGATCGGGCGCAGCCTGATTGATACCTCCGGACGGGTGACCAAAGAGCCCAAGGTAGTCGGAACGCTTTTCCTTGATATCGATACCTCGTTATTCCAACAGTTCTTCCGTGAGCTGAGTCTCGGGGAGAAGGATGAGCTGTACCTGCTCGACGGGGAGGGGCGGACGTATTTCAGCAACCAGCCTGCCGGTGCGGGGGAGGCTAAAGCTGCTGATCAAACTAACAATGAGATGATTGTGCTCAGTGAGTCCATCCCTTTTTTGAATGGCCAGGTCATCGCCAAAATCCACCGCGGCAACCTGTTCGAACAGCTGCTGTCGGCACGGGCAACGGTGTATATCGCCATCGGCATGTGTGCTTTTGTTATGATTGTAATGGGGGCCTGGTTCTCCAGACGTCTCGCGGCTCCCATCCGGGAGCTGATCCGGCAGATGGCCGTGGTGGAGTCGGGCAAGCTGGATATCCAGCTCTCCGTGAACAGCAATGATGAGATGGGCAGGCTGGCCCACGGGTTCAACCGGATGGTGGAACGGCTGCAGGTCTACATTGATGAGGCCTATGTGGCCCAGATCAAGCAGAAGCAGACCGAGCTGAATGCACTGAAGAGCCAGATCCGGCCCCATTACCTGTACAACACCCTTGAGGTGATCCGGATGAACGCCGTGGATAAGGAAGCGGGCGAGGTGGCGGATATGATTCTGGCGTTATCCAATGAGCTGAAGTATGTCATCGATTACGGGGAAGACCGTGTAAGCATTGCCAGCGAGCTCGCCCATCTGCAGAATTACTTCTATATTATTTCTGTACGGTATGAGAACCGCTTCGAGCTGCATCTGGATATTGCCCCGGATGTTAATCTGGACTGGCCCATCCTGAAGCTGTCTCTGCAGCCGATAGTGGAGAATGCGGTTCAGCATGGACTGCGACTGCAGGGAAAAGGAACCGTCGGCATTACGGTCGAACGGAGAGAGCAAGTGCTGGCGATTACGATATATGATGATGGAGTGGGGATGAGCAGGGAGACGCTGGCCCGCATTAACAAGATTCTGGAAGACCCGCAGGCTCCAAGCAAGAATGTCGGCATGAAAAATGTGCATGAGCGTATCCGCTCCAGCTTCGGGGAGGCGTATGGCCTGTCTGTGAACAGCAGAGAGCATGTCGGGACCTCCATTACGCTGACATTTCCGGTTATCACAGAATGAGGAGGTCGCAGGGGATGCAAATGCCGAGGATATCAGGTATGAGAATAACAATAGTGCCGCTTGCAGCCGCGCTGATCCTGACGGGCTGTGGAGGCAAAACTGGACCAGGCGGAATCGGAGGGAGCCAGGCGGTTGATCAGGGGAGCCGGCCGGATACAGCATCCGGTGGCGGTAAAATAAGCTTTACTATAGGTTATGCCTCCGGTGATCCGGCGACGAAGCAGGCTATCGAGGATACCATTAAGGCCTTCATGCAGGCGAATCCGGACATAGTCGTCCAGGATGTCAGTGAGACAAGCTCCTCTGCCTATATGGATTGGCTGAAGGTTAAGGATGCCGTGGGCGAGTTCCCCGATCTGGTAGAGATGAGGGATACCGAGGCCTTCGCCAATGCGGAGAAGATTGTTCCTCTCCCAAATGAGCTGGCGGAATTGTTCGATCAGCCGCCGCGGATCGGCGGCAAGGTATGGAATGCCCCGCTGTTTGTCGCTGCCCCGCAGGGTATTATTTATAGTAAGAAAGCGTATGCCGAGGCAGGCATTAAGACGCTTCCGGCAACCTATGATGAATTTCTGGAGATCCAGAACAGACTGCGGGCAAGCGGGATCACTCCGCTCGTTGTAGGCGGCAAGGATATTTTTCATATGGGCTTCTGGGTTAATAAATTTCTGATTGATGATGTATATGCCGCTGATCCCGGCTGGAACGCGAAGCGGACGGCCGGTGAGGTTAGCTTCACCGATTACAATGTAGTCCAGGCCATGACTGATTTCAAACAGCTGTTCAGAAGCGATGTGGATAAAGGGTGGCTTGGCACAGGGGATAACCAGACGGCGTCCATTCTGGTATCCGGCAAGGCAGCCCAGCTGTTCTCCGGCTCCTGGATGTTCTCACAGATCCAGGCAGCCGATCCGGGCTTCGAATTCGGTTTCTATGCTGTGCCGGACCGTAAAGGGAAGCTGAATGTGGTCGGCCTGCAGTCGCCCTCCGGCTGGTCGCTGTCTGCCCAGGCGGCCAAGGAGCCGCTCAAAAAGCAGGCGATCGAAGACTTCATCCGGTTCTTTTTCTCACCGGAGCCTTACGGCACATTCCTAAGCCGGATCGATTCGGTTCCTTCGACCAGGCAGGAATTCAGGCGGGAGACCGGTGAACAGATGCAGGTGGTGCTTGATCTGATGGCCGATCCGGCCGTTACCAAATCCCTGATGATCAACAATTGGTGGGGAGAGAACCTGATTCCTCCGCAGTTCCGTAACTGGTTCTACAAGCTGCTGCAGGAAATGGTGGTTAAGGACGGGGATGTACTAGAATATATGAAACGGGCCGATACTGAATACGACAGGCAGGTACAGGAATACTGGCAGTGACATTACACTATAGCCCGTGCAAGAACGGAGGTCTCCCGGACCTTCGTTTTTTTTGAGTCATCATCGAAGCAAACGTGTTGCGTTGCGGGGGGATTAAGTGCATCTTCTTAAATTTACCGCACATCCCTCTTAAATTAGTTCATTCTAACCGTGAAGGCTGAATGCTATTCTTGGAGCATAAGGAAACGCTTACGGACGATGATGCGCACATCGGTCCGGCAGTTTCCGGGCTGTATACCCAAGGGGAGGTTACTAAAGATATGAAGAACACCATTACGAAATTATCCGTCATGCTGCTCGCAGCAACCACTGTACTTACCGCATGCGGCGGAAATAACAATAACAATGCCAGTGGCGGCAACGCAGCCGCGACTGAAGCTCCGGCAGGGAATAACTCAGCTACTGATGCTGCGAAGAAGGATGTCAGCTTCACCATCGGTTATGCGTCGGGTGACCCGGCGACCAAGAAAGCCATTGCCGATACCGTTAAGAAGTTCATGGAAGCGAATCCTAACGTAACCATCAAAGACTTAAGTGAAACTTCATCTGCCGCTTATCTGGACTGGCTGAAGACGAAGGATGCGGTTGGAGAATTCCCGGATCTGGTGGAAATGCGTGACACACAGGTATTCGCGGATGCGGGCAAAATTGTCGAGCTTCCGGCCGATCTGCTGGATCTGTTCGAATCGCCACCGCAGGTGGATGGCAAAGTATGGAACGCTCCCATGCAGGTCAATGCACCGCAAGGGATCATTTACAGCAAAAAAGCTTACGCTGACGCCGGGATCACCGAGCTTCCCAAAACCTATGACGAGTTCATTGCCATCCAGGAAAAATTGAAAGCTACAGGTATCTCCCCGCTGGTAGTAGGCGGCAAGGATATCTTCCATATGGGCTTCTGGGTCAATAAATTCCTGATCGACGATGTCTACAGCAAAGACCCGGACTGGAACTCCAAACGTACGGCCAAGACCGTCAGCTTCGCAGATCCTGCTGTAGTCCAGGGTATGACTGATTTCAAAGAGCTGTTCAAGAACTATGTGGACAAAGGCTGGCTGAGCACCGCAGATAATCAGACCGCGTCGATTCTGGTATCCGGCAAAGCCGCTCAGCTGTATTCCGGCACCTGGATGTTCACCCAGATCGCTGAAGCTGATCCAAGCTTCGAATTCGGCTTCTACGCGATCCCGGACCGCGAAGGCAAAGTGAATGTCATCGGTCTGCCGTCACCGGCCGGCTGGTCGTTATCCGTTGATGCCGCCAAGGATGCCGATAAGACGGCAGCGATCAAAGATTTTATCCGCTTCTTCTTTGCACCGGAGCAATACTCGGCATACCTGGCTTCGATCAATGCCATTCCTTCCACCAAAGAGAAAGTTACCTATGAGACAAGTGAGCAAATGCAGGTTGCACTGGATCTTATTGCCGACACGAGTGTCACCAAGTCACTGGCCATCAACAACTGGTGGGGCGATAACCTGATTCCTCCGCAATTCCGCAACTGGTACTATAAGCTGCTCCAGGATATGGTGGTGAACGATGCCGACGTAACTGAATATATGAAAAAGGCCGATACCGAATATGACAATCAGGTCAAAGCCAATTCGCTGTAAATAAAAGCGCTGGAAGGTAACCTCTGCTCCGGCAGAGGTTACCCTTATCTAAACAAGCGCGTCCCAGGGAGGGGAGAGGAACCATGGCTACATCCATCGTTAATACAGACAAGTCATTTATAGCCGCAGAGAAGCCGGGTAAGAAAAAGAAAAAATGGCAGTCCTACGCGCTGTTGTTCATCCTGCCGTCATTCCTTTTATACACACTGTTTGTCATAGTCCCTACAGCAGGCAGCGTCTACCTAAGCTTCACATCGTGGGACGGGATCAGCAGCGATATCCGGTATATCGGATTCGCCAATTTCGTCGAGATCTTCCAGAGTCCGCGGGTGCAGAACGCACTGAAGAACACTTTGGTTATGACAATTACACTAGTACTGCTTGAGAACATTGCTGCAATCGCGATGGCCTTAATGGTCGACAAGGTACGCTGGTTCCGCAATTTATTCAGAAGCATCTTCTATTTCCCGACCCTGCTCAGCGGGATCGTCATGGGCTTTGTCTGGGCAATGATTCTGAATTACAACTTCGGCGTGTTTAATCAGATCCTGACCTCCGTCGGTTTAGGCGACTATATCGTCGACTGGCTGGGCAATCCGAAATACGCTATGCTGTCGATTATCCTGTCAACGGTCTGGAAAGGCGCGGGCTATTATATGATCATCTATCTGGCCGGACTGCAGGGCATTCCGCAGGAGCTAAATGAAGCGGCAAGCATTGACGGCGCAGGCGGCTGGCAGCAGTTCCGGCATATTACGTTCCCGCTGCTTGCGGGTTCGATGACCGTGTGCATGGTGCTCTCCATGATCAGCGCGCTGAAGATATTTGACCAGATTGCCGTAATGACCGACGGCGGCCCGGGTTTTGAGACAGAGACATTAACCTATATTATCTACAAAGTAGGCTTCGGGGAGCTGAGACAAGGGTTCGGCACGGCGCTGGCCATGGTCCTGTTCCTGATTATTCTGATCATTACGGTCATCCAGGTTAAATTCCTGCAGAAACGGGAGGTGCAGCTCTAAGATGACGATGCAGACCAAGCGGAGAATCACTGAAATTGTCCTGTTTGTCATAACGCTCCTGATAGCGGTTATCTTTTTCTTCCCGATTTTCTTTAACCTGATGTCCGCGTTCAAAAGCAACGCCGAGATTATGCGCGATGCGGTTGCTTTTCCGAAGACACTGTATTTAGACAGCTTCAAATATCTGCTTACGGAGACCGAATTTCCGCGTGCGATACTTAACAGTCTTATTCTGACCGTAGTGGCGATTGTCGCCCAAGTGCTGATTATTCCGATGGCAGGTTACGCGATTGAACGCAGAAATGCCCGCTGGACGCGGCTGGTCTTCATCTATTTCCTGGCCGGCATGATGATTCCGTTCCAGGCGTATATGATTCCGCTGTTCAAAGAGCTCAGAATACTCGGCCTGTACGGCAGTCTGGCGGGACCGATCATGATCTATGTCGCCGGTGCCGTAGGCTTCGGATGCCTGCTCTATACCAGCTTCGTCAAAGGTATTCCACGGGAGATTGAAGAAGCGGCAGAGATTGACGGGTGCTCCCGCTACGGGATTTTCTGGAGAATCGTCTTCCCGCTGCTCGGACCGGTTACGGCAAGTATGGTGGTGCTGAACGGACTGGGGATCTGGAATGACTTCCTGATGCCGATGCTGGTGCTGCCTTCCGGCCAGGCCAAGACGATGGTTGTAGAAATCTACCGGTATATCGGGGAATTCTCGTCACGCTGGGATATGATTTTTGCCGGAACCGCCATGTCGGTGGTGCCTGTGCTGATCGTGTTTATCTTCCTGCAGAAGTATTTTGTTAAGGGAATTGCGTCAGGGGCCACCAAGGGTTAATTTTATTAGAAGAAATAACCAAAATGAGATACCTGTCTCCGTAAGGAGAAAAGCTGAATCATGAGTAAGACTGCCGGGAGTACAGCGGTTCCTGATTATGCGGGAACCGCTGTTCAGCATGTGTATGCAGCGCAATTAAGTTCAGGAGAGTGTGAAGGAGATGCCGGTTAGTTGACTACAATTGAATATGGATAATAGTAGCTGGTAGGGACCGAGGTGGCGTAGACCAAGAAGCGGTAGGTCTGTCCTTCTACCAGGTTCAGTGTGATGGCAGAGCTGCCGTTGCCACTGTAGAGTGAGGCACCGGTTGAAGAGTAAATGTTGAGATTGAAAGGCTGATTATTGCGGCTGAATGTAATGTTATGGGTGCCCGTCCGGTTAGCGGTAAGCACCCACCAGTCCATATCTGAAATCGAAGAAATGTAGCCGAGACTGTAATCACCACCGTAGTGGGCAATGCTCGCTGAGCTGAGTTCATTGTTGGGTTCGACCTCGGCGGCTGCAAAGGCGGAAAGGGCTCCGGACATTGACAGCGCTGCGGTCAGCAGCAGGATTCTTGTCCATCTTTTCATGAATATTCACGCTCCTCATTTAATGTAAGGCCATTTATATATAGCCTCATCCATATAATAACATTAGTTGGAAAATAGTATATAAATATAAATCATTTCATATAAATGCATAATAAATAGAAGGCATGTAGTAAGTCCGGATGAATTACTCTTTCACCGGCTCAGACTCTGCCGTAAGCTGGCGGTAGCCCATGGGAGGCAGGCCGGTCCAGCGCTTGAACTGCTTGCTGAAATGGGAGACATCACGGTAGCCGAGCCGGTAGGCGATACTCTCCACTGACAGGCTGTTATCCAGCAGCAGCAGCTTGGCATGGCGGATGATCAGGTCAGAGAGATACTGCCTCGGCGGCAATCCGTAGATTTGCCGGAAGGCGCGGTTGCAGTGATTCGGGCTGTAGCCAAGCCTTGCGGCGATGTCTTCAATGCTTCCGGCCCGGCTGCCGGTTGCCGCAGCGGTGAATACGGATTCCTGCAGCAGCCCTTCAATGGCGTTCGCCAGGGCAACGGTTTTCTCCGTAACACCGGGCAGTGTGCTCCGGGCAGGGGAGGGCAATGCAGCCAGCACCCAGCTGCTGAGTGCGGTGAACAGCTGCAGCGAAGCATTGAGCGTCACCAGCCGGCCCCGCTGGGCATCGCTGGCATCAGGGAGGATCGTCGAGCTGATAATTGCATCGAGCGAAGAACGGATCGCCTGCAGCTCCGGAGTGTCGCCGCTCAGGCTGACGGTGTCCATCGTCATCAGGGAACGGCGCAGGACCAGATCATCAATGTCGAAATGCAGGCAATAATAGGTCATTTCATCCTCTGACACCGTACCCAGGCTGGAATGCAGGACGCTTGGGCGGATGAACAGAATGTCGCCGCTGTGCTGGATGTAAGACTGCCCGCCTACGGTCATTTGCTGCGAACCCTGCAGGACGATATTGATCTCGAACATCGGATGGGTGTGCGCCGGATATTGCCACTCCCTGTTCACCTTGCGCCAGTGGGCAGCGAATATATGAAAGGCAGCCTGTATATCCGGGGACATCCGGCCGTCCATGGAATGCTGTGTACCGGGATCTAATACGTTCATACTCAACCTCTTTTTCACTAAAAGTTGGCTCTATTATAGCATAGGCCGCCGCGTCCGATTGATTTGTCCAAATAATTGGCGGCTTTACGCCTGTTGCATAAGCCGGGCCGGCGCTAACATAGAGCTAGAGCCCGGTACTGCCGGGACACAGCTTGGAGGGAGTGCATTTACGATATGCCGACAAATCAGTTTTTTAATGCCCATCATTCACCGATTGGTTCATTTTCCAGCTTCACTCTGGGGTTTAAGGGAGCGTCCGGCGGGTTCGACCTGGAAGCGGGTAAGCCGCCGAGACAGAATATATATATTGGCCTGGAACGCAAGGATGGCCGCGGCTTCGATACCTTGCCTTTCCATGAGCAGGGCAGTGACGATGAGAGTAAGCGCTATGACATCGAGAACCCTGATCCGAACCCGGATAAGCCGCAGATTCTTTATCATTACGCGGACGAAGAGATCACCCGCGATTTCCGGCTGGCTACGGACAGCTGGCAGGCGGGGGATCTGACCTTCCGTATTCTCTCCCCGGTCCGGCCGGTTCCGGACCCGGAAACCGCTGCAGATGCGGAGCTCAAGGAAGTGCTGCTGCCAGCGGTACTGGTAGAGCTGGAGGTTGATAATACTTCGGGCGATTCTGTCCGCCGGGCCTTCTTCGGCTTCCAGGGGAATGATCCGTATAACGCTTTGAGACGCTTCGAGGGCAGCCAGGCAGAGCTGACCGGTGTCGGCCAGGGGCGGTTCCTGGCGATTGCAGCAGAACAGGGAAGCGTCAAATCCGCCATGCATTTCACCATGGAGGATATTCTGACAACAGAGCTGGAGGAGAACTGGACCTTCGGACTGGGCCAGGTTGGAGCACTGGTTATGGATGTGCCCGCAGGCGAGCGCAAGGTCTACCGGTTCGCAGTCTGCTTCCACCGGTCCGGCTATGTAACCTCGGGAATGGACGCTGGTTATTACTATAACCGCTATTACAGCAATGTAGAGGCGGTAGCGGAATATGCGCTGTCCCATTTCGATCAGCTGAAGCAGCAGGCAGTGCAGGCTAACTCCATGCTTGAAGGAACAGGGCTCAGCGAAGATCAGACCTTCATGCTGGCTCACGCCATCCGCAGTTATTATGGCTCAACCGAGCTGCTGGAGTACAAAGGCCAGCCGTTCTGGGTCGTGAACGAAGGCGAATACCGGATGATGAACACATTCGATCTTACGGTGGACCAGCTATTCTATGAGCTGAAGATGAATCCGTGGACCGTACGCAATGAGCTGGATATGTTCGTAGACCGGTACAGCTATGTGGATACTGTCCGGTTCCCGGGAGATACCACCGAATATCCGGGCGGGCTCAGCTTCACCCATGATATGGGGGTAGCCAATGCCGTCTCGCGTCCAGGGTATTCCTCATATGAGCTGTACGGCATTGACGGCTGCTTCTCGCATATGACCCATGAGCAGCTGGTGAACTGGATTCTTACTGCGGCGGTATATCTGGAGCATACTGGTGATCTCAGCTGGATGGAACGCAACCTTACAGTGCTGGAGAGCTGCCTGCAGAGTATGCTGAACCGGGATCATCCGGACCCGGCGAAACGAAACGGTGTGATGGCCCTCGACAGCTCGCGGACAATGGGCGGCGCGGAGATTACTACGTACGACAGTCTGGATGTGTCACTGGGCCAGGCGCGCAACAATATTTACCTGGCGGGTAAATGCTGGGCAGCGTATTTGGCGATGGAGAAGATCTTCCGCGATAACGGCAATACGGAACTGTCACAGACTGCCGGCAGACAGGCAGAGCTCTGCGCAGCAACCATTGTGGGCAGTGTTACCGAGGGCGGCTATATCCCGGCTGTAATCGGAGAAGGCAATGACTCGAAGATTATTCCGGCGATCGAAGGTCTCGTGTTCCCTTACTTCACCGGCTGCAAGGAAGCTTTAGAGCGCGGGGGGCGGTTCGGTGAATACATTGCGGCGCTAGACACGCATCTGCAGGCCGTGCTTGTTGAAGGGGTGTGCCTGTTCGAAGACGGCGGCTGGAAAATCTCCTCCACCAGCAACAACAGCTGGCTGAGCAAGATTTATCTGTGCCAGTTCATCGCAAGACAAATTCTTGGTCTGGAGTGGGAGGACAAAGGCCAAGCAGCCGATTCGGCACATGTAACCTGGCTTACGCATCCGCAGCTCTCGATCTGGAGCTGGAGCGACCAGATTATCTCCGGCGAGATCACCGGCAGCAAATATTATCCGCGCGGAGTGACGGCGGTCTTGTGGCTGGAGGAGCAGCGGGGGTAAGCGTTTGTAAGCTGATAAGTGCGGAAGCGGGGAAATGTGAGAAACGTAGAATCGTATAAACGTAGAAACGCAGCGTAAAATTCGAATAAAGCTGAAATGGTTATCCACACACGCGGAGCATTATAGCATTTCGTATGTGTGGCTGTCAGGGCTTTCGCTCAGCCGCGAACGGTTAGCGTTAATTCACCTGCTAAGGTAATAATGTTGTACGAATTACAGCTTTGAACCCTAAATACCGGTGCGTTCGGGAGGATTGTTGTATGAAATACAGGAATTTTCCTGCAAAGCTGCCTGGAAGAAGATGAATGATGTAATTTATACAACATTATTGGATGTGGGGTAATAAAATGAAGAAAATGTTGTATTCAGTGCAGGAATTCGCACCGGAATCGAATCGTGATGGTGTAACAATTGAATGCTCTTAAACAGCATAAGTTTAAACAACAAACAGCGGGTCCCCCAGTATGCGGGGGCCCGCTGTTTGTTGTTATCCAATACGCAGACTAGAAAATACGGTGCTTCCAGCCGTTCAGCTTGGCGACGGCTTCGACGTAGTAATAGTCGCCGTAGATCAGCGATACATCGATGAAGGAGTCGCCGCTGCCTGTACCATGCAGCAGAATCGCTTCATGCTCCGGCTGGTCCCAGGTGGCATAGTTCTCGGTCAGTGAACGCAGAATCCGCTCTGCGGCATTGGCGTATAGGCTTTTCTCGCCAAGCGGCACGATGTCAGCCAGCTCCAGTAAGCCTGATGCCGCGATCGATGCGGCAGAGCTGTCTCTGAACATCCTCTTGTCGTCTGCCAGGCGGAAGTCCCAGTATGGTACGTGATCCTCCGGAAGGGCGGAGATGAAATAGTGGGCAATCCGCTTCGCAGTATTCAGGAAACGTTCATCCCCGGTGTGGCGGTAAGTATTAATGAATCCGTACAGTCCCCAGGCAGCCCCCCGGCTCCAGCAGGATTCTGCGGAATAGCCCTGGCCCCCGAAATTCTCGATATATTCACCAGTCTCGGCATCGAAGGAGAGGATATGCTTGGTCGATCCATCCTCACGCACACCATACTGCATCGCAGTTTCCGCGTGGCTGACCGCAATATGTCTATAGCGCGGATCGCCAGTTACCTTGCTTGCCCAGAACAGCAGGGAGATGTTCAGCATGCAGTCGATGATCACCCAGCCGTGTTTGTCCTCATTCCAGGCGCGGATGAACCTGCCAACCGGATTATAGCGTGCCGCCAGGAAGTTAGCGGCCTCAAGGCCCCGGCGCAGGCCATCCTCGTCCCCGGTCAGAACGTTCTTGATTACGGCAGTAGACAGAAACTGAAAACCAACATCATGATGCAGCTCCACGGTCGGCTTAACGAACCATTGCTCCAGCGTCTCATCCCAGTGCCAGGCTGCATCCTTATAGTGGTCCTTACCGGTCATATCATGCATAATCCAGAGCATCCCCGGCCAGAAGCCGGTCGTCCACCAGTCGGAGGCGATATCATCGAACTTACCGTCTTCTCCGGCAAAATGCGGACATTTTCCGCCGATCTGCTCTATCATCCGCGTAACCTTCGTATCCAGCCGGTTCATAACTTCCTGCCAATATGCTGTACTCATCACTGATGCCTCCATTAATTAGAATATGGCCTCAGTATAGCGTCCTATGATTATATAAAGTTGCACTTTGATATGAAGAAATATCGTTATATTGTCATTTATCTACATGTTCCCCTTCCGGTATTTCAGCGGAGTGGTTCCCAGCACCCGCTTGAACAGCTGGTTGAAATAAGAGGCGTTCGGAAATCCGACGGCGATGCCGATCTGCTCCACAGGCATATCGGTCGTTCCGAGCAGCCGGCAGGCCTGCTTGAGCCGCCGGGCGGTGAGATAGTCAACCAGCCGGCCGCCTGTCTCCTGATGGAAGATCCGCGAGACATAGGATTTCGACAGATGAGTCTCCTCCGCAAGCTGATCCAGATTAACCTCCTCCTGATAGTGAGCCTCAATCCAGTTCATGATCTGCTCCGAATAGCGGAGATTCCGGCGTTCTCGGGTATGGATCAGCGATTGCTCGCCTGTTCCGAGACAGCTGAGCAGCTGCAGGAGCAGCATCGAGATATCCTCAGGGTCTTCCTCAGACGATTTCACCCTTAACTCATTGTAATTCTGGTAGAACCATTCTATGGTTTCGATCCGGTCTCCGAGATCAAAGCCGCAATACGGGTTGCTCCCCTGCCAGAGAGCAGAGAAGACCGCTTTGCGCTTGCTGAAGCCCTGCAGCAGATTCTCGGCAATATGGGGGTCTAGATAGAAGATCGTGCGTACGAATGGACACTCAGGTGAAACTTCAGAATAGATCCGGTGCAGCTGATACGGCTGGAAAAAAAACAGCATGCCCGGCCGGATATCATACATCTGCTGATTGACCACAATGCTGCCCTGTCCGCCGTGCACGAACATGATTTCACAGCATTGATGCCAGTGGTAATAGCCCTTGTAATGATCGTCGGTATAGATGCGGTAGTCCCAGATCAGAGACTGCCGGTTCGCAAACAGAACAGGTTCGAATAGCTGTTTCATAACGCTTTGCTGACGCCTCCAACATGACAAAATACAAACATTTTATTATAACCCATTATAACTTTCTGTTCTCCCGGGCGCTACAATAAAAACGGGGATTCTTCTAAAGACTCCAATCGGTACAGTCCAACCTGTAACTTACATTAACCAGGGGGTAACATTTATGGCTCCAACCATTGTCAATCCGGTGCTGACCGGCTTTCATCCCGATCCGTCTTTCCTCAGGGTGGGCGATGATTATTATATCGCAACCTCAACCTTCGAATGGTTCCCCGGTGTAGAGATTCATCATTCCCGTGACCTGGTGCACTGGCATACGCTTACCCGTGTGCTGACCGAGACGTCTCAGGTGGACCTGCGCGGCAACGGAAGCTCCGGCTCCATCTGGGCGCCGGCATTATCCTATGACAGCGGCTTGTATTACCTGCTGTTTACGGATGTGAAGTCCCGCTCCAGTGTGTATAAGGATCTGCATAACTACCTGATTACGGCTACCAGTCTTGCAGGGCCCTGGAGCCCGCCGGTGCGGCTGAACGGCAGCGGGTTCGACCCATTCCTGTTTCATGACAGTGACGGGCGCAAGTGGCTGCTGAATATGCGCTGGGATTTCCGGCAGAATCACAGCAATTTCTCCGGCATCGTGATGCAGGAGTATGACCCTGAGGGCGGCAGGCTGACCGGCCCTATTCATGAAATATACAAAGGGACTCCAACAGGGGTAACGGAAGGCCCGCAATTGTACAAGCGCGGAGATTACTATTATCTGCTGGTTGCTGAAGGGGGCACCGGAGTGAATCATATGGTCACGATGGCCCGCAGCCGCAGCCTAACCGGACCTTATGAGACCGATCCGGATTACCCGGTCATGACTACGGCTCATGATCTGACCTATGCCTTCCAGCAGGCAGGGCACGGCTCACTGGTGGAGACGCAATCCGGGGAATGGTATATGGCTCATCTGTGCACCCGCCCGATCCCGGGAACGGGCAAGCTGAATCCGCTGGGCCGGGAGACGGCTATCCAGCGCTGCGTCTGGACAGAAGACGGCTGGCTGCGCCTGGCGCATGGCGGGAAGCTGCCGGCCCTGCGGACCGAAGCGCCGGAGCTTCCCCCGCACCCGTTTGATGCCTTGCCGGAGCGCGATGATTTTGACGGCCCTGTGCTGGGTTATCCTTACCAGAGTCTGCGCGTGCCGTTCGATGAATCG
Organism: Paenibacillus sp. FSL E2-0178; assembly: GCF_038593005.1. Taxonomy (NCBI): domain Bacteria; kingdom Bacillati; phylum Bacillota; class Bacilli; order Caryophanales; family Paenibacillaceae; genus Paenibacillus; species Paenibacillus sp. FSL E2-0178. The sequence goes on from NZ_CP151953.1 coordinate 8,251,146, forward strand.
TGGGTGAGCCTCCGGGAGCGTCCCGGCTTCTTGCGGCTGCGCGGCCGGGAATCCCTGGCGTCGCTGTTTGACCAGAGTCTGATCGGGAGGCCGATTCAGCATTTTGCCTGCACCGTAACTACCTGCCTGGAATTCAAGCCGGACAGCTTCATGCAGATGGCCGGACTGGTGCTCTACTATGATGACAAGGATTACTATTATCTGCGTGTAACGGCGGATGAACTCAGAGGGGTAGCTTTAGGCGTCGTAATGTGTCAGGCCGGCAAATATGGGGAAATATCCTCCATGCAGATTTCGGTGAAGGACTGGGAGTGTTACTATTTGAAGGCAGAGATTAGCGGCAGAGATATTATGTTCTACGCTTCACCGGATGGGGAGGGCTGGACGGCGATGTGTACGCCGCTTGACTTCGGCACCCTCTCGGATGAGCATGGCGGCAAGCTGGGCTTCACCGGCTCTTATGCCGGGATCTGCGCCCAGGATCTGGACCAGCAGGCGAAGGCGGCGTATTTTGACTACTTCGAGTATACAGGCCTGGACTTCTCAGGCGGGCATAGCCTATAGCTATACAGCTTAAGAAGCAGCCGTACGCTGTCTCACTTTATATACAATCAGCATAATCAGCGGCAGTACGAGCGAAAGCGTGAGATCCCAGTCTACCCAGTAGTCCGGGATCTCTTTTACATAGAATATTATGTTCTTGGCGATAAGCTGGGAGAGTCCGTAGATCAGGAAGGCCACAGGGAAGATCAGCGGCCGGTGGCTTTTTAATTTGAATAGCTGGGCGGTTCCGAGAACGAAGGCATAGAAGTAGAGTGCTGTTTTGAAATAGGTTGTGATAATCCAGGCCGTGGCCATCAGTGCTTCAAGACGCTGCAGAAAGTTGGCTATATTAATCTTCTGGGCCAGGATATAGGCTGCATAGAAATTATGCTCTGAGAAATAGGCGCCGAGAACGGTCAGTGAGAGGAACAGTATCAGATTCAGACCCAGCGCTCCAAGGATGAGGGCCAGGAAGATATCCCGGTTGATCTTACGGCTCTTGCGGGTGTAGGGATAGACCATGAAAAATACACATATTTCCCCAAACGGATAAAACACGCCGAACAAAACAGCATGCAGCATATCCGGAAAAGGCGTATTCAGAATGGGCTGGACTCGCTCCAGCTGGACCTGCGGAAATAAGAGCACCATCAGGCAAACGAGGAATAAGGCGAACAGCGGAAAAAACACCTGAGCCGCTCTGCCGACCGTCTCAAGGCCCAGACGCAGCCCGTAGACAAGTATAACAATACTCATGAACCGGATGACACCGCCCGGAGTTCCCTCATAGATCTGAGTACACATGAAGTCCTCGATCTCTCTGACATAGGTAGAGGCCGCGATGATGAAGAAGAACAGATAATATACGCCTACCGCACTGCCAATCCACTTCCCCAGAATCTGCTGGCTGAGTTCAATAATGTTTTTGTCCGGATTAATATTCGCAACAGTGACGAACAGGAAGACCAATGCGATTCCCGGCGGAATGCTGATCAGGGCAGCAATCCAGGCATCCTGATGAGCTACAGCAGTCATGGCTGCCGGGTAGACCAGGGCCATATCCCCTATAAAAGTGAAAAGTCCGAGGATTACCAACTGCGCCGTACTGATCCGATCTTTTTCAATACTCATGTCTATCCTCCATTTACACCTTACTATAGCCCGCAGGTTATATCTTCCCGGAAACCATCTTAGTATGGCATCTCCTTCCAGAATTATGTGTTTCAAGCGCCGGCAACGATTCAGGAATAATTATCAAGCGGTGCTACCAAACTACAACAGAGTGAATGGATAGGGAAGTGGAGGGGAACGAAATTGAAAGATGCGGTTAACGGTGAGTTATCCTGCCGACTGGAAGACAATGATGATCACTTGTACAAGCTGCTTGGGCAGAGCTCAGATCTGGTGCGGAAACGTCTGCAGCTGGGGGAACGTACGGAGCTTGCTATTTTTTATATCGATGGTCTGATAGATACACAGCTGCTGCATAACTCAATTCTGTACTCGCTCCAGGAGGGCCGGGTTTCCGGTCTGCTGGAAGAACTGGTTCCTGACGGCAAAATAGAGATGCTCAGAAAACGCGTGCTTATGGCCGGCGATCTTACTGTGATCCATGACTATAAGAATTTCGTTCACGATTTGTTATCCGGGAATGTGATGCTCATGGTGGAGGGGAGCGCTTCAGCGCTGCGGATCGGACTGCCCGGCTGGGAAGACCGCAGCGTCAGTGAGCCAACCTCGCAGTCTGTGGTCCGGGGACCCATGGAAGGCTTCACGGAGAATCTCAGAACGAACACTGCTTTAATCCGCCGCAAAATCAAAGACAGCCAGCTGTGGCTTGAGACGATCCAGATCGGCCGCGTGACCCAGACGAGTGTCTCGATTATGTATCTCAGCCATATTGCGAATGAAGAGCTGGTACAAGAGGTTAAACGCCGCCTGAATAGCATTGATACGGATAGTATTTTGGAGAGCGGCTATATCGAGGAGTTCATTCAGGATACGGCGGTGACCCCTTTTCCCACGATCTATAACAGTGACCGTCCCGATACAATTGCTGCAGGGATACTGGAAGGGAAGGTGGCGATCCTGGTCGACGGAACCCCTTTTGTACTGCTGGCGCCTACGATTTTTGTATCGTTTTTTCAGTCGGCGGAAGATTACTATCAGCGGGCGGATATCTCCACATTGCTGCGGTGCGTACGGTTCCTGGCCTTCTTTGTTACCTTGTTTGCGCCTGCGTTCTATGTAGCCATTACAACTTATCATCAGGAGATGATCCCGACCAATCTGGTAATCAGTCTTGCGGCCCAGCGGGAAACAGTGCCGTTTCCGGCTTTTATCGAGGCGTTGCTGATGGAATTCACCTATGAAATCCTGCGCGAAGCAGGGGTGAGAATTCCCAAGAATGTCGGTCAGGCAGTCTCTATCGTCGGTACACTAGTCATCGGGCAAGCAGCGGTTGCGGCAGGGTTCATCTCCTCGGCCATGGTTATCATTGTGTCGATCACAGCGATCTCAAGCTTTGTCATTCCTGAAGCAGGGATGGCCATTGCCGCGAGAATTATCCGGTTTGTCCTGATTGGGCTCGCCGGGTTCATGGGGCTGTACGGAATCTTGTGCGGAGTGTTCCTGCTGGTGCTGCATCTGGTCAGTCTGCGTTCCTTCGGCGTTCCTTACATGAGTCCGATTGGCCCGTTCAGGGCGGCAGACCTTAAGGATTCCATCTTCAGGCTTCCCTGGCCGCTGCTGAAGACAAGGCCGAAGGAGAATAAAACGCAGAATCTGCAGCGGATGAACACTTCCAAACGTGAGGAACCTTAATATGTATACAAGAATCAGGAAAGTCTTGACGACATGCATTCCCCTATTGGTGCTTCCCATGCTGCTCAGCGGCTGCTGGGAACGGAAGGAGTTAAATGAACTGGCTTTTGTGCTGGCTCTGGGGCTGGATAAAGCCGAGTCGGGCTACAAGGTATCGATGCAGGTCGTCATTCCGTCTTCGATTACTTCACAGGGGGCCGGGGGTTCAGGGGCGGGCGGGGTTCCCGTTGTTACTTATAATTTTACAGTGCCGACGATCTATGAATCGCTCCGCAAGTTCAATCTGGTCAGTTCGCGTTCGCCTTATCTGGGGCATATCCGTGTGCTCGTTATCGGAGAAGAGCTGGCTCGTGAAGGGCTCGGTGAAACGCTGGATGTGCTCAAAAGAAGCCGCGAGCCGCGTATGGACTTCTACATGCTGGTGGCGCGGAATACGACTGCAGAGAATATTCTAAAGGTGCTTACCCCGCTGGACAGGCTACCCGCGAATAAATTATTCAACGCCCTCGACAAATCCTACAAAATATCGTCCAAGACAGTCGCGGTCACGCTTGATAAGTTTATTGAGGATTTGCTCTATGAAGGGGTGAATCCGGTATTGACCGGAGTAGAGGTGCAGGGAGATCCTGAGGCAGGCGGGGAGAAAGGCAATATTGAGCGGACTTCACCAAAAGCAAGACTGCATTATGATAGTGTAGCCGTATTCAAAAAGGATAAGCTGATCGGCTGGATGGATGAAAATGAAACGGTTGGTTACAATTATGTCATTGATAGCGTAACTAAAAATACTGGACACATCAAAGATAACGGAAGCCTGGTCATCGTTGAGGGGTTGTCGTCTACAACCAGACGGAAAGTGAAAATTATCGGCGGCGAACCGCATATTTATCTGAAAGTGGAGGCGGTATGCAATGTGGAGGAAGTGGAGGGATCAGATAAGCTGGATACGGAGAGCAAGATTAAATATCTGGAGGAGGAGACGGAGGAGCGCATTGTTGCCCGGATGAAGCAATCGGTTGAGAACATGAAAGAACGCTTTAATGCTGATATTTTTGGCTTCGGCCAATCTATTTACCGGTCCCACCCCCGAGTTTGGGCCAAGCTGCTGGAGCAGAACAAGGAAGGCTATCTCAAAACGCTGCCTATTCATTACGATGCCAGTGTGACAATCAACCGGATCGGTACGATAGACAATTCTTTTCTTGACGATATCAAGGAGTGAGCCTACATGTTATTGGTTCTGTCTTTTGTCATTATAGCCGCAATTTGTATTGCAGCAGATTTGCCTTCACTGAAGGGCAAGTCTAAGCGGCGTGATCTTATGGTTTACGGCGTACTCTGGATAGGCGGATTGGCGGCGACGATATGTACATTGCTGCGGATTCAGGTCCCAAGCCCGCTGCTGCTCATTATGGCCATCTACAAGCCGATCAATGATATCGTATCTTCATGGTTCTAATCCGTTGACCTGGGAGCGGGACGAGAAGGACGTCAGCTGTACAATAATTCACTTTGAAAAGGAAACAAATATAATATAATCCTGAGTAATTAACTCGGACTGGAATACCGGCGAGAGGCGAAAGGCGGGATGCAGAGTGGAGAACAATCAGCTTCAACGGAAATACAGTGTATTTCTGGGCGTCATATTGTCGGGGTATAATGTGGCTGATAAGCTCTATGGCGCGGTTTTTATCATTTTGATGAGCTTGCGCGGCGTGGATGCCTTTCAGATCAGTATCGTATTTGCCGTTTCTTCACTGTCCATGGCCGTCTTTGATTACCCGAGCGGGAATCTGTCCGACATCTATGGGAGAAAGCGCATGACGGCGGCCGGGTTCATAGTATGGGGAGCGGGACTTTGGTTTTTTGCCGCTGCTGAGGGTCTCGCCTTATTCATTCTCGCCTCCATAGTGATGTCTCTGGGCGTATCGATGATCTCGGATTCTCCCCAGGCCTGGTACATTGATCAGCTGGAAGAGCTGGGAATGCCGGATTATAAAAAAATTGCCCTGCCCCGCATTAGCGGGTTTGTCTCGGCGTTTGCCATCGTCGGCGCATTGCTGGGTACGGTGAGCAGCAATATTCATTATGTTCTTCCGGTAGCCATTGCCGGCGTGCTGGCGGTAGGACTCGGCGTATATACCTGGCTCAGCTTCAGCGACAACTACGGAAGCAGAACGCAGAGCAGCATCCTCCGGGAGATCTATGCCAGCTCGGCCGATTTCGCCCGCAGCACAGAGATGCGGTTTATCCTTCTGCGCAGCATCCTGACACATACCGCGATGCTGGCCTTTCTGTTGTCCTGGCAGGTATATGGGGTGAATGAGCTGGACTTTCCGGTCAGTGCGCTCGGGCTCCTGCTGATTCTGTTCATGGGAGTAATTAGTGTATCGAGCTTCCTGGTCTCCTATCTGGCCAAAAAAGAGGTTGCTGCCGTCCGGATCATCGTCTGCGGAACTGTAATCTCTGCACTCGGACTGCTGCTGGTTGGATTGTTTCCCCATAAGGCTGTATTTATTGCCGGTCTGGTGCTGTTTGAATTCGGGCTCGGGATGGATATGTCTTCTTCAGGTGTCTGGATACAGGATTTCATTCCCCGGGCCAAGCGGGCGACCTTCTCCTCCGGACTGTCAGCGCTCAAATCACTCGCCGGTTTCCTGATTACGCTGATCCTGGGAATCATGGCCAAGAATCTCGGGTATGCCTTCATCTGGTGCTTGGCGGCCGCCTCGCTGCTGGGATCCAATATCGTACTGCTCTATTTCAACACTAAGTATGTACGGGCAGGCAGCGGAGCAGACGGAGAGAAGACACTGGTGTCCTGATTCTGAGAGGCTTAATTTATACTATAAAAGCTAACAACAGCAGGTCTTCTTCCCGGAGGCCTGCTGTTTAGCGTGTTCAGGGCAGCGGCATCAGCGGCATTACAGCCATTTCATCGCCCATGCCTCGACGGGCAGGAGCGCCGTGCCCAGCTCCTGCCCCTTGGCAGTGAGCGAATATTCCGTCCGTACCGGACGGTCAGGAATGACCTCGCGGCTGATCAGGCCGCATTCTTCAAGCTCCTTCAGGCGCTCGTTGAGCATACGTTTGCTTAGATCGGGAATGACCATGTGCAGCTCACTGAACCGTTTGGTGCCCTCCATTAACACATGGATGATCAGATTCACCCACTTCTTGCCGATGATATGATGGACATGCTCGACTTTGGCGAGCAAGGGCTTAAGCTCCTGTGTCATGCGGATTCCACCTTATATAGTTATTATTAATATCCACCTTACTATAACATAGTGAAAAGTGCGTGAAAATAAGTACTTTTCGTAAATGTCGAAATGAGGTTGACGAATGGATTCTGCAGTCGTATGATGAGTGTTATAAAGTTTGTGAGTAATAATAAGTAACCATATAAACATTTGATAATTACGGGAGGAATGAAAGTGGAATCATCATCATTCGTACTATTTGGCGCAACCGGGGATTTGGCCAAACGCAAAATATACCCCGCCCTATATAACCTGTTCAAGGATGGCAAGCTTTCTGGTCCTCTCTCAGTCATAGGCCTTGGCAGAAGAGAGCTGTCGAATGAAACCTTCCAGCATCAGGTGCTGGATTCACTGCGCACCTTTTCGCGGCGTTCGGTTGAGGATTCAGCAGAGCTGCAGAATTTCCTGCTGGCTTTTGAATATAGCGTGCTTGATGTCGGACGCCCCGAAGATTATGTGAAGCTGCTGGGCCATGTGCAGCGCCGTGAGGAAGAGCTGGGACTTCCGCAGAACCGGATGTTCTATCTATCCGTCGGTCCTGAATTCTTCGGTGAGATTGCCCGTAACATTAACGCCAGCGGACTTGGTGACACGAAGGGATGGAAGCGGCTGATTATCGAGAAACCGTTCGGACGGGATCTGCAGTCGGCACGGGTGCTTAATGACAGCCTGAACGCTGCTTTTAAGGAGGAAGAGATCTTCCGGATTGACCACTTCCTCGGCAAACCGATGGTGCAGAACCTTGAGGTGCTGAAATACTCCAATCCTGTGCTGCGGGCGTTGTGGCAGAACCGGTATATCGAGAGTGTACAGATTACAGCCAGTGAAACGGTCGGTGTGGAAGAGCGGGCAGGGTATTATGACAAGGCTGGCGCGCTGCGCGATATGTTCCAGAACCACATGCTGCAGCTGCTTATGATGATGGCCATGCAATTGCCCAAAGGCAGTACCCCGGAAGATGTCCGCAGCAAGAAGCGCCATGTGATCCGTTCGGTACGGCCATTGCTCCGTGAGGAAGTGACGCAGCATGTGGTGCGCGGCCAGTATGCAGCAGGTGAGCTGCGCGGGCAGCAGGTTCCCGCTTATACGGCTGAACCCGGCATAGAAGCCTCTTCACAGAATGAGACTTACATCGCTGCCCGGCTGTGGATTGATGACCCGCTTTGGAAGGATGTACCTTTCTATATCCGCACCGGCAAACGCATGAAGGAGAAATCGACGCGGATTGTTATAGAATTCAAAGAGCCGTTTAATGATTTGCATAATAAGAACAGAAGCAAGCTTGCCCTGGACCCTAACCTGCTGGTGATTGATATTGGCCCGAACGAAGGGATCTCCCTTACGCTCAATACCAAAAATCCGCGCCAGCACGGACAGCTCGAGCCGGTCAGCATTAAGCATGAGTCGGGCAATCCCGACCTGCCGGAAGCCTATGAGAACCTGATTTATGATGCTTTACTCGGAGATGCCACCTTCTTTGCCCATTGGGATGAAGTTGAGTTGTCCTGGCAGTGGGTTCAGCCTATAATCGAAGCAACAGCAGAAGGGACGCTTCCGCTTCATCTGTATCCAGCCGGTTCCTTTGGACCCCGGGCTGCCGATGAATTGCTTGGAGAGCATCACTGGTGGCTTGATGAACCGGAGGCCGTGGAGCATTCCGTGGTCCGCCAGACACAGGAGCTGAATCCGGAAGCCGTCCGGCCTGGTGCGTGAGCAGCGGCATAATCATCTAATCTATAACATTCGGAGGGATTTGCAATGAAAGTCGGTTTAATTGGACTAGGCAAAATGGGCTTCAATCTCGGCCAGAATCTATTGGAGCACGAGCATGAAGTCGTGGCTTATGATGTGAACGCCGCTGCGGTGCAGGAGCTGGAAGCGAAAGGAGCTGCCGGTGCGGGAAGTCTGGCAGAGCTTACAGGCAAGCTGGAATCCCCGCGTATCCTCTGGATCATGGTCCCGCACACCTTTGTGGACTCGGTGATCTCAGAACTGACGCCGCTGTTGTCGGAGGGGGATATCATTATCGAAGCCGGGAATTCTCATTATAAGGAGTCAATCCGCCGTCACGATGAGCTTAGTGCCCACGGGATTTATTTCATGGATGCCGGAACCTCAGGAGGAATGGAAGGCGCACGCAATGGCGCTTGTTATATGATCGGCGGAGATGAGGAAGCGTGGGCGGTCGTCGAGCCGGTTTTCCGTGATACTGCGGTCGAGAACGGGTACCTGTATGCGGGCAAATCCGGCAGTGGGCACTTCCTCAAGATGGTTCACAACGGGATTGAATACGGCATGATGGCTGCCATCGGCGAGGGCTTTGAGGTGCTGGAGAAAAGCGGCTATGACTTCGACTTCGAGCAGGTGGCCCGCGTCTGGAACAACGGCTCGGTCGTCCGCTCCTGGCTGATGGAGCTGATCGAACGCGCCTTCTCCAAGGATGCCAAGCTGGATGAGATCAAGGGAATCATGCATTCCTCCGGGGAAGGCAGATGGACGCTGGAGACCGCGTTTGATCTGCAGGCGGCTACGCCGGTTATCGCCATGGCGCTGCTGATGCGCTACCGGTCGCTGGAGACCGACACCTTCACCGGCAAAGTAGTTGCTGCGCTGCGTAATGAATTCGGCGGCCATGCTGTGGAAGCGAAGTAAGGAGCCGAGACGGGGCGGCCATTCGGTTTTTATGTGAAAATAGTGAATGTAAGCAGCGGGTTCCTTCGGAGCCTGCTGTTTTATCGAATATAGTGATCTGTGCGCTTAGCTATACATTATCTTCAATTTCTTGGGACAGCTCTTTATTTTGTAGTAGCATCAACGTGGGCACTTGGGTGGACGCTCTGCGAACGGACCGTTGTTCCAATTGCTGTTTAAGCGGGATACGAAAACACTTTTTTCAACAAACACAAAAAAAGAAATCGCCTTTTTGGTAAAATGGAGGTACCACCCAACCATTTCAAAAGAAGCGATTTCTTTGTACATTCAATATCTATTTTATGAGTAGTCTGACGTATGAAAGAGCATGAATTGGATCCTTGTGATTCATTTCATGCTTTTTTGTGGTGTTATTTAATTAATTAGTATAAATATAAATAGATTTAGGTTTATTAAAAATTCTAATTGACTAACAGTTGATTTACCCATTAAAATAAAATCGTATAAGCAGTATTTCGATAATTTATTTCATAAAAATATGAAATAAAGGCTGGAATGCAGCAGATTTTTTTTAATCTTTTTGTGAAAGCGTTTTATTTATTGGGTTTGAAGGGAGGACTGCCGGGTACCGGAGTATCGCTTATCTTTTGCAGGAATTATCGCAAGGTCGGCAATAACTAAACTGTAGAATCGGAGGATCAAACATTTTGAACAAAAAAACTGGCAGGCTAACGTCTTCATTTCTTGCGCTGCTGCTGCTCGTACCTTCGCCGATGATGGCGGCTTCTGGAACTGCGAACGAGTACAGTGAGGTTAAGCAGCCTGCACAAGCTGCGGCGGCTGATTATAGCGGGCACTGGGCGCAGGAGGATTTTCAAACATGGGTAGACAAGGGACTGCTGGCGGGATATGGAAACGGTATCTATAAGCCGGATCAGAGTATCACCAGGGCTGAGTGGGTCTCTCTAATCAACAGAGTCTTTAATCTGCAATCTGTGGACGGAACCGGATTTAGCGATGTTGCGCCGGGCAGCTTGTATTACCAGGATATTATGAAAGCGTTATTATCCGGATATGTATCGGGATACAGCGATGGAACGTTTGGGCCGGACAAGGCTGTAAGCCGTCAGGAAGCTGCGGTTATGCTCTACCGCATGTTCCAGCTTGACGCTTCTGCGTCTGCAGCGGGACCAACGGATGCGGAGCAGCTGCCGCAGTGGAGCAGGGAAGCGGTGCTCACGCTGCTGGATGACGGATTCCTCAGCGGTTACGAGGATGGAAGCTTTAAGGGGACGCGCTTCGTGACACGGGCAGAAGCACTGCGGATGATAGGCAATCTGTCGGGACAAATCCTCCTGGAAGGCAAGACCTACTCCGGACAGAATGCCAGGAATATAGTTATTGGCGCAGGCGGTGCGGAGCTTAAGGATACTGCGATTGCGGGCAACCTGTATCTCACCGAAGGCATCGTGGAAGGAGACATCACGCTCGACAACGTGAAGGTTGGGGGTAAGATCTTCGTCTCCGGCGGCGGAGAGAACAGCGTGGTGCTGAACAATTCTTCGGCAACGGCGCTTGTGGCGGACAAGAAGAACGGCAAGCTGCGTATTGTGCTCAAAGGCAGCAGTTCTGTGCCTGACGTAACTGTTCATTCTGGTGTCAAGCTGGAGGAAGATGCGGCTTTGAGCGGTACCGGGTTCAGTAAAATCACCGTTGAGCGGACCCTGCCGCCCAATTCGCTGGTTCAGCTTAGCGGCAGCTTCGACACGGTTCTGGTCAATGCGCTCGGCGAACCGGCTCTCGCTCTGACCAAAGGCAGCATTGCTGAACTGACGCTGAACCGCAAAGCGGGTCTGCGCGTGGATGCCGGAACTGAGATCAAGAATCTGATTGTCAATGAAGGCGGACAGATTACCATTCAAGGCAGCGGCAAAGTAACGTATGATCCGAAATTCAGCAGCCTGATCAAGCTGGAACTGCCAGCCGCCACTGCAGCGGCTACTGCTGCGTCAGCTGTGAACAGCGGCGGCGGAACCTCCGTAACTCCGGCGGCCACGCCAAGCCCGACTGTAGCGCCGTCTCCGGCAGCTACGCCGTCCGCTACACCGCCGGCAGCACCGGAAGAGACGGCACCGGTATTCAGCAACGTATCCGTGCATGACCCTTCAGTTGTGAAGGACGGCGACACCTATTATGTCTTCGGTTCGCATATTGCTGCAGCCAAATCTCAGGATCTGATGAACTGGAGCAGCTTTGCTAACGGCTACACAACGCCGGATAACGCGCTCTACGGGGATCTGTCCGCAAATCTGGCGGAATCCTTCGCTTGGGCCGGGGAGAACGATGCTGACAGCAAAGGCGGATTCTCCGTCTGGGCACCGGATGTGTTCTGGAATGCAGATTATGTGAATGCGGATGGCACTAAAGGCACTTATATGATCTATTATTGCACTTCCTCCACCTATATCCGTTCGGCAATCGGATTTGCGGTCTCACAGAACATTGAAGGTCCGTATATTTATGGGGGAACTGTTGTTTATTCAGGGTTCACCAAGGATGTGCAGTATGATGCGAACAGCAATATCAACAAGAAGTGGACCAACACCAACATTCAAGCGCTGATTGACAACGGGACGCTGGAAGACATAAATCCGTCCTGGTTCAATACAAACGGTACGTATAACAACAATGTGTATACTAATGCTATTGACCCCACCTTGTTCTATGACAAGGATGGAAAGCTGTGGATGACTTACGGATCATGGTCGGGTGGTATTTTCGTGCTGGAGGTTGATCCGGCCACCGGCAAGCCGGAGTATCCGGGAGTAGACGGAACTACAGCAGACGGAAGACTGATTGACCGTTATTTCGGAACGAAAATTTCCGGCGGAAATTATAAATCCGGCGAAGGGCCGTATGTGGTCTATGACCGGAATACCGGCTATTACTATCTGTATGTAACCTACGGCGGCCTGGCTGCTGACGGGGGCTACAATATGCGGCAGTTCCGTTCCGTGAATCCGGACGGTCCTTTCAAGGATGCCGCAGGACATGATGCGGTGCTGACGGATGATGAAGAAAATTCGGAGATTGGCAATAAGCTGCTGGGGAACTTTCTGTTCAGCAATCTGAACGGGGCAGCAGATTTCCCAACCTACGGTTATGTATCCTCAGGACACAACTCGGTCTATTACGACCAAGAAGACAACAAGCTCTTTAATTTCTTCCATACGAGATTCCCGCTGCGCGGCGAAACCCATGAGGTGCGGGTGCATCAAATGTTCATGAATGAAGATGCCTGGCCGGTTGTAGCACCGCACCGTTATTCCGGTGAGACTCTCGGCAAAGTGCAGCAGGCCGATGTGACAGGCGCTTATCAATTCGTCAATCACGGCAAGGATACCTCGGCCGCAATTAAGCCTACAGTTGAAATTGAACTGATGGAAGACGGCACGCTTGCCGGTGCGGTAAGCGGTACTTGGGAACTTACCGGCGATTACTACGTCCATCTCCTGATTAATGAGAACGACAATGGCAACACGGTGCAGAGACTTTACAAAGGCGTATTTGTGAAGCAATGGGATTCAACCCGGAATGCGAATGTAATGGTCTTTACGGCAATGTCTGACCAAGGCACAGCGGTCTGGGGCAGCGCCATTGAACTGCTCAGCGATGAAGAGCTGGCCGTCAATGTCGCAAATGGTCTTACTCTCGGTGATACCAGCAAGGTCTACAAAAGTCTGGTACTTCCAACTTCCGGCATACACGGCGCGGTAATTACTTGGGCTTCCTCGAGCGAAGCTATCGTTGCAACAGACGGCCAAGTGAACAGACCGGAAGCCGGCAGCGGAAATGCGGCGGTTGAGCTGACTGCTACTATTAAGCTTGGCAATGTGACACAAACGAAGACCTTTACAGTGGTAGTGGTGCAGCGCAGCAGTGATCCACTGGAAGACGGACTCGTTGCAGCGTATGATTTTGAAGGCAATCTGGCTGAAAGTGGTGATCGCCTGGATGCTGGTACGGTTACAGGCGGGCTGATTAATACCAATGGCGGAAGTGTCAGCTATACAGACGGGGAAGATGGCAAGGCAGTGAAGCTGGATGGCAGTTCTGGTATCCGCCTGCCGGATGGATTGATCAGCAGCAATGCGTATACAGTAAGCCTGTGGCTGAATCCGGAGCAGTTGACGGCGTATACGCCGGCATTTTTTGGAGCTAAGTCCTCGAACAACTGGATAAGCTTGCTGCCATACGGCAACGCAGGAAATACGACGCGGATGTGGTTCGGCAGTGATACCTGGCTGGACGCAGACGCCGGCTTGCAGATTCCGACCGGCAAGTGGTCGCATATCGCTTTCACGTATGATGCCGGTGCAGTCAAGCTATATGTGAACGGAGTGCAGAAATATTCGGGCAGCTCCTTTACAGATGTATTCAAGGGAACGGACAGCGTGTTTGCTCTTGGCGTCAACTATTGGGATGTCCCTTACAAGGGGCTCATTGATCAGTTCCGGGTCTATGAGAAAGCGCTGACCCCGGAAGCCATCGGCTGGCTCATTAACGGTGAACCTGATGCCAATGTCAAGGTGGCTTCCATTTCTTTTGCCGATGTGAAGACAAGTGTAGCCACAGGCAATACCTTTACCCCGCAGCCTTCCGTACTTCCTGGCAATGCCGGAAACCGGGTTCTGGCCTGGACATCGGGCGCTCCTGAAATTGCCGGGGTAGATCCGGCTACGGGAGTGGTGACAGCGAAGGCAGTAGGCGAAGCGGTAATTACCGGTGTCTCCACAGATGGCAGCGGCGTGACCGGCAGCTATACGGTAAATGTAACGGATGGACTTGTCGCCGTGTACTCTTTTGACGGAAACCTGAAGGATTCACTTCAATTCGCCGGAGAAGGTAAAGTGACGGGTGCACTAATCGACAGCACCACTGTAGGCAGCATCACCTATGGGGACGGTGTTTCGGGTCAAGCTGCACTCTTTAACGGCTTGTCCGGCATCCGCCTGCCTGATGGGTTAATCAACAGCAATAGCTATTCAGTCTCTGTATGGCTGAATCCCGAGGAGCTGACGAATTATACGACAGCCTTTTTTGGAGCAAGCTCGACCAGCAACTGGATTAGCCTCGTACCTCAGCTCGCTGAGAAGGAAACACTGGTATGGGCGAATGCGGCCTATAGAGCAACTGCCGGACTAGTAATCCCTGTAAAACAGTGGACACATGTTGTTTTTACAGTCCATAACGGAACGGTTAAGCTGTATATCAATGGCGCAGAGAAGTTTTCGGGCACCGATTTCCCGGCTACTTTTACGAATAACAATGGAATCTTCACGCTGGGTGTGAATTACTGGGATACACCATACAAGGGCCTGATCGACGAACTGAAAGTTTACAACAATGTGCTCACCCCTGAAGGGGTACTGGCAGAGTACAATCAGAACGGTAACTAAGCAGGCACGCAGTGGACTGAAGCTATGCAGCAGGGGGGATCGAAACGGAATGTTCTCACCCCCTGTTTGTATGTGCGGATTGTTCACAAGCTTAGGACGTTAATCATCAATTTGTCATTGCCGTATTATTTTTTAACTGTACCAATGGAGGGATATTATGTTAAGAACTGGCATACTTGCCTGAAACGGTACTGGCCTTGAATGATTGCAATTACCAGCAGGTTCCTTCAAGGAACTTGCTGTTTTTTTTGACATTTGCATGCTTACACGGCAATAATTCCGGGAACGCTGGTTAATGGTTAATAACGGGGATTCCCCCAGGCTATCAATCTGAGGTACTATATAGGAATAGTTATATAGAGAGAGATAGAGGAATGGTGATTCGCGTATGGTTAACCTACTGGAAGTATTGATAAAAGAAATTGTTCCGGCAGAAGGCTGCACTGAGCCGATTGCGGTTGCCTATGCAGTCTCTTTGGCGGCTGAACAGGTTGAAGGAGAGATTACTTCGATTCAGCTGTTCCTCAGCGGGAATATTGTGAAGAATGCGATGGGGGTAGGGATTCCGGGCACCGGGCAGACCGGTCTGCCGATAGCAGCAGCCTTGGGCGCAGTGATCCGCCGTTCTCACCGCAAGCTGGAGATTCTCTCAGGACTTACTCCCGGTGAGCTGGCGAAGGCTAATGCGATGATCGAGCAGAAGCTGCTCTATGTGGAACTGAAGGATACCCCTGAGAAATTGTATATTGAAGCCAGGGTAAGCAGCTTGAATCATACAGCGACTGCAATTGTAGCCAAAGAGCATACGAATGTAGTATTCCTGTCCAAAGACGGCGTTAAGCTGGAGCAGGGGATAGACAAGGCGGATTGCGAGGAGTCAGACACACTGGACCCGGAGGTATATTCGGTTTCATTGGAAGAGATATATGAGTTCATCCAGACTGCGGATTTCTCTGAGCTGCGGTTTCTGCTGGAAGGAGCGCGGATGAATAAGGCGATTTCGGACGAGGGGCTGCGCGGGGAGTATGGCCTGCAGGTGGGCAGGAAGATGAGCCAGCAGTCGGCTGTCAATCTGTTCGGTAATGATGTGGCGAACCGGATTATTGCCGCAACGGCAGCGGCATCCGATGCGCGGATGGACGGCAGCGCCATGCCTGTCATGACCACTGCGGGAAGCGGAAATCAGGGCATTGCCTGCACGATGCCGGTAATTGCCCTTGCAGAGCTCCTCGGCAAAGATGAGGAGACACTGGCAAGAGCGATGGCGCTCAGCAATCTGATTACCATTCATGTCAAGCATTATATCGGCCGTCTGTCCCCGCTGTGCGGATCGGGAATTGCCGGCGGAGTAGGGGCAGGGAGCGGTATTGTCTACCTGATGGGCGGCACGCTGGAGCAGATCAAGCGCTCTATCCAGAACACTATTGCTTCTACTTCCGGAATGATCTGCGATGGTGCGAAACCGACCTGCGCACTCAAAATCTCAACCGCCACGAACGCGGCAATCCAATCCGCAACACTGGCGATGAACGACATTTCAGCCAGTCTGAATGACGGGGTAATCTTTGAGAAGGTTGAAGATACAATCAAGAATATGGAGACACTGGTCCAGGAAGGGCTTGCGGCAACCGACCAGGCCATCCTGAACATTATGCTCTCCAAAGGAGCGGTATCGTAATACGTCCGTATATATAAGACTTAACGGGTATAATCCGGTTGTTCCATAGAGACCGGCTGAGGATTGGCCAGTACCCACTGCACTGCCAGTTCACTTAATCTTGCCGGTTCATCGTAGCCGGAACCCTTACGCAGCCTATTGGTTAATGAAGTTGCCTCCTGGAGGAGGGCGGGAGATAAAGGTGTACCTGTGCCCAGATGCCGGATAAGGGCATCCAGCATTTTACGGAAATTGTCATCCCAGTTGCCTCCGCCGTTATCCAGGATTTCATGAGAGACCCGTCCGGTGATGCGGATAACCTCTCCCTGTACAGTTTGCGCGTGCCCTGAAGCCGGGACAAGGTAATCCCAGAGCTCTTGATGCTGGGCGGACCATGCTGCTGTGGCAGCCTTGATGGGGGAGGTTCCATCGTGCTTCACCTGTTTCGCTACAGGCTCGACATCGAATAGCCGGTACAGCTCCAGCAGTGCGGATGCTTTTTGATCCAGCTCATCGTTACTGTGGCTGGCTCTGACGAATTCCAGATCCTTGCCGATCCGCCGCACGGAATCTTTCATCTCCGGCGTGATTGCGGCTCCGGCATCCAGCAGGATTTTCGAGATTTCCACCATGTTAGCTATATCGATATTCCGGCATTGGGATAATCCCTTAGCAAGCGGTGTTTGTTTCCGTTTATTCTCCGCATGAATGTTTGCACCATGGGCGACCAGATCCAGTATGGCCCGGGTACGGTAATAACCTGCCGCTGCGTGCAGCGGTGTCTCATTCTGATAATCCAGGGCATCCGGGTCCGCGCCTAATTCCAGCAGTAACGGGATATTTCCGGACCAGGTTGCAGCCTGGGAGTGCAGCGGGGTGTGCTCATATTTGTCCCGGGCGTTGATGTCGGCACCCTGCTCTACAAGCCAGCGGACCAGCTCATCCGGGATTTGCCGGAAGCTGAGCGCGGTTCCTTTGCTGTAGCCCCCGCGGGCATCCCATTCGCACTCCTCAAAGATGGCCTTGAGCGCTGCGATATCATTCGTTTTGACCCGCTCGCCAAAATCGGCGGGTAAGGTTTGCTTCTTTTTCCCCATAGCATTTTTCCGCTCCTTTATGAATAGCAGATAATTTCTGCAAGTTTATCATATAGGGGAAGTGAATTCCAATAGAGTCAGGAATAGACTGCAATGTAACGGAGAGTATGCAAAAAGGCAAAGCTTCTGATCCCGAATCCGGGAAGAGAGGGTTTGCCTTTTGCTTTTATACACTTATATAGGGGACTGGCCTGTTGATTCCTGCGCCAGGTCTACTTAATATAACACTTCCACATTCTTCCCAGACAGCAGCTTAAGCCATGTATCCGAAGGTTTGCGGTCGGTAATCAGCACATCGATCCGGCTTAGCTCGACCAGCTTGGCGAAGGCGGTTTTGTCAAACTTGGTATGGTCGGCCAGCAGCACTACCTTTTCCGCCTGGCGCAGCATATATTTCTTCAGCTCGCATTCCGGTTCATTGGAATCGGTAACTCCGTGCTCCATATCAATGCCTTTACAGCTGATCACTGCGATATCCACATTATAGCGCTGGGTGGTGTCGTGGGCTACAGGGCCGACCAGCGACAGGGAGCGGTGGCGCAGCGAACCCCCGGTAGAAATAATGTTCAGGCTGGAATTCGCGAATTCATGCAGAATGTTGATCGAATTCGTGATGATTGTCAGATTGCTTTTATTGCCCAGCAGCTTAAGGAATTCAAACGAGGTAGAACTGGGGTCTACCATAAGCGTATCCCCGTCGTTAATCAGATTGAGTGCTTTGATCGCGATATTGCGTTTGATATCCGTATTGAGCGCCCCCCGGGTCAGGAACGGCAGATCTTCATTGGTATGTCTGTTCAGCATGGCTCCGCCGTAGGTGCGGCTGACAATTCCGTCCTTCTCCAGCTTCTCCAGATCTCTGCGTATCGTTTCCTCTGTAACCTCGAACATCCGGCTCAAATCGGACACAAGCACACGTTTATCCTGATGGACAAGATCTATTATTTTTTTGCGTCTTTCGGCAGCAAGCATAGGTATCACCTTTCCGGTAGCTTCTTATATTTAAATATAGACCGTTATTTCTGTGTTGTACAATGAATTTAAGAGAAACAACATTTATTCTAATATAATCTTTGCAAAACAGACATTAAACAAATAAAAACAACATAATTAATATTTTATTTGTTGACAACAAAGATTATCGGCGATACGATGAGGATGCTAATAATCTCTTTGAAAGCGTATGCCGGTTCCCAACGGAAGCGCCGGAGCCGGTCTGCTGCTTAACCTCAGTGACCAGCCTGAGGCGTCACAGCCAGAATGTACATCCTACTATCAGTGGAGATACTTAGCTTTCTGTAATCGTTCTATACTAATTTGCCTGGGAGGCTGGTCAAGCAATGAGTACTAATGTCTATTATGTTCCGTCTATCAACATTATGGGTAAGGGCTGTCTGAAGGAAATCGCTCCCTATATTCAAGAACTGAATCTGAAGAAAGCGCTCGTGGTTACGGATAAGTTCCTGACGAAGAGCGGAATCGCCGGCAAGCTGCTGGCTGTGCTGGATGAAGCGGGAATTAACTATGTGGTATATGATGAAGTGAAACCGAACCCGACCTGCAAAAATGTCCATGACGGCGTTGATTTCCTGAATGATCATGAATGCGACTATCTGATCTCTATCGGCGGCGGATCGCCGCAGGATACAGCGAAGGCAATCGGGATTGTAGCAACCAACGGCGGATACATTGCTGATTATGAAGGTGTGCACAAGTCCAAGAACAAATCCCTGCCGATTGTAGCCGTGAACACTACTGCAGGAACGTCAAGTGAAGTTACAATTAACTATGTCATTACGGATGAAGAACGCAAGATCAAGATGGTAATGGTCGACAAAAACAGTATCGCCACCATTTCGGTGAATGATCCTGAACTGATGGTCGACAAGCCTGCTGCGCTTACAGCCGCTACAGGTATGGATGCACTGACGCATGCAATTGAAGCACTGGTTACACCAGGCGCTTACCCTGTAACCGACGCTACTGCACTGGCGGCTGTTGAACTGATCTTTGGCAACCTGGCCCGGACAGTAACAAACGGACATGATATCGAAGCGCGTGAGCAGATGGTGTATGCGATCTTCCTCGGAGGCCTGGCCTTCAACAATGCCGGACTTGGTTATGTGCATGCCATGGCACATCAGCTCGGCGGCGTGTATGATCTGCCGCATGGCGTCTGTAATGCGATGCTGCTGCCATATGTGGAAGAAGAGAATGCCAAATATGTACCTGAGAAATTCAGAGCGATTGCCAAAGCGATCGGACTGCAGGTACAAGGTAAAAGCGACAAGGAATGCGCGGATTTCGTCATCGAATCGATCAAAGCCCTGTCCAAGGAAGTTGGCATTCCAGCCAAATTGTCTGAACTTGGTGTAGATGAAGTGGATTTGGATCTGCTGGCTGAGAATGCGATGAAGGATGCCTGCGCACCGGGCAACCCGTTCATTCCTACCAAAGAAGAAGTTATTGCCTTGTTCCGCAAAATTCTGTAATTTACCTTCTATAGATAAGGAGATTCCCTATGAACAATCATATCGCCGTCGATATCGGCGCCTCCAGCGGGCGGCTTGTACTCGGAACCCTCGTGGACGGGAGTCTCAAGCTGGAGGAGCTTCACCGTTTCAGCAATGGATTCACCGAGCAGGATGGCTCCTGCTTCTGGGACATTGATTACTTATTTAATGAAATTATCAGCGGCCTTCATCAAGCGAAAACCGCGGGAATTACTGAATGTACACTCGGAATTGATACCTGGGCCGTGGATTATGTACTGCTGGATGCGGAAGGCAAGCGGATCAGGGAAGTATACGCCTACCGTGACCGCCGCACTGATGGGGTTATGGAGGAAGTCGGCCGGCTGCTCTCCCCGGAGAAGGTTTACGCCAAGACAGGGATTCAGCAGCTGAGCTTCAATACGCTGTATCAGCTGTATGCGCATGACCGGGAAGAGCTGGAAGCAGCAGATCAGATTCTGATGGTGCCGGATTATCTCTACTATAGACTCAGCGGCCGCAAAATCAACGAGGTGACCAACGCCTCCACGATGCAACTGCTGAACCTTGCCACCCGTGACTTTGATCCGGAGCTGCTATCCTTCCTGCATCTCCGCAGAGAGCAGTTCGCACCGCTTACGGAGCCGGGAGAAGATCTCGGCTTCATCACGGCGGAACTGGTGCAGCAGTATGATCTGCCGCAGTGCCGCCTAATCTGTGCCGCCACGCATGACACGGCTTCGGCCGTGCTCGGTGTGCCTGCGCAGCAAGGCAGATCCTCAGCTTACATTAGCAGCGGCACCTGGTCACTGCTTGGTGTTGAGCTGGACCATCCGATTAATGACAGCAGAGCCATGGCAGCCAATTATACGAACGAATGGGGAGCTTACGGCACCTACCGTTTCCTGAAGAACATTATGGGCCTTTGGCTGATCCAGGAAGTACGGAGATTGGATGGAGGGAGATATAGCTTTGCCGAGCTGGCTTCAATGGCCGCGGGCAGCGAAGGCTTCCGCAGCCTGATTCCATGCAACCACCCGCGTTTCCTGAACCCGGACCATATGATAGAAGAGATTCGCCAGGCCTGCGCGGAGAGCGGCCAGCCTGTTCCAGAGACTCCGGGCGAATTAGCCCGTTGTATCTTTGACAGTCTGGCACTGTCCTACCGCAGCTATCTGGCCGAGCTGGAAGGCCTTACAGGCCAAGGAACTGAAGTTCTGCAGATCGTCGGCGGCGGCGCCAATAATGAACTGCTGTGTCAGCTGACCGCCGATATTATCGGCAGAGAAGTACTGGCAGGCCCGACAGAATCAACGGCACTGGGCAACCTGGCCGTGCAGATGATTCAATCAGGCCGTATGGCCGACATCCATGAAGCCCGGGACGTCATCGGCACTTCCTTTGCAATCAAGTCGTATCTGCCGCGGCCGGTTCCTCAGCTGGATCAGCTGCTGGCCCGCTGGGATGAGCTCCATTCTGCGGCAAGTGCGAATGAGAATATATAAAACTTTTAGGAGGCAACAGCATGGATCAGAGCATCACAAACAGCTATAACGAAGCGAAGAAACTATACGCAGCCCATGGAATTAACGTAGATGAGGTTCTGGAGAAGCTTGCGAAGATCAAAATTTCTGTACATTGCTGGCAAGGCGATGATGTTCAAGGTTTCTTGTTCAAAGACAAAGAGCTTAGCGGCGGGATTGCTGTAACCGGCAGCTATCCCGGACGTGCCGGCACACCGGATGAGCTGCGCAAGGATTTGGAGAAAGCCCTGTCGCTGATTCCGGGTAAACATAAAGTCAATCTGCATGCGATCTATGCTGATACCGACGAGCAGGTGGATCTGGATGAGCTGGAACCGCGCCACTTCGCGAACTGGGTAGAGTGGGCTAAAGAGCAAGGACTGGGACTGGATTTCAATCCGACCTGCTTTGCGCACCCCAAAGCGGAAGACGGCTTCACACTGAGTCACGCAGATGATGAAATCCGTAATTTCTGGATCAAGCACTGTAAGGCTTCCCGCCGGATTGCTGAGTATTTCGGCCGCGAGCTGGGACAGCCCTGTGTAACGAATTTCTGGGTACCGGACGGCTACAAGGATACTCCGGTTGACCGCCTGGCACCGCGTGTGCGTCTTAAGGAATCCCTGGATGAAATTTTCAGTGAGGAAATTGATCCGCAGTACAATATTGATGCACTTGAGAGCAAGCTGTTCGGGATTGGTTCTGAGAGCTATGTTGTCGGATCACATGAATTCTACATGGGTTATGGACTGACCCGCGGCAAGGCGATCTGTCTGGATGCCGGACATTTCCATCCGACGGAAGTCATCTCCAATAAACTCAGCTCGATCCTGATGTTCACAGAACAGCTGCTGCTGCATGTCAGCAGACCGGTACGCTGGGACAGCGATCATGTCGTCACCATGGACGATGAGCTGCTGGAAATCGCCCGTGAACTGGTTCGCGGAGATTTGCTGCCGCGCACGAACATCGGCCTTGATTTCTTCGACGGCAGCATCAATCATCTCGCAGCTTGGGTAATCGGTACACGCAACACCATTAAGGCTTTGCTGCGCGCTATGCTGGAGCCGGTTGAAGAGCTTCGCGCCATTGAGCTGGCAGGAGACTATACTTCACGCCTCGCGCTGGTAGAAGAATTCAAGTCCTATCCGTTCGGCGCAGTCTGGGATTACTACTGCGCATCACAGGGCACTCCGGTCCGTGAGCAATGGCTGGCTGAAGTGAAGAGCTACGAGCAGGAAGTACTGGCTGCAAGATAGATTAGCACTTTTGTAATTACCGAATGACAAGTATCCACGCACTTATACGTGCATATAGAGGAGAGATAACATATGAGTACTTCAGTAGTAGAATCCAAAGGTTATATCGCCGGCGTTGAAGCACCGTTTATCCGGGAAATGTCCGAAATCACCCACCACATGTGGTCCCTGGGCTGGGATGAGCTGAACGGAGGCAACGTCAGTTATCTGCTGGATGAAGAAGAGGTTGCCAAATACATTAACATCCGCGAGCCGCTGCGTACAATCGCCCTTACCTTCCCTGTAACTGAGCTGTCCGGCAAATACTTCATCGTAACTGGCTCCGGCAAATACTTCCGTAATGTCATTAAGGACCCGGAAGCCAACCTAGGTGTGCTGCGTGTCAGTGACAGCGGGGAGAGTGTAGAGGTTCTGTGGGGTCTGCGGAACGGCGCTGTACCGACCAGTGAGCTTGCTTCCCACTTCATGAGCCATATTGAACGGCTGAAGGTAGATCCTTCGCACCGCATCGTGCTGCATACCCATGCAACGAATGTGATTGCCATGACCTTCACCCATGATCTGGATGAACTGAAGTTCACCAAGACCCTGTGGGAAATGTGCACAGAATGTCTGGTTGTCTTCCCGGATGGCGTCAGCGTCATTCCTTGGATGGTTCCGGGCAGCAGTGATATCGGCCGGGCTACTGCGGATAAAATGAAAGACTATCGTGTGGTGATTTGGCCGCAGCACGGTATCTTTGTTACGGGCGCTACCATGGATGCTACCTTCGGTCTGGTAGAAACCATTGAAAAAGCGGCAATTGTCTACAACCTGATCGGCGGACGTGAAATTAAACAGAAAATCACGGATCAGCAGCTGGCCGATCTGGCCGCAGCCTTCCGGGTAACTCCGAAGGCCGGCGTTCTGGACCTGTAGGTTAATTAGGATCATGAAGTCTTGAGAATGCTACGAAAGCCGGACAATGCAGCATGGCTGCTAGTTTCCGGCTTTTGGCATATTCCCGGTGCTCATTCATTTGCATTTGCCGCTGAGAACAGTCATACTATACTTACTTAAAGTAATCAAAGTATGAAATGGAGGCCGATCATGAATACCGATAAATTGTTTGAACCCTTTGAGGGAGGGGGCCTGTCCCTGACCAACCGTGTAGTAATGGCACCGATGACACGGGTGCAGTCTCCAGGAGGCGTGGCTAGTCCGGAGGTAGCGGCTTATTACCGCCGCCGGGCGGAAGGCGGCGTTGGTCTGATCATTACTGAAGGAACAGCTATCGATCATCCGGCGGCGGTCAGCCACCAGGATATTCCGAATATCCACGGCGAAGCCTCTCTGGAGGGATGGGCGCAGGTAGTCAAGGAAGTGCATGCTGCCGGAGGCAAGATTATTCCGCAGCTGTGGCATGTCGGTATGGCCCGGAGCATCGGTGAATTGCCTAATGCTTCAGCGCTTCCTATCGGTCCTTCAGGGCTTAATCTGGCCGGAGAGCAAGTTACCGAGCCGATGACCAAGAATGAAATTCAGGGGATTGTCAGCGCCTTTGCCAAGGCGGCCAAAGATGCCAAGGCCATTGGCTTCGACGGCATTGAATTACACGGGGCCCACGGTTATCTGATCGACCAGTTCTTCTGGGAGAAGACCAACCGCCGTACCGATGAATATGGCGGTGATCTTGAGGCACGGACCACCTTCGCGGTTGAAGTGATCGATGCCTGCCGCCGTGCGGTAGGACCGGACTTCCCGATTGTGCTCCGCTTCTCGCAGTGGAAGGGCGGCCATTATGACGCCAGACTTGTGGAGACGCCTGAAGATCTGGCCCGCTTCCTGACACCGCTCAGCAATGCGGGTGTGGATATCTTTCACTGCTCCACCCGGCGTTTCTGGCAGCCGGAGTTCGAAGGGTCTGATCTTAATCTGGCAGGCTGGACGAAGAAGATCACCGGCAAACCGACGATCACGGTAGGCTCTGTGGGACTTGACAGTGCTTTTCCCAGCCCGGTAACCGAGAAGAATCAGGAAGATAATATTGACCTTCTGCTGGAGCGGCTGGACAAGGCAGAGTTCGATCTTGTTGCGGTAGGCAGAGCTCTGATCAGCGATCCGGCGTGGGCTGCTAAAGTGCAGGCTGGCAGAATTGGTGAGATCATTCATTTCACCTCCGACGCAACCAAGACATTATACTAAGAATACTAACTAATATAGTTTGAGCCAGAACACCCGATGTATTGGAAATTGCGGCGAACCTCGTGTTTATCCGCTAATGTCCATCCGCATCGGGTGTTTTTTGCGCAGATTAGCCCCATTACGCTGTACTACTGTCCAATTTCCTGAAATAATGCCATTGTCCGACACCCTTACCTTTCTCTCGAATATTGCTATTAGGAGGACCTTGTAAATTCAGAAGAAGGAGAGTGGGATATGGCGATTCTATCGACGGGACCTATCGAGAACAATGTGGTAATCAGCACAGGCATCCGTCCGACTCAATCGGTAACAGTCAAAATTGACGGACGCAATACCACCGAAGAATTCGATGTTCTTATCTTGGGCTACAGCCTGATTGGATTCCGCACCTTGTATGTGCAAGAGGAATTAAGTGTCGGACCGTTTCAGGTGATCACCAGGGATTACTTTGCGGATCTGGACGCATTCGAGTTTGTGTTCAGCACAACAGGAATCGCAGAGCCTGAAGCCCAGGTGTCCGTATGGGGCAAAAATGCCGCAGGACAGCTGGTGACCGCACACCGGCTGGTTTCCCAGGAGTTACTGGGGGAAACCGGGGGAGGAATCACTGGCGCAACCGGAGCCACGGGGTTCACGGGTGCTACGGGATTACCGGGAGCTACAGGAGCTACGGGTGCTACAGGGTTTACGGGTGCTACAGGAGCTACAGGAGCTACAGGATTGCCGGGGACTATCGGTGCTACGGGGTTCACGGGTGCTACAGGGTTGACAGGGGGAACAGGTGCGACGGGATTAGCGGGTGCTACTGGAGCCACAGGCAGCGTGTCATCGTCCTATGCCTATATTTTCAACACAGGTGCCCAGAGTGTCGCTACCGAAGCGGATGTTACTTTTGACAGCAATGAGAGTCTTGTCGGCTTCAGCCATACCCCTAATACAGCCGCCATTAACGTGGAGAATTCCGGAGATTATGCGGTAATCTTTATTGTCAATGCAGTTGAAGCGAATCAGTTCACTTTGTATCTGAATGGTGCTCCTGTAGGAGGCAGCGTCTACGGTTCAGGAGCGGGAACCCAGCCTAATCCGGGTATGGTGATTATCACTGCAGTCACTGGCGATGTAATCACGTTAAGGAACCATTCCAGTGCCGCAGCAGTCACATTGCAGACCTTAGCTGGAGGAACACAGATCAACTCCAATGCATCGATTCTGATCTATAGGCTTGGGGGCTGAGCCCGGTTATGGCAAGCAAAGTTTAATGAATAAGCCCGGAGCCTTACTCTTAGGCCGGGTTTTTTTTGCGGCGGGATATACTCCTGAATGGCCACGGCACGCCGAAGTTGCAGCATTGGAAGAGCAATATCATACAAGAACACTATCATCACCTATAGTATACTGAGCATGAAACAAGTAGGAAGGGAAGACGAATGATGAAACAGGAAATGCGGACCGTAAAATACAACGCTGAATTAAAAGTTGAAGCCTACCACTTTCAAGGAATCATGCAGAAATTTCCTAACCATTTTCATGAGTATTATGTGATTGGATATATCGAACAAGGTCAGCGGTTTTTGTCCTGCAAAAATAAAGAATACACTATAGAGCCGGGTGATCTCCTTCTCTTTAACCCCCGCGATAATCACGCTTGCGAACAGATTGACGGCCGAACGCTGGATTATCGCTGCATTAATATTCAACCGGAAATTATGAGTAAGGCAGTCTTAGATATAACAGGAAAAGAGTATCTGCCCTATTTTACGCCTCAGGTTATTTTTCACAGCGAATGGGTTCCTGTACTCCGGGATCTGCACCAAATGCTGATGGAGGAAGAAAGAGACTTTAGAAAAGAGGAGAGCTTTTTCTTCCTACTGGAGCAGCTGATTGAAGACTATACAGAGCAGGCAGTGCCGGCGGAGAATACAGGGCAAAGCGCAGAAGTAAAGGCGGTCGGTGAATTCTTAGAGAAGCATTATATGGATAATATCTCACTGGCTGACCTGTGCAATTTGACGGGGCTGAGTAAGTACTACCTGCTCCGTTCCTTTACCAAGCAAAAGGGTATATCGCCCTACAGCTATCTGGAAACCATCCGGATTGACAAGGCAAAGAAAATGCTGGAGCAGGGTATGAAGCCTATTGATGTTGCGATACAGACCGGATTTACCGACCAAAGCCATTTCTCCAACTTTTTCAAAAAATTTATAGGGCTGACACCAAAACAGTATATGAACATTTTCAAGGATGCGCAAAGCTGACTTTGGTTATAGAGAGGGTTATCATGGATAGAAACAAAGAAATTCAGGGACATCTGTTTGCATTTATTACGATTTTTATATGGGGCACGACTTTTATATCCACCAAGATACTGTTAGATGTACTAACTCCTATTGAAATATTATTTCTGAGGTTTGCCATTGGTTTTCTTGTGTTACTTCTTGCTTGTCCTCATAGGCTCAAAGTCAAGGAATTCAGGCACGAGCTATATATTGCCGGAGCGGGTTTGTGTGGCGTTACGCTATACTATCTGCTTGAAAATATTGCATTAACCTATACACTTGTTTCCAATGTAGGTGTTATCATTTCTATTGCTCCGTTTTTTACTGCTATTCTTGCACACCGGTTTTTAGACGGAGAGAAATTGAAAATTCGGTTTTTTATAGGGTTTTTAATCGCAGTGACCGGCATTTTTATCATTAGCTTTCATGGAAGCAGCAGCCTGAATATAAATCCATTGGGGGATATTTTGGCCGTTTTGGCTGCAGTGGTATGGGCCGTCTATTCTATTCTGACGAAGAAAATCAGCGGGTTTCAATATAATACGATTCAGGTAACACGGAGAATTTTCTTATATGGATTGGTATTTATGGTTCCGTCCTTATTCATTTTCGGATTTAAGCCAACCCTGAATGAACTGCTGACACCAGCCCATCTGTTTAACATCCTGTTTCTGGGGTTGGCAGCATCTGCGCTTTGCTTTGTAACGTGGAATTCTGCGGTTAAAATATTGGGCGCCATAAAAACGAGTATATACATTTACATGGTTCCCGTAATTACCGTAGTTACCTCTGTTATTGTCCTTCAGGAGAAAATGACAGGAGCCTCCGTATTTGGTATTGTACTTACGTTAACAGGTTTGTTTATATCACAGAGAAAAAAACATGAAAAAAGGGACTGAGAGATTACATATGAAGGTTGAGCAGAGAGATCTGGAACTGATCCAGGAATCCATTAAGGTAATTGACCGTAACTTCGATGAAGTGAATAAACGTCATACGGTAGGGGCAGCAGTGCGCTGTAAGAATGGTAAAATCTATACCGGAGTCAACTTGTACTCGATTCATGGCTCCTGTGCAGAGTTTATTGCCATCGGTGCTGCAATTACGGCTGGGGAACGGGAATTCGAGACTATCGTTGCTACGAGAACGCAAAGCGAAGGAGGGATTCTGCTTCCTCCACGCGGCAATTGCCGGGAGATGCTGGTACGTTATGCGCCGGATATTCAGGTTCTGGTGCAAACAGGAAATGGAGTGGAGAAGTACAGTATCCAAGAGCTTATGCCGCATCATTAAACGTAAGATTCAGGAAAAGCCCTGCCTTGTCGCGGGCTTTTTTTGTCATTCAGGAAATTTTTTCGCATAGCACATTTTCCTCATCCTGCCGGCCCAAATCCAGAATTGTTATATAAAAGGCTGAATCGGATCAATGGATTAGATGGTTAGATTATCCTTATCTGTGATATAATTTTGTATTGATTGCGGGTGTATCTGAATTCATGAATTACTTATAAAGGAAGTGTAAATCTGATGACGAAGGAGAACCGGAACTCAGCGGACTTCAACTCCACCAAGGGCAAGGATTACTCCAAGTATTTTGATTTTACCGATGCTAAAGTGATAAGTGAGCAAGAGGGCAAGACCACCTATCGCATAAAAGGAAGAAACGTTCAGATAAACAGCCAGCCCGATTACAGGGAAGGCAAGCGCCGCGGCAAGGAAGAGATCGAGGTGCTCTACCATTTCGAGATTCCGCCGGAGATGGAGGATTTCGGCCAAGGCAAAACCTATCATATCACCACCTACGGCTGCCAAATGAATGAGCATGACACCGAAACGATGAAGGGTATGCTGGAGCAACTGGGTTACCGTGCGGCTGATGACCGCAGAGATGCTGATCTTATTCTATTAAATACATGTGCAATCCGCGAGAATGCGGAAGATAAGGTGTTCGGAGAGCTGGGTCATCTCAAATCGCTCAAGCTGGAGAAGCCGGGGCTGCTGCTCGGGATCTGCGGCTGCATGTCCCAGGAAGAAGGCGTTGTTAACCGGATCATGAACCGGTATGGTTTCGTGGATATGATTTTTGGTACGCATAATATCCACCGGTTGCCGGAGCTGATTAAGGAAGCGGTGTTCAGCAGGGAGCTTGTGATCGAGGTCTGGTCCAAGGAAGGCGACATTATTGAGAATCTGCCGAAGAAAAGAGAGGGTTTGCGCGCCTGGGTGAATATTATGTACGGCTGTGACAAGTTCTGTACATACTGCATTGTACCGTTCACACGGGGCAAGGAGCGCAGCCGGCGTCCTGAAGATGTCATTGCCGAAGTGCGCGAGCTGGCCCGCCAGGGCTTCAAGGAAGTTACGCTGCTGGGGCAGAATGTAAACGCCTACGGGAAGGATTTTACCGACATAGACTATACATTCGGGGACCTGATGGACGACATGCGGGGGATCGATATTCCGCGTATCCGCTTCATGACGTCGCATCCCCGTGATTTTGACGATAAATTGATTCATGTGCTCGGCAAGGGCGGCAATCTGGTGGAGCATATCCATCTGCCCGTGCAGTCGGGAAGTACAGCTGTCCTGAAGCGGATGAGCCGCAAGTACACCCGTGAAGCTTATCTGGAGCTGGTCCGCAAGATCAAAGCAGGCGTGCCGGATGCGGTACTGACTACCGATATTATCGTCGGTTTCCCGGGTGAAACCGAAGCGCAGTTCGAGGAGACACTGTCGCTGGTGCGCGAAGTAGGGTATGATATGGCATATACCTTCATTTATTCTCCGCGTGAAGGTACTCCGGCTGCTGCTATGGAAGACAACGTTCCGGCAGAGGTCAAGAGCGCACGCCTGCAGCGTCTGAACGATCTGATCAAAGAGCAGAGCCGGCTGGGGAACGAGCGGATGCTCGGCAAGCTGGCCCTAGTGCTGGTGGAAGGCGAGAGCAAGAATAACATCAATGTACTCGCCGGACGTACCCGTGACAGCAAGCTGGTGCATTTCAAAGGCCCGCCGTCACTGATCGGCACGATGGTGCAGGTGAGAATTACCAGTACGAAGACATGGTACATCAAAGGGGACTATCTGGCGGAAGCCGCAGCAGTCCTCTAATTATAGAGAAATGGGGCGAGAAGAATGAGCCAGGAAGAAGCGCGTTTGAATGAATACGGCATGCAGACCCACAACACCCGTGATTTAATCGTAAGAGAGGATATTATGGGCAAAGCGAAGGAGCTGGCTACACTCATCTCCACCAGTGAAGAGGTCCGGCATTTCCAGCAGGCCGAGCAGAAAATTCTGAATCACGATCGTGTGCAGGGTCTGATTGCTACCATTAAGAAGAAGCAGAAGGAGATTGTGGCCTTTGAGAGCTTCAAGAATCAGGCGATGGTCGCCAAGATTGAACAGGAAATTGAAGTGCTGCAGGATGAAATCGACAGTATTCCGGTCGTGAATGAGTTCCAGCAGAGCCAGAGCGACATTAACTACCTGCTGCAGCTGGTTATCTCCGTTATCAGGGATACCGTCTCGGACAAAATCAATGTGGAAGCAGGCACAGAAGCGCCTCCATCCACTTGCGGTGACTAATTGAATACCCCCGGGGCGGATGAGAATCCGTCCCTTTTTCATATATTGCGCGTTCTTGCGGTTGATTTTAAGAGGACAGGTTTGGTACATTAAAAGATACGAACAGCAAATATAGCTGCGGCAAAGGATGATCTAAAGTGAGCGAGAACGTGGAACAAACCTATAACGCCAAAAAATACCGCACTCCGGACGGCGTTCCGGCGGATATTGTCATGTTTACGCTGACCAAACGCGAACGGAAGACGGTCACGAAGACACTCCCGCTGCGGGAGCTGAAAGTTATGCTGATCCGGCGCAAGAAATGGCCCTATGCAGGTATGTGGGCTTTGCCGGGCGGCTTTTGCCAGGAAGATGAATCGATCTATGATGCGGCTACCCGCGAGCTGAAGGAAGAGACCGGCGTAGACGGCGGCCATTTGGAATATCTCGGTGTCTACAGCAAGCCGGGGCGCGATCCGCGCGGCTGGATCATCAGCCATGCGTTTTTTGCACTGGTCGAGGAGTGGATGCTGGAGCAGCGTCAGGCCTCTGATGATGCAGGTGAGGTTGGCCTGTTCACCCTGCAGGAAGCGCTGGAGGAGCTGGAGCTGGCTTTTGACCACCATGATATTATTACCGATGCTTATCTGCGGATTCAGCAGCAAATGCTGCAGACTACGATTGCACGGCAGTTTCTGCCGCGCCATTTCACACTGAGTGAGCTGTATCAGGTGATCCAGACGGTCGTGCCTGAATTCAAAGAACCGAATTTTATCCGTAAAATTACGTCAACACGCAGCCGGCAGGGTATATTAAAGGAAGTAAGTGATGAAGCGGGCAATCCGCTCAGCTCCAATCAATACTCCCAGCGTCCGGCACAGCTCTATATGTTCACGGACCATGAACCTTTATTATCGATTTATACCTAAGCAGCAGGAAAGCTTAAGCTCACAACACTTTTAGGAGGCGGTCTGCTTATGAGAGCACTCATCGTAATTGATTTCACCAATGATTTCATTGACGGAAGTCTGCCGGTTGGGCAGCCCGGTATCGACATTGCACCAAGGGTTAGCCAGCTCACGGAACAGTTCGTGCAGAGCGGGGATTATGTTGTGATGGCTGTAGACTTGCATGAAGCAGATGATCCATATCATCCGGAGAGTAAGTTATTCCCGCCGCATAATCTGCGGGGCAGTCAGGGACGTGAGCTCTACGGCAGCCTGAAGGCCGTATACGAAGCGAATCATGAAGCCATCTACTGGATGGACAAAACCCGGTACAGCGCTTTTAGCGGCACGGATCTCGCGCTGAAGGTGCGTGAACGCGGCATTACCGAGCTGCACCTGATCGGAGTATGTACGGATATCTGTGTGCTGCATACGGCAGTGGATGCGTACAATCTGGGATTCAGCATTATTGTTCACGAGGATGCGGTAGCCAGCTTCAACCCGGACGGCCACACTTGGGCACTGGGACATTTCCGGGGCAGCCTCGGAGCGAAGGTTGTCGCTTCCACATAGATAAAAATATAATTGAACGAAGATAATATCAAAAGCTGTAAGGAACGAAGGGGAAATTTGGAACTGTAGGAGCGGTAGCGACCGCCTTTGTCACCGGATTTCCACTGCGGATAGCAGTATGGAATCAAGAAATCTGGGGACAACAGCGGCCGGAAGTCCAAAGTTCACCGCAGTGACACTTTAGCTTTAAGTTAATTTCAAAGTTCAAATTATATAACACAACAGCAACTGCAGATCCCGCTACAGCAGTGCAACTATTAGGAGATGAGGACTTGAGGAGAGAACTTGCTCTACATACAGACAAATATCAGATTAATATGATGTACGCCCACTGGGTTAACGGCACGCACAAACGCCGGGCTGTGTTTGAAGCTTATTTCCGCAAGCTGCCGTTCGGCAACGGGTTCGCGGTATTTGCAGGCCTGGAGCGGATCGCCCAGTATATCGCTGAACTGCGGTTTACAGAGGATGATATCCGCTACTTGTCGGAGCAGGAGGAGAATTATGCCCCGGCGTTTCTGGAGGAGCTGCTGCAGTTCCATTTCCAGGGCAGCATTCATTCGATGAAGGAAGGCGCGCTTGTCTTCCCGGATGAGCCGCTGATCCGCGTGGAAGGCACGATTATGGAGGCTCAGCTGGTGGAGACAGCCATCCTGAACTTCATGAACTACCAGACGCTGATCGCGACCAAGGCTTCCCGGATCAAGCAGGTGGCTCCGAATGATACGCTGCTTGAGTTCGGAACAAGGCGTGCGCAGGAAGCAGATGCGGCCGTATGGGGAGCCCGGGCAGCGTATGTGGGGGGCTTCCATGCGACCTCCAACATGCTGGCCGGCAAAATGTTCGGCATTCCTACGAAGGGCACCCATGCCCATTCCTGGGTGCAGAGCTTCCCGAGCGAACAGGAAGCCTTCGACGCTTACGCCAGAGTAATGCCGGACGGCGTTACCCTGCTCGTCGATACCTTCGATACTCTGCGCAGCGGTGTGCCGAATGCAATAAATACTGCCAAGAAGCTGGAGGCGCAGGGCAAACGGATGAACGGCATCAGGCTCGACAGCGGTGACTTGGCCTACCTGTCCCGCAAAGCCCGGCAAATGCTTGATGAAGCCGGCCTGCAGTATGTGAAGATCGTTGCCTCCAATGACCTGGATGAGAACACGATCATGAACTTGAAGTCGCAAGGTGCGGCTATTGATACGTGGGGGGTTGGAACCCAGCTGATTACAGCTTCCGATCAGCCTTCTCTCGGCGGAGTCTACAAGCTGGTCGAGATTGAATCTCCAAGCGGAGAGATGATTCCAACGATCAAGATCTCCTCCAATCCCGAGAAGGTATCGACTCCCGGCAAAAAGGCCGTTTACCGCATTATCGGGCAGAACGGCAAAGCCTTGGCGGATTATATCAGCTTCTCCGGGGAAGAGGCGCCGCGTAACGGTGTCCGGCTCAAGCTGTTCAATCCGCTGCATCCGTATATGAGAAAACATGTGGAGCACTACGAGGCGCTGCCGATGCTGGAGCCGATTGTGGTGAACGGCTTCCAGGTCTATCAGCTGCCGGATCTGAACGAGATCCGCCGCTACCATCAGGAGCAGCTTGATCTGTTCTGGCCGGAGTACCTGCGTAAGCTGAACCCTGAAGTATTCCGCGTGAATCTCAGCGAGCAGCTGTGGAACCGCAAGCAGCAGCTGATTGCGGAGCATATGATGCCGGATGTGGAATAGCCTGATCGCAACAGAAGCATAGACTTATTAATACTTAGCCCTCTCAGTTGGTGGATAATCCACGACCGGGAGGGCTTTTTGCCGGGGCGAGGGCAGAATGGGAAAAGACAGGCAGGCTCATACCCCTGCCCCTGCGTATAACTTCATAGACGCGTAATACGCAGGACCATATGCTCATTGACACGAACTCTCTGGAATAATATATTAAATATGTTCTTAAATACAATTTTTACAGGAATGGTATTTTTTTGGGGATAAAGTTAAAGCGCTTTAACTTTAGCCCGGCAGACAGATGGGCGGATACTCTATGTGAGGGGGTGAACTTTTCCTAAGGCAGTTCGTTTGTGATTGCAATGGATTCGAAGCCATATCCACCAAATCATGAGGAGTGAATGCGTTATGAATAAGCAAGGGAAACGCAAGCTGCACTGGAAAAGTCTGATGCTTCTTTGTCTGGCGCTCTTTATCCTGCCTGCCGGGTCCGCTTTCGCCGCAGTGAACAAACCGTTCCCGCAGCATACGACCTATACGGCCGGAACCATCAAACCGAATAATGTCACCCAGACGGTTATGGATAATGCGGTTAAGACCAAATGGGATGCCTGGAAAGGCGCTTATCTCAAACCGGCCGGGACAGGCAAATATTATGTCAAATATAATTCAGACGGGGAGACCGTCTCCGAAGCGCATGGCTACGGCATGCTGTTCACTGTCCTGATGGCTGGTTACGACACCAATGCGCAGACGTACTATAACGGACTCTACAATTATTACACAGCACATCCAAGCTCCATCAATCCTTATCTGATGTCCTGGAAACAGAACAGCAGCTTCCAGAATATCGAAGGCGAGGATTCCGCAACGGACGGTGATATGGATATTGCGTATTCGCTGCTGCTGGCCCACAGACAATGGGGAAGCACGGGAACAGTTAACTATTTGCAGGCAGCAACCAGCATCATTAATGCAATCATGGATAATGAGATCAATCAGACCCAGTGGACCATCCGCCTGGGGGACTGGGCGAACAGCGGTTCATATAATACAGCAACCCGTCCTTCCGATTTCATGCTCAGCCATCTGAAGGCCTTCCAGTCCGCTACCGGGGATGCGCGCTGGCAGAATGTAACGGATAAGACCTATACGATTATTAACAGCCTCTATACCGGTTATAGCTCTACCACCGGCCTGCTGCCGGATTTCGTAGTCTACTCCAGTAACACCTATAAACCGGCCGCAGCGAATTTCCTGGAGGATGCCAACGACGGCAATTATAACTACAACTCATGCCGCACACCATGGCGGATTACCACCGATTATTTGCTCACAGGCGATAACCGCGCCTTGTCCCAGCTGAATCAGCTGAACAGCTGGATCAAGACCAAGGTAAGCAGTACTCCGGGCAATATCAAAGACGGCTACAAGCTGAACGGAACCACCTTTGGCAGCTACAACAGCGGCGCATTCTATGCTCCGTTCGGTGTAAGCGCAATGACCTCATCAGGGAACCAGAGCTGGCTGAATTCACTCTGGAGCCATACGTCAGGCAGCGCGGCAGAGGATTATTATGAAGACAGCATCAAGCTGTTCTCCATGATCGTGATGTCCGGCAACTGGTGGACTTACTAGGCGTTTTTATTCTTGATATGATCCAAAGACGAAATCCGGGTGATCTCTGATCACGGGTTTCGTTTTTTTTCATAATGGGCGCCTGTGACATATATCATGATTTCTGTGATAAATTTAACATCTTAATTTTTAATTTTATTGCTAAATTAAGGGTGACATTGGTTCCACATCATCCTTGGGAAAACGCGGAATTACACACAATTTTCACAATTTGTCGTTTTTATGGCAGATTACCTTCTATTGAAGTAACGCCGCGCTGTCGCGTATAAAGAAATCCATTGAAATCCATAAAGAATTGTGATTCCCAAAGCGTGGATAATGCAAGATATGTCACTTCGCGGCTTGCAATTTCAAGTTACAATCGTTGAAAAAGTCAAAAGGATGTTATTCTTCTTGACACTAAGAAAGGGGTTATGTCGGTGGTACAATTGCCAAAAGTAAATGAGCTCGGCTTCTTTGAGATTCGTCTCGAATCTATTGGGGGCCTGGGAGCGAACCTTGCCGGTAAAATGCTCGCGGAAGCGGGTGTAGTCGGCGCAGGACTCAATGGCGTCAGTTTTTCATCGTATGGTTCGGAGAAGAAGGGGTCGGCGGTTAAAGCTCATATCCGTTTCTGCGATATGGACACTCATATCCGTGATACCTCCCCGGTAGAGCGTCCGCATGTTGTCGGTGTTTTTCACGAAGCGCTTGCCAAGACCGTTAACGTAACCAGCGGAATTCATGAACACAGTACCGTTCTTGTGAACTCGGCCAAGACGCCGGAAGAACTCAAAGAACTGCTGAAGATGAAGGCCGGTACGATTGCAGTAATCGATGCCACCAGCATCGCACTGAAAGAGAAGAACCGGGTGAACATGGCGATGCTAGGCGCGCTGTTCCGGCTCTGTCCGTTCCTGGATACCGATATTATGAAGGGCGTTATTGAGAAATCGCTCGGCAAGAAATATCCGCAGGCGGTCCAGTCGGCCATTACGACCTTTGACCGTGGTTATAATGAAGTGAAATTCATGCATTTCGAGCTCGCTGCCGGCGATAGCATGCCGGTGTATGTCCGCTCCGATATTTCCGCTCTCGGCTACGAGACTCAGCCGATAGGCGGCACCATCACGAACCCGGGCGGCAGTTTCCTGAAGAACCTCAGCATCTCCCGTTCCGGTATGCTTCCGGTCTATGAGAATGAGTCCTGTATCAATTGCGCACAGTGTGACACGGTATGTCCGGATCAATGCTTCGTCTGGGAAGAGCGGCTGGACCGTAAGGGCCGTTCGCAGATGTTCCTGCTCGGCATTGACTATCAATATTGCAAAGGCTGCCTGAAATGCATCGGCGCCTGCCCGACCTCGGCGCTCTCCAGCACCCGGGAGAAGGAAGGCTATGCGGACAGCCATACCGTGAAGCATACGTTTGATCTGGTTACTCAAGTCTAAATTTCGGAAGAAAGGTGGAATGAATTGTGGCTATTGATTATGAAAAAGAAGTAGGCTCCGCCAAAGTGGAGCAGAAATTCCTATATGAATCCGGCAATGAAATGGCTGCTTATGCCGCCCATCAGATTAACTATCATGTTATGGGGTATTTCCCGATCTCCCCGTCGACGGAGGTTGCCCAGTTCCTGGATACCATGAAAGCCAGCGGACAGCATGATATTATGCTGGTGCCTTCCGACGGCGAGCACAGCTCCGCAGGGATCTGTTATGGCGCTTCGACAGCAGGCGGCCGCGTGTTCAATGCTACCAGCGCGCAAGGGTATATGTTCATGCTGGAGCAGCTGCCTGTACAAGCAGGTACGCGGATGCCTATGGTCATGAACCTGATCTGCCGTTCGATCTCAGGCCCGCTGAATATTCACGGTGACCATTCCGATTTGTATTTCGCCCTTAACACCGGCTGGCCGATCCTGATGTGCCGTGATCCGCAGTCCGTATATGATATGAACCTGATGGCATTGAAGCTTGCGGAGCATGCCAAGGTCCGCCTTCCGGTAATGGTTGCTTCTGACGGTTATTTCACGTCCCACCAGAAGCGCCGTGTGCAGGCTTTTGCCCACCGCGAGGATGTTCACAAGTTCGTAGGCGAGCAGCCGCCAGTTGGCTTCACCGATACGCTGGACCGCAATAACCCTGTTACTGTAGGTCCTTATATGAACGAACCGGATTATATCAACAACCGTTATCAGCAGTCGGTAGCCATGTACAATGCTGGTGAAGTGTTTGAAGAGATCGCAGCGGAATTCGCTGTGCTGACAGGCCGCCATTATGGGGTGATTGAGCAGTACCGGATGGAGGATGCGGATGTGGCCGTATTCCTGATGAACTCCGCTTCGGAGATTATCAAGGATGTGGTCGACCAGCTGCGTCTGCAAGGAATCAAAGCGGGTGCCATCTCCCCGAACATGATCCGCCCGTTCCCGCAGAAGCAGATTGCTGAAGCGCTGAAGAATGTCAAAGCCATCACTGTCGGTGACCGTGCGGATTCCGTCGGCGGACACGGCGGCAACATGGTTAACGAAATCAAGGCTGCACTGTTCACATACGGCAACACGACCACTAAGGTAATCAGCCGTATCTACGGGCTGGGCGGTAAAGACTTCTATGCTGAAGACGGCCATCATTTCTTCCAGCTCGCAATGGATGCAGTGGTAGCAGACCGCGTAGAAGTGCCGTTTGATTACTACGGCCACAATCCGGGAGCGCCGGAGAATGCGCCGAAGCGCCTGCTGAAGCCGATGAACTTTGATCTGTTGAAGACCGGCCTGATTACGGTGAACAAGAATGAAGAAACAGGTAAGCTGGCCGTGAAGATTCCGCCGATCCGCTCTCTGATGAAGAAGCCAAGACGTCTGTCTCCGGGACATGGCGCATGTCCGGGCTGTGGTATTTTCTCCGGCCTGGAGCTGTTCTTCAAAGGGATTGAAGGGGATATCGTAGCGCTGTATCACACCGGCTGTGCCATGGTTACAACTACCGGCTATCCTTATTCGTCACATAAATCAACGTTCATCCACAATCTCTTCCAGAACGGTGCAGCTACGCTGTCCGGCGTGGTCGAAATGTTCTGGGAACGCAAACGCCGCGGCGAGCTGGACGGCCTGGGCCTGCAGGATGACTTCACCTTCGTTATGGTAACGGGTGACGGCGGTATGGACATTGGTATGGGTCCGGCGATCGGCGCTGCACTGCGCGGCCACAAGATGATCATCGTGGAATACGATAACGAAGGTTACATGAATACTGGTGCACAGCAGTCCTATTCCACACCGCTCGGACACCGTACTTCGACTTCGAGCATCGGCAAAACCCAGCAGGGTAAGCTGACCCAGCATAAGGATACTGCGCAGATTATGGCTGCGACCAATATTCCTTATGTCTTCACCGGCTGTGAAGCTTACCCGCAGGATCTGCTGAAGAAGGCTGCGAAGGCCCAGTGGTATGCTCAGAATGAAGGTCTCGTCTATGGCAAGATTCTGATCGCCTGTCCGCTTAACTGGATGAGTGAAGACAAAGACGGTACAGATATCGTCTCCCTGGCTGTTGAGTCCTGCTTCTTCCCGCTCTATGAAGTAGAGCAGGGCATGACCAACATCACGTATAACCCGGAAGACAAGGAGAAACGGATCGAAGTCTCCGCCTGGCTGAAGACTATGGGCAAAACCCGCCATCTGCTGAAGCCGGAGAACGAGCCTGCGCTGCGCAGCTTCGAGAATGAGGTACAGCGCCGCTGGAGCCGTCTCAAAGCCAAACATGAGCATCCGGATTTGTAAGGCTTAGCCTAAGCACCACTATAATTAGCCATCATGCATACCCGCCCGGCAGAGATTCTCTGCCGGGCTATTCAACATTTCAATAATTTTTTCAAAATAACTATTTATTAAAACACTTTATTAAAGTATTATTATAACGAGGTGAAAGCAGATGCAGAAGATTGGCGGCAATGCGTTAGTCATTCGCGAAGTGAATATGAACCTGGTGCGGCAGGTGCTGAAGGAACACGGGCAGGCAACCAAACGGCAGATTGCCGGAGTTAGCGGCCTTAGTGTCGTTACAGTGGGCACTGTGCTGCAGCTATTGGAAGCGCAGAATGAGGTGCTGGCTGGAGCACAGGTGTCCTCCAGCGGAGGGAGGCCTGCACAGCAATACATATACAATGACGAGTATGCCCTGGCGCTGATTCTGTTCACGCATGAAGAGCAGGATGTGATCTACATTCACAGAACGGTTGTTACGCTGACCGGACGTACACTGTTTGAGGATAATACAGCGGTCTCAGGCGTCGATCTGGCGGCCTTTGAAGCGGTGATTGACAGCTCGCTGCAGATGTATCCCCTGATACAGGCTATCGGTCTGGGCCTGCCGGGTGCGGAAGTAGAAGGCCTAATGGTTGTATCCGATTACGAAGCCTTGCGCGGTGTTCCGGTGGCAGAGCATTTCCGGCAGCGGTACGGCAAACCTGTAGTGATCGAGAACGATGTCAACGCTGCCGTGATTGGCTATTGCCGAAGGATGAAGGAGGAGACAGCTTCAGTTGTCTATTTGTATTTTCCGGACCGCTTCGCTCCGGGAGCCGGCATATTTATAGGAGGCAAGCTGTATAAGGGGAAACGCGGCTTCGCCGGAGAGGTAGCCAACATTCCGCTCGGCATTGCCTGGGGAGATGGCGGACTGATTGCTTCCTTTGAGGCACTTACAGATGCGATTGCCAGGCTGGCGGCCGCTGTCAGCAGTGTGCTGAATCCGGATGTTATTGTGCTGTACGGCAGCTTCCTGAAGGAAGAGCACCTTCTATCCGTGGAGAAGAAATGCAGCGCCGCGCTGCCTTATCCTGCAATTCCAAGGATGAGAATGTCAGACGATTTTGCCGCAGATTACATTCAGGGCATGATTGTGCAGACGCTGGGCACTTTGGAACAAAGACTGTATTTAACGAAAATAGAAGGTTAGGCGGGGAAGAGATGGCAACGGTATTCTTGATCATTATTTATATGGCATTTATCAGCTTAGGTCTGCCGGACTCCATGCTGGGAGCGGCCTGGCCGATCATGAGGCTGGATTATGGCGCTCCGGTTGAGACGGCGGGGCTGCTCTCCATGATTGTAGTCGCGGGGACGATTATTTCTAGTTTAGCCAGCAGTGCCGTGCTGAAACGGCTGGGTACGGGGATGGTTACTTTTATCAGCGTGGCTGTGACGGCTCTGGCCTTGCTCGGCTTCTCTTACTCTTCTTCCGTAGTTTGGCTGGCTGTGCTGGCCTTGCCGCTGGGGCTGGGAGCCGGTTCTATCGATACAGGGCTGAACAATTATGTGGCTACCCACTATAAGGCGCATCATATGAGCTGGCTGCACTGCTTCTGGGGCATCGGGGCGATGCTCGGACCAATTATTATGTCGCGTTATATCGCAGGAGGTGATTCCTGGAGAACGGGATACTTCACTGTCAGCATGATTCAGTTTGCGCTTGTGGTGCTGCTGTTTATCAGTCTGCCGCTATGGAAAAGGGCAGGTAAGAGCAGCAGTCCGCAGGCTGAGTACGTCAGGAACGAGCCAGAGACGGTAATGGCAGCGGAGGCTGCTTCCGGCAATGTGCTGCGGATCAAAGGCGTGAAGCTGGCGATGATTACCTTCCTGTTCTATTGTGGAGTGGAAGCCACGGTAGGACTCTGGGGCAGCAGCTATCTGGTTAATGTCAAGGGTGTCTCAGCAGCAACTGCTGCTGCCTGGGTGTCATTGTATTACGGCGGAATTACGGCCGGGCGGCTGATTACCGGGTTTATTACCTTCCGGTTCAGCAACAAGGAGCTCATCCGCGGCGGGCTGGTAATATCCATGGTGGGTGCGCTGGTGCTGGCTTTACCGCTTCCGGCGGTCTTTTCACTGGTTGCATTTATCCTGATTGGACTGGGGTCGGCACCGATCTTCCCCTGTATGCTGCATGAGACACCGGCCCGGTTCGGACAAGCGAACTCCCAGAAAATTATGGGCTATCAGATGGCTCTGGCCTATACCGGCGGAGCTTTTCTGCCCCCGCTTCTGGGCTGGGTGGCGGCGCGCAGCAGCTTTATGATTCTTCCGCTGGTGATGATCGGGTATATTATTGTTATGATTCTAAGCTCTGAGCAGATCAACAGTATGATGAAAAAACGGAAAGAAGAGGTGAGCCTGTAATGAGAATAGTAGCGTGGCAGGATGGAGTATGGAGTAACGAACCGGTGTCCAGCAGAGTTGTAGCAGGAGCACTTGTGGCGGAAGCTGCAGAAGGCAGTGATTATTGGCAAAAAACGATGTACGGCTTCCAGCATGACAACGGGCACGCCTTGCTCGCACCCTGGGAGGATGCGGAAGCTATGGAGGTCAGCTTTTCGCTGGACGGGTTCACAGAGCTATATGATCAGGCAGGCATTATGCTGTGGCATAGTGAGGAAGTCTGGATCAAAGCCGGCATTGAGCTGAATGATGGTATTCCACATGTGGGCGCCGTTGTGACCGATGGCTACTCCGACTGGTCGCTGTCACCTGTTCCGGAATGGACGGGTGAGGTAATCACCCTCCGGGCTTCGCGGATGAAGGATGCCGTAATCCTCAGAGCCAGAACGGAGAATCATCCCTGGAGGACGATCCGGGTCGCCCGTTTTCCGTATGTGACCGGGAAGCAGGCAGGACCCTTCCTGTGTGCTCCAACCCGGCCGGGATTTCAGGTAACCTTCACACGGTGGGCTGCTTCAGCTCCTGATACCGATGTGCATACGGACCCGCCAGTACGTTAATCTCCCGGTGCACGGAATCATTCCAGCAATTTGCGGTAAGACAATCGGCTCTTTGCATACTTTTCACGTACTCAGCCATCCTATACCCAACAGGAAGAATCTGAGTGTTTGTGAAGGGGGAATAGTTATGAAGCGCCGATTAGCAGGTATGCTGGCTGCGGTATTGACTGCCGGAACACTGCTCGCAGGCTGCTCCGGGGAGCAGAACAAGAAGGAAGCGGGAAGCTACACGATGCAAGCGTATCAGGACGGGACAATGCTGGCTTACTCGCAGGGGAAAGGGCTGGACGGCCGGTTCCGCAAGGAGATGCGGCAGGCTTTTGCCAATGAACAGCTTGCGCTGACCGATGAGAAGTTCACCGAAGACAATCGCGGAAATACCAGCTATCTGTACCTGATCAACAGCCAGCCCGCGCAGAATATCACGCTGCATGTATTCACCAGCCGCCCTGAGCGGGTGGGCCGGATTACGGATTGGTACGGTGGTATGCAGCTGGCGGAGACGTCCGGGGCGAGAACAGAGGTCTATAACAAGGATAATACTTCTCTGGTGTATACCTCCATGGGCAAAGAGAAGGGGAAGTATTCGAAGAAGGTAAAGGACCTATTTAGCGGACTTCTGGAGCACTTGGGCACACACGCTCATTAAAAGATAGGCATCCGTTCACCATAGGCCATTCAGGACCAGCACAAAAAAGGCAGACCAGCCCGCGCGCTTCAATTAGAAACGCGGTGGGCAGGTCTGCCTTTTACAGTTAACGTTATAGTACGAGAGTTCTATCTTCTTCTGCCGCGCATAATTCCGGAAATACCGCACATTTCATCCCGGACGGAATAAGTGTAGATGTGCTGCGGGACCGGAACACAGTGATGGCGCCGGACCACTTCAACATGGTGGACTACCTGGACTACCTGGGGATGATAGTAATCTTCATATACGACCTCTGTAGGGTCAGTAACTGTTTGAACAGGGCATTTTGGACAATTTCTCATTACATTCAGCTCCTTCGCGATTGGACTTATGCCAGTATACGCGCTGTACAGGGGCCTGCTTGTTCATTTGTCCATATTCCCGATAAATGGGCGTATGACTATCCGGTACTCCTGATCAGGAACGTTTGTAGATTTCACGCATCACATGCCGCAGTTCGGGAAGGATCAGCCGTTCCATGGCAAGCTTGATTGCACCAGTGGAGCCGGGCATCGAGAATACTGCCGTACTGCCGATCGTGCCGGCAATAGCCCGGCTAAGCATGGCGGCAGAGCCGATATCTTCCGTGAAGCTAAGCAGCCGGAAAATCTCCCCGAAACCCGGAAGCGATTTGTCAAGCAGTGAAGCAACCGCCTCATAAGTCGTATCGCGGGGCGAAATGCCTGTCCCTCCAGTCAGCAGTACGGCTTCAATGCCGGAATGGACGGAGCTTTTGTAGACCAGCTCGCGGATATCCTCATAATCATCCTTGACGATCGTGCGGCCGGTAACAATGTATCCCGCTTCCTCCAGCATATTCTGGATCAGCGGGCCGCCGGTGTCCGTCTCCAGGGTCCGGGTGTCTGAGACCGTAATGATATAACAAGCTACTGAATCGGGGGCTTCACGCCGGTGTTCTTCTACGGAGGTCATGCGAACCAGCTCCTTTTGTCTGTAATGAACGGCTTCTAACCCCCATGATAGGGGATGGAGGAGGCAAAGACAAGTTCGTGCCGGACAGGCAGAAGCGCCGGAAGGGGGCAGCTGTCTTGCACAGAGGCAGGCAATGTAGTACACTCGCTACCATAACTGATTTTTGCGGGGAGCGAGTGAACTTGGAACAGTCATTACCAGTTTATATATTGTCGGGATTCCTCGGCAGCGGCAAGACTACATTACTGCAGCGGCTGCTGGAGCATTGGAAGACGCAAGGCCTCCGGCCGGCGGTCATCATGAATGAGCTTGGCGAGGTCAACTTGGATGGTCTGCTGGTAGAGCAGTCTGTGCCGATGGCCGAGATGCTGGGCGGGTGTATCTGCTGCA
Source organism: Paenibacillus sp. FSL E2-0178 (assembly GCF_038593005.1). Classification (NCBI taxonomy): domain Bacteria; kingdom Bacillati; phylum Bacillota; class Bacilli; order Caryophanales; family Paenibacillaceae; genus Paenibacillus; species Paenibacillus sp. FSL E2-0178. The sequence continues at coordinate 8,295,587 of NZ_CP151953.1, forward strand.
CAAGCAGGGGCGATTTAAGTACAGAACTGACCACTCTGGTCAAAAAAGAATCACCGGATGTAGTCGTCATTGAAGCGACTGGCGCAGCTAATCCGCTGGAGATTGTCGATGCGGTTACCGAAACCTCGCTGTATCAGCAGGTGGAGCTGAAGGGGCTGATAACAGTCGTTGATGCCGCTCATCTCCTGGAGCTGTACCGTTCCCAGCAGGGGGCTACCTACCGCCTCATGCAGGAGCAGATCCGCTGCGCATCCGTGCTTATTCTGAATAAGACAGACCGGATCAGTGCAGAAGAGGCTGAAGAGATCACGGTTGTGCTGCGCAAATGGAATGCGTATGCAGAGATAATGCCCGCTGTACGCTGTGAGCTGGAGCCGGAAGCCCTGCTCGGCAATATCGGTGGAGTCTATTCGGAAGAACGTGGTGTAACAGAAGAGAATGAGCATAGTGAACAGGATGGAGATGCCAGGCAGATGCATGCTTCGCATGATCATGTGATGGCGTACACGCATTATTTCAAGAATCCCGTGAACAGCGAGGCCTTCGAACGGTTTGTTAAGGAATTGCCGCGTGACGTCTACCGGGCCAAGGGGATTGTATCCTTTAACGATACCTCCAGCCGGTTTCTGTTTCAATATGCCTACAGGGAAGCGGATTTCATGAAAATCACCCCCCAGGGCGAGGTACCTGATGTCGCCGTATTTATCGGTGAACATTTCTCCTCCAGCGAACTGCGCACGGAGCTTCTGCGGCTGGAGAAACGTCTGCTGGCAAGACCGGCTGCCGTCAAAAGAAGCCTGTAATACCTTCCCCTGAAGCCGGGGGATTGGTTCGTTCCTTTTCTTGCAGGTTAATACATAGGCATACCCTATAATAATTGCAGGAGGTTTAAGGCTATGACCCGAATTCAATATCAGGAATGCATTGATGCTTGTATGAAATGTATGGATGCCTGTAACTATAGCTATGTCTCAAGCCTGAAAGAATATGATTTGGCAGCACTAAGGGAGACCATCCAGCTTGACCGAGAATGTGCTGACATGTGTTCTTTCGCTATCCAGGCAATGACCCGGCAGAGCCCGTTTGTGGTGGAGATTCTCCGGTTATGTGCTGATATCTGTGAGCGCTGTGCGGATGCGAGCAGCAGACATGAGCATATACACTGCCAGAAATGCATCGATGCCTGCCGCAGTGCGGCAATGGCCTGCAGACTGGTAAGCGGAGCTGTTGAGGTATACGCATAATACAGATTTAAGCACTTCCTTATATAAAAGCAGGGGCCAGACAGGTGCGGGAATCATTCTGCACGGTTCTGGCTTTTTTGTATCCGATATTCAGTAATCTGCGAAATCCAACAGGAGAAAAGGAGACTTCCGGCGAATGTAGTAAAAAGAGAACTTTGGCTGTGATTCCATGCGGCCTGTGTCCTAGCGTAAATTGAAGGAGGCTTTAAGCGGATGTTCCTTCAGAGTACAGACAGAATTAATAGGCCGGAAGATGCGGCGGATGCACCGCCGCTTATTACACTCACCCGGGGAGCCAAGCGGTATGGAGGCCGCCCGGTTCTTCATGACATATCGATGATTGTCCGCCCTGGCACGGCCACGGCGCTCATCGGCCGGAACGGCTCCGGCAAGAGTACACTGCTCTCCATTCTCGCGGGACTGCTGAGGCTGTCCTCCGGTGAACTTACATACGGCCGTCAAGGGCTGACTACGGGTTATGCGCCCGAAGCGTTTCCGGGACTGAAATTAACAGCAGAAGATTATCTGCACGACATGGGCCGTATTGCCGGGCTCTCCCGGGCGGCATCGGTATCGCGGGTGAGCGAACTTCTGGATATCTTTAAGCTGGGAGCGTCCCGCAGCCATCCCTTGGCAGGCTTCTCCAAGGGCATGCTGCAGAAGGTCAATCTGATCCAGAGCCTGCTGATCCGTCCGCAGCTACTGCTGCTGGACGAGCCTATGTCCGGGCTGGATCTTCCGGCGCAGCATATGCTGACCGAACTGCTGCAGGAGCTGAAGTCGGAAGGGACGGCACTGGTCTTCTCCGTGCACGAGCCCCAGACCGTAGAAGATCTGGCGGATGCCGTGTATGTGCTGCAGGAAGGGCGGATTATCCGGACAATCCATGGAGCAGAGAACCTGCGGACGGTGCCGTCAGTACATATCGTCTACACAGACCTTCCGCCAGTGGAACAACAGGCGGTAATGGCGTTGCCTGGAGTGCTCCATATGCTGCCGGTGCCGGAGTCTGCAGGTGCAGCCTGTACAGGATTGACTGTAGAGCAGAAGGTGTCGGATACTTGCCTGCAGCAGATTCTTGCCGCAGGCGGTTCAATTGTTTCGGTTGAACGTCTCGGGGGCTTAAGCGGTATAACAGAGTGGATGGACCCGAAGGAAGAGAACGGGAGTGGACGCGGGTGAAGGCTCTCATCGGATATTTTTTGCGCAGCTACAGTGTCTCCCAGCGGTATTTCGGTCCGGTTGCCGGCATCATTATAGCCGTGTTAATCTTGTATTCCTATAAGCCTAATCCTGTAATGAACAGCTACTCCGCTACGGCAGTCTTTCTATTTGTAGCCTGCTGCTGGCTGGGGTTAAGCTTTCTGAATCATGAGCATGCGGTACAGAAGCAGGTGGTTATCGTCCAGCTCCGCAGTGCCCGCCGCTACAGTATCGGCGGTATACTTACATTGGGTCTGCTCACCCTGCTGCTGGACCTCTTCATTGTCATCTATCCGGTGTTGACCGGGAGTTTCAATGAACCGGCCGGGCTGGACCGGATCCTGCTTGCTTTTACCGGACATGCTCTACTTGGTATGTTGGGTATTGCGGTCTCCCTGTACCTGCAGTCCTCTTGGGTGTCCAGAACCAGTTACGCCGCCGGCTTGATGCTGATCACCATCATTCTGTCCATCAGCGCCAGCAAGGTTGCTGAGCTGGTGCCCGGACCCGTTGTTCCGGTGCTGCTGCCGCCCGTATTTCCGGTGATGGATGCAATGATGAATGCGGATACTCTGCCGGTGCCGACCCTGCTTGGCGCCTATGCCCACGCGCTGGTATACATAATATTGCTGACCGGATTCTACATTTACCGCTCCGGCCGCATGGACTATAACAAAATAACATGAGCTGAATCCTTTGAACCTGAAGATTTACAGTTTAGAAAAAGTGACGGAGGAGATATTTGGAACTGTAGGAGCGATAGCGTCCGCCTTTGTCTACGGATTTCCACCGCGAACAGCGGTTAAATTCGAGAAATCTGTAGACGGGCAGCGGCAGGAAGTCCAAATATTCTCTGCAGTAACGGTCATTCCAAAATAGAAATAAAGTTTCAATCTATACAGCTCAAATAAACAGATCAGGAACGGGAGGAAAGATGAAGGATACACAAGTACCGGAGAGTGAACAATCCAAAGAGCTATTTGCTTATTTCGGGCTGGCCGTTTATTATTGCCAGGCGCTGGAGCAGCAATTGACTAATCTGCTGCTGCTGACCAAGCTGTCACAGGGCAAAACACCAACCGACGCAGAGATATCAGAATTGTATCAACGCAAGCTTAGCAATTCACTCGGCCAGCTCATCAAAGAAATCCAGCATCACTTTCCATTCTCGGAGGAAGAAACGAGCCAGCTTCAGGCAGTATGGAAAGAACGCAACCACATTGTCCATGATTATTTCAAGGAACGGATTCAGGAAACGTTCACACCGGCGGGACGGGCCCATATGATCCGCGAATTGAAGCGGTTCAAGAACAAGGCGAGCAGACTGGAGATTAAGCTGCAGGGCTATTGTACGGAGATGTACAGCAAGCTGGGGCTTGAGGAAGAGCATATCAAATAATGCCATCCTATCAGTTCATACCAAAGAGACTCACTCTTTACGCAGAAAAACCCTGCGGATAAGAGGAGTCTCTTTACGTTGTGATGTTATTGTGGAGAGGACAACGCGGATTCCAGCTCCTGCAGCCCGCAGGACTGGACAGTTTCCGGCGTAAACTGGATACCGGACGCTCCGGTTGAGCGGGCAAGTGAAGTGAGGGCCTTGACGAGCGCGGGAAGCATGCCCGGAACAAGCGATTCTCCGGTTTCCCACCACCAGCGGACAATGGTAAGAATTCCGCTCTTCTTATTCATCACTGGTTCAAGCCGGGCGATAAAGCGGTCGCCATATAGAAGGGGAAGTACGTAATAACCGTATTCCCGCTCAAGCACCGGCTTGTATACCTCCCAGCGGTAATGGAAGCCGAAGAGCTGGCGGATCAACTCTCTGTCCCACAGCAGGTTGTCGAGCGGAGCCAGCGCCGCTGCGAATGTAATCTCTTGTGTGCCAGTGTCTGTATCAGCGGCATCATCCAGCCGCAGTACCGCTTCCAGCTCCGGGGCATCTATTGTCCGCATATACAGCGGGAGCTTGATGCCCTCGACCCGTACCTCGCGGAGCTTATCGCTTAGCAGCAGGCGCTGTACGGCTGCTGTCCGCTCCTTGCTCTTCAGGCCGGAGATTCCGAGCCAGCCGTCCCCGGATTTGTTCCATTGCAGCCCGATGCTGCCGATCCGACGCAGCACATACCAGTCATGGTGCTGATCCATAGTTACATTCGGATCGCTTGCACTCAGCAGTCCGGCCGGCAGCAGCTTAGCCGTAAAATCATAATAACGGCGGGTATGCACCCGGTGGTGAATGGAGAGCTCTCCCCAGAAATACATGCTCTCCATCGCTGCCCGGGATAGTCTCGCCGGAGCCCAGGACCAGTCGATCTTCTCTTTGCTCTCCAGATCAAGCGAAGAGAGCGGACCCCGTGAGTTCAGTTCTTCACGGACATGGGTGACCATGGCAGCCATAGCTTCATTGTCCTGATGCCTGGCGGCGGCTTCTCTGCGCCTCTGGAAATAAGGCCAGTCCTCTGTGCAGTAGATCGACATATTCTTGTCCCAGCCGTCAATCAGCAGCCTGTCCTTATAGAGCAGCTCTGTGGCCATTTCCGGCCGGAATCCAGGAAGTCTGGCCTGCAGCACAAGCTCATGATTATGTCCGGCTATACTGAGCGGATCATATTGAATACAGCCCACGTGGCGGACGAACTCGTGGATGCTCATCTTGCCCTCCTTCAATCCTCCCGTGACCAGCCGCTGGTGACGCAGCAGGAACAGCCGGGCTTGCCGCTTGCTCAGACTATAGGTCATCAAGTCCTTCACCCCATCCCTATGTATTGCTTTCCATTATACGGAACAAATGTTCTGAACTCAAGCGAAAGAACCCCCCTGAAGCTTCTACAGCATCAGGGGGGCTTGTTAATCAGCAGAGAGGCTGGCTGATCCTCAAAGATTAAATCTGCTCCAGTGACGGACGCAGTCCGGCAGCGGAAGTGGAAGAGGTGACAGCGCCTGAGGCCGGTGCCTCCGCACCGTTACCGGCACCGGCACCCAGCTGAAGCTGATACATGCGGAAGTAACGTCCGCCAAGTGCCATCAGCTCATCATGGCTGCCCCGTTCAACAATCTCACCCCGGTGCAGCACCAGAATCTGGTCTGCGCTGCGGATGGTGGACAGCCGGTGGGCAATGATGAATGTGGTCCGGCCCTTCTTCAGCACCTCCAGTGCCTGCTGGATGATGCTCTCCGTTTCGGTATCGATGTTGGAGGTCGCTTCATCCAGAATCAGGATCGCCGGATCGAACGATAACGCTCTGGCGAAGGAGATCAGCTGCCGCTGGCCGGCGGACAAGGTGCTGCCTTTCTCAATTACCGGTTCGTCGAAGCCCTGCGGCAGATGGGACAGCAATTTGTCAGCCCCTACTTCACGCAGGGCACGCTCTACACGTTCCCGGCTGATGCGTTCATCCCCGAGACTGACATTCGAGGCAATCGTTCCGGTGAAGAGGTAAGGGTCCTGCAGCACAATGCCCATATGGCTGCGCAGCCACTGTTTCGGCAGATCCTTGACCTCCTGGCCGTCAATAGTGATGCTTCCGGCTTGCGGATCGTAGAAGCGGAACAGCAGATTGATGATCGAGCTTTTGCCCGAGCCGGTATGACCGACCAGAGCGACAGTCTCGCCCGGACGCGCCTCGAAGGAGATATCGCGCAGGACGAAGTCTTTTTTGTAGGCGAAGGATACATCCTTGAAGACAACATCACCTTTATAACGCGGCATCGAACCGTCGGTTACCGGCTCACCAGGCTCATCCATCAGCGTGAATACGCGTCCTGCAGATACCATCGAGCTGTCGAGGTTCGCCAACTGGTTGACCATCCCTGTAATCGGCTGGAACATCCGTCCCAGTACATCGACGAAGGCGTAAAGGACGCCCAGGGAGACGAAGGTTGAACCGTCAAGACTGCCGAAGCCGAAGTACCACAGCACGAGCACGAAGGAGAGACTGCGCAGGGAGTTCACCAGGTTGTGGGACGTGAAGGCATTCAGGTTAAGCATTTTGTTCTGGTATTTCAGATAATCATCATTCAGCTGTTCGAATTCCGCACTACTCTGCTTCTGGCGGCGGAAGATCCGGATAATGGACATCCCTTGAATGGATTCATTGATAATGGCATTGATCTCACTAAGGCGTGAGCGGATGATCGTATTGTATTTCGTTGCAATCTTGCGGTAGAGCACAATCCAGACAATGATAATCGGCACGATGAACAAGCTGACAAGACCCAGCTTGATGTCCAATAGGAAGAGGGCAACATATACACCCGTAATATTAATAATCCCTGTTGCGAAGTTGGACAATACGGCAATGAACAGATCCTTGACCGCTTCCGTATCATTGGTGACCCGGGACACCACCTTGCCCGCAGGCAGATTATCGAAGAAATGCACCGGGAGGCGCTGGATATGCGCATACACGTCCGTCCGCAGCTTGCGGATAACCTGATTGGCTGATGATTGCAGCCAGTAGGTTTTGCCGAACTCCGCAATTATGGAGATGACGAGGAACATGGCGTATAGAGCGACCAGTTTATAAATCCCGGGGAACTCTGGTTTGTAAAATGAAAACATGTCATCAGCCGACAGTCTGACGGCCGGATAGACCGTCGCCTGATCGCCATATTGGATGCGCAGGTTCCCGTCCGAGAAACTCCGCTCGCCTTCGGTCTGGGCTACAGCTTCATTAATGAAATAGAAGCTTCTGCCAGCCTGAAGCAGGCGGATTTCCTGGCCTTTGACTTCATCTGCGGCAAACCGGTCACCGCGCTTGTAATAGTTGTTGTTATATTCAGCAGCATCTTCAGGCGAAGCAGTCTCGAAATAAGGCTTCTCAATCGCGAGCAGGTGATTGTCAATCATACTCTTGGCGATGAAAGGCCCCGCCAGCTCAGCCGCTACCCCGATGGTGAGGAGCAGAAGGGCTGCTATGAATGTTTTTTTGGCAGTCAGTGCGTACTGCAGCAGACGTTTGCCTGTACTCTGTGTCAACGGTGACACCTCCTATATTTCAGAACATTAGAATGGATATGATGCACGTAAAAACGTATTTTTTGGGTTATTCATTCGTCAGGTTATTCTCAACCTGCTGACGGTCGAACTGCTCACGGTACCAGCCGTTCAATTCAAGCAGCTCCTGGTGGGTACCCCGCTCCGTAATATGTCCTCCGTCCAGCACCACGATCAGATCGGCGTGTTCAATAGCTGAGAGGCGGTGGGTGGAGATGAGCGTGGTTTTACCGCTGCGCTCTTCACGGATGTTCTCGATGATCTTGGCTTCCGTCCGCGCGTCAACAGCAGACAGTGCATCATCCAGAATCAGAATATCCGGATTGGAGATGAAGGCTCTGGAGATTGAGACCCGCTGCTTCTGTCCTCCGGAGAGGGAAACACCGCGTTCGCCAACCATGGTATCAAGCCCGTCAGACAAGGTGCCGAGGTCATTTTGGAATGCAGCAGCCGTTATAGCCTGCATAATGAGCTCATCACTGGCACCGGAATGGCCGAACTGTATGTTCTCGCGTACCGATTTGGAGAACAGAATCTGCTCCTGCGGTACATAGCCCATCCAGCTGTGCAGCTGATCCAGGGCAATCTGCCCGATCGGAACACCTGAGATCAATATCTCACCCTGGCCGGTCGGATATTCATGCAGCAGCTGTTTCAGCAGGGTCGATTTGCCGCTGCCGGTCCGTCCAACTACACCGAGTGTCTGGCCCTGCGACAAGGAAAGGCTGACTCCGCTCAGGTTGTCGATGGTTGAGGTCGGATAGCGGAAGGTCACATCCTTCAGTTCAATGGATGACGGATGTTCTACCGGAGTCGGATGAGGGATATCCTGCACATCAGGTTTGGCATGCAGTGTCTCATCAATCCGCTCCAGCGAGGCGCCGCCGCGCTGCATAATGTTAATCAGCTCGCCGATGGCGAACATCGGCCAGACAATCATGCCGAGATACATATTGAAGGAGACGAGATCTCCAAGTGTGATCTGATTGCGGAAGACCAGATAGATTCCGTAGGTCAGTGCAATAATATAACTGAGGCCTACGCAAAAGCGGATCGTCGGCTCGAAGAAAGCATCGACCCGGGCTACGGCCATATTCTTGCGGTATACATCTTCGGTGATATCAGAGAAACGCTTCTCATCCTGGCGTTCCTGCACATAGGCACGGATAACGCGGATACCGGATACGGATTCGAGCACCTGATCGTTCATGTCACCGAAAGCATCCTGCGCCAGACTGTAGCGGTCGTGAATGGCTTTGCCGTAGAAGACCATAGCTATCGCGATTAGCGGAAGCGGGATAACTGCGGCAAGTGTCAGCTTCCAGCTGACCAGGAACCCCATGGCGAACAGCACTACTGTCAGATAGACTGTCGAATCGACGAGGGTCAGCATACCAAAGCCTACGGTAGCCGATACCGCACGGATATCATTGGTGGCCCGGGCCATCAGATCACCGGTGCGGTTACGTTCGAAGAAAGCCGGTGTCATCGTCATGAGATGATTCATGAAGCGCGAGCGCAGCAGGCGCTCCACCAGGTTTGAACCTCCGAACAGCTTGTGCATCCATATGTAGGTGATCCAGTAAATAATCAGCAGCATGAGCACGATCATGCCAATATATTTCATCAGTGAACCTGCAGTAATGGAGCCGCTGACAATATCGTCAATGGCGTTACCGAGGAGACGTGGAGGCAGCAATTCAAGCACACCTACCACAATTAGCAGTATAAGGCCAATAGCATAGCGCCTTTTTTCCCGGCGGAAGAACCAGCCGAGATCGCGGAGAACGGAGAACAAGGGAAATCCCTTCCTTTCGTGTTGAGAATGTTGTTTGCCGGCTTGGTAAGGAAATTGTGGGGCTTCAGGACAATGGATAACTCTCTCAAAGCATGCAAAAAAGCGTACCATCCGAAAACGGATGATACGCCTGTCATTTACGACTATCATGTCCACGGTGCTTGTCGCAGCACAGAGACATGGAAGAGAATTGCTTAGCCTGAATTCATACGGTACGCGTAACACGCATGATACTCAGGAATTATCCATTACTCGGGCTGCTTCGGTATTCAGTTGTGTGGATTTGCCGACAATAGTTAGGAAATATGCTGGAACAATAGTAAACACCGCGCTCACCCTTTCTTTGATTTGGTAATAACTTGAAGACGCTTCGTTATGTTCCGAGTTTATCATCCCCCTTCAAGGATTGTCAAATGTAATTTTGAACAAATTGCGAATAAGCTGTATGATAAAATAAACTTAATCGGGAGGAGTGGAGAGATGAACATGTTAATTAGCCCGGAAGCTGCCGCCTGGTTCAAGAGAGAGCTGAGCCTCCAGAATGGAGCGTATGTCCGTTTGTTTCCCCGGTATAGCTCAGGGGGCGGACTGCATCCCGGATTCTCGCTGGGAATAGCTACAGAACCGCCGGGCCGTCCCGCTGTTCAGTTCGAGCAGGGAAGCCTTATTTTCTATATGGAAGAGCAGGATCTGTGGTACATGGAGGGGTATAGCCTGTCGATTGTCTATTCAGAGGCTGAGGATGATATCGAATATAAGTATGAGCCTGTGCCGGTCGCCGGAGGGGTAAAGGAATAACCCGGAAGTGAGGAATGGTGCAGGCCCCGTTACGGTGAAAGATGTCAAAATCCCTTGCCAAGTGGCAAGGGATTTTACGTGAGAACGCATAGCGGCTAGGCATTCTGCCTACATCAGCTGCTGCGGCTTCAGGGTGAGCTGCGGAATGTTTCTTCTTCCATCGCGAACTCGAAATCATCAATATCAAACACCTGTACCGGCACTCCGCCTTCGATGATACGCTGAATCAGCTCGAACTGGTCGGTGAGAATCGGTACCTGCTCACGCTGGGAGGCCAGCAGCAGCTCCGTCTCGATTGGATCAAAGGTTTCCCCGTAGGAAGCGTTGTCGAGGCTGTTGATGATGGTAATCTGCGCCTGTCCGCCGAGCAGAATGCCGGAGCTTTTGGCCCACGGGACATTGAGGCAGCGGTTGATCTTCTTAGAATTGAGCGGTTCCTCGAAATAGTTGATCAGCTCGCGGATTCTCAGCTTCACATGCTGGTCATCGTCAGCGTGGCTCATCACCGGCTCATCACTGTCCCGTAGTTCGTACAATTCCATAATAGTAGTGTAAGGCACTATATATTCTACAGGGCTCCGCGGTGCGAGAAGCTGGCCGTAAATCGCCATCATGACGGCTTCCGTCACAAATTGTCTGGGCATCATTATCCTCCTGGATTTCAGGTACTGCGATCGTAACTAATAAAATTATAAAAACACTGCGGAGCGCAAATGTCAACAGTGTCCGGGTAAACCAATTAACGGGAAAGGGCGTAAAAGGCTGTGAAACAATGGAAATCTTATTATACCTTCGTACGGCCTTACATGAAATGGATTGTGCTCACATTAATTATCGGGATGATCAAATTCAGTATTCCGCTGACGCTGCCGATGATTTTGAAGTATGTAGTAGATGATCTGCTGGGCAATCCTGCGTTAACCATTGCTGACCGGGTGTCCAAGCTGATGATCGTGCTCAGCGGCGCATTTGTGCTGTTCGTGATTATCAGAGGTCCGGTAGAGTATTACCGCCAGTATTTTGCCCAGCTGATTACAAGTAAGATTCTCTTCGATATGCGCAATAAGCTATACGGACATATGCAGCGCCTGTCGCTGCGTTATTACCAGAATACCAAAGTGGGCGAGGCGATCTCCAGATTTATTAACGATGTGGAGCAGTCGAAGAATCTGGTTGAGGTCGGAATGATGAATGTCTGGCTGGACATGTTCACGCTGCTTTTTGCACTCGGGTTCATGTTCTACCTGAATCCGGTGCTGGCGCTGGTCTCGATTGCGATTCTGCCGTTGTACGGCATTGCTGTGAATACCCTCTATAAGCGGCTTAAGGTGCTCACCAAGGACCGGTCCCAGGCGCTCGCGGTCATTCAGGGCTATCTGCATGAACGGATTCAGGGGATTGCGGTGATCCGCAGCTTCACTATGGAACGGGTGGACCAGCAGCAGTTCAAGGACATTAACGGCCGCTTTCTGGAAAAAGCGATGGCGCAAACGCGCTGGAACGCTTTTACCTTCGCGATTATCAATACTTTGACGGATATCGCACCGCTCCTCGTCATTGGATACGGGGGATACCAGGTGATCCAGGGTAATCTGACTCTGGGAACCTTCGTAGCCTTCTTCGGATATCTGGACCGGATGTATGCACCGCTCCGCCGCCTGATTAATTCCTCAACTGTGCTGACCCAGGCTTCTGCTTCGCTGGAGCGGGTGATGGAGCTGATGAATGAGCCTTATGATATCGTAGACGCCCCTGGGGCGAAGCCGCTGCTGGCGCCCGCAGGAGAGATTGAATTCAGCGGAGTATGGTTCAAGTATAACGATGAGAACGAGTGGGTGCTGCGCGATATTAATCTGCGTATTGCTCCGGGGCAGACGGTGGCTTTTGTCGGGATGAGCGGGGGCGGCAAGTCCTCGCTGATCAGCCTGATTCCGCGGTTCTACGATATCAGTGAAGGCAGCCTGCGGATGGACGGGCAGGATATCAGAGGGCTGACCCAAGAGAGTCTGCGCAAGGCAGTGGGCATGGTGCTGCAGGATAACTTCCTGTTCAGCGGCTCCGTGCGGGATAATATTCTGTTCGGCAATCCGCAGGCAGGGGAGCAGGAGGTCATTGCAGCGGCGGTGTCGGCTAATGCCCATGATTTCATCATGCAGCTGCCGGAAGGCTATGATACGGAGGTGGGAGAGCGCGGAGTGAAGCTGTCCGGAGGCCAGAAGCAGAGAGTGGCGATAGCGCGGGTATTCCTGAAGGACCCCAAAGTGCTGATTCTGGACGAAGCCACCTCAGCGCTGGATCTTGAATCAGAGCATCTGATTCAGCAGTCGCTGCAGGCCCTCTCCTCAGAACGGACCACACTGATTGTGGCTCACAGACTGTCTACCATAACCTATGCCGATCAGATTGTTGTGCTGGAGAACGGGGCTGTTACTGAACGCGGAACCCATGAACAGCTGATGGCGCTGGAGGGCAGCTATGCACGCCTGTTCAATGTGCAGCGGCTGGATGGATAACAGGGTCTTCCAAGCGCCAGCAGGGCGCAACTTATTAGGCAGGATAACAAACAGGCTGCATACTCACCCGATTAGGTGAAGATGCAGCCTGTTTTATCTTTGCGGCGGGTTCAGATCCGTCCAATCAGCAGGGACAGGATACCGGCGGCAATTAGCGGACCAACCGGGACACCTTTGAAAAAAGCGACGCCGATGACGGTGCCAATCAGCAGCCCGGCCACAATGGTCGGCTGGCTGCCCATAAGCACCGCGCCGCGTCCGCCGAGATAGGCGACGAGTATCCCGATGCCGATTGCGGCCAGCGATTTCCAGTGCAGGAACGATTGCCCGATCGTCTGCAGCGAGATTTTACCGCTGGCCAGCGGTGTCATCACTCCGATGGTGAGGATGATGATGCCGATGGTAAGCCCGTATTTCTCCAGCCAGGGAAAAGCCTGCTGCAGGCCCAGCACCCGGATCAGCAGCAGAACGACCATGGCAATCGTGACCGGAGAATTGCTGCTGATAATCCCCAGTGCGGCCAGACCCAGCAGCAGTAACGAGGTCATATCCATAGCTTAGAAGCACTCCTTCTCTAAGAAAGCCTTTTGCTTATAATATGATCGGCAATCAGTTTGCCGTGACCCCGTCCGCTCTCGATGAATACCTCATTGGCATTCCGTCCGGAGGCGATAACGCCAGCGACATAGATACCGGGAATATTACTCTCCATCGTAGAAGGATTGAAGGCAGGTTTATCGAGGGAATCATCCATCAGCACACCTGCCGAGGATAACAGGGTTCTGCTCGGACGGAAGCCGGTCATGGCAAGGACGAAGTCATTATCCAGGATGCGTGTCTCCCCGCTGCCTGCCGTGACCACTGCAGAAGACGGGGTGATTTCCGTTACCCGTGACTCCAGATGAAGAGTAATGTTCCCTTTCTGGACCATGCTCTCAAAAATCGGACGCACCCATGGCTTAATATTCTCCGAAATACTGCTTCCACGGTAGACCATATCCACCTTGGCACCGACCCGGATGAGCTCCAGAGCGGCATCAACCGCCGAGTTGCTTCCCCCGATGACGGCAACCTTCATGCCGGAATACGGATGGGCTTCACCGAAATAATGGGTTACTTTGGATAGCTCTTCCCCGGGAATCCCGATCATATTCGGCTGGTCGAAATAACCGGTTGAAATGACTACATTCGCGGCGCTATGGTGCTGCTCTTCTCCGCGCTTGTTGCGTGTATGTACGATGAAGCTGCCATCCTCCTGCGGCAGAACGGACAGTGCCTCCTCATAGGCGGCGATGTCGAGGCCATGCTGCGCGGCAGCGCGGCGGTAATAGACCAGGGCTTCATGGCGGTATGGCTTGTCGTTCGGGGAGGTGAAGGGCACATCTCCGATTTCAAGCAGCGGGGTTGTACTGAAGAACTGCATATTCGTCGGATACAGGTAGATAGAATGGACAATAAAGTTCTTTTCAATGATCAGGCTGGAGAGCCCCTGGCGCTGGCATTCTATAGCTGCAGACAGTCCGCAGGGACCCGCACCGATAATAATTACGTCTTTCATAATAGCTGCATCCTCCCGGGTAAGTATTCTTTTCAGTAAATGGTACCTTATATTTTAGATTTTTGCCATTCCCCGGTGTTTCCAGTAACAAGAGCATTGCTCAAACGTTGAAAAAGGTATATAATTAGATATATATCTAAACGCAATGCAGCAGATAAGATATGTATTTTCATACAACAGCGTTTATGAATGTTCAAATGTCTATAGGAGTGTGTTCCGATGCAGTTAGATAAAATTGTTGCTTACCATAAAGCGTTGTCCGATCCGACCCGGCTGCGGATTCTGCTGCTTTTGTCCAAAGGCGAGGTTCACGGGCATGCGCTGGCCGAGAAGCTGAACCTGTCACAGCCCACCGTTACCCATCATGCCGCCAAACTGCGCGAAGCTGCGCTGATCATGGAGCGCAGAGACAAGAATACCGTATATTTCAAGCTGAATCCTGAGTTTATTCAGGCAGGCTCAGAGGCCTCGCTGAAATTTATTTTTGCCAAGGGGGTGGAAGAGATGGAGGAAGAGTCGCCGGAGAGCAGCCTGAAGGAATCGGTGCTGCGTAATTTTTTTGCCAAGGACGGACGCCTGCGGCAGATTCCCGCACAGTATAAGAAGAAGCTGATCGCCCTGCAGTATATGGTGGAGAAGCTGGAGCCGGGTGTAGTCTATTCGGAAAAAGAGATCAATGAATTCATCAAGCCGTTTCACGAGGATTATGCGACGATCCGCCGGGAGTTCATTATGCATCAATTCATGTACCGGGAGAATGAGAAGTATGAGCTGAATCCGCCGGAGTTGTGGACTCACTGGGAAAATGTCAAATAATGATCTAATAAATGGGGATTTTGTGTGACAAGTTCGAATCTGCTGATTAAATGTTTGAATAACGAATAAAATGGAATTGTAAGCGTTATCTGACATAAACTTCGAAAGGAGACTTTCAGTATGATATTCAAACGCGCCAAAAAAAATATGCCGTCTGTTCATCTCACCGTTACCTTGCCGCAGATCAAGCAGGCTGTTAGGCAATTTGAAGAAGATATGCCTGCGCCGATTAACCGCACTGCTCTGATTATGGAAGATAAAAGTATTGATCTAAACCGGCTTAAACGATATTTGGGCGGGGTCCCGCAACAGAAGTTCTATATGTCCCGCGAAACCTTTGAAATCTTTGAGGAAGCTGACAAGCTGGTACCGTATTATCTCGACATGGTGCAGTCGGCTGTAGATAACTATATCAGTGACACGGGCAAGCTCCCGCTGCTTGAAGATGCCTGGCTGCCAGAAGTTCATTACCGGCTGCTCTCCACGGAACGTTATCTCAAGGAAACGCCGCCGTTCCCGCTTTACATTACGGAAGAGGAAATGATGCTTACGCATCGCGCAGAGCATTTTGAACCTTAAGTGTCCCGGACCTGATCTGAAAATAGAGGCCATCCTGTGGAAGAAGCGGTTGTTCTTCTTAACAGAATGGTCTTTTCTTTGTTCCCCGGTGCATAGTACAATGAATTTCTGATGTGGGATCATTGAAATTGATGAAATAAGGGGAACGAAAGAATGAAGGAAGTACAAGCCTTACTGTTTGACCTCGACAATACGCTGATGGACCGTGATCAGACCTTCCGCAGTTTCAGTATGAAATTTGTACAGGATTTCCTCGGACACCTGAATGAGGATGAAGCCGGCCGGGTGGTTGAAGATATGATTATCAGAGATGCTGACGGCTACCGTGATAAGGATGGCTTCTTTGCAGAACTAAGCGAGGTTCTCCCTTGGCAGACAGAGCGGTCGGCAGAGGACATCCGGAAATACTACGACGAAACCTATATTCACCACGGGGCAATCATGAAGCATGCTGTGGCGACACTGGAATATTGCCAAGGCCGCTATCCGCTTGGACTTGTAACGAATGGCAGCAGGGATATTCAATATGGCAAAATTGATCTGCTCGGCCTGCGCCCCTACTTCCGTACTATCGTAATTTCTGGTGAAGTCGGAATCAGCAAACCGGACCCGCAGATCTACCGGCTGGCCTTGGAACGTCTGGGTTCAACGGCAGACCGGACCCTGTTCATAGGGGACCATCCGGTGAATGATATCTGGGGGGCAGTCCGGGCCGGAATGGATACCATCTGGCTGAAGCGTAACCATGCCTGGGATGACTCGCTGAACGTGCAGCCGATTGCCACCATTCATGAGCTGAATGAGCTAGAAGGCATTATTTAATTAGATTTTGTTAAAAAATTCAAGAGAGCCTGTTGACAAACAGCTGGCAGCGCGTTTATCATAACAGCATATTAGTTCGGAAGGAGACGATGTCAAATGACAGTTTATACCGTGTTATCAGGATCAGTTGCAACTGTTGTGGATACGTGTCTTCCGGGAACAGCGGCTGTGGAATAAGATTCCCAGCTTAGCAGGTAAGCTCTAACATGCCTTTTAGAGCCGCCGGGAACCGTATCGGTTCCGGCGGCTTTTTTGCGTGCATAGCCAGATGTATATTCATGCGCTTGAATATATCCTGGTCTGCGGCACGCACAGAAACCTGAGGCAACTCTCTTCTCTTTGTACGAGGGGAGTGCTTCAGCTTTTGGTTTGGATTCCGCCGCCGGAACCTTTGGGTTCCGGCGGTTTTTTTGTTGAAACAGCAGCCATTATATGCTGCATGCTGTCAATGATGCTGCTGTGCTAAAAGGATTGGAAGGGGTACAAACTCCCGGAAATACACGTGAATGATTAAGCAGGCTAGTGAAGCTATTGGTTTAGAATTGAATATTTGAGAAATGAGAAGGAGTGACGGAGGGGGATTTTGGGCTGGAGGAGCGGTAGCGTTCGCCTTTAGGTTTGGATTTCCTCCGTGAACACGGTGTTAAATCATGAAATCCAAACCTAACAGCGGCCGGAAGCCCAAATATCCACCGCAGTGGCGACTGATCCTAAAACTCAAAAAGGCAATATTTAAAGCTCAATACGTAACAATAACCAGGAGGAAATGAATGAATATAGAACAGTATGGCTGGAACGATGAATGGAAAAGTAAGTGGACAGATAAGCTGCAGCAGCTCGAGGCCAGGGTACTTGAGCCGGGCCGGATTGTCGGTGATTTCGGCAGCAAGTACCGGGTCATCGCAAGCACGGGCGAGATCTGGGGAGAGTTATCCGGCAAGCTCAGACATACCTTGACCGGGTCCGGTGATTATCCGGCGGTTGGCGACTGGGTGGCTCTGGCCATGCAGGACGGCGGGGAGCATGCCGTGATTCATGGCGTCCTGCCCCGCCGCAGCGTAATTTCGCGCAAGGTGGCAGGGGTTACCCAAGAGGAACAAATCGTTGCCTCCAACGTTGATACCCTGTTCCTGGTCAGCGCCTTGAACGATGATTTCAATGTACGGCGGATGGAGCGGTATCTGATTATGGCCTGGAACAGCGGGGCGAATCCGGTAATTCTGCTAACCAAGGCAGACCTCTGTGCCGATGCGGCGGATAAAATTGCCGAGATGCAGCAGGCGGCTCCCGGGGTAGCTGTACATGCGGTCAGCGCGCTGCTCGGCGATGGGCGGGAGGAGCTGCTGCCGTATATCGGCCGCGGTCAGACCGTAGCCCTGACCGGTTCCTCGGGCTGCGGCAAATCAACGATGGTTAACTGGCTCAGCGGACAGAATCTGCAGCTTACCCAGGATATCCGGGAAGGGGACAGCCGCGGGCGGCATACGACCACACACCGTGAGCTGTTTGTCCTGCCGGACGGCGGAATCATTGTCGATACGCCGGGGATGCGTGAGCTGCAGCTGTGGGAAGATGAGGGAGGCCTGGATCTGGCCTTCGGTGACATCAGCTCGCTCGCGGCAGACTGCCGCTTCAGTGACTGCCGTCATGTGCGGGAGGAAGGCTGCGCGGTGCTTGAGGCAGTAGCAAACGGTGCACTGGATGAGAAACGGCTGCTTAATTACCGCAAGACGCAGAAGGAAGTGCAGTTCCAGAACAGCAAGGAAGTGAAGCAGAAACGCAAAAGCGTAGCTGCCTCCTCAAAAAGCACACCTCCGCGTGCCAAAGGCAACAGCTGGCAGCGGGTATTGGAAGAGTATTAACCTCTCCGCAGAGCACAAAAAGAGGCCCTGCAGCTGACGTATCAGCTGCAGGGCCTCTTCCTGTAGGGTCCGGGGGGTGTCCCGGAGGATGCACCGGCGGAGCTATATATAAATAAAAGTCCGGTTGATGTTATAGCAGATGCCTGATAAAAGTGCGGAGCTCTAAAGGTGAAACCGGACTTTTAACGCTGGCGGATTAGAACGATGCAGCTGCAGTTTTTGCCAGTTGCAGACCAGTTGCGATAATTTCAGCGGATTTCTGCGGGTTCTGGTTGTGTCCTTCAACGATAACTTGTGTAGTTTCCTTGAAGCCCCAGAAGTTCAGGTTACCCATGATGAAGTTAACAGCCATTTCAGCACTTGCAGCAGGGCCTTCGGAGTACACGCCGCCTCTGGCGTTCAGTACAGCTGCTTTTTTGCCTGTCAGCAATCCTACAGGACCTTCAGCAGTATACTTGAAGGTTGTGCCGGCCTGGTTCAGGTAATCGATGTAAGTGTGCAGTACGGCCGGAACAGTCATGTTCCAGAGCGGGAAGGCGAATACCACTTTGTCAGCGGCCAGGAACTGGTCCAGATATTTCTTAACAAGAGCGGCGCCGGCAGCTTCTTCAGGAGTTGCCTCGAAGCCCTGTGCTGCTTTGTATACGCCTGTGATCAGCGTGTTATCGTAGTAAGGAAGTTGTTCAGCGAACAAATCCAGTTCAGTAACTTCATCCTGCGGATGGGATTCTTTGTAGCTCGCCAGGAACTCATTATAGAGCTGAACACTTACAGATTGCTCGGCTGGGCGGTTATTTGCTTTGATAAACAGGACATTAGACATTATGATTTCTCCTTAAATATATATTTAATATTAACTATAGATAATATAGCATTTAATAAATTGTTTGTAAATATCCGTCGGATAAAATTTTTATTTTGCCGACACAAACAGGCTTTTTTTGCACAGATACCATATCTCCTGTTGAAGGAATCCAATCGCAGAAGAACCGTCAATATGTAGTAAGACTAATTTTGCAGCTGTTTGCAGCAGTGATATTGGCTGGTTTAAGCCATCCGGGACCCGGTTATATAGGTGTTACAAGGAGACAAGGAAATGATTTCCTCTCCCTACAACGGGATTCTGATCCCATTCCAAAGGAGCGATTGACATGTCCATTGACCGTTTCATTATTAAGAAATTGGACAACTGTCACGAAGAGCATACCCGGCGCAACCTGGTGAAGTTGTTCAAGCTGCGGATTCAAAAGGCCGAGAAAGAAGAGAAACGGAATCTCAGGATTGGCTGAGGCAAAGCATACCCTGATCATACAGATAACACGCATTATATAAAGAGGGCACATTCCTGGACTGCAGGCGTGTGCTTTTTTGTATGGTGTTCTCCGGGGCTGTATCATGCATATATTCCGGCAAAAAAATATCCCTCTATTAATAGAGGGATAAAGCCAGTGAATCATTTTCACTATAACTGTGCAATATAGCTTCTGAGCCTTTAATTTCGATACTGATTAGAGAATTCAAACATTTCTGCAGGGCGTTTTTTCCCTTTTGAATTTTGAGCTCCAGTGTGCTGTTAAGCAGTCGAAGTACTTTTTGGGTAGGCTGTTTGTTTTCTGTTGTGAAATATACTGGTACAAGCTTGTTCTGAAATGTGATGAGCATTCTCATTTTGAAATCACCTCGCTAAAAGTATTTCATGGTATTGATCTTACCCTGCATTTCTTAATTTTACCTTAAAATTAGCTTATGATAACATAAAGATTGCAAGTTTTATAGTTTTACCGTTTTTTGAAAGCCACTCATTGACAATAAATTTCAGATTTATGGGAATAGGGAAGGATATATGGATGTGAAAACTCAAGATGTAATCTGTTTAGCACAGTTTCTGTTCCCCGGTGAAACAGAGCGGAAAGTGGTGGCGGATATTCTGCAGACAGTCTCTGGCGCAGTAGGGATTTGCAGGGTGAAGTACATGGAAGGCGAAACTTCGCAGGATGTATGCATGCAAATACATAAAGATAAAATAGTTGTTACCGGTATACTGGAAGAAGACCCTTTCGGTTATGAATTGAAGGAGCCTAATGAGATGAAGCGGGCCTGCTATTATCTTTTTAATTGCTTTGAATATGCAGAGACCCGCATGGTGTCTGTTCCGGCACTCTTCCTGTCCAGAAGCAGGTATGAGGAGATTAAACAACAAGCAGGGTCCTGCAGTTTATGTATGCTGGCTGAGTACCTGGGAGAGGAAACGGGTGATTTGGCCAGTTCAACTGAACTGGCCAAGGTTATGTTAGGCCCGGAAATGACCGGAGAATTGCGGTTATGCTCCCGTGCCGGCAGCAGCTGGAGCCTTCAGCAGGCTTCATATTTTGAGAACGCTTCTGGCGGCTGGCTCCTGCGGATGAGCGCCGAGCCCGCGCGGGACTATCTGATCGCCGCTCCGCTCACGAAGGCAGAGCTGTGCTGCGCCTTTTATGAGTGGGTCATGCATTCTACTCCGATTTGTACTCCAGAATAACTGTTGTGTAAGCAGGAAGCGTGAGTCCGCCGCTGCCGAGTGCGGCCTTGCCGCCAACTGATCTGAGGATACCAGCATATGTAATGCCTCCAGTTCCGGTATGAAGCTGCATCGTCTGTGCCGATCCCGTTAGGTTATGAATAACAAGGACCTGCTGCCTGGCGGTTATCCGTTCATAAGCCATAATTCCCCCGTTCCCGGAAGGGTAATCACGTATGTCCCCGTCTCGCAGGGCCGGCACCTCTTCCCGCAGCTGAATAAGCTCGCGGTAGCGCACCAGCAGTGAATCCCTGCGTTTTTGCTGGCTCTCTACATCGGCCCCGGGATTCGCAGCGTTATTGCTGCCCGGCTCCCACGAAGTCTGACCTGCATCCCCTCCGTCCGGCGTCCATTTCATGGGCTCGCGGATGCCTTCATCCGGCTTCACACCCAGCAGCCCGATCTCTTCCCCATAATAGATAAATGGATTACCCGGCAGGGTCAGCAGCATGGCTGCCGCCATTGCGGCATGATCTGGCTGATTCTCAAGCTGGCTCATGACCCTGTTCTGATCATGATTGGTCAGGAAAATTGCATCCGTGAAAGCACCGCCTGAGATTTGCGAATACAGCTTGTAGGTCCGTTCCAGGGTAAACGCGGCTCCGCTGTCCTTCTCCGTTTGAGCCGAATGGACAAGCGTTTCAGCAAGCCCGAAGTTAAATCCGGAATTGAAGGCCTGATCTAGATAGGCCCCTACGGATACAGCGGAATTCTCCCAGACCTCACCCACGATAAAAGCCTGCGGGTTCACCCCGTTCATGGCTGTGCGGAATTCCTGCCACCAGGCTACATTCTTGGCTGTTGTCGCCGTACTTTTGTCCGAAAGAAGATCCTCATAAATATGCTTTGCAGCATCCAGACGGAACCCGTCAACGCCTTGTTCCAGCCAATAGGTTCCGATGCTCTTCATTTCCCGGCGGACCTCAGGATTATCGAAGTTGAGATCCGGCATTCCCTCCCAGAAAGTCCCCATATAGTGGCTTCCCCGCAGAGCATGCCACGGACTGCCGCTGCCGGCAGCACTGGTTCCACTGACCGGGCGCTTCTGATCTTCGGCCCAGATATACCAGCTGCGGTATGGGCTGCCTGGATCCCTGGCTGAATCCACAAACCAGGGATGAGCCTTGGACGTATGGTTCACTACCAGATCCATAATTACCTTGATGCCCCGTTTATGTGCCTCCTTGATCAGTGTCTGCATATCTTCGAGTGTTCCATAGTCCGGGTTAATACTCCGGTAATCGGTTACATCATACCCGTGATAGCTGGGCGAGGGGTTAACCGGCATCAGCCATATTCCTCCTACACCCAGATCCTCGTGGGTTCCCGGGTCCCCGTCATTCAAATAATCCAGTTTCTCCGTGATCCCCTGCAGATCACCGATACCATCCCCGTCTGAATCGTAGAAGGAGCGGACGAATATTTCATAAAATACGGTGGAAGGCTGCTCGTCCACAGCTGCATTCGGATTAGCGGCAGATTGCACAGCGCCGTTGTTCTGTACCCCTGCCCCTGATTGCGGTTCTGTACTGTGAAGGGGAGAGGAAGGTTGTGCGGATGAGACACCGGCAGCATGATTTCCGCCTGTGCGCTCAGTGCTGCTGCAACCGGCCAGCAGCACCGCAGCCAGGCCAGTGATTGCTAAGGCATGCAGCATACGGGTTGTTGGCATAACTGATGAAGAACGAGACATAGAATTAAAACTCCTTTCAGGCATTCAGGATATTTTGCTTCATTAAATATGCAACTTCGTAAGCGCTTTATTGTTTCATCTTATTGGAAACGCCACTCTAGGTAAAACGTTTGCACAACCTGAATATGGAGAGATACATCCATAGGAGCGGTTTTTAATGAAGTAATCTGGATTTATCGCTTAAATTCTTTGATTTAGTCTATTTTATTACCTGATATGAGCATTCGATTAATCCCTATCCGGAAAATCGGCCGAAAATATATACAAATCGCTTTATAGAACGCAGATTTTTTGTGCAAACGATAGCAATACAGTTCTTTAACCTTTCGGCGGGCAACCGCATATGCATAGAGCAAGGGCGAAAGACCCGGGAAGAAAGGAGAATGAAGATGAATCTCAAGAAAAAACTGTCATTGTCGCTCCTGATGATTGTCACGTGTTTCGCAGTACTCGCCGGGTGTGGCGGTAATTCGGCTGTAGTGAAGGTGAAGATCGGTGAGGTTACCCGCTCCGTGTTCTACGCGCCGGAGTATGTGGCGTTGTCCCAGAATTTCTTCAAGGAGGAAGGGCTGGATGTCGAGCTGCAGACCATACCGGGCGGGGATAAAACGATGACGGCGCTGCTCTCCGGTGCTATAGATGTAGCCCTGGTCGGCTCGGAAACTTCGATTTATGTGTATCAGCAGGGGGCGGATGACCCTGTGATCAATTTTGCCCAGCTCACGCAGCGGGATGGAACATTCTTATTCGCACGTACACCGGATAGTGCTTTCACATGGGACAAAGTTAAAGGGTCAACTTTCCTGGGTCAAAGGCAAGGCGGCATGCCGCAAATGGCCGGCGCATTTACCCTCCTGAACAAGGGGATTGATACCGCCAGTGATCTGACGCTGATTCAGAATATTGATTTTGCCAATATTGCCGGTGCTTTTGCTTCCGGGACAGGGGATTATGTACAGCTGTTTGAACCGCAGGCATCGATCTTCGAGAGTGAAGGAAGGGGCCAGGTTGTCGCTTCATTTGGCGTAGAGAGCGGTTATCTCCCGTATACCGTGTTCATGTCCAAGGAGAGCTACATCAGCAAAAACAAAGACACAGTGCAGAAATTCACCAATGCCATCCAGCGTGCACAATTGTGGGTGAAGGATCATAGCGCGGAAGAAATCGCTGATGCGGTTATGCCTTATTTTGATAAAACGGACCGGAATATAGTTGTCTCCGCCATCAGCCGCTATAAGGATCAGGATACCTATGCGGTAAACCCGGTAATTGATGATAAGGAATGGAACAATCTGCTTGATGTGATCGACAACGCCGGTGAGCTGAAGGAACGTGTCCCTTCGGGCAAGATTGTGGATAATACTTTTGCCGAAAAAGCGGAGAGCAGCATTAAGTAGGGTTGTGATGCTTCCGGAGCTAGTTTGTTCGATGCAGAATCGTGAGAAGTAATGCTCACAAACTAAGTTGATGCTTCCGAAGCGAGTTTTGCCGCAAAGAAGAATCGAAGATGTGAATTTTTACGCAAAACTAAGTTGATGCTTACGAAGCGAGTTTGTTCGATGCAGAATCGTGAGAAGTAATGCTCACAAACTAAGTTGATGCTTCCGAAGCGAGTTTTGCTGCAGAGAAGAATCGAAGATGTGATTTTTACGCAAAACTTTTAGGAGGGCTGATATGCTTCCAGTAGTGGAGTTGAAGGAAATCACGCACGCCTATCTGGGAGACCGCGAGGCTTCGCTTGCGATCGAGGATTTCAATCTCAGCGTGGGCCAGGGTGAGTTCGTCAGCCTCGTCGGGCCCAGCGGCTGCGGCAAGACGACGCTGCTGTCGATCATTGCCGGGCTGCTGCGGCCCTCGCGGGGCGAAGTTTTACTCAGCGGACGCTCTGCGGCTGGGCCGTCTCCTGAAGTAGGTTATATGCTGCAGCAGGATTATCTGTTTCCCTGGAGGAGCATTCAGGATAATGCACTGCTTGGCCTGGAGCTGACCGGAAGGCTGGATGAAGAGTCGCGCAGCAAAACCCTGCAGCTGCTGGCCGATATGGGGCTTGCGGGCAAGGAGCTTGCCTTTCCGGCTCAGCTCTCGGGCGGAATGCGCCAGCGCGTCGCTCTGGTGCGGACGCTGGCGACAGATCCCGGCCTGCTGCTGCTGGATGAACCGTTCTCCGCGCTGGATTACCAGATTAAGCTGCAGCTGGAGGATCTGGTCTCGGAGACGCTGATGCGCCGGGGAACAACGGCTATTCTGGTTACTCACGACCTGTCTGAGGCAATCGCCGTCAGCAGCCGGGTCATTCTGCTCCAGCGGAATCCGGGAAGGATCCGCAGGATTTTTCAGGTTCCGGAAGCCATCCGCAGTACCCCGCCGCTGTATGCGCGGGACTTGCCCGGATTCGCGGAGCTTTTTCATGAAGTGTGGAAGGAAATGGAGCTGGCAGGGAGGGAAGGCGTGTGAAGACGGAATTGCCCGCAGAAGTGGCGGCCTCCCGTGCACTTTGGCTGGAACAAAAGCATGCGGACTACAGGAAGAAGAAGCTGCGCCGCAAGACTCAGGTTCTGATCGTAAGAAGCAGTATCCTGATCCTGTTCTTTGTGCTCTGGGAAGCGGGGGCCAGGCTGGGCTGGATTGATGAACTGCTCTTCAGCTACCCGACGAAAGTGTTCCGGCAAATTTGGGATGACATGGTCAGCGGCAGTCTTTGGCCGCATCTGGGGATGACTGTAGGAGAGACAGTAGTCGGGTTTATTCTCGGAACCCTGCTTGGGACGCTGCTGGCTGTGATCATCTGGTGGTCGCCTTTTCTGTCTGCCGTACTTGATCCTTATATGGTCGTCTTCAACAGTATGCCGAAGGTGGCGCTGGGTCCGATCTTCATTGTTATGTTCGGCGCCGGGTTCACCGCGATTGTGGTCACCACGTTATCCATTACGGTGATTATTACCACTCTGGTGGTGTACAACAGCTTTTGCAGTGTGGACCCGAATCTGGTTAAGGTTGTCCGTTCATTCGGCGCTTCCAGAGTACAGGAATTTAACAAGGTGATTCTTCCGGCGTCCTTCCCTACGGTGGTCTCCACGCTGAAGGTGAATGTCGGGATGTCATGGGTCGGAGTCATTGTAGGGGAATTTCTGGTGGCCAAATCGGGGCTGGGTTATCTGATTATCTATGGCTTTCAGGTGTTCAATTTCACGCTCGTCATGTCCAGTCTGCTTATTATCGCCGCGGTGGCTACAGCCATGTATCAGCTGGTTGTATATGTGGAGAAGCTGTTATTGTCTCGGAGGTAGAATAATGTAATATTGTGTCTCCCGGCAAAATCTTGTACCATGACTATATCTTTACCTGAATATTGAAGCTGAACTTTGTAGGAGAGGTATTAACATGGGATTTCGTATTATCAAAACGGCGGCTGCAACTCTGCTGTCCATTCTGCTGGCCGCCGCCGCAGGTATTCCCAATGCGCAAAGCGCGGGACTGCTGGCCATTCTCGGGGTGGAAACAACGCGCAAAAGGAGTCTCCGCACGATCACGGCACGCTTCTTCGCCTCGCTGGTGGGACTCTTTTTGGGCTGTATTCTCTTTTTCACCCTGGGCTTTCATTATTGGGTTCTCGGACTGTATGTACTGTTCGGCTTCCCGCTTATCGTCAAATCCGGCTTCAAAGAGGGGATTGTCACCAGCTCCGTTATTGTGTTCCGTGTTTTTGGACAAGCTGACATTACCGTTCACATCCTGCTGCAGCAGATTGAGCTGCTGATTATCGGCCTGGGTTCGGCCGGACTCGTCAACTTCATCTATATGCCGCAGACCGGAGACATGATTGCCGGTATCCGCAAAGAGGTGGACGGCTATTTCTCGGTTATCTTCCGGCAGATTGCCAGAACCCTGCGTGATCCCGCTTATGTATGGGACGGAAAGGAACTGATCGGAGCCGGTGAAGCGGTGCAGAAGGGTCTGACCGCGGCTTCAAGGGAGATGGAGAATCATGTGATCCATCCGGATGAAGCCTGGAATGTGTACTTCTACATGCGCAAGGAGCAGCTGGAGTCAATCCAGAATATGATGCAGCTTCTCTCTCAGGTATACCGCCAGCTGCCGCATGGTGATATGGTTGCGGAGCTGTTCGATCAGCTTAGCGGCGATGTGCTGGCTGAGGAATATACCGGCCGGACGGAGAAGCTGCTGGATGATCTGCAGCAGGAGTTTCAGCAGATGGAGCTCCCGGATTCCCGTGAGGTATTCGAGATCCGCTCCGCTATTCTGCAGTTATGCCGGGAGCTTGCGCTCTATCTCAAAATTGCCAAACGCTATAAAAGTCCGGTCGATCCGAGACCGGTGAAGGACAAGCTGCCCGCAAAGGGAAATGCTTGAGCAGGAAGGTAAATATGTCTCAGGTATTAACATTACGGTGTGAATTAACGATAAGATATATAAGCACTTAAAGTGAGCTTATCTCTATAGTTATGTTCATTTTCTGTTCGGGACAGAGAAACACATTTCAGGATAAGATTGTAGATGAGGCCGCGATGCTTCCAATTACAGCAGCGGTTCACTCCGGTGGACGGCTGCACTGGCAGGTGAGGAACATGAACAACAGCAATGAACAATATATCGGCAAACAGCTTGCAGCCAACCTTTTTAATCATAGCGGTGTGTTTGTTCTGCCGGCGATGACCTTATTAAGCGGGGAACATATCCGGCTGATCTCCCAGCACAAAATCCTCCTGGAGCCGCATGATGTCCTTCAGGTGGACAACGCGGCATTCTATCAGCTGGCCGTGGATGACTGCACAGCAGCGATGGAGAGCATTTTTGACCAGCTCCGCTATACCAAGACCAAAAGGCTGCCGATGATAGAGCTCAGAAATGAAGTCATTCCTTTTATCCAGCAGGTAAGTGAGAAGAACGATTTCTACGGAATATTGGCTGCACTGCAGTCCAAGGATGATTATACATACAGGCATAATGTTGCGGTTGGTATTATCTCCACGCTGCTTGGCAAATGGCTGAAGCTGAAGCCGGACGAGCTAAGCATGCTGACCATCGCAGCGACTCTTCATGATATCGGCAAAATTATGATTCCGGCTGAAATTCTCACCAAACCCGGTCCGCTGAGTGAGGAAGAATATGCGCTGATGAAGAAGCATACCACCCTTGGATATGAAATGATCCGGGATACCGTGGGCACCACTCACATGCAGGCGCTTGTTGCGCTGCAGCATCATGAACGGATGGACGGCAGCGGCTACCCCTTTGGGGTGCTGGGGCACCGGATTACCGATTTCAGCAAAATTGTCGCGGTGGCGGATATTTTTCATGCGATGACCTCAGACCGCTTCTACCGCACAGCCGCCCCTTTGTATGAGGTGCTCAGGCAGATGGACGATAATGTCTACGGCAAGCTGGATCCTTATATCTGCAGTGTGTTCATCAATAAACTGATGCAATCGATGATCGGCAATGAGGTACTGCTCACAGACGGACGGATCGGCAAAATCATCATGATTCTGGCCCATGATCCGCTGCGTCCCCTGGTGAATATCGATGACGATTTCATTGATCTGAGCCGTCACAGGCAATTGGGCATTGTGCGTGTAATTCCGCAATAAGCACAGAGTGAAATATCGTAAAACGAAAAAAAGGTAGCGGTTCCCATATTTTGGGGAAGGGCTGCCTTTTGTTTTTTTCGGAAGCGGGACTCATAACTGGCTAATTTTAGCAATAAAATGAAGCAGGAGGCTTAATTAGACTCTCACGAGGGCTTACCCAAATTTATTTCTACTCTAACAATCAACAAATGCCCAGAACGTGCATACACTTGATAGTGAATGATTGTATGGAGGAGGTTCAAAGATGTCATTAAGCCATAAACGTCAAACAAGGGAGATCATTACGAAGGCAATTTGCGGCAAAGGTCGTAAGTTCTCTACCGCAACCCATACCGTGACTCCGCCACATCATCCGACTAGTATTCTGGGGGCTTGGATTATCAACCACCAGTACGAAGCGGTTGCCGCCGGGAACGGAATCGAAGTAATCGGTACTTATGATGTGAACATCTGGTACTCGTACGACAAAAACAAGCAGACCGAGGTTGCCAAGGAAACGGTCTCCTATGTGGAGCTTATTCCATTGTCGTATCTGGACCCGAGACACCGTGCTTCCACGGCACAGGTCTCTGCGGAGGCAACGCAGGAACCCAATTGTGTGGAAGCCGGGGTATCGCCGGGCGGCGGCAGTGTGACGCTCCGGGTGGAACGGGAGTTCGAGGCGGAGCTGGTGGCTGAGACCAAGGTCCGCGTGTATGTCAGCGATCAGAGTGATGATCTGGAAGACAAGGACTATGATTTTGACGGCGAGAGTTTTGATTACGATGATCTGGACCCTGACGCCCTGGATGATGAGCTGTAAGGAAGGAATACGCCGCTGCCTTTCTGTTACTGTGTTGGGTTATGATCCATTATATGATGAGAGGGCAGCGGCGTAGAGGGCGAATGCCCTCTTTTTTTTAAAATATTTTGGGGTTAGGTTTCAGCACCAAAAGCTTCATCTGCGTACTGCAGAAGGGCGGGCTATCCGGTTATTAGGGATGATGCAGCTGTAGGCGCGGCATGAAGAATTTCGGATGGGCGGTGGCATAAGGATGAACGAAGGGCTTAACTTATTCCTTCAGCTGGCACCGGAGCAGATTATGCGCAGACTCCGGCGCTGCGGGATTGAAGCGGACCCCGGGGCTATCGGCAGACCAGCACGGCGGAAGGATGCAAGAGAGAGTCATACATATTCCCATGGACAAGACCCCGCAAGTTACAGGCAGCACTACCGGGTGGTTATTTTCAATCTGGCTGTGCTGGAGTGCCAGCCTCTGGGTGCAGGGGCGGCTATGAATGCTGCTTTTTTGGGGCCGGTGAGAGGAGAGGGCGGTTATGGCGGAGCGGGTGCCAGAAGTAATAGTGGGGACCGCAATAGAGGAGCGGGAATTTCGGGGCATGACGAGAACAGCTATGAGAGCACGGGTGCCGGAAGTGATAGCGGGAACAGTTATGGCGGAGTGGGTGGCGGAAGTGAGATGCGGGGGGTGGCAGGTGCTGTCCGTGTAACGGCGGTCCGGGCGCTGTACAGCCTGGGGCTGGACAGCGGCGAGGTGGAGCTTCGGGCCATGGGCGGGCGGCGTTATGTGGTGACAGGCATCACTCCGTTGATGCCGGTACCCGGTAAGCCGCTGCCTGAGCCGTACCGTGCAGCCTCGCGGGAGCTGGCCCGTTCCCTTGCCCTTGAGCAGCCAGGCCGTGCCGGGCTGCTTATGGGTATGGACCCGGAGTTCCTGCTGCTCCGGGAATCCACGGGCCGCGTCGTGCCGGCGTCGCGGTACCTGCCCATGGACGGCGTCGCGGGCTGCGACGCCGGACCCCCGGGAACGCGCGGCGTGTTCCCGGTGGCGGAGCTGCGCCCTGCGCCGCGCGGGGAACCGCGCGCGCTGCTGGCGCAGCTGATGTCCGCCGCGCGCGAGGCGGACCGGCTCATCGCCGACCGCTCGCTCCGCTGGCGGGCGGGAGGCATGCCGCTGCGGGGCTGGGCCCTCGGCGGCCACCTGCACTTCAGCGGCGTGACGCTGTGCGCGCCGCTGCTGCGCGCGCTCGACAACTATCTCGCGCTGCCCATGCTGCTGCTCGAGGACATCCGGGCTGCGGCCCGGCGTCCCCGCTATGGCGTGCTCGGCGATTTCCGGCGGCAGCCGCATGGCGGCTTCGAATACCGGACGCTGCCGAGCTTCCTGGTATCCCCGGTCATCGCCAAAGGCGCGGTCTGCCTGGCTCACCTGATCGTGAGCCATTATGAAGAGCTGCCGCTGCGCCCGCTCGACCGGGAGAAGCTGCATGCCGCCTTCTACAGCGGCGACAAGCAACCGCTCCGCGAAGCCTGGCCTCCCCTGGAGGCGCAGCTTCGCGCGCTGGGCGGCTACGCAGCCGCCGCCAGCTACATAGATCCTCTGCTGCGCTCTTTAGCCGCGCAGCAGACCTGGGACGAGTCGCGTGATATCCGCGGCTTGTGGTGCGGCAGCGCACCGTCAGTCTCCGGGACGCGCCCGGCCAGGCCGGAAGATACTTTTCAATAGTGCCTGCCTATATAACAGCAGGCAGCCGCCGTTCACGATTCCCCCTCGCCTCCCGGTGCGGGGTGATTTGTGTAGTTGAACAAATTAACAAATAGAGCCCGAACAAAAATCCCAAAGCGGGCAAAATATAATTCAAGCAACGATTCGGGAGAGAATCCGGGAAATTGCAATCGTTGTGGGCTAGAGCAAAACATCCATTCTTCACAAACAATTCTTTACCGGCAGAATGGAGACAACTCAGTAAGCGATGTAGACATAAATGTTGTACGTTCTACAACTTTGATTCATGGGCAGCCGGGTGTTTGTGAAGATTGTTGTATAAAATACAAGAATAATCCCGCTAATCCGCTTGGAAAAGGAGAAATCCTGCTTTTTATACAACATTATTGGGTTTGGGCCGGTAGGATGAGGAGAATGTTGTATTATGTGCAGGATTATATAGCAAGTTAGCGGATCACGGTTTTTACAGCCTCTACTACATCAATTTTCGTTATTGTTCCCTCTAAAGCAGGCCCCACGCTTCCACAAGGACAGGGCTCCAAATTCCTATATGTATAGCATGGACCATGTCCCGATGTCAGTGAACCCGAGCTTTTTGTAGATTAATCCCGCTTGCGGATTGTTATAGAAAAGACACAGTGACTTGCCTTCTTCCAGTACATCGGCGCTTAGACGGGCGACCACCTGCGTGGCTAACCCTTGTC
The DNA here is from genome assembly GCF_038593005.1 of Paenibacillus sp. FSL E2-0178. NCBI lineage: Bacteria > Bacillati > Bacillota > Bacilli > Caryophanales > Paenibacillaceae > Paenibacillus > Paenibacillus sp. FSL E2-0178. Next base: position 8,326,849 of record NZ_CP151953.1, read on the forward strand.
CCCTGTATTCCGGATGGGTCGCTACAGCAATGATCATCGCCGACATGGAGTTTTCCGCCGCAGTGGAAGCCGTTGCAACAACTTTACCCTCTTTTTCCGCGAAATAGGTGCGTCCGGTCTTGCTCTCCAGTGCTTTGTGCAGCGTTTGACGCGAGTCTGCCGAACTGCCTGAGAATTCTTCGATCAGATCCGTAAGGGAACATACCGCCTCCACATCATGGATTGTCGCACTCCGGAAACCGCCCGGGGCAGCAGCCGCAGCACGAATTTGTTCATTCATTTCCTTAAGCTCGGCGAAGAACATCTGCTTCTCGGATTTACAGTCCAGCACCTGGCGGAATTTCTCAATTACCTGTGATGAACCCGAGAGCATTTCGGCCTTCCCGCTCTTTCTTACCAGCTCCGCGAATCCTTCCACGTCAAAAGGACCCTCTGCATAGGGCAAAAAACTTCCATAGAACCGCAGCATCACCGCTTTGAACCGGCCGTCCGGTTCATCCATCTCGCCCCACAGCTCCATGAAATCCTGTTCAAACCCGAAATTCTCCACATCCCCGATGATAAACAAATTGAGTGCAGGGTCTTTGTGCAACAGCGCCATCAGCGGGATGCGGTCAGCTTCATTCAGTTTTCTTATCACGATTTTTCCTCCTTACATAAGATAGAATGTACAATCGTTTTCATAGATCATATTATAGAATATTATGGGCTTGAAAATATAAATTCGTTCTAATTGGCTTAACGCCAAAGGAAAAACGCTGTATTACAGCGAGAAAAGCTGCTGCCAGCCGGCCGGAAAATCTGTACACCAGGTTTTAGCAGGAGACCGGAAGAGGCTGCGGGTAACTTTGAGAGGGAAGTTTCTGCTATAATAGAGAACAGTATGAAGTAGGCATGGAGGTAGACGATGGCAAACTATACGCCGATGATTCAGCAGTATTTAAAAGTGAAGGAAGGGGCAAAAGACGCTTTCCTTTTCTTTCGTCTGGGCGATTTCTATGAAATGTTCTTTGAGGATGCCTTGCTTGCCTCGAAGGAGCTTGAGATTACACTAACAGGCCGTGATGGCGGGGTCGGCGAAAAGATTCCAATGTGCGGAGTGCCGCATCATGCTGCCGAGGGGTACATACAGCGCCTGATCGAGAAAGGCTACAAGGTCGCTATCTGCGAGCAGCTCGATGATCCTGCGGTGACCAAAGGGATGGTCCGCCGCGATATCGTCCGCGTAGTTACACCGGGCACCGTGATGGACGGCAAAATTATAACGGACAAAAGCAACAATTACCTCGTCTGTGTGACTGAGGAAGATGGAATGACGGCACTGGCTGCCTGCGATTTAACAACAGGTGAGCTATATGTCACCTCTGTACTCTCCAGCACCGAATGGCTGCGGGATGAGATCGGCATCTATGAGCCGGCAGAGATTATCGGGGACGCGGCGCTCCTGGAGCAGCTGCGCAGTGAAGCCTCCCTGCTGGCTAAGCCAGTAGTTTATACACCGTGGGACAAGCAGGAGGAAGGACTGGCCCGCCGCCAGTTCGGCGAAGCGGCATGGGTACGGCTGGAGAAGGAACGCGGCCGCTGTCTGGCGCTGCTGATCTCCTATTTCAGCGAGACCCAGCGCCGGTCGCTTGGGCAGCTCACCCAGATTTCGCCTTATGAGCCCGGAAATTATATGATTCTTGATCCGTTCACCCGGCGCAATCTGGAGCTGACCGAAACCGTAAGGGAGCGCTCCAAAAAAGGCTCGCTGCTCTGGCTCCTCGACCGCACCGAAACCTCGATGGGCGGGCGTCTGCTGCGCCGCCGGATCGACAAGCCGCTTCTGCAGCGTGCGCCGATTGAACGCCGCCTCGAAGCTGTCGACTATTTGTATAACCAGTTTATCGTCCGCGAGGATTTGCGCGGAGCACTGAAAGAAATCTATGATCTGGAGCGGCTCGTCGGACGGATTGCCTTCGGCAGCGCCAATGGTCGGGATATGAACGCGCTGAAGCTGTCGCTGGCGCAGATTCCGGCGCTGAAGGAGATGTGCCTGACATCCGGTTCGGCCACCCTGCGGGAGATCGGCACGTCCATGGATGAGTGCGCAGAGCTCCGGGAGGATATCGAACGTGCCATTGTTGAGGATGCTCCAGTGTCTGTCCGTGACGGAGGAATTATCCGCGGCGGATATCATGAGCGGCTGGACGAGCTGCGTGAAGCCAGCAGCAGCGGCAAACGCTGGATTGCCGAGCTGGAAGCGAAGGAACGCCAGGCGACGGGCATCAAATCCCTGAAGATCGGCTATAACAAAATCTTCGGCTATTATATTGAAATTACCCGCTCCAATCTGTCTGCACTTCCGGAAGGCAGATATGAACGGAAACAGACGCTGGCCAATGCCGAGCGTTATGTTACCCCGGAGCTGAAGGAGAAGGAAGCACTGATCCTGGAGGCCCAGGACAAAATGACAGACCTGGAGTACAGCCTGTTCACCGAGCTGCGCGAGCGGATTAGCGCCCAGGTTCCCCGGCTGCAGGCGCTTGCCGAGAAGGTGGCCGAGATTGATGTGTATCAATGTCTCGCGGCGGTTAGCGCCGAGCACCGTTTTGTGAAGCCGAAGCTGTCCGACAGCTATGACCTGCGGCTCGAAGGCGGGCGACATCCGGTGGTTGAGGCAGTGCTGAAGGATTCCGCGTTTATTGCGAACGGCAGCACACTCAGCAAGGATGAGGGCAATATCCTGCTGATTACCGGACCGAATATGGCAGGTAAAAGCACGTATATGCGCCAGGTTGCACTCATCTGCATAATGGCCCAGATCGGCTGCTTCGTGCCGGCATCCAGTGCCGAGGTTCCGCTGATTGACCGTATCTTCACGCGGATCGGAGCAGCGGATGACCTGATCGGCGGCCAGAGCACCTTCATGGTGGAGATGGCCGATATTCAGGTCATGACCGAAAAGGCTACGGCCCGCAGCCTGATCATCATTGACGAGCTGGGCCGGGGGACCTCGACCAGTGAAGGTATGGCGATCGCCCAGGCGGTGATTGAATACGTGCATGATACTATCGCCTGCAAAGCACTGGTATCGACGCATTTCCATGAGCTGGCTCATCTGGAGCAGAGTCTGAGCGGACTCCGTAACTATTCCATGGCGGTGCAGGAGAGCGGGGACAAGGTCAACTTCCTGCGCAAGCTTGTGCCGGGAGCGGCGGACAGCAGCTACGGAATTTACTGTGCGAGACTGGCCGGACTGCCGGAAGGCATCATCGACCGCGCGTACGGCCTGCTTCAGAGCATCGAACAGGCATCTCCACCGGGCAGCGTGCCGCTGAACTACGGTACAGGCTATAATGACCGGCCCGGACCTGTGATTCAGGAGAATCAGGCTGTGGCTTCCATGGCTGCGGCTCAGCAGGAAGCAGCTGTTTCACTTGCTTCCCCTACGGAGGAAGAGGAGAATGAGGTTGTACAGCTCTCAATCTTTGGTGAGGACGAGCCGCGCAAGAACCGCAAAGGCGGGGTCGCAGCACCGGCAGCCAAAGAAAATCCGCTTCTGAAAGAGCTGATCTCAGCTGTACAGGGTGCGGATCTGATGAATATGACGCCACTGCAGGCGATGGGCCTGCTGAATGAACTGAAGATGAAGGCCAGGGAGCTATAAGCCTGAGAGTATATAAGCGAGCGGGCTCATTCAGACATCAATATGAGATTGCAGCTACATTATTTATAAATTGCGGGGTGAACGAATATGGCCAAGATTCATGTGCTGGACGAGCATATTGCCAACCAGATTGCTGCCGGAGAGGTAGTGGAGCGTCCTGCATCTGTAGTGAAAGAGCTTGTGGAGAACGCGATTGATGCGGGAAGCACACGTATCGAAGTCTCTGTGGAAGAGGGCGGACTGCAGAGCATCCGCGTCAAGGATAATGGCTCCGGCATAGAGCCGGAGGATTGCGAGACGGCCTTTTACCGCCATGCAACGAGCAAAATCGCCAACGGCCGTGATCTGTTCCTGATCACCAGCCTCGGGTTCCGGGGGGAAGCACTGCCGAGTATCGCGGCGGTATCGAAGCTAACCCTGCTGACTGCCAGCGGTGATGACGGGAAGGGACGGCTGCTGGAGATTGAGGGCGGGAAGCTGATCCTGAGTGAGGATGCGCCTTCCGGCCGGGGAAGTGATCTCACCGTACGGGAATTGTTCTATAATACCCCGGCACGGCTGAAGTATATGAAGAGCATCCAGACGGAGCTGGGCCATATTTCGGATGCGATGTACCGCATGGCGCTGGCACATCCGGATATCTCATTCACCTTGCAGCATAACAGCAATCAGCTGCTGCATACGCTGGGCAACGGCGATCTGCTACAGGTTATTGCCGCCGTATACGGCACCTCCGCCGCAAAGGCGATGCTGCCGGTCGCGGCTGAGGACCCGGATTATAAGATCTCCGGTTATATCAGCCGTCCGGAATGGACGCGTTCGAACCGTAATGCCATAACGACGATTGTCGGCGGACGCTATATCCGCAGCAACGGACTGAATGCCGCGATCATGCGTGCGTATCATACGCTGCTGCCGATTAACCGTTATCCGCTGCTGGTGCTGCAGCTCGACATGCATCCCTCACTGGTCGATGTCAACGTGCATCCGGCTAAGCTGGAGGTCCGTTTCAGCAAGGAGACCGAGCTGTATGCATTCGTGGAGCAGCAGATCCGCAGCCTGCTCATGGGACAGAGTCTGATACCACGTCCAACCAAGGAACTTATCGGGGGAAAGAATAGCAGCTCCTTCATTCAGGAGCAGTTTGCCTTTTCCAAAGGGGCGGTTCCGGGAGCTCCGCAGCAAGGTGCTGAGCCAGCTAACCCTGCGGATGCTTCCGCTGGCCGCGGTCCCATTCAAGGGCTGCCTGCTGATGCTGATGCTCTGCAGGGAGGCAGCAGCCAGCCGCGCCCGGGAGGGAACAGTGCTGCTCAGTTCCCCGGCGGCGCAGCCCCGCTAACCGGCAGCAGTGCTCCGCTGTTCGGCGGTGGGGCCGCTGCCGGGGCTCCGCAGCGCTATCCAAGCGGCGGCAATTCTCTGCCGCCGCAGTCTCAGACCAGGGAGACGGCTGCAGCATACGGCGGTGGTTCCATGCCGCCTGCACCTTACCGGAACGGGACCCCAGCACAGCCGTCATCCCGTCCGCGCGACAGCTACCGCCCGCAGGCAGCTGCGGCTGACCGGGGACAAATGCCAACCGCAGAGGAGTTATACGCCCCTGCGGTTGCTCCTGCCGGAAGCGAAGACACAGGACTCCCGCAATTTCCCGAGCTGAATTATATCGGCCAGCATCACGGAACGTATATTATCGCCCAGAATGACAGCGGGCTGTATCTGATCGACCAGCATGCTGCGCATGAACGGGTGAATTATGAATTTTACTATGAGAAATTCGGCAAGCCCGAAGACGCATCGCAGGAGCTGCTGCTGCCGATCACGCTGGAATTCACGCCTTCGGAGAGCAGACAGCTCAGCGAACGGCTGCACTGGTTCCAGCAGGCGGGAGTATTTCTTGAGCATTTCGGCGGACAGACCTTCCTGGTCCGTTCCTTGCCGTACTGGTTCCCGGAAGGTGACGAGAAGGCGGTCATCGAGGAGATGGCGGAGTGGGTGCTGAGCGAACGGTCGATTGACCTCGCCAAGCTGCGCGAGAAATCCTCTATTCTCTGCTCCTGCAAAGCCTCGATCAAGGCTAACCAGAAGCTCACGGAGCTGGAAGTGGAATCGCTGCTCTCCCGGCTTGCCGCCTGCCGCCAGCCTTATACCTGCCCGCATGGACGGCCGATAGTCGTCTCCTTTTCTTCCTATGATCTGGAGAAGCTGTTTAAGCGCGTGATGTAGTGGCAGTACTGTACATTTGAAGAGAGCAAGATCGGAGGCAACATGATTATAACCACGGGCTTTAACCCGATACCGGAAATTGTAGACCGGGCCAGGACTCTGGCTGAGCACACTGGCTGTCTCTATGCGCCCCGTGCCAAGTTATCCATGGCGAAGCTTGTGGATCAATATGGGGACGAGCAGGTCCTGATCGTTCTGCAGGAGGCGGTCCGGCTGATTACGCCGGAGATGCCGCCTATGGAATTCCATCCCAGCATGGGGTTTGTCCGTGCGAAACGGATCATTAGAGGCGAATCAGACCCCCTGATTGATGCAGCGGGCATGCTGCCCGGCGACAGTGTGCTGGATTGTACGGCGGGTCTCGGGGGAGACTCGCTGCTGTTTGCCGTCACCGGAGGTGAGTATTCCCGGGTTACAGCGCTGGAGAGCTCCCTGCCGCTGTACGCGCTGCTGCTGGAAGGGATGAGCCAATATGTTTCAGGCCAGATTAAGGTGAATGAAGCCCTGCGCCGCATCAATGTCCAGCGGGGTGACCATCTGGAGTATTTGAAGGCTCAGCCGGACAACAGTGTTGATATTGTTTATTTCGACCCCATGTTCCGGGTACCGCTGACGGATTCGGCGGCGATCTCCCCGCTGCGTAAGTTCGCTAATCCCGCCGCATTGTCGGCGGAGAGTGTGGCTGAGGCAGTCAGAGTTGCACGTAAGACCGTTGTGCTGAAAGAGAAGGCGCTGAGCGGGGAGTTTGCCCGCCTGGGCTTCACGGAGCTGCTGAGAGCAAGCGCCAAAACATCGTACGGGGTGATCACCATTGACAACAGAGACTAAACGCAAGGTACTCGTGCTGCTCGGTCCGACCGCCGTAGGGAAGACCAGGCTGAGTCTGGAGCTGGCCGGAGCCTTCGGCGCCGAGATCATATCCGGGGATTCCATGCAGGTCTACCGTGGTATGGATATCGGCACGGCGAAGATCACCGAAGCTGAGATGAAGGGGATTCCCCATCATCTGATTGATATTCATGATCCGCTTGATGCCTATTCCACCGCAGAATTTCAGGAGCAGGGCACCCGGCTGATCGAAGAGATCAGCAGCAGGGGCAGGCTGCCTTTTATTGTTGGCGGGACTGGACTGTATATTGAGTCCCTGTGCTACGGATTCCGCTTCTCTGAGGCGGTGGCGGATGAGGCCTTCCGCAGCGAGCAGGATGCTTACGCTGAGGAGCATGGGGCGGAAGCGCTGCATGCCCGGCTGGCGGCGGTAGATCCGGTCAGTGCGGAGCGGCTGCATCCCAATGACCGGAGAAGAATTATCCGCGCGCTGGAAATCTATCATCAGACTAACATTCCGCTGTCCGACTCTCTTTCAGGGCAAAAGAAGGAGTCCCCTTATGAGTTATGTCTCATAGGGCTGACTATGGACCGTAAAAAACTATATAAACGTATTGAAGAACGGATTGATCAGATGCTGGCGGAAGGACTTGTCGCTGAAGTTCAGGGACTGCTTGAGCGCGGCTACAGCAGAAGCCTTGTATCTATGCAGGGACTGGGCTACAAAGAGATCGCCGCCTATCTGGAGGGAGAGTCAACGCTTGAGGAAGCTGTGGTGCTGCTGAAGCGCGATACCCGCCGTTTTGCCAAAAGACAGTTATCCTGGTTTCGCCACATGAAAGAAATTCAATGGATCGATGTGGAGGAGAGTCCGGACTATAATGAGATTTTCGCAATAATTCAGCATAAAATTGCGCAAACCTTTGCAAATTCAATATAACCCTTGAGGTTATACTCCATTGAATCCATTCGTTGCTGCACGAACATTGTTGGATGCTTCCAAAGCGTATTCGCGCTTTACCGGAAGCATCTTTTTACATCCCGCTTCATGCCTCTTTTTGCCGAATGTACTGATAACCGGGGGACCCAAATGTTAAAAGCGTGAACAGAGCAGCTGCCCAGAGTGACTATGCGGAAGCTCCACGCGCCACTGCTGAATTAGAGGATATTGTTGTGCCGGATAAACCTGTTGAAGCGGGGCCGCAGCCGATGCTGGAGCTATTGAGATTGACCGGAAGGGCTCCGAAGATTTAATATGTAGTGGAGGGAACCATAAATATAACCATTTCAACTAAAGGGGATTGGGAGAAAAAAACAACTGAAAAATCAGGGTTTATCTTTTATTAACTTTCAAAGGGTTTTATAAATGAGCTGATTTCATCCATGTGTTAACGTTTTACATACCATATCTCAGCCTGTTTTATTACATTGCTGTGCTTGCAGAATACATGGTATAATAGCAGGAAAGTTTCTCTAAGGTGTTGAATATACTTACGAACAATCTAATTGAACCATTGGGGGTACGTCATATGAACAAGTCCATTAACATCCAAGATACGTTCTTGAACCAGCTGCGCAAAGAGAATATCCCTGCTACAGTATATTTGACTAACGGTTTCCAAATCCGGGGAATTATCAAAGCCTTCGACAACTTTACGATTGTCATCGACAGCGACGGGCGCCAGCAGATGGTGTACAAGCATGCGATTTCCACGTTTACACCACAGCGCAGCGTATCGCTGATGCAGGACAATAATAACGAGATTTAAGATTTTACAGCCTTGAAGCGAAACCTTTTTGTTTATCAATCGTTTGAATAGAGAGTGCGAGAGAGCAACCTGTGAAGGTTGTTCTTTTCATTCGTGACCATAATTCATGATTTTTCCGCTAAGGGAGTCAGGAGGCAGCATGTCCAGAGACCAACTAACCAGGAATGGCGGCAATAGAAACAGAGGTAGCAGTACGCCGAATTCCAAAGGGAAACCAAAGAAAAAGAAGAAATTTCTAACTAAGAAACGTGTATTATGGAGTTTGTTTTTTGCAACGGCACTGGCGATTTTTTGTGCGCTGGGCGGCTATTTGTTCATTATGCTGAACGGGCAGAAGCTGCTGGAGGAGAACCAGGGTAAATTGACGGTGAATCCGCCGACGCAGATTTTTGACCGGAATGCGAATCTGATCGGAGAGCTCGCCCTGGAGAAAAGTGATCCGGTGGAATACGAGGATCTTCCCAAGCTGCTGATCACCGCTTTTGTAGCTACCGAGGATAAAAGGTTCTTCGATCACAAAGGTGTGGATTTCTGGTCCATCGGACGGGCGGCGGTGAAGGATATTGCGGCACGCAGCATGGTTGAAGGCGGAAGCACCATCACCCAGCAGCTCGCGAAGAATATCTTCCTGACCCGGGATAAGACCTTCTTCCGCAAAGCGACAGAGGTTTCGATTGCTGTTGCGCTGGAGAATAAGCATACCAAAGAAGAAATTATCACGATGTATTTGAACCGGATACCTTTTGGGGGAACCATTTACGGCATCAAGGCCGCCTCTATCCGTTATTTCGGTGAGAGTAATTTGAACAAGCTGGAGCTGTGGCAAATCGCTACACTGGCTGCCATGCCGAAGGGGCCTTCCCGCTATAATCCGCTGCGTAATCCGGAGCTGTCCAAGGAACGCCGCGCGGTTGTGCTGCAGCTTATGTATGATCAGAAGGCGATCACGAAGGAACAGATGGATGAGGCTAAGGCTGTTGACTATAACTATACGCCGCCTGAGAGCAGCAAGCAGCGTTACCAGGCATTCATTGATTATGCTATCGACGAGGCTGAGGATAAATTCGGGCTTACCGAAGATGATCTGAATATCGGCGGTTACAAAATTTATACAACGATGGATAAGCATGCCCAGGAGACCATTGAGGATGCTTTTGCCGACAGTGATAATTTCGAGAAAAGCGTGGACGATGAGCTGGTGCAGGGTTCGATGACGATCATCAACCAGGAGAACGGCAGTATTGTGGCGCTGATGGGCGGACGCAATTATGAGAAAAAAGGCTACAGCCGCGTTGACGGCAGCCGGCGTTCCCCGGGTTCAGCGTTCAAACCGCTGGTTGCCTACGCACCGGCGCTGGAATCCGGCAAGTTCACGAATGATTCGAGGCTGAGCAATGAGAAGCAGTGCTTCGGCAAATATTGCCCGAACAATCTGCATGGCTATTCGACAACGATCAGTATGGCGGATGCCTTGACGAAATCAGAGAATATTCCGGCGGTATGGCTGCTGAATGAGATCGGTGTGAACACCGGCTTCCAGTTCGCCAAGAAGCTTGGCATCAATCTGAAGGATGAAGACAAGAATCTGTCGCTTGCCCTCGGCGGAATGAGTGAAGGGACTAATACACTGGAGATGGCCCAGGCCTACAGCGCATTTGCCAATGGCGGAGAGCTGCGGGATGCCTACTCCATTAAGTCGATTGCCGACAGCGATGACAAGACGGTCTATAAGGCCAATACCACCGCTGAACGGGTGATGAGCGAGGACACGGCTTATCAGATGACTGAGATGATGCAGAAGGTCGTACAGGATGGCACGGGTAAAAAAGCCAGAATTAACCGTCCGGTAGCCGGTAAGACAGGAACCACCCAGAGCGGCTACGAAGGAATCAGCTCTAACCGCGACGTCTGGTTCGTCGGTTATACACCGGAATGGACAGCAGCCGTCTGGATGGGCTATGACAAGCCGAGCAAGAAACATCTGCTCAAGAACAGCAGTCCGCTCGCGGCAGCATTCTGGGGCAAGGTCATGGAGGAAGCGCTGGAAGGCGTTCCTGCCAAATCGTTCCCGGTTCCCAAAGGCTCGGCAGAGGTTGAAGCCACACCGACACCTGAGGAGACTCCGGTTGTAACCGGTCTGCAGGCGGCTTATGATGCCTCGACCATGACGGTCAACCTGAGCTGGAATCCGGTTGAAGCTGCAGGGGTGGACTACCGCATATACCGCCGGGAAACCTCAGAAGCAGATTTTACTCAGCTCCTTAACACGAGCACTGGCAGTGTCGGGGATATAAGTGCGATGCCGGGACTGTCTTATGAATATTATGTAAGAGCTTATTATCCGGAGCTTGATGTGGAAAGTGAGCCTTCGGATATCGTAACGGTATCCGTGCAGGATGAACTGCAAACGCCGGAACCTGAACCGACACTTGATCCGAACCTGCCTACGGATGACACTGGCAACGGCGGCAACTCCGGAAACGGCGGTATTCCGGGTGATGACGGCTCCGGCAACAACGGGAACGGTAATGGCAATGGTAACGGCAATGGTAACGGTAATGGCAATGGCAATGGTAACGGCAATGGAGGCAGCGGCAATAACGGCGGAACAGTAACACCTCCGCCTGAAATAACACCGCCGCCCGTGCAAAGCACACCGCTGCCTACGCCGGCTCCGGAAGCAACCGCGACTACTGGCGAACCTGTAACGGATCCCGCTACAGATCCGGGCGGCGATCCGAATGCCGGTTTTGTAGAAGGCGTTAATACTACGCAGTAGATAGCAGCGGTTTAATGAAATCCAAGGAAACATTGACCCCGGCAGCCCGGGGAGCTCTGCATGTTGCAGAATTCCCGGCTGCCGGGGTTTTCTGGTGACTGGGATCACAGTGATATTTTGAGTGTCTACGCGAAATGTGTTAAGCTGAAGGCACCATTATCTGAGAGGGTTATTCATATGAAACGTAAATTCGGAGACCGGGCCAACTGGCGCCGGATTACGCGCCGCCATTTTGCCTGCCGCTATGTGGAAACCCGGGAATTCAGCGGTTACATTACACTGTATACCATTTACGGGCTGAAGGAGCCGCTGTGGAAGAGCTATGGCAGGCATACATACCGTATTGCGGACAAAGGGTATTCATGGCTGCAGTATTTTCCTAAAGACAGCCACTATATTGTGACGGCCATGTTTGACGAACGGCAGAATATTGTACAATGGTATATCGACACCTGCAAGGTTCAGGGAGTAACAGATCAAGGGGTTCCCTGGTTTGATGATTTGTACCTGGATGTTGTGGTGCTGTGGAACGGTGAAGTGTTCTTGCTGGATGAGGATGAGCTGGAGGAAGCGCTGGAACGGGATGATATAACTGACAGTGACTATAATTTAGCCTGGTCTACAGCGAATACGATACTGCGCAGTATCGATGCTCATGCCTTCCCTTATTTCTCCCTTTCACTGAAGCACCGTGCCGAATTGTTTCATCACGGAGAGTTCAGGAGGAAATAATAATGGAATGGTATGTCTATCAAAGAGGATCATCTCCCATTCGCAGAGTCACCCGGAAGCGCCACTACCGTATGAAGCGCCTGTTGTGGGCTGCACTGATTCTGCTCATCGTTGCCGGACTGATCTGGTGCGCTGTGGCATTTAGCAGAATTAACAGTGCAGAAACAACCGCGCCTATGGTGAAAGCGGATGCAGGTGTAATTCTGGGCATGTCGATGTGGGGGGATGAACCCAGTCCGGGTCTGAAGGAGCGGCTGGATTATGCGCTTGAGCTCTATCGTTCAGGAGCATTCACCCATTTTGTGGTTTCCGGAGGTCTGGATCATCCGGATTACAAGTATACTGAAGCCGAAGGAATGAAGAGGTATCTGGTGGCACACGGTGTTCCGGAGGATGTGATCTATCTGGAGAATCAGTCTACCAGCACCTATGAGAATCTTCTGTTCAGTAAGGCTGTGATGCAGCAGGAGGGCTTGTCTACTGCGGTTATCATTACGCATGATTTCCATGGCCGCCGTGCGCTGGAGATTGCACGTGAGCTTAAGTTCACGAACCCGGAGCTTGGGGTTACGGAGTCTGAGGTCATGTCGATGTTCAAGTACAAGACACGCGAAATCCTCGCCTATACCAAATGGAAAATGCAGCAGTTATCTTTATAAATCTGCTAATTTCGGAAACTGCTAATAACACCCCCTGTACCGGAATAGACTGTTTAGAGCAAGTCAGCCCTGTATAATGAGGTGAACAAGGTGAACGGACATGTAGCGGCGGCAAGTGGACGGGATGAAGGAAGACCGTCACGGCAGATCAATATTGTGCTGAGGAATCAGGATCCGGCGCCGGTGGCCAGCTCACCCGCAGACAGTGCCAGCGGACCGGCCCCCTCCAGAAATCACAGCCACAGCGGACTGTTCCAGGAACTCAGCCGGGAACTGGACGCGTTAGTAGGTCTGGATAATATCAAAGAGCTAGTTTTTGAGATATATGCCCTGCTGCAGGTAGCGCAGATGCGCAGTGAAGCCGGACTCGCCAGTGGGGGCCAGGCCTATCATATGGTCTTCAAGGGAAATCCCGGCACAGGCAAAACAACCGTAGCACGGATTGTTGCGAAGCTGTTCCAGCGGATGGGTGTGCTCAGCAAAGGCCATCTCATTGAAGTGGAACGGGCCGATCTGGTGGGCGAATACATCGGGCACACAGCCCAGAAGACGCGGGATCTGGTGAAAAAGGCGCTGGGCGGCATTCTGTTTATCGATGAGGCCTATAGTCTGGCCCGCGGGGGAGATAAGGATTTCGGCAAGGAGGCCATCGACACACTGGTGAAATCCATGGAGGATCACCGGAGTCAATTTGTGTTGATTCTGGCCGGTTATTCCGGAGAAATCGACTATTTTCTGATGAGCAACCCCGGTCTGCCCTCACGGTTTCCGATTCAGGTGGAATTTCCTGACTATACGACCGACCAGCTGCTGCAGATTGCCGAGCTAATGGCCAAAGAACGCGATTATATTCTGATGCCGCAGGCCATACTCAAACTTAAGCAGGCTTTACTGCTTGAAAAAACAGAAAGTCTGCATGCCTTCAGTAACGCAAGGTACGTGCGCAACAGTATTGAGAAGGCGGTGCGCTCGCAGGCAGTACGGCTGCTGAATCAGTATGAAAGCACAAGTCCCGGCAAGCAGGAGCTGATGACCCTGCGGACGGAGGATTTCAAATTGTAAGACATGAATGCATAGAGATAAGGAGCACTTAATTAATGGCAATCACCACACATGATACCCAAACAGATGTTCAGGACCGGGCAATACTCGTCAGTCTGGTCACGGACAAAATCAAACGCACGGGCATTGATCCCGAGCTTTCACTCCAGGAGCTGGTCCAGCTGGCTGAAACGGCCGGGGTGGAGGTGCTCGATGTTATCCGGCAGAATAAGGAAACCCCGGATTCCAAATGGTTCATCGGCAAGGGGAAGGTAGAAGAGCTGCGGATGGCTGCTGACGGTCTGGGTGCCAACACGGCGATCTTCGACCAGGAGCTGTCCGGCGCACAGGTGCGGAATCTGGAGGAGTCGCTGGATCTGAAGATTATTGACCGGACCCAGCTGATCCTTGATATTTTTGCCGGCCGGGCGAAGACCCGGGAAGGCATCATTCAGGTTGAGCTGGCGCAGCTCTCTTATCTGCTTCCGCGTCTGTCCGGACAAGGCAAGAATCTGTCGCGGCTCGGCGGCGGAATCGGTACAAGAGGACCGGGGGAGAGCAAGCTGGAGACCGACCGCCGCCATATCCGCGACCGGATAACTGAACTGAAACGGCAGCTTGATGAGGTCATCAAGACACGTGAGCTGCACCGTGAACGCCGCCGTAAGAGCGGTGCTGTCCAGGTGGCCCTCGTTGGCTATACCAATGCCGGAAAATCGACACTGCTGAAGCAGCTTACGGATGCAGATGTGTATATTGAGAACCAGCTGTTTGCGACTCTCGACCCGACTTCACGAGTGCTGCAGCTTCCAGGGGGCAAAGAAGTTGTCCTTACAGATACTGTAGGGTTCATTCAGAACCTGCCGCATGATCTGGTAGCCTCCTTCCGGGCTACACTGGAGGAAGTGAATGAAGCGAATCTGGTGCTGCATGTCGTTGATTCCTCTTCGCCGATGCGTGAAGAGCAGATGGATGTTGTCCAGTCGATTCTGCAGGATCTGGGAGCCGCAGGAAAGCCGCAGATCGTCTTGTTCAACAAAACCGATCTGTGCCAGCCGGAGCAGCTGGAAATGCTTCCTACAGGTCCGGGATTCCTGAAGATCAGTGCTTTTAATCAGGATGACCTGACCCGGATTACGGAGATTATCAGCGATGAACTGGCCGGGGATACCCTGATCTTCCGGATTCCCGGGGACCGGGGAGACCTGTCATCACTGCTCTACCGGGTTGGAGAAGTGCTTGAACAGAATTATGACGGGAATGACGTACTCTATAACGTTCGTCTGAATAAAGAGGACTATGATAAATGGAGCTACAAGCTAGCTGAATTCATCGAACCGCAATAAGTGCAAGCGGCCAGGTATAGGTACAGGTATTACAAGTCCCCGCATAGCCTCAGTTCTGCTTCGGATGATTCGGGGCAAGCGCTGCTGTGCGGGGTTTCTCGCTGAGACGGTCACTGTTCCTATCGGAATGGCGCAGATATTTTCAGCTTTGACAAAGTGAAAGTAGGGTAAGGAGAGATTGAGGGGAAATGGCAGTATTTGCAGAGGATCTATTACAGGCAGCGGAAGCTGCAGAGCTAGAAATTGAAGTTGCCGTTAAGCGGCTGGATAAAATTGTAGATCATAATCAGTGGAAGGTCATTGAAGCCTTCCAGCGCCAGCATGTCAGTGATTTTCATTTTGCCGGGTCTACGGGATATGCCTACAATGACCGGGGGCGTGAGGTACTGGATCTGGTCTATGCCGAAGTATTCGGCGCGGAGGCGGCTCTAGTACGCCCGCATTTCGCTTCAGGCACTCATACGATATCAACGGCGCTCTTCGGTGTGCTCCGTCCCGGAGACGAGCTTCTATACATTACAGGACGCCCCTACGATACACTGCATAAGGTGGTTGGCAAGCCCGGCGACGGGACAGGCTCTCTGGCGGATTTTGGCATCGGCTACCGCGAGACTGCACTGACGGCTGACGGTAAAATTGACTGGGACGAGGTTGCTATAGCCGTAAACGATAAAACTAAGGTCATAGGAATCCAGCGTTCCCGCGGTTATGATTGGCGTTCTTCCTTCACTGTTGCTGAGATCGGTGAGATGGTAGCGAAGGTGAAAACACTAAAACCTGATGTAATTGTATTCGTAGACAACTGTTACGGGGAGTTCACCGAGACTCTGGAGCCCCCTCAGGTTGGTGCTGACCTTGTTGCCGGTTCATTGATTAAGAATCCTGGCGGCGGAATTGCCGAGACAGGCGGGTATATCTGCGGCCGGGCAGATCTGGTGGAATTGGCCGCATACCGCTTGACAGCTCCCGGGATAGGCGGAGAAGTCGGTGCCATGCTGGGGACGACGCGTGGACTGTATCAGGGGCTCTTCATGGCTCCGCATACCGTAGGGCAGGCTGTGAAGGGCAGTATTTTCGCTTCCGCTGTATTCCAGCGCTGCGGGTTTACGACCAAGCCAGCCTGGGATGAGCCGCGGACGGATCTGATCCAGGCAGTAGCTTTTGACGGACCTGAGCATCTGATTGCTTTCGTGCAGGGAATTCAGCGTGCAGCGGCAGTAGATAGCCACGTTGTTCCCGAGCCATGGGATATGCCTGGTTATGAGCATCCGGTCATTATGGCGGCAGGGACGTTCATTCAGGGCGGAAGTCTGGAGCTATCTGCGGACGCGCCAATCCGGGCGCCGTACATCGGGTATATGCAGGGCGGACTAACTTACTCTCATGTAAAATACGGGGTACTAATGGCCCTGCAAAGTATGAGAGAACGCAATTTACTTTAATTAATTGTGAACGTACAATAACCGGACACTCAGCAGAGTGCTGTCCGGTTATTTGCATTGGAGGACTCAATTAGAATTTCTCAAATTTATCTACTTTCATAGAAGCCACTTCGCCGCATCTTTTGCAAATTGTTAATGTAAGCTTCGAACCAAAAGAAAAGTAGTTATTTACAGGCCTTACATTAGCGTAGCCCTCCAGTTTTCCTTCAGCAAAAGTGTTATTTCCGCAAGCTTTACAAATGAGATTATTCTGGTTCATAGAAGTCACCTCGTAGTAGTTTTATACTATATCTACGTAGTTTAAGGAGAAGCGTTCCCCTATGCTCAAAGTGAAGAGGAGATGAAGTCTATGCTGAATGAAGCGGCAGCGATAGAATATTTAACACAACAAAAAAATGTGAGCAAAGCTCCCGTTGTAGTGATGATGTGCGGTGTGGCTGGCTCGGGGAAAACGACTTTTGCGCTGAAGCTGGAGAAAGCGGGGTTCGTCAGGCTCTCGATCGATGAGGATATTTGGAGTACACATGGCCGTTTTGGTGTAGATTATCCTGAGCAGGCTTATGAATCCTTTAAGGAACAATCGGAAATCAAGCTGCGGGGGGAGCTGGTGAAGCTAATTCAGGATAACCGTCATGTTGTTATTGATTTCAGCTTTTGGCAGCGGCAGAAGCGGGCTGAATATAAGCAGCTGATTAAGCATCTTGGAGGCGAGTGGGTGCTGATACATTTAAAAGTCCATCCGGACGATTTGCGTCAAAGGCTTCTCATCCGGAGCGGGCGTTTTGATGCTAATGCGGCTTTTCCAATCACGGAAGAGATTCTGACCCGGTTTTTGAGCGGATTTGAGAGCCCGGCGGGAGAAGGGGAGCTGGTGATTGAACCTTAGCCGGTTACATTTTCTTTTGAAAAAGGAGTTCCTGAAAAGTTGAAGTCGTTCAATGTGCATGTATGAGTGAAGGTGTTTTGCAGTACGGTACTTTTGCTTGAGGATTGATCTATGTGATATACTGCGGGAAGCCAGGTCCCATGTAGCTGACACTTTGTTCACTTAATCTCTCATTGGCTTAAAGAAATCTTGTGAGAAAAACTCACATACCATTGACACGCCATATAAGGAAATGTACAATGAGATGAGAAAAAGATCATTGGAAGGTTGGATGAGTCATGGGTGATGAAATCCGCAGAAATATGGCATTATTCCCTATAGGAATCGTAATGAAGTTAACCGATCTATCTGCCAGACAAATTCGTTATTATGAACAGCACAGTCTGATCGTACCCGCGCGCACATCCGGCAACCAGCGTTTGTTCTCCTTTAATGATGTTGAACGTCTGCTAGAGATCAAGGCATTGATTGAGAAGGGTGTTAATATTGCCGGCATTAAGCAGGTGATGAATCCTGTCTCGAAGGAATCCGAAGAAGCTACAGTCATTACCCCTGATACAGAGGTTCGGCGTAGAGAATTATCCGATTCACAGCTTCACCGTCTGCTTAAGCAGGAACTGGTTTCCGGTAAAAGACCGGGACAAGTGTCTCTAATCCAAGGCGAGCTATCCCGGTTTTTTAATAAATAACATAGAGATTTTGAAAGGGAGAGGGTAAAGTGAGCTTTTCTAAAGAGGATATTCTGCGTATTGCCAAGGACGAGAACGTCCGGTTTATTCGCCTGCAATTTACCGATCTGCTCGGAACAATCAAAAATGTGGAAATTCCCGTAAGTCAGCTGGAAAAGGCACTCGACAACAAAATGATGTTTGACGGTTCCTCCATCGAAGGTTATGTGCGGATCGAAGAATCCGATATGTACCTGTATCCGGATCTTAGCACTTGGGTGATTTTCCCTTGGGTGACGGATAGTCGTGTTGCACGTCTGATTTGTGATGTGTATATGCCAGACGGAACACCGTTTGCCGGAGATCCGCGCGGTATCCTCAAACGTTGTCTGCTCGAAGCTGAAGAAATGGGCTTCACTGCTATGAACGTTGGACCTGAACCTGAATTCTTCCTGTTCAGAACAGATGAGAAGGGTAACCCGACCACTGAACTGAACGATCAGGGCGGATATTTCGATTTGGCGCCGATGGATCTTGGGGAGAACTGCCGCCGCGAAATCGTATTGACGCTTGAAGAAATGGGTTTTGAAGTGGAAGCCTCCCATCATGAAGTGGCTTCCGGCCAGCATGAAATTGACTTCAAATACGCCGATGCTATCAAGGCAGCGGACCAGATTCAAACCTTCAAGCTTGTCGTGAAGACGGTAGCCCGTCAGCACGGCCTGCATGCTACTTTTATGCCTAAGCCGCTATTTGGCATGAACGGATCCGGTATGCACGCACACCAATCCTTGTTCAAAGGCAACGAGAACATGTTCTATGACGAGAGTGACACACTGGGTCTGAGCAAAACTGCCCGTTATTACATGGCGGGGATTCTGAAGCACGCACGTGCTTTTGCTGCGATCACTAACCCGACTGTCAACTCATACAAACGTCTGGTGCCTGGTTATGAAGCTCCTTGCTACGTGGCCTGGTCTGCGAGCAACCGCAGCCCGATGATCCGTATTCCGGCTTCCAGAGGGCTTAGCACACGCGTTGAAGTCCGCAACCCGGACCCGGCAGCTAACCCTTACCTTGCACTTGCTGTAATGTTGAAGGCAGGTCTGGACGGAATCAAACGCCAGCTTGATCTTCCGGCTCCAATCGACCGTAACATCTATGTGATGTCTGAGGAAGAGCGGATTGAAGAAGGCATCCCAAGCTTGCCGTCCGATCTGAAGGAAGCCCTGAACGAAATGATCCGCAGCCATGTTATTACCGAAGCTCTCGGCGAACATGCGCTGGCCCACTTCTACGAACTTAAAGAAATTGAATGGGATATCTACCGCACCCAGGTTCACGAATGGGAAAGAGATCAGTACATGACGCTTTACTAGGATATAGCAGCCCTTGGCGCTTTAAGCGCTGGGGGCTTTTTTTGGTGCGCCTCACAGTCGCACCATCTAGGTGGTTCAAATCCACCCGGTAACTTTACCCTTTAAAGTGCCCTAGCCGAAGTAGATATCCGGCAACCGAAGGTTGCACGGATAGGCAGGGTGTCTTCCGTGAGGAAGAATCCGAAGGGCCTGCAGGCAAAGTCCAGCCCGGAATGCAGTGAACCAGAGGTGGCGGCGATGTCGGGCGACCCGCCCGAAAAACGGGGAAGCTTATACGAGAACGTATATTTTACAGGAAAACAACCAAAGGGAAATGACCTGTAGAACTCATCGACGTGATTAGGGTCAGGATGGATGGAATAGAAGGTGCAGATAACTGAGGGAAGTCTCGTAGTCTCCTTGACGCAAACGCGGACAAGGTAGGGGAGGTATAACCGAAAGGGAAAGCCAAGCCGAAGGATTGCGAGATGGCGGATCGTTTCGTAGTAGTGAGTAAATCCGGGCCAATGAAAGCTGGTAACAGACTGGAGGAGAAAACCCGGATGAGTATGCGCCTGGATTTTTTTT